>CALKER010000001.1 GCA_938084835.1 uncultured Thermoguttaceae bacterium
ATGGGGCCCGTGCGCCCACGGGCAGCCCCGAAACGCGGAGCCGGTCAATCGGCAAAACTTTCCCTCGGCGACTTTGGCAGGGCTTAGAACTTTCCCTACCCCGATTGGGCTTTAGCGTCCCTCCGTTACTCGCTTGTGTTCCACCCGAGCGATTCCCGCAGCGCCGATGTAGCCAGCATCGGGTCCCAGCGCTGCAAAATCGATGATCGTTCGCTCGGCAAGAAGCGGGAAAATTCGCCGACGAACTCCCTGCCGAATTTTCTCCAAGAATTCCCGCCCTAGAGGGGAGGAATGTCCACCAAAAGTCATCGCCCCGCCAAGGAGCACTCCGTTCGGATCGATCGTGTGGATCAGCGTGGCGATTCCAATCGCCAGGTAATGGGCTGTTTCGAAAACAATTTGGCGGGAGAGGGAGTCGCCTTTTTCGGCTTCCTCGGCCACCAATTTTGGGGTCAACTGTTCCCCCTGCCGCAACCGTTCGTGGAGGGAGCTAGGGACATTGGCTTCAAGCGCCTCGCGGGTCCGCCGCACCACCGCCGTGGCACTGGCATAGGCTTCCAAGTGACCACGTTGGCCGCAATTGCACCATCGGGCGTCCTCGGCCGGGTTGATGATAATGTGACCGCATTCGGCCCCGTGGCTGTTTTCTCCGTCGATAGACAAATCCCCGATAATTATGCCGCAACCTATCCCGGTACCCAAAGTAAGTAACACCAAGCTGTGGAAATCTCGACCACTGCCAACCCAAAATTCTCCGTATGCGGCCGCCGCCGCATCGTTGATAAACGCCACCGGTAGACCACCACAGTGATAACTTAATCTATCCCGGATGGGAAAATTGTCCCAACCGACCAGGTTGACCGGCTTCAGCAGGCAACCCCGAGGGATATCCATAGTACCGGGGGAGCCTAATCCCACGCGGGCAATCTCGGACATCTGCAATCCCGCCGCGCGAACTGCCTCGGCCACACCTTCACCCATCCGCCGAACGGCATCCTCCGGCCCTTTTTCCGGCTGCGTCGGGATACTCAAACTGGCCAAGGGGCGACCCAGATCGTCCACCACCCCAATTTTGGTATTCGTGCCGCCGAGATCGACACCGACAAAAAATGGCGGTTGGGCCTCGCTTCGCGAAACGTGCTTCACGCCACTCATCACAGATTCTGCCATCACTGTCGTCCTATCCTCCCATCAATGGCATGTACGCTTGGTCCGACGGTCAATCCGTTTCTACCTAACACACTCTTTTCTGCCACGGGCCTACCGCATGTCCAAATAAGCACACGGGAGTGCCCGCCGCGGAAGCTGCATCTCCGCTGTCTGTTCCTTCAGCACCTGTGCCCCGGAAGCCTCTTGTCCCATAACCTCTTTGGGGCTTGCCCGCCCAAATCTTGAGTTCACCCAAAAACCGAACCTCCCCGGCCGATCTTCCACTGCCATGATCGGCTTGCTAAACCGGAGCTTATATCTATCCCATCCTTTGCAAGTCAGAGGGTTACCGGCCAACTGAATGGTGGGCTTGTTGGTCCCGGGAAAAGCGCAGACTCTTGGCCCTGTTTGTATGCGCGACTATCTGGGCGGTATGCTCGATTCGTCATTCGGCTCGCCTGAGAGGCCCAGCTCCTCTGGCGATTGGCGAAGCGATTCCTCCGGGAGAATCTCACTCTCCCGCCACGCCATTAGGTGGGAGAGGCTCAGCAAGCTGACCAAAACAATCTGATTAACAAGCCAAAAAATTCCCACCGCAAGCGCGATGTATCTGCTGACCACGGCACCGTGGGTATCTCCCACCGCTTCCAGAACGTGAGCAGTCCCCAATACTACCGCGAACGCCACAATCAATAGCCAGCTACACGCCAGGCTTGACACTATAAGCTGCCGCATGAGTTCCCAGGTCCTTTAAGTGCCTTTAGATCGCCCTCAAAGCCGTGCAAGTCCCAATGGCTTGCTCTCCCCTCGTGACAGATCGAAAGAGTTAGTCGCCCAGCTAACGTGCTTCGAACACAAGCGGGTATCGTCGGAGACGTTCCAATCCCAGGCTTAAACTCTTTCTGGACACCGTTGGACCGAGTGGAAAGTCTCCATCCCGCAGGATCCATCTTCAGTCCACCGATCAAACCCATCAGGAAGGGGCCTGCTGTTTCAAATGGTAATTGACAAAAATTGTGATCTATCGCCGGCCGCAGGTCAATCATCCCCGACACCCAATCCTCACGGCTTGGTGGGGGCACATGTCGAAATTCGTTCGCTCTACGGAAGGCTGGCAAGTACGTCACACAATGTCGCGACGCTTAACAATGTTGCAAAGTTTATCTTTAGAAACCTCTGTAGAGACATTGGTGGCACAGTCTTCCGAGGTTTTTCTGGTCTCCAAAATCTTCCCCAGAGTATCGTGTCCTGGATCTTCCCTAGAGATTCGTGTCCTAGGGCTCGTCGTTAAATGAAAAGCCACAAATAAAAAAGCCACGCGAACTCCGCTTAGCGTGAACCCTGACCTGGCTCCCCGGTTGACATCTTTGCTGGGGGGAAGCTGTGAAGATTGGGCACCGCATTATGCTGCCCTGGTTTTCAACTTGTAGAAACGCGAAACCCGGAAAGGCAAAGTCCAACAACCTACCCAAGCCAAGCCGGCCCCACGGTCCTAAGACCATAGCAGAGCTGGGCCTAACGCCTGCGGGACTTTTCACAAAGAGCTTCCGTGGCCAGAGCCTTGCAGCCCGGTGCCAGCGGCTCGGATAGGAGGCGCTATGGTGTTGTGTAGGCGCTATGGTGTTATTTCGTACCACATGAGCTGACATCCGAAGGGAAGCCAAAGCCGTGAGGTGGGGCCGCTCACGCATGGCCCCAGTGCGACCCGCGGATTCACAATAAGTCCCAGAATTTAGATCCCCAAGGCCCAATTGGGCGCAAGAAAGATCATTCGCGAGGGCCGTTCCTATTTCCACCAGCGAACGCCCGTTACCAAAGCCAACGAGCACTGCCCCCGCCATTCCCGGACGCATGATTTCGGCAGAGGAGAACTTGTGATTTCGGCAGTTTAGCGCTTCAAATGTTAATAACGCTTATAATTTCGTGTGGCAAACGGGAGCGGATTAAGGGCCGAGCTTCTTTTTTTACGACGGATGAGGGCGCGGACGAGTTCCTTAAACCATTCGGGGAGCAGAATAATCGACCAGTTCTCGGCGAACATATTGGAGCCTTCCCCGTACGTAATGGCGGTCGGCCTAGGGGAGACCGTCTTTGGCAGCCCAGAGGGCGGCTTCCCCCGAACGTAACGTCGGTCGGACATTTCTCGAATCAATTAGAACGACGATTAGGGCGACCCAAGGAATAAAATCATTAGCTTGGGGGTATAATTCCCACTGTTTTGGGGATTAAAACTTTGGATCTGCCTTTTATGCCGTGCGGGGGTGACCGATGAGCGTTCATTTCCAACGGGAGATGGGGAAACTAAAAAGCCGCCTGGTCGAACTGTGCAATCGAGTTCTCCATCAGGTGGACCGGGCGGTTCAATCTTTGATGGAGCGGCACCGGGAGACGGCCCAACAGGTCCTTGAGGACGACCGCCGGATCGACATCGAGGAAGTTGAGGTGGAAGAGGAATGTCTGAAAATCCTCGCGCTTTATCAACCGGTGGCCCGAGACCTTCGCTTTATTGTCTGCGCCCTCAAAATGAATAACGACTTGGAGCGAATCGGCGATTTGGCCGTAAACATTGCGCGAAAGACGCTGTCGCTCTGCAAACAAGATGGTGTGCAACTTCCCAACATTTTGCCTGAGATGTGCATGTCTGTACAGCAGATGCTCCGGGATAGTGCCGAGGCCTTGGTAAAAGGCGACAGCGAGCTGGCCAGAAGCGTCCTTCGCCGCGATGCGGAGGTGGATAAAAGGAAGCGGGAAGTCCGCCAATGGGCGGAAGAATTGATCCGGCAGGATGTGGGCCTACTCCGCTCGGCATTGGCCATTATGGCAGCCGCACGAAACTTAGAACGTATGGCAGATCATGCCACCAACATCTGCGAGGATGTTATTTACTTGGTAGAAGGCGCGATCGTTCGCCATCAGACAGTCGAGCTTGATAGTTAACCCCGAAGCCGGCCCAAAGCCACGGAGGAGAGTCGTCCTCCAGTGTGGCAGCATCCCGCGGAATAACGGACTTCAGGCGAACTAACGCTGGGGGGTGATCGGCAGGGGTTCGGGTGGGTCCGGAGAGGTGCCGGCCCTTCCGGAAGGAAAGTTAGTGCCGGCAACTCCCGCATCTTTTCTTGTTGGTGAGGCATAAGTCGCGGAGGCATGATACATGCACCCGGAGCGTCTCGGGCCATACAAAATAGTCCGGCTAATTGGTAGGGGGGGCATGGGTTGGGTTTACGAAGGTGTGGATGAGCGCACCGGGGAGCCGGCAGCCATCAAGGTTCTTGCTGCTTCGGTGGGGCACGAGGAGGGGTTTCGCCAACGATTTGAAGCCGAGATCGATGCCCTGCGAAAACTCAATCATCCACATATTGTACGACTTATCGGTTTTGGCGAAGAAGGCGATATCCTTTTTTATGCGATGGAGCTGATTCGGGGGCAGAGTCTCGAACAGGAGTTGCAGCAGGGTCGGCGGTTTACAGCGCGGGAAGTGATTCTGATAGGATTGCAAGTCTGCGGGGCCCTTCGTCATGCCCACGACCGGGGGATTATCCACCGCGATATTAAGCCGGCCAATCTTCTCCGCACACCTCAAGGGACAGTGAAATTGTCGGACTTTGGTATCGCCCGGCTGTTCGGCGTGACTGGGCTAACTTCCGCCGGTAACGTGCTGGGGACGGTGGAATACATGGCTCCCGAGCAGGCCGAGGGAAAACGGGTGGATCATCGGTGTGATCTATATAGTTTGGGCGCGGTGCTTTATGCTTTGCTGGCCAGCCGACCTCCTTACCGGGCGTCGTCGGCCCTGGAACTTCTCGAGAAGAAGCGTTCGCAACCACCCGACCCACTCAGACTTTACAACGGGGATGTTCCCCAAGAGTTAGAAAACCTTATCTATCAACTCCTCCATCGCGATCCGGAGCAACGAATTGGCACCGCCAATGCGCTCGGCCGACGTTTGGAGGAGATCTTGAGGATTGTGGTAGACCGGGAAAGTGTCCAGGCAGCTCCTCAAATTCAGGAAGCCGAAAGCGGCTTTTTCATCCTCACCGACGGCTCGGCCCCTGATGACGGGTTACCGGCAACACAACCTCTTCCCACTGTCGTTGGGGTACCGGAAAAGGTGGTCGTTTCTCCAGGGGCGGAATTGCCAGAAACCAAGGAAACCTCGGCTTTTCGCGTCTACGATGTTAGTAGTTCGGCTGCGGAATCGGTGGAGGCGGAGGCGTCGCCAAGTAAACAGTCAGGGCGATTTGTGGTGGTCCCGCCGGAGGAGCTGGGGAAAACCGAAGAAGAACCCGCCCAACCGTCGCGACCGCTCATCTCCATCCAGACCTGGATTCTTGTGGCCGCACTTCTGAGTGTGGGGGGCATCGTGTGGTATAGCTTACAACCACCTACCGCCGATCAGCTCTACGAACGTGTGATGCGCCAGGCAGACACCGGGGGCATTGACGCTTTGTTGGCCGTCGAAGACGATATGACGCAATTCTTACTACGCTTCCCGGAAGATCCCCGCGTGGGCAAACTTCAGGAATTGCGCAACGAAATCGAGCTTTATCGCCTGGAGCGGCAACTCGAACGGGGTCTTCGGGGGCAGATGGATTTAGGAAAACTGGCTCCGGTGGAAAGAGCCTATCTGGAAGCGATTGGGCTTCTCCGCCTGGATCCCGATTTGGCCGCCCGGAAACTGCAAGCCTTGATAGTCCTTTACAGCTCAAGCAACCCCACGAATCAGGAAAGGGCCGGACCGGCTCACCAGTGCGTCGAATTGGCCAGACGTCGGCTGGCGCGATTGCAGCAGGAACTCGAAAAAGCCCAGCCGGATGTCCTGAATGCCGTGGAAGAGCGCATTAAGCTGGCCGAAGAGTTGCGCGGCTCGGACCCCGAACGTGCGAGGAATCTCTGCCAAGCAGTGATCACCCTGTACGCAAGCAAGCCTTGGGCCGCGGACCTCCTGCGGCGGGCTCAATCCCTCCTAGAACAACTAGAGACCGAAAGATCGCGGACGGGCCAGTCCAGCCAGGCTTCACCCCAAAATCACTCAATCACGGAAGAGGCTGCGCCCCCACAATCGGACCTTTAAGAGCCTCATGAGCAGAAAGACTCCTTGGGGCAACGGGGTTCGTGCGGTTGGTCCGGGAAGATGATCGCAGTGGTAGCCAGTGCTTGGCTCGCTCCACGGTTACAGCCCGCGAAGGGGATATGGGCGCTTACAACACGCCCCCTAACCCTCGGCAAACCAGCTAAATCGTGTGGTTAAAGTCAAGCTGCAACTTATGTTTTAGACGAGGATTTAAGCGGCCATCATGGGTGATCATTTCTTCGGACGATTTCCGGCATTACGGATGCGGCGGCTGCGACAGCTCCCGCAGGTGCGACGGTTAGTGGCCGAGGTTACCATCTCGCCAAAGAATCTCATCCTGCCCCTCTTTGTACGACCGGGGAAGGGAATTCGCGAACCGATAACGTCGATGCCCGGCCACTGTCAACTATCGCCCGATCAATTAGCGGAAGAAGCCCGTGAGGCGCAAAAACTGGGATTGGGAGGAATTCTTCTTTTCGGCATTCCGGAGTACAAAGACCCCCGGGGGAGTTCCGCCCTTCGCGAGCACGGCATCATTCCCCAAGCCATTGCCGCCTGTAAGGAGGCAGCTTCGGAGCTGCTGGTAATCACTGATTTGTGTTTTTGTGAGTACACAGATCACGGGCATTGCGGTGTCCTGGGCAGCATAGGCAGGTCCGGCCAATGGACGGTGGATAACGATGCGACGTTGGCCGAGCTCGGCCATCAGGCGGTGGTGCACGCACGGGCAGGAAGCGACGTCATCGCTCCCAGTGGGATGATGGATGGGATGGTCCGAACGATCCGCGTCGCCCTTGACGCTGAGGGTTTCTCTCACGTGCCCATTCTAAGCTACGCGGCCAAATATGCCAGTAGCCTTTATGGGCCATTTCGTCTGGCGGCTGAATGCGCCCCCCAGTTTGGGGATCGTCGCGGGTATCAAATGGATCCCGCCTCCGATGTGGGTCAGGCGCTCCGCGAGGTGGCCCTCGACCTGGAGGAAGGTGCCGATATGATCATGGTGAAACCGGCCTTGCCTTATCTGGACATTATTCGTGTGGTTCGCGATCACTTCCCCGGTGTCCCCATTGCCGCCTACCAGGTCTCCGGCGAATATAGCATGCTTAAGGCCGCCGCGGGGAACGGTTGGCTGGAGGAGAAAGCGGTAGTCGTCGAACTGTTGACGTGTATACGTCGGGCCGGTGCGACAATGATCATCTCCTACTGGGCCAAGGAAGCAGCCTCGTTTTTGTAAACAGTGATACCGCTCGTTACCTGAGCCAGGGGTCCTCTCCATGCAACGGCGTGAATTTCTTGCTCAAGCTAGCACGTGGATAGGCAGTACCTCTGTGGCTGCGGCAGGGCAGGTCGAAAAACCCGCCGCAGAGCTCGCCCGCCAGGTGCCCACGACACCGCCGCGGATCGTGATTGCGGGGGCTCATCTTTCCGGATGGCTTGCCGAGGCTGGCCGACAGCTAGAGGATCGCTTCCCCGTAAAGATGATCACTTGGACCGCCTTCGGGGCCCCCCTCCCAGCGGAAAAGCCGGATCCACGCTGCCAACTCGTCGAAGGCGACAATGTCGAGGCCTTGCAAAAGACCTTTGCCGGCGCTGATGTGTTGGTGCTCGCCCTTCCGGAACTCCAGGAGCAAACCCCGCAGGAACGAGTGGAAGAAGCCACCCGACGTGTGTACCTTGTCCTTCAGGCAGCCCAGGCCGCTGCTGTCAAAGCATGCCTTCTTGTTAGCTCCCTCACAATGTTCGAGCTTTACGACGAGGATTTTCTTGTGGATGAGGACTGGCAGCCGCGTCCGCTGGACTATGCCCATGGACTCGGAGAGTATTTAGCAGAGCTTGTCTGTCGCGAATTTGCCCGGGAAAAGCTGCTCCGTGTGCTTGGGCTCCGTTTCGGCCGTATTGTGGACAGACCGCCCCCGCTTCCGGAAGCCCGACGGCTGGGCTGGGTCCTTCGGGGCGATGCTATCCGTGCCCTGTGTGCCACCACCGAGCTTTTAGCTCATCCCAAGCGCGAAGCGCTTCCGTGGTGGGCATGTGTCCATATAGGAGGAAAATGCCCACCTTCGCGCTTTCCCACCGTTCGCGCCGAGCGTCTTTTAGGGTATCGGCCGCAAGACATTTAGCCCCTTTGGCGAACCGTCTCCCCAGGAGGCCTTGTGCATCGCCGATGCTGCCTTAACCACTTCCTATTCCAAAACAAGTAAAGCGTCGTGGTGCCACACAGAACTGTCGTCCATGGGAAAAGTGTGCCAGTGCGTTCCAGTTTGGTCTGCTGACGAAGTTTGCGGAGTCGACCCGATTGACCGTAGCTCGAGCCGGGCAAAATGACCGCCAAAACCTTGGTTTCGACGTATGGTTTTTCCGGGGCAGCATCAAGGGAAAAATGCGCATCTTTCCGCAGCCAGAAAAACAGTGGGCTAATTGGGATGGCCAGTTATAATTGGCGTAAAATGAGCTGCGGAGAAACGAAACAAGCTTTCCATGAGCCATGAAGTTTTGGCCTCGGTGGAATCCGGAGCAATATACGCTTGTGGACATCGGAGAGGGCCGGCGACTCGAACGATTCGCCGGCGTGTTGGTCGATCGGCCTTGTCCCGCGGCAAAAGGTCAAAAATCTCCCCGCAGGGAATGGGGTGCTGCCGATGTCATCTTCTGCCGGTCGGTCGACCCGCCCTGTGGTGGCCTGATGGGCCGCTGGGCTTTCCACCGCGATGTAAGCTCTGGGTGGACGATCGCGTGGGATGGAATTCTTCTTGGCCTGAAATGTACACCATCGGGCCAAGTGGGTATTTTTCCGGAGCATGCGGCCGTGTGGACCCTGCTGCGGGAGTTTTTAGGCACGTATGGGCCCGGTCTGCGGATACTTCATCTTTTCGGCTACACGGGCGCGGCCACCTTGGTGGCGGCGCAAATGGGCGCAGAGGTGTTTCATGTGGATGCGGCGCGAAGTGTTGTCCGCTGGGCACGGGAGAATGCGCTGCGCTCGGGGCTAGCCGAAGCTCCGATCCATTGGCTGTGCGAAGATGCCCGCCACTTTGTGCAACGGGAAGTCCGCCGTGGCCGGAATTATCATGGGGTTATCCTCGACCCACCCACTTACGGGCACGGTCCAAGGGGCGAACAGTGGCACATCGCCCGGGATCTTGGGCCACTTCTCCAAGGCTGTGACCAACTGCTTCAGGCAGAAGGGCGCTTTTTGTTGCTCACGGCCCACGCGTCAGGTTATCGCCCCAATAGGCTGGCACGATTGGCCCGCGAAGCTATGCCGATCCTCGCCTGCGGAGAACTCCGCTGCGGAGATTTGGTCATAGGCTCTTTAACCGGAAAGGAACTTCCGGCGGGGATTTTTCTCATATGGCAGCGCGGGATATCTTCGAAAGCAACAAGGGATAGCCGGGCCACCTGATTGGCGCGTCTCGGGGAAGATCGAGGGCCGGACCCGTCCCGGCAGACCGCATGGGAGTGATTTTCCTTTCGAAGCCAAAGACGAGTTAGGAGGTATGAAAGCATGAAGTTACCGCGGACAATCCTTCCTTGGCTTGCGTTGGTAAGTATTGGTCTCTGGGATGCTCAAGTGGTGGCTTGGGGCCCCCATCCGGAGATAACCCGGGCGGCATTGGAGGTACTGCCCAACCTCGCCGAAATTAAGTCACGCTACGGAGAACACAATGTCAACGCTCTGCTTCAACACTGTTGGCTTCCTGACCATCGAGGACGGGACCTGGGGCGATTTTATGCGGACGATTATCTGCTCATTCCCGCCATGCCCCGGCATATCAGCCACGTCATGCCTCATGTGGAGGCGGCCTTCGAGCCGTATTTTCGCCGCGCTTTACAGGCTTTGCGAACGGAGTCGCCCGCTAATGCCCTGCGGCAAATCGGCCCGATTCTTCACTTTGTGGAGGACGTCGGAGCCCCACCCCACGCCAAGGCCAATTGTCCTCATCATGGTGAACTTGAGACCTGGGTGAATGCTAGCCTCATTACCATTTCCGGGTACGAGCCACAACTTCTAGGGACTACCGAGGAGGAGGCCTGCGCCGGGCTTCTACGCCGCATTAAAGCTCTGGTGGCTTTTTCCGCGGAAAGAGCCGATCAGGCCCTGGCCCTCTTCCCCGATCGGGAAAAAATAGAACCCATCGTGCTGGAGTCGGCCCTTGAAACAGCCCGCGTGACTGCCGATCTTTTGTACACGCTCTTCGTTCTCGGTGCGCAACAGGCCGATCTACCGGGAATGGCCCGGCTTGAAGTGAAAATCCGTGCACCATCACTTCCTGGCAACAATGACCAGGAACCTCGAGTGGTGCTCCTAGGGACTTCCTTTTCCACCTTGGCCGAAGCAGACGCTTCCTCCGACACCGCTTTTTGGACCGGCACCGCGAAATGGCGGAATCTACCCCCCGGTTCCTATCGTATGCTCGTATATCGTCCCGGCGCACTTCCTGCGGTGCACGAAATCACCCTTGAACCCGATACAAACGCGAGTGTCGAAGTAGAGCTCCTCCCCACCGATCCGCCCGGAAATTTGCTCTACAACCCAACTGGAAGCCTATCCACACTGGGGATCGAACAGCCCGATCGGTGGGCTTGGTCGCCCCAACGGGTTGGTCGCTTATGGCAGGGGGCTACAGTCCTCCTCCAACCGGGAGCCCGTTACCAACTTGGGGTAAAGATCCGCAAGAAAAATGACATTCGAGTCCAGTTTCTGGTAACGACTGTCGCGGCAGGCAAACCGCCTTCTGAAGCCGTCACCCAGCAGATTATCCTCTGGCCTAGCGAAGGAAAAGAGGCCCCGGAACCGGTGGAAATCATCGTGGATGCCGGTGCCTCAAGCGCAAGCCTGGTTCCCCAAGTGATCACCGATGTTTCGCTGGCGGAAGCCATCGAAAGTATCTGGGCTGTTCTCCTCCCGTAAACACGCAATCGGTGAAGGTGGAATTAGTTTTGCGGCGAAAGTGAGGGGAATCCCAACTGCGGCTCAACTACCCCTGGGGACGATGACCGCAGGACAACCCGAAAGCCGACATCAAAGACGCGATGCCAGGGCCAGTGCCCCCGGCGGATTGCGGCGTGTGCCCATCGCGGCGGGGTGAAAAAGGATCCTCCGCGAACAACCCGACGCACATCCTCCGTTGAGCACATTCTCTCCGCCTGAGCTTGTTGACCTGCGGTGGCAAGACGGGCAGGCATGTACAGGGACTTTGTCCACTCGGCAGCATTGCCGTGCATATCATAAAGTCCCCATGCGTTGGGGGTATAATTTCCTACCGGTGCTGTTACAATAAAGTGGTCGTTGAACCGCGTGTCCGCAAGACGAGCCCCTTCGGGAAGAAGATGTTCCAAACCACCAGTGATTGGCGGCATCAATGCCTGCCCGAAAGAGATGTCGGCCAAGTTCGCGAAAGCGGAAAAATCGCTGTCCAAATCGCCAAAGAAAAACGCCGATGGACTTCCCGCCCGAGCCGCATACTCCCACTCCTCCTCTGTGGGCAGATCGAAGGCCAGACCGGTGTGCTCGCTAAGCCACCGGCAAAAACCCATGGCCTCCACCCATGAGACGCGAACAACCGGTTGGTCCGGCTCATGCAAAGGCAACCCTTGCGAATCGGAATGGGGTACCCGTTTCTGATAATATCGCGGGTTATGTCCCGGCATGAACAAGCGGAACTGCCGGTTGGTAATCTCGAAAGCAGACATCCACAGAGGTTGATCAAGGACGAAGGTCCGGCGAGGGTGACCGGGATAAGAGTCGTCCCCACCACCGATCGTACACATTCCCGGTGGAATAAGAACGAGATGGAGGGGTTCGCCCCCCGGTAACAGCACCGTTTTGGTCCACTGGCCGAAAGTTTGCTGGCGTGCGCGAGCTTCCTCCGGGCTCATCCCGACCAGCTGAGTCTTAACCTCCGCCGCATGGCCGCTAGTTGCGGCATCGATTTTCGGGTGGGCGGTGGCTGTGGGGCGATAGCCGACTAGTCCCGTGGGTACCTCTTCCGGATCAAAAGGCGGGCCTCCCCACTGGTCCCACATCTGCTTGCGACGGGCGACCATGGCGTCCGGGACAGGAAAAACCTCACTCCAACTTCCGTGGCAGGGGGCATTAAGGTCGATCCACGTCACCAGCCGATCCCATGCCTCGGCGTCAAGCCGGACACCGTAATGACCTGCCAGCAGAAGTTGCACCAAGGGACTGGTGTCGGCGTGGTACTCCCCCGGTGTCAACAGCGACACGTCATCCTCGATTCCGACACGGCGGATGTACGGGATGAGGGCTTCGTAAGCGGGAGCGTACCGGAAGATTCCTCCCGTAGCGGCAGCCACGGCGGGATGCATTCTCTCCCGTCCCAACCGCGAAATGGGCAGTCCGCGGTAGTCGGGGACCGCCTCAGGAGGACGAAGATCCGGCTGGGCTTTGGTCCCATCATGGCATCCCACACAATGGAAGTTAACAACCGGTTGGACCTCGCGAAGAAAGGAAAACCCACGTGGCGGTCCATACCAGGGATCAACTGAGCGAGGGGTTTGCACAGCAGCCTGGGCCAACCCGGTGGCCGTCTCCCCCGGCGGCTCATGACATCCTACGCAGGAAACCTTTTCGCCCGGCATGGCGGTAACCCAACTCCGCATCAGCTGCACCGCTTTGCCCTCGGCATCCAAAGCCTGAAAGGCAATCGGTGTATTAGCCGGTACCCGAAAAACCGCCGAGCCGTCTTCGCCCAAAGGGACAGTCCCCACAAGCCACATGACTTCCCAGGGTCCGCCATAGCCGATCACATCCGGACCGGCCAGTCCCGGATAACCAAAATGGTAAGCAATCACTCGCAAACTCCGAATTGTGCCACGAGGCACACCGGCCAAGCCTGGTCCGCGATAAATATCGTGCAAGTAAACAACCGCCTCTTTTTCTCGAAGGTCCACCCTCGATGCCACCACCGGTGGACGCGGTGAGGCTTTCAACGGCAGGGGCTCCAACAGGGCCCACTCCGGCTCTTCTTTCACCAAGATGAGATTGTCGAACACATCGGCCAGGTAAATTCCCCACAGTGCCCCCGGTCGGGGTTGACAGGAGACAAGGAAATACTTGTCGCTTAAGGGAATCGGATGGAGGAAGCGGGGCCAGTCGTCCTTCACCAGTTCGTCGGCTATCCTTTTTTGCACCGGCTCACCTCGTCCGCTTATTCGGGCAACGATCCCTGTCTCCTCATACCAACCGCGTGAGAAATCCACAAGAACAAGCCAGCCCAAACGATGCGGTCCGTGATAACCGGAGAGAATGGCCACCAGCCGCTGACTTGCGCCAGGTAAAGCTCGGGCAAAATATAGGGCGTTGGGAAACCATGAATTACTTCCATATACCGCCCGCTGCCCTGTGCCATCCGGATTCATCACCATAAGTTGACGAAGATAAATGTGGTTGATCCCCGTGTAATCCCATCGGTTAAAAAGCACCTGCCCCGTCGGCAAAACCACCGGGTGCAAATCGTGATCTTGGTCGAAGCACAGACGGCGAACCGTCCGTCGGTCAGGCTCCAACCGGTAGAGGTTGATCACCCTCTTTAGTCCATGCCAGCATGGCACCGCCTGAAAGCAAGCCGTGGACGCAAAAATGATGCTTTCATCCGGCAGATAACAGGCATCCATCACGTCCACATCTGGCGGTGTTTCTATCACCTGACGAGTTTCGCCCGTCCTCAAATCAAGCTCCATGAGCTTCCAGTTGATCGCATCCGATTGTGTAAACAAAAGCCGCCAGCCATCGTAGTGCAGATCTACCTCGCCTACGTAGCCATCGTGTCGAGGCCGATAAAGAGTTCGAAACGTACCCTCGGGGGCCACCGGTTCGAGAATTGCCAGTTCGTTATCGTAGCCGGTGCGAGCCAGGGACGAATTACACTCATGGTTGGAAGGCATGCCCAGCTCAAGCCCCGCAGGCCCACGTGCCATAGGCTTGCCGGTTGGCGAAAGCCACCTGGGTCGACGCTTCACGACAAGAAGCTTACCAAATTGCAAAAGCGGATGCCGCCGCACATACTCCGCCTGAAGTTCTCGCAGCGACAGTTGCGTCTGTCCGCGACTTTGTGGTGCCACCATCAACGATTGCCGAAGTTCCGTAAGCCGACTAAGAAACATCTGGGCAGGAAAGCGCTCGGGCGGGAAATCCTGTGCGAGGTCCGCCACGGCCCGTTGCAAGGTGTCGATCTGGTAGAGGAGCCAATCTTCCGGAGGATCGCCCCTATCGGCCGGCTTCTGTTGAGCCCGGCCATCGACCGAAGAGATCGCAATCGCGACTCCCATCGCAAGCACGAGGTTGAGCCCAATAAAGTCCCTCTGGAGCACAAAGCCAGCTCGAACTTGGGTCATCGCCTGTGACTCCCTGCGAAAAGCCATATTTCGGCAAAAGTTTTCGGCAACTTCCAACAAGGCATTCGCTTGCGGAGGGACAAATCGTGGTCCATTTAGCCGTCAATCCTAAGAGGTTGCGGCATTCCCCCGGGTCGCCACTTGTCCCGCCACCCGCAAATCATCACGGGCCAGCATGCGGTTACGTCCTCACCGATAGACAAGCCCAGCTTTGTTTACCGCTTGCGCCAAAAAAGTGAAACATTTCCCCACCCACAAGCAGTACCTTGCACTTATTCACGTCCAGTTTAGGAGCTTGCTGGCCGCCCAGTCATGGGAGAAATGTCTTTGAATATCTGACCGGCATCGGTCGACCGGAATTGGTACATGTGTTCACATTCTCCGGAGTGCAAAAGCCGCTCAACATCTCGCAATGCGCTTGTGGTCACGCAGAATTTAGCGCTATCCGGAAACTAAAAGCCCTATAGGGCCACCCGATTAATGCCAGCTGCCGGTCGATTTTCTGCCGTGACATGGCCTTTGGCTTGCGCCTGAGAGTTGGCCGGCAATTTCCATAACCACCCTGCTTCCTTCTCCTCACTGGCCAGCAAGTGAGGTGTCGGGTGAGGCAAGAAGAGCCTCCGCGCGCTTGCGTGGTCGTTCTCGGCCGGAACGTTCCTCCGCGCCTGCCCGTGGTCCCTCCCTCCGATTGATTTGAGGTAGCCATCGCGCAAGCTCCTCTTTGACCCGGGCATACTCGGGACGATCGGCCAGGTTAGTCCATTCCAAGGGATCTGTGTGATGATCGTAAAGTTCTTCACCTCCGTCGCTATAACGGATGTACCGATAGCGTTCGGAGCGAACGGCGTGGTTCATGTACCCATATGTTGTCACCACAGGACGCTCCCAAGGCGCCTCAGGATTTTTAAGCAGGGGAACCAAACTGCGGCCTTCTACTTGAGGCGGGATATTCAAACCTGCAAGCTCACACAAAGTGGGGTAGAGATCGACTAAACTGACAGTTCGTTCACACCGACTTCCCGGTTTCGTAAGGCCAGGAGCCACGATAATCAAAGGAACGCGTGTTGCTTCCTCCCAAAGAGCAAATTTTCGCCAGTGCTGCTTTTGCCCAAGGTGCCAGCCGTGATCCCCCCACACCACCACAATTGTGTTGTTTGCGTACGGACTTTGATCGAAAGCCTGAAGCAGCCGCCCCACTTGAGCATCCACAAAAGCGATGCTGGCCAAATATCCTTGGACAGCACGATGCCAGTTGTTGGTGGCAAGGACCCGAGCATGGTCGCCTGTAGGATTTGCCATTCTTATGCCTGCGGGGGGAACATCATCAAGATCGTCCTCCTTTACCTTGGGCAAGACTATCTCCGAGAGGGGAAACTGCTCGAAATATGGCCGCGGCACATACCATGGTAAGTGGGGACGAAAGTATCCTACTGCCAGAAAGAAGGGCCGATCATGATGCTCCTTCAGAAAGTCGATGGCCCAATCCGTCAACTTGCTATCCCCCATGGCGGCATCATCGACATCGAGCGGGCCCCAATCGAATTGCGCCGCATTGAGGATCCCGTTGAGGGGTCTCTGCGGCGGAAGCGGATCCGCCGGCCGAGCCCAGTACATCTCCCACGATAGGACATCGTTAAAAGGTCCATGAAATAACTTACCGCCACCGAAGACTTTGTAACCGTGTTGACGAAAATGCTGGAAGAGCGTGACGGCATCGGGAAGCTGTGGCCGCCAAGGGTTGTCGTTCCGATACACCCCCGAGGTTGCCGGCATCACTCCTGTCAACAGGGCCACCCGCGAGGGATTGCAGGCCGGGGCCGCACAGTAGGCGCGCGTGAAGACCATGCCTCGTGCCGCCAGGCCATCCAAATGCGCCGTCCGTGCTTGGGGATGACCACCGAGAAAGCCCGCCCAGTCGTTCAGATCGTCAATGGCAATAAAAAGGATATTCGGGCGGTCTCCCCTTGTAGGCGATGGCCTTTCGCTCGCGAGACAAAAGCCTCCTACAAAAAGGACCCCTACAAGGCAGAAGCTCAGGATAATCCGTAGCAAACTTCGGGGCCGGCCACTCAAGGAGAGAACCATGTTGGGGATCATTTCGGGGCTCCTTCTTTTTTTCCCGGTGAACGCTATCTCCAGCCTTCAACGTAGCACGTTTATGTTGAGGGCATGACTGCCCTTGAACCCATGGTCTGCCATCGAGGGCACTCCCGGCTGGCCAGGCGGTAGCGCTCTTTTTTACACCGGGGCGGTCGGAGGGTAACGTACCCCGGCAGGCGGTATTACCCGCCGAAACACTTCCTCATTATGCCACGGAAAGAGCGGTTGTCCCAGGAGTCATCCGAAGTGCACCCCCACCGCCTCTGGGGCCCTTCCTCTTCTGAGTTTGCCTTTTGCGGTATAACTTTTGATCCGGATATGGATTCAACCCCTGGGCCAGATTGCCACGCCCCTGAAATTGGGTGGGAGGCTACCCTAGGAGCCAGATGTCAACCGGCATGCCTTGGCAATCCATATCCCGCGGAGATAGAGATATCCGCGGCTGAAAGCCCCCTTGAGCCAAGACGGGCCGGAGGTTCACACCCTTATGCAACTCCGATTACTTCACTCTGGGCGTGGCCTGCCAGTGGGAAGGTGGGCTTGCTTCCCAAGGTGTGAAACCTTAGGTTCGTTGGCAGCCGAATTGGTTGAGGAACAGTTCCTTGAAAGACCGGCAGCAATGCGGACAACATGCCCACGGAAATGCCACCGGTGAGACCAACGCCGGGTGGAACGAGTCGCAACGGGCAAACCGCACGAATCTGGCCGAGCAGATCCGCCGCGGGGCTAGCGCTGCGGTCCTCATCGAGGCAGGGCACCAACTCCTCAATCTGCTATTCCTGGCGATGCTCTACCGTGCCTTAGGGCTGGAACCCTACGGTCTTTTGGCGATGGTGGTTCCCTTGTTATACCTGGCACGGATTGTGGTCACTTCCGGGCTTGATGTGGCTACGATCCAGCGATCGGGCCTCGACTTTTATCAAGTATCATCGCTTTTCTGGGTGCAGCAAGTGCGTGGTCTGGTGATGAGCGTGGCGATGGTAGGCGTGGCGCCGGCTGTGGCATGGTTTTACGGCGAGCCCAGGCTAGCAAGTATCACCGCAGCGCTTGCGGGAACCAACCTTTTGGCCACCTTGGGGATGCAGCATTTCGCCCTCCTGCAACGGCGGTTACGGCTGGGAACAGCGGCCGCGATCCGACTGTTAGCCGGGATAGCCGGTTGTGGCGCAGCCCTTTGGGCAGCCGCCCGTCAATGGCACGTTTGGGCCCTTGTGCTCCAAATGTACGTGGAGCTGGCCGTATTTGCCTTTCTTGCATGGTGGTGCCAGCCCTTTTGGCCACGCTTCCACTGGCGTCAGTCTGGTACGCGAAGCATGATCCGGTTTGGTGGTCAATGCGCCTGGGCTAATATCATGTACTTTGTGATGAGCCAGTTCGACAAAGTAGCCGTGGGGTACACCCTGGGTACTCAGGCGGCCGCCCTTTACAGCCAAGCTTATCAGCTCGCCTCCAAGCCTACCCAATTGGTAATCACTCGGCTTACGGGGATCATGTTGCCGGCATTATCCCGCGCCCAAGGTGATCGGGAATTTTTTAGGACATTACTTGTAAATTCTCTTCGCTTGATCGGCGTCACGATGTTCCCCGCCGGCGTGGGCCTTGCCCTTGTGGCTCCCGAAGTGATGCTGGTCCTAGGGGGCGAAGCCTGGCGGCCGGCTGGACCACTTCTTGCGATCCTGGCGCTAACGATCCTTTTTCAAGGTTTCGTGCAAAGCTTCGGGACTGTCCTCGCTGCTGCCGGGGAAGGGACCATTCTTGCCCGCACCTGCACTCTAATTGCCGGGATCCAGTGTGCCGCCGTCTTATTGGGGCTGTGGATAGGCCGGCACATCGGTTACCCCCTTGCCGCAGCAGCCACAAGCTACACCGTAGCGCTTGGGCTTGTGATCTTTCCCCTCTACCTTGCCATCGTGCTGAAAGTGGCAGACGTTTCGATCGTCAGGGCGATCCAGGCCCTATGGTCCCCGGCCCGCGCCACGCTGGTAATGGGCGCTGCAGTTGGCGGAACGCGGTGGATCATTACATCGGCAGAGCATCTTCCGGAGATGGGGCGCCTCGTCGTATTAATCCCAATTGGCGTTTTTACTTATATGGCGACCATTTGGCCGGAACTTCGCCGGTTAGGCCGCTTGTTATGGTCGGGAAGTACTTCCTCCGAAGTCGCGGCTGCCACTTCCGACGAACCGTTCCCTGCTCCAAACGGGAAATAAGACGAACCATTCCCTACTCCGAACGGAAAAAAGAAATAGCTAGAAGGGGCCGCGTACTCCTTTCGCCTGCTTCGGAGCTGGTTTCATCCGGCACTTGGGGAATGCGGTGCCCTCAGACGGCACGGTTTGCGGTACTTGGTGGGTCGCGGGAGTCTCCGGGTGGGCAAAAAACACCAAAGGAAGCGCCCGCGTGAAGCTTGTCTTCTGCGGATACCACAGTCTCTCCCCGGTTTTTGCACCGCAAGTATTCTGCAGCAAAGAAATGTTGCGCACGGCAAGTTGCTGGGAGAGTATGGGAATCCTCCCGCCGCCGAGCTGCTGACTCGTTCCTCGAAAGCTAATACCACCTAAACGCAGATGAAGGACCTCAACGCGGAATCTCCCCGACGCCTGCCACGATCTTTCGTGCGGGTAGACCGGCTGTCAACGCTTCCGCGTCAACGCAGCCGCTTATTTCCTCTGTTAACGCTTCAGCTGGTTTGCGTGGGGAGTGACATCGTTGATGTTAGGCGGAATATCGGCATCCACTTGGCCCAGCACCCAGGCAAACGCCCCAAGGAAAATCTCCTGAACGACCGGGTTGGTCCAAATATCCTCCCGATGACCTAAAGAGGTGTAATAAACCCGACCCTTGCCATGCATTCGCGCCCACGTGGCCGGGAATGGCGGGCGCTGGTAGCAATCGTCCACCATGCCCTCGGTGTCCTGGACAAAGATTACATGCAGATCAGGGGCAAAATTCTTCAGAGCGTACCACTCCTCCAAAAGCCGCAGACGCTGCCCAATCTTGGCCATCCCCGGGAATTTCGGTGATGTATTAATTAGAGCAGCCTCTTGTTGACGCCCGTGAGTAATAAATTCACCGCCAATCATGGCTATGTATGGGTCAATTTGATCCCCGCGAGAATGGAAACTATCGGTAGCGGAATGAAACCCGATAAATCCCTTCCCAGCTGCCACCGCATCAAGGAGCCGCTGTTTACCTCCCGGCGACATTGGCGGCGTACCGGCCTTGTCCGGACGGGTGAGGTCTCCGGAGGTGTAAAAAGCAATGGCATCGAACTTTCCCAAATCCTCATCAAACACCCGCCCATCTTTTGTGCAAATCACTTCGAAACCAGCACGCGAGCCGAGCTCCACCAAAATTCGCTCCGAATGTGCAAGCTGGTCTCCCTCGCGACGAACGACCGAATGCTCAAATCCCGCGGACCGGGTGAAATATAGGACCCGTTTTTTCCTCGGACCTGCGGCCAATGCACGACGCCATCCCACCGGAAAACCAGCTGCCACCAGTGCAGACATTCCGCCCACAAAAAATTCACGTCTTAGCATCCCTTGGTCCTCCAAAATCGCTTTAAGAACACTTTTGCCGGATTGAACCGTCTGCCGAAGCTGCACATCGCCCGGGAAGACTATCCGCCGGTTATTTCGCCCACGCATTCCCAGCCCACTTCAAGCGTTGAAGATAAACAGCCAGGCTAGCTGCCAACTACAACAAGGTTCGAGGCGGTTACGGTAGGGAATACCTAATGCCGAGTGTAGCCTGGGGATGCAAGCGATGCTAGCAGGGGACAGCTTTTTGCTCGATAGAGGGAAGGCGTGGCCGAAGGCCGGGCTCGGCTCACCCGGCTTGGTTTTACGCAGCTTTTGCCCTAGACCGAATAGGCCCTCACAGGTATAGCAAAAGCTTTGCCTGGGAGAAAAACTTCCCTTCACATTCAGCTCCGGGGCTTAAACCTTATTTGAAAGAAGGCGATTGGACCCCAAAAAACGATCTAACCTACAATGTGGTGCGGATAACCTCTTTTGCCCAGTCAGGAGGTCCCCGCGCAAAAGACTTATCCCACACCTCAGGTGTCAACACAGGGCTATTCGTGAACAAAAAGGATCTAGTCGGTTTTCCCAGGGCAAAAAGGTTAAAAGCGGCTGCCGGCATGCCATCGGCGCCGGAGACCTTGCCGGATCAACCTTCCTCAAGCACGAACCTTTCAGCCGTAGCGAGCCAAATCCGGAGCCCGACCTTCCGGCGTGGCACTGCTTTCGGGGTCGAACCACCGCGGATCGAACTCGATCCGTGTGGCTTGCCGGGCTGCCATATTTGCCGTCAAGGCAATCACCGCGTCGGCCAAGCCCACCTCCGGACGGCACCGCGGCTGAATATCCGGGTCGGAAGCTTCAGGATTCCGCCGGATACACCACGCCCAGTGCTCTAACTCTTCCGTGTAACCACGCGTCACACCCAACAGGGCATGTTGACCTATCGTGGCAGAGGTAGGATCCCCTTCCGGCCAAAGCTCGAGTTTCGGTCGTTCCTGCGTTCCGCTGACCCGTACTTTGGAGGAGACCTCATGTGTGCGGAAAAGAAGGGCCTCCAATTCCCGTTCTAGGATAAGTGTCCCCTCCGTACCAAAGACGGTTTCTCCATAGCCCCCCCAACCGTTTCCGTTAATTGAGGAGTAAGCCACCACGATCTTTCGATGGCAATCCACAGGGTGTTTTGGGTTGTAACCCGGGGCAGGGAATTCGAAGATGCAATGCACATGGCTTTCGACATCGCGGTCGGGCGGGAAAATCGGCCGATTAGCGATGGCCGCCACCGACAGAGGCAATTGTTTCTTTCCGCCGTGCGCCGCAGCGACAAACAGACCGGCGGCATCCAACTGATGACTCCCCAGCTCGGCCATTAATCCACCACTTGTGCGGTCCCACAACCGCCAGCGGATCAGCTCCTCGATGGCCGGCCGACGGTAAATCCCTGCTATAATCGCGTCTTCATACCCCCAATTTTTTACCGACTCTGCGATCTGGGCATCGGCCAGTTGGGCCCTTTTTTGCGCTACACGTTTTTCCCACAATTCGATTTCGCTTGGGGAGGCCTTCGGATCACTCTTTAGCGACTTCAACCTTCGTTCCCAAGCTTGTAACTCCCGCTCGAGCGTACCCGCTAGCACATCATCCGGCTTAACCGACTGCGGCATGGGTTGTTGCCAGCTATCGTTGCCGGGCAAATTGCCCCGGTGCCACTGAGCGCGAATGTAATGCAGCTCCCCCAACAGCCCGCGGCGGATGAGGTCCACCGCATGATCGTACAGGATGTTATAATGCCGTTGATGTCCTACGGCGAGATGCCGCCGCGCAAGCTTGGCCGCTTGCGCCATTTCCTTACATTCGCCGACGCTATGCCCCATTAACTTTTCCGTAAACACGTGGAGCCCACGCTTCAAAGCTGCTATAGTTGCCACTGCATGGAGGTGCAGGGGTAAAGCAATAATCACCCCCTCGATATCCCGCTCGCTTTCTAAAAGCTCCTCATAGTGAGCGTACACGCGTACGTGCCGCCGCGCTTCGTCTTCGCTTTTCCAGCCATATTTTGCCATGAGCCCCGGGCGGGCGGACCACGCAGCCTCGCTATACCAATCCCCATGGAAAGCCCGATGGATGTTATAGGGGCGAATGTCGGCAATGGCCACAATCTCGATAAACTCCGGGTTGACCGCTCCGATCAACACCGAGCCCTCATCGCCAGTGCCCAAAACACCCACACGGACCGGCCTTTCGATTGAAGCCTCATAACCAAAGTAGTGCGCCCCTTGCCCGGCACCCGAGCGAATGCCTTGGCGAATCCCTTGCAGCAGAAACTCCCGCCGCACAAGTGGGCTGGCAATCGCTGCAGCGAAATTCTCCATCCCAATTGTTCGATTCTCAGCCGTTAGATTCATCGTTCCGTGTCCCTAAAAGGAACTAGGTTATCCCCACTGAGTTTAGATCACACATCCACAAAAAGTTCCCACAACGGCGACCTTTTGAGGATCAACTCCGCACAACGCTCCCTCTGCCCGCTAACCCATCCACAATACAAACTGCTCAGCACCGATAGTTTTCAGCACCGGTGGCTTTTCTTCGTCCACCCTTAAATGAACTTTGATCTTCGACTTGTGCCGCCGATCAAACCTCGGGCTACGCAAAAACCGAAGGATCGGGTTTTTCTCCCTCTGGAGTTTCATCCGAATCAGGATCAAACCACTCCTTTTGGAAAGTGATGGGCCGACCCTGCCGAGCGGCCATATTGGTGACCAAGGCAATAACGGCATCGGCCAGTGCCACTTTGGGATGACAGCGCGGCTGAATCTCCGGATCCTTAACAGTAGGATTCCGGCGGATGCACCAGGCCCAGTGCTCAAGCTCCTCCCGATAACCGCGGCTGACTTCCATCATGGGGCCACCCCCCACAGCCATCTGCTGAGGGCCGGAGGCCTGGGTATCGAGCACAGGTCCCGCAGCCGGTCCGGCGGCCACCGTCATACCTCCTCCCTCCACGAGAAGATGCTTCACCTGTTCGCGTTCGAGAATCAAGGTGCCTTTGGTCCCGAAGACCACTTCCCCATAGCCTCCGAATCCATTGCCGTTGATCGACGCATATTGGACGGAAATTCGGCGCTGGTTAGCAATGGGATCCTGGGGATCGTATCCGGGAGCGGGGAAGTCAATGACACATGCCACGTGGCTTTCCACATCGCGGTCGGGACCAAAGATCGGGCGGCTGGCTGCCGCTACCACGCGTAACGGGTACTGCTTAACCCCACCATGGGCCGCAGCGATGAAAATACTAGCAGCATCCAATTGGTGGCTTCCCAGCTCGGCCATCAAGCCGGCGCTTGTTCGATCCCACAGCCGCCAGCGGATGAGCTCTTCCGCCGCCGGGCGCTTCCACAACAGCTTCCCATCCGGTCCCCGGATTTCGCGATGTTCATAACCAAATTTCTCGGCTGTATCTTTAAGCACCGCATCGGCCAATTGGGCCTCCACTTGGGCCACACGTTTCCGCCACAATTCCACCTCTTTAGCCGGAGCCGTCTTTAAACGCTGCCGATAGTCTGCCAACTGCCGACGCAACCGCTTGGCCAGGGGATCGTCGGGCTTCACCTCTTCGGGCATGGGCGGTTGCCAACTGTCATTGCCCGGCAAGTTCCCCCGATGCCACTGCCCGCGAATGTAGTGAATCTCGCCCAACAAACCGCGGCGGATGGCATCCACAGCTTCGGCGTAGAGGATGTTGTAATGCCGTTGATGACCGGTCGCCAGATGTTTTCGCAATTGCTGAGCCACCCGCGCCATTGCTTTACACTGCCCAACCGTATGGGCCATCAATTTTTCCGTCAACACATGATAGCCACGCTTCATTGCCGCAATGGCTGCCGGCGCATGCAGGTGGAGCGGCAAAGCAATGATCACCGCTTCAATACGCCCCTTTTCTCCTTCGAGAAGTTCGCGATAGTCTCCGTAGACGCGGACGTGGCGTCGCGCCTCTTCCTCGGTCTTCCACCCATAAACGGCAAGAAGGCCGGGCCGAGCTTTCAGCGCCGCTTCGCTATACCAGTCACCGTGAAATGCTCGGTGGATGCTGTATGGACGGATATCTGCTATCGCACACACTTGGAGGTATTCCGGATTAATCGCTCCAATCAGCACCGAACCCTCGTCCCCAGTGCCGAGAATTCCTACCCGTACTGGCTTTTCCAGCGAAGCTTCGTAGCCAAAATAAAAGGCCCCCAAGCTCCCGCCAGAGACCAGAACGGCTGTCGCACCTCCTTTCAAAAAATCGCGACGGGATAAATCGAGCGTCATCGCTTCGTGCACCTTTATCGAGAATCAAAGGTCGCGCGGTGCTTACTTAGACCGCATTACCAAAGCCACTAGCCTACGCACGGATTTGTGGACGCAACACACTTACTACGGGCTCAAATGCCTTGGCGTTTACACTTTAAAGGGCCGCTTCCTGTTTTTAACCGCATGAATAACCAAGCGAATTTAACCTCTCCGCAGTTGGCCTGGATTGTTCATCTCGTCGCTCGGCCGAAAGCTTACCCCTGGTCCCGCTACGTTTCGCAGATTAACCGGTGAAAAAACTAGTAATGCCGCGGCCAAGGCCCCGCTAGCGTAAACCGATTCGCATCACTTAGTTTTCTTTCTCTCGCGGCGTTTCCTGCTGCAATCACAAGCAGCTTTTGGGAGCTTTCGCCACTCATTCTCCACGAAGAGCTTTTGCCATCCTCCCCCACAAACTTCTGCGATGCCTCTACCTACACACGAAATTCACCATAAAGTGCCAAATCGCTTTAAGACGCAGCTTGCCAAAATGCTCGGTAACTTTCGGTTGTTGACAGTGGAGCTAACCGCGACCGGGCAAGCTCCTTTCCGCCAGCCTTTTGGGCCAAAATAGCCCTCGAAGCGCCTGATTCACCCGAGAAATTTCTTTGCCAAAGATACGACGGTACTAATCGGCCAGTCAACCTCTAAGCGGCTTCTGCCAGCTGGACTCTAGGGCGCAAAAGGCCGACTTTGAGCAAAATGGGTTTCCCAATCCCGTGGTAAATGAGGTAATCCAGCCCGCCCCATTGGCCGGCGCCACAGGCAGCCAGCACAAGCAACCCCACCAATTCCACGAAATTTTTGTCCACTATCAAAGCGTGACCCACAACCTCGGGGGCAGGGGGATAAATCGTGGGCCACGGCGGTTGCACCATCAAAACAAACGCGAGAAAGGCGACACCACCAAGAGCGGCCAGCCGGGTGAAAAGCCCGGCGATTAAACACAGGCCAATGGCGGTAAGTCCCCAACTGACCGCAAAGTCGATCAGTTCCATTCGCGTTGTTACGAAGGGCAAACTAAAGGGCAAAGCCTCGGTGGTATGGAGCGGCCCACGCAAACGCCCTTTAGCCCGCTGCTCCGGGGTCAAAATATCCCACAAGGCGGCTTGAAAGTCCCGCGCTAAATTGTCTAAATCGCCCAGCCACTGCCGCACCTCCCCCCGCAGTTTCTGTTGTTCATTCCAAATTCGTTCCTTCTCGTGGTAAGCACGGTTAGAGCGATCTTTCAGCCGGGCCTTGAATGCCTCCAAGCTCACGAAATAGCCCTTAATAGCCTCATAATTTTCTGCCAAATACGTATCGAGCGCCGCCTTATAGCGTGCCAGGAGCTCGTCGGCCTGTGTTTCCTGCTCCGGCGAGAAACCATAATAGCGAGCAGCACGCTGACGGTAATTCGTCCACGCCACCGTGTACGCTTCCCCGGAAATTCCGGGCCGTCCCCCATGCTTTGCGCCATCTATATCGATTTTCAGTCGTTCTCTCCCGTCCACATCTGGAACCATAGCGTAAAACAAAGGCGCAAAGGGACCTTTGGCCTGAAGCAGGAAATACTCCGACGTAAATTCTGGTCGGACTAACTTCCAGATTCCCTCATACAGAAAGTGCCAGCCAATGCTAATCCGAAGCAAAACAATCGTCACCACGGCTAACAGACCGATTTGGTAGGACTTTGTCCACCAAGGCTGACTTTTCAGGACTTGAGACACGCTCAGACCCTTTCCGTATCACCTCTTGTTTGTCTATGCCTGTTTACGATCGGATTGCGACCAGGATGAAAACTTGCCCAAAAGGGGGGAAGGCAGAACGGGGTCAACTTTGGTCCTGCGGCAAGCGGGGTGGCTTAGGTATGACCACACTTTGCCGGCCCCAGTCGCATTGTGTGCTCTTCCTCACTATCTTACTCGCGAGGTTGCCACGTGAAAAGTCTTTGGGCATTTGTATGGTACAGGGCCCTGCAAACACCTCTTGCCCCGCGAAGGAGTCAAGCTTGCGGGAGCCCGGCTATTCCGCGCTGGTGCGGTCGCCTGGCATTTTCAATGCCTGCGGTATACGGTTTAATGTTTATTTAGGTCATTCCACGCGTGTCTTCCGCTATAGGCGTTTAATTTTGAGTTCCGCAAATTCCGTGGCGAGTCGGGAAAAGTGTGCTCGGCGCGGGCTTCGCCCCGTAGAAACGCGGTGGGCAAAACCCTCCCGTACGACCTCCGCTGGGGCCGTGCACACCCAAAGCTGACCGGCGGAATGACGTGCTCAGCAGCGCCACCGCACGCCGATTGGCCCGATTCAGGTCATCGTCGAGCTTCGCCGGAGCCGCAGGTTGAGATGCCTAACGCGAACTTGTGCTGGGCTTTCTTCGGCCGTGAGGGCTTCTAGAAATATTCGCAACGTTGCGTGATCAGACTGGGTGTGACTGCTAAACGGCAGAAGCCGGGTAGGGGGTGTCAAGCGACCGAGCCTTCACGTGACGAACCCACCGAAAAAGGGGATGAATAACCGCCACGCGCGTGCTCGCATAGGAGGTCCCAAATACGTGCGAACGCAGCTCGGGGGATCTCCTACGAAAAACCCTCTCACCCCACCGTAAGGCTGTGATCAACTCCCCCGCCCATGGCTATAAGGCAGAATATCTCCGCCGGCTAATGGAAAATCTCTGCCGGCCAATGGGGCTTTGGGCTCCACGTTGCCCAACGGGGAAGTCAGGTTTCGCCGCAGTGGGGTCCTTAGTCATGAAGAAGCGTAAAAGGCGACTCAGTTTCTAGCGCCCCAAACTGTTGGCATGGTAAAGTTCCCGAGGTTTAAGACCGTTGGGCGCAACCTTTCGGGCGAGCGAGAAATCCGATGCGAATTGTGCTCTGCTATCCTCATGAGGAGCGTCACCGGGAGCAAATTGCTCAAGTTGCCCCGCAAGCGGAAATTATCGACGCAGGTCAGGAGCGGATCGCGGACGAGATCTTTCAGGCCGATATTTTCTGCGGACATCCGAAAGTGCCCATCGATTGGGATGGGGTGGTCGCCCAGGGCCGGCTCCGCTGGATCCAGTCTTCCGCGGCGGGTATGGACCATGTCCTGGTGCCTTCGGTGATCCATTCCCCGATCATCCTGACTAGTGCCTCGGGGGTCCTTGCTGACCAGGTGGCTGAGCACGCCATCGCCCTGATCACTGGATGGTTGCGCGGCCTACCACGGTTCTTCCGGGCGCAATTGCGCAAGGAGTTCCGTCGATTGCCGACTCGGGATCTGACGGGAGCCACCGTGGGGATTGTCGGATTTGGGGGAGTGGGGCGGCGATTGGCTCAGCTTCTAGCGCCTTTCAAGGCGCGGATACTCGCTACAGATCTTTTCCCGGTTAACCCCCCGCCGTGGGTCGAGGCCCTCTGGCCCGCCGATCGTCTGAACGACCTTCTGGCAGAATCGGACGTCGTGGTCCTTGCCCTTGCGCTTAATGAAGACACGAAAAGGCTTTTCTCCCGGGAGAAACTCAGCCGTTTTCGCCCCCACGCCTTGCTGGTCAATGTGGCGCGCGGTCCGATCGTTCCTCACGATGATTTAGTCGAGGCCCTACGCCAGGGCTGGATCGCCGGTGCTGCACTGGATGTCACCGATCCGGAACCACTTCCCCCCGAAAGTCCCTTATGGGACATGGAGAACGTGATCATAACCCCTCACGTGGGGGGGCAGAGTGCAAAACGGGCCGATGACATAACCCGGCTTTTCTGCGCTAATCTTCGCCGGTTTTTCGAGGGTCGGCCCCTCATCAATCTTTTGACCGATAAGCGACTTGGGTTCCCCATTAGGGGAATCGGTGTGCCGATTTGGGGGGAAGATGCTTGGGAATAGCCCTGGATGGTTTGGGAGAAGGGGTTCAGGTCCTGTCCCTTGATACCTGCGTCTTACAAGTGTCCTCCCGATAGCCGAGTTGTTCTGATGATAGCTGGCTCTCAGAGTCTCAAAGGCCGGTTCTCGAAGTTTATGAAAATGCGGCGTCACAGAAGTCGGCAACTCTCTGTAGAGGGGACCTGCTCGGCTTCCTCCCAGGGGTTACGAAGAAAGACGCGTCTGATAAGCTTCACTGGGGGGCTATCAACAGCGGCTCACCCATCGTCGGAGGTTCGTGCCCCCGCAACCAGGAGCCACTAGCCGTCGGAAACCAATCCGCAATAACGTGTTTCCTCGCCACAACCAAGATGACCCCCGAAGCGGTCAGCCGACTGTGTTTCTCAAAACTGAGGCTCTTCCTAAAAAGTCCGCGGTAAATATCCGCGATAATTATGATTCGCGACAGTGAATTATGATTCGCGACAGTGAAACGATTACCCGATAATGAATTAGTTGCCGATAGGACCGTAACTTATCCAGCCGGCATCCTTCCGAACATTCTGCCCGTGCCCTTCCCTCGGCAGCCTTCCCTACATCTGGAACTGAACAATTTTGGAACTAGACGGTGGCGATTTTCATTATGCACTATTTCTAAGCACTTAGAAAATTTCTGGCGAAGGTAGAGGCCTTTTGTTTCGGGGTTTCGGCCCCCACCTACCGTAAAACTCACATTCAGGCTGGCGGACAAGTGTGAGTTAACTTTTGGCGGAATTTGAATCCTCAGGTGTTGTTTTCGCAATGTGACCTTTTTGATAGCTGGGGGAACGTCGCGGGAGGCCAATCCGCCGCCCGAAGCCTTCAGGTGTGAATTCGGCCGAAGAACCAACCGAAGACGATTCCCGAATTCGATTCTCCCAGGTTTCGTTTCTCTATATTCGCTAAACTTATGAGCGACATCTCGTTCCGGTTATGATAACACCCTGTTCCGTTATAATCCTGAAATATCACATCCTCGATTATCTCTTGAATGCTTCTCGGGCCGACGATTGCGCGAGCCGAATTACTGAGTGAAGCACCCACCAGATTGTTAGAGCCGTGCTTAAGATTTTTAAAGCCGTTAATGCCCTTTCGAGCTGTCTCGTCTGTATTTACGGACTTTTTATAGTGCCATCCTCTCGGGCAAAAGGCCGACCGATTTGAGAAAAGGTAGTGTACATCGCACGACGGTTGCCCAAAGGCATGAGATCACTTGCCCAAACGTCATGGGAGCTAGGCCCCGGATGGGGCTAGGGGCGCTTCCATAGATTCACCGCTCAGTGCATCCGTCATGCCATTTTCCGGGATGACCCACCATCTTCCGTTCTGCGGTCGACCCGGACTCGCGATAGAGCCGTGAGGCAATTCACGGGCTTGGGAGAGGGGTACTGCTGTCCCCTGGATGGAATTTGAGCTCCGACGTTCTGAGAATGCGTGAAACTGGAGCCGGCCGCCAGGGCCAAAATGCCCTCGAGAAGATTGGCGGCCAAAAAGCGGGAATTTCGTGCGTTTTTCCCTCGCGTGGGAAAGCGACGGGCGGCAAGGAGGACGTTGGTGAAGCCAAATCGGGCCAACTATCGAAACAATGATTACGGCGAAGAGCATCTTGCTGCTATTTCCAAAAGTCCGTGGCTGCTCGCTTTCGAGAGTTATCTGCGGGCGGAGTGTCATCTGGCAGATAACACTGTCCAGGCCTATTGCCGCGATCTCGCCCGATTCCTCGAGTGGGTCGGGGATCGATCCCCAGAGTCGCTTTCCATCCGCGATTTGGCGGATTATCCGGCGTGGCTTCGTGCGAAGGGACTAGCGCCGGCTTCCATCGGCCGGCACCTGGTCACCGTCCGTGTCTTCTACCGCTACCTTCAGCTGGAAGGCCTCATTCGTGATAACGCAGCTGAGCTTTTGGGCAGCCAAAAGCTTTGGGAACGCGTGCCGGAAGTCCTGTCCCCGGCAGAGGTAGATCGGCTGCTGTGTGCGCCGGCACCGCGAGACCCATGGTTTCGCCGAGATCGTGCCCTTTTGGAAGTGCTCTATGCCACCGGATGCCGGGCCAGCGAGGTATCCACCCTTCGGCTGGAGGATGTCCATCTTGACGAGGGTTACTGCCTCTGCCGAGGCAAGGGAACCAAAGAGCGCCTTGTTCCACTGGGCGAGAGGGCTGTGGGGACTGTGCGGGCCTATCTGGCAGATGAGCGTCCAAAATTGGTCGCGAGAACGTCTTCTCAGCCAACCTGGCTGTTTCTCTCCTACCGAGGAAGGCGTCTCCGACGGGAAAGGATATGGGAACTGGTGAAGTTTTATGCCCGTCGCGCCGGAATTCGCCGGGAAATCAGCCCGCACACCTTGCGGCATAGTTTCGCCACCCACTTGTTGGCAGGTGGAGCCGACCTCAGGCAGGTCCAAGAGCTACTTGGGCATGCAAGTATCGCCACGACACAGATTTACACCCACGTGGATGCGGAAAAACTCAAGGCAATCCACCGCCGATTTCATCCCAGGGCCTAAATTGCCATCTAAAAGCCCAGATTGCAGCGCGGAAACCGGAGCCGCTGAGTCAAAACCAATTTCCCACGCTGCCAACCGATTCTGCATTTTAACCGCTCGCCGACGATCCGCGTTCATCGTTGGGCAGGTCTACCTTCCTCATCCTTTGGAGATCTACCCCGAACCGGTGGGACGCGAAAAGATCTCGTCGCCGATCACGGACGCCCCGCGGCAGAAACTGCTCCCAGCAAGGGACCTCTGGGGTGACTTAAAAGGCTTTGTTTTCGCCCTGGGTGGTTTCGGCCTCTCATTCTCGCCAGCTCCTTCTATTTGCTGTAAGATTCCGATAGTGCCGTACGAAAGCAAATCGAGAACGCCCCGCGGCACTCATACCCCGCTATTGTGGGGGATAAAACTAGCTTGCCAAAACATACGCCAAGGAAACCACCGATCCCCCAGGATTGTGAGGGGTGGTTCGCCAGGTCGCGGCGCAAACTCTGCTGGAACAAATGGCCCGCTTACTGGCCTTGTAGGGCAAGAAAGCTACTGCCGGGCCCTATGTCGGCGGTTGAGTGACATCTTTTGTGCCCTGGAAATTCTCACAATGCGATTTGTCGACGGCAGGACTGCGGACGCTTACCAGGTCATTGCCAAAATCCGGGCCCAACTGAGTCCGGAGGGCGAGGTCATTTCGCCAGCAAGCCGGCAAAAAACGATTGATGTTTTCGGGGAATATTTGCCCCCGCAAAGGGTTGTAGAGAGGATCTGCAGCGACATTGCGGCGCGGGGTATGGAGGCCCTCCTGGGGTATCTTGAGAAACTCGACGGGGTGAATCTTTCGCCTCATGAGCTCATGGTACCGCATGGACAAATGGAGGAGTGCCACCGCACGGTTGGGGAGGAGTTTCTGAAGGCAATTCGGCGGGTGAGGGGGCGAATAGAGGCGTTTCAGTCGGCGATCCGCCATAGGGACGTTCGGTTGCCAATTGCCGGCGGCTACTTGGAGGAGCGATATCGGCCGCTGGGTCGGGTTGGGGTGTGCGTGCCCGGGGGGGCCGCGGCTTACCCGTCCACGGTGCTGATGACCGTAGTGCCCGCTCAGGTGGCAGGAGTTGAGGAGATTATCGTCGCCTCGCCGCCCACATCCAACGGGGCCCACAATCCCTTTGTCTTGGCTACTTGTTGGGAGCTTGGGGTGAAATCGGTCTTGCGAGTCGGCGGGGCTCACGGTGTGGCAGCACTCGCTTACGGGGTGGGTGTCCCACCTGTTGACAAAATTGTGGGTCCGGGAAACCTCTTTGTAGCGTTGGCCAAAAAGTTCGTCTTCGGTCGGGTGGCCATTGATAACATCGCTGGCCCCAGCGAAGTGGTGCTTATTGCAGATGGATCGGCCGAGCCCGAATTTCTTGCTTACGATCTCATCGCTCAGGCGGAACACGCTCCGGGGACGAGCATTCTTCTTTCTTGGGAGGAGAAGATCCTTCGGGAGACGTTAGCCGCCTTGGATCGGCTTTTGGCCGAGGTGGATCGAGAAGAGGCAGCCCGCGAAAGTTTAGAAACATTTGGTGCCGCCATTCTGGTGCAGAGCCCAGACCACGCCTGTAGGCTTGCTGTCGAAATCGCCCCAGAACATCTCCACATCGTGACAGAAAATCCGGATCAGCTTGCCGAGCAGATTCCCACCGCCGGTGCGGTTTTTCTCGGGAATTATTCGCCTGTGGCGGTTGGGGATTATGCGGCCGGACCCTCGCATGTGCTGCCCACCAGCGGCACAGCGCGTTTTGCCGCCGGACTCTCCGTAAACGAATTTTTGCGTTCGCACAGCGTGATATGCTTAGAGGAGGCGGGCTTACGAGATTTGGCGGAAGATGTGCGCATTCTGGCGGAATGCGAGGGCCTTACGGCGCACCGCGATAGTGTCCTTCGCAGGCTGGAAAAGACCGAAAGGTAATGTTGGGGCACTTGCCATTGGTCGATGCCTGCGAGTTCCGGGGGGGTGAATTTCCTCAAGGACGAGCTTCCCTAAGAAGCGACCCGAAAAAAGTTAGTTGGCATTATAGTCGACAAGCTCAACATTTCTTCGTATCAGAAACTCGGATGAGCCTATCGCTGAAACAGTGGCAACAATATGTGCGGCCGGAAATCCTGGCGATGGAAGGGTACGTCCCAGGGGAGCAGCCCCAAGAGTGGGATGTGATCAAGTTGAACACGAACGAAAATCCATACCCTCCTTCGCCTGCGGTGACGGCGGCAATCACCAGGATTCTCCAGCGGGGACTGCAACGCTATCCGGATCCGCTTGCCAGCGAATTTCGGAAAAAGATCGGAGAACTTCTTGGATTTCCGCCGGATTGGATCCTTTGCGGGAACGGAAGTGACGATATCTTGACGATCATTACTCGGACCTTTGTACCCCCCGGCGGGACAGTCCGATTTGCCTACCCCGGTTATTTGCTGTATGCGACACTTGCAGAAATCCAAGGGGCAAAAACTGAACCTGTCCTGTTCCGTCGCGACTGGACACTTCCCGCGGAATTTGCCTTGCCGACGCCTGATCTGCGGCTGGTATTCTTGGCGAATCCGAATAGCCCTTCGGGCACGCTTGTGCCCCCCGAGGAAATTGCCGAATGGGCCCGAAAGCTCCGCTGTCCCCTTGTGATCGACGAAGCGTACGCCGACTTTGCCGATGCCGACTGTGTCGCGCTTGTGCGCGAATTGGAGAACGTGATTGTTGTTCGGTCCTTGAGTAAATCGTACGCCCTGGCGGGTCTCCGGTTTGGATTTGCGATCGCTCGGCCGGAACTAATCGATCAAATGCGAAAAGTGAAGGATTCCTACAATTGCGACGCGTTGTCGATTGCCGGGGCAACTGCGGCGGTTAGCGATCGTCAATGGTTCGAAACAACTCGCTTGCGGATTGTGGCCGGACGCCAAAAATTGACAGCAGAGATGCGACGGCTTGGGTTTGAAGTGCCCGATTCCTATGCTAACTTCACATGGAATGTCCATCCACAGGTGAAAGCACGAACCATTTACGAAACACTGAAATCAAACGGGGTTCTTGTTCGCTACATGAATTTCCCCGGTTGGGGAGACGGGATCCGGATCACAGTGGGAACCGACGAACAGATAACAGTTTGCGTGGAATTAATCGAAAAGCTGCTGCAGGGCCGGCTGCCCACGCCGGCCCCTCATGGGGTGATCGCATAAGTTGGCCGGGAAGGTGCGGAAACCTGACTCACTACCGCCACCGAATCTTTGCAAAAGAAAATTCACTGGCCTTATGTTGACAACTTCCGAGCCTTGAGCTTCCCTTCATGCAAAGGCACGCCTTTTGGCTTCAGCGGACGCAGGCGCATCGTCTTTAAGCCCCCCTGGGGCGTAAAAAAGCTCAAGGAAATTAAGGGTGTTTTGCTCATGGATCGCCGCGCCGAAATTACACGCACCACAAAAGAGACATCCGTTCGAGTGGCTATAAACTTGGACGGCACCGGAAACTCGCGAATTGATGTGGGCATTGGCTTTTTGGCTCACATGCTCGAGCTATTCGCGAGGCATTCGCTTATTGATTTGGTGGTGGAGGCTCAGGGTGACCTCCATGTGGATCAACATCACACAGTGGAGGATGTGGGGATCTGCCTCGGTCATGCCTTCGGAAAGGCCTTAGGAGAGAAGAAAGGGATCTGTCGCTACGGTGACTGTCGCCTTCCGATGGAAGAATGTCTGGTCAGTGCCGCGGTGGACCTGGGAGGGAGACCGTTTTTTGTTTTCCGCGGCCGATCGCTTCGTCCGGAGAAAATTGGCGATTTTCAAAGTGAGCTGCTTGTGGACTTTTGGCATGCCATGGCTGCACACATCCCGTGCAACCTGCACATCTGCGTGCATTACGGTCGCAATGGTCATCACATGGCCGAGGGAATCTTCAAAGCAGTCGCCCGGGCAATGCGGCAGGCAATCCAGCTAGATCCGCGAGAAAGCGATGTCCCAAGCACCAAAGGCGTGCTTTAAAGGAAGAAGTTCGGGTGGGATGACCGCACAAAATCGACCTTCCACGTGGCGCCGACCAGCCAGCATGCGGGACCGCCCCATGTGGCGGGAAAAGCCATGATTGATTTTGGCCGCCCAGAGTTTTTGTGGGCCCTTCCTTTAACACTGGTACCGGTGATCATTCACCTTTTGAATCGGCTCCGCTACCAGCGCATCCGCTTTCCCACCACACAATTTCTTTTGGAGAGCCAGCGGCGGTATAAAATCCGGGTCATCTTGCAAGATTGGATTATTCTCTTTCTGCGAATGCTCGTCGTGGCGGTGATTATACTAATGTTCGCAGAGCCCAAAGCCGGCTCCGGCGGTGTGGGTCGTTACCTTGCCCGTCAGGCGACCCATTACATCTTTGTTATTGACGACAGCCTCTCGATGCAGTCGCAACTTTCGCCGGTGGAGGGTAGGCCCCCCTGGGATGTCGCCAAAAAAATGGCTAAGGACCTCCTGCGTGTGCTTGGAGAGAATAACTTTGGGGCGAAGGTCACGCTCTTTCGGCTCTCTCGCATTGAAGAGATGGCGGAGCCACGTGTCGATGTGGATGCAGTGGAAATCACCCCTGAGTCGATCGAGGCTCTGCTTCAGATAGTCGATGGTTGGGAGTGCAGTTTCGCGAGGGTGCCCGTGATAAAAGGTGTGGATTTTGGCCTTCGGCGCGCCGAGGGATCGAGCCAACATCCAACCATCGTTGTTTTCTCCGATTTGCAAAGGATCGACTGGCAGGCTTCCCCGTCATGGGAGGAGATAAGAGATCGCCTGCGGCAGGCCTCGGCAAGATTGCGTCTCATTCCCTGTGGGGCCAGGGTGGTGGTACCCAACCTTAGCCTTAGTCAATTGGAGCCAGCCGGCGGGATCGTCGCTGTGGGCGTACCCGTGCCCGTACGCCTCAGGGTGGACAATTTCTCGGAACAACCGGTACGGAATGTGGTTGTGGAACCCTACTGCAACGGTGAGTCTCTCCCACCTGTGGTGATACCGGAAATTGAGCCGTTTTCTTCGGCCGTCCACGACTTCTACGTAATGCCCCGGCAGGCAGGCGACAACCGCATCGAGGTGCGCCTCGGAGCAGACTCGCTCGAAGGGGATAATGTTCGGTATTTGGTGTTGCCTGTCAAAGAGGCTGTCTCTGTGCTTATTGTGGATGGCGATCCTCTGGGCAACGACGCCCAGTTTTTGGAGCTTGCCCTTTCCCCGGGCGGCGTCACCACAGGGATTAGGTGCCGACGGATTTACTCAGAGGCCTTATCCCGCGATCTCCTGCACGAGCATGACCTTGTGGTACTTGTGAATGTGGGGCGCCTCGCCCCTCAGTTAGTGGACGAATTGGAACGCTACGTCTCCCAAGGAGGTGGACTTCTCTACTTTGTTGGCGAGCGAACGGAGCCCGCGGCCTTTGCGGAACAGTTTGCCCGCCAGGGTAAGGGAATTTTCCCGGTGGAACTGTCCCCCGTCCGCGAAAGAGCTCCCAGTGTGTTTTTACCGAGTGCCAACCTGGTTTTTGTGGAACACTCCGGTCTGGCTTCATTACGCGGTCTGACAGGAAGCGTCACCGAGCCGATTTTCGTCACTCGCTACCTGTCCCCTCAGCTCCCTGCAACTCAGGGAGAAAAGGCCGATGGTGCTTCCTTCTCCCCCACTGGCCAAATATTTCTTGCCCTGGATGATGGTACCCCACTGGGAATCACCTTCACTTTCGGCCAAGGAAAATGTGCCCTCATCGGGACCACCGCTGGACCGCGGTGGAACAATTGGGCCCGGGTAAGCCCCAGTTTCGTAGTGACCATGATCGAGCTTGTGAGTTTTTTGGCTCGTCGTCACCTGCCCCTAGGGATGTCGCTGGTAGGGCATCCAGTCGAATTACATTTTCAGGGTGCGGCTCCCGTCCAGCTTCATTACCGCTTAGCGGGATCGGATATGGAGGGGAAACTTTTAGTAGACACAGCCAACGCACTCCCAGTGCGACTCCCGCCCGCAGTGCAGCCTGGCTTTGGAACCGTGTGGTGGGAACTGGAACCCTTTGAGCGGGTAGAGCGCTGGGTTGCTGCCAACATTGACCCCCGAGAAAGTGATCTTCGTCCTACCTTGCGAGGGGAAATCGCCGCTCTCCTGGACGGCGTGGACCTTAGCTTTGTCGAACCCGAAGGGCTCGCCCAGTCCGGGTGGGAAAGCCAAGTTGTGGACTTGGTGCCGTTTTTGTTGACGGTTGTGGCCATCTTATTAGTGAGTGAGGCCTTAGCCGCCGGCTGGGCTCAGCAGTCCAGATCTGCCCGCAGGAAAGGGACTCCAGCTAAAATATTGGGTAGGCCAAGGCGCCGCATTTTCACTTAGGAAAGAAGTGTTTCTTTAAAGGGATGGTTTATATACGGTCCAAATAACACGCGTACGAGCAGGATGATACCTCAAGCCTGAAGCACAGGTACCAAATCCACAGAAGGCCGGTGCTGGAGCTTATCGTGCTGGGAAGTAAATAATGGAAAACCAAGTGGGCCTGCTGTTCGAATGGGGACGTGCGAATCTTGTCCACCCGTGGTGGATAGCGGTCCTGGTTGGCTTTTTGGTGGCGGGAGGCCTCCTCCTAACCTGGAGAGAATATGGCAGGACGAAAAGCTTATGGGCATGGATCCTGGGTGGACTTCGGCTGGCCGCTGTGGCCGCGCTTCTGCTCTGGTTCTTGCAGCCTCGGTGGCGGCTGCTGCGCGAAGAGGCACAGCCAAGCCAACTGCTCGTCCTTGTGGACACCAGCGCCAGCATGCTCCTTCCCGATGAAGTGCCGGCAGTGGGGAAGGACTCGCCCTCCATCGCCGAAAGTCGGCTTGGGCCCCCTGAAGACGGCACTCGTTGGGCCACCGTCGTGCGGCTTTTCCACGCAAGGCACATGTGGGAAGATCTTATCTCCCAGCACGAGCTTCATGTGTACACTTTTGACGCTGCCTTGCCCCTGGCCCTTTCGGAGCGGACGAAATATCGACCAGAAGAGGTAGGGACTCCGGATCCTCCCTACCCGCAGCAAGGGAACAAGAACCCTGCGCCAAGCGAAGAAGCCCTCAGTCACAGCATAGAAGCGCTCGGTGAACAACTAAGTGCGAACAAGGGAGGCACAAAGCGGGAATTCGCGCCCCAGGTGGCAAGTGCTGCCGGCGCCCTTCACACCATGGCCCAAGGGCTGGCTGGGTTTACTCCTGCGGGTCAGGAAACTCGGCTGGGCGAGGCGTTACTTTACGTAGTCCAGCAACACCCGCAGGACACTTTGGCCGGGATCGTGCTTGTCAGCGACGGTGGTCACAACGCTGGTGCAGATGTGTCGGAAGCCGTCCGGCTTCTTCGGGACCGCAAAATTCCTCTATTTGCTTTGGGAGTTGGTCCAAGGGTGGCGCCTGGCGATGTTCGCGTGGCTGAGGTCCAGGCACCGGCGCGGGTCCGTCCCAAAGATCCCTTCCCCGTGGTTGTTCAGCTGGAATCGGATCGGTTCGAGGGAGCTGTGGAAGTCCGTTTACACGCCGTTCGTCTTTCCCAGCCAACGGTGTCACCTAGGACGGAAGACCTACCGCAGGAACAAAGCGCGCTGGCGGATGAGGACCTCGCGAAGGAAGCTCTTGCGGCCGGAAGCAGGCCGGGAGCTCATCACGGCAGGCATTTCTCCCCGGCGGGAGCGACGGCCCGTGTGGAGGTCCAACAGACGGCCAGCACTACCTTGGGTCCAAGCCAGCTTGCTGCCACGGTGCGATTCGAACTGGCCCTTTTGGAAGAAGGGCTCTACGCCCTTCAAGTGGAAATTCAACCCAATCGGCCTGAGGCCATTGTGGAAAACAACCGGCGCGAGGTCATCTGCGAGGTGATGGAGCGGCCCTTGCGGGTGCTGCTTGTGTCGGGGGGCCCCGGTCGGGAGTATCAATTCCTGCGCAGTGTCCTCTTTCGCGATCAAACGGTCCGTGTGGATATCCTCCTGCAAAGTGCCCAGCCGGGCGCCTGGCAGGAAGCCGACCAATTGCTTTCGCATCTCCCTGAGGACCTGGGAGGTTTTGGGGACTATGATTGCCTGGTGGCCATCGATCCGGACTGGCGGCGCATCGCACGCTCGCCCGAGGACATCCCGCGGGTGTTAGAAGCGTTAGAACGGTGGATTGCGGACTTAGGCGCTGGCATGATTTTTGTGGCCGGAAATGTTTATTCGGGGGAGACCCTCGGAGGATGGCGGAGTGACCCCCGATGCCAAATGGTGCTCAGCCTTTTGCCAGTTAGGTTGGAAGGAAATCGGACCTTTGGCAGTCCCGGCATGGATACAGGGCCGGAGCCCTGGCCCATTGTCTTTACGCCCGAGGGCCAAGCAGCTTCCTATCTGTGGCTCGAACCCGGTCCGGAGGCCTCCCGGAAAGCCTGGGAAGTTTTTCCCGGAGTGTACAGCTGCTTGCAAGCCAGCGACACAAAACGCGGAGCTACCGTACTGGCTCACCTTGGCGATCCACGCCTAGCCCAACTTGGACGGTCGCCCGTTTATTTAGCGGAACACTTCTACGGAGCCGGCCGGGTGATTTACCTGGGAAGCTCCGAATTGTGGCGCCTTCGCGCCGTAAACGAAAAATACTATGAGAGGCTGTGGCTTCAGCTCATCCGGCATGTGGCTCAGGGCAGGCTAGAAGGACCGTCGCCTCGCTTACTTGTGGCCGTGGACAGGCCGGCTTACCTCTTGGGGGAAACTGTGTTCTTCCGGGCGCGGATTCTGGACCAGCTGTTCCGGCCGGTGCAGGTGGAATCATTGACCGTCCGGATAACCGAGCCGAACGGACAGATTCGGCCGGTGCGGCTTTTCCCCACACCTGGCCAGCCTGGCGATTATCGTGGCCCATACCTTCCTCGGGGGGTCGGGGAGTATCACGTGGTTTTACAGTCCCCGAATTGGCCGGGCCAAGAGGCCTCATGCCGATTTCGAGTGGAGCTGTCAAGCCTTGAGGAACGAACCTTACTTCGTAACGAGCCGTTGCTGCGGGAACTAGCCGCTGCAACTGGCGGCCGATACCTTCCCGCTCCCTGGGCCGCTGTTGACAAATCCTCCCCCGATTATTTACCAGCACTTGTGCTTCCGCGGACGCGAATTCAGACCATCGTGGGGCCACCCACCGAACCCACCATCGGCCAGTTGTTGGAACAATCCCTCCTGTCACTGACCGGTGGTAACGGAGGCCACCTCCCCCCGTTGAGAGCCTGGATCCCGGTGGGAATTGACCTCTGTCTTTTAAGCCTTGCGGTAATATTGTTGGCAGGAGAGTGGCTTGTGCGACAATTGGGAACTTGGACGCGATAAACAGCGGTGTGCCAAAGCACCCTGCAAGCCGAAAAACAACCGGGCGCCTGAGGACGGGCAAAACGCGATTTGTCCACATAGCCCATAAGAGAGTTTGCCAGCGGCCAAAAACCTAAAAGCCGTCGGCGGATGAGGATAGCATACATAGGCCCACTTGATGATGAGTCCTTGCGTTGAGCGTCACCATACCGATCGGCCCGATCTGGATGTGGAGAGTTCCCCTGCGATGCTGCCGCCCCAATTAGGCCGGCGACTCCGCAGGAAATTGAACGTTTTGCGCTGGTGGGTGCGGGCGCTACTGGCAGCGGAGCTTTTCTGTTGGGCAGTGGTGGCGGCAACATTTGCGTTCTGGATGACTTATGGCTTGGATCGGCTTTTTCAGGTGCCGGTTGGGGTAAGAGCGGGACTTCTTGTGTTTTTTGGCGCAAGCTATGTCGCCATTCTCTGGCTGACTTGGGGCCGACGCGTGCTGCGACCACTCCCCTGGCCCCAGCTTGCTTTAGCTTTAGAACGCGCCTATCCCCAGCTGGGGGATCTTTTGGTGACAGCAGCAGAAGCTATTTCGGCAGACGGCAGGGCTCGGCCTCACCCCGAGGAAAATCTTCGCAAGCTCTTCCTCCGGGCCACAATCGCCCAGGCCGAATGCAAAATGTCCAAGCTTTCCCTCGGCAAAGTGCTTCGCTTTGGTCGGGTCATCCGCGACAGCATCCTTGCCGTGATGGCTGCCGGAATCCTTGCCGCCTTTGCCGTGGCCGCGGCCGAAGAAACTCGCGCGTGGCTAGACCGGTGGATCCTGCTTCGGGATGTTCCCTGGCCTGTGCGCACCGGCTTGGTAGTAAAAGGGTTTTATCGAGGGGAGGAAGTTATCATCCGCGGCCAACCGTTCGAACTTCGCGCTGCTGTGGACTTATCAATGCCCACCGTACCGCGAGTTATCAAAGCCCGCCTCGCCGATGAACATGGGTTCCTTCGGGAACTGTGGCTGGCCCGCGAGGCCATCACCCCGCGAAGGGAAAACTTCTTCCAGACGTTTATGCTGCGTCTTCCCGAAGTACTTGGCCCCCTGCAGCTGAGCCTCATGGCCGGAGATAGAAGAATCGGTCAGTTAAGGGTTCGTCCGAAAGAACCACCTTCGCTCAAACTGGCTCAAGCCAAATATGAGCCACCGGCTTATTTGGGGATAGGCCCCCAAGTGGTACCCGTAGCTGGCGCGGTGCGGGTTCCGGAGGCAAGCCGAGTGTGGTTCGTAGTAGAATTCACCGAACCGGTCGTGAAGCTCGATGTATCTCAGGGGCAAAGATCCATCTGCTACGGTGATCCCTTGTGGCAGCAGCTGCGGCAAGTCCAAGAAAATGCGGAGGTAGTCCTCGAACAGTTCTTTCAGAACGCTTCTGCGTCTCAACTTGCCACCTTGCAGGACCAAGTGGTGCGACAACTTCGTCAACTTATCGACGATGCAGCCCGGAAACAAGCCGGTAGGGAAACAAAAGACAAGCCAGCCCTCGAAGCTCCCGCCAGAGAAAGCCCACCCATAGAAGCATACCTTCTCGACAAGCTAAACGAGGCTCTCGGCCGGGCCCAGGACTTGCGGGCTCTCCTCGAAACTTGGCAACCACACCGAGAACTGCCACCGTGGCAACTGGCCGAAATTATTCGCAGCTGGCTTGCCGATTGGGAAACAATCTGCCGGGGGTGGGCCGAGGAAAGTTCGGCAAGCTCTTTTCAACACGAAGTGGGCCAAGTCGTCCAGCCAATTCGCGTGGCTTTTGCCGCCACGGATTTATTCGGACTCGTGGGGAGCCGGCCGATTGTCCTTGCCGCAGAACCGGTTGTCGACGAAGCCCCTCGCGTTGTTGCTGAGGTATTCGGAGTCGGGCTTGCAGTTACGCCGCAGGCCCGGGTCGGCCTAGAAGGTGAAGTTGTTGACGATCACGGTATCGCCAAGGTGAAGGCGATTTTCCACCGGCTCGGCCACGCAGGCGCGGAAGGTGATCGACCCATGACGGTAGAGCTTGCTAAGCCCGATGGGCCTAAAGCCCGAGTAGAGTTCAACACTTGGGTGGAGCTTGCGGACTTATCGCTTGAGCCAGGAACCCGCTGCCAAGTCCGCGTCCAGGCGAGCGATTGCTGCGACCTGCGCGGTAGCCCCCAAGTGGGGGAGAGCCTTCCCTGGGTTTTGGAAATTGTATCAGCTGAGGAATTGCGGCTTCGCCTGGAAAAACGGGAAATCGCCCTGCGACAACAGCTCGATCAAGTAATTGGCGAGCTCAGCGATACCCGTCGACAAATTGAAAAATTCGTAAGCAAGCATGCGGGAAAAACGCTTGATCCCGTTGCCGGTAGATTGGTCATCGAGCCAGAAGATGTGTCAACACCGGCGTCGGAAGGTGAGGACAGTGGTCGACCACGGGATTGGGAATCGGCGGCACCAGGGAGTGCGTTGCAAGGGAACGATCAATCAAGGTCGTGGGATTGGACGCCGTTTGCCCGTCGCACCGCCAGCCAACTCCAGAAAAATGCCGAAGATGTGAAAACCATCTTGGAGGGGGTAACTCTCCTCCGCGATGAAATACAAAACAACAGGCTGGAGGCCCAGGCATGGGTGGAACGCCTTGAACTCCAGGTGATACCCCCGTTGCGAGAGGCCTGCCGGAAAACTTTTCCTGCCCTTCAGGCAAAGGTCCGACAGATGGAGTCAGGTCCTGAGGGTATTGGTACAAATGGCCAGCGAAGGGCATCACCTCCCTCAAGTGGCAGCCCGGAACAGTGGCAGTTTTTGGGACAAGTAAAGAGCGACGTGGAAAACCTCATCCACCTTCTGCAAATGGCCCGGGCCGCCATGCTCGAACTTGAGGATCTTCGCCGAGTGGTAGAATTGCTTCGGGAAATCATTGGCGAGCAAAACAAGTTGCTAGAGAGAACGCAGGATGTGCATCGCCGGCGACTTCGTCAACTGATCGAACCACCATCGACCGAGGACCCTAGTCTACCATGAAGTCTTCCCTCAACGATATCCAGCCAACTGGCCGCTGCAAAAGAGTAAGAGCTTTCCACTTGCGGTACCGAGCAATACCCGAGGGTACATGCGGCACCCGCCGCTGGTTCCAGAAGATTTTGCTTCTTTGCAGTGCGGTTATGGTTACCCTGGGTGTCTTCTCTCCGACTAGGGCCGCGGAAGAGGCCCCGCCGCCTCTTGTGACCTCGGCAGGACTCGCAGAGCGGCAGCGGGAGATTGCGGCCTTGTTCGAAAAGTTTCAGGCCCTCTTACTGCGGCTTGCTGAGTTGGGTGATCTGACACAACCTCAGCAGCTTGCTGCGGTGGAAAAGGCTATTCGCCAGGCCGAGTCCCGGCAAATTTCCGTACGAATGAATCGGGCTGCCGAACTTTTGGCAACTGGTCGATTGGCTTCTGCGGCAGAGGAACAAGAGCGGCTCCTGGAAGATCTGCGGGCTCTTGTGGAGTTGCTACTTGCAGAGGATCAACAGCGGTGGCTTCAGGAGGAGCGAAGGCAATGGGAAGCCTGGCTGCGGCGTGTGGAGGAAATCACTCGCCGTCAACGGGACTTAAGGGCCCGAACCACGCGGCCTGAATTCTCTGAACCGAAGCTTGCCGGCGAACAAGAAGGCCTAGCCGGCCAGACCGACCAGCTGCACCGCGCCGTGGGTGGGAAAAGTGCGGCAGATAGTAGTTCCGGCCAGCAGGAAACTCGGGGTGCCGAGGGGCCTTCGGGGCCCTCCTCGTCAGGGTCGCAACAAGCTTCGCCTGGGGGCTCCGCTGCTGGGGGACAGTCCGCCCCGGGGGGCGATCCCTCTGCGGACAGCTCGCCGGAATCCTCCGCGTCGCACGAGGGGGCCGAGGTACTGCCGCATGATGAGCCACTGCCACCGGATTTAAACGCGCCTGAGGACAGCACCCCGCAGGCACGCTCCATCCGCCGCCAGCGAGCCGCGGCAGCCCTCCGCGCAGCACAACAACGCATGAGGCAAGCCGCTAAGCGACTTCACCAAGCCCAAAGAGAGGAAGCCTCGGCCGAACAGGAGCAGGCTCTGGTCGAGCTTGAGAAAGCCAAAGCTGAGCTTCAGCGCATCTTGCGGCAACTTCGGCAGGAAGAGATGGCCCGTGTCCTGCGAAGCCTCGAAGCCCGCATCCAACGTATGCTGAGCCTGCAGCGCGAGGTTTACCAAGCCACAGAGAATTTGGCCGGTATTCCCGAGGAACGCCGTGGCCGGGAAGAATCTCTTCAAATCGCCCGACTCGCCCGGCAGGAGGCGGTCATTGGCTGGGAGGCCGATCAAATGCTCCTCCTTTTACAAGAAGATGCCACCGCGGCAGCCATGATCGAGGCCACTACTCAATTGCGGGGCGACATTCGCTTGGTAGAAGAACTTTTCGCTGCCCAGGATGTTGGCCCCCTGAACTTGTCAACACAACAAGCAATTTTGGCTAGCCTCCAGGAAATGCTTGAGGCTGTTAGGGAGCGCCTCGAAGAAATCGAGAAAACCTTAGGGCAAGGGAACCAAATGCTGCCCGGAGGCCAGGCTCCTCTTGTTGACTTGCTTGCCGAATTGCGAATGCTTCGCGCTTTACAACAGCGAATTCGTACCCGGACAGAAGAGTATCAAAGCTGGTTAGCCACCGGCACCCAGACAAAAGATCAGATCGAGCAAGCCCTTCGCGCTTTAGCGGAGCGACAGGCGCGCCTTCAGGAGATCACGCGACAGTTGTCCACAAAGCTGGAACCATAGGTGGGCGGGCAAGGTTGTCTTGGCCTTTCTGGTTGCCCGCCAAAGTGTTGACGTATCATGGATGGCCAATTCGCGGTATTGACCAAAAATGAAATAGTCGCAAGCCCCGAGGGGAAGTGATCCACAAAGAATCCTGCTGCAAAGATGTTCAGGACATCCGCATGAGGAGCCGGTAGAAAAGATTAAAACATAACCCGGCATGGAATCGAAGGCTCTGCGCCGGAGGTTCGTCAATCTGCCCACTTTTCCCGTAAAATGGGAATAGAAGTGGTGGGCCGGGAGTCGGGTTTTCTCCAACTGTTGCCCGGGCTCAGCCCCGGAGAACTTGGGAATACTTTGCCACGCCGTGCAAGGAGATGGTGAAAGGCTCTTCGGGGCAAAGAAGTTAGGGCTGAGCGGGTTACCTCCGCCGAGCGGGAGCTCAGACTTACCGGGCCTCATGGCCGGAACGCGCTAGGCCGACTCAAGTTGAGGCCGACTTTATTGCAACGCAAAGGATGTTGCAGCGTGGCGACGCAGGAGGCAAAGAGCTCACCGAATTTGTCCTTGCGGAAAATAGCAGAAGATATGTTTGACATTCGCAATTGGTGAGTTTTTATGAGGCTTTTCCCACAAAAAGCGGGTGAGCCTAGTCTTTTAAAGATCATGTCCGCACTAATGGTTTGCGCTTTGACCATTTGCTTTTGCGCTTGCACCAATTTCTGCGGAGTTGCTTTCGGGCATGGGGAAGAGCCCGAGGCCGCCCCATCGCTCCAAAGTTCTTTCCGACTCGGTAGTGGACAACCGGCTGCCGACAAGCAGCAAGCCTTCCGAGCCAACTGGGAGGAAGCACGGGCATGGCTTGCGGATCGCTTGGGTGAAAGCCCTCCGGCAGACTTGCCTTCCGAGCTTTTGGACGAAATTCCCCCGGCTGACCCCGAAGATCGTTTGAAAGCGTTGGTGGAAGTAGTCACCATCGTCAATGCGATTAGCGATGAAAGAATAACCCTGGGCCTAGCAGGCAGAGACAGTTCCGCAGCAGCTTGGGAGGAGTTCCTAACCGGTGCTCCTCTTCCGGAAGTCATACGATTGTCACTGGCAGGTTGGTACGCTTTGGCCCTAGTGCGTCATAAGCATTATGACGAAGCTTTACGAATCCTTCAGAAGATTTCCCCTGAACGGACGGTCGCGCCGGAGGCCGTGCTGTACGCACGGGCCATCGCCCATTTCCAGTTGGCCGAGGGTGCTGAGGCCATAGCCGCTTCGCGCAAACTGCTTGAGCACCAGTCTCCTTTGCCCCGACGTTACCAACTGGTTGCCGAAGTCGTCCTTGCCGAGGCCTCGCGCTGGGAGAAAAACACCCTGCGCGAGGCTTCGCAGCTGATGGGGGATGCGACACGCCGTCTCTCCTTTGCGCGGCCGGATCCAAAGCTTCTCCCGACGCAGGATAGGATCTTGTCCATGCTCGATGAGCTGATCGATCAAGCCAACCGCTCACGAAAAAAGACGGCGGCAACCGGGTCGGGCAATATTCGTTCCACCTCCCCGGCTGAGGAAACTCTGCCTCTAGGAGGAAAGGGCCCCGGCGAGGTCGCTCCCCGAACGCTGAGTGGCCCATCCGACTGGGGAAGTCTTCCTCCCAAACAACGTGAGGAAGCTTTACAAACAATCACGCAGAAATTTGCGCCTCATTATCGGCAGATCATCGAGCAGTATTTTCGCCGTTTGGCGGAGGCACCTTCCACCGATGAGCTAGGGACAAGTGGCCCGGCAAATCGCTAGCCAGGCAGGTCAATAGGGGTAGCTTGGTATCCTCGCCTGCTGGCACATGGCAATGTACATGCAAGGTGAAGGAAATCAACTGGGCTAATTTTTTCTTCGGCCAGAGCGGATCACGATGAGTGAAAAGGCCCCCCGTGCACGCGAAATGCATCCACCCGCTACTCACAGAGCTGCGGCTTGGCCTGTGCTGGGAGTAGTGTTCTTACTTACAGTATTCCTTTCATTTCGGGAAGGTGCTTCCCAGCCAGCAATGACAGTGGAGCTTGAAGACCAAACTTCGCTGGCCGGAATTCTTCAGCAATGTGCCGGGGGAGTCCTTCACATCGAAGTAGCTACTGGTCAAACCGTTGCTGTGGAATTGGCACGGGTCAGACGTTTGTTGCTTCCCGTACGTGAGGATGACAAGCACGCAACCACGCCAGCATCGGTGGTCGGTTTGATCGGGGGAAATCAGCTGCAATGCGACACACTCGAGCTTCGCGAAAATGCAGCCTCCTTCACGTGTCAGCTGGCCGCTGGGACTGGTGAGGTGGCAATCCCCGCCAAATGCCTGCGATGGATTCGCTTTCGCCCTTTGACCGGCGCGCTTGCTAAAGAGTGGAAACAACTGATCTCCTCGCCTGCAGAGGGGGATCGGGTCATCGTCGCCCATGGGGATTTCCTCGATTTTTACCCTGGTTCGGTAGTTTCGATCAAAGGAGGCGAGGTGACTTTCCGCCTGGATGACGAGTTGGTACGAGTTCCGGCAGACCGGTTAGCGGGTATCATCTTCGCCGCCCAGCCGGGTGAGGAAACTGTATCGCGCACCATTCTCGTGGAACATCGCGGGGGATCGCAGCTCCGCCCTGAGAAACTCGAGCTTACGCCCGCGGAGGTGACGGCCACAATTGCTGGGGGAGTTAGTTTACGGTTTGCTTGGGAAGAAGTTAAAGCAGTGGAGTTCGAGAGTAGAACCCGCATAGCTCTGCTTGCCTTACCTGTGGTGGCGGCCGAGTACAGGCCCCCGATCCCTCTACCCGGCTTGGAGTCTGATCTCGCCCGACTACTACTGCCGGCAATGGGTAGCGAGGTCGGCGAGGCACCACAGCGTCATATCCCTCCCCTCCGCTTTCCGGCCGGCGCCGTGGTGCAATGGAACCTTCCCGCCGGCGCTTGCGGGTTTCGGGCGAGGGTAACGGCTCTTGATAAAGAAGAAACTGGCCGATCGGTAGAGATGCGACTGCGCGTTGACGGAGCAGAAGCAGTATCTATCCGACTTTTGCCAGACCACCCGCGAGAGATCTCCGCAGAGTGGCAAACCGGTAAAACCCTTGAACTAATGTTGAGCGCCGCTACCGGCAGTAACTTTGGCCTTTTTGTAGAGCTCGAGGACGCTGTCGTGCTGCTTCGGCCGGACAATTAGTTCTGCCTGGTAAGATCGCCAAGGGGAAGCCGCACGCGCGGTTCACTATTCCCATTAGTAAGCGCAATTTACCGCATGGACAGGGCACACAAATGGCCTGCGATCATAAATAAATTATGCCGCAGGAATTACGCCGCAGGTAGGGAGGGTCACCTCCGGTCGCATCCCAGCAAGCTAAAGCGGCCCCGAACATGAACCGACTGGTATCAGTTGACGATCATGGTCGAAAGCACACAAATTTAGTACTCGCGGAAGGGGTCAACCTCCGGGTTCTTTAAAACACCTTTACCAGTAAGTAAACTCAGCATAAGGCTTGCAACATTGTCCCGCCGATAGCGCTTATTGGCGCTTCCGGATGATTACGGATCGTTGACGTCATTTACCGTAAGCTGCCGTGCCCACCCACCATCGGAACTGCTTGGTCATTCCCCTCCCACGTTTTGCGACAGGCAACGCCTAGTGCCTGGTGTGGAAATAAAGCTAACTCTTTATAACAACGATTGGCTCTAATGGTCAAAGGGGTCGCAAAAAGGATTGCCTTAGTATCTTCCCCCAACAATTACGTGCTCGGATCGGGCCTTCACGGGACCAGCTGCTCCGCGATAGCTGCGGAAGTAACTGTCCCTCCATGCGTTGTGGTCCATTTGTTTGCAAAGTGTTTATTCCGAGGAGGTCTTGACCTATTGGCACGGGTTCGGAAGGTAGGCACGTAGTTTGCTAACTCAGGATCAATAAACATTTGTGAACGAAGCTCCCCGGGGTGTGAATTCCACAGCTGTTTCTAGCACATATGGGAGAGGAGTGCCGAAATGAGACGCATAACAGCGTATACAACCTGCGTTGCGAGCCTTTGGTTTTTCATTACGGCGGGGACGGGTTGGGGGACAACAAACGAGGGGTTTACGGACCACGGTGTTTCGGCCCCTTTCAGTACGCACCGGGGAATTGTGGCCACCACAGATGAGTCTGGCCGGAGGCTGATACTTGCCTGGCTTTACGACCACCGTGGATGCTATGCTCTGTTGGTGGTGGACATTGACCACAGGCAGAGCCAACAAGTGGCTACGCCCTTCCCCTGGGGTGGCGACGGGCCGTATGCTTCACTCTTATCTGGTCGGGGCAAACTGTACAGTCATTTTGGGAGCCACTTTGTGGAATTCGATCCCACCACCCGGACCTTTACTTTTGTTCACAAGACAGTGCCGCAAATGGCCATGAGCCTAACCGAGGACGACAAAGGCAGGATTTGGTCGGTGAGCTATCCCCAGTGCGGGCTTGCCTCCTTCGACCCCGCAACCAGGGAGTTTCGCGATTACGGCCATCTCCATCGGGAGAACTGGGCTCAGTATCCACGTTCGATTGCCTGCGACGATACTGGCTGGGTTTATTTTGCCATTGGTTTCACGCGGTCTCACATCCTCGCGTTCGATCCCACCGCTGGCGAAATACATCCCATGCTCGGCCCCGAAGAAAGAAAACAGGGCATGGCGGAGGTGTTCCGTGGTACGGACGGAAAGGTGTACGGACGGCCCTCTCAGGAGGCAGACGCACCCTGGTACCGCTTTTATCAGGGCCAGCCGGAAAAGCTCGCCGCCTTACCGCCAAACGTCCAAAGGCAGGAGCAGATAACCGGCTCCCAAGGCCTGTTTCACCGCCGTTTTCCCGATGGGAGTGAGATCCGCACGTTCGACCTGGAGAGCAAGCAGGCCGTTGTTTACGACCGGCCCAAGGGGACCACCCTTACGGTACCATTTGAGTACACAAGCCAGGGGGCCCACGTGATGGCCGTTGCGGTGGCGCCAAATGGGGTTGTGTGCGGAGGCACGGCGTTTCCCTTTTATTTTTTCGCCTATGATCCTCGGCTCGATCGCTGGGAGCGTCACCCCTGTTACGGGCAGTGGAACACCCTGGCGCGGCAAGGCGATCGGCTGTTTGTGGGCGGTTATGGTCAGGGATTTCTGCTTGAGTGGGATCCGGCTCGGCCATGGCGGGAGACAGTACCCGGCAACCCCGCTTCCAATCCCCGATATCTTGCCAATGCCTACCCCCATATCAATCGGCCCCACGAGCTTCTAGCCCATCCCAACGGCACGACGCTCGTTCTAGCAGGAACGCCGGCTTACGGCCACACGGGCGGCGGGCTGCTAATTTGGGACCTAAAATCCGCATCGTCCACGCTGCTAAAACACACAGATATCCTTCCCGAGCATTCCACCACCAGTCTGGTGGCCTTAAACGATTCGTGGCTCCTGGGCGGGACGACCGTGGCTCCAGGGACTGGTGGTGAACAAATAGCCACATGTGCTGAACTCTATCTCTTCGATTTAAGGACAAACCGGCTTGAGTGGCACGCCCCCGTTCTGAAAAGCGTACGCGAGTACACCGACCTTTATTACGACATCCGCTTGAGGCAAGTGTACGGAATTGCTGATCGCACGCGACTTTTCTCGTTTGATCCACAAGCAAAGAAGGTCGTCTTCGAGATGGAGCTTCGGCCAAAATTTGGTGCCACGGTATCCCATCAAGGCCCCCGGGTGTTTATTTCCGATCAACGTGGACGAATTTTTGTGCTCTTGGCCCGAGGCATTGCTCTTTTCAGGCCGGAGGTCCCTCAGCTGGAGTGGCTGGCTCATTCGCCGGTGACGATTACTGCCGGCGGCGATATCCACGAAGGTCGAATTTATTTTGCCAGTGGCTCGCACCTATGGAGTTTCGATGTTGACAAATCGATACAGGTATCCCACGAGCACCCCTCAGGCGTTGATACCCCGTAAATCGCGGCAGATCCTTTAAATACACCCAAGGCGTTGACAACGGTGCAAGTTCCCGCAGGTGCAAACATGCTCCTTTCTTTGATAGTCCCGTGGAGGGGCGGAGGGGCTACTCGATGGCGGAGTTTCCCGGGCTAGTAAACTCGCTCGTAAGCTATGGTTTCACTGATGAAACAAGCACGGGGCCTCAGCTCTCCGCCGGCTCTTGTGGTAAAAAGTCGGCCCTTCTTTCCCAAACTAACCACGGCGCCCTCTCGCACTTGCCCACGAGAAGTTCCTCACAAACCGCATAGAACGGACTGTAAGAAGCCAAAAACTCTTGCAAAAAACGAAAAAATAAGTTTAATGCTCAATGGCAGGAAGGCTGGCAACCCCGGGCAGGGAGAATCGAGGGTGGGCGTAAGGCCGGGATCTTCCCCCTCACCTGTAATATTGGCCCTTGAGGGTGAACGAACTTTGGGTAAACAGAGCCACAGTCGCTTAGCACATCGGAGGAAAGGTAAGGCTCATGTTGTCCACACGCCAAAGGATCTTGGTGGGGTTTGTGATCTATGTGTTTTTTGCGGTGATTGTCGCGCCGGCTGGTGCGGAGGAGAAATCGCCGGGCCCCATTATGGTGGACGTGTGGGTCACGAGCGAAGCGCCCGGCTACGAAGGCTATCGGGCGATGGATGGTGACCCGCAAACTATGTGGCACACTGCTTTTGGAGCCACGAATCCTCCTCATCCGCATGAGCTTTGGATCGATTTGGGGAAAGTTTGGCCGATCGAGGGATTCAACTACCGGCCACGGCGGGATAGCAGTAACGGCACCATTCGCGAGTATGAATGCACGATCGCTGTGGATACGCCCGAGCAGCCCACTTTTACCTTTGCCGGCACGTTTGGTCTTGGCCAAAGTGTTTACGAGGTTCATTTTCCGCAAACTGTAAACGGAAGATATTTTGGATTACGGGCGCTGGGAGAGGTAAACGGTCGGCCTTGGGCGTCTGTGGCGGAACTGGAGATTAAAGTTCCTGGAGTTACTTTTCGTGCCAAACCGCCCGGCTGGGTACAGTTGACACGCCCCGATGGTACCCCCCTTGACGAGGTAGAGACAGAATTTGTCCTCCTTGAGCGCGACCTCCGCCGCAAAGCCCATTTTGCCCGCGTGGCACCCGAGACTTTCAATGTTCATGCGCTCATCTGGGATTCGGATCGCGATCCGGTGGATGTGGCCTTACGCCGGCTAAAGGCCTTATTCGAAGATCTTTGGGCTACCTGGGGTCTTGAGCTACCTTCGCTAAAAGAGCGGTTCCATAAATTGTCGGACAAAGCCACGCGAATCGATCCTCGAAACCGCGAAAACAGGCTGGCGCTCTTTCGGGAAATTTACCGTTTACGGCGGGAGGTTGCTTTCTCCAATCCCCTGCTTGATTTTGACCGACTTCTGATTCTCAAACGTCATCTAGCTTTATACAACCATATGTGCGACCAATACTACGGAATCAATGCCGTGCCGGGTGGCGGGCTGTTTATCATTCACCAACCCTTCAGTGACCACCCGCGCGAAGAAAATCTACTTGCCAATTCTGTTGTCGAAAATGGCCGACTTGCTGGCAAAAGGTTGGAAGGCGGCGCGTTTTTATCGCCGAGCTTATCCTACGATGGCACTCGCGTCGCTTTCGCCTACGTGGAATGTCGTGGTGACAAAAATCATCGCCTCCATACCGATCCCTCCCAAGGCCATTGGCACGAAGGCCGTTGTTATCACATCTTCACCGTGGGGATTGACGGCAGGGGGCTCAGGCAGCTCACTGATGGCACATGGAATGACTTCGATCCGGTGTGGCTTCCCAATGGTCGCATTGCCTTCATCAGCGAAAGACGCGGGGGCTACCTTCGGTGTGGCCGCTCCTGCCCCACTTACACCCTTTTTGATATGGCTGACGATGGCTCGTCGCTTCGCGCTTTAAGCATCCACGAAACCAACGAGTGGAATCCAGCCGTCACCCACGACGGCCGCATCCTTTACACCCGTTGGGATTATGTCGATCGTCACGGAGTGACAGCTCATAAGCCGTGGGTGACCACACTGGATGGAAGAGATAGTCGGGCTGTGCACGGGAACTTCGCCCCGCGGGAACTTCGACCGGATATGGAGCTTGATTGTCAACCAATTCCTGGGTCAGTGAAGTTTGTGGCCACCGCGGCCCCCCATCATGGTCAAGCATTTGGGTCGATTGTGATTGTGGACCCACGCAGGCATGACGACGATGCCATGAACCCGGTCCGTCGCGTGACACCGGAGGTGGGATTCCCAGAAACTCAGGGCGGAACCCTTTCCTATGGAACGCCGTGGCCACTGTCGGAAAAATACTTCCTGGTGGCCTATGATCCCAAGGTGCCACAAGGACTGGGCTTCGAAGGAAGAGGATATTTCCGGGGAAATTACGGGATTTATCTGCTTGACGCATTTGGCAACAAGATTCTTATCTACCGCGATCCGCAGATTTCGTGCCAGAATCCCATCCCGGTGAAACCCCGGCCGGTACCCCACCGTATGCCGGAGATGATCCCGCCCCCCACCACCAGCCAGGAATACGTGGCGCCTTGGCCGGTGGAGCTTACGCCACCTCAAGCCCGCGTGGCGGTGATGAATGTTTACGATGGGGTTCTCCCTTGGCCGAAAGGCACGCGGATCCGTGCGCTGCGGGTGATTCAAATTTTGCCCATGACGGTACCGTCGGGGCATCCCCCGCATGAAATAGGGTTGCGTCTGCCGCATGCGGCCGACTCGGTGATGCTTGCCCGTTATGTGCTGGGGACTGTTCCCGTTGAAGAAGACGGCAGTGCCTATTTCGAAGTCCCGGCGGGCAAAGAGATCTTCTTCCAAGCACTTGACGAGCGCGGTTTGGCTGTCCAGTCGATGCGCTCAGCCACTTATTTAAAGCCCGGGGAATTGCTTGTATGCCACGGATGCCACGACCGGAGGCACATGGCCCCGGGGGTTAATCGTGGATTCCCAGCGGCCTTGCGTCGTCAGCCTTCCCAACTGCAGCCGGAAGTGGAAGGTACCAACCCCTTTAGTTTTGCTCGACTGGTTCAGCCGGTGCTCGACCGCAAGTGCGTCCCATGTCATAGTCAGCACGAGTCGGCCATCCCTCTCACGCGCGAACCCATCCAAAAAGGGTGGTTTACGTCGTACGTCAACTTGGCAACAAAATATGGGTTTTGGAATTACGGCCACGCCTACCGGACCATCCCGGGGCAATTCGGGGCCAGGGCCAGCAAGCTTCGGGAAATTCTGGAGCAGGACCATTATGGACTCAAACTCGAGGAGGAAGATTTCCGCCGTCTGATGCTGTGGCTCGACTTGTGCTCGATCTTCTACGGCGTTTACGAAAAAGAGGGTGGCGAGGCCCAATTGCGTGGGGAGATAGTTTTTCCCACTTTGGAGTGATAGGAAGTCAAGCCACCACTTTCCCGTTGTGCCGACGAAGGCCGACGGCTCTGTGGACCTGCGTAATGCCTGCGATGAGGACCCCAAGCGGCCACCAGCGGATTTTTGCAAAAAGTTCATGCTGGTTGCTAGCTCCTTGTTCACCGGAACCTTTTTAGGAAGAACCCTCTGCTCGCCAGATTACCTGCAGCTTAGCCGGGATCGAAGAACCCGCAATTCCGGAAGCTCCGCCAAGCGGGAAGTCATCACGATGCCGGCGATTCATTACTTAAATCCTTGGCCCATGCCAAAATGCCGGAAGTCATTGCCTTTTGCCGCCGGGCCACATCTACTCTGGCTCGCAGGTGGAACGTTCTTGCCCCGGCACACTGGAAATTTAGCGGGGCTGTGGTTGAAAACGTGCAAACCTGGCACTAACATCAATGGGGGAATTATCGTGTCTTCCAAGGGCCATCTTTAATTTGCAAATCCTTAAGCAGGCGATGCAGCCACGGCGTGGGGAAATTGGGCCACCAGGCGGACCACTCAAAGTCTGCCGGCGTGACCACCGCAGAGAGCGTGGTGTGCTTGTGGTCTTGGCGTAAACAGCCTTGTGCGACAGCGCACAAGGTAACGGTGCCGTGGTTTTGAAGAGCGTCACTTTGGTCCGGCGAGGGCTTGGGCTTGAGGAGAGCATTATGTCCGTGTCTGGGCAGGGATCCATAACGGCGGTGCGTTTTCCGCATAGTTGCTTCTTTTTGGCTGCCCTCGTTGCAAGCTGGTCAGCCGGCCTTGGAGCCGATGCCGCTTCAGCGATCGACCCGGATCTGGCAGAAGCGGTTAAACGTGACTGGTTCCGCCAAGAAGCGTTGCGGGCAGACCGCCCCGGCTCGAGGTCTTCCCTGGAGCGGCTGGTTGTGCGGGCAGAGGCCGTGCTCCATGCTTTTGAGCCGCTACTTTCGCCAGAAGTCTTCGCCGAGCGACATAGGCTTGTCAACAGCTGGAAGGGACGGCTCCTCGCGCGTCAAACGCGAACCGACTGGCAGGCAGCTTCCGCGGACGAAGAGCTGTATCTCCAAATCCGCTCCACATTAAGGCAGTGGGTATTTGAACACGCAGGGGTCGGACGATGGCCTATCATTTTTCTTAAAACCAAGCGGTTTGTATGCCAAATGCTTCACGAGTATGTCGGCTATTACTACGACGTGGCGCGTTTGGCCGGTGGAGGGGTTTATCTCCTGCGGGAGCCCGGAAAATCCTTGTCTGTGGAGGCTCTCACCGAAGGACGACTTCCCCCAGGAGCTTATCAAACATTGGCTTTAGATTACGAAGCCCGCCGCGCGTACTTTGCCTTCGTGGAGGTCCGACCGGGAGAGCGAGACCGACCGGTGCGCCCCAATTGGCACATGTTGACATCCGCACCCTTTCCCCCGCAATGGGATTATCACGGTCCCCAGCGGCAATCGTTCCACCTTTTCGAGCTTGATTTACACACCGGAACGATTAGGCAGCTAACCTTCGGCCGGGAGGATGACATCTCGCCCTGGCCTCTGCCGGATGGCAACCTGGTGTTTCTCTCGAGTCGCCGGGGTGGTTATTGTCGTTGCAATAATTGGTGGGAACCGCTGCCGACCTATACGCTTCATCACCTAAACCGCGACACAGGTGAGATAGTTACCCTTTCCTACCACGAGACCAATGAATGGCACCCTGTCGTGCTCAACGACGGCCGAATCTGCTACAGCCGATGGGATTATGTGGATCGATCGGCGGCCCATTTCCACGGACTTTGGACCTGCTTGCCGGATGGTACTGCTGCGCGGGCCATCTTCGGCAATTACACTATGGAGATCAGCGCGTGCTTCCAGCCACGGCCTATTCCTGGTTCCCAAAAGATTGCCTTTATTGCCGGAGCGCATCATGCCATTGTTGGTGGGGCCCTGGTTTTATTTGATCCGAGCAAGGCAGCGCTAGATCCCCAGACCGGAGAAGATCTGTTCGATTGTTTGGAAAACCTCACCCCGGAGATCCCGTTTCCGGAAACACCTAACCAATGGCCAGTGGGTTATTTCGCTTCGCCATGGCCGTTATCGGAAGACTGCTTCCTGGTGGCGTTTGGATATGACCGCCTGCCAGGAATTGGATCCGGGCATGCGACCGAGCAGGGCATGGGCATTTACTATTATGACCGGTGGGGAAATTTGGAGTTGCTTTATGTTGACGAGGGGTACGCATGTTTGGACCCGATAGCGGTAATGTCGCGGCCCAAACCGCCCATTCTCCCTAAACTTCCCGCCGCCGACCATTCTCCCGAGACTCTCACCGCCGGCGAGGCCCTGGTTTATGTTGTGGACGTGACCCGGAGCCACTTGCCTTTCCCCAAGGATTTGCGCCCGGACCACCTCCGGGTATTTCAACTTTTCCCCAAGACGACGCACACAGTTAACGATCCCCGCATTGGTCACGCGAATGCCGAAAATGCTCGCGCGTTGGTGGGGACGGCCCCGGTGGAAGCCGACGGCTCTGCTTACTTCCGGGTCCCGGCGGGGGTCCCGCTATACTTCCAGGTTGTGGATGAAACCGGTCGGGCTATTCAAGGAATGCGTTCCACGGTATACTTCCGGCCGGGCGAGCGTGTGGGTTGTGTTGGGTGTCATGAATACCAGCCGCAGGCCGCTCCTTCTGTGCGCCCGGCCGCACTTGCCCGAGCTCCTTCCAGCTTGACCCCGGGGCCGGATGGTACCCGACCGTTCAGCTTTGTGCGCCTCATCCAGCCCATTCTCGACCGCCACTGCGTTCGGTGTCATCACGCCGAGCCGCAGTCCATACGCAATCGCGGTGAGCAGGATACGATCCTCCGGCCGGCTCGACCGGATTTATCCGGAACGCCGGAAAAGCTCTTCACGCGCTCATACAATAACTTGCGGCCGTACCTCAGGTTTTTCGAATGGGGAGGGGCTAGTATTGATCAAATAGTAACTCGCCCAGGACGGATGGGCGCCCGGGTGAGCCCACTGGCTGCGATCCTCGATGACCCGCTTCATCGTCGCGAGGTAAAGCTCGCCGACGAAGAGCGACGCGCCATCTACCTATGGCTCGACGCGAATGTTCCCTTTTATGGCACGTACGATCGGAGCCTGCAAGCAGCTCAGCTCCGCGGGGAAGCCATCCCTCTGCCTGAGATTCAATGATCGCCTTGCGGTAGAAACCCACGTTGCAAACAGCACCCCAATACTGACCCTCGGTTAGCTTGCCGGCAATAAATCGTTTTGGCGTTTACACTTTGGCGTAGGTTGGGCTTGTGTGGACCCTTCGGTCCGAACCCCAGGCTCGTCTGAAGCGCAGCAGTTTTTGCCTCACCCTGAAGGGCTTTGGGCTCAACCGATAGGGGAATGGTCCAAGAATTACCCCAGTGCAGCTGCCGCCAGTGCGGAAAAACCCTCCGAAAGGAACTCCGTTTTCTAGAGCCAGCTTGCCGCGGGCGAGGAAGTCTTCCCTCTTCCCATTAGCACGTTGACCCGGTTAAAAATCAAGACTAAGATAACCCCCACAGGTCCAAAAGGAGGAAGATTATGTAAAGTCGTGCAAACGAACCAAAGTCAAAACAGGAAAGTTCTGCGCACCACTCGGCCATTTACGGACCTAGGAGATGAAACAATGAAAGCGAACATCTCACGGCGTGGATTTGCGAAGGTTTCCGGCCTTGCCGCGACGGGTGTGATGGTCCCGGTGATAAGCTCGGCACACTTTCGGGTACTAGGAGCCAGCGAGAGGATTCGCCTGGGATTTATCGGCGTAGCAAACCGCGGGCAGCAGCTTATGGATGCTTTTTCCCAGCATAAGGACTGCGAAATTGTCGCCCTTGCCGACGTGGACAAACAAATCTTGGAAAGAGCTCGGGCCCGCGTGGCAGGAAAGGTGGACTGCTACGAGGATTTTCGTGCGCTCATCGATCGGGCCGATATCGATGCCGTCGTGATCGCCACTCCGGATCACTGGCATGCCATACAAACCATCATGGCCTGCAAGGCAAATAAGGACGTTTACGTGGAAAAGCCATTGTCCATCACCGTGGTTGAAGGCCGCAAGATGGTAGAGGCCGCCCGAAAATATAACCGCGTGGTGCAGGTAGGCACACAGCGGCGCTCTTCCGTGCTTTATCAACAGCTGGTTCAAATGGTCCAGGAAGGGCAGATCGGCAAGGTGACCGTCAGCCGGGCTTACCGCCTCAGCAATATGGCGCCTACGGGAATAGGTAAGGCAGCTCCCGGGGAACCACCGCCCCATGTCAACTGGGACCTGTGGCTTGGTCCGCGACCGGCCCGACCGTTTCAAGAGACCATCCATCCCTACAAGTTCCGCTGGTGGGACCTTTATTCTTCGCAGATGGCCAATTGGGGGGTTCACTACCTGGATGCCATGCGGTGGATTACCGGTGATCTAGCCCCGAGCTCGGTTTGTGCTCTGGGTGGTCGCTTTGCCGTGGACGATGATCGAACCATTCCTGATACCTTGGAGGCCGTGTTCGAATTTCCAACTGGTCGGCTGGCCATATTTGGTCAGTACGAGGCAAGCGGCAATCCGATTTTCCCCGTGGCCGGCGCCGAGCTGGAGCTTCGCGGCACGATCGGCACCGCTTACATTGGCTCGCGTATCATTCACGTCATACCGGAGCGCGGCGGGCAATTCCAAGATCCTAACCCCCGTATGGAGCCAATCAAAATCGAAGGCCCCGCGGGGGATCCCACCGTCCCGCATGCGCGAAACTTCCTCGACTGTGTACGAACACGCCAAAAGCCGAATGCTGATGTGGAGGACGGTCACCGCTCTACCACTTGCAGTCTGATTGCCAACATTTCCCTTATGCTCCGGGCCCGTTTGGAGTGGGATCCTCAAAAGGAGCAATTCACCAATATACCCGAGGCCAATAATCTCTTGCACTACGAGTATCGTAAACCCTGGTCGCTTGAAGAAATTTAGTCCGCAAAAACCATCCTCACTCTGGGCAAAGAGCTAACAGCCACGGTAACCGAGCAAGCAGCATTAGCAGCTTGGGCGGAAGGCGCGGTTCGCTCCCACAGGGGTGATGGTAGCGCAAGCGGAGTCATCAAAGGCATCCAGCGGGACCGGGAGCAGCACGGAAAACGTTGGGCCGAGGGGTTCCCCCCCGATGCGGCTTTTGCCTGGTAGGAGCCATACCGCCTTCACGGGAGAACCAGCTAATGATTTTGGACTACACGGAAAAAAATGTGGTGATAGTGTCAACTTTGCAGAATAACCGTTTGCCAATTGGTTCCCATATCGAAACAATCGGGCGCCATATGTGGCATGTGTTCGCGGGCAGCTTGAATCAACCAATTTGCAACAAACACTACGGTCTTTCGGGTTAATTGGAGCAGCCTTTCAGAGGAGGGCACTACATGAATGCCAGGGTGCGTGTCAACAGGATTGTATATAGGGACGTGATAAATCGGCCATGCCAAAGCCGGCCGGCACGTTTTTGCTGGCCAGTGTTGCTGGCAATTTTAGGCATCGTCAACTTGGTGGGTTCCCCTGTGATGGCGCAGCAATTTCGCCGTCTGCCGGTCAGTGTATATCGCGACAAAATGTCGGGAGGTTGGCTGGGACAAATGATTGGCGTAGCCTGGGGAGGTCCCACAGAATTCCACTGGCGCGGCCAAATTATTCCGGCAGACCAAATGCCCCAGTGGCGACCTGAAATGATCAACAGCGCCTTCGATCAGGACGACCTTTATGTGGAAATGACCTTTTTGCGGACGCTTGAGGTCCACGGCTGGGACGTAGCCTCCCGACAGGCTGGGATTGATTTTGCGAATAGCCGATACCGTTTGTGGCACGCCAATCGCGCCGGAAGGGATAATCTTCGCAACGGAATTGCGCCGCCTGATTCGGGACATCCCCAATTTAATAAACATGCGGATGATATCGATTACCAAATCGAGGCTGACTTCTCGGGGCTCATTTCGCCGGGTCTGCCGCAGCTTGTCATCGAACTCGGGGAAAAATTCGGTCGCCTCATGAACTATGGCGATGGGCTGTACGGGGGGCAATTCGTGGGCGGCATGTACGCCGCGGCCTTTTTCGAACAAGACCCGGTGCGGATTGTCCAAGCCGGTCTTGCCTGCATTCCCGCCGAAAGCCAGTATGCCGAATGTATTCGCGATGTCTTGCGGTGGTATGAGCAATCCCCTGAGAATTGGGAAGCCACTTGGGAAAAAATTGAACAGAAGTACAATAGGAATCCCGCATATCGAAGGTTTTCCTGCACGGGTGCCCAAAGTGACTTCAACATCGATGCAAAACTCAACGGGGCCTATATCGTCATGGGGCTCCTTTACGGCAAGGGTGACCTCTCCCAAACGGTGATTGTCTCCACCCGATGCGGCCAGGATAGCGATTGCAATCCCTCGAATGCGGCCGGGATCTTGGGAACAGTCCTTGGGCGGTCACGATTGCCAAGAGAGCTCACCTCCGCTTTGGATCTGACTCGCAAGTTTAGTCATACACCGTACACTTTCGGTGACGTGCTGGCGGTGAGTGAGCGGTTGGCACGCCAAGCGGTACTCCGGGCCGGTGGCAAAATTGAATTAGCCCCAGACGGGGAAGAGGTGTGGCTGATCCCTGTCCAAACCCCTCGCCCCAGCACATTAGAGCAGTGTTGGGAGCCAGGCCCGGTGGCCAATTCCCGGTTTACGCCGGAAGAAATGGCCCAAATCAAATTCCCGCCCGGCGAAACATAATGAATTTTTGGGGGGACTTTCTCCTTTTGTGCCTGCGACCACGATCCTCGGTCTCCCGCGAAATAATCCTATACGCCTATATCCCACACTAAAAAGGGGCGTGATTCCACCGCACGAAACTCTTGGAAAGCTCGATCGCCCGAGGCACAAAGTGGGGAGGCGCACCAGTTGGCCGATGCCCAACCCGGCCAAGCCGGGGTCGTCCATCTCGGCGGACCAGCCCGGGCGAGCGAGGTCCCCCCACCGCGGTGCCCGACCCTCGTAGACTGGACTCCAACGGAAGCAATGACTCGGCCAACGGGTGGGCAAAATCGGAAAATGTCCAATCGAGAGGAAAGCGTCCAATCGGGAGCTGAGAGGCCAAGGGTTGCGCTTCCTCAACGTGTGTTCCTAGTCAGCAGGAGTTTTTCGAACCGCGGCTTTTCGGACGGTTAAGTAGACGGGCCGGACCCCGCCGAAATTTGCGGAATTTCCCGCACAGGATGGTTAGATCCTACCTATTGGAAGGGATTTTAAATCTGGGGGCAGAATTTGGCGGGAATTCCGTCAAAAAAGGAAGGACAGTTGGCGGCCGGTGCCGACAGCGGCTGGTAACGATTTGGGAAGGTGCGCTTCTCCAGACACCGGATTACTTTACCAGGGGGCATGCCGGAGATACGCTAAAAGTAGAAGTTGTTCCAGGTGGACGTGCGAGACTGGCTGCGAGGACCAGGGAGCGGGTTCGGGTTCAAACCATTTTGACACGGGAGGACGGGATCATGAGGACGGTGTGGATGATGCTGTGTCTCGTAGTGGTGGTGGGATTATGTGTTGCTGGTTGCGGAAAACAGCCCGCAGCACCTGTGGGGCCGGGACCGGCTCCGCAGCAGGTGGTGTCGCCGCCAACTCCAGCGGAACCGGCTGCCGAAACACAACCGACTCAGCCGGAGACGGAGGAAGCGGCGCAGAAAGTTGAGGAAAAGGCCACGGAGGAACCTTCGGGTCCGGAACTAACCCCGCCGCCCGAACCGCAACCGGCACCAGCAGAGGAAGCGGAAGCAGCGCCGGCCATGCCCGAACAGCAGCCGGAACAGGCCGAAGAACCACAACCGACAGAGCCGCAACCCCAGCCGGAGCAACCTGCACCTCAGCCCGAACAGCCCGAGCCGGAGAAACCCCAAGCCGAAATGCCACAAGCCCCGGCGGAACAACCGGCAGCTCCGGTGGAAGAGCCCGCCGAGCCAGCAAACGAACAGCCCGCCCAGCCAGCAAACCAGGAATAAATGGAACGCGCAGGCTCTTTCGCAAACAGACAACAGCTCCCCGATCGGTGAGGGTTAAGAACGATCGTTTTCATAAGCTGGCACTGCTAACTGGTGCCGGCGCAGGGAGGTTGTATTGCGAAGTTCCGGAAAAGCTTCGCCGTCCTAGCTGCCACAAAGCATAGGGCGCTCTTGCCACTTTGCCAACATAGGCAACACGTCAACTTCTGCCGGACCAGGGGCACAGGTGCCGTGCGTTTTGGTGGAGGGAACTTGTCTTACGTTTAGGGAACTTGTCCCACGTTTGTCCGCCTAGTTGGTACCTCTTTAACCGGCCAGCTTTGTAACCAAACCGCCTCCGCAAGCTTGAACTAATGTGATTTCGGCCTATGCCTACGGGAAAAAACCCGGTCGTTCCTACAAGGTTGTTGTTCCGCCAAGCGCTCGCCGTGGCAGTCCGATAAATGGGCCTGAAACGGCCCAGAAGATTAAGTCCGTTTCGTTCGCAGTGGAACCGCCGTCGTGGGCCAAGACTCTCCTGACGGCCTAGCCGTAGAATCTTTTTGGCATACCGACCAGGCCAAGAGTCCATGGATCACCGGCCTGCTTCTTCGCGGCTCTGGGGGTAGACTACCAGTTTTCCCCCAAAACGGGACTCAATCAGGGCCACAAGCTTCCGGCTAACCTCCTTTTTACTACCGGTAAACGCCCCTACAAGCTGGCCATTGGGATCAAGGACTTCCACTCCAGTAACAGGCGAATTGATGGCATCCGGGTTGTTGACCACTATCAGATCCGCGCCTTTACGGTGGAGCTTAATGAGGGCATTTTCCCGCGGGCGATCCGTCTCCAAGGCAAAGGCCACGATCCATTGGCGCAAGCGTTGGGATGCCACGGTGCCGACGATATCCGGCGTTTCCACGAGCTCAAGGAGTAAACCCGCACCCGTCCGCCGGATTTTTGTTGACGAATACATTTTTGGCCGAAAATCGCATGGGGCGGCTGCCGCCACCATGCCATCGCACGTTGGAAAGGCTTCCAAGCAGGCCTGAAGCATCTCCTGTGTAGACACCACGGAGATTACCTGGCATCCCGGAGGATAATCCACGGCCACAGGTCCTGAAACCACCACGACCTCATGCCCTGCATCCAGGAAGGCCTCGGCCAAAGCGGCGCCCATCCGGCCACTTGAGGCATTGGTCAAAAACCGCACCGGATCGAGATACTCCCGCGTAGGTCCGGACGTGATTAAAACGCGCATGGCACTGGTATTCCGCTTCTCCTGCCGCACATAAATTGCGTGATCTTTAACGCGACAAAGCCTCACCATATCCAAATTCTAACACAGATCGCCCGTCCTCCCGGGTATTGGCTCTGGCCAATTTTCCCCCGCCATGCCCGGGCCAGAAGTTTCTGAAAGCTTGAAGCATGCGAGCCTCCAGGGCTTAATCTTCCCACCGGAAGCCAGTCTGTGAGAGTGCCACTAGGGGCTTCCGGAAGTTCACCTTCTGCGCCTGTATTAAGGGGAATGGTCGATCCAGGCCGCGATGAAGGTCCAAGCACTAACTCTTCCGGAATAGCACAAATGAACACTCAGCGAGGTGAGCGAACTGTGTCTTGAGCCCGTCACAAACAAGACACTCCTACGGCAGGGCAACCGAGCCCGACGCCCTGGCACGCGGTAAGGAGCATTTGTCAGGGTCTGTAGTTTCATCTATTTCGGAAAGAACTAAAAGTTAGGGAAAGCTACATCCGTAAACAATGGGAAGCAGCCCGAACTGGGCTCACACGCTTACGGCATTCATTTTATTCCCCTGCATGGAACAAAAGTACCTGTCCCTAAGCAATGTGATCGTGACTAGCGAATTTCGGCGTCCGATCTGTGAAATAATATTAACGCTTCCCGCCGATAACGGTTCCTGCCCAAAACAGCGGGCAGACAAGCCGAATATCTAGCGCGCGGGAATTTTATCCCAGTACCCAAAGCTTTTCCGCGTGCTTGGTCAAAGACACACCCGGGACCAGGAAAAATCGGAAAACAAGCAAGCCGAACGGCAAGGATTGTTACGTCTTGCCCCCAAGTGCTCAAAGTGGCGTGAGAGGCGGGTCACCCGCTCACGCCGCGCCAAGCCTCGGATTCACCACCTGCACTTCCCACAATCCGTTCGCTTAGCTTTCCCGCCGCTTCCACGCCTGGTCGAGCATAGCAGTTTAGTCTCGAGTTTCCAAACCGGCTATGTGGATGGCCATCGTTTTTGCAACTACTTATCCGGATTTGTGGCGTCTTATCCGGATTTGTCGGGTCGTTGGGCGGAGACTCTTCCATCCGGAGTGCTCGTGGCCACAGATGCTGCAAAATTGTTGACGTCTTAGGGCGAGCGTATGTCTACCTACGCTTTTTTCAACTTCAAATTCGACCCGTTATTTTGGGGTCCTGTCGGGGCACTGGGCACGAACTAATGGCAAGCTAAGGGTTTGCAGTTGTGGCATCGGTTGTGACCACCTTCCCCGGCATCTTATCGTGTTGTTTTCTAGTGAACGGACTGATTGGCATCGGGCCTTTGGTAGTGTTTTTTCGCTTTGGCCTTCAAAGCCTCTTTGCAGTTAGCCTGGCCGCGGATGGGTTTTTGCACAGAGATTGAGGCATAGGCCGATACCCAGCACACTTGTTCAAGAGTCTTTCGAGGAGTGATGGCCCGGCCAAACTTGGCATAAATCAATTTGCGATGCTCGCAAGCCAGCCCAGAAGCAATCCCGCCTATGCAAGAAGTCTCTTCGGGTGGAAAGGAGGCTGTCCTTATGCCGCGGAAGGATGTCCGCCGTGGGGACTGCCACGGGTGGGTTAGTCAACGGGACGAACGACTAGCCTTTTTGATGCTCGCGGCTTTTGCGGTGGTGTTGGCGGCGGTGATCTGAAGGTCGGATCCGGCTTCTTGGCATATACCGGTCTAAAGCTTTTATTGGCTTACCCGATGGTATTGTCCATGATGCAACGGGCTGCGGGCGGCCCACGCGCTCCTTCATGGGCCGGTGGCCAAAGCTTGGGCCTCCGGTTCTCGGCTCGTGCCTCTTACCCTGGCGGCCGGCGACTCCTTGTCCTTGGGGGTATCATGAACCCCATCTATACTATGTTTGGCAGTTCCACCCACCATGGACTCAAGTAATTATCAAGATAGGGAGTCAAACATGAAAGGGTATCCCCTCCTCCTGATGCGCGCTTTGGCCCTACTAGCTGCGGTGAACGTTTGTTATGGTCAACAGCGGCAGGAGGCGGCAAGGCCCAGACGGCTTTCGGTGTATTACTTTGGTAACAGCCTCACGGGGTGTTCGGATCCGAAGGATCACGAGGCCCTTGCCAAACCGGCGGGGAAAGAGTGGAAGTGCTGGGCATTTCTGGGAGCGGGATGGCAGCTATGGCAGCACCGCCACGCGATTGAACACTCCGGCATGGAGTTGAAACGCGATAGCCACGGCGACCTGACTATCGACCCGGCCACCATCGAGCATTCCACGAGCATGCATGTTAGACGTTTTCTCGGGGCGCTGGGCGACAAATGGGATGCCATTATTCTACAACCATTTAGCATGGGGCTGAGCTGGAAATGCATGGAGATGTGGGGCGTCAAATTCGATAGGGAGACCGATGTTGGCGATATCGCCTCCGCAAGTGACCTCATCAAGATTTATCTGAGCCTCAATCCCCAAGGGAAGGTCTTCATCTACCAAAATTGGCCACCTATGCAGCCGGGCAAGCTTCCACCGCCAAATCAGCTGCCGGACTGGGCCAAGAGGCCGGGCGTGCGCATTACCCCTGCCGAGTTCCCCCTGCGCGATTCGTTCGATTACGAACAGGCGTGGTTGGGGGGCAAGTACCAACCCTCTCCGGATCCCAATCGCCGTTGGCTCCACGAGAATGCCCGATCGAAAGACTATCATGATCGGCTGTTCGCCGCACTAAAGGAAAAATTCCCGCAGCTACACGAGGATGGTCGGCTGCGGGTGATTCCCGTAGCGGACATTTTTCTCGAATTGCATCGCAAGGCGAAGGCGGGACGCTTTGACGGCATCAAAGACATTGGGGAATATTACTCTGATGTCCAGCACATTCCTGGGGGTTTGCCGCGTTACACGGTGGCAGCAGCGTTCTACGCATGCCTCTTCGAGGAGCCACCAAACAAACTAGAGTGGAGAATCTACAACGACGCTTCCCGCTATGGAGACGATAAGCACCATGACTCCTTACCAATCCTCGAAATCACCCCCGAACGCATGGAGGTGGTCCACGAAACCATTTGGGAAGTGATTTGCCGTCATCCAGATGCCCAGCCGAAACGGAAGGCGAGTCGCGGAGACAATCCCAACGCGAGCGTTAGTACTTCCTAGGATCGTGGCCGCTTTTGTTCACCTTATCACGGCCTCCTGCTGCCAAGAGTCGGCATTCCCCCCAAATGTGGAAGTGGCGCGGATCCTCCCAGCTCGGGCAAAGTACAACAACACCAGAGTTCAACCATGACTCGATGTCCCGATGGTCGATGTGACCGTAACATGCGGACCGGATGGCATGTCCTATCCAATGGGTAGGGGGGAGACTATCCTGGTGGCCCGTTCCATACCGTCGACGACATTCCCTGGCTTTAGGACTCCAATCCTGATTTCCGCACCGACACGCTAATTCTTCAGTGCCAGATATTCCGCGCTCGAGACGCGTTCTAGATCACCCTTGGGGTGCTGGGCGGAAAATGCGTCATCCCAAGCTAATCGGGCACAAGGGAAAGCCCTGGGAAGCTCACGGACGAGCCGTCCAAACCAGGACCGCAGAGAGACCACTTTTGCGGTAGTATCCCTTTTCGTGTGCATGAGGGTAACCTCTAAGGTCGGTGGAGTAAACTTCTCTGGCCAGCCGAACCAGATTTCTCCGGGCCAGATCTAACCCGGGTTCCCCCACCGAGGACGGAGACAACATCCCTTTCGGTAACAGATTGAAATGCCACCGGTGGGAAAGCGCCGACGGATCGGTGCTGTTTTGCGGTGACGTGCCGGCAGGTCGTGGTTACAAAGTGGGTGGTCGCTCTCCGATGATCGGCCGAAGCCGGCTGGCATGGCGATTACCGCTCCGTCGGAACTTTCGACAGCGAAATCTTCTGGTCCACAATGCCGGGCGGGCCCTCCCATCCCAACCACAGGGTGTTGCCTTATGGCGGGAAAACGGCCATCTTTCAAGACCATGAGGGTGGTTGGTGGTTCGTCACCTTTGCCAATGACAATTTTCTCCCCGACGGAGGACTCTTACGATGTCTGCCCATCGATACTAACTGGAACGGCGCCGGATACGATATCGGTCCCCGCGAAAAGACAGATAGACCCCACCGGCACCGTCCGACTAACTATTGAATCGATCCAGCGGTGCGCAACCAAATCAGGCCCGCTTATCCATCGATCCGGATTCCCAAGGACCTTCCCCTTAGGGATCCTGCCATTACGGCGGTGCGGGAGGGCAATGAGGCTGTCTATAATCGCACCGGTATGGCGGGATCCAGCCTGGCGGATTACCCCCCGAGTCGGCCTCGACAGATTCCGTTCCGTTTGCCAATTTAAGAGCAATGACGGCATTCACCTATGGAAATCCACTGATCTGAAAAACTGGAAACCTCTCGTACGCGTAGCTTTCCTCGGGCAAGAAGACAACCTTGGCAAAAATAGTGCCTTCCACCTCTTCACCTACCTTTTTCTCCCCTCCGGACAAATTGGAACCGCTCCATACGCGCGGTATCCTCACACCCCGGCTTTACGCTCTCAGAGGCGACCAATGGATCGTCTCGTCGCTCAGCCGTCAGAGAATCGGATTGCTCAAAAGTTCACCTGGAAAGCCGGAGGAACCTTACGCCCTTTAAGGACTCGTGGTGGGACACAAGACCACCTGTTTTCTCACCGCTATCGGAATCGGCTGGGAAAACAACGCCGACGCTTCTATGTTCGCTTACGATCCTCGCCTCTCTGCGGAAGAGGGGGGCGACCCTTTCCTGTGTCTTTGACCCTGGGTGGATTGCTCCCCTTATACCGGATATAAAAAGTCTTGCGGGGCGTTCACGGCTGCTCGAGATCGAGAACGATCTCTCTGCCGGAAAGGGAGGTTGCCGCACGTTCAAAGAGAATGGTCGCTACCACTTGCTGGCTCCAAATGCTTAGGGCGATATCGTCAAGCGCGGTGTGGAAAGCCTCTTCGGCGCGTATCGGGCCCCCACGACTGCCCTTCCCCAAACTGGGAATGTTACCGCGTTCCTGGATCCAACAAGTGGGGTGCGATTGGCCGTCACGGTAACTGACGAGCTACGGGAAGAGAAAAACTAGCAAGCGCTATCGAGGCATTCAGGGGCGAGCCGCTTTCTTTGACCACAACACAGCTATCGCTGACCGCAACCTGTGTCCGGAAAAAGATCGATTCTCGGGCTTCCCGTGGCAGGTATCCCGTCGGTCAGGTGCTGTTTTTCCGCAGGATGGGTGAAGAAAGGCCAAGAGTTTCCCAAAATCTGGAGGAAGCGCAAGTTCTGCCAAGGCTACCTTCCTCGGGTTGAGCTTCGCTGCCGCGATGGCGGGGCTCAATTATGCGAAGCAAAATAGCCAAGCCCGTTTGCCTTCAGCTAGTAACCGGGCTGAGTTAGGGCCATTTACTTGGGTAATACTTTTTCGGAAAATTCCTTTCTCGCGTTCCGTCCCAGGCCGGTGCCTAGCCTGACCGATCGCTCAAGGTGCCAGGCATCCCACCCTTGACCAGCTACCCGATTAAAGTCACAAATATACCAATCATCGAGATGTGGCTGATCAAGTCCGGAATTTGGGTTGAAAGAATACGGCCCCGCCGGCTTTCGGAGAAGGATCTTCCAGGATCCCAGAGTCGGGTTGGTGATTTGGGAGACCAAGCCGGCCGTCCCCTGTCGAGACTCTTAATTGTTTCGGCGGTTAGGATCCCAGCGGAGAGGAAAAGGAGAGGAAAAGACTTGTGATTGCGGTCGAAAGCATCCTACAGGAAATCGAAGCGGCACTTGCCGAGGCCCAAACACCGGAGCAGGTAGAGCAAGTGCGGGTTCGTTTTCTCGGCCGAAGGGGGAAGATCACCCTTTTGGGAAAAGAAACGGACTTCCGGTCGTTATCGCCGGAACAACGTCGCACCTTTGGTTCGCAACTGAACGAACTGAAGCGTCAAGCCGAGGAGAAAATTGCCGCCGCACTTGCCGACCGTCAGCAGCGGGCCGCTGCCCGGGCGGAAGCTCAAGCCCGCGCCCGATTGGACCTTACCCTTCCCGGCCGAGATCGTCGCCTCGGAGCGTTGCATCCGATCACCCTGGTGCAGATGGAAATGGAGGCTATTTTCGAGGGAATGGGCTTTATGGTCCTCACGGGGCCGGAGGTGGAAACAGAATATTACAATTTCGATGCCCTCAACATTCCGCCGGATCATCCGGCGCGAGACATGCAGGATACCTTCTGGCTAGAGGGTGGGCTGATCCTCCGCACTCATACTTCTGCCAATCAGGTGCGGGCATTAGAGAAGTACGGCGCGCCGCTTCGGGCAATCTTTCCCGGACGATGTTTCCGCTATGAGGCCATGGACGCCAGCCACGAGAACACTTTCTACCAGCTGGAGGGCCTTGTAGTGGATCGCGATATTTCCGTGGCCCATTTGATAGCGGTGATGAAGGCTTTACTCGGTGAGGTCTTCGGACGCGAAGTGAAAGTGCGCTTACGCCCTGGCTTTTTCCCGTTTGTGGAGCCAGGCTTCGAGCTTGATCAGCAGTGTCCCTTCTGTGACGGCAAGGGATGTTCCGTGTGTAAACAAAGCGGGTGGATCGAGCTCATCCCCTGCGGCCTTGTTCATCCGAAAGTTTTGGAAGCCGGAGGCGTGGACCCGCAAAAATTCAGCGGCTTTGCCTTCGGCATGGGAATGACCAGGCTTGCCATGCTAAAGTTCGGTATTCCGGATATTCGCTTGTTCAACTCGGGCGATCTCCGCTTTTGCGAGCAATTCCCCGTCGTGATCTAAGCGCAGGCAACTTTTGGCAGGGAGGACTCGCCGAAAACACCGGACAACTCCAACGAAGAGGCTACGGAAACAAAGACGTAACAAATGCCATATTTTCGCCAAACTGCCGGCTATATTCCGCTTTGTGGAGGAACCTCGCTCGCACGCTGGGTTTTGGAGGTCGGCCCCAAAAACGGTGAAACTTACCCCTTCCTACCATTGGCTAGGATCCCTGGAAAGGAAATATTTCAACCCGCAGTAAAAAAGCGAATTGTTATCTCTGGAGTTCCAGGCTGTGAAAATTTCCTTGGATTGGCTCTCCGATTTTGTTGACCTCAGCGGTCTTTCGCCTCAGGAGATTGCCGATCTTTTGACAATGTCAACGGCAGAAGTAGAAGGCGTGGACATAATCCGGCGCCATGTAGAAGGAGTGGTGGTGGCGAGGATCGTGTCCGTGGAGTCGATCCCTGAGGTCGACCCGCGACTCAAATGGGTGGTGGTGGATTGCGGTGGCCAAACCTTCAACACGGTTTGCGGGGCACCCAATGTTCGCCCGGGACTTACTTCGGTGTTTGCTCCGGCGGGAACGCGCCTTGCCGAGGGACATGTGGTAAGCGCGGAACAAATCGCCGGCCGTGTTAGCCAAGGAGTGCTTTGCTCCCCCCGTGAGCTGGGCCTCAGTCACTGGCACGAGGGTATTTTGGAATGCCCGGGAAACCTTCCGCCAGGAACTCTGTTATCGCAGTATATCCCCGCCCAAGATGTGCTGATTGAAGTCGACAACAAGAGCCTGACTCACCGTCCCGATCTTTGGGGCCACTACGGCTTTGCCCGGGAATTGTCGGCCATCCTGGACCGGCCCCTTCGACAGCTGGGCATGGTGGATTTGTCTACATTCGATCACCTCCCGGCCGTTCCGCTCGAGGTGGAAGACTTCGAAGATTGTCCGTGCTATGGGTGCCTTTTGATGGAATTCCCCGCCGCTGAGCCGGCACCGCTTGTCATCCAGCGCCGGCTTCATGCGGTAGGGCAACGAACCTTCAATTTAGCGGTCGACTTAACCAACTACATTTTATGGGAACTGGCTCAGCCGATGCACGCCTTCGATGGCGATCTGGTCCGGGCAATCCGAGTGGCTCATGCCGGCAGTGTGTCCACGTTTGTGACTCTCGACGGCCAGGAACGACAGCTTTTCCCGGAGGACCTGCTCATTTGGGACCAGCGACAGCCAGTTGCACTTGCGGGCATCATGGGGGGACTGGCCACGGAAGTACGGCCCACAACCCGTCGGGTGTTGTTGGAAAGCGCCAACTTTAAAGCCTCGCGGATTCGCAGGACTTCCATGCGGTTGGACCTCCGCACCGAGTCCGCTCAACGCTTCGAGAAAAGCCAGCCACCCATCAACGTTAAATGGGGTGTGGCTCGTTTCCTTTACCTCCTGCACGAGTCGGCCGTAGGAGTCCAGGTCCTTAGCCGCTTTACCGTCGCTGGTGACTTGGCCGAGGAGTTCCGCACAGTCAAGCTCGCCGCGGGAGAATTGGATCGACTGGCCGGCACCTCGATCCCAGCCGCACAGGCCGTGGCCATACTGCAACGACTAGGCTTTCAGGCTAAAAGTGGACCGCGCGGGGAACTTGTTGTGGGCATCCCGCCTTTTCGAAGTTCCAAGGACATCTCTATTCCCGCAGACATCGTGGAGGAAGTGTTGCGGATCTACGGCTATGACAATATCCCCCCGCAGATGCCAACGTTTTCCTTACGACCTCTTCCCGTGAACAAGACATTGCGGCTGGAACACCGTGCTCGGCGGTTGCTCGCCGCATCTCACTTATTTGTGGAAGTCCAAACCTACGGGTGGATGGATGACCGACTCCTGGAGGCAATCGGCTACGAGCCGCAGCGGCCTATCGTGCTCAAAAATCCGCTGCAATCCTACAACCGACTTTTGCGGACCACGTTGCTTCCCAATTTGTTCGCATTGATTGAGAAGAATCGATTTCACCGGCAAGAGTTTCGGATCTTCGAATTGGGTCACGTTTATCAGATGGGGGAAAATGGCTTACCTTGTGAGGAGGCGCGACTGTCCGGCTTAAGTTTCAGCGCGCAAGACAAGTACGATCTTGAAGAGCACTTCCACAGGATTAAAGGAGCGATTGAGGATTTGGGCCTGGTGATGGCAGCCGGGCCGTTCCGCTTCAAGCTACAGCAGCACGATGGTTTACCCTGGCAGCGGGCCTACCGCTGGCTGACTGTTTGGCAGGAAGACCGGCCGGTGGGAAGCCTTGGGGTTCTTGAGGGCGACATTCGCAAGGTTGTCATCCCGGAAGGAGGTCAAGTCGTGTGGTTTGAGCTGGATATGGAGGCCATCCAGGGTATCCTGTGGCCGGCCCCACGCTACGAAGCGCCACCGGCTTTTCCCGGCTCCGTGCAGGACTTTTCCCTCCTTTGGGACGCCGCCCAAGGCTATGAAGCTTTAAATGCCATCCTCGATCAATTCACACATCTTTTAATTCAAAAACGGGAATTCCTGTACGTTTATCGCGGCAAAGGTCTTCCCGAGGGCACGGGAAGCTACACTTTTCGCTACTGGATCGGCCACCGGGACCGGACGATCACAAGTGAGGAGATCGAAGCCTTCCGCGCCGAGTTCCTTGCTTTCCTCAACAAGCACAACATTTCCCTCCGGTAGAGGGAAAGCCACGGGTGGATAACCACCCCGAAAATTGGGAAAGACGATTCGCGACCTGCGCTTTCCTCAACGACTTCAAAGAGTTGTTTGGAGGGATCAATCCCCCCCATGCGGGCATTATACCGGATGGGGGGAGCGCTGCGCCCACGCGGCACCAATTAATCCCCCAATGCTGGCGCTCGACTGAAGAATCTTAAGCTCTCCCTAGGAGTGTTCTCCCAGACAGTTTTGTGTCTGCCCTGGGAAGCTAGTGACTAAACGGGTCACTTTGCAAGGTTCTCCATAGCCAGGGGCATGTCGACGGGTGATCGTAGGATACCTCAAGGGTAAGGAAGAAGTTTGTGTCGGGCCTCGCAATGTGCGCGAAAGTTGGGGGAATTCGCTCCCCCGCTTTACCTCTTAAAATTTGCGTGAGGACAGGGTAGGATCGGTATATAGGCGAGGGGCTCTTCACCGTTTATTCCTTGATCCCGACCGGAGATGAAAACGGCCGTTCGGGCCTTGACAATTTCGGGGATAGGAGCCAAAAAATTATTAAAATATCACTCGACTGAAGTGGGTGCGCGTACCAACAGCAAATCCCACGGGGGCGTAGCTCAATTGGTCAGAGTACCGGACTGTCGATCCGGTGGTTGCGGGTTCGAGTCCCGTCGCCCTCGCTCGTGTGAATTTAACGACAGGCGACAAAAACAGTCTTGGCATTAATGTGCCTTTTTTTATGCGCGCCCTTTACGCCAGGAAGGGCGCAGTCCCCTTGTAACTTGGATTAGGTACAATCGCCCATTAACAAACAAATTGATGATTATCAATTTTGTTAATTCGGCTTAATTCTGCCAGTTAAGTACAAGAATCATTTAGTAAACGAGTGACTTTTCTTCCCGCTCTCGTACAGAGCCTGCCCAGAGGTATCTACCGCCTAGCTCTTAAAGTGGGATATAAAAAGAGCTTGCCGCAGTCAGCCGTGATGGCTCGCGCGACCCATTCTTACTCTTTGTGCGAATTGCCAGTTATTCGGGATCCAGGAAGATTAACATGCGTTTAACACTGCGAACGCCGTCAAATTTCTGTCAAATTCGGGAACAGACGGCGCAATCATTGCTTGTTCAAGTCGGGCAGGTCTCCGAATCTTTTCACTGGACGTGGTTCGAGTAACCTAGGCGATTGAGGTAACGACATTCATGCAGCGCCGGGCATTAATTACCGGAATTACCGGACAAGATGGCTCCTACCTGGCTGAGCTGCTGCTGGAGAAGGGATATGAAGTCCACGGGATGGTGCGGCGGTCCAGCACCGAGACGTTTGAGCGCATCGCCCACCTTCGCGAAAAGATATATCTTCACCAAGCCGATCTCCTTGATCAGCTTTCCTTAGTTCATCTAATTCGAGATGTCCGACCTCACGAGGTTTACAATCTTGCGGCCCAAAGCTTTGTGCCCACAAGCTGGGTTCAGCCCCTACTAACAGGGGAGTTTACCGCTTTAGGTGTCACCCGGATGCTGGAGGCCATCCGACTGGTCGATCCGTCGATCCGTTTTTACCAAGCCAGTTCCAGCGAAATGTTTGGCGCCACGCCGCAAGAACCTCAAAACGAGCACACACCATTTTGGCCGCGCAGCCCCTATGCTGCGGCGAAAGTCTACGGCTACTGGATCACGGTGAATTATCGGGAAAGCTACGGCATTTTTGCTTGTAACGGCATCCTGTTTAATCACGAGTCGCCGCGGCGGGGAAAAGAGTTCGTGACGCGAAAAGTCACCGATGCTGTTGCCCGGATTAAACTGGGCGTTCAGCAAAAACTTCACCTGGGCAACCTCGATGCCATGCGCGATTGGGGATTTGCGGGTGACTACGTCCGGGCGATGTGGCTCATGCTTCAGCAAGACCAGCCCGACGACTACGTCGTTGCCACCGGGGAAAAGCATTCCGTTCGAGAACTGGTAGAGCTGGCCTTTGGCTACGTCGGTCTTGACTGGCGCGACTACGTGGAAATTGATCCCAAGTTATTCCGCCCGGCTGAGGTCTACACGCTTCGGGGCGATGCCACCAAAGCTCGGAAAATCCTCGGATGGGAACCTACCGTAAGCTTCCCGGAGCTCATCAAAATGATGGTGGAAGCAGATTTGGAGCGGGTTCGCCGCGAAATAGCCGAGGGGCATGCCGACCCGCCCTCCGGACAAGCTAGTTGATCACAACTGCAGAAGACGAACCCCTAGTTAACTCGCCACTTGCCTTGGAACTAAACCCGTGAGACGTGCTTTACTGACTGCGCTGAAGCTTCTTGCCTCTGCCGGTTTGATTGGGTATCTGCTTTGGGATGCCACACAAAGCGACGCCTTTGGCCTTCTCTTGCGTCAACCGAAGAATTGGTCGCTTCTCGTGTTGGCGGCTGTATGCTTTGTAGCCTCGGCTCTTTTCTGTTTTCTTCGCTGGGGATATCTGGTGCGGGCTCTGGGGGTGCCCTTCTCCCATGGGGAAGCGCTTCGGCTGGGGATGATCGGCTACCTGGTCAATTTGGCCCCTATGGGGGTCGTGGGCGGTGACATTCTGAAAATGTACATGCTGGCGCGCCTTAGACGATCCTTGCCGGAAGAGGCAGTGGCCAGCGTGTTGGTCGATCGGGCTCTGGGGTTGTACACGCTCTTTGTGGTGGCCAGCTTCGGTATCTTGTGGACAGGTTTTTGGCAGACGGCAACCGGGGAAATCCTGTGGCTGTGCCGACTCGTGTGGATGATTGCCGCAGGAGGCTTTTTGGCAGCCCTCGTAGTGCTTGTACCACGCTCGTGGCCTGTGTGGATGACCCGGCTTGTCGGTGCCATTCCCTGGGTGGGCAATCCTTTAGTGCGTTTGGGGGGTGCGATTCGGCGTTATCGGGCGGCTTGGCCCACGCTGGCTGTCTGCGTCCTGTTGACGGCTTTCTTGGATTTAGCCTTCGCCTCCGCAGTGTTTTTTACCGCTCAAGCTTTATTTGTCACAGTCCCGTCCTGGAAGATGCATCTGATGCTGGCCACCGTGAGCAACTCGGCTGGGGTGGTCCCCTTACCGGTGGGACCGTTCGAGTTCGTCCTTGACCGACTCTACCTTGTCGTCCCCGCGGGAAGTCACGGGGGAATGCAACCTGGCCAGGGGTTAATGGTGGCCGTGGTGATTCGTTTCTTCAGTGTGGTGCTTGCGGCAAGCGGCGCTGTTTACTTCTTGCTCCTTCAGCCACAAATCTTGGCTGCCGCCCGCGGCGCCAAAGCTGCTGCCTGCTTGCATCCCCCAGAGCAAAAAGACGCAGACTCTTTGTCCTCTGCAGTGGCTGGAAAACAAAAATCCGCTTCGTCAACGCTTGCCCTCTCTCCCAAATAAGGGCGCCGACGAAGCGGAAAGGGTCATCTCTTCTTTCGCCTCAGCGGTTCCGCCGTATTCCTCACAAGCTTGTTTTCGGCCCCGGGGCTGTGTTGATTCATCGTTCCAAAAGCCATCGGAAATCTGGCGGTCCTCTCCTCGATCCTAATTACTAACAGGTTTCCTTCCCACAAGGCCCCGGATAAAAAAGGCCCCGGATGACAAAGTTCTTCGGCTTACCGGGATGCAACCGGCTCACACCGGCAGTGGCGAATTACCATGGACCGCGCACCGCATAAAGCCCAAACTGATCGGTGTGGGTAGGCCAGCGCGGAGAGGGGAGAAGCTGTTGACGAAAGATTTGGCCTGCTCCCGGATAATTGCGGGAGAATTGGTGACGGATCATTGTCGACTGGGTGCCGCCTACTCCCCACTCATAGCCGGCCACATAACGCGCCCGCGGCGGGACCACAACGGCAACCGGCAGTCCCCATGCCGGATGGTAATAACCAGCATGCCACGATGTGCCCGGATGGGGCAATACAAATTCGCATCCCGTCATGGGAGTCCATCGGGGCTCTGTTGGTAGGCCGGTCATAGGAAGTGGTGGTCCCATTCGAAACTCAGCGGGCGACATTTCCTCGGCTGGTCCCGAACTTGGCTGGCCGGCCCAAGCTTCAAAGCCAACAGCAAGGAGAAAAACTGCGGCCACTACGAGCCACAAACCCATCTTCAAAACCAATGCCTTTTCCTTCATAGGTAAGATCCCTTCCTATCCATTCGGAGAGTCGTCGCGTGTTAAGATGCCCGCACTGAGTTTTCTAAAAGGCTGTCTTTGCCCTGTACACACCCAAGGAAAACGCAAGCTTCATACCCTCCCCCCTCTCCGCCGTTTGCCGCAGCCTCAAACTACCAGGACAAGCTACGGGCTTACTGTTGCCGGAAGGTCGCCAATGCTTCGATGCTATACGCAACTCACCCTTCGTCAAACAAGACCCGGGTGGTAACCCCTGGCTATCGCCACCAGACGAAGGTTCGCGTTACCCGGCCATCGGGATGCACCCGCGTGTATGTCCGCTGATGTCGCCAGAGAAATTCGTGCGGCATGAGGGGTTCGTACGTGATGTAGGTATGGCCCACCCAAGGGGGTGCAGGACGCGGTGCCGGATAAAGTTCCACACCGACTCCGTTCGGACCGGGGGCCACATAATAGTTGTAAAACAAATCGCCCGCGGTGCGTTGCCGAAGGGCCTGGGCCTCGGCCGGCACTGTCCAAACAAAGACACACACTGCAATAACCAGTGCCGCTATCACGTGCTTGACTGCCATCCTGGCCATCGAAATCCTCCACTCAAGCTCAAAAATCCTCCAATCGCGAAATCTTCGCGAAAAGGCTCGCTCCAAACGGGACTCCAGGGCGCAGAGTCTTACGCCCCCTTTTTGATAACTTTCGGCATTTTGGCAAATTGCGGTGAGGATTTGCCTACTTTAATGGCTTGTAAAAGCATTGAGCCTGAGGACAATTTCCCGCGGCCCAAGCCACTTGGATTGGTGGCCAATAATCCAAGGGAATCCACATCTCGGGTAACTATCCTTTGTTTCTTCCCTGACTAATCTTAGAAGAACGATTCCCACCTGGCGTAGGTGAGGTTGGGTGCCGGTGCCTCTGAGGGGACAACGTGACCTAAATTCCCCTGTTAAATGGAGTTCCGACATACAGTCACAGGCGTAATCCCATGTGTGTAGTACTATACCCCACTTTAGTACCGAAGCCATCGACAGGCGCGAGGTCCTCCAATTGCCGGTTGGGGTCGGCAAGCTCTGCCCAGCCTAATTAAGCCACGCATCATCTCCAGACTAACTCTGGCAGCATTCTGGCTGAAGGTCTCATCGCTTCACATGTTAACCGGCATTGCGATGTTTACTGCTAATGCTCAAACAACGCGAATACTGCTCCAACAACTCGAACGACGGAAAAAGCGCAATCACAAATCCTTTTGGGTTAGTATCAAACCCACTATTGGAGGGGTTAGGCCGGCTGGTAGCTTGGGAAGGCAGTAACCAAAGGGCTAGAGACAAAGAGAAAAGCATTTCGTTCGAAGAGCAAAGTTGCCACAGTTTATGGAATGATCAGCCCCTCCAAAAGATTGAGGCCACAAAGTCATATTTCACCGGTTCCTTTACGGAGAAAAGATTTCGGTTGGAGGCTGGTATGTGTTCTTTCCCGATAGGAACGAAATCCGGGATAATTCAAACAAAATCCGAGATTATTCCATGGCAGGGAGAGGAGATCTGGCTCACGATCTTTCCGAATGGACGTTTCCCGAGCGGACGTGAAGCCTTGCTATTAATCGGAATTTTTTTGCAAATATGGTAATTAATGCAAGTATTTTTGTGATCAATTTAATGTCTCGCATCACATCCTTGAATCGTTCTGTATTACATTTTTAGCCGATATGTGAGCTTTATTTTTGTCGGAGGACGTCACACAAAACGCAAAGATTGGTCCCTCGAGCGCGTGCTCATCAAGAACGGTTACCGCAAATGAAACAAAAAGTTCGTCAAACGGTAACGAAATCTACGGCAACTGGGGATCCCTCCCCAGTAGGCGGCGACGGCACATTAGGGGATGGGAGGCAACTTACGGGCGCAGCTCGCCCGCGAATTACCGCCCAGAAATTGGCCGCGGCCCAGCGGGATATCTCCGTCAGCGAATTTTTTGCCAAAAACCGGCATCTTTTGGGGTTTGACAACCCTCGCAAGGCCCTCCTCACCACCGTGAAGGAGGCGGTAGACAATGCCCTGGATGCATGCGAGGAGGCAGGCATTTTGCCAGAGGTTTGGGTCAAGATCGGATCCGTGGGAACCAATCGCTTCCGCGTGGCTGTTCAGGATAACGGCCCAGGGATCCTGAAGAAGCAAATACCTCTCATTTTTGGCAAACTGCTTTATGGTTCCAAGTTCCATCGTCTGCGGATGAGTCGGGGGCAGCAGGGGATTGGGATTAGCGCCGCCGGGATGTACGGACTTCTCACCACGGGTAAGCCCGTCTGTATTGTTTCCAAGACAGCACCGGAAAACCCAGCCCACTATTACGAGGTGCAGATTGACACAAAGCGGAATGTGCCTCAGATCCTAAACGGACGTGGGGACGGGATTGACATTCCGCCTGGGGAAGCCGGCGCCCGGTGGATGGAACGACATGGAATCGAGTGGGTCGACGTGCCTCATGGAACGCGGGTTACTATCGAACTTGAGGCACGATATCAAAAGGGGCGCGGAAGTGTTGACGAATATCTGGAAATGACTGCCTTGGCTAATCCCCACGTTACGCTGCACTATGAGGATCCTGAGGGCAATGAGAAAACATACCCCCGGGCGACCGACGAGTTGCCACCGGAGCCCAAAGAGATCAAACCCCATCCGTACGGCGTGGAGCTTGGGGCGCTTGTCACCAAGCTTCAAGAAACCACGGCACCGACGTTGTATCAGTTTTTAACTGGGTCGTTTTCCCGGGTGACTCCCACCATCGCCCGGCGGATCTGCGAGGCCTCCGGCCTAAGTCCCCGAAGCAACCCGAAGCGGCTGTCCGCCCAGGAGGCAGAAACCCTTTACCGCGTTATTCAGGAGATAAAAATCCCTCCCCCTGCTTCCGACTGCGTGGTGCCCATTGGCGAAAAGCTCATTCTGGAAGGGCTACGAAAGCTGGTGAAGGCGGACTTTTATGCCGCAGCGACCCGGCCACCGGCAGTTTATCGCGGAAACCCCTTCGTCATTGAGGTGGGTCTTGCTTACGGCGGGGGTCCTGGTGTGCAAAAAATATCGCGAGAAACCCTGGCGGAGATGCTCGCCGAATGTGATGCCCGCACGCTCCGCCAGTTTTTGATCACTCAATTCGACGGATTAGGACCGGTGGGGGCGGACAAAATCATTGAGGAGGCTAAACTAAAGCGGCGGATGAATCCCGCCAAATTGTCCGGGGCAGAAATCGACCGACTCCATCATGCCCTAAGCACGGTCAACCTTCAGGAGGGGCAGACGATGAATGTGCTCCGCTTTGCCAATCGGGTGCCTTTACAATTTCAGGCCGGCGCTTGTGTCATCACCCAGACCATTGCCCAAATGAATTGGCGTGCCTATGGGCTGAGCCAATCGAAAGGTTCACTTCCCACCGGGCCGGTAACGGTGATGGTTCATATGGCCAGTGTTTGGGTTCCGTTTACAAGCGAATCAAAGGAGGCAATCGCTGCCTATCCGGAAATCCAACGGGAAATTCGCTTGGCCCTTCAAGCCGTGGGGCGAAAGCTCAAAATGTATCTGCTGCGGCGCGAGCGCGTTCAGCACGAGGGTCAACGACGAAACATCTTTTTGCGATACCTCGGGGAGGTGGCCGATGCCATTAGTGCCATCCGACCAATAGATCGGGACTATTTGTTCCAAAAGCTGGTGGATATCGCGCGGAAAAAGACGGCCGAAGCCGACATGAAATTGGATGAACGGGGCCAGTTCGTCGACCCTTCGGAGCTTTTCGACGGCAGTGTCATTGTGGTGGAACAACCCTCGGACTCAGAACCGGAAAATAACGGCTTGCATCTGTCCCACTCGGCTGCTGTCGGGGCGCGGCATTAACGAACGGTGCTGGGGCGAATAGCTCTGGGTGCCGGCTTCGGAAAATTTCCTGAAGCTGCCCCAATCCCGCCTGCAGCCCCCGAGTTTGCCAGGAATTCACCTGGAAACGGCGCATCACTCTCGCAGACATGAAAGTACCGCCAACGGACCCTATAAAGCGATTGCGACTGTCTCTATGGCAAAGAAAAAGACACAAGGAACCACCTCGGCTACTGTCTCCCGCGTGTTTACGGCAACAGACGCGCGGACGTTGACACAACTGCAGTCGCTTGCCGAGAGAATCATCTCTGCGGCCGAGAACGGCAAAGATCCGTTTATGGATATCCCTTCGCGGACGCTCTCGAACGTGCGCTGGTGCCCGCGGAAGAAGATCATCGAAATGGGCCGGAGCACTAATCGCCGGCAGCTTTTCAACTTGCATCAAGCCAAAGCATTTATGCAAACACTCTTAGTGGCCAAGGGAGCCGCCGAGCTCATTCAGGCCGGGAAAACGTTGAGCATCCGTGGTCTTTACTATCGACTGAAGCACCGCATCAAAGGAACCAACGAAAACACTTTCGAAACGCAAGAGGAATGCGATCCGATCATCGAAGATCTCGAAGTGCTGCTTGATGCCCTCCGCGAGCAACTCCATCTTTATGCGGACAAGCGGGGTGACATGGTGGGCAACATCGTGTTGGTGGACAGCGGTGATGAGATCGATTGCAGCCGAATGGGCTCCGGCGGATACGCGATTCCATCCATCGTGGAACCGGAGGTGATTCAGTTCAAGAAGTGCACCGCCAAATTCGTGCTCCACGTAGAAAAAGGCACCGTGTGGACACGATTCAACGAGGACAAATTCTGGCAGAAACACAATTGCATCCTCACTCATGGTGCCGGGCAACCGCCACGGGGTGTACGACGTCTGCTCTACCGCTTACACAACGAGTTGGGTCTTCCCATCTATTGTTTGCTGGACAACGATCCATGGGGATATTACATCTACAGCGTCATCAAGCAGGGCTCGATCAACCTTGCCTACGAATCCCCGCGTATGGCCATTCCGGATGCAAAGTTCCTCGGCCTACGGAGTTGTGATTTCGAGCGCTGTGGGTTGTCCGACAGTGTAAAAATCGAGCTCACCCAGGTCGATCGACGCCGAGCCATGCAGATTGCCAAATATCCTTGGTTTGCTCAGAAGAAGGAATGGCAGCGGGAGATCAAGCAGCTTTTGGAAAACGGCTTCAAACTCGAAGTGGAAGCCCTCATCAGTAAAGACATCAGTTACGTAACCGAAGTGTACACACCGGAACGGATCGCAAAACGCGATTGGCTCGATTAAGCTGTGCCGGTCCTCGAGCGGTTGGTGGCTCCTGGTCCGTGTTGTTCGGCCGCGGCCGTTCCACCGCCAAGCCGCGGGAAAGCTGGTTGCCCTGCGATCCCTCCGTAAGGGCAGGGGCACTTTTGGTGGTTCAGCCATTCTTTCCCGTTTCCACAGTGGATCGGGCATTTGGTCTACAACCTTATCGCCGAGGCACAGTGTGCCGCTTGATCAAAAGCAAAAATTCGGCGGCCCATCTTTCGACCAAGTCGCTCACTCGGCTGCCACTTGTGGGACAGAAGACGGGTCTAGCACTTGCAGCCAGCGGGTGTTCAGCCCGACCAGAGAAAACTACTGCTGGTAAGTGCCACAGCTACGAGGGTCGGCTTGGGTGGGTGCACGGAAAGGGGCCTTGCGGTAACAGCTCGCGCTCCGGGAGTAATAGCCCAACGAATTTTCTGGGACGCGATTCCCACCCAGAAGGGGACGGAATCCAACCGCACTGGACTTTTCCCAACTTAGGTATATCACGAGAATTAGAAGAGGAAGAATTTTCCGACTTGACAAAACTGGCGGAATTGAGGAATTAGACGCTTTACTTAGGTGAGGAGTACCTTACGGGGTCGGCCCGAAAGGGTAACTGAAATAATCAACTCGGGGGAGGCCATTCAAACGAACCGCTGAACTCATTAACACCTTCCGCAAAGGTGGTTGATGTTCTGAGCACGGGGCAGAGGCGGGGATCAACGGGGACTGCGGATCAAAGGTCGAGCGGGAAAGCGCTAGCACTTTCGATGAGCTGGCGTGTCACAAAGGCTTGAAAATACAAAAGTTGTATTGACAGGTCGGAGAAGATAAGTATAATTCGGGTAATTGGCAAATTCGGGAAGGTCGGCATAACCGAATGAGCCAAGAAGCCCGGGCGGTTTGGACAAAAAGCGATATCCAAACCGCATCCCCTTCCCTGGATGTTGGGAGTAAGCAGGAGGACTGGTCCGAACGGGGAGCCGACACCCCGTTCCAAACGGATGGAAACGGTGCTGAGACGCCCATGGCACGGAAAAGGGACTCCCAAAAACAGTGGGCCAATAAGACTGTCTTCACCACCGGGGAAGCAGCCAGAATCTGCAAGGTCAGTCAGCAGACGATCATTCGCTGCTTTGACTCCGGACAGCTCAAGGGCTTCCGGGTCCCGGGCAGTCGCTTCCGGCGCATCCCGCGCGACCAGCTTTACGCATTCATGAGGGACAATGGAATTCCCACCGACGCGTTAGAGAGCGGAAAGCGAAAGGTCCTGATTGTGGACGACGATCAGGAGCTGGTCGAACTGCTCACGGACGTGCTGGAAAAGGATGGCCGCTTCGAGGTCCGAAGCGTCAATAACGGTTTCGATGCCGGTATGACGGTCAAGGAGTATCGGCCCGATATCATCGTCTTGGATGTGATGTTGCCGGATATCAACGGCAAAGAGGTGTGTCAGCGGGTCCGAAGCGACCCCAACCTCGACGAGGTGCGGATCATTTGCATCTCCGGCATGGTGGAGGAGGATAAGGTGGCGGAGCTTCGGGCTGCCGGGGCCGATGACTTCATGCACAAACCCTTCGAGGTTGAAAAACTTGTCGAGCGGATGTGCCAGCTTCTGGATATGGAATCCTTAGCGACGAGCTAGCTTGCCCGAGCTACTAAAGAACTCGCCAAGACAAAAACACAGAAGAGCTGGGCAAGGGCTGTGGGGAAAGGGTTTCTCTAAGGCCAACTCGGCGACCTAAAGCGTGCGCGAACCCGTTGCCATAACCACAGGCGGAAAATTCCGCGGGCCCGGCTCCCTGATCGCTCCTCCCTAAGAAAGTGGCGTGCCCGGAGCTTTTACGCGCTCGGGACCCTGATACTCCTAGTAGCTTGCGGCCAATGACCGCTTTTCCCAGCTGACTACAGCAGGTTGGCCAGAGGCTTTTCGGTATGGATTTCGGTTTTTCCGAAGACTTTGCCGCTTACTGTGGGCAAGAAGTCTTAGGTTGTTATCAACTGATGCGAATTTTTGTCCTCTTTTCTCGCTTCACTTTTAACTCTTGTTTGCTTAATCCACTCGGATTGTCTTAGTCGTGCACGCGTGATTTTGTAGATAGGGTAGAGGGTGGAAATTTCCGAAGAATAAAGGGTGGAAATTTACCTGGAGTAAACGGTGGAAATCTAGTTTCTATGTTCCGGCCCCTCCGTCGGACCGCTAGGAAGAAATTAGCCGGAACATTGCTTTCAGATTGGTAGTGGTCCCAGAGTCTGGCGTGTTTCGGACGGCAATGTTTCTTCCGATGACCAATGATGTTCCGCTCAAGTTGGCGCAGTCGGATTTTCTGGGAATCTTTTTTCTAAAAATCTTTCAATCTTAAAATCTCGCGATGAGGTTACAAGCGGTCGCAGGGGAAAGCTTGCCCTCGAATTTTCGGCCGGCAAACTCGTCGATCTCCCCGATGTGTCTCATCGGAGAGCGCGTTAAATAAAATGGGTGCCTGTTGGCACAGCGCGGTTCTCTCAAAACCCTGCGGGACGCTTTGGAAAGAAACGAAGGTAAGCGGCAATAACTGAGGAAAACATTAGGAACTAGTAGACATCGGCGTCAATCGGCGGTCGTGGGGCAAAACTCCTCCGAGTGCTGCTGGGCAATCTATGCGGATTCTTCCTCCTGTTCAAATCGACACCGTTTCCCACTTAATTCCCATGGCCGACCGCACGGCGATCTGGCTTTTGGTCAACGTATTGTCCGAAGAGGGCATACCAACCGAACCAGCAAAGCTTGGCCCGGTATTTTTCCAGGACCCACCATTCGCAACGTGGTTGATACTTCAGTATTTCAACCATGAGAAACACCTTCCTACAAGTTTCGATGCGCTGTGTGAATGGCTGCGAAACAACCGGGCAACCGTCCTTCGCTGGAGGCCGAATGACCCGTACCGCCCGCCGGCACTTGTCCAAGAATCGGCTGCCCAAGTCGGGCTGAAAGTGACAGCTTGGGTCGAACAGCACCGAGCCTTGCTGGTGGCGCTAACTGCCACTGCGGAAACCTCCGGCCCGCCGAAGGAACCCTACCAGAAAAGCCCCTTGGCCGAAAGAGATGCCACTTCTCCGGACCGCTGTGACGAATTCCCCTCGGGGGGAAATTCAGTTCGGATCTCGGAAGATTGCTGCCACCGCGACCATGGTGATATGCATGAACCTTTACCCCGCAGGGCCGCGGCAAGCCCCTGGCTTTCTTTTGTTGCTGAGGTTCTTGCAAACTTGCACCAGTGGAGCATCGGAATTGCGCCGAGCGGGATCGGTGCTTTTGATCATAATCGCACTGCGGACCAAATACCGTATTCGTGGAAAAGCTGCTGCCGGCAAGGATCTACCGACACAAGCGAACGGCTGGACCCCCGTGAAGGGGAGCATGAAACTATCACTTTTGGGACCATCCCGACGCGCGGGCCTCAGGTCAATGTCCCCGTGTTCCTCAGCGTTCCTCCCCTGAGAACTGAGGCCGTGGCCGAGCCGGCTGTAGGATCGCCGCTACCCAAGGCTGTGACGCCAAAAACTTCTGACCCAGATCACAAAAGTAATAGTCGTGATATAGATTTAAAACCCTCCCCATGGGAAAGGCATGGTTCCGCTTGGGACCTCGAGTCCGCTGGCGATTCCGCCTTCTCCGAGATTGTCTCGACCGTTGTCGACCTCCTTCCGCTAGCTAGCGAGAAGATAGCCAAGTGGATCGAATACCAGCATTCCTTCCAGTTGAGTTTGGAGCGCGCCAAGATCAAAGCCCTTGCGGAATTCTCTGCCGGAGCCTCCCACGAGCTGAACAATCCGTTGGCAATAATCTCCGGACGAGCTCAGCTGTTACTGAAAGATGAAGCGGACCTAAATCGACGGCGCGACCTGGCCACGATCGTCGCTCAGGCACAGCGAGCGCACGAGATGCTGGCGGATCTACGGCTTTTTGCTCAACCGCCTCAACCGCAGTTTCGGCGAATTGATCTTGTGGATTTTGTTCGGCGGCTTGTAGACGAGTTTCAGGAAGAGATTTTGTGCCGACAAATTCGATTAGTGTTCGAAGCTCCCTTCCATCCCGTTTTCTGTGAAGCAGATACTGTTCAGCTCACGGTGGCCATTCGGGCGATCCTGGATAATGCAGTTGAAGCCATCGGGCGGGACGGATTAATCATGGTCCGTGTAAACTCGTGCCAAGACATAGTGGTCCTAAACATTATCGACAATGGGAGCGGTATTCCGGCGGAGGCAAGGTCTCAAATTTTCACCCCATTTTTCAGTGGGCGGCAAGCGGGCCGAGGGCTTGGTTTCGGTCTGTGTAAGGCCTGGAGGATCATCCAAAATCATAACGGTGATCTGCGGGTGGAGTCCATTCCGGGCCACGGCACTTCTGTGGCCCTTCGCCTCCCCCTGAGCCAGGGCAATATACGTCCAACGTGTAACAGCCAAGAATCTGCCTAGCCCGAGTGAGCGGCGCTCCCTCCTTCGCACGGTTCAACTGCGGCTTGATCCCCGTCGACAAATTTCATACGAATTCATGGTCCTAAAAAGAGCCGTCCATCCACCGGCGTTGGCAACTGGCCCGGGCTGTACCCTTTCGCGGGGAACTGCCGAATTTCTTGCACGAACGGATCCAACTACAAAACAACTGTTATTTCGATGAGTCACATCCCGCTGAGTGTCCACCATTTACTTCCAAGCTGGTTACTTCGGAGTTATCGGGGCGATTGAGTGGTGGCGTTCGAGTTGATTATTCGGGGTGTTTTTGCGGATGGCACTGGGAACCAGTCGTCCGCTGGGTGTTTGGCGGGCCCTTCCCGGACGCGGAATACCTCGATTGGGTAACCTGGGATTTCAGGAAGCTTTTCCAATATTCCCATACTTTCCCAGAGCGTAAAAAGCTGTGGCGTCACGAAGGCGCTGAAGCCATAGTTACCCGGGCTTCGGTATCGGGCAATCTCGCCCCAATGGACCAAGATATGAGTTATCCCCCACCGGCGAAGTTCGGCACGAAATTCTTCCGGACTTCGGCCCTTTGCAAGCCACTCCAACCACTCGCGATCGAAGCACGTGTTGTAGAGGATGGGCATCTGAAAGTCGAAAACGGCCGCCTGTCCCACCACGAGCACCCGACCCACGGTATGATCGCGATTCAATCGGAGCACCCAAGGATCCACTCGCGTGGGATCTTCGCGAAGCCGAGTCAAGGGAACGAAATATCGCGGATAACCCGCCGCCACAGTGGCCGACACAAACAGGTTGCCGGCGCCGAAGACAAGAAGCGAAATCATAAGAAATTTTCGGAATTGGGGTTCAGCCTGTTGCCACACCGTGCCGCCGGCCAGACAAAGGTAAGGCAGGAGTGGAAGCCAAAAACGATCAATTCGGTGGGTGGCAACCCACCAGATAGCAAACCACCACGCCGCGTAAGTAAACATGGCCCATCGTATCCGCCATGGCAACTTCGCCCACCCAAGGACGGCAAAAGGCCAGACGAGCGGACTGAGCCAGTCGCTCCCGACGGTGATCCGTAGTCCATCCCGCAGGGCCTGGGCTGGGGAAAAGCCCGTGGGCCGATGCGCCCGGTTCCACCGCTCCACCAGTTCCGGATTGCGTGTCTTTCCGTCCAGATATTGCCCTAGCAACGGATAGAAAGGGTTGCCCGTTAAGGCAGCATTCTTCAAGTACCAAAGTCCGCCACCCAAGCTCATTGCCACAATGGCTGCCCCCACAAGCAATTGCGGCGAAGACCACCGGCTCCCCGCCCCATTCAGAGCGTCGGTAGTCCGACCGGCCTTCGCATCCCGGGCATTTTGGACAGGACAAGAAACCCTTGGCTCCTTGAGTGCCAACTTTTGCTTTGTAGCCGCTTTGGGAATAAATCCTCCTCGGGCGGAAGACCCCAAGGTAAAAATCTTGGTCTCCGGAAGAAACTGCCTCCCTACCGCTACCCACAATGTGGCCACAAACATCGGCAGGCACACAAACACGAGGGCCGGATATTTGCAACCGGCCGCGGCCCCGGCCAAGTAACAAGCAAGCACAAGAAGGCTCGCCCGCCGTGGCGATCCCCGCCGGGGGGCTATTTGTTGACTAAATTTTTGCCCCGAAGGGGGAATCTCCGCAGAGTGCTGTTCTAAATGTTGTGCCCACAATGCCCAGGCGTACCATGCTAAAATTCCGTAGCAAGCCCATGCCCATTCAACCAGGCCCAAGCTTGCGATCTGGACGACCCATGGCGTTGACAAAAAGAGGAAGCAGGCTGTCACCCCCATGCTCGGTGCGCCCAATCGTCTCCCTGCAGTAAGTAGTCCCACTGCTAAGAGGAACGTATAACCGCTCTGTGCCAGCTTGCCCGCCAGTGCCCCAACCCACCAGTCTCCCATCAGCACCATCGCTGCCAGCGGAAGCATTTCTGCCGCAAGTGGCATGTTCGCGTATACGTTGTGGGAAAGGAAATGGATTCTACCGGCTAGAAAAAACTCCTTAGGGGCCTGGAGGTGGTATTCGCGGACGTCAAACTCTATCGGGGGCAATACGGATCCCAAAACAATGAGTATCCCAAAAGCCAGGATCCCTCCCCATAACCACTGGGGGTGTGGTGCGCCCAGCTTGCGGAACCGAGGGTAATATTGAGTGGAGATTGTCATCCAAATTTTTCGATAGATGGCGTACGCTAACTGCCCTGGAGTTTTCACCCCATGGCGCTTGGGCATGATCCGACGAACAAACAATCGAGCTGCACTTCCCCCTCCAAGCACAACAGAGACAAACACCACCGCCCAAAGAGTTCCCCCACTCCCCAGATAACCCGCCAATCCGAAAGCCAAGATAAACGTGGAGATCAGATTGACTCCCACTGCGCCGGCGAATAGCCATTTTTCCGCCCGGTCGAAAAAGTCAAGGACTCCAAGGAGCGCAAGTGCGCCCCATCCCCACGCAAAGGCCCATAGCCACAAAAACGCCGCAAGGCCAAAGGGGATCAGACGGTCGAGAAACGCAAACTCGGCCGGCCGACCGAACCAAAGTTCCAGCCACTCTTCCGGCAAGAGGAGCCAGGTGACAAGGTGAACTCGTCTCCACAGCGTTGTTCCCTCCCCGCCAACAGAGGAGAGCGGAAACGCTAAAAAAGCGGCAAAATACGCACAACAAGCGATAATAATGACAGTTGTCTTGTGCTGAACAAGCCATTTCCCGATCGCTTCCCTCACAGATTTTCGCGGAACAGGCATTTTTCCCGACCGTTATCTCGCTTTGAGAACTTGGAGCACGATGCCCTGCTTTCTGTGACACATGACAGGTTCTGCAAAACATGAGGCCGGCGGTAACGTCTGCGGAATCACTAAGAAGTAGGCAAAGCCTTGCCTAAAATCTCAGGAAAGGCCTCAGGGCCTGGCCCCCTAGATGACCGCGAGAACGCCCTCGGCAGCTGGCGGAATTCATGATATGCTCTATGAGACGCGGCTTCGATTGAATCACCCCAACCAGCCGTAATTCTCTGATAAAATACCAAGTTTCGGGAGAGTAAAGAATTCGGAGAGAATGGAGGACATACGGGATTTCCCGGCTGGTCGTGACTAGGGCCCAAGCGAAAGCTGAGCAATGGCGGAAGCCAAGTCGCGGGCCGGGTCGTGCGGCAATTTTCGCCCGTGACGAGCTGGTTGGGAGTAATCAACAGATTTTTTAGAAGTAGTGAAATTTGGTCGGCTTTTTCCAGGAATAACCTCTCCTTTCTGCTGGAAGAAAGTGCCACTGCTTAAAGACGACCCTTAAGACTGTCGATTCCGGACGGAGCTTTATTTCATGCGAAGTCCCTTCACGTTTTTCCGCCGACATCAGAAAGTGCTTTTGGCCGGCCTGGGAGTGCTGGCCATGTTTGGCTTTGTCATTCTGCCGGTGATCGTTGAGGGATTACAGGTCAGCCCGGCGCGGAACATCGTGGTGGCCACCTCCCGGTATGGCACCATTCGGGAGTCCACTCTGGCGGAGCTCATGCGGCAGCGCGGGGTCATGCTGCGGTTTTTGAACGTGGTGGGGGAAATGCTGATTCAAGCGGGCGAAAACCCAGTGGAAGTGCAGCAAGTTCTCAACCAAATTGGCCCCGCCACGGAGGATGCGGTGATCAACCGGTGGCTCCTCAGCCGCTATGGCGAAAAACTCGGTCTGGCTGCCGACCAGCGAATGATCAACGAATTCATCGCCGATTTGACTCGCGGCAAGATAACCGGTCCTGCCCTGGAGGAAATGTTGGAGCGGCAGGGGGTGTCCGTCGGCTATCTATTCCAGGTTTTAACCGAGGAATTGCTAGCTCTGCGGGTTCGTGAGTTATTTTTGACCAATTTCGCCGGCTTCACCCCAGCTCAACACTGGGACTATTTTCAGCGATTTAATCGCCGCGTCATGGTGGAGACGGTGGCCCTACCGGTGGAGCGCTTCATCGAGCAAGTCCAGGAAAAGCCCCAAGAAAGCGAGCTCCGCCAATTTTTTGAGCGCTATCGCTACCAGGTAGCGGACCCGGACCTGCCCGAGCCGGGGTTTATGGAGCCGAAGCGCGTTGTTATCGAATACCTCAAGGCTTCCTATGATCAATTCGTAGAGCGTTGCCGGGGCGAAATTACGGATCGCGAAATCGAAGAATACTATTCCCTGAACAAAGATCGGCTTTATCGCCGGGAACCCTTGCCAACATTGCCGAGTACATCTGATGCCCCAACAGGGGGGGTAGGGCCACAGAAAAAACCCGCTCCCTCTGAGCAACAAGAAAGCCAACCACAATCGCAAAAAGATTTGACAGAGGTCGGACAAACACCTCCCGAATCCACATCTCCGCAGCTCGTTTCACCCGTCGAGTCCCCCCCAAGCCGGGAGATCGGCAACATGTCGGAGGATGGTCAGTCCGACCATGAATCTTCCGTCGAGACAGAGACGGTAAATCCTATTTCTCCCGCGGAATCTCCGTCACCAGATGGCACTGGACAACACGAGAGCAAGGGTTCCGCGGAATCGGAAGGAATGCAGGACGAAGAAGGCCCGATGGGCAGAGTGACTCCTTCGGAGGGTGGGAATGATTCTCCCGGTGAAGCACTAAGAAGTTGGGAGGGTGGTGCGGAGGGGCCTCCGGGCGGCGAGTTGTCGCCTCATGTCGGGGAACCAGGTGACGGCAACGGATCCGAGGGAGAAACCCCACCAGAGGCAGCTCGATTGTCTGCGACACAAAATGACAATCAACCTGCGGCGGCCGAAACTTCCGGGCAGGTTTCAGAGCCTCAGGCCTCCGGTACGGACAGCACGGCGGCGGGTTACATCCCCCTTGACAACGTCCGAGAGGAAATCCGTAGCACGTTGGCCCGAAGAAAGGCCGCCGAGGTGATGGAGCAGCTCCTTCAAAAGTTACAGGCTCAATTGAGTCGTTTTCGGGAGGAGAAAATCCTTCACGACCTTGAGATGAAGCAGCGGGGTTCGACTCGCCGGCCGGAACCCGTCCTCCCCGACCTTCAGGCCCTCGGAAAGGCGCACGATCTGGAGTACAAGAAGGAGGGGCCTTTGAGCAGTTTCGATATGGCGCGGTTGGAATTGGCCCAGGCCACAACGGCCCTGGGAGGCCAGGTGCTGGAGATGGTCTTCCATCGCCTCCCCGTGTTCCGTCCCACGACCGCTCGCGATTTTCAGGGGAACCAATATCTTTTGTGGAAGATCGAAGAAACCCCATCGCGGATTCCCCAGTGGGAAGATCCTGGTGTCCGCGAAAAAGTTCTTCGCACATGGCAATTTATCAGGGCCCGAGAAATTGCCCGGGCAGAGGCGGAGAAACTGGCGGCCGAAGCGCGGAAGAGCAGTAAACCCCTGGCCGATGTCTTTGCCGATCGAAAGGACCTCACGGTAATCCAATCTGATCCCTTTACCTGGCTTACGTCACCGCTGCCCTTGGTTTTTGCCCAGTTCGAACGGCCGCGGATTAGTCAGATCAAAGGGGTGGATCGACCGGGCCACGAATTCATGCGCACCACGTACCAACTCCGCGCGGGCGAAGTGGGTGTGGCGATGAATCATCCGCAGACCGAGGTGTACGTGATCCGGCTTGTGGAAAGTCAGCCTCCTGAGGAGGTATTATGGCAGCAATTCATCCGGGATCCCGGCCGACTTTATCGTATCGCCGCCAGCGACGAGATGATCCTCGGGTTCACACGGCTAATGGATCATATCCGCCAGCAAGCAAACTTTCAGTGGACACCGGAGTGGCAACGCCGCCGTGCCGAACGCCCATCAGAATGGGACTAATCCCTCCGCCTTGATTTTCAAACCGGGTTCGTCTACCGGATCAAACAACAGCCAGCGTTGACCGGAACATGCCATTGGGCTGCGTCATGCGGTGCGGGGTGCCAAATGTCGGTTTGCGATACGTTTTGGATCCTAAAGGGATCGACTTTAGGGAAATAGTGCGATCACCGGCGGAGGTTGTGGGAGAAGGGGCAAGCCAGTCAAGTTGCCGAGGATTTCCAGAGCTTTTCCTGGTTGCAGCTAGGAATCACGGTTTGAGGGATGGAGGTTAGGGTGCCAATAAATCCGGCCGAAAGCCAGGGCATGGACAAAAGGGGAGGGAAAACCACGCAATCAGGGCTGAGCGACGTGGATGAGTTTGCCGGGCTATCGGCAGGTCCAGCGTGGCCGGAACCATGCGGCAAAGGATCTCCTGGGATGCTTCACTCCTGCGGGTTGCCGACGGATGGAGGGAATCAACCGACGGCGAAAAAGGTGCCGGGGGAGAATTTGGCGCTCAGTCATGTCACGGCATCGCGGCGCAGCGTATGCTTCGGGCTTGCAACATGGGCCCTAGCGCTTCGAACATTTGGTGACACTCGAGGGGTGGCCGCGTGCAATGTCGGTCCGCCGGAGATGACCATCGATCCTGCCACGCTGCAAGCTCATGGCATCCAGAGCGTTTCAAGCTCGCGGCTTGTCCTGTACACGGACCTACCCTTGTCATCGGCCATTGCCGAGCTTCCCCAAGTGTTCGAGGCTGCTTTTCCGCAATGGTGCCGATACTTCGGAGTAGATCCAGCAAGGCACCCGCGGTGGCAATGCAAGGCAATACTTATCGGCCGAGGGGAACACATCATCGAAGCCGGCCTCTTGCCCCCAGAGCTTCCTCCCTTTCGCTTCGGATTTGCTCGAGGCAGAGAAATCTGGTTTGTCAATCCCCCAAGTGATTACTATCGCCGGCACCTTTTGCTCCACGAAGGTGTTCATGCCTTCATGAATACCATCCTTGGCGATTGTGGGCCGACATGGTACATGGAAGGGATCGCCGAGTATTTGGCGACTCACCGCTGGGAGGATGGGAGGCTCGAGCTTGCCTACTTTCCCCGTCAAGCAGACGAACTAAGCCTGTGGGGACGCATCCGGATGGTCCGCCAAGATCTGCAGGGGGGAAAGTTTCTTCGGCTGGAGGACATTTTGGGTCTGCGTCCTCGGGATGACGAATCGGTAGAACTTTACGGCTGGTGCTGGGCCGCGGCAACCTTTTTTGATCGCCACCCGCGATACCAACAGGCTTTCCGCTCTTTACCCCAATGGGTTCGCCGGGCGGAATTTAATCAACACTTCCGCCAGATGGTTGGGCCTTACTGGCCTTGGGCCGAGCACGAGTGGGCCCTTTTCGTGCACACCCTTGAGTTTGGTCACGACCTGTCCCGAGAAGCCATCGACTTCACCCCAGGAATACCTCTCCCCCCACAAGGGCGGGAGGTAACGGTGGCGGCAGACCGGGGTTGGCAAAACACGGGAATTTTTCTGGATAAAGCTGTCCAGTACGAAATACTGGCACGGGGACGCTATCAGCTGGGTCAACATCCAGTCATATGGTGGTGTGAACCAAACGGAGTGACCATCCGATATTACCGCGGTAAGCCGCTTGGAATGCTTCTCGGAGCGGTCGTGCCGGCGGATCAATCCTTCCGCACAGAGGCAGGCTCGTTTGTCAATCCGCATCCCCTGGGGCTTCGGGGGCTGCTGATTCCTTCAGAGACAGGTACACTCTTCCTTCGTGTCAACGACTCTCCGGCCGAACTGGCAGATAACGTGGGTAGCCTCACTGCGGTGATTCGCCCCATGCAGCCCGCAGCCTGAAGCCCATTTTCGTCGTGGCTCGAATTTCCGGATGGCGTGCGAAGTTTTCCCACTGAGCAGAACTGAAAACGCTAGGCGCTCCGGAGGGCAGCATCTGGACAAACAGGCTCCCCGGTTTTGCCAAGTCCGGCAGAACGAGTGACTTTCCGTGATGACCGTGCAAGTTACTTCAGGCTTCCTCAAAAATCTTCTTACGCCAAAAAACCGCAACTCATCAGGAATCGCCTTCAACGATCTCAAATAGCGCAAGGTCGAGCCCGCCCCAAGAATTGGGAAGAACATGGGCAGGCCCCGGTTAGCGGCATGCAGTCGGTCCTCACAAGGAAGATAGCTCTGGAGCATCGGAAATTCCGTCGCACGCAGAGGCCTGACCTTCCCTTTTCTGAGGACCAACTCCCCGATACGCCAATTCCCTCGCACCCCAAGGCATGCCGTTCGGTCGGTTGAGCGCACACGCCTCGGGACACCAATTCCCTCGTACGCGGAGGCATGGGAATGGGGTATCGGGCGAATCGCCACTAGTGCACCAATTCCCTCGTACGCGGAGGCATGCCTGCTTCTTTACTGCCGCTCCACCTTGAACGAAGTAAATTCTTGGCGATAATAGCCTTCCAACACGGTGATCATGCTTCAGTAGACCGCCACGCGACGGTTGATCGTTTGATGTAAACACCTCTGCTGGCAAAGATTGCGGACCGTTGTTGACAACGCTGAGAGCCGGCAGCCGGAAGCATGAAGGCTTTTGGCTTTGTACTTGGGAAAAGCTTTCAGGCCAATTGCCGAGAAAAATGCGGGCCAGCCGGGCACTGTGTCGTGTTGATAACTCCGCAAAAAGTTCATGCCACCTTGGGGAAGGAGTAAGCTAGCCATGCCTTCAGCCAAAGGCAGGTCTGAGGCGAAAATAAAACGCAACTTGGAAAAGAGAAGCCTACAAAGTGCACAATCGGGTGCCGAGCTTGAGGACATAAACCACAAAAAACTGTCTTTGGCCCCATAGGTAAACGGGTTTTTCCGGCGAGTAACAGGAGGCTTTATCATGGAAAAATGGCCAATCGGAGTTTTCACGAGCATTGATGCAGGCCTGGGCGTGAAGTTGGAAGTTGCGCATGAATTGGGAATTCCCACGATTCAGCTTCATGCACCCCGGCCGGAAACGCGGACCCCCGAACATGCCAAGCGCTTCCTAGACCGGCTGGGAGAGCTGGGCATTACGCTCACGGCAGTTTTCGGCGGGTTCGAGGGGGAATCTTACGCCGATATCCCCACAGTGAAACGGACCGTTGGTTTGGTGCCGCCGGAGACCCGCGCGGAACGCACTCGGGAAATGAAGGAGATTGCCGACTTCGCCAGGGTGCTCGGCTGTGATGTGGTGGCCCTCCACGTGGGCTTCATCCCCCACGATCGCGATGAGCCACTCTACCGCGACGTGGTCAAGGTCACCCAGGAGATCTGCGATCACTGTGCCAAAAACAATCAGAGGCTTCATTTGGAGACGGGTCAAGAGACCGCAGACGCCCTTCTGCAATTTATCCAGGACGTGGAGCGGGAAAATCTGTTTGTCAACTTCGACCCGGCAAATATGATCCTCTACGGTTCAGGAGAGCCGATCGAGGCTTTGCGAAAGGTGGGCCGGTATGTTCGAAGTGTTCACTGCAAGGACGCGAAGTGGGCCAGCCATCCTGGGCAGGAGTGGGGGCAAGAAGTACCACTTGGGCAGGGTGATGTTAACGTCGAGCTTTTCCTCCGCACCTTGGCCGAGCTTGGCTATGACGGACCGCTAACCATCGAACGGGAAATTCCGCACGAGCCCGAGCGCCAAAAGCGAGAAATCGGTTATGCGGCCACTTTGCTCACAGAGTTGAAGAAGAAGATCCTCGGCAGCTAAATAGGGGGGCGGTGCTTTCTTAAGCCGTGCAGTTTTGTCAAGTTTGAACGCCGCTTAAGGGTGGTCTTGGGAAATGTCTCCCGCGGATCCAGAGGGTGTGAGTTCCGCAGCCGGAAGCGTAAAGAAGAATTTGCTCCCCTTACCGGGTTCGGACTCAACCCAAATTCGACCCCCGTGGGCTTCCACAAGCCTTTTGCAAATGGCAAGGCCTAAGCCTAAGCCGGGGCGGTCGGGGGGTGATCCCACCCGTTGAAAAATCTGAAAAATCCGGGCATGATCCCGCGGGGCAATCCCGATCCCGTTGTCTGCCACCACAAATTGGTAGCCCTCCGGGACTCGTTCAGACGAGATATGAATCCGAGGAGGTTCATTGCTCCTGAATTTTATCGCGTTACTAATCAAATTTTGAAGGATTTGGATCAACTGCGGCATACTGCCCCGAACTACCGGAAGTGGGTCGTAAGTGACCTCGGCGTTATTTTCCTCAATCATCACTCTGAGGTTAGCAAGAGCCCCTTTGACAACCTGCTCCATGGAAACAGGCTTAAACGGCTGGGTGATTTTCCCTGCTCGGCAAAAGGTCAAAAGCCCTGCAATGAGCTGTTGGAGTCGCTCGACACTTTGAACGATAAATTGCAGGTATTCCTGGGAGGTTTCGTCCAAACGGCCGTGGACCCGCTCCTGCAAAAGCTTGGCAAAACCGGCGATAGCTCGCAAGGGTTCCTGAAGATCGTGGGAAACCGCCGAAGCAAATTGCTCCAAATCGGTGTTTGACCGCCGCAGATCTTCAAGGGCGGCCGTCAAATAGGCCTCGCGCTCGCGAAGAATGGCCGCTTCCGTCCTCCCGGCGGGTTGGGAAACTACCGCAATCGGGACAGTAAGCTCGTCGCTGGTCGACCCCGGTGTTCCCGCAGTCCCTGAATCCAAGCCGGCCGATTGAGCCACCGCACCGGCCCTTTTTTCCGCCGTCTCCTCAGTCGGCAGGCCCGTTCCACGAGCTTTTTCTTGGTCCGTGGTGAGGATAACTAACCACCCAAAATCGGGAGAACCGCCAACCAACGGCATTTTCACTCCCTTCAGGGGACCCTCGGCGCCATCCGAGGCCCACATCGCAGGGGGGGGCCGGTCCTCCGGGGTCAGGCCTGGCTCGGCGAGAACAATGCCGATTGGGGCTAGCTCTTCAATCCGCCGCCCGGTGAGATTTTCCGGGGGGACGGCGAGCATCTCGGCCGCCGATGGGGTAAAGGAGACAACGCGGCCTGTGCCATCCAGGATGAGAATGGGGAATGTTTCGGAGCGCCGGGCCCGTGGAGGCACCGCCGAAAAAGGCCCATTGCCCGTCATTTCTTCGGATGTCATGGTGCTTCGAAGCTACACATGCAGCAAACACAAGTGTCTCATACGATAAAGCGGCTCCATCCCGTTGGCAATTTTACCTTATGGGGATTACGAAAGAAGAATCGACCCTGAGGCTGGCCCCAGGACTCCACCCTTCCCAATCGCCGCCCTCAGGTGCGGACACCCCAGCAGGAGGCCAAGCACGTGGAAAAACATTTAAAGCAGGTAAAGAAACATTTGAACTATCTTCCGAAAAAAACATTTGAGCTATCCCCCGAAAAATTGCTTGATGCTTCCCCACCGATCCGATCTGTGCGTGCGACGAAAAGGCCAAAGTCTATTGACTACCCTCAACAAGCTTGAGAGCTCGTTCCAGCGCGAGCGCAGAGGAAACGACACCCCCGGGTAAGCTCAGGCGGCACCGGCACGCAATCTTGTAAGCGAAAATATCTCTGGCTTGATCTCTGGCTTGTAGAACTGCCTCCAATCTATGGAAACTCACCCCTCTATGGCATGGTTCTACGGGCCCCCGGATTCGACAAGCAACAATTGCTGAAGTCGCAAGCTCGGTCCCAGGGTTCTGTGGTGCCCCGATTGGACCCCCGAAGGTATGATCGGCAAACCGATTGCAACGCCTAGGCCTATCGCTTTCCTGAGGTTGGTACTGGGAGAGCTGGTCCCGAAGAGGCCGGGGGCGATGATTAACCACCTTTCCCAGTGTTCCCTTGAACCGGAGCCATGGCGGCAACGGTCGAACTCCTTATCAACCAGGCACAGGGGGATAGGCCGAAGAAAAGTTTGCGCAAAGTTTGGGCGGGAAGCGTAGCCAGAGGTCTTAGCACGCAGAAAACGGGATGCTTCTCCCAATGTTTACAAGCTTCCAGCTGGGGCACACCGCCTGTTTTACCCCGTCATTCTCCGGCAACGCCCCGTCCCCCACGCCGAGCAGGAATACCCCTTGCCGCCAAGTGGCTTTCCGCTGGAAGTTTCAGCCGGCTTCGGTTTCGATTTAGGTCCTTCGTCTGTGTTTCATGGTCGATATCCGCGAGGCTGCCGGGTGACACCACCAGCCGATACTGAAGGAACTTGTCGCGCGGCTAAAACGACTCAGAGACTCTGTCCCTGCTTGCCTGAATTGAACAGGGGAGCTTGCCGGGCTGGCTAAGCATCACGAGACGCTTTCGCGCTTCAGCGAAAAGAGTGGCCAAGTGTTCAACAAAAATTTTCCGGCACTACCTTGACAACAGGTTTGTTTTATTATACGATTGTCCATCAAAGAAGTTGACCAATTGAAAACGTGCTTTAGATCTTCCCCACGGACTGCTGCACTTTGCCCTTGTGTGCCTTGCAAGAAAGACTCAACTGAGCTTCCTTGACTAATCTTCGAAGTCCGTCAGTGACATTGTGCTGCACGTAAACAAAATTTTTGAGTTGGTGTTGACCTGGTGAGAACGGAAGCTGGTGTCACCGGGTGGCGCTCTGATGTGCTTTGCCCGGGAGAGTGACTAGACACTTCATCTACATGGCGAGGATTGAAAAATGACGGAATCGGCGGCAAACCTGACGCAAAAGCAGCGAAAAATCTACGAGTTTATTCGGCAAACAATTCGTGCTCGTGGGTACGCCCCCACCGTGCGGGAAATCGCCGATAAGTTCGGGATCCGATCTCCCAATGGCGTGATGTGCCATCTAAGGGCCTTGGAGAAGAAGGCACTTATTGCTCGCGAGCCTAATCGCTCCCGTGCGATCCGGCTTCTCCAGGAGGGGCCTGCGGGGGGCGGCTTGCCCCTTGCCGGTCGAATCGCCGCGGGAAGACTTCATGAAGCTATCGAGCAGAAGGAATGGGTCGATTTCACCAATCTTTTCAACGACAAGGATGGTAATCTCTTCGCTCTGCAAGTCCAGGGGGACTCGATGATCGGCGACCACATTACTGACGGTGACTATGTCATCGTTCGCAGACAACCCAGGGCCCCCAAAGGCGCAATCGTGGTGGCTATCACCGACGAGGGCGAAGCCACCCTCAAGCGATGGTTTCCGGAGGGCAATCGCATTCGGCTACAGCCGACTAATCCCAAGCAAAAACCCATTTACACCAAAAATGCCAGGGTATTGGGTGTGGTGGTCGGTGTGGTTCGTAAAGTAAAGCATTGAAGCACAGGGTACCGATGAGTTGGCTCGGGGTGTGCCGAGCTTGCTGGCTTTTGGGTAGACTTGATCAATGACGCCGGTTTCAGCAAAGATCTTTTTGTGCGTTGATCACCGTCAGCCCTAAGCTGCCACGTGTCCGCGTGAACCGGGCTAAAAACACCGAATTTTTGCGAAGGGTTCCCCAAGAATTTAGCAGAATGCGGCACGGTGTCTGCGGCTTGGGCAACTGGCACGTCATGCTCGGTGGTAGTACGATCGGCGGCAGTGGCTCTTAAGTGCGGAGGCAAAACCGTGATTTTCAAGGTTCCCGGACGAATGAGGGGATGACTTTTCCGGGCATCAATCTTCCCGAGCTGGCCTGGCCAGGCTGCCTGTGTGGGTATGCCCTTGGCACGCAAACTCTCCTCACAAACGAACCCTCCCCGAAGATCGGTGGCGTGTAAAATGGGCTGTACGCCTCCCAAGAATCGTCTGGGCACCGGCTTAAGCTACCTTTCCTTCCGACGGGATAGTTTTCGATCTGCGGGTTCCAGAGTCTTTCCTGGCCGAAAGCCGAGCCGGACGGCACGTCACTTAAGCCCTTTTGAGGGAAGCCTCACCTCTCCGAAGGTTTGCGGCACCAATCTCCCCAAAAATCGCGGCGGGACAGGCGGAAGTGTTCCTGGAGGAGCTTTACCAAGCTATACTGTCGGGATAGCCGAATCGGCTCCTAATTGCCCGATGAATTCACCCGTTCGCCTGCCGTGGTGACGCTTTCTGGGAGGACAATTGCGATGGGATCTTGCTACCCACGAAGAACGGCTCGAATTGGCTCGCCCCATGTGTGGATGCTTCGAAACCGCACGGAATATGCGCGTTCGTCAACCCGTAGCGTGATGAAACCGATAATCGTTTTGCTGGGTTGCATCGCGTTCACTGCTGGTGGGAGAGAGAGTTTTACCGAGGAAAGGGGCGAAAAAGGGGCTTCGGAGGTTACACCTCCTAACGTCATCATCATCTTCATGGATGATCTTGGCTATGCAGACATCGGACCTTTTGGGGCAAAAGGCTATAGTACTCCTGCCCTGGACCGTATGGCTCAGGAGGGGCGGATCTTCACCGATTTTTACGTGTCACAACCGGTTTGTTCTGCATCCCGGGCTAGCTTACTCACGGGTTGCTACAACGTGCGGGTGGGAATCTTTGGAGCCCTGAATCACAACGCCTTGATCGGTATCAATGCTGCCGAGTTGACATTGGCCGAAGTTTTCAAACAGCGAGGATATGCCACATGTTGTATTGGCAAATGGCATCTGGGCCACCATCCCAAGTTCCTGCCCACAGAGCATGGATTCGACGAATATTTGGGCTTGCCCTATTCCAACGACATGTGGCCTTTCCATCCGACAGCAGGGGACAAATTTCCACCGCTTCCTCTTTTTGAGGGCAGGGTCATCGTAGATGCCGAGGTGGGACCTGAGGATCAGAAGCTTCTTACCCGCCGGTTCGCCGAACGGGCGGTGGACTTCATAAAACGAAACAAGGATCGTCCCTTTTTCTTGTATCTGGCGCATCCCATGGTCCACGTGCCGCTGTTTTGTTCGCCTGAGTTTGAGGGGAAAACAGGGAAGGGACTTTTCGCGGATGTGATGGCAGAAGTCGATTGGTCCGTGGGGGAGATCCTTCAGACCGTCAACCAAATGGGCTTAGGGCGTAGAACCTGGGTGATTTTTACTTCGGATAACGGGCCATGGCTTAGCTACGGCGATCACGCTGGATCGGCAGCACCTCTTCGGGAGGGCAAAGGCACAACGTTTGAAGGCGGTGTCCGCGTGCCCTGTATCATGTGGTGGCCGGGCACAATTCCTGCTGGCTCGGTTTGCCGGGAGCCAGTGATGACGATTGATCTTCTGCCAACAATTGCGGGGCAGCTTGGAGTTCCCCTCCCCGAGCACCGAATCGACGGAAAGGACATTTGGCCTCTTGTGATCGGACAACCTGGTGCGAAGAGCCCTCACAAGGCTCTTTTCTTTTATTGGGATCGCGAGCTCCAGGCAGTACGAATGGGGAAATGGAAACTCCACTTTCCCCATACCTATCGCACGCTTGGAGGACAGCCCGGCGGGACGGGAGGAACTCCGGTTCCATATCGCCAAGAAAAAATCGAACTTTCGCTGTTCGATTTGGAAAACGATATAGGGGAGACCACGAACGTGGCAGCCGCCCATCCGGAAATCGTTGCTCAAATTACGGAGCTTGCCAATCTCATGCGTGAAGATCTGGGCGATAGCTTAACAGGCCGCCCTGCTGCCGGCGCTCGCCCACCGGGAAGAGTGGAGCCGGGAGACCTTTTCTTCGATTGGCAACCGGGTCAGCCACTTACAGTCGAGCCGAAACTGTACAAACCTCGTAATTAATCTTGTCCTCAGAGGCTAGCCAAAGGGTCTCAATGGCCCTTTGCGTGGCCTGATATCACTAATGCACTTCACAAGCCGCTCCATAACTCACATGCCGCCCCTCAGCACGGGACGGGATTGGGTGATAAGCTGGCCGGGTCGGGAACCTCGGCTGATTCGCAGGCCACCTACCCTTGGGGCCGTTATACCTGTAAATCTCATGGTTCGCGAGTTAGAAGTGCCAAGGAAAGCGGGAGGTACTCGGTACCCACTCAGAACGGGGAATCACAAACCGAATTTTTCCTAACGGATAATCGGTCCCGATGGGAAAATCCGAATTGATAGGAGAATTCCCCCATAAATCGGAGTTTGATTGTGGGGATTTTTCACACGACCGGCTGGGTTAGCGTGATCCATACCACTCAATTGGGAGTGGCACTAAGAGACAAACCGGATACCTGGCGAGCCCGGATTTCATCTCAAGCGGTGAAACTGGAGTGGGTCGACTGCGTAAACTGGCGTAAATAGCTAATTTCACTTCAAAACCGGCCCGGTCGCCCCAAGATCGACTTGGAGAGGAATTAAGGCCGAACCAACCTGTGCGTATTTTTTGTGCCGCGCGAACCGGCGATGGCGAACTCAGAGCCCCTTACATCCCAGCCATGAATCGTAACCGCATGTCCTCTCGAGCCACCTTTTTTGAACGTTACAGCGTCGTCATACTGATTGTTACTATTGTGATGCTCCCAATAATCTTTGCGGGTGCTCGACGCGCCATTCGCTCCAATCGCAATGATGTTCGGGAATGGCTTCCCAGCGACTTTCCCCAGACGGCAGTTCACCGTTGGTTCCGAGAGCATTTTCCGCATGAACAATTCGTCGTGCTTAGCTGGGACGGTTGCACCCTCGATGACCCTCGTCTTGAGCGAATGATGGAAAAGTTGCGCGAGTTATCGGCCGAGGAAAAAGTTTCACCTCCCGAAAAACAAAAGGAGCGATCTCAGGACGTTTCTACCGGCTGGCAAGGCGAGGTGTCGTCGTCCTTGAACAAAGAGGCTGTCACCGCCACTTCGAAGCCCGGCTTCTCTTCGCGGGCTAGGTCATCGCGACCAATTTATTTTAAAACGGTTTTCTCGGGCAAAACGCTTGTCGAGCAATTCCGCCAGCGCTACCCCAGGATGTCGGACGAGGAGATCCTCCGTCGCCTCGAAGGCACTGTAATCGGGAGCGACCATCGCACCACATGTGTGGTGGCCACGTTAATCCATGAGCTTCATGGTCCCGAGCTGAAACATATGGTGGCCACGCTGTACCGTTTGGCGGAGGAAGTGGGTATCGAGCCTCCCCACCCGGCGCGGGCAAGCTCGTTTCTCGCTCAGGTGGCAACTAACCTTGGCGCCTTTTTTCACGAGATTGCCACCGGCAAGCGGGTAGGCCCTCCGCGGGTGCTTCATTTAGGAGGACCTCCTATTGATAACTATGCCATCGATACCGAAGGCCAACGAACGCTCTATAGGTTGGCGATACTGTCGGCACTCGTGGGCCTTGGGGTATCCATAGCGTGTTTACGAAGTATTCGCCTTACCCTGATGGTTTTCTTCTTGGCCATCACCGCTGCCGGCTTGGGGCTCGCTCTTGTTTACTTTACCGGCCGGAACGTGGATTCTGTGATGCTTTCCATGCCCTCGCTTGTTTACGTTCTGGCCATTTCCGCCTCAATTCACCTCATTAACTACTATCACGATGCTGTGAGGCAATGTGGGTTGCGCGGGGCGTGTGAACGAGCGGTGTTGCACGGGTTGAAACCCTGCTTTCTGGCTGCGTTAACAACAGCCTTTGGCCTTGGGTCACTCAGCCTGAGCCACGTGACCCCGATCAGCAAGTTTGGGATTTATGCTGCAGCGGGGGTGATGGCCACCTTGCCTTTGGTTTTTTTGGTCTTGCCGGCGCTTTTGCAGATTTTCCCTTCACCACGCGCGGCCTGTGAGAGTCAGTTGGGCAACCTCTCAGCCCCCCAGGGCCTTATCGACCGCTTTTGGCAGCGGTTGGGACGTCACATCATCCGCCACCGCACTATGCTGGCTCTGGTTTGTAGCGCCATTCTTTTGGTGGGAGCCGTGGGACTGTCCCAAATTCGCACTTCAGTTAAGCTTATGAAGTTTTTTTCCTCCGACGCTCCCATTGTGCAGGATTACGCGTGGCTGGAAGAGCATCTCGGTCCCTTGGTCCCCATGGAAATTATCCTGCGTGTAGACAACTCGAAGTGCAAACTGTCGTTTGTGGACAGAATGCGGCTTGTGCGGCGGATTGAGGATGCGGTACAAGCCTTGCCGCCGGTGGGGGGGGTTCTTTCCGCCGCCACGTTTGCCCCCGAGCTGACCGCGGATGATTCAACCGCTTCGGCTTTCGAGCGGGTGTTGGGGATCAATCGCCGCCGGGTGCGGGACGACGTGCTCAGCAAAAGGTTAGAAGCGCATCGCGAGGCTTTTCGGGATTATCTTACGTACGATGGCGATGCCCCAGTCGGGGTACTGGCCCTTCCTCCCCAGCTTGCCGATCAGTTGCGTAGGTCGGGTTTCCACAGCCTGCGTGCCCTTCGAGAATTTGCAGGCCCAAAACAACTTGCCCAGAAGTTGGTCCAGCATTTCGGTTGGTCGCAAGCCGATGCCACTGCCGTGGACGAGGCAGTCGCCCGCTGGTATGCCACCCGCGGCATCGAGCTGTGGCGAATCAGTGCGCGGGTGGAAGCCCTCTCCGATATCGACTACGGTCAGTTTGTCGATGAGTTGCGGGCCACGGTGGATCCTATCCTTGCAGAGTACCGTGCCCAAGGCGTCAACGGGATCGAGGCTGTCTACACCGGGCTTGTTCCTCTCGTGTACCAAGTGCAACACGAACTGTTCCGTAGCCTGTTTAACAGCTTCATGATGGCCTTTGCTTTAATTGGGGCGGTAATGATTATCCTGCTCCGAAGCGTTTGGGGGGGCCTTGTGGCCATGATCCCCAATGTGTTCCCGGCGGTGGTAGTTTTTGGGGCCATGGGCTGGACAGGCATCCTCGTGGATGTGGGCACCATGATGACAGCTAGCGTGGCCATGGGTGTTGCCGTCGACGACACGATTCATTTCCTCACGTGGTTCCGTGATGGCTTGAGGCAAGGTCTGTCACGTGCCAATGCCGTCCTTTTTGCCTACAGCCGCTGCGCCCGCGCTATGACGCAAACCACGTTTGTCTCTGGTCTCGGACTGGCTGTTTTTGCCCTTAGCGCCTTCACCCCTACCCAGCGGTTCGGCAGTTTGATGCTCATTCTCCTTGCCGCAGGTCTTCTGGGAGATTTGGTGTACTATCCGGCGATTCTCACCGGGCCGTTGGGCGCCAACTTCGCGCGAAAGCGCAAAAACGGAATTTCCCCGGGCTCTAAGCCAGCAAAGGAATTAGCGGTTGAGTTGGCCACCGAGCCTTCGGCTTCTCCTTTGGCCGAGGTTTCCACTCCTGGTGGTACCCAAGCCCCCTCCGAGCCAACACCTCAAGCTCGTGCGACCCGCGGGGGTGTCCTAAGGGGAGCACACTTCGAGCGTTGGTGCGAGCGAATCTTCACCAGGACTTAAGTGTTTCTTCAATGCTTCTAAGGCAGGCTCAACTCCCTGAGAACTCACAGATTCTGGATAGGGGTCTTTTCTGCGCCCATATGGGGGACGCTGTCTGCGCGCCATGACAAGAGCCAACTTCTTGTGGCTAAATGCTCCAGGACAGGTGGCGTCATGGCGTTTGGGCATAGGCGGAATCATGGCGTTTAGGCGCTTTCTCACCCCAAGAATCCTCGCATAGCGGGAAGACAATGAGTTCGTTCACGCGAACTTTTGACCGAAAAGTCGTAAAAGGTGGCGGATGGGATCTCAATTTTTTCCCGCTACGAAACTTCGAACTGTTGCTAAGCGAGTAAACAAAGCTCCTTCCCCGGGGCCGGCCACCACGATGAAGCACTTTCATAAAATCGGTGAGCAGGTGCCTCGCGTGCGAAGGAGGTTCTTCGTTGGTGCAGGCATTTCTCCAATTAGAGTTAAAGGAGGGTGGGCCGTTTAGCCAGATGGAAACCTGCAACGGTCAGCAGCTCTCGGTGCCGTGTGAAAGGAAGTCGCTCCCGCGTAGTAAGCTCCGGCTAAAGTCTTGGGAGTCGCTACTACCTGAGGTGTCCTTTCTCTCGCCGCGATTTTGGCGAAAAGTAAACCCATGGAGAAAGTGCGGGCCGCATTTATTTAAAACTTACGTGGAAAACTAACTATTGTCCCTCAACTAGCTAGGCCGGTATGCTTGGATCTGAATTCCCAAGAGGGAATCTTCGTACCCATTCTCGAAGGCAAAAGTCGATGCTTCGAAGTTCCGCATCTCGGCAGGAATTCTTAAGCGATGCGCCTCGCGAGCGGGTCAGCACCCAATCGATGGCTCATTCGGTGGCAAGTTCCAACTTCGCTGGCCCGTGATCCCTCCTCATGCGGGATTTGGGTTGTGTGGATAGGATTCTATGGCTAGGTAAAAGAGTAAAGCTGGTGGCTTAGGGAGAGATATCCGGCCCAAAAGTGAAAAAAGCGAACTGTCAGGGACGTGATCCATGCTCGAACCGACCGAAGTGGCAGCCTGCACCAACCGCTGCGCCGCGACAGGGCGAGTCCTACAACCAGGGGAGGAAATCATCTCGGCCTTGGTCAGAGACGGACTTAAGCTTCGCCGCGTGGATTTCTCCCGGGAGGCCTGGCCGGTGCGGGAGGCCAATCTTATCGCCTGGTGGCGGACAGTAGTGCCGGGCCAACCCAGTGCTGCCCCGTCCCGGCTTAAACCCACGACTTTGATCGAAGTTATGGAGCAGCTTTTGGGCGCCGGCGACCAGCAAGACCTTGCTTACATGCTGGCACTTATTCTCCTCCGGCGGCGGATCCTTAGATGGGAAGGGGAAATCGCTCCCCCCGGCGAAGGAATTCGCGTCGTCCTCAGGCATGTGAAAACGGGCCGCATTTATGAAGTACCCGTCGTCCCTCCTAAGGGGCAGCGGCGCGCTGCCATGGAGCAAGTGCTTCGGTCACTTCTCGGGCTACAGGGAGAGCCCCCTGGCAAAGGCTCGACACGAGGGGACGCTGAGGCCAATCCGTCCCTACCCACATCCTTGGCTCACGAAAGTTCGTGAAGCTCCCTTGGGAACGAACGTCGGGTGACGCGCCAGGGGTTTAAGGGCACGGCCGAAGGATTTCGGAGAAAAGTGTGGGTATCCCATGGAGGGGTAAGATGGATGAGAACTTAATTGATGAGAACTTAATTCCGGACACTTCTGCAGCCGGTTCGGTGAGTAGGGAGTCCTACCCAGCCACAGGCCTCAGAAGCGGCGTAACTCCTTCCCACATCCTGGCCCTTCCGTCGACGACAGGAAGATGTCTGGGCTTGGTTTCGGTGGTTGTGGCGGCGCTTGTGGGCAGCGGGTGTCACGCAGTGGGCCTCCGCACTCGCAAGCCAGAGCCTTTGCCCGTGGTGCTCCCCCCTTCTCCTTCCCTGGAGCAGGTAATGGCCGCCGTCAATGGCAACAGTTCTCGCATTTACAACTTTCAAGCGGACCAGGCGGTCATCAGTGGACCAAGCTTTCCTTCCCTTCGAGCGATGGTGGTCTTCGAACGACCGCTACGACTTCGCATTCGTGCGGGCACAGGGCTTACGGGTCTAGAGCTGGATGTGGGCAGTAACGATGAAATCTTTTGGGTCTGGGTTCGACGCGACCCGCAACTTTATTTCTGCCGGCATATGGACTTTGCCCGTAGCGCCGCGGCACAGCAATTTCCGCTGGATCCGCGTTGGGTCGTGGATGCCTTAGGTCTTGTTGAGCTCGATCCTGACGGCCAGCATGAGGGCCCCCTGCCCTTAGGAGAGAATCGACTACAAGTTGTGTCACGAAAGCACACGGCCATCGGCGAGCAGACACGAGTACTTCGGCTGGATGCCCAGACGGCAGCCGTGCTCGAGCAATATCTCTATGACAGCCACGGTCGGCTTCTAGCCTCGGCGCGAAGCCTCCGCCATCGCCGCGACCCTTTGACCGGCCTGGTCCTGCCCCAACTAGTGCGAATCGATTCCCCGTTATTTGAGCTTCACTTTCAAATCGACCTTGGGGCCGTGCGAATCAACCGGCCACTGGAGGTCACCCCGGATGTGTGGCAAATGCCCCAATATGAGGGATGGGTTCCTGTAGACTTGGCCCAAACTGTAGCGATGGCTCCGCAGGCCGGCGCTGGCTCGTCTTGGGGCCGGCCCCCCTACTTTCGGGAAAGCGAAAATCGAAACTGGCTTGCCCGGCTTCGCGAACCGCGGATCGCCTTCCGCTAAAGGGTCACAGGCTTGACGCCCTGCCTGCGGTTCCCCGATTCGGTTGCAAATCTTAGATCAGCCGGCCCGTGTAAGAAACCAGTGCCTTCATGTAATTACCTCGTTCGAAGGCCGCCGGGTCTGGGCAATTTTGTTGGCTCAAAGCGCCTTTCATCGCCGCCACACTGGGATATTCATGCTCGTCCATCCATGCCGCCAAATCGGTGAGAATACGCCCAATTACGCCGAAGCCCTCCTGATAGAGCACCGAGGCGATCATTCCCACATCGGCCCCTGCCAAGATGGCTTTGGCAAGCTCTTGAGCCGAATGTATCCCGCTTGTGAGGGCCAACGAACACTTCACCCGGCCATACAGGATGGCAATCCAGCGAAGGGGCACCAAGCTTTCCAAGGGTGTACTTAGCTTCAGGCAAGGGCGTACTTCGAGAAGATCAAGATCAATATCCGGCTGAAGAAATCGATTGAACAGGACAAGCCCGTCCGCACCGGCTTCTACCAGTTGTCGGGCAAGATGTCCCGGCGAGCTAAATTGCGATCCCAATTTGACCGCCAGGGGGATTTTGATACTTTCCCGCACTGCTTGAACAAGCTCGATATAGCGCTGCTCGACTTCGCGGCCGTCCATGTTGCAATCTGCCGCCACGAAATAGATGTTTAGCTCCAGCGCATCGGCACCGGCACTTTCCATGAGTTGGGCGTAGCGGCTCCATCCCCCCCGGGTAATTCCGTTGAGGCTTGCAATGATAGGGATGGAAACGGCCTTCTTGGCGGCTTCGATGTGTCGGAGGTACTCTTCGGGGCCAGTGTGGAAAAGTTCAAAGGAAGGAAAATAGCTGAGGGCCTCGGCAAAACTGTCAGCACCATATTCTTGGACCATGGCAAACTCGGTCTGGTCGTGCTCGATCTGCTCTTCGAAAAGCGAATGGAGCACTACCGCCCCGGCGCCAGCTTCCTCGAAACGGCGCAAATTGTCCAACTCTTGACATAGTGTACAAGCGGCTACGACAAGAGGATTGCGCAAACGCATCCCCAGATACGTTGTTGACAAATCGGATGGCATATTCTCTCAACCTCCCGCAGTTTGGTGATCAAGGAGTCATCTTCAGGAAATGGGAGTTTTCCCTAAGTTGTTACTTCAGAACCGCTTACAGCCTGAACAGCTTCGAGAAATTGACCATTACCCTTCAACTGGGCCAGGGCTTCGTAAAGCCGCCACCGAGCCCAAATGTCTTCCTGGGCTTGTTGGAAGAGTTGCTCGGCACGATCTGGTTTGGAGCGAACCAGCATCGCAAATCGTGCTTGCTTAACGGCAAAATTCTTGAATGGCATGCTAGGTGGCTTGCTGTCCAAATGGAAGGGATGTTCTTTATCACGCGGGTCATAATGATAAAGTGGCCAGGCGCCGCAGGCTACGGCCTCCTTCTGCTGGTCCAAACCGGTGACCATATCGATGCCCCAACCGATGCAATGGCTTAGGGCAATAATCAACGAAGGGCCACGATAGGATTCGGCGGCGATGATAGTCCGCAAAGCATGGACCGGATTGGCCCCGAGGGCGATTTGGCCCACAAACACATTGCCATAGCTCATGGCCATGAGGCCGAGGTCCTTTTTACGGCCTGCCTTACCGGCAGCGGCGAACTTGGCCACCGCCCCCCGCGGCGTAGACTTCGAGGACTGGCCACCCGTGTTGGAATACACCTCTGTATCCAATACCAGCAAGTTGATGTCGCGCCCCGAGGCGAGCACGTGGTCGAGGCCACCAAAACCAATATCGTAAGCCCACCCATCGCCGCCGAAGGACCAAATACTGCGACGGATCAGGAAGTCGGCCACGGCGTGCAGATTTCGGGCATCTTCCGAGTCGATTTCGGCCAAACGGCGCTTCAGCTCGGCCACCAACTCCCGCTGACGGCGGATATCGCCTTCTGTTTCCTGCGGGTTGGTGATCAAGGCCGACACCAGGTTGTCACCCAGCTGCCCAGTCAACCGTCGCAAAAGCTCATGACAATATTCGACCGTCTGGTCCACTGCCAGGCGAAAGCCAAAGCCAAACTCGGCCGCGTCCTCAAAAAGGGAATTACTCCACGTAGGTCCTCGACCATCCGGCGTGGTGCAGTATGGCGTGCAAGGCAAATTACCTCCGTAAATGGAGGAACACCCAGTGGCGTTGGCAATCATCATGCGATCGCCGAACAACTGGGTTACAAGCTTCACATAAGGTGTCTCGCCGCACCCGGCGCAGGCCCCACTAAATTCGAAGAGCGGCAAAAGCAACTGCGAGCCCTTGATGGTATCGATCTTCACCTGCTCCCGATCCACATCCGGGATCTTGTTGAAGAAGAAGTCCCAACAAGCCCGCTCCCGATCCAAATGCTCAAACTTCGAAAGCATGTCGATAGCTTTGTGCTTGGGTACCTGTTTATCTTTGGCCGGGCATGCCTGCACACAAAGCCCGCAGCCGGTACAGTCATCGGGAGCTACCTGCACGGTGAATTTCCACCCAGCAAACTCTTTTCCACGATAGTCGGCCGACTTGAACCCTAGGGGAGCCCCCTCCAGGACCGCCGGCGGGTAGACCTTCATGCGAATGCACCCATGAGGACATACCAGGGCACAAAAGCCGCACTGAGTGCACAGCTCCGAATCCCAAATGGGAATTTCAAGCGCGATACTTCGCTTTTCGTAGCGGGTCGTACCCGTGGGGTAAGTACCGTCCACGGGTAAGGCACTTACAGGCAGCTCGTCGCCCTTGTTGGCAATCATCTTGCCGAGAACTTTCTTCACAAACTCGGGAGCATCCTCAGGCACCGGCGGCACACGGTGCTTCTTGGAAGTGATCTGTTGTGGATATTGGACCTCGGCCAAGGCGTCCAGCGCGCGATCGACGGCGGCAAAGTTTCGCTCGATGATCGCGCTTCCGCCTTTTTTGCCGTAGGTCGCCACAATGGCGTCCTTAATGTGCTGGACTGCCTCTTCGATGGGTAAGACACCGCTCAATTTAAAGAAGCACACCTGCATGATCGTATTAATGCGCACGCCAAGCTGAGCTTCGCGCGCAACCCGGTATGCATCCACCACCCAGAACCGCAGCTTCTTACGGATAATTTCCTCTTGCACCTCTGCCGGGATTTGATCCCAAACTTCCTCGGCAGTAAAGGGGCTATTTAGCAAGAAGATGGCTCCCGGCTCAGCCATTGACAAAACGTCGAAGCGTTCCAAGAACACAAACTGATGACAACCCACGAAATTAGCCCGGCTTACAAGATAGGAGCCTTTAATCGGCCGAGGACTAATCCGGAGGTGGGAAGTAGTCAACGAACCGGCCTTTCGCGAGTCATAAACGAAGTAGGCCTGAGCATAAAGCGGCGTGTTCTCCCCGATTATCTTACAGGTATTCCGCACTGATCCCACAGTCCCATCCGCGCCTAAGCCGAAGAACACAGCCCGCGTGACATCCGGCGCTTCGGTAGAAAAGCTGGGATCGTAAGGCAAGCTCAGATGCGTGACGTCATCCTCGATTCCGATGGTAAAATGCCGCCTAGGCTTGGCCTTCTTCATTTCCTCGAAGATGCCTGCCGCCATCGCGGGGGTAAACTCTTTTGAGGATAGGCCATAACGACCGCCAATCACCAACGGCATTGGCCGGTCGGGTGCATGCTCCGCCCATTTTTCGGTGACCGCCGCCACCACATCTAAATACAGGGGTTCGCCGATAGCTCCCGGCTCTTTGGTGCGATCCATGGCGGCAATAACTTGCACCGTTTTGGGCAACGACCGCACAAAAGCCTGAGCATCAAACGGGCGGAATAGCCGCACTTTTACCACCCCAACCCGCTCTCCTTCGCCGAGGAGCTTCTCCACGGTTTCTTCCACCACCCCACCGCCGGAAGACATGATCACTATCACCCGATCCGCATCCGGCGCCCCAACATAGTCAAAAAGGTGATACTGGCGGCCCGTCAGACGAGCGAATTTGTCCATGACTTTCTGCACAATCTCCGGGCAGCGGAAGTAAAAGGGATTACAGGCCTCGCGGGACTGAAAGAACACATCGGGATTCTGCGCCGTACCTCTCAATACGGGTCGTTCCGGGTTCATGGCCCGCAAGCGGTGGGCGCGGATGTGCTCCGGATCGAGCATGGCCCGTACTTGTTCTTCGTCTAACACTTCGATGCAGTTCACCTCGTGCGAAATTCGGAAGCCATCATAAAAGTGCACAAAGGGAATCCGGCTTTCTAACGAAGCAGCATAGGCGACCAAAGCCAAATCCTGAGCTTCCTGAACGCTTCCGGCGGCTAGCATCGCCCAACCGGTCGAGCGAATAGCCATGACGTCACTGTGATCTCCGAAGATGGACAAAGCGTGGGTGGCCACTGTTCGAGCCGTCACGTGAAAGACTGTTGGGGTCAGCTCCCCGGCAATCTTGAACATATTGGGGATCATCAAAAGAAGCCCCTGGGAGGCGGTGAAAGTGGCGCCCAGCGCACCGGCCTGAAGAGCCCCATGAACGGCGCCGGCGGCCCCCGCTTCGCTCTGCATTTCCACCACCGTGGGCACCACGCCGAAGATATTCTTCCGCCCTTTGGCAGCCCATTCGTCCGGCAGCTCGCCCAACGTGGACGAAGGGGTAATGGGGTAAATCGCCATTACCTCGTTACAAAGATGCGCAATGGCTGCAGCGGCTTCGTTCCCTTCAAGCGTCACAAACTTACCTGACTTCACGGCCGAACTCCTTAACTTCACCACCCTTAACCGGGTGGGATTAGGTTGAACAACTTAAAAAACGCGCACTTCTTCGCAATTTGCTTACTCGTCCCAAATATCCTGCCGCGAGACTTTCCAACGTTTGCCCATCGCGTCAGATTGGCCTGTCGCGGTTGTCAACAAATACACGCTTTTATGGCCTTGCGGGGAAGCAGCACTACTCACAGACCCTTCGTAAGCAAGGTAGTAACCTCATGCGTCCTGAGCCCAGAGAGTGTTATCGATCTCTGTGCAAACCAAGTGTAAGCACGCAAAATAAATTTGCCGAACCTACTCCGCGAACTGCTTAATGGCCAGAATCACTTGCGCTTCGAGCCGTAAGTTGTGCTCGACCCTCCCGTCCCCCCGATTGCCTAACCACCTATCCCTTGTGCGACAGGTGGGAATCCCCGGATGCCGATTCCCGCATCCAACGGCGGCGCTCCGGTCAAAAACACAATTTGCCCTCCGGCCGCGTGGGAACAGAATTCGGACATTGCCGTGCTTCGGAGGGGCTTACCCACAGAAGGTCATCACAAGAACCGGGGGCCGCAACAGCCGCAAGCTCCGCAGGCACAATAGCTCCGCCCCTTCTTTTCCCATTCCTTTAGCCCAACGTTAACCGATTGAGGGGGATTTTTCAAGATTTCAGCATAAGCCAAACTACCGGGCGGGACCAGGCCTCATTAGCTCGGAACGAAGCTCGAGCGCTGGCCGCCGAAGCTTCTGATGAGGATAATTCCCCACTAACTGAGAAACTCGTAGGAATGGCGAAGGCTCCCGTCCGAACTTCGCCCCAAAGGGACCGGTATTAGGCCTGAACTCCAAAACCAGTTGCTGAGTCCCGCGCCCCGTAGGAGGCAGTAGGGCCTCCCGCGCAATATTCCACGTGGCGGCAAGGATGACGTCGCCGGGGAGGCGGTCATCCCCAAAGTGGTGGGCTGACCAAAGACGGGCTCCCGCCTAGTGGCCATGGGTGGTGTAAAGTTTCTGCCGAATCCTTCAACAATGGAGTGAAAGCACCCACCCAACCAAGTTGACAGAGCTTCCAGAAACCATGGGAGTCCCAAGAGTTCTGCGACGAGCGGAGGTGAGCCCATCCTACGTGCGGCTGCTACGCGGAAAACCAGCGACCAGCAGCACCGGTCGATAGATTTCGCCGACCCCTTGCGGAAGGCTTTAATGGGAAAAATGTGAGATTCGAAAAAGATTGTGATCGTCTTTGGATTCGGGTATCCCTACTTTTGGAGCATACTTCGAGGTTTTCGGCCGCCAAACCACCTTAATAGGAAAACAGTTAGGGCTGTGGACTTGGTGCAACAGACAATAAATCTTTAGAGGGCGACGGCCCGGAGGATCTGGTTGCGAGTTGCCGACTCGGACAGACAGGCTGACCCGCGAAAAGGGCAAGGAGCCTAACTTTATGAAAGCGATGATTTTAGAGGACATTCGACCGATAGAAAGTTACCCGTTGCAACTCCGGGAAATACCGGCACCTGAGCCAGGAAAAGGAGAACTTTTGATCCGTGTGAAGGTTTGTGCCATTTGCCGCACCGATCTTCACGTGATCGAAGGAGACCTCCCCCGTCAAAAGCTCCCCATCATTCCTGGCCATCAGGTTGTCGGTGTTGTGGAAAAGTTGGGGGAGGGGTGCTCGAGATTTCGCCCTGGGGATCGGGTGGGGATCGCGTGGCTGCGATTTACTTGCGGAGGATGTCGCCTGTGTCAATCCGGACGAGAGAATCTGTGTGCTTGCGCCCGCTTCACCGGCTATCATTACGATGGCGGGTTTGCCGAGTTTACCGTGGTGCCAGAAGATTTTGCCTACGCGATTCCGCCCAATTTTGAAGACACGGACGCGGCTCCGCTCCTTTGTGCCGGGATCATTGGTTATCGGGCACTGGAGCGGGCCAATGTCCCGCCGGGCGGCCGATTGGCCCTTTACGGGTTTGGCTCCTCGGCCCATGTAGTGCTACAAATGGCACTCCACCGCGGCTACGAAGTGTATGTGGTCACCCGCGGGGAAAAACATCGAGAGCTGGCCCGGCAAATGGGCGCGTTTTGGGTTGGCGAGAGTCCCGCTCAATTACCGGTCAATGTAGACAGTGCCATTCTGTTTGCTCCAGCAGGGGAACTGGTCCCGGCAATTCTGGAAAGATTGGATCGCGGTGGCACACTCGCAATCGCCGGTATTCATCTTACGCCTATTCCCGCCATGAATTACGAGCGATGCCTCTTTTACGAGCGAGACCTGCGGAGCGTAACCTCCAACACGCGAAGCGACGGCCAACGCTTGTTGGCAGAGGCCGCCCAGATTCCCATTCGTCCCCGAGTGACCTGCTATCCCCTCGCCGATGCAAACAAAGCACTTCACGATTTGAAGGGAGACAGGATCAGCGGCACCGGAGTGCTTGTTGTCGAATGAAACCGACATTTTTGGATCGCGGGGTGGACCTTCTCCATCACCTCGCTCCTCAGGAATTTAAAGCCACAGTAGAAATTTAAAGTCACGATTCTGCTGGTGTTATCTTCAAGGAGGGGGTTCTCACCCGCCGGCCGGCTGGAACGGATTCCGGGGACGCCAAGCGGAAGCATGTGCGAAACCTTGGGCTCCCGGACATTACTTCAGGAGAAAAACCATGCCTGGCTCCTCTGTCACACGCAGACAACTCCTATCGCTTGGACTGTGCGCTTGTGCAGGAGGCGTAGCCAGTGTGCATCGGCCACGAATCGCATATCCGGCTGGGTTCCGCTCTGCTAATGACCGGCCGGGGATTGGGTTAATTGGAGCCGGCGGAAGGGGGCTCGCACTGGCGCAGGATGCCATGCGATTCGGACCTATTGTCGCTATCTGCGACGCCGACCTCATGCAGGCGGAGCAAGCCAGGCGCCGGTTTGGCGAAAACGTACCGATCTATCAGAATTACCGGCAATTGCTTAACGATAAGGGGGTGGATGTTGTCATCAATGCCACACCCGATCATTGGCATACCCTGATCAACGTGGAAGCCCTGCGCGCTGGCAAGCACGTGTACACGGAAAAGCCCCTAACACTTACATTCGAAGAGGGAGTTATTCTTCGTCAGGTAGTCCGTCAAACCGGCCGCCTCGTTCAGGTGGGTACCCAGCAGCGTAGCATCGCACACTTTCGCCTGGCTTGTCAGCTGGTGCGAAACGGCTGGATCGGAAAGCTCCAACAGGTGGTGGTATATTTGCCCTTCTGGACAACCAAAGGTGGACCCTTCCCGCCGCAACCCGTCCCAGCTCATTTGGACTGGGATCTTTATCAAGGTCAAGCTCCGGAGCGGCCCTATCATCCCATGCGAACCCACTTCCACTTTCGCTGGTGGTTTGAATATGCCGGTGGCATCATCACCGACTGGGGCCAGCACCATCTCGATATCGCCTACTGGGGAATGGACATGGAAGAAAGCGGGCCGGTTGAGGTCGAGGCCCGCGGCTTCTTCCCCAATCGGGGCCAACCCGACTGTTTCAACAATCCTGACCGATTTGTGGCTCGGATCGTTTTCCCGCAGTCAATCGAGATGTGGTTCCTGGTAGCCAGGGATGAAAAATACATGCAAAGTCTGAAGCAGGGGGACATGACGCCGGAGGAGGACGCGGCTCTCTTCCGCGAACTACCGCCGGAATACGCTGCCGAAACTCGCAACGGGATCCTGTTTGTGGGCGATGCCGGACGGATTTTCGTCAATCGTGGTGGGGCCTACGGCAAGCCAGTGGAAGACTTTCGAACGAAACCGGATGTATCGATGAACGTCCAACTTCCGGTAAGCGAAGATCACATGGGAAACTTTTTCGAATCGGTGGCCACGGGCCGGCAGCCTATCTGCACGGTGGATGTTGCCCACCGTGTAATCACCACGAGCCACTTGGCAAACATTTCCATGCGACTTGGTCGAAAAATCCATTGGGACCCTATTGAAGAGGCGATCGTCGGAGATGAGGAGGCCGCCTCTTGGTTAAGACGAAGCCAGAGACGACCTTACATCCTGGAGGCTTAAATTCGAAACGGATCCTGGAGGCTTAAATCCGACCGTGAATCCTTAAAAGACAGGGAAGTTGAAGAAACCTGCGAGCCTGCGAAGCCTGAATAAAATTGTTGTCACGAAAGATCGGTGGCTCGGTGGTTTCGGGTTACCAATGCCCCCTCTGGGGTAGGTTCCTCCAATTCCAGGATGTGAACTCGTTGAATCACTTTACTCCATTGGCGCTATAAACAGCCCGTTTAAGTGTCCTTGTATCCGAAGGGTAAGTACGGAGCTGGGACTGTTTGTCGTTGCTGAGCGGACAATAAAATCTAACTTAGCCGAGTTTTCGTGCATGTCGCGCGGTCTTTACGCGCAATATGCAAATCCGAGTTAGAGACTTCGCGGACGCAAAGAGGAAAACTTTCGGGCTGTTCCAGCTGGCAGTTAGCCGAGTTGAATTTCCCCGCCCTTAAGGCGAAAAGGGAAACCCTCACGCAAAACCTCGGAGTCCTCTTTGGGGCAAGAGGTTCATCTGAGGCCGACAGGCACAAAAGTGAGACATATTCAACGACATTGGCCCAAGGAGTTACAATTGAGGCCAAGCTGTTCCCCTGGGGAGCTGAAACCAGAAGCATCCCTCTGACGAGCTTAAATCAACTTAGCCAACACCATCGGGAATCGACATTTAGTTTCGGGCCTTTAACCGGCAGCACCGGGAGATGACCTGAGAACGGCTTGCTTTTAGAGCGCAGGGAAGCCTTTGGGGATCGAAAAGGGAACGTCCGCTGCCTACCATGGTGCGTCTTCCGGCCTGGCCTACGTGGTAGTCAGCGTCAAAGGACCGGCTGCGTGCCAAGATCCGTGCCCAAACGAAAATAACGAAAGTGGCACTGAAGCGAAGGGACTTCCTCCATGCCAGGATGCGTCGACAAAAAACGCGGCTGTGTAAGGCCCTGCACGGTTAACGGCCGAAAGCGGCGCCAAAACCCGCCGATGGCAGAAATCAACTTCAATTCCGGAGACAGTTAACGCGCAATCCGCGGTGAAAAACGGTACTGCAGCAAGATCTGACTCCTTGACGCGGAGAGAGCGCCACCATCGGTTCGAGTGCGATCGCGGCGAGGCCGGAGGGAAAAAATCGAAGCACCAGAGAGTAAACAGCCGCTTGCTCGCCGGCATCAGGAGGTTCGGGCTTTTACAAGACTTGTTGCCCTTAATTGGATACAATCATTTTTGCTCGACATTAATCTTGCACTATGGAACACGGTCAGAGGTGGAAACCCCTTGAAGCGAATCTTTCGCGGGTCATGCTGCGTTACCACTTGCGCCTGTAGCTCAGAGGATAGAGCAGCGGTTTCCTAAACCGCAGGTCGCAGGTTCGACTCCTGCCAGGCGCACCTTTCCAGCCCGACCGCAAACCCTGTTACCCGGGATTAAGAATCTCAAAAAGCCGCGACCGCCCCCAAATCGCGTCATCGCACCCACGATGTAAGGCACATTCGGACAGTCACTTACGAGCGGCCAGCTCTCTCGGCCTGCTTCTGGAATCATCCCCGCGCGAGTCTCTTGCTACCAACGTGCGAAACGCCTGGCGGCCTTGCCTCGAAAAGTCTCGGTGTCTCTGGCTGCGGCCAACCGGGGACTGAGAATCTCTCGTGCTGTGCGCGGAGGGGTTTATTCCCATCTGCCTGGTACTTCGAACTGTCAACCGGGGGTTTATGTTCCCGAGACCCCGCACGCCTGGCTCTGCCGAGGGGGCCCGTAGTAGGAAGCCCTCTAACTCTCGACACTTGCAACGCAAACGGCACATGTAAACGGCAGGTCATCTCTGCATGGAGCCTGTCGTAATGCCGGATCCATTGCTGCGGACACGGAAGAGAGTGGCTTGCGGAAGTGGCCACCCTCTTGGCCCGGGGTAGGGGCCGCCCTCTGCGAAACTTGCGGACCGACGCCGATCATGCTCGGAACATTCCACGCGGGGCGCCAATGTGGCGGTTCCCCCGAACCAGAAAAACTGCCTGAATTCTTACCTAACGCCCTTAAGCTTTCGGAAAACCCGAGGCTCCCTGTGTCCTGGCCTCGGTAGGGCCGCTTGGTTGCCAATCCCTACACCGGGTCGTTACCTCTGAAACAGTCGGAGGGGGTTTATCATGCCGGCCATAGAGAGGGAACTTGCCGCACTTTGCCAGAGGACTGCGGGCGAGCTTGGCCGGCGATATGCGGAGTTATTCGGTGAGCCGACCCGATCGCGGAATCGCCTGTATCTGATGCGCAAAATCGCCCGGAAGCAATGTGCAGGATCGCCTGGAAGCTCCAGGCTCTGACCGAAGGCGACCTGAGCGACCGTGCTCGCTGCCGGGCGGAAGAATTGGCCCAGGGCACACCGCTTCGGATCATGCCGCCCGAGGGCCATCCGTCGGCCCAGACGGGCAACGTTGTGACGACCAGCCCTGCCGGGGCGGTAGAGTGAAAAGTGCGGTGAGCCGCAGGTTGCCTTTCCCAAACGCAGGAAACTAAGGAAAAACTGAGCCCCTTACTTCCGGAAAGGCCAAACATGCCTTTTTGAAGCCGCTTGTTTTCGCGCCTCCCAATTGGCTATCCCCGCGATTCTCATCTGCAAATTATTTGCAAGCAGGCGCAAACACCGGATGGCCGTCTCGCACGCTACCTTGGGCGGCAAGGAGACAATCAAGGTTCCAAAAACCCATCGCGTGCCCCGCGGGTTTACCGCATCTGTGGATAGAAAGGGGGAATGCTCCGATGGGGGCAATGGAAGGAAGAAATTACCTTTAGTTCACCCGTTTCAGCCTTGTATGGGTCAAGTCAAAGGTCCCCTTTACATTGCGGGGCAGGCGGAATCGCAAGCCAATTTCTTCCTTCAATTCGTCCTTGATGTCGAACTCCAAGGTATACTCCTGCCATTGGCTGCGGACGGGGATTTGGGCGACTTTTAAGGTGGGGCGTCCCTGGACGGTCAATTCCACATCGACGATCTGATCTGGTGTTCCGCGGGCCAGAAATGCCAACTGGTAACGGCCGGCAGCGAACACCACCCCGCTTTGGAAGAGGTAGTTAAGAGTGGCCCACGGCCCGAAATCGCCTGTCACCCGGATGACCCGGCGACCGGCGGGACCATCGACCGGTCCGTCATAATGGATCTCCTTATCGATTGTTTTCACTTCCCGGTCTCCTGAGTTCAAGGTCCAGTAGCGCCAGGGATTGATAAGCTCGATTCTAGGGTCCGGTTGCCAGGGCGTGACGGGTGTGACCTTCGGAACGGGCGGTTCTTTCACCGCCAAGAACTTCTCCGGCACTTTGTAATGGAGGGTCTCATCGAAGGCCGGACTATCGAACGTCACATTTCCCAGGGCCACCTCCCTCGGCTGACATCCAACACCGATATACCCAAGGGGGTGCCACCCACCGCGGAAGTAGTTTTCGATCGCGAAGCGCACGCTCGGCATCATCCCGCCCTGCCGGTCTAAGATGGCCAGGGCAACGATGTACTCCCCGTTTGGGATCGTCTGCGGTAGCCTTGCGCGGCCTTCCTCAACGAATGTCTGGGCTGGGCGTCGATACACGAACGCTTCACTATCCCAGTCTTCCCCCGGCATCCACCTCCGAATATCCACCCCCTCTAGCGGAGCCATCCAAAGGGGCTTTCTCGAAGTGGGGTCGAGCAAGGCCACGGCTACGGGCCAGTCAAGGTAAAAGGGAGCACTACCCGTGTTGCGCACGCTAAATTTCACCACGAGCGATTCGGCGGGTTGCACGGTCAGCGGATAGGTGACAGACTCAAGCACGAAGCGATAGCCAAAGGCTTTCTGAAGCTCCGCCGCACCCGCCAGAACGTTACTATCCGAGTCGTCATACCCACTTATCCAGCCGAGATAGCTGACATGATAACGACGGATTTTGTCGATCATGTAACGCCGATAAGCGGGCACGGTGAGCGTCTCATTCGGCGTGAAGCCGAACGTTTCCGTAGGCTTTGAGCCCTCCCTTTTTTGCCAGTTATATTCCACCTCCCCCTCAATGGGTGCGTGCTTCCAGATATCCCGATAAATATACGTGGCCTGCCACGGGAACTGGGACTTCGGGCCGAAAGGGGGCTCGCGTGTCAATGTCCCAAAAGTGTCGTAATAGATTCCAAAGCCTGCCTCCATGAATTCCGGATCATTGTGCCGCACGAGAACCGGTTTATTTTTGAAGGCCTTTTTAAACGCTTCAGCCAGAAGGCGACGCTGCTGGGCCGTCGGCGCAGGGTGATGATGTTCCCCAAAGTATCCGATGAGCCCCATCTGAACGGCAAAAATCCGGGGATCCTCGTCCCACGCCTGTCCCAATTTGGCGACAAACGCCCTTAACCTTTCGTGAAAAGCCGGGCTGTCATAATCGAAGGTGTGGAGATCTGCTGGCCAATACTGTCGGCCTGGTCTTCCTTCCCAGTCGAGGTACACCCGGGGCACCAATTTAACGTTCAGGTCTTCAAAGCGCTTACCCTTAATTGTGGTAATTTTGTTGGTGTAAGCGATGATTCGATCTACGGTGTCGTCGGCGCTGACTTCGAGCTCGTTCCACCCGATATACCTCCGCACGAGCAGACCATAGCCACGCTCTTTGTACGCTCGGAAACCCTTCAACGGGTTGTTGATGGCTCCCGGAAACTCCCGTGGGAATACGGTGACCCAGCCATCGCGGACCAATGCGCCGGAGGGAGGTTGGGCCACCGCAATTCCGGCCCATAAACTCAATGTCGCGTAGGCCAGCTGGACTTTCGTGACTTTCATGGCAGCGTCCTCAGCGTAGTCCTCAGGTGCAGTTGGTCCCCGATCCGCCTACCTTCGGTGTCTCGGGTGGAACATTTAGTTTACTAAGCCGCCGGGCGAAATGCAATCCGAGGTGAGAAAATCAAGGCAACGAACACGTGCGATCCACAGCAATCCAGATGACGTATGGGTCGTGCGTGAGCGGTCCATTACGCGCTAGGGGATGCTGCTGGGAGGAGAGCCTGGGCCGAAGCCAAAGGGATTGATATAAGGCCAGTGCCTAGGACTCCCGCAATGCGTTGGGCCGACTCGCATGTTGTATCGCACTGGCACTCAGTGTCAGGGACTCCCGCAATGCGTGGAGGGCGATCATTCTCATGCGTTGGGCCACTGATTCTAGCGCGTTGGGGGAACTAATGCTCGTGCGTTGCCTAATTCCAGTGCGTTGAGGCCACCCATTCTCGATTGCGTTGACGGCAGTAAAGTGTTGGGGTCGCTCATTCTTCCGCTTCGCGGGCGGCTTGCAGGCTACTTGGCCTTAGGAGAATCTTTGCGATTCGAGGACTCCAACGGACAGCCTTCCAAGCCCTGAACTCCTTGCTGGATGCATTCTAAGACGAGGCCCAAAACCGGGGAGAAGTCAGCAAGCGCTCATACTATCATTCCTCCGCAAGGAGGAACCTAGGCTGCTTCGTCCTGCACCCTGCTCCTTACCTCTCCCCTTTGCAAGAGAGGCCGGCCTGATCAAAGGCTAAGCCGGGTGAGGGGACCCCCAAGAGCGAAGGCGGGCGGGACGCCCGCACTCCAGGCACCCCCAGTGGGCTGGAGCAGGCCCTTGTGTCCCTTCTGGAGCCACTAAGCAAGGTGGCTCCGAAAACTAGAACCTCCGGAAACTGATACTGGCCATCTCGTGGCCCTTGTGTTCCTTCCACCCCCTTCCTTTTAACTAGAATCAGTCGATTCCGTATCCGAGATCCCTTCCCCAGCCCCTAAGCAAGCTTGCTTTTATTCCTTCCGAAGTGCTTCCCTCATTCTTTTTGTCTCCTCAGCCCGCTTCGCTACTCCGCGAAGCTGCCCCGAACATGGCCCCGCCGATGGCGCCGACGATAATCAATTCCCAAACAGACTCCTTCTTCAATTGACCGGCGGCATTTACCCTGCAAAAATTCCCTTCCAAGCTAGGCTTCGCCGTCCCGCTAACCCAAATACCATCGTCTTTATTCCCCTCGCAGGTATTTTCTCGGGCTACGCCGGCGGAACTCCCAAAGTACAAAATGCCGACCTGTTCGATATTCCGGCAGAGATTGTTTTCCAGGGTCGGCTGGGCCTGCTTGCCAACCTGGATACCATGGTATTCATTCCCCTCGCAGGTATTTTCTCGGGCTAGACCAGCCGAATTCCCAAAGTACAGAACGCCGGAGCCTTCGTTATTCCGGCAGAGATTTTTCTCCAAGGTCGGTTGGGCCTGCTCCGATACCTCGATCCCAAACCGTGCATTCTCTTCCGCTATACACTCCCGGACCAAGGCCCAACTCTGGCCGTGGATCCACAGTCCAGCGCCGCCGCGATACGTGGAATCCCATTTGCCGCCCACAAACCGGCACTGTTCGATCAGCACATTCTCCCAGGCCACCTCCAGGACATTGGCCCAGTTCTCACCTACGTGCTCTAGCGTAATCCCCCGGATCTCATACCTACCGGTTCCTGCCACTCGGAGGACAAAGCCCTCCCCATCGGCTACTAGCCGGGTTTTGTCCATCCCTGCGCCAATAAGTCGTAAGTCGGTAGTAAGTTCTAGCGGCCGTTCGAGCCGGTAGGTTCCGGCCTCAAGTTGAATGGCTCCTCCTGGCTGGACCAGCCGAGCGGCTTCCTCCAGACTGCCTGCATCGCCGCTGCCGTCAACCTTGACGCGTACCAACGCACAGTTTTCGGAAGAGGCACTGCCAGGATGGCCCAAATCGGCCATGATCAGAAAGGAGGGCTTTTCCCTTCCGGACGCAGCCCCCTAGCGGTTGGCCGGGAGCGGCTTTGGGGACTTGAAGAGCTTCATAGACCAATCGCACCCAGGCACTTGCGCCTTGCTGGGGTCGGCGGGCAGGGTCCGGCTGAAGGGCCTCGAGCACCACTTCCGCCTCCTGACGACTCATGCCTTCCAACACTGGCTGGCAAGCCTCCTGACGGTGAACAATCTCTGTCGGGGTGGTACCAAACGGCTCCTCAGCGGTGCGAAGCTTCACATACGTGGCCGCCAAACTGTAGAGGTCCACGCTGGGAGAAATCCTGCCGTAATAAGCTTCCGGCGGCAGGTAACCCAGCGTGCCTGCCCCGGTATGCGAGCCGGTCGAAGCGCCGACAAACTTCTCTAGGCCCCAATCGCCCACCTTGACCCAGTTGGAAAACAACAGGAGATTGGACGGCTTAATGTCCCGAGGCACAATGCCTTGGCTATTGAGAAAATCGATCCCTTGGGCCGCATCGTGGATAAAACACAACAGCTTCTGCGGAGGGATGCCCTGCCCACCCTCGGCCTGGTAATGCTTCAAGAGGTCTTCCAAAGAACGGAACTTTTCATCTGGGGCTAGCTCCCAGCGGGTAACCAGAAAGCCGGCAATCAGCTACACGTCCATCAAAGTAACCACATGGGGATGGCCGACCAGGTTTTTTAGCAACTGAAGGTTTTCCAACTCTTTGGCAATGGCCGGATTGTGCTGGTCGATCGGGTGCAACAAGACTTTTATCGCACAAGGTACGCCTTGGGCGGTCCGGGCTTCAAAGACCTCGCCAAAGCCGCCGCAGCCGATCCTCCGAACCACCGTTAGCTCATGCCGGGTTTCTAAGACCTGACGAACCACGTCGTCCATTGGATCTGCTCCTCGGGAAACGGCAATAGTAACCCCCCATTTTTTCTCTTCTGCCGCTTCCAAGCCGGGCAGGAAGCCGATTCAGACGCCCCATTGGCGCTCCTCCATCTGATCGGGACTAGCCGCCGGAAAAGAAGCCCCGCCTGTGGCTTTTCCGATAAACGCTCTCCTAAGAGCCTCCTTGAGTTGAAGCCGACAGGGATTACCGTTCGCATTAAACCAGGTAAAGTGGCATCGGTCAGGCTAGGTCCCTGCAGAACCTTATGCGTTGTTGCCATCTTTTGGGGAATGTGGGGACTTATGCGGCGTCTGAAGGAGGTGTTCCCCGCAGGGGAGGTGGGAAATCGCATGGTTTTGTTCTCCTTCGACGATTTTTTTCAGGATTTTTCGACCAGGCTGCCAACCAAGCGGGGAGAAGATGCGTAGTCGAAGTATTCTTATCAACAGGTCCTGTTTGTGAGCCCTTACCTTGGAGGAATCGAGCCAGGCAGCTTCCCATCGCCAAATTCCTCTTGGCTTGGGATGCCTTAGAAGACAGCCCCACCCTCCGGACCTTGCAGGACTTTCTGGCTGCCATTCCTGATAAGCGTTTGTTGACGTCTCTTCAGAGGGCGCGGGGCAAGGGACGGAACCACTATCCGGTGCATGTGCTGTGGGGGGGTCGTTGCTGTTGAAGATCGCTTTGCGGCATCCGACCATGGAATCCTGTCTGGCCGACCTGCGGCCGAAAGCAGACCTGCGTCGGCTGATCGCGATCGAATCGCAAGAGAAGGTCCCTCACTCGTGGAACATGTCGCCATTTGAGGAAGGTGTTGGGGCAAGAGCCGTTTCGGACGTATGTGAAGGAGATCTTTGATGAGATGATTCGGCGGTTGGGAACGGTGGTGCCGTTCGGGTCTGGGAGGTGAGAGGATTTTGTCTCTTGCGAGGTAAACGGGAGCGGCAGCCTAGGCGTCAGTCTGGCCGCAGGTTTGGGAGGCCAGAATTTTTCCTCTGGTCAGGCCGTGGCCGCAGCCGAAGACCCCTTTCGCGAACTCTTGTGCCCCCAAATCACCCGCAGCGCGACCATAAACGCGACCGCGAAGACAAGCAAGCCGACTAAGGTAAAGAACGTCTCCAGAATGACCCCTTTTTTCGTCAGGAGAATTTCGGGGGCTGGAAATACACCGATCTAGCCCAACACGGGGAAACCCAAACGGATTGCTTACTTGCTTTCTGTCTATTTTTGGAGCGATAACTTTATTTTTTGGAGCGATAACTTTATTTTAGTGTAATCACCAGGTTCAATTAATCGTAATCACCGCGGCACTGTCAAGCATGGGGAAACTGATTTATCCCCAGTTTTTCCGGCCTAGCGGAAAAAAATGAGCGGCCCCTCGCATGTGGTTTTTGGTGAAAGATTAAAAACCCCATTTGGCTAAAGGCATGAAACCCCATTTGGGGAAAAGCTAAAGATCCCATTGGGGGAAAGGTTGAAACCCAATTTGGGGAAACCCCATATGTGGTGAAAGCCTCGGTTCAAAACCCATCCTCTTAACCACGATCAGGCGCGCCGATCGTTTCGACACAGGCGGTCGATGAGGTGCTAAAAAGGGTATGGCAACTTTCCTCGCGGATGCGGCATCCGAAGCGTTTCGAGCGCTTGGTACTCATCTTGCCGCAAATAAAGATAGTTATCAGCAAGATCATGCTTTAAGGCATCCGGGGCGGCTCGACCGGTCGTTGCTAATCTAAAGCTTGGCGTACTGGCTGCTTTTGCGGATTGGGCTGAAGGCCATGAAGCCGTACCCGCCGAAGATGTGGACCAGGAGCAATCACCCTTCATGAAGCATTACTGGCCCGGCGATGGGTGGAGCAACCATTGCCCCGGGGCCAGCGGGCAAAGACGGGTGGCCGGCTGCTTTCGCCAAGACGAGAGGTGTAGTCACTAGCTTCATCGTACCGCAGACCCGTACGGGTGCTTGACAAGCCTGACCGGGAGGGTCCAAATTACATCGCAAGGATAAAACGAGGGAAGGTCATCGGACAGGGTCCTTGGGCTTTTGACGATTCGGGTTTTCGCCGGGTGTCAGGTTCGGCCAGGTCGCAAGAATACGACTTCTCCCAAACTTGTAAAGCAGGCCCAAGCCATGATGTTGACACAGGGGCGGTCAATCTTGATGAGGCGGATAGTACGGCCAGGAAAATGGATCGAATGCCGGCCATGGAAACCATCTGCTTCCCCAACCGGTCCGGGGCGATTCCAGAGGCCGCGCAGGAGTGAGTGCGGGCCCGAGTACATCGGAATCTTCCAAAGCACGCGGAGCCAGTCGAGAAGTACCACCCTCACATTCAAGATAAAAGCTCTTCAAGATAAAAGCTCAGGGGATGAAACAAGTTCTTGATTGGTGCAGCCGTGGGACTCCGACGTATTGAAAGCGTGCAAAAAACTTGGGTAAAAACCCAAACGCTCAATGCGCTACCAAAAAAGAGGACAAACGAGGACAGGTAAGTCGATTGAGGTTATAACGATGGTTTGGATGTTGTGGTTGCAGCTAGCTGAGCTGGCTTTTGGGCAAACACCGAGGATCGAACACGATAGGCCCATCGCCCCGGTGGCTGTGACGGCCTCGAGTTTTCAGGCGGAATCTTTAGCTCCTCGAAACCTGATCGATGGTTCCGGTCTCACGGAGGACCCGCCTGGCGGCGGAATCTGGACGCACCATGCCAATGCGTATCGGGACCGTGGAGTGGAACGGGGTACGATGTGGGCATCGGGGGATGTCAACGGCCGGCGCGACACGACGCCTACCCTTATCTTTGATCTGGGCAAACCAATGCGGATCGGCAGTGTTCGCATCTGGAACTACAACGAACAAAACTGGACGGGCAACGGTGCCAAGGAAGTCGCATTTTGGGCATCTCTAGACGGCACAACGTTCGAACCACTCGGCAAGGCGTTGCTGGAGCAGGCACCGGGTCATGACTTTTACGAGGGGCAACTAGTGTCTTTCCGCGAAGCGATCGAAGCCCGTTACATCCGGCTTGACTGCCATAGCAATTGGGGAGGCGAGCGGGTGGGATTGGCAGAGGTGCGTTTCTACGCCGGCGGCGCTGGGGCCAAAACCGCGATTGCCCCGGGGGTGGAACCTGTGGCCCGCAGCGCGGAGCCGAATCGACCTAATCCACCGCGGCCAGCACTGCCAGGCGCGGAGAACATCGTGTTTCCACCCAATGCGGGTGTCATCGACGTGACTGCCGCTCCCTACTACGCCAAAGGGGACGGTCAAACCGATGACACGGCGGCGATCCAACAGGCGCTGGATGACTACCCAGCTCAGGGGACGATCATCTATCTTCCCAATGGCACGTATCTAATCAGCCGACCGCTCCGCTGGGGACGAGATCAACGATGGACGGTCCTTCAGGGGCAAAGTCGTGCGGGTACGATTATCAAGCTGAAGGACTTCTGCCCAGGTTACGACGATCCGACTCATCCGCGAGAGATGATCTGGACTGGCGGGGCCCCGGCCCAGCGATTTCGCAACCAAATTCGTAATTGCACGATCCATACCGGCCGAGGTAATCCCGGCGCCATCGGCGTGCGATTTAACGCCAGTAACGTCGGTTGCATGCGGGAGGTGGATATTATTTCGGGGGATGGCTCTGGCGTGATAGGCCTGGATATGAGTTTTGCGGACGAAATTGGCCCCTGCTTCGTTAAGAACGTGCGCATTCGGGGATTCGATATTGGTATTGCTACCAAGTATGCGGTCAATGGTGTGGTGTTCGAGAACATTACTCTCACAGGCCAAAACCGTGTCGGTTGGCTGAACAATGGCCATCCGGTTACCGTGCGCAATCTGGTCAGCCATAATGCGGTGCCTGCGATTCGTCAGGAAGGATGGGGGGGCTTTTTCACCCTGATCGATGCCCACTTGACCGGCCGCGGCGATGCATTAAGTGGCCCGGCCATCCAACTTGAGGCAGGGGGAATGTTTCTCCGTAATGTGGCGGTCAGCGGCTATGGCTGCGCCCTCCAGCATAACCACCATGGGAAGGTCCAGTCCCTACCGGGTCCGTTAGTGCCGGAGTGGGCCAGTGCCACGCTACCGGGTTCCGGCCCAAAGTCGTTGAACTTACCAGTAAAAGAAACCCCCGATGTGCCCTGGGACGATCCAAAGGACTGGGCTGTCGTTACAGACTTCGGTGCGAGAATGGACGGGCATACCGACGACAGTGAAGCGCTGCAACAGGCCATCGACTCAGGCAAAACCACGGTTTGTCTCCCGCGCGGCACGATGCTCCTTGCCAAGCCGGTGGTCATCCGGGGCAACGTCCGTCGACTAATTGGCTGCGAAACCTCTGTCAAAATCTCCGCATCAATCCCTAGGGACACTAGCATCTTTCTAGTGGGAGAAAGCCCCGAGCCGATCCTTGTGGTGGAACGCTTCGCATGTTGGTTTTGGAACAATGCCTCGAGAGCTAACTTCATCGACAATCCCACCCGACGGACGCTGGTCCTGCGCGAGCTGGGCGACGTCGATGACACGAGCGATCGAAATCCCAATGGCCGCGGTACGATCATCAGCGGGCCGGGCGAGCTCTTCGTAGAGGACGTCACCGGACGCTTCCACCTCAAACCAGGCACAAAAGCGTGGATGCGCGCTATCAACCCAGAAACCAACCAAGATCATCGAAACACGGTGCCCGAGGCCCAGTGGCACCTGAAAAACGACGGCGGCCAGTTGTGGATTCTAGGAATTAAGACAGAAGGCCCCGGCACCGTCATCACCACCCGCAACAGCGGACAAACGGAATTGCTCGGGGGATTGCTCTATTCGAGCGGTGGCGCCCGCTCCCAACTCCTGCCGGCCTTTATTGCCGAGGATTCCCAGCTCAGCCTCAGCGTAACCGAAGTCAACTTCTCGAATAACGCCTACCAAACCTTGATCCTCCTTAGGCGGGCCGGTCACACCATCTTCGAGTTGAAGCGCGGTCAGACGCCCGTCGCTACCGGAGGCAGCATGATCCCCCTATGGGCAACCCCTTGACCACCTCAGACATCCCATCCTGAGACCCCGAGCGGCAACGTTTCCCGGATGATAGGGTATTTGCCTCACATGACATCAGGAGGCACAGGGAGCCAGGAACAAACGATTGACGGGCCGTGTCTTGCTTCAACCGCAAGGCGGGTCCTCTTTTCGCTGACTGCGTTTTCTAAATTAATGAAGCAATCTCTGCATTTACGAGCATCCAGCAGTGAAGCGCCGTGGCGTAAGACCATGAGGAGCTGACTCCACAGGTCTTACATGAAAGGAATAAACATCAAAAAGAACGGTGATCCTAGCAAGGAAGGAACAGGAGACGCAGCAGAAAGTGGCCGAGGCACACTTCGGCACCATGCCAAACTCCACGGAGCCGCCTGATTTGTGACATTTAGAGAGTAAGCCACGCCCCAAACCGGGCTGCTCAAGCTGTCGGAGACTTTCAATCCCAAGAGTGGAGGCACGGTTCGGCCTGTCAGGATGTCGCTATGGACGCCACAGCTCTTTTTTCTTTGATCTTGGTACTTGCTCTCGGGTCCAAAGACGGAGAGATCGACGCACGATTGTTAAATCATCTCAGCATTTTTGGGCTTAATCCTTGGGGAGGAGAATGCCCCTTCCAACGGAGGACCTTGGCTTTCGGCTCCGTGTTGACAAGCAGAAGCTCGGATAACAGATTTTGAAAATGGTGAACCAATATCTAGCTAAACACTCGCTCAGGGTGCCGGGACAAAACGATTAGCAAGCTGCAGTGATTCAGGCCGCAACCTCAACAAAGACCAACGGGAAGGCGGGATTGGGGTTGAGGGCACACATCCCGGTCAACACTCTTTGTATTTAGATAGAGAAGAGACCCATCTCTCAGGATCGCTAAGAACCGCACAATGCCCTTGGGATAGCCGCCACGGGGAATATTTAGTTTCATCGGAAGGTTCCGTGCACAGATTTACTCTCCCTGGAGACCAGCTCGGGCCAGGAGAGTGGCCACCCGCTGACAGGTAGGCGCCCAAGCGGGCTCAGACAGATGAGGATGAAGCCAGGATCAGCCTTCATCTACCAGCGCGATCGTTCTCGATCGACCCCCAAGACAAACACTGCCAGCACTTAAAGCGACCTTGTTTGCAGATTTCCTTTTCGTACTCGCACTGCTTGTACGCCGCCGTATTTTCGTCCCAGGATATTTGTTATCCCAATTCCATCACCTATAAAGGGAAGCTTATAGGAAACTACAGATTCAATGATGGGAAAACCAAGATTTGGGGCTTGTAGGGAAGGTTGCTATGGCGACCGACTGCAAGTACTTTGCAATTTTTGGCGACGTGCACGGACATTTCCGCCTCATGTTTCAACTTTGCCGGCATTGGCAGCTGAAGCACCAAGTGCATCTGGATGGGATTTTACTTTGTGGGGACATTGGTTTTTTCCCGAACATTACGGGGTTGGATAAAGCCACTAAAAGGTACGCGAAGCGGGATCCAGAAGAGCTCGGATTTGCCCTCTATCTGGGGCCGAGCGCGACGCACGGTGTACACCGGGATAAACAGTTACAGACAACCTTATTGGGAGACGCAGAGGATCTCAACACGGTGCGATGTCCGGCGATTTTTTGTCACGGAAATCATGAAGATTTCGAAGCCTTATCGCAAACTGTGGGCAACCAGACGTTGGCGCCAGTGGACTTCTACCGGCGGATTTATTTTCTTCAGAGTGGTGAAATCACCGAATTGGCCGGGTTGCGCATTGCCGCCCTCGGAGGAGCCAAAGAAAGAGAAAACACGCCCGCAGAGCCGTGCCTTGGACCTTACGTTGATCCCGATGCTGCCTCTCGGCTTCTAGGGCAAAGTTTTGATGTGCTTTTGACTCACTGTGGGCCCTCTGGAGCCACAGGGGAGGGTTCGGACCTTATTCAAATTGTCATCGAAGAATGCCAGCCTTGGTATCATTTTTACGGGCATCATCGGGCCCCGATACCATCCTGCCGAATCGGCAGAACCCAGTGCTATTGGCATAACGATGTGAATTTTCAAAAAGTGCGGGGCGAATACCAAGGCCCCCCGGAGCCCGGCTGCATGGGCCTGCTTTGTTGGAGAGGGCCGGAGGACCATCATTATGAATTGGTCGACGGAGAGTGGTTTCGAAGCATCACCCGCAACACCTGGCGACATGGGTAGTGCGTGAAAGTCTTTGGTGAAACAAGTGGCTCCGTCGCTGCTTTTGAGCTCCTCTTTGCACGGGAGGTTGACTCACCTCAACCGTTTCCTCCTAGCTGTAAAGTCGAATTTTCGTATACGAAATATCTTATTAAATAAAGGATCGCTTTAAGGACGGAGGATCCACAACTCATACACTGATCCACTTGGCCGGCATAATCCAGAGGCAAGCACCTGAGTGCTAACCGCCCGAAGGAGGTAGCACCGACTTTTCAATTTAGTTCCAACGGCACGAATGTCTATCTCTAGCAGTCCCGTGTCCAAAATATGCCGCGTAACTTGGCCTGGATAGTGGCTATCGACCGAATGAGTTCCTTCTGTTGTTGGTCGCAGCTGGGACTTGGCTTTGGGCTCGGAGCACGATCGTCAGCTATCTGCGGGTACCCAGTATGGGGGACTGCCCGTTAAGTCCTCACACGAATCAGCAAAGCTACCCAGACCAAGCAGGATATTCCCACCCTAGCTCTGGCAAGAGGGAAGATTGGGGATCCTATTGGTTTAAGCGCGGAAGACCGCCTTGTACACCCGAGAAAGCTTGACGATCTGTGAGGGTATATTGACGCACGAACCCATGGCCACAGATAAGGTCTGCCCTTTGTGATCATGGAGTGGCCCCGCGGCCTTTTCGACTTTAGGTGGTCACTCCCGGGATTAATAAATTTGGATTCACTAGCGGAGGCACCCCTCGCCTTAACTGGAAATTTTCGGAGAAGACACATCGGGTACACACCTCATCTATCCGTCGAGAACTCTTTGATCCAAGGCCAAGGCATCCACGGTCACCATTTGACGCGGATTGTTTAAAGAGTTCCTGAAATCTTCCAGACGCTTCGTAGCATCAAGCGGCCGGGCGGTGAAGAGGAACGCCAAACCCCACGGCGAAGGATCATAGCTTTCTTCCGGGCGCGGCATACGAAGAGCGAAATAAGTATCCAACTCCACCGCCGGACTCGTCTCCCACGTCACCTTGCCGAAGGTACCAGGCAGGATGCGCCCCAAGGTAGGTTCATCAACCAACTGGTCCAAAGCAGGAGTGAGGAGACGCTCTGACGTATCCTCGAAAAACCCATGGGCCACGCTGGTGGCCCCCTTGCTAAAAACCTAACCCCCAGAACGTTGCTTTTTGTGTCGCGACTAAACGCTCCTCGAAGGTCGAACCGGGCGATAGCCCACACCGTGTTCCGATGGTCCTTCAGGGTCCGTCGCACCCAATCCGCCCTGCGAGTGTCAACGTCCGGTTGGTCTTACGATTTGCTTTTGCCGCACCGCCGTCCACCGGCCCCGGCTACAACTTCTCGCTCCAGTTCGAGCCGGCCGATGGCACCTAGATGCCCACCAACGGGCACGGCACGGTCACTGCCACTCGCAAAGAACATTTCTCGCAGACCGGCACCCGGCAGACGCGCGAAACCGTGGAAATGGGGGACCGAAAGAACCGCAGCACCCGCACCGAGTCCCGCACCCTCACCCAAGGCCAGACCTAGGACCTGACCTACCAGCGGACCGACCACTACCTCTGGGCCCCAGGCTCGGCGTCCGCAAGCGGTTCGAGGTCCGGTCCGGCAAGCGGATCGGCTGCCAGGGCGTGGCGCCTGACCCAAATCGAAGAGTCGGGCGGTGGTGCCGCCACACGCCAACTCGATTACGACTATAGCGGCAGCTCCTAAGCCTCGTGGGGCGATTTGGGCATGAGGGGCACCCACGGCGACTCGTGGTACGCGGTCCGCTCCATCCACCAGGAAAGCCATCCGACCGAAAGCCTCAACCGCACGATCACCTTTAGTGCCGCGGGCCAGGCCACAAGCAGCGGTAGCAGTGTCCGCTCGGCCTCGGCCACAGGTTCGGCCGACTACTTCTACTACCGGCAATGGGAGGACCACTGCTGGCTGGGCCAGGAGACCTGGGCCAGCGGCGGGGGCAGGCCGGAAGACTACTTGGCCTACCCCGGCGACGCCTTCAGCGACGGCTCTTCCCCCGGCTCCGGCATGCTCCCGTTCGCCTATGGCGAGCAGGAACTTTTCTTCGGACAGGCGCAAAGTGGTAGCCGAACCGCGCGGGTCTTGGACAGTGCGCTGGGCCCTGTAGTCTGGTCCGGCGCTACCCCGTCTGCGTTCGCGGCACTCTCCATTGGCGTCTCCGACGAGCGCCCGGGTGGGAACCAACAGCAATCGCATGTCTTAGAGAAGAGTTCGCCGCGCGAGAGCAGTGCTGCTAATAAACAGTCTCAAGAAGGAGGAATTGGGGACACCGTCCTAGGGAACCGTGGATCTGACAAGCGGGTCGTGAGCGCCACCTCATCTTCCGCGCCAGACACCGAAAAGAGTTGGTGGAATAAATTTAAGGAGTGGTTCTGGTCGGTCGCGGGCTACGGCGCGGCTTCCGGAAGCAGTGAGATCACGGGTGGTGCACAGGCCAACGGCGAGATGTTCCAGCCGAAAAATATTGAGCACTACACGCTCTATCGGCGTGACCGCGAAATCGAGGGAACGCCGAAGTGGAAATACTGGAACGGACGCTACGAAAGGGTCAGACGTGTGGGAGCAGAGGCGGCACAAAACCGTGCCCGCAAGGCTGCTAAGCAAGAAACCAGGCAGTGAAGACGCCGGAGATACACACATGAAGCGATTCGCATTCTGGGGTGTGGCGCTCTTTCTGGCCGGAGTCGGGCTGGGGGTGCTATGGAGCCCCATGCATCGAGGTTCATCCAAGGGCGAGGTGGCCCAGACAGACTTCAGCCATCTCGTGGCGGAAGCGGAGGAGCAATACGGCAAGGAAGTCGCGGAGCTCGTCGCGCAGTTCAAGGACCTACACATCCTGATGAAGAGGGAGCCGTTCCTTATCGGGGCCTCCACTGACGGGCGATTTGTGATTCGCAGTCTCCCGAATAACGACTTGGTGGTCAGTGAGTTGCGTTATCCCATGGGAAAAGGCGAGCCGGATCATTTGGTGCGCCACTACGAGTTGCTTTGTCAGGGTAAGAAATGGTTCTGTACTTTCGCACGAAGCGCGGACGGTACGAAGCTACTGGAGATTCACTATGGGTTTAGAGACGATCTTGGACACGGATTAACTTATGTGGATTCTGACGCCGATGGCAAATGGGACCGGCTAATTGAGGAAACGCCGCAGGGTTTCAAGTCCTACCGGCGGGAGGGAATGCTATGGAGGGAGTCCACGCCCAAGGAATCGCCAGCACCGCCCAAGGAGCAGGGGAAGCCAGAGCAGCAATAGGGGAGGGACTGCGCGCTTAACGCGGTGCGATAGACGTTACGCGATGCCGGTGCCGACCACATGACCTACTCCTATACCACTACCGATAGCGCTGCCGCCGGGGTGTGGACGCATTCGGGCACGGGTACCTGGAACGACCACGGCCACGGCAACCGCTCCTTCTCGGCCAACAGCCCCTACGTCACGGCCGACGGATTTTCATCGACAAGGGCCATGAGTTGCCAAGCCACCTCCGACGGGCAAATTCTCTTGGTAGCCACGCGAAATTTTCCACTCGTCGGCAAACCGGTTGTGGGCAACAGCAGTTCTCTCAGCACCCACGCGGGTTTTTC
>CALKER010000002.1 GCA_938084835.1 uncultured Thermoguttaceae bacterium
TACGCTCGCCTCGCCAGCCGGTGATGCGCGAGTCGTCAGGCAGTTTGCAGCGACGTCTGGATGAAGAGCAATTCACAGGCGGTTCGGGGTGTTGTGCCCTGGGCGAGGCGCCGGGCGGCATGGGCCAAGAGCAGCACGGCCACGCCCGCGTTGACCAGCCGATCCAGCACCGGAAGCAGGTACTGGTAGACGTAGTTCTTGAGCACCTGCCGGCCGTTGCCGTAGCCGCCGTGGCTGCGATTGAGTGTCTGCTTCATGCCCGTGGGCGTGCCGTCCACCCCGGCCACGTGCTCCTCGATCCGCCGCAACATCCAGTCGATCGAGTCGATCACCACCGTCTGGTACTCGTGGCCGCCGGCGGCCAGGCCGTCGAGCCAGGGCTCGATTTCCGGCCAACTGGCCAGATAGGGCGTGCGATGGCACTGCACGTGGGCCGCACCGTTTTCGCAATCGACGATCAGCGGCCGGTCGGCCGAGGCGCCATAGGTCGTCTTCCCTGAACCGGGCGGGCCGTACACGATCCCCTTCGGGGCGCGGAGGTGCGATTGGGTCAAGATCGTATCGGGTAAGGGCATAACGTCGTTCTCCGAAGCAGTTGGGGTCGGATAGTTCAAAAGGGCCGGTCGCTTTCGGGTGCACGCAGCGATCCTCATCCCTGACATGCCTACGTGGCTTGGAAAGACCCGACAGGCGACCGGCGGTCATGCGGGCAACCAAGCCATGCCATGCCCAGCCTCGCCAAGCCACGCCCGGCCCAGCCTCACCTCGCCTAGCCCCACCGTGCCCCTCCCAGCCGTGTCATATCGCGTCAAACAGGCGAAGGGATTCATAACCTGTCTGCCATGTATCGCTGTCCATGCATCGTCGCAGCCGCTCAATGGCCGCCGCGTTTTCCCGTTGGGCTTGGTTCAAGATGTCCTGATGAACCTGCCAGACACCGCAGCGAAACGGCTCCCGCTTCTCGATTGCGACAAAGAAGACCGGCTGGTAAAGGCTGATCACCTGCGACAGCACGGCCTGGTAGAAGGCCACCTGCTGGACGTAGCCGTAGCGCCGGGCATCGGCCTCGAACCAGTCCAGATCGTCGCAGGTCTTCAGGTCCACGATCCCCCGGTGCAGGTCGAACCAGTCCATGCGAATCTGGCACGGCATCCGGCAGTACTCGGCCCGCACCACGCCCTCAGGTGTGCCGTCGCTGAGCAGGTCTCTGGCCAAGCCGTGCCCGCGAACCCCTTCGGCCATGCGCTCGACCAAGTCGTGCTGCTGCATGGTGAGCACCGGCTTGCCCTGCTGAGCGGCCCACTCGGCGAACGCCTTGGTGGTCGAGCCGTAGAGTTCGCCGGTCTTCGGGTTGACAGGACCGCCGACGGCGAACTCCCTCTCGAACGTCTCGCGGCCTTCCAGCACCAACGTGTGCAGCACCCGGCCCACCAGAAACGCCGGCCGGTCCTCGTCCTCGACGAGACCCAGCTTCTTCTTGCGGTACAGCAGCGGGCAGCGGCGGAAGTCGGCAAGCTGGTGGCTGGTGAGGTACTCTCGTGCCTTCTCTTGATAGGTTGCGTGTGACTCGCGGAGGATCGGATCGACGACCGTGTTCATGCGATGGCTTTCGTTTTTATCCACGGGGATGTCATGCAGCGGAACCACGCGGCCTGCCGCGCTGGCCGTTGGGGCCACCCGTCAGGCCCGGCATGGAGACGAACCGGCCAGCCGAAGGTCTCAAGCGGCGCGGCCTCTACTAGTAGACCTACCGGCTGGCCGGCCGAACTGTCGCAAATCACGCCAAATAATCCCGCAGGTCCGACCGCTCGAAGCGATCGCGGATGTCCCCAAGCAGCCCGTACAGGGCGGCCCGCGAGATGCCCAACTCCCGGGCGATCGACGCTTTGGACTGGCCGGTCATCAGGCGCCGACAGATCTCCCGCAGGTGGTCGGGCAGCGGCTGGAGCACGGTGGCAATGTCCTGGACCAGCTCGGAGGTCTCTTGGGCGGACCGCGGCCAGTGGCCGGTCCGCTTGCCCGGCTGGGTGTCGGGGAGGGTTTCGCCGAACTCCGTGCGGCTGCCCTCCCCGTCCTGGATGGGACGGTCGAGCGAGCCCTATCGACTCAGGCTGCTAGGCGAAACCTTGCTTTTTGACACGCCTTGAACACGACGGTGGTAATGAAAGGTAGTCAAAGAGATGTCGTTGCGTGACGAACAGGCAGATACCGCTGTGCATTTTCGGCGGTCAGGGGCGGGCCGCCTCAGCGTATCAGGCCTGAACACCCAATTACTGCATACCTCCGCTGGGGCTGATACCGAGACATTTGCGGATCACATCCGCTTTGCCCCAAAGAGCATTCACGGATAGCTGTTCTTTTCCTACAAAAATCACCCAGTCTTCCGGAATGTGGTAACCGCTATTACATGGAGCGCCTATGATAGCAAGCAGCAGAGCGTAGATCATGGCCACGGGGATGAAAAAGTGTCCATCGCGTTCGCCATAGAATACGTCCTCAGAGAATCGCACTTTGTCCGGCAACGACGCCTCATGAAGTAACGTGCAGCGAAGCGTCTCGTAGATGATTCGCTCGAGTTCCGTCAAAGAGCCGGGCGATCCAGGCGTCTTTAGTCGAAGCGTCGATCCCGGAGCAGCCAGGATCGCGCCACCGAAGCCAACACTGGTGATGATATCCAGGTTCGCGTTCACGAAAGCTGTGCATCGCTTTCCCGTGTCCCTGTTTGTAGCCAGTTTTGGAAACATTTTTCGAGCGGTCGCATCCAAAGCGATACAGAGGGCAATCATCGCCGATTCGTAATCCCTCTCAACCAGATGTCGGGCAGCTTCGGCCACACGCGAGGCGATTGACATTTGCACACACTCCAGGAATGGTGAGAAAATTGGGCTCCTTCGGAACCTCACGCTTTCAGACTCCGCTCTTCAGGTCCATTTTATAGGTTTTAGAGGGCAGGCCGACATGCGCCTTTGTGCTCATTCCCTTCAGGCGAGAGGATGTTTTGCCACATCTGCCGCTGGCGGTGCCAATCCGGCTCGGCGCCGATTGGCAAGAGGTGGCGCAGCACGAGCGGGTCGCGGCCGCGCTGGACGGGTGGCAGAAACAGCAACTCCTCCTGGATATCCGGGGCCAGGACCAAGAGGTTCATGATCTGGGTGATCCGGGCCCGGGTGACGCGCCCCAGCCTGGCCAACTCGGCCTGGTCCGCCACCTCGCCGCGGCGCACGAGCCCGTCGAAGCGGATCGCCAACGCCATCAGCCGCGCAAGGCGCGGCACGCGGTCGGAGGGTGCCGCCGCGGCTGGGTTCTCCCCTGGGCAAAGTTGCTTGCGACCCCTGGCATCGCGGCGGAAGTGGACTCTGGCGCGGAACGTGATGCCCTCGGTCATGCGGCGTCTCCCTCTGCTTGCCGGTCCAACAGCGTCTTGATGCCGGTGGGGTGGAACGTGATCGAGATCAGCCCTTCGCGCCCGTCGTAGTCGATCCGCTCGATGAGCAGGCGGAGCAGCCGGGCTTGCTCGTGCGAAGTGAGCGACTCCCAGACCGGATCGAACTGGGCCAGCGCCCGGGCGACCTCGGTCGGGTCGATCGTGCCGCACCGCAGCCGCTCGATCTGGTCGCGGACCTCGACAAGCCGCCGCGATCCGGTCCTCCGGCTCGGTCTCAAATGAAAACCCCGGATCGAGCAGGTGGTCCAGCCGATAGGTCGGCTGCACCGGCTCCGCGTCGTCCACCTCGATCCCCAGCACCGCCCCGCAGAACGCCCTGCGCAGGGCCAGATGCACCGGCCTGCCACCCTTGGCCACCAGCTCCATCGCCCCGGCGGCCGGCTCATAGATGAACACATTGCTGAACGTATAGGCCTCCTCCCGAGCCGTCAGGTTGCCGGCGGCGTCGAAGACCAGCCGCTTGTCCGGCCAGTCGGGCAAGTAGGCGAAGAAGTACTCCGCCCCGCCGGGTCGCTGGTCATGGTGGACCCGGCAGACCGACCCCCGCAGTTCCTTCCGCCAGTAGTAGTCGCGAAGGGCCTCTTCGAGCGAAGCCACCATCGACTCGCTAACCGTGATTTCGCCCGGTGGCAGGCTGTTCCAGCGGGCGGCGAATTGCCCATTGCGGAGCGCCTCGGCCCGGGCAAATAAGGCCGCCTCGTCGAACGCCTCGCGTGCCTCCAGGTAGGCCCAGAGGGCCTTGTCGGCCAGGCTGCTCCACCCGGCAAAGACCGGCAGCTTCTCGGGAAACCGCCACGCCAGTTCTTCGGCCAACACCCGCTGGCCCCGCTCTTCGGCCAATTCGTGGACGTCCTGCAAGACGACCTGGATCACGCGCCGCGCGGGTTCCTCGATCCCGTCCCAGCGTGCAATAAGCGGGTCGATCCGACGCGATGAGAGTTCCTCCCAAGAAAAATCCTCCAACAGCCCATGCTCGGCGAACAACCGCCGCAAAAGGCCCTTATCGTGCAGCCGAAGCTGCTTTTTCAAGTCAAAATGCTTGGCCATGACACTATCTCCTTCATCAAGAGGCTTGGATGCGGGTTTAACCGTGGGGTGCCCGGAAGTCGGCATCCGCGGCGGATAGGGTACGCATGTACACATAACCCGATCCTAACATGTCGTCCAGTGCGGTCAAGAGCCGACATGGGCCATGGGCGGTCTTGTCCGAAATCGCCACGGGCAAGGAACTTGAGAACGGTGCGGATGTTCCACCCTGGGGATTTCCCGTCGAGTGGTTCCATCGCCCGGGAAACGCCGCCGCGGACAGTTTCTACAAAGAATCGGACAACCGGCTGCCAGACGGCATATATAAACCTCCAGAGGGCCGTGGCCATGAAGCCTTCCGGGGATCGAACGTTATGGACAGACCAGAGTCTTTGTCGCAGCCGCCTGGGCTGAGTGCGAACCGCGAGGCTGCGTTCCCTCTCCTCCTCCGCGCTGCCGACGCCGCTCGGCTGTGCAAGGTGTCTCTGCGGACCTGGCGGGCTTGGGACGCCACGGGCAAGGTCCCCCAGCCGGTGCGTATCGGACGCGCGGTGTTCTGGCGGCTGGACGAACTGCGGGCCTGGGTCGCCGCCGGTTACCCGGACCGAGAGACTTGGCAGTGGCTCCCATAGCTCGTTGTTGACAAGCCGTTGGCCCGTTTTTTGGCCAAAGCGTCGGACTGGTGGCTTGCAATTTCGGGCCGTCGAGCCACACTCGCCCTGCTTGGAATCGAGACGCACATCCCCGAGATCTGACGGAGAAACACGTATGGCCAGTCTCTACAAGAAGCCCGTGGTGGTCACCGATCCGGCCACAGGGCGGAAGATCAAGACCAAGTCGAAGAAGTGGTGGGGGCAATACAAAGACGCACTGGGGCGGCTGAAGCGTGTCCCATTGGCCGTGGACAAGCAGGCCGCGCAGGCCATGCTGGCCCAGATCGTGCAGCGGGTGGAACGCGAGAAGGCGGGGCTGGTCGACCCGACCGAAGAACAGCGCAAGCGTCCGTTGGCCGAGCACCTGCGGGAGTTCCAGAGCTATCTTCGGAACAGGGGCGTCAGCGACAACCAGGTCAGCCAGAACCTCGCCAAGCTGCGGAAACTGGTCGCCGCCCGCAAGTGGCGGCTCATCGGCGACATCACGGCCGGCGGTACCCTGGAGTTTCTCGGACAACTCCGCCGCGATGGCCTAAGCGCCCAGACGTACAACCACTACCTGACGGCGTTCAAGCAGTTCACCCGGTGGCTGGTTCGGGACCGACGCAGCCCCATCGACCCGCTGGTGCACCTCTCACGCGTGAACACGCAGACCGACCGCCGGCACGATCGTCGTGCCCTATCCCAGGAAGAGTTCGCCCGGCTGGTCGAGGCCGCCCGCAATGGCAAACGTGTCGAAGGCATGGCGGGCCCGGACCGAGCGATGATGTACGTGCTGGCCGCGTGGACCGGCTTTCGCAAGGGTGAGATCGGCAGCCTCACGCTCCGCTCGCTCCGCCTGGACGATGATCCGCCCACGGCCACGGTGGCCGCCTGCTACAGCAAGCGGCGTCGCCAAGACACGCAGGTCTTGCACCCCGAGGTGGTTCGGCAACTCAAGCAGTGGCTAGCAGGCAAGAAGCACCTTGATCCGGACAAACCGCTGTTCCCAATCTCGGGGCGTGTGCCCGGCGGCTTCGAGCGCAAGACGAGCAAGATGATCGAGCGGGACCTGATGGCCGCCCGGGACAAGTGGCTGGACGAGGCCGAAACCGAAGAGGAACGGCAGCGGCGGCTGAAGTCGGACTTCCTCTTCCACGTGAACCACGATGGGCTCTATGCCGACTTCCACAGCCTGCGGCACTGGTTCATCACGGGCCTGGCCCGGGCGGGCGTCTCGCCCAAGATGGCCCAGACCCTGGCCCGCCACAGCGACATCCGGCTGACCCTGGGCGTCTACACGCACGTCGAACTGCACGACCAGACAGCGGCCATTCACGCCCTGCCGGCACCGCCAAGTGGAGCCGCTGCTCACCACGATGGAACAAAGTGGCGTGCTACTGGGACCGATCGCTAGCCTCTTGCCCGCATCAATCGGTGCTTCCCACGGTGCTCTGTTTTTGGCCCGAGGTGCGCGCCAGGGTGCTAGACTGCTTGCTGCGGGTTGCATCGGTCTGCACTGAGTTGCAGGGAAACGGCGGGCCAAGAGCGGCAGAGCATCGGTCTTGAGGACCAACGCAAGTGGCGACGGGGGCCGGACTAGGGGCCGGACGACAAGGCGCCGCAAGGGGTTACGCTACGTTACGGCTTGCGGCGTCTGGAGTTACGGCAAGCGGCTGTCCAGCGCGCCCGGAGGGAGTCGAACCCCCAACCCTCGGTTCCGAAGACCGATGCTCTATCCAGTTGAGCTACGGGCGCCCAAGGCGATCATCAATCTTTGGATCTGCCGTAGGTATCAAGCCCTCCCGAAAGGGGGTAATGTCTTCCGGCAGACTCAGTATGATTTTAGCGTTGGTGCGCGGGATAGGGCAATTCCCCCCAGGGACAGTCAGGCACGATGTCCCTATTCCACCAAGAGTTGGTGACCAGCAGACTGGCCCGCGCGGTGGAAGTTGAGGGGGCTGGACAAGCCCGCTAGGAGCCGAAGCAAACCCTGGCTGTCAAGATTTTCGTTCCTTGCGTGCCTGATTTTCGGCCCTGCCTCATCCGCGCAACAACCATCGTGCGACGCAGGGGTTGAACAAGGCGTGATCGGCAGGCGACCCAAAGCGTGTGAGTAAACCCTGTGGCAGCATCCCACTTAGCCCCGAAGGAGCTGGGCGATGTTAAGAGCGAAATCGTTGGCCGTAGCAAACTGGATGTGGACAGCTGTTCGAGCTCTGGTCCTGCTTTGTGCCTCGGGGTTGGCGGCCGCCCAGTCCCCTCGCTTGTACCAAGAGGGGTGGTACGCGGGTGGGGAGCTTCGTTATCACGAGGGCGTGCCCATTGTGAGGCTTTCCGGCTCAGCGGAGGACCGAGGTCGGCAACTTGGTTTGGTGGGGCGCCAGGTACTTGAGGGCTTGGGTTTGTATCCGGAGCAACTTTATGCGGTTTTGCGACAACCGGAGGCGTGGAGGAAGCACCTCAAGCTTGCCGGCGCCATGCGGTCGCAATTTCCGCCTACCTATCTTGCCGAACTTCAGAGCATGGCCGAGGTAGCCGGAGTGGCCGAAGAGTTTCTCCTTGCTGTCAACATGCTGCCCGATATCTATCGCAGCCTGGTGGGTTGTTCCTCTCTTGTTGTGGATGCCTCACGCAGTACGAGCGGAGGGCCGTTATTCGGCCGAAATTTAGACTTTTTTTCCCTGGGCAGCCTGCATCAGTATGCCATGGTGATCGTATACCCCGCAGCGAGCAAGTACGCGTTTGCCTCAATTGGGTTTCCGGGATTCTTGGGATGCTTATCGGGGATGAACGAAGCGGGGCTTGCCTTGGCTGTCCACGAGGCGGACAATCCACCGAAGTCAACACCGCGGTTTGATCCTGAGGGAACGCCGTATGCGCTTGTATGCCGGCGTGTGATGGAGGAGTGTGCCTCTGTCGACGACGCCGTCCAGCTGTTTCGCTCTGCCCGGCATACCACCGCGGTGATCGTGGTGCTGTGCGACCCGCGGGGGCATGCCATCGTGGAAATTACCCCAAAGCAGGTAGCAGTTCGGCGGGAGGCCGATGGCCTGGCTTTGTGCACGAATCATTTCCGTACCGAGCTGGCAGGAGCCCAAGTCAACTGCGCTCGGTACGAAAAACTTCTTCAGGCCAAGGCCCTTAATCGCCTTGGTGTCGACAGCGTAAGGCGTTTTCTCCACGGAGTAAACCAACGAGACCTGACAATCCAGTCCATGGTATTTGAGCCGAAAGACTTGCGGCTTCACCTGTCGATCGGTAAAACGCCGGCCAGTGCCGGTCCATTTATCCAGATTGAGCTGAAAGGGCTTTTCGCGCAGACGAAAGATCCGTAATCGGAAGGATAACCTGGGCTCTAGCTCCGGGTTGCTTGAGAGTTCTTGCCGAGTTTGCTCCGGAAAATTTACATTTGGACGGGGAGTACTCCTTGACTTGATTAAGCGGGGGCCTGGTGGGATTTCGGCAACGGGCCACGCTTTCCAATTGTGCTTCTTGTGCCCCGAGCTCTTTGGGTGAACCCACATCTCAATATGGACGGCCATCCTCGGCGTTGACTTCGAGTTATAACTTTTCAAAGTGGCAGTAAGCCCCGCAGGCGATCAAGCCACGAGCCTTGCGGCCGGTTTGGGCCGGGATGGCTGGGTGAATTTGCCGTACCCGTTTCGTCCGAAGGAAGTTCGATCGTCAATTGGAGCGGGAGCTCAATACGCGGCCAGCTTTGGCAATCCGGTGTCCGAGCTCGCCACGCGGTAAGCTCGGGGGAAGAGCTCTGCAAAGGTTCGAAACGGACCTCTCCCGATGGGGCTTCCAGGCGGTCGCCTCCCGAGGGAGTGACGATATTTGACCGCTGCGATGTTGACAAGGCCTGATCCGTGCCAGGCGCTCTCCCGCTGGCTGCGCTTGTCTGTGCCAGATTGGGAAAGGCGGTGGGAACCTCGTCTTTGAAGCGCACCCGATTTTCCTGACTCGTAGGGTTCCCCGCAACAATGTCCTTGCCGCGCAGCCTTGCGTCAACACCCTCTGGGGACGGGCGCGTGGCGCCTGCAGCCGGGAGCGCGGAGGGCGGCCTCTCCGGCGACGAAGGGTTCCCGGTGGGCTGGCATCCCACTTCAGCAACAGCAACAATACTCGCAGCTGCCATAACTCCCAAGGTCACCGGGGGTAAAAATCCCCACGGCGTTGTCGACAGAGTGATCCTTCTTCGGGCATCATTGACAAAGGTTGTGGAGTCCGTGCGGTATGTGCCCATGGGCGCCTTCCGGTACAAGCCAGCGGTGGCTACAACGTTTTGAGTTCATCCTTTAAGGGTCAACACAGCGGAGCGATTCTGCCGCAAGTTTGGCCCAGACTGAAACGTTGGTTCTTATTGGCCTTGGGCGACACAACACCGAAGGATGGAACCCCGGGGTGGCTTTCTTGGTAGCTTTCTAGGGCTTTGTTCCCACGTTAAAAAGGTAAGGTACCTCCAAAGAGATTAGAGATTATAGCACCGGCACGAGAACGAACCCACCGCTCCGGCGCCACCCGGCGCAGGGAAATCCCCGTCTCGTTCGATTCTCGAATGGGACCCTCGGGAAAACGAACACTAGGCTTTCCCACAAAGCTGGCCGCCGCGGTCTTGATGGCCTACCTAATTGGCCTACCAAGAAGGTTTATGAGGTGTTCACATCCACCCCATGGTGAAGGGAGCTTTCCGATGATACAAGACCATTTGCGGCTCTGGGCGGGTTCTTCCGACAGGACATTGGTCGGCGCAGGCCCGGGAAATAGAGTTGTCCGATCTTTCATGGGCTGGATGATCGGTGCCACTTTGTGCATGGTGGGGGGAAGCTATGTCTTGTGGGCTGATGCAGGAAATTGGCCAGAGGTCACAGATCGCCCTGCGGAAGGGCTCAATGCCGCCGAGGTTTCCGCCAAAACCCTGCCGTATGGGCCGGCAGCTTACGGTTTGGAGTTAGGCGGAATTGGCGGGGCTTATTTCTTGGCCGAACCCGGAACACTCCTAATCGAGGTTTTCAAGCGGGATCTCAACCAGGCCAGTCGCACCACGGAATTATGGGCAATTCTTGCCGGGCCTGACCGGCGAGTGATCGCCGAGGCAAAAATTCCTGATGATGGTCTACCCCGTGGACAACTAGGACCGCAACGAGGGGTTCTTCTCCGGGCTGAAGTGCCGCGAAAAGGCATTTACGCCTTGTGCATCACTGTGTCGCAGGATCGGTATGGGGAAGCAATGTACTGGAGCTTTCGCACCAATTGCCCTCGCTATGTGATCGAGACTTCCCGCGGGCATCGGGATGCTCCCCACGAGGAACCGATTGTGCTCTACCATCCGCAGGAATGGGCGCGGTTGTGTTTTCGGCCCACACCGCAGGCCTTCCGTGTGGAGGTGCAGCGCCGCGCTGGTGACGAACGGATGCCGCAACTTATCAACGATAAAAATCAAGTGGCAGCATCGTTTTCCCGGGGTGAGGGTGGGCTGTGGGTGGCGGAGGTCGCCGCCGATCCCTCACGGGGCGCGCTTTGGCAGGTTGTCATACCACCCGGAGAAAGCAGGGTGGAAATCGACGGCCTGACACGATGGCGGCCGGACGATCCCTATCGCGACCTATGCTACTGGACCGTGGAGCCTGCTGCCTACATCCCATTTGTGGATTACCGCTGGCTTTTGGTTCCGTATCGCCGCGTGGTCTATTTGGGAAATGCTCGGGAAGGTGCGGTCACATTTTTCGTCCACAACAACAGTCAGCGGTTGCTTGAGGTGGATCTGCATGTCGAAGAGGCCCAGGACGGTGTGTCTGTGACGGTAAAGCCTCCTCGAGTCCAAGTTCGGCCGGGACGGGCCGAAAGGGTATTGGTCACTTGCTTGCTCGAGGCAGGAGTGTCGCGGGGAAGCTTCCATCTGCGGGTCCTACCCTCGGGCGATACCAGCTGGAGTACGTATTCCACGGTCGAGGTCTTTGCGGGCGAGGGACCGTTCACCAAGCCCTTCCCTCCCCCTCTGGTCCTGGAACCATACCAGCACGAAAACGAGAAGTGGGGGCTTCTTCCCGATTATCCCACCGAGAATGAACTCTACTTTGATCCTGCCAATCGCCCCTTTGTGGTGGCAGAGGGTGATTTGTGGACGAATATTGAGGGAAACTGGCAGCGACTGAACGTAGGCAGTCGGACGGTGTGGGCTGGGGAAGGCCGTCCGGTGCGGTCGGTTCGCCCTGTTTCTCCGAAAATTGCGTTTGAAGGGGAAGGGGCCATTTATTTCCTTGCGCACGTAGATGGAGTTGATGCTTTGGTCTACTCCGACGGAAGCCGGACTCAATGGATAGCGGTAGCTTTCCCTCCGTCGCCCTTTCCGGCCAGCTATGACATAGAGGTGTTTACGGGTCACAATGAGTTGGCCGGGCCACCGCCGATCCTCCGCTTTTTACGCACCGGCCGCGATCCCAAACGTTTTTGGCGGTACTTCCATCGCCTCGAGTTATTTGTTCCGAGGAAAGAAGGGGACCGGGTGCTTCTTGGCGAGCCAATTCTCCTGAGCGACCAATGTCTTGGAATCTCCTCCCACTCGGGCAGCCCCTGTTGCTTGGTCTCCCGGGGGGAGAAGGTTCATGCCATTTGGGCAGAAGCTACCGATCCTGCTGTCCCACTGCCAGGTACGCCGGCCTACGCCACTAGCTTTGACAAAAGTACGCGTACGCTGGGGAAGCCGGTTCTTGTGGGGTATGGAGCGCCGCCCAACGATATTCACAACACGCCCGCCATAACCATTGACGGCCGCGGGTACCTTCACGCACTTGGCGGAACCCATGGGGCACCCTTCCCCTATGCCCGATCTCATGCTATAAACGATACGCAGCAAGGATTTTCCGAACCTGTACCTGCTTCGGCGGGGGAGCAGACTTACATCGGCCTTGTCTGCGGACCGGATGACACACTTTACAGCGCCTTTAGGCTGTGGCGTCGTGGAGAACCTCCCTTCCCCAATTCGCATTTTGCCACGCTGGCGCTGCAACAAAAAGCTGCCGAGGGCGATTGGGAAAAGCCACAGATTTTAATCCTCCCCCCATTTTCCGAGTACAGCGTTTTTTATCATCGCTTGACGATCGATCGGCGAGGGCGGCTGTTCCTTTCGTACGATTATTGGTCCACACATTGGTTCTATCGGATCGACCATTTTGGGCGTCGGCGGGTGAGTATTTTTTCGGCCGACGGTGGGCAGACGTGGAAATTCGTGACCACTGCCGACCTCCTGGAAGGTTTGTAACGGTCACCGCTGGCCTTTAGGCGGCGGGCGTCCCACCGCGAATAAGGCCAAAGCGTAGCCGGCGGTAGGTAGCGGTAGCGAGGGTCTGCGGCTTTTAGGGTAGGCAGCGCCGCACCCGCAGCGGGGTGGTCTTGGGAATACTTTACGGGCCAGCCGTGGGCCGTTAAACTTCGACTCCATAGTGCCGGCACAAAAATGGCTTTCCGGCCAAGAGCACCGTGATGAGGAGACCACGTGTCAACAGGCTTGAGAAGGAGGATTCCATGCAAGGTCGAAATTCGTTGCCCTCGCGACGGGCGTTTTTGGGCAAAACCGCGGCGCTTAGCGGCGGTGCCGCAGCCGTCCACCTGCTGGGGCCTGTGGCCCGCTTTGCTCACGGGGCCTTCCACCAGGAGGTGCTACGGGTGGCAGTAGTGGGATGCGGTGGCCGGGGAATCGGAGCGGCCGTCAATTGTTTTAGCGTCCCGAGCCCCGTGAAGATCGTCGCTTTAGCCGACGTGTTCGAGGACCAAGTTCGCAACGCCAAAGCGCAACTGGAGGCCCGCGACAAATCCAAGACCGATCTGCCGGCGGATCGGCTTTTCTGGGGGCTGGACTCTTACAAACAGGCCATCGACTGTGATGTGGATCTTGTACTCATTGCCTCACCGCCAGGGGTTCGTCCGCAGCAGTATCGCTACGCGATCGAAAAGGGCCGGCATGTCTTCATGGAAAAACCCCTGTGTACCGACGTGGGCGGTTATCGCGAGCTGGTGGAAGTCAACAAATTGGCCGATAGTAAAGGGTTGAAGGTGGGGGTAGGCCTCCAGCGACGTCACGAGCCGCGATATCAGGAGACCATCAAACGAATTCAGGATGGAGCGATCGGCAAGATCGTTTTCCTCCGCTGTTACTGGAACATGGGTAACATTTGGACCAAAGGCCGCCAGCCGGGGGATACGGAGCTAGCCTACCAACTTCGCAATTGGCAGTATTTTTATTACTTTGGTGGCGACAATATCACGGAACAGCACATCCACAACATTGACATCTGTAATTGGGTGATGAATGCCCATCCGGTCGAGGCCAACGGGATGGGTGGTCGGCAAGGCCGAGATCGCTTCCCGGACATGGGTATGATCTTCGACCACCATGCGGTGGAATTCACCTATGCTAACGGTGTGAAGATGTTCAGCCAATGCCGACAGATGCCTGACTGTTGGAATATGGTGGCAGAATTTGTCCACGGGACTGACGGCTGGGCCGATTGTTCTGGCCGGATCTGGGGCAAAAACGAGTGGCAATATCGTGGGCCCAATCCCAATGCTTACGATCAGGAGATTATCGACCTGGTGGCGGCTATCCGCGAGGATCGGCCGTACAACGAAGGGTGGTTTGGAGCGACAAGCAGCATGACCTCGGTGCTGGGCCGGATCGCCACCTATTCTGGCCAGCTGGTCCGCTGGGATGAGGCGGTCGCGAAGGCTCCCGGCGAGGTCCCACAACTTGTAAGTTGGGATCAAAAAATGCCCATTATGCCAGATCCCGACGGCACGTACCGAAGTTCCGTTCCCATGCCAGGCGTATGGCGACTGTTCTAGCCTTGCGTCAAGAAAGCCATATTCGTCAACACTTCCATAAAGGGATCGCCAGCTAAAGTGATCATTGAGGAGCGTGCGTGCCCTCTTCACCAAGCAAGGGGATGGGGAGGCGAAGGTATGTACACATCTTGTGGCGGTAGGATGGTATGGGGGATGATCCTAGGGGGGGTTATCGCTGTTTTAGCCCCTGGCAATTATGGCGGTGATCTTCAGCCCCAGGGAAGGTCCCCCGCGGGGCTAGAACCTCTTGCGGCCGAGTGGCTGTCCGCGTGGGCGGAACCACCGCCGGCCGATTGGCCACTCCAGATTGTCCACAGCATCCCGTCGGGACGAGCGGTGCGGGAGGTTGTCCCGCGGCTTCGGGCTACTCCTTTCCGCCAATTAGCTTCTGATGAGGGTGTCGGATACTATCTGCGTCGTGGTCGTGGCGGATTGGTTTGCAACGTAGACTTCCGCGATTACCTCCAGTCCGAAGAAGCTTGGGACCTTTTGGTGCAGATGGTGGACATTTGTGCCAATCTGGGAATGCCCGTGTGGATTTACGATGAGGAGGGATACCCAAGCGGCGCTGCCGGAGGCCTGGTCCTTCGGCAATATCCGGAGGTGGAAGCGCTGGCTTTAGTGTGGGATGAAGAAGCCCCACAGCGGTTGTTCGTCCGACCCGCTTTCGAACACACTCATGCGGCCAACAACTATTTTGCCATTCGACGTTATATCAACATTATCGACGATCGTGCCACTAAGGCTTTTATCCAGATTACCCATGAAGCGTACCTTAAGCGGCTGAGGCATCATTTCGGCACAACGATCGTGGCCTTCTTCACCGATGAGCCATCGCTAATGGCAGTCAATCTTGGCCCCATACCGGAGCCTGCCCGCGGTCGGGTGCCGGTTCGCGACCAGCCTGACCCGGTAATCAAACCGCTGCCGGCCGTACCATGGTCGTATGATTTAGCCGAGTGTTATCGCCAACGCTTTGGTCACGAGTTAGCCAGCGTGCAGAAAAGCTTGTTCGCCGGTGAGACTGCCGCAGATCGCCAGGTTCGTCGGCAATTTTGGAGCCTCATCGCAGACTTGGTGGGGGAGCGCTACTTCCGTGCCTTGCGTGACTGGTGCCGGATGTATGGGGTCGCCTCTTCCGGACATCTGTTAGCAGAGGAAGGGATCCTACTCCATGTCCCGCTTTATGGCAATGCCCTTCAGGCCATAGCTTTGATGGACATTCCCGGGCTAGATATGCTGAGCTCCGAGCCAGCTGTCGCGGTAGCGGCGGGATGGATGACGGTGGGGCTGCCTTTGTCCGGGGCTCTGCTGGAGGGACGCCGTCGCGTGATGACAGAAGTCAGTGACTTTTCGCAGAAGATGTTTGGTGGCGGCCCGGTGGAGCTGGCGGCCATGGAGGCCACCGCTGCCTGGCAGGCCGCTTGGGGCGTAACCGACTTTACCCTCTACTATGCCCCGGAAGATCGCTCCGTCGAGGACAATTGGCAATATGGCCAGTTTGTTGGACGGCTCAATGCCATCCTGAAGCCGGCCATGCCCGTGCCGCAGGTCGCCCTTTATTATCCCATCTACGACCTTTGGGCCGAGTATCGACCGGTTGCTGATCGCCCCTCGGACACCAACCAGTCCGAGCGCCTTCGGCACATCACGGAGTCATTTTATCGGATCGGACGATCGCTGGCCCGCCGGCAGATACCCTTCATTCTTGTGGATCATCGATACCTGGCCAAGGCCGAGGTTGCAGCTGGCCACCTTAAAGCCGGCTCTGCCACGATATCCTGTGTGGTCCTTCCGGCTGCAGTGGAACTTCCCCCAGAGGCCGAAAATATCCTCGCGCAGTTTGCTTCCACGGGTGGTCAAGTCGTGCGCGACAGCCCACAGCAGCCGATTACCCCTGCGACTATCCGAGCCCGCCTTGCTTGTCCGTTCCAGTTGGAGCCGGCCAGCGACTTTTTGGTTCTTGGGGCTTTCGAGCGGGAGAACCGACAAATTCTCATGCTAGTTAACGTCGGCAAAAGCAACTGGGCAGGAACACTTAGGCCGGCAGCTGACGGGCATTGGTGGCTTTTGGACCCCCATTCGGGTGTGGTTCGGACGGCAGCTGCGGCGGAAGGCGGGCTCCCGTTGGAGCTTCCCGCGTGGCGGTCAATTTTGCTTGTGCGGTGATCTTCCTCCACAGCTCGGATTTCTTGGCTGGCGGTGACCTTTCGGGCTTTAGCTCCCGGCGCGGTGGCCCCCTCGCCTTGCGGAAGTGAATCCACAACCCAATTTGCGACCAAACCCACAAGCGCAGCCTCCTCGCGTTACGGAAGCGACGCCGCGACCATCGATCATCCCACGCGATCGTTGGCAGCCTCCTCGCGTTACGGAAGCGACTGCGCAAAGGCGGGCGGGGCGAAGGGAGTATGTCGCACTCTGTGGGTGCGATCCACGACCTTCATCGCCTTGGCCAGAACAAGCCCCGTACCACGTGGCGCAATCGTTATAGTCCAAATCATTCGGCCGGCCCATTCTTACATTTTGCGGCCGGAAAAACCAAGATGTTTGGCCACTATGGGACAGATCATAGGCTAAAGTTAGTTTAGGAACGTCTGTCCCGACCCGGCATGCGGATGGAGCCGAGGGAGCTGCGGGCGCCACCTTGGGCTGCCTATCCCGTAAAAAGTAAAAGAACACAGCTTAGGTGGGTCGGGACGGTGGACCTCCTGCGTCATCCTTGGGATTATGCCGGAGAGGGGTTCAGGGAGTCTCTAGACTGGCCGAAATTTTCGCAGTCCGAGAGCCAGGCGGGGCCGGGGAAGTAGACCAACCGGCTTGCGAGCTAAGCGCTGTCGTTTTTAGCGCAATTGTTTAAGGAGCCAGCAAAACGATGACCCAGGCTGTGGAAACACCTAGCATCTTTGTCGACCGACGTAACTATGACCATCCGTCAGCACCGCCATTAATCGAACGGCGGCAATTTGCCAATAGCCATGAGGGGCTTTCCCCTGAGGCAAAGGAGCTGGCCTTGGCCATCGATCGTTACAAGATGCTGCATCGCCGGCGATTTATTTCCCACGAGGAATTGCTCCTGGTAATCAAGTCGCTGGGTTATCGTCGTGATCCTGCCCCTGCGGCCGGCTGAGGATCTCCGGGGCCATACCCCCGAGGGGCACGTTGTTGGCTGGCCCCTTAAGCACGAAGGCTCGGCGCGCCTTAGGCTCAAGATTTCGGCGTCTCTGCGCATCGAGCGGTGGCCTTCTGCAGGCCAAATGCCCGGCTAAGGCACGCGGGACCCGGTGGTATTTTTACGTGGTATTTTTATCAAGACTTCCCTGCGAGCTTTCTAAGCCGGTACCGACCGCACGGGATTGAAGCTCCTCCTAGCTTTAAGCGTTCTTTGACCTAATCTTTGCTAAAAACATGGGCAGGAATGACGGCCCAAGGTTGTGTTGGCGACCCGGCAGGTGTTTGCCGCGTCTATAAGCTTGCGGGCAAGCGCGCTAGTGGTTTGCAACCAAGCTACGCACGAGGGCGAGGTTTACAACGTCCATGTCCTTGCCGTTGACAACTTCCTTCGGGGTTTCGATGTACATGGGAATCCCCCGGAAGCGTGGGTCGTTTACAACGGCACGGAACCCCTCCATCCCGATATGGCCTTGGCCGATGTGGGCGTGACGGTCGATATGACTGCCCAGAGGAGCTTGGCTATCATTTAAGTGGATGGCTTTAACCCGCCGAAGACCCACGGTGTTTTCGATGGCCGCCAGTGTCTTTTCGTACGCCTTCGGCGGACTTAGGGGGTAGCCGGCGGCGAAAAGGTGACAAGTGTCCAGACAGACCCCTAGCCGTGAGTTCCACTGACTTTTTGCGAGGATCATAGCCAAATCGTCCACGCGGGCACCGATCGCCCTTCCTTGGCCGGCAGTTGTTTCGAGAAGGCAACCTACGGTGGCGGCTGTGGGGAGGCGCTCAAAAGCCTGGTCGATGGCGCTAATCACCCGCCAGAGACCGGCCGTGAGGTCTCCGTCGGTGGCCGAGCCTGGATGAACAACAACCCAGGGTATCCCCAGTGCCGCGGCGCGGCGCAATTCGGCGGTAAGCGCGCGGACGGAACGATGCCACAAGGCACGATTGGGACTGGCCAAGTTGATAAGATAACTTGCGTGGACAAGTGGATCAATGAGCTTGTGTTGGGCCAGGGCCTGAGCGAAGGCATGGACTTCCGCCCGGCGCACACGGCGGTTTTCCCAGCGGAGATTGTTTTGAGTGAAAAGCTGAAGACAATCGCATCCGAGACGTGCGGCCCGCTCCACCGCCCGATGGTACCCGCCGGCAATCGACAGATGAGCCCCCAAAATCAATCCTGTGGGCGTTGATTCGGCTAATTGAGGAGTGGTTTCAGCCATGGGTGAGCCCTGAGGCCTTTGCCTTCAAGCGAAGTTGATCCGGGCAAGTTTGGTCCTACCCAGGTGCTTGCCCACAGCCGCCGCAAGCCATGTCCGCCAGTTATGCCGCCGCAAGATTCCTCCAACAACAAAAGCGGCACTGGCCGCCAGACACAACCCGCCCAACCAATCACCCCACAGAAGATACCCACTCTCCCGATCATCGGGAATCACGTGGGCGATGATCCAGTCACGCTCCCTCCGTTTACCGATTTTTAGGATATGGCCGCTGCTGTTCACAAAAGCGGAGAGACCCGTGTTTGCCGCTATTAAATGCGGTTTGCGGAATTCTACCGCGCGAAAGACACTGCAGGCCAAATGGAGATCAAGGGCCGAAGCCCCGCGGAACCAACCATCGTTGGTCAGATTCACAAGGATGTTTGGCCGATATCCCTGGCGGCGAAGGGCCAAAAGCTGCCTGCGAATAAGATGCGGCACTGTGGACTCGAAGCAAATATTTGGCACGATGTGACCCAATCCCAACACGAAACATTTTGGCTCGTGGCCCGGCTCCGTGTTAACGTGAAGGGTACTCAGGGGGCGAAGTTCAAATAGTCCTTTCAGGTACCGCGCATAAGGGATATATTCGCCGAACATGACAAGATGCAGTTTGTCGTAAACTTCGATCCTGCCGGCTTCGTCCGGCGGAACATCACCGGCCCCCGCGTTTGAAGACCCGGCCCCTACCGCTTTATCTCCGAGGGAGTTTTGTTCGGACTGCGGGAAGCCTTCCCCTGAGGTCGCAGTTGGCCGTCCTCGGGAGAGTCTTCTCACAGGCACAAAGACCGCCGAATTATACATTTTGGCACCTTCCCGGGACCATTCCTGTCGGTTGACCCCCACGATAAGCGGAGCTCCCAGGAGAAGGGCCGAGGTGTACAAATGATCACGGCTCGCGCGACACGCTTCCGCAAGCCGGCGCCGAAAGTCTTCTACCGACCCCGTCCACTCTTCCGGGGGAATCGCGTCTGGGGTGCCGTCAACAAGAAACTCGCCGTAGACGGTCTCCGGCCATACGATTAAATCGACAGGGCCATGAGCCGCAAGGGCCTTCTGGGTTAGTTCCCAGTGCTCTGCGTGCATCCTTTCACCCGTGCCGGGTGGAGGCGGGAAGACTACGTCGATCGAGCCTTGAACGATAAGCACATCCAACCCCGCTAAAGCGCGAAACTCTAGGGCAGCGAAGGCACGCCAAAATCCCCAGGCCACAAGGGCCACTAGCATAAGGTGTGCCCACAGAAAGGGGTGTTGTCGAAGGAGGATGTGGATCGCACGGAAGCGTCCTCCCATCGGCGACGGCTTCCCCATACCTTCGAAGCCAGCGGCACACGCCGCCGCAACAAAGACCATGGCAAAGCTCAGGCCGTATTGACCTGTAAATTCGCATACCTGCAGAAGTAACCAGTTGCGAAATTGGCTGTGGCAAAGGCTGGCCAAGGTGAAACCTGTAAACAGATGAGCCCGCACATACTCCAGCGCCGTCCACACCGTAGGCGCCACAAGCAAGATAGGAAGCCCCAAAATATGAACGCCTGCTCGGCTTACGGCAACAAAAAGAGGTAGATATAAACCAAGATAGGCCGAAAGGGCAATCCACCCAATAGCTACGGCCGGGTGGGGATAGCGGAGCCAGTGAAGGGTTACCAGCCAAAACCCAAACCACACAAACCACAACTGGAAGTAAGGTCGGGACCACATAGCACGGAGTTGGCTTAAAGCCGGGGTTGCGCCGGCCGGGCAGCTTTTGGTGGCAGCATCCTCTTGTGGCTTTGTCAACGAAGCTGCCGTGTCTGAAAGCTGGCCGAAAGGAAAACCGAGGGCCGGTTTGCCCGGTAGCTTCCTTACAGCCACGGTACCGGAGGGGTTGCCGGAATGAGCGGGGCTGGACTCCACCAAGGAGCGGCGGGCAATTAGATAGATCCACGGTACACACGCAACCCAGCCCAACCATGATAGGATGGGAGGCTTGCCCGGACCGGGCAAAGAAAGCCAATAAAGGATGGCTCCCCAAAGAGCCGCCCGCCATGGACCAGATCGAGCGGAAACCAGCATCATCCCAACGCAAGGGACATTCTTAAGGACCCCTTCTCTAAGCCTACTGGTCGGAGACGGCATCTTTACTGACCGGTTCCGCGGGAGCCTATCTGTGAATTCCTCTGATTGCTCATTAGCCCCGTGGGCAGATGCTAGGCCTTGGGCCCCGAAACCGCCTCGGCTTTCGAATCTTTGAACTGCAAGAACCGACGCAAAAGCTCATGGCCTACGTCGGTGAGAAAGCTTTCCGGATGGAATTGCATGCCAAAAAGCGGGTACCGCCGATGCTCGATTCCCATGATCACACCCTTCTCCTCGGGGGCTTCGCTCCACGCGCAGATCTCAAACTCTGGAGGAAGGGTTTCCGGGTCGATCATCAGGCTGTGATAGCGTGTGGCCACGAAGGGGTTCGGAAGCCCTTCATAAAGAAAGCAACCATGATGAAAAATGTGGTCCGTCTTGCCATGCATGACTTTAGGTGCCCGGACAATTCTTGCCCCAAAGGCTTCGCCGATCGCCTGGTGGCCAAGACAAACCCCCAGGAGGGGAATTCGGCCGGCAAAGCGCCGCACACATTCGACGGAAATCCCCGCCTCCTTCGGTGTGCATGGTCCTGGGGAAATGATGATGTGAGAAGGATTCTTGGCCGCGATCTCATCGAGGGAGATTTTGTCATTGCGATAAACCTCGATTTCCGCGCTCGGGTCGATCTCCCCTATGCGGTGGACCAAGTTGTAGGTGAATGAATCATAGTTGTCTATGATCAGAATCATTGGCACATTTCCAGAAAATATCGATGTTTTTCGTGATGCGCCGGATGTTTACACTGCTGCTGGGAATGGTTTGGCCGCGCACTGTTGGATCCGACCTATTATTGGTCTATGAGACGGACCGTTAAATGCAAGAACGACAGCTGGACTTGCCGGGTCTGATTCAAACCCCACCAACTAATTTTTCTGACCCTGATTTTTAAAAAAATAGACGCCGGCTGGTGTCAGTTTTTCGTCATGCCTAGGTTGCACTTGGCCCTGCCGCCGAAAAAGCTGACAACCGACTTGATAATTGTGCGTTTCTTTGTTCGTAAAAGTTTAGCGGAATCGAAAAGGGATAGTCGAGCCGGTAGGTTCGTCCTATTCAATTAATGCCGGCAAACACCGGTTTTTTTACTGCCCGGAAAGCCGGTTGGAATATGTCTCTATGCCTAGTCTCTATGCCGACAAACCCCAGGGCCAGAAAAGGGCGATGGGTCCCTGTGTCGCCCAGCCTTAAATGCTTTCGGAGGGTTTAACGTAGAACTTATTTTGCATCGGTGACTTACGAGTTCACCTTTCTCCTGGACGATTTTACGCTGATCTGCTTCGCGGAATATCTACTATTGGGTGGTGTCAACTAATGCGGAGGTGCAGTCCTTAGGTGAATACCCGACCGTTTGTCGGGTCTATTGATGCGGGCTCGATTAACACACTCGGGCAACGATCACCACCCCCCAAAGTACCATGTATGGCTCACCACTCGGACGGTACTGCGCGCCCGATTACCGGTAGGCACCGTTCCCAGAGGTATCTAGCATAATTCGTTTCCCTTAAATCAGCCGCACTAGCGAAACACTAGCCATGAATCATTAAAAAATTAATGATGTCGATGATAATTTGTCATAGCTAATAAGCAGTAACCCCATGATTTGATTTATAATTGATCATTTGCTACCACCTTAGGGTTCAAAAACCCGAAAAGTTCATTCGTAGTAGCGGTGGAAAAGTTCATTCGGAACGAAAACGAAAGATGCTACGGTTGGTCCCCCCGCAGGCTGTGAGAACTAGTAGTGGAAATGGCCGATTCCGGCAGTTCGGGGGGTTTGAGGATTGGATCTTGGTCAATAGGCAAAGTCGTACCGAGCTTTTCCGAATAACTTATTTTGCTTGCGAGGACTTGCCACATGCTAGTTAGCGGCAAAATCGTTACCATAATTGTTAACATCTTAAGAAACGGTCAGTTTGAGTATTCGATTTTGACGTTGGGCTGCAGCGTTTTGTGCTCGTAATCGAGCTTTACAATTCCGGTCATGATTCCGCGTTGTCCTTATCCTTAAAGGTCTATGCCATTGCCGCAGGGCAGCAGAGAAGTTAAACTTTTTTACAAAGGTTAGCGCCGAAACTGATCCTCACTTACCCGGTGGTGTAACTGGCAACACACGGGATTTTGGTTCCCGTATTCCTGGTTCGAATCCAGGCCGGGTAGCTTCCGAGTACGAGATTACAGGGAGGCTTAAGCGCTGCAAAAGTTTTAGGTTCCTGAGTTTTAGGTTCCTGGCGGTGAGTTAGTAGGTGCCTCGTGCGCCGGATCCTCTCTGGCGCTTGCGCCGCTAGTTTGAATGTCGGTCCTGGCCTATTTCCCCGCCTGACGAATTTCGTTGCCTACAATCGGACCCGCCGAAAATAAACTTATCCTCGAGCCTTTTATCTCTGCGGCTCTGGTTACATTTGCCAGGAGAAGTATTCTTCCGGGTTGGTCCGGCGTTGTGTTGGGGAGGTGTCCCTCCGAAGGGTTCGCCGGACGTTTCCGCCACTACCTGCCTGGGGATCGCGAGCCGATTGCGGAGGTGAGCATCCCTTTTGCCAACACGCGACATTTAGTGGCGGAAACTCCCACGTCGGCTCAGCCTCTGCGCACGCGCGTCGTTTCACCCACGGAGGGCATGCTAAAACTTGATTTGAGTCCCACACCCGTGTTTTTAGCGCCCATTGGAAGATGAAATCGACGTGCCTTGTCACCACGTTTTGTTGCAAGCAGGCCTGTTTAGTTGGTTATGTTGCTGCTCACTTCCCAGAAGCAAGGCCGGTTCGCAAGGTCGTTCTGCCGATAAGTGTCCGATCCTATCTCACCGGCAGCCTCCCCACCGTTGATCGAACAGAAAATCCAACCGCCGCTTATCGTGTTGCCAAGGGGGTCGGCAGGGTGACCATGTTGTGAGTCGTCCCCACCAGCATCGGACTTTATGAGAAGCTCACAAAGGAGAATCCGGCGACGAAGATGATGCATGACGAGGCCATCCGTCGCTTAAGGTTTTATTCGCTTGTGGCCTTAAACCCGTGGACGGTCGAGCCAGGCAAAGGCGTCGTCCGCAATGACATTTCTGGAAGCAGCGATTTTTCGCACGCCCGGTTTGCCCAACGGCGAGGTGACGAGGCCAGACAAATCGTGCCCCGGTTTCAGCCTCAGTATTTTTCCATCGGCAGTGGAGTCAAGAGCGTATTCGAGTGGTTGGGCCGGCCGGCTTTTGATACCCTAGCAGCTTTGGAGGAAAGGCTCCACACGGTTGTCAAGAAGGTCTCCCCCACCACGAATGTGGTAGTTGTGTTGTCGGGCTCGCAATGGGTGGATCTGCCGAGCCCACTACGCTCCATATTGTTGAAAAGCTTGCGAGCATTTACGACGTTTTAGGGGTTGTCAGCTACCCCTGGAAAAATTACGAAACCGCAAAGCAGTTGCCGGATGACTATGACTCTCGCCTGGTAAGCTACGCGAGCTGGCCGATTGGCTTCACCGAGATTGTCTGGAGGAGTGACCGAGCTCAGGGTGGGAGCAAAGAGGAACAGCTGGAATACCTCCTGCCTTACCTAGAACTTACCAGGCGAATGAAACTGGAGTTCGTCAACTAGGCCTTCCTTCATGATCTGCCCGAAACGGCCGTTGCGGGTTTCGCGGTGCAAAGAACGCATTTTGGGCTCGGGCCAACAAACTACGATGGAACGCCTAAGCCAGTTTGGGCATTCTTCCGAGCACGTGCCGCCCTGCCCGGTCTGCAATCTTAGTTCTTTGCTCCGGCCTGGTGAGAAAGTGTTTTGATATCTCCTGAGACTTTCATGCCGGCCCAAGTTAGCCCAAGTCTTGCTCCCTTTAGGCGATTTGACGCTTGCTACGATCTGGTCATGCGAGGTTCAGTTCCGGCGATTTCGAAAATTCATGCGCGGTGAGCGTTTGTGGGCGATCACACAAGCAGAGTGAAAGGCACTGTGGTCTTTTGAGCATCTACAGCTTGTTCGAACATCCCCGTGAGGCCCACTTAGGGAAGATGGATCATCCGAGCGCCAAGAGCGGTATACAAGGTTGGGACGAAGAGGCATTCTGCCATTTTGGAAAAAATTGAAGATGGAGGGACCATTGCAATTTTCCCCACTGTTCAAATGTTCCGAAGCACCACTCGGGCATTTTCTGCTCGGAGGGCCGCGGCAGGGGTCTCTGGCTAGGGCTGAAAACGAATTGTTGTCAGGCTCATCGGGGAGTATTGGTGAGAAATTCCGAATAAAACTGAGGAAGCCGGCTTTCTCCATTCGAGGATCACTACCCACTCATGATCGGGCGACGAATCCGTCGGACGGAATTCCTACGGCCGCTGTGCTGGAATTTCACCCGCTGTCGTTTTTTCACCATCGCGGGGATTGAACCACGAAGCGTGGACCCCGGTCTGCATTGAGCCTTGCTAGCCACATGGACTATGGTGTGGCCTTTGGGGAATAAACGAGTGCCTAACCATCGCCCTCTACGGCGGGGCACATGTCCCACAGGGATACTTGTTCAAAAGCTAGAAGGGACAAATCGGCCCGCTACGTGCTAAAAGGGAAAGATTGGATAAGCCGGCGGAGGCTTCCTCCCCTTGGGCGGGCTCCGCAAGTTTGCTGGGCAGCGAAGAGGCTTAAAAGCCGATTAGGGGCGAGTGGCTTGTTTTTCGGCCTGCTTAACTTCTTGGATGGAGCTGAGAATTCTTTGACGCCAGGTACCTTGAAGTTTTTCTGGTTGTGCCCGGTTTAGGATCTCCAGTGCCTGCTTGAATTGTCCCTGGCGAGTCAGGATTCGTGCGATGCCTTGCAACGCCTGGTACTCCTCAGCACTGCCGATCGATTCCCGCCCCTCGATGATAAGCTGGTATGCGACCAGGGCGGCCTTGTCATCTCGAAGATTTTCTTCACGGTTTTGGGCCAATACCAGGAGGATGGCGTCGCGGGTTCGGGGCTGGCTTGTCCACTGGAGAGCGGCCAACAGGTCTTGTTCTGCTTTTTGGCCGTCTTTGCTAAGGAAATAGGCCTGGCCGCGGGCGTGGAAACCTTCTCCCCGTTTCCAGAACGGCCACTGCGTAAAATCTTCGGCGGTAAAGCGGGCAATCAGCTCTTGTGGCTTCGAGACGGCAAGCAGATAGTGCATCAGGGCGGCTTTTCGGACGGCTTCGATCGGAATCTGCGGGATGATGGCCGGCGCGGCGGCCACGTCATACCGCGCCGCCTGTTCCAAGGCGGCAGACTTCTGGAAGTCGGTAACCTTACCTTGCGCCAGGGTTAGAAACAAATCGGCTTTTCGCTGCCTCATGGCGGCCTGGAATTCCAGGGCGAAGTCGGTCACCTCAGGATCAAACTCAAACTCGTGGAAGCGGCCAGCGTAGAAATAGGCAAATTTCAACGGTTGGTGAAAGGTAGCAAGCCCCGTAGGAGAAAAGGCGGAATATTCCGCTCCACTAGGCCGAATTCGCTGACGGCAAATATTGATGAACCAGGGCAAACTCTGCGTCGGTTTGCGACCGACGATTTGATGCAGCGGATCGGTTTCGTCCTGAGTGACTGGCAGCCGAACTTCCACCGTCCAGTGATCGTCGGCAATGTGGGTGGCCACCTCAGCTTTCGAATCCCACGCAAACCACTGGCCTTGCGGCGCTTGTCGGTCCAGATCTGCCACATGACCGGCAGGGCTGATGGCAATTTGGTAATACGAGTGCGATTCCGTGGCAATCAAGATTTCCACCACGTCGCCGTACCAGATGGCAGGATCGTCATTGCGGGTGGAAGTAGTAACAGGCTTGTTTTCCGAATGCGGCGGGTTGGGGGATTCTGTTAGTGAGCGGGGAATTTGCCCGGCGCGTTCCTCGCACCGGATCGCAAACACAACGCTGTTACCCTGCCAGCCGGTTTTGAAAGTTGTGGCGAACACCGGCTCGGCGCCGGTTTGTAGCTCCCGAAGCCGACCGGTGGCAGCAACCGGGCAATTCTGCCAATAGGCTTCGTCCAGCTTTCCGTCGATGACAATCTCGGAGGCCTCGCCAACCAGTCGCACCACCGGCACTGGCCCCCGCTTTTGATGAAGTTGCGCCAATTTCATTCGTAGCCCCTTCAAATAATCGTCGATGAGCGCTACCCGGCGGCGATAGATGCTCTCAGTACTCGCCTCCACCTTCGCCTTAGCTTTCTCGAAGAGAGCCAGGGCTGCCTCGATCTTTACTGGGTCGGTCTCCATTTCCCGCCAATGAGCGGCGCAGTAATCGAAAAAGGCCAGCATTTCCTGCTCCGCAGGACCATAGAACAAGCGGCAATACTCCCGCAGCTCCGCCTCCGGGTCATACTCTTTCCCACCCCAATAGGCCCGCGCGGTAAAATAGACCAGGAAGTGATTGAAACCGATATCTTTTTTGTCGAAGTCAGGCCCAACGCTGAGCCAGACGTCTTCTCCCTGTGAGATTCCTTTGGTGGCATTGACCGTCTCGCCGAGTGTCCGGGCATCGAAGGCGGGCAAATACCAGCCGCGGTCGGTGAACGGATAATTCTCGAAGATCAACAGAGGATTGTCCGTTTTCTTAGTCCATGCGGCTCGGAGGGCTTCGGGAGCGGCTTCGCCTTCCCCTTTCGGACCGCCTCGGTTAAACGGTCGGCGCCCCCCAACGATGCAGACAAGCACATTGGGTTCCAGTTTGTCGATCTTAAGCGGCGGCAGGGTATAGGTTCCATATGCACAATTCAGCACTTTCGCACGGGGATGGGTTTTTGCTACTTCGCGGGCCACCCGATTGACAAAATCCCATACGTAATCGCTGAGCCGGCCGCGCTCGCCCCGCTCGGGCGTATCCTTGCCCCGGCACTTTTCGCACTGGCAGATCGCTGTATAGCCGTCCGGCGGCATGATCGAAACCGTCTCCACCGGGTAGGTATCCAAAATCGCCCTTGCCCAGCGGACCGTTTCCTGAAACAGTTCCTCGTTGGAATAACAGAGCTGGCACATGGAGTCGCCCGGCCTAAAGTCCCGCTTGCCGCCGTAAATGGCAAACCAATCGGGATGGGCGTCGAAGACGGCCTGACGATTGGTCATGGTGGCCATGCCGTGAGCGATCAAGAAACGCTCGTCATTGCGCAGCCCAAGCCGCATGACCCACCGCGCCGTATCCATCCTCACCACGCCAAACCGGAAATTAAACTGCCGCAGCAGAAAGTCGGGCCGTTCTGTCTCGTTCATCGGCGGAACCCGAATCGTTTTCATTGACGGCAAGACCTCGCCCAGTTCGCCCGGCAAATACCAGCGCACCCCTAGCTTCCGCAGAAAACCACAAACGGCGTTGCAACTGCCGCGTTCGTCCAAGCCCCAGATTTCAAACGTCTCGTTCTTTTCGGTAACCGCGCCGTCAGGCTTGCCGGTATCGCCGGGCAGCCGGAGCCGATGCTTGTAGAGAAGCGGATTTGGCATTCCATACGGTGCGCCGATGATCTTTTCCCACTCCGCCTGAGCGCGGGGGATGTCGCTATTGCTGTGAGCAAACGGCGGGATCGGTTCAAAATCGCTATCTTCCCCTACCAGCGCCAACCAGTCCGGACCAGTAACGATCCGGTAGGCGCCGTAGGGGAGGCCGTCTGGCTTGATGGGGTTGTGCGGACTGGCGCTAATAAAAACCTTCACTGCCTCGCCTGTGGGCGTGGTGACGATAGGCAGGCGCGCTCCGCTGATTTTTTCGATGGTTTCGCGAAACTCATGCGCCGCCATGCGAACCATTCGGGGAGGGTGCTCGGCAATTACTATCTCCGCCCTTGGCTGGCCATTCTCAACGAGCAGCAAATCGTCCGCTCGCTGCTTGCTAGGTTCGTCTCCAAGGAGATCACCCGCGTGTGCCAGGTTATCGTAAGCCGAAATGAGATTTTCCCCCGCGAAGAACAAACTTGCTCCAATTAATACCGCAAGCTTTGGCCGAAAGCATCTCATGGCTTCTCTCCGTGGGATGGGTCCGCACTCGGGCGAAACTAACCTTACCTTACTTGAATTTCGTGCGGATTTCTACTGAGGAGTTCGCGCGGATTCTCTCCGAAACCTCCGGGCACGGTCTGTAAGACCTTTGGAAGGTTAAAGAGTCAAGGTTTTCGACGTCTGTCCTGTGTTCCCACCGATCGCACTTACTTTGAGAAGGGATTGCGACTCGGGAATGTCGAGCCCAGTGGCTTTGGGCGGTCCAAAGTCTTCTCTTGGCTCCACAGCTAGTTAGGCCTCGGCTGGGATCTCAGATATCCCACAGGACCTGTAACTTTTTGGCTGGATGTTGTAGCAAGCTATTCCCGCGTGGGCAGGTATTCGGGGCATTTAACAGTGCCCCGCGGAAAAACGGAAAAGCTATTCCCGCGTTCGCAGGGATCTCGACCTTTTTGGGAGTTCGGCTCACGGCACTCCCCCATACGCGGAAATGTGGATCGCAGTCGCTTTCGCTCCAGGAGGGAAGTGTACTTCGCTCGGCTCGGATGTTACGCCTTTTTTCATGCCGCACCAGGGGGAACTTCAAAAATGGCTGGGACAAGATTGGGGCGCCCCAGTGATTGCGAGCTACGGCTATTTTGTCAAAAGCGCCGGCTCTTGAGGGGTTTTTGTGCTAGAACTTTCACCCGGAACAGGCGAGGTTGGGGAAGCATTAAACAGGCTGCGGTGCCCGCAAGTCTTGAAAGCGGATCTCTGCGGGCCGCAAGGGGCTAACATTCGCGCGGTAAAAATCAATCCAAGCTTGTGGACTCAGCCAAAGGATGGCAGCACCCAAGGTAATGAGGCCAGGCCGACATATTTGCCGTCGAACTAGCACCACTACAGCCAAGGCGCTCAGGGCTGCGGCTGCCAGGTAAAGCTGCGTAGGGTGCACCGCCTGCGGTCCGATAAAAATTGCCGGAAAACTGCAGGGATGTGGTAGAGGTAAGCCGGACTGCAGCGAGGAAACCGCACATCGGTTTATTTGCCAAACCAGCAACCTGGCCCATAACAGCCCAAACGTACCAGTGCCATGGCAAGGGCAACAGCCGGGGTTATCCGATCGTTCATTTCCCACGGGTCTCGGGCTAGCATTCAGCTAACGGCTCATCTAATCCCTATCCCCATGACGAGACCACAGGGCAAATAGAAACATGCAAAATCAACAAGGAGTAGCGTTTGCCACATTGGCACACTCTCGGTCGGAGCTTACAGGACGTGGCTCAATCGGGCGCCGAACAAAAATGCACGTACAAACGTTAACACGTAGGAGGTGCCCAGCGAAATGCCGAAACAGTGGCGAGGCGTTTCCCACCAGGACAGAAAGCAAAATTCGGCCAATCCCGTAATGAAGAGGATGATATACTTTCGTACAGTATCATCCCTATTCTTTGAAATCGTCAAAGTGTGGGATACAGGGGGGATAACCTCTTCTCTCCCTGAGCCGGCCCATTTCCCGAGCCGACCTCTTTCCCACAAAGCACAGTTGGACGCTGGCCACCCTCGTTTGCCAGCAGTACAGAAAAAGGCCTTTGCCATGGGACCAATGGATGGGCCTTATGGGTTGTCTGGGGAGGAGCTTTTTGAGAGACGCTCGAGGAGCACTTAATCGTGGCTCGGCCTTCGAACAGCGGGGCCAGCTTTTTTCAAGTTGTTGTCCTTGGAGCGATTTTTCCGGCGTAAGTTCCGCGAGCAATCGACCTGACGTGGGGCTGGGGGCTTCGCAATCCATCCGCATTCGGAGTTGGACCTTCTCGATCTGTTGGCCTCGTAGGGGCGGCTGGTTTTCTGCCGAAACGTTGCATTCTTTGATCACCAGGCGGCCGATCCAACGGCCCGCCACCTTTGTCGGGACAATGAACTTAATCGTCATGATGGGACAAGCGTGTAACTCCTTTCCCTCGATATAAACGGTGCGCTAAGTTTGGACGGCGTACTCACCGGGATGTTGCACTTTTGGCATTGCTGCTCCGGCGGATCGGCGCGCCGCTCTTTGGTTTCTGGTGTGCCATCGGGTCCGGTCCAGAGGTCTTTGACCAAGATTGTTAGCCGATCGGGCGGATCGGAGATTTACCCTGCCAGTTGGCGGACCTGGTCGACCGCCTTGGGCAGCGGGTCGCTCGTGCGGAGGATATCGGTGATCTTGTCGGCGCCGCCGCGGAAACCTTCCTTCGGAGCCATCTGCCATACCACCTGGGGCGGTTGTTTGCCTAATTGATCCAGCGTGCTGAAAGACTTCCACGATGTTTTTCTCGCCAGAGTGCAGTAATTCTTGGGCGGACCTGAGCGAATAACTGATCGGGATCGTCGCCTCGGAAGGTCCTGGAGGATCGGTCGTTGGCCACACTATTTAGGGCGGATTTTTTTGAGGAAGGCGTCAAGTCCGGCTTGGGTGTTCCAGGGTACTCCCGCGTGATCGAGTTGTTCGCGAAGCCGGTCCCGGCCCACATGATCACAGGCCTGCGGCCCGGAGACGCCGCCCTGGCCATGCAGACTGCCCAAGACGAGGAAGACTTTTCCCAGCTATTGGGCTTCGGATTGGATTCTCTCAATCTCATGGAGTATACGATTGCGTGTCAGCTTTTTACCACAGGGGTTGAGAAATGGTTCGGTAAAGACATTCGGGTCGGGCGGGGATGAGGAAGCTTTGATCGCACTCTGGATGAAGACTCGGTACTCCTTCCAAGCTTGGCTAGCGGCTTGCCAACAAATGGCGCCAATCGGCACCAGCGGGTCGGCATCACCCTGAATGCCAAAGATAGGAGATGAGATTGCTGGGGTGAGAAGCTGCGGCGACTGGCCCGGCTAACCCGCCAATAACAGGGGCCATGCCGGCAAAGAGGTCCGCTGCTATGGCAGCCAGATAATGGCAGAAAATCCCCCGTTGGAGCCGCCGGTGGCAAAGATGCAAGAGCGGTCAATACGATAGATTTTGTTCAGTTTATTAGCAATAGCCTGCACAAACTAATTATCGTTTACACCTTCTTGTTGGGAGGTGATCCGGGGGTGGTGCGTCCCTCATTCCAGTGACTGTTCTTGGCGGAAGGACAGGCGGCCAGGATATGCTCCATGACCACCAGTTTGCCGAAAGGGGCCCGGATGAGCATGTTTTCGTTGCGTCCGCCCCCACCGCGTGGAAGACAAACAGCACGGAGAGCTTTCCCTTAGGCGATCGCAGTGCCTGCACGATGAGCGATCGGTCCCGACTGTCGACCACCAGGCTGTAAGTCGGCTGGCTCACGCCGGGCGGTGGCGGCAGGTCGAGCCCCTGCGCCAACAGCCCGCCTACCGTTGGAATGCGAAAGCCCACCTGAAGGGCCCCAAGGGGCGTCTTGCCTTCATGGTTTGTGTCGCTCAAGGTGGGCAGTCCTCCAAAGCGGGCAGACGTTTTCATTCCCTCGGTAAAAAGCCTGCCACCGCCATTCCGCTCAAGCCGCTTCGGGTGGTCAACAGGGCCAAGACTTTCTTGCGCGACGAGCGTCAAGCTAGTCACAAGGACCGGCAAGCCAATATTCTTCGCTTTCGTTGGCCTTTGCCTTTCCTTTGGGCTTGGATAATCCGCGAAGGGCTTCGGTACGGGTTTTTCCCGGACCGCTACAATACCAGATGGCCGTTATTAGCCCGGCCGGTTGGGAAGTAAATTTCTGATAGATCGATATCGACTTCAGTTGAATTTGCTGAAGGGGACTATTAACTTGACATGCAGACGGGGACTCATTCGCTTCCTCTGTCCCACAAAAAGGACGGAAGTTTTCTGGGAATGGCCCTAGTATCCACTTCAGTCGCCAGACGCTGCCAGCGCCGGCTTTAGTTCTCGGGGCGATGTAACCCGGGATGACGAATCTGGCAATTACTTGTCCTTTGAAGTAGAGGACGACGGACAGCTCTCGGAAAAGGCCTCTTGCCACTTCATTTGCGAAGACATGCGCTGCGAAGCCCGTTTTTGTGCAGACCCCGACTGTTTTCGGGGATCTGCTGTCCTTAGTTTCTGATCATCAGAGAACGGAAGGGTGAGTTCGGGTTTTAGCTTGAGGTTGGGCCGGCCGGGGCTAGGGCCCGCGTAAGTCCAGCGCGTTAGGGTCCGTGATGTTCGCAAGTGTGATTTTTCCATCTGTGCTTTTAGCGCCAAAGAAAGGACACAATCGACAAACTCCCTTTAGGCAAGATTCTCCCGCAAGTTCCGGGGCGCTATTGGAGCCGGGCCAGCTCAGCCGACGCCAAACGGAAGTCTGCTGCAAGTGTACGGGTGGCATCGGATTTCGGAGTAAAGCCCTTGTGGGAAAGACCCCGGCCGGAGAATCGGGCGGAGATTTTGGGAAGGGAGGGATCCACAACGTGCGGTTCCTCGGCGGGCGCATATCGATTGCTCCCGTTGTGTCGCGTGGAAGCAGCTTGTCGGCGGCGGACCTTCGAGGACAATGTGCTTTTGTACGCGAGGCCTGCTCCTTTTATTAAGGTGGCAGGATGGGATGTTCGCGATTCGACATGATCACGAAAAGGGAGGAGATTTGCGGTGTCTACAGGTTACATCCAGGTGATGACCACGGTGGATCGGCGCGATGTGGCGGAACAGATCGCGCGGGAGGCAGTGGGTCGCTTCTTGGCGGCATGTGTGCAGGTTGTGGGACCCATCCGCAGTATATATCGCTGGCAGGGTGTGGTCGAGGAAGCGGATGAATGGCTGTGCTTAATGAAAACCCGGGGAGAACTCTTGGAGGAAGTTATCGGCTTTATTCGTAGTATTCATCCGTATGAGGTGCCGGAGATCCTTGCTTTGCCTGTGGTGGGGGGCCATCCAGATTATCTCCGTTGGTTGGAAGTGGAAACCAAAGCGCCGCCTCGCTGAAATCTGCATTAGTTACGGGGCGAAATCGGAGGGGAGGGTTGCGGCCGCGCCCACGTGTTTCCGCCCACCCCCGATTTTTGGCCCCGGGGGAAAGGCGCGCACCCTGTGGAAGGCAAGACAACTCCTGAGGAAGCGATCCGATGTGCCAGCCCGTGGAGGAGCGAAGTGGCTTAGCGTTTGCCGGCACCGACGTTCTACATCCTGTCGACAACTTGAATGCCAAGAAGCTCTAAGCCCTTTTGGATCGTCCGCGCGGTGAGGTCGCATAGAAGCAGCCGGCTTTGGCGCAAACTGGGTGTGTCGGCTTGGAGCACAGGGCAGGTTTCGTAGAAGCTCGAGTATTTGGTGGCCAGCTCGAAAAGGTAATTGGTGAGCTGATTAGGGCGAAAATCCTCAAGCGCCAAATCGATGGCCTCGGCAAAGCGGAGGATTTCCAGTCCCAAGCTGCGTTCGGCCGGGGTTGCCAGAACAATCGCTCCGTCGCTGAGGCGGAGTTCCTCCGGCGAAAGCCCTGCCCGGGCGAAGATGCTTCGGACCCTTGCATAGGCATACTGCATGTAAGCGCCGGTATTGCCGTTCATGGCCAACATCTTGTCGAAACTAAACACGTAGTCACTGGTGCGATTCTGGGACAGATCGGCATATTTGAGTGCCCCGATTCCGACCACTTCGGCGATCCGCGCGCGCTCCTCTTGGGAGAGTTCCGGTCCGTTGGGTTTAGCATCGTCGTTGGCATCTACGATCTTTCGCGCCCGGGCGACTGCCTCGTCCAGGAGCGACTCCAGGGAAACTACATCACCGGCGCGGGTGCGGAAGGGTCGACCATCCTCGCCTAAGACCGTCCCGAAGCTGACATGGACCAGCTTGACCTTGTCGAACCCCAGGAGCCGGGCCGCCGCAAAAAGTTGCTCAAAGTGAAGACTTTGCCGATGGTCAACCACGTAGAGGATCCAGTCCGGCTGCCAGGTCTCCATCCGGTAGATGAGGGTGGCCAAGTCGGTAGTGGCGTAGAGGAACGCCCCATCGCGTTTGCGAATAATCATCGGAGCCTTAAAGCCCTCGAGAAAAATGCAGATAGCCCCGTCACTCTCCCGGGCGATCCCGCGACGAAGTAAATCCTCCACTAGAGCTGGCAGCCGATCGTGGTAGAAGCTTTCCCCCAGGGTGTAATCGAAAGAGACACCAAGGCGACGGTAGATGGCCTCGATCTCCTGAAGACAGATCGGCATAAACTTTTGCCACAGACTGCGATTGTCGGGATCGCCAGCATGCAGCTTTGCGGTCTCAGCTAAGACGGCTTTGTTGACGGCGGGGTCTTTTTCGGCAAGCTCGTTGACCAGGCGGTATAAGCGGGCCAATTCTCCTACGGGATCCTGCCGAAAATTTTCTTCGTCCACAAAATGGCGCCATCCATAGATGATCATCCCAAATTGGGTGCCCCAATCACCTAAGTGATTGTCGCTAATGACCTGATGCCCAACGAACCGCAGGGTACGGCAGATACTGTCGCCGATCACCGTGGAGCGAATATGTCCCACGTGCATCGGTTTGGCTACATTGGGAGCGGAGTAGTCCACTACGAAAGTTTGCGGGCTGGCACAAAGGGGGATGCCCAATCGCGGATCGTGCACGGCCTGGGTTAAGCGCCTTTCCAGAAGATCATCGCGAAGGCGCATGTTGATAAAGCCTGGGCCGGCGACTTCCACCTGATGGCACAGATCGTCCAGCTGCGCGCGTCGAATCAGTTCCTGCGCCAACTGTCGCGGAGAGGTAGCAAAACGCTTAGCCAAACACAAGGCCAGGTTGGCTTGATAATCCCCAAATCGGGGCGATTGTGCCGGGCGTACCTGATCCAACCACCGATGAGGATCTTCTCCCAAGGAATTCACAGCGGCTGCGAACCGCTCCCGAAGCTCCGCCAGAAGACTCATCCACAGCTCCTTTCACGATCCCTCTGCGGGGAAATCCCCCGGCATTCGGAGTGTGAGCCCGTCGGGCGGGATGGGTTCAAAAGGCACTGTAGGGGCATCGCTCCAAAGATCTTCCAATGCGTAATAAGCACGAGCCTCCGGCTCGAACAGGTGCACAATGACATCGCCGTAATCGATCAGGATCCAGCGGCTGTCGGCCTCTCCCTCAATTCCTAAGCGGATGGCCGACGTCTGCTGTGTTAACACGCGGTCAATTTCGTCGGCCATGGCCCGCAGCTGACGCCCACTGGTACCGGAGGCGATGACAAAGTAGTCGAAAAGATCGCTTACCTCGCGCATGTCGAGGATCACGATTTGTTGACCACGGCAATCGGCTGCCGCTTGGGCTGCAAGCAGAGCCCGACGACGAGACAGGTTTTCATCTTGAACCACTGCACCTCCTGCCGGTCGCCTAAGCTGAGGCGCCACGCTCGGATTCTCCTTCCCCTCGGTGGATCATGCTACAGGGTTTCTCCCGCCCTCAACCAATTGCAACGCTCATTAATATTCATTGGCAACTAGATTGGTATAAATTTACGTTTATCCTCCCCGGAAAGTCTTCTGCTCGATTTAAGACTTGGAATCGTCTACAGCCGAGATCGTGCCTAACTTTCTGAAACCTCTGCCCGAAAGATTTTTGTCAACATCTAAGCCACAAAGCACCTGACGCACGCTTTAAAAATGGAAATTTGGGCATTTTTCGCACCAGTTTGATCAATGTCGTCGAACTTCCGGTGCCCGGAAACTTCTTGCCAGTGGGTTATTTTTTCGCACTCCAACCACCAAGCTTTCCTGAGTGCCGCAGTCCCCGATGGCTGTCACCGCGAACCCCAGGGCTTTAACACCCATAATGCGGGGCAGCAAAATTGCTGATTGTTACCTTGTATGACGCAGCCTGGTCCCGCAACTTTAAGGGACCCGGGACCCTCGTGCAGGACCCCTCAGGTTAGCAATGGGCCAAGTGATCCCGTAAAGCTAGTTTAGCGAGACCTTGTAAAGTCTCCCGACAGTTTGATTTTAGTCACTGAGGGCTTTTTGGGAAAGCAAAGAAGCCGGATCGGAGAGCTTTCCGGCAGGGTTAGCTGCGAAGACGGGCCTACAGTGTGGCAGAAAAAAACCGACCGCTCGCCGATCTGCGGGGCGCGATCGAACGAGCGGTCGGCGGAGGTGGCGCTCGCTAGGGGGTGGCTAGCGAGCTGGGCAGGGAGGGTAGTACAGGGGCAGGGTCTGGTACGGGGCTTTGCCTCGTCCACATTCGTTTATACCCACAACAATCGGCAACGTCAAGAGCCCGCCCGCAAAAATTCCCGCGCAACCTCACTCCGCGAACATACTGGCTCATTTCGAATGCATCTATCAGCAAGCCAAGGATCCCCGCTCGGCTCGCAATTTAACACCACACAGAAAGGTGCCTCAAAGCGGGCCACTTGCGAGCCAAGAACGTTTGCCCCTTCGTGTAGCCTCCGATTCCTCGGTGGCGAACCGCTCTCGCCCACTTCTGTTTGCCCTTTTGGCGGATCCGGAGGCCCACCCGGGACCTTTTCGCTAGGTCGCCAGCTTCCCATCCCCAGTTACTAAGGGAGTAGGAGGGCGAAGGCCGGAAAACTCTGGCCTTGCGTACGGGCCGGGGAGCTTCCCTCCGGGCGCACTTGCCTATGGAGCTAGTCGCAATCTGCTGCCCGCGGGCGTCAATTGTCGAGTCGCTTAACGATATCCCCTCGCTGGACAATTCGAGGAACTAGTCGCGCTCCGGTCGACGTGCGGCAATTCACGCGCCGATTTCGGAGTGCCTACCTTAGAACAGATGAAGTGCGTAACGGACGACCAAGCCCGCCGCTACGACGCTCACCATGCTCATCAGCTTAATTAAGATGTTTAGGCTTGGACCACTTGTGTCCTTGAAGGGATCGCCGACGGTGTCGCCTACGACAGCAGCTTTATGGGCATCGGTGCCTTTGCCGCCGTGGGCGCCGCCTTCGATGTGCTTCTTAGCGTTATCCCAAGTTCCACCGGCATTGGCCATGAAGATGGCCATGCAGAATCCACAGGTAAGCGCGCCGGCCAACAGTCCCAAAACACCCGGTACCCCAATAAGTAGTCCCACCACCACCGGTGTTAACAACCCCAGCAGCGACGGGAGGATCATTTCTACCTGAGCGGCTCGAGTACTGATAGCCACAGGAGTGCGGTAGTCCGGTCTCTCTGTACCCGCCATGATACCGGGGCGTTCGCGGAACTGCTTCCGCACTTCCTCGACCATGCGGAAGGCTGCCCGGCCAACGGCCTTCATGGTCAAAGCACAAAAGAGGAAAACGGCCATCGCCCCGATAAAAATACCCACCAGCACCCCAGGATTCATCAGGTGGCTACGATAGTACCGCATGAAATCTGGCATAGTGGCCGAATGAACAGGTACGAGCATGGCATCCCACGCCGAGTCAGGGGGGCGTAAGAGGACCGCCCGCCGGCCATGACGATCCGTGATTGTGTCGAAACAACTATCCGGAATTCTTACCGGGCCGCGACCCGTATCCAAATCCATCCAGCGCAATTCTTTATCGAGCTTCGAAGGCAAGGCGTGAGGTGCATACTTCCGTAGTTCCTCGATGGTTTGAGTGGACAAGGAGAGGTTAATGACTTCGTCGCGAAACGCAAGATAACCGGTGATTCTTCTCTGACCGCCTGTTGTGTCGAGGCGAGCGATGAAAGTTTCGGTCAACATGTAGTAGCCGGGTTCGGTGTAGGCCCGAAGGGCCGACTCCTGCCAGCGAACAAATCCGATTCGTACTTCCTCAACATAAGCTGCCAAAAGAGCCAAAGCCGTCAGGGCCGCCGAGCCGATGGCGAATCCCTTACCCGTGGCCGCCGTGGTGTTTCCAAGGGCGTCCAAGGCATCGGTGCGGCGCCGCACCTCCGGATCTAAATGGCTCATCTGGGCGTTTCCGCCGGCATTATCGGCGATTGGCCCGTAGGCGTCGGTGGCAAGTGTGATGCCTAAAGTGCTCAGCATTCCCACGGCCGCCACACCAACGCCGTAAAGTCCGAGGGCAAACCACTGCGGATCCTGGAGTCGCCACCCGCAAGCAAACCCGAATGCCAGGATGGTCGCCACGCACACCGTCAATACCGGCACCCAGGTGCTTTTCATGCCATCGGCAATTCCTCCAATGACCACAGTGGCCGGCCCTGTCAAGGCCTGCTTGGACAATTCTCGGGTCGGTTGATACTCCTCGCTTGTGGAAAACTCCGTCCAAAATCCGATGATCACGCCGGCTAACAGTCCCACAATGACACTGATTGCAATCCCAATGAAATGAGATCCTAAAAGGAGCCACGTGAGCACAATCGCGGCGATAACAACAGCTCCCGAAGCGCTATAAATTCCCCGGCGTAAGGCCTTCAGCAATGTTCGCTGAGTCGCCTGCTCGTCATCTGTGCGGACTAAGAAAACGCCCCAAATGGACAGGGCAATTCCGGCCGCTGCCAAAAGAATTGGTAGGAAGATGGCCGCCAACTGATATCTGTGGATCACATCTCCAAGCGGCCCGGATGTGCGGACGGCTTCCGGTAGGATTTGTCCCCCGGCGAAGGCAGCCACTCCTAAGGCGGCAGAAGCCAAAATCGAGCCGCAATACGATTCGTACAGGTCGGCCCCCATGCCGGCCACATCACCGACGTTATCGCCAACGTTGTCGGCGATCACTGCCGGATTGCGCGGGTCGTCTTCCGGGATGCCAGCCTCCACTTTGCCCACAAGGTCGGCCCCCACATCCGCTGCCTTCGTGAAAATGCCACCTCCCACACGGGCGAAAAGGGCCTGAGTGCTCGCACCCATCCCAAAGCACAACATGGTCACCGTGATGTCCACAAGGCTCATTTGATAGCCGAACCAGCTAATGAGCCAGTAAAGGATAAAAAACCACAAGCAAATATCTAACAGCCCAAGACCCACCACCGTGAGCCCCATCACCGCGCCACTTCGAAAAGCCACTTGAAGAGCGCGGTTTAGTGAGATTTGGGCGCCGGCGGCAGTTCGGCTGCTTGCCAGAGTCGCGGTCTTCATTCCGCACCAACCAGCCAAGGCTGAGAAAAACCCTCCGGTCAGGAAGGCGAACGGCACCCATCGGCTTTGGGCATGAAGGCCGAAGGCAAAAATCGACAACACGATCACAATCACCAAGAAGAACAACGCTACCACTCGATATTGCTGCCACAGGTAGGCATCGGCGCCTTCGCGGACCGCTTGGGCAATTTCGCGCATGCGCTCGTTGCCCTCGTCAGCCTGAAGCATGCTTTGGAAGAAATACCAGGCGAACGCCAAAGCGGCAATTGACGACGCCAAAGCCACAATCCACACCAAGACGTAAGGAATACTAACACCCTGGGAAACGGCTGCCTCCTCGGCCGCCTGGAGCACAGCTCCCGGCGCGACGGCAATGCCGATAAGGGCTATTAAAGCCGCAGTGAACCAACGACTCCGTTGCAGCTTCAACCAATCCAACACGTGACCGTGCGCAGTCATTTTTCGGTCCTTCATCCATCAACTTGACCTTACGTTAACGACTTGTTTGGCTTCAAAGCGTCGCTACCGCATTGGTGGGGTGTGCGATGCTACAAAACGATTAACCCCACGAGCACGACACTCAGCGGTGTCTCGACATTGAAAGTTTCGTTCGAACATGTTGGCCCCGGCATACGAAGCGCGAAGTTATAAACCCCTTCTGCCGGTCCCGAACCCGAGAATACCCATTTCCAAAAGCTTTGCTTCGCCTAGGTGAATCCGCAACTCCGGCGTAGGAAGTTGCGGAGTTTTAACAAAGATTCGTCACCCCTTCAAGTTGCGCAAGCTACGCAAACCAACCAAATCATCAAGACGAGCTAACCCTCCCTTTAAGCCGCCGGGCCCTCCGTGACTCCCCGGCTTCGAAACAGCCGAAGCTGGGTGTGTCTGGTGGAACGCTTTTTTGTGCTTAAAGGGAAGGTTTTGAAAAGCGCGATTTTACGGAAAGTTTTTTGGAGGTGTCAATTGCCCCGGACATCCACAAAGACCCGATTTATGGTAAGGGAGACTTATCCTCCCGGCAGAAAATGACTTACGCTGGCCAATTCTCGAAAAAACAATATATTTTCGGCAAATACACTCTTCTGATTTTCGCGGGCAGGTGTGTTTCCACCGGCGGCCGTTGCTGGCAAAACACAGCATTTTGCTAATCATTTTCGTAACCGACCGCTAAGACGAACCGGGGTTTAGGAAGGGAAGAGCTCTTTCGATTTCAATGTCAGAAGGAAGCGCTATCACGAGATAGCCCTCTCGACCTGTGGCAAAGTCGGCTCTTTCCCGATTCCCCTCTCGAGCCATTCGCTTTTGCCTAAGTGCCGTGTCTCGTGCGGCTTACGAATGCGTTCTTCTGCCTTTTTTGTTAAGGCTCGAACAAAACCAGGAGCTCCGGGAGAAAGGCAAAAAACTTCTGGCCAAAAGTAGAAGAAAGTTTTCCTTTGGAGTAGTTGGGGAGAAATCTAAAAACGCCAGCGTAGGAGCAACGTCTGAGCCGAATTATTGTCGGATTAGCCTGTAATTTTCATTTCTAAAAAGGTGTTTGAGGGAGCTTGCTTCTCGATATTTAAAATGTTTGAGGGAAATTTCTTCTCGATATTTTCCTTTCCACCCACCACTGGGCTGTTCTGCCGTCCGAACACTCTTTGCGAGACCTTGATTTTTGGTGGACCTGTGAATTCGGCGGACCTGCGGACTCGGAAGAATGTTCGTCAGGGAGGACCAATGTTGTAAGGGTTGTCACCAGAGTGCGCCGGAGATGATACGGAAGGCGGTAACGGGAAGGGCGAAACTAAGGAATAGAAAGTGCCCCAGGGCAAAATGCCAGAAAAGCTCAGCGCTATCCAAAGCTGCTGTACAAAATTTGCTGGCACAGCCGCAAAAACCAATGCCTGAGCTCCCAAAAGCAATCCGCATGATCGGCGGGAGATTCTGCTCCCAAGAATTTCCACAACCCTGGAATGAGGCCTCGCCGTATTCCCGAGAAAAATGAGCAAAACAAATCTTTATAATAAGAATTGGTCATAGATTCAGGAATCGCTCAGAGAAAAATGGGTCGCATGAAGGCAAAGTTCGATCGCCTTGGACGGCTTTTGCCCAGCTTATTAAACCCTGGCCACGCGGTGAGATGATCCAATTAATACCAAGCCCATTAATACCAAGCCCACAAAAAAGTGGGAATATCGCAACTATCGGTAGGTTGAAGCCTCCTGGAAATCTAGTAGCAATGTCGTGCCCTCGAGGATGCCCGCCCGCTGTGCTCTGGGGTAATGGGCTGGATCCTCGGTGAGAAGGTAAATCTAGCCCCCAGTCGCTTGACGTTAGAAGACGCGTGAAAAAACTAGCCAGGAAAACGCTGGCAAACCGGGCAGAAAAAGGTGGATCGGCCGCTTTGTGCGATCCGCTGGATAATACCCCGACGGCATCTTAGGCACATTTCCCCTTCTTTTTGATAAACATAGTGACTATACTGGAATTGGCCGTGCTCGCCCATAGGGTTGCGATAAGTTCCATCTCCGAGGGTCGAGCCCTGTGTTGCGATGGCGCGACGAAGCACGTGACGAACACTCCGCACAAGTCGCCGCCAGTGGTGGTACGCGAGGTTTCGGCAGGCAGTAAGGGGGTGGATTCCCGCATGGAACAAGATTTCCGATGCATAAAGATTCCCAATGCCGGCAACAACTCCCTGATCCATCAAGGCAAGCTTTATCGGGCGGAATGAGCCCCGCAGTCTTTCTTGGAGCTGCGAAGCCCGGACTTGCAGCGCATCTTCGCCTAGTCGCTGGGCCAACTGCTCGATTCCCCTGGCGGTGGCTAACTGCACCACTCCGAGCCCACGGACATCCCAGAAATAAACGGCGGAAAACGGTGCCCCATGGAGTTCTAGGACCAGTCGCAGGTGCTTAAGATCGGACGGTGGGAGGAGGGTGATCGAACCGGTCATTCGCGGTTCGATCACGAGGGCATGCTTTACGGCGTCCTTTTCCGCCCAGAGAATCAACCGTTTGCCCATTCGCTCGATACTGACAAGGCGACTGTGGCGAACCACCCTCCGTACCCGGGAGAAGCTAGGCCGAACTGTGATGGGACGCAGTGAAGACCGCGGCCGCCGAAGGTCCCTCACTTCGGCTCCGAGCACGTGCCGGAGGTGACGCTTCATCGTCTCTACTTCGGGAAGTTCGGGCATTTTCGCCTGGTCTCCTCTTTGTCGGTTGCGGGGCAGCTCCCGGAAGCTCTCCGCGGGAGGAGTTTGACTCAGTCTACTGCAGAATGGCTCTTCCCCGCGTAGCACTCCTGGGCGACTCACGTGGTGCGGTGGTGCTAATCATTGTGGTGATGCGGTTGTGCTAATACCTTTAGTGGATAGCTCCGCGCGTAATAAGGTAGTGGAAAGCTCCGCGTGTATTAAGTGTGTGGGGTGGGGGAAAATATCCAGTCCATTGGGGCGTCTCGGGAAGACAGTCAGTGTGATGGGGCATTTGGCAGTCACTATTTAAGCGAGACTTTCGGCAAAACTTGCGCAAAGGAGTGGAATGATCAGTTCGCCACAGTATCCCGGGGCAGGGACGCCGTGATGATACACCAATGGGTGATGGATCAGCTTTGCCGGCACCAAACTATTCGCAGAGCGACTGGCTTAGTTTTGTCTTCCTAATTAGACTTAGTAGACTTTAGGGAGACTTAGTAGGAGTGGCCCGTGGCCGGTGGGAGCTTTAGCCATTCGGGAGGTCACAAGCGAGCGGTACGCAACGCTCGGCTGAACTGCGCGGCCGATTGCCGCCGTACGGATTACCGAAGTGCTTCCCTCACGAGCGGTGTTGCACCTGTTGAATCGGCTTTTTGCCGGCCGAAAGCGTGCCTCGGCTAATAGCCCGGGGAAGCCGGCCGGGGCGTGTCAGGCAATGGCACATGCGCTTCCGGCCGCGCATGGGGTAACTTGCTTGGGCATCTCACGTTAGTTCCCTACCTAAAAATACCTGCCGGGTAGCACGGGATCTGTCATCGGGCTGTGTTCGCACAAAACGCAAACAGTAGAGCCTAAGGAGACCACGATGATGACGCGGCGGCTAACTTGTTCGGTTTTTTCGGTACAAATGTCCACCATCAGTTTGAAGTTGTCTCCGGCGGTGACCGATCTGATAGCCGTTTTGGTTTTTGTGATGACTCCGTTTTTGGCAAGTGGTTTATCCTTGGCCTGTGCGGAAGAAAAGGAGGATCCCATTGAAAGGGTGATCAACGAGGTGGAAAAACGGTGTCGCGAAGAGCGAATTCCGATGATCGGCCGGGAGAAGGCCCTCCGCTTAGCCGAGCTAGTGCGTCAACAAAAGCCCAAACTGATCGTGGAAGCGGGCACGGCCATCGGTTACTCTGCTTTGTGGATGGGCCGAGAGCTCAAAAAGCTGGGGGAGGGGCGCCTCATCACCATCGAAATTGATCCGGAGCGGGTACAGGCCGCTCGAGACTATATCCGCCAGGCCGGCCTGGAAGGGATTGTGGAAGTGTGGCTGGGAGATGCGCGCGAGCTGGTCAAAGAAATCCGCCAACCGGTGGACTTCCTCTTTTTGGATTGCGGTTATAGCAATTACTATCCCTGCCTGATGGGAATTAAAGATCAGCTTCGGCCGGGAGCCATGGTCGTCGCCGACAATGTGGGTATCGGCGAAAAAGGCATGAGAGATTACCTGCAGTACGTTCGTCAACACTATAAAAGCACGACCGAGTGGTTCGACATCGATCTGCCATGGGTGAAGCGGGATGCCATGGAAATCAGCATCGTTCCGGAAAAATAAGCCCAGGGTTTTCCTGGTCGCCTGCCGAAGGTTTGCGTGACGAAAGTTTTTTGTGAGGAAGACCGCTGGGAACGATAGAAGCAGAACGATGCCTGCTCGGCCTCAGGGCTAAGGGTCGCCCGCTAGCCTTTTGGTGGAGAAAGTTGGTGCGCCGGCGGCCGCAGCCATACACTCGCCAGCACGGGATAGGCTGACGTCAGGCGAAAACAACAGCGTACCGGCTTTCCGCAACTCGTCACATTGCGGCACCGCGACCACAGGTGCGCATTTTCCTGTGGCAAACCGGCGAATGCGGGCGGTTTGCTTGCTTTTCCAACGTGGGTGCCCCGGTTTCGCCCCGGCGGTGATTCACTTTTCTTCTACCGCAGGTCCATACGTGCAGGCTAAGATGAGAAGAAAGCGCCCGGCAATTTCGCTCCCGGCAAACAGGCAAAAGGCCCATGGCAGCCACGCAGGCAACCGTTTTAGTTCTTCGGCGAATCACTTTTAGTGAGACCAGCCTAGTCTTGACTCTTTTCAGTCGGGAGGTGGGCAAGTTTCAGGCCCTGGCGAAAGGGGCACGTCGGCCAAAAAGCAGCTTCGAGGGAGGATTCGATCTTTTGGGTGTCTACCGCATTGTTTTTTTGCCGAAGTCTGGGGAGACACTCCAGCTGGTCACCGAGGGAAAACTTCTAGAGCGCTTTCGCCCCGAACAAGCGGGTGTGCGAGGACTGTTTGCCGCCTATTATTTGGTGGAACTGCTGGATTCCTTCACTGCCGAGATGGGGCCACAACCTGAGGTGTTCGATTTAAGTGTGGTGTCGCTGCGCCGGCTTCAACAAGAACCTTTCCCGGAGCTAACCACCCTTCGGTTTGAAGTGGGACTTTTAAAGGCCCTTGGTCATCTTGGCCGGTTTGATGTTTGTAGCTTTTGCGGGGGCGTCATCCCGTGGGGCGAGCCCGCCAAATTAACCGAGATTGCCGGGGGCTTGTTATGCTCCCGGTGTTTGCAGCCTCATCATCGGGGCCTCACCTTGACTGGGCCGGAGCGAAAAATACTCCATGTCCTCGGTGTTGAAATCGAAAATGCGATCGGCCGAGAAACGTCTTGGATGCGGGGGTCGCCTAAGTCGCTCGAGCCCGTGTCGGACGGACCAATTGCCAGCCCGGTAACCCGTGAGGACCGTTTGCAAGAAAGCCTGGGTCACAGTGAAATATGCAGTTTATCTGAGGAACTTAGCAATCTTTACCCGCGCATTCGGGGGCTTGTGTCTCATTGGATTTGCCATTTTTTGGGGCGACGCCCAAGGCTTTTCCCGTACCTTGAGAAGCTCGGCTTTTTCAGGAAGGAGCCCAAGCCCGGCTCTTTGGCAAATAAGTACGGTGGGCGCCCGAGTGGATGAACATTTTGCCGGTTGAGCCTCCTGCCGATCGGCCGGGACCTCCCTGCAAATCCATCCCTTGCCTAAGGGGCTAACCTCCATCCGGGAGGTGGGCGGTGCGCGCCGAAGACTACTCGGGGTGGGTTGGCTTTCCCAACTTTGAAGGGCAATGCTTAGAAGCTCGTTTTCTTAAAAATTTGATCTTCCGCCGAAGATTGGGGCCGGGTATTCTCGCGCCCGAGTTGGAAGTTTCTCTTCGAAGCTTATTTTCGCTTTATTTTCGCTTGCACCGGGACAGCGGCACTTCGACCGATCGAGAATCCACCCGGCTTACTTAATTAAGCCGACCGAAATGGTGATATTATCTTCCCTTTGCAAAAGGCTGATCAAATATCGGGCGGGCGAGGGGTGGAGCAAGCACCGGGCCGATGGCACCCCGCCACACTTTTGCATATCGGTTCGGAGTGTGCCCAAAGGTATCAGGGTTGCCTTGGCCGCGAATATACCCGGCCTGTTCTTCCTGGGTTTGTTGACTCTTATAAGTACTAGCTGTGCTGGTCCGCCGAATATTCGGGCGGAAGGTAGTCTTCCGGGGTCTAACGCCGGAATCTGGAGTTTTCGACTGAATAATTATCCCCAATCACTGGGGGAAGGACCCTCCCAAGGTTCGCCGCTTGGGCGTTGGAGCGCTTGGCAAATGCCTCCACATTGGAGGGGTCAACTTACCACCGAGCCAGACGCTAAAGGGCTCCTGCCTTCCTCGTGGACCTCCGAGGGTAAGGACGATGGGGACTCTGGAAGCTGGATCGATCGTTCGGAACGCAAAATTACCCAGTTCTACCAGAGGATCACCGGCACGGTCCCTAACGATCGTATTGCCCAGGCGCTCTTCGACGAGGGGCAAGCTCTGTTTGCCCAGGGATTCTATGTAGAAGCGGCCGTGCGATTCGAGCAGGCCGGTAAACGGGCGGCCGATTCATTGTTACGCGAAGACGCCTACTTTTTTGCAGGAGAAAGTTGGTTTTACGCCGACCGTTATCCCAAGGCGAATCGTTGTTATGACAAAGTGTTGAATCGCTTTGATTACACGCGGTATCTGGACATCATTGTGCGGCGCAAGTTCTTGATCGCCCGCTATTGGGAGCAGGTGGGAATTGATATTCCATTGTTGTTGTCGCTTCAGTTCTTGGATCCGAGCCGACCTCGATTTGATACCCTCGGTCACGCCGTCAAAACGTACGCGAGCATCCGCACTCATGATCCTACCGGTCCGTTGGCTGACGACGCGGTGATGGCTACCGGGTCCATTTACTTCCGCAAGGGCCGTTATGGCGACGCTGCCGAAGAATTTAAAACACTGCGAAAAGAGTACCCAAAAAGCGAGCACTTCCGTGATGCGCTTCTTTTGGGCTTGCAGGCTACACTGGCGAGTTATCAAGGGCCGGCTTACGACGGTAAGCCTCTGGAGGAGGCTCGGGAGATAACTTTTCAGGCCCTGCGGCTCTTCGGCAACGAGCTAGGTGAAGAGAAAGACCGACTTGAGGAGTTAGATCGCCAAATTAGCGAGGCCCTTGCGGAACGCGACTTGGCATTAGCCAACTTTTACGAGAAGAAGCGGCGATACGGAGCCGCCCGCTTCTACTATCGTGCCGTTTTGGAAGAATATCCCCTCACGATGGCGGCCCAGCGGGCTCGAGAGCGTTTGGCAGCTATTGAGGGGTTTCCTGATCGGCCACCCAATTATTTTGCTTGGCTGGAATCGGTGCTACCCAGTGACCGACGCCGCTAATGCTGCTTGCAAACCGGAGGGTATGGAGGCGACCACTCTGTGGCAAGGACATCTCGCCTGGCTTTGATCTCGGCATTTATGGCTGCCGCGCTCGCCGGGTGTGCGAGCTATCAAGTGGGACCTCAGGCCCTTTTTCCGGCGCATATTCGCACTGTTTATGTACCGATTTTCGAAAGTGATTCGCTCCGCCGCCACTTGGGGGAGCGTTTGACCGAGGCGGTTATGAAAGAAATCGAACGCACCACCCCTTACAAGGTGGTGGGAACACCGGATGCCGACAGCACACTCTCCGGTCGAATCCTGGCAGAGGGAAAACATCTCCAGATCGAAAACCAGTGGGATGAACCTCGCGAGATCCTTTATAGATTTCAAGTCCAGGTGCGCTGGATAGATTACCGTGGAGAAATTCTGCGCGAGGGAATGATTAGTCCCTCTCCCGAAGATGAAATGATTCTCGCAAGCGCCAGCCTTCTTGTCCCTGAGCAAGGTCAGTCCGTGGTGGTGGCCCAGCAAAAGGCGTTGGAACGGCTCGCCCGGCAAATTGTGGGCATGCTGGAAAGCCCGTGGTGAAAAGTTCGTGGGGAAAGGACTTGGCCGCTGGAAGTGTTAGCGTGCTGTCTCGCCGATGGTTCCTGCCGAAGCCCTCAGACACCGTTGTTACCCAAAGAGGTTTTGGCTTTCCCAGATCGGATTTGATCGCTAGTATCGCTCCTTGAAAAACCCATTTCGTGTGGACCGCAAAATCTTTTGCCCCGCCGTGACTCCGACGCCGGAGGGCGACGCGTGCCGATGGGTTAGAGGACTTTGCTTGGCGATTCGAAGAGGGGAGAGTGGCTTGCAAGTCCGCGTGATCCCCAGAACAGTTGCGATCTAAAATTTGGTGTGTATCCGAACAATTTCCGTACTTGAACGATCCCCCTTCACACGGGATCGGCGCGAGCTTCATTCCGGGGGAAAGTGTAGTGGGGCGTGCCGGGGTTTACTCCTTGGACGCTTAAAGGTTTCCTGCGTGGACGTTTAAGCATATCGAGTGCTTGGTGGCGCAAGAGCCGTAGCACACGGAACTCCCGAAAATTGCTTCCGAAAATTAAAGTATCCGGAGTTAGCGGGCGCAGCAATCCAAGTTGCGGTAGGTGTTTTGACTGGCGGTTGGAAAGGCAAGCCCTTATGCCATGTTACCTTTAGAAGGCTACCGCGGTCGTCAACGGTTAGGGGGCATGGGGATCGATCCTTCGGTTCGATGACGACGGAACTTCTTTCAAGGAGCTCCTTTCAAAGCGTTGAATTACCTTGTAATTGTGGACTAAGGATTCCTTTCCAAAGAAGTCGGATACATTCGAGGGCCGTAAATATGACCACGGCAAGGGCACTTCGGGCGGAGAAATGGCAACTGAGAAGCCGCGAGCTTGTTTTCGGGGAGTGCCCCCTTGTGATGGGAGTGCTCAACATCACCCCGGATAGCTTTTATGACGGGGGGAAATATGTGGATCCGCAGGCTGCAGTGGAGCACGCTCTCCGGCTGGAGGCTGAAGGAGCCGACATCCTCGACATTGGCGGGGAAAGCACCCGCCCTTATGCCACTCCGGTATCTGTGGATGAAGAACTTCGCCGTGTTTTGCCCGTGATCACGCAGTTGGCCGAAAAGGTGCAGATCCCCCTTTCCATTGATACCTACAAGGCCAAAGTGGCGGCGGAGGCCCTGGCTGCAGGGGCAGAAATTGTCAACGATGTGACGGCATTCCGTGGCGACCCGGAAATGATTCGCGTGGTGGCGGAAAGTGGTGCTGCTATTTGCCTCATGCACATGCAGGGTACGCCTCAGAATATGCAGGATCGGCCTTTTTATCAGGACGTGGTGCGTGAGGTGAAGGCCTTCCTGAGCTTGGCACGCGACCAAGCAACTCAAGCGGGCATCCCTCTTGAGAAAATCGCCCTTGATCCCGGCATCGGCTTTGGCAAACTTCTTGAGCACAATTTGGCATTGTTCCGCAATGTTCACACGCTGCATGAGCTGGGTTGTCCGCTTGTGGTGGGACCATCCCGCAAGCGTTACATCGGGCAGATCGTAGGCAACATGGATGTGGACCGTTTACCAGGTACTCTTGCCACGGTGGTGGCGATGGCACGCAAGGGAGTGCAGGTTCTTCGGGTTCACGATGTGGCGGCCGTTCGGCAGGCGCTGCGGGTCTTCCTAGCAGTAGGTGGCTTGGACTAATCTTCGAAGTCCACGGATGTTTGGAAACGATAACGGTTTCCGTAGGTTCGCCTCGCCAACTCGTCCCGCGGGCGACAGGAAGCTCTCTGGGCCTCGTGATTCCCGCTTCCGGGGCGGCCGGGTCGCGAGCTACAAGGCCGCTGGGCCGGCCGTCGGTCCGTGCTCCGGCTTATAACCGATGACAGCAATCTTAGCCGAAAACACTCGTTCCCGGGGGTAATTACATATCAGAAACACAGCCCGATGGAGCGCTTTCTCCAAAAATACCCGAACAAATCCGAGCCACCGAACCGGACGCGGCTGGAGGAGGGAAACTCGCTCAAAACCGCCAATTTCTAGCAGCTGGATAAGACTTGTCGGCGTAAACACTCGCTGATGCGTGAGGTCAAGATAGCGGGCGTACGAGCCGAGCAGGTTGGCCGCATTGGGAGTTTCTATACATACCAAACCCCCGGGTCTTAAGGCGGAGAAAACCGCATCCACGTAGGCAAAAAGCTCGTCGTCGCTTAAATGCTCGAAGACTTGGAGGGAGAAAACCGCGGCGAAACGGCTCGGGTTGCGTTGCAGAAAGCTCAGGCCGTCCTCGCAGGCGATCTCTAGCTGTGGCAAAGCGCGTCGGGCGATGGCCACCATCGACGGCGAGATATCAACCCCGACAGGTCGGATGTGCGAATACATCCCCAGCCAGTGCAGAAAAATTCCGGCCCCGCAGCCCAGGTCGAGCACTTCTCCCCCACTGGCCACCGCGTGAACCAACGGGCCGTATGTCCGATCCCAAATTCCGAAGTCACGCCGTGGGATTTTCCGGGGATCAAAGTCCTCGGCCGAGTCCGTAGCACCCACGGTGCGCAAAAAATGCGCGAAATAATGCTGATAAATTCGTGTGCGGATTTCAGGCTGGAACATGGGATGATGGTGAAAAGCCCTTGCTTCTTACTTTGACCGAATTTTTTACTGGACTGCCTAATTTGCCGAACTTTCCGATTGCTTCACCCGGAAGGTAGGCCTTCGGGCCGTGCGGGAAGATTCCCCCGAGATTTATTTGCCGGTGTGGAGAGAAATAAATTCGTGGCTCGCCTGGGGAAAGTTTCGCGCAAGTTTTGCTGAAGGTAGTTTAGCCTCTGCCGGAAAGTTGCCGAGGCTTGAATGGCTCAGTTGCCGTGGCAGAAGTGGCAAGGAGGGGGATGGGCGAGAACTCCTCCCTGAATTCAAGCAGAGGCTTTGGACATTGGGACCCATTCTAGGCTGAAATCAAGCGCCTGGGCCGAGTGAGTTAGGGCCCCAATACTAATCCGTTCTACCCCGGTCAGCGCCACTTCGCGAACCGTCTCAAGGGTAATCCCGCCGGATGCCTCAAGTTCCACAGCCGGGTTTATGCGATCCCGCAGAGCCACAGCCTTTCGGAGTTCTTCCGGCGCCATATTATCAAGGAGGATAATATCGGGCCCGGCGAGGAGGACCTCTTCGAGATCTGCGAGTGACTCGATCTCGATTTCTACAAGTAGGTCATTTGCATCTCGATCATTTGCAGGCTGCGGCTGGTTGCGGCGATATTCCCGCGCTTTGTGGATGGCCTGGGCTGCCAGTTTTCCCCGAGGTACCCCGGGGTGAAGTTCGGTCAAGAAGGCGAGGTGATTGTCTTTAAACAAAATGCCGTCAAAAAGACCAAGTCGGTGGTTCCATCCCCCGCCGCACCGGACGGCATATTTTTCAAGACGGCGCCAGCCAGGTGTGGTCTTTCGGGTATCGAAGATCCTTACGCCTGTACCCGTCACGGCTTGTACGAACTTTTTTGTAAGAGTCGCGATACCGGACAGACGTCCTAAAATGTTCAGTATGATTCGCTCCCCAAGGAAGATTTGCCGGACCGGCCCCTCGATCCAAGCGATCGCCCCAGGCGAGACGATTTCATCACCATCCTGATGCCGACTTTCGAAGGACAAGCCTGGATCGATCTTAGCGAGGATAACCGGTACTGCCCGTAGGCCAGCCAACACCCCGGGCGAGCGGAGGATAAGGGCCGCCCGGCCACAAGCTCCCTCGGGAACAATCACTTCAGAGGTGCAATCTCTGCCACCGGCCGAGTCTTCCCATAGCGAAAGATCCACAAGGGCCCCAAGCTCCTGCTCTAGGCGATTATCCCAACGAATTTGGGCGTAGTCCTTTGTGGTTCGGTAACGTTCGGCCTTGTTCATTGGTTTAATTTCACGCGGTGCGATCGTTTCCGGATTTAGAAGTGGGACGGGCTTTCACCGAAGTTCATTAACTAGCTTGGCCGCTCGATCTTCTCGCGTTTTTCTCAATCTTATGCGATTACAAATTCTTATGCGGTTGCAAATTCTTTAGCATGCCGTCATACATAATTTTAAAGTTCGCGGCGGCACCATGCTTTCTGATTCGAAAAACAAACTGATGTTCTTCCCAACATTCAGAGCTTTTGTGGTCTTGCAACTGACCCGTGGACCTTCCTCATAAGCAAGGAACGGGAATTCACTGGCCCCTCTTAGGCGGCAAGTCCGGGTTGCCCTGCTTGCGGGCAAGGCACGGGAACCGGCACGGTTACGATCACTGGTAACAAAACGGTGCCTCCTACGCGAGCAAGGAACGGGAATAACGATATGCCGCTGGCTACATAAGGGACTGGCTACATGATTGAGTGGTGCCTTTCCGGCGAAGAAGGAACGGAGTTCTAAAACGACTTTGATTTTTGTATACCTACTAGTCGATGTTACTGACCAAAAGGACATTCGGAGAGGGTATTCTTACCTTCTTGAGCTGCGGTGTGCGATTCCGGGGCTGTATTGTGGCTTTTTTGGTTCAGCCGCTCTCCCAAGCTTGCCTCATGATGGAACGATGTACCCTTCGAGCCTTTCCCTCGACTGTGCTTGGCCTGTGTCTTGGTCATCTTACCGGGAAGGAACGCCCTAGCCTAGACCATGCGGGCTGCGCGCCAGCTTGGGTTCCAGCCGGAGGGCGAACCTCTTTCAGCTTCATACTTTCGGAGGCTGGTCATTGATCCGGCCATGGGGATCCCCAGCGTGGCTTCCAGCTTGATATTTGCGAAGATTGGGCTTGCGGTTGACGACGGTTCGCTCGCTTTAAGACTCTTGCGCGCTTGATGACAAATGCCGAATGACAATTGTCAAGGACATGGGGACCGGCGAATAATCGTTGCGGATAAAGTGATAGGAAAAAACATTCGTTTGGAAAAACTGTTTAAAAGTTGAGAGCGTGCGCCCGTCAACCTGGGTTTCTCAGGGGCGGAGTGGCTTGTGCGGACCGTTTGAGGGTGATTCTTCACCTTTCCGAGGAAGGGATCTTCGAGTTTGTTTCGCCCAAGTTGATTATGAGGGGCCGTGCTGGTCAAACTTGTGAGGGAAGAGTTAGTAATTCTTTTTAGGCCGGGAGCGCCATCCGGAGTCAAGAAGCATGCTCAGTCGGCACCATCAGCTTGCCTGGGCGCTGCTGCTTGCGGGCTTGGGACTTTTTCTTTTGCCTCGCATGATCCGAATGTGGCGGGGCGAGTTGATATCTGTAGAGACCCCACCTCGTTATTCCGCACGTTTTGTGGTGGACATTAATCGGGCTGATTGGCCTGAATTTGCGGTTCTTCCGGGAATTGGGGATCGCCTTGCGAAACGGATTGTGGAATTTCGTGCCGAACATGGCCCCTTTCGACAGCCGGAAGACCTTCTTCGCGTCCCCGGGATAGGGCCAAAGACCTTTAGCCAAATCCAACGTCATGTGACGCTCACCCTGCCTGAAAGCTCCGATGCTTGCAGAGGAGCCCCGCCGGCTGACACGGCATGTGACCAGAGAGAGCATCTTCGACCTTAAACCATCTGGATCTTGTGCTCCTCAAGAGGAGGAGTTTGCTGAGGGGGTAAGTTGGGTTCATAACTTTGCGTTTTTTCGCGAAGTAGGCTCATCTTGTGTGTGCCAGCTCGGGGTTTTTTCGATTCCTTTCATCTCGGTTTGGTCCGTTCGTGGGCTCTTCGCCGAACTTATGAGTCGCGGGAGATCGCTCCCAGCGATGACGGACCGAACTTTCTTGCTAATCTTACGATGTGCGTTGCTTCAAAGTGGTGTGGTTTTTAGCCACCATTGCCACTTAGTTTCCTGATGAAGCGATGTGAGTTCTGAGGGGCTTGGCTTAAGTCGAGGAAATCTTGGGCGGAAAAGTTCCCGCGTGGGCAGTCTTGAGACTTATTAGGTCTATAAAGACGTCGCCCCTAAGGAAAGAAAATGCTTCAAAGTGGGCAAGCCGGTGATGCCTGGAGTCAACGAACCCAATTGGCTAATGCTCCTTGCGGTGTGTCTTAGTTCGAAGCAACGGGAATAGAGTTTTTGATTCCCGCTTCAGGTTACAGGCGAAAACGACACTGCGATTTGAGCTTAATACGATGTATCATCGCTGCGACTTGCGTCAAAAAGGCACCTCAACAAGAAAGACTCAAAGCCTTTGCACAGCGTTTTGCGTTATGGTTAGTTGTGTTGCCAATAGGCAAGCTGTGTGTCGAAGCTCGAGAAAACCAATCGAGTAATGCCATGGCTAATGTGCTTCTCGATGCCACGGCATGTTCTATTCTTTGGTGTTCGAGGCTTGCGCACTGTGAGGAGAAGGAGGCAGCGATGTGTTTTTGTGTCCTGTGTGGAAGAAGAAAGCGAACCATGAAGGAAGATTTCGAGTATAATGCATTAAAAGCTCTTGCATAGTTTGGGAAAGTTGCTACCATAAGCAATAGAAGATCTTTGGCAATGGACTTGAACAGACGTAACTCAGGAGCGAAGCTTCTGAGATGACGTCTGTGACTAAGTCAACGGACGCAGGGTGATCACTTCCTTTCGGTCAAGAAAGGGAGATGCTTTGCGAAGGACACGGTCAGGCGATGAAGGATGATCCGCCTGCCTTGTGGACCCTTGCAAAGCGACATGCGTCCAACAGTAGGCATGCCTTCCGTGGTGGCCGAACATGGGAAGGCAGAGCCAAAATGGTGGGTTGGTGTTAGTGGGAAGGCGGGCGACTGAAGCCATGAGATTCGGCCCCAGCCCAGACTGGTACAGATCGCCCGGGACGTCGTAACAAAAGGAGGTATAGCGGTGGCCAAGAAGACTGCTACAAAGAAGGCGGCGACCACCAAAAAGGTTGCTAAGAAGGCAACCACGAAGAAGGCGTCCGCTAAGAAGGCCCCGACCAAGAAGGCCACACCCAAAAAGTCCTAAGGCCCTTGGTTGTCGGCCTCCCCAGCCTCTCTCGGAGGCAATCTCTTCTTCAGTCCCGACGAGAAAGAAGGGCCCGACAGTTTGGTATGCTGTCGGGCCCTTCTGCTTTTGCACCACTAACTTTTAGCCCTTTTTCCGGTGCTGGATTTCCTCCGGCAGCTTCGTCTTATCTTCTAGATTGCTGCGTTATCTGCGGGAGAAGATAACGCTTTCCCATTAAGGATCGACCCGAAAAATAACACTTTGCCCTTTAGTATCAAGTAGTGTCATCGAGCTCATGGGACCCCTTCGCAACTGACGGATGGGCTTTTGGCCATAGTGTTTTTCCTGCTGGCATCGGCTCGCGGCCTTTTAATTGCCGATTAGTTGCCGAAAAAGCATCCGGAAATGTTTGCTCATCTTCCCGATGAGGGAGCCTAAGCTGTCCTGAGTTGGTGTCGCTTCCGGGCTTAACCGGAGTTATCGGGTAGAGAGCGAGTCATTGCGGTCGATGTGGAGTCGATACCGGGCTTGACCGGGGTTATCTCTGCCGACGCCCACGTAGCGATTTCCAACCAAACCAAGGCGTAAATAACGTCCCGATACAAGCCTCACGGAAGTCTCAACTTTGCCAACACACCCCCTGTGCGTTGATCAAGCGCGCCGAGACTTCGGGTTTAGTGGCTTAAGGCATAGCGGCCGAGGGGAAGTTGGGAGTGTTCGAAGTCCCGCTCTTTGATAGCCAAGTGGGTTGTTCTCTCGTGAGGTGAACCAAGCGTTCTATTGCGCGGCGCGAAACGTTATGCCACACCAAGGCTCTGCCGTCAGCGAGCCAACTTACGAAGCTCGTCCAAGCTGAGGGCGCCCCGGCTTCCCACGCGGCTACCGTAAAGCTGGAGATTTCGAATCTGTCCCCGAAACTGCCGATCCAAACCGTAGCTTTTCATAGTTTCGTTGAAATTGCCCACCGCTACCGGACCAATGTCTGTGCCCACCGGGCCAACATTGTAAGTTGTGCTTCGGTCGAAGCTGAGTTGTGGATCCTGCGGGCTTGGCATCGGTGGACTGAAGTACCAGTGGACGTTGTCCTTCTCCCGAGTTGAGTCATACGTCACGGCAAAAAAGGTCCAGTGCCCGACAAGGAGTTTTCCTGGGGAACTATCGTTGCGAACTTTGTCCGGCCATTGATTGACCGATAAACGCATTCGGCCGTCCGGGTGGCACACAAGGTCGATTCCCGAATGGTCTCTGTTGAGGCAGAACAAGATGCGATTGCCGCCGCTACCAACTTCCAAACTTTCCGGTTTTACCCAGCCCATGATGGTGAAGGATCGAAGGCCCCGCAGGTCTTCCACGACACCTTCGCCGACGGAGATATATCCCCATGGAGAGCCGGCGGGAAGATCAAACGCGCCGTCGGGCGTTCGCCTGGCCGTCCCGTGCAGGGAAACTGAAGGACTGTCTCCTTCCTTAAAACCCACCTGAAGGATCGGGCGCATGTGCGGGACATCCACGGCAATTTCTTGGAAAGCCGTACCCACTCCGCCATGGGCATCTTGGACCGTCAATTTGACGAGGTAAATTCCGGGCTTTGCAAAGGTGTGCTGCACCGCCGCAAGATGGCTTGTGGTGCCGTCTCCAAATTCCCACACCGTATGGAATTCACCTGGTGCCCGAAATTGCACCGTCAGGGGAGCTATCCCCTCGGTTGGCGAGGCCTCGATTTTAGCCTGCGGGCGCAAACGTTCTCCAGGCCAGTAAACTTCCAGCCGATAAGCCACATCGCCTTTCGGCGGTGACAAAGTTACCTCACCGGGACCGGCACTGCCAATTGGAGTGATGGTCATCTCCCATGGGTCGAGCAGATCAAGCTTGTAAGGACGATCGCCGGGGAGCACGAGCTTCTGGGGTAAAGTGTTCAGACAGTACACAAGGTAAAACTCTCCTGCCTTGCCTAGGATAAACCGTCCCTTATCATCCCCCAAAGGCACCAGCTCATGAAACGGCGGTGACTGCGCCATCAGCTCTTTAAGCCACCCAATACGCTTGGGACTTTGCCCGTGGAGAACACCCCCTTTGGACCACCAGAGGATATCCTCCGGATGTTTATACGTCTCACCGTGACCAACATAGCAGCCACTGAGTGTTCCCAGCCAAAAACGTTGTGTCATTTCCTGGGGGGTAAGATTGCCCCAACCGTGAGGGATGTTTCCTTCATACCGGCATTCGTCATAGATGACCGGTTTTCGATACTTTTCCCGATAGCGGATCCCACCGTGCATATCTGATGACTGCAGGCTGGCATGAGTGACCCAGGGCTTGGTGTGGTCGTACCAAATCCGCCCGTTGTGGATGCTTCGTAGCCTCTGGTGAGGATCTTCCTTTTGAAGGATGGAGAAGAAACGGTCCCAATCCTCCCACTGTTTGTTTCCGCGGTGTCCGGGAGGTCGGTTGGTCATGAAATCAAACTCGTTGGCCAGCGACCACCACACATTCCGAAAAGCCGACAGCCGGGCAATACAGTAGCGGAGGTAGCGATCATCCTGCTCTTTAGACATTTCCGAAAATCCCCACCTATCGTAGGGATGCCAAAGGATGATGTCGGCCTCAATCCCTAATCGCTGGAGATCGAGGATTCGTCGTTCAAAATGTTCCCAAAAAGCAGGATCCGGCCGGTCGAAGTCAAATTTCCCCTCCGGCAGCTTTCGGAATGGATAAAGCTCGGGCTCGTTCTGATTGTAGACATAACTTTTGGGGAATACGCAGAAGCGAATTTTATTGAATGGGGACTGGCTCAAAGTTTTTAGGGTCTGCTCCTGAAGTTCGTTCGACTGATGAACCCAGGCGTAACATGTTGTGCCGAACTGGTGATAAGGTGTGCCGTCGGCGTAGCGGAGGTAATATGTGTGGAAGATCTCAACTGGACCGCGGTTGCCGGCACGCGGGGGGCCGACTTGAAAGGTTTCCCGCCGGCCCGCAAGTTCGCGCACGTTGCTGTGCGTCTCGTATTGCCACAGGCCTTCAGAGGGCGGGCTAAACCGGATGCGGTAGTCGCCCCCGCCGTTCCAAAACCCGGGAACCCGGATCTGCCGATCCCCTTGTCGAAATATCGCCCACAACTCCACCTCAAGATAAGGATTTCCTTTCTCCGGTCCCTGGAGACGAATTTCGAAGACACCCCACCGCTCCACCGTTTCTGTACCAGAACCTATAAGTGTACATAGGATCACTAATAGCGGGTTCATCGTTTTCGTTCCTTGGTCAAGCCCCCGACCTAACGGTGCTTTGTGGCCCGATCTTTCCTTTACCGGTGCCTTTTATTCCAACTTGCCTTTAAGAGGCGCGTCCTTTCCCGCGCGGGTGAGCTTGCTTTGCTCAACCAGCGTCAAAGTAGCTCTTTGTGGCTGTCTTTTCCGGGCCAATGGCCTGCTGCCATTCCCCCTGCGATGAGTCGTTGTTCCTTTTGGTGTGATTCCGGAGTGGCCGAGAGTTCAGGTATGCTATCGATTTGTCTGGGCGTGTGATCGTCGTACGAGGTTGGCATGTCGTGGCGAGAGTTGCCACCGCCTTTGTCCCACCTGTCAAAAAACATGGTAGAGCCTTGTATTAGGGGTTTCAACCTGGGGAAGGTGTTTCGTCCGTGTTGGAGTTTGAGTGAGATCGCCGGGGGGCCTCGAAATTAGTTTGAACCGATCGTCGATTGGTGATACCTCTTCAGGCCAATCGATCGATTGGCCACAAGGCTCGGCATTCGGGCGAAGATTTTTCGCCGGTCGACTAGGCCATTTTTCAGTCTGCTGAGGACTGGCCTTTCTTCAGATCGTGGCAACGGGTGTGAGGCTAGGGCGGTGACTAGTGGGTCGTGGCCAAACAGGCAGTGAGCTTCTGCGGATCGCGTTCCGTTCTCAACGTTGGCCAGATCGGTGGAGGTTCTTACCGGCACAATCGGGTAGGTAGCGGAAGCTCCGGCGCACACAAGGCCGGAATTAGATCGCTAAACCACATGCGAACGGGGCCGGTCAAGCGATTCGGGGCGAAACCGTATTTGGTAAAGCTTTGCGATGTTGGATCGCCTTAAATTTCACACTAAAGCGCATTCGGTCGTTCTGTGGAGAAGAGCTCCGGCGATTGGCTGGCGACGGCCTTTTCAGCAGCGAGGACCCCACTTTTTACCCCCAGCTAGCAAATCCGCGGGGGCCCAGCCTCCCTGGTGCATGACAGGGTGCCGCGGTGAGGTTATACTACTGTGCCACGACGGAACTTCCGAGACGCCCATACCCGCTTTCGCCCCAGCGAAGGAGTGGGGTAAAGCATAGCTGGGCTCTCACCCAGCGGCGGGATCGCCTGCGCGCGAGGCCCAGAAATCGGTGGGTAGAAACCACTGGAGTGGGGGGTAGGGCCACGTCGCGTGTTGAGGGTGGGGCGGAAAAACTGGTGCCGGTCAGCTGGAGAAAATAGGCCGCCTCGGCGTGGAGGACTGCCACTTTGGAGCGGGTGGAAGTCGCCACGCCATGGGGTCTCGGGGGAAATCGGGCGTTTTCCGGCGGCCTGGGCTTTCGGGAGTCCAATGGGTCAAACCCAAGGACGTAGGTGGGCCGGAGGTGATACCATGTGGCTAAGGGCCCAGCCGAAAGTATCGGCAACAATTTGGTGAGTGGGCCAAGGGCATTTTTGTGCGTGACAAATCGGGATTAACGGGCGAACAGGTCCCGCAAGAGGTTCGGGCGTTATCTTGACATATCGAGGAGGAACCAGTGGCTCAGACTACCGCCAAACCGCCGTATAAAGTGGCCGACATCTCTTTGGCCGATTGGGGTCGTCGGGAAATCGAGCTTGCCGAGAACGAAATGCCGGGGCTGATGGCTCTGCGGGAAAAGTATGGCCCCGAAAAGCCGTTGCGTGGGGCACGGATTGCCGGCTGTCTCCACATGACAATTGAGACGGCGGTCCTGATCGAGACTTTGTTGGAACTTGGTGCGGAGGTGCAGTGGTCCAGCTGCAATAAGTTTTCCACGCAGGATCACGCGGCGGCGGCCATGGCTGCTCGCGGCGTGCCGGTCTATGCCTGGAAAGGCGAGACCGACGAAGAATACGAGTGGTGCATCGAGCAGACAATCTTTTTCCCTGACGGTCAGCCCCTGAATCTCATCATTGACGATGGGGGTGACCTGACGGCCATGGTCCACAGCCCAAAATACCGGCATCTGTTGCCGGGGATCCGGGGAATTTCTGAAGAAACCACCACGGGGGTGCGTCGGCTTTACCAGATGCATGCCAGGGGTGAATTAGGGGTGCCGGCGATTAATGTCAACGACTCGGTGACCAAAAGTAAGTTTGACAACCTCTACGGCTGTCGGGAGTCATTGATTGACGGGATCAAACGGGCCACCGATGTAATGATCGCCGGCAAAGTGGCTGTGGTATGTGGCTATGGGGACGTAGGTAAGGGATGTGCCCAATCCCTTCGCGCTTATGGGGCACGGGTGATTGTGGTGGAGGTGGACCCGATCTGTGCCTTACAGGCGGCTATGGAGGGCTACGAGGTCACAACGATGGCCGAGGCCGCACCGCGGGGGAACATCTTCGTCACGGCCACCGGTTGTTGTAACGTCATTCGCGTGGAACACATGGAACGCATGCCCAACGATGCTATCGTGTGCAACATCGGGCACTTCGATGTGGAAATCGATGTGGCCGGGCTGCAACGTTATCCCGGAATTAAGCGGACGCAAATTAAGCCTCTTGTCGACCGGTACACCTTCCCGGATGGGCATTCGATTATCCTTTTGGCTGAGGGAAGATTGGTGAACCTCGGCTGTGCCAGCGGCCATCCGTCGTTTGTGATGTCCAATTCTTTCTGCAATCAGGTGTTGGCGCAAATTGCTTTGTGGACGCAGCCAGAGCGATTCCCGATCGGTGTGCATACCTTACCGAAAGAGCTCGACGAGGAAGTGGCGCGCCTCCACCTGGCGAAGCTCGGTTGTAAACTGGAACGCTTGACACCCGAGCAAGCCGAATACCTTGGGGTGCGCGTGGACGGGCCGTTCAAGCCGGATCATTACCGGTACTAGGGGCACCCAGGGGAGGGCTCCGTGGATTCTCAGGAAGAGTTGCCCGTGTGGGACTACCCCGGGGAAATCCCGTAAGCTGTGGATGTAGGTGCAATTTTGAACACTGGATCCTTTGGCCAGGTCCGCCGAAAAGACAGTCCGCTTGAAACATAGGGAGACGCTTACTCCCGCGAAGCTGCCGGGATATTCGTAGTTTTGCAATTCCCTGGAATTTCACGTGAAACAGTGGTTCGGATGAGGGACGAGCGGTCGGCCACCTCTGTGGACGCGTGAGAACGGATTCGATACGGGGCCGATGTGGGAAGCAGTTCGGGAAAAGCTCAAAGCGGGGTTAAAAGTGGGGTGGGCCTTGCGCCGGCTTATGCTCCTGAGCACGTTCGCGGGGCGGACCTAGTGGGGCCACAGTTTTGATTTGTGGGACGGCCCGGTGCGAAGACGAGACGACATTTGCGGTGTGGACGTAAACTACTAGAAGCACTGGTGGGAGTCTCCACCACAATCATTGCCGGGGGAAGGATTTGACTAAAGGATGCCGGAAATTCAGGCTTTTCGGGGAATACGATACAACTTGGGGCATGTGGGGGCGCTGAGCGATGTGATCTCGCCGCCCTACGATGTGATTACGCCGGAATTGCAGGATGCTCTCTATAGGAAGCATCCCTGTAACGTGGTGCGACTTGAGCTCAACCGACCGGAGCCGGCCGACGACGAGGCCAATAACGCATACATCCGCGCGGGGCGTTTCTTCAAAACCTGGCTGGCTCAAGGGGTGTTGATGGTGGAGGCGGCTCCCGCCATCTATGCTTATTATCAGGAATTCGAGGTGGAGGGCCAGCGGCTAGTGCGGCGCGGTTTTATGGCGCGGCTTCGGTTGGAGCGTTTTGGGGAGGGAAAGGTCTTCCCGCACGAACATACCTTTCGCGGGCCGAAGATCGACCGCCTTATGTTGATGGCCGTGGCCAAAGCCAATTTCAGCCAGGTCTTCCTCCTTTATCCTGATCCTCAGGGCGAAGTGGCACAGGTGCTGGACGGGGCTGTTGCCGAGGTGACCCCCATTCAGGCGGAGGATCATCTAGGCGTCATTCATCGAATGTGGCCGATCACCGATCCGGCGGTAATTCGTCAGGTGGCTAGTCTGATGGCCCCAAAGCCCGCGTTTATTGCCGACGGCCACCACCGCTACGAGACAGCCTGCGAGTACCGCGATCAAGTGAGGGATAGCGGACTGTGGCGAATGGATCACCCAGCCAATTTTGTGTTGGCCTATTTTGTGGCGATGGAAGATCCAGGCTTGATCATCTTTCCCACTCATCGGTTACTTCAAGGGGTGGGGCGGTGGACGGCGGAACTTCTCCGCCAGCGGCTGGAGGGGCCTTTCCGGCTCCGCTACCCGGGCCAAGGGTTGGAACTGGCCAGCGATGTGTGGGAAGATGTAGGCACCGCGGCCGCCCCGGCAGCTTTTGCCTTTTACACGCCCGCTGACGATTGCTGGACTATTGCCGAGCTTACCTCCGATGGCTTGGCACTCATGGATCAGGTAGCCCAAGATCATCATGAACCCTGGCGGCGGGTGGGGGTATGCATTTTCCACCGATTGATCCTCGAACATCTTTTGGAACTGAAACAGATCGACCGCATCCGTTACGTACACGCCGTTTCGGAAGTGGTGGAGACCTGCCAAAAGGATGCCTTCGATCTCATTGCGCTTGTGCCGCCGGTTTCGGTCCAGCAGCTTCGGGAGGTAAGCCTCATGGGGGAGCGTTTTCCGCAGAAAAGCACGTACTTTTATCCAAAACCTGCGGCGGGTTTGGTCATTAACCCCCTTGAATAATTCGCCCGGGAGTCACCCTCCTCTATCTTAGCTAGCGGGTATCCTCCTGCTGCCTTTGGAGTGAGCGTGGGGTGGTGTTTACCTTGGCGAAGTCCTCCTCGTCTCTACTACCGGCGCCTTTTCCAAGCATGGCCCTGATCCTCCCCTCGGTCAGCGTGAACGGGTCCTTAAGTTTCTGCGGCTCCGTGCCGGGTGGACACTCAAACCGGGCGGGGCCGAGCAGAAGTCCTGGTTCCAAACCAGTTCCCCGCTGGGGCCACTGGGGAACACTTGGCTTTAAGTCAATCGGCGAAGTTGCTTCCTTCGGATGTTTCGCGTGAAACAGCGGCTCATTTGGCAGTCATCGGCTGCCGATGGACCTCCTGCCTGAACGGGCTTCCGACTTCCGGGTCTGTTTGTGGCTTCCTCGCCACCGATCTTTAACCAGCAATTTCGCTTGATGGTTTTTGCGTTGCTACCGGACGCTTGGGAGTTGCATTACGGGCAACGTGGTTTTACGGGGGGACCAACTAGTTTGGCCAAGGTTCCGGGGATTTCATGTGAAAGGTGGGTCGACGGTAGGGAAGAGCGGAAGCTTGACGATTCTGTTGGGCTGGCCGGTGGGGTAAATTGCCGTTCTCGCATCTGTTCGATGTGGATTAAAATCGCTAGTTGATTCGTGAGGCGCTATGGGCCCAAGGCAGAGTCAACCCGATGGGACGGATCCTGTGCGTTGCCAATCAGAAAGGAGGCGTGGGGAAGACGACCACGGCGATCAATTTGGCGGCGGCGTTGGCGAAAGCAGGCTGCCGCACGCTTGTGGTGGACTTTGACCCGCAGTGCAATGCCACCAGCGGGCTGGGATGCCGGCCAATCCTCCATCACCCACTGGTGCGCGGCCAGGCCTTGCAGGAAGCAATCCTCCGAACCCGCCAAGAGGGGTTAGAGCTTCTGCCGGGGACAAAAAGTTTCCGCGATGTGGAGCGCCTTGCTCGGGACACCTCCCTTATGCCGGCAATTCGGGAGCAACTTCGGCTCGGAATGGCCGGCTATGATTTTGTCCTCATCGATTGTCCCCCCTCTGTCGGGCAGCTGACACGCACGGCACTGGCAAGTTCCGACGAAGTCCTCATGCCCATCCAATGTGAGTATTTCGCCATGGAGGGGCTGGCCCAGATGATCGAGGTCATCCGCCAGGTAATGACCGCGGAAGCTCCAAAACTGCAGTTCGCCGGCATCCTCCTGACGATGTATGATCACTCCTTGGAACTGACCTTGGAGGTGGAGCGGGAAGTGCGGGAATTTTTCGGCGAAATTGTCTTTCAGACGGTGATCCCGCGAGACGTGGCCTTGGCGGAGGCTCCCAGCCACGGGCTATCGGTTCTAGATTATGCCCCACGTTCGCGGGGAACTCGGGCCTATGTAGAACTCTCCTGGGAGGTACGCGACCTTGGCTAAGGAAAGACGCTTGGGAAGAGGCTTGGAAGCCCTACTGGGCAAAATCCCGGAGTCGGGCGACGCGGGATTTGCCAGCGGTGAAAGAACATCCATCATTGCGGAGGATAATGCCCATCGTGTGGATCTTACGGGGGGCACGAACCCCCTACCTAAGCCGTCCGAAAGCGCCCTCGGTGGAAGCTCGTTACCAGCCAGCCTATCCCCCGTTAGGGGCGGGCATGAGAGCCGCATGGGGCATGTCAGCCAACCTGACCCGGGGTCCGCGGAGCCCCGAGCGACCGGGTTACCGCCATCGGATGGCGCCAATCTACCCAATGGGAGAGTCCTAACGGGCTCGACCCCAAAGCAGGGTGACTCCCCGATTACCACAGAGAAGTCACCGAATCCGGACTCTGAAGCATCCACCATCAGTGGGGTTAATGATCCCACTAGTCGAATTATTGAGGTGGAGATTTCGCAAATCCAGAGTAATCCCTTCCAACCTCGGGGGGAATTTTCGGGGCCAGAAATTCAATCGTTGGCCGACAGCCTTCGAGCCCATGGTTTGCTCCAGCCGCTTGTGGTTCGGCGGCAGGGGTCGAAGTATCAGTTGGTGGCGGGGGAGCGACGACTGCGGGCGGCCGTGCAGGCCGGTTGGAAGCGAGTGCCCGTCCAGGTGATTGAGGCCGACGATCGCCAGCTGGCCGAGCTGGCTCTAGTAGAAAATCTCCACCGCAAGGACTTAAATCCTTTGGAGAAGGCAGCCTCGTTCCAGCGCTACCTACGAGAGTTTGGCGCAACTCAGGAGCAACTAGCCAGCCGGTTGAAGATGGACCGCTCCACCGTGGCGAATTTGCTCCGGCTTTTAGAACTGCCCGCGGCCGTCCAACAGGCCCTCCGTGAGGGGCGAATCACTCAGGGCCATGCGAGGGCCCTTCTGGCCCTGGATGACGAACGGACACAAATTGACTTTTGCGAAAGAATTCAGCGGGAGGGTTGGTCGGTCCGGCAGACGGAGGCCATGGTCAAAAAGGCACTGGAAGAGTCCAGCCCCGAAGGAAGGGGTTTTCGGGTCATGGAGGCGGAACCTCCTCCGCGAGCCATCCGCAGTCGAAGCCAGCATATTGAGGCTTTGGAGCGGGAGTTCCGGCTTGCCCTGGGCACGATTGTGGAGATCGTGAGCAGTCGGCAAGGTCGCGGCCGGGTCATTATTCATTTCCGCAGCCACAACGAGTTTGAACGCATCCGCCGCATCGTGTGCGAGGCATCTCCGGTTCCTCATGCTAAAGCCTCGTGACCTGCCGAGGGGACAAACGCCTCGCAGCTTTTTGGAAAAAGTTCCGGACCGGTTTGAGTAATGCCTTCTCCCAACCGATCGGTTTTGTGGCCGGAGATTTTCCGAACGTGTGCGGGGAAGAATGACAACAGCTACCGAATCTGGCCTGCGGGGTTGGATCTTCCGGACGAGTGCGGGGAAGAAACCGGCGGTGTGGCATCTTTAAGGTGTGGCATCTCCAGATTTTCGTTTTAACTTTCGCTTTTGCCCGGCGGGTGGGCTTGACGATGGGTAGAGGGCGGAGAGACTTCGGCTGCTAGGCGCAGCTGTTGTTCGCGGTCCGGATCCAAACCGTGGCGCATGGCCATGGTTTGCGCCGACATAGCACCTGTGCGTACGAGGATGGCGTCGGCCTGGGCCTCCTTCAGGCGGTCCCGGACAGCCAGGGTGGGAGGAATGGCCTGGATGTTGATATCGCGGAGGACATTCGGCGGGATTTGCCCTAGCCGGGCAGCCGTTTGAAGAACCCGCCACATGACCTGCAAGTCCTCCTCGATCAATTCTTGCTGTAGACGCTGGAACATTTTGACGGCGGGTCCTTCTGCCACCATCGTGGAAGCATAGTTAGCGTTGGAGGCATCGCTGGTCAGCATGAATTCGGGCATGACGAGCCTGGAGGCAATGGCCCGTAATTCCGCCTGAAGCACGGCAACAAAGCGCGAAGCGTCGATTCCGGCAGCGGGAAATTCGTACTCCGTGCCGGCATAAACATCGAGAATGGTTCCCGGGGCCAATCGTCGCAGGAAAGGCTGGTCGCCCCGCAGAGGCGAGGGCTGCCCACTGCGGGCGACAAAGTCGTGGACGTGAGGCCAGGCTAAATGAGAATGCCGGCGGATCAAAGCAATGGCCGACTGGATTTCGGCCACAGCACACATATTGCGGAGCAGTTTCTCCGCACGACGCAGATTCTTGCGAACGGGGTAAAACAGGGGAAGACCTCGTTTGACGTTGGCATCCACATTAGCCTTACGATGCTGGATCTCTTCCGCAGGGATGAGCTGACCGTCCACAAAGTACCCTAGGACCGATTCCACATCGTGAGCTTTGGTGAGGATGCCGAAATTTGCGGCGGGGTCATCGCGGTGGGCTTCGGGAGTGGAGACCTGATCTGGTTCGACGAACCTGACAAGCAGGGTGCCTTCCGGATCGGGAAAGAACCGCAAGAAGACTTCTCCGTCGCGATCGCGTCGGCGAACAATCTCCTGTTGGCGTCGGTGCCACATATTGCGGCGGAGGAAGCGGATCAAGATTTCCTGAAGGTGCCACTGAAGGGTCTCGGGCAATTGCCGTCCCGGCTTAGGGGTGATGCGGTAGCCGTGACCGGTTCCCACGATGTAACTGACCCGATTTTCATGTCCGTTGATAGCAAATTCGTTTTCTACTGCCAGGGCGCGGCATTCCAGACGGATGGCGGCCAGCTGCGCTTCGGTGGTAAAGGGCATTCCCCGTTGGCTGCCGGGTGGGGAAGGGGCCTCCAGCGGGAGCCAACGTTGCCCCTCAGGGTCAACATACGCCTCGTCCGGATCTACCAGCGACTGGGCTACGGCTTCAAACAGCCGATTTAACGCTTGGCGATAGCTTTGCCACAAAGCGTCGAAACCTGTAACGGCTGACTGGGGATTCTGAGCCCCATACCCGCAGCGGTGTTGGGTGTCGTCTGAGGACTGACTGCGGTTTTCGGCCATGGTATGATGCTCCTTCGGCTAGCTTGTCGCCGTGAGACGGATACTGCGGCACGGATTGTGAGGACCGCCACATTTCCCTGGCATAGGTTGCAGGATAGGCAAAAGTGTTTGCCGTCACTGTGTTGACAGATAGCCAGTAATTTTTTCGCTCCCGGCGGGGCGGAGGTAACCTTCCGCCACGCGGATGGCAAGTTCTAGGGCATCGGGGCCGTCGTCGGAGTCGCCATAGGGAAAGAGCCTTAGCTGATCGAGCAGCAAAGTGGTGGGCGGGTGGGATGCCCGAAAACGAATCCGCCGGGCCGCCAAGGAGGGACCCAATCGGCGGATACGAAGAAGCTTGTTTGCGTGGTTAGTGACCAGCAAAACGGCTGGTGGCAGTAGGCCCTGGCGGCGAAATTCCTGGCGGAAGGCATCCCCAAGAAGTGATTGGAAGAGATTGGCTTCGATGGCGAACACATCAGGGCGGTGCTGTTGCCACAAGGCGACACCGTCGGCCACCATTTGGGGGAGAGGGCGGCGAGCCAGATCGGCCTCCACGTAAAAAACTCCATCACCTGCCGTGGCCACAAGGACATAGGCCGAGTAGTCCCCGTTGGGACTTGTCCCGCCTTGGCTGGGATCCAGGGCCAGCACCCTGAGGGTGATGTTTGGGGGATAGTCGGCGAAGAAGATTTCACCCTGGAAATATTCTGCTGGCCATTCGCTTTGGTGGGGCAGAAGCGGGCGATTTTGCTTTTCTCGTTCAAAGGCGGCATGGCCAAGCTCGGCGCGAAGGCACATGAGGGCATAAAGGTCTTCGCGTTGCGGCCATAGGACGCGAGCTCCGGCCTCCATGTCGGCTTGGTGAGCTTGATAGAAAAGGCGGGCTTTGCGGGCTGCCTCTCGATCTGCGCTTTGCGTATAGATGTTTTCCCACTGCCGCCACAGATCCATGCGGATCGGCCAGCGCTCCAGCGAACAAAAGACGCGCGAGCGCCATCCGGCCCGGCGCGCAAGTTCCACGGCCAAAGCTTCCGGATGAAGCGCCGTGGCCAAGTGGACGATATTGGTCTCCGGGGAGCCAGCAGGAATCAAAGTGCCAAAGAACCACTGGCGGCAACGCTCTCGTCCTTCCGGTGTCAACACCTGGCGGTCGTTTTGAATGTCGTCGCACACAATTAGCGTGGGTCGATGCGCCAGCCGACGTTTTCCCCGAAGGGCCTGGAGCACCCCGATAGCTTCGATGGTGACCCCATTGGCCAGGAAGATAGCCTGTCGCCGGCTGACTAGCGTTCTGCCGGTTACATGCGGATAGTCTTGTGCCAGCAAGGGGTTGTGCGCCAGTTCGTGTTTGATGTTTTCCAGATGCGCCAGGGCTTGCCTGCGGGTTTCGCTCACAATCCAGATGTACGGTTCCTTTCCGTGGACCGCAAGCCATACGGGGAAAGCCAGGGTGGCAATTGTGGACTTAGCATTTCCGCGGGGAGCAAGCACGTTGAGCCGGCTGCCCCGCGAGGTAACCATCCGCTCCAGTTCCCGGGCAAGCCAGCGATGCATTCGGCTGGGGGGTAGCGTAAATGCGCAGGGAAGGTAAAGGTAGGCCCAGTCCAACAAGTCCTCTGTGTGTGGGACCCGGGGAGGGGCTCGTCGCTTTTGTTGGCGGAGGTGGGCCATCGTCTCGCGGAACTTCTGCCACAGCACAAGCGCGGCTCCCCGCCGGAGGCGAGGTTCCCACAATTTCCAGGGGACCACTTGGGCTTTCATGGAGGAAACATCCTGCGGATTGCCTTAGGGGACACCACACCATAGGCGGCGACCGGCGCCAACAGTAAGTAGCTGGCCCAGTGTGCGGATCATCGTCCGGGATGGGCTGCAAAGCGCGCTTCCTTGCCGCCGGTAAACACCTGACAGAGCCTTGTGGGTGTTGACCCTATGTGGGTAATTTTCGTTTCATCTCGGGGGCGCCGTTAATGCCGCGGGGGTCACCGCCGGGAGGCGGGCCGCGCCGCCAGTTCCCTTGAGTTACCAAAAATTCGCGAGTTGCCTTCCAGTGCCAAAAATTTTTGCCACAAAGGTATAAGCTGCTCTGGGGCGGCCAGAGAGGCCACCTTTTGCCGGGCAGATGTGGCAAGCTGGAGTCGCAGCCGATCGCTGTCGGCAAGGAGCCGCACGTTTTCGATTAATTCCTCTTCCGTGCGGAAAAGCAGTCCTGTGTGGCGATGGGTGATCATCTCCGGCCAGCCGCCGGAAGCAGGGGCAATAACAGGGACCCCGCTGGCCATCGCCTCAAGGCCGATTCTTGGCCAATTTTCGATGGCACGGCCTCCCCAGCCTAACAGGACGTGAAGCGAAGCGAGGAAGGCCCGGGCAGGCATTGCCCCCGGTGGCAGAACCTCAGCCCACGGTGGCGGGGCACCTACATGCCGCTTCACCTCTGCTGACCAACCCATCAGGCGAAAACGCAGGGGCCGGCGGGTCTGTTCCAAAACTTTCCACAAATTGCGCGGCAGTTTGGCAGGATCGGCACGACACAGCCGGCCGATCACAAGTTCCTCTCCCGCTTCTCGCCGGCGGAAAGACCATGGGAATTCATCAGCAAAAAAGGCCCCGGGGATTCGGTGGCAGTGCTCGCGCTTGATTCCCCAGGCAGCAAGCTGCGGAAGGAGAGTGCGGAGCTGGTATCGGCTTTGAAAAAGATAGCCGTCAAAGGGCCCAACCTCCGCGTACACTTTTTTCTCCTGAGGAAAAAGCCAATTCATACAGCCGGCCCAGAGGAGGCGGCAACCAAGGCGACGAAGCTCCGCCGCTACTTCCAAAAAACGCCGGTTGCAAAAGGCAATCATCGTGGCGCCTGCAAGTTCTGGGCAGTGGGCCAACTGGGACGGGTGGAGGACCCAGATGCGGCAGGAAAGGCCCTCCACCTTGTCGCGCCAAGCCGATGGCGGCTCCTTGGGTACAATACAGGTGATCTTCAATCCCATGAGCCGCCACAGCCGCAGTACATGCCATAGCTCGGTACTTGCGCCACCAATTTCTCCCGGAAAGCCCAGTACAAAAAGCGCGCGGTTTTTGTCCACAACGGTGTGATGTCCTCGAAGGATGGTGTCGGATTTTGAGGTGCCGACTGGCCGGTTTTTACCAAGCTAAATCGAGGATCAGGGCAAAGTCCGCTAGCGAGTAGAGGGGGCGGCCATCGGCAGCGGCCCGCTCCCACATTCCTGTTTGCGCAGACCGCTGATGGTTCCAGCCGAGTGTCTCCCCCGATTCCTCGTGCCATCGTTCGAGGAAGCGGAAACAAAGTTCCCATAGGAAGCCGACCTCCCGGCCTCCAGGAGGCATGTGGGTGGCTGCCATCTCTACCAAAAGAAGCGTCTCGGGCGGAAAGCCGAGGAATTCCTCTGCGTTGACCTTTCCTCGCAGACGCGCAAGGATCTCCCACGGAGGCTCCGCCGGTGACATAAGCGTTAACAGCCACTGACTTGTCGGCAGAAGCCGCTCTGAAGGGAAAAACCCGGGGAGGAAACTACCCACACCCGCCCCCCACAGGGGATCTGGTGCGGAGGCACCGCACCAGGTCCCACCGGTCGTACCCAAAGGTCTCAGAATGAGCGACGGTCGGAGGGCGTAAACAGGTGTGGGAGGATGCCCGAGGTCGACCCAATATTCGACCTCTGCCTCCACCAGGGTGCGGGGTGGGAGGGTCTTTTCGCCCGATCGGGTCCCCGGCCGGCCTGCGGGGTTGGATTCCCGGAAGCGAATCGTCACCGCATGCCCCGGCGGCAACCCGCCGCCTACAATCGATTTGCTTGCCCCTTCCGAGGTTTGCCGGGCGAAAACACTCTCGACGAACTCCCGGCGTTTTGTCCACGGCACGAGAAAACGGTGCCAACTCTTAACAGAACAGCGGGTGTATTCCTCCGCAGATTCTCCCACGATCTCCGCCGGTAAGTGCTCCATGATTTTTTCCCTCACAGTGGGGCAAGTGGGCCGAACTCAGAACGGGCTTGACAGTTGTCCTGGGGTTTTGTCCTCCGCCCAGGGACAACAAGCAAGCGACCATCATCTCCGCCCAATGTGGCCAGAGTTTCTTTTTGCCGGTGACTGAGCCAGCATGTACCAAGGTGCCAACGAAGAAGTTCGATTTTTGCGCCTGGCTGCCGGAGGCGTTTTCCGGCTCCCAAGAGGAAAGACCCCTGTGTATGGCCTTTCCGCGGTAGCAAGCGTTGTTTACCACCAGAAGCTTTCCTCGCCACTTGAATCCTCCCAGGAGGAAGAGTCGCCGAAGCTGCTGTCCTCGGAAGAGGGGTCCTGGGAGTCGGAGGTCGTTTCCGAAGAGCCTTCGTCGGCGGAACTATCCGCCGGCTCGGAGGAACAATCGGAGCTAGAGGAGGCCTCTGGGGACTCCGGTGGTGTTTGGCCAGGGGAGTCTTCGAACTCGAGGAGTCTTCCCACCACTGCCAGGTCATAAACAACGGGAGCCTGGAGGGCGGTTAATTCGATGGTGAGAGCAGAGGGACTTACTGCCCAACCTTGGCCGGGGGAAGCTATCACGGCCACGCTCTGCGGCGGCAGGAGGAGCGCGGCCTGCGAATTCCACGGGCCTTCCCAACCGTCCTCCGGCCCCGGGCCGATCCGCAGCATGCCACCCTCCTGCGATCGGTTGTGAATCCAGAGGAGTTTGATTCGGCAAAAGCCAAGGTAAATGAGTCGGCCGAAGATCTCTCGCGGAAGGAGATCCAGCTCGACCAATTGGCTTTGCCCGGCAGCCAGTTGCGCCGACTCCTGCAGCCAGAGGCCGTCCGTGGAGGAAGGTCCAAGGGGCCGCCAAAAGCGCAGGGTGTGATTGTCAAGCACCGTCGCCGCGTGGATTTTTTGCCGCCACAAATAACGGAGTTGAAGTAATAAACCGCCTTCCAGCCGAAGCACCATCGCAGTTGACTCCTTGCGCTCAGGTTTCCGATGTGGCCAGGGGGATAAAGATTACAGCCACAAAACGGAGGCTTTTCTCCCAATAATCTCGAATAGCGACGACGGGGGTGGCTTGATCGAACCACATGCCAACCAGTAGCTTGCCCGCCGATAGAGGATGCACCCAGCCTTCGTACGCACTTTGCACCTGCCTAGCGATTGCCTCCAGCTGGGAAAATTGGAGGGCTCTCAGGCAGATATCGAACTCCACGCGGTGAAGATACCCTGTGGTCGTGCGAAAGCTGGTAAGCTCTCGGCCGGGGACAACCACGGCGCACGGAGGGCGGAAAGAACCATCGCCCGTTATCACCCGCCAGCCGGGCAGAAGCGCACGCAAGGTGGCAGTCCGCTCCCAGCGTTGGTGGATGGCAGCATATAGCTCGTACATAGCTTGTGGTGCCCTATAGGAGAGGGGCCCATACCTGTGCTAGCCCGCGATGGCGGCCAGCGGCGGTCAGAGATGGACTGGTTGTTGCTTTGCCCGGCCGCCGCTTCATTTACCGATCGCATGTTTCAATGGCCTCCACCCAGGGAAGCTGATCGACGCGCTCGGCAGCGTGGACGGAGAGGACCTCCAGAACTTTTCCCGCCGGTGTGCGAAGGCGAAGATAGCAGTCCAGCGGGGGACATTCCTCCAGCGTGATGCGATAGCGTCGCTCATAGCCGGTGCGGGCCGAGCCAGCCCGCTGCGCCTTCCACAGGGCTACTCGCGCCCGGAGGCCAGTCTTCCACACATGCCACCCGCGAGCCAGGGTCCCATCCGATTGTTTACGAACGGAGAGCATCTCCACCGTCACATGCCTATTCAGCCCATGCGTTAGCACAAGGTCACGAGCATAAAGTACCCATCGGGAAGAGGCGGCAACAAGCTGACAGGTGAGGACCGTCCAGCGCCGACCGTCGCTTGTGTCCACGCGATCCCCAGGCTGGGGTGTAAAATCTGGTGCCCACGCTAGATGGATGATCACATCCTGCGGCAAGGAGCCATCCTCCCCACGTACCGGAGCGCGTAACGATCGCGGCTGAAGGACCACTCCTTCCACTGACAAGCTCTGGTTGGCACCGGCTTGCCAATGGCGGAGGGATTGCCGGGCATCGGCAATCCGCCATAACTCGCTCGCTAATGAGGCAAGTTCCACCGCTTACTCCTTTTCTGGCAAAAGCTGGCAATCGCTTCCAAGTACAATTAACCCGCGCGAAATCGATCCGCGTGATATGTTTTCCGCACATATCCCTTGTGGATCACTTATTGCGTGAGTAGTCCGGATCGCTGCATCGGTAGGCCTTAGGTGAAACCTTGGGAGCTAATCTCTATATTTTCCAGAGCTGCCAATTTTTGTTCGCACCAAGCCAGCAGATGCCGCAGCTCCCGAGTATATTCCGTCCACGCCACCTGTTGGCCATCCAGTTCGTAGGAGGGTTTAGGGTGGGCGGTGACTTCGGCCAGTAACGCAAGAACTTGGCTTCGGATCCGTCGCAACTGTAAAAGGTCGTTCATTGCGAAGCTCTCCCGTGTTGTTCACCTGCGCAGAAGGGTTCTGAACGTAAGGCTCATCTCTGGGTTAAGGGTTCCTCATCCGCCGTAGTGCCGCTTTGGCGGGATAAGCGTTTAGCCCGCAGATTGTTTAGGTGATGGGGCTGGCTGGGCGCAAAATAAAGGGAAATCAAGGGGCGATTTTGCCTCTGCATACTCTGAGAACGACTAAATGGTGTAAACTCGAAACCGAACGATAATCACCTGACCTACCGCCGGCTGTAAACGAAACTCCACTAAATAGTGCCGGCCAGCTCCCGGGAACGGGGGTGCCACCGCAGCATCGAGGGTATGGCGAAAGTTATATCCTACTTCGTCAACGTCCCAGGGATAATCTCGGCGAAGCTCGGGTAGTAAGAGGTCGCGGACGGCAAGGCTTCGGGCGTGATGCCCCGGTACGGCCTGGCGGTAGTTGGGATCGCTGAGGTTGAGCTCGTACACGGAATACTCTGCCGCAATCACGTCATCTGGCCGAAGCGGTGCCCCGAACTCGTCAACGACGCGGGCAAGCAACGTTGCCGTTCCCCCACGGAAGGCCACACCGTAAATATCGAATGCCTGCGCTACCGGTGATCCATTCACAGGTAAAACCCTCCGGATTTCCTCCGGGAGACCGGAAAAGCTCCCAATTGCCCCTGGCCTCTGCTAGTACGGTCGAGGTGGTTTTGGTTGTGGCCCCATGGTGGGGCTTAATCCCGTTGCCGGGGTGTGAGCTGGCAAATGCAGGCGGGGTCAACACAGGCCCCATCATCCGCGGGCTAATCTTCACCAGCGGCTTAAGCTCAAAAGGCAGTTGGAAATTGTGTCTTTTAGCCGGCGATCTTCCCCCAAGATGGGGACAGCACCGAAACCTTGGCTGCGGCCACGTGCGAAGATTGTACCTGGCCGATGTGAGGCCACGCCCGGCTGGAAGCTCCGCGCACTTCCGTCCAAAAAGCGAGGCCCCCACCGCCAGGCTGAAGAATCATCGGTCCCGGCAGGGGAGATGGGTCCCCGGAGGCGGCAAGAGGATGGCTACCGTGCAGATCACCCCATCCGTCGGCCAACGGCCAGAAGGAGCCAAGCAGACCCCGACCGACTACCAAGCGGGGATCAACCCCCGACAAAAGCGCCATTATCTGCCGGGGGGTTAAGATGCCGCGGCCCAAAGCCACCCAGGCCACTGCGCCGGCAAAGTAAGCTGTTGGTTGCGCGGTAGAGGCTCGGGCAAAAGCAAGCTCGTTGACAAAGGGTACGGACACCGCCTGGGTGTTGATTCCTGAAGCCTCCCGAGTGTAAACGGCGCGGCGAAAGCTTGCTGGCCATTCGGCTACCACCGGTTGCCACACTGCCGGAGTAAGGGGCCGGCTGGCCACGGCCAACGCGCGAGCGTGCCAGGGACCCATGCTTACCGCGGCCGGATAACCGCCGGGTAAAACTTCCAGAGTAAAATACGATACGGTCGTCGTCCGACTCCCCAAGAACACCACAACCTGCCGCGATTCCCCGCCAAGCGGTTTGATCCACAACGATAACCACCATGGTGGACCGGTGATTGTTGGCGGCTGGAGGGAGCGGCAATAGCTCTGCCTTTCCGGATCAAACTGGTAACCCATGGGAAAGTCCGTTTCGGCCATCACCCCTCGGTCGCTGTGTCGGTCCAAATATCCGGTATTCTTAGCGCTTGGTTCGCAGTGGAAAGGTTATCCTAAGGGACGAACAATAATCCGTAGTAGTTCACACTGCCCGGTGTACAAACTGTGAAGGGTGCTGCTTATAACACGCAGACGGAAGAGATCACCTCCGGCAACAGCAGCGCTTCCCTCGCCGGCCGAAAATGTCGCCTCACCGACGACCACCGTGCCTTCTTCCGGTGGCACTGGGAGCGTTACCAGCTGGGGAGGACTTTCCGCGGGGGTGTAAAGGCTGGCATCGGCCGCCGGCAGTCTTGTAAGGGCCACTTCCAGGCTGACCCGGTGCGCCGGGGTGTTGTCACCCGCGAAGGTAGCCAAAAGTGTCACGCGAAGTCCTTCCCCGTGGTAAACAAGCGGCATCACCGCCACGAAATCCGCCCGATAACTCCCCGAGGCGGGAAACACCACCACAGGCCAGCCCTGGCGGATATCGACAAGCGCAGGGTTGGCTCCGGTGGGGATGGCTGCTTGCGGGCAGAGGTCGATGGCCCACATCCCTTTAATCCTCCTTCGCCGATAGTTGCTCCCACGGAGGTGCTGAACAAGTAAAAACAGGTCTTTGGCACGGCCGAAATTTAACGACGGGATTAAACGGTTACCCGTCGTTTGACACCTGCCGGATCCGTGTGCCGCCCACCGAAGTTTTGGCCCATGTAGCAGGTCGCACCCCTGCGCACTGGCCGAACTCACGCCGTGCAGCGGACCACGTAACGCGGGTCGAGCACTGCTGGGGCACCCCGCTCACTGGCCTTGAACCGCACCAGAATGTCCTGCGTAAACTCGGCTTCCGAGCCGGGCGGCGATTGCGTCACGGTGATTGGCCAGTTCTCCATGTAGGCGAACGCTTTCCCAAAATCGCCGAGAAACCACCAGCTGCGGGCTTGGTCGGCGGGTACTCCCGAAGCGATGATTCGCCGGTAAAGCAACCGACTCTCATAAACGCGGTAAGTGCGAAGCAAGTTGCCCGTGACAATTGCGCCGGCGGCCGTCTGCACCGAGAGCTCGTGACCGAAGAAGATCCGCCGCGCCGCCTGCCGATATGCCGGTGTCACCACCACCGTGGTGGCGTCCACGAGGATCGGTTCGCCGGTGGTGGGATCGACCATTTCCGCAAAGAGATTTTCCGCTTTGTCCACACTGGTCCAGTCCACAAGCTCGTTGCCAGCCAAAGCATTGACCCAGGGGCCTTGGTCCTCGGCGTGATAATAAGTGTTAAAGCTTTGGCCATTCCAACGATATGTGTTGACAGCACCAATAACGGTGTCGCTAATCCGTTTTTCTTTGGAGAGGCCCAGGATTTGCCCGACTTCCGCCGCACGGCGAAGGACTAGCCCCGTGCGATCGAAGAAAATCGCCTCCCGAGTAATGGGCACGATGAGCCCGTGCTTAGTCGTAGCCGGTGTCTCCACGTAATCCTCGCTGAGTCCGACATGCGGATAGGGCATGCCAGGGTGAATCGGTGCGGCCACATCTCCCAGCCGTCCCACGCCGGGAATCCGCTCCCCGTCCAGCCGGGTGGGAATCGTCGGCACCAAACGCGACAACACGAAAGCCTCGCTGCGGTATGATTCGAGGATCTTGCTATAAACAATCTGGCCTGTGACCTGGAGGAAGGCGGTTGCGTCCACAGCCTCGGTACTTTCGCGGAGTACTGTATCGCTGCGCGGATTGAGGTTGCGGACCCAGTCGCGTCCGTCGGGCACCAGGGCCTCGGCAAGCTCGCGCAGGCTGAAGTCCTCCGGCCGAAGGTGCCCAGCTTGGATCGCCTCCCCAAGGTGCCGCACTGTCGCCTGAGGTCCGTCCAGTTCGTAACGCCGCCGTAGTTCGCGATAACAGATCGTTGCCACGTCCTGACCCCTTGTGATTGTGATGGTTCTGCTTCTTCACGCGAACGGAAATGTGATGTACCCCTTGCCGGAAAAAGCCTCCGTGCCGCCGCGCCCAATGAGGCTGGATCCACGCTGCCAATTAGCTTGCCGGAGCGGTAGTCCCCGCAACACCCCCTGCCATCACGGTGGAGCAAATTTCCACAAGAATCTTGGTAGTGGGCCGGTCGCTGCGGGCGGCAACTCGGCCAATAGCCTCAGCGGCTTCTGTCACTTTTTCTACCTGTTGACTAAGTGGGCTTCCGCTGGTTTGATCAATAGCCAGCCCTACCCATTGGCCTAGGCTACAGGTAGTGGCGGCTACATCGAATTCGAACACCCCTCGCGTAGCCACCCGGATAGCTTGGCTTTCGCCACGCCGGCTTTGTTGCATCGCTACCCCAAGAAAGGCTGCGGCAAAACTACGGCGAGTAGCAGCCGCGGTGCCTGCCGGGGGAAAACTATGGGCCGGCTTGGCCAGACCCCCGTCCAACCATATCAGGTCTCCAATTTCGATGGTACTTTCGGTGTCCACAGCTGCTACTACAGGTGCCGTCTCTCCGTATCGCCAACGCATCACATTAGCCATGGCTGGCTCCTTATGTTTGGGGTGTAGCGTTTTCGACCATTGACCACGTATCTCCGCTGAACGGGTGTCCGGTGACGCTCGATTCTCGGCCGCGAGGCAAAAATCGGAGGCCCCATTAGTGGGCTTGGCCGGAATGGTGCTTTCGATCGGCCAGAAATTTCCCTCGGCCCTCCACCGGTTGTTGAGCAAAGCCCCAATCGCAACTTGTGGGGCACAGGGTGATCGTCCCAGGGGAAGACCTAGCGGCAAATGGCTTGGACAAAGTGCTTCACGTCATCGCCCCAACGAGGTGGGGGAGAGGCTGGCCGGCACGAGGGGATTCGGGCCGTGCCCAGCCCTTTGGTTGTGGCATAAAGTTCGGCTCTTTTTCCCACCAGTCGTCGTACGGCCTGAGGGTCGGTTGCTTGGTAGAGACTCTCCAGGAACGATTCGTCAACAAGCTCGGCGTCAAAGCTTGGTGTTCCCGGGAGAGGCAGACCAAACTCCGCCAGGGCCCGCCAAATGGCCAGTGTTCGTTCCGCATGCTCAAGCTTGTGCCGAAGCAAGGTGACTTCTTCCCGGAGTTGACCGATGGCCTCATGTTGCGGAGCCCGGAGCGCCTCCGCAAGCGGAGGACAAATTTTCTCGACATCTTGCGCCGTTAAAGTCTCAAGCATAGCCCGCATCCACGCCCCAGGAATTTCAACCGGCAGAATGGCGCTGGCTTGGGCGTGCGCTGGCATGTGGCTGTCGGCCGCGGACTCTGCTGAGGTTTTTGCTTCAAAGAGTCCGTCGGTCGTGGCCGGATCAGCCACCAGATCCACACTGAAGACATGGAGGATGGCTTCCACAATTGTTTCTTCCCCCTGCCGATGGGTGCGGGCTAGCACGCTGTGCGACAGCCCTACATTTTCCGGCAGATGTTCGGCATCCCAAGCCAACTGCTCAGCCAGCGCGTGTTTGGGGTTGTACACAAGATCAGCAAAAAGGCCTTCTCCGTCCACATACCGTACTTGGCGGATCAAACCAATTCGGTCTCGATAGTCCCGGAATGTCCCGGGCTGGCTTGCCCCGTGACCCACGTTCACTTTTGCCCGCTCATACAGTTTGCACGCTTGCCGGAGCGTCTCTGCGGGGTAAATCCGCTTGTTGCGGGAACGTAATCCAAGGAGCTTCACCCCGTGGATGACTCCTGAGCGTCGGTCCACCCGCACGAGACGCTCGGATACACTCCCCCACTCGAAGAGTAAAGCCTCGTGGCCTGCCTCCATCGTTCTCTCCTTTTCAGTGGCTCAACAAGGCCTGCTATCAGCAGGAAGCCTTTTCCCCCTCGTGGCCGAAACTGGCCCTTGGTATACGTCCGCAAGAGGCCCCTACGCTCTGCCTCCGCCAGGCTCCAGAGCACTAGGGAGCTAAACTCTGCTACCTCCCCTTCGCACCATAGTGTCACCGCTGTGGGAATAAGGCTTCAGGGCGAAACTTTTCGAACGATCGCCGCTTTTCGGCGAAGTTTCCTTTGGCCTCTTAAGGAAAGTTCGAGCGCAATACTGTACAAAAGAATAGATACTCCCCTGGCTCAACTTCAAGCTTGTTGCCCCAGAACCCAGCCGTTTTATCATCCGGACGCGCCCTCGGAAAAATACCCCTTGGATTTTTGATCCTCTGTTCGAACTTGAATCGATTCTTCAGGCATAAATTTTGCCCGCCGGGGATTTCCTCTTTGGTCATGAATTTTCTTTTGCGCGGTAACTCTTCGCGCAAAATCAAGAGCGTTCTTTCGGGCCATGGATTTACTGCTTAGGGGACCGGTGTTTGTTGTGGACGCCGATCTTGCCGTAGGGTGGGGGGAAAGTTGCTCAAAGCTCCCCGCAAGCGGCAAAGTACCAATTTCCTTTTTGGGGAGCCCGTGGCAAACGCGGCGACAATGTGGAGCCATCCGATACGTGACGACACCAGCCAAGGTCACATCCGGGCCATAAGGGCGGCTGGGGTCGACAACATTAAAGGGTGTCGACAAATAAGATTGTCGCGGAGGAAAGGGGTGCTAGCTTCTTGCTCCTTGAGCTGGACCGCTGCTACCGCACGTTACCGCTTCCCAGCGGTCCTATCGCCCATCGATGGCCAAGGGCGCCCCCCTTTGTTTGCTGATGCGGAAGGAATCCGGAAGTATTAGGCGTTGATTCCTCAGCCGGCAGCCGTTTGAAAGCCTTTGATATCGAGTTTCGGTCAGCTGACCCTGTTCGTGGTGGAAGGCATTCTTCTTGTGGGCCCGGCCCGGAAGGGCCCGGAGAGTGATCTGTTCCAGGAATAGTGATTCTCTTTGGCAGGCAGTATTTTGGAATCAATTCCGAAGACCAAACCGCGCTAATCTTTTTGCCCTAACTTTTGGTGCGAGCCCAAGCTTCCTACCCTAATTTCCCCGGTTTTTGGCAGTTTTTTCCCACCAAGCTTGCGGCTAGATGAAAGAATTTACATGGGTCAGTTGGACTGGCGCGGGATCGTCGACGACTTTTCGCTTGCGGCAAGCGGCGGGCCAAGATAGTATTCCAATGGCGAGGGCCGCCGGGCGGGGCGGCGCCACGCACTGCCGAGGGCCGGTGGCCACCAACCGTCATCGGCTACCCATGCGTACCACGCCCCCCCGGGGCCGGAAAGACGGCACAATCACGGTAACACGCGTTCAGGTTTCCCAAACGAGGGACCACTCATGCACGTGATTTTGACTGTCGTCGGCGGAAAAGCTGACCGGCGACAGGTTCGGGTAAGAATTCCCGTGCTGATCGGCCGCAGTCGCGAGGCAGGTTTGGTGGTGGCTCACCCCATGGTGAGCCGGCGCCATTGCGAACTTTATTACGATCGAGGTGTTCTTCGGGTCCGCGATTTGGGATCCCTCAACGGCGTGTACGTGGGCGGCCGGCGGGTGGTGGACGCCCCCTTACCACCTCAAGCGGAGTTCACCGTTGGCCCCCTCACCTTGCGGGTTGATTACTCCCCAGAAGTGTTAGCTCAACAATTCGCCCGTCTGCAAGCCGCCGCAAATGGTCCCGAGTCGCAAGCTTCTCCTCCGCCGCTCCCCGGATCCGAAAACCTTCAGGCCGACGTGGGTGAAGAATTTGAGCTCGAACCAGACGTGAGCGAGGTCCAATCCCCAGCAGATCGACCTGGGATTTTCCCTGCATTTTCCCTTGATTCCTCAGTTTCGGAGGGTTCACAATCCCATCTAGAGTCGGGTAATGGAATCCCCCATAAGGGCAAACACTCGAGCCAGCTGGATGAGATGCACACTCTTTTCCCAGAAGATCTTCCGCCAGAGTTAGGGCGGTAGCTCCCGCTCAGAGACCAGGGGCAAGAGGATTCTCTTCTTGAACGACTCCGTGTAGCACCCTACGAGTCCTGTTCGGTTTTTAACCTTGCCGATCGCCGGTTTCTTTCCCGCGATACGCAGAAAAGTAGGCTGTGTTTCTTCAGCTTGCTAAGCCATCGTGACCGGACAGATGTCCGCCCGCTGTGGGAACTTCTTCTTTGGGGTGAGAAGAAGTTGTCCCGCAATGCAGTGGTCCACCCGCTGCCTCAGCCTCACGAAAACTTTAGGAACTCACTGGCAGCGAAACACGAATGGCTACTCTGGCGGTCTACCCCCGCCCATCTTCCGCCGGAAGTTCCCGGCCTAGGTTTCACCTCTCACCTTCGGATTGTGGTCGATCTCCTCGAGCCCGTCCGGAATATCGCAGAGCCGGATTCTTACTGGGGTATCTACGGAGGCCTGGAGGGTGGTAGCGGCACTACCGCAGACTACGGCAATTTCCAGGCGGTTGGCCGAGCCGATCAGGGCAATCAGCTGTCCCGCCGGATATTCCCCGTACGTGCGGCCGAGGCCACGAATGATGTGTCCCGCAATGCAAACCTCCCAGTAAGTTCCACAGCCTAGGTCGGCAAGGTGCTCCCGATTGATATTGGTGATCAAATTGCCAAAGGAATCGATAGCCACAACCTGGCCTTCGATTTCCCTTCCGTGCCTGCGTGGCTGAGGCCAGTCGAGCAAACAAATTGACCCAACGGGCGGGCCAAGCCGCGCCGGATCGAGCCCCGCCGCCAGCCGAGCAGCCACTGGTGCCAGGATATCCCTGGCATGGAAAGTGGACGAAACCTCTCGCCGCCACAAGTCCCTTTCCTCAAGTCGAAGAACTCGGTGCACTGGCCCACTTTTGTACACCAAGGTGAGCAAGCCGTTATCGGGCGCCAAATATCGTTGCGAGCCGATCTCCGCATAAAGGAGCGCTCGATCAGTCCCTACGCCGGGATCCACCACCGCAAGGTGAATCGTTCCCGGCGGGAAGAAAGGGCTTGCATCGGCGAGAACCAGCGCACCGACCCGGATATTCTGAGGAGGAATATCGTGCGTGATGTCAACAAGTTGGACATCGGGGCAAAAACTTAGGATCACCCCTTTGACAGCCCCCACATAGGGGCCGGCTGTGCCGAAATCGGTTGTTAACGTGATCACCGGCCGCATCGCGAATTCCTTGCGACTGGTCTGGCCCGCTGCCGGCCTGGGATGCAGGAGGGAGCTTTGCCTCGGGACTGCTGCCCTGGAAGCCCTTTTAGGAGGCAAGATCGTTACGCATACAATGCCCCCTCTATTTCCCCCAGCTGCGGGAGGGGCCCTTAAGCTGTGGCCGCGCTATCCAGAGGCTAAGCTGTCTCCTCGATGAGCCGAAGACACATTTCCCGGACCTTTGCCGGGTCCACGTGGGGATTGATTTTTTTTGCCTGGCCGACCAATCCTCCCACCGCTTTTATCTTGCCCGCTTTTACGTCGGCAACAGTTTTTGGGTTTTGCGCGATCACAAGGCGGCAAATCTTTTCGATCTCCGCGTCCCCCACATCCACAAAACCGAGGGAGGCGACGGCCTCCTCGGCCGATTCCCCCGTGGACAACATTCGCGCCAGGACCTCCCGGCCGCGACGCGTATCCAGTTTGCGATCTCGTACCATAATCAACAGCTCAGCCAGACGCTCCGGAGGCAAGGGAAAGGCATCGAGGCTCACTTGATGCTCGTTGAGGAAGCGGAGCACCTCTTGCTGCACCCAGTTGGCGGCAAGTTTCCCCTCCCCGCAAAGGGTAGCAACACGCTCAAAGTACTGGACTAAGGCTCGGCCTTGGCTGACAAGGACATCACTATCGTAAGGGGTGATGCCGTAGGTGGTCTCTAGCCGCTCACGTAATAGTTGCGGCAGCTCGCCCAAGCTGGTGCGGATTCGCTCGATTTCCGCCTCGGACACCACCACCGGTACCAGGTCTGGCTCCGGGAAGTAGCGGTAGTCGCTGGATTCTTCTTTGGTCCTTTGCGGACGAGTAAGCTCGGCCTCCTCATCCCAGCCGCGGGTTTGTTTGGGGACCTGTCCCAAACGTCGGCCTGTTTCCAAAAATTCCTGGTACTGGCGCTCGGCTTCGTAGGTAAGGGCCCTCTCCACGGCCCGAAAGCTATTCATGTTTTTCACCTCGACAATTGGCGTGGGGATAGGCCCCTCCGGAGTATTCACGCCAATATTGATATTGGCATCCACACGGAGACTTCCCTCCTGCATGTTGCAGTCGGAGACATCCAGGTAATTGAGCAGAAGCTTCAGCTCCTGGAGGAAAATCTTCGCCTCGGCGGGGGTTCGAAGGTCTGGTTTGGTCACAATTTCAAGAAGAGGGACGCCGCAGCGATTCAAATCAATTCGACTGTCGGCCTTGCCTGCCCGCTCGTCGTGCATGCTTTTGCCCGCGTCCTCCTCCAAATGCACCCGGATGATCCCGATCCGCTTGCTCTGACCAGTTTCCGGTGAACGTATCTCCAGATAGCCATTTCGACCTAGGGGCAAATCGTATTGACTAATTTGGTAGTTCTTGGGCAAGTCGGGATAGTAGTAGTTCTTTCGATCCCACTTCGTAAATCGGGCAATTTCGCACTGCAGGGCACAGGCCGTCTTTAGTCCAAGTTCGAATGCCCGGCGATTCATCATCGGTAGCACCCCGGGCATCCCGATGCAAATCGGACAGGTTTGCGTATTTGGTGGTGCCCCAAATTCCGTGCTACAGCTGCAGAAAAGCTTGCTCTGCGTGAGAAGTTGCACATGCACTTCCAGACCGATGATGATTTCGTAAGGTCGCTGCATGGCTAGGATTGATCGTTGCGGCGAAATATTTACGAACGGCTAAACTTTTCAGTGCAATTTCGGTCGACCTTTTTCATAGAGCTGGCTTATCCGGAGCCGGGAGCGTAGGCCGGCGCCGATGCCAATCAGTCTCCCGCTGGAACCAGTAGGCTAGCTGAAGCAGTAAGGGTTCGGCAAATGGCGGCCCTTGGAGGTGAAGCCCCACGGGAAGCCCTTCCCTGGTTTGCCCGCATGGAATGGAGACGGCCGCAATGCCCGCCAAATTCGCCCCTACCGTAAATGCGTCGAAAAGATACATCGCCAAGGGATCTTGAATCTTTTCCCCGATGGCAAAAGCCCCCGTTGGGGTGACAGGACCAATAAGCGCCGAAACCTCCTGGAAGGTCCGGTCATACTCTTCGCGGATCAGTCGTCGTACTTTGGCTGCATGAAGGTAGTAAGCCTCGTAATAGCCGGCACTAAGGGCATAAGTGCCCAGCATAATCCGGCGTTTGACCTCCGCCCCGAAACCTTCCGCGCGGGTCTTACGATACAGACGCACCATTGGAGGGTCGGGCTCTTCTGCCACGGAGGAGGGTCCTTTTTCTGCCCACCGGCGCCGCTCCTCCGCCAATTGTTCCTCCATCCTGTGTTCATCGCAGCGATAGCCGTAGTGTACGCCGTCGTAGCGAGCGAGATTACTTGATGCCTCGCTCGTGGCAATGATGTAATAGCATGCCACAGCCAACCGATGGTGAAGCAGGCGAACTTCCTTCACCTCCACGCCCAAATTGGCAAAGACCTTTACCGCTTCGCGAATGGCTTGGGCTACGTCGGTATCGACACCTTCTCCAAGTTGGTCCACAAGGAGTCCAAGCCGAATTGTGGGTAGTGGCTGTTGGATCAGTTCACGGTAGGGCGGAACCTCCCGGTTCGCACTGGTGGCATCCAAAGGATCGTGGCCGGCCAACACCTCCAGCAACAACGCCACATCTTCGGCGGTCCGAGCCAACGGCCCAATTTGATCTAAACTGCTGGCAAAGGCCACCAGCCCGAATCGGCTCACGCGACCGTAGGTAGGCTTAAGCCCGGTGACGCCGCATAACGCCGCAGGTTGCCGGATCGACCCACCCGTGTCGCTTCCCACCGACAACGGTACCATCCCTGCGGCCACGGCAGCTGCGGCTCCCCCGCTTGATCCCCCCGGCACCCGCGACAGATCCCACGGATTTCTCGTCACCTTAAAGGCCGATAGCTCCGTCGAGCCCCCCATGGCAAACTCGTCCATGTTGGTCTTCCCTACGAGCACGGCATCGCCAGCGCGTAAACGGCACACTACCGTGGCATCAAAAGGCGGCCGAAAATTCGCAAGAATTTTCGACGCACATGTCGTCTTCCAATCCGTGGTACAAATGTTGTCTTTAATGGCCACGGGCAGACCTGCTAACGGTCCTACGGGCTTACCCTCGCGGCGGCGACGGTCTACCTCCGCGGCTTGTTCCAACGCCTTCTCGGGATCAAACGTTAGAAAAGCCCCTACGGCCGGTTCATACTGCTTGACCCGGGCCACAAAGGCCCGCGTGACCTCCTCGGCCCCGATCTCCCCGCGGCAGAGCCACTGAGCAAGCTCACTTGCAGTCAGACTGGCCAAATCCATGGAATGTGTACCGTCTTCCGCTTGTCGTTTGTCCACCTACATGTCACGGGGGCAGCTTGCCGCTCAAGATTTGTCCGCACAAGGGTTAATATCCTGTCAACACACAAAAGCCCGCTTCACCGGACGTTCCGCCTATGAGGAACCTTGCCATGCGTAGTTAGGTCCGGCTTACGCAGGCCCCAATACGGCAGGAACCAAATAACATTCGCCATCGTGTTTAGGAGCGTTTTTCAGCGCTTCTTCGCGCGGCAGGCTTGGCGCGACCCTATCTTCGCGAAAGACGTTGGTGAGCTCTAAGGGATGTGCCATGGGTTCCACATGCGACGCATCCACACCGCGGAGGATTTCCATGTACTCGAGGATGCGACTCAGTTGGGCCGCCATCTCGGCGATTTCGTCCTCACTCAACAGGAGCCGCGCCAAATAAGCCACTTTACGTACTTCCTCCGGGGTGATGGCCATATGCTAACTTGCTCCCTGAAGGCTTGATAAACAAAGTCAATAAGCCAAGCTCCCGGCCAATGTTGGCTTTAAGCCGGGGACTACCTGCACGCCCCAATCGCGTAAGAGGTACTGCGTATCGAAAGATACCGTGTTCCACAAGATGATGCGTGGGCAAGCAAGCGGGATACGTCAGGCCACTTCCCCCGCGTGCTCTGAGCCGCCATACTATCCACGAGGATAAAAGACAGCCCCACAACCACTTCCCCTGCACGCTCTGAGCCGGCTATTTCTTGCGCCGTTTCTTCCGTTCTTCCTTGGCCAGGACGGCTTCGAGAGCGGCCTTTTCGCTGGGGTCCAAAGGGGGAAGTTTGAAGGGAGATGTCCGCATCAATTTAGCCACCAACCCACTACGAATGCACTGCGTGCACACGCGCAGTCGTCTGGGGGTGCCCCCAGCGGTCGTGACTCGAACCCGCTGCAAATTCGGGCGAAATTTTCGCCGGGTGATTCCCGTTATCTTCGTACCAACCCCACCCAGGTACTTTGCTTTACCCCGCTTGGCTACTTGGTTGCCCATCGCGGGCTTTTTTCCGCAAATTTCACATGCTTGCGCCATCGTTGTGCCTACCTTCCACTATTGAAACGGAGTTATCGTGCCGTGGAATCGATTGATTCTCCTTTGTTAAAAACACTCCCGTTCATCAAAAGCTCGCGCTTTGACCGACCGCTTTGGGCGCCCAATTTCACCGCCTAAATTGGCTGAATTTCACCGCCTGATTTATAAAGTCCATGCCAGGTTTTTCCCATCTCGGGGACAGGACCTGCCTTGGGATGGGGCAACCGACATGGTATTTGCTGCCACCGATCCCGGCGGTAGATATTCTCGTGGTGAACATTCCCCCACTTCAAACGCGGGAGCCTGGGAGCATACGGGACCGCCTGTCGCTATCTCAGCCGGTAAGGGCCTCGCAAAGCTTAAGGGGATCCCGTTACGATTCTCTTGGAGCCGTTATTTTCATCCGCCGTTCGTCAAACCCGTTTACGGTCCTCCCTTTTCGGGTTATTTAACTTACCATCCGATTAATATTTAATTTAGTTTCCCGTCACAATGAGGCGCGCATGCCTTCTAGCCAAACCCGAGTCGTAAGGCCAAAATACTCACGGAAAATGACACAAGCTCATCAATGTCCGGGGAACTTGTCCAATAACTAATTGGCCGGTATCCTTTCCCCCCTAATTTACGGCAACTTATTTTCCCAAAGTTGCGGGAAAAAGCGAGGGATTGGGCATCGGCCGAGAAAGTTTCCCGTGCGATGGGTGAATCGGCCGGAGAGCCGATGCTTTCCGCGCATCGGCGTAACAGGGCAATTTTTTCACGTCTCGAGCAAATGTTCAATCCCGCTCTCGGCCGGCAGCCCTGTCGGAAAACCAAGCTGCATAGTTTCAAGCGTGAGTGAAGCGGCCCGGAGTGTCCCGTCCCAAATCACTCCAAACGCGGTAGGCCTGGCATACCCCAAGTGTAGGTACGGACTGTATTATTTCCCCTTTACATGGTGGATCCGATCGAGCTAAAAAAGGGGACGATCTTCACCTTCCCCTCCAAAATGGTTACATAATAAGCCGAAAAAGTGTTATGAGGTAGGCGATGACAAAGGGGCAACTATCTGGGCAAATGGTTCACTTTCGACATCTCCGGCACGCCAAGGGCGCGGGGGACAAAATACTGGAAATCGGTGGGGTATCTTGATCCGCCGTCAGATTGGTCCACACGCGGGTTTCCGCTGGGTAGGGATTTTGAGCGGCCGAGCGATCCTGCCTGACCCGCCCGGGAGGTTGGGTCCACCTTTGGTCACCACAATCGGCCCTTAGTTATGACAATTTGGTGGGCGACAGACATAGCGGGAAATCACCTCTTTCGACACAGAGACGTTGGTCTTTAATTGGCGGAGTAGTGGCCGTTTCGCGCGCGATTCCAATCGGAGTTTGGCGGCTTCTGGGGCAGCTGGCTTGCCGCCATGCGACAGTTGATTTCCTGGGGGTATAGCTGGGCAAACGGGAGACCGGAGTTATGAATGGATTATCCGTAAGCCAGCGAACCACTTCTCAATGGTCGTTCGAAGAAGATTTGGTGTTTCTCTCACAAGCGGGGCTCGATGGCATCGGGCTTTGGCGCCGCAAACTCCTCGAAGTGGGAGAGGATAAGGCCTTTGAGCTTCTTTCGGAGAGCTCTTTGAAACCGCTTTATCTCGATTGGACTGGCGGATTCACGGGTTCGCAGGGTTGGTCCTACCGCCAAGCGATTGAGGAAGCTCAAAGATTTATCGAATTTGCTTCGCGGATACGCGCTTCAGTGGTGATTCTCCATAGCGGGGCCCGTGGCCGCCATACCTTTAACCATTCGAGGCGTATCCTCCGCGACGCCATCAAAGAACTCGTTCCAGTAGCCAAGCAGTACGGAGTCATCCTAGCGCTCGAGCCGGTGCATCCCAAGGATCCCGAGGAGCTTACTTATTTGCAGACAATTGCGGAAACGGTGGAATTCATCACCGGCGCCAACTGCGACAATGTGAAGTTTGTGTGTGATCTTGGTCATGTTGGTCTCGATTCCGCCGCTCTAGAACAGATCGGAAATTGGGTCTCGCATGTCTGTCTTGTGCAGTTGGCTGATCTCCAAGTGATGGACGGTCATCCTGTTCGGGTGCCGCTCGGGTCAGGGGTAGTGCCTTTGAATCGGGTGCTGACGCAGCTCATTAAGCTTGGGTATAAAGGTCCATTCGACATCGAAATGTGGGGGCCTGGGGTATCGTCTCGGCAGCCTCATGAGTTAATAGCACAGGCACGTGAGTTCTTCTTGCGAAATTTCCGACCGCTACTCAGTGAGCCAGCTTGAGGGAATGGCTCGGTTATTCGGCTGCGAGCCAATTTTCCCCACCTCACCTCATCGCTATCTGCCGCGGAATTTATTGTCAAAGGTTCTACCGGATTGGGCAAAAGTTTCTTTAAATTTTCCGAAGCTAATATTTTCTTCTAATTCACCAAAGACAATATTTTCTGTATATTTCCCAAAGCCAATAATATGCCTAGGCTCCCAGCCACGTATTTTCCGAAGCCGATCATCGGTGGGGTTCGTGAGATTTGCCAAGTGGCAAGGATGTTTTTCGCCATTTTCCTTGCGACTAGTAAATTTTGCCTGAACTGCTTTATTTTTTGGTTCATAAAGTGTGTTGGGGGCGCAACTCTGTGTCTCTGTGTCCGGCGGATAGGGAATAAATTCAGTCCATGATTGTGACCGACAACGAGGCCTTCTGATCGCGGGGTTGCGGTGTCGGGGATGGGCTGACGAACCGCTGCCACGAACAACGCTTTGTAAACACAAGGTCCGTCTTTCGGTTGCTCTGAGGGTGCTCTTCATCACTTCAAAGGTTTGTCCCTTAAAGTAAACGTTTTTACCGGTCTGAGAGAGACTTTTCGTCGAAACAGTTATCAACGGATACCAACTCAAGCCGCTGCCCTCATTCCTCTTTTAGCGGCGTTTGGTACGTGATAGGCGCGTATCTCCGGAGCGAAATGGCCCCGTTGTCCACGGGCAAGCCTTGGGCCTGGTGAATTCGGGTGCTCGGTCATTCAAGCCCATATTACTTAAGCACGTGTTGCGGAAACGGTGCTTTCCGAATAATCTAGCGGAGGACTTGTGCAAAATTTAGTTTAATGGTCATGATTTTGTCCAAGTGGCTGCCGGCATACTCAGCGGAGGTTGGCCGAAAGTTCCACTAGGATGAGTTTTCCCGGGGTGATTCTGCTTGGGGAAGGTTTCCCCCTCCAGCAGCTTTGTTGCCGACGTCAAATCGCGGAGCGATTTACACTTTGCGACCGGACCGGAGAAGGAGGGTTGGGAGGCACGGAGGTGCTTTTTGGTTTTGTTTTTTCCACGGGAATTTCTTCCCGGCAAGGTGTTACAATAAAAACTTGCTCCAACTTCGATCGGCGGATGGGTTAGACTCGGAAAGTCTTGAAAATTGGCGAGCATTTCGGCGGGCTCGGCATCCGTGCTTGATGGTCGGCGGCCGGGAGGAAAGCTTTGCACGTCGGGCTTAAGCGCCGCTGGCCAGGGTGCCGGTGCCCCGTGCAAACGTTTCACCAAGGGCATTTGGTTCTGCAAGGCAATTTGGCCGTCGGGAATTTACCCATCTGGACGAAGACCGACCCATTTGGAATCAAGAGCGACCCGACGAACAGGCCAAAAACACGGGATATTTCGCAGATACTTTGCGGTTCCAAAGGGTGATGCTTACGAGGGTTTCAAGGAGCGATCCTAACGTACTGAGGGCCTGGGAGCGGGCGGATGAGTCAACAAGACGATCAGGCATCCAACGAGGCAAACAATGAGCGGACGGTCACCGAGTATTTGGTTCGTTTTGGGGCCATGCGGCAGATTGGGATCTTCCGCTGGAGCAAACCCGACCCGCTTAGTAGCGGGAAAGAGGTGATCGTGCGCACGCCCAGGGGTACTGAGGTGGGAGTAGTCCTCCGGGTTTGCCAACCGGCAGCCATGAAGGCCCTCTCAGATGACGTCTCCCTTGTTAAGGGAACAATTCTCCGCGTGATGACCGAAGCTGACCGCGCCGAATTGCAGCGGATTGCCTTACGGGAAAAGGAAGAATATGAGTTTTGCCAAAGTCAGGTGGAAGCCCTTGGTTTGTCGTTGAAATTGGTGCGTGTGGAGCATTTGTTCGGCGGGGAGCGGATCTTGGTCTATTTTCGCTCGGCAGGCCGGGTAGATTTTCGGCAATTGGTGCGGCAATTAGCGCGGCAATTTCGCACTCGAATCGAAATGCGACAGATCGGCGTGCGGGACGAGGCCCGACTTTTAGCCGACTACGGCGACTGCGGGCAGCCGGTGTGTTGTAACACTTATTTGGTGATCATCCCGCCGATTTCGATGCGGATGGCTAAGGTCCAGCGGGCTACTTTGGATCCGACGAAAATCTCCGGGCGCTGCGGGCGGCTAAAATGCTGTCTGCGGTACGAGTACGAGATCTATGAGGATGCCCTGAAGCGATGCCCCCCGGTGGGTGCGACGGTTAAATGTGAGTTGGGGGTAGGCTCCGTGGTGGGCCAAGAACTCCTCCGCGAACACGTGTGGGTGGAGATCGAAGGCCAGGGTCGGAGGCTCCTCCCCGTCAGCCAGCTGGAAGTTCTCTCACTTCCTGCGGCACCAGCCGAGAGCTTCGGCGACCAGGAAGAGCCAGACCAGGGCGAAGTCGCACCACCGCCGCTTGAGGACGCAGCTGCTGAGTTCGACTCGGAAGAAGCCTAATAGGTGCTGAATATCTCGCCAAGGCACGGGCTTTAAGCTTAGGCCGCATGCAGGTCGGTATGGACCCTCGCGGAACGGGGGATCAAGTTCGTTTGGCAGCCCCAAGAATAGATTAGGAGCACTCCACGAATGCCGAGCCGGGCAATCCCATCCTGGCAACGCGACGGTGCCAAGTGCCTCCGCTGGTGGTGGAAGTGGTAGTCGATGATTGTTGAAAGTCTTGATCGAGTGTTGAGTAGTCGCTTGGAACTGTGCTGTTGGGGCGGGAAGAACCGATGGGTCTTGGGGGGCGACACCGGGGCCTCGTGGGGTGGCATCACCCCAAGTGCCGCGTAAATTAGAAAATTGGGTCACTTCGATAAATTGTCGCGAGAGAAGAATGTCGGACGCGTTGGAAGAGCTTCGCGCATTGGTTCGGGCAAATCCGCGATATAAGTTGGAGGCCTATCTTTTTGTCTTTGAAGTCCTCAACTATGCGCAGGAAGTGCTGGGCATGGGGCGCCTGTGCCCAAGTGAGCCCTTGCCCGGCGAAGATCCTTCCGTGGTGTCGGATGAACCGCAGCGGCACCTCACCGGTCAAGAACTCTGCGAAGCGGCGCGGGTTTATGCCCTTGAGCGCTTTGGGCTTATGGCCAAAGCTGTACTGAACAGTTGGGGGATCCGTTCTACGAGTGACCTCGGCGAAATTGTATTCAACCTGATCGCTTGTGGACGCATGCGTAAGACCCGGGAGGACCGTCGGGAAGACTTCGACAACGTTTACGACTTTGACGAGGCCTTCCAGGTGGACGTGCGAACGCTGGTCGAGGGTCTTGGACGGCCAAGCCGGCCGCAGAAGCCGGAGGGTGAAAGAAACTCGTGATGAAAAAACAATCGCAATCCAAAATCGCAGGCTCCACGCGAAGAAAATCAGGAGCTGCTAACGAGGAAGGACGGCCAGTTCGAACCGAGGCGACCGGTGGGGTGGTGCTTCCAGTTGGGAGAAGCCGGCAGCCGACAGCTCGTGACTGGTTGTTGGTTGTCCTCTCCGGTACGCTCCTCGGCTTGTGGATCATCTTTCTTGCCATACTGGCCATCTTCACGGGGCGTTGGCGTTAGACCACAAGGAATAAGCGGCGTTTCGATAACGGAAGCTTAAGGCGGCTTTCCTCGCAGGTGGAACCGGGAGGATCTCCCGCGCAAAAAACGGGGAATCGGGATCGGCCCTTCGAGAGCGTTATGTGCGGACGTTTGACCTAGCCGGATAGCTTCAGTGTGAACGCTAATTTTTGATGCCTTTTTAGGTATGCGTGTGGGACATGCTGAGACCGGTTGGCTTGAGGATCGGGGTAAATTGTTCAGTAGTAAATGCCTAAAGTTTTTTGCGGTAGCTTGGTCATCTAGGATGCGTTCTTGCAGGTCGATTGTGTTGAGGACGGCGATCGTGTTTCGAAAACTTGCCAGGTGGTGTTTGTATTTGGTCGTTGGAGGGTGGGCCGGCGGCGCTTGGCTCGGGGTGGCGGTTGCCGGCAACTCTCAACTGGCTACCGCTCGTCCTGAGGGAGCCGATGTGATCTTATTTGTCAACGGCAAGATTGTTAGCATGGATGACGAATCTTCCATTGCCGAAGCCATGGCGATAGCGGGTGAGCGGATCCTTGCCGTAGGCACCGCTCAGGCAGTGGAGGAAGCGGTTGCCAAGGCGGGTGGTGCCACGCGCCGTGTAGATTTGAAAGGTCAAATGGTGCTGCCAGGACTCATTGACACCCATGTGCACCCGCCAGGTGCAGCCGTTTTCGAATTCGATCATCCGGTGCCGCAGATGGATTCGATCGAGGATGTATTGGCCTACGTTCGCCAGCGTGCCTCCGTGCTTCCGGCGGGCCAATGGATTCGCATCCAGCAGGTTTTCATTACCCGGCTTCGGGAGCGACGCTATCCCACACGCGAGGAACTGGACGCAGCGGCTCCGCACCATCCAGTGGTCTTTCGTACAGGTCCAGATGCCGTGCTGAATTCGCTGGCTCTTCAGTTGTGTGGGATTACCCGGGATTTTGAAATCCGCGATGGATTGCCAGGCAAAATCGAACGTGATCCCGTCACTGGTGAGCCCACGGGTGTCCTTCGCAACTGCAGCCGCTTCATCAAGTATCAATCCCCGGAAAAGTCGCCAAGTTTTGAAGACCGGGTTGAGGCGTTGCGGGCTTTGCTGGCCGCTTACAATCAGGTAGGCATCACCAGCATTGTCGATCGCGGGGTGGGAGAAGCAAGTATTCAGTTGTACCAAACGCTGAAGGATCGGGGCCAACTGACGTGTCGGGTATTCCTAACTTACTATGTCAATGCCCAAGGGCGTTGGGAGGACATCGAAAAAGGTGTCCGCTTTGCCCGAGAACACCCCCTCCGCCAGTACAATCCCTGGCTGTGGTTGCGGGGGATTAAGTTTTTTCTTGACGGGGGGATGCTTACTGGCAGTGCCTACATGAAAGAGCCATGGGGTGTCAGCCCGATCTATTCCATTGATGATCCCGAATACCGTGGGGTGCTTTTTGTGGAGCCGGAGCCACTGGCACGACTGGTGCGGTTCATCTTGGAGAACGATCTGCAACCGACCGCCCACTGTGTGGGTGACGGTGCCGTGGAGGCACTGGTGGCCGCGTATGTTCGGGCCGCCGAGGCGGTCCCCCTTCGCGAAAAGCGTCCCTGCCTTTCCCACGCTAATTTCATGACACCAGAGGCCATCGCGCTAATGGCCCAATATGGGATCGTGGCCGACATGCAGCCGGTGTGGCTTTACCTGGATGGCAGGACGCTGCTGGACCATTTCGGCCCGCAACGCCTCCGTTATTTCCAGCCTTATCGAACACTCTTCGACCACAAAGTGATTGTGGCTGGCGGTTCGGACCATATGCAAAAGATCGGGCGTCGCCGCTCCAACAACTCGTATGACCCCTTCCTGGGAATGTGGACAGCAATTTGCCGGCTGCCTCGAGACTTGTCCGATCCCCTCCATCCGGAGGAATCGATCACCCGTATGGAGGCCATTCGACTGTACACGATTAACGGCGCCTATCTAACGTTTGAAGAGCACATGAAGGGGTCGCTCGAGCCAGGAAAACTGGCGGACTTCATCGTCTTAGATCGTGACATCCTCACCTGCCCGGTAAACGAGATCAAGGACACCGAGGTGCTTGAAACATGGATTGGGGGCCAATGCGTTTACCGGTTTGGTGATTCGTCATTGTGACGCCGGAGGCTTGACGAGAGGTTTGTCGCCTCCTACGGTAGCTGGATAGCGCGTAGCGCGGGCTAAAATCCCACCCGATTTTTGGCGGAGGCGGTCCTCCGGCAATAGTTGGCAGAAGCAGACAATAGTTTGGGGAGAGATTGACAGTCGCCCGGCTACCTGGCCTCGTTGGCGCGGTGTGCAGTCCCCAGTGCCTCCAGAGTGGGATAGGGTGAAGGGCCTTGCCCTTCCCTATCCACTGGGCAAATCCCACTTCGCCAAAAATATCGGTTATTTAGTAGATAATCGATTGATGTCACTTGGAGGGTCCGGTGGGGATAATTGCAGCAGCTCTAAGAAGAGCGGAAATTCTATGGCGTAAATGGGTGCGCCGAGCGTACTAAAAATTTTGGAAGCGTTCTCCGTCCGAATTTCGCCCTCCGTTGGGCCCCCGCCACGCGTCGTGATACCGTCTAAAGTTGGCCCAGGAGCATACCAAGCTCAAAATGCCCTCGGTGAAAATTTTGGAGCGCCCGTTTTGAAAACGGAATTGTCGTTGCGGAAGAGTGTCTTCTTTTGACGGCTGAAATTGTCTGGCCGTGGCGTCCCCGGAGAGTCCCGGCAATCCGGGCCACGTCAAGTTAAGTCCTGGGTCCTACTCGACTGGTAGGATTCGGCCAAAGGGTTATTTGTGTTGCGTGGGGGAGGGCCCCGCAGGCTTTCCGAAGTTTTGAATCTGGAATAGTTTGCTTAAAGGAAGGCCATCAATTCAGAAAGGAAGTTTGCTCCCGCTGTGAGGACTATGCGTCAGATCGCGGTTTGCGACCCGACGGTTTCTGAGGATCAATTAGGTTAAAGGGGGGACTTGGTACACCCGCAAGGGGCTTAAATAATCCTTGAGGGGCTAAATCGTTGGGGCAAGTGCTTAGAGAGCGTGACTCCGGGGCCCGTTCCGATCGGGCTCTGGGGGGAAGATAATTCCCGGTGATGGTTGTGGAGGTCTAACTTGTGGGAAGAAGTGGTAGTCCTCGGCCACATGCTCGGGGGCTCGTTTGAGGACGTCGGCCTTTGGCGACACCCCGTCGGCAGCGGCCGGAACCGCTGGTGGCGCGGGTTACGAGCCCCCCAAGAGGAAAAGGATAACGGTATGGCAAAAGAAAAAGGAATCGAAGTTTCAGGTGTTGTAACCGAAGCCCTAGCCAACACGAGATTTCGCGTAAAGCTGGAAACCGGTCATGAAGTTCTGGCTCACGTGGCCGGAAAAATGCGGAAAAATTTCATCCGAATCGTTCCTGGCGATCGCGTGACGGTAGAACTATCCCCATATGACCTCACTCGGGGTCGAATTACGTACCGGGAACGGTAGCGCCCTACCACGCGGCCGGGGTCGTCGTTCCTTGCGGATTTTTTGCAGATCTTGTGGAAATGAGGCACCCTCTACGAGCCGTCAGATCCGTTCTCTTCTTCGTTGGGGAGGACCTCTCCGTGGCCAACACGTAGTTGGTTTCTCGTGCGTCGGGTGGTATCTCTTCGATTCATGTAGCCGGCAGATTCATTCGTCGTTACGGTCAAACTTTTCGCTTGAGACAGTGTGGATTGTGGGCGGCGCGGTACCGGCCAAGGTAAATGTGAGGGCTTTTCGCCGATGATGTGGAAAGCGAGAGAGTGGTAGCATGAGGACTTTTCGCTCGGCGTTGGCGGGGGTACTCGCGTTGGAATTTTTCCGCTAGTTTGGGCTGGAGTGGGGAAGTTCTGAGCGTTTCGGCCGGTGTCTGCGATGGCCGTCGCCACCGTGGCTATGGCATGAAATCCCAAGTTATCCCCGCGGGGGTTAGGGGTTAATCATCCCAGAGTGTCCGTTGTGATAACGGTGCCAGCGATCCGGGGGGTTGGGGACTCACTCTGTGGAGGAAGCGGAGCGTCCCAACAGTAAGGGTATCCGCGCGGGGTTGGGGCTTCCGTGTAAACGCGCTCTGCCGCCACGCTGCAAGCAAGCGATCCTCGCAGGGGTTGGGGAGCCCTCCCACCGACCACCTACCGAGTAGCCGATCGAAGGCATCCCGCCATAGCGGGGTTTGGTTCCCCTGGCGTCCTGCGACTCCAGAATTTTTGCGCCTTTAAAACCTAATGGAAGGTGCCTGGCTTCCCCGCGGGGAGAGGGCCGTGGGCTGCGGGTTCCTTTTGGCGGGATGCGAATGTATAATCCGGGACGAGTTCCGTTGGGCGTGCCCTTTCTGGCACAGCAAGTTATAGGAGTGGGCATGGGTCGTCAGCTAAGATAGTTTAAACGGGATCTACTCTACAAACGGTAAACATCGCTGGTCGCACGTCTGGCAAACACCTTAGGAGAACGAGAATGCAAACGCTTCCAAAGTGTCGATGGCTCGTAGCGTTTTTGTTGGTGATTTGGCTCATAGTGCCCACGGCAAGCTCGGCCGAGTTTCAGCCACATGTGGTTATTTCTTCGGCTAGTTATTCTGAATTGAAATCAGATTTGCGGTATTTGGGTGCGTTGTTTGGAAATCCTCAGCTGGCAGAGGGGTTGGAGGCTGTCCTCCTCTTGCAAACGCAGGGCCGGCTTTTGATGGCTTTGGATCGTACGCAGCGGTTTGGAGTGGCCTTGCAATTTGACCCAAGCGTAAAATTGATACCCGGTGAAATGCCCGAGCCTGCGGCTTGGGTAGTCGTGATTCCTATCACCAATGCTAATGCCTTCCTGAAGCTAGTCCAAGTGTTTGCAGGAATTCCCCTGGAGCTTGAAAAGGGGTTGTATCAGGCTTCGACCCCCGACGGGTTTACGGTGTTTTTCAAAGTTGAGGGAGGTTGGGCCCTCCTAAGCCCTCAAAGGGACGTTCTGACGGCATTGCCGCGGGACCTGGCAGGCCTTATTGCAGGGGCAGGCACCCGCTACGATGTAGCTTTGCAACTGAATTTCAGTAAATTACCCCTTGATTGGCAGGATAGCTTGGTCGAGGCGTTGAAATCGCAGTTACTCGGAACGTTGGTGCAAAGTTCCCAGGAAACCGATGCCGCTTTCCAGATGCGGTCGGCTTTAGTTGACCAAATTCTATCTTTTGTGGAGGATGCCTACACCGAGATTGACGAAGTGACTTGGGGCTTCACCATTGATCGAGAAAAGAGGGTCGCCACGTTCGACGTGGCGGTGACCGCGGTGCAGGGCGGGACTGCCGAACGGGTGATTAGTCAGGCGAAAGCATTACCATCCCATTGGGGCGATTTGCCTGGTACGAACCCGGCAGTTTATACAAACTTTTCGGGCAGGCCCGGCTGGGCTCTTGCGGAAAACCTTTTGCGCGGGCTAGATAGGGTTCGCCTCCAGGCACTGGAAGAGCTGGAGAGGTCCGAGTGGGCTAAAGCGTTTCCCGCGGCTCAGACCTTAGTTAATTCCGTTTTGGATACACTCCGGGAGGTTGCCACAGAGCCAGAGTGGGACTGGGCGTCTGCCGTTTGGACCGGCCCCGAACGTCGTGCGGCCGTCTTCGCCATCCGGTCAAAGGGACTTTCGGGAGTCAACAGGCTCTTGCAGAATATCGCAGGCGCCATTGAGGATAGCAAGGAGCTAAAGGCGGTGGTCGAACCGGAAGTTGCCGCGGTGGGAAATGTCGTCATCCACCGTGTTCGGGCTAAGATCGGGGCCCATTTCAATAATCGACAGCAGCTGGTGGATTGGCTCGGGCAAGAAGAGCTCGAATTTGCTGCCGCCGTCGGTCCTGATCGGGTGCTTCTTGCTGCCGGCGCGAATACTGTTGAGCTTCTTCGGGAGCTTGCTCGCGAGGGAAAGACTCCTTCTGAGGCGCAGCCTAGGATGTTTCGGATGTTCGTAGATGTTGCCGCTTTCGGCAGGTTGGCGGAGTTGTCAGGTGAGCTCGGGAATCAACAAGATGGGGAACAAGCCAGATTAGTCAGGGAGGTTTTGAAGCAAGTAGGCGAACCTGTGCGAATGGGTTTTACCATGACTCCACTTCCTCGCGGACTGGAGTTCCAAATTGAGCTCAACGAGGGGTTTCTCAAGGCCGCTGCGGAGGTCGTGCGGCGTCAAACCGGTGGTGTCCTGCCGATGCCATTGCCCGGCCAAGCACCGCCAACCCCCAGCTTTAGAGACCAGCCTCGGGGAAGAATTCAAACAATCCCGGTCTTGCCGCCCAACGTATTACCGTAAGTTTGGCCTTTAAATCCCTCCGGTTGACGCATCAAAGGCCCTGCTTATAGGTACCCAGACGGGACGATGGCGGCTTTAATGGGACCAGTGGTGGAAATGCTGCCGGAGCTAAAAGCCTCCGTCCTTCTTGCCGCGATGTCGCACAGGAAAGTTTCCAGTCGGCATAGCCTGCCAGAGGTGTCGTTGCGTCATTTGGCAGGTTGAAGACCGAAATTGGGGTTCTGCGGGAAGTTTCAGGGAGTTTGATGCCAGCCGACACTGTTCGGGCCAGTTCCCCTGCGAGGTGTGGGTTGCGGCGTCGCGTTGTTTCAGCCTTTTGTCAACGGCGGAAAGCAACTCAGTTGGCGATCACCTCGAACGGGATGGCCGGCAGAAGTCCCACAGGGATCGGTCGGGCCGGCATTCCCGGCCGTGCACGCCGTTCCTGCAACAGCTCGACAAGCAGATTGCCTTTGAGCCCCGGGGACACCTTGTCTTTGTCGGCGGAGATCTCCAGTTTCAACCTCCCTAGGCCTTGCCGGAGCTGACCGAGGGTGATTCCCTCAGGTGCTTCCCGCAACTGGAATTTGAAATCGGCAAGGGGGGCTGCCCGTCCCACGGGAAGCGTGATTTCGCCGCTGCCACCCAGTGGGATTTTCACCGGCGACTGAGCAGCAAAACTTACTGCCGGGGCTGGGATGCGGCGGGTGTCGCTTACCGATACCAGCCAACAATCTGCCGGAACAAGATGCCGATAGATAAACGCCTGCATCATATCATCGCAGGGGACCGCCGCCCGCTCGATAGTGCGTTCTCCAATTTTCACACGGCCGACCAGCTTCGGCGTGTACACCCCTGAGGGGACTGAGCTTCCCACGCCTAAAGTGATCACCGCATGATCGGCACCGGCTGGGATCCAGTTGCCGCTCAGCTGAAAGCCTGGTGGTGCGTCGCGAAGTTCTAGGAGGATATCGCCCTCCAATCCATCCTTACGTACCACCCACACCGAAATGGGCACTGCCAACACCGACCTGACGTTGACGGTACTGGGGGCAAGTCGGAGGAGGAAATCTGGTTGCGGTCGGCTGATGCGGAGTCGATAGGCGTACTCCTGGCCCCCGCGACGCTGAATATCCGCAAGATGAACATAAAGAGCCCCGTCTTTCGGGGCTTTGAAGTGGAGGTAGGAGTCGGCATGATGGGTGACAAGCCCTGCGGCCTTGTCCTCATGATCATCGCTGTAGGCGAGGACGTGGCCGCTTTCGTCCGTTACCCATACGACGGAATCCAGCGGGGAGCCAAGCCGCCGGGCCACCACTTCGACCACCCACTCTTCGCCAGTGCGAGCCTTGATGCGGAAGACATCCACATCTTGCGGGGCATCGATCCGGCCGTTAACCACACATCCTTTGTTGATCTCTAGCGCATCGCTGATGGTGCCGTTTGGTTCCTTTTCTGCCAGATCGGGGAGTCGGTCCGCGGCAAAGGGAAGGTGGTTCCAGCTTGCGCCTGTGGGAAAGAGCTCGAGCACTCTGATACCCGGCTCGGCCCAGGTCAGATCCACGGGAAGCGACGTTTCCGGCAGGTTCCACCCTTCGAGGGTCACAGTCACTTTACGCCCCACTTGGCCACCCAGAGGGAAGATACTGGTCACGAAAGGCACCTCACCGACAAGCAGCCTGTAGACGAAGTCTTCCCGCCCGCGGAAAAGGGCGTCGCTGACCGTAATTGTGTACAAACCATCTTCCGGAACTTCGTACATCATGACTGGGTCCGGATGAAACCGCCAGTCATCCGCAAAAGCGACTTCTCGCCCTGCCGAGTCGTAAAGCGTTAGCACCGCTTGGAACCATCCGGGCACAGCGTCGGCCAAATAGGGGATTAGGCTCCTCCCCGCCAAGGCGAAGACCACTTTTTGACCCTTCCGCAAAGGTATGTGGAAGCGGTCCACATCCCCCGGTAGGATTTGCCCGTTGATGACCACCGGCTCCTCAGATATCTCCACCGACATTGCCACGCGGTCGTTGGGTTCCGTTTCCACGACCTCCGTCCATTTGTCCACTTGGAAAATAAGCGGCGTAGAGTATAGACTGCCTCTTTTGACCCGCAGATAGTATTGTCCCGGGGGTACGTCGGCGGCGACAGTCACTTCGGCGGTAAGCCGCTCGGCAATCTGCGGATTCGGTTGGCGTTTGGGATCCATACGATAGCGTCGAAATTCGTCAAGCGCCCGCAGTTGCTCCATAGTTACGCCCATTTCCTGGGCGACTTTGGCAAACAGGGCCTGCGTTCCCATGCGAGCGCGGTTGGGTTCGGACCGGAGGATCTGCTGCACTTTGTCCCGGATGGCCTGCAGCTTCTGCATTAAATTATTAACTTCTCGCTGCGTCAGCGGCCGGGTGTACCCTGTGATGGTGAAGTTGATTCCGGGATGGCTAGCGACGATTTTATCAACATTCTCTAGATACTGACCACCGAAAGTCACTTGGAAGCTCGTCCCCTGTTTTCCCCCCGCGGGAAAAACATAGCCGATTTGCGGTGGGTTGACTGCCGGTTGGGCCCACACCAAGTTGCTAAGCCCTAAGCACAAAATCGCGGCGACAACCCCATACGGCTTCCATTTATCAAAGACTTCCCTAGGTGTTGTGGCCATACCCCAAGCGAGCTTTCGTTGTAAAGCCTCAAGGCATAGGGCGCTTGTCATCGGCATTTCTCCCAAGTACCGGTGGAGCTGGCCTCAATCTATATGGGCTTTTGGCCTAAGGTGAGCAAAGAACTCTCCGCGAGATACGTGGACGCATCCCTTTGTCCCCAACGCGGACCCTTGTGTGTGGATTCACGTGGTGGATTTACGTGCCTACGCGATGATTTCCGTGAGCAAGCCGCCAGTGGGTGTACCCTCCTCTTTCGAGGGAAGAAGCGATACGTCAAACCCCTGCGGATGTCGCAAACTGGCCGTGGGCTCGATCCCCATCAGCTGGTAGATGGTGCCGATTAAATCGGTGGGATAAACGGGCCTGTCCTTGACGTAAGCACCTTTGTCGTCGCTTTCGCCCACCACACAACCACCTTTGAAACCGCCGCCGGCAACAAAGGCGGAAAAGACATGGCCCCAATGGTGTCGGCCACCATTCCACGGTGCTTCCCAAGCTACCTTGGGTGTGCGGCCAAATTCTCCACAGGCCAGCACGATGGTGCTGTCTAAAAGCCCCCGCTCAGCCAAGTCCTTCACGAGCGAAGCCAGCGCCCGGTCGAACTCCGGCAATTTCCGCCGCATGATGGTAAAGTGATCTTTATGAGTGTCCCAACCCTTATAGTTGATGGTGATAAAGCGTACACCACGTTCGATGAGTCGCCGCGCCACCAAGCACGACTGTCCAAAAGTGTTTCGCCCGTAGGCATCGCGGACTTCCTGGGGTTCCTGAGTCGGATCGAAGGCTTTGCCACTTTCCCCCAGAATCAGATCGTAGGCTTCCTCCTCGGCTTGGATCAACTCCCGAATTTGGGGATCCTCGCCCAGCTGTTTCCGCAAGGTATCCATTTGGAGCAAAAGTTCGCGCCGGCGTCGCTGCTGGATTTCGGTGGTTCCGGGAGTGATGATTCCTTCTACGGCAAAGGGCGTTCGCGCGGGATCCCCACCCGTGGCAAAGGGTTTGTATCGCGGCCCGAGGAAGCCTGCCTCCGAGAACCGACCTTGGGGTTCGGTGAGAACAATGTAGGGGGGAATGAGACCGGCACTGCTAGCTCCACTTCGTGACGTGCCGAAGTAGGTAATCACCGCCCCAAAATGCGGATAAACGATGCGATCCCCCGGCATTCGTCCAGTTTGCACCAGGTAGGAAGCTGTCTCGTGCCCATTGACGCCGTGAGTCATGCTGCGGATAAGCGAATACTTATCGGCATGCTTGGCAAGTTCTGTGAGCAGTTCGCCAATCACGATACCCTCTACGTTGGTCCGGCTAACCTGCGAGAAGGGGCCGGTGTAGTCGTAACCTGCCTGGGGTTTGGGATCGAAGGTATCGAGGTGACTTGGCCCACCCCACATCCAAATTTGAATGACGGCTTTGGCGCGGGCCTGGGGAGCGACCGGCGAAGCCGGCGCGACCTTCAGCCCATACCTTCCCGCCACGGATAGGCCTAGCAGAGTAAAAACCCCTCGCCGTAAAAAACTCCGCCGACCACAGGCGCCCTTCTGATTTTCCACGTGAAGGACAACCTCGCGAATTGCCGGTGTGTGGGCCATGAGATGCCTCCTGTGTCACCTAGCTCACTTGTGATTTGCCTTCCGCCATGGGGCGTTTCAATTTGGGATAGTTAACCGCCGACAATCTTTTGCGCTTTTTTGCCTGAGGGCTCGAAGCCTGCAGATCCGAAGGCGCGGGGTTTTAATGACGGAAAAGGAACTCGGAACTATTGATCAACGCCCACGCCAGGTCCGTTAAATCGGCACTTCGCCGAAACCCCCCCTGCGCCGTGGCCCGGGCTTGAGCCAGCTCTTCTTCGGTGGGGTACCGGGAAAGGATCCGCAGGTAAAGCCGCTCGATTGCCTCGCGCGGTGACGTCGTCTGTCGGGCAAAAGCCAATCCTGGTCCCTGTTGGATTTTTCGCAAAATATGGGAAGAGTTCAGCAGGTGTAGGCGCTGCCCGGCGGTAACCCGATTGATTCGCTCCGAAAAATACCCGGTATCCCTCGGCGGGCGGCCGAAAAGTTCTAAAAAGGTGCTCGTGATGCTGGCGTCGGCAAGGGCAATGGATCGTTGCCAGTCGGGGACGATAGTGTACGGCTCGGGGATCATGCTCCAATAGTCTTCCGCCGAACCGGTGATTTGATTGATAGCGTCGATCAGGACCTCCGCCTCCAAACGCCGTAGGCTGTAATGGCCGAAGAATACAGCCGACTGCTGCGGGTCCGATCGAGCGATCGGCGACAGTTGATAAGTCTGCGAAGTTGCGATCAGCCGATAAATGTGTCGAAGGTCGTACCCGGCACTCACGAGCTCTTCGGCCAGGTAGTCGAGCACGTCAGGATGAACCGGAGGATTGTCTTCGCGGAAGTCGTCCGGCTCGTGGACCAAACCTCGTCCTAAAAGCCACGCCCATATCCGATTGACCACCACCCGAGTAAACCAGGGATTTTCCGGACGAATGAGCCAATCGGCGAACACCTCCCGCGGATCTTTTTCTGGCGGCAAGCGCACCAGGGTGCCGTCGGGAAGGACGGCTTCCTCGGGCAAAGGTTTTCCCCCTTCTGCAGCCGTGTGAATGGGATCCCAAATGACGATCTCTTCCTTCCACTCGCCCGTACTTTTGTAAGCCACCTGGCTAAAGAACACAGCCAGCTGTTCGACGCGCTCCGAGGGCCAGGAGCTGATGCGAGTACCTAAAAAAGTAAGTGCTACAGCGCCGGCTAAGCCCTGCGGCGACCGGTCCTGAACCGCCCGATAAAAATTCACCGGCGGCACCCGGAAGTTACTCCCACTGGAAGTTAGGAGGGTCCGGGCAAACTGATCGTATGGCATGTTTTGCGCAATGGCCCAACGGATCCACCGCGCATATGCTTGGACGGCATTTGGCCATAAGTTAATGGGGAATTCGGACTTGATCCGAAGTACGTCACCCCAATGAAGAGTCCAATAATCGGCAAACTCCGGACGGGTCAGCAACGAATCGATGAGCTTCTCCCGTTTGTCGGGGGTGGTGTCGGCCAAAAATTGTCGCGCCTCCTGCTCGGTAGGTAGCGTACCGATCAGATCCAAATAGACCCGCCGCAAGAACACGGCATCGGAACAAGGCTTCGCCGGTTGGATTCCCAACTTCTTTAACCTCGAGAAGATTAGGTGGTCGATGCGGTTTTTCGGCGTCGGCTCGCCATCGAGCTCGTACGGATTGGCACCCAAACCGGTGGGGAGTCCCACAACACAAAGCAGGCCAACGAGGATCCCGCGAGCTAAGCCAGAGTAAAACGATGCAAAGTTTCGATTCCAAGTGGGAATGCAAGCTTTGGGAGTTCGTCCGAGGCGGGCAACCATAGGCGGGCTCCGAAAACGCCGTTTCTTGTGAGGATTTGCGCAAAAACGTCGGGCTGGCGAAAGGAAAGCGATAGCCTGCCAAATATATTAACCCTGAGGAATGGCATGCGGGTAGAGAAATTAAGACGAGTTCTCACCCATGGGTGCTCGGACTAAAAAGTTTGGTGCGCTGTTCGGCTCAGCCTGAGCGTTTTGCTTGCTGACGGCTTTCGCCAGCCAGGTTACTTTGAAAGGATTCAGCCCGGACTCGTCATGCGGGCCCGGCACCCTTTTACGCCTGCAGAGCTTGCGGCCTCGTCTGGGATAGTTCCCTTAACGGAAACGGTGAAAATTCAAGCGTGGCGAAAAATGCCGCTAAAGAGGGGTATTGGCTACCGGGGCACTTTTGTCGGGCACATTTGGCTAAAGCTGGCGGGAGAGACAGTCTGGTGCGGCCATCTCGTCTGGTGGTTTTATGCCGCTGTTGTTTGGGTGGAAGAAACGTGCGCTATTTTACCTGGGGCAAGAAATGCTCGTATTGGTTTAGGGCAGGAAATGCTAGTAAATTGAGAAGAATTACATCTAAAACGAACGGAACTCTAAACTCGGATATACCCGTCTACTCGTAACGTGGATGTGCCCGGCCCGAGCCCGCTAGGTGCTCCGGGTCCCCGCGGGGGAGCAACCGCATGTCGAGCACGATAGAAGCCGAGATGGATTTGACCCGGCTTGAGCGTCGTTCCTCGAAATAAATGTTAGCTCCAATCTTCCAAGGAAATCCTAGCTACAAACACCCAATTTTTACTTCTGGCGTTAAAAGGGTGTCTTCCTCGAGGGTGCCTTAGTATAAGGACTTATGCCAAAAATGTCGGCCAGCAGTAGTGCTTTTTCCCGGACAATAACACCGATACCAATTAACGCCGGTACCGATCAAGTAATCTGCAGGAATCATTAATTTGATTGTAAATTAAAGAAAAATTCGGGACACTGGGGTCACTGTGGCGGGTAATACGCTGGCCCCGGTGGGTAATACGTGGACTGTGTCTCCCACCGGCAAATCTATCTTCCGGTTATACGAAAATGTTTATTTGCGCAGTAAACTATGGAGGGTACGTAGTTGGGGGAAAGGCGGGCTAGAAATCAGCTATGGATTTGGGGCTTTAGAGGGCGTTTTTTGAATTTCAGGAATATTGGAGTTTAGAAAGAATGACGAATTTAGGAAGACTGCAGATTTACGAAGATTGGGAATCCTGCCGATTTCGGCCGCACTACTCTGCCGCAGTGCTTCATGGCGGGTCTTTGGCGCGTTCATAGCCGCTTTATGGTGCGTGTTTTTGCTCCGCGGAGAAGTTGCAAGTGAGCCCAAAGTAGTTTGGGCCTTTCGAATAGCCCGCCGCAAGTTGGCATTGCCTAGGGGAGAGCTTTTGGGGACAATCGCTGCCTTCCTAACTTCAAGGTAAAGGCGGTACTTTAAGACCGGTTAGGTGGCTGGGTCGGGAGGTGTTAGTTCCCGTAAAAAACTTCCAGCCAGTCGGCGGCTGCAAGGAGGCTTGGCTTATGTCAAGGAAGAGTGTCTTGGCCGGGGCCCTTGTCGGTTGGCTCGTTTGTTGGGGGCAGGCCGGGGGGGCAGTGGTCGAGTTATGGAACTTCACTTCCCCTGCTTGCGGGGCCTGCCGGCAGATGGAGCCGGTGGTTCAAAAACTCGTCCAACGGGGAATCCCCATTCGGCGAATTGACGTGACTCGTCAGACGGGTTTAGCCCAGCAGTTCGGGATAAAGGCTTTACCAACTTTTGTAGCAGTAATAGACGGGCAGCCTGGCCCTCGGCTGGTGGGAGCCACCACGGCAGAAGCACTGGAAGAACTTTACCGACGCGGGCTGGCACACAGGACGATAATTAATGATGGGGCGGATAGCCATTCCACCCATCAGTCGGGTTCTTGGGGGCAAGCGGGCTCCTCCAGCCGTGCTGCGGTGGCCCTTGAGGGTGTCGCCGGGTGGAATCCGGGCCGCCATGGCCGTCCGGCAGCCGGACCATCGTCAGCTCCGGGACCCGGGACCATGGAAAGTGGCGTCCTGGCTTATGCCCGAACGGTGGCCGATCTGTTGGCCGCTACGGTACGACTTCGCGTGCGCGACAAGGGTGGGCAATCGTGCGGTTCGGGGACCATCGTCGATGCCCGGGGTGGAGAAGCGCTGGTGCTGACTTGTGGCCATATCTTTCGGGAGAGCAAGGGATCGGGGGCAATCGAGGTGGACTTATTCGGCCCGGAGCCGGCGGAGGCGCTTGTGGGCCGTCTGGTCGCCTACGATCTTAATCGCGACTTGGGCCTTGTGGCGATTCGTCCGCCTGGGCGAGTGGTCGTGGCGCGGGTGGCTCCGGCGGGCACCCGGCTGAATCAGGGAGATACGGTCATTTCGGTGGGATGCGATCACGGAAGTCGCCCCACAGCCCGGTTCACCCGCATCACAGGTGTCAACAAATATGTAGGGCCGCCTAACATCGTCGTCGCCGGTATGCCCTCTGAGGGGCGGAGTGGCGGGGGATTGTTCAGCGAGGAAGGCCTTCTGATTGGCGTATGCAATGCCGCCGACCCGGCCGACAGCGAAGGGCTTTTTTCAGCCTTGGCGGCCATCCACGAGCTTCTGGATCGACGCGGTCTAGCCTTTGTGTACAAAGGGCCGTTTCCTCCAGCAGATGGTGTCCAGCTTGCGGAAGCCACCACGCCGGGCGGGGGACTTCATTCTTCTGCCCAGGTGGTCCCTCCTGTAGTGCCCGTGTCGACAGGGACGTCCTCAGAGGCAAGTTTGGCAGGCTCTTCCGGGGGCTGGCCTCCACCTTTGGCAACGGCTGAGCGAGGCCAGCCCGAGCGTGTCGACGAACTTTCTCCGCGGGAAGAAGCACTCCTGGCAACCTTGGCGCGACGGCTGCGGGAAGGGGCCGAGCTCCTCTGGGTGATTCGCCCGCGAGATGGTGAGCCGGGCCGGGGAGAAGTGCTAGTCACCGAAGAATTATCGCCGGCCTTTTGGGCTCGGCTGGCGGCAATGCACCAGTTGCTTCCCCAAAGGACCAGTTGGAGTGGTGACGGAGCTACAGGATTGGACCGCTCCCCAAGGCCTCCTGCTCCTCAGGGGGGTACTGAGGAGGGGCATACCCGACCAACCCGCCGTGTCATTTTGAAGTACCAGGCCGATTCGAGCCCGGGCGATAGATCCCCGGCGGGCGGCACGGGCCGTTAAGGAGAGCTTCCAGTTCTTTCCCGGTTGAAACTTGCGAGCTAGTGCCAAAGAGGCCCTCGTGTACAATCGTCTGTCTAAATTGCATTAGGGATGAAGTCACGGCTGGAGGACGGCTAAGGAGTCTTGCCGAGATTGACTATCGTCTCTATGGTACCGGGGTCAAAACCAAGGAGTTTGTTAACACATCCCCGGCGATCTCATCGGTTGAAGTTGCCTGCCTCGCTCTACTACTTGTCAACAGCGTGAAAACTTTTACCTCGTTGGCGTAAGGCGGGGCTCATGCACTAGCGGCTGGAAGCAGCAACCCTAGCCGGCAATGGCACCAACCGGCAGGGGCCGAAAGTCAAGAACTGCCCCCATCGCCGACCCTCAAGAGCCTGATTGTTACGTACCTCCAGCGGAAAAAGTCCTGACTCAGCTGTGGCCCGGCGCCCCCAAACCAGTGGTCCTAGTGTTTTTCCCCAGGCAGTTAGGGCAAGGCCAGCCGGCGATGGTCTCGGGGTCGGGGGTGACCGATCCCCCCTTTGCAGTTAGGGCGAAGGGGAGATTAGTACGACTGCGGGATTGCTGATTTCGGCATAAAGGCTGGATCAATTCCGAGGAACTCACACTCTGGGCAAAGCGACAGAGAGTTTTGGCGGAGTGATCCCCCTATAAATTTCCCCTTCAGGAACCTGCCTCGAATTCCTCCTCAGAGCCGATGCTTCGCGGTTTAGGAAGCTAAGCAGCAAAGTAAGCTTTCTTGGCCTCATGCGCTCAGGGTGGTCAGGTTATGTCCCAACTTGTTGAGCTATGCCTTGCAGTTGATCCGCCCCGGAGTGTACCCTCATATCGGTACATATGTTCACATCTGTGGCGGCGAAGAAAGGGGCGTGAGGCACGCGAAGGCAGACCGAATTTTTGCCGTGTGTGAATTGGCGTGATCGTTAGTGGTGAGGCTCGCGTGATGATCTCCCACGATAAGCTTGAGACGATCGTGGCACTTGTGGCCGAGGGAAAGCTTAGTCAGCGGGCTATTGCGCGCAAGGTTGGTGTCAGTCGCAATACGGTGGCGGCGATTGTCCATAAGCGGCGCGATTGTTACCAGAAGGCCCTCCAAGCCAGCGGGAAAGAGACAGCTGACGGAAGTTTGGTTCGGCGTCGTGGGCGATGTCCCCTCTGTCGGGCGGTGGTTCTCCTTCCTTGCCTTGCCTGTTTGGTGCGGCAACTGGTGGCCGCCGGGGCCCTAAGGCGGCTTTCCCCAGGAGCAGATGAGCCGCTGCGGTTGGAGCTTCGCCCCGCGGAGTGGCGCCGCTACCTCCGCATTCGCCTCCAACGAGAGCTCCTTGCACGGCGCTAACTGATTTGTCAACAAGACCCGGCTTATCGCATAAACAAAAGAGGTAGTGATGAAGTTCCCTATGAACCAGGGCCAGACGACGATAGCTTGGCCACGACAGGTTCACTTGAGGCCATTACGACCGGTGGCATTTTCCCAAGCGGTAGCCCAGGTGTCGGACGGCGATCTGCTTCTTTTCCGACGGGTGGGGATAGTGGCTCGTGCGGGACGGGGTGTTCACTCGCACGCAGCGATGGCCGCTTGGTGGGACACGGAACTTTTCCTTTTAGAGGTGACCCCACGGTACGGTGGGAGGGCGGTACGGTTGGCGGCTGCTGTGGAAAAATATCCTGGCCGAATTGATCTCTTCCGAGCCGATCCGGAGGGGCATTATCCCCATTTTGATCGCAGGGGTGCTGTACAGGCCATGCAGCGGCTTATGGGCCAGCCCTATGGGTGGGGACGTCTGATGGGGATTGTGCTGCGGCGCTTACCCCTGCTTCGGCTTGTGCTTCCAACGGCCACGGCCGGTGAGACCCCGGTCCATCAAGCGGCTTTTTGCAGCGAGGCGGTGGCCTGGGCCGCCAGGGTTGGCGGTGGGGTGGATCCGGTCCCCCACTTGGCCGACCGCTTCACCGAACCGGCCGATTTGGCGCGGAGCCTCTTCCATCGCTATTGGCTTACCTTTGTGCCGGGATGACGTCAGGGGGCCGAATCTCGCCTGTGAATGTTGGATACATAAGCACCGTGGTGGCTGCGACAGCATGCGGGGCAGGGATCTGGGCAAGAGCGGGGGCATGCCAGGGCGGGGCGGAGGCGGCGGTTGACCGGGCGGGGAACTGTCGGCCCAAGGCCAACGGCGAGGCGACGGCCCGGTCCCCCTCCGCCACGCCCACTTTTTACTCAAGCCAAATTTCCCGGGCTTATTCTTCAGGGATCGCTTCGGCGGAGGTGAAGGGCTGTTGACAAATATTTTTTGGACAGATTAAAAGCTACCAAGGGGCACAGCCAGTGACGGAGCGTTTGTTACTAGCCCTTGAGCTCGTCGTTGGGATGACGATGGCCGTTGCGCCCTCGTCCAGGGCGAAGGCGAGCGTGGGTGCCACTTACTGGGGCAGCGGATTTTATAGACCAATTTCGCAAGGGTGCCAATCGTTTTCGGCCGACGCCGCCACGGCGTGGGATAGCCGCACGAAATCGGCCTGGGCCATCGGCCCGCTTTCTACGCCTGCACTGCTGGCCAGCTCGCCGGGCATCTTTGCTACCGGAGTGGCAACGGCTCCAAGGGACTGCAAGGCAACACCGGCGGGTCCGGTGCCTACACAACCCCATCGGGCGGTAGCTCGGGTGATTGCCGGCCAGTGGAAACGCAATTACGGAACAGGAACGGTGGTGGCCGCGGCTTCGGACCGGGCTTGGCTGGTTACGTGCGCCCACTTGTTTCAGGGAATTCCGCGGGGAGGGGCCGGTCCCCCGGTGGTGGCTCTTTTCCCGGATGGTCAGCGCGGGCTTGGCCGGTTGATCGCTTTGGACGAAACGTGGGACCTAGCGCTCGTGGAGCTTCCCGGGATAACGATTCAAGCGGTGAAGGTCGCCGAGCACTCCCCACAGGTGGGGCAATGGTTGACAAGTTGCGGTTACGGGTCCGAGGGGCAATTTGCCTGTAACCGGGGCCAACTGCAAGGCTATGTGTCGCCTGGCCGGAGCCCTATCCGCGAGATGTTTACCCTCTCGGGAAAGGCACGCCAGGGAGATTCCGGAGGACCGGTTTTCGACAGCTCCGGCCAGCTGGTGGGTGTGCTGTGGGGAAGCGATGGCCAGGTGGTGGTAGCCACCGGCTGTAGCCGGCTGCGAGAGTTTCTCAGGCGGGTGTTGCCCGAGTGGGAGCGTCATCCCGGAGCTTCTCCACCTCGTGGGTCGGAGCCACCTCCCGGCACTTGCCCGGCACCTTGTGACGGGGATCGCCATGCCTCCGAAAGCGCGGTGTCTCGCACTGAGCTAGCGGCTTTGGCCGAGCGGGTGCGAAAGCTCGAGCAAGAAGTAGGCCTGGGCGGATCGATCGAGGCCCCCACGCGCAGACTCAGCGAACGATTGAGGCAACTGGAGGAGGCGGCAGCCTTGCTACCGGCTTTGCGCCAAAGGGTGACCGAGGCAGAACAGGCCCTGGGATCGGCCAACCTTCGGGCCGTCGTCCGCGATGTAGCTCTTGGCCTCCTTGCCGAGCAGACGCCGTCGGTGGTTGATCGGCTCGTGCCCCGGTTGGTGGAAGCCCTTGGCTGGACCACACCCCCCTCGCTGGCTTTGGTCCTAGCGTCGCGGTTGTTAGCTCGGCTTTTGGCTCGCCGGGCGGGTGCAGTTCGTCGACAACTCCGCCGGCACAAGGTTCCTTCGGCGCGATCGGCACCTACAAGGGAATCACCGGCGGAAGAGAGATAAACCGGCTGGGAATGGGAGGGCTGTGTCGATCCCTCGTGGCATTGGGAGAGGTTACCTATGGGATCTATGGAATGGCTGATGCTTGGGGGCGTTGCTGTGACGGTTGTTGTTGCCCTTGCCCCCTGGGCGGGGATGGTTCATGCCCGCCTGGCAGTCCTGACCGCTCAACTAGCCTCGATCGAGGCCAAGGTAGAAAAGCTCCTGCGGGTCCACGAGGAAAACCTGCCCCGGGGAGCCGTCTGGGAGGCCCGACTGGCAGCGGTGGAAGAACGCCTCCGGCAAGTGGACCGCTATCTTGCGGAGGCTGGCTAAGGGCAGAACTCCGACGTCGGACACACTCTGAGATCTCACTTAAGGCCCTTTCAACACTGATTCATAGGTGCCGGTCGGAGCAAACACGTTATGGTGGAGAGATTTCACCTTTTGAAGCAAGCCTGTATGCGCCGGCAGGCTGTCTGGGAAGCCACAAGGAGCTTTAGCGGTGCTTGTACGCGATCGGATTGTGGAGCTTCGCCGGGTGCCGGCGCATTTACTTCGGCCTCACCCGCGAAATTGGCGGAGCCATCCGGAAAGTCAGCGGAACATCCTTCGTGGACTTTTGGCCGAGGTGGGTTATGCCGATGCCCTCATTGCTCGGTCGCTACCCGACGGCACACTGCAGCTGCTCGACGGGCACCTGCGGGCGGAACTTACCCCTAACTGTCATGTGCCTGTGCTTGTAGTCGACCTGGACGACAAAGAAGCGGACAAACTCCTTGCCCTCCTCGATCCCTTGGCTGGGCTTGCCGAGGCTAATCACCACACTTTAGCCGAGCTTGCTTCCTCGGTGGAGACGCAGAATGAAGCTGTGCGGGACTTTCTCCAATCGCTCGCGGCTCCCGCAGGGGAGGAATCGCCAGAGGAAAAACCGCCGTCGGAAATTCCTCTGCCGGAGTTGTATCAGGTGGTGGTAGATTGTCGCGACGAAGCCGAGCAAGCTACCCTTTACGAACGCCTGACTGCGGAAGGATACAAATGTCGACTGGTGAACATGTAACGCGTAAGACTTCGGGGGCCGAGCCGGACGATCACAACCCCGCCCTCTCGGTTATGACCCAGTCGCTGCCGGCTGGTCACGCCACTTCTGAGGTTGCCCCTTGTGAGGGAGTATCCCAGTGTCGCTTTTGTCACACGGATTTTAGTCTTCCGCAGCGGGTGAATTTTTCGCTGAGGACACCGGTTCGCGGTTCATTTCGGGTCGAGCAAATTCGGGCAATGTTCGATCTGCCGGTAAGGGACGAATCGGTCCGGCAGGTGGATTTGAGCTTTGGCCCGCTACCGCCCGAGTGGCGGATTGGGCTGATTGTCGGTCCTTCGGGAAGTGGGAAAAGTTCGCTGGCGCGGTGGCTTTTCGGGCAGCACCTTTATCAGCCGGGGGATTGGCCCACCGACTGTGCGGTGGTAGATGCCTTCGGGGCTGTTTCCCTAAAGCTTTTGGTGCGGACGCTGACGGCGGTAGGTTTTAGCTCTCCCCCGGCCTGGCTTCGGCCCTATGCGGTGCTTTCCACTGGGGAGAAAGCTCGATGCGATCTGGCCCGGGCGGTAGTGGAGGCTCTTGTCCGGGGCCAGGCCTCCTGTGGCATTCCCGCCCCTGTGATGGTGTCACGCACCCAGGTTGGTCCATCCCACCAACTGCCTTTAGTGGTTGTGGACGAATTCACCAGTGTGGTTGACCGCACTGTAGCCAGGGCCATTGCCGCCGCTTTGAGACGGGCCATTTCCCGCAACCTTCTCCCCTGCCGATTCGTGGCGGTGACGTGCCACTATGACGTAGTGCCTTGGCTGTGTCCGGACTGGGTTGTGGACCTGGCCACCGGGACTTTTCAGGTGCAACCCACGAGCCGGCCGTCCATTCAGCTGGAGCTTTTTCGGGCCCCCCACTCAGCGTGGCAGGTGTTTGCGCCGCATCATTATCTGACGGGAAATTTGAGCGCAGCGGCTCAGTGCTTTGTTGCCTGTTGGGAGGACCGGCCTGTGTGCTTCTGTGCCCTGATCCCGCAGGGCGGACGCCCGGGCTGGCGCCGGATCTCGCGATTGGTCATCCTCCCGGAGTATCAGGGACTGGGGATTGGCTCGGCAGTACTGCACGCGGTGGCGGAGTGGCTCCTGTCGGCCAACATTCGCACCAGCATCACCACCTCGCATCCGGCGATGATTGCCTATCTCCAGCGCAGTGCGGCGTGGCGAATTACCCGACGTCAACGAACCGGCGCACAATTCCGCCGCCCGGCCGGCGCCCCGCTGCGGGGACGCTGGGTTGTGTCGGCCGAGTTTTGGCCCCCAGGCCGCACTTCTCAAGCTCGGGGCATCCGCTCGGTGCGGGCGGTCAACTGAGTGGTCCTGCCGCGTCGGGTTGTTGCTGGCTGGCCCTAAGGGACTGCTAACCCATGCCCACGCGAGGAAGACCCCCACTTTTGGACGAGATCAAACGCCGCGAGATTCTCGCCATTCTCTCGGTCGGCTGTAGTCGTTCTACGGCAGCCGATTACGTGGGTTGCTCCGTCAGCACGATCCAAAAGACGGCGGAGCGCGATCCGGCCTTTGCCGATGAGTTGCGCCGTGCCGAATCCCGCGCCGAGATCGTGTTGCTTCAAGCCATCCAGCAGGCGGCCCGCAAGGAACAATATTGGCGGGCTGCTGCCTGGGCTTTGGAACGCACTAAGCCGGAGCAATTCGGCCCACGGCGGCCGGGAGCTATCCCCCTCAAAGACTTGCAAGCGCTCATCGAAGCCCTTGTTTCCCTGGTGGTGGAGGAACTTCCCGATCGAAGTTGTAAACGCCTATTAAAACGAATCGACAGTCTGCTGGCCGACTTTGGCCTCGGGCCCTTAGGCCCACCGGCGGGGCGGTCCGCATCGAGGACAAAAACCGGATAAGCCCAATTCCCGTATCCCCTCAAGTGTTCACCACGCTTTTTTTAGGGGAGAAATAGGCGGTGGTTTTTACCGGAATCGCAACCGGCGGACCTCACGGAGATATCCCTCTCCACCAGATAGTGCGGTAGTGTTCATGTGCCACTTGCGGCCCTTGCGGAGATATGCCGGCGACGGAGCCCCCACGAGCTCCCGGCTAGAGCTCCTTTCTGGCTGGTGGACACTTGGCGGTCAGGCCGGGGCGCAAGGCCGGGTGCGCCTGTGGTTGGAATGAGTTTAACACTTCAGCTGCAATGAGTTTGAAACTTGTTAGACGAAATGAGTGAAAGACTTGTAGATGAAATGAGTTTGATACCGCATTTGATACTGCAATTGGAATGAGTTTAAGGAGCAGCAATTGGCTTTTCGGCGGGAGAGCTTGCGGTGATTTATCCTCCCGGCAGTTTAGGTGCGGAAGGTCATGCTACCGGGGCTGCGGAAGGCCTCTCTCCAGTCTGTGCTGCCAAAAGGTAAAACCTCCTGCGGGCAAGCTGCTGGAAGAATTCGGAGGGTAAAAGCTTGCCCTCTGGCCAGGTTCCGGGATTGTTGGCCGGGAGGTAAATCTCGAACCGAAAATCGCGCTTTGCTGGCAAGGCCGAGCCGCGTTCACCCGGCCGGCCACCTCCCCGACCACCCTAGGCCGGCCAGTAGTCTCCGTAACCTAATGTCCCTACTGTGGTTGGCTACCGCTTGATGGAACCGGTTGGGGCAGGGTTAAGGTTCTCCCCTTGGGCTGAGTGAAGCGTAGTCGGCCCCATTGAGGCTGGCCACCACGGACCGAAGCCACGCTTCTTGCTCGGCAAGCATCGATTGGACGCGGTCGGGGTGTTCCGCCGCCACATTAGTGGTCTCATACGGATCCTTCTCCAGGTGATAAAGTTCCAACCGGACGGGTTGCTTTGCCGGTTGAATGCGGTGGAGCTTCCAATGGCCCTCGATCCAGGCGGCATGACCGGGAAAGCTATCCGTCGGATATGGGGGCTCTGGAAGTTGGCCCGCTTGTTGACTGGGAGGATCGGGGGGAAGATCTTCGCCGCGCTGCTGAGCCTCCAAGAGTTTTGCCATCCACTGGGCGCTTGGCGTCTGAATCCCGGGGGCCGGATAGTGCCAAAAGCCTAGCGGTGCCGGCCGCTGGTCCACATGTCCCTCGAGGATGGGAACCAGGCTGATGCCGTCGAGCGGTGGTAGGGGCCGCTCCGGCTTCAAGCCAACCAGTTCCACAAGCGTGGGAAGGATATCGCTGGAACAACATCGGGCCGTAATCACCCGTGGCGAGGGGAAGCGAGTTGGCCATTCGAGGATGCTCGGCACCAAAAGCCCCCCCTCGTAAATCTGGCCCTTATGGCCACGAAATCCCCCGGTTGACCCCACCTTGGGAAGCGCCCCGTTATCGCTGGTATACCACAGGATGGTCTGTTGGCGAATTCCCAAATCCTGGAGAGCTTGCCGCAGCATGCCGAAGGCATAATCCAGCGCGGTGATCTCTCCGTAAAAGTGCCGGAGGGTATTCGGCTGCTCGGGGTAAAGGGCGAGGAATTCCTCGGCAGCTTGATGGGGAGCATGGGGCGAGCCAAAACACACGTAGGCGAAGAAGGGCCGGCCGGCTCCCACTTGCTCCTTGATCCAGCTCAGGGCAAGTTGCGCTGTGACCACCGAGCTTTCCCCCCGAAACGCCACAGCCCGACCTTCATCGCTGAGGATGGGGTCGTTGTCGAAAAAGTTTGGGGAGCTTACCCAGCGGCTAAAGCCCATGCGGCCGGGATGAACCGGGCTTGTCCGATACACGGAGCCCAGATGCCATTTGCCGAAATGTCCCGTGGCATAGCCGGCCTGCTGCAACAGCGCCGCCAGCGTGACTTCTTGCGGACGAATAGGATACCCCCAGGTGAAAACACTCATCCGGTTGGGGTGCCGACCGGTGAGGATGCTTGCCCGCGTGGGGGAACAAACCGGAGCATGGGCGTAAAAGCGATCGAAGCGGACGCCGGCTCGCGCAGCGGCATCCAAATGCGGCGTTTTCAATACCGGATGGCCTTGGAAGCCTACATCCCCCCAACCGTGGTCATCAGCCACCACCAGCAGAATGTTGGGCTGGCTTGCCGCAACTGACACCTCAAACGGACAGCTCGTCAAAACAATCCCAAGCGCAACTGCAAAAGCCCACCACGGCGCGGTAAACGGTGATGGCGGACTCATCCGCTGCCCAGAAGCCAGCAAAAATAATCCCATGGGATGATCTCCTTTCGCTTATCTCGCTCGGCACGCGTCCTAGGGTTTTTGCGCATCCAGAGGGTGGCCAATTGTTGATGGCCCGGAATTCGTCTACGCCTTGGGGGCAGGGATATTTTTTTGCGGATCAACGCGTGATTTCATCCCGCAGCTCCAGCCGTGCCTGACGCACCGCAAAACAATCATCTCCGGAAAACACCAGCCACAGCGTGATGCCGTCGGCGCTCATCCATTTAGTGGGAAACGAGCCGCTTTCGCCGGGATCAACATCCCATTTTTCGCAATAGTAAACCGTTGTCCATGGTCCCCACGGGTCAGGGGCATCGTACAGGGCACAACCGCGGCCGACGCGAGCCCCACCAGCACCCGAATCAACGGGATAAACATGCCGCCACAGGTAGCGCCTTAGCGCCGGATTATAAGTGATTCCCGAGCGCCAGCAACGCCCGCAATGTTCGAAGATGGCCTGCCGGGCGCGCAAATTCCTGGTCCATTGGGGATAACCTTCCGGGTCAAAGCCGGCAAAGTACTCGTAGGCCGATTGATCACGAAGGCGGCTTTGGGGCACGCGGGCGAGGATCATCCGATCGGCAGGTGTATACGCATCTTCACTATCGGGAGAATAGATGTAAACATATTCAGTGCTGGCTCCTGCATAGTTCTTCCCAAAGTTGAGGAACGTTGGGCAGCCGAAGCTTTTCGTAAACTTCCATGGTGCCCACTGCCAGCTTTGGCCATGATCTTCCGACCAAGCTAGCTGGGCATTACCCGCATTGCGCACCAGCATGTAAAGCACGCCGTTGACCATAAGCATACCGCTGGCCTTCTTCCCCCGCGGACCATCACCGTACTGCTCTCCAGAGGCCGAGCGAATATTAATGCCGCGGATGGCAGGCGGAACCCCCTCCACCCGGGCAAATCCCAGACTCAACTTCCGGGGGACCCTCGGCTCAAAGCCCCAGCCATCGCCGTAGGCAGTGTAGAGATGATCATCATCCCCCCACGTGATGGGCCAATTGTCGCTTCCCGGTGCCAGCCGAAGGATCTCTTGCGAAGGGGCCCACTGGATACCGGCAATCACTGGGCTTGGGGGATAAGGTGCCCGGGCCACCGAACGGCTACAAGCGGAAGTCCACCTTGCCGGGCGATCATCGGGAGCCTCCGCCACACGTTCCACCACCGGCCGAAAGGGGTAAGCCTCCCATTTGACGGCAGGACCTTGGGGCCCCAGCAATCCCCCGCTTCGCCCCATAATCGGCCCAAGGCTGGGGATCCGAGATAGCAGTTGTTCCATCGCTGCAGGCCCAGCGTAGGTGAGCATGGCAATGTTCGCATCACGACCGCGGAGCTGTTCCCCTAGCGAAAAAAAGACGCGGGCCTGATCGAAGGCGATCGCAGACGGAGCCTCAGGCAGCTTTCGCCATGGCCGGAAGTTCTCCTTCCAAGGGGGTTTTTCCTTTAGCCCACAAGCATCAAGCCTCGAAGCACGGAAGCCCAAGTGCCGCACGGTCATCTGGGATTTTGGCAGGTTACATCTCCATTGAGCGAGGAACTTCGACAACGGATTGTTCACTCCAAGAGAGCCACCCCCCAGGGCCACGGCGAGTCCAAGACCGGCGACCACCGCTCTGGCGAGCGCCCCAATGCTCCGACGTACCGTCACCCCGTGATTGGGCCAGTACCACTGCCTTGCGATTTTATCCTCCCAAATCACCACTAAAGCCTTTCTGTTCCACTAGCAAATTCGTCGAGCTCTTTCGGTCGAATGCCGCGGTGGGCGTCCAGCACGTGGCGGAAAAGGGTGAAGGCCCGCGCCGCCTCTCCTTGGAGCTTGGTTGGATCAAGCGGGCGACGCTCCTCGGGATCATTTTCCAGATCGAAGAATCGACCATCGGCATAAAGTTTGTAGTGCTGGTCGAACACAAATTCGCTTACCGAAAGATCGGCGGTTTGTCGCGGGGAATACCAGCAATAGATCCACTGGCGCGGCTGACCGGGCCGGCCTCGCAGTTGCGGCCAAAAGCTTATGCCATCCAGCACCAAGTTGGGGGGCAAGGCAATACCGGCAGCCTCACAGATGGTGGGAAGCACATCGGTGCTGTCCACAAGATCGGTGCAGACCTGGCCCGCGACCACTACTCCCGGCCAATTCACAATAAGTGGGACCCGCATTCCCGCACGAGTCGTCAGGCCTTTGCCTCCCACAATTTCGCGGCCGCGCCAACGCGATCGAATTTGACGACTGGTACCGTTGTCGGCCGTAAACAAAACAAGTGTTCGCTCCCGAAGACCAAGAACCTCCAAGTGATCGACGAGCTTCCCGATTAACTTGTCCATATATTCCACCATTTGGCCGAAGTGCCGGGGATGGCGATTCACCTCCTCCCCCTGCGCTTGTGGATCCCAGTCGGGGCTGTCAGGCGTCGGTTGAAAAGGCGAATGCGTCAGTGTGAGTGAATAGTAAAGCAGGAAAGGTCGATCTTTATGTCGGCTTATGAAGTCGCAGGCAAACTCATGGAGCAGATCCGGACCGTACTCACCGTTTTGGTAGTCCCGCTCCTGTCCCATAATCTCAAGACCGGGATTGGCAAAGCGCGGCGGACGTCGTGTATGTTGCCATAAGTAAAATTCATGGAATCCCATTCGCCGGGGCAGATCTGGTGCCGTTCCCAGTTGCCATTTGCCTACTATTGCCGTGGCGTAACCCGCTTTGTCAAAAAGGTGGGCAAAGGTAGTCACCCTGGGATCGATGATTCCAAATCGGATGTAATTGCGGGCGTTCGACTGCCCGGTCATTAGCTGAATTCTGGTAGGTGTACAAAGCGGCTGGACATAAGCGTGTTCAAAACGCACGCCGGTGGCCGCCAGCTGATCCAGTCGGGGCGTCCGGTACGATTCTCCCCCATTGGCCCCAATAGTTTCAAAACCGAGGTCGTCGGCCAAGATGATTACAATGTTGGGCTGTGCCGGGTTGCCACTTCGCTCGGCGTAAGCCCCTGGGAAAGGATTGCCCGTCTGAGACCACACAGTAATTATCACGACCTTAAGCAGCAGTGCCCGCAGAAGGGAAGTCATGAGGGAGCCTCCGATAATTAGGTGAACGGTACGCCACGAGTGAAACACGGAATGGCCGATGGCCAGGTGTTTTGCTCTCCCATCAGAGCAAACAGCAAATTCCCATGTGCGTGGCGGGCTGCTTTAGCCGGGCTTGCCGGGGGAATCCGGCCGGGAGCTGGCCGGGGCTTGCACCTCCGCGCTTTCCGTGCTGTTGGCAGCGGCATTCCGCACGGCGCTTGGGGCCTTGAGGTCCAGATGCTCGGCGATCCACCGCTCCAACTCTCCCCAGTCTACCGGCGGAAGATCTCCCAGATCGGGCCGAAGGTTCGCGGCGCCCTTGATGTAAACGTGCTGGATTTCTTGGGCGGGTTTGTCCGTATTCCAGTGGATCAGAATGCGAATGCAGCGCCGCAAAGCCCCTGGGACGTCTAATTCGTGAAAGCACATGAGTGCCACGTTAGTCCACCCGAGCTGCCGGGCGGCTAAGGCGGGAAATTCAGCATTTAAATCTGGCGTGGTTGTAAATATTACGCTGGCGACATCCTCCGGCCTGATATCGTTGCTACGGATCATGAGCGCAAGAAGTTGTCGGGTGGCCTCCAAAATGGCCTCTCGTGTGTTGGCGTCGGCCGTGGTAGCTCCGCGAACTCCTCGGCAAGGCATGTCGCTTTAGGCTCAGTCGCTCCCGGGTTTGGCAGAGTTTTTCCAAGGATTAGCTTTGGGGTAAAACTCTATCACCTCTTGCCCTGACCACCTTCCGGATTCAGACAACGAAACCGGTTTTGGCGGTTGCGGGGCCAAGCAGGTGCGATCGATTTGATTCTCCAACGATTTTACTTCCCGCCCGCCTAGGTGCTATTAGCCTGTATTGTCGTCATTAGCCCGTTTGATGCTACTGATTTCCATGATATACCCAAATTTTTTTAGCCCCGGGCTACTTTTGGCTAGGGTGGCAGGACAGGTTTGGCCGACGCAAGACGGCCTTGGGCGACGGGATCCGCTTGCCTCTCACTGGGGCCAATCGCAGGCTGCCAAGCGGAGTTCTTCCGGTGATTTTCCCCCGCTTTTCGGGCTATTTTTCGGCGGCGACGTGGAAAATGCCACTCCGGCCGGCGGGGTGCTACAAGTCCCGATCAAACAAAAACCCGTGCTCCCAGAGGGGAGCACGGGGGCACGGCGAACACAGAGGAGCTACTGCCGCAGCCTAGCCGCAGGAAGAGGCAGTGGGCCGGACTCAATCGACGCTAAATCATTGGAAATACTCGGGATTGTTTGGATAAATCGTCCCGGTGGTGGGATCGTATTGCCAACCACCTTGATTGTCAGCCGGCGCCGTTGGCACTTGGCCTGGGGTAGTTACTTGCACCACTCGGTTCTTTCCGTCGTAGGGATTGGGCGGAAGAGCCCCTTGAATGTAAGGACCAAACGGATAATTCGGTCCCGGAGCCCCTATTTCCCCCTGGGCGTTAGTCGCACTTGTCAGCTGCGGTAAGTCGTTGTTGATCAACTCCGGTGCCCGGCCAAAGTGCTGGGCCTTGTAGAGCTCTATTTGGGATCGCAGTGTGTGGAGGTTAAACTGCAGGGCGCTGGCGCGGGCGTCATCGGTGGAGGAAGCAAATTGTGGGATGACCACAGCGGCCAAAATCGCCATGATTACCACCACAATTAGCACCTCGATGAGCGTCAAAGCCTTTCGTGCTCTCCCGTGGCGCGGTGAGCGAGCTTCGGGTACCATAAGGTCCTTCATGTTTTTTTAATCTCCCAACTACTGGTGCAAGCTTTGGTCGAAGCTCCTCCTTGTGCCTGAAATTGGATTCCGTTAGTTAGCGACAACCGAAATGCAAAGTTCCACACTTCCCCAGTACCAGTATGAGTGGGTGGCGAAAGTGCCCCGTTGTCATTTGTACAGCTTGGGCGCTTTTACCCGATTCCCCCCGCTCCCCTTTTGTGCCGAAACGGCTTGACAACTGTGGGATCCCAAGTCATCCGGGCTGGAGGTCGCTCCCGCAGATCTTTGTGGAGTGCGTTTTTTACCTCGGCCGACTTCGACACTACTGGTCTTCACCGATGATCTAGGTCACACTTTTCGAGCTGTCAAATTCCCTGCGGATCCCAGCCGATCGACTCTGGCCGAAAAGGGTTAAGAGCGGAACTTGGCCCTTCCCTCCCTATCCCTGCCGTTTTTCTGCGATTCAACAGCGGGTGCTTTATCGATGCAGGAAGCGGAGCTTTTCTACCAAAGCCACGTGAGCTTTTGATGAGGAAACCGCCGCAAGAAATGCCTTCAAAACCATTGGAGACTAGACATCCCCGAATCACCGGCCAGAAAGTCCCGCATGAAAGCAGCGGGGAGCTTCCCGAGCAAATCCTTGCGGCATCCAGGAGGGTAGTGATGGCCTCGGTAGGGTCCCTGCTAATCGGCAAACTCCATCCAAATGAGCCAATCTTTCTAACCGGAAAGGCTTGTGAGTCCGAAAATCTCGCGAAGATTGGAGGTTTGGGCGAAAAGGCAAAACTTTTCATGCTAGAATGCCCGATGACAACATCAGGGAACACCGGTGCTTCCTCCCACCGCGTAAGGCAATCGCCAGAAGTTGCTGGCTGTGTCGGTTTCGTTAAAGGGTGCCGGCCAGGAAGGTCGAAGCAACCAACAAATGTAGTTTCCACCCCGGTTCGGAGACACGATATCTTTCCAGGTCGAGATCTGCGCTGAAGGAGGCATGCGATGAGAGTCAGTTGGAAGATTCCGCTGCTTAGCCTAATAGTGGGATTGGCAGCGGTACAGGCGCAGGCCAGTTGTCTTGGTCTTGCGCGTTATCCCCACTTAGCGGGACTTTTCTTCGACGCCGCTTGCTGCGAGGAAATGTGCTTCACGGTGATGCGTCCGGCCCCGAGGGTGATCTTGGAACACCAACAGGTCACCTTCTACAAGACGGTCTGGGAGCGCGTGGTTGAGCCCCGAACGGTGACTCTCACCAAGTACGTGCGTGAGCTTTCCCACCGTGAGGTGGAGTACACAGTCCTCAAGCCGGTTTGGGAGACTCATGTCAAGGAAGTCCCTTATACCGTGCTGAAGCCTGTCTGGGAAACCCACGTGAAAGAGGTTCCCTACACGGTGTGGAAGCCGGTGTATGAGACTCGCGAAAAGGAAATCTGCTACACGGTGATGAAACCCGTGTACGAGACTCGCACCGAGCAGTACACGGTAATGAAGCCGGTGTGGGAAACTCGCGAGAAGGACGTCCACTACACCGTAATGAAGCCAGTGTACGAAACTAAGCACTACACCTACACCGTGCTGAAGCCTGTCTGGGAAACCCACGTGAAAGAGGTTCCCTACACGGTGTGGAAGCCGGTGTATGAGACTCGCGAAAAGGAAATCTGCTACACGGTGATGAAGCCCGTGTACGAGACTCGCACCGAGCAGTACACGGTAATGAAGCCGGTATGGGAGACCCACGTAAAGGAAGTCCCCTACACGGTGATGAAACCCGTGTATGAAACTCGGGAAAAGGTCTGCAGGTATGTCGTCTGGAAGCCCGTATGGGAAACGAAGCAGAAAGAAGTTACCTACACGGTTTGGAAACGGGTAGCCGAGACCCGTGAAAAGGAAATCTGTGAGGTCGTTTGGAAACCGGTCCGCTACACGACGACGGTTAAAGTGCACACCGGCCGGTGGGACACGGTCGTCGTGGAAAAACCGGGTCCTGTCATTACCAAGTGGATTCAGGAGCCCGGGGAGTGGGTTTGGGATCCATGCTGCTGCCGCTTTATCTATTGCCCCGGCGAGGTAAAACAGGTTCAAGTCCAGTGCCCGCCAATTAAGATCGTCAAGCGGGTATGGGTCCCAGAGGTGGTGGAAAAGGAAGTCGAGTTCGTCAAGTGGGTCCGTGAGGTTCGGGTGAAAAAAGTCCCCTACACGGTCTATAAATGGATTCCCGAACAGCGGGTCCAGCAGGTCACCTATCAGGTGTGCAAACTGGTTCCGGAAGTAGTGGAAAAGCGGATTCCCTACACCGTTTGCAAGCTGGTGCCTGAGCAACGTGTGAAGAAGGTGACCTATCAGGTCTACCGGCTTGTGCCCGAGGTGCGGGAGCGGACCTATCAGGTCCGCCGGCTTGTACCCGAACAACGGGTCAAGAAAGTGACCTATCAGGTCTGCAAGCTGGTTCCCGAACAGCGGGTCCAGCAGGTCACCTATCAGGTCTGCAAGCTGGTGCCGGAGCAGCGGGTCAAAAAGGTAACGTATCAGGTGTGCCGCCTGGTGGCCGAGAAACAGGTAAAGCTGGTACCCTATTGGGTGTGCAAACCTGTCCAGGTGACCAAGACGATCCACTGCGTAAGGTACGTGCCGAAACAGGTGCTCTGCACAGTGACGCGGTGCGTGCCACGAGTCGTGTGGCAGCAAGTGCCGGTGACCATCCGCTGTCCGGTGCTCCGATGCTGCGTGCCGGCCTGCTGTGACCCGTGTGCGGCACCTGCAGATTCGCACCAGGCACCCCAGCCTAAGCCGGCACCCAACGATGCCAAAGATCCCAAGCCCGTTGAGGCTTAAGGCAGTGCCGACGGTACTCTGGTGGTTCTAAGCTCTGCCATGTAGCGGTAACGAACCCTGGCTTGACCCCTGCCTAGCGTGTGACCCGTGCCTCCTCGGAAAAAGTGGGGTGGCAGGTCGCCAGCACCCACCGGCCCGAGCCGGTCTCCGGCTCGGGCCGGAGCTTTTTCTCCCCTAAACCCCTAAGTCTCCCCTAAACTCCTAAGCTATCCGCCTTGGCGTTTCCGGGCTTGTAGGCCACGGAACATGTGTTAGCTCAGAAGAAGCAGGCTCCTCGCGTCTGCGGGGGATTGCCTCACGTGCGCCCCGGCCGCTACAATCGGCGCATGATGGCAAAATAGGCTTGTTTGGGGCTTTCGGCATTTACAGGCTGAAGTAAGATGTTCCAAACATTTTTCCGCGGCAGCCAAAAGTCGCAGGTGCAGGGTGTTGACGCTACTAATTGGGCCTAGTGTATTCTTTTGTTTGGCAAGGCTGACGATGGGGGCGGCCCATCTGGCATAGGAGTATCGGTGATGGCCATCCGTACGTGGACTATCTGTGATGTGGCTCGGGACGAGTATTTGGAAAGCCTTGTGGTCACTCCGGGCAAAGTCGGGGGTCAAGCACGAGGATATCGCGTCACCAAGCGGCGGCTTCGTGGGGGACTCCGCGACGGTGTGGATACCGTGGAAATCGACAACGGCGCCATGCAGATCGTCATCCTTCCCACCCGCGGCATGGGCATTTGGGAAATCCGCGTAGGCGATTTTCGCATCGGATGGCAGGCACCGGTCCAGGGGCCTATTCACCCCCGCTTTGTGCCTTTGATGGAGCCCAGCGGTTTGGGCTGGCTGGATGGTTTCGACGAACTTCTCGTGCGGTGTGGCTTGGAAAGTAACGGTGCTCCCGAATTTGACGAGGCGGGCCGGCTTCGCTATCCGCTTCACGGCAAAATCGCCAATATCCCGGCCCACCGGGTGGAACTTTCTGTTGATGGCGATGCCGGGCGAATTCAGCTTACCGGCGTTGTCGATGAGGTCCGCTTATTTTTCGCCAAGTTGCGACTAAGTACCACCTACACGCTCGAGGTGCAAAGCCGAAGACTCACCATTCAGGACACCGTGACTAATCTGTCCGCAGAGCCGGGTGAATTTGAGCTCCTCTATCACATTAATTTCGGCCGACCCCTCCTCGAGCCCGGTGCCCGCGTGGTTGTGCCCGTGCGCCGCTTGGCCCCCCGGGATGCGGTCGCCGCCGCTGCGCTGGACAGTTGGGATGAGTATCCTTCGGAAACACCCGGTGTTAAGGAGGCAGTCTATTTTATGCAGCTTTTTGCGGAGCCGGGGGGAAAGACCGTGGCACTTCTCCACGATGCGGCTAGGGCCAGAGGAGCGGCCATTCGCTTCAACATCAACGAGTTACCCTACTTTACTTTGTGGAAAAATCCTCAGGCTGTCGCCGACGGATACGTCACGGGGCTTGAGCCGGGAGTCAACCTCCCCAATCGCCGCTCCTTCGAAAAAGAAAACGGCCGGGTGGCAAACCTTGAGCCCGGCCAGTCACGATCATTCCAACTTGGCCTCGAGATTCTCCTCGGGGAGGCTGAAATCCGTAAATGTGTCGACGAGGTGGCCTCTCTTCAGGCCCAGGGAACCCCAGAAATTTCGCCCCACCCGCTTCCGGGGTGGTCCATTTTATGACTGCCTCACCAGAGCTTTGGTGCCAAGAAACAGTCGCACGGCCGCGGAAGCCGGTGGAGGCTTGCTATTGTAGTCGTTTTTTACCCGGTTGGGCTACCGCACCTTGATGGGAATCCGTCGGCCGGCGGCTTGGCTGGCTTTAGTAAGCCGTACAGTCAACACGCCGTTGGCCAGCTCAGCTTCTACCTTCTCGGGATCCACGGAGGTGGGCAGATCGACCAGTCGGGTGAAACGTCCGTAACGGCACTCGCGTTGATAAAGGCCGCCCGTTCGGCTTTCGCGGCTTTCGCGTTTTTCGCCGGTGATGGCCAACTGGTTTCCCGTTACGGAAAGCTCCAGATCTTCCGCGCTCAAGCCCGGCACTTCCGCCCGCACCACCACGTGCTTTTCGTCCTCAGAGACGTCTACAGGTGGCATAAACGAGCTCATTCCTCCCGGCCAAAAGCCTTCGCCCACTAGTTCTCGTTCCATCTCGTCGAACCATCGGCTCAGCGCCGCGCGGAAGCTCTCCACGGGCGTGAGCTCTTTAGGTTGGTCGCTCACAGTCTTTTTTCGCCACGGGATTAGGGGCATCGCTGCGACTCCTTAGATGGCTAGATTGTTTGAGTCTCCCACATCCAAAGTTTGGCTTCCGTCACCGCTTCCTGCTCAAAAGGCTCA
>CALKER010000003.1 GCA_938084835.1 uncultured Thermoguttaceae bacterium
GCGGCCACCGTTTCGGCATCGTACCAATGTGACAACTGCCGCGCCGCCTCCAGCCGCACGCGCCAAGCCGGATCATTAGCAGCGGCCAACACTGGCTGTTTCGCCTCGAGCTTTCCCAGTGCAGCTACCGCCCCAGCGCGAAGGGACGGATTCGGCGACTCGGCGAGCAATCGCTCCAGCAGCGCGCGTCCCTCCGGAGTGTCCAGCTCGCCCAACGCCGTCACGGCCGCCAAGACTACCTGCGGATCGTGGTCGCCCAACGCTTGACGGGCGTAGAGCAAGGCGTTGGGATGACCGCGTCGGGCCAGCGTCAGCAGTGCCGCAGCCCGAACCCGGCTGTTGCTGTGGTCTTTCAGGTCGGCGACTTCTGCCGGCAGGGGAGCGCTGTTATCGAATGCCAGTTTTTCGAGCGATGATACTATGACATCTGGCGGTTCGTCGGCCAAACGGGCGGTCGGGCGCTCCGACACATCGGCCGGCCACTGTCCGTGGCTCTGGCCCAGCAGCCCGCATCCACAGGCGAGCGCACAGACCAGAAACATCGCCAGCACAGCGCAGCGAAAGCCGAGCAAGTGCGTGGGACGACGAGCAGTCGCCGGAAATTGGGCAATTCCCTTTGCCATTTCGAGCACTTGGCATCCTGCCTGGAAGCCCGACGGTCTCTGAACATCTATCGGCGGCACAGCCGGCCAGCTTTGGCCTATACGACGACTAGCTTGGTTGTATGCGCCCAGCTTGAGCTTGTACGACAGACAGTCACTTTGCCGCCAGCGGCAGTACTTTGAAAAACATCGGCACGCAAGCGCCAGCAGTGCGACTATCCCACCGGCTGGGCGCCGCTCTTTTTCAGCGCTTCTGCCAGTTTCGACCGGGCGGCAGCGGTGGACTCCAACAGTTTATCATCTGGGAGTTTTTTGTCGTCGATTGCCTCGATTAAACTCTGCACTGTTTCGTAAGCGGTTTTATACAGTCCTTTTTGCGCGTCGGTGGTCATCAATTGTTTGACGCCTTCCAGGCCTCGCTCCACCGCGGACAAGCGGTCGCGCAGCCGCCGTCGGCGCTGAAAACCCTCCAAGGGCTGGTTCTCTTCGTTTTCGCAGGCGTCGGCGGCGAGGCCGGCCAGAGCCTGGACGATCTTCGTGGTGTCCAGACTGCCCGGCGATTGATACCGCAGACTGCCCAGCGCAGCCGCTGCGGCGCAGCGGGCAGAAAAGGCCAGTTTGCGTTCGGCGGCCATATCGGCAAGCGCAGCGGCGATGGCACCGTTGGGGCCGATTTCGCCCAGGTGTCCTAGCACTGCGGCGGCCTGTGCTCGCATCCACGCGTGACCCTCTGCCGAGCGCCCCGGCGGCGGAGAAGCAGCCTGCACCAAGCCGAGCATTGTCGTAAGCACCTCTTTGCGGTGAGCCGGGTCTTTTATCCCCTCTAGCCGTGCATGTCGCAGCAGACCTGTCAGCGCTGCCACGCGCACTGCATCGATCTGTTTGGGATCGTTGATCGCCTGCACCATCACCGGCACGGCTGCCGGTAGCGGTATCGGCGGTTCCACGGTGCGCGACTCTTGAAAGTTTAGTTCGCCGATGGTCAGCATGGCGTTGACACGCACGCTCACGTCGAACTCGCCCCAGGCCATTTCTTGGCACTTCCGCAACGCCAAATCGGTCAGGAAATCGTACGGCTCGCTGCGTGGCCGAGCGCCGCGGAGGAACTTGAACAGCGCTGCCCGCCGATCGGGGTGATCGTCGGTCTTGCCCACGGCCTGCTTGGGAGGCCTGGTCCATTGGGCAAAGAAGTAGTTTTCGAAGTACTGCTGCACCGTCCGCCTGTCATCGTCGCTTTCAAACTTTTCCGCACGGAGGACGGCCATAACCCGCGGCGCCAGCTTGCTCAGCGATTCGTCGACCGGCCGTTCCCCCGCTGCTGAAGCCGCCTGGACCGCCACCCCTGCCCAACAAAGCACCGCGGCCACAGCGCACAGCAGTCGCCCTCGAACTATCCACGGCAAAAGCACTTGTCGATTGGACATCGATACACGCGATAAGCTGGTGAAAGTAGGATGACGATAGCTAATATGACAACTGATAGGCTACCAACGGCCGTCTCAGGCTGTCAAGTTGAATGTTCACTAATACCACATCTGCTTGGTATGGTTACCAACTCAAGTGTGATAGTCGGCATTGAGCCGCACGTATTCTGCTGTTAAGTCGGTAGTCCAGAAAGTCAGCTCTGCGTCTCCCTCGCCGAAGCCCAGTTCCACCAACGTATCGCGGTTGTCGCGAATAGAGCGCGATACGCTGGCCGCATCGAAGTGTGTCGGCGCGCCGTTCTCGTACAACAGAAAGCCATTCACCTTGAGACTCACCTTGGCCGGATCGAACGGTACGCCCGCGTAGCCGGCCGCCGAAACGATCCGGCCCCAGTTGGGGTCAGCGCCGGCAACGGCGGTCTTCACCAGCGGACTATTGGCCACGGTCTTGGCGATTTGCATGGCCGCTTGACGACTTGCACAGCCGGTCAGTTTGAGGGTGATCAGGTGGGTGGCCCCTTCGCCGTCGGCCGGGATGGCAATGGCCAATTCGATGCACACTTCGTCCAGGGCTTGTTGGAACTGAGCCAACTGGTCGCCTTGCAACGGCTCGCCGCCGGCAGCCCCGTTGGCCAGCAGCAGCACTGTATCGTTGGTACTCATGTGGCCGTCGACGCTCATGCAATTGAAGCTCCGCTCGACGCTGGCCGCCAAGGCGTCCTGGCAATCGTCGGCAGTCAGGGGGGCATCCGTAAGTATCAGGGCCAGCATCGTCGCCAGGTTCGGCCCCATCATTGCCGCGCCTTTGGCCATTCCGGTGATTTGGATCTGTCGGCCGCCGATTTTCACGCTCCGCCCGGCGATCTTGTGCTTGGTGTCGGTCGTCAGCATTCCCCGTGCGGCAGAGATCAAGCATTCTTCGGTTCTGCCCAGCTTGACCGCGGCCGCAGAAATCCCCTGGGCGATTTTTTCCATGGGAAGAAACTCGCCGATAATTCCCGTCGACATCACCAGGGCTTGATACTCCTGGCAACCGCAAGCGGCGGCGGCTAGCCGGGCCATTTCGCGGGCGTCGCGCAATCCTCGCTCCCCAGTGCACGCATTGGCGCAGCCAGAGTTTATCACTACCACCTGGATGCGATCGCTCGGCGTGCGGCTGCTATCTAGCGCCACCGGCGCGGCAAACACCAAATTGCGCGTGTAGACGCCGGCTGCCGCCGCCGGCAATTCCGACATCACCAACGTCAAGTCGGGTTTTTGCGGGTCGCGCTTGATCCGACAGTGAACCCCGGCCATCAAATACCCTTTGGGAACGCAGACTGACATCTATGTGGGTCCTCCAGGAAAAACAATAACCCGTGCAGGCTTGCCGTCGGGCGGCAAAGCTGCTGTTTCTATCCCCCTGCCACCGCCAGATGGTCCTGAAAGCCGCTTGCAGGCGAGCGTGGGATTCGGCAGACAAGCACCCCCGATCGACTTGCCCACCGTGCACGGGGGATCATTAACCAGAAGCCAGGGCGCCTGCCAAGAGCCTCGATTCTGGTCCTGCGGCGCCATCACAGCTTTTCGGCCGTAAGCAAAACGAACATCTACTGCTATCAAAGCCCCGCCGTGCAGTCAACAGGTCGGCACACAATATATCAGCGACCAACGAAAATGTCCCCATCTTCAAACCATTAGAAATGCCCCCGATTGCACCGAAAAGGGGGCAAAGGGTGAGCTGTGCTGTACATAAATTGTCCAGCCAGCAGAGGCAAACAATGTGACCAGCGCAAAAAGCAGAGCACTTGGGCGCACCGCCAAGCGAAACGACCGCCTTAGAGCGATCCGGAGGACCGCCGCTCGATGTGTCACGGCAGCCAGACCACCTTCGCTGCCAAGCAGGTTCACAAATACTCGCACGAATCGCGCGTCTTGTTACGGCCAAGTACTTCGGGTACAACGGCGCGGGCCGTGACGCATTGGCTTACAGGCGGTTATCAGCACGGTTGCTACCGCTCAGCCATGGTGGCCCGTTGGCCGGGTGATTTGTAAATCACACAGTACGAGCCTCTTACGAAATGAAACCGTCGAAAGGTTTGACTAGCCCTCTACTGAGTATAGAGTGCCAGGAAAGGTGGTTTTGTTACAGGCGTTGAGAACCGCTCGGTAGCATCAAGCAATTTGGGCCAGCGGTTAATCCAAGTGCTCAACCGCGGACCGTCGGCGCCGTACACTGGATTGAGCACTGTGACTGAGTTTCATGTGGGGTAAGGCCTAGATTCCGTATGGCAGGGGGCGGATGTTGACTATGCGACTTGGCATTCTCGGTGGATCGTTCGACCCGGTGCATTACGGACACCTGCTGTTGGCCGAAAGCGCACGCGAGCAGTGCCAGCTCGACCAGGTATGGCTATTGCCGGCAGCGGTGCCTCCCCACAAGCAAGACCGGCAGCTTACGCCCGCCGAACACCGCCTGGCGATGCTCGAGCTGGCCGTGGCCGGTGAACCGGCGCTATCCATCTGCCGCTACGAAGTGGATCGCGGCGGGGTCAACTACACGTTCGAGACACTCGGGATGATAAAGTCCCAGCAACCCGACAGCGAGCTGTTCTTCCTCTTGGGCGCCGACATGCTTCACGATCTACCTAATTGGCGAGAGCCAAGCCGGATATGCCAATTGGCTATCTTGGTTGTGGTCGCCCGGCCCGGTGTCGGACAACCTGATTACTCCCTGCTATCGGCCATCACGACGCCGGAGCGAATTGAGCTGATGCGACGTCACCAGATCGTCATGCCGCAAATCGGCATCAGCAGCAGCGACTTGCGGCGGCGCGTCGCTGAGCGCCGGAGCATTCGCTTTCAAACGCCCCGGGCGGTAGAAGAATATATCCGCGCGCACGGGCTGTACCAGCATGTTTAACCCGGCTGGAGCGAAACGTCGTCTGGCAGTGCATGGGTCGACAAAACGGCTGGACACGGCGCACAATCATTCTGACTTTCCTAGGCTGCCGCTATCGGCTATTGTTTGCCGCCATCCTAGACTTGTTACTTTGCCGCGATTTCCATGCTGCCGTGATTGAAGCACCTGCCGCAATTGGTCCGAGATAGGCTGTTGCTCCAATGCAGGCTCCTGGATGAGCACATCGGCAACGTGTTGAAGCTGTTCGTCGGGCCACAGCGCCAGGTCCAGAAACAACACTTTCTGAGCGCCTAGTTGGCACGCACCGCCTCCGCTACCGCCGAAGTAGTCGGGACGCACCACAAAACCGACCCGCCGGGCAAGATTCAGTGCTTCGTGGAGCAACTGGGCAGTATGCACGTTGATTTCCCCGACTGAGCAGACCATGTTTTCGCTACGGCGCGGCATTGTAGTGCGTCGTGCTTCAGTTGCCTAGCACAGTTCGACGATAGGCAAACAATGGGCGCTTAACACTGCTACTGGCAAGATGTTAAGCGTTACCATCTAGCAAACGCGGCGAAAATGCCCCCGCTTTGCCGCTGGCCGAAATACTGGAGTATACGTAAATCAGGCAATCTGGCAGTAATGGGAAGGATGGCCCGCCGTGTCACACAACCAGCAAACAGACATCGCCAAACTCCAGCAGCAAGTCCAACAACTAAAAGAACAGTTGGCTAAAGCCCAACGCCTGACTGCACTGGGCGAACTGGTCAGCACTACAACCCATGAGTTCAACAATGTGCTGATGACCATCATCAACTACGCCAAGATGGGCATGCGCCACAAAGACACTGTCACGCGGGACAAAGCCTTCGAAAAAATCCTGGCGGCCAGCACCCGGGCAGCCAAAATCACCAACAGTGTGCTGGGCATGGCCAGGAGCCGCTCGACCGGCCAGGAACCCACCAACATCGCGCAACTGATCGAAGATACGTTGCTGCTGTTGGAACGGGAATTGAACAAGTACCGCATCGCCGTAGACAAACACTTCCAGCCCGTGCCCGAAGCCTTCCTCAACGCCAATCAATTCCAGCAAGTGCTGCTCAACATGATCATCAATGCCCGGCAAGCCATGCCTGGCGGTGGACGGCTCATAATAAAGCTGTCTCACGATCCCAAGGAAGACATGATCGACGTGGTCATCCGCGACACCGGCTGCGGTATCCCCCCCGAAGTGCTTCCGCGAATATTCGACCCGTTCTTCACCACCAAAGACGGACCAGACGCCAGCGGCAAAGGCGGTACCGGGCTAGGGCTGTCGATGTGCAGGGAGGTAATCGAAGCGCACCACGGCCGAATCCGGGTGGAGAGCACCGTCGGTAAAGGGACGGCTTTCACCCTGAAGCTGCCCACCGTGACTAAAGCAACCCAAAAGGCCACCGCGCCGACGACCACAGCCACGACCGCAGTGCCGGTTCAGTGCTTCCCAGGCCAACAGCCGATCGAGACGTAAACGGCCCACGCGGCCGTAAACACTCGATTTGCACGTACAGCGCGACGCGGCATCAGTGCCCGGGGTGTCCACGCTGTCAAAACCTAGGCAGCATCTTCGAGCGATTGCCGGCAGCACGCTCTGCTCGAATATCGGCTACAGCCCACGATAGCCCTGCAATAAACGCGCGACACAAGCAAAATCCGGCGGCCAATAATTCTCCGGCGCCCAATTAAACTCAACGAAAACCCGGCGCTTAATCCCAACGGTAACGAGCCAGTATCGGTCAGCGACTGTCGTGTCGGCGACTGATGCTGCCTCACCGCTCGGCGGCTGATGCCGGCTCACCGCCCGGCGGCTGTCGCTGCCTGCCTCACCGCACCGGCGCCACGGTATCCGAAGCGCGATTGGATGTGGCCCAGTATCTTCTGCTCCAATGCAGTATCGCGTCCTTGTGATATCCAGCCCTGCGATTGCTCGGATTCGTCCGCCGGATTGACTACCCGGCTGAGTGTGGAATCGTATCGGAACGTGGCTGCCCCTGCCGTGGCGCGTTCTGGCCGTCGCAGGTCTTCCAGCTCCTTCGTCACGGCTACTTCGACCAGATAGCCGCCGCTAGTGGGCGCTACCCGCACCGACGCCCTGCGGCGCATCGACTGCAATGTGTTCTCCATCAACTCGTATCGTCCGGCGACGTCCTGCCGCCACGGTTCGAACACAGTGGGGCTGACCTCCGGGAAGGTCTCCAACCGGCCTTCGGTGATCGTACTGCCCATTACCCGCAACGGCTCCTCCCGCTCGATGCGGAAGTAATCGTCGATCACATCCACCACCGTCTCCCACACGTACACCGGGTCGGCCGCGGGCACGAACACCGGGTTCTGATACGGCAACTGGGGGGCGTGTTCGGGCAGAATCGGGCCGTAACAACCTGGCTCGGGCGCGGGCAACGCACATCCGCCCATGGCAATGGCCGTCAACGCTGCAACCAACACCAGGCCAGGTAACGTCCACCGCAGGTCTCTTTCCCGCCGACCCCGATAGCCTAATCCCCCCCGACCGGCACAGGCTAGGAGAAAATGTGCTCCCGATTCGGCAATATCCGGTGACGCCGGATTGCGCCAGGGAAGAGTCAATACGTCTTCGGATGTGATCATTCTGGGGTATCGCTTATCCGCTCTAAGTGGCGCAATCTCGGGCTTTGGCTTTACACACTGTTGGCACTGGGCGTGCCGCACCGGCCCAGCCAGCCGCGTGCGTCCCGGCGATGAATCCCGCCATATTGCAATATTCTGATCGTCTGAGCATGACTGCATGGGTAGAACCGTGCAGACCAGCCACAAAATTCAATCGAACCAAGCAGTTACGACGATTCAATTCCCGAATGGCTCCGGCAAATTGGTAAGGCATTGCTCCCCGATTGCCGCCGGCGGCCAAGGTACTGGCTGAACGCATCTTGGCGCTTTGCCTGCCGGGGGGAGCTTCCGCAAACAGGTCGGTAGTTTGCCAATCGACTCGTCGGCGGACAATAGCAATTAACCTCCGGCGGCTTGACATCGCCCAAGGTTAACAGTAGAAAAAAATACTTGAAGCGTGGCAGTCGGGCAGAAGCCGCGTGACTGCTAGCTGTGCAATCCGCCCCCTTCGTCTAGAGGCCTAGGACATCGGGTTCTCAGTCCGATAACAGGGGTTCGAATCCCCTAGGGGGTACTTCACAAGTCGTTGGCAGCTTCTGCAGCGTTGTCGTTAATCACTGTTTGCAATTCACCTCTCACAAATTCGTGGGTTGAAATTCCCCTTAAATGTCGGGGCGCTTTTAACGAGATTATAAAGGCGATTCAACTAACCAGTACTTAAGAAGGGCACTCGCCCGCGACAAAGCTTCTCCATTCCGCGTTTCTCACAGGGTCCCGTTCGACATTCGCCAGTTTTGGCTGGGCCCGGACTCTAATCGGAATAGGTGCGGCATACTCGGGCAGCCAATCTTGGCCTGTAGGGATCACTCCAGCCTCGGGGCCGTGAATCGCGGGCTTGCCCCGCCATTCAAAAGAATTACAGCTTGGCTTTTCATGTCAGAGAATCAGAGAAGAGCCCAAGAGCGCCCTAATTTGCCCGAAGGAAACTCCATGGCGCCGGAAGAATGATCCATCTTCCAGTGCACGTCTGCCGGATCGACCTCTCCCGAGGCCGGGATGAAAACTGCCCCGTGGCGGCAAACTCCTCATAGGGACTGTGTCAACATCTGGAAGGGAATCCCCTTCTTACGTCAGACGGCTTGAAAACAAAATTTCCGACGCCGCAAAGGACCGTAAATTACGAAGATGCCAGTAACTTGCAGCGGCGCGCTTGTTTTAGTTGTCCGGGGACATCAGTTGGGGCACAGGTTCGGCCGGCGCGAGCTCCTCCGAGGAGCTTCCTCCCCACCAAAGGGACAGTAACCAAGCGATGAGGATGAGCCCACCTAAAGGCACAAGCCAGGGCAGGTGAACAGCCCAGGAACCGAAAACGTGACGCTGCCTACTGGCCGGCCTGGTTGGTCCCAGGGAAGCTGCGCTACTAAGTTGTGCCAAGAGCCGCCGCACTTCCGCCGCCAACTCCTGGGCCGTTTGGAATCGATCTTCAGGCCTTTTGGCCATCATTCGCACCAGAAGGCGGGCTACTTCGCTTGGTATTTCCGGGCGGAGCCTTCGCACATCCGGGGGTGGCTCACCCTGATGTTGTAAAAGCTTTTGCAGCACGTTTCCCCCGGGATACGGCGGCTGGCCAGTAAGCAAAAAGAAAAGTGTACACCCCAAAGAATAGATATCACTTCGCTCATCGGCCGAGCGGGGATCGCGGGCTTGCTCTGGGGAAATGTAGTCGAATGTCCCCAGAGTGACCCCGCTTGCAGTCAACTCTGCTCGATCCTCGCTGCGAAATTGCAGGCGGGCCAAGCCAAGATCGATCAGCTTGATACTTCCCTCGGAAGTTAAGAGGATGTTCGAGGGCTTAATGTCCCTGTGAACCACTCCCCATTTGGCGGCATGGGCTAATGCGTCGGCCACTTGCAATACAATCCGCAGGGCATCCTGCACCCCAAAAGGCCCCTGTTTTTCCACAAGCGTGCGGAGATTAATCCCTTCGATAAACTCGAAGGCAATGTACAAAAGACCATTATCCTCGCCTGCCTCGTAAACGAGAGCAAATCCCGCATGCACAAGCTTTGCTGCCGAGCGTGCTTCGTTGAGGAACCGGGCGCGCGTCTCAGAATCGGACGCCTGTTCCGGCGGAAGAATCTTCAATGCCACCGGCCGCTCCAGTCGGAGATCCCAGGCGCGAAACACCCGGCCCATTCCTCCCCCGCCAATAAACTCGTCGATTCGGAAATGGCCCACCACCTCACCGATAAGAGGCAGACGCGGCAACAACGGGACAGTGACATCGACCGGGGCTAGGGGTTCTCGCCGGGCAATTACCGTGGGATGCTCTCCCGCAAGAGAGATTGGCACCCGGCTTGATCCCAGACCGGTTCCTTCTTCCGCGCCCTCCTTCAATGGCGGAGGATTTTCGTGGTTGGAGGTATGGCCGCCTTCTGACACCATGACATCCAGATTTAAGAACTTAGCCAAGCAGTGCGGACAACCCGGACACACCGTTTGCCTGGAGTTTGCCGGTGAACAGATGCCCTAACACAGAAAGTCCGCCGGGGACGAAGGGCATCCCCCAGCAGCGAATTTTGTCATCCGGCCTCTCGACCGCCAAAAAAAGAACACCGCTGTGAAATCATATGCTTCGTAGATAAGAATTGCAAAAGCCAAGTCTAGTTACGACAGGAAAGCCAGGAAAAACAGGTGCCTGTTCCGAAGGTTTGACACACAGTCATTTCAGCGAAAAACCTGCAAGGCCAGGCTTCTCCCCACTAAGGGCAATCCGGGGAAACGGAAACCGAACAGAAGGTTGTCTCATAAACCGTCAATTGCGCACGCAGGAAATTCGAAGATCCTCAGCCCATCCACACAGGCTACTATAACCGTCCTCTGCGGACGCAGGAAATTCACCCAGGAAAAAGTCCATGGCTTAAACCCGGGGAGCTCCTCCAAGGAGATCTCATCCTTTCAAAGGTACTTTCAAAATGGTCTTTGAACAAACTTTAAGTCGAACCAAATACCTCCAACTAGCCCTCAGCCCAGCTTGAGGACGCGTGGCGGCCAGCTGAATTTCCCGTTCCGAGGGATCTGCGCTAGCCGCAAGAGCGAGACCTGGCATTAACCCGGAAGGTTGACGGTGCCCTTTCCCAAATGACCAATCGCGCACTTCCAACTTTTCCGCAGCGAGGCTACTGAAAAACGCTCAAAAACCCCAAAAATCTTCAGGCCACAATCTGGAACCAAAAACACTCATCACAATTGCTAAACCCGTTCATAAGTGGAATTGAAAATGGTGCCTCAAGCCCGGGTGGTCCTTGTATGCATCCTGCTTTCGGCGTTTTAAGGCGGCAATCGCCGCCGCACCACACGGCAACTGAGTTAGGGTAAGTAGCCCTAGAATGGGGTTGGAATTCTGATGCGGGAGAAGGTCAAGAAGATCCGGGACATGAGTTTGCAAATTACCCAGAAAAAAATGCCACAGTCACGCCTTCGAGGGAAAAACCGCGAAAAATTACCTAATGACTTAAGTTTTTCAATTCCGAGAACCCGTTAAGAGAGTTTAGAGTAGTATTTGTTGTGGGTTTCACACCACACAATAGGACGGACCGCTGAGTGAGGTACCATTCGTCCCTTGATGCTGGTTCCCACGCGTGCCTCGAACTTGGTTTCCACCTAGGAGTAGCCCAACTACGACAAATCGGAAGGACCTCGAAATCGTCAGCGACCACTCCAGTCGCGCACCCCTCCGCTTAGGGGGTGGCTCTTTCAATAGAGGCGATTAAAACTTTGCTACCCAAAAGATTTTACTTCGATCAGAATAACACTGAACAAGGTCTGACAAGCCAAACATCGGACACCCACACACTGGATGCTTATGGAGAAAAACTGCTGAATTATCCGATCACGACCTAAATTGACTGAGATTTTTGCTGGCCGGCGGAAGCACGGCGATTAAGCTGCTCCCGCAAGAACCGGGCCCGTTCCAAATTGCGGTCGTCCCCATCCAGTTCCGTTCCCACCAGTTTTTGCAAATGGGCAGGCTGCACATGGAGAAACAGATCGTTGAGGAAGGGGATGTCCAAATCTTCGATTAAGCCAAGCATCACCCCCATCCGAACACTACTCAAAAGGTGCATCGCCTCTTCTGAACTAATCATTTGGGCCGTGCGAAGGATCCCATAGGCCCGACTTATTCGATCGTGAAGCTGATCGCGACTTTCCTTCAACAGAAAAGCCCGAGCCTCTCGCTCGTAATTGAGAATACTGGGAATGATATCCCCGATATTTTTGAGGATCTCTTGCTCGCTTCGGCCGAGGGTGATCTGATTACTAATCTGATACAACTCGCCCATGGCTTGGGAGCCTTCCCCGTACAGGCCCCGCACTGCCAAGCTCAATTTTTGTAAACTGCGAAAGACTTTCTCAATTTGCCTGGCCATCCCTAAGGCCGGCATGTGGAGCATTACGCTTACGCGCATTCCCGTACCCGCATTGGTGGGGCAGGCCGTTAAATACCCAAATTTTTCATCAAAAGCATAAACAACATGCTTTTCGATCTCGTCATCAACCTCGTTAACCAGTTGCCAACAAGCTTCTAGGTTCAAGCCACTTTGCACTGCTTGAATCCGTAAATGGTCCTCCTCGTTGATCATAAGGCTGAAACGCTCGGTCGGATGAATGACAAGCGCGCGCGGATGAGAAGCCTCCGCATGTTCCCGGCTCATCAACTGGCGCTCAACGAGGAACTGCCTGTCCAGTTCTGAAATCTTGTCTACCTCAACAAACAGAACATCTTTAAAAAAGGGAGATTGGCTTACAACCTGACGAATCACCTCCTCGATTTTCTCGCGATCCTGCTGGCTGGCGCGAGAGGCGAAGGGAAATTCGGCTAGATTGCGGGCAAGGCGAATGCGCGTAGAAACAACGATGTCCGACTCCGGTCCTTCTCCCCTCAACCATTCCCCACGTTTTCGTAGTAAATCGTCAATAGTCACAACCTCACACCTCACCCGTGAAAATTACCGGTCGACTATCTTCAGTCACCCCGATGGAATCGCGAAAAAGCACCCCTGCACCAGGAGAATTATCCCGGATGGTTTTTGACCTGATTCTCGATATGACGTATTTCGTCGCGAATTTGTCCCGCCAGTTCGTATTTCTCCTCGGCAATAGCTTGTTGCATTTCCCGCCGCAAACGAATAAGCGTTGTTAGCAGCTGACTATGTTTGGCAGGTCGCGACGGCCGCTTTCCGTAGTGTTGATTTTCTCCATGAATATGGACCAAAAGGTTTTCCAGCTCCTTTCGGAAACAGGTATAATCATGAGCACATCCCAGCCGCCCCTGCGTGCGAAACTGAAAATAGGTAATTCCACAGACGGGACAGCTCAGTTTGTCCAGCTTCTCTAATTCTTCTGCGGTCTGAGAGACGGCCATTTGTTGGAGCATCTGCTGCGCTAAAGAAGCCGCTGCTCCCGCTGCTGCCACCGCCTCGTTCGGGTTTTCGCTTAGATACTCCCGCACGCAGTCCTGACACAAATGAATTTCCACCGGCTTGGGACCCGTCAACTCGGTAATATGGAAATGAGCTTCTTTATCGCACCGCTGGCATTTCATCGCTTTGTCTCTTTTACTGCTAAACGCAAGGTTGCGAAAAATCTAAGGTGGATTCCTCTTTGTGGATTCTAACCTGGGCTCCTACCCTGTCAAGGTAAGCCGTCTAAGCATTGGTGGGGTCCTTTTTCCCCCTTCTTGCCCCTTCGGTGACGCCGGCCAACCCAAAATTCCATGCAATGAACCAGGCACCCCATCATCACGAACCATTATTGCTCGATCTTGCCCGCAGGCATTTGGGAGCGCAAGCTCGTGATGGTCGGCACTCAAGCCAGCTCGCTGCTCTTGCTTTCCTCAGTCCGCTCCGGTGGTCAGGTACAAGAAGGTCCGCTATGCTTTCACTCAGCAGGGAGTTGGGAAGTTGGCTCCCGTCGGCCGGCGAGGTTATCGAGAAAACTCCTCCGGCCTCCACGGGCGAGTGAGTTTTGAAAGGAAATCTTTCAGCAGGTATCCTCTTTTAAACTACCCCGATCACCGAACACCCAAAAGGGAAAGGTCGACTGAACTCGGACATCCAGTCCTTTGCCTCGGCAGCTAATACCTTGGCGGCCTACGAAGCGTTGTACAATTCACTTACTTAGTAAAGCGAAAAACCCCAGGCCCAAATTTCACCGAAAATGGGGAATGGAACCACTCTCCAGAGGCATATAGCCCGTTATTTCGCGTGAGAACTGCAAGCTTTACTCTTTGCGGAAAATCGCAAAAGCTTAGCTGCAACCGGGATGCGAGGCGCGGGGAGACTGGCACACGCGAGGGCGTTCCGCCTGTCTGTGGATTCGCCGCCTTAACTGCCTCCCCTCAAGCGTGGGCAACGCGCCAAAACGATGACGACCTATAAACATTTTCCATCCGCGCCTAATGGTGACGTGAGAACAGCTTTTGGACCGGCCACTTCCGCAAGCGTGATCCTGCGTGGCATCATTGTGGTTGTGGAGTGGGCTTTAGCGGTAAGCGCCGGTGCTCCCCAGCAACGGGAAGATGTCGCAGGAGACCAGGGCCCCGCGAAGGAACCTACGGTTTTAACCTTTTAGGCAGTCCGGTCTTTCAATCAGATCATCTGGGTATGACCATGACATACTATCCGGACTTCGAAACCTTCCGTCAGCTTGCCGAAAGCGACGTCGATCTTGTGCCCGTATACCGGCGGCTATTGAGCGATTCGCTGACACCGGTGTCGGCTTTCCACAAGATTGATTCCGGGCGCTGTGCCTTCCTGGGCGAGAGTGTCATCGGAGGCGAAAAAGTTGGTCGTTACAGTTTCTTGGCGGTGGACCCGTTTTTCGAAGTAGAAGCGTACAAAAATCGGGTTACGCTCAATTCGCTCTCGGGAATTTCCGCGGGGGGATTTCCGCTGCTAGAATCGCGTCATTTCGACAGTCCCAATCCCCTTCGTGAGCTCCGCCGGCGGGTGGAATCCATTCGCGCAGCCCGACTGCCCGGCTTACCTCCCTTCTGTAGCGGTGCTGTCGGATACGCCGGTTACGACGTGGTCCGGTACTGGGAGCACCTGCCCAATGCCCCGCCGGATGACCGCAACGTGCCCGACCTCGCCTTTGCGTTTTACGACCACATGGTCGTTTTTGATCATGTGGCCAAAACGATCATTGTCGTGGCAATGGCGCGTATCGATCGCTCCAAGGCACAGGCCGTGGCCCTGAAACGCGCCTATGATCGCGCCGCCGAGAAGGTGGACAGCCTGGTAGAGCAACTTACCGATCGCCCCTGCGATCTGGCGCCGGTGGATATTCGTTTGGAGGGTCCCGCTAGCGTACCATACCGCTCGAACTTCACGAAAGAAGAATTCGAAGCCGCAGTACGAAAATGCGTGGAGTACATTTACGCCGGGGATATCTTTCAGGTGGTGATTAGCCAGCGGCTGGAAGTGGCCTTGCGGGCCCATCCGTTTCAGATTTACCGCATGCTGCGCGTCATTAATCCCAGCCCATTTATGTTCTACCTGCGGACTCCAAGCGTCATCTTGGTGGGAAGCTCCCCAGAGATTTTGGTTCGGGTCGTAGGGGGGCAGGTAATCACACGACCTTTGGCTGGGACGCGGCCGCGGGGAAGCACCGAAGAGGAAGACCAACGGCTTGCGGAAGAGCTCCTGGCTGATCCAAAAGAGCGGGCCGAACACGTGATGCTCGTAGACCTTGGGCGGAATGACGTCGGCAAAGTTGCCCGGTACGGTTCGATTCGTCTCACCGATGTGATGACCATCGAGCGCTACAGCCACGTCATGCATATTACGTCGAACGTCTCCGGCGAGCTAGCTCCGGGGAAAACCGCCTTCGATGCCTTGGAGGCCTGTCTGCCCGCAGGAACAGTGTCGGGAGCCCCGAAAGTTCGGGCAATGGAAATCATCGATGAAATCGAGCCCCATCGGCGCGGACCGTATGCCGGTGCTGTGGGTTACTTCGATTTCAACGGAAACATGGACACATGTATTGCCCTACGAACAATCGTCATTCAAGGCAACAAGGCCTACATCCAAGCTGGAGCTGGGATCGTTGCTGACAGTGTCCCAGAACTTGAATGGCAGGAGACTCTCAACAAAGCTCAAGGTATGTTAAAGGCAGTCGAATTGGCTGAGGCCTACGCGGGCAGTGGGCTCTCCCCAACACCCACCTCGCAGTTGAGTCCGTCATACGCTGTGGGAGAAGAGGCATAAGCGAAGTTTCGGCATAGTTTACGCAATCGGGTGGCTCCATCACAACCGTTCCAGCAAAGCAAGTTGCGTTCCATGAAAATAGATTGCATCGAAATTTACCATCTCGAATTACCCATGGCTCAACCCATCGAGACCAAGCTGGGAACTTGGGATAAATGGGAAACGGTCCTGGTGCGCATGCTATCCGGCGATGCCGAGGGGTGGGGGGAGGCGTCGCCGGGCAATGCTCCTGTCTTTTACCCAGAATCCGCGGCGACGGTCTTTCACATTGTGCATAGACACCTTGCTCCCCGGATGGTGGGCAAATATGTTCAAACCCCAGAGCAGCTCCTCGAATTGTTGGACCCGGTGATGGGTAATTGCCATGCCCGAGCTGCGGTGGACTGCGCCTGGTGGGACCTTTTCGCACGACGGCAAAATCAGCCTCTTCATCACGTCCTTAACGGGAAGTATGAAGAGTTAACGCTTGGGGTAAGCTTCGACCGTATGCCACGGATTGAGGACTTGCTTCAAGCCATCGGAGAGGCGTTTGAAGCCGGGTTTAGCCGCGTAGAGCTGAAGCTGCGACCGGGGTGGGATGCCTCGATGCTCAACATTGTCCGCCGGGAGTTTCCCACGCAGAATATCCACGCCGACGTAGAAGGCGCCATGGGGCTTCAGCACATGGAGCTCTTATGTCGGTTGGATGATTTCTTTCTGACAATGCTGGAGCAACCGTTGCCGGCGGAAGATCTAGTAGGCATGGCCATGGTGCAGGATACCATACGTACCCCGCTTGGTTTAGATGAAGCGATTTTTTCCCTCCGACAAGCGGAGCTGGCCTTAGAACTGAAAAGTGGGCGTTACGTGCAAATCAAATTAGGGCAACTTGGGGGCATCACCACGGCGGTTAAGGTCCATGATGCCTGTCAGGAGTCGGCCACCCCCTGTTGGGTGGGAACAATGCCCGATAGTGGCGTCGGTACCCGAGCAGCTTATGCGGTGGCATCCCTCGACAATTGTGCTTTTCCTACGGGATACCTCCTTGCGCACCAACGACCGGTGGAAACTTTGGTGCCGCTGCCGCAGCCGGTGCGCACGGCACCGGATCAGCCGGCCGTCATTCAGCTTTGGAACGAACCCGGAATTGGTCCCACCCCCGACATGCAGAAGCTAGCACGTTTCTGCATCGCGGAGGCTGCCGTCCGGCCGCAGTAAGGGATGCCCCTTTCAGCCCAACTGTCACATCGCCGCGATGCCTCGGCGGAGTGTTCACCAGGTGGCACGCTCCGAAAAAAGCCAAGGGATTTCTTATTCGGCAATAACACGCGAATACGAGCAAATGACAAACTGACCGCCGATTAAAAGTAAATGATAAGCTTACTGCATTCTCTGAAACCCATCGCCGAAAAGTTCCGCAACTATGAAGCTTGTGGTACTGGGAAGTGGCGGATACCACCCAAGTGAAAGGCGTCATACCGCATGCTATTTTTTCCCGGAAGCCGATCTTCTTGTGGACTGCGGCACGGGTGCCTTCCGCCTCGAGGGATTTCTTCCGCGAGATAGAATCTCGGTGCTTTTATCCCATGGACATCTTGATCACGTCATTGGATTGACCTATCTTCTTGGTTTTCAGTCGCGGGCACTTTTAGGCGAAGCCGACGTTTACGCTCTCCCCCAGGTCTTGCAGGGGATTCAGGAACACCTCTTTTCGGAGATTCTTTTCCCCATCTTACCTAAAATCCGTTGGTGGCCGCTTCCCCTCGGTGAGCCATTGAGCTTAACTTCCGGTGTTACGGTGTGGACGCTTTTAGCCCAGCATCGGGGTCCCACGGCGAACTTTATCCTCGAATGGCCGGATCGCCGCTTCGCTTATTTGACCGACACCACCATTGAGGGCTCGCGCCAGCATGTTCGTCATTTGATGAACATCGATCTTGTTTGCCACGAGTGCTATTTCCCCGACGGTTATGAAGACGTTGCCCGTCAAACAGGGCATAGCTGTCTTGGCCAGGTACTTGCCTTTGCCAAGGAAATATCTGCTCGTCGCCTCCTGTTGATCCATTTAAACCCGCTGGCCGACACACCGGAGAAGCTTGGTTTTTCGGCCTCAAATACTTATCCCGTACCCACTATCGTTGCAGAGGATATGATGTCGATTGAGTTCTAACGCTTAGATGAAGATCATAAACCGCACGACCGGCTGGCATAACGACGGGTGGGGAGAGCTAAAAAACCTTCACCCTCAAGTGACGGTACAGGACAAAGGGAAGATACATTCAACTTCGTTCCTACCCCCATCCCCGTGCCAGGATGAACTTTACTCTATCACGAAGTTAATGGCTTCGGACCTGGAAATAGCCCATTGTGGATCCAGGTATTATTCTTGCGTCCGGGCCCCCTAGCCTTACTTCTTGAGAATCCCAAGAAAACTTCGCCCAGCTCAGGCTAATTGTTTTTGCATCTTTCTCTACCTAGTTGTTGCCACAAGCCGAAGAGCTTGCCGATATCGCTCCATCATAACCGGGCCAAAAGGTTCGAGGACCCGGGGCAGCAGCCCCTTCAAAAAGGCAATCGTCAGACCGTAGTTGGTTATTGGGACTCCGGCGCGGCCACATTTAGCAATTCGGTTCAGCATTACTCGGCGATTAAACATGCAACCTGCGCAGTGGATCACCAGGCGGTAATCCTGCAGATTATCCGGAAAATCTAGGCCTGCCACCACCTGCCACGCCAAGGGGCCCCCGACAAATTCCTCTAACAAACGCGGAATTTTCACCCGGCCGATATCATCTTCAATAGGATGATGCGTACACGCCTCGGCTATGAGAATCTTATCGCCCGGCTGTAGTTCTGCCAGCCTTCCCAGTCCGTCGATAAAATCCTCTAGCTTTCCCTTTTGCCGGGCAAAAAGCACAGAAAAACTCGTAAGAGGTATGTGAGGGGGAAGCTGGGCCGCTACCTCCGTAAAGGCTTGGGAATCAGTCACCACCAGGGCTGGCGGCTGCGTCAGCCGACCTAATGCTTCGGCTACTTGATGCTCTTTAAGCACAAGCGTTAGGCGATCGCCATCCAACAATTCTCGAAGCGTCTGCACTTGCGGCTGAATGAGCCTCCCTTTCGGGGCCGCTTTGTCCAACGGGACAACTAGAATTACCACGGCATTTTCCGGAACCAGGTCGAGGACAATGGGAGGTCCCAAGATGTCATTATCCCCGGCTAACTGGGCCAAAATTTCCCTCAGCTTATTAATACCACGATTTTCACGAAGCGAGATCTCAACGCACTCAATCTTCTCTGCAGCAAGTTTTGCAACTAACTCGGGGGAGGGTCTTCCTACATCGGCTCGGCTAAAGACGACCACTACTGGTATCTGGCGATCCCGAAATTCACGAAGGAGCGACTCCTCAAAGTGGCCCCACTGGCCTTCTGGAGCCAGGACAAGGGCCACATCGGTCCGATCGAAAATGCGGCGAGTTTTTTCTACCCGTCGCGCGCCCAACGCCCCTTCATCGTCAATACCGGCGGTATCGATGAAAAGCACCGGGCCGATGGGCTTAAGCTCCATCGGCTTCTCCACCGGGTCAGTGGTGGTGCCAGGGCAATCGGAAACAATGGCTACCTCCTGCCCAACTAACGCATTCAGAAGCGAAGATTTTCCAGCATTGCGCCGGCCGAAGATGCCAATGTGAACTCGGAAACCCTTAGCTGTTCCGCGGAGTTGCTCCATCGACCAACCCTTAAATTATCCGCGTCAAAACGCAAAAATGGTTTTCGTCAACAAGCTTTCCACACTTAGTTGCACAATTTCCAGGCTCCGTTGCACAATTTTATTGTGTCTCAACTTCTTTAGCCGCCTCGGCCGCCGGTCCCTACTCCCCGGCCTAGAAGTAAACATCTCGCTGGCCTTCATACTCGATGGCAGCGAGCCGTTCTACAAGCCTTCGTTTCCGACCTGACTCGGGAAGCTTAGCAAGCTCCTCAGCAATTCGCTCTTTACCCAACTGGCGGGTGGGCTCCGACGCAAAGTCAACAAGATATTCCATCAGCGTGAGAAGCGCATTGGGAGTGCAAAAATTGCGGATAAACCCAGGTACGGCAAATTCCATAAATTGCTGCCCTGTTCGCCCAGAGCGATAGCACGCAGTGCAAAAACTGGGTATATACCCGTGGCAGAGTAACTCATAAATCACTTCTTCCAACGAGCGAAGATCCCCCAGGTGGAATTGTTCGCGTTCCAGCTGCTGTTCTGCGGAGGCGCTGGTGTACCCGCCGAGCTCGATTCGGCTGCCAGCATCAATCTGGGAGACACCAAACCCGAGAAGTTCGCGGCGGAGCTCGGCCGGCTCGCGCGCTGTGAGAATCAGTCCTGTGTAAGGGACCGCAAGACGAAGGATGGCCACCAATCGTTTGAATTCCTCGTTGCTGACGCGATAGGGCGACCGGTAGTCCACACCGCAAGCCGGGCGTAACCGGGGGAAGCTAATCGTGTGAGGACCAATTCCATAGTGCCGAAGTAAATGCCGTGCATGGGCGACAAGTCCCAAAACCTCGAAGCGCCAATCATACAGGCCGAACAACACGCCGATTCCCACATCGTCGGCACCTGCCTCAATAGCTCGCGCGGGCGCATCCAGCCGCCACAGGTAGTGCGCCTTTCGCGTGCCCGCCGGGTGGACCTCTTGGTAGGTGCCGTGATGGTATGTTTCGTGGAAAATCTGATAAGTGCCGATACCCGCCGACTTGACCACACGAAAACCCTCGTGATCAAGTGGGGCCGCGTTGATGTTGACACGCCGAATCCGTGAATAGCCAAATTGGCATGAGTAAACCGTTCGAACACACTCCGCAATGAATTCGGGGGTATAACGGGGATGTTCCCCAAAAACAAGAATCAGCCTTTTGTGCCCGCGAGACAAAAGCGACTTAACTTCTGCCTCGATTTCCTCCGGGGAAAGCGTCGCCCGCACTGCCCGCGGATTTGATCGTCGGAACCCACAGTACACACAGTCGTTGACGCAGAAACTCCCTATGTAAAGCGGGGCAAAGAGGACAATCCGATTCCCATAAACCTCTTCCTTGAGTTGCCGAGCCGTCTCAAACACCTCCTCAAGAACTGCGGGATCTGTTGCCCGGAGAAGCACTGCTGTTTCCTCGACGCTCAGTGCCTCCTTCGCCCGACTTTTGGCCACTATCTCCCGAACCTGAACGGAATCGGCAGGTCCCTCGAGGAGGCTGCTCAGATAGGCATCATCAATAAAATCGTAACCACTCTCGCTTAATTGGCCGCAAGTCCCAACGGCCCTCATACGAAAAACCTTTCTCACTCGAATGCTCTGGAGGATGGCCTTAAGCGTGCTGTCACACTAAGCCACCACTAAAACTCTTTTACTCCCGACGGCGGCCTGACGTTCATCCCCCCAGCTTAGCCCTAATTGTACGCGAACACACGCTGACAGGTGGTCAGATGTTTGCAAGCCTGGCTGGTTGATGCCCATAACTTGGGCAGGGAGGTCGCCCTACGACCTTTTGGGCAAGCTTTATCGACAAGTGCACGCCCCAGGACGGAAAACTCGGATCGCCGTCCGCTCGAGTCCGAGCCTCAAGGGAGGAAAAGCTCCACTGCGCCCCTTACCATCAAGCGGGGGACAACACGCGGAACCCCCTACCAACCACCTCCAGCTCCAACATTATATAAGCGGTTAGATAATGATTCGGCATCTGGCCGGGACTGCCGCCTCTGTCACAGGGCCCAAGGGTCGAGCATTTACTGGCTTATTCCTCTTTTTGACGGCACGCGACAAAATTTGTTAAATGCCACCGAAGTGACTCAGACCCAAAGACCTTTGCGGCGCAAAAAATTCCTAGAAGTTCCCGGCCCTTTTCCCAGCGGCCGACCTTCCGCCTTGATCACTCTCACCACACGAGCAAACGTATCCTCGGGGGATTCAGATGCCCCAATCTTACCAGGATAAATCTCGTAGAGTTTGCGGTAGTTTGCCGGTGTGAAATTCGGCATGATGATATTGGCCCCTCGCCGAAGTCCGAGACGGCTCCCCATCGCCGGGTTTAGCGTGGCAAGAGCCGTGGTTGCCGCGATATTGGCCCATGGGCAGAGTATCCGCGAGAGGGCTATCACTTTCAAAGTGGTTAACTCATCGGCTGGAACCTGCTCTTCACCCCCATGAGGAGGCCACAAGCGGTCGTTTTCGCAAGCTTGCCTGAAGCCCAACCCCCCGTCGGGCTGGAAGACTTCGTGCTGAAGTTCGCGGGATTGGTACCCCGAATTATGGTCTGAATTCCCCCGAAATTTTTCCTCCAAACTATTGTTGGCTGGCAGCGGCACGTTTCTCACCAAAGAGCCGGACTTCCCTTCTGTCAAACCGCTCCCACTACCGGCGGGCGCGTCAGATAAAGCGGAACGCAAAAAACGATCCCTAAGAACTATTTCCGAACCACCTAAAGGAGTATTCGGGTGCCGAATAAAAGGGCCCGACCCGATCATGTCGAGATCAAGCTCTGTGAAAAGAAGCAGGTCATTGGCGAGATCCACCCATCTTTGACCCGGAAGACCAATTATCACCCCACTGCCCACTTCGTAATCAAACCGCCGAAGTGCCGCAAGCATCTCTAATCGATCGCGACCCTTCCCCTCATGATGGGGGGGATGATATAGATGGTAAAGAGTCGAATTTGAAGTTTCGAATTTCACCAGGTACCGGTCTGCCCCAGCGTCGCGCCATAGGAGAAGTTCGTCGTCTGGACGTTCGCCTAAACTTAACGTGACTGCCACGGATCCTAGGCATTTGATCTTCTTGATAACGTCAGCCACCCACTGGGCGTCGAGAAGGGGATCTTCTCCCGATTGGAGGACAATTGTCCCGATCCCGGCCGAGAGGGCTTTTGCAGCAATTGAAAGAATTTCCTCGGGGGTCATGCGATAGCGTGTAAGAGAAGAGTTCGGCCCGCGGATCCCGCAGTACGCGCAGCGCCGCACACAGTAGTTACTGATTTCCACAAGAGCCCGAAGGTAGACCTCCTCTCCCACAAACTTTTTGCGGACGGAATCTGCCGCTTGCCACAGCCGCTCAAGTTCCTCCGGCCGGGATTCCCGCAACCATCCAAGCAGGACGTCTTTATGCCGAAGAAGACTGTCACGATCTACTGGGAGCATCATCCGTCGCGTCGTCTATCTTTCAGCCTCGGCAGCTCAAATTCTCCTGCCTGCTCGCTTCTGAGAAAGGAACTTTCGTACCGCAGAAAGTCCGAAACGGACAATCTGCACTGATCAATTCTATGATGTTGCACGATATCGCCACGGGCCAAACACATGCATTTCCGCGGGCCAGACAACACCAAGGCGAAAGCAGGCGATGAGCGGCTCCTCGTGACGGGAAACCGAACTCGTAGCTTCAACCCGTAGTCAAGAGGTCCTTAAAAGGAGAATCGCAGGGAAAAAACATGAGCATACAAGGACTCTTCGTAAGATCGGGGTAAGGCTCAAACACCAGGGAAGGCGCTGCCTAGACCGAGCTCGAAGCATCGATCGATCGATCAACCAGATAAAATCGACTAACCGGACAAAATTGCCTCATGTGGCTGGGAGAAAGTCCCCCCGATGCGCCAAGGGAGGAGGAACTCCGAGGGTGTCTGCTTGTTAAACTTTTTAAAGCCGGGCCGACGAACCTGGGGTTAGCCGATCATGTGGCAAAGACGTAGGTACTTTTCCCAGGTTCGATTTTTCCTCCCCTGTAAACTTAAGGGCAAGTCGGGCACTTTTCCAGCATTCGTCCGCAGCTGCTAACGGCCACCGCTTGCCCGTGACCTATTGAGCCTATCGACTCTAGCCGTAACCACCCAGACCGAAAAAAAGCCTCCGTTTAAAGAAGCGATAAAGGAACGAGCCCTCCGGAATTTCGGCCCCAGCTTGGTGGTGGCTTGGCAATTGCGGCAACTTAGCCAGCAAATCGAGCAATCTCCCACCGGAAAAATCTTGGGCTCCGACTTCACGAATAAATTGAGATAGCTCTTGTGGGTATTCGAGGATGACACAACCACGCGTGCGGCTGTGGACAAATTGAGCAAATTCCCGGAGAAACCGACTCTGGCTAATTGTCACAACTGGATCGCACGAGTTCGTTAACACCTCGCAGCCTACGCTAAGAGGCGGACATGGCTCGAGACTTCCACCCGCCCCGATGTGATAGCCCAGTCCCCAGGCTGCTGGACAAACAGCCCGACCTTCGGCGTCCCAATACGTATCGATGATCAGGATCGGATGATGACGGCGGAGGCGCAACAAGGCTCGTCGCACCGATAGGATCTCATCGCTTCGAAGGCACCATTCCACGGCATCAGCCCGCCCCATGGGCCGATGGATGTAGTACCACAAGTACATACCTCCCATGTGGATTATTTGATCCACGTAAACATCGGTGAGCACATCGTGGATATTTTTACGGGAGATGGTCGTCGCTACGCCGAAAAAAAGTTTCTCTGCACGCAAATGCGACAAGGCATCCATCACACGGGCGAATGTACCAGCACCGCGGCGCGCGTCGTTTATGGGCTCGAAACCGTCCAAGCTTACCAGCGGTGTTACATTGGCAAGCTTTCCCCATCGACGAGCTACCCCAGGGCTAATGTTCAATCCATTAGTGATCACCTGGAAGTAGCAATCCCGATGACGTTCCAAAATCTCCCAAAGCGCCGGATAAAGTAGTGGCTCACCCCCGAGAAGGGTATAAAAGAAAAGCCCGTGACGCTTACCGGACTGGATAATTGAATGGGCAACCTCGGGCGGAAGATGTTCTCCACCCGCTTCCGGCATCACCCAGCAACCGTGACACCTCAGATTGCATGCGGTCGTCAACGACAAGAAAAGAAACGGTGGCACAAGCGGCTGATCTTTGCGCGCCTTGTGGTAACGGCGAAGGGCCGGCTCTACCCGCGCAATCCACAGTTGCCACAGATTACGGCGAACTTCCGGCGAAAGCTCCCGATACAATCTTCGAACGAAGCGACAAAAAGTCCACAAATTCATCGCAAATCAGCTAGGTCATGTCCCGTGAGGGGTTTCTTCGGCCTGAGTGTCCAAACGGCGCAAACGACCCTCTCGCCGTCAATTTTTCCCCCACACAAGCAATCGACAAGGGGAGCCGTTTGCCGCTAAGCTCGCTCCGCTCTGGCTTGCCTTTAACGCTCGAGGCTTGTTATCAAAATCGGCACATAGGCTGTGGGATCTAGAGGTTTAGGGATCTCGCCAGAAGGGGGCAAACTTTGCCGGACCGCTTCCCGCAATAAACTCGCCAACTCTGCTACCACGGCCTGATAAGCCGGGTCGTTGACACGGTTGACCAGCTCCCGAGGATCGAGCTGATGATCATAAAGCTCTCTGCCTTCCCTACCCTCGGCCCACTCGGTATAGCGATAACGTTGTGTGCGGATGGAATAACCGAAAAACTCCTGTCCTCCCCGGCGTCGTGTGACCTGGGTCAATGCCCAACCGCGGCCCTTTTCCTCCGGGTTACGAAGCATTGGCACCAAGCTCTGCCCCTGCAAATTCTTTGGCGTCGGAATATGGCACAATTCGGCCAAGGTGGGATACAAGTCGACCAGTCCCACCGGAGCGTGGACAACACTCCCGGCCTGAGTTAAGCCGGGCACGATGAAAATCAGCGGTACTCGGCAACTTTCCTCAAAGAGGGACATCTTTTGGTAAAGTCCGTGCTCGCCCATATGATATCCGTGATCACTGGTAAACACGATAATGGTGCGATCCCCCAGGCCCAAGTCATTCAGGCCTTGAATTACCCGGCCTACTTGCGCATCCATAAAGCTGATACTGGCCAGATAAGCTTGGAGGGCCTGCCGGCGAAGGTCGTCACTCATAGCCATTTCTTCTTTCCGCCGGGTCGCCAGTGCCGGCCAAGGAACATCGGTACCTTCTTGGTCCGTTGGCTTAATCAGTGGTACCTCTTCCAGGGGATAAAGCTCAAAGTATTCCTTAGGAGCCACGTAGGGCGTGTGGGGCCGAAAGAATCCTACTGCCAGGAAAAACGGACGGTTCTCCGCTTCCGCGCATCGCTTCAGCAGCCAGAGCGCCTCGTCGGCTATCTTCCCATCCGTGTGCAGGCGATCTCCACGGGGTGACGCATACCAACTGAGTGTGGCCCCGAATTGCCCCGGAATCAGGCTAAAAATGTCAGGCTCCTCCACCGAGCGGTCCACCCCCACCGGATTGACTTTCACCTCCCAAGAAACCGGATCGTCCACTCCGTCCGTACCGACCGAGCGGGGAACCCCGTAATGATAAAGCTTCCCTACCCGGGCCACAAAATAACCAGCCAGACGAAACGCCTGGGGCAGGCTCACGTGATCCGGAATTGTGTGCCGAAACATCAGTCGGTTGTCAAGCACCCCGGTGGACCCTGGATACAGTCCCGTTAAAAACGAGTTACGACTTGGCGCGCAAAGCGGGAACTGGTTGTAAGCCCGCTCGAATCGAGTCCCCTGTGCAGCAAGCCGATCGATGTGGGGCGTTTTTGCCAATTCGTACCCGTAACAGCCCAGCATGTTGTTGAGATCGTCGGCAATAAGAAAAAGCACGTTAAATCGTGGTGCCTGTTCCGCGCTCTGGGCCCCGGGAACGCTCACCCCGCAAGCGATCAACATCCCGGCTATAACCAAGGGTATCTGCCATCTACGAAGCAAAGAAATTCGTCGAGATTGGTTGTTCATGGTTGTTCTCCACTGCTTCGTGTCAAACGTCCCCCGGAGTTTCATCCGTGATATTGAGCCTGCCGTTATGGTGGAGCCCAGAGGTCGGTTACCGGCCCTCGGCCACCAACATATCTAGGAAATCCTACCACTGCAAGAAGCCTGCTGCTTACCCAGCTGGTTCGCGGCCTAGGGAAGACGAGCACATCTGAGAGGGAGCAAACCCGGCAAAACAAACCAACAAATACTCCCTCTGCCAACGAGCCGCTCACTTCGCGTTATGTCCAACCTCGTCGCATCGGGAAAAAAGCGAGGTTTATCCGTCTTCCCCAATTTTACCTCATCCAAGCTTTTCCTCCGCGTAACTCAGCCTGGCATAGCGAGGGGCCAAGGACCACACGTTGCTGCGATGCCCCTCCTGCCAGCGAAGCCACCCAAGCTCGGCTACCGCTGAAGCACGGGGGAACCACAGGTGGCGGGGAAGGATGGCTACCACATGGTCCTCGGGAACAGGGTAGCGATCCAAAGCTGGTCCTGTCAGCAAGGCTCCTTCGGGAAGCGATCGCACCCATTCTTCAAAGGGGACTAGGTGGGCACGGGCCAAGGACTGAATTTTTCCCAAGGCGTGCTTACGGAAACTACCGGCGACAACTTCGCCACGCTGTGCATCGACCGCCACATGGACTTCGTGATAAGATTCCGGCACCTGATGTACAATTACTTCCAGCGTATCCAAAGCCACAACATCGGCGCCTGTCAAGTACGCAAAGGTTTTGGCCGTGGCTACCGCAATTCGCAATCCGGTAAACGATCCGGGCCCAATCGTCGTAGCCACAATCCGCACTTGGAAGGCATCCCACCCGGCTTCATCCAAAAGATTTTTAATCGTGGGATGAAGCGAACGGGTTGTCGGTTGGTCCTCCGGCAACATAGTTTCCGCCACCAACCGCCCAGCTTCAAGTAGCGCCACACTGCCGCGCCGATGGCTTGTCTCAATGGCAAGAAGTCTCATGAAACTCCCAGGGATCATGCGAAGATAACACTACTCTCGCCAACAGTTTGGTCCAAGTTTCAAGTCAAGCCGCCTGACGAATTTTGGACAACACGCTGGAGCTGGAGGAACTAAGTTGCTCCGCGGTTGAATGTGGAAGCAAAGCTTGTCTAACGCATTCCTACTGGTTCATCCCCCAGGTTGGCTGCCGTTCCAGCTGCAGCGGCTTTTCGGCACAACTCGCGATACTGGTTTTGTTCTGGGGTGCTATCAGGCAGAGCACCTCCGGTCTGCCAAGCCTGTAGAGCTTCCTGCTTGCGGTCCAAAGCTTCCAAAGCCTTTCCCCGCCAAAACTGAGCTTTGGCCTCCGGCGGCCGGTTAGACCGCCCAACTCCCAAATTGGGCGGATAAGTCAGCGATTTCTCAAAATCGCTCGAAGCCGCTTGGTAATCCCCTCGCTCAAAGGCCTCGATCCCCCTGGCCACTAAGGCCTGGTGGAAAAGCCGCCAGGTGATGTCCTGGCCCTCCCAGTTGACGAAGTACGGAGTGGACTCCAGAAGATTAACGGCGTCAGTCCACCGTTTTTCATCGACATAATACTGCGCCAAGAGAATAATCACGTCCGCTCGAGGCATGCCCCGATACGGCATGTTTTCGAGCAATTCGATCGCCTCCCTGCGGCGACCGGCTGCGGTAAGAATTTCGGCCAGGTCCCGATATAGGGTCTGGTCATCGGGGCGGGCAGCGATTGCCTGGCGGTAGCAAGCCTCTGCCCCTTCCCAGTCTTTTTGCTGAACCGCTGCAAGTCCCAAGTTTCGCCAAGCGATGCTGTTTTTGGGATCAAGCTTCACGGATTGCTTCCACGCTTGAATAGCTCGTTCCACTTGCCCCAAGTTGGCAAGCAAATTTCCTAGCTGAAAGTGGGCATAGGCATCTCCGGGACGCACAGAGACCACCCACTCTAGCACCGGAAGTTCTTCCGGCCGCGAGGCAAATACAAACTCCCGGGGGCATTGAGGAGCGGCTTCCAGATAATTGGACGGATCCTCCCCAATTTTGTCAACAAGATAAGCTAGTAGATAAACGGCCATAGGATCTCGCCTCTGCGGCGGGAGTACATCCCAGCAGGCAGCGCGCAGCAGTTGCGCGGCCTCCATGAACCGACCAAGTTCACTCAGTGTCAAAGCCGCCTCTGTCATGTTGAAATTGTATTCCCCATTCCAGGTGCGAACCCTTTGGGCCCAGGAGGCAATCGTTCTTTCATCCACAAGGGCCCATTGGGGTAAAAGGAGTGTGGGCGCTTGCCGGGAGAGCTGCTGGGCAAGCTGCCGGGCCGAATCACGGACTCCTGCCGCGCGAAGTGCCACAATCAAATGGATCTGAGCCTGAGCGTCCTCTGGATGAAGCCGGACCGCCCGACGGAATAATTCTACCGCCCGCGAATAATCCCCCAGTCGCATCGCCGCCCGCCCGGACAGGTCGTATCCTAAGGCATCACAACCTGGGAACCGTGTGGCCCAATACCCCGTTCTCATTGCCTCCTCGAAAAGCCCCATCTTGAATTGGCACACACCAAGGGCATACCACGCGAAGCCGTCGTCGGGATCCCGTCGCAGGACCAACTGCAATCGTTCAGCCGCTTGCGAATATTGCCCTCCCTCCAAATCCAGAATCGCCAGAGCCCGCAACGGTGCCGTATATCCCGGATCCCGTGCTAAAGCGAGCTCATAATAACGGCGGGCGGCCAAACGGTTAGTATCACGGTCGAAACGTCGACCCTTCAGGTACAGTTGCTCTGCCGATTTTTCTTCATCGGGTATTTCGGTAAAGATTGCGGGATCAGGGGGATCCACCTGGGGAATTTCTAGGGGGCTGCGATAAGCCAGAAGCACCATACCACCGGCCGTTTCCAGTACGATATTCACCGGTTTGGTCCCAAAGCCGGCAAATCTCAGGCGGGCCGGCTGGCGGGGTGACAACCCCACCTCGCGTGTCTCGGCGTCAGAGCCGTCAACAAATTCCAGCCGGCATCGAACCCTCGGATACTCCGCAGTGCTTAAAATCCGCAACTCAAGGTTTCCATCCACGCGCGCCGTTTGAACGGCGGCATATCGGGTGGCAAACTCGAATCCATCGCCCAGTCCATGTACGGGATACCACCATTCTCGCCAGGCCACGCGCTGTCGTGGCCACAAGAGGCCATAATCGGACTGAGTGGGTAACGGCCCGCTTTGTACCTCGATATATGGCCCGTCTTCGTCTGTGAGGTTTTGTTGCGCCACTTGCCCAAATTCCCACTGGCCCCAAGTCCAGGCCTTTTTCCCCGGCAATTCCCGATGATCTGCAATCGCCACTACCCCCCGATCCGCGTCCACATCATAGGCACCAAAAAAGTCCATCGTGCATTGGTAAGCAAAGACCGAGGCCCAAGTTTCGTAATTTTTTAACCAAGAAAGGTCTCGGCCGTTGTGAATGGGCCATCGGAAAAATTCCCGTCCGTGGTGATCCGTGCCTAAGCTCATGGGAAAGATAAATCGTGTTCCCGGACGGTTGGGAAAAGCTGTGCAATTCCAAAAGTAATAGGGATGCATCCCATCGGTGGGATTAAAGATGCAAATATCCTCTTCCAAATAGGCGCGTGCCGGCCGAAGTGTCACACGAACGGTCCAGCGCGTGCGAAAGATTTTCTCCTGGTTGGAGATTTCGATAAACGCCGAGCCGTCAGGATTTCTGCCGGCTACCACATCGACTGGGGATAAACAGGTAACCGTATGCCCCTGAGGCCCCGCATTCCATTCCACCCCTCCACTGATCCACGCCCCGCGCATGGCAATCATTCCCGGCTTTATCACCCGGTTGAGGTGGAACATTTCCCCTTGACCTGCCTTGTCGTAAACGGAATGCAGTCGGCCGCCCAGCTCCGGCAAACACATCACCCGAAGATATTCGTTTTCCAGAAAAACCGCGCGATACTGCCGATCGACCTTTGTCCGCGAGAGATGGTCTTGCATCGTATACGGATAAATAATCGACCCACTTACCGTGGTGGAAAGCCTTGGGCCACCTTCTAGCGCCCAGAACTTAGGATTGATATCGTCCTCCCAAGGATAGGTCGCGATGGTGACAACGTCTTCCCACACTCGCACCTCGGCGGCCACAAGGTGCGAAGGAAGACATATCCCGAGACTAAACCCGATAACAGCAGCCCAGGAGAGTGCCTGTTGAGTCCGCCGCGGCCTCATTTTTCTATTGCTTCCCTCACAAATCCTATGTGCTTTAATGCGCCCTAATAGTGTAGCACATGTATATCTATAGTTTCGCAGGGTGACCTGGGCGTGGTGCGGTCTGATGGCCATTCCACTTCCTCCTTCTCTGGTCAGCTCAAGCCGCACATGACCGATGCGGGGTAGACCATACTTCCCGGGCTGGACGTACCCCACAAAGTTAACACCGTCTTCCGGGCAAAAAGCAACCAATCACACCGTAAAGACCACATCGCCAGCTTCCAGCGCCTCCCGGAGCCTCGCGTATGGTAATTGCCTACTTCTGTAGCCGTGAAGGGCACATAGAGCCGCCGCAGTCCCGGCTGCCTGCCCCTGCCCCATGCAGCAAACGGTGTTTCTTGTGGACATATGGGCCACGAAATCGGAAGTGATGAGCATCCCGGCACACCACAGGTTTTCCAATCCTGAAACACACAGGGCGCGATAGGGAAAACCGTAAACGCCCCCATCTTTGATTTTGTAACGGGGCGCAAGATCATGAAAACCGTACACAAACACTTCGTCCGGAAATCGGCGAGCCTCCAGCACATCTTCCCGGGAGACATCGTAGTCGCAACGAATACAGCGGGCGCGACGAATGTTAAGACGCGGCGCTGTTCTGGCAATAAAAGCTTTCTCGCAACCAGGCACAAACTTGCGGAACAGTTCTACCGCGCGAATCTGACGACGGCGCAGCTCGACTTCTGCCGAGGTAACGGCATCGCGGTCAGTAGGGCTTACTGGCATTCTGAAGTTCAACTTGAGGAACATGAAGTAGTCATCGTGCACCGTCGTCGTCACTATATGCAGACCAATGGCCGAAGCCTCGCGGCGAAACTCTTCCGGCAATCGCACTAAAGTTCCATCAAGGCGGACGATTTGCCCTTCCTGGCCATCGCGAACTCCCCGGGCCAGCTGGGTCAGAGCATCGTGAGATTTGAGAAATTCGTAGTATTTCTCTACCGAAACGTTAGCCAAAGCGATGCTATTGGCTACCGGGTAATCGTTCGGCTCGCTGTACTCGGCGCCGGCTTGAGCAGCCAAATCACCGTAAGCAGTGCAATCCACAAAGCTTTGGGCAAAGAAAGCTTCCCGCCCTGCCCGGCTTTCGGTAATGGCTCCCTGAAGCCTGTCGCCTTCCCGAATTGCCCCCACCACCGTGGTGTTTAAAAATAGGGAGACGCCGGATTCTGTCAACATCTCCAGTGTGATCCATTTGTACAGTTCTGTATCAATCGCGGTGCAAACCGAGTCATAGTCAAATCCGAGTTCCATCTCCGCGTGCCCGGTACAACCTCCCACCGACATCAACCGATCGATAATCTTTTGGGCCAACCCGCGAACGACCTGCCGCTTTTCCGTACCGGGGAACGCTTTCCAGAGATTGTAAAAACTGTGAAGTGCTGTCCCACCCTCCGTGATTGTCCCGCCGGTATAACCCTTAGCTTCGATTAGGGCAGTTTTGGCCCCTTGCGTGGCTGCGGCCAAAGCGGCCACCACTCCAGCTGTGCCCCCTCCGGCAACAACCACATCAAAGCGCCGAATGGGAAGCTTTTTGGGCGGCTCAATATAGAACTCATCCTTTGCCGAAATTTCCGTATCCTCAGCAGAGACCGTACTCTCGTGGCACCCACCCACAATAGCCCCTAACCCCACAAGTTGTTGACTAAATTCGCGGCGATTGAGCATCACAAACCTCCCATCATGTGCCGACTTACCGAAGCCGCAGGACCATCTGAGCCACATGCCGCCCGAGGTTTTGGGCTTTCTTGATGCCAACCTCGTCCCCGGAGATATCATCTGTACCCGGATTCCACAAAGCCGCCCCAAAATGACCCGTGGGACGACCATCCCCAACAATTAGCATCTCGTGGCACATCAAGGCTGTGGTGATCGACTGAATGACAAACTCTTGGCCTCCGTTGCGGGCACCGCCCACGGCCAGGGCGCCGGCAAGCCGGCCCGAAAGTGCAAACTCCCGCCGCAGTTGGCCCAGCCGATCGATAAAGCTTTTGCACAACGCGCTCATGCTGGCATAATAGACGGGGGACCCCACGATGATGGCCCTTACCGTGGGATCTACCAACTGCTCTGCCACTGCAGGAAAATCGTCGCGCTCTCCGGGAGGCAAAGGTAAGTTGACAACGGGCTCCAGTGGGATATGCCGACCACCAAGGTCGATGAGCACGGTCTCAATCCGTTCCGGATCAACCGCTTTGGCCGCCTCCAGGACGTAACGCAGTCCCTGAGCTGTTGTCTTCCCGGCCCGGAGGCTACAGGCAACCGCCACGATTTTGATTTTTTGGCCGGCTTCCGCACCGCTGTGTGCAAGAGCCTCGGGCGATCTATTCAGTTGTGTACCCAGGACACCCACTCCAGCTGATGCCAAAAACGATCGGCGACCTAAAAGGGATTCCATCTTGCTTATCTCCCTTCCAATCAAAGAGTGACTTTTGCGCCTCACCGCCTCCGATGGGAAAAAACAAACAATCCCGTTTTGCACCGACACTCAACGGTTTTACTGGAGCATTCTGCCTCACGCAAGAGCCAGCCGGGCCATGCACAAAATTGGTATGAGGCATGAGGAACAAATCTCTGTGGCGGGTCAGAGCTCGGCCGCAAGCCAAGGAAAATACCCTGCCGAGCCCTTTACGCCCAGATCTTCCAATCTCAAGCAACTGGTATGGCGAGCGGAATCCGTCGGGCAAGCCTGCCTTGGTCCCCTCAATTCCTCAGGCCAAGGCGTGCTTCAATCTGGTCGGTGCGATCGTGTCGCTCTCTTTTGCGTAAATAAAGCTTGATGGGCACCTCCCGATAAGGCAGTTGCTCGCGGAGGACTCCCAGAAGATAGCGCTGGTAGGTGGCGTCGATCAGAGGGGGGTCGTTACAAAACATCACGATCGTGGGGGGATATTCACCTACTTGAGTGGCGTAATAGATTTTCGGGCGCTTGGTGCCTGCAAGGGGCGGCGGATTACGGAGAATGGCCGCCACAACAAGTCGGTTAAGCTCAGCCGTCTTAACCCGCTTTCCCGCTTGTTGATAAATCTCCTGCGCATAATCGAGAAGTAATTTGACATTTTTGCCGGTCTTTCCACTAATAAAAGCTATCGGGGCATAAGTCATGGTGCGGAAGTTTTCGCGAATGTATGTCACCCACTTCTCGGGAAGAATTTGTCCCTGCACCGCATCCCACTTGTTGACGACAAAAATAAAAGGCTTATACTGCTGAGCGATATAATCGGCAAGCTGTTTATCCACCCGGGTAATTCGCTCTTGGGCATCCAAAAAAAGGAGCACAACATCGGCGCGGCGGATGCTTCGCTGGGCACGATGCATACCGTAAAAGTCCACATTTTCACTAATACTTTTGCGACGCATAAATCCCGCCGTGTCGATGGCGATAAAAGGCTTTCCGTCCAACTCGAAGCGAACGTCGACGCTGTCGCGCGTGGTTCCCGGGACTTCGCTGACGATCATTCGCTCCGCTTGGCAAAGCGTGTTGACAAATGTACTCTTGCCTACATTGCGGCGGCCGACAATCGCCAATTTCATCACTGGCTCTGGGGGCAGCTCCCCGCTTTCCTGAGCCACGGGAGGCAAGGCTTCCGCAATGGCCGCCAACAGTTCCTCTCGCCCCCGACTGTGAGCCGCACTGACGGGAATGACTTTCCGACCAAAGCGATAAAATTCGCCGGCTTGGAGCGAAAGGTTTTCCGTATCGGCCTTGTTGGCCACACAGATGACCGGTGCTGCCACATAGCGAAGCCTTCGGGCAACAAACTCATCCAGAGGTGTAATTCCCGTGTGAACATCAACCACAAACAGGATAACATCGGCCGTATCAATCGCCGCCTCAATTTGCTCTTCAATTTGTTGCGTGAGATTATCTGCATCTTCGATTCCCATGCCCCCCGTGTCGACTAGCTCGACGAATCGGCCATTCACCTCAAGCAAATGAGTGACCCGATCGCGCGTAATGCCTGCCTGGGGATCGACAATGGCTAGGCGACGCCGAAGCAGCCAGTTGAAAATACTCGATTTGCCTACATTAGGCCGTCCGACAATTACTACCTGTGGTAGATGCATGGCAGAACCCACCTTAAAGCCAAAATCAGCGACCGCATGAATCGCCAAGCTCTCTTTGCCACCCCGGCATGACCGAAAAAGCGTCCCACTTTTCGGGGAAACTTGGCAAAAATTTACAAGCCAATTGGGCCGGAGATTAACTTTCCCACCCGAATTGAGTTTTTCCGCTTACCGATTAAGTTTTTTCGCTTACTGAACCTCCTGACGGGGGCCCCGACACCTTCGGCTGGGCCGCGAGGCCAAATTTGCTTTCAGCTGCCTTACCCCTCTGCGTCGCTTGTCCTCTTTTTGATCAACCCACTCCCAACGAGGACATGTTTCTCACGGAGGTCCCCCGCGGCCCAGCCGCCTGAGAGGCGCATGTGCCTAGGCCAAACGTTCCCCCGATCCAAAAGTTCAGGTGTTTATGGGCATGAGCCCCGCAGGCACTTGATCCGGCTCTTCACCACCAGTGCCAGGGGCACCCAGAGCCCTTCACAGGCTTGAAGACGCGCGCGGGGAGTGTGGGCCAGTCCTCGGAGCGCCCGGAGCCCATGACGTAATCTCAAGCCGGCTTCGGCAAAAATTAACCTTTCTTCTAGATACCAGCCAGAAGGCGGCTGGCACAAAACGGAGCGACGCTTCGGGCTTTGTCTTCTTCCTTTTTCCACTTGTACGCCGCATCGCGGGCGACTTTGCCTTAGAGCATACCGCAAAGGTTTCCCAAATTGCCCCCAAATCGTCGCGGAGGCACCCCCTCACAAATGCGTTTCTCCCCTTAATTATTGTTACCAATCGCCTATTCCCAAAAGGTGTGAAAAGAAGTCCGAACAAGGTGAAGCACCCACCGGCCCCAATGTCGTCCCATCTGGCGGAACGGTCGCAGGCGCAAACCCCATGGCACTTGGACACCCGGGCTTACCCGGTGCGACTGGTGTTGCGCAACCCGTTCATCAATCCAGCGGAAGAAGCGCTCCGAGCCACCGAAATGGACTTCTTCAAATTCCTTGACAGGAACTACCGGTTCATCGTGGAAAGCTAAAGCCGCTCTCGGAGGCCCTGGGGAGGAAACTGAACAAGGCTTGTATCGATACCCCATCAACCCCCTCTTGGGAGATAAACGATTTCGCCCGCGACTCCGGCGATGATTTCGATGATCACTGAGCATCACGCCCGCCGGCGCGAGCTTGCCACTTGGCCCAAATATGCGGAGCATCTAAAAGTTTGATGAATACCCCGCCGATGACCGGTCGTGCGCGGAAACCCCGCAAGTGCCCGTTATGCGCCCAGTACCAATCCGTGAGAGGAACTCGCTGAGGAGTTTCATGAATAAATCGATAAACGGGCATCATTAACCGGTCGAAATCATCTCGACTTTCGGCCAGCGTAGCGGTCCACACTTGCCAATCAGTCTTGGTGAAAAGATCTCGATTATCAAGGGGTAAGCCATACGGGAGAAGTTGACGAATATAGAACGCCACCTCCTTTGCCCGGACTTCCGGTGGGAACAGTCCCAGCTGAAAGACTTTATCCCACACCAGATTGTACTTTTGACTCCATGTACCAGGCCTATCGAAAGCCAGTCGATAGTGATCGCCATCATCAGCGGACTTCATCCACTGGATCGCAAAGTCTTGGGCCAACTGACGATAGCGTTTGTAATCGCCTTCTTTACCGGCCATTTGACACATCTGGCCAAAGCAACCCAAAGCCACAATGGCCTTCACCGACAGATTACAGTTATGGGCCAAGGGTCCGGTAAAATCATCTGTACACAGTTGCTGCTCGGGGTCAAACCCTTTCTCTGCAAGGAAGTTAGCCCAGGTCTCAAGGAGCTGCCAGTATGGCTCCGCAAAGCGTGTGTGGCCATCAAGACGGGAAACGGCGTATAACAGGATGAGCATGTTGGCCGATTCTTCCACGGGCATTTGTCCTTCCTCGCTTTCTTCGCCTCCACCGTAAACTTGGCCATTTGCCAAGGGGTACGTGCCAAGATCGTGAGGCGCAAAAGGGAACCTCCAGCGGGGGCTGCTTGCGTACTTGAGGATGGGCAACACCGTAGCCTTTAGCAGCTCGTTGTTGAACAGCATGAAGAAAGGCGAGGCCGGATACATCACATCCACCGTAGCAATACACCCATTACTAAAGCACTCTTTGGAGAAAAGCATGGGCTCCCCGGAGGGACCTTCTACTAGTTTATGCCCACCAAAAGTATGGCGGTACCCTAAGGCCACAAGCTGAGCGTAAGCGTCCCCACCAACGGCACGCGCATCATCCAAAAGCTCCTGATCAAAAACCTGACAGCGTTGTAGAAGTCGGGGCAAGTCGCGATTCGCCACCACAAGCAGCTCGGGAAAGCCAGCGTGATAGCGCCACCACCACGGCCGCAGTCGCTGCCCTAGGTATTCGATAGAAAAGAGGTCGTCATACCCGAGAAGCAGATGCCTCACAAACGGTCGATTCGGACCTACATAGCCTGACCAGGCCAAGGCAAGCACCGGCCATCGGTCCTCAGCCGCACGGGGTTTGTTCCGATCATCTTCTGCCGGAATTTCCCCCGTGGCAGCAAATGATCGGCGACAGGCATCATGAGCGGCCATGACCGTGCGGACTTGAGAGTGTGCTGGTACGGCCAAATAAGCATAGCCCCAATCGATCCGCAGGTCGTCTCCTGCCTTGGCCAAGATGGGCTGCTCGAGGGAGCCCATTTTCATCCACACCACTTCCCCCTCTCCTCCCCGATCCCAAGTTACCATCTGATTGACATTGTTGACAGCAAGTTCCGCTGTGTTGTCATAGTATAAGTCAACAACATGCGTCCTTTCATCCTTGCTGTGAATTTCCCATATCAAATAGGTGATCGGTCGGGCAATAAGCTCAAGCGAGTTCGGCAACATTGGAGTGAAAAACGTAAGGCTAACAGCAATTTCCGGCGTTTCCCAGCAGTAAACAGTCCGCGTAGGGAGCACTTCCACCCTTAACTGCGGCAAAGCAGGAAGGGCCTCCGGCGCTGCTCCCATCAACCGGTACGCTTGGCCATCGATGCGGATGAGACTTGTCAGGGCATGAGGCCGACCCGTCCAATGCCGCGGCCAGTCGTTGGCAAGATTATCACCAAACATCCAAATGCTGAAATACGGATCATGAACAACAAGGGGCACCGCCGGGAGGCGTAGTCTCTGCGGAGTCGTCCACGGCTCCTGCCCGACTGCCCAATTCAGCAAATTGAATGCCATCACCCAGCCGATCAACAAATACGCCACAGCCCCGCCTCCTATCGCGTTTTTTACCTTCAGACTTCCCGCCATGCTTATGCCTCTTGTGTTGCCAGCACTAACGATCTGCTTGCCGAGAACTCTCCCAAAGTTTATGCGGAAAGGATTGGGAGGAGCCTCTGCACCCTAGGCGTCAACGCTTTTCTTCCATGGAGACAAGGCCAACCACTTCCGCTGGCGGAAGTGGCTTGCCTCGACGCACAGCCGCCTTGGCCTCCTCCAGTCGGGCAAGCAGCTGGTCATACCTTTCCGCTGTGGTGCGATAGCGACTCATCGTCCACTGAAGAGCATAAGGCTTACAGTCTGCAAGCCACAACCGCGCAAACTCTTCTCCCAAATCCAAATGGGCCTTTTTTATCTCACAAACAAGGGAGCGGATTTGTTCAATAATCTGAAGACATTCTTCCACCGGAGCCTGCCCCGCCTGCCGGTAGAGGCGTCGCACTTCTAACCCCGCCAACATCCGCCGGCCGATCAGCTCCATGCGACGCGCCCCATGGAGGAAGCTCCCCAAAAGGTCGGCGTTGACGACGGCCTCCTGGCGGCACGCCTCCAGGTGGGCGATGGCCGGCCGGACCAACTCCAGCAGCCTTTCTGCCGACTGCCGCACATCCTCCACCGGTTGGGCTGAAAGGAAGTCCTCGCGCCAAAAACGACTGTTGCTCATGCCCTGCATGTTGGGGAGACGATGTGTCTGAGACAGAAGTTCGATGGCCCGCCCGAAATGATCTCCACGTTCGCCAAACAACACGGCGCCTAGGCGGCGGTGAAACTCCTGCAACGAGGTCTGGCCGCCGTTCCACGCACACTCCGCCCCCCATGGATGTCCGTGCCAGCGATATCCCTGGAGTGCCTCGCCGTCGTCTTCCCAGTCGGTTATGATCACTCCCGATGCTCCGTGCGTTGTTCCGTCACGAATGAAGTTTTGGATGTTTTTTGCCGCCACACCGAAGTCGGGTAAGATCCGACTCCAATTGTGGATACCGGGACAAACGAAAAACTCGAAACCTGCCTTGCGGAACGGCAGGATGAGGTGGTCGAAATTTTCCAGCGGGCTGTAATTCCACGTTAGCATCACCACATCCGGCGGGATGTCCTTTAGGTGATCGGGGTGTTGCAAAATAATATCGCCCCACATCATCATTCGCTTACCATATTTTTCCCGAAGCAGGGCATGAAGGCGCTGAATATGCCGCACGTATACGCCACCAACTCCAATTTGCTGCGCAAGCTCCTTGGAAGGTCCCTCACCCAGCCCCCACGTCTCGTCGCAGCAGACATTAAACAGGGGAAACGGTAATAGTGGGCACACTTCGGAATAAAGATCATCTAACAGTTGATAGGTCTCCTCTCGTACAGGCGTCAACAAGTGGGGCTGCTCGCGAAGATGGGCAAATTTCTCGTGCCGCAGGATCCGGCCGAAATGTCCGAAGGATTGCTGATTTCCCAGGATATCCACACAGAATCTTTGCCCCTCTTCCACCAGGGCGGCAAGTTCTTCCGGCTGGAGGGAACCATCGGGGGGACCAATCTCCGGGTGTTTACGAAATGCATACTGGTATTCCATGTAATAAGTCCACAAATTAAATTTAAAATAGGCCCCCAACTGCAAACTCCGCTCTAGAGAAGGAAGTGTGGTGCTCGGACCACGTGTTAGATCGTCCTGAAAACACCTCCAACGAAGACTAGGCCAATCGCGGATATCAACAAGCGGGAGGCGGTTGTTCCCCTGCCGGTTTGCGCGCAGAAGCTGGCAAAAGGTCATCCCAGCATAAAATAGGCCCGGCCTACTGCCCCCATAACCCACCACCCCTTCTGGGAAAACAAGGAGCACGTATTCCTCACCACTTAGTTGACTTTGAAATAAGGGTTTCTCCACCTCTGGCCGACCTGAGCTTTGAGGGAAAAGATAAAAACACACTGGCTGGTCGGGAACAATCTTGATCTGCAGCGGAGACAGTCCCGCACGTCGCCATTCCTGATCGATGATTTCCCCCAGCGTTTCATGGCCAGGTGGTAGCTCAATGACCCATGGTCCTGCAAGCAACAAACTACCCTCGTGCAAAGTCACTTGTTTCGGAAACGGAATCAGCCGAAGCTCATCGACTTTGATCTGGGAGCTTTGCTCGTCCATCGCGGCAGCGCCCCCAGCCAGCAAACTCATACAGAAAATTCCCAAAAGAACGCGGGGCATCGGATTGGTCCTTCTAAATAAGAAGCTTCGGAAGCAATTCTAGCGTTCATTGGCTGGAAACAGCTACCACGGCAGATGCACACGTACCAGCGGAGGCTTCTCGTCCATTTTCCGCCGAAGCCGAGAGCACTAATTTTCCTTCTGTTTTGGGCGAGCCCATGCCGGCACTCGGACGTTGTGAGGGCAATCCATCGCGGGAACGAAAGGTTTTAGGTCAACAATCGGTGTCCCATCAAAGGCATCGATCTCGGCGATCTCGATGACATGGTCCTCCACTGCCAACACCTGGCAGACGGTCAAGGCCACCGGGTTCGGGCGCACAGGGGCACGACAGGCAAATACGCCGGTCAGCGGATTATCTTTATTACCGCGAGGATGGACCTGCAGAATGGACCTTCGCTGAGGGGTATCGTTGCGGTCGAGCCACCACAAGACATGAACGTGCGACCACTGGTCTAACCCGAGAAGTCCTGGCCGGTATTTGGGGTTGATGACAAGGAACGTTCGCCCTTCTTTTTTCTCCACCCGGCCAATTGGATGTACGGCCAATTCCCGAGCCGACGAAGCACCCACGAGCGCCGGATCGTCGGCTAAAACTACCTGCAAAACGACAATGATTCCCGCCACACCGGGAACACCCGCAAGGATTACCTTCCAAAATGAGGCTTGCATGTTGTTTAACCCTTCAACTTGCAAACGAGTTTCTGGCTCCCAAAAGCTGCTGTGAGCCATCGAGGCCTAACCCGACCGACCCTGATTCTTTTTTATGCCCCAAAAGAGTACAGGAAAACAGCAGCGGCCACTCCTTTTCCGCGCATTTTTCTCAGATTGCCCGAATTGTACCTTTGCTCCAAACATTTTTCCTCCAAACGGTGAGATGGTCCCGGTAGAACGAGCTGCTGTTGGCTGTGCGAATGCCTGGCCTTAGTTACCACTGGCGATCCCCGGCCACTGGTTTCCTCTAAGGAAAAAACCCAAATGCTTCGGTTCCCGCCCGCCGAGCTCGCGTGTCTTCTCGCTGGAAGGTTCAGTCACCACGGGAATCCTCCGTGAACAAGCGAGGTGCTTGAGGCTTAGTTCTCTTTTCTGCGACCTAACGTGGCTAATCGAAAATTTCTCTGCCGGCTCGCTCGTGGGCAATTTTGGCCGAAGCGGCGCATTTGGAGTCCCATCGGCAGCTGATGCCCAACTCCCCGGAACCGTCCTCGAGCTAGACGGAGAAAAAATCCAAAGCATTAAATCCTCCCCCCTTCCTTCAAAGATGTTTTTCATATTGGCACAACTTGCTCGATTCGCAGGAGGCGTTATTTTACCTGGCTTATGCCGTCAACTTTTTCGAAAAGGCCGATCTCTTCGGCAAGTTCGGAAAAACTCTCAAGTCCGGAAATCCCGATCCCGATAAATCGCAAAGCGGTCCGTCCACAGGTCTCGCATGAACCAGACAGTTGGGTCAGCACAAGTAGCCAACTGGCAGACGGCAATAACTAACTAGTTTCGTGACAAATGGGGATGGACCAGAATCGCTTCCACCGCTCACGGGAACCGAGCCTATTTACGATCGCCAAAGACCTAATTGAGGCCAACCAGAATCTGTAAGGGGGTTGCATGCTGTTTTTGGGGGTCTTTGCATGCAAACACACAAATCGCCTGGCCGAGAGTTAGCCGAAAAAATGTGGTTTGACGTAACAGGTCGAGTACCCAGTGCAACCCGCGACGCCCCGGGAACCCCCTCGACCGCTGAACCCGCAGCCCATGCCCCCGTTTTGGCAAGTTTTCCGGATCTGAATCAAGCACCGGAATTGGAAGCTGAGTCGTCTGGGGGCGAGACACTTTTAGGAGCCGAACTCTCCCCCGCAACCATCGGTACATTCGCGGCAGCCGTGGTTCTCGGCGGACTCATCCTTTGGGTAACCCTTTTTGCCCACCAGGAAAGATCCTCCGAGCCGAGTGCGTCTCCCCCCGACCTGCAGCTAACCAGGCTAAATACCACTCCTGTGGGGGATAATGTCTCCCTAAAAGATCGGTCTCTCTCTAACAGCCTGCCCAACAACAGCGAGCCGCCAACCACAACCTCGGAGGGTGATAGGGTAGCAGCGGCGAAGGCTCGGCTTCCGGTGCCGAGCTTCTCCGCAGCACCTTCTTCTGAGGGGTGGTCCATGGGAGGCTCCCAACCCTCACATCCGGGGACCGAGGGGTTGGTCGGCTCTGCTCCCTGGTCTATGCGAAGTGCCGCAGTGACACCCAACCATGCCGAGGCGGAAGCACTTCTGATTGGAAAGGAGACCGCGGCGGAAGGCCCCGTGGCCAGGGGGGAATTCCTCCCCTCACAAAACCCTAGAGTGGAAGGGAGTTACCGGCCTAAGGTGGCAAGAAGTGAGCCTGCAAATTTCGGAAACACTTTACCACCCACCCCTACTCCCGACTCATCCTGGACAAGTGCTTCACCTACCACTATGGGACGCGAAGCTGTCCCCTCGCAGAGCCTCAGCCCATCAGCCCTCCTTGCGGAAGACTCAAAAGTCACAGCAGCCTTCGGAAATAGTTCGACGAGTCCAGGATCAGCCTCTCAAGGAGCCATAACCGGCCTGGCCTGGCTCCGCGGAGAAAAGGAGTTTGCATCGCGATCTTTCCCCGGGCAGATATCGAGCGGCGATACTGCAGAACATTTCGGTTTTCGAACCGCATTAATGCCCGGCCCAATCGCTGACGCCAATGCCATGTCAAATCAATCTCAGGGGGGTACCGGGCCACTAGTCGGGGCAAGTCAGACCGTGGGCGCCCCTCCGATAGGGAGCGAAGCGAGCTTCTACGGGCCGGCGGCCTCGGGGCCTACTGCTTCGGTAGCGCAAGTTCCCAAATCAGGCGATTTACAAGTGCCCGGCTCACCAATTGTTCCTACAAACACTTTGCCACGACCTCAAGAAGGGTATTATTCCTCGTCGAAAGCAGGGCCAGGAAGTTCGGATCCGCCCGCGACGTATCACCCAACGGCGGTTACGGGTACGGTAAACCCGAGCCAAACGATTATCAATCCAACCGTTATCAATCCGACCGTGGTGTCCAACCCCTCGTCAGTCGTGGGTCCCCCGACAGTGATCCCCGCCGGCGCGTGGCAAGCGATAGATGCTAGCAGTTTTCGTTGGGGCCAAGGGGCCTGGGGTGCATCGGGGCCTGCAACTTACCCCGACCCGGGAGTGCAGAGTGCCCTTCTCGCCCCTCAACCTGGTCCCGGAGGGACCCCAATGATGGGCCCAGCAGCCGTCCCCGGTAGCTCGACGCCCGGTGCGCCGCTATCGACAAATGCACCGGTTTCCACAAATTTGCCTTTCGGGTACGGCCCGCCGGTGGGTGGAAGCTACCCGGTCGGTGCCGGTGTGGCTGGCTATCCGCCCACACGGCCCGGTAACCAGACGGTTGTCACTCCTCCCGCGGGAGCAATTACACCCGCTTGGGGCGCACCACCGAACACAAGCCTGAATTTGTATCGGTAAATCCAACCGGTCACCCCGCAAAGCACGGGTGGATCTAGATCGAAAATTGATACTGCAGTTTTCTTGAGCCTCCCAAGGCGAGCCAGTGGGATACGTCCGTTCCCATAAGGAAAAGAAAAGCACACTCAACCTATGGCAGCTATCGACGATGCATTGCTCAAGCTGTATCGACAGGCAGATCGGTTATCTGCCACGGCACCGAAACACCATGCAAAAGAGGGAAGAAACGAGGATAAAGTTCTCGAGCCACTTCAACGGAAGGCATCTGCGGCATCGGATGTTCAGCCCCAAATCGGACAATCCGGACCGCACTTTTGTGCGCAAAATACGGCCGAAAGCCTTCACGTGAGGTTGTCCGTAACGGACGTGCCGAGGGAGAGCGCCCAATCGGCGCAGGAGAAATTTTCTCCACCGCCCCCCCCGACACCTCCTTCGGCCGAGATCCCAGGGAAACAACAGCAAGAAAACACCCAGCCGTCCCAAACTTGTTCGGGTCTTCAAGAGATTTGGCCAAACTCTTGGTCAAATGTTGAGCCTGTCGTCTGTGCGTGCTTCGATCCACTCCTCACCTACTCGATTAGCACGTCGACCACCGACACAGCAGAACCCCCTGCGGTAATGCCCGAGAGCTTGCCCCGTGGCGAGCCAATCCAACAGGATTCCGCTTGGCTGCCACAAATTAAAAGTTATGGAGCCAACGCCAACTCTCCCGACGAGGGGAGGCGATGTGAGACAAAATCAGCAACGGGAAATGGGGCACCCCCCGATGCAAAAGTTTATTCTCCCCGTCTGGAACTAGCGGGACCGCACTTCCGTACCAGCACGTGCGATCTGCAGAGAGGGGAAAACTCCAGGTCTTGCCCCGCAGCCATCGAAAACTCTCGCGAGCCGTCCGTCCCCCGGCCGCATCTTGAGGACACAACACAGTACCGTTACTTCGATGTTCCAAATTCGGCGCAACCTTCTAAAGAGTGGGATCAAGCGGAATCAGACGCCTCAAACCACGACTTTCGGGGGGGGATGTCTACTTCCTTTTCCGCGGAGCCGGTGTCGGCCGCCACAGAGGTAAAAGAAACTGACACCCAGCCGAGCCAGCCTGCCCGTCACTCAACAGGCAATTCTCCCTGCGCGTGGGCCCACCCTGAAAACTATGAAAACACTCCCCCGAGAGACCCCACTAACAGCGGAAATTCCGTAGCCTTTAGGAGCCTGCCTTTTTGCAGACAGGAGGAAGCTCGCTTCAGCGGCGACAAAACCCGGATCCCGGGTGAAGACCGCGGCGAAAAGAGTGGAAGTGATGTGCGTTCGGGAAAAGCCCCCCAGGTCCCTTCCACTGTGCCGGCGCAGGCCGAAGATCACCGAATCTCCGCGCCGCCGGAAGATCCGGATTGGCCGCCCGCCTATTGTGTGGAGCGGGTGCTTTGGCCGAGTGCCGTCATTCGTCTGGGGTTAGCAGCCTCATCGGCGATCGAGGCAATAGCTTCCCGAACGGACGGGTATACCGAACGATATGGGCGGGCTGTGGGTTTTACCTCCTTTTCCCCCGGACAAGGCACAACAACATTACTTCTGGCAGTAGCCCGGTACTTTCTTACCAGCGGACGAAGTGTGGCCGTGGTGGATGCCGCCTGGGACCATCCCACGGTGTGTCAACGTTTGGGAATTCTCCCCGAGGCCGGATGGCAAGAATTTCTTGCCGGCCGACTTCCCCTGGCCGAGGTAACCGTTCGCTCGCTTTCCGAGTCGCTGTTTTTGCTCCCGTGGACGGCCTCGCTTGAGGAGACCGGCCTGACGGGCCGCACCGAGCGGCAGAAGGAGGCCTTGCGACAGCTAGTGACCAGACTAACCAGCAAGGTGGATATTACGTTGGTGGATCTGGGCGTGCTGGAGGCACAGGCCGCCGGGGGCAAGGATCTTCGCTGGGAATTTTTGCCGCTCCTGGCAGGCGTCATCACCGTTTGGGACGTCCGCCAGGAAGTCCACCAGCGACGGGGGATTTGGGAAGCACAAATTCTCGCCGCGGGCGGCCGGGTCCTCGGAACGGCCGAAAATTTCGTGGGTCTTCGCAGGTGCGCTTAACTATCGCCGCTCAATCGCATCCTGGGAATTTGAGTGCTGACAATGTACGAGGCTTATTGGGAACTAACGTCTCGGCCCTTCCACAGCGGATGGGACCCCAACTTTTATTTTCCTGCCCGAAGCCATGAGGTTGTCCTCGCGCAGGCGGCTTACGCGGCAGAGTCGCGCAGCAGTATACTGCTTGTGGTTGGCTCGCCGGGAGTAGGGAAGACCACCGTCATTCACGCGTTATTTTCGCGGTTGGGAAAGCACATCCTGCCGCGAATCCATTTACCTTTGGCGGGGCTGTCGGGCCACGATGCCCTACTTGTTTTGGCCCGCCGCATCGACGAAGAGCAGCCGATTTGGCCTTCCCACGCGCTTGAGGCCTCGGAAACGCTCCAGGAATTCTTGTGGGCCAATGCCGCCGAACAACGCCATGCCCTTGTCGTCCTGGACGATGCACATTTGGGCACCGACACCAGGTCATGGGAGTGGCTTATCGGGCTGAGCGATCTCCATGATCGCCGGGGCGCACTTGCCACGTTTGTGCTAGTGGGTCACCCCGAACTTGCTCGACGACTTCTGGCAGATTCCTGCTGGAGGGAGCGATTCACGGCGGTAAGCATCCTCCGGGCCTTAAGCCGTCGGGAGACCCACCAGTATGTGGAAACCCGCTTGTCAGCGGCAGGAGCTCGCCGACCTATTTTCGCATCCCCCGCTTTGGATCGAATCTACGAACTCTCCGGGGGCATACCGGCCCGAATAAATCGGCTGTGCGACTACGCACTCCTTTACGCCGCGGCAGAAGAAGCAGAGGTCATCCTTCCCGAGCATTTGGACACCGTGGCCGGCGACCTCCTTTGGGGCGAGATCGACCGGCAAGAGCCCCCCGCTTTGGCTGCCTGACCTCCCGCCCTTGTCCTAGTACAATGGGGGTATGACCCCAAAGATCCGCTCCGTTACATGCTCGATGGACAGGTGCCTTCGCTGGTTCGGCGGCTTTTCGCGCGCTTTGGAGCCCCCCCTCAGCCACAGGTGGGCACAGGCTGCGGATAAGCTTGGGGCGATGGGCGTTTCTGCCGCCGTAGCCGCAATCTTTATGGCTAGCTCACTGAGAATGCCCATGGTTTGGGATGAAGGCAACGCCATTTGGCGGGCCGAGGGAATCACCGCTTGGTATCAACAGGTGCTTGCTTCCCCGCCGGAACGGTGGACGAAAGCGTTTAAGCCTGACACGCTCAAGCATTTTTGGCGCTATACGACCACGCTGGAGGGCCATCCTAGTTTCTACGGAATCACGATTGCCCTAGGACGATCCCTTGCGCCCCAGAAACTTAGCCCTTGGCAGCAAGCCCGCGTGGGACCTATTGTTCTTTTCGCGGTGGCCAGCGGATTCGTTTACTGGTATCTTAAGCAGCAAAAGGGAGTGACGGCCGGACTAGCTGCCGTGGTGGGCATGCTCTTCCTGCCCCACTTTTTTGCCCATATTCAATTCGCCACTCCAGATAGCCCACTGTGTAGCTTGTGGATTCTCACCTGTATTATCTTTTGCGCTTGGGTCCTTAACCCGGCAGTCACTCACACCAAGCCGCTCGCACATGCCAACACAAACCGACCCTGCCTTGTCCTTTTGAACCTTGTGAGGCTCTGTGGCTGCTACGGCGTTTTCGGGATAGTGCTCGGGTTGACAATGGCCACGAAATTCACGGGGTTTCTGGCCCCAGTACCGTTTTATCTTTGGGCCATTATTCGTAAGAAGTGGCAAGAGCTTGCGGGACTTCTCTATGCCCAAGTGGTGGCCACTTTGGTTTTCATTCTTGTTAATCCGCCAATCTGGCATGATCCAATCAGGGGAATGCTTGAATTTGTCGCCCGCAACCTTGACCGGTCGGATTATAACGTGAGCATTTTCTTCCTCGGCCAACGTTATGACCTCTATCATCCTTTGCCGTGGTACAACACATTAGTTTGGGTGGCAGTGACGGTGCCCACCTTCATGCTGATTTGCCTAGGAGTAACCCTCATCGCATGTCTGAGGCATCAAGCCGACAGACCGTGGTTGGGGTTGATGATCCTTCACATGCTATGGCTCCTTCTTGTGCGGGCAACTCCTTGGGCTCCCCCGCACGACGGAGTCCGCCTTTTTCTGCCCAGCATTGGCTTTATGGGAATCCTCGGCGGTCTCGGAGCTGCCGAGCTCATCCGTGCGGCTCGTGTTTGTCTCGTGCATCCCCCCCAAAGTCTGCCCAGGCAAGTATCACAGCTCGTGGGTGGGGGCCTTATCGTGCTTGTTATCGCTGGTAGTTTGAGCTGCGTGCGGAATCTCTGCTGCTATGCCCCACATTGGCTTTCGTTCTACAACGCCCTTGTGGGAGGACCGGCAGAAGCGCAGCGACTTGGACTTGAAGTCACCTACTACTGGGACTCTCTCACCCCGGAAGTGCTTCAATGGCTGGAAAAGAACACGGGAGAGAAGGAAAAAGTGTTTTTTGCCGCTGGTCCTTACGAAAATCTGCTCCTCCTTCAGAGATGGCGCTACATTTCCTTTCAGTTTCGACCGGACGCACCCGGCCAGTGGCGGTGGTATGTCCTCCAGCACCGCTTTGGAGTATGGCAACCTGCAGATTGGTGGCTTGTTTACAACCGCCGACCGGTTTTCACCAAGACCTTGTTTGCCGGCAAGGGGTGCCAGCAGAGGGACGTTATCCTCCTGAGTATCTACCGCTGGGAGGATTACTTGGAAGCGCTAGCTTCTGTGCAAAATGACCCGTCGTAAACGGCATTTTTTGTTGAAGGACTTTTGTTCTATCCTTTTCTGTGCAGCCTCGGTCGCTGAAGCTCGTCTTCGCGATTCACTCTCGGGGGTGTGCTCTCTGCTGGGTGTTACCCCGAAAGCCCAAACTCTGGATAGAGCAAATCGGCAAGAAACTTCCCGCTTTTTTCGCCCGGGCGGCGAATTCGCCCGCCTGAGGGAACAACTCCGGCCTTCCTTCAAAGTCTTCCCCATGCTTCCTCAATCAAAGCCGGCAAAATCTCCCCGGCGCGAGCAGGTAACCAAATATCCCCGGCCGACTCCTTCGGATCCACATGAATCCAGGTAGCTCCCCTGGATTTGGCCAGCCATGGAATTGTTGCCGCCGGAAACACTTGGCCAGAGGTTCCCACGCTCAAAACCACATCGCATTGTGATGCCGCACGAACCGCTTGGCTCCATTCCGGCTCGGCCATGGCATCCCCAAAAAGAACCACATCAGGACGATACCACCCACGCAGTCCAAATCCGAAGAGGGGTCTGACAACACTCAGCAGGTGCCGAAAGGAAATTCGGCCTGCATCAAGAAGTTGACGAACTTTGGCTGCCACCTCAGCTAGATCGCTTCGGGTCAACTCCGTTTTCAGCTTCCGATCGATCACCCACACCACTCGCAAAAGACAGCCATGGATCTCAAGCACCCGCCGCGACCCTGCTTCTTGATGAAGTCCATCGATATTTTGTGTCACCACAGTCACCTGAGCGAACTTTTCCATTTCCGCAATAGCGCGGTGGGCGGCATTCGGCCGGGCGCACGCCATCGGCTCTAGCCGAACCACCAAATATCGGGCCAACTCTTCCGGCCGCCGCAATGCCGTCTGCCAAAGGCCTGCCCATTGGCCGAACTCTTCCACCGGAAACTGGTCCCATAAACCACCCCCGTCTCGGAACGTGGGTATGCCGCTTTCGGCTGAGATCCCTGCCCCCGTAAACACAACAACGGAGGAGCTTTGGCGAAGAATCGCCACCGCCTTCTCAAACCCAGGTGGAAGTAAGCGCGAAGTCATGGCTAAATCTGCTCACCCCACAATGCGGACTAAAACATTTGGACGAACCCGGGAACTTTTGGCCTGTAAAGTGCTTTGTGAAGCGTAGTTAAGCCGGCACCGAAAAAATGAGCGAATTCATATCCTCGGTTTTCAGGACCCTTTGGGCGTCGCATCAGCCGGTGCGTAGTAAGTTCGCTGTCTGTTGGCCAAAAGTTTGTTAACTTCCGGCTGCGGTGGACGCTAATATGTTTACAGTAGAAAGTGCACATCGAAGTGGGTAAACACTGTCGTCCCGTAGGACAATGTCACGAATAACGATGCGGCCGCTGGAAATGGTAACCTCATGGAGTTTGCGAAAACCCTTCGGTCCTCCGTAGGGGAGCCTTAATTACGAAACGCACTGCCCCATGCGAAATCCACAGGGACCGGAACTGGATCGCGGAGACATTCGGTAGGTATCCTCTCGATGCCCTTCCAAAAGGGGTTGTCCCACAGATTCTTCCTCGCGAGTTCCCCGCCAGCTGGGAGATCTACCGATGGAGCTTACGCCCCGCGACAGTCCGGCGACAGACCCCGATCGGTGCCCCGAGGGCGCCACCTATACGCAAATAATGTGCGAAATGAAACTCCCCGAAGGCAACCACTACCGAATCGGCCTCGCACGCAGAGAGCACCTCCCGAGTCACCACAAATGCCCCAATGTGGGCGGCCACACCGCGAATGATAACAGGCCTTGAAAGGGAAAATCACGCTTTAACCCCGACACGAGCACCCGCGACACTTGGGCCACTTTCAGCCGGTGGGGAATCCACCTATACAACAATTCGAGACCCTTCACTGGAAGCTGGTGGCGAAGCCCTTCCCACACCGAGTGCCGGGCTCCCTGCTTGGTCAAAAACTTAAGTGCCGCAAGCGTATCCAACAGGATCTCCCATTCCCCAGAGGCTCGCCGCCACTTGCGAGGCGACTTCCTCCACTGTCAGGGCTAACCCAACCAAATAAACCGAAAATTCGACCTTTCCGCGCGATCCTTAAACACGTTGAAAACACCATTGGTCCTAAAAGCGCCGGAAGTGTCGCGTAAATCTTCTCCCGTCCCACGCTTCCTCATCAAGAGCCTCCCGCAATTCAACCGAACAGCTTCCGAAATTCATCATGTTTGTGTTGGATGGCGGCGTAAAACAGTCAGCACTCAATGAGTTGTGGTGAGACCTCGCGAATGAGATCTCGGCTATGGGCTAATAGTAGCCGCCACATGTTTGCCGAGGAACAGACCGGGAAAATTGCGGACGTTTTACCAGCCGTCTGAACCTTTGCCAAAATTCCCTTCCCTGGGTCACCTTCCACACCTTTCAACGAGTGGAGTGACAACCACGCTTGGGGTCAACGCATGAGATTGTGAGCCGCAGGACAGTCCTCGCCGCCATTCTAGCACCGACATCCCTCCGCTGCGAGCTCAGGACGTCAAAACTATTTAGCCGCCCGATACAATGTTTCTGCGTAGTTTCTGCGTAACTGGTAGCTTCCGTTCGTCGAAGCCCCATACCACCTTGTTAACTCCCGATGAGAAACGTACGGAGGAAGTCCATGATGAGCGAATCGATTGCGGTGGCAGATGTGCCTCTTTCCCCCTATGGAAGGGTTTCCAGTGTGCTGTCGCCTGTGGGTCGGATGATGGCCCAGTTTGCTGCGGAGTTTCGGGATGGAATTGATATCAATCTTGGCGTGGGCTATGTCAGCGAAGAGGCCATTCCCTACGATGAAGTGGCGGAGGCATTTGCGGCGATTCGCCGCGACCCCACTCGTTATCGGGTACCGCTGAATTACGGGGGGCCCGCCGGTTCACCGAATTTAATTCGCTCGTTACGAAGCTTTCTTCTGCGGAATCGTCTGGGAGATCTGAGTGAAGAGATCCTCGACCGCAACCGCATCATCATCGGCGCAAGCGGGGCTAGCAGCCTCCTTGAAGGGCTGGCGGAAGTCCTACCCACCGGTATCGTCGTCACAACAGACCCTCGGTATTATATCTACTGCGAAATTCTCGAACGCCACGGCTTTCACGTCGTTGCGATTCCCGAAGACGAGGAGGGCATCAGGCTCGACGAGCTAGAAAGCGAATTAGGACGCCTCGGATCGCGTGCAAACGAGATTCGCTTCTTCTACATTGTGACCGTTAACAATCCGAGTTGTCGTGTGGTTACTACCGCCCGTCGGGCCGCCCTGGTTGCTATTGCCGAGAAGCTCTCCTACCGGCTGGGGCACAAGATCCCGGTGGTATTCGACGCCGCCTACGAAATGCTCATCCACGATCCGCAGCTTCCTCGGCCGCGTTCGGCGCTCTGCTATGATAAACTGGGTGTTGTGTACGAAGTGGGTACTCTCTCCAAGATTGTGGCACCAGCTTTACGCATTGGGTTTCTTATTGGACCGCCGGGACCGCTAATGGATGGCCTCGTCCAGCATACGTGCGATGTTGGTTTCAGCGCCCCACTTTTTTCGCAAGAGATTGCAAGCTTTATTCTCGATCACAAAGGGGACAGTCGGCTGCAGGAGGTGCAGGCCGTCTACCGCCACCGTGCAGAAGTGACTCGTCAAGCACTCGAGAAGCATCTAGGTTGGGCCCTCCAAGAAATAAGCGGGGGCCAAGCGGGGTTCTATTACTATTTGACTTTCCGCGATGTGGAAACCGCCGAAGACTCCCCGTTTTTCCGTTTTCTCACACGCACCACCGGTGACCCGAAGATCGATGGCCCCCAGGGGCAGGAACATCCCCGGGTCTATTTTCTCCCGGGGCAACATTGCGTGGATCCGCGGGGCAAACTTCGCCAGATAGGTCGACGACAATTGCGAATCTCTTATGCTTATGAAGAGCTGTCGCGTATCGAGGAGGGCCTTCGACTTATGGCCGAAGCCGCCCGGTACGCAATAAGCCAATAACAACGCTTGGGTCGCGCACGCCTGGCTCCGTCCCGCAGGTGCTCAACAACCGTGGGCCATCTGTTCTATGGATAAAATGGCTTGAAAGCCGGCAGGACCATGCGCAAGATCAAGCAAACCTACGTGGGCCTTGCTTTATCTTTCTCCGCAGCTTTGGCGTAAACACGAATACTGTCAGCATCGATAAGACCAAGCCTCACCTGCTCCAAGGGGCAAAACCGGAAGCAGCGGCCGCACGAATAACATTTTCCCCGCTCCGGCTCATATTCCCTTCGATGAGGGCTGCGGCTAAGCTGTAGGACCTTTGCTGCCATCACCCCACCGAACCATAAGCCTACGAGTAAACATCCCCACCGGTACCGGCCTTCGATCTTGGCGGCCTCCTCATAAAGTTGCGAAACGGGTATGCCGGATTTGCGAAAAACGTCGGAAGCATCGGTAGTTCCCACTACTTGGCCGCTCTCTTCCAGCCACACCCGCTCCGCCAATTGGATGCGCCAATCCAAGCGTGAAGTCACCGGACCAAGAAAGAGCCCGCTAACAACGCCGGCTATCACAACCCCGCAGCAGGCCACCACTAAATGGAGGTTGCTAATCGGTAACTTTTGGGACGTGCCGTCCCACCCACCCTCTTCCGGGCGCCGAATCGCGTTATAAGGACACACCTCCTCGCAAAGCCGGCAGTTGATACACTCGCTTGGCGGTATTCGCAAATGCCACCGGGAAAGCGGCGACACTATTCGAAAAATTGCACCTAGGGGGCAAAGGAACCGGCAATACGGCCGGGCTATTACCAGCCCCAAGAGCACAACCCCAATGCTAAAAATCCACGTGCTGGCATTAGCACCCAAACGGAAAAAACTTACAAACGGATCATAATGGCATATCAAAAAATATCCACTGCAAACCGTCGTCATTACAGCCAGCCCAAGGAACGCATAAGGAAAAAGTCCCAACGACTCGTCCACCCATCGAGGGATCCGGACAGGGGCAATCGCCGTAAGCTCCTGAAAAGCCCCAAGGGGGCACACAGCAGCGCAAAAAGTTCGCCCACACAGAAGTGTGAACAGGATTGGAACAACCACCAACAACACCACAACAGTTGGCACAAAATAGCTCGGATCGGCCAAGGTTAGGGCGACATTTTGAAGAGCTCCAATCGGACAGATACACCCTTGCCGCCAAAAGCCCAACCAGGCCAGCGACAAACCTGCTATAACAAGAAGTCCCGTACGCGAGCGCGCGCGGATCGCTACATAACTGGCCGCCCCAAGAGCCACGATTAGAAAAGCGACGTCTGCGTACTCCCAAACTGCGCCCTTTGGCAAAGCTGCACGAAGTTGAGCTTCCCAATCCGGCGAATCATAACCGGGAATGTGAGGCCGAACTAATTCGCTTTGCCCAAAACAGGCACTCATCCACAAGGGAGGGAAAAGCCCAAGCGCGGCTTTGCCCCAAAACCACCGAAAGCCAGGAGCGACCCAGGTTGCTTGCCTGCTAGGGATCACCCGCCCGCCTCCTACTTGTCCGCCTGCCCTAAAAGACGCCTGGCCTTTCGTTTCAAGATAAAAGGCTGGGAGGCGGGAACCCGCCGAAATGCCCGCGTGGGACAGGCCCGAGCAATGGAGCAGTCATTACATTCCACACAAAGATCATGCTGGACCTGAAGATAAAGCGACCCGTTCATCATCGCGCAACCTTTGACACATCGTCCACACCCGATGCAAATCTCCCTTTGAACATGGTATTCGAATCGCGGAACTCCCGCTTGGTCGACGATGAACTGCCGGATTAAAGCCCCGGTGGGGCAAAGCTGATTTTCCGCCGCGGTATCCAAACTACGATAAGACACATCGAAGTAGCCCGTGCAGATATCGCACATGGCGCATAAAGGATAAAACTGCACAGCCCTGACCGCCGAAGGCTGGATCACACATTGGGTGGCACAGTTCCCACAGCCGATGCAAAGATCGGGATCTAGTTGCCAAACGAGCTGATTGGCTTCCCCTCTTCGGCCGGCAACAAACCCCCCAGCTCCCGCCACAAATGCCAGTACACAGTATCGAGAGGCGTCTGCCAGGAAGCCGCGGCGGGTTTCCCGGGACTGCGGCGTATCACTCGATGCCGGTTCGCCGAAACTTGCGGGAGACTTTCCTCCACCGGCCATCACCATCCTCCCATCCCAAAAGGCAGCCAATGACCCCAGTTCTCAACGATGTCCCGAATTTTCCGCTGCCATCCTTATCCCCGGCCGAAACACGCAGCCAGCCCTTGCCGGGCAAAGGACGCAAAAGGCCGGTAGGCAGGCTTCCCGAGGGGCATGCCTCACGAGGCTTGCGGACGGATCGCACGGGTCGCCAGCCCGCTGGATCAAACGCATGTCGACCTGGTATTCATTTGCCCGGACAGTGGTTTCCGGCTCTTTCCGCCGCCTTGTCCAAAGCGCCACGCAGGCGCCGAGAACCGCCACACGACCTAAAGAAATAAAAAAAGCCCGCCGGGATTTCCCCGCACGAGCCTCTGTCGCACGATTAACTGGTGAAATCTCGTTCACTGCTTCAATGCAAGAGGATGTTCCCGCAAAAAACTTATCGCAACCCTCTAACATGCAAACGCTTGTTGGCGGTTTCGAGCTCCCACCAACGCGCCTGCTGGGGCGCAGACACCACAGCTTACGATTTTTCTTTTAACCCATTAAACACTGACCGAAAGCTACCCTATTCTCGAAGCCATTCGCACCAGTCGAAAAACTTTGACGGCCTAGAGCTTCGCTAATTTTTCGACCAATTCCCCGGTGCGAACGCTGTAAGCCCATTCATTATCATACCACGCGAGGACCTTTAACAAATTATTTCCCACCACTCGGGTCCAGGGGCCAACGAATATGGCACTGTGGGAGTCGCCGATAATGTCGCTAGAGACCAACGGGTCTTCTGTGTAGCGGAGGATTCCCTTCAGCTTACCCTCGGCGGCCTCACGCATGGCGCTATTGACCGCGTCTACGGTCACCGGTTGAGCCGTTTGCACCGTCAGGTCGACCACGCTCCCTGTGGGGGTGGGAACGCGCAGGGCGATCCCGGTCAGTTTGCCTTTCAGCTCTGGCAACACCAAACCCACGGCTTCAGCGGCTCCCGTCGTGGTGGGAATGATGTTCAACGCCGCAGCGCGGGCCCGATACGGATCCTCATGCGGGAAATCCAGCACCACCTGATCGTTCGTATACGAGTGGGCCGTGGTCATCAGTCCACACACAATCCCGAAACGTTCGTGAATCACCTTCGCCACGGGAGCCAGACAGTTCGTGGTGCAACTGGCATTGGAGACACAGCGGTGTTCCGGGCGAAGCTGGTCATCGTTGACACCAATAACACATGTGATATCCTCACCTTTAGCCGGCGCGGAAATTACGACCTTCTTCGCCCCCGCTTCCAAGTGACTATCGAAACCCGCTTTGTCCCCGCTTGCCCGCTTGCGGAACACACCAGTGCTTTCCACAATGATTTCGGCACCAAGATCCCGCCAGGGCAACTTCCGCGGGTCTTTTTCCGCCATGGAGCGAATCTTCTTCCCGTTGACGATCAGATGTTGATCGTCATATTCCACCGTGCCGGGGAATTGTCGATGGACACTGTCGAATTTTAGCAACGTTGCTAAAGTGCGGTTGTCAGTCAGGTCGTTAATTCCAACTACTTCGAAGGTGTCCGGTCGACTAACCAAGTAACGGAACACCAGACGTCCGATGCGTCCAAACCCATTAATCCCAACTCGGATGGCCACTTTTGCGACTCCTCTTCTTTCTGAACCATCCCCCTTCCGATCAAACAAACGGAACCTTTACCACAACCTTTAACCCAAAAAATTTCTGCGAAATTCGGTTGGCCAATGGCCGGAAAAAACTCTTTGCTCCCTAACTCTTTGCTTCCTCACCGTTTTTTTGTCTGATTCGGAACATCCGTGGATGGCGCCCCGCACCAAACCAATGGCAGGATTTCCAAAGCCGAGATCCTCTTGGCTTTTCACCTTACGAGCCTAGTTCACCGGAACACAGAGCAAGCCGGCAAAATCTTTCAGCGCAAGCTTGGCTCTCATCGGGAAGATTTCCGCTACTCTCAAACCCGTTAAAGCTGGGGATCTATACCCCCAAAAAGTTGATAAAATGCCGGCTTGGCGGCGCACTCTCGATATCTTCCGCCGCATCGGCTTCCTGCTGATGCAAGCGACTAAATTGCCACAAATAATTTGTGCAAACTTTACGTTATCGCCAGGACTTGCCTTGGCAGACTTGCCGGATTTGGGCAATTGATCGTTTTAGGCGCAAGAAAAACGCAGATCATTCTAGGGGTACCGGCATCCCATGTAAAGCCCCCGGCGCGAGCTACTGTCGAAAAACCAAGCTGCGAACTCGGCCGAGCGGAGTTTGGTTCAAGCAATGCGAAAGGTGAAAGAAACCTCAGGAACATGACCCGCTCTGCTTTTGCCCACTCGCTGCGGAATCTTCCTAACCGGATCCTCACACCGTCCCCGCTCCGAAGCCCCTCGCGGCAGCTCCTCGTGCTGGCTACTTGTTGCGGAGCAGGACACCGGCCTCCGGTGTAACTCCTAAAAGATTCGCGGGGAAGTTAGGATCCACCCGGCGGAGGGTCCGATCTCTACCCCCAAGGATCACCGCTTGAAAAAACGGATGGTCCCACACCTCCTCCGTGTGAGCCATCCAGGTGAAAGACACGCGACCCACCCTGTGCTTTCGCACCCAAGTGTTGGGAAACGGTGGCCGTCGGCAGCCTTCTCCTTCCATCCCTTCCGTCTCCTAAACCAGCACCACATGGAAGTCGCAGGCGAAGTTTTTCTGAGCCTACCATTTCTCCAGAAGCTGGACAATCTCGCCAGAGGCAAAGGAGGAGTTCCAGGGAAACTCTCGGGAAGTCACCCGAAGGGTGGCCACCTGCTGCAGCCCATGAGCGACGAACTCTCCACCGAACATCGCCAAGAATGGATCCACTGACGGCAAATTCTGATTGGCGGGTCCTGGGGTCCTCCAACACGCTCAGGTGGGGTGAAAGCCGATGAACCCTTTCCCTCCAACCACGGCAGCCAGCAATCGTTCCTTACTTTGCGGCGACATTGGCGGCTCGAGTACTCAATCCGGTTGCCTCAGATCATTACTGCAGTAAAAAGCGAAGGCCATCCCCTTGATCTAGATCCTCGTCAAAAATCCTGCCGTCTTTTGAACACACCACTTCCACATTGACTTGCATCCCCAACTCCACCAACTCTCGATCGGCGAAACTCAGCTCCCTCTGGCTTTTTCCGCCGAACGATGTCATGCTTATGCCCGTTGTTCTTGGTAAAAATAAAATCCTCTTCCGTTGTGGGCAGCGCGCGGAGGTGGCTGCACAGGCTACTGCCTAAAAATTACTTGAGACCAGCGCCACGCTCAGCACGATAATTTTCGTCTCCTCACTCTGTGCATCCTCCAACGTTTGGTTGACGTGGTTAACGGGGCGGAAATGGTCAGCCACCAAGGAAAATCGTGCTCCCGACAAACTTCGACCAGGCACATTAACGGACCATTGTTCCATAATCTGAGGGCGATCGAGGTCTCCACCGACTTATCGCTTTCCTCAGGCTTTGGCACAAAAATTTCCGTGGTTTTTCCAGGCGGTTAGGCGCCAAATTCCCTCGTGGCGCGATCCCGAAAGCCTCCGACCACCTGGATCGATAAACCTAATTGCCGCGAGCTACTTGGTCAACAAAGAGACACTTGTGCACTTGCTGCCCGATGCTTTTCTCCCATAGCACCACACCAGGTTCGGCTTACCATTATGTAAACACCATGCAATTATCCCTCCGGGATAAAAAGGCAAGGCCCGCCATGTCCGCAGTCGTATGCAAAACTTCCGAAGCCAACCACCTGTGCGCGACGGAGCTTCTTTATGCCAGGAAAAGATGCCGCAATAACCCGTAACGACAGACACTCCGTAAAAGCTTTACCTACGAACAAATACTAGTGCGAAAAGGCTTGTTTTTTTCTGCCGCCCATTTGCGAGTTTTTTTCTGCCGGCCATTTGGGAATCCCCCGCGAAGGGCAACCTGCAGGAAAAGACAGCGAAATCCAATATGCATCTCACCCCTCTAAACTACTTTCCCCCAGCCACTTCCCCTGTAATCTACAAGCCCCAGCCTTCCGTAGCAGTGCTCAAAAAATTCGCACCGGAGCTTCTTGAGGCATGGAGTACGTCTGATCGTCGCACTACACTTTAGTGGCAAGCTTGAACGCACGACTTTCACGAGACCTCCCTGGACATCCTCCGGTAGAAAGCCAAGCACCTGACAAACAACCACCACTTTCCTTCGTGAAGGAAGGGCCGGGAAGGCGACCTCCCCCGGATTATGTCCGGCGGGTTTCGTGGGAAAATCCCTTTGGGCATCACCAGGGATCCCGACGGGTCATTCCGGTGGCGCGGAGCCACCAAAGTTCGGCACATAACATCATTCAGGGTTTAGTAGCAAACACAAGCCTCAGAGGCCTTTGGATCGGAGGTGCCCTTCATGAACTGCGGTTTCAACCATTTCTTCCACTTGCCACACCAGTGGCTAGCGATGACCCTTCATACTTGGACAAGGCTAATGATGACCATTGTTTCATGGACAATATGTGTTTTGGCGTTAGGCGCGGAAAGACCGGCTCTTTTGTCGGGGCAGCCTGTTTTTCTCGGGCTGAGCTTGCCCTCCGCCCAGTCGCAACTGGATTCGGAGGAAGTCCCGCAGTTCCCTGTTCCGCCGGTAGACCTACCCCCGGAAGATCCGACCCCTTACGCCCGGTGGTCGCGAGGACCCTCGAAATCACAAGACTACTTTCCCATAGCGGTGTGGTTACAACACCCGAAGAATGCCCGGGCCTATAAAGAACTTGGGATAAATTTATACGTCGGCCTGTGGCGCGGCCCTACCGAGGAGCAACTTGAGCTTTTACGGCAGGCAGAAATGCCGGTGATTTGCTCTCTTAACGAGGTGGCTCGGAAATTTCTCCACGATCCGATCATCGTAGGTTGGATGCATGGAGACGAACCGGATAATGCCCAACCACGTCGGGATGGTCAGCCCGGGTGGGATCCGCCTATTCCACCGGAAAAAATTTTGGAAGACTACAAGCACACCTGCCAAGTAGATCCCTCAAGGCCCGTATTTCTCAACCTAGGTCAAGGTGTTGCCTGGGATCGTTGGCAGGGTCGCGGGGTACGCACCAACCATCCCGAGGACTATCCCCTTTACGTTCAAGGGGCCGACATCGTGTCCTTCGACATTTACCCTGTGGTTCATAATCATCCCGAAGTTAAAGGAAAACTTTGGTATGTCGCGTATGGTGTGGCCCGTCTCCGACATTGGAGCGAATATCGGAAAATCGTCTGGAATTGCATCGAATGCAGTCGGGTCAGCAACCCCCATGTGAAGCCCACAGTGGAGCAAATCCGTGCGGAAGTATGGATGTCGATCATTCACGGCAGCCGCGGCATCATCTACTTTGTGCACCAATTTAAGCCTAACTTCATCGAGGCAAGCCTTCTTGTCGATCCTGAGCTCAAAGATGGTGTGGCACGGATCAATCGCCAAATTCATGAGCTGGCGACAGTAATCAATTCCCCAACTGTTCGTTCTAGGGTGAGCGTTACCACCGACCCACCTAATGTGCCCGTGGCCTTTATGGTCAAGCATGTTGATGAATCAATGTATATTTTCGCAGTAGCGATGCGAAACAGGGCCGTGAGGGCCACCTTCCGCCTCAAAGCGGCCCCGGGTAACCCGAGTGTCGAGGTGCTTGGAGAAAACCGGACCATCCCCGTCACTGAAGGCCAATTTGCCGACGAATTCCCACCCTATGGGGTACATCTTTATAAGCTTGCGTGGACCGCCAATGGTTCCAAGGACGCGCGAAGGGAGGAAAAAGTCGGCACAAGCCAATAGCCTTAACCCCCACCCAGCAACTTTGCGCTTAAGGCGTCCCCAGCCTCGGGCGCCTTCAAACCTCCTTGGCACTAAGCCACCCTGATAAGCTCCCAGCATTTCCCAGGAACTGCACCTCACAAGCGTCTGCCGGGGAAGACTATCGAGAAGTAAACAGGGCTTTTGCCTGCGGTTTGCCGAAGGCAAAGCAGCGGGGTGCCGATTGTTTTTCTCCCTGACCGGACTTTCCCTATTGCTTCAGCCGAGCAAGGTAAAGTCCCAACTGTGTTACTTGCGATGGAAAGCAGCTTAATGGGTGAGGAAGTAGAGCAGGATATTGCTTACGAGGCGGAAGGCATCTTCGCGGACGTATCCCTGGCACTCGGGACCGCTATAGCCTTCCAAAGCGCAGCTTATGTCGTAGGGGGAAAAGACTACAGCCCAACGACCGTGGCGACGAATCCCTTCGAGGACCGGGGGCCCAGGGATCGTCTCTGCGACTCCATCGCCGCGACGGAGCACCCTTCGCCTGCTTTGCCTGAGGTCATAGCCACCTAGGTCCGGTCCGAAAATCGGATCCTCCCGTGGGATTGGTAGTAAGGAGGAATCGGGGAAGACCTCGGCCATTTCCCGTCGAAAAGCTTCGCTGAAACTTGTGCTCGAACACACAGCGTCGGCCAACAGACAACCTCCGCGGTCCACGTATTCCCGGAGTCTTTGTCTTTGAGCTGGCGAGAGGACAAACGCGCTTCGACCGGGGAAAAAGAGCACGGGCACCTGAAAAAGGGCCGGATCGGCAAGATCCACAGCCTCCGGTACAGGATAAATGCTGAGGCGGAGCTCCCGCTCCAACACTGTGGCCAGTTCGCCCAGGGCACGCGGAGTCACCGCACACGCACCTCCATGACGCACCAACCCTACAGGGACCTGATGCCGACTGCGAACCAGTTGTGTCCGAATCCGCTCCTGTGGGTTGGCCGGGTCCTTGAACCGCAGCTCCCGACCTGTGGCATAAGCCAGGATGTTCACCCCCAAGGCCACGCCGGCATCGATTTGGGCCTGGATTTCCGGCGGATAGGCCTCTCCTCGAGCCGGTCGGGCCAATTCCCAAAGGCATGATAGGGAGGCTCGTTGGGATTCCGGCGGAACATAAACTACGCAGGTGCGACAACCATACTGAATCCCCAAAAGGGGGCGAAGATACCTCGGTGCCACGGGCAATTCCATCCGCCAGATGGGATGTTCAGGGGGAATCGGCTCCAAGCGGTATTCGCCTTCGGGAAACATCAGCCCGACTAAGCGGCGAAAACCAACGTCGAAATCGGTACTTCCGCAGTTTGCTTCGGCCAGCAAGAACCCCCCATAGTCCAAGTAGGTACGAAGTTTGGAGGCCACCGTCCGCGATAATTCCTCCGATCCGTCAACGGGACTTGTCTTGCCGCTGAGGTAGAGTACGGGCGCTTCCAAAAGATCGGCCGCCTCTGCGCGGTCGAGGGGGATCACCTGCCAGACAAGATCCCGACGCCACAATCGCTCCACATGAAAGGTGAGATTAGCTACATCGTTGGCATGGGCGTTCCAATTTCTTTCGGCGCCGTACCGGAGCTTGGCCATCAACACAGGCCAACGGCCCTTAGCCAAGAAAATCAGCGCCATCGAGGTCGCAATATATTCGTTGGCCTCGTCCCCACCTTTACCCCGCCAGTGATCGGTGGCCTGTCCTTTTGCGCGGAGGAGCTGTTCGGCCCCAACCCGATACCAATCATGTCGGCCGATAAACCGCTGTGCTGTCATCCTCCCCACACGCTCTAAGCCATACAGATAGTAAAACCACCAAGCGCCAGGAAGCCCGGGGTTATGAGAGACCGAAAAGATGTCATCACGCCCCAACCATTGGAAGCCTCGGCGGATAGAATCTAGCCCCGACTCCCCCGCCTGACAACATTGGATTGTCCCGCCTTCCACTGAGGCATCGGGCGGACGCAAACGACCGTTGCAGATGATAAGCGAGCTAATACCGGCCGCCGTCATGCTCCCCGTGCCGAAAAGCCCCTGTCTGTAACCCCAAGAGCCATCCGGGTTTTGCACACGCTCCCAGTACGCCTTAGCAAGTCTGAAGGTACGAGCATCCACAGCAACACCGGCAAGCTCCGCCTCATACAGGGCAAGCAGGGCAAACTGTGAGTTGGAGTTATCCCCCTGCAGCGCCGGATATCCCCAAGCGCCGGCCGTATTGGGATCGTCCTTAATTTGCGTCTGCTCCAGCCACCGAACATTGCGTTCAATGATTGGGCGGTCTTTTTCCGGCTCCGCACGGCAAAAAACCATGGTCTGCAAGGCTACTGAGTAAGTTTTCGCCGTTCGATCTAAAGGGATCTTGCGAAGGTAGGCAAGAGCGGACTGAATGGAAGGATCGGTAGGGTCCACGCCCGCACTGAGGAGCGCCAAAGTACATAAGGCAGTCACACCGCCGGGATATCCGGGCTTTTCCGGCCAGGCCCCCTGACGCTGCGTGCGCTTAAGGAAGGCGACAGCTCCATCGATCGCCTGCCGGACATCCTCTGCGGTGACCTCTGCCCGAGCCCCTGAGCGATCGGCCAATACCCCCGCTAAGCAAAGGGCGAAGATCCAAACGATTTTCCGCCACGCCACAACCAACCTTGTCCTCCAACGCTGAGTAGCCTCAAGCTTGGTACCCTCACAGTTCTGATCAACCGGACCTCATTTCGGTCCGCTTTTTCTGCCCAGAGCGACCACCGGGCAGCAGCCGCTTGAACGCTCTGTTGTCAGCGAGTTCATCCACCTTTCTCAATATTTTCTCCCGCCTGCCCCACGGATCCGGGACTGGCTGAAGTGACACCCCCCGTCGATACCCTCCTCCCACGATGTGATCCTCCTTGGCCCGGATTATGAGTACGCCGACTCATGATCATCATGGTCATAAGCCACCGCACCGCAAGGTAGGCTACCACCACATACAACAAGAAGCGGAGGAGATCGGAAGAATCCACGCCCAGCCTCCTCAAGTCACCCCAGAACAACCCATAGATTCCAAAAGGTTTCCCAAAGGCCTAAGGCCTTTGCGATTCCCGCCGAGCGGGATCTTTTTTGGCCTAAGCTCTTGAGCTTTTATCTCACGAAGATTTCTGCAAATTGTGAACGAACTTTCCTGTCCTGAGATGTTCGCTACTTTTCTTAACCGCGAACTGCCGAGGGGAGCCGCTTCGTCCCAGCCGGGAAGCCCGGCTTTTGCCCCCTTCATTTCCCCAATAACTTGAGCTTCTCCTAAGAGGAGATCACCCCAGACCAAAACTTGTCGTTCCCGTTGAGCTACCGCCATGCCAGAGCGGAGGCCTAAGGCTCCAATCGCTCTCCCGAGAGCGTCGCCGAAACAGGAAGCACAAATATTTTGCCGTCTCCCATGCGACCGGTGCGCGCCGTGGTAATGATCGCGCGAATGACTGCCTCCGCTCGATCGTCCTCGACCCATAAGGTCAGCTGCACCTTCGGCAGGTAGGCTAATGAGTATTCGCTTCCGCGATATTCGTCCAGATAGCTTTTTTGTCGACCAAATCCCTTCACCTCCCGGACCACAATTGCCTCCACACTCTCTCCTGCCAAAGCATTGAGGACCTTCTCCGCCAAAAAAGGCCGAACGATGGCAATGATTTGTTTCATCCCTGCGATCTTTAAGTTTTTCTCACCTAAACCAAGAAGGCTCCTCGGCGGGACCGCGGCCGCTCCGAGCGAGTTTTCGATCTTCGTATCGGAAGGACGTAAAACGTTACGATATCTCACAGAATAAAGCCGGCATAAATCCCGACGGGAACCTTCCCATGTAACCGCGGTCTAAGATCTGGGACAACTCATCACGCATTTTAGTTGTCAACTCGCAATTATCAGGGGTCAATTCACGGTTTTGGCTAAGCTATCGCTGTGGAGTGAGCCAACCAAAGGTGCAATCCACCGTCCATCACTTGGTCAGTTGCAAAAATCCGGTATTATTCCAAGTGAGATCGCCCTTACGTGCTATCGCGCGGGCTTTCTTAGCCTGCTCGAGCTTAACCCCTCGAGCCGTGTGTGACTTCGGCACCCGAGCTCCATGAGATGATCGTTTGTAGTGAGGAAGCAAGCTCGGTTTACCATTTGGCCCTTTCCGTGGCCAAGGGAACGAGCGCGAAGGCGGTCTCGTTATCCCAGATCCCTCTGCCCTTTCTTGCAGTCGGAAAGCTCAACGATTATCCGGTCGATGGTCGCCCTCGCACCCATGCGGCGTCAACGAGGTAACAGGGAAGTAACTCACTCGCCGCCCTTTCCTTGCCGGCGAATTTACAGGAATCCAGAGGAAAATCCGCGGGAAATTTGTGTTCCATCGTAACCCGCTGTGCCGATGCGAGCTGCCGTTTCACTTTTCCCCAACAAAGTCCTAGCGACTTTCTTGCCCTCAGTCAATCGATGGCAGTCAGCCAAGCCGCGGCAACGAAGATGACCGAGGCCGATTCGTGACGGTTGTTGCTAAGATTCGGCTCCCAAAAGACCCGCTTTGGCTGAGGAAGGGCCGCCGGCTCCTAGCTCCTTCCCAAGTCCTGCACTTCCATCCATTAAAGGCAGTACGTTTTCGCCAGTCTAATTGACGAAAGTTAATCACAAGTGGTCCGGTTTTTCTTTCGAATTCCTACTGCCGGCGGCGGCCACTCCACCCAAGTTTTCAGGCCCTGGGATACAATACCCCCAACAAGGTTGGTTTTTAAGGAGAAGCTAGCACTCTATCGACGCTGGCGCCCTCATAGTCAATCGACTTACCTTCCCGGAACCTGCCTGGGCAAAGTCCGTCGCTTCAGTCCCGAAGGGGAGCCGTCGGTGCTGACGGACGCCGGAATAGCAGAGCTTGACCGCCCGAACCGCAACTTTGACCAATAACGTTCCTTCCGGTCGAGGTAAGGGCCGTGCAATCCAAAGAGCGGCCAACCGACAGGAAAGCCACTTCACTGGAAGAAAAGGTGCGGCGAGGTAACCACGGTTCCAGAATAGTTCCAGGCTGGGTGCCGCGGGAACCTCAAAAAAAAGTAACTTCGGGAAGACTCCCCGAACAAACTCAATTTTGGCACACCCCGCGAAAAGACCGGGGAAGTGTCTCGGATTGCCTTGCCTTGGTACTTCCGCTAATTTTAATTTGGAGAGGGCTTCCCCCTGGGATCGAAAGAACCGGATCAAAGCTAATACGGGTATCATATCGTTGTCTGATCGTGACCAAGTTATCGAAGTTTCTTGGAGGAATAATTCGATGGGCAGTGAGGAAGCTCGTTCGATATCCAAGAGCGGTTCACAACACCCTCAACCGAAATCGCCGTTGGCAGCGCGTGTACAGCGGACTTCGGATGAGGTTTTTTCTCCTGGACAGACTCACGGATCGACAGTGGCCCGGCAAGTGGCGTCAGGCGCGGCAGGGGGAGTTGGTTCACCCATCTCCGGGGAGCAGCAAACTGCCGGCATTCCCCCCTTTGCAGAGGGGGGCCGCAGGGGAGCCTTACGCACTTGGGTCTATTCGGCGCTTCGCCAAACGCCCAGTTGGCTGGTGAGCATGGTTCTCCACATGGTGATGCTCTTGGTATTAGCCCTCATCACTTTACCTCCGCCACCCAGTAACGAGCTTCGTCAACTCGTGGTGGCTCCTGGTGAAAACGAGCCCGTGGAAATAATGGAGACCTTAGACGAAGCACCGACGTTGATAGATGTTAGTGTCACGGAAGCGGTATTCGAGACACCAGTCCCTCAGGAACTGGACGTCTCGCCTGCCGATCAGATGGAGGCAGCTGCTGTTTCGGTGCAATTGAGTGATTTCGGGCTGGAGCGAGCACCCCGATCGGATGTGTTGGGGCAGTTTGGAGCTTTCAGTGGTGACGCTTTCGAAGGTCGGGGATCAGGTAAGGCTAGGCTCCTGGCTGAAGCCGGTGGCACAGAAGGAAGCGAACGCGCTGTGGCTTTGGCCCTAGAGTGGCTGGCAGCCCATCAAATGCCAGATGGCGGTTGGTCATTCGATCAACGGGTGGTGCCGAATTGTCGAGGCCAATGCCGACATCCAGGAGATTTAACAAATGCCAGGATCGGAGCCACCGGTCTTGCGTTACTTCCCTTTCTCGGAGCCGGCCAGACGCATAAGCAAGGCAAATATCGCCAGCAAGTACAAGCCGGCTTGTATTTTCTCGTCAACCACATGAAGGTAGGGCCGGAAGGCGGAAGTCTTCATGAGCCCGGGGGAGCCATGTACTCTCACGGTATTGCCGCGATCGCGTTGACTGAGGCCTATGCGATGACGCGCGACAAAGGTTTGTTCGGCCCCGCTCAGCAGGCGCTCAATTACATATGCTATGCTCAAGATCCGGTGGGAGGTGGCTGGCGGTATCAACCTCGCCAAGCGGGGGATACATCGGTGGTCGGTTGGCAGCTGATGGCCCTCAAAAGTGGACACATGGCTTATTTGCGGGTCCCGCCTATCACGATTCAACGGGCTATACGTTTTCTCGATTCCGTTCAGGCCAACGATGGGGCTAACTACGGATACGTTGGGCCGGGACAAGGTGCTGGGACCACTGCCGTGGGACTTTTGTGCCGCATGTACCTCGGTTGGCCAAAGGACCATCCCGCACTTGAGCGCGGTGTGCGATGGCTCGCCAAGCAGGGACCATCGAAAACCGACATGTATTACAATTATTACGCAACTCAAGTCCTTCGACACCTGGAGAACGATTTGTGGAAACAGTGGAACAATCAGATGCGAGATTGGCTCGTCAACACTCAGGCTAAGGAAGGGCACGAACGGGGGAGTTGGTGGGTGGACGGTGGGCATCAAACCGATAAAGGGGGCCGGCTCTACGTGACATGTATGGCCACCATGATTCTTGAAGTGTACTACCGGCACATGCCTATCTACCGGAAACAAAGCATCGAGGAGTCGTTTCCGCTGGATTAAGTTTTCACAAGCCCGCCACTCTTCTCGCCGGTAAAGCGGGGTCCTGGGGTGAGGAGACTCCTCAGAGGCTGAGCCGATTCGGATCTGTTTTTGGCTTCCCTAGGCAGACAGGGGTGGCGTTAAGCCGTTCGTAAGTTTCGCTGTTCGTCACTTAGTGACGTTTGCCTGGCTTTTGCACAGATCTAACCGCGACGGGATTTTTTGCAGAGCGGGCACTTTGATAGTATTTGGAAGCCGCCGGAGCCACAGTAAATCTTCAACGGCTTTTCCGACTCGCCCGAGGTTAGGTTTCACTGGTCTCGAGATCGAGTTGACGTCTAATGCGGATTCGGGCTGCGAGTCTTTTCAGCTATTGACTGCAGTGAAGATGAATCTTCACCGAGGGACTAATTGGTCGAAAGCCTGCCTCGCATTGGCGGGCAGGGGACGAACAAGCCGCTCCACAGCGGGATGGCGAAGTCCTTGCCCGGACGGATCAAATAACTCCACCAAACGGACGATTTTTTCGGCTTGGGGGCGGTCACCTGCGGCAAAAGCAAGGAGGGCGAGGGCGGCTTTTGCCTGGAACCACGGTTCCCTCAGCGGAGGCCCGTCGGCTTCCACTTGACGCCACAAAGCTCGGGCCTCGCGAATTATTGCGGAAACCGACTCATCGCTGCGGTTTTCAAGCTTGCGAAATGCTTCGCACAGAAGAATCCTTGCTGCTAACTCGGTGATTTCCGGATCGCGTGGCGCGATGCCAACGAGTGTTCGTGCCTCCCCCAAAGCTTCTGCACAGGTCCCGCCCGCCACGGCACCGCGAAGCCACAGTCGCGCCAGCTTGTGTGCAAGCTCCGGGTCAAGATTAAAGCGGCGTAATTCCCCGATGGCCCGCAGAAAGCTTCTCAGCGTAGCATCATTGGGAACCACGGATCTTTTGTCCAAGTATTGCCACAGTTCCTCCAGAATGACAACAACCACCGCGGGGGATTGTTCGGCCATTTCTCTGGCCACCGCTGCCGACTCTTCCACCCGACCCGCCATGGCGTATACGAGCAAAGCAAGGCCCTGAATTTGAGGCAGCGTGTGCTCAGGAAGAGGATCTTCCACTGAGAGCAGTTGGGCCAGGGCGCTTTCGGCCTTTTCGGTATTGGGTGGATCTTCCAGAAGACAAAGACGTGAAGCGAGCAGGCCGGCTTCCACCCACGCGGCGCGTTGTGCGGGGGGGAGCTTCCCCGGGGTCGATCCTAGCCATCGTAAACAGAGCTCCTCCACGCGCCGCAATGTTTCCTGGGGGCCCGCATACTGCCCGGAAAACCACCGATGACACCACCGCGAGACCTCCTCCACCGCAGTAGGAAAGGCCGAGGACGCCACTTCTAACCGCGCAAGCACCTCCACGGCCTCCGTCGCTCGGCCTTCGCCAAACAACAACCGTGCAAGAAGAACACGCACGGTATCGGCAGTGGCAGAGTTTGGCCACCGACTGAGGTGTTCGCGGCTAAGCTGCATGCACAGTTGAACCGCTTCCTGAGGGGAAGTGGGCAGTATCGGCAAGCTGGGTGATATGTTCAGAGGCGACCCGCTGTCGCACTCGGCTTGTCTGACCTCCGTCGTCAAGGGGGATCCCTGAGCCGCGTCCTCCCTCCGAATTTGAACCGAAGTGGTCCACAAAGCTAAAACTTCACCTGCCTTTCGGAGAGAAAGGAGATGAACTTCTGCGGCCTGGGGATGATCGGGCTTCCAACAGGCAAGGGCCCGATATCGCGCGCAGGCGGCCAACGGGTGTTCAAATTCGGCACTGACGTTGGCCGCCACAAGAGCAAGCTCCCAAGCGCGATCGAGAGCTGACTCCTGGAAAGCCAGCTGCACAGCCCGATCATACGCGGCCAGGGCTTCGCCGAAGCGTCTTACATGATAGGCATGTTCTGCCGCCTGAATGCACAGCTCAAGATTATTTTCCGCCAATTCGGGAATATGGCGGGCGGCCAGGGCCCGCGCCTGGCGAAGATGGCGTGCTCCGTGGTGTGTCTCGATCAGGGCCAAAAGCCGACGCAGCTCTTCGTTGTAGCGCCGCTTCTCCGAGCCAACCGACAACATTTTGTCCCGTTTCCAAGCTTCGAGGATCACCTCGACGCACACGCGGGCAAGCTCGGGCGAATTTTGCAACTCTTCCGAAGATGAGCTCCGCGCCAGCTCGTACGCTTCGGATATCCTCTCCTGCATTAAAAGGAGCCGAAGGTGCTCCGCGCGAAAACCCAACATTTCCCGCCGGGGCGGCGACGCGGACTGCCAATGCCGAAGACGTGCATATGCCTCCTCAATATTTCGCTCCAATCGAAGGGCCTCTATCTCTTTTAATCGGCTAGGCCATGCCAACCGGTGCTCCCCCGGGAGCCGAGCAAGTTCCGCAAAGATGGCACGGGCTTCCGCTACGTAAGCTGCGTGATCGGCACTATCCCAGGAAAACATTCGCCCCAGTGCCAGACAACAACGTCCCCTTTGAAAAGCAACTTCCTTCAGCAGCTCAGCCAACTGATCGGAGGAAAAAATTTCCTCCTCGGTGCCGCGAGCGATAGTCTTGCCGGCAACCGCGCGAATAGCCTCTTCAATCTTCGGCTCTAAGGACCGAAAGCGCTCTAAAGCCTTACGATACCGGGTGCGAATGTCCTCTCGATCGGAAAGCTCCCGGCCCACGAGCTCGGCTTCTTCGTGCTCAAGCTCGCTCCATCCCAACAGGATCCTTGCTTCTTCGAAACGGATCCAGACCTGCAGGAGCGGATGGCGTACTTCATCCCCAAGACCAGCGACAACTTTTAGGGCTTCCCCGAAAAGCCTTTCCCGCTCCGAGCCATAGGCTCCCTGGGCTCGATGGGCGTAAATCCAAGCAAAATGGAGGCCGAAAGTAACTTTCTGACGGAGATCACCGCTTTCCTTCTGCAAAAGTTCCCTGCAGTAAGCTTCGGCCAGGTCAAAAAGTCCGCGCTGGCGAAGACCCGTGATTAGAACCTCTTGCCACGAGGGGGACACAGCGGGAAAATCGGCCCAAATTGCGGATGCCCCGTCTACTACAAGGGGGGTAGGAACCGATACTTCTCCTGAACGATCATATTGATCAGGTATCTGGAAAGAAACCGCTAGACTCCCGACCCCCGCGAATAAGGCGGTCAAGTTGATAAAAAACACACACTTTAACACAAAATCGGTTGCCCACACGCAAGACCTGCCGAACACGAATTTAAATCTGGTATTCGACGGCTTCCCCCCCGGGTACCTATGAGGTTCCGTCTTAAGAGTTCACCGCATCAAGGTCACCTTTCAACCGCAAGACAGCTCCCAAAACCCCTCCAGCCTTTCACATTGCTTAGTCCGAATACCGCAGAAGGAAGCAACAACTCCCCTCCTGCCTCCCATTGATTAAGATCCAACCGCGTAGGAAAGCTAACCCTAAAGGCTAAGCTCCCAATCCTCTGGTCCGATGAGGGGTAAGGCACGCTCCGATCCAATTTTCCCCGGAATTTTAGGGGTTACAGTGATTCAGACCGGCGGTTTATTCCGACGCAAGGTGATGAACCGGAACCTATCGAGAAACTTGGCTGTCCTACAGGCTTTGCTTTTAAACTAGCTTGCGATAGTCGAAGACGCCGGGCATCCGCACCGGATAAATTCCGTTTTCGTCTGGTCGAACAGGAGGCTCGGAGTTGAAATCCGCGTCCTCAGGTCCGTGACGGAATTGTGTGGTAAGCACTTCTTCCCAGGTGACCTGGCGTCCTGAATAGGCAGCCAATTGCCCCATCAGGGCCAGCCGAGTGCTCAAAATCATATAGTGGCCATTGTTTACCGCCTTACCAGAACGAATTGCCCCAAAAAGAGCTTGATGCTCGGCCAGGTACATGTTCGATTTCGGACCTTTGTACTCCCAGTTGACTTTACCCTCGATTCTATGCCGCAGGAGATCGCATTTGCCTTCGGTGCCGTAAAAGATATCACTAACTTCGTTGTAGCAATTGTTGATGGCGCGGCCGATGGCATACATGCGAACACCGTTGGGATACTCGAAGACAATCGAGAAATGGTCAAAGCAGTCACCATAGACCCGCCCTACGCTGGCCGCACGCCCTCCCACTCCATAAGCCCATAAGGGAGGAATATCTCCTAAAGCCCACGAACCTTTGTCCATGCTATGGATCAGCGACTGGGCGATATCGTCTCCAGAAAGCCATACGAAGTGGTACCAATTGCGGTACTGATAGGCGATTTCCGAAAGTCCTTCCTCAAATTCGATGAGGCGGTAGGGCGACCGCATGTATGTTTCCTGGATAGCAACAATTTGACCAATCGCTCCATCGTGAACGCGCTGCATAGTTTCGCGAACGCCCTCGTGATACCGCCAGCAAAGCCCCGAGACGACACTGAGCCCCTTTTCCTCGGCTTCCTTACAAGATTTTTCCACTAAGGCGAGATCAGGGAGCTCAGTGGCATGTGGTTTCTCTACAAAAACATGTTTACCGGCGGCAATAGCAGCAGCCATATATTTGGGATGGAACTTACTTGCGCAAGCGATCAGCACGACATCTACACCGCTGTCGATGACATAACGATATCCGTCGAAACCCACAAAGCAGTGATCTTCATCCACTTGCACTTGCTTAGGATACTTTTCCTTGAGCAACTTTCGGGCGGTTTGAAGCCGATCTTCGAACACATCCGTCATGGCAACAAGAATGGTGCCGGGATCGGCTTGGAAGGCATCAGAGACGGCGCCGGCTCCACGGCCCCCGCACCCAATCAGTCCCAGCTTAAGCGTTTCACTGCCCGCGCCATGCGCCGCCCGGGCTACCGACAGCATTCCGATGCTACCGGAAGTGAACAGCAAAGATTTCTCCAAAAACCTACGGCGATCTTGTCCCGGAAGCGGTTTACGTTCGGCGTTTTTCATCTGGCCTAAACTCCTCGTTTATCGATGTGACAAATGAGAGCCGAATACAAGAAGCCGGACTCGAAGCCTTCTGCGGCCGCATCCTCCTTAAGCGAGCTCACGCCACTATTTTCTGTTGCGAGCTCCAGGCTTTCAACTTGAAAAACTTGGCGGAGCTTAATTACTCGGCTTTATGCCGAAAGCCTTCCATGGCCCACTCTTTAGATATATTTGGGGATCTGAAACAAGCCACCGACAGCGTGAACCAATCCCCGGCTATTCGTGCGCTCTTATGTCTTTTTCCTCTACGAATGTCTTGCTCCGATCCTCCGGTATGATAATCCGCGGGTCGACGTTACGCTCTTTGCAACCAGTAGTGCAAAGCCAAGGAAAAAAGAAAATTGGGGATATCCCCTTCCCTCAGCCGGTAATCCTTTGCCAGGGAAACACCGATGAGGTGGACACCGACCTAAATATTTCAATACTTCCGAAATCACCCTTAAGGCATGTATCGCATCGGTGTGGGCATTCGCAACGAGCGATTTGGTCATTGCCAAAGTGTTTTCAAAGCCTCCACCGTGACCTCAACTAAAAGCTGTCCGCCTTCTGGCCCTACCGGCGTACTTTGGGGAACGGCACCGTAACCGCCTGCCCGGACAGCTCGTTCCGTGGGAAGATAACCTCCACTGCCCGCGAGGGAAATGACGAAGGTCTGCTCTGCAGGGCTGCGAGCTTTAATTTGGATTCCGTAATCAGTGTACAGCTCGAAGGGATTGGTTACCAAAGCTATGTCCCCAAGCCGGATGGCGTGGAGCTCCATGAGGAACGGTTCTTCATTTCCAGCCTGCTGCCTTTCGAAGCGTTCGACCACGCGGAGGTGCCACCGATAGTTCCAAAGTTCAGCAGGATTATTGGCATACTTAGCCGCTTCGGAGGCCGCGTGAGCCGCCTCTTGGGCGGTAATGCGTCGGTAAGGAAGTTTCACCTCTTGAACAAGATGTCGCAGGGCCACGTGCTCACGAATATCCATTTGGGCTACCTCTAGCGCCTCCTCCCACCCGCGCACAATACGACGCGCAATTTCACCAAGCCGATCAACACCGCGGAGTTTCCGTGCCCTTTCGTCCGCTTTATGACCGTACATTAAGTGAGGCGAGACATCCCCGCCTGCACCGGTCATCGCCACCACCGCTAAATTCGTTCCGTATTTCTTTCGCAGAATTTCGCGGACGGGATGCCAGAAGTCGGCATGGATCATGCTAAGGCTCTCAACTTCCTGTGCGGGGCATGCGATGTTGATGGCTGTTGCCATGAGCTGGTTCTCTCGGTTCCACAGGAAGAGCACCTCCAGCTCGTGATCCTCCATACTTTCCAGGCCTCGGAATTCCGGGGCATCGGTTCGTCCGTACATGATCGCCCTCTCGCCGGCATATAGCGCGCGGCGATTGCGCGCCACCACGGCTTGCCCCTGTCCCCAGGACACTTTGCCCGGTACCCGATTTTCCCAGCCTTGTGCCACGGCCTCGGCAATTCGATCGGTCATCCATTCGACGTATTCAGTGGGGCGCATCACACCGTCGGGAGGCAAAGCGTAACGCCCTTCTTCGGTCACCGGAGCCGTGTGGGTATGGGTAGCGCAGAGGAAGATTTTTCGCACGTCGAGTTCGGGAAGTCGCCGCGCGATCTTCTGCCGGACTCTCTCCACAACTCCCTCCCGAATGCTGACGATGTCACAGGAAACAATGATGGCCACGTCAGCGGAGGCCCCGTCACGGCGACCTTCCAGCACAAGTGCCGTGGCTGTCAGAGGCGTGGCTGCCTCGCGGGCAATTCGTAAACGCCGCTGGCCGTCCAACGCCACAGGTTGCTCCGGCGTGATATCTGCCGTTGCCGCCCCAACCCAAAGCTCGTCGGCAAAAGAGGTCCCCACCCACAATTCCATCCCGATCAAGAGGATGAACAAGGCTACCGCAACACTAATTACTCCACGCATAGGGAGGACTCCTTGGAAGTTTAGCAAAGCTAGGGGGTTGTTTCCGGTTTTTGGTTTACTCCTCGCCGAGCGGCAGAGCTGACCCCCAATTAATTAAGGTCGCACCGCGGTGAAGACATGCGCCGGCTTACTTTCGGTAAAGCATGGAGCGGCCTTCTTTGTTCCATCGTGGGGATCGAATCCTTATTCGGGCCTGCGCTCTGCACTTTATCCACCCGGCTTACCACTTGCCTCGATAGGGATTGAGAGGTTGTAATGGAAATCATAGACGGTGCTAAAAAGGGGCCTCAAAGGCCGAGATCCGAACCGCCACAAATCCGACGCTTCGCCAGGAGGACACCATGCCCACTGTACCATCGGGATGGTGGGGTACTTGGATGCTAACTCTCATGGTGCTAGGCAGCTTGGGAGGCTGTCACCGAGGTAATCCTAACTTTGCCCAGGTCTATGGTCAGGTCCGGTTGGATGGCGAACCTTTGGCCGGCGCCTTGGTCGAATTTGAGCCGGAAAACGGTTCTCCCTCTTACGGAGTGACCGATCCCTACGGGCGGTACACACTGCGATTCAACCATCAGCAGTCTGGGGCACTGATTGGCCGGCACACTGTGCGAATTACCACGCGCCGGTCCTCAATAGATGAGCAGGGTAAACCCGTGATCTTACCGGAAAAAGTCCCCCCGCAATATAACTGGCGATCCACTTTACAGGTGGAAGTGCGGCCCGGGTCGAACCGCCACGATTTCGATTTAAAGAGCCGTTAAGCAGCGCCAGTATTCTCCTTTAGGCGCATAGCACTTTGGCTAGCTAGGGCAACATCGGTCCGCCCCCGTGGCTCTATTAGACAAGTCTCGCAAGATTTGGAAAACCACTCTTCCAAACCGGCCCTCCCTAACTTGCGGGCGAGAGCACGAAATCCGGCTCACGGAGGGCCTCCTCGTGGGGAGAGCGTACGGCCACCACAAACCCCGGTCGTAGGGCGGCTGCGGCCCACCGGCCCATTACGTCAAGCACAATCACCGCCGCCTGTTTGCCTTCCAACTGCCGGAAGCTTCGCTCAATGCGGTGAATGACCTCAATGGCGGCCTCCCTCGGTGAGGCTCCCCGCCGAAGACATTCCACTGCCAGGAAGCTCCCGCAGACCCCCATGATCAGTTCCCCGGTTCCAGTGGCCACTGCCGCGCCCACGCATGGATCCACATAAAGCCCATGCCCGATGAGGGGCGAATCTCCCACTCGACCGGGAAGTTTAAACGGAAGACCACTCGTTGAGCAACCCGCGGCAATCTCACCGTACTTATCCCGGGCGATAACGCCGACGGTATCGTGCCCCGATGGCCCACTCCGGTAAGGAGCAGACGGGGAGACAATTTCCTGCGGCAGGCAGGTTTCCGCCGGAAAGGGCTCACCAGCCATATTCTCGCCCTTAACCGATGCCGGCGTGGAGTTACTGACATCCACACCCGCGGCGATGGTGGCAGTCGAATCTTCCGCCCCGTGGCGAACAGCTTCCCCAACTTGAGGTCCCGCAATCTGCCCTGCCAGCCAGCGGCGCCATCTAACTAGCGCTTCCCACGTTCGCAGAGGTTGCTCCTCCAACCCAAAGGAGCGGCCAAATCGCTCGGCGCCTTCTCCTACCAAAAGCTTGTGAGGTGAATGCTCCATTACTAGGCGAGCCAACCGAATCGGGTGCGGAAAGCATCGAATGAAGGCCACGCCCGCAGACTTTTCCGGCGAAAGCATAATGGCCGCATCCAACGATACCTGCCCAGTAGCATCGGGCAATCCTCCGACACCCACGCTGAGCACTTCCGGATCCGCCTCCACAGCTTGGCACCCTGCCTCAACAGCCTCAATTGCACACCCTCCCAGCTCGCTGAGAACTCTCCATCCTGCAGCACAGGCCTTGGCCCCAAAGTTCCAAGTGCTCAGAATCAAAGGCTCCGATTGTAAACTTTGTTCACCCATGGTTACCCTTCCAACAATCGCCGTTCCCATATTCTTTGCAACGATTCCGGTCTCTTGAGGGGCAAAAATGACCTGGCGACGAGTTGAGGCAACCTTCCGGGGCGCCCAAGCGGGAAACTGAAACTCCACCTTTTGACCGGCGAAAGGGTCAACCAACTATCGTAACCTTTAGGTTTCCCCGGTTGGGAGGCTGTGGCTGACCCGGCGCTGCTCCCCATCAATCCCACCTCCAATACCGGAGGATGCACCACACCGCGCGTAGGGCATCGCGGAGGCGAATTTTTTTGCCCTCGGCGTAAGTCCGGCCGAAATAGGTAATACCCACCTCGTAAATACGGTACCGCCGTCGGGCCACTTTGGCCGTTACCTCGATTTCAAAACCAAATCGCTCCTCTCGAAGCGTGGGAGCAATGGCCCGGATCACATCGCCACGGAATGCCTTGTAACATGTTTCCACGTCAGTAAGGTTGAGATCTGTAAACATATTGGACAGAGTCGTAATAATCCAATTGGCGACCGCATGCCAAAAATAAAGCACCCGATGTGGTCCGGCGGGTAAAAAGCGCGATCCGTAGACAACGTCTGCTACCCCGCTGATGATAGGATGAATAAGCTCCGGGTAATGGACCGGATCGTACTCCAGATCGGCATCCTGAATAAGAACCACATCCCCTTTGGCCACGTTCAAGGCACTCCTGATGGCAGCCCCTTTACCGCGATTGTTGTCATGAAGGAGTACATGAAATCCCGGTAGACCGCGCCACTGCTCCACAATTTGCCGCGTGCCATCAGTGCTGCCGTCGTCGACGATAATGATCTCCTTGGGGATGGGAACTGCCTCCACTCGTCGGACAAGTTCCTCCAGGGTGGCCCGCTCGTTAAAAACCGGTATGACTACCGAAAGCAGAAAGTTTGGTGGCAAATCGATCCAACCTATGCTTGGCCCGAACCGCCGCATAAATACACGAAGTCGCGAGATCGCTTCCTGAGGCAAAGCTCGCTGGTCAACGAGCTGGCCGCACAACGGACAAGGAAAGGAGCCCGTTTCCGCTTCGCCACTCGCCGATAAATTGTGCGATATGACCGCATCAAGAACCACCCCCGAGGAGTCATTGTAGCACGACCCCACCACAACAGAGGGCGTTCGCTCCCCCTCCTGATCGGAAGTTCGCTCCGGGGCCACCTGTCCCAGGGAAGGGGGCATCGAAGGGCCGGTTCTGCCACTTTCGGGGATTGCGCTCATTGCGAAACAAATCCGTTAGAACTCCCAGTTTTTTAGCACAAACGGATAACCAGCTGCAACCGCGGTTGGCACTAGGAACCCATCGTATCTGCTCTCCGTAAGTAACGAGCTCACGCAACAAATGACAGAGCAACTACCACGTTGGAACGGCCACTCCGTCGGAATGGGAAGGTAGCGACTTTGTTTCCAGCTATCGACTGCCTACCCCCTAATCATGGGTGGGCAACACTTTCTGCGAAAAGCTCGCGGGTCCTGGCGGTAATCTCCCAAGGGAAAGGCTTCCCGGCGAACTTGGCGAGGACGGCAGCCACCACTTCCGGTGGCAAGAACCGAGCCAGCTCCCGTTCCCCGGCCACCGAGGCAATCTGCTTGATTAACGAGCTGGAGACGTGGGCCAGTTCCCCGTCGGCCACCATGAAAAGAGTTTCTACCTCCGGGGCGAGGCGGCGGTTGGCCATCATCATCGTAAGCTCCGCCTGGATATCCGTGATCGGGCGCACCCCCCGAATCATGATTTGGGCCCCACACCGTTTGACGAACTCCACCGCCAAGCCGGTGAACGTGCGAATTTCAATGTTCCGAAGATGGCGAGTTGCCATGCGGATAAGCTCCACCCGCTCTTCCGCCGTGAACATCGGTGTTTTCTCGATGTTCACGCCCACGCCAACAATCAGCTTCTCGAAAAGTCGGCTTGCCCGCTCCATTACGTTGAGATGCCCTAAAGTGATAGGGTCAAATGACCCTGGATACACTGCTACGCCGGCTTTAGCCGGTGGTGGGTCGTCATAGAAAGTTTTAACACTAGCATCTTCGTTCATTTGGAAAACGTCCCCTGACGAATCTGACTAAAGCTCCATCTTGCCTTAAACAATCACTCGGGTGGCTCGCACTGAGTTTAGCAGTCCTATCATTTGTGTGGACTAACCAGCGAGACTATTCTGCTTCTTTTTCTTGTTCTTGCCCCACTATGCTGTTTTTTTAGCACCTAGATCCAGGCCTAGAGGCTCGCAACGGCATGAAACCACGATTTCCCACGTGCGAGGCTCTATTCCACTTTTCCACGTCCGGCTCCTAGGAACAAAAAGGCATGGCAAAACGACAGCTATTGGTGCTGCTGAAGCTCCCCGCTGAAAACTTCTTGTACAGTTTCCTCCTGCATAAAGGCGCTAAAGCCAGCGTGCCGACTTACTTGGGAAATCGATGACGAAAGCTACTTTCATCAGGGATTTCCCGCGGTAGGCCCGCTCACTAGAGCTTTCCGCTGCGAAATTCTCTTAAGACGCCAAGAAGTCGGTCCACGTCTTCCTCGTTATTGTATGCGTGAGGGCTTATGCGAAGCCGACCTCCGCGGACACTTAAGACGATACCGGCCTCGTAGCATCTTTGTTTGATTTCGTGCGGATCCACACCAGGAAGCTCGAAAGCCACAATACCACTTTTCAACCCCGGTGAACGATTGGAGATAATTCTGGCCCCGAGTCCTGTCAGCCCCTCGCAGGCGTAGTCTGTTAATTCAAGCACTCGCAGGGCAATTCGCGCCGGCTCGAGTCGGGTGAGCAAGGACAGGCTTTCGCCCAAACCGATCATCCCCACCGAGTTGTGGGAGCCACCTTCAAACCTTTCCGCCGATGGTTTTAAGTTCAATTCAATTCGATGGAAATCGTGAGCGTGCACTACGCTCTGCCAACCAATACCAATAGGTTTCATCCTGTCCAAATGCTCCTTGCGAACGTAAAAAATGCCAGCCCCCTCCGGTCCGAGGAGCCATTTATGACCGTCGGCGGCCAAAAAGTCCACGGGGATTTCTTTCACATTGATCGGGAAGACGCCAAGTCCTTGAATCGCGTCAACACACGTCAGGGCCCCCACCTGCCGGGCCATTTGGCACAGGTCTGCTAAATCGATGCGGTAACCGTCGGCGAATTGAACCCAACTTACGGCGATCAATTTGGTGTTGCGGTCGCACGCGGCCCGAAGACTATCCAGCAGCGGACGTCCTGGCTGTACCTCAACCCGCCGAGGCTCGATCCCTAAACGTGCCAGGGCTAGCCACGGGTATTGATTGGTGGGAAATTCACTGGCAGGAAATACCACATTGTCTCCCGGCCTCCACTCAAGCCCAAAGGCCACCAAATTTATTCCCGTAGTGGTGTTTCCGACCAAAGCAATCTCGTCAACGTCACATCCCAAGAGGGTCGCCGCTCTTTCCCGGGTGTGGCGCAGCCGAAGCTTCCATTCCGTGCAAGCCAGTTCACCCTGCAGAGCCGCCTGTTCAGCCCACCTACGCACCGCATCCGCTGTGGTCGCAGGAATGGGGGCTACCGCAGCGTGATCCAAGTACGCCCACTTGGTTGCCACCGGCATAAGCTGTCTAAATTCTTCCCATAACCCCTTCATAAAACGACTTCCATCACGAAAAAAGTCCTCCGAGGGGCATCAAAAATTCCCGGAAGCGGCAATGGCGTAAACCGGTAAACAGCTGACAAAAATCGGTACAAAAGGTGGTATGATACCCCCATAATTGACGGCTCTCAGGGGGGGCGAGGTGTTCCCACTGTCAGTAGGCGTCGACCTTGGTAGCGCGCATCGCCGCAAAATCTTCCCCCGCCTTTTCCTCGCCGTCTCATATGCTCCGGCTTTTTCCGAAAATTGCAAACGTTTCTTCGTGGCCGACTATGTTAGCAAAAAGCGCGAATTATACTTGGGAGGACCACACTCCGATAAAGAGGCCCGTATCCCTGCTACTAGCGACAAGGCGAAAGGGGGAGAACAGGCCCCATTCAGGCACAGTCGGGTGTTTGAGGCAAACCAATTACATGACTTGCCCGGAAAATTGGTGGTAATTCGGGTTGGTACTTTGATAAGAAATCGGCTTCGGTTGTGCGGGCGGGGTCTACCTGAAAAAGGCGGTTACCTAGCTGCCCCCGCCTCCTGCCCGCGTGGGAAGAGCCTAGGACAACCGCGGGAATCCAGACCGCCTGCGGAGTAGGCACGTAAGACAGGTGGGACTGCGCTCATGGGTAGAGGCCTTTGCATCTTCGGTTTGGTGACGGCGGTGCTACTGCTAATTCTTTTCGGACTGGATATTGCTACCGGGATTTTTCAGATTGGAAGCCTCGTGGTAGATCTTGCCTTTATAATTTGCGCCCTCATTGTGGGGTATCTGAGCTGGTCCGCGCTTCGGGAACAACTGTAGGCGCTCTTCCCACTGGCTGACTTGACTCCTAAACCCACTGCCTTATTTTCTTTGGGAACAGATCATGCTGGGAAAGATTTCAGAAACCATGGACCCACGGAGTTCCGTGGCGCACTTTATCACTGGTCCGGCCATGTGCACCGCGGGTTTTTTCACAAAGGCGTGTATAGCATCCGCGTGCGGCGGGGGAGTTAAGCGGCGAAGTCTGCCACGGCCCCTTGGCTAGCCGATGCAGCAAGCGGCCACGCAAGGGGCATCTACCGCGCGGACGGGGTTTGGAATGAGGCATAAAAACCGGAGGGGAACGGCACCCGAATTACGAAATTGATGCATCACTCCCGCGGGCACAAAGACGGCTGTTCCCGCACGAAGTCCATACGAGCATTCCCCGATCTGCACCGTTCCCGTGCCATCCAACACGAAGACCTCATGCTCGTACCCATGCGCATGAAGCGGCGTGCAACCCCCAGGAGCCACCTCAAACTGCCGCATGGTGAAATTGGGGGCGCCATCTTCCTGACCCACAAGCACGCGTATTTGACATCCCACCGCCCCTTCCATAGTCACCGGTTGAAGGGGGATCTCATCGCTGTGTACGACTTTCACTCCTTGGCTCCCGCAGACTATCGTCCCTTGCCAACGGTGGCTCATTGTGCAGGGTTTTATCAACTTCCCGGCCAAAGGCGGTAGCAGTCCCGCGGCGGGACTACCGACTGCTGGCGGGCCCCTTCCCTACCGAGCGACGAAGCCACCTCACCAGCTCGTCCAATTCCTCTTCGCTTAACAGATTCTTCCCCGGATCGTTGGGGAAAGCTCTGTAGGAAGGCATCCCGTCATTTCGTGAACCATAGAACCGCGCATGTGTCGGATCGGCGATAATTTGCTTGCTCCATTGATGGGATCCATAGCCGGTAAGATCTGGCCCAGTACCCCCTCCGTTTCCGTAAAACAAATGACAATCCGTACAAGTGAAATCCTCGAAAAGCTCGAGGATTTCTTGGTCCACCTGGTCTTTGGGCAGTGGGCCCTCTCGGGAAGCTTCTTCTGCCAGGAAATCCAGCACCCGATCGAACTCTTCCTGGCCGATGTCCTGGATCAGCTCGGGAAGACTTGTCCGAACAAATTTAACCATGGACCCGTTGGCAAAGGCTGTGGCCCCGAAATATCGCGGGCTAGCGACCAAAACGCGATCGAACCAGCCGGCAATCCATTCCCGGGTACCATATTTACCCAGATCGGCCCCTGCTGGCTTAAAGGCCACAATCTCCGCCTCACCAGGTACCCCGGTGACACTGTGACATAGGGAACAAAGTTCTCGCTCATAAAGCCAGCGGCCCCGCTCTAGCGTCACGTCCGCCGGTAAGGTGGGACGGACCCCATGCCACATGCCAGCAACGAAGAGAAACGGCTCCCGCCGAGGCGGCTGCTTACCCAGTTCCGCCCATTCCTGGAGGAGGAATTTGGCCAACAGGGCGACCTCCTCACCCTGAAGCCGATTGGCACCCACATCCTCTGCGCTTTTCCAGAATACGGGCATCCGATCATTCCGAGGTCCATAAAATAGCCCGTGGGTGGGGTCGGCAATTACTCCCACAAGCCAAGCGTACGAACCGTAGCCGTCCAAAGAGGGCGTGAAACCTATCGGGCCTTGCTTCTGATACTGGTGGCATTGAGTGCAATGCTCAGCGATGAGCTCGCTTCCCCGACTGACCAGCGATATGTCAACGTCGGCCAGATGTGATTCCGAGTGGCGGCCTTCGGCCACCAAGGCCTCGATAACCGCCCGGCGATCTTCCTCAGAGAGTTTCAGCCATCGGCCTTCCACGTAGCGGACCATGGCACTTGCAGCAAAACGGGTTTGACCAAAGTACTCCTCGCTGACGATCCGTTTCGGGTCAAAAAGCCCTTCTAACCATGCCCGTCCTGCGAACCCGGAAAGTTTTGGTGCCGAGGGTTTGTCCGCCCGGATGGGTTTCGGTTCCACGGCTGGTAGATCATGACAGATCACACAATGCGCGGCGTAAAGCTCAGGTCCTCGAGTTTTGGGATCGCTTTTTAACAAGGCAAGAGCCCCCTCCGCTGGTATGCCCTCATGGCACAAGATCAACGCTTTCGTCCGCGAGGCCTTCTCAAGCGCCTCCCGAACTGCCTGTTGATAGTGTTCGTCCAATGCGTCGTGTCGGTAGGAGACCAGCGAAAGAACCACCAGCCCCCCCGTAATTACCATCACCACGGCGACGTTCACGGCATGCCCGAACCTCCAAAGTGCGATGAACGGCATGGCCAGCAAGACTAAGCCGACCAGTCCAGGCAAGACGAAAATCGGCACGATTTTCCACGAAACGGGAAGCCCCAACATCGACCCACCGGGGAACATGTTGGCTAGTTGGTATAGCCCGCGAAAACTCCATTCCGGCCGTGATGCCTGATAAAACGCAGCCGGATCGGGGTCGGCAGGGCTCAACAACCGTGCCCCGTAGTCACCCCAGTGACCGCCCACGCCACCTTCCGGCTTTTTCCACGGATGCAGAACAAAAAGAATAATCAGGGCCATCAGCCCCACCCACACCACCGCATTCCGAACGAATTGCCAGGGCCAATAGGCCTCATCTTGGTAAACGCCCGCAACGCAGCCCGGGGACTGGGCGGTCTGTGATGCCTTGCCTACGCCTTTCCACAGTACCCGCAACCGAGCACAAAAGGGACACTGCGGCAACGGCACCACCCCCGCCAACTTTTCGGCTCGTCGCAGGGAATAGTGGTGAATGAGAAACACTAGAAAAAAACCCCCTGCAATCACGCCTACATGCAAGGCGAAGAAGCGGGTCAGCGTGTGGTGGCCGAAGTTCGGCCCACCGGCAACAAGCCGATAAAGATCGCCTCCGAAGCCCGGAATCAACGTAAGAAACCCCACCCTCACCTGCGAGGCCGAATAACCGTTAATATCCCAACCGAGAAGATCCCCGGTAAGACAACCGCCCAAGGCAAGTGCCAGCATCAGAAGCGCCGTCCACCACACTAATTCGCGAGGAGGTCGGTATGCCCCCGAGAAGACAAGATGTAAAAGATACAAGGCCGCAACGGCTACCAAAAATTGAGCGGAATAATGGTGAATCCCCCGAACTAGCCATCCGCCTGGCAACTTGTACTGGATGTAAAACACGCTCTCCCATGCCGTCTGAGCACTCGGACTGTAATGCATCCAGAGAATCGCGCCGGTCAGCGCCTGAACCATCAATAGAAAGAGGATGGCACTAGGCCATACCCGGCACCAGCTTGCTCCGCCTGGTAGGACACGATTACCGATCGCCCGGGCAGCACTGACCGCGCCGGTGCGGGTTTCCAGCCAATTCTCAATCCCGTTAAGGCCTCGCACTAGGCCGCTTTGCCTGGGCTCGACAGATGGGTGATGGGTGTCTCTTGTCTCAGGCAGGTTCATTCGCGACATCCTCTTATCACTTCATAGACGTTTACAGCACGTGGGCCAGAGAATTATTCATCTTTTCCGTAGGTACGCTCGCTGCGCGGAAAACGCCCGACCACTCAAACCTCTTGGATTATCCGGATTAGTTTGTTTTTCCGCGTCGAAACACGCGATTGCGGAAATAAGTGTGGGCGGTACACTACCCCCCGTTCGCGGAACGCTATTCGGGGATCTTATCCGGAATTCCTGTGCGAAAATGGCGAAATTCGACCCATATTTCGGTCTGATCTTCGATTTTTACTTGGAGGGTATCTAAGTCGCGAGGACTTGGAGAACTAGCTTCAAGTCGCCGCCCATCAAGGTCGAAACTGGCGTTATGGCAGGGGCAGAACAGCTTACGCTGGCTTGTTTCGAAGATTATCGTGCATCCGGCATGTGGGCACCGAGTGTTTAGTGCCTGCACCTGGCCGTCGGGTAAACGGCGTAGCAGGACACCACCAATCGGCTGAGCGGGGAAGCGATTCCAAGCATCCTCTCGCTCGGCCAGCACAGCTACTGTGACGGGCGAACCATCCTCTGGGAGCTGATCCAAGGAGGCTACTCGGCGAAAATCGGCTCCTTGAGCCGCGCCTCTACCTGCCGCTGACAAAAAAGCCCGTAGTCCAGCAACCACAGGGGTAATGTACGCAAGTACAGCGGCGGCCCACCCTACCGTTAGGGCTAGCCAACTCCGCCGATCCGCGCCCTGGCCCACATGTTCAGGAGGCGCAGGCATGTCGCTCGCGGCGATTAATTCATCACCCGATTTTTCAGGCGCCGACATGTTTTCGCCTACCATGGGCTTCTGACCTCTTTTGCTTCTGAAGGTACCGATCTGCTTCTAAAAGCACTAATCAGCGCTTCTGTCCCCAAGGTGCAAGTGTCACTCTCGCACTATAGATACCCGGTGAGATACCCGGTTACGCAGGTTCGCTTCCCACTCTTGCTGGCTGCGCACGTGCACAGAACTCACCTTTTGATAGCTCATGCATGACAAAATTATTCCATGGCTTGACGAACCGCGTCAAGGACGAGGCTCCGTAACCAGCGGCGGGGTTCCATATCGGGAGGGACCGCAAGAGCCCATGGGTACGAGAACAGAATCCCAGCCGCATTATGATGACCACCTCCCCCAAAAAGGCTAGCCACAGCCGCGCAGTTGAGCTTATTCCGGCTGCGAAGACTGACTTTCACCGCCTTGCTAGGCTGTTCGATAAAAAGCACAGCAACTTCCACGCCTTCCACCGCTAGAAGCAAGTTGATGATGTCCTCAGTATCGCTTGGAAGGGCCCCGGTGTGCTCGAAGTCTTCCCGATCAAGCCAACTGTAAATCACTCGGCCGTTACCGTCCAGCTGGGCACGACCCAAAGCCTGGCCGATGAGGCGAATCCGCGCTAAGGATTCTGTTTCATAGAGTTGACGATACACCTCCGCTGGCGTCACTCCATAGGCAACAAGTTCCGCAGCCAGCTGATAAGTAGAAGCCGTCACTGAGGTGAACCGGAACCAACCCGTGTCTGTGGCAAGGGCAAGGAAAATGTACCAGGCCATCTCCCGATCGATGGGCATTCCCATGTGCTGAGCAAGCCGGTAGACTAGCCGGCCCGTCGCCTCCGCGGTCGGATCGCAAAAACGTTCCGCCCCCAAATCGTCCGCGGTGATGTGATGGTCGATGATGATCTTTCGAAATTCACCCTGACGAATCACCTCCCCCATCGCTCCAAGTTGTGCCCAAGCCGAGGTGTCCACAATCGCCAGAAGATCGGCCCGCGCAAGGAACTCCTGAGCCGCCGCTTGACTAAGCTCAAGTAGCTCGCCACATGGGTCTAAAAACTGTAAATGCCGTGGGATATGAAAGGCATTGATCGCCAACACTTCCTTACCCAAGTAACGGAGGATTCGTAGCATCGCCAGTTGGCTACCAAGGGCATCGCAGTCGGGGCGTTGATGCGTGGTAAGAGCCACCCGCGAAGCACCGGCAAGGACTTGAGCCAGCCGATCCACATCAAAAGTGTTTACAACCGCTGAGATTCGCCCAAAATGTACGCGGTCAGACACACTGCTTTGACAAGGATCATTTAATCCGTCGTCGGCCACAGAATTCTCCCTCGCCATTAAATCGCTAAAACTTGGGCGCCGGTGCCAAAATCCTCAATATCGCTTAAACAAGGCTTTCCTGTTGCTACCCTTGTACCCAAAATTCTAAGCTTTTTCCACAAGCCATGACTCCACTTCTTTCACCTGGTCTTACCCATCGGCCCTCTGAAAAACCAACCCACCTACACGTACTTGCTCATCCCCCAAAGTTTTAACCGCAAAGGGTGAAAATCCTAGGGGACACTGAGGAATGATGTGTGGATCGGCTCACCCTCATCAGTCAGGGCGCACCCTTGGAGCCGCCGACATGTTGACAACCTGGGACTTCTCCACTACTTGGCGGACTACCGCAACGTCCCGTTCCATCTGAGCCAAAAGCTCGGCCACAGAGGAGAATCGGCGGACGTCGCGCAGCCTTTCTAAAAATTCCACCTCGATCACCTGGCCATACAAATCCCCACAAAAGTCTAGAAGAAAAACCTCGAATTTGCGGACCTCCTCTGTAAAGGTCGGATTAGGACCGAGACTGATGGCGGCCGGAAAAATAGCCGTGCGATTCTGGAGGAAGGCTCGGCCGGCGTAGATCCCGTCGGCAGGAAGAAGGGTGACCACCTGCGTAAGGTTCGCCGTGGGATATCCCAGCTGCCGGCCCCGCTGGGCGCCGATCCCCACACGCCCGCGCACACGGTATGGCTCAAGGAGGAACCGGTTAGCCGCTGCCACTTCGCCTTTTGCTAACAACAGTCGAATATTCGAACTGGAGACCACTTGTCCGTCAATGGTGACGGTCGGGACGATTTCCACCTCGATCCCGCGCTCTTGGGCCCACGCATTAAGGAGTGTCACCCGGCCTTCGCGATTGCGGCCAAAGCGGAAATCGGGGCCTTCCACAATAGCCCGGGCCCGCAGCTTTTTCCACACAATCTCCTCGAGAAACTCGTGCCAAGTCAACTGCAGCAAGTCCCGATCAGTGGGGTAAAGGAGCAGGATATCCACACCCAATTCCCGGAAAAGCTCAAGCTTTCGCTCTCTATCCACCAGGGGAATCGGAGCGTTTTCTGGTCGCAGGAGTACCGCCGGATGGGGGTCAAATGTGAAGATGAGTGTCGCAAGCCCCTTGGCCGCCGCTAAATCTTTTGCCCTTTGCACTAACCGGGCGTGACCCCGGTGAAGACCATCAAAGTTGCCGACACTGATTACCGTGCCGACGACCGATAATGGAAGAAACTCAGGACGTTCGAGGACGATCACGGGTGCCACTTGCAGCCTAAGCAAACAACCCTCATTTTCCGTGGTCTATTCGTTAACAGAGCGGTGATGCTTTAAAAACCCGTGGGTCACTTATTCCGTCAGCCAGCGGGCAATGATCCTCACACCACTCACTCTTTGGAGGAACCGCTCCGATCCTCTTGCAACAGGCGGCGAATCTCGTCGCGAATCAGTGCTGCCTCTTCAAAGGCCTCCGCCGCGACTGCCTGCTGGAGCCGCCGTTGTAACAGGGCAATACGGGTCGCCACCGGCGACCCCCCTGCGGCCGATTCAGCGCCCTCCAGAATTTCTTCACGCCATTCTTCGAGGTTTTTCAGCTCGGTCCACTGATCGGCCTGGTCCTCCAAACCGTATTGTTCTAAAAAATGCCGAATCGCTTCTATGGCCGCATCGATGGTCCGCAACGCTTCATCGCGTTTACCGGCTTCCAAAAGCGGGGTCGCTAGTGCACGTGCGTTCATCATCAAGACATAAGGACGAAACTGATCGAACTGCCACACTTGCCGTTCGTCCACCGCACTGCGCCGCACAAAGGCAAACAAGCGGAGGTTTCTGGCTGTATCGCGAGCACATAAGTCATAACGTTTCAAATACCAAAAACTTAAGTAGCGGTGATAATACTGGATCCCTTCCTGCCAAAGCCGGGCTATCGCAAGATCGTCCAAGTGAAAAGTTTCCCCTTTTGAGCGGGCGCGGCGCTCCTCGGCTTCGTAATAATCCAGCCAAGACGGATACCCCATGGGACGCTGGCCGTCCGGCCGGCCATCGATCTCCATTTGCAGTAGGCCTAAGTCCAGCCGGAGCTGGATTTTCTCTTTCCCATCATCACCAATGATGGTCCGCACAACTACTTCTTCCGGGTCGTAGTCCCAACCCTCGAGGATTTTGGTAATATCTTTGGACATGGCAGAGTTCCACGTCAAAAGCCGCCATTTTTGGTCACAGAGCCAAGGGCCTGTCTTTCCCCCGGCTCCCCGTGTGGGTCGACTGGGTTATCAGCGAATTTCCGCCAACCTTTACGATTCGATCGCCCGAATCGCTGGGCAACTTCTCGAGATACCCCCGCGGCACGGTTCCACTCGCAAGCCATTTGGTTGCCAAGTCCCGCGCTTTTCTAGTCTCGACACCTCGGTGCCCAGCCGATCGGACGCGAAGCTCCCAACCTGCACATTCGTTTTTCCACACCGGCTGCGAGCCAGCATTTTTAAGCTTCGGCAATTATACCGAGAATCAGTTTGGCCGGTGGCACCTAGCCTCTCCTGAGCGGAGCAACCCCCGTGCCCTGCCCCAGAGATTGCACAAGAATTTTCGCCCACAAAGGAGAGCGAGGTGCCAAACGCCTTTTAAGCGGGGGCTAGTCCCCTGCCAAAGACTATATGGCGAGGTTTCCCTGTTGCCGCAAACCTCCCCGATAAACCGGTCTAACACTTTATGGTGGTTTCAACACCCATTGAGAAACCTCTGCATTTGCCTCTCAATGCACGAAGAATGGCGCCTTGAGAAGCTTGCTGCAGCGCCGAGCTCGACAAAACACACTTGAAGCACTACCCAGGGAATTCGCGTACCCCTACCAAATGGTGCAAGATGGCTAGGCAACCCGAGCAGAAACACGGCTGGAAAATGCCTTCCACAGCCCCCTAATCGAACGGACAAATCGAGGTTAGCGGATCGAGCTCCCGGCCATCTGTGGGAGTGGGCGGATTCCGGCTTTCGGTCACGAGCCTTCTGCCCTTTGGCAGCGACTGTGCGGTTTTGGAGAGGCTCGCGTCACTGGCTCGAAACGGAGCCCGGAACGAGATGGTTCTTAAAGAGGGAAGGAAACGGGGGGTGACCCTCTGATAATTGCGATATTCATCACCGAATTTCTCAAGAAGCAGGGCCTCCTCGCACGGTATGCGCCCCATCATAATGACTACCCACCCGGCAACAAGCAGCGATGCGGCCAAGAGGTTTGCGGTCATCCACCCAAGGCCGGCAAAAAACAAGAGGGCCCCCAGATAGATCGGGTGTCGGATATAACGGTACGGACCCTCCTTAACCAATCGCTGGCCAGTACGAACCTCTACCGTAAAGCTAATATTTTCCCCGAGCGTGATATCCCCCCACCGGATAAGAAGAAAACCACTCGCGGCCACAATTAGGCCGAGGAGTCGAATAGGCGTTGGCAGCGGCACATGAGCAAACTGAGTTCGGCTAAACCACACGATGTAGCCAAGAACTCCAAATAAGATTAAGTTCCCGCCGAGTATCAGCCGCCACAGATCCCCCCGGTTTCGGCGAAGAGCGATCAAGGATTCTGGTCGGACCAGATTCCGGTTCCACCAAGCCCGCGCAATCGGCATTGCGAGCAGTAAAAACGCAAGAAGCAGGCGAAAATGCCATTCTTCCGAGGTCACTATGTTCATAGGTTGATGGGAATAGTTATGTTCTACGGCATTGGATTTGTCTCTCGCTTCTATCTCGCTTCCACGAGTCAACCATTCGCAAATCCTGCCCGCCTGCAGAACCTTCAGGGCCGAGACCCTCTATCTGACTTTACTCACCCACTCTGATCACTGAGTGATACCCATCTTCAAGGTGCGCGTAGGTGGAGGCGAGGATTTCGTGTACGACATCACCGGGCCAGCCGTGCCTTCAAGTCGCGCGTAAGTGGAGGGGTCGACCTTCCGCTACCAATTGTCCCCTGGAAAAACCTTCAAGTTGGGCAAACTCGGAGGGGATCGATCGTTTAATCGTCCTGGGTGAAGGTCCAAAGGCAAACTTGGCCGACGTGTCGGGAAGCCTCCATCTCTTCCTACGAATGCGACTGTTCTCCACTCCGGGCCGGCAAGGTTCACCGGCGCGATATTCGTCCGCGCGCCCACGCGACCAAACCAACTCATCAATTGTAACTAGTAACGCGCGAAAGGCCTCACCCTCGCCGGGCAACTTTTCCTCCGGCAACAAAAAGGAAGACAGACCTTGGACCTTTCCGAGTCTTTGTCCGCTCCGATTTTAAAAAACCAACCAGTTCGTCAGTTAGGCCTCTGCGAGCCGGAAATAGAGTTTACTTACCCCGCGTGTAAGCTGAACGGAGCTCGCAACGTGGGCACCGCGCGCTAAGTTGCTCGCTACAGGGACGGTGCACTCTCACCACCCGAACGTGTGATCAGGGAGGCAAAAACAAACGGTGGCAAGCTCTCGCTAACAAATCGCACGCTGCCGTCGGCAAGGAGGAAGTGGCACCCACCAGGGTGGAAGGAATGAAAAGATCCCATCCGCAAATTCGAGCAGTTAATGGCGCACGGACCACCCGAACTGGGAACATTTGGATCCGGTCCGTCAAACAGCACTCCTTGAACCCAATGTTCGCCGTTGAGGATATCTCCCCAGCCTCCGCCGTTGACACCGCCCAGGTTGTGATAAAGCGGTGAGTTAATCGGTGAGTAGCGTCGATACACGATTGCTCCTCCGGTGCGCTCCCCAAGGAGCGTGGTGTTCGACGTGCCATCAAGGATAGAGGCCATGGAGGTCGCCCCTTGAACGGGACGGAGAAGGACCGGGTGAAAGCCTACAAACGCAAGAGCCCCTTCTCTGTTGGCTCCAACTCCCGAAGGGGCATCCTGATAAGCTAGCGCCGCAAACGGATCCAAAACCCCCGTGGTCACACAGTAATCGCTGGGTGCCGCCCGAAACGTTGCCGTAAGCGGACCAAATAACGGTGCGGCTATCCGCCCTTCGTACACCCGTGACTCACCGCTGCCGGGAACCGAAGGACAAATAAACACTGACAAAACTGTGCGAATAACGGCCAAATTCCTCTGGACAGCCTGGGGGGCATATCCTACGGCTGGGGCCTGATCAAAAGTAGGGATGCGGAAATCGTACTGTTGCGCCAAAGCTCCCTGCTCGAGGAACGGAAGCACCAAAGCTCCCCAAGGCTGAAAATTCACTCCCGTTGGGGCGGGCAGCCGAGGAAGATCCAGCATCCACGCGAAGGGAAAGGCCTTGTGAGCATCGTGATAGTTGTGGAGAGCAAGGCCCAGTTGCTTCAAGTTGTTGGCACATTGCGTTCGCCGGGCCGCCTCTCGCGCTGCCTGCACCGCCGGTAGCAAAAGCGCAATGAGAATCCCGGTAATCGCGATAACCACCAGCAGTTCCACCAATGTAAATGCTCGTCTGCGAGGGCTGGCTGTTGACAAATTAGCAATCTCTGAACCCGTCACGACTTTCTCCTTTCGACGACAAGCAAAGACCCGGGAACTCCCAATCGGGCGCCACACAAGGCGTCTGATTGGCAGTCTCGTGGCAACCATCCACCCCCGCTCACCGACCAGAATACCTGATAGGTAAACTATCGAGTAAACTTTTTACGCCATTATATTGCCGCAAAAAGGGAAAAATCAACTACCACCTACGCTTTTTTCGGCAATCGAGTTGGATGCCTCCCTCCTTTGCGCGCCTACAGCCCGGAAATGCGCCCCTTCCCAAGCCTTCCGCGGCTCTGGCACGCTTTGATAACAGTACCTGCCGAGGACGTGTTCTACAATCCACACTTCGCTGCCCTACCGCTGGCATCGCGATGGTAGCCGATTTGTCACGAGCATCTTCAGCACTCTTCGCGATTTGCTCCTTCCCTACGGGTCTTGGTGCTTTCGGGGAGCCAGTCCGCAGCCGTTTTCCATGAACTGGGACATTTTGCGTGAATTAGTCCGCTTTTCATTTACTCAGGCTTAAAAGGTTCTATCCCCAGCCCGTCTGGGGAGCCACCAAACGATAATGGCCCGCTACAAAAGCAATGAGCTGGGATCACCGGCTGGCAAGCGCGACCGCCTACGGCAACGGGATTGATTATCCCTGGTCACCGACCTACACTCTACGCATAACGTACCTTCACCCGCAGAGCCGCTGCAGAATAAATGGGATTTTCGAGAAGGTCTCGAGCTGAAATTTAATCTGCAACTTATCTTGTAAACAGTGGAGGGCCACTGATGCGTGGAAAGATTTCTCGCCGGGATTTGTTGCGTCATGCTGGTTTGGCCAATGTCGGCGTTTGGGCATTCCGGCAACGGGCTGCTTGGCCTCAAGTATCCTCGCCAAACGAACGGCTGAATATCGCTGGCATCGGCGTCGGTGGGCGGGGCTGGGAGAACCTCGTCGCCTGCGAAGCGGAGAATATCGTAGCCTTGTGCGATGTAGATGAAAGGTGGGCAGGACGTGCTTTTGAGAGATTTCCAGCAGCACGCCGCTTTCGCGATTTTCGTCGCATGTTCGATCAGATGGCCACCAGCATCGATGCTGTGGTGATCAGCACTCCCGACCACACTCATGCCATTCCCGCAGCCATGGCTATGGCTTTGGGGAAACATTGCTACTGCGAAAAACCCTTAACTCATTCCGTGTATGAATCACGTTATCTCACGGAACTTGCTGCCAGTAAGAAGGTGGCCACCCAATTAGGGACGCAAATTCACGCTGGGGACAACTATCGGCGTGTCGTAGAGTTAATTCAAAGTGGTGCGCTCGGTTCTGTTGGGGAAGTGCACGTGTGGTTCGCAGGTGGGATTGGCGGTGGGGACCGACCTAAGGACACGCCGCCGATACCCCCCGAACTCGATTGGGATCTCTGGCTTGGGCCAGCTCCCTTTCGGCCATATCATCCCGCATACGTTCCAAGCGGCTGGCGATCATGGTGGGACTTCGGCAACGGAACGTTGGGGGATTTCGGTTGCCATTACATGGATGTGGCTTTTTGGGCGTTGGAGCTGAGCCATCCAACTCGCGTGGAAGCTTCCTCGCCCGTGTCACCTCATCCGGAAACAACGCCCCCTGTGCTCACAGTGGTGTACGACTATCCCGCCCGGGGTGATAAGCCAGCGGTTCGGCTGACGTGGTATCATGGTGCTGGCAATCGCCCGCAAGTTCCGGAATTAAAAGACCCCCAAAACTGGCCGAGTGCCGTGCTTTTCGTGGGTTCCAAAGGCAAACTTATTGCCGACTACGGTAAGCACAAACTGCTCCCGGAGGAAGCCTTCGCCGATTTCCAGCGACCGGAACCGGTGATTCCTCCCTCGATCGGCCATCACCGCGAATGGCTCCAGGCCTGTAGGACAGGAGAAAAAACCACGTGCGATTTTGGTTATTCCGGGCCATTAACGGAGTCGGTGCTGTTGGGCAATGTTGCCTTCCGCACCCAGAGCCCGTTGGAATGGGATTGGAAAAACCTCAGAGCCACTAACTGCCCGGCTGCCGACAGCTTTATTCGTCGGGAATATCGCGCCGGCTGGCAGCTGGAGGTTGCGTGAACGCCAAGCCCTTTTGCCTTAGGCGATGGGGATCGAACTTGGCCAAATGTCCGCAACAGATCCCACGGCTCAGGGATCGTCTTCTCCCGTGATAGCAAGCCAAAGGTCGCCTGGGCAAATCCTAGAACTCCCCTCGCATCCGCAAGGTCATGCTAAGTCTGCCATAAGCTTAACCGGGCACAAAGACAAAGCAGTACCGGACCTGAAGGGCTTGAGGGGATTTGTGTGGTGAGGTTGTCTTTTGAACGTTCGCTCGAAGAGACCGTTGTTGGCGATTTTCCGAAGCTTGTCGGAGCGTCCGCCTCGCCGCGCTCGAGGAGCCTATCCTGACGCCGCCCTAAAAGAATCGATGCGGAAAAATAGACCCTGTGAGAGATAACCTTCGAACTTTTTTTCTGTGCGGTATTCGGGTTTATTTGTAGCCATTTAGGGGTTAGTGTGGGGGAGCATCGCCTCAACCGGGGATTCTGAGGCCCAGGGATTGTGCCACGCACCCCAATGCTCCAAATATTTTTTGAAGGCCGGGACCTGTTCCATCCGCGACTCCAAAAACAGGCGGGCTTCCTGCACAAGATTTTGCTCCTGGTCAAGCGGCAGCTCCCCTACGAGCACTCGCGTGCGAAGAAAGACAAAATATGTGTCTAGCACATCGCAGCGACAGTAGTCAACAATTTGCTGGATGTGGCCCGCCCAATACAGATCCTGAACCATGGAACCCTCGATGTCGATTTTGCCCGGCTTGCCCAGCAATGAGGCCGCCAAATTTAGGCCACCGGTAAACCGGGCCGAACCAAAGTTCGTCAGCAGCTCGCAGAGATCCAAATGGGCTTGCACGTTATATCGGCTGCGCGGTTGCTCCTGAAATCGTCCGGCAGTCTCGAACCAGCCTGGGATGCTAATCCCATAACGGAAGGCTGCAAGTTCTAGAAGGGGGAGGTCAAAACTTCGGCCATTAAAGCTCACCAGGGTTGGCTGTCGATACGCCTGCCAACCGCGCCAAAAAAGCTGTGTCATCACGTGAGGGCGGAAGTGAGGTTCGTCCAAAGCAACAACATCGACAAGACGGAAATCCGCAGTTACCTTCGCCACCACAAGGGCCGCCGGAATTTGAAAAGAGTACGGAATAAAGTCGGTGTCGTACTTAGCCAGCAGCTCCGCCCGATATCGGCGTACCGCTTCCTCCGGGGAAAGCGACTGACCGGGATATCGCAGCCGGGCGACAAGCTCAGGATCGGCTACACTCTCGACGTCGAAAACCATATAGCGGATGGGTAACGAGCTCACGCGTCATTCCTCCTCCGACGGATCTCCCCCGCCGAGAAGTGGCTTAACCGGGAATGCCACTTTTTACCCCCCGGAAAAGGCACCGAACCACCGGCCATTGGTTTGATTTGCCCACCACAAGCGGCAAACAGGAACTGAGGCCAGCGTTTTAGTTGCCACACATGATTTACTTGCCTCACAGGTTCAGGATCCGGGCGGCAAAGGACTCTTTGGGACCTTCCTTAGGGAGGCTCCCGCGGCCCACAAAGGGAGAAAGTAAAACGGGAAAATTCACGCGGCTTTTACGCAACCTCCTCACGAGTGACTCCCACCGCACACTGTGCTAAAGGTCGTCGAACCGCTTGAATTCTGACGTGAATGTTTGAAAGTCCCTCCGACTTCCGTCGGTTTTATTAGATCTCCTGCCACCTTATTTGGCTAGCGACTGGACGCCACCAATCTGCATGGTGGAGTCAAGCTGTATCAACACCGAATTTGCTTAAGGGACCCGATTTTTTCTTCGGGCGAACCTGGTATGCCCGCTCTCGAAGCCCAGAGTTCCGAACAAAAGTCCGCTAAAAGCATTACTCCAGAAATTTTTCTCGTTGGGCGAGTCTTTAATCCGACTCCAGGAAACCCCAAACCCCTCCCCGATCATCTAAGGCGGTGACAGATAATAGCTCCTCACTTTAAACCGCCTTATTCCAGCAAGAAAATTAAGGAAAATTAGCAGCCAGCCACTTCCGACCAACAGTGGGCATTATCAATTTACGTGGAAAACCTTACAACGTCCGCAAAAGCAATTAAGGACCTTGAATTCAAACATTGTACGCTGGGGACACGAGTTCACTCGTTTTTTTTCGGTGGCGGGGCAATCTCAAGGTATTCAAGGACGCTCTCAAATATTCAATCGAAGCATACGTAGCGATTGAGTCTCGCCAAAAAGATCCGGCGGAAACCGAAGTTCAGTCACGGGAGACCCTCCTTATGAGGATCGGGACACGTTGTCACAAGGCGTTCGTTTTGGCCTTTTTGCTCCCCAGTAGCGCTCTTTTTGCTGGCGAGCTCGAACCGATTCAAGTTTGCCAGTGCGGTCGATTTCTCATGACCGCATCCGGCAAGCCTTTCTTTTGGTTGGGTGACACATGCTGGCACATGTTTGGCAAGTCGGTAAGTGAAAATGCGGACAATCAACCTGCGGTAAGTCAATATTTTGCTAACAGAGCTGCCAAGGGTTTTACGGTGATCCAATCTGTGATCGTTCGCGCACCTATCGGTAGCACAGCAGCCAACGCGTACGGACACCTACCATTTGAGGATGCAAACACGTGGCGTCCTCGGCTTGGGCCCGGTCCTAACGACGACTATTGGGATCACGTCGACCGGGTGATGACCGAGGCCAAAAAGCACGGTCTTTACATGGCTGCCCTTCCCTTTTGGCTCCAAGATATTCCGCCGCAAGCGCGTATTGAGAAGGAGCCGGCCATTGCCTACCGCTACGGACATTTTTTGGGAAGTCGTTATCGGGGGGAAACGCATATCATCTGGGTACTAGGGGGCGATGCCTACTCCGGGGGACGAAACGTTGATGTGCCCTCTCGACTAACAATGATCCGAGCCCTTGCGGAGGGAATTGCCGACGGAATCGCCGGTGTCGACCAATTCGACGGGCAGGCCGATTGGTCCGTGTGTTTGATGACTTTTCACCCTCCCGGTGGAGGCCGATCATCGGGGGAGTGGCTCCACGAGGAACCGTGGCTTGACTTTAATATGATTCAGACTACCACTCGCTTCCGCTTCGCTAATTGGCTTACCGTGATGCGGGAATATTCTCGGGTACCGCCCAAACCAGTACTTGATGGCGAGGTTGCCTACGAGGGCTCTTTATCGCTTCGTAAAGACGAGCCCCAGGACATCCGAATTGGTCCCCAGCATGTCCGCCGAGCTGCTTACTGGGCGGTTTTTGCCGGTGCCTGCGGACACACCTATGGACACAGGAGCTTTATTGGATGGATTCGCAAGGGGGAAACATATCGCTATGGAGCTTCCATTCCCTGGTATGAAGTTCTTGACGCCCCGGGAGCCTTTCAGGTGGGCTACCTCCGCCGACTTATAGAGTCGCGACCTTTCTTTACGCGAATTCCTGATCAATCTGTGCTTCTCGAGGACCACGGCAACAGCGACGCCCATCTTCAGGCCACACGGTGCCGGGAAGGTAGCTTTCTGATGGTGTACTCGCCCCAGGGAGAGGCAATCCGCGTGAAAACCGACTCGCTACGCGGACCAAAGTTTCGGGCATGGTGGTTTAATCCGCGAACGGGAGCGGCAGAAAGAATTGGCGGCCCCAAGAAAGAATTCGAGGGTCCCGTATTGTCTTTTAATTGCCCCACAAAAGGCGACGGCAACGACTGGGTGCTGATTCTGGATAGCACAAGTTTACCACCACCCGATGAGTTGAGGACAACGTCCGGCCAGGTGCCGAAGGAATAAACGTACGGTTTCCGCAATGGCATTAGGACACGAGGTCCCACCTGCGGGATTCAACTACCTTCCGGAGCGGGTGTAGTTCCATTGTGGGGAGCTGGCTTATTACAGTGGCAATGTCAACACCCTTAAATTCTTGCGGCTGAAGCCCTACATTCCCGGCTTGAAATGTTTCCTTCTCAATCTTAGCTCCCAGAAACGCGATTAATGCCGGTTATGATCCCCCCAGGAAGCGTAAAACATCCATCCCTGTCGCCCAGATCATAAGAGCTAATAGGAATACCAAACCGGCGAAGGTCAAGGCGGCCACCACCGATTCGCTGGGCGGCTTGCCGCGGATACCCTCGTACGTCAAAAACAGCATGTGTCCCCCATCCAAAACTGGAATGGGGATGAAGTTAAGCACAGCCAGGTTGGCACTCAGTAAACAGAGAAAGATCAGAAATGTAGCCAAGCCTTCCGAGGCGTAATAATAAGCGATGTGAGCGATTCCCAAAGGTCCAGCTAACCCTCTCGGTGAGACCTGCCCTGTCCCTAGTTTTTGCAACGTGCGGACGATAAAGGTCAAAGCATTCCAAGTTTCCTCAGCCCCTAGCTGAACCGCGGCAAGGAACGAGGAGGCCCGCAGCAGAAACGACGCTCCCGCCCACACAAGTCCGCGATCGGGGTAGAACCAATCCTCGCCGGGGATGGGTTCGAGCACAACACTTGAGTGGTCCTCAAAGACCAGTTCAACCGTACCCCCGGCGGGAAGATCCTGAATCAGAGCGTGGACAAAACTCCAATCGGCATTTTGGCCCTCAAGCGAAAGCGTAATTGCTTTTTGTCGCCCTCCTGCCACGGTGTCTTTTCCACCAGTCGAACTGCCGGCAGGGTGAAGCAACCGCACTTCTTTAACGATTCTTTCCCGCCGAATTCCTGCCTGAGCAGCCGGGCTATTGGGCAGAATTTCCGCGATTTCCGGTCTCACTCGGTAGGCGATCCCCCAAGCGGGAACGGTTGTGGGGGCTCCAGGCACCAAAGGGATGTCGTACCACTGAGGCACTGCTACGGGCAATTCCCCAGTTTTTACCTCTTGGGTGGAGGACTTTCTCCACATGACGCTGACCGATTGTACACCGGACTGGGCTTGCCGGCGGAGAAATTCCGACAGTCGGAGGGGATCACCTACCGGCGCGCCATTGATTGCCACGATTTCATCGCCTGGAGCCATCCCGGCCAGTTGTGCCGGGGAACCTTCTTGGATTGCCACCACGGGGCCCATTCGCATCACCAGCCCCAAATGTCGTACCGGTCGCGGGTAAAGTAAGACTTCCAAGCTTTGAGATGCTTCGCTGTCCTCCTGCCGGATTACCGTAAGCCGGAGAGGCCGATCGCTCCATCGGGCGAAAACGGCATGAATCTGTCCATAGCTTTCCACGGGAATTCCTTCAACGGCGACGACTTGATCGCCCGGCTCCAACGGCGGTTCGGCTCGCACCGTGGGCACATCCAGCACCATCGCCTGTTGGGGATGAAGTCGTGTGGAAAATCCATTGGTCACCCCGATCGTAGGCGCCGCCCGGATGCGGTCGGGGTGGACCAGAACTTCTAACCGGGCAAGTCCACCTTCAGGCAAAAACCGGCGAACGGTAAGACGTACTCCGTCGGCCACATCCCCCACAGAAATAGATCGCTGAAGGTCACTGAAGCGAGTAACCGGACGATCGCCCACCTTTTCAATGACATCCCCGGGACGAATACCCGCCCGCCACGCCGCCTCGCCAGGGAAAACGACTCCCACGGTGGCGGACTGTTGCTCCACGCCCAGGAAAAAAGCGCCCATGGCGGCAGCAAAGGCAAAGATTACATTCATGATCACCCCGGCCGAAATTATCGCCATTCGCCGAGGCACACTCTGAGCAAAGTAACTTCGGGGATGGAAAAGATCCTTCGCGCTCTCCGTTACCCCTAATCGCTCCAACTCCTCCGGGCGTAATTGGCGTTTGGCTCGCTCCATCTCTTGCTGGATGCGCATTGGGTTATCTTCTTGCCCCAAAAGCTTCACGTATCCCCCCAAAGGCAGCACGCCAAGCCCGTATTCCGTTTCGTTCCTCCGGAAGCGGAATAGTCGCCAGCCGAAAATATCGAACCAAATGTAAAACTTCTCGCACTGAACATTAAACCACCTAGCCACCAGAAAATGCCCAAGTTCATGCACCAGGATTACAAGATTCAATCCCAGAAGGACGAGGCCCACATTCCACCAAAAGGTCAACCAGCCGGCAATCTCCGACCAGATCGCCGAGCTCTGAGTCGCTAAAAACCAGTGGCAATCCAACGCGAAACCTCCTCACGAGCCCAAATATCGAGGGTGAGTAACTGTTGCAAACTCGGACGTGCCTCGAACGGATGAATCTCCAAAGCCCGTTCACAAAGCGGAATGATATCCGAAAAACGGATTTGACCGCGAAGAAAGGCCTCCACCGCCACCTCGTTGGCAGCATTCAAGACGGCGCCGGCTGTTCCCCCCCGGGTGGCTACGTCAAGCCCAAGCTTTAAGGCCGGAAACCGTTGCGGATCCGGGGGCTCAAACTCAAGCCGAATCAGCCCCGACCACTCCAGTTTTTTCGCAATGCATGGTTTTCGCTCGGGCCAGGTCAAAGCCAGTTGGATAGGCAGCCGCATGTCCGGAGCGCTCAGTTGAGCCAGCACCGAACCGTCTACAAATTCTACCAATCCGTGGACAATTGACTGCGGGTGAATCAGCACTTCGATTTGCTCGGGGTGCAGCTCGAACAGCCAGCGAGCTTCAATGATCTCCAGGGCCTTATTCATTAGCGTAGCAGAATCGATGGAGATTTTTTTCCCCATCCGCCACGTGGGGTGCGCCAGGGCTTGTTCCACCGTAACTTGAGCGAGTTGTTCCACGGAATGATTCCGAAAAGGTCCACCGCTGGCCGTAAGAATTACCCGCTTCACTGATTCCCGCGGGCGCCCCTGGAGGATTTGAAACAGAGCGCTGTGCTCGCTGTCAACGGGGATGATGGCCGCCCCAGTCTGACGTGCTAATTCCATGACCAGCGGGCCGGCAAGGACCAAGGTCTCTTTATTTGCCAAAGCGACGGTTTTTCCCGCCGAAATTGCCGCCCATGTGCCTTCAAGACCGGCCCGCCCCACAATAGCCGACAAAACAACGTCGACCTCCGGCGCCGAGGCTATTGAGGGAATATGCTCGGGGCCTGCCAGGACCTCCACTTCAGGGGGAAATATTTTCTCCCCCACGCCCTGCGCTGCAGACTTATCAGCTATTACCACGCATTTCGGACGTAGGAGAGCCGCCTGCTTCGCCAAGCTGGGCACATCCCGGTTCGCCACCAGCGCAACGGCACGAAGATACCCCTCCGAGGAGGCAATCACCTCCACGGCGCTGCGACCAACACTTCCAGTTGATCCAAGGATCGCGATTCGGCGCACAGCCTATCACCGCAGGGGGGATTAATATCCCAACACGCGAGAAGTGGGTAACTCCTCTGTTCCCCTCACACTTTAAGTGGGATTAAGCCGTCCTGATTCTACCTCACTTTTGTGGCTCTTTCATGGTTTTCGGAGATGAGGCAAAGGGCACGGAATTTTAACCGACCTGCACAACTCCCGCACATAACCCCAACGAATTTTTTCACAAATCTTAAACAGAAATGCGCCTTGCACCATTTTTACGGCGAGGGGGTTACCTCTTCCGGAACCTCTCCGGAAAGCCGCCGCCCAACTCAGCTTAAGCCAAATTGGGCGCTCGGGCCTTAGTACCGGGTCCTCGTCCCAATTCTCAACTAGATTGATTCAAGCGATAATCGTTTCTCTCGAAAAATTCAGTTAAAAACAGTCAAAAAAGATAAAACAAAATCTCCAGAGTGTGCTTACCACGCCCAGCCCAGCGGTCACAAGTACTTTTCGGCAGGCGGCTACGCTTCCGGAGACAATCTACCTGGAGACAAGTTACTCCGGAAAAGTCTTAGCACCTCGGAAGTACACCCATACCGAGGGGCCCGCTGCGAATGGCACGACGAAAAAATGTTCATAAGTTTGATCACTTAACTTGCCACACTGGGCACAGTCCAACGAAAAGTGGCAGAAATTACAAGTTACGGTTGATTGCCAGGAGGGACTGGTATCCACCATCGGGACGAAATCTCAATTATCCCGAGGACGATACCACACTATGGAGGGGTTATATTCCACCGGAATAGCAAAAACCCTGAATGTGGCTAAATTCTTTGACCCCTCACAATCCTACCCTTGACCGCAAAAGTTGCCTAAATGGAATGGAAGCGGTCATGTGGCGCAAAAAAGAAGCAGTAGAAAATGGAAGTGGGTTTCCGGTCCAAGGGAAATTTCATTTTGGTTTTCGAGGCATTCGCCGTGGGTTTCACTGTTTTTTTCCTTGAAAACTTGCATTTCTCTCAGGCGACCTAGGCCGTTTAACCACTGGGTTACCTTTAACGCCCATTTGCCCAGGTGGCGCCGGATAAAGTTCCCTTTGCCTGTCGATGGCACAACCTTTATTGCATCTATCCCCGAAAGGGGATTGCCGTAGGAGACGGCGGGAGGGCGATCTACTTTTTCTCTCTGCTTTTCCTCTTAGTTTCCTGAGGCTCAATTATTCCCACTCCGAGGAGGGGCTTTGCGGGCAAGAGTGGTAACATCTATCCGTGTGCTAAGCCGCCTCAGGAGCCACGCGGGGCGCCCACCCAAAGGGTGGCCAATCATGCTTCGGCTACCCGGCTTGGATAGCACGACAGGGGAACCCTCAAAGGCACCTCTTAGTTCGCCAGTTGGCGGCGGCATGAATTGGCCAACTTCCTTTTCGAAACCGATGACGAGGTTGTTCTTCTTCGACGCAACTCGTCCCTAGTACTTGCAAATATCGCGGAAGAAAATGTAAGGTTATAAGGGTAAACCTCTTTCAAGGGGAAAATGGCTCGACGGCCGTGACAGCCGGAGATTTGCCGGCGGAAATTTTTGTCGTGGAAGTTTCGAATCCTTTGCAGGGGATCCCAACGGCACGCAATTCCGAGGCGGATAAAGGCATTTAATTGGCGAAAGAAAATCGGAGCGGCGGTGTCTCTTCCCGTTTGCATCTGGGGGAAATAGCCGCGGAAGGCTCGCAGCTGTGGAAGAGCCTTCGTGTCACGGCGCCCCCCGATCGAAAAACGGTAACGACGTAGGGTGGCCGGTGGAATGGGTGTCCCAGGGAAGTCGTGCCCGGTTGCGCGTTAGAGGCGTCGGTTTTCCTAGGCCGCTTGAAGCTTGTGCTACTCACGTAGAAAGACATGGGCGGGTCTGAGAAAAACCTCGTTTCGGCACAAGCGGGCCTTGTGGCCCATGAACGCATTTTTCGAACGCTACCAAGTCCGCGGACATCGGGAAGTTTTATGCCTCTTGATGTTTATGCCTCTAGATAGGGGCTTGGCGAACGGCGGGGAATGCTGGGAAACAACGCCGTTGACGCCGACAATTCGTGATGAACGTTCGTTGACGTCGCCCCGAAGTCGGAACCACCGATGTGAAACTACCATGGGAGGCTAAGATGGCAAACGAGCATCAATCGTTGTTCCGAGTGGCGTGGCTTTCGCTTGTGATTCTCTTGGCACTATCGGTCGTAATGTGGGGCCGAATCACCACAAGTCAACAGATGGCTTTGGCTCAAGAGCAGGAATGGGTCGAAGAAGCGCGATCAGGGACTGAACCAACCCCGGTTGTCCAGGGGGAAACCTATTTGGCCTGGATGTATCGGTCGTTAGGACTGTTCTATAGCATCGTCTTCCTCGCCTTGTCGTTTACTTTAGTAGCTTTGGTTGTGATGAATTTGCTCACAGCACGGCGAGAAGCACTGATGCCCTCGAAACTTGTTGAAGCTTTTGAAAGTCTTCTCAATGAGAGGAAGTATCAGGAAGCTTACGAGTTGGCGAAAAACGACGAGTCTTTTTTGGGGCAAGTGTTATCCGCCGGGTTAGCTCGGCTTTCGGCGGGGTATTCAGAAGCGATTCAGGCCATGCAAGAAGTGGGCGAAGAGGAAAACATGAAACTCGAACATCGCCTCAGCTACATTGCTTTAATTGGTACGATCAGCCCGATGGTGGGACTTCTAGGTACAGTTCAAGGCATGATCTCGTCGTTTAGCGTGATTGCGCGTAGTCCCACCACGCCAAAGCCGTCCGAATTGGCAGCAGGAATCTCTACGGCCCTTTTCACCACGCTAGTGGGGCTATTTATCGCCATTCCTGCTATTGCCATCTATAACATTTTGCGGAACCGGATGGCGCGTCTGGTACTTGAGGCAGGTACGGTAAGCGAAGGGTTGATGAGCCGGTTCTCGCCATCTGGTGCCGCTCGGGCCAAAGCAAGCTCCTAGGAGGACGGGCAGAGTAGAGAAGCCATCCGGTTGTGCCGGTGACGTTGAGCTTTGAGGCCTCAGCTTTAAAAGAGCAAGACCGACGAGGGTAAATCCATGCGGTTTGCAAGCCGGCGTGATGTGGCCAGAGGCAAGGCCGACATGACTCCGATGATTGACATGACGTTTCAGCTAATTGCTTTTTTTATGGTCATTGTCAATTTTAGTGAAGGAGATCGTAATGAACGCATCCGGCTACCCATTAGCGAGCTGGCTAAGCCGCCCGATGCCCCGGCAAAAAGTCCCATCACTTTGCATTTGACAGATGCGGGGACCGTTATTTTTGGACCTGATGAGGTCTCTATCCCGGGAATCAGGCAATTGCTGGAGCGCGAGCAGCGCTTCCTCAGGGCCCGGGGGGATGACCCACGGGCGGCGACCATCATCATTCGGGGTGATCGAGCGGCACGGACGGGGCAAGTTCAGGAACTCATACGCGTGTGTCAACAAGTGGGATTCGAGAGATTTGTGCTCAGAGCTAGGCAGGAATTCGCTTCGCTTGCGGAACTCGCCCCAAGCGGGTAGCGGGCTCGGGAGATGCTGGGCACTATCGGCATATTGTTGACTAAGAATTTCGGAGGAAAGAGAGCATGCGGATGGGCCAGCGTCGGGAAGAAGATACGGGTGTCGAATTGCAAATGACACCGATGATCGATATCGTCTTTCAACTTCTCGTCTTCTTTGTCATGACGTTTAAAATTGCCGCTCCCGAAGGCGACTTTAATATCCGCATGCCGCTAGTGGCACCAAGCGAAGGGATACCCGAACCCGATGCCCTGCCGCCAATCACCATTCGCCTCTCGGCATTGAGCGATGGCCGCTTGGCCAGTATTCAATTCGGCCAAAGGCAGCTGAAAAATTTCCTGGAACTGCGGGAGCGGATGATCGAAATGTTAGGCCCTGACCCTGGCCCAAGTGTCATCGAAAGTACCGAAGTGGAGCTCGACTGTGACTACCACCTCCGATACGAGTACGTGATCGAGGCCATTACCGCCGTATCCGGTTACGTGGACCCCAAAAGCGGTCAGGTCATCAAACTTGTGGAAAAGATAAAGTTCGCTCCTCCGCGAGCCGGCTGATGCAATTTCGGAGTTCGACCCCAAGGGTCGACGAACCCTCGAAGTTTTTCCCCAATTAGGAACTGTGAATTTCAGGAAACACCATTCCTCGGGCGAAGGCCTCCCGAAATTCGGCTTGCGCTGCCAAATCGATGTGCCGGGTCTGTAGGGCCAGCCACTCAGCACACCTGCGCGCTTCGAGACTAACGGCGACCAAGGTGGCTCCCGCCAGCGAGGAATTTCCGGCAAAATGAATTCTCTCTGACGGAATTTCCGGGGGCAAAAGTCCGATGGTCTGAGCACTTTCCGGCCGGAGGCAGCTGCCAAAGGCTCCCGCAACCCACACCTCTTCCACATCCCGCAGGCTGATTCCCACTAGTTTACAGAGGAGAATGACTCCTGTGCGAATGGCTCCCGTAGCCAATTGTAATTGCCGCACATCCTGCTGTGTAAACAAAAGCGGCTGGCCTACGGCTGACTGTTCGGGGGTTGCGATCACGAATGCCGGACGGCCATCCACAAGTCGGAGCCGTTCTCGCAATGGCTGGGGAAGAGTGCGAGGGGCATCCTCCGGGGAAAGCATGCGTCCGGTGGGAGCGACGATTTGAAAGCGAAGGAGCTCGGCCAAAAGGTCGACAAGGCCGGAGCCACAGATTCCCGCCGGGGGTTGGTTGCCGATGACCTGCCACATGGGTTGGCCATCTAGGAACTGGAAACGTTCGATGGCCCCTGAGACGGCGCGCATCCCGCAGCGAATTTTGACCCCCTCAAAAGCGGGACCGGCTGCCGTGGCAGCTGCATACAACTTCCCCTCGCAGGAAAGGGCAATCTCGCCGTTGGTGCCTATGTCAACTAACAGGGCCGGACCTGGCCGATTCCACAACCGCACCGCAAGCATGCCCGCCACTGTATCTCCGCCAACAAACGGGCCAATAATCGGCAGGATGTAGGCCTGGCCATAGGGATAAAACGGAAGGCCCAATTCCTTGCTGCGAAAACTCAACCCCAGTTGAAATACCGGGGCAAAAGGTGCCTCACCTAAACGCCCCACCTCCAACCCCAAAAGCAAATGCAGCATCGTCGTATTACCGGCGAATGTGGAAACATAAATGTCGCCGGAGGCCACCCTCGCTTGCTCGCACAGCCGGGCAACAAGCTGTGTACATCCCTGCAGCACCGCCTCGTGCAACCGAGCGGTGCCATCGGGATGATCGCGGGAATATTGAATTCGCGAAATCACATCCTCCCCAAAGCGCACTTGGGGATTTATCTCGCTTGCTACCGCCAATCGTTGACCACTGCCTAAATCGACAAGATTCGCTACCAACGTGGTCGTGCCGATGTCGAAAGCCACAGCAAGATGCGAAGCGGTATGATCCCCCGGCCGAATGTCAAGAAGATTCTGAGCCAAAGTTACGGACAGGCCCTGTCCAGCAGATGCGGATACCGTTCCGCTGGGGTTGCCCCCGTCGCTTTCGCGGCCGGGAATGTCGCTTGAAGAACGGCGTGGCTCCGGAAGCTCCTCAGGTGAAGGCCTGCATAAGTCTTCCTCTTCCACCACTACAGTCACGTTCGAAAGTGCGCGGTAATCGAGCTGAGAAAGCTTTTGAAGAACTCCAAGCGGCAACCGAAAATCCCCGAGGTGCTCCTTCAGCTCTTCCAAAAGGGCCTTGGAGTCTTCCGCCGACCTTTCCTTTAGCTGCACGAGCACCTTACGAACTGGGTAATCGGTGGCAGCTACCACAATGGGAAGGTGTTCCGCCAGAATCTTAGGTCTACCAAAAGCTAAACTTCGCGGCGGAATCTCTACCGTGACATCCTGGTAGACCATTGCTTGGCAAGCCAGTCGCCAGCCGGCTTCCAAGTCTTCCTCGCAGAAAAACGTCAGATCGGGGGAGCTTGGGGGAATTGCCGAGCCGTGCACAATGACACGGCAACGACCGCATTGCCCCCGGCCGCCACACGCCTGTTCGAGCACAAGCCCTACTAAGGCGGCCGCTTCGGCGAGGCGTGTACCCGGAGCCACAAAAACAACCCGTCCGCCTGGCTCGAAACACACTCGACACATATTTGGGGGATTTGCTTCCATTGGTCGGTCCGGAAAAGAGCTCACCTGCTCCCCGTTTCGAATCGGTCAAGCAGCGGCCGAGGCACTGACTTCCTTAAGTAATTCGATAAACTTGGTTATGGCAGGAGTAAACACCTTTCGGTGGTGGTGAATCACTCCGATAGGCCGAGTCGGCTCATCCGGCTTTATCGCGGCCACTTTCAAAGTACCTGCCGCCAACTCGCGACGAATCGTTGGCTCCGGCAAAATGCTTACGCCTATCCCCACCTCTACCGCCTGCTTGATAGTCTCGATGTTATCAAACGCCATGACCACCTGCACGCTAACATGTCGCTCCCGGAGATAGCGATCCAAATGGCGGCGGATGCTCAAACCGCGATCAAACGTGACAAAGGGTTCCCCCGCAAGTTCCGAAACATCAACTTCTTCCCGAGAGGCAAACCGATGCTCCGGCGCGCAAACCAAAACCATCCGCTCTTCACGAAGGTGAATCACATCGATCTCCGGTGAGCTCTGTGGATAGGATACGATCCCCAAGTCAAGTTCCCCGCTTAGAACTCCCTCGTAAATCCGCGTTGGATGTAGGAACTCTAGCCGGACCTGAGCCCGAGGATACTGACGCAAAAAACGCCGCATACACTCTCTCATATCGTGGAGCCCGACGGAGTAGATAGCACCTACGCGAACAATGCCGGAGACCTCCACTTGTAAACTCTGAAGCCGAGCTATGACGTTGTCGTACAGATCGACCAACTCCCGAAAAGCCTCGTAGCAGATTTCGCCGGCCGGCGTGAGCACGAACGGTCGGCGGGTGCGGTCGATTAACTCCGCCCCCAATTCCCGTTCCAAGCGCCGCACGGCCTGAGTGGCCGCCGATTGGCTGACTTTATTTACCGCGGCACCGCGCGAAAAACTCTTTTGAGAGACAACCGAGCAGAAAATCCGGAGTGTTTCAATATTCATACTCGTGCCTTCCAAATCACAGATAGCAACTAAATGGAATTTTATCCCTTGCCGTCAATTTAGTGATAATTTCCAAGAATTGCACCTGGCCCCAACTTCACTCACTTATGTCGTTCAAGCTCCAGGTATTCCTCGAAAACTACGCGAAGATCCTCTAAAAGCACGATCGTGTTCGCATGGCCGGAATCAGTCGCACGCGCCGAGCTAAACAGGGGTACCACATCCGACGGCCTGTGCGAGCGCGGTGTAACGACCGCATTACGCTCCCAGTGACAAAGTCACCTCAAAAGCGCTGCCTATCCGCGCACTGACAAAATAAACTCGGGTTCAAATCCGTAACTTGAAGTTCCAAAGTAGTAAACCTGAATGAGACGGCCTTAAAATCACGAACCACAATCTGTTTTTCAAAAAGCCGCAGCAACGTGATCAAAACAGGTGCAACGACCTATTATAAATCCTTCTTATAATTTGAACGCTCATAAGCAAAACGGTCAAGTTGCTTTTTTGCGAAAGCGTGACTTAGGATGGACCCCAATCTTCCACTTGTCCTGGCGGCTTTTATCGAAGGTTTTATTTCATCGGACAGACCGATCGCCTTGTGAGCCGGGTAAGAGCGTCGCTAGCGGTGGGTCTTGAGCCGAAGCTGAATTCGTCCGACTCGTGAGGGCGGAAACTTTTAGCTCCCAAGAGGATTCACAATTCGCTCAACCGGCGCGAAACGTTCCGAAGCGCGTAAAAATCCTTTGCGGTACATGGCACCGGCATCCTTTCCGGTCAAAGACCCCGGACGGAACAACTGGTCGCCGTCAGATCGCTTTTTTCTCCACCCGGGAAACCTCTCCGAAGTCCCCACCCAATCCGGGGCAATCCCGGTACGGCCAAGATTTAGAATTTCTGCTTTCGGACCGCCCTTAAACCAGATCGGGCTGCCTGTCAATGGCAAGGGGTTTTTAGAAAGAATGCGTCAAGCAACAAGGGAAATTCCTGAACGTGGTCGGATAGGAAAAAAGGAAAAATTGGGAGGTCTGCCTCACTTGTACTTTCGCGACTTGTGCTGCGGATTTGTAGCCTGGATGAGCGATTCGCAAAATCGAACCTCTTAAAGGATATTTAGGATCCGGGTTACTTCGTTCCCCCCGGAGAATGCAATTAGTTGCTTTGACCACAAGCTCTTGCGGGATCGTTGCGGGGATTTTTCAAGATGGCGGAGTCGGTGTCAGCATCGACCACGCGGAACGCGGCCCCGGCGGGGTTTTCCATAGGGGGAGGGAATCGGTCGGTGCCTCTGTCTCATCGGATCGCGATAAATTTCCGTCCCAGGTGCCTCCAAGCGACAAACATGAGTGGTCGACCAGGACTCTTGGATCGGACGATATATGAGGATCGTAGTAAACATCCAGGAATTTTCGAGTTGCATTCGCCCGCTCCCAAATCTCCGAGGAATTATCTTGACTGACGGCAGCCCCGAGGGGGTTAACCGGAGCCATCTCTCGGCGGTTAAGGAAAAGCTACCAGGTGCCCTCCAACCTCCGAAGACCCCCAGCCCGATTGCTAGGTGAGAAGGATTCCGCAGCTTTTACGATGCTTGCGCAATTCGCCGATCTGTTGCGTTTTGCTATAGGAGGCCAGGAAGCCTTCACCGTAGAAACTCGGAACCGCCGAGCAGACCTTTTTGGCAGACTGCCTACCCAACTTGTGAATGGTGATGGCCCGCCCCTTCTTACAAAATCAAACAGGACATGCCAAGGCGGACCTTGGCAAAGCATGAAAATCCTTGGCTATAGGCCAGGAAAGGTTTTAGCCAGCTTAAAATGAGGAAAGCCCGCCGTGTTGCGGTGAGATAAAACAACTTTTCCCACTAAAGGACGGAAGTTTATGTTGGAGCGAAAACCGGCAGTGACCGCGAGCACTGGGGCAACTGAAGATATCTTCGCAGGCCTCAATCCGGCGCAGCGTCGCGCGGTTGAGCACAACGCCACCCCTCTTCTTATCCTGGCTGGCGCAGGCAGTGGAAAAACCAACACGCTTGTTCACCGACTGGCATACTTAATCCTGTCCGGTTGTGCTCCCGAGCGAATTTGTTTGTTGACCTTCACTCGCCGCGCGGCGCACGAGATGATTTCCCGGGCCAAGGGATTGCTCGAACGAATCAGGCGAAAGACCCCAGGCCTTCGGGACCAGCTGGCCGACGATCGCTTTGCATGGGCAGGCACCTTCCATGCGGTGGCCACGACCCTATTGCGACGCTATGCGGTGGCGGTGGGACTGCCCCCAGGATTTGTCATTTACGATCGGCCCGACTCCGAAGATTTGATGGATCTCCTCCGGGAAGAATTGGGGCTTACCAAAACGGGGATGCGCTTTCCCCGAAAGGAAACCTGCATGGATGTCTACAGTCGTTGCGTCAACCAACAGGATGAACTTGCCACAATTGTCCGCATTTACTTTCCGTGGTGTGCAATGTGGCAAAGCGAGCTGGAAGAACTTTTCGCGGCATATCGGCAGCGCAAAAAGCAGATGGGTGTGGTTGACTTCGACGATTTGCTTTTGTACTGGATTGCCCTCCTTGATCAGCCCCAGGTTAGTGGCAAGATTCGGTCGCTTTTTGATTATGTGTTGGTCGACGAGTATCAGGACACAAATCCGCTTCAGGCAAAAATACTTTACCGGCTCTGTCCGGAAGGACGGGGGCTTACCGTTGTCGGCGATGATTTTCAAGCCATTTACAGTTTTCGCGGGGCTACTGTGAAGAACATTCGCGAATTTCAGAATCATTTTAAGCACAGCGCGGTTGTGATTCTTGATTGGAACTATCGCAGCACCCAGCCCATCCTTGATGCGGCCAACGCCTTGATGGCCGAGGGAGCTAGCCGATACCACAAAGCGTTGCGGGCTGCTACGCAGGTCAGTGGCCCGCGACCCCAATTGGTTTACTGCGCCGACGAGCCGGATCAAGTTGACTATGTCGTTGGCGAAATCCTCCGGCTTCGCGAGGAACACGGGTTGGCCCTTCACGATCAGGCCGTGCTTTTCCGTGCCTCTTGGCACAGCCTGACTTTGGAGGCAGAGTTACTACGACGAAACATTCCCTTCCATAAGTATGGCGGACTGAAATTTATCGAAACCGCTCACATCAAAGATGTCCTCGCATTTCTCCGCTTAGCGGAAAACCCGCGCGAGGAGGTCGCCGGCTTGCGGGTTCTGAAGTTGTTGCCCGGTATCGGTTCCGGCTGGGCCCGCAAACTACTACTTACTCTGGCCGAGCAGAGGGGACAGTTTCGCATTTGGAAGACCATCACGGTTCCAGCGGCAGCCCGGGACTCTTGGCCCCAGTTCGTGCAGTTAATGATTGAGCTTCAAGAAGGCAGTCGATCACCAGCCGAGGAAGTCGCACTTGTTGCTGGGTTTTACCTCCCCTTGCTGCCCGGACTTTATGATAACCCATTCGAGCGCTCGCGGGATATTGAACAACTTGAGTTTCTCGCCGGTCGGTATAAAGAGCGCCGACAGTTTCTTGCCGAATTGGCCATTGATCCCCCAACCAGCACACAACAACTTGTGCCTCCAGATTTGGAGGAGGATTACCTTGTCCTCAGCACTATCCATTCGGCAAAAGGGCTGGAGTGGGAAGCAGTGTACATTATCAATGTAGTGGATGGATGTATCCCATCGGACTATGCAGCCGGCGACGAGGATCAAATGGAGGAAGAACGCCGACTACTTTATGTCGCCATGACTCGAGCAAAACGCTTTCTCACCTTATGTGTTCCTCTACGCTCTTGGCAACGAGGTGCCGGCGGAATGCACAAGGGCGAGTGGAGTTTGGCAAAAAGGTCGCGCTTTCTTTCGGAAGAAGTTTGCCGCTGCTTTGACCAAGTCCTTCTATGTGATCCCGCAGATCTGGAGGAAGACTGTCATAGTCTGTCCGATGACATCTTCCCTGAAGATTACGAAGGCCAGTAGCAGCTTTTTTCGTGCACCCGGCTCGAGGTTATTAACCGATTTTGCGAGTATAGGACTGGTCGGGAAAATCCAAGCTTATTTCAATCGGTGCCTCACTCGCTCCGCTTTTTACGCAAAAACGCCGCAAAAAGCATTGTCAAGACCGGGGCCACTCTCCCGGGAAAGCTTGATTGCTCGCTTTGGTGGAAAAAGCAAAGGCGAACCTCCGCTTTCTTGGCTTCCCGTGGGCTTTTTCTTTAGGCTGTGTTGGGCTTAAAGGAGGTGAAGGTTTTTGATTGTGTGGGTCTAGGGCGCTAACCGGTTAAAGGACTGCCGGAGTTTGTCGGACCCGCCGACCGTTCGCTTCTTTAAAGGTGGACGTTTGTTTGGTCACCTTCGCCGGAGCGCCGGGATAAGCCCGTTGTGCCACTAGGCACTAACGCCGCGGAACTGTGAACGCCGGACTGCGTGCTTCGCCCTCCATCGCTGCAAAGCTCCCGCGAACTCCCCTCAACCTTCCACCCCACCCAAGCCCCAGAAATGGAGACAATCCTTTGACCGACCATTTTGTATGACCTAGATAATTCTGACGGAGATGATGTGGATTTTCCGGCACAGTCGCCCGACGGAAACGAATCGTGTTGCTTCGACAAAAAGTATTCGGTGACGGATGTCAACGCCATATTGTGCCGACAGCATATCCGTCGTCGTTGGTAAAAGGTGAAAAGTCGATACTCCTACTATCTTGTGCGAGGAAGGACTGACATTCCGCGAGAGGGGTTTCCTATTTTTCGCCTTGGGATTCATACTTGAAGGTTTCGTGCTTTGTGAAGGCGATCGATCATGCCAAAAAAGGGAACACTGTTAATTGTGGATGACGACCGACAGGTGCTCAGCTCGATGGCCGACTGGCTTCGGGAACAGGGGTATGAGGTCGAAATTGCCACCGCTTTGGCCGATGCCCGCGCAATTTTGCAGCGACGTCGCTTCCAAATTTTGCTTCTAGACATGCGGCTAGAGGATGGCGATGGACTGAACTTTATTCCGGAATGTAAGCGCGACTGGCCCGAGATGGCCATCGTTCTTTTCACCGGTTACGGTACCCCGGAGATCGCTTTGGAAGCCATGCGGGCCGGTGCCATCGAGGTCCTTACCAAGCCCATTATCGACGAAGAACTTGGTTTCGCCTTAGAACGGGCAATCCATCAACAGAAGGTCATCCAGGAAAACGAACAGCTCAAAAAGCAGCTCAAAGAGCGCTACAGCCTAGAGAATATCATCGGTCGGGACCCCCGCATGCAGCGGGTTTATGAAATGATCGAGGCTGTTGCCGATACCCGCTCTACCGTGTTAATTACTGGCGAAAGTGGAACAGGCAAGTCCCTTATCGCACGTGCTATTCATCGACTTAGCAGTCGCCGGAGTAAGCCTTTTGTGGAAGTGGCTTGTGGTGCGCTGCCGGAAACTCTCCTGGAAAGCGAGCTTTTTGGTCACGTGGCTGGCGCTTTCACAGGCGCTACAGGCGACAAGATCGGCAAATTTATGCAGGCCGATGGCGGCACCATCTTTTTGGATGAAATTGGCACAGCAAGTCCTGCGCTTCAGGTGAAGCTTTTGCGAGTGCTCCAAGATTTTGAATTCGAGCCGGTAGGCAGCACCAAGACATATACCGTTGACGTTCGCGTCATCCTCGCCACAAACGAAGACCTAGCTCAAGCAGTAGCCCAGGGTCGCTTCCGCCGCGACTTGTATTTCCGGATCAACGTCATCAACATCGAGTTGCCACCACTACGCGAAAGAGTCACCGATATCCCCCTGCTGGCTATCCACTTCCTCAAACAGTTTAGTCAGGAGACAGGCCGGAAATTCGAAGGCTTTACGCCGGAAGCCATGCGGGCACTTCAAGTGTACTCCTGGCCGGGAAACGTTCGGGAACTGCAAAACGTCATTGAACGGGCGGTACTCCTTGGAAAAGGACCACTTGTGGACGTGGAAGACCTGCCACCCAATGTGGTAGCCTCACTCCCGCCGGTTCTCACCGTACCTTCGGGAAAACCGTTGAAACAGGCACTCTCCCTGCCGGAACGGCAGATCATCTTGGAGACCCTCGAAGCGCACAAGTGGAATCGTCAGGCAGCAGCCCGAGCCCTTGGCATTAATCGTACCACCCTTTACAAAAAAATGAAGCGACTTGGTCTGATGGACGCAGCTCCCCCACGAAGGTCGACCGTAAGCCACTAATCTTTTGCAGCAGCTCTTCGAGGCGCTGTGCGACCAGTCCGTCGGAGGTGCCAAAATTAGAGCTTGATCGGTTGCTAGAAAAATTTCTGCGAATTTAGGAAACGTTGCCCGCCTTCCGCAACCAAGCTTTCCTGAAGACAAATCGCCGGTTGACGAAGTACCATCACCAGACCATGCCCATCTTTCTTAATGCATATTTCTTGATGCATAACTTTAAGAAGAAATCCACACTTTGTCTGGTGATATTGTCCCATTTGCTCCAAAAGCGAGTTAAAAGATCCGCCTTCAAAGGAATAGATAGCTGTGTGGTCAGCCCGAAACTCCCGGTGGGCACCAACAGTTGCATAAGCCCGGCGTGCTAGCCATAAAGAAAGGATCGGGACCCAGCCTGCAGCGCAACAAGTGATACCTCCGTTATGCGCACCCAGCATAAATCGGCCATCAGCAGTCGAAGGTTCCATTAGCAAGGGCACCTTGAATCTTCGCAAGTGGGCCAGTGGACGCCGCCAAGTCGTACTGCGAAAAAGCGCGAATTTCCCAGTGGATGGCTTACCTTTAAAAGCTATTGTCGGTATACTGCGAAGGTTTTCGGGAAGAGAACGCGAGGGAAATACTCCGAACCGGGTTTCGCTTACCCACTCGTCCTCGTGGGAAGCGCCGCTGGATGCTCCAAAGCGGGTCAACTTCCACTCCTAGAGGGGTTACTTTAAACCGTCTTTAGATGGCGGCACGGTGCTTGATCTAGGAATGCGGGAAACAAGGCTTTTGTTACGGCGGAGTCAAGCAGTTTGGTCAACTGTTTCCCCAGGTCCTGGTCAGGCCGGTCTCGATTACTATCGAAAGTAAATTAGCTGAAACAAGCTGCAGAGGAGCTTCGACCGATGGAATGCAAGTCCCAAACCAATTTGAAACGCTGCACGTGCTCGTACGATCCCTGTTCGCGAAAGGGTGTTTGCTGCGATTGTCTTCACTACCATTTGCGGAACCGCCAGCTGCCCGGGTGTTGTTTTCCTCCGGACGCGGAAAGAACATACGATCGGTCCTTTGAACATTTTGCCCGTCTGGTCACAAGCGGCAAAATCTAGTAAGCCCGGGGCCTGTACACAAAGTGTAAGCCATCCAAGTAAATAGGGTAAGGATAACAAATAAGTCCGGATCCCGGCGGGTCCAGATATTTTTGGACGAAGGCTAGAATGCAAACCCCGCTGCAGGTGGATGTCGTCGAAGCGAAAATCAAAGACCGAGGTTCCCATCGCGTCATTCTCACACCCCTGGCCCGCCGCTGGGAAGCTCGGGAATAAGTAGGCAGCAAAAGCGCATCAAAGGTACCTTTGTTCCGTTGTTGCCTCGAAATCGAAGGCCACGATAACTGCCCTGGCCAATTATGTTGAACCAAGCCAATTCCTGCAGAACTAAACCCCGGCAGCCAGGCAATTCCCCGATGGATAAGGGGTTGCCGGTATGCAGCAAAATGGGCACCGGAGGAGCAAATCCGATACTTTCGGAGCGGAAGGAGATCCAACGGTTGGCTGCGGAATTTTTTCCGTTTGCGAGGAAGCCTTAAGTAGTCGAAAGTCGCATTATCCTTGAGGTTTCCGATGGGAAGTTCCTCAAAAGACCTGCACAAAGTGGTGACCACATCTCGCCCGGCGGAAAGAAGGGGGATGCCGTCCGAGCCAGGCAGTACAAAATCGTGGTTTGCTTGGGCAAGGTCTCTATTTCTTGGCGCTGAACCGGCATGTTGTGACTTTGATGCGGAGGAGCTGTCGCCGTGGGCCTCAACGCCGCTTTTTATTCTCGGAATGATGTTGATCATCGCGGCAGCCTACTGCATGTCGGGTTGCTTTGGCCTGATGGCACAATCCTTGAGGGAGACCGTAGCGACGCTCCTCGGGGTGACTGGCATAATTTTTGTTGCCTTTTTGGGGCGGCCGATTGAGGGGCGTGGTCTACCCGCGGGGACTCAGGCTCTTGCCGCAGCGTTTGTGCTTCTGGCAGGATGGAGATTTGGCGGGCAACTCGCAGCCTTTTTAGCGCCGGCGGCGGCAGCAAGTGTGCTTTCAGTCACCGAACTTCCTTCCGGTAAGCGATTGTTGGTGAAGGCTACCACCGGTGGCCTAGTGGTAGCCGGCGTTTACTCTGCTGCTGTCCAACTTTTTCCTTGGGCCTGGCACGCGAATGAGAGATTGGCTTTGGGTTGGTCAGCGCTGGCGGGCCGGCTGGTAGATACCGCGTGTGAGGCAGGGCCCTCTTTCGTAGTACCGGAAGTACCCCTGCTTGTCGGCGTGCTCGGCGTGATGTGGCTCAGAGGCGCCGGAGCCCCGCCGGGCCTCCTCGCCGGCTGGGTTTTGGGTATGTTGGCTCTCCACACGGGCTACCTGACCCTTGTTGCAGTGGCACCCCATCTTCTGGCAGCTTTGCCCCCCCCACCGCCCGTCATGCCACTTGATGTGTATACCCCTCCCCCGTGGCAATGGGCAGAAGAGGTCCGTCGGCTTGTTCCGTGGAATCTGCCGGCGTTGGCCTGTCTCCTTTCCCTGACCTTGCTGGCGCTAACAATCGGCCTTTCCCGGAAGCCGGTGCTTGATGGTGGTAAAGGCCTCGAAGTCGGCTCTTCCCACACCGCGAGAAGCTTGTCCGATAAAGATCAAGGAATACTGCTGCAACTAATTCGTGTACTGGTTGGCTCGGGAACTCTTCGCATCCACATGTTATCGCCCCAGCTGCTTGCGGCGGAATTGTTTGTCGTTGGCGCAGGTGTTGCCCTTTTTATGCCCGTCATTCGGACTCCGGAGGGCCTAACTGTTGTCGCGTGGCGGGGTGGATTCCTTCGGCCGTCTGTCCCCGAAAATGCAGACAATTTGGAAATGGGGTCCTGGGGTGGGTTGGGAGTGCTACTGGCCAGCTGGGGCTCCCGCCTAGAAATTTCGGACGAGCTTACTCAGGAAGAGCTCAAGCAGGCAGATGTCGTCCTTGTAGTGCACCCAGATCGTCCTTGGCCAAGGGAGAGAGTCGAACGTCTGACGAATTACGTCCGCGAAGGGGGCCGACTGCTTTTCGTAGGCGGCTATTATTTCCACGATGGAGAGCGCAAAAGTCAGTTCGATCAACTGTTGCAGCCTTTAGGGGCTCGGGCTTCTTTTCAGACGATCGTTCACCCCGGCCGCTCTTCCGCCGAAGCCATCGGTAAAGCATTCCACCCCGCGATCCCCAGTGGACGTGGCCCTTTAAGAATAATACCTGTGAGCTCAGGAGCCCCGCTGGAGGTGGGTTGGTCAGCACAACCCCTACTTTGGTCCCCATGGGCATGGGCTGACACCGGAAGCGATGTTCTCCTCACTGGTCAGGCACGATGGGAAGGCGGGGAGCGACTCGGAGATCTTGTGCTGGCTGCGGAAATCCCTTTTGGCAAAGGTCGGGTAATAGCTTGGGGAAATCCGGAGATCGTCGCCGACCATAACTGCTTCCGCCATTACGCACTACTGGGGCGGATACTCAGCTACCTTGCAGATGGGTCACCTCGACCCAGATCTCTGTGGCGAGTCCTGGTGTTGACGCTTGGCGCCATCGGTCTTCTGGGTGTAGGGCTTTGGGCCCCTCCTCGGGTAAGCGCAGAGGTTCTACTCCTTTCTTTGGTGGTTGTCGCCGCAGCTGTGGGACTAAGTAACATGGTGCAAGCGGACTTTGTACCAGACGGCCGGCGTCATCCACAATGGAATAATGTTGTGGCTATCGATCTTGGTCATTACAACCACGGCGCCCTAGAGCCGTGGTCTCCAGACGGTTATGGCGCGTTTAATTTAATGCTTTTGCGATACGGGTATCTTCCCATCGGGCTAGAGCGCCTCAACCGAAGCATTTTGGAGCGGTGTGGCATTTTCTTGACCGTGGCACCACAGCGGGCTTTCCGAGCTAGTGAGCAAGCTGCCGTTGAAGAATTCTTGAAAGGGGGAGGGGTCTTCATTGCCACGGTCGGTGCGGATCGCAGCGCTGCGTGTCGGGCCTTCCTCCGGCGACTCGGCCTTGATCCAGGGCGATACCCGGTTCCCGCCTCCAGCAGAGAGCCAGAACCTGAGCCGATGGGTTGCATCCACACGTTCTATCGGCCAGGAGATGTAGACTACGACGCTGGCGTCCTTTTTTATGCCGCCTGGCCTGTGGGGTGCTCACCGGAGGAACATGTGGTCCGGGGAAAGAATAATCTTCCAGTGGTGGCTGCCCGGCAAGTGGGTCGCGGTCTATTCGTGTTGATCGGTGATTCGGATTTCGTTCTCAACACGAATCTAGAGTTCACCCGGGAACCGATCGATGGTCGGACCTTAAACCAGGCTTTCTGGCGATGGTTTCTCTCCTGGTTGACCCCCCAGCCGGATTGGTTCCCCCCTCCAGCACCGGAGCGAGCCCCTGTGCCAGCCGAGAGCAAACCGGGGTTGCCCGCCCTTGAGAAAGGCCCCCCAGCTCCTCGTAAGTCCCAGTAAACCACCCCTACAACACCCCGGGAGCATACATAGAGGCAAGTAATGTGGCGTACAGTTGAAAACCTTACAAAAGATCTTTCCCTGTGTGCAGCGGCCCTCCTCGCGGGATGGTGGTTGTTTGCCAGGACCGTGTATTTTCCGCCCCAAGGGACTGTCGCGGTCGCACTGTTGGTTGGGGCGATGGCTTTACTGACGATTACGAACCTTCTTCCGAGATCGAGAAATGGGCGCGCCGTTCTCAGTCAGCACTTAGGCGCTTCAAAAAGCCAGAGGACGAAACCGGGGTTCTTACTCTCAGGGACGTTGTTCCTTCTTGCTACGGTGATCACCCCGTGGCCAGAACGGGTGATTCCGCTTTTCTTCGCGGCGGGCAGTCTCCTCGCGGCATGGATGGCGACAGAAAAGACGATACTCTCCGCCCTAGGCCAAGCCTGTTTGGCGGTAGGACTTATCCTGAGCACCCAGTGGCTGGTTCTTCAGGCGTATTTCTTCCAGACCATGCGTTGGCGTGACATACCCGAGGCTTGGGTCCCCGTGCTCGCTTTTGTGCTGAGGCTTTTTGGAATCGATGCGGCCAGTGCTGGATCGTCGCTCGCCTTGGCTCATTCGGCGCAGGTTGCCCTGGTTCCCGTGACCTGGGAATTGGCCTTGGACCCAGCAACGACTCTCGCTTGGGTTGGAGGGCTGGTTGCGTTAGTATGGCGGGAGCTGTCTTGGTCAGGTCTTTCACCGCGCAAGCCAGCGGGAAGAGAATTCCAGGAAAAAGAGCACGCCTGGGAGCGGTTTCAGTCGCTGGCCATCTTGTGGACGCTGGCCCTACTAATCTTTATCCCTATCCGTCTGGCACTTATCTTGGGATTGCATCTTCACCGGATCTTGCTTACACCCGTACAAATTCCCGTTATTGCCGGTGATGTTTTTATAAGCCCCACGGTAGCCATCGCTTTTATCTTCCTTCTTGTAATTATCGCCGCTCTTCTGACCGCTCAAATGCCGGGCGGAGCAAGTCTCGACTTAAAGCCCAAACTGTTGTCGGCCTCACAATCTTTCTCTCAGGGTGAAGAAGGTTCTGGGGTAGCAGGAAACCAGCGGAAGGGCTCGATGGAAACTGCCCCAACCGAGGGAGGAGGGGAAGAAGCGTGGAGACGGCTTATGCAAGGGGCCGTTGCCTTGATGGCAATCTTGGGTGTTGGAGTGTGCGTGGTGGCCTTGTTGTGGGACCCGCCAGGTTCGGCAACATTAGGTCGTGTCATGGTGGTCGAGCGTCATTCCACGTGGGAGCCCACGGATCGCCCCTACGACACCGAGCATTTCGGACATGATCCTTCGTATAGCTATACTCTTGCGTATAACTATCTCGAGCAATACTTCACAATGTCACGCCTCCACCAGGAAGACGAAATCACCCGAGAACGATTGAAAAGCTGCGATGTGCTGATTGTGAAAATTCCTACCGAGCGTTGGCAACGAGGGGAGATAGCCGCCGTTGTGGACTTTGTACGCCAAGGGGGCGGCTTGCTCCTGGTGGGAGACCATACCAATGTGTTTAACTCTAGCACCTATCTTAACGATATATGCCGGCAGTTCGGCTTTGCCTATGCTGCGGATCTACTCTTTTGGATGCCCGATGCTTATCGACAACCGTGGCGGCCGGGCTTTGCGTCCCATCCCTCAGTGGCACGGGTGCCGCCACTTCATTTTGCGGTGGGATGTTCGATTGATCCGGGGCGATCGCGGGGGCGCGCGGCCATTTGGAGCGCGGGGTTGTGGAGCCTACCCTGCGACTTTCACACGCCGAATTATCATCCGGTGCCCCAATGGCGAAGCGACATGCGCTACGGTGCCTTTATCCAAAGCTGGGCTATGCGATTCGGCCGTGGCCGGGTGATTGCCTTTACCGACTCCACCATCTTTTCCAACTTCTGCATTTTCCAGCCAGGCAAAGTAGAGCTTCTCCGAGAAATGGTGTGGTGGTTGGCCTGTCGCGGCGTATACGACTGGCCGACAGCGAGGTGGCTCATACCCGTGGCAGCAACGATTTTGGGACTCGGATTGCTGGCCACTGCCGCCGTAGTCTCATTTGCTTTTAATCTCTCTGCCTTGGTGTTAATCGCGGCGCTTGTCTTTGGTTTTTCGTTCGGATTTTTCGTTGTTGACCAGCTCCATGTGCTGGGAAATCCCTCACCCCTCAACAAAGCGCCGCACAAATGGGTTGTCATCGATCGCACAACTTCTCAGGTTCCGTTGGCGCTCGGTGCCTTTAACGTCGATGAGTCGGGCAATGGCTTTGGACTGCTTGAGCAGTGGGTGAGTCGACTAGGTTATTACACCGCTCGCCGTGAAGGAATTCACGCACTTGGAGAAGCAGGCCTACTGGTGATCTGTCCGACAAAATCGCCGCCAAAGGTTTTTCTAGAAAAATTAGTGAGCTACGTGAGAACTGGCGGAAGACTTCTCGTTTTAGATAGCCCTACAAGTCCGGGAACTACCGCCAACAGCTTATTATGGAACTTCGGCCTCGAGGTCCTTCACGTCACGGCCAGGGGAGGAAAAATCCGATTTATAGACGGTGGGCCGCAACTGGAAGTCGACTTGGCCTGCGAGGTTCGGGGAGGGGAAACGTTTGCCTGGATTGATGACTTACCGGTGGCAGCCCGGAGACGGTTTGGGCAAGGAACTGTCATGGCCATCGGATTTGCGACCTTGTGGAATGATCGCAATATGGGCGAACACTGGATGGTGGCATCCGAGCCAACCTTGTTTCGTCGAGAGGACTTAGCCCCAGAACTCCGCGACCGGTTCGACGCACTCTTTGCAATCCTCCGCGCTTGGCTTGAGGACGTACCGATCGAGCGGCCGAAAACCCCTTCGGCAAAAAATCAAACCACATCCTCCTCAGACAATCGGCCCGAGGACAAATGACACTGGAAAAGAGGTGCTTTCTTGCCCACTGGGGTAAAAGCCAGGGCAGCTTTGCCCCCCTATTTAATGAGGAGTGCCTTGCTTTTAGGGTGCGGAAGTGGCACAAACTTGTTCAGGATACTTAACTGTGACGTTTATCCATATTTTTCACAGTTAAATCGCGAGTTCCAGATTTTCTGATGACTGTGCCAGAACCTAATTTGAACTTTGAAGGTTAGGCGGGCGCTCCCATAAAAGATTGGCCCGGATCTCATACTCCAAAGCTCGGTAGGGAGAAAGTGCGATGAACCCGATTCGACGTGCCATTTGGAACTGTTGGTTTTTGTGGATGGCCTGGGTTGTCTTAGCACAGCAAATTCACCCGGTTCTTCAGGGAAGAGCGGCCGTGTGGTCAGACGTCGCGGCAGGTCTACAGCGGGAAGAGGCCGAAGCAGCCCCCGAGGCCTCGGCGGCTAAATCCTTGGTTTCTCATCCCCGCCAAGGCGACTGGCGAAACATCCGTACAGGATACACCATCCCAAGCGAAAATTATTGCGATCAGCCGTATATAGTCGTGTTACCGGACGGCTCGTGGTTATGCGTGATGACCACCGGCAAGGGGCACGAGGGAGCCAAAGGGCAACATGTGGTTTGTACCGTGAGTAGGGATCGCGGGCAATCATGGTCCCCGCTTGTGGACATTGAACCGGCCCACGGGCCGGAGGCATCATGGGCTGTTCCCCTGATCACTCCCTCGGGCCGTGTGTACGTCTTCTACACCTACAATGGTGATCACGTCTCCACATTAGGCAATCGGTCCATTCGTGCCGACATGCTCGGATGGTATGTTTTTCGATTCTCTGACGACGGTGGCAAAACTTGGTCCAAAGAACGCTATCGCCTTCCCATGCGAATTACGGCATGTGACCGCACCAACGACTGGGAAGGAAAAGTGCAAATCTTCTGGGGAATCGACAAACCCAACATCGTGGGTGACGATGTTATTTTCGCTTTCACAAAGTTGGGGCGATATATGCTCGAGCTTGGGGAAGGCTGGCTATTTCGCTCCTCCAACATCCTCACCGAGAGCGATCCCGCAAAAATTCATTGGGAATTGCTTCCAGAAGGCGAGCACGGGATCCGCGCTGCGGAGTTTGGCTCCGTGCAGGAAGAACATAATGTGGTGCCGCTCAGCAACGAATCGTTGTACTGCGTGTATCGGACCACACAAGGATTCCCCTGCCACAGCTACAGCCGGGACGGAGGCCGGACGTGGAGCCGGCCGGAACCGATGACTTACACCCCAGGCGGTCGCCGCGTGAAGCATCCACGGGCTTGCCCCATGGTGTGGCGGACTCAGCTTGGCATGTACCTTTTTTGGTTCCATAACCACGGTGGTCGAAGCTTTGAAGATCGTAACCCCGTGTGGATTTCCGGGGGAATTGAACGAGATGGTTTTATCCACTGGAGTCAACCGGAAATCCTTCTGTATGACCCCGATCCCAAGGTTCGGATCAGTTATCCCGACCTAATCGAGCAGGACGGCCAATATTGGGTGACAGAAACGCAAAAGTCTATCGCCCGCGTACATCCCATCGACAAAACCCTGCTTGAGGGGCTGTGGACGCAGGGAAAGGTCCAAAGAATCAGTCACCAAAGTTTGTTGCTGGACGCAACAGGAAAAGAGCTTGCTACTGGTGCCGTGGAAATACCCGCTCCCGTCGACTTAACTCAAACCGGCGGGTTGACACTTGAGGTGTGGGTACAGCTCTCTCGGCTCGATGAGGGCCAGGTACTTGTGGATTCCTTCGGACCCCCGCACGGGGGGATTCGCCTGAAAACAACGCGTAGCAACGGACTCCGCTTGGAAGTGGGCGATGGCCTCTCTCTTGTGGCCTGGGACAGCGATCCAGGAGTACTTCAGGCAGGAAGAGTGCACCACGGGGTGGCCATCGTGGATCATGGACCGCAAATCATTATGTTTGTCATCGACGGCATCCTGTGTGACGGAGGCGAAACACGCCAATTTGGTTGGGGGCGGTATGACGCTGAGCTGAAAGATGTGCGGGGCACGGGAAAGTTCCAACTGGCACTTTCGCCGGAGAGCGAGTTACTTCGGGTCCGGCTCTATAATCGCCCGTTGCGGGTCGCCGAGGCGGTGGCCCATTTTCACGCCGGACCTTAAGCGAAGTGGTTGATCCAGCACGGGCTCATCTGAGAACCCTTGGAAACAGAGCTTTGATCTGACCACAGAAAGGTTGCTGGCGACGCCTACCGGAAGAGGCAACCGCTCGAATTCAATGTTAAAAAGACAAGCCCAAGCTCAGAGCCGACCGAAGCTGGGCAGAGAGTCGGTGCCGTGAAGTCTCAGATTGCAAGGCCGATTACGACAACCTCTAAAGAAAGCCTTCAAAAAATCAGAGTTATAGGCGAACTATCATTTTATTGATCGCCTTAAGTATATATTCGCGGTTCCGCTAAAATTGTCTTCTTTAGGGCGCTCGAAGATTTTGGCCTCCCGCACTGGTTCGCACCAAATTCGACCGTCACTTGATGCCCGCCAACTTTCGCCCGTCCTCCACAAGAAGGGTGTAGCAATACACCCACAGGTGGGGTTTTTGGCATTATCGGTGACGCATCTCAGGGTTCTTGGCGATGGATATTTTCTGTCGAGCCCTCGGCACACCTTTACCGAAAACGAGCCGTAGAACTTTTACCAACCTGATTGTAAAAGCCCTCGGCAGGTAGCTCTTTTCTAAATTTGCCAGGAAATTCCGCCTGGTCCCTCGGTGGGGCCTGGGGGCGCATAGTTTACTGAATTTCGCAGGCTTTGTCTGACTATTTCAGCTGGCCAGGTAATGTATGATTGTCTTTGGGAGAGCGACGGGTTGCTCAGCCGCCTAGCGGGAATTACGCTGCAGGGAGTATCGCCTTGCGTCAACCGATTTCAACCGTCCCAGCGGTGGGATGGGGGAGTTAGCTGAGCTAGTTCCTCCCTAAGAAGGAGTTGTCCGATGAACCGGCTCGCGATTTTTGTAGGCATCATACTCGTGATTGCGGCTAGTGGTTTAGAAAATGGCCGCAATCGCGATTGCTGCCGTTTTCCCGGAGGGAGATCCTCATTCGCTGAGGAAATTTCAGCCGGGGTGGAAGAGGCCGCTGCGGCGGCTGCCGAATCGTCACAGGAAGACTCTTCGGAGCCTCAAGCGTCGGTGACGCAGCCGGAACCCACGGAAAAACCAGCAGTCGTGCCAACTGATCCTGCGGGTAATGAATCCCAGGTGCAACCCGAGGTGCCATCGGATCCTGCTGCTCAACCCCAAATGGCTACAGACACGCGTGGTGAGCAAGCTGCATCGGAAGTCGCCAAGAACTCACACGATCAGCCCGAGGTGGCATCTGTGGCTCAAGAGGTTAGCCAACCCTCAGCTGGTCAATCTTCTCAGCCTGCTGTCGAGGCAGAATCTGAGACCCAAAGCTTAAAACCAAGTTTGGCCGAAATTTTGGCAAAGCTCCGGCCGGAGGACCCGGAGAAATATCTAAAAATAGGCGAAATTTGTCAGGTTAAAGTCCATCGGCTTGAGAGCTTGCACGGTCTGGGACTGGTGGTTGATCTGGCCGAGTTTGCAAAAGCCTTGGGGACGTCAGCCCGAGGGGGATCAGCGATTTCCTCGCCAATAGGCAGCGCATTAGGGCTGCCGGCAACGGGTGCCGCCACGCCAAGCCCCGGAAGGCCGGGAGTGACTCCCGCCGTTGACGTAAAAGCCATCCTGCGGCTTTTAGACCAGGCAGAAGCCGACGACCCTACCACGGTTATTCCCGAAATCCTTTGGGAGCGTCGGGCTGTCGCACTTGTGGCGGTCACCGTCACACTACCCGCGGAAGGTATCCGCAAGGGCGAAAGGCTTGACTGCCAGATTCGCAGTTTTGAGCCGAGAAACATCGCCGGAGGATACCTTTTGCCTACGAAGCTTTTCCCACCCGGCCCGCGGGAGGGGGAGCCCCTTGGAATTGCCGCCGGTCCCGTTGTCAGCGAGTCGTCGTTTCGTTCCGCTGGTGACAAAGTTCTAGGCGGATGTGTGGTTCAAGCAGACATCACCGAGCAATTTCTTCAGGATGGCAAACTACGATTGGTCCTCCGCCCCGAGCACAGCGGCTTTTTGGTGGCGCAAGAGGTTGCCGACCGGATCAATTTGCACTTGGGGCTGTTGACGGGGAAACCTTTGGCCAAGGCCCTTAGTCCCAGCACCATTGAGGTGGAGCTACCGGCAGGCTTCGAAGATAATCCCGTGGGGTTTATCAGCCAGTTGCTTCGCCTGCCGAGCAATGTGCCAATAGCCGAGGCTGGTGCCCCAAGCGTGTCCCGGCCGGTCCTTCCCAAATCTTCGCGTTAGTTTTGCACGATGAAGCGCTTTGCTACAGGTGGGGTAAAAAGTAACGAGCAGAAGGACCCTAAGCAGTTTAGGCCGAGTGAAAACCCTCGTCGCTCTGGACGAAAACACGAAAGTACTCGAGTCCACAAGAAGAAGGCAAATTTCCCAAAAATGTCCTGCAGCCGCTTAGTCGGCTCTTGCCACTCGTTGTACGAGCCGGCCGCATCGCGATAGGGGCAAAATATCTTCCCAGCCACGAGTCCTTTCGCCTGTGGATTGTGTCCAAGACCACTGGCCTGCGTCCGCGGACCCGAGCTAGAAGTCCCTCCGCCTGGGGGCTGGGTGAGCCTCAAGGGGAAGGCAGAATCGTGATCCGGCTAAGAGGATACCACCCATCTTCCGCCCGGCCCTCTATGGCCAAGCGAATTACGGGTTGCAGATTCTCGGCAGTAACGATACCTACGGCCAAGGTGTAGTCACCGGGCGGCAATTCTGCAGGAAGTCGGATTTTATCTACCACACGGACCGGTTTGCCCGGCGGCAAGTCCGGAGGATCTTCCAGAAACCTCGGGTTGCGAATGTCAACAGATCCGGGCATCCATGTGCGGATATCAGCTGAGCTCAGAGCTATGTGCTTTCCCCCACCACCCTCCAGCTTGTAGGCCAAGCGGTATGGTCGATAGCAGGGAGCCGAGCCTATGTTTTGCCACGTGGAGGTAATGATGAGCTGCCCTTGGCGGTAGGTAGCAGAACGATGCTGAAGCTCGCGTAAAACGAAGCGGTAACCTAACCGCCGCAGAAAGCGTCTCAGCTCGGCTTCCACCTCGGGTCCTGACGGTAAAGGAGCCGATTTGTTATTAATGTAGGAACCATGTAAGGCCAAGGCATAATTGAAGATATATCGCAAAGGCCATCCCTCAGCCACCCACTTCCGCATATCCCAGCAGGTCTCCCACGCGACTGGGGCTTTCTGCCACGCGTTGACAGCATCGAACTTGGACAGCGCCTGAGTGTAGAAAAATCGCATGTGATTCCATCGGGGAGAGAATCCCCCGAGATCGCCCAGGCAGTCAGCCCGCCATCCAGTACCCCGCTTCACAGCATACTCCAGCATCTCCTCCCCACCAATGAGCATAACAAGAGGCGTCTTACGAAAAGCAGTCAGATAAGCATCAACAATTTGCCGACGCGTTTCCATTTTGGGCATAGGTAGATCACTCGAGTCGCTCATGTGCCACTCGCCCCACCAACCCACAGAGCCCAAGTCCACATGATCAACGACCGGGTGGCCATCATACTTTTGCCCTAAACGACGAATGAAATCCAGGTGATACTTCAGCACCACCGGATCATCCAAATCGGGAACTTCCAGCGGGACTCCCGCCTGACGGCGCGTAAGAACCACTTTACCTCCCACTTCCTTGAGCCACTTAGGATGGTAGGGCTGGTTGGGCGTGGTTGAACAACACATCACACGGAAAGCAAGCGTCTGCCCCGCCTGCTTTGTCTCTTCCAAAACCCGATCGAGAAAATCCACTGCCAGTTCTCCCGGCTGCGGTTCTAACACCCCCCAACCCCATCGGGCGTAGTGAACAGTTGATGGGACCCATGGGGGCAAATTTGGGTCCTTGTCCCGCGTGCGATGGAAGGTTTGCCAACCCATGTGAGGATTAGGCAAAAGGTCATCGATTTCCCGGGGAACGATCCGTACAAGTTGCTGCCCCAACGTGAAGGAGGAAACAACCGTCAAGACCCCCGCAAGTACAACAGTCTGCTTCCAGCGAGCGGCCCGTAAACAAAGTCGATCTTTTCTAAACATCCGTCCACTGTACACGAGCATCTGGTATCACTCCAAAAGTATGGTCTCCAGCAAGACCCGTCACTTTACCGCCTACGATTTTGCCTGCTGGCCTCCCGTTGGAAACCAGCTAATCCATGCCTCCGGAGCTTGAAGCAGAAATTGTCTTCTCTTTCACGGACGTGCCATCAACCGAAGAGGCGGGATGCTTCGGCTCGGCTTCGGCCGATAATACGCCGAAACCAAATTTGGAGATCCAAACCAACTGGGTTTGCCACAGGGCCTCAGCTGCCCCGCAAGCTTAAAGACGTGCGATTGGGCCCACACCACGTCGCGATTCTTGGTGGCCACGTGCTTGGAATCACGCACCTCCCGTCAGTCAGCGCGGTCAGTCAGTAGCTCCGCATAGGGGATAGAATCGGCTGCGATACGGTAGCGATCTTTTCCCTCACCCACCCAGCGCCCGGTAAACTCGTTCTGAATCCACAACTTGCCGAACTTAAACCATGCCCCCAAGTTGGAACCATCGGTGCCCACCACCGGAGGGAGGGGACGGGGGCCATGTCCTTCACCCACCCGCAGTATCTGCCACCCTTCGTCCAAGCTTTCCAAACGGGCCACAAGCCAGCGGCTAGGATGGGAAACGACTACATCGAGATCGCCATCTCCGTCCAGGTCCACAAGGCGGAGCCCTGCGTCCTTGCCGCTTTCGTCAACGATAAGACCTGGCAGCTGCTTTGGAAGCTTTCGCCACCGACCCGTTATAACACCAGATCCTTCAGCCCGTTTCGTGCTACCCACTCCCTCCTCACGAAAAGAAGGTTCCCAAACGAAGATCGCGTTAAAGGCCGGCATGGCCGCAAGAAGTTCGCAACTTCCATCTGCGTCTACATCTCGAAGGCGCAAGCCCGAGTCACTGTGCTCCCAGCCTGAAAGGAGCGCAATAAGTTCTTCAAGCCCAACTGTCCCATCAAGGCTTTGCCGCCAGGCTCCATAACTCCATTGCCAGAAGCTGAGCTTACCGTCCTGACGAACGAGCATCGCACCAGCCTGGCTCTCCCCGATGATGCCAAAGTGTACGCTCACCGTACATCCCGTCGAGGAGGAGGACCAGCTTGTAAGGACCACCGGGAAGTCGTATTCCCGCCACACTTGCTCCGCGGGATCCCAAAGACGAGTTTTTCTCGCACTTTTGTTGCCTACTACAACGTCCATCAAGCCATCACCGTCCACATCCATAAGTCGCACCCCGTTATCGGAGCCGTCCGGCGCACGAAGCGATGCCCCCCCCAGGGCATTTGCCTCCAGGCGGCGCAAAACTTCGGCTAGGGTCAGGAACTTTACTTGCCCACCATACTTTTCCAAAGCGTACTCTACAAGGGCGATGATTTGCTCCGCCGCTATCCATCCGTGCGGATGAAAACATAAAGCCCCGATACCTTTCTTGATCACAAGAGCATCCACTGCCTTTTGCCAATCTCGCAAGGTATGAGGATGGCACCTGCCGTTGACCCGTTGGGCATTCCAATCGCTGGGAATGATCACCGGAATTTCCCAGCAGACGCTTCCTATAACATACGGGTAGGGGTAATCTTCGATGTACGCCCCGTATCCTCTGTCAACGGGTACATACTTGGCGAATCTCTCACGCCCCTCTTCGTCCTGGCAAACCTCAGGTGGTAATGCTGGATCGGAGGCGGTAAAGAGCACAAAGACCGAGCTATCCATCCACAAGAATCGTCCCCCGGGCGTGGCGGTAGGAAAAATCTCCGCAAAAAAGCGGGGACTGGCCGAGCTCATCGAGTCACAACAAGGGATACGAATCGCCCGCGGAACGACGCCTGGAGCCCGGGCAAGCAAATCAACGCCACCGTGATAGCTTTCTTGCGCTGCCAAGAAATCGCCTTCCTGAAGCAAGGGACACAGGTGTGTCAGGGTATGAGTCTCCAAGCTTAAACCTTCCTCTAACCACTGCTGAACCACAGGATCCTGTGGGTCCACCTGATTGGCCATGATGCTGATCGGGGCATGACCAAACAAAGCTTTCAGTCGGTCCACAATAACCCGGAGGAACGCCTCCATGCGTTTTGCGTCCCGTAAGTCATCGATGGTTAAGACGATTACGGCTTTCACACCTTCTTCCCCTACCCATTGCGGAGTCTCAAGGCGGGCGAAATCTCGATGCGGGTAGAAGGGATTGCACGGATCATCCAGGTAGGCCAGGCGATTAGCGTCTACGGTGGGGCTTTGCGGCAACGCAACCGGGCCCCAAAGGTCTGAGAACACCACGAAAAGCCAAGCGGTAAAAATCCACGGGGTCCATTCCTTGTGCCGCGGGGCATACCTTCCTCGCATGAGGCTCACCCTAAAAGTCAACTTCCCTAAGTCACCAACGATCAAGTAAGGCTAGTGCTTGTACAACTAAGTGCGATTCACTGGTTGTTCCACCAATAATTTCTTGTTTCCCTAAAGTCGGGAAACATGTTTCAAGCTTAAGATCTTCCAGTTTTTCTGAGATGTTTTCCAACGGTCCTCATTTCCCCATGTCCCATGCGTCAACTAGCCCCGTTCACATCCTTTCCCTTGGCCAATTCTTGATCTCATTGGCTTTCTCGAGATGTTTCTAGAGTTCTTCGAGCGTGGCAACATATGTCTTACAGTTGGGGCAAATTTTCATACCGCCGGGAATGATGGCGTGGCAGCGAGGGCAAGTCTTGCGAGGGGCAGCAGGACCTTCCGGTGTACGACGAGCTTTGGCCATTTCGGCCAAAGGATCCAGATCGGAGGTATCGGTGGCCCTCTCAGCCGAGGAATCTTCCCCACTGCTGAGGATTGCCAGGATGGCATCCTCGGTCAGTGCTTCCTTTTGGGTCGCCGGCACCTTTACCTTGGCCTTGCACACGGGACATAACCCTGTTTTCCCCGCCATGTCGTCAGAAACTTTCAGGGTGTGCCCATTCGGACATGTAACTTGGATAACCATAAATCTCCTCCCACCCCATGTTGACAACTGGAACAATCGTCGTTTTTGTTAGCTCCGCAAGTTGGACCGCACCTTTCCCGGTCGCTCCCGAATCACATAACCACACCCGTATGGCAAGGTCCGGAAAAACATCGGAAGCCCCCAGCCCCATCCCTTGCAAACTGCGGAGACCTTATCAACCCGTGTTCCATCAAAGCTGAACCGATGTGAGCCCTGTGATCATCATACTCAGTTTTTCGCCGGAGATCAAAACGCGCTTCTTGGAAACCGGTGAAAGCGGGCTTTAGCGAGGCTGGTCCCCTAAGCCATAGCGATTTGCGTTTTTCCGGAAAAGCTCGCACGATTCCCGACAAGTGTGCGTCTGCCGGGTTCGAACTCAGCCTATCCGCGGCAACTTGAAAAGTCTTACTTCGAGGGGCGACGGAACTCCGAAAATACCCCCGACTTTAGCAAAAATACTCAACTGCATTGCGAAAGACTTTGAGGCCGTCGCCCTCTTTGCCGGCTTCTCCCCGTGTCCAACGAGGATGTTGGGTGGGATCAATGTAGCGCTCCGGATGTGGCATGAGCCCGAATATCCGCCCCGTGATGTCGCACATGCCAGCCACGTTACCCTGAGAGCCGTTCGGGTTAAAGGGAAAAGGGAGTTCCCGCTCGCTTCCTTCGTACGATGCTTCGGCTGCGGACAAATCCTCCTGTGATCCGTGTGGGGGAAGGGCGTATCGCAAGACGAGAAGCCCCGCGGCTTCTAGACGACAAAACCATTCGGCGTGGCGCGTGATAAACTTTCCCTCCGCGTGGGCTATTGGGAGGTAAAGGCGTTTGATCCCACGCAGAAAGACACATTTTTCGTTTACTACCCGGAGATAAACCCATCTATCCTCGAATCGACCCGAGTCATTCCAAGTCAGGGTTGCAGGTACCCCAAGCTCGCCTTCCGGCGGAGTCAGCAGACCAGCCTTTAAGAGGACTTGGAAGCCGTTGCAAATTCCCAAGATTAATTTGTCTTTTTGGCAAAAATCTTGGAGTACCTCCCCTAAGTGAATTCGCAGCTGGGTAGCGAGGATCCGTCCCGCGGCGATGTCATCACCATAACTAAAACCACCGGGGAGGCACAAGATCTGGTACTTGTAAAGAAGCCGGGGATTTTCCACAAGTCGCAAGACGTGGACCCTCTCCGGGATGGCCCCGGCCATCTGGAAAGCAAACGCGGTCTCTACATCACAGTTTGTGCCCGGCGCGCGAAGTACTAACACGCGAGGTTTAGCGTCCATGTGTGTCGCGAAATCTCTCCCAAGGGGGACTATCTCTTGCTCCCAAATGTACCTGCAGAAGCTCGGACGCTACGAATCCACAAGTGCTTTACATTTTTTCACTGACTCGGCCACCAAAGCTAGAGCCTGCTCCACGGGCAGACGACGCAACTCAGGTTTGAAAGGCTCGACAAAGGCAGGCCCCTCAAAGCCTATTTGCACAAGGGCCGACAGAAATCCACGCATATCGATCACACCTGTCGCCAAAGGTAGCTCCCGCACCGAATCCACCTGCTCGTGCACGGGAATACCAGCAGGGGCATCGTTCAAGTGCACAATTAGCACATCTTTGCCGGGCAGGCTCAAGATGTCGTCGATGCTTTCTTCAGCGGTATACCAGTGCCAACTATCGAGCGTATAACCCATAGCGGGGTGGCCCACCTCTGCCACCAGTTCTCGCAGTTCTTTAAGGGTGTGAATGAAGGGAAATCTCCCCGCCGACCACGAGCGTTTTGGCGCGACATATTCGACACTTAAACGAACCCCGTAGGAGCTCAGCACCTCGGCCATCGCCCGAAAGCGCCGCACATGCAATCGAAAATTCTCTAAATACGTAAGCTCGTGATGTGTGGGCCGGATGTATGTCCCTACCCGATCGATACCGGCTCGGGCTAGCAGTTGAGCGTAGCTGGGTAATTGTCGCAAGCCTTGGAGGAACCGCTCTTCCTCTCCGCGGAAATCGACGGGCAAACCGGCCGATGACCACGTTAGCCCGGCAGCGTGGAGCTGCTCCCGGAGCCGTTGCATTTCTTCGTCGGCAAGTTGAGAGAGGTAATCAGGTTGCGGCTCGACCGCTTCAAACCCAAACCGCACTGCAGCCTGGATTGTCTCCTGTTGGCTCAAAGCAATTCCCAAAGCCGAGGGGACCAGGGCCATACGAAAAACGCGCTTTTTTGCAGGTTGTTGCGAGTGGATCTCGGCCTGTATTTCGCTAGCCTGGGTCGCTGCGGTGTGCTGCGCACGCCCCGCACCAGCGAATTGTTGATCAAGGTTCGCATCCCTCACAGCCGCGCCAAAAGCCTTTACCGCCACCCCGGAGGCTGCCAAAGTTCCCACCCCTAAAAACTGCTTGATCCATACCCGACGGTTCACAGAATTACTCGACATAAGTGAGCCTCCAGCGCAAAACAATTCCTATCCCCGCCTCATACCGCTTGGTCCCAGGGCGCGAGGGGGTGCTTGAGACATTCGCTGGCCTCTTGACAGCATCGAACTGTAAACAGCGATTTGTTTGATTTGTTTGAAACACCGCCATAAAGGTGCCCGGTCACCACCCAGTGGAACCGACCTCGTTCCGTGCCTTAAGGATTTAAGCCGTGTTCGTAAGATTTCTGGAACGCGTACTCGTAAATTCTCAAACCGTCTCTTCGGCCAGTTCCGCTTGCCCTGACGGTGCTGGACGTTCTTGCTCCGAGGCAGAGGATTCAGTTTGGCGGGAAAGCGCCCATTTCGTCCAAAGTAGGCGACAACACCGGTGCCACCCCCAGTTCAAGGCTTGATCACAAACTGTTTAGTAATGGTCTTAGTGTGGTCCTCCTTACTCGCAGTGAGTACGATTACGCCCTGGGGTCGGCTCGGAGGCATTCGCGCTATGAAGGAACCATCTTCGCCGACCACAACCGTTCGCCCGTTAATCCGAACCTCTGTCCCCGGGTCGGTCAATCCCCAGATTTCCACCACGATTGGCCCATCCCAGAGAGTGCTTCCTGCCGGCGGCTCCGTTTGCACAAGAAGGAGCGGCGATCTTTCCAAAGCCATGATGGCCTCCGCCACTTGATGCCGCACCGCGAGGATCCGCGCCGGATCCCGCTCAAAACTTACGATCGACGGTACCACGTTGCGGGCCAATTCCATCGCCTCTCGGGAAGGATCCAGCCAGGCAGCTTTTTCCCCAAGGTTTTGCTTTAGCTCGGCAGTTTTGCTTGCCAGGAGGTGCAAATACTCGAAGTCTTCGATACTTTCGCGTTGAATTTCCCAGCGGACCGAGTTGAGGGGACCATCCGGGCCGGGGTACACGATGTGGGTATCTCCGGGAGGCAAACGATCCGTGGGAGGACCAAAAGGATCCTCCCCCCAATAATTCCACCCCCAGTGGAGGTAGCCCCTGAGATTCTCCGTAAAATTAATCCAGTGTAACACCCGGATTGCGCTCAGGGGATAATCCAAAAATCGATTGGGATAGATACTCCCGTGTGGATTTACACAGATGTAGTACCAAAATTCTCCCTGGCCGCGACGGGCTTCGTAAGCGCTCCTCCACCTTTCAAAGTGGCTCAGTTGAGGCACCCAGACCTCAAGGAAACCATCCAAGGCGATGGTTTCGATGGCCTCAATGCGGCGGATGCGTGGGGCTGCTTCCCGTAAAAAAGCCGAAGCCTGCTTCCATGATTGGAGGTTGGTGAGTATCGGTTCGTCTGCCACATGAATCATGGATTGGTCGAGCCAGCCTCGTTGGGCCAAATGATCTTCCAAGGCAGAAAGTAGAGGCCGCAGCCCTTCTTCCGGCGACAGCCGAAGTCGCTTCCCACTTAGCCGCTCCGTAGCGGTGACCTCACTTAAGACAAAAGGTGTCCCCCAGCCTTTTTCCCCCCTGCCGATGTGGCTGATTTCCAACTGCCCTACCACACCTGCATCGATAAAGAGCTGCACATATCGATCGAACCGGGCAAAATCGAAACTGAGGCGACCATCTGCCTCCTTGTAAATTTCCACCAGAGTCCAGGGCACAAGAACCAAGTTTTGCCGATGCTCGGCCATATTGCGAGCATACCGGGCGAGGATCTCCCAAAAGGCCTCCGACCACATCTCCACTCCGTGGGCCCGGGCGATATTCCCGAGGCTAAACCAGTTGGTCACCCACAGGTGGCGCGCCTCGGGGAGGGTAAAGTCATAGACTTCCAAGGTTACGGGGATCACGGTTTCCCACTCCAGGGCCTGCAGACGGAGCTCGCCCCGGTACTTACCGGCGGGGACATCTTTTGGCACGTACACTGTTATCCAAATGGCCTGCGTCTGGTTGGCCGGCACATCCATGGTCGATTCCGCTAAAAGTGGGTCCGGCACGTCGCACGGCGCCTCGCGAATTCGCATCCCCTCCGACCGAGGCGTGTTATTCGGCATCGGAATGTACCCCACGAAATTTGTGCGAATGTTCTCCGACGGGATGACGCCATCACCGAGTTCGTGGCGAAGCTCCCCCGCATCTACACGGAGCCCTTTTAAATCCCGCGGAGCGCGAAGCGCAATTTGGCCGGGCTCATACTCGTTGCGCGCAGCACGAAGGCGAACTTCAACCGGGGACCCCGGCTGATCTTCCGTGGGAGGCAGCATATCGCGGAAAACCTTTTCATGGGGATCCACAACCCACACGCTGACCTCCCCATGGGCCTTCAATCCTGCTATAAGACTGACGCCAAAGGCTATCGACGCAAATAGCCGTATTAGTCGGTATTGGCTAACAGCTTTCATTGGAAATCCCTCCTCTCTTTTAGTCTCAGCGGATCCTTGTCTCCGAGAGGCCCTCGTCTTCTGCCATCTTCTCCCTATGAGGCTTCCACGATGGCACATGGGGTTAATGTTGATCTCTCGTTGGGGTGATTCTCCCGCAGGACCTTGCATGAAGACAGGCATCGTCTTTTAGCATCGCGTGTGGGGCAGCTTTTCTGCCGATTATTGTGTTGACCGGCGGTTTTCCGGATAAAGGGCGTTTGCAAGCAAGTTGTAGTGCCAGTAACTCGGGGGGAGACTCCGGGTAGCACCACTCCGCCAAATGTGACCGAGCGTTCCCTTGGTGACTGAAGGTTCGAAAGCGCTACCAGTCAAGCGGACGTTGCCAAGCGGCTTTGAGCTCTGCTAAGGGGGCTTTAATCACAACTGGTGCTGCGAAATCTGCATCCTCATCAGGAATGCCCGCCGGCGGGGGCAAAGGCAAGCCCACAATTTCAAGGAATGAGCTTTCTGTTACTTCCCCTACCAAGGCGCAGGGAAGCCCTATGAAAAGCTCTTCGAATGCCGGAGCATCCGCGGGGCGAACCTCCACGAGGAACCGACTATTCGATTCACTGAACAAAAGGATGGGGATAGCCTCCGGCCAGAGGGCTAAAGGGTGGACTTTTTCGCGATCGAAGCGCTGCCGTAAACTGTCGACCTGGTGCCGGACCTCATCCGGAGGCGAAAGGTTGTGTGGTACCTGAGACAGGAAAAGTCGCAAACCGAATCCCCCGGCAAAAGCCATTTCCGCCGCCGCCACTGCCAGGCCTCCTTCGCTCAAATCGTGGCATGCGCGTACTAACCCTTTTCTTATGGCCTGGTGAAGGGCATGAAATATCTGGCGGGCACACTGCGGATTCACCCGAGGCACTTGCCCGCACACGCTCCCCCGGACTCTACAGAAGTGGGACCCGCCCAGCTCATTTTCCGTTGTCCCCAGGACGTAAATAAAATTCCCCGGTTCCTTGACATCCATGGTCACGCAGTTTCGCACATCCGGAACGATACCGATAGCACTAATCAATAAAGAAGGGGGAATGCATATGGTGGTCTCCGAACCCGCCGGCCGAAATTCGTTGTTCAAGCTGTCTTTTCCACTGATGAAAGGTACCCCAAAGGCCACAGCCAAATCGTGACAGGCCAAAGCGGCCCGGACAAGGGAACCCAAAGTTTCCGCGCGGGCAGTGTTCCCCCAGCAGAAATTGTCAAGCAAGGCGATTCGTGCAGGATCAGCACCTACCGCCACGCAATTCCGCAGCGCCTCATCGATCGCGCTTGCAGCCATCCAGTAAGTATCCCAGTCGCCGTAAGCGGGATTCATACCACAGGCAACGGCAAGGCCACGATAAGAATCAAGCCGTGGGCGAAGCACCGCGGCATCGCTTGGCCCGTCGTTGTCCCGACCTACCAGGGGCTTGATAACACTGCCGCCTTGCACCTCGTGATCATATTGCCGGATCACCCAATGCTTGCTGGCTATATTGAGCGAACCAAGAATGCGGTAAAGATCGTCGGTATAATCTGGTGGCCATTTGACTCCGCAAAAGGCATTTTCTGGGCAATAAGGCCGATAGTGGGCCTTTCGCACGATGGTGGGTCGACCCCGGTGTAAAAATTTCATGTCCAAATCGGCCACCTGGTCACCGTGGTAGAAGAGCTGCAGCCGCCCTGTAGAGCGAAATTCGCCGATGACGGTCGCCTCCACCCCCTCCGAACGGCATAGCGACTCAAGCTCGGGCCAGCAGTGCGGAGGAACTGCCAGGACCATCCGCTCTTGTGCCTCGGAAATCCAAATTTCTGTGTACGAAAGCCCTTCATACTTCAGCGGAACCCGATCCAGCCAAACCACGGCCCCAATCTCGCGGGCCATTTCTCCCACCGCACTAGAGAAACCACCCGCCCCACAGTCGGTGATGCCACGGTAGAGCCCTCGGTTACGCGCTTCCAAAAGGACATCAACCATCATCTTCTCCGTAATAGGATTGCCAATCTGGACGGCTCCCCCGGAGATCTCCTCACTGTGACTTGTGAGCTCGGCCGAACTGAAGGTGGCGCCGTGGATGCCATCCCGGCCAGTTCGTCCCCCAACCACTACGATGAAATCGCCTGGTTGCGGACTTTTTCGCACTTTATCTTTGGGTAAAAGTCCGACATTACCACAGTAAACGAGCGGATTGCCGACGTAACGGGGATCGAAATATATCGCTCCGTTAACGGTAGGAATTCCCATGCGATTTCCGTAATCGCGCACCCCTGCCACCACCCCGCGCATCACCCGGCGGGGATGGAGCACCCCGGGGGGAAGTGCCTCGTAAGGAGTATCGGGCGGGGCAAAGCAAAACACATCAGTATTGCAGATCGGTTGAGCCCCTAAACCTGTTCCTAACGGATCCCGGATCACCCCGCCTATACCGGTGCTTGCCCCCCCATAGGGTTCTAGGGCAGAAGGGTGATTGTGCGTTTCCACCTTGAAGACGACATGGAAGTCATCATCGAAGCGCACCACCCCAGCATTGTCCTCGAACACACTCACACACCAATCATGTTCACCCAGGGCGACACGCACCTTTTCCGTGGCGGCAAAAATCGTTTCCCGAAGCATGTTGGAAAAATGCCGCCGGCCGTTTTCATCTTCGTACTCGATGGCCCCGGCTAGGGTTTTGTGGCTGCAGTGTTCGCTCCAGGTTTGGGCTAAGGTTTCCAGCTCGGCATCGGTTGGATCGCGATTCAATTGACGGAAGTAGTCCCGGATCGCCCGCATCTCCTCCAGCGATAAATACAGTTGACCCTGCCGGCTAAGCTCCACCAGTTGGTCGTCATCCATGCAGCGAATCGGCACTTCCACCAGGGAAAATTGGTAGGGTCGACCTATATCCAGCCGTTCCAACCGAAGCGGACCGATCACCGTTTGCTCCACGGCTTCGTTCGCCAAAAGTTTGGTACATAAAAGGTCAAGCTCCTTTGTTGTTAATGAGGAGACCCAAAATTTGCGAAAGGTACGAACCGCCTCAGCAGATAGACCAAGGTCCCGAAGTGCCGCCTGCGTGCTTTGCGCCACAGGGTCCATTACCCCCGGACGAGGGAGTACGTACACTAAGTGGGAGTACCCCGGGATAAGATCGTTCAAATGGGCTGCCCCAACCACACCGAATATCGCTTGCTCCACTACAGGGTCGCACAAAAGCTCGAGAATGGCTTTTCGAATATCCCCCTCTCCCAAGCTTCCTTGGATCAAAAACCCCCTTGCTGTTTTGATGCTAAGCCCTTGCGGCAGGCCTAAGTCAACACCATCCACAGCAAGGCTCTGCCCTACTAGATCAGGGAGCTGTGGGAGAGGACGAATGTCAACCTGCCAAAGCATCGCGATGCCTTTTCCCTTCCTCTAGCAGAAACTCCAACGTTTCACCATCCGCGTGGGCCAAAGCTTGAGAGAATTGTTGTAACTTGGCCTGAAACACTCGGAGCCAGTGCTCGACATTCCGACGATTCTGCAATAGGATATCGCGCCACAGCTCTGGGGAGCCGGCAGCAATCCGCGTCGAGTCCAGAAAACCAGAACCAACGAAACGGAACAACTCTTCCGGCAGAAGGCCGGCCAAGGCCGAGGCCACCACATGAGGGAGATGACTAGTCATCGCCAGGGCGCGATCATGCTCCTCGGGGCTCATCCGCACCACCACCGCCCCTAATTGCGACCACAGCTGGGAGATGGTATCGAAGTCTTCTGCCAATGTGTTTTTGGTGGGCGTAAGCACGGTAACGCGACCGTCGAAGAGGTCTACTCGTGCATGCGCGGGTCCGCTTCGCTCTCCGCCTGCGATCGGGTGCCCCCCCAAAAAACGACACTGGCGGGGCAATTTTCCGTCCACACTTTCCACAATTACCTGCTTAGTGCTTCCCACATCCGTGATCAGCACCCCTGGAGGACAATGCTCGGCGACTTGACGAACATGCTCCGGAATTTGACCGACGGGGGTACAAACAAACACAAGCTCGGCGTCGCTTACGCCACGAGAAAGATTAATCGTCGTGGTGTCGACCGCCCCCATCTGCCGAGCAATGCGTAAGGACGATTGTCGCCGGCCAATCCCCACCACCTTCCGCGCCAGTTTGTGCGCTCGTAAACCCAGCCCAATGGATCCCCCAATGAGGCCCACACCCACGATGGCAACCGTGTGGAAGACTTTCATTCCTCCTCGTGTCCCTTCAATTTAAATCCTCTGACGCCCTGTGTGATTAGAATCTTGGCCGGTAGCACCCCTACCGAAAAGTGCTTACCCGCCTATGCGAATTAGGGGTTAGCTCTGTCGCTGGTGCAAGCCCCTCTTTGATTCATTTGGCTTCGTTCCGGCAAGCCTCATCCGGCTGAGGGCACCCTTTGCCGCCGCCTCGCTTACGCTTCCGGCAGTGGGAAAGTTTTCCCCAGCGTTTCTAAAAGAAGCTCAAGATAACTGCGCCTTTCACTTAGGCCCAAGCCCAACGCTTGACACAGCGTCAACACACTTTCCCGCGCAATATCCAGCTTTTCCTGCGGCACCACCACCTCCAACTCCAAGAAAGATCCGAGCCCTTCCACTCGATCCACGGAAACTTGAACCGTCCAACCACCCCACACGAGGATACCCCGCTGACGGTTTTTTCGCACCTCCGCCACGGGTCGAAATCCCAGCTGCTCCAAAATCGCTTGCCATTTTTTTAGGATTTCCGGGCGAACATCGAGCTCAACTTCGAGTTCGGTCCGAGTTTTCGTCGACGAATCAATCTTTGGACCTTTGTAAGTTAGATACGCCCTCGAGTCGGTGCGGCGGATTCGGAGAGCTTCGTCAGTAGCAGCGAAATTCCGACAGGGATGTTGGAAGTAGATATCCGTTTCCTGCACGGACTCCGTCCAGGAGACAGCAAGTTCCTCGAGCCGAGCGATTAGCTTAGCGGCGTTCTCAAGCGGAAATTTTACCTCCACTTCATAGTTCATCGTGACAGCCCAGCCAAGTAGCTCAGTGCGGGGACATCTGACTTGTCTTCTGAAAGCGCAAATTCTACCCTTGGGGACATTCCAACACGAAGGGGTCGACTTTCGCTTAACAGAAGCACCGGCGGATCGGAAAGCTTGGCCTCTTCTGCGGATTCCGACCGATTTAGGAGAATCGATTCGCCACTACGAATGATTTGCAAGGGACTGCTTGTTCCTTTAGTATATGGAATGGCTTATTCTGAGCAGCGTGGAATCGTGACGTTGGTGTGGGAAAGTTTGCTGAGCACTATGGGAGTGTAAAAGGGGAGCTCAAAAAAGAAAGTTCACTCCTAAGGAACTTTGGGGATATCGGAGGTGCCCACCCGAAAATCAGCGAAGGCGGTAATGGGTCGCGCTCGGGGCTTCACGGTATTTGGTTGGGGAGCATTCCACTTCGCAGCTCACGAGCACATTGGCGACAACAGCCTCGGAGCGTGTTAACTCCCTGACCATCGAACCCAAAACCTTAAACCTAACTTTGCACAAAGGTAACCAGATCCAATGACCGACCAACAGCGCATCGGGCAAGCTCAGTGGCTTGTGATAACGGCGGCGTTTCTCGGCTGGATGTGCGCAGGGGTCATCCTCGGGTTATTTCCCTTGGCCGTTCGCCCGGCGCTGCTTGACCTCCTTGCCAAGCCCGGAGATGAGGTAGTCGGTGCCTGGAATGGATGGATCAATGCCGCTTGGTTGCTCGGGGCGGCCCTCGGGGGCTTAAGTTTCGGATGGCTGGGAGACCGCATCGGTCGGGTCCGCAGCATGGCGTTGGCGATCGGGTTTTTCGCTATCTTTACCGGCCTTTGCTATTTCGCCTCTCATCCGTGGCACCTCGTACTCTTTCGCTTCTTGGGAGGAATGGGGATTGGGGGCGAATGGGGCCTCGGGGTCGCTCTCGTGGTGGAGTATTGGCCCGACAAACTTCGTCCCTACATGGCGGGAGTCATTGGTGCAGCAGCCAATGTGGGTTTCCTGTTAATTGCCCTCTTAGCGACTGTGGTCCACGTCACGCCAGATTCGTGGCGATGGAGCATGCTGGCTGGCGCGTCCCCCTTGCTGTTAGCGATTTTCGTGTGGTTTTTCGTGCCGGAATCGCGTCGCTGGCAAGCCGCCGTGCGTCTTAAGGTATCGGATCTACAGCAAGGCGTCGAAAAACACCCTGTGAAACGCTCGCAACCCGTCCGCGAGGTATTAAGTCCCCCTCTGCTAAAGTTCACCTTACTTGCTATCGCGTTTTCGACCATTCCACTTGTAGCCACCTGGGGCGGGGTGAGTGGTTTCCTGCCGGTTTGGGCCGACCAGCTAGCCGGCCCGGAACATCCCGAAGCTAAGGGTGTCGTGCAGGTTGTGGTTTCGATTGGGGCCATCGTCGGGTGCCTTGTGGCCCCGGTGGTGGGAGGAAAAGTGGGCCGGCGACCCGTGTATTTCGCTTTGTGCCTCCTATCGTTGGGTATCTGCCAGTTTCTCTTTAGAGAGTGGTGGTCCTACGGTGCCACCTTCCTGCTCGTTTGTGGGGTCGCGGGGGCGCTTACCGCCGCATTTTACGGATGGATGCCCCTTTATTTGCCGGAGCTCTTTCCCACCAGAGTCCGCGCCACAGGCCAAGGGCTTAGTTTTAACTTTGGAAGAATCCTTACCGCTTTTGGCGCGATTAGTACGGGACAGTTAGTAGCTTTTTTCGGAGGAAGTTATCCGAAAGCCTGTGCAACAATCACCTTGATCTACATAGTCGGCTTGGTGCTGATATGGTTTGCCCCCGAGACGAAGGATCGTCCGCTTCCGGATTGATTAGGTTGGGCCCGATAAAGTGCCAAAAATTAAGCTTCCTTGGCTTGGCCGGTCGCCGACCTTCGAAAAAATTTCCTGAATTGCCCACCCTTTTTGTACCCAGCTATTTACCCAGTCTTTGTGTATTTTGATTTCGATGTGTATGTTGATTTCGACCTCGCATCCCTTGTCGTTCATTTTGTGATTATGTTGCTAAATGTAATGATATATCACTCCTTATTCGATAATCACCGCTCTCAACCGGGAATTTTTGTTTCGAAGAGCTATTACCTGGAGATACTGGTTGAAAACAGCCGGCTCTGCGAAAGGCTTTCTCGTAGATTCTTCCAATAATCGTTGGCGAAAACTTCCTAAATCTCTGGAACGCAGGAAAACAAGTCGTTAGGAATCCCAACCCCATCTCGTTAGCCCATCTACACCCCAATTCGTGCGGGTAGGAGAAATGCGGACTTTTCCACGCGGCGGGAGAGTCTCCTTATCGCATCTCACTTAAAAAGTACGGCTCTCGCCGGCCAGTTCCGTCTGCCCAAGCTTGAGATTCGACCTATTTCTGGCGTTACCAACTCGCCCGTTAATATTCAACCATCTTCCAAGTGTGTGTTCCGAACCCCTAAATTTGATGTTGTGAAGCCATTCCCTCTCGGAAGCTTCCTAAAACGTGCGAACCAATCGGCCCGTTTATGCCTCTTTTTTGTTGTGGTGCGTCCAGACACGACCTTTCACGGACCAGCTAAGCCCCACCGGAGCCTCAAATGGCAAAATAGCGTCCAAAAATGAGTTAATGGGCCGACATATCGGCGAGGAGAATACCTTAGGGTCCGAATCTTCAGATGTTACGTCCCGATACAATGGGTTCAATTGATGGCGTGGTATTTTTGTACCACTCCGTCTCCCTTAATGGGGAAGGAATCTATGTTTAGAAAATTACCATTTGAGTGAATTTTTGACGCAGGAAGTTCCGAGTAGCTTGCAGCGCTTATAACAATTCCATTGTGTTTTTGTGGGTTTCGGTCAATTAACCCATGAGGAATTTCGGCCATTTAAGTTGTCTGGAATATCTTGAATTGCCAGTTTGGCATGCGTTCCTGGAATGAGTTGACAGCGGCTTCCTGTTTTAAGTCGCAGTTAACCTGACAATTAGGTTTGAGAAGAAAACTTGTTAATTCTCGCAATGATCGGCGCTTAGTCACTAAAGTGAAGTAAATTTGTGACCTGACGACTCTTAGCGTAGAGACTTATAATCTGAAGGCCAACTTTGCTGACCAAGGGGCGAGTCAGGTTAGCGCCGATTATGATAATTCATCCAAATAAGTGGCTGAGGAAACCGGTGAGAATGTCGGCGGCCAGTTTAGAAACCCAAGCGACCTAATTCGTCTGAGCTATTTGGAAGAGTATTTGGGAGGGACATCCGTGGCGACAACCGCAAAGATGGCACCTGAGATTGGTGGGACGCTTCATAGTGAAATCATATCCCCTATCTTAGGGGCCGAAGTGGTGGTGCAATCCCTGATTCGGCACGGGGTGGAGGTAGTATTTGCGTACCCCGGAGGGGCTAGTATGCCCCTTCATCAAGCTCTCACTCGGTATCGAGACAAAATTCGCGTAGTGCTCCCCCGCCATGAACAAGGCGGTGGCTTTGCGGCGCAGGGTTATGCCCGATCGACGGGGCGAGTCGGGGTATGCATTACCACCAGCGGACCTGGGGCGACCAACCTCGTGACGGCCCTGGCTGATGCAAAGTTGGACAGTGTGCCCATCATTGCCCTTACTGGTCAGGTTCCTACACCCGTCATTGGGACCGATGCTTTTCAGGAAACACCCATTGTTGAAGTCTGCCGCAGCATTACCAAGCACCATTATCTGGTGACGGATCCCAACTCAATCGCCCGCATAATGCGCGAGGCTTTCTATATCGCGACCACCGGGCGACCGGGGCCTGTGCTCATTGATTTGCCAAAGAATGTGCAACTTGCGCAGGTCGTTCCAGATTACGAAGCTCCAATGGACCTGCCGGGCTATCGAGGGGAGAAACCTAAGGCCAAACCGGAGCAGATCCGTGCCATCGCGGAGGCTATTCGGCATTCGAAGCGACCGGTGATCTGTTGTGGGGGAGGCGTGATTTCCTCGGGAGCATCGCCAGAGCTATTAGAATTGGTGGAGAAGACGGGAATCCCGGTGACATCCACATCGATGGGTTTGGGCGGATTCCCAGGAGACCACCCTCTCTTTTTAGATATGTTGGGAATGCACGGCAGTGTTTATGCGAATTATGCCGTGGCCGATTGCGATTTGTTTATCGCTTTGGGAATGCGCTTCGATGATCGCGTGACAGGGAAAGTGTCCGAGTTTGCTAAAAATGCCCGAGTTGTCCACATCGACATCGACCCCTCGGAAATCAATAAGGTTAAGCCCGCTCATATCGCTGTCGTCAGTGACGTGAAGTATGCGTTGGCGGAACTGAATAAGATTGTGGAGCCTCCCCAGGATCTGTCCGAATGGTACAAACAGATTGAGGCTTGGAAGAAAGCCGATCCACTGACGTACGACCGGACTCGGCCGGAGATTCTTCCTCAACAAGTCATCGAAGAGCTGTGGAAGTTGACAAAAGATCTTTTCACGATTATTACCACGGGTGTAGGCCAGCATCAGATGTGGACAGCTCAGTTTTACAAGTTCCGCCGGCCTCGTACGTGGTTGTCCAGTTCGGGTCTAGGTGCTATGGGCTTTGGTTTGCCCGCAGCTATTGGGGCTAAGATCGCGCACCCTGATGCCCTCGTAATAGACATCGACGGCGATGGCAGTCTGCTTATGAACATACAGGAGATGGCCACCTGTTATTGCGAGAAGGTGCCGGTAAAAGTCCTCTTACTCAATAATCAGCATCTGGGGATGGTGGTTCAGTGGGAAGACCGTTTCCATGCGTCGAATCGGGCGCACACTTATCTCGGCCCCATTGATCGCCCGGAAGCTGTGGGCAGAGGCGGCGGGATGTTGCCTCCCGAAGCCCGATATCCCGACTTTGTCACTATTGCCCGAGGCTTCGGGTGGCAAGCCCGCTCTGTGTGGCAAAAAGAAGAGCTCCTGGATGCGCTTAAGGAGCTTATTGAGGCGCCTGGACCTTTCCTACTGGATGTCGCCGTTCCTTATCAAGAACATGTACTTCCTATGATTCCTTCTGGAATGACCGTCCGCGACATCATAAGGCAGTAAGCTTTTGGCCTAAAGCAGTACGCGTTGCTGATACCAATAGTTTTGCCCATAACTCAACTCGGCCTTGCCAAAGCGTTTAATTCAGCCAACCAAACCGCAAAGGTTTGTAGCTTTGGATAAGACTTGTGAGAATCGCTTGAAACACAGGAGCGAGTTTTTCAAACTGACGGTCCTCAGCTTGACAGAACACCACAAGCGTGTGGCGATCGGTACGCAGACATCGCACCTGCGCCGAGACAATGAAATCAAGATAGAAAAAATCCAGGTCGAACCCGATAAGTTCTCGCCCGTCAATCGTCTCTCGGACCGGCTGAACATCGATCCCCTTGTATTCTTCCTTCATGGCCGCCACGGCGGATTTAGCCAACTCCTCCGGGTCTGCGTGCCGGCTGTGAAAAGAGATGGACCAAAACCCTCCATCGGGAGGGTAAAGCACAACGGTGTGCTCGCCTCCCCAGCGGACCTCTTCCTCGAGCTGCCAATTATCCGGATAAAAGAAACCTAAGCCCTCGTAGCGGTATTCTTTTGGCATAACTTACTGGTGAACTCCTTGAAAGGGGGTCGATTGCCCAGGGCCAACGTTCACGCTTTCCCTTTTTTTCGATTTACCACCGCCTTCGCAAGGCGAGGGAGAAAGGAAAAGCGGAAATCACCCAGTGTATTCCCAATTGCCGGCGCAAAGCGACCAAATTGGGAAATCAGTTACAATGTGTTTTGGGTAATTCTATTTAGAGGCAAGATGTGAAGTTATCACGCATGACCAAGGCGGCCGGAAGAGGGGCAAGCCGATAAGCATTCCCCTTTCGCGAGTAACTGACAATTTGAGGCCTTACATGCGAGAGCTCAGCCATGGATGATGCCTTCGCCGTGATGCTCACACTGATAACCCGCGGGAATGATTTAAGCGACGGTGATTTGGAGTGGATAGACCGCCAAATGATCCTCCCCACCATACCGCCAGAAAGCCACACTCGGAGAGAGGAGCCGCTGCCCGGAAAAGCCCCACTTGTCTTTCCCAGGGAGCAACTTCACCGAATTGGGGCTGTCATTGGGGCGGCTCTCGTTCGCCACCTGAATCTGAAAATTTTAGCCCTCGCCGTCCAACCTTGGTACGTCCATCTTGTCTACGCACCGCCGTCGATCCCGGCCGAAAATGTTCGCCGCATCGCTGAGACTGCCCTGCAGAAGTTATTCTCCTCGGAGGACCCGATTTGGTCCGGAGATTACGCAAAACGCTTTTGTTTTGAAGAGGAAGAGGTGGCAAGCTGGGTGGATTATGTGGAGCGGCACAATACTGCTGCCGGGTGGGAGTCCAAACTGTGGCCGTTTGTTGCGAGGAGCCCTCAAGCGGAAGATCGGGAAACGACTCTGTAGCCGGCCCGGCCGGAATGCTCGAGCCCTAAAAATTTTGCGGGGCCATTAAGGCCGGTGCCGGATCGAAAAATACACCTCGCTTTGGGTATAATGATTTTCGGAGGGGCTTTGTGCCGGTACTGAATTTTGCGTGAGGCTTTTTAACCCTCGAAGAGCCGGCAAAAGCCCGTGGAACTTGAGGGAGCGCTTTCGCAACGCGGAGGGAAACATCGTAGCCGGGGGCGACAGAACGGGCAGGGAAGTTTTTCGTGATGCGATTGCTTCCGGTGCATGCAAACTTCTACTTGTTGACGCCAGCGTCTGGGGTACAGCTATGCCTGTATTAATGAAACTTTCGCGAATCCTTATTGCGGAAATTAGTGACCAGCAGGTTATCTGGCTTAAGGAAGTGGATGGGGACAGGTCGTTTCCTATCGTGATCGGAGTTTTCGAGGCGTCGAGCATCGATCAGCGCGTGAAGGGTAAAAAACATTTGCGTCCTTTAACGCATGATTTGGTTCTTAACGTGATCCACGCCTTGGGTGGCGAACCCCAGGATGTGATCATCACCGAGCTTCGCGACCATACCTATTACGCAAAGTTGAGAATCCGGCATCAGGGGGAATTGGTGGAGGTCGATTCGCGACCCTCAGACGCAATTGCCGTGGCTGTGACGTGCCAGCCGCCCTTGCCAATTTACGTCAACGAGGATGTGCTCGAAATGGCTCTTCGCGACCAGATTTAACTTGGGGGAGGAAGATCGGCCGGGGGAAAGAAGTTCCGAAAGTTATCCTAACGGGGGGCGTTGCCAATCATGGCATCCTCATTCTCGGTATTATTATTATAATTCCTGCTCTTTTTTGGTGAGCTATCGCTTATTGCGAAATTTGACCGGCTAGAAAAAAAAGACTTTTGCCACCGGCGCAGCGGCAAACCAAAAATGTTTGTCGCCACCACGAAGTTGTGTGCAAACAGAGGCAAATGGTCTGCCGGAAACTGTACATATGTATGTTTTAACTCCGAAAGGAAAACGGCAAAACCTCGGTCCAAGTGAGTTCTTCCATACACACATTTAAAAACTGATCACGGGCGAGCTGGTGGCGAAGACGTCCACACAATCCATCGCGCAGTTATCCGTCTTCGCTCACGCACACGGGTGCCCGGCTGCCACTTTTGTTCGCCGCGTTATGGCATCCCTGCTTCACACTAAAGTTAGCGAGTTTGTCGCCCTTTCCACGACTCATAGGGTGGGATGCTCTCTCAGAGGCTTCCCGAGGTTATCATTGGCGCCGAAACTCGGAAGACGACGAACTCTTCGCCAAAAGAACCAATTCCTTACAGAGATTCCCGAATAACATTCTGCGAAGCTGCGGTAGAATACTTTCCGAAAGTTCGACACCCAATTTTTCTTCGATCTGCATCACGCAACAAGGCAGTTCGAGAGAGTCTACCCACGTTCGCCTCCAGAAACAGAATAAAACATAGCACTCGTCCTCTGGATGGAAGAGTGTGGCTCGAGGCCAAGAATATTCGTGGGCTATGACAGCCGAAACTATTTCCACAAGCTCCAAGGGCACGCCCACGGCTAACCATGCTTGACGTACCGCTTCCCCTTGACGAATTGTGAGTGAACGAAGGCACAGTCGTCGGTACCAAAAATTGTAAACGCAGGGCGTCAGACGGATAATCCATGGAATCGATGCCTCTAACCGACTGTGGTTAAGGATAAAGGGGATCTCCATCTGGAGCGTGTTCATCAATAAGGCTCCTAACGAGTGATAGTACCGCGTCATTCGTTCGGGGAGTTTATCGGGAGGAGCGAGTCGGTAACCTAGACAATCAGCTCCCCACAGTCTAGCGGCAACAACCGGCCTTCACGTTTTCTAAAGACGTTCCAAGACCTATCTACAATTTGTGCGGCCCACGTCCGATGCTGCGCAGGATCCATACGCTTGGCGTGTCTCTTTAGAGATCGTATGGCATGAATTCCAAGTACGTATTGGTAGTAACCAATTGGCCAGGAGAGCCTTTCGTTTAAGCAATCAGTCTACCATATGGTCCTGGCCAGTAACCCGCACGATTGATCGAGGGACGAAAGCGCCGCGATGGCTCGCTCGTTTCTTGTTCTTCGTGTCAACGTTTGAGCTGGGCAATGCTGCTAAGCGTGCCGGGAGAATGCCTTAGCCATCACGGGACTGAATCCGCCGGGCTGTACAGGGCCTTCTCGACCAGGTAAGTTTCACGGAACTTTTTGGGAGCTGGGGCGCGAAGTTGGCATTTTCATCCGGGCTAACTTTAAGCCATAGCGATCCCAGCTCCAGCTGCCGAAAGTCTCGCTCAGAAGAGTCCCAACCGAAAGAGGGAAGCAGGGCGAATCGGGATAAGCCCCTGGCAAACGGCGGATCAACGTACCAAGGATCTCACTGAAGTGATTATGGCTTGGTTTTCGCCTCCATGTGGCCCGAAGTCCCACCTGTCTCGCGAATCTCAACTTTTCCCGAGATGCGAAGCCAATCAAGCCCAGAAAATTTAAGGGCAAATTCGGCTCCACTTCAGACCCGCGACGAGGGAAAATCCCCTAGACCAACCCGGGAGGCTATTCCGATTTTTGGTAGAGCGCATCCTGACCCACCAATCAGCCGTGCATTGACGACGTCTGGGCAAGACGTCCACAGCGCCGAGGCTCAAGGCACAAAGCAACTTCCACGATCCGTACCACACTAACAGCAGCACTTATGAGTTGGCACGCATTTTTCCCCTTTGTACAACGATGGTAAGAAACTTTTCCTCCGCACGGCAAGGAAAAACGGGAAATGCGACCTTATCCTGGTGGGGTTAATGTGGCTGAGCGTTCATGTTTTCCGCTCAGACGCGGATTGGTCTTCGTAGGTTTCGCAAAAAGCTCGCGTTTTTGGGAGAAAGGAAAAGATTCAAATTCGGTAAGCTCTCCCCGTAAAACGGCTGGAGCTCGTGGGGCAGAGTGTTCCTAATCGCGCTCAAGAGGTTTTCCACGTTAAACGGCGGGAGCAATTTCCAACTTTTTTGTGCTTCCGCAAAAATGGCTAGGAGAATTATCAGCCCCTGGGCCTGGCCAGACGCTCTTCGTCACCCCCGTCTGGGAAACCGGTAAACTTTTCATGGCCGAAACGAGCGTAACGAATTTTTTATGTTTTTCCTGAGAATATATCTTTTTTCCTGAGAAAATATCTTTCCGGAATGTTCCCGGGATCGTCATCAACCGAGGATTCTGGAAAAATACATTCATCTGCCCAAATTAAGGAATTTTGGCAAAGTGTGAGGTGTACTGACCACCGCAGTAGCTACCGCTTCAACGACCGTTCCATGCTAAAATGCTTTCATTCCTAAGTTGGGCCGTAATGGTTGACTTACCGCCGTTGACTTACCGCCGTTATTCGTGGGTTTGCCGTTATGCGGCCTCTGGTGAAGAGAGGATGCCTATGACTTCGCGAGAAAGAGTCATCCGTGCTCTGTTACGGCAATCGGTGGACCGAGTACCCCGACAAATCATAACTCCCATGTCTTGGGAAGGGGATTTCCCCCCGGATGTGGCAGAAATTTGTTGCCGGTATCCAATGGACATCGAGCGAGCTGACTTCGAAATGCCGAAAAGTGATCGCGTGCGGGGGAAGCGAGGACAAGTGGGACAGTATGTGGACGACTGGGGCTGCACCTGGGAGATTCGTGATACCTCGCATCGCGCTCGTCTTATCCACAGCCCACTGGCAGACATCGGCCGACTGGCCAAGTACCAGCCGCCCACAGAAATCCTAAAGCGGTGGAATCTTGCTCCGGTAAGCCGACAATGTGCCGAAAGCTCGCGATTTGTCGTGGCTTTTTGCGAGGGGAGCGTGTTTCAGCGGATATGTTGGCTCCGCAGTCGGAGTGCCGCTGTGGGTGATCTACGGAAGGACAGCAAGCCCATTCGCAAGCTACTTTCGATGGTGCACGAGTTCTGTGTCCGAGAAGTGGAACTATGGTGCGCCAGCGATGTCGATGGGATTGTCCTTTCGGACGCCTGGTGGACAGAGCAGCCATCCATCGATGTGAGCTTATGGCGGCAGCTGTTCAAACCCATCTATGCACAATTGTGCGATATGATCCGGCAGGCCGATAAATTCGTCTTCTTTGATATTCAAGGCCCGTGTCAAGAGGTCCTTGCCGATTTGCTCGAGATCGGCGTGGACGCTGTGGGAGCCGACTGGCTTTCCATGCCTTTGGAGAAATTAGCTGCTCAGTTTAAAGGACAGTTGACCTTTTGGGCCGGATTCACAGATTGCGAGGGGCCGCAAAAGCTTACTCCTGAGCAGACTCGCGAATCCGTTCGCCGACTCCGCCGCGTGCTGGACGGCTCTCAGGGGGGACTGATCGCCCGGTTTGTCTGGACGCCGGGAACCAACTTTAAAAATATGGTGACTTTTTACGAATATTGGCTGGAACCCGCCGCAGCTTTAGCTGCAGCCACCACTCAGGAAAGCTCCCAAACGCAGGCTAAAGCTTCGGGAGCTCCAACGGCGGGTGCTTCCGCGGGAAAATCCGCTCCGACCAAGTCATAGCCCCTACGAGAACACGATTTGCCTAAACAAACTAATCCTTGGGCTTCCTGCCTGCAAAAACCCATAGGGTGGCAATTACTATGGCAATCGCAATCACTCCGTAGCCGTATACGGCCGTTGTCCACAAAGGTGGCTTAGAGTGCTGTGTGGCCTCGCCTACGAGCACAGCGAGGTAACCAGCATAGATGAGAAGAAAGAGGGAGGCCTCGGCGCGGTCAATCCTTCCTCCGCTGTGGAAAACCGGCAAACAAAGGAGCGAACAACCTACCAGCAACGGAAGATCCAAAGCTAAAAGCTGGGGGTGTACCGTCCATCCACTTTCGGAAAACAATGCGGCGGGAGCAAGTACCGCCACCACGTTAAGGATATTGCTGCCAACAACGTTTCCCACACAAATGTCGGCCTTGCGATGTACCGCGGCCGCAATACTTGTGGCAAGTTCGGGCAGGCCGGTTCCCCCAGCGACCACAGTGAGACCCACCATAACCTCCGGCACGCCAGATAACCGGGAAAGATCTACCGCGCCTGACACCGCTAGTTCGGAGCCAATCCAAAGAAAAATCACCCCACCGATGGAGCAAAGGATTGCTCCCATCGGCCCTGCCAAAAAGCCCGCGACCTTGGGAATGCGTTCCTTTTCCACCGATTCAACGAAATCAGGACCTTCCCCACGCCCCTCCCAGATAAGCCAGACCACATACATTACAAAAACGATCACAAGAGTGAGACCTTCCCTGGGAAAGATTTGTCCATCTGACGCCAGGTACCATAGGCCCGCAGCAATAGCGATCATGAGGGGGACTTCGTAGCGGACCAGGCGCGCGGCCACAGTCATCGGTTGGAGCCAGGCAGCGATCCCCAGAATGACCAAAATGTTGAAAATACCGCTTCCCACAACGTTTCCCAATCCTACGTCGGGGTTACCACGAAAAAGTGCCTGAAAAGTAACAGCCAGCTCGGGCGTACTGGTGCCAATCGCCACGATGGTCAGGCCCACCACAATGGAGGGAACACCGAAGGTAAGTGCTAGGCTTGATGCACCGGTGACCAACATATGGCCCCCAAAGCTCAAAAGTACAAGTCCAGCGATTAAGGCTAAGGAAGGCCAAAGGTGGTCAACAAACATGTTCCTTTCCCCGCCGGTGAGAAAATCATCCTGCCTTTTTTGCCGCCAGCTTATAAAGGTAGGGATTAAGACTTGGGTCGTTATACATTTTCATCTGTCGATAAAGCCGATGGCGTTTCCTCCCGGCAAAGATGTCCTCTAGCAGTTCGGCCAAAGCCTGCGACAAGTCATCATGCTGGACCCGCAAAATCTCCAGCCTCGCAGCCGCCCGAGCTCGGTGGGCCTCATCAGCATCGGGCCGTGCCACCTGTTCAGCCATGTGATAAATCCGCAGGGCAAGGATCGACAATCGGTCGATGACACTTCCCGGCGTCTCCGTGTTTATGCGAGCCTCCGGTAAAGCACAGACGTTCCGGAGGCGGAGCTCCTCCGCGATCACCTCATCCAGTTTCTCAATGAGGTCATTTCGGCACTGGTTGAGGCGATCAATTCGCCTTTTGACAGCAGCAATCTCTTGATCGGTGGCTTCTGGGGATCGGGCCTTGTCCTCCTCGTGCCAGAGGAGGTAATTTTGCAGATGTTGTTCACACACTAAATGCAAAAAGCCCGCATACGGATTATCCGTACCGGCTTCGTGCCAGCGACGGGTACACCCGAAGTGCAAGGCCGTTATTCCGCCTACTAGTTCCTGCGGATTGTGGAAGCCCAGTTGAGCAAGGGCATCAACTCGTGGGTCGGAGTTGATCCTGGGGGGCACGTTAGCCTCGGCCATAAGTCTCCCTCCGTGGAAAAGACAAGTTAGACTTCGTTTTCGGGCACATGAAGCTAATGTTTCCCTGCAAGCTCTCCCAAAGTTTAAGGAAGTACCATGATGCGAAGGCAGCCCGACTCAATCCATCTCCCCAGGTAGCGGGAGAGCCAACCGTCTCGTGGGATCAACAGAAAGCTTCACGCTTTTTTGAGAAGCTCCGCGGCCACCTGTTCAAAGAAGCGAACACACTCGGCCAGATCCGGCAAATTGTTTTCCCAATTATGTTCATACTCTGCGGCAAAAAATCCGCGGAACCTCTGGCGATAGAGTTCCTCCAGGATGGCCCGAATGTCAGCCTGGCCGGTACCCCAAGGTACATCGTGGGCTCCCTGCCTGCCGTATTTATTCAAGTCTTTGAGATGGAAAGAAATAATCCGCCCCTCCAACTTGCGGACAGCTTCCAAGGGATTGATTCCGGATCGCATCCAATGACCCGTGTCGGCGCAGGCACCGATCCGTTTGCTCCGTCCCTGACAAACCTTGAGCACCGTTTCGGGATTCCAATAGCGAGAGGGCTCGGGATGATTATGCAACGCCACGTTGATTTGGTACTCTTCCGCCAGGCGCTCAAGAAGATCGAAAGCCTCGAAGGGCGGCTCGGAAGTAAGTGTCTCAATGCCCATGTCTTTAGCAAATTCGAAAACGCGACGGCAGGCATTTTCATTATTGGGTAGACCAACCACACCGTAAGCCACCAACTGAATGTCGAGCTCCTTCAGCCGCGATTTCACCTCCGCGCGAACCTCCGGCGACATGGAATCGTTTGTAGTGACATCCGGTCGCTGTGGGCTCAACCTTTGCCCTGGATACATTTCCACATAACGAAGGCCAAGTTGGTGGATCTTCTCCAAGGCCTCGAAAAACGTAAACCGATTAAAGGTATAGGCCTGACACCCCAGACGCCAGCCGAGTTTTTCCGCACTTGGAGCACCACCCGCTAACGGTGCTCCACCGGCCGACAAAACGGCGGGCATACATGTTACCGCCCCCGCTGTCGTCATTGCCGCCATAAATTCCCGTCGATTCCATGCTGTCATGGGCCAATCTCCCTCAGGTCAGGGTCCGGACGTCGCCGATTTAATCCTTCATTGATGAGCATAGAAGACCTTCGAAACCTTCCGCCAACCGTCGGCCCGGTGCCGAGCCGGCCGCGATGTCCCTTTGGCTCCTTCGAATAAGTCCCGACTTCGCCCGCCCGGAAAACACGTCGGTCGTCGGGCGCAATTGATAGGGCTTCGTTTACCTTAGTCACGTTCGCCACGCCGAAGATTTCGCCAAGCCCACCACCTCAAAGGTTCCCTGCACCCTCGCAAACCCGGGTGAGGAGACTTTCCCCTTTGGGCGAAAAACACGGAGTCTTCGCCCTATCCGACAATCCGAGGGCTACAAAGTCTCGAACTACGTATGATGATGAAGGGAGCCCGACGATACAAGACCGCCATTCCGGAACTGCCCGATTCAAAATCCCCTTTCTGGAGGGTTATATATACTGCCTTTTTCGGTATCTAAAGAAGAGTCCCGTGGTGTTTTTTGCCCTGGGTCTCAACCGTGCGCCCCATTTCCAACCTCAAGGCGCGACCCCTATTCGAGGTTATTCAATATCCTCCGCGCTGAGCCCCGGAATAGGTAGGAACCCCCGGACAAGATATCTGGCCGCGGTGAGCCATTCAAACCGACAGGGCATGCGTTGCCCTAAACCGCAGCTACGGTGCCTGGCCGAAAGTCCGCTAAAAACCCCAGCCTTACTGACAACCGGTCATTTGCAGCCTTATTGACAACCGGAAATTCAACCTTACAGAGATGCTTAGGAATTTGGCATGCCGGAGGGGTTTCACGCTCCCGCGATTTTTGCTGGTTCGACTCGGCTTGCTTCTGGTGCTTTCAGGGCCGGTAGCCATTACGGCGCCACGTAGGCCACAAACGACCGCGGGGGCAACTGAAGCTGGCCACTTTCCGGGAATGGCGGTCCGTCAAGCTCCGGGTAAATATCGGCCGGTGGTTCTGCGGCGGTGTTCACGAAAAGTCGCCAGGGTAAGAAGCCAACTGGCTGCGGCAAGACTGCCGTGACAGCCTCCGTCCCCGCATGAAAGATCATCAACAGGTGATGATTGGGCTTCGTTTGGTTTGGATCGGGTGGCACTGCCGACAAGAAACACATCAGACTATGAGCATCTGGTCGCCAATTCATGGGACGACCGGAGATATCAAACCACATCACATCCGGAAGTCCCCCTGGCTTCCGCGGCAAACCCGTAAGGAATTGCTTTTGCCGGACTGTCGGCTCACAACGGCGGAAGGCAATCAACGCCTTGGTGAACCGTACCAAACTCTGGTGTTTTTTGACTAGTGTCCAGTCGAACCAAGAGATCTCGTTGTCCTGGCAGTAAGCGTTGTTATTTCCGCGCTGAGTCCGCCGACATTCGTCGCCCGCCAAAATCATGGGAACTCCCTGACTAAGAAGGAGTGTAGCCAAGAAGTTACGAATCTGCCGATAACGTATCGCCTCGATGGCGGGCTTGCGGGTAGGACCCTCTACTCCGTAGTTGCAGCTATAGTTGTTGTTTTCGCCGTCCCGATTCTCTTCTCCGTTGTCTTCATTATGTTTGTGACTGTAACTGACCAGGTCGTTGAGAGTAAAACCATCGTGACTGGTGACGAAGTTGATGCTGTGATAGGGGCGTCTGCCGCCTGGCTGGTAAAGGTCACTGGAGCCGGCGATGCGCGTAGCCAAAGCTCCCACAGTATCGGGATCGCCCCGCCAAAAACGGCGAACATCGTCGCGATATCGCCCGTTCCATTCCGCCCACCTCGGACCAACAACCGCATCTGGCCATCGGAAGCTGGCAAATGTCCCTACCTGGTAAGCTCCTGCTGCATCCCAAGCCTCCGCAATGATTTTCGTGTCGGCAAGAAGAGGATCTTCGGCAATTGCCTCCAGAAGGGGCGGATTGGGAATTAAATTTCCGTTGCGATCTCGGCTGAGGATGGAGGCCAAATCAAAGCGGAATCCGTCGATATGATAATTGTGAACCCAATAGCGAAGGCAGTGAAAGATCATCTCCCTTACGATAGGATGATTCCCGTTGAGCGTGTTACCGCAGCCGGAATAATTGCGGTAATAACGACCGCCATTACTGAGCATGTAGTACACACGGTTTTCAAGACCTTTGAAGCTCAACGTCGGGCCCCGTTCATTGCCTTCGCACGTGTGGTTGAAAACCACATCCAAAATAACCTCGATCCCTGCCTGATGGAAGGCCCTCACAAGGGTTTTAAACTCTCGAACCTGCGCCCCAGGTTCGTTGCTCACAGCATACCCCCGATGAGGCGAAAAAAACGCCATCGGGTCGTAACCCCAATAGTTGGGCCGGGGAGGCACCTGCCCAAACCAGTCCCGGATAGGAAACTCAAAGACCGGCATCAACTCCACCGCCGTGATCCCTAAAGATTGTAAATAGGGGATTTTCTCGATAAGGCCCAGATATGTGCCGGCCAGCCGCACTTTACTTGTGGGCGATCGCGTGAAACCTTTCACATGCAGTTCGTAAATCACCGTCTCCGATAAGGGAATCCTCGGATGGCTGTCGCCCTGCCAATCGAATGTGTCATCCACGACCACGCACTTTGGCGGGCGAATGATGCCATCTGGAGCGGGGAGAAAATCCCCGGCCAAAGCCTTGGCATACGGATCGATCAGCCGGGCCCGCCCATCAAAACGATGACCTCGATCGGGATCAAATGGTCCGTCGGCTTGAAAATGATAAAGTAGCCCCGGCTTGGCACCTGCCAAAAACACGCTCCAAATGTCACCAAAACGATGATCACGAGGATCCATCTCGATGACGTCCACCGGGTCCGGATCCTCAACTTTTTCATACACTAACAGGCGCATGGCTGTCGCCGACCGGCTGAACACCGAAAACTGTACCCCATTCGGGTAAACAATTGCGCCAAAAGGCAGTGCGTATGAAAACTCGGGCCGGGTAGGTCGGGCGTGCATCATCGCTGCCGCTATCCTTAACGAAGCCTCTGATACCAACGCTGCGTGAGATGAACCTGCGGATCGATCACCTCCCCACCGACCGGCTCACCCCGGCACAATCTTGGCCGGCTTAAAATGCTGCAAAGCTTTACCGATCTGCGGACAACAAATCGCTCGAGCCATTTCGGGCGTCTGCGAAATTAGCGGTTTTGGCTGAGACTCCGCCCCGCACGGAGGCATCGCCCCCACCCACTTCCGCCCCATTGAATAATCTTCGGGAACGGTGCATTTCTTGACTAAAAGTGATTACAGTCCCGTCGCAAAATCATCTGTTCAGGACTGCCAGCCTTTGCGCCCCTTCTTGATCCCCGCCCTGTCATTCAACCCACCTTGTTGCCTCGCTTGCTCAGTGCAAACACCAGCGCAAAGCCTCGCGGAAATCAGCAGCGCCTCCAGGCACCCTTAGGGTGCTCTGGTGCCGCAGGAGAACGGACGGGCACCTGCCGAGCGCCTCCAGGCACCCTTAGGGTGCTCCTTCGCTTTCAGGCTCCCACATTACTTACCGCCCTCTTGAAGCCCCCCTCCAATCCAGAGCTTCACTCTTACTATCTTTTATGCTTTTATAACCTCTCCTCGGATTGCCCCTTTTAACTTCGCCCACTTCCATGGGAAACAACGAATTTTTAGCGAAACAACCTCAGATTTCTCAGATGATACCGCCCTTCGAGGCAAGAGAGTTGCCTAACATTTACCAAATTCCGGAATTGCGGATTTTATCGGCCGGTCATTTCTCCGGAAAGTAAACGTTTCGGCAGAATGCAGCTCAATCCAGGAGCTTTAGGTCAATTCGAGAATGTGCGTATTATAGCAGGACTAGATTGAATAGGTAGAATGAATAGCTCTTCGAAATGTAATATGGACACCAGAGAAAATTTAACCGCGGCAGAAATACCGCAAACACACAACAAATCCTCCTCATCGGGTGGTGTTTCTCTTTTCCTATTCTGCTGGCATGGCAGGCTCCCTCACCCAACAACCGCTCGACCGCTTGGACGCCCATTTTTTCGAAACGAAGATATCCGCGATCTTGGAGGCCGGTGAGGTGGCAAATAACGGTGCCAACCATCTGCCGATCCCCAAAAAAGGCTCAAGAAAGGCCCGGACACCAGTCGATATTAGGGCCGGCTGAGAAATGTTTCGGATACTTTTCCGTTCGCAAACTCCTTCCGAGGGTCTCGTTTAGGTCGGCAAAGGAGATTTAGCTCGGCCTCATATTTCTTTGGTTTCTTAGCTTGCCGGGTAGCACGGATTAGCCGTCGATTCTGTGGCCAGATGAATTCGCGCCGGCGTCTCGGGGGCCGGAAGATTCGAAAGTGATGTGGAGGCTCAGTCTCTTCAAGAAAAGGGTTGTATGGGAATGCGCCAGGTTCCTTTCACGCCAATCTTCTTGATCTGCTTCTACGCGTGTCTGTCAACGGGACAGCTGCTAGGGCATGCGCAAAATGTCCAATGGTCGCCGGGAAACCGCTCAGCTGCCATTTGGCGCTGGCAAAATGCGGCAGTAGCATCCGCCCAGGGTGTGGACATGCGACTTTATTCGTCCCCGCAGTCTTTGGCTCAAACAAACTCAACCCCTGCTCGCCCGAGGAACCCCCAGCCAAAAGCCCTTCAGTCCTCACCGAGGGATGTGACGGAAGCTCGGCCGGGAGCCAGGCTGACGGGCGGGGTATCGTCCTCGGACGTCTTACCGACTCTTACTAGCGGCTGGGAATCTAGAATCGCTTCCGAAGAAGTTCACCCAATGCTCGATCCGTTTGGAGAAGGCTTTGCGGTGACAGAGGAAACAACGCCTTGTACACACTGCCAGGAGGAAGAGTGTGCCATCTGTGGTGTGCCGGAAGTAGCGCCGGAGTGGTTTGGGCCACCCTGGGCCTGGCCTTGGTGGTATGGGGGACCACTGGCCACTATTCTTTCGCGAACGGAATTCTTCGTGGGCGCTCATGCATTTAAGAGTGCCCCCGATCGCGGTCGAAACGGCAACTTTGGGTTCCACGAGGGATTCAACGCCGGCGGGCCCCTCGGCGATCCGTGGGGTATTGGTTGGCAGTTCGGCTTCCGTGCCGCGCATAGTGCTTTTACCGGCACAAGAATTCTCGACGACTACGATCCCGGGAGCCGCAACCAGTTCTTCCTGACCACAGGATTATTCCACCGCAAGCTCGGCTGCGGACTTCAATGGGGTGTGGTTTTCGATTATCTCCACGACAACTTTTATGCCAGCGCAGACCTGCAACAGCTGCGGACGGAGATGTCCTGGAAATTCGGTTGTCAACAGGAGCTTGGCTTTTGGGGCGCCTTCATGACCGGAGATGATCGCTATGACTACGGCATGAGAGGTAATACGGCCTATCGCGACGTTGAACCGCGAGACCTCTATGCCTTATTCTACCGCAAAACGTGGGGGTGCGGTGGAGAGAGCCGAATTTACGGCGGATTTAGTGGGTACGGTCACGGTCTCATGGGTGTGGACTTCCTCTTACCGCTCGGAGAACTTTTCGCCGTGGAAGCCGGCTTCTCGTACATGAGCCCGAAAAGCTCCACCTCGGCCCAGGCACTTGCCGAGGAAAGTTGGGCCTTAACAGTCACTCTCATTTGGTATCCCGTCCGAGGCAATACCTGTGCGTTTGCAGATCCTTTCCGCCCGCTCCTACCGGTTGCGGATAACCGCTTCCTAATCCAGCGGCTCCCGTAAAGGCCGGTGGCTTCAAAGTCCCCAACATCGAAGGCCCGCGATAAGTGAACGCACAAACTTCAGCTCGCGTCAACGCTTCGACAAAGACTGTAACGGCACCACCGACCTAGCCAGCACATGCGGCACCTGCTCTGCGCCATACACACTGCAGGTGCCGTTAATTCCTACCTGGGTCCCTAAGTAGTACTCCAGGCTGACACTTGGCGCTGGCGTGACAAAGGCACGAATGTTGCCAGCTTGGTCCACCAGTGCGTACCGCGGCGTACCCCAGGAAGCAGGAACCACGCGCATCAATCGGCCGACAGCATCAAACCGCTCGTCTCCTATATCCATGGGCTGCCTTGAGTGCGGCCAAGGCGAGCTTGCTGAGGCGGGTACGGCCCAGTTTCGTTTACCCTCCGACGTCGCACCTATTGCTAGCCCCACGGAACTATCTACACCACGAAATGGTTCGGCTTGTCGCTCGGTATCTCCTGGGCCGATCGACCGAGTTATTTCCGCTTTTGACTCCGCAGATAAATCTTTCGCCGCCAAAAATCGTTTACGAATTTCTTCGGCGCGTGTGATACGAGTGGCTAGAGTCCGAACCTCTGACTGAAGTGTGCCTCCGGGCAACTCCTGCATTAGTCGCTCAACCTGTAGGCGAAGCTCATCAAACTGCCACTCGCCGGGCGATCGCAAAAGCATTTCGGCAAAGCGGAGGCTAAGCTCATCTACCCTTTCCTGAGGGGATACCCCCCCACTGGACTTTACTATTGATATCTTGCTGGCCAAGTTCTCCGGCGATGGCTCGGCCCGTGCTATCCATTCGCGCTTCGGCGTCCCCTGACCCCCAGGCGACGCCCCCTGCCGACCGGATGAATCCGCCAACGCCTCCGATCCCTTGTCACCGGGCGAAGCTGCCAACAGATTCATTCCCGCCTGTAACAACACCCCCCCCTCCCCACCGATGACTTGCGCCGGCCTTGACCCGAGGACACCTTCGCGGGAAAGGCCCTGGCGAGGCGGAAAGCTCATGGGCACATTTAACCGTTGCCATCCCCTTTGCGGCTGAGAATCGGGGCCATTAAGATCCCTAGCACTTTCGGAATAGCTCGGGAACTCGGAAGCCTCCCGTCCCGTGGGGGTTGCCCCATCAACCTCAGAGACGAACTGCACGGCCCGGGCCTCGACCCAGCGGAATTCCCCCGAGGGAGGGGATATTTTGCACCATCGCGGCTTTCCACCCGTGGATGCTGAGCCCGCCGCGGAACTCCTTCGAAGAGCCCCTCCTGGAAGTGGTGCGATGTCCCCCTGAAGATCAACCGGTAGTTCCAAGACTCGTAACAGCTCCCCCCGGCGCAATTTCACGCTTGAGAAGCTTCGTTCAGAACTAAGGAGACTCCCAATTAAGGAGGGAGCTCCGTCGCGAATCACCTCTGCTAGTCCGTCGTCTCCGATTTCGATATCCTCCGTGCGAACCCACGAAAAACTTCCCTCCGGCGGGCGAATGGCAAGCCAGCCATTAGGGTCCTGGCCGTAAATTTCAACCTCCGCTCCCGCGTCAAGGATCTGAGTCGGATAGAATCCGAGACCAGGCCCCGACCGGACGAATGTTTGTGGCACGGTAACGACTGCTTTCCGGCCATTTGGCCACGATGAGAAGCCTAAGTACGCTTGTGGGGACTCCGACACTGCACTCTCCTTTTCCCGACGGGGGTCGTTAAATTTTTGATCTATTCCCCCCGCCGCTCCGAGTTGAGCAAAAACCCACCAAAGTGTGGACGAGATCCACACAATAGAAGTAGTAGGCCATCCGACTAGCGCTCCGAGGGGTGTCGTGCGGAGCACCATCCTTGCGGATAAAAGGTATCGAAAGGGGAAGAGCATACTGACCGCTCCCAGCTTGATCGGCCACCGTCGAAAGGGAACAAAGCCGAAAGCGTTGAATCTAAACTCCCACGAGATCAAGATTTAGGCGTCAGGAAAGCTAGCGAATTTAGAGAGAGCTCGCAAGATCACTTACGACTTGACCCTGATCAACCAACTCCCCGTACACACCACTTTCGTACCTACACGAGCAGGTCAAACCGGGTGGGAATACCTGTACGCCAATAAGAAGTTATAACCCTCTGGGGGGTATCATTTCACCCTAAATCGCATTTTCCGGTAGGATACTCTTCGGCGACTGCTGAAAAAAGCGAACCTAGATTCAGGTGTGGCCACGGTAAGCATGCTTCTCAAACCCCTCACTGCTAGCTACAGGAGCACGACACGGGAAAAGCAACTTGCGCCAGGAAAAAATTCTCTGCGGACAGATGATTGAAAATTGGAGAATTTGGGAGGAAATCAAAGGTGCGGAAAAGCGGAGAAGTGGGGCCACTCAACTAATGCGGCTGAGAAAGACCACTTCGAAGGTAAATCGGCACGCAAGCTCACACCAAATCCTCGGTGGCACGCGAAGTCGCTAGTTGGACGAAAGATGAGCCGGCCCTTAAATGAGAAGTCAGTGAGGCTGTCGGGATTCGAACCCGAGACCTACGGATTAAAAGTCCGTTGCTCTACCTGCTGAGCTACAGCCTCCTTCAGAGCTGCAATACCCCAATTCCTCCTTAATTTAGTGAACCCGCCGCGGGCAGTAGTTGCGAACTTAAAGGACTTTTGGCCAACAGTTGCGGCGATACCTCCAAGTTCAACGTTGGGGACTTATCCGAGCCCTCCAAACGAACGCTGGGGTCGATACCTCCGACTGCACAGCCTTATCTAAGTCTTTCACTTGATCGTGTGGCCGCCCCGCGGGAGCTCGCTGACGAATCGCGACGACCGCCAACCGGGAGACAATCCACGTTTCCCACACCGGCAGCTTCCAGACAGGCAGCAAACGCTCTAAGCGTAATATTCCTCTAGAGGGAATTAATATGCCCTATTTGTACAGGTCAAAATTTACCGAATCCGAAAATTCTTGCTTTCAATTAACAAAAATTGTCGATACCCCGATTCTTTCCCCATACTGGGTGAGCCAAAGGCCGGGAGCACACTCGCGTGGGCGGATCCTCACGGAACTCACCGGCTGTGCCATAATTGTATCCGCCTTACCAGAGGCCCGTATTCTTGCCTGCCAAATTTAAAGTGAACTTTTACTTCACCACGTTGTGTTTCAGAAGGGTACTGATCCCCCAAGGTTTCTATCCCGTCCTCCTCCGCGAATGGAACCACCCTGAAGTGGCGCGGCCTCGGCCAACTCGCCACGGAAGGAGGAACGCCTGATCATAGCTTTTTGTGAAAGCCAAGGCAACCGCCGCCGGGCTCCGATGGAGTCCAGCCCCCACCTATTGCTCTTGAGCATTTGCTGTAAAGCGTTTGTCGTGCTTATTATGCAGCTCCCATCTCAGATTTTACCTATGTTCGGGGGAGCGGTCGAAGGGGCCAACCATCCACCAGGCCTTCCCGGCTTGGACGGTAAACCCCGGCTGCACACGAGCCCCAGTTTAACGCTTGAAATGCACTGTTTTATTACAGCCGGCATGTTGGGAACCGTTTTTTCCGGCGACTAAAATTTAGGCGACTAAAATTTAAATGGAAGCGCGTGATCATCGTCCGAATCGGCTTCTTAAACGATGTCTGGAAGGAGAGAGACCAGCCAACCCACTAAGGCAAAATGTCAAGGGTTGCCAACCGCCGGCGTTCGTACAAGACTTGTAGGGCACATGATTGAGAAAAGCACACATGCGATCATTAGAAAAAAGAAATATATCCAAAAGGAACCTGCGTGAACGATTGGGAGCCATTCGTATCGCAACCGCGATTGGCGCTTGTGATCGACCATTAAAAGTTTGAAAATGGCAATCAGTTTTCAGACAGGTGGCGCCGCCGTATCAGTTGAACCGAGGCCCCCCCTTTCTGGCAAACTACGTCGCGGAATACGATTTGTTTAGGCTAGAGCCTACCAACTGTCGCCGAAAAGTTACCAGAGAGTCCGCCACCTCTTACACTGGAAAAGATTGCTGTGCATCATCCCGCAGCCACAAATTGGGCCCGTAGCTCAGCGGTGAGAGCAGGGGACTCATAATCCCTTGGTCGGGGGTTCGAATCCCTCCGGGCCTATTAGCGCCCAACGATAACCTTATAAAGCCCTTCCTTATATTAAATTGAGTTCGGACACTACCCGCCCAAAGTCGTTCTGGGTCAGCGTGCCGCGGGTCTCAGTGCGAAGCAAAATTTTGGCGGCCAATCATGTAGGTGCTTAGACTTCCTCTTGGGGAGGCGAGATTCCATCCGGATGCACTTTTCCCCCGAAGTTCGGATTTAAGCCAGGTTCATTCAGCATATTTTCGAAACTGGTAGCGACTTCAAACTAGTTTTCCTCGATCGGAGTAACCTCTACCCTTTCGTGAATTTGATTCTTGCCTTTTGAGTATTGCGACCTCCTCCGCAGCCATCACCCGACCTTTGCAGCCTAATTCCCGGTGAAAACCCGCGTATTTCACAAGTTGCGGGCTTTGCGGAATTTCTTCAAAATAGACCCATGATTTAAACCGCTTACTCCTTTGCGAACGATTAACTCCTCCTCGTGTCCCAACGCACCTAGCCCCTTCGTTTAAAAGCACCGTGAAGCGGCTCAAGGCTTAAAAAATGCCGAGCCACTTACCCCAGCTACGGTGACCGCCACCCAAAAATCTGCCTCGACAAGCATTCCCACACCCTGTTGAGACTCTTATTGGGAGATTGCCAAGGATTTTCACGAGAAGAGTTAACTGGTTCAAAAACTAGCGACAAAATTACGTTTCACCTGTGCCCTTTCTAATCGCCCTTTTGGGGTATCAAAAAAGAAACCCCTCATTGCCTGGGAGTCAATTTTGTGAACAATTGCCTGTGGTTAAATTCAATTTTGTGGAAGTAATTTTGTGTCAGCGGCCAGGAATGGGAAAATGTTTAATTCCCGGTCCATAGCAGAATCTATCGGGAAAGACCGTCACAGCAAACAGATTCGCAGAAATCGTACAACGGAGTCATCACGATGGGCCTTCCTCTGTCTCATGACTTCTCTTGGAAGCAGTCCCGTGTGAGTGTCAACGGCATGAATTACTTCACCACCGATCGGATGTTTCCAAATGAGCCTCTGCACACGCTTGGTAGAATTCCCAGGCCGGCGTTTGTAGCGTTGGGAATCTTCGTGTCTCGGATGTTATTCGTGCTTCAAATGTTATTTGGTAGTGCGTATCTTGCCGGAGAACTTTTGGCACAAGAATCTCGCGTAGGTCGGGCGGCCAGCGGCGCCAGTTTTCTGCCCCTAGTAAATGCGGATTTTGAAACGCCGGGTGCAGACAATCCCCCACCTGGCTGGGCCATGTGGGGACCAAGCAAAGATAAGATTCCCGAGCATTTTGTTCGCGATACCACAGTGGCGCACAGCGGGAAAGCTTCCCTCAGAATTTTTCACCCAAAAGGCTCGCGCGGCTACATCGTGACGGACCCTCAGCATGCGATTCGGCCCCGAAAGGGCCACATGTACAGAATAACTTTTTGGGCCAAGGCCGACCGGCCGCGGGCGGCCCAATTTCGTATCACGGCCTATCAATCGATTCGCCCGTTTGTCGACGCCCCTTCGCCTGGTGGTTTCGTAATTCAGGTCGCTCCCGAGTGGCGCGAATACTCCTTTCAGATTGTGGAAGGACTCGATTTCTTTGCCGACCAATCGCAGTATTTACTGTTGACGTTTATTGCCACGGCCGACATAGAAGAAGAGGGAACGCTGTGGGTGGATGACATCACAGTCGAGGAAAGGCCGAGCAGCTATCCGGCCCTAATAAACTTGTCAACGATCGAGTACCAACGGCTGAAGGAGCCCCTCGGACCGGGTGATTATCTTGCGGTGAATGTGGACGGGTCGCGTTCAGTGGGAGCGACCGTCTTACAGGTTTCCGGAATCTCTTTTCATCGTGTGGCCGGCTGGACGGGTCAGCCCTATTCTCGAGAGGGTACCTACCGTTTGTTGCCCCCACAGGAAGAGGCCATTCGGGAACTTCGCCTCCCCATGACGCGGTTCTACGCAGTGGCAGACGAACCTTTCCCGGTGGAAACGGCCGTTGACCGAATTGCTAGTTTGTGCCGGCGTTTGGGGATCCCGGAGGATTGGACAGTCCTCGAGCTGGAGGACCAATCGGCCGCCAGGAAGGTTCCGCCAAACGAGTGGGCCAAGGCTGTGGCATATGCTCGGAAGCGAAATTACCGCTTCCGTCACTGGGAGGTAGCCAACGAGCCATATTCCGGCATGTGGGGCAAAGGTGGGGCTTTTGCCTCAGCAGAGGAGTATGTGGCTCATGTCCGCCAAGTGAGCCAAGCCATTCGCGCTGTCGATACCTCCGCTCAGGTGGGTATCGCCATTCATCCACGGAATGTGCGCTGGGGAAACCTCGTTCTGAAGGAGGCAGCAGGCCACTACGATTTTGTCGTGGGCCATTACTACAGCTTTCCTCGGATCTTCAACATGGCGTTCGAGGATGTGGCCATCACCGAAAACATGCGTATTCTGGACCATATCTTGCGAATCAATGCCTTGATTCGCCTTTATAACCCTGACCGCGAGGTCTACCAGCTTGACACGGAATGGGGACTTCACGCTAGTGGTCCTGAGGGGCAGCGCGCCGATTATGTTGACAGAAATGCCAACATCTGGGGAGTAATCCACCGTGCGGTGCGGATGATTTATTACGCTCGGGGGGGATTGCTCCGCGGCGCAAGTGGGTGGCAGATGCTCAGTCGCAGCAGTGGGCAAGGATTCGCTATTTTATTTTCCGATCTCCCCGAGGCAACTAGCATGCTTTACTGGCTATACTATTATGTCAACCGCCACATGGGGCCCGAGCTATTGGCCATGGATGGACAGGCTCCGTTCCATAAACCACTTCAGGCGGAGGATGCCATGTTCGCTGGCCCTTTGACACCCGTTCTCGCCACACGAAACCCGAATGACAACACTATCTTCCTGATTATCGTCAATGCGTCGTGGACGCAACAATTTCCTATGCGTGTGACTCTTCGCGGCTGCCAGCCAAAAGGCGTAACCACTGTGCTTCTTAGTGACGATGTCCTTGACGGCAAACCCCTTCTCGTTGATAAAGCACAATTCGTTCGTTCGCTCCCGGTGATGTTAGACGGCCAAACCATCCGTGCCGAACTCCCTCCCCATTGCGTACTTTTTGTAAAGGTTGAGACAGGACCCAGCTTGTGGAGGTAGAAGCTTGCCACAGCCGGAGAAAATTGTAAATGCCGGACCGTTTTACCCCACGTGCATCCTTTAGTCCAAGACGACCCTTTGCGCTCATCCGCCATGGGAGGCCCGCAGTTCCATGACTTGGTCGTGCTAGTTACATAATGTCAGCGGCTTCAAACCTCAGCTTGCGTAACGGGAGCACCTCGGGACCAGTCGTAGAAAAGCTTCCAAGTCTCTCTCCCTGAGCGAAAATTGGAGAGATCCTCAACACACTGGTTTACTTGGGCGAAAGAGCAGAACGGAGGGGCTTTGTTCCCAAGTTCAGTGATACTTGAGGGAAGAGTCCTCCGCGCTAAGCCAGGAAGAAATCTCACGGCCCAATTTCCGAAGGATAAAGTGTAGAAAGGCACTCAATACTAAACTGTGGGTGATTTCACCACGTGCTACCATATCGAGCACGACCTCTATCGGGAAAAAGCCAAGCTCTAGTTCTTCCGTGGGATCCAAATGCTGCTGGTCCGAAAGATCGCAGTCGCTAGCAAGAAAAACATGACAAGTGTTCATCTGATACGCGGGATTGGGATGGATAATGCCGAGAAGTTCTAACCTTTCCGGGACGAAGCCAGTTTCTTCTCGCAATTCCCGCAGAGCGCCGTGCTCCGGAGACTCTCCGGGCTCAAGTACGCCGCCTGGAATTTCCCAGGTGGGACCGTCTAACCCGTGGCGAAACTGGCGTACCAAAATGACCCTCTTCTCGCGAGTAAAGGCCAAGATGTTGACCCAATCAGGACATTCGACCACCACGAATTCGTGGGTCAGTCCGTCCGAATAACGCCGATACAGGTCGTGGCGGACACGAAAGATCATGTGGTCGGCCACAACTCGGCCATCAAGCTTTTCCCAACCCGTACGCATAGTAGCCCCCGAAAAAGCTCGTCAAGTTATCCCGCAAACGACCTTCGCTCGACCGCAGTTCCCTTCCGAGGCCAGTCAGCTGCTTCGGTTTCGACTGTAAGCACCTTTGCCCGACGTTCTTTGGCCCACGGCGTGCCTTTTAATGCCATTCGGACTTCCAGGCCGAGCAAAAGCCAACTCACCACCATGTCTGGAGAGACGCATTTGGCAACAGTCGGTACTTTAGCAGAGATTTCGACATGGGTAATGTGATCGGATGATTTTCCGCACGAAATCAACTTTCAAAAAAACCCAGCTTCCTGTGATGATGCGGGCCAACCCTTCGTTACTGGCACAAGGCACCCAATTCCTCGACAGACCGCATCTTCGTTGCCTGCAGAGCGAAGGGCTAGGTGGTCGGAGGCAGCCCAAGGCGACCATGCAACATCACCCCGACCGCAGTGTACCTTTAGGGTAACCCCCGGCAGATAATGCCCATTATCTTTGAGCCACCCGAAACGGAGAAGCATCCGCCGTAGTCAAACCCGGGCAAAAAGCCTACGGTGAACCCCAAAATGGCTCCCAGGACCTGCCGGCCGCATCCTCAACCGGAACAAATAAGGAGCATCCGAGAACGCCAACGGAATCAAAGACGCCAACGGAACCAAAAAGGTATCGGCGTGAGCCGCAGCAACGCGAGGCCAAAAGATCAACTCGAGGAAAAGCTTTGTCAGGCTTGCGAGGGATTTTCGGCGTGTTGTTCGGCCGGCTTAGAAGCCGTTTGCGCCTTCTTGGCCTCAGACTGCCGCATCATTTCATACACTTCGCGCCGGTGAACGCTCACATTTGGGGGAGCCTCTATTCCCAGTCGTACATGCGTCCCCCGAATGGCTACCACCGTGACAATAATGTCATCCCCAATTACAATTTGCTCGTTTACTTTCCTTGACAGTACGAGCATCTGTGAGGTCTCACATATTTGCTGGTCGTCCTGTCCGCGCAAGTTAGCCGACCCGGGTACACTACCCCCCAGGCGGAACATCCCCTTCTAATTAATTGTACATACCTCTTTGGTGCGGAACCAGGAAAAACAACAAAAATTTCGGCCGGCAAACGTCTTTTGGCCTTAAACTTGCTAATATCGATCATCCTCTTAAGCCGGGAGCGGCCGCTGTAGTTAGCATTTCTGGCAAAAGCAAAGAACTCCTTAGTGGAAATGAAGATCTTCAAGAATTCCCACTAAGTTAATAACTTCACCAAATTTTTGATAAATTTTAATTCGTTACCATTTTAGGTGTGGTTTCGGCCTCCCACGTAATTGCTGCCAGCTTTTCAAGTTATTAGGGATTGTGGAAATTCCTCAGTACGGAAAAATATTGACAAGTAAATTTATGATGATTATCCAGAATTGCCATGCCTTGGTTTTCCGGCATCCAGGAGAGCACCAAACTGCCTGAAATTGATCAAGGAGGAGCGATTCCCGCGCAATCTGTCGAGTCTTGGCTCCGAATTTCTGAAGGGCTTGAATCACGTCGTTCCAATCGCGCGGACTTAAGGTGCCCTGCGACCTGAAGGCCGTGTCATGCAAAGCCCTTCCGTCACAATTTCCTAGTGCGAAAATTTTTGACCGGATAGTTGCATTGATTTACTTGGGGGGCTAAATTAAAGGAGATTCATTGGACTCTGTCGGGGGGTGTGTTGGGCTCATCGTAGGGGACCCATCGGGTTTGTTGAGTTAGCGTCCGTAAAGTTTGCTGTTTTAGCAAGGAGACCACTTATGAAGCGTAAGGTTTTTGCGAGGATGGGATTCACCCTGGTGGAGCTACTAGTGGTCATCGCCATAATTGGGATTCTTATTGCCCTGTTGCTTCCAGCAGTCCAAGCCGCACGCGAAGCTGCACGGCGGAGCCAGTGCACCAATAACTTGAAGCAGCTCGCGTTGGCAATGCACAACTACCATGATGTGTACAAATGTTTCCCACGGTTCGCATATCGGACGGTGGATCCGGCTAATCCGACCGCGCTGAAATCACATTGGCGGGGCTACAGCATCCACGCCATGCTTTTACCCTACTTAGAGCAGACAAACCTTTATCGCGTGGTTGACGAATTCGGGGTTAAGGCAGCTCGGGATTGGTACGATGGGAATGCCACGCTGACGGCGGCGCGGCGAACGAAGATTGCAACCTTCCGTTGCCCCTCGGATACTGACTTTCCGGGGAGTGCCGATACGGGCAATTGTAATTACGTGTTCAGCTTTGGATCCCACTTCGACTGGGGCAGTGGTGCCCAGAACGGATTTGTAATGCGCGACCGGGAGACCACATTCTCCGACATGCGAGATGGGGCCTCAAATACCATCATGGCAGCAGAAATCCGCATCGGTGATAATAATAATGCAGTCTACCGCCCGGGCGATGTGGTTCGGGCCCAGGCTTTCTCAGGCACACGACTGTTCCCCACCCAAGCAGAAATGGATGCCTATGGGACCCAATGCCAGGGCGGAATTGCCAATCATCATAGTCACTCCGGCCGCGATTGGATCGCCCCAATGCCCACTCAAACCGTCTTCAATACCGTAGCTCCTCCAAACTGGCGCTGGCCAACCTGCCAGGAATGCGTGGGATGCGGGTGGATGGATAGCAATGGCGCATTTCCAGCACGAAGCTGGCATCCCGGAGGCGTGCTTCATGCCCTCGGCGATGGTTCGGTTCGATTTATTTCGGAAACCATCAATTTCCAGACCTACCAGTTCTTGGGTGGCCGTGACGAGGGTCAGGCGGCACAACCGGAATAGCTGGGGGGCACTTGGCTGAACACCCACCGCGGCGAAACGGCGGTGACGCCTCAGGCTTAAATTCGAAGAGCCAGCGTAAGGCCGCGGCCCAACTTTGGGACGGTTCCCTAATCGCCGGGTATTCCAACTCCCAAGATATAACCATTCTGCCGTTGGCCTGACCAGGTGGGTGTCGGCAGGCGCACTTGCCCCAGCGGGTTAACGGGCCCACTTTCAAAACCTGTAGTCGTCTCGATGCTTGGGGGAGAAAACACTCCCCCATAAGGGCAAAAAGTTCGGCACGAAAAGTCCGCCTGTCCTCGATCGTCCGGTTTGGGGAAGGAAACCTAGTTTGTCAGTTCGTCAGGAATAACTCGCAATACGGAAGATCCTAATTTCCCGCCAACTGCGCGAAGCCGTGTAGCCCTCACTGCCGTGCTCCTGCCAACCTGACGATTCCTCAAAATAAGATGTGTCATGGAGGAGGGGACGAAAGCTAACCGCAGCTAAAAAGTAAAGGAGACAATCGCATGTATCGGCTTACCATCATCTTGGCTCTAGTGGCCTTACTCCTCGGAGGGTGCGGTGGCTCAAGCGGTCCTGGACCACAGCGAGTTCAGCCCGCACAGGTTCAGCCTGCCGATGCAATTCGCTCAGCACTTGAGTCGATTGCCCGGACCGGGGAGGTCGGGAGTGAAGGTTTGACTATCCAGGAAAACATCGAAAGGTTACGGGCGAGCGATCCGGCCAAAGCTGATGCTTTGAGTAAAGATTACGAAGAGCTTCAGCGAGCCAGTGACCCAGGAAAGGTCAAGTCTGTTGCAGCTCAAATGCTCCAGAAGCTATAGCCGAACAATTTTGCCAACGTTGGAAGTCCTCTACAGGACGCATGTTCAGACCTTAAGAATGGTCGTGAGGTAAATATTCAACAGCCGGCCCGGTGAGACAAGTTTCCCATCTTCATCCTGGGCTTTTTCGACAAACTCTGACTAGTTGCTAGTATCCCGGGCAACGGGCTCACACAAGATTTGCCGGCTAATTTTTCAAAGCTGGCTTCATTCAGAGGGAGGTCGGTGTCACCAGTAGGGTGGTAGGCCTCGCAAAATCCGCGAGTGGCAAGAAGTTTTTTAGGACGGCCTAAGACGGCGCGAAGTCTTGTCAAGACGGTGGGAACTCTTGCGGTGCCCGCCGCTTTTTATTGGCGCAAATGCACAAATTCTCCCAAAGCCCAGTACTCCGTTGTCACTCTCCGCGCTGTCTGCCAACTCCGCCCGACTTTCACCGGCGGAATTTACTCTCGCTCCCATTTCAGGATCCATGGATCCCGGGTAGCCTTCTGGAACGCTCTCAACTTCTCTTTAAGTCGAGCAAGGATTTCTTGATAGGCGGGATCATCAGCCAAATTGCGGGTTTCGTCTGGATCCTGCTCCAAGTCGTAAAGCTCGAAGGCCGCCCGGTGAATATATTGGCGAAGCGTACGCTTGCCGTAACTTGCATCCAACCCCTGAACCAATCGATCTTGGAAGGTGGCCGATTCCCACAAATCCGACGCGAAAGGATACGGCAAAGGCCACGCAATATTCCAAATTAGCTTATACCGTCTTTCGCGCACCACCCGCATGGGATAGTACATTGTCACCTCGTGAAAAGTGTGAGAGGCATAAACTTCGTCCCAGCCCGGTGGGTTTTCTTCTTCCAGAATGCCGGCGAAGGATCGTCCCTGCATCGTCTTCGGGATAGGCAACTGCGCAAGATCAAGGATGGTAGGGGCGATGTCGACCCAACTTATCATGGCCCGACTGACCACACCTTTGCGGGAAGCAAAAGGACTTCGAACTATACACGGCAGACGAATTCCCGGCTCGTAAGCGGTAGTCTTTGCACCTGCAAAGGCCGGGCCGTTGTCGGAAAGATAAATCACCACAGTTCGCTCCCAATGCCCTGTCTCTTTCAGAATCTGCAATAATCGACCGACTCCTTGATCCATTCGGGAGACCGATTGATAGTACTGGGCCAACTCCTCACGGCAAGCGCGTGTATCGGGCAACCAAGGGGGAACCACCACCTGGTTCGGGTCGTACACGACTTCGTCAACACCAGGATAAGGTTGCTCGCGATTGCCGAAGCGGTCAGGCCGGTGAGGAGACTCTTCTACCCGACCACCCCCACGATGCGGATCGGTGGGACAAAAATAAAGGAAGAAGGGGCGATCCTTGGTCTCCTCTAAAATTGGCCGGCACCGCTCGGCCATTTCCACAGAGCTGCGAGGGTTGACTCTCTGGACAACAGTCTCGAATCTGTACACATCTTCTGGCGCCACATGAAGTTTGCCGGCCAGGATCGTCCTATAGCCGCCCTCCTGCAGGTAAACAGGCAGGCTCTTCACCCCTTGAAAACTTTGGAAATGGTGATAGCTGTGCTGTAAACCATACGTGCCGTTTGCATGATTGTGCATTCCCGTCAAGATCACAGAACGACTGGGGCTGCAACTGGCCGTGGTGCAAAATGCAAACTCAAAGCGAGTTCCCTCCCGGGCAAGATGATCCAAGTTTGGTGTCTGAATTACCGGATGACCATAGCATCCAAGCTCCCGCCCGTGGTCATCTGAGACAATAAGCACGACGTTGGGTCGGACCTCCGAAGCCCCCCAAACCTTTATACTCCCCCCAAACATCCCGGCCAGTGCGGCGATAAAGAAGAACGCCGAAGGCAAACACCCCTCTAACCTGCAGAGTAAACGAAAATAACTTCGCACTAACATGTGTCCTTCTCCCAAATGATGACTACCGACCTGCGATTGGGCTATATGTTTATCAACGATCGAAACGCTGAGCCCCCGTTTGACCAAACATGCCAAGGAGAAAAAGTTAGCAGTCGCACCTATTTTAGCCGCGGCTCCCGCGGTGAAACCGCCCCGCGCTCACTTCCTTCCGAGCCCCTCTCACAGCGGAAGGCATTTTGTGCCAGGGGCTTTGGTTGTCCTTGAAACACGCCCAGTCAGACTACAGCTTCTAAGCTCTTTGCATTTTCCTCGGTGGAAATCGTGCGTGCTAAAGTTCATCTGGCCGGGAATCCGGTTGCGGCGGCACAGCTATGCCTTTTGAAAGATATCGCACTACTGCGAATATTAAAGGTTCATCGCCTGTGTTTACTAAACCGTGGTATACCCACGGCTCCGCATAAAGGATATCTCCCTTCTTGGCCGGAAATTGCTTGTCGCCGATTTGCCAGGTGCCTTCGCCGCTGATTAGGAGCAGATATTCTTCCTCTGCATGGCGATGAGCCCGATGGACTGCCTTGCCCGGGCGAACCACGGCGACGGCCACCAGGGCGTTATTGGTCATTGCCGTTTCACCACGAAAATAGTATCGCATCTGCCCCCACTCGGCTTCAACCACTCGAGCCTGGTCCCACGAAAGAACCTGAGTGCGCAGAGGGACCTTGTCATCAGCCACACGTCCCCATACTACTCCCAAAATCAGTCCACAAGATGCCGCAAACACGGTGGTCACTAAGATTAAACCCGTTGACGAAGTCGTCACGCTACCGATTTTCATGGTGACTCCCCTGCGACTAACCTAAAATTTTTTGTGCGATACCATGCCACTGTGCACACGTTGGACAAGCTTTGCTGGAGGCAATACCATCGTTTGGCAAGCACTCCACTAATCATAAAGAACTGATGGAGCGGAATCAAAAATTTATGACTGGGCCGTTAGGGAGTTGCCACAAAGACAATACTTTACTTTTTAGTGCGAAGTCTGTCAGTTGGCACGAGGTGGCTCCTGCCGGCAAAAACACTAAGGGCGATCTGAATGGCAAAGCCTGCTGAGCGTGGGGAAGTATCCCCGTCCTCGATCCCTTGTGGAAGTTTTAAGGCCGTTTGGTACCCCGACTTGCTATGGCCGGTGCTTGTGGGCCTACTCCTGCGGGTGGCAATGGCCGCGGTGTGGGAAGCTTACACAGGAGGGAAATTTGCTTTTGGCGACAGCCACTCTTACTGGGTCCTCGGGCGGGCCATTGCGCTTGGAGAGGAGTATCTTTATGGTAATGCTCGGATTTTCCGCATGCCAGGATACCCGCTTTTCCTTGCACCACTTTTTTGGATTTTTGGTGCCGACTTCCCGCCTGTTGTAGCGCGACTTTTCGGGGCGTTCTTGGGCACACTCACAATTGTGGGCGTGTACCAGTTTGGATCGTGGCTTTTCGATCGCCACGTAGGGCAGATAGCGGCATGGATCGCGGCAGCATATCCCGGTGCCGTCGTACTTAGCGTCCTTATCCTGAGCGAAGCGCTATTTTGTCCTCTGATGATCTTTGGCTTAGTCGCCATGGTGAAAGGAGCTCAGGCCAAAAATACTGGCTCTAGGGCTTGGTGGTGGTTGGGGGCCGGCGTGCTTCACGGGTGGGCAACATTGACCCGTCCCAGCTGGCTTATTTTCCCTCTATTTAGCGCTTTGGTCATCTGTATTCTCAGTAAGCAGCGGCCTCGCGACCTGGGTTATCTGCTGCTTCTAGCTATCGGAGTCCTAGCTACGCTGAGTCCCTGGTTCTGGCGAAACTGGTGCTTGACTGGCCGATTTGTCCCTACCACGCTTCAGGTTGGGGCCAGTTTGTTTGACGGCCTTCATGCCGACGCCACAGGCGCAAGCGACCTTACATTCGTTTCAAGAAGAATGGCAGAAATCGCTCAAGAATTTTCGGCCCGGAGGCCCACAAGCTCCCCTGATCGTACCCCTGCCAATTCTCTTCCCACTTCGAAGGACTCAAGGGAACTGATTAACGGCCAGGGAATCACCGACAAACCTGCGACCCTCTATGGAAATACAAACTTGGCCCACTCTGCCCCTGCGTCAATGTCAATGGCGACTGATGCTAGCATAAGGCCCGAAAATCCTAAATGGAGCACTTACGCGGTATCGGAGGAATGGGCAAGACAGCAAAGATGGAGTATTTGCCCAAAAATAAGCGACAAAGCACGATTCGAGATCGATTTAGAGCTCTTTTTAGATCAAAGGCTACGACAAGAGGCCCTCGCGTGGGCTTGGGAAAATCCCCGGCAAGTACTCGTCCTGGCCATAAAGAAGCTTGCGCGAATGTGGAATATCTGGCCCAACGAGCCGAGCTTTCAATCTTGGCAAGTGAAAATTTTGGTCGCAGCTACATTTTTGCCGGTGATAACCCTAGCCATTTTGGGGATAATTCGTTTCCGACGAGGAGGCTGGTTATATTGGCTTCCTGCACTCCCGGCGATTTACCTTACCGGGATCCATTGCATCTTCGTAAGTTCATTACGATATCGAGAACCTGCAGTCTTGGCTTTAATTCCCCCAGCCGTCGCAGGGGGGCGCGACCTGGCCAAAATGCTCCGGAGAAGATGGCAAAAGAAGTCCCCGGAGTAGCTTCCCCAGAGGTCGGCCCGGGGGACGCACAGGGCTAAAAATCGATCTTGGGGGAGTCGCACTGTCGGCATTTTGGGCTGACACCTCAGCATGAGCAACTCGCCCTTCCGCTTGGGTCGCCTAAAATTGATTCAACGGCACCGCGGTTTGTCTTGGTGGACGCTAATAGTACGGGAAACGTTGAACCTTGCGGCACGAGGATTTTCAAGAGGCCAATTTGGCGGGAATAATTTGTTTTGCTTATTCTCGAAAATGCCGTTCTTTAAGCAGAAAATGAAACAGAAGTATGGATATACCCACCTTTGGTGTGGGTAGCGAGTTTGTAAGCAGTCGCAAATTTTGAGAAACGGCGAGGTTGGTTCGCTTTTCCCTCACAGGCCGTCGAACCGTTACGAGGATCCGATACTTCCAGGGAAGGAGGAACGTTCTCGATCAGAAGCCTTTGGGTTTGGTTCGGGCGAATTTTGCTAATAGGCCTTTTGATCACCGCGATTGCTATCGCGGCGGGGGCGTTTCTTTTTTTCCGCCATTTTGAAGTTCTTCTCGCCAAGCAGGCCGAAATTTTGCTCGAAAAGCTCCTACCCGGCATGCAGGTCTCGATAGCAAGCGGACGGTGGTGGCCGGGGAGGGAAATAGAGCTTTGCGACATCCACGTCTCTTCGCCTGTCTCCGAGACGCCCTTGCCAGTGCCGGCACTTCTTGCTCGCGTGAGCCGAATCCGGCTCAAGGTAGCCGGCTCACTCCGCCAATGGATTCGGGACGGCTTACAAGTCGAATTGGTCATTCTTGAAGGGCTTGAATTTCGTGCCGTTCGCAACAGGGCGGGGCGATGGAATTGGGGTGCCATTTGCCAGGGCGAGCAAGGCCCTGGGAGCGTGCCAAGAATCCAGCTTGAAGCGGCAACTTTGATCGTCGAAGATCATATGGCACCCCGTTCCACGAAATTTGTGGTTCCTATTCCGCGGGCAACACTAGTGTACGAACTTCAGGAGGGTGCCCTTTCCAGAGAACAATCCGCAAGCCAATCTTCTCAGAAGCCGCTTGGTCGTTGGCGAGTCCGTGCTTTGTGTGAACCACCGGGTCTCGGTGAAGCCACGGTCGAGGCCTTCTATGCCCTGGCCACGCACCAATGGCAAATTGTGTTTCAGTTCCATCGAATCAATTTGACGAGAGAGCTCATCTCCCAGCTGCCCCTGGTTGTTCACGAGGAACTTCCGGACTTTCGTATTTTAGGTGGGGAGCTTCGGCTGAACGCGGAGGTGGGTGGCGCCGCGGAAGAGTGCCCCAACCCACAGTTTCAAGTAACAGGGACTGTCGAAGGTGTCCGAGTGGCAATCGCACACTTGGACATGCCAATCACCGACCTGTCAGCCAAGTTTCGAATCACAAGCTCTCAGATTTCCATCGAAGGACTCCAGGCAGCCTGGGGACCGGCCACCATTTTTCTTCCGAAGCTCGAGCTGTGCCAACAGGAACCGACGGGTATCCTCCAGGGAGAAGTGGCCATCGATAATCTGCGAATCAACCAAGAGGTGGTACAGATCCACCCACGTTTGCGGCAGTGGTACGAGACATACAACCCTCAGGGAGTGCTCAGCCTACGGGGAAATTTCCGGTTCGATGCCCACGGATGGCGGTGGAACCTCCGGATATTTCCCCAGCAAATGAATTTGGTGTATTCTCGGCTTCCCTACCCTGTTCGCGAGGTAAGTGGGCTCCTTGAGTGGACCAACGAACACCTATGGGCCCAATTATGGGGCAAGGTGGGAAATCGGCCGTTGACTATCCAAGGGCGGACGCTTCTTCGCGAAGGGGCCTGGCAATGGATCGTGGCAGCTCCCTCTGTGATGTTCGACCGGGAAATGGTGGAAGCCCTTGGGGGAGAAATGAGCCGGCGACTGGCGGAACTGCAGCCGGCAGGGGATTTCGGCTTCCGATTTGTCAGTTTTCGCAAGGCCCACGACGCAGCTCCGGAACGGCAGCTCGAGATCGAGCTTCAAGGCACCCAGGTGCAGTACCAGCGATTCCCCTATCCCCTTCGGAATCTGCAAGGCCGCCTTCGCATGTGGGGAAACGCTCATGGGGAAGTGTGGGAGCTTGAAGAGACCCGCGCTTATGAGAACGTCGCTGAGATTTACCTCCGCGGGCGGCTAGAAAGTTGGAGTGGGCGACACTTCCTGCAACTTCATTTCCGGGCCAAGGATCTTCCGCTCGATGAACAATTACGAGCCTCCCTTCCCACAGCGGCGGCCAGGAAACTGTGGCGCGATTTGGCGCTTCGCGGTTCCCTCGCGGAGTTAACCGGCCAAGTCCTCTACGACTCCCTTACCAACCGAATCCACCTTCGTTTCTCGGCAGAACCCGCCCCAGAGGAGTGCTCGATTCAGCCTTCGTGGTTTCCCTACCGGATTGATAATTTGGCGGGGAGGCTGGAATACCATGATGGCCAAGCGATCATTCCTCAACTGCGGGGGCAGCATGGGTCGGCGCGGATCTCGGCCACGGTGGCGTGTCTGCAAGATGCGGCAGGGACTTGGACGGTAGATCTCGCCGACTTTTTTGCGGAGCAGATTGCTCTGGATCAAGAATTGGCCCAAGCAGCACCCTTGCCCCTCCGACAGGTTTTGCGCGCGCTGAATCCCATGGGGCGGATCAACGTACGAGGTCAGATTCGCATTCAGGCAGGTTCGGACGACTCTTCCTCCGCACGCACACAATGGGCCCTTTTTGTGGACACGCACCAAGCGAGACTGGACTGCGGATTACGATTTACCGGGGTTAGCGGCACAACCCAAGTGGTAGGGGCGACCGAGGGAGACCGCTTCGCGTGTTTGACAATTTTAGATCTTACTGCCGCCAATACTCAGGGGGTGCAACTCACGCAGATCCGCGGGCCGATATGGACCGATGGCCAAAGAATACTGCTGGGACGCCCAGCGCCGGCTGAAGTACCTTCCGATCTGTGGCGGGCTCATGTACCACTTGGCGGGCACATCTCCCCTGGACAGAGCGGTCTTACTCCACCACGAGCCCCGTCCTCTGCACCGGTGACGGCGCGCATGGCCGGAGGGCTTGTTAGTCTGGATGGTGTGATTCAATTGGGGGAGGCGTCCAGTTTTCGCCTTGGATTTTCTGTAAACCGGGCGGATTTGGGGCAATTGGCGCAGGAGCTTCTGAGGCAACCGGAGGACCTTCGCGGCTTAGTTTACGCCCAAGGCGAGGTGAGAGGCATCCTTAGTCAACCGGATACCCTCTCCGGCCAAGGTGTCCTCCAGCTACGGGAGGCAGATATCTATGATACGCCGCTCATGCTCGCCCTGCTTCGGATGGTAACCAATCGCGAGCCAAAGCGAAATGCCTTTAGCTCCGTAGACCTATCCTTTGAGTTCGAGGGTCAACGTATCGTCATCCCCTACGTGGTGTTTCAGGGGCCAGCCTTAAATTTCGAGGGTTCTGGGGAAGTTGATTGGCAGGGACGAATCCGGCTTCTACTGCGGGCCAATCTGGTCCGGGTCGATAGTCCGTTCCCACTCGTCCGCCAAATGGTGGGCGATGCCAGCCAACAACTCGTCCTCCTTCATGTCAGCGGCTGGTTATATGATCCCGTGGTGACCAGTGAGCCGCTCCCAGGCGTGAACCACATGCTGCGGGGTCTTCAACAAGAAATCGGGCCACAGCCATCGCCCGGTGGTCCGCCCGTGGGACCCATAAGCCGCCTGCCACGTTTCCGATCGTTGTCGCGATAGCAACATGTGAAAAAGGATCATTGAATAGCCAGTTTCTAAACTAAGGGACCCAAAAGTGAACCCAATTTCTCTCGCCTTCTTCAAATAATTTGTCGTGATCACGTTCGTCATGGTCACACTGCCGGAGGATTTTAGTCCGTGGCCGTAGTCGCAAAACAGAAATACTCCCTTACTGAGACAAGCCGACGGGCCAGCCGAAGCTCATGCATCTAAGCCTACAAAAACTCGGGCCTGCCAAAACCCTTGGCGCCATCAGGCGCCCCAATTTAATATTAGTAATGCAATTAATATTAATATCATTCGCCTTTTCGTTGACCTAAAGACTTAACCGACAAGGTGGGGGACGCAAGTGCCCGACATCCGAAGGGAACGAATCGGCATCCCAAAGCGGTTTACTTTGAGCAAGTGCAGTAACTACTGGCAGAGGTGATAACCTTCACGAAAAACCTGGCCGCTCGTGTTGTGATAGCGGAGGACAAGTTAGTGGCCTAACAAAACACATCGCGAGACCAGGCGGGAATTTTTGAACGTTGCTAAAAGTAGGGACGTTTAAAATGTTTGGAACTTATCAAGGAATTAAACCTTAAGCCGGTGATCCTAAGGATGACTTGGCTCGCTCCCACGGTGGCTGACATTGGGGAAAACTCCCCGGAACCATCCAGTCACTCGTACCGCAGGCGCCGATTCATTAGCCCCGAGCCGAGCGCGAGTAGCAAGCCGGGTCCTATTAGCGAGTTACGTCCTTTTATTTTCCCGGCACGTGAATCCCAAAGCTATAAATGCACTATAACCTACAGGTAACTGCATTATAACGAGAGATGTTTCCCATTTACCCTAAATTTGCCCGTGGCTCCTACCCCCTCCTTGTGGGATTTGTCGCCTTTGGGTTTAACGTTTGTCAGGAGTTGCGGGTCCAGCGGATACACCCGAAACGCCGGGTGGTCTCGAGCTCAACCTTAGGTCGTAGACGTTACTTTTCCCGCCAAGTCGACGAAACGAGCCTGGGTTTCCGAATCTGGCCCTATGACACTTGCGAGGCTTTGATACCCAAAGTAGATTGACACTTGACCGACCTGCGATACGGTCAAGCGTAAAGTTTGGGTGTTCGTTAAGGTTGACTCAGGATATCTGTAGAGACGTTTATGACGAACCGCCGGTCGGTCCGAATATACCGAATAGGCGAAGACAGCCTTCGGTTCAATCGGAAGACCTTCGATCGGGACAGGTTTCACTGGGTCAGTGACGAAAGTGTTGCAAGCAGAAAGGAGGACGACTATCGAGGTCAAATCGTATCGCGTCAACGAACAAATTCGGCGCTCGCCGGTGCGCGTCATCGGAGTAGAAGGGAAAAACTTGGGGATCATGCCACTGCAACAGGCCCTGGCTCTTGCCCGCGAAGCCGAGCTTGATCTCGTTGAGGTGGGGCCAAACGAAACCCCACCTGTGTGCCGGATTTTAGATTATGGAAAATTCAAGTACGAACTTCAGAAAAAGCAGCGGGCGCAGGCTCATCACACAAAAGTTAAAGAAATTCACCTCCGGCCAGGGACGGGAAAGCACGACTTGGAGGTCAAAATCAACCGCGCTAAAGAGTTCCTCGAAGACCGGAATAAAGTCCTCGTTGTAGTCGAATTTAAAGGGCGCGAAGCCGCTCACGTCGAGGAAGGGATGCGCGTCATTCAGACGGTAATCGGCTCTTTGGCGGAGCTTGCCAAAGTGGAAAATCCACCGCGAAGTGAAGGCCGGCAGCGGATCGTTTGTCTCCTCGGACCGCGTGTTGAGGACAAACGCCCAAAAGAAAAGGAGAGGACTCCCGAAAAAGTCCCTCCAGCGGGCATTTCCCGCCAGAGTGTGCAGCTGGGGACCACGCCGAAGGAGCCTGCTGCGTCGGTTCGCTCCGGCGGCGTTGACGAGCCACACACTGCTACCTTGCAACCTCCCGCGTAAACGGTTTCACGCAAGTCGAGGGGAAGGGCCAAAACAAGGCTTCGAGCCGGCACGAAAGAAAAATTCTTGTTGCCCGAAATCGGCCTCGACTTGTGAAAAGCCCACTGCAATCGATCTCGTTGGGCTTGTCGGGATCCGTTCTCGGCGATTGCGTAGCTTCGAGTGGGGCCCGCTTCGCCAAAGCACACTGAATCTTCATCCCCAAACCAACCCGAATCCATATTGCCGAAGTCAGCCTCACTTGGAGCCACATCGCTCCAAAGGCGGCCCTTGTGTCACCTTTTGGTTCCGGGGAGCCCAGTGTTTGCGCTCCGTTCTCAAAACAACGTAGGAGAAGCGTCACACTAAAAATGTGAGGCTCCAAGCAAAACGCTCCTTGAGAGGATGGAACAAAACTGGGGGATCCACTCACCTGCCTCTTTCAAGGGAAGCTCGGGCTGCCGAACCTCCACACGTGCATAGTTTCCTAAACACGTGGTTGCGGGATTTGTTTCACACGCTTTGGCGGGCGACTCTCTTCAACTGCCTCCCTTTTGAGACAATGCTCTCCCGAGCCAACGGAAATCCACGCAGTTAAGCCTCGGAAAGGCGGTCCGAGAGCCCTCGGTGGTCCATTGTCACGAGCTTATCAGTTCCCTTTTCGCAGTCATCGGAGCACACAAAATTTTTGACAAGCATCGCATAAGCGAAGCAGAACGGCTTGTCCTCAATTTGCAAGATGGAAAATTCGACAGTAGGCACGATGCCCCTACCAAAATCGCAAGTGAATATGGTTGAAATGTGCTCTTGACGTTCGTCCGCGCGTAAACACGTGGAGAAAAATTTTTCCGCTGCGAGCGTATCCGGAAAACCATTCTTAGGAAGAGGAGAATCCCACGGATGCGGCGACCCTCCACATGAAAAACGTCGTGTAATTCCCCACTTTAGCCCCAGATTTCTCACGAAGCCTGACTGCCTAAAATGTTGCCCCGATCCTTCTTCGTGTTAACAGACAGAGTGACACGTCGATCACCATCGAAGCCCACGAGCCACTATTATTTAATCCGTTAAGGTTGAAAAGCTGCCCAGGAGGTTTCGACCACTCGTAAGTTTCAGGTGACCGATTTTGGCCGTGGCTTTCAAGCAGAAACTTAGCTTGACCCGCCACATCAACTTACCTAGTAACCACAAATTTTACGTTGCGGGTGAACGGGTCGGCGTGATATGAAGCTACATCGGCCGGATCGTCGATCAACTGCCCTCCGATACGGAGGTTCTCAAACGTGATATTCCGCGTGAGGTGGCGTTCGGAATGCCCACTTAGCTCAATTGCCGCGCGGCCTCTTGCCACCGTAATATTGCGAAATATTATGTCCTCAATGTGTCCCCATTGCGGCTGAGTGGAGTGTTTGTTTTTGAACAACCCCACTCGCACCACGCGCTCCGCCTCCTCCACGTAGATATTTTCGAAAACCACGTCGCGCACCCGACAAGCATCCACATTCCACACGCCAAGCGCCGCATCGCGGTTGCCAGCGCTATTCGGGTTTATGCCGGAGAAAATAATATCGGAGTCACGAAATACGATATTCTCAGTCGTTTCGACCGCAAGCTCCCCGCCCACCACAAAACTCCGCATCCAGTTTTGCCACATGACGCAATTGGAGACGGTGATGTTCCTCAGGCGTTTGCCCAGCTCGATTTTACCTTTGACCGAAATACCGTCATCGTGGTTCTTGATGAAACAATTCCGGATGATAACATCCTCCGAGCTGACTGGATTGATGCCGTCGGAATTCATCCGCCAGCTAATTATCTTTACGTTGTCCACACAAACGGATTGGCAGCCGGCAATAAATATGTTCCAGGCAAAGGCATCTAATAGGATAATCCCCTCGATGTGGAGATCTCGGCAATTTCGCAGCGTGACAAACCTTTCCCCAGGGGGAACATCCTGCTTTCGGTATTCGCCGCCATAAAGGATGCCCCGTCCTAAGATTCTCACATTTGTTGCCTTTGTGGACCTCACACGCCCTTTGACGAAAGCGCCCCCAGCCAAATACAGCGTCTGATCACTTTGTAGTTCAATCACTCCCACTGAATGCACCCCGGGACCAAAAAAGAGGACCCCGGGAGTACCCGGAAGTGGACGGCTGGCTTCCAACGGATTGGCAAACACAAAAAGCGGCTCATCACAGCTGTCATTGAATAAAACGACATAATTGCCAGGCGCCGTGAGGACAAACCTCACAGTGCGGCCTTGCACATCGGCTTTAACCCCTCGCCTGAGGGGATGGACACGAGCGCTTGACACCTTGGAGGCGGCGGTAATTTCCACCGTCACCTGACCCTCAAAGTCGAAATAAACCATTGCTGCAGGAGCGGCGACGTCGCGGTAAAGCCCCGTGGGATTGATTGTGACGGGATACACAAACAAAGGGGAATTATTCACGCTAACTTGATATAACTGGGATGGTCGCATCCCAGGTGGGCCAGGATAAAGTACGGTCCTTGCCGCACGTACCGAAGAAGTTTCTCCGGCCCAAAAGGCAACGCATACAGGCAAGATGAGCAATAATCTCACGGCAACATACCCCCGTTAAAAATTTTTCCTAATAACCGATGGGATCAGTGGAACTATTTGTCCTGCCAATTACGAAGGTGTCGATGGTTGACCACGTCTTCTGACTTAAAGGTTCACAGGTAAACAACGTAAACTGCTGGTGATCTTTGGGATCGAGGGCAATTATAGACGGCCTACGTGTTAAAGGAAGAAACCTGCCATGCCCAGCTGCCCGCTTACAGGCGTGACTGATGTGAATTAATAATCGCCCCCCTCTCTTCCAGATTAGCCGACAAATCACACCAAAGGCACGCCCAAAGCTCGGCAGCTTCTGGCCGACAGTGGCTATCAAAACATGTTGGGAGAGAGGGCTGCAAGTCAAGATGAAGAATACGTGCTTCCGAAAAGCTGGTCTTTCTCAAGCATCCTTCAACCAAGCTCGACGAAATTTAGGAGACCTGTCGCCGCCTGAGTCCCACGGTTCGGTGCGGGGATTTACCCCGGGCACACCTTTTGTCCGCTGGTGATCCGAAACCTCCATGATAGCCTTACCGAACGACTTCCGCGAGTATATAGCGTTAAGAGCAGAAGCCTCTTCGGCCAGCTCCTGGCGTAGTTCCTCCGGCTCTAAGACCTCTGCCAACCTGCCGAAGGATAAAATCCAGTGTTTAATCTCTTTGGTGGTATTTAATCGGAATTCTGCTATTATGCTGCCACCGGCCTGCAGCAGGAGGCGTTGACTATCGTGCCAACGCTTTTCTTGGACATATCGGCTAACTTCAGGCGCGAATCGTACACGAACAAGGATATTCCCACTCTCACGGAAGATTCCGAAAGAGCCCGCCAAATGGGCCCTTAGATCAAAATCCGCGGGTCTGCAGAACCCATCCCGGGAGATCTCCACCTGTTCCATTCGGTCCACCTTCCAGTGCCGAATCTCGTGATGCTTGGTGCTAAAGCCTACCAAATAAAGTGAGCCGCGATGGAACACTATCCCATATGGGTGGACCCGGTAAGTCTCGGGTTGCTTAGCTCGAAGTGAGGTATAAACGATGTCGACAGCCCGCTGGTCCTCGATTGCGATCATCAACAAATCGATGAGTTGTGATTTGCCCGTGTAGTCGCTGACTCCTATACTCGTGGGGTAGAAGAAGTGTGCGAATTTCTCCACATACTTGAGGGCCTCGCTGCTTAACATGGCGCGAATTTTCCGAAAAGCCCGTTGGGCGGCTTCCCAAAAAGGCGATCCCGCAATCGGATCCAGAAGACGACGCGAAAGATAAAGTGCCAGTGCCTCATCGAACGCGAATCCAAGCCACGACTCCGCCGGAGGCTGATTGAGCACCCACTTTTTCCGCCCATGGGCCTGACGAATCTCCTGGAGAGGGAACCCCAATTGCTTGAAAAGGGCAAGATCCCGGCGGACAGTCTTCACACTGGTCTCGAGCTCGCGGGCTATCTCTTGCACAGTCGCACCCGTCCACCGAGCACTAAGCAATCGCAGCAGAATCCACTGCCGAAGCAAGGGAGCCTGCGACTTGTCGCTGAGGTCTGTTCGGTGTCGTGGCATGGCTTTGTGCCCCCTTTTCAACAACTGCAAACAAACAACCAAGACTTGACAGGAAATTCCTTGGCCTTCGCTGATGCCTCCCCCAAAACCTCCACAAAATCCTTAAACCGCTCTCCCCCAAAATCGGCATCCGTCTTAACTTAGTTAAGTGTCCGTCCGCCAACGCTAGGCGGGTGCACCCTCCGCAGTGATACCTCATACGAGGGTCGTCTAGGAACCCGTTCCGACCATCCACTTTCTCTAAGATACCCTCGCCGGCACTATGAAAAAACCTCGATCAACCTACGAAGAGCCACTTAGCCTCTCAGGTGGGTCAAAACCTGTCCAACCTGTCGGAGCGAGTTGAGACCTGACCAGAGGCTCTTATGTATCTGTGCGACTGAAATTGACTTTCCCGCAAATCCGGCGATTTCACCCAAAACCTTTGCTAAACCGAATTACCAGTTGCTAACGGTAAAAATCGATCCACTTAAGGCAAAGACGGCCTTCCCGGCTTTGGAAGAGCTCGGACGGCAAATCAAACTCCCAAAAGCCTCCTGCCGGTGGCAGTCCCGCGACCTCCCTACCGGCAGAATCATACGCGCGAACTTCCAACCAAAAACGATCACCCTCTTGTTGTTCGCCAAGTTTCCCCACCCCAGGTGGAGCCTCCTTTAAACGCACCTGGCGTTCATGGGGGGGATGACTTCGCACACAGGCCTCGAGAATAACCCCGCCGCTTGAAAGCTGGAGATATTCCAGCCCGCGAAGATACAATCGAACTGTGGCTTTCATCGGCCACCCGTTGGCCGCTTCAAACGCCGCACTTCCTATCCCCCGCGCTGACCAAATCTCGATCAACAGCCGGTCATTAGAGCCGCTTACGCGTGCAAAATCTCCCTCGCGAGCCAAAATCGGTTTTATGGCCGGATCCTCCGGGGGGCATGAGAGCATAAGCGACATCGAAAATGCGCCGAAAACTATGCTCCCAGACATGAAAAGCCCTCAAATTTAGCTCACTTGCTAGCTTCAGAAATCATCCAAAGGACTCGGAACACTTCACATCTCTACTCGTTTAGGCCCTATCTCCACTCGTCTGATCCCTCGAAGAATTTCTTGTTTCATCCCTGGAAGAATTTCCACGAGCCAATTCGGCCCCGAAAGTCACCTTCATTGGAACTATTCCGAAACCCCCGCCGGGACAACGTCCCGAAAGGTGCCTCGGCCGCAAGCCACCACCGCACACCAGATTTCCCCGTCCGTGCCAGGCCCATGTCCCGCCCAGATCGCCTCCAGCTCCAGGGGTGGCTAACACGTCCTCCAGGCCAATTCTGACCAATCGCATCGGGACCAAATTCGGGCTTAAGGCTGAACCTAGCCACGCAACCGGGAAGGCATCCCGAAACATTCGGCGCCCACCCGATACCAAATTAGGAATCACCACGGATAGGTATTTCTAATCCCCCAAATGGTCGGATTCACACCGCGGCAGCGAGTAGCTTTCGGGGCCAGCACCGTGCTTATTGTCGCCATCAGCCTAAGCCACCCAACCGGGCTTTCGACGGCTTATAAGCCTCTTTTTTCAAATTTCCTATTCAAACCAACAATTTGAGATGTCGACTTTGCAAACGCTATCACGGAGTGCTCAACTCGCACCGAATGCTTTCACCAAGAGTGCCACGAAAGTTCTGCAGGTTTTATAAGCGTTCGGGCGACGGAAAAACCCACGCCTTCGTAAAGCCGTATTGCCGGAAGATTATCGGCGGTCACTTCCAGATGGACGCGTGTAAGACCAGCCTGGGCACACCCGGCTAGGCAGGATCGCAAGAGACACTGGCCAACACCTCTTCGGCGGTGTTCTGGTACAACTCCTACATTCTGGATCCATCCCTCCCCCGCAGAGTCCACCACCGCCTGAATTGTGCCACACGGTTCCATCAGCCAGCTGGGATGACCACCAAAAACGGCAAGCCAGGTGGCTCCAGGAAGAAACCCGGTTCTACTGGTGATATCCTGCATCAGCCGTCGGCACGCCGAAAGGTCAGTAAAGCACGGGAAAAGCTGTGCATCGATTTCATGACGGAAGCTAAAGTATTTGACCTCGGCATGAAGTTCCAAAAGGTCGACATGCCAGGGCAAAAGTTGATAGCCGGGGGGAACAACCGGCCGACCGATGGGAATTTTCCCCAGATCCATCTCCATTCGGTAGCGTTTAAAATAGGTCACAGCCATGGCTGGGCCTCACCGCCGCAGGAGTTGCCCCCGGCTTAATCGTTGATTCCCTCACCGGCCGGAGCTTGTATCGTTGTGGCAGAACCGGATGGCCCCAACACAGGACGACTGCAAAATATTCCCTGCCCGATAATCTACCTCGGCAAAGTGAGGCCGTCAACGAATTCTGGCAGGTACTGGGCGCCTTTGACGTGGGTTTAAAAATTCATGGCACGCAAGAAAAAGTCGGAACAGCTGGAGTTTGGGGAGTGGTCCACAGCAAGCGATGACCGCTCGTTGCCCCAGGAACCGATAACCTCACCAGAGAATACCGTTCAGGACCTGGCTGGTTCGAACTCGCCCTCGAGCCGGGACCTTCCTCCCCCGGCGGCCGAAGTAGCTGCCCGCAGTGAATTTCAGCCCGCTGATACTCTTCCTCGCCCTCCAGAACCGCTCAATGGCAAAAAAGTCTGGGTTGTGGACACGCATGCTCTCGTCCACCAACTTTATCACGCTATGGGGGAAATGAGCAGCCCCTCCGGGCAACCTATCGGGGTCGTCCTTGGTTTTGCCCGCGATCTTTTGTTCCTCCTGCGAGAAAAGAAACCCCACTATCTTTTTTGTGCTATCGATGTTCCCGGCAGGACCTTCCGCCACGATAAGTACGCGGCCTACAAAGCCAACCGTCCGGAAATGCCAGAAGACCTGGTTTCCCAAATTCGAATTGTGTACGAACTGATTGAGGCCTTTGGGATCCCGCTTATCGGTTGCGTGGGTTATGAAGCCGACGACGTGATGGCCACGCTCGCTTCGGTGACGGAAGCGGCTGGTGGACTTTGTTATCTCGTTACAGGCGACAAAGATTGTCGACAGCTGCTTTCCGATCGGGTCTTTTTGTACAATATTCGCAAAGATCAAGTGTTCGATGTGCAATCCCTCCGCGACGAGTGGGGAATCGGTCCGGAACAAGTTGTAGATTTTCAAGCATTAGTGGGTGATCCCACCGACAACGTGCCAGGGGTTCCCAAAGTAGGTCCCAAGACTGCTCAGCAGATCTTAAACCTTTACGGTTCCCTGGATGCCGTTCTGGCCGATAGCGCCTCGAAACTTCGGCCTAACCTTCGCGAAGCGATTCTGAGGCATCAAAAGGAGGTACTCCTCGGCCGGGAACTGGTCCGCCTCCGCACCGACGTCCCGGTACAAGTTCCATGGCGGCCTGTAGGACCCGCAAGCGTTGATTACAACCGCGTCCACGAGCTTTTTCGCCGGCTAGCTTTCCGCAGTCTTGCACGCGAGTTCGATAGCTGGGTAGGTCAAACAGCGGCGGTTCGGCAAGGCGGACCTCCACCTCCCCAGCGACACGTTGTCACCACGCTAGAAGAGCTGGAACAAATTCTTCGCCTCATCCGTCAGTCCGGGCGGATGTCGCTCGACACCGAAACCACAGACATTCGCCCCCGTTGGGCCCAACTAGTGGGACTCTCCCTTGCTTGCGACGAGCACAAAGGCTGGTACATCCCAATCCGCTCTCCTGCCGGCGAGCCCCACCTGGACGAAAGATTGGTTCTTGAACGTTTGCGACCAGTCCTGGAGGATTCCGCCCTTCCCAAGGTGGGCCAAAACCTAAAGTACGACCTCATCGTCTTACGCAGCGCCGGAGTCAACGTGGCCGGGATTAGCTTCGACTGTATGGTGGCGAGCTATCTTCTTGAGCCCGGAGCTCGAAGCCATAGCCTGGATCAGCTGGCCTTCCGTTATCTCGGTTATCAGACGATCAGCATCACGGAGCTTATCGGCTCCGGAAGACGTCAACGACGGATGGACGAGGTGCCCCTCGAGAAAATTGTCCCCTACGCCGTCGATGATGCAGTGCTTCCCTTGCGGTTGGAGGCTATCCTGCGCCGTAAACTCGAGGAAGCTAAGCTTCACCAGCTTTTCCTCCAGGTGGAAATACCACTGGTTGCGGTTCTCGCGGACATGGAATATACAGGCGTCCGCGTTGATCCGGCTGTTCTGCGTCGTCTGGAGCAGGAGCTTACGGCGCGTCTGCAGCAGCTTGAGGCTGAAATCCACAGCCTGGCGGGCGAAGTTTTCAACATCAACTCCCCCAAGCAATTGCAGCAGATACTTTTCCACAAAATCGGCCTCCCCGTGAGGAAGAAAACCCCCACCGGGCCGAGTACCGACGTAGAGGTCCTGGAGGAATTGGCCGAGGCTCATCCTATTGTGCCACGTTTGGTGGAGTATCGTCAACTGGCAAAGCTCTTGGGTACTTATGTGCAGTCACTTCCGGAGATGATTTGCCCGACAACCGGGAGAATCCATGCCTCATTCCATCAAACCGTAACGGCAACGGGCCGCCTTAGCTCGAGCGATCCAAATCTCCAGAATATCCCCGTCCGCACGGAGGAAGGTCGAAAAATCCGCGCCGCTTTTGTTCCCGGTCAAAAAGGCTGGAAATTGCTCTCCGCCGATTACTCGCAAATTGAGTTACGGATTCTCGCGCATTTTTCTGGCGACCCACAATTGTGCGAAGCATTTGCATGCGACGAAGACATCCATGCACGCGTAGCCAGCCAAATCTACGGGGTGCCTCTCGAGGAAGTCACCCCAGAAATGCGGCGAAAGGCCAAAGCGGTAAACTTCGGCGTCATCTATGGGCAAACCCCCTTCGGCCTTGCACAGCAATTGCGGATCTCCCAAGAAGAAGCAGCCCAATTCATCGACAGCTATTTTGCCAACTATCCCACCATCGAACATTTCATGAGCCAAGTCCTTTCCCGGTGCCGCCAGCAAGGGTATGTGACGACCATTCTCGGTCGGCGTCGAGCCATCACGGGGGTTAGGGAAAACCCCGGTCGACAGAAGAATTTTGATGAGCGCACGGCTATCAACACCGTGATTCAAGGTTCGGCGGCCGATGTGATCAAGCTGGCGATGATTAACCTTTACGAGGAGATTGCTCGCCGCAAGTTGCCGGCTCGGATGATCCTCCAAATCCATGACGAACTTGTATTCGAAGTCCCCGCAACCGCCTTGCCCGAAGTAGCGAAATTAGTGCAAAAAGTGATGAGCAGTGCCATTCCGCTTCGCGTGCCTCTCAAGGTGGACCTGGCGGCCGGACCAAGCTGGGGCGAGCTGGAATCTCTCTCGGTCTAGCCCATGTTGTCTATCGGGTAAACGCTCCCAAATGTTCTCCTGAACGAATCTTTTGAGGAGCGAAACACTCCCGCCGATTTCCTCTTCCTGGGTCATGCGGTTTATATCTCCTGAGTTGTACGGAAGGGGTTTCACTCGCCGCCTGAGTTTGCTGCAGTGGCACCCCCAACCCTGCACCTTTACCATCTCAGGAAAGAAGAGTAAATCTCCGCGGGCCTCACACAAAACTAGGCCTCCCGGCACAGTATGGCCACATCTCCGAATGAGGGGCTTCGCCCAAGGATGACTACCGCGGTGCTCAGTTCGGGTCGTCCGCGCGCGGGGCGATTTACCGTTTCACTGGCTCTTAGGACTGTCTGAGCCAAAGCCGATGTTCTTCCAACAAGTTTGCCATAAACCGCAGAGCCACCAAGGTGGGAACTTACCCCCTTTGCTTTTTAGCCGGAACCACCCGCGAGCATCTTTCCTCGTCCTTAGGCGCCTGTGCCCCCTCCGAGCTGCCACGTCTGGAAGGCACTGCCGGAAACGACTGCAAAGACCCTGGTAACGAACCTCTTATCCACCAAATCCCGGCCCCAAACGGTTCGGGGAAGCAAGGAGCTCATCGAGGAAAAATCTTCGCAAAAAGCGATCTTGACCAATCCCTGTGCCATCAAGTAGCTTGCTTGCCGCTGAGAAGCACGGAGGCAGTCGGCTCACGGAAGAGCCAAGGCACGGCCAGACATGGAGCGTCTGCCGGTTTGTCACCGCGGGGTGGTACTCTCTCAGTGTAGGACCGCCCTTCCTGACCTTTGGTGGCCTCGAACACGGAGGTGAGGGGCCACCTATCTTTTTTCTTTTTTTGACAACTTTAATATTAGGAGAAAATGCGGATAGATCCAAATGGATCAAGTGAAGAAAGATCACAGTGCAAAAAGATCGCTGAGGTAAGGAGGAGCTCCCGGAGGTAAGGGTATTTCCCCCAGCCGCGTCGGAAGAAGTTGGTCTGAGATGTTAACATGGCGGTTGAGCTCGCGCCAATGAGCTTGCCGACTTCTCGCATATTTTCAGGCGAATGCTTCGTACGGGTTTGGCCGCCAGGGACTTAATCGGTTCCCCAAAGTTCTTCGATTGCTGCAGCAACCTCGGCCCGACGCTTTAAGATCACCCGCGGATCCAGTGTAAAGCTCGTCATGCTACGCGTGATTTCGGCAGGAACCTCAAGAAGCGATTCATAGTGCCTGATCTTTTCCGGAGTTAGCCGCGGACGCCTTCCCTCCAGCAGTTGCCGGAGAAGATAAAGCATCTCGTAATCCTCGATTCCCTCCCGAAGCATTTCAAACCGGATACTTGAAACCGGCGGCTCGAGCACAGGTGCTTCTCCCGTGGTCTGCCCACATACGGCGGAAAGAGGAGGATACAAGAACCGCCCATCGCCATTACCCCAATGGCGTTTGACGCCTACGGGGGTAGAGTAGCCGCTGACGTAGCTCATCGGGTCTTCATAGGGGTTTTGCAGCGAGTCCGGAAAAGCAGTGGGGGAAGTCCAGTAATTGGTCTGCCAAACCAGAATACCCGCGATGCTGCGTTGCCAAGTTTGCCACAGCCACACCTGCAGCTCCGTGCCAGGGTGATCAATAAAGAGGGTGCAGTAGGGTGCGCGGGGGCCGGTGCAAATATACCACCAGAACCGCTCGCCCTGACGGCGTCGTTTTTCGGCAATCTCGTGGTCATAGTTAGGAGTGATGGGACACCATATGTCAACGGGGGCCAAAAGCTTCTCATTAGGTTCTTCTGTGAGCATTCGCTGAAGCCCAGGGGCATATTTCTTCAGCCGCTCCATGCCTTTTGTGACGAATTCGTAGTCTTTTGGTTCGGGTTCGTCGAACCAGTAAACATAAGCCATTTTCAGCCATCCCTGCCTCGCCAAAAACGCCTCCAATTGCCCAACATAGCTTGAAAACATCGCCTGATACTGCGGGGTGTTTTCTCCAAAACCGCGAATCTCCGGGTCGTACCGCGCGTGAAATGTTCCTCCGCCCATTCCCTGTACCGGAATCACGAAATTGGTGAACCGAAATCGCTCCATCACGCGAGTCATTTCCCGCTGCCACGCCGAAAAGTCAACATCTGCACGGGGCGGGTCGGCATCCGGGAAAAACTGTACGCGAATCGGGTCAAGCGGCGCCGGATTGAAGGGGCTAATCCGATGCTCCGCAAACGCCTGCCAGTACAGGTCTAGCAAGGCACGACGATCCGCATCCGTGGCCACTCGGTGATAACGGAATGCCAATCCCGGATCGAAACCAAAGGCTGTCTCCAGATGATTACGCTCCGGCAACGAAAAGCCCCACACGCGAAGCTCAACGGGGATTTCCACCTTTCCCCGGTCCGTTTCGATGGTAACCGTCGTGCAATAACCGCCTGGGCGAGCCCCCACCGGCACGTAAACGACCATCCAAATCGGCTGATTCTCTTGGGCACGGCACACGATCGGTTTATCGAAGTGAGGAAGGGCATCCGGCCACCAGGCTTTCTTGCCCGTTTTGTCCGTCGGATTTTCCACCCAGTGATAATAAACCCAATAAAACCGAACGTTGCTTGCCGGAATCTCAGCCTCAGCCGGTCCTCGGAAGCCCTCGCAGCGCACGCTTAAGAGGCGGAGCTCCTCGGAAGGTGTCAGTACAATCTGAATGGCTTCCCAATCATTTCCGGCCGCAGAAAGAGTCACAACTTCGCTTCCCGCTGTGGGGACAGGCCGAGATCGTCCCACCTTCCAACCTGCTTCGCACCACCACACCTTTAAATGCTCCGTGGACTGTGACGGCAAGAGATAGCCATAGTGATCCCAATCGATGGCGGCTCCGGTGGGCTCATGATCCCCAGCCCATAAGTGGCCTTCGGAAAAAGTTCCTACGATCAGCGCACTGTAAAGAAGGACCATAACATGCCGCATAAACCACCTCATGTTTGTGCTCCGTGTTGGAATGTTCTCTCTCGTAGGGTATTCTCAGTCGCAATTATTCTGAAACCTCGCTGCGGTCAAAGACGCCAGCAATTGTTTTTTACCGGTAATCATACTCAAAATCCAGCGATTTGAGTCGTAACCCTTATTGGCCGCGATACTAACCAAGCCACGAAAGCAAATCCGCTTACGGCCGCGGCAAACAAAAACCTAAGCGTCCGCCGCTAGGGACGCTTTCCCTGTGGGCTTACAAGGACACGGGTTTAGCACAATGCGTGCCAACTCCAGCCTTTTTGACCTTCTGATAAGGGATGGCTCCTCAAAGAGGAGTGGTTCCTCGAAGAGAAATTGAGGAAACAGGAATGATAGCAGCAGTTTCCAACTTCGAGCCTAAAGCGATCCGGCTGTCGGGATCCAGCGCAGCCTAGAACCATTGAAAGACAACTTATCGCGGGGATCAAATACCCACCCGACCTCGCGTCGGAGGTCTCTTTGGCAAGCTAAGCAAAAGTGTTAGAATTCCTCCCAGAGCTACGAGTGAGTTTTCTCAGACGGAGGACGAACACATGCGGCTTAAGGACGAGGTGGTCACCGTCGTGCTCGCGGGTGGCAAGGGTTCGCGGTTGGAACCTTTGACCCGCGATCGGGCCAAGCCAGCAGTTCCTTTCGGTGGAGCGTATCGAATCATCGATTTCACTTTGTCCAACTGTTTAAACAGTGGACTAAAGAAAATTCTTGTTCTCACGCAACACAAGGCCCTGAGCCTCGACCGCCACATCAATATGGGATGGAGCCGTTATTTTTGCCGAGAACTAGGCGAATTCATCGACATCGTGCCGCCTCAACAACGGATCGATGATAGTTGGTACCAAGGGACCGCGGACGCGGTTTACCAGAACATTTACACCATCGAAAAAGAGCATCCGCGCTATGTGTTGATCCTGGCCGGTGACCATATTTACAAGATGAATTATCTGAAAATGATTGAGTATCACATCGGCCAACACGCGGATGTCACTATTGGGGTGCTGCGTGTCCGCCGGGAAGAAGCACGTCGCCGATTCGGAGTGATGGAAGTCGACCGCAATAATCGCGTGATCGGTTTCGAAGAGAAACCAGAGGAACCCATTCCCTTGCCCGGCAACCCGGAACTGTGCCTTGCATCCATGGGGATTTACGTGTTCAATGCGCGGTTCCTGTTCGAAGAGCTATGCCGGGACGCAACACGCCGCACAAGCCGTCACGACTTTGGTGGCGATGTCATTCCCTCTATCATCTCCCGAAGCCGTGTGTTCGCCTACCCCTTTGTTGAGGATGCAGACGAGAACCGCAAAAAGGATGCGTATTGGCGGGATGTCGGCACCGTGGACGCTTATTACGAGGCCAACATGGACCTTGTTTCGGTGGATCCCCAGCTTGACCTTTACGATGAACTTTGGCCAATTCGAACTTACCACCCGAATTTTCCCCCGCCAAAGTTTGTGTTTGCGGATCCGGACCGGTGCGGGCGGGCTCTCGATAGCATCGTCTGCCTAGGCTGCATCGTCTCTGGGGGATTGGTCCAGCGATCGATTCTGGGACCGAAGACTCGCATCAACAGTTATGCCGAGGTTACGGAGTCCATACTTTTTGGGGAGGTAAATGTCGGCCGATATGCGAAGATTCGTCGGGCTATTATCGACAAAGGTGTCTCGATACCCCCGGGAATGGAGATCGGATTTGACCCCGAACTTGACGCCCGCAGAGGTTTTTACGTAAGTCCCGAGGGCATTACGGTCATTACCCCTGCTGATAGTATCGAGCTTATGGAAGAGTTGGCTCACAAATAAAGCTCGGTTCACAGCCCACCGACGTTCTCAACCCAGTCGGAGACTTTCGGATAGGTCTGAAAGGTCCAAAGATAAACCGAAATTGCAGGAGCCCAAATAGATTCGACCTCTGCGATTTGCCAAGTAAGTGCCTTCCCCGGGTCAAGTGACTGACAGGCGCTGGTTCCTCGGGGGCAGAAAAGAAAACTTCGGTCCTACTTCCGCAGATCGCTAGCTACTTTTCACACTGCTAACTATTTCTCAGATCGCTTGCCCTCAGCAAAATTCAAAGAGTGAAGTTTCCCGCTCCCGAAAAGGCTTAGACTTACCCCGGCGATACCGGCGCTTAACGTTTTAGCGAGGGGTCAGGATCGACATCTAAGGGGCGGCGAACAGCCAACGCCGTCCAGTACGCGCTAACTTCCTGGTTTCCTCATGGTAAGGCTTTGGAGAAATAGGACCGCACCCACCGAAAGTAGGGCATAACCTATCCATTCGGGAGGACGAACGGCCTTCGGCGGAACAGCCGATGTTGACCCGCCGGCAAGCGTCTCCATGGTCGCGTCGGCCAAGGCCATGGGATGGTTAAACATCTCCATCACAAGTCTGGTAAATTGAGGTGTGAGGACGAATTCTTCCACCATTCGAAATTGAAGCCCGAGGAGCAAGAAAAAAATGCCGGCGGCAAAGATCTGATTTCGGCTGAATTCCATGACTGATTCCCTCCCGCAACCGGCACCACAAAAACATTATGGGCTTAGGAGATGCCCACCGTCATTGTCCCAATTCCTGATCGACTTAAGCCTGTACCAACTTGAATCGCGGCTTTCTGGTATGGGTGGAGCAAAACGGATCGGTTCTGACAGACGCGCCGTTTAAGCATCGGGCTTCAAGCGCTGACTTTATCGAGGGCGGGAGCCACTTAGTGGCATTTCAGGAAATGTCAGGAAAGAGGCCCGAGGCCCTTGCCGAGGCCTTTCAGCATGCCTTTTTGCAGACAAAGGCCTAAATACTACCCGGGGAAAGTAAGCTGGACGTCCAAGTGTGACACATTGACACCGGAAAGAAATCCAAGAAAAGAACCAACCCCCAATTCATGCATTCAGCGTGGGCACCCAAGGGGCCAATCCCGCCCGCCGGTGAGCCTCGAGGATCGTTGCCCAAAGAATCTCAAAAGGGCGAGCCAAGGAGTTGGGGTCCTCCAGCTGTCCTAACCGGTCCAGTGCCGAAGCCGGGACTCGAACCCGGATGGGCGCAATGCCCACTAGGACCTGAACCTAGCGCGTCTGCCAATTCCGCCACTTCGGCCAAAAATTCGGCTGCTAATTTCGTCTTTTCCGCTCCCCAAAATACCCATGTCGTCTATGCCACAGCGGTCAAATGCCGTACCACGATGTTTCGATCCAAAAACAATTATGCTATACGACGACTGCTCGGCAAGGATAACCGGAAGCACAGGTAGCCCGAAGAGGAAAGGCCAAAAAATGTGCCCCCGTTTCCTGATAGAGCCACCGTGCTTAGGCTGGGCTCCCCTAATTTTTCGACCCTAGGTGAGGTTAATTCTCAGGGTTCCAAGCCCCCGAGGGATCACCGTTGTCGCGGGTCGTCAGGAACATATACAAAGCCACATCGATACGATTATCGATACTGTGCACCGTACCATCAACGAACAGATGGTTGGTCACGCCGGGGTGATGACTGCTTGGGCCGTATTTAATGTAATATCCGTAATCTCCAAAATCTCTCACCGTCTGATCGTCAATTCCCTGATCGTCGTACGGATACTGCTCGTAATCCCAATTAAGATAAGTCCGGTAGCGCCGCGGAATCGTGCTCTCGTCCCCGTAAAGCCCAGGAGTAAAGCCCACTGGCGCCCAATAATGGCTAATTCGGGCAAACTCGACAGTTGGGGGAAGCGTTACCAGAACCGTTTCCGCCCCCACGCCCCAACGGGCGGCACGGGGCTCTACCGTTTCGACTACCAAGATTGTGTGGCTTGTGCCGTCTCCGAAGTCCTTGAAGCGAAGATTGGAACCTGGAAAGCAGGCACCATCCGGATCGCGATGCGTCGGATCATATCGGCACCGATACCGCTGCCGCCACGGGGTGGCCAACATTAGGCTCTCAATATGAGTGGCTCCGATGACCTTATAGTTGGTAATCGTCTCCAAAATTGGAGCATTTGGGTTGACAAACGGACTCCCCCGATAGCTCGGGCATATGAATTCATTCAGCACCGTTCCCCGGGCCTCTTCGTGGGGGTCTATACCCTGCCTGTGTGGTGGGGGGTCCGGATGCTTGCCCAACGGACGACCCACCTGAAAGTCCAATGTCAGCCATAATTGCTCCCGCTCCAAGTCAGGTAGCAAATCGGCAATCCAGCTCCACCCATAAAGGTCATCAATTATTCCCCCCGTCCGCGTGACATGACACGAGGGTGGTAGTTTCTTATGTCGATCATGATAGTTATGAAATGCCAACCCAATTTGTTTCAACTTGCTTGCACACTGCATCCGCCGAGCCGATTCTCGCGACCGCTGAATCGCCGGCAAAAGCAACGCGATGAGTATCGAGATGATCGCTATGACCACCAAAAGTTCGACCAACGTGAAACCAAGAACCCGTCGGGACCGCATAGCTCGACCTCCGCACTTAAGAACCTGATGTTGCTCCCCCGCACGGCCTTTCCCAAACGCAAGCGGCCCGCCGACAATAATGGGTCCGCTCCATAATCTTACCCGAGGCTCGGCGGACAATTTTCCACCACTTTCGTAAGATCAAGCTTTCCCGATAAGCCGTCCCTGCTCTCAAATTTTTTTCGAGCTTGGATTCTCCACCCTAACCCTGCCTACTGATGTGGAAGCCGTTATCATTTCCCGAAGGCCGATTTTAGTCTTGGAACCAGCACGTGTCAAATTTTCCCGTGGAGATCTGCATACTAACGCTTGTAACCGTTCGGATTGGCGAAAGGTTGGAAAACCAAGGACATTTAAGCTGGCTTCCGCCTTTCACCTCCGACAAATCGAGTGCGGCAAACCTGCGGGAAGTGCGCTTCTTGCGGCGCCGGTCGGAAGCTTAAGCCGCTGCCCAAAAACGCTCTTACCCTGGGAGATCGGCTTGTGGGACCAGTTGTCAAAAATAAGCTTCACAACGATCCGGAGGTAACCATCGTCACGGGCCGTGCACGTAGTGGGATTACGACCCAACTTGCCGAAGAGATTAAAGCTCGACATCCACAGGCTCCCCCGCACAGCATCTTATGGCTGGTCCCAAGTTATCGCACCGCCCATACCCTGCGAAGTCAATGGGTCGACGCCGGATGCGGAGCAACCCTCGGCCTATGGATTGGCACCTTTGACGACCTGGCGACCCAGATTTTGAAGGCCAACAGAGTAGCTTACCGGCCTTTGCGTCCGCCGCTGCGGTGGGAGATGCTCCGGGTTATCCTCAAAGAGCTGCTTGAACAGGCCCCACCCAGTACTTTTTCCTCCCTTACCGCCTCTCGCGGAATTATTGATCGGCTTTATCACTGGACAAACCGGTTTCAACGTGGTCGTGTTTTGCCCAGGGAATTAAGCCAGAAATTTGGCACTGGGCAGTCGCCCTCGATGTCCCCGTGGATGACCGATTTCCTTGCCATTTACGAGCGTTTTTGGCAGAAAGTGACCGAGCTTAAGTGGCTAGATTCCGAGGAACGCCTCCGGCAAGCGGAGAGTCTCCTAGACAGCGGGAAAATCTTACCCTTTCCCCAAGCTACCACACTGGTACTTGACGGATTCACCGATTTTGTGCCGGGCGAGCTTTCCCTCATCCGCCAGCTGAGCCGGCGTGTGGGCGAGATCTTCGTTGGCCTAATGATCGATACGGAGCGGAAAGACCTCTTTGCCAAACCCCTGCGGACCCTCGAACTGCTAAGAGAGGACTTCCCGAAGCTGCAGGAGAAACGGGTGGCACCACCGGAGGAGCGGTCCGTTTTCGAAGCCCCCGCCTTATCCCATCTTGAAAAGCATTTGTTCACCATGCCCGGGAGTGCCCCGAAGCCTACGTCATTTACCGGGATCACCTTTTTGGTTGGGGCTCATATTCAGCATGAAGTAGAGCTGGTCGCCGCGGAAATCAAAAAACTCTTGCTCTGCAGCGACTCCGAAGACCATGAGGTCAAAGTGTGGCCAAGCGACATTGTCGTTGTGGTCCGATCCTTTTCGCAATATGCCGACCGAATTTGGGAGACGTTCCCACGCTTTGGCATCCCGGTGTTCGTAGAATCTGGGTTACCTTTACGTCGCGTGGGGATTATTCGGGCGCTTTTGGCTGTTGTGGAGCTCCGGCTCCACAATTGGCGGTTGCGCGATCTTTTGACCATTCTCAGGCACAGCTATTTTCGCCCGCGGTCATCGCCGGGAGACAAAACACAATGGCTGCCGGCTGTATTGTCGGCCATCCGCGAATGTGGGGCTGCCTCCGGCGAGGAAACTTTCAAGGACATACTCAAAGCTCTTCCCGCGCAGGAAGATGACACCGAAAATTCGAAGCGGGTTAGAGATCCCGAGTTTGCTCAACAGTTGGTAAAGACACTCTCGGAGGCCCTTAGCGATTGGTCGGAGCCGGCCCCGTGGCAAACTTGGGTCGAACGATTTACAAAAGCTGCCGAGTGTTTTGGTCTAACGAGTGACACACTTGCAAACGACTCTCTGCCACCCATTTCCGGGGAAAGCTCGCAGCCAGCCGATGAACGTTCCACCCCAGTTCCGCCTTCGCTCGTTGGCGCTTATGACGGTTCCTTAGACAAACGTGCCTGGGAGGCGTTTTGGGATGCGTGCGCTCAGCTAAAAGTCCTCTACCAAAGTTTGGGTTGTGATGCCAAACAGTTACCGCTTGAGGAGGCGGCGGAAATTCTGCGGCAAATCGCCGATGGTTGGGAGATCCTCCCTGAAGCGGACGAGACCGGCCGGGTCCGAGTCCTCTCACCGGCTACGGCACGGGCAGTAGTCGCACCGTATGTGTTTCTCATGGGACTTTCCCAAGGGAACTTTCCCACCATCGGTGCCACCAGCGGTCTCTGGTCGCAGCAGGAACTCTCCAAGCTGCGAGAGCTTGGAATTCCCCTGGACACGATGGCAAGTCGCCTCCAGGATGAAATGCTCCTCTTTTATCAGGTCGTGACCCGGGCACAGCGTCGGCTGATTTTATCGTACCCGGCTGCTGACGAAAAAGGTGAACCACTCCTCCCGAGCTCGTTCGTACACGAAGTGGAGCTGGCCCTTGGGGGGCCTGACTGTGTGCCCAAACACCAACCGGCTGACCTTTCGCCACTACCAAACTCCCTTACCCCTATGACATTGGAGCAGTGGCGGATTTTAGCTGTGGATCAAGCACGGAAGGGAAACCCCAAACTTCTGCACCTGTGGCGGAGTGACGAACGTAATAGGTTGGCAGTAGATGGTGTGCGGCGAGGACTCGTTCTGCGCTGCCAAAGGGATCGGTTCGGCACTTTCAGCCGCTTCGACGGCATGATCGGCGATTCGAAGCTCAAGCACGAACTGAAGAATTTTTTCTCCTGGAGCCGCCCGTATTCTCCCACGGAATTCGAAAACTACGCGAGATGCCCATTCCGATTCCTAATGGAACATGTGTTACGGATTGAGCCCATTTTGGAGCCAACGGCTGCCACCGACCGTCGTCGCCAGGGACAAAGATTTCATAAGGCCCTTTGCCAATTTCACGAAAAGCTCCGGAGGTTTTCTGGAAAAGATTTCATTGCAACCGATCTGTCCGAGGGTTATGAAGAAACGCTCCGCAAGCGCTTATGGGAAGAAAGCTTCGAATCGCCCCCCGAGGGCGTTCCACCTGAGGAAAGGGGAAAATACGAAATTGATAAACGCCTGTGGGAGCATCTTTTCTCGTGTTATGAAGCTCAATGGAACAGGTACAAGAATTTTTGTCAAGAAATTCTGCAAAAGGAGTTTACGCCTTTTCTTTTTGAAAAACAATTCGAGGCGAAAATACCCAAGTGGCCTCAGGGCGAGTCCGACGCGGATCAACCTAGATATTTGCTGGCTGAACAACAAGGCATACAGATCCTCGGGCGGATCGATCGTATCGATACCGTCACGGTTGGCGACTGCACTTTTCTTGCCGTGGTTGACTACAAGCTTGGAAGCCAAGTCCCGGTGTCCAAAAAGGACTGGAAAGAGAACTTAAACGAGGGTATGGGACTGCAATTGGCCCTTTACCTTTACGGTGCCCCTTCCGTTGTGGCAAAAGAACGCGGGTGTGTTCCGTCACAGTGTGTTCCGTCATTTGCTGGGTATTGGCTGCTCGAGAGCGAAAAAGGTTTCGTTGATGCTTATGCCCTAGTGGCTGAGAAGACGGACAAAGCCGGGTCATCCCAAGAAAGCGGACAGGGTGGCAACAATCCAGACGCCTGGAAGCAAATTTGTGAAGAGATTCTTCCCAAGGTATGCTGCGAGATTCTTTCTTCTATGCAATCCGGGAATTTCCCTCCGAGCCCGGCTTCCTCCGATGAGTGCAGGTATTGTCCTTTTCAAACCGTCTGCCGGGTGAGTGAATGTCGAGCTCTCAACAAAAAATTTACGTGGCGTAATTTACCTGACGCAATCCGGTGCAATCATCCTCTGGACAGCCGCACCCCAAGCTAGTCCGGATGAGGAGCCAAGCTGAAGTGACCGGGCGACTTCCGCATCCCCTCATGAGCTTGGAGCTGGGTCGGCACATCGTAGCCGGGGACTTCGTAACCCAGCGGGTCAGTTCATGAAGCAACACGGACCAAAGGGACGGCCAGCTGGATAAGCCCGAATGAGGACGATAGGATGAGCCAGTTAACGCCGGAACAAGCACAGGCTGCCTCCCTTCGGGGAATCGCGGTAGGAGTATCAGCCGGGGCAGGATCAGGTAAAACGCGGGTGCTGACCGAGCGATTCCTGGCAGAACTTGAGGAAGCCCTGAGGGCCCTCGGCCAACCCTCCAGGGATTGGCACTGCGAGACCCAAAAGGTGGCGGAACTCCTCCATCAGCTTGTGGCAGTCACCTTCACCCGCCGGGCGGCTCGGGAGCTTTCACAAAGGGTTCGTCGACGATGCGAGGAACAGGTACGCCGCGGAGGTAGCTTGGTTCATAACTGGCTTTCGCTATGGCGCCTCCTTGACTTTGCACGGATTGGAACAATCCACAATTTCTGTGCTGAGCTCCTTCGCCACTATGCTATCGAGGCGGGGATTGATCCGGCCTTCCAAGTGCTCGACGATGCAGCCGGGCAGATCCTCACTGCCCAAGTTGTTGACGACCTCCTTCGCGAAAAGCTCGCAAAGTGTGACCCAATACTGCTTGATCTCGCACCCATCCTCAAAGTTGACGAGCTCGGCAAGGTGCTGGCGGAACTTGTTTCCGAGCGGTGGCGGTGGTCCATGACAAAGCGGGCGGATGACTACGTCCAGGGGCTGCCACAGCGGTGGGTCGACCTGCTTGGCCGCTGGCGTGCAAAATTACTCACCGAATTCATCAAGTCCCAAAGCTTCCAAGAAGTCAAGAAAATCGCTGAAGAGCACTGCCCCTCCTCTGGTCGTATGGAGGAGCGGTGTAAAAACATTACAAAAGCAGCCCAGTTTTTAGAAAGCCCCGAGGTTGCGAATAAAGGGGAAACGGAAATTGCCGAAAAGTTACAATCCCTCCTCCAAAATGCTACACTTGCGGGCTTAGGAAAAAGTCACGGGTGGTCGTCCGAGATCTCCGGAAAATTCCGCGATGCAGCAAGGGAAGTGCGGGAAAGGTGTGAGAAGCTTAGGGGGCTGTTCGAGATCAACCTAACCGAGTTCGACGAGAAGTCTAAATCTGATTTTATCGCAAAGCTTAAGCATTTGGTGCAGATTTGCCGACTGGCTTGCGAGGCTATTTCGCGGTATGAGGCACTTAAAAAGCAGCAGTCGTTTTTAGACTTCTCCGATCTTGTCGGGCAAACGCGAGTTTTGATGGAAAGGTTGCAGGACGAGTGTCGGCTCCCGGAGCTTGCCGACAAAATCCGACTCCTCCTCGTCGATGAATTTCAGGACACCGACCGCGACCAGGAAGCCTTAGTGCGAACGCTTTGTGGACCAAAAATTGAGAGGGCAAGGCTTTTCTTTGTAGGGGACGTCAAGCAATCGATCTATCGGTTCCGCCGGGCAGATCCGAGGGTGTTCCACAGGCTGCGTGAGGACATTTCGAGGGAAGGCCGGGTGACACTCACCAAAAATTTTCGAAGCCAGCCGGGCGTCCTATATTTTGTCAACGTCCTCTTTGCCGACGCCTTCGGCAAGGACTACGAACCGCTTGAACCTACCCGGCCGCAGCTTAATCCGGAACCAATCGTCGAATTCCTTTGGGCTGTGCCAGAAGCCAAGCAGGAAGACGAATCTTCCCCCGAAGACAAGTTTTCTGCGGAAAAGCTCCGCGAGCTTGAAGCCCAGGCTCTTGCACGCCGCCTGCGGCGAATGTTCGACACGAACGAGCAGCTGGTAACCACGGCACCGGCCGGCGAGACTACGTGCGAATTGCGGCCGGTTCGACCGGGCGATGTCGCCATTCTTTTCCAAGCCCTTTCCGATATCGACCTTTACGAAAAAGCCTTGCGCCAGTGGCAGATCGATTACTACCTCGTGGGTGGGCAGGCCTTTTATGCCCAGCAGGAAATTTACGATCTTTTGAACCTACTCCGGGCGGTCTCCGATCCCGCCGACGCGGTGAGTTTGGCCGGCGCACTCCGCAGCCCGTTTTTTTCCTGTGATGACCAAGTACTATGGTGGTTGGGAAAGGCCCCGGGCGGCCTTATTGCGGCCTTTTATTCCGATCCACTTCCCACTGGATTGTCCCAGGAACAAAAGGCGGCAGTCACGCGAGCACGCGAGATCATCTGCGCGTTACGCCATCTCAAAGATCGAATTTCAATAGCCGAACTGATTCACCACGCGCTCCAGTGGACCGGCTACGATGCCTTGCTCCTGACCGAATTCCTAGGTGAACGGAAGTTAGCCAACCTGAAAAAATTAATCGAGCTGGCCCGAGAATTTGACCGGTTCAACTGGCTCGGCCTGGACGCATACATGGGGCGCCTCTCCGACTATGTGAAACATCAGAGCAAGGAGGCGCCCGCTCCCCTTTTCTGGGAGACGGCCGACGTGGTACGATTGATGACGGTCCACCAAGCCAAGGGTTTGGAGTTCCCGGTGGTCATTGTTGCCGATTTAAATCGAAGTTTCCGCGGAGCTCGGGAGAAAGTTTTCTTCTCAGAGGAAGGCGATCCTTACGTCACCTATAAAAATGCGCCGGAGCCGTTAAACAGCCTGGTCAAATCGTTCGAGCAAGAGGAAGACCTCCGGGAGCTCATCCGACTGTTCTATGTAGCCTGCACCCGTGCTTGCGACTATTTGATCCTTTCCTCAGCCCTTGCCTCGTATGATAAGCTCAAGGGGCCGTGGATCAATTTAGTCGCCCAGAAATTTTGCCTCCAAAACGGAAAGCTCTTAACCGCGGCCAAGAGTAGCCAGAAGGGATCCCTTGTGAAGATAGCTGCCGACTCTTCCCCGCCGGACCCTCCGGAGCGATCTCAAGAGAAGAAGCTGGGGTCTGGAGAGCTCCTTGCCGAGTTCGATCAGCCGCCCTCCCAGGATAGCAAGGATTTGCTTGCCTACCTGGCAGAGATTCCCCCCAATCGCGATGCCCGCCGTGAACTTTCGTTTACTACGATCAAGGAGCTGGCCAATAGGCCGGAAATGGCCTCATCCGAAGCAACTAAGACGGAAGATCACTCCCCGACCGCTGTGAGGGGCATCATCACCTTGGCCCCTTCCGAAGAAGATCGCGAAGAAGCAGCCGAAGGATTCATTCTCGAAGTCAAGGCCGATGAGCCCGGTCCCCGCAGGGTGGTAGGTCTTTTTGTGCACGAAGTTCTGCGTTGGCTTGACTTTGACCGGCCGGACGAAATCCGAACGTGGATGAACTACCTCCGCCCAAGCTACGACAATTTGCCCGAGGATATTGATCCCATTCAGGAGATGATTGAACGTTTTCTCGACTCGCCCCGCGGGCGATCGCTAGCCAAGGCCCGCCGCCTATACCGCGAAGTGGATTTCACTCTGCCCTGGCCTTCGGGTGGATCGGCGAAGGGCTCGCCGTATTTTCGCGGCGTTATTGATTGCTTGTACGAAGATGATTCAGGACATTGGGTCATCCTCGACTACAAAACTAACGACGTCAGCGGAGACATGTTGCCAGCGGAAATATCCAATGAAAACGAATTGCCGGGGGAACTGTCGCACTATCCTTTGCAGCTTCGCCTCTATGCCCTGGCATGTCAGGACGCTCTGGGAATCCTCCCAAAGGAACTGGTCCTCTATTTCCTACGGCCAGGAAGAGAATGTAAAGTTCTTTGGGATGAAACCTCTCGGCAGCAAACGGAGGAGTTTTTGAAGGAGGTGGTAAAAAAGTTCCGCCCGTGAGGTTATTCGGGGAAGCTCGCATCCCGGTTGGGAGGAACTGCCGCTTTCTCATCGCAAGGAGCTCTAAAAAGTGCCTCATCGGGTCAGTCCGGAGAAACAGCGAGAATTTGCCCTAGAGGTGGTGCGAATACTCCGCCAGGCTGGCTACCGCGCGTACTGGGCTGGCGGCTGTGTTCGGGATGAACTTTTAGGCCGTACACCAAAAGATTACGATGTAGCGACAGATGCTCACCCTGAGGAGATCCGCCGCCTGTTTCGTCATCGGAAAACCCTGGCTGTTGGAGCCGCCTTCGGGGTGATCACTGTGGTGGGGCGAAGAGGTGAAGGGCAAATCGAGGTGGCCACCTTCCGCCGGGAGGACACCTACAGCGACGGCCGCCACCCCGACCGTGTTCACTACTGCAGCCCTGAGGAAGATGCTAAACGCCGTGACTTTACCATCAACGGCCTTTTCCTCGATCCGATCGAAAATCGAGTGCTTGATTTTGTTGGGGGGCAGGAGGACCTTCGCAGGGGGATCATTCGCGCTATTGGCAATCCGCGGCAACGGTTTGCCGAGGATAAGCTGCGGATGCTCCGCGCCGTGCGTTTTGCCGCCACATTTGATTTTTCCATCGATCCAGAGACCTTCGAGGCCATTCAGGAGATGGCCCCGCAGATTCTCCAGGTAAGCGGAGAGCGAATTGCCACCGAGCTAGAACGATGTCTGACGGATCCCCAGCGGCGTCGGGCTGTGGAGCTCCTAGTTGCATCGGGCCTTGCCGATGTGATCCTCCAAGAGTTAGTGCAGGGCATCAAGCGCTTACCGCACCAATGGGAGGAAAACCTCCGTGTCTTGGAACAACTTCTAGAGCCTCCTTTCGCTGTGGCGCTGGCGGCCCTGTGCTTCGGCTTGGTCACTCCCCAACAAATGCACGACATCTGCCGGCGGCTTCGCCTGTCGAATGAAATTCGGGGTACAGCCACGTGGCTTCTCCAGCACAGGCCTTTTTTGAGCGAGGCACCAACGCGGATGTGGTCCGATCTCCACGCCATGGCTAGCTCCCGGTATATGCCCCAGCTCTTACTGTGGGCAGAAGCGCTGGCTGCCGCAGGCCTCCTCGAACGATCGATCCTCTCCTGGTGGCAAAACAAACTAAGTCAGCCTCGAGAACTCTGGGACCCCCCACCGTTGATTACCGGCGATGATTTACAGGCTCTGGGGTTAGCTCCGGGGCCTTCCTACCGAAAGCTCCTTACTGAGGTACGCAAGCGTCAATTGGACGGCGAGCTGACAACACGAGAAGCAGCGCTGGCTTTCCTTCGAGATTGCCTTGCCAGAAATGCCTCGGTCATATCTGACCAGCCAAACGAGAAGGCGGAGTTATCCGTTGACAAATCTGGCCTGAATCAGCATTCGGGCGAACTTCCCCCCGGCCCGGCACGTGAGGAATGCTAATCCTTGCCCAGACAAACTCCCGAGGCATACAAGCTGGTGTGGGCCTAATAAAAGGCCGGGCTTTTGAATCGCAATTCACGCTCGCACCGCGAGGCGGCCTCTCGTTTCCGAGCCCGCTGGGTTCTCCGGATTTCTAGACCACCGGCATAGCCCACGATTAACATTCTTCACCGGTCCGCAACCTTTGGTTCTTTTCATCAACAACGTTGCATGTGCGAAAGACGTGCCGCGGTGATACCTCGCACTGAACTTTTTAGTTCAAAGAGTGGTGGCTGCCGTGCCTTGTACCCCGTAAAGGGTCCTCTGCCTGGCGAGCACGCCAGGGCCACCGGGCCGCTTGCCTCAGCTTACTAGAAACTCCGCGGCGGGGGTGAAACGAGGACATGCTCCTCAAAGTTGTTATTAAATGAAAAACCCGCAGCCTCTGGGCTTACCACAATGCGTTTGACATCCCACGAATCGTGACCTACGTTCCATTAGCGTTGCCAAAGAGAAGTACCGAACGGATGCCAACCTCACAAAAGGGCCCCACGGAAGGGGCCTTCGAAAAAATATAAGAGCGATTAAAGCCGCGCCTTCATAAAGGGAGCACATGCTATGACCTTGGGATTTTCTCGCCTGAGTCTCAAAGCCAAATTGGTTGGTGGGTTTCTCTTTGTGGCAGCCATTACGGCGATTGTGGGTGGCATCTCCTATTATGGGCTAACCCAGACCGCGGCCACAGTCGACGTTCTGGCCACGAAGGCGGTTCCAACGCTGAAAACAACGAGCCAAATGAATCTCGCCTTTGAAACCATTATGCGTGCCCAGCGGACTCTTCTTAACGGCGACCTGGACCTCGAAACACGCCAGAGGCAATACGAGCATGTGGCCAAGGCCCGCGAACTCTACCGAGAAGCTATGAAAGAGTATGAGAGTCTGCGGCAGCTTGAGGAAGAAGCCAAGCTTTGGCAAGAGTTTAAGGCCGAGCTTGATGTCACAATTCGGGAGAATGACAAATTTCTTGCCCTTTCCCAGCAATTTGATGAAATACTGACGCGCACCCAGCCTGACGAAACCGGAAAGAAACGCTACCTTGCAAGAACTGCCGCCGAATGCTGCCATTTTAACGGAGCTGCGGGATTTGCTTTCGGCCAAATTTGGACGAAATTGAAAGACCGAATTTTACGGGCGACCGATAAAGAGGCCCTGATGAAAGCCGTCGAGGACTATGAAAATGGCAAAAGGGATTTCCAAAATGCCATCAGCGAACTTCGAAAGAGGGTGATTCGGCTCGGGCTGAGCGTGGAACCCGTCGATGCCTTCGAGAAGGCCGTGCACAGCATGTGTACTGCCTACGATGCGGCCCTGGCCAAATACGACCCAAGCGATCCTGACTATGTGAGGAAAGTGGATGACGAGGTGAAAGGACTTGGGTCGCGATGCCGTGAGGCTTTTCTCCGCGTCAGAGAACTTATCCATGAAGGAATGATCAATCGTGTCGAAGGCCTTCTTGATCAGATGATTCATCAAGGCTTGGATATCTGCCGCATCCACATGGACAACCAGCAGGAGCGGCTGGCGAAAATCGCAGCTCTGTGGCAAGATGAATCGGCACGGATAGCTGGCCAGGGCGTAACTACGGCACAATTTGCCCAAAGCTTGGCTTTGGGTGCCACCCTTGTGGGTCTTGTGTTATCGGTGGTCCTTGGTCTTGTGCTGGCCACGAGCATTACTCGGCCGCTCAACAAAGTTGTGGCACGGCTAAAAGATGTTTCCGAGGGGCAAGGCGACTTAACACAACGTTTGGATGTAGCCAGCCACGATGAGGTGGGGGAACTGGCTCACTACTTCAATTCGTTTGTGGATAAATTGGAGGTCATAATCCGGGATATCCGGGCCAGCGCCGAGCAGTTCAACGACGGTGCACGAGTCGTGTCGGAGGCATCACAGTCGCTGGCCTCCGGCGCCCAAGAACAAAGCGCTAGCGTCGAGCAGGTAAGCGCCACCGTCCAGCAGATGGTGCGGATGATCGAACAAGTCAAGCAAGCCGCCAGTGAGACCAATCAACTAGCGCAGCAGGCACAGGCAGTAGCCCGAGACGGTGGCCACGCCGTACAGAAATCGGCCGAGGCTATGCAGCTTATCCGCACTAGCGCCCAGCGGATTGCGGAGATTATTCAGGTGATCTCAGAGATTGCCAGCCAGACCAACCTTCTTGCCCTTAATGCTGCGATCGAGGCGGCCCGAGCCGGCGAACACGGAATGGGCTTTGCCGTGGTGGCCGACGAGGTCCGCAAACTGGCCGAGCGCTCCAGTCAAGCGGCGGCCGAAATCACCAAGCTCATTAAGGAGTCCACCGCCTGCGTAGAGGAAGGATCCCAACGCAGTCAACAAACCGAAGAAGCCCTGCGGCGAATTATGGAAAGTGTGGAGATCACCAGCCAAAGAATCGCCGAAATCGCCACGGCAGCCGTACAACAGGCCGGCATTGCCGAGGAGGTGAGCAAGGCTGTGCAAACGATCGCCCAGGTGGTTGAGCAATCTGCAGCCGGAAGCGAAGAGTTGGCCTCCAGCAGCGAGGAACTCTCCGCCCAGGCTTCTGCCCTACGACAACTGGTGGGCCGGTTTAAGATTCGGGAAATGGTGAATAAATAGTAAAAGCGGGTAGCAAACACTGTGAATACATAGCAAAAAGGGGCAGCAAATACTGGGCTCCCAGTGCGGTGCCGTGCGGTAGCGTGGCCTCAAAGCCGCGCTACCGCATTGTTTTTTAAGTTAATTTGCAAAGTCCATAAACGGGCCCCGGCTTTCAGCCGAAAATCCCTAACATATCACCGCAAACCGTCTCAGGCTTATCTCTTAAAAGACCAACTTCTAAAAAAGCAACTTCGCCGGTCCACCACTTCGCCCACCCAAGAGTCACTGACGTTCTTCTCCTCGCTATTCCTACTTCCTGGCATCTGTTGGCCTTGAGCCAACGAATTTTGTGCCTCCTGAAAAACAATTCCTGACCCATTTCTTAAGCGGGTGCAACTTCAATGAGATTCCGAATGTTCCACGATGGGCAATGGTAAAGCTTTTTTCGCCCAAGCGATCCTGGCAAAATATCGCCGAGTTACCGACTTCGCCTCACAGCGCCCTACCTAAAGCGAACTTGACTCGGACAGGATGGACACGGTTTGTCCAACCCGCTCTTGACGGATTGGTTACGCTGTTTACACTTCGATTTGGATCTGTGCTCATCCATCAGCTGGCGGCGACTACCACTGGGAAACAAGTTTGCAGCTTCCGCGAGATATCTTCGGTTGTATTGACTCCGACTTTTGAAACCGCGGGCGTGGAGACTCTCCGAGCCTCCCCAATCACAGGTCAAATACTCAGGGCATCGAAATCCGGCAAGCTTCCGTAGTAGTCCGGGCAATCTAATACCAACGAGGGGTGATTCCCAAGTGGGAGAAAGGAGCCGGGAAAGTGTCACTATCTTGGCCCTAATTCCGCCAAAGTTTACGCACGATCAGGAGTTTGGTTTGAGGTCCGCGTCGAAACCGGGATAGAATAGGGTCGCCGGAGCCGGCTGCACCGCTCCGGGTGAGAGGCGCAGTTTTTCTGAAAGAATTAATGCAAAAAATCCTTTACCGCCTCCGGATTCAGATCCTCCACTGCGAAGGTGAAATCCATCACAGCGGCTGCCCGCCGATTTTGCCGCAGGCAATACGGCAAGGTGGTGAGTAAGTCCTTCCGAGTAGAAAAAGGGGAAAAAAATGCCGGCTTTCGATCCCCTTTTGGAGTGGTTTGGTATACCGCCACGCTTGGGGGCGGTGGACTACTACACATTGCTTGGCCTACGGCGGTTTGAGCGCGATGAGGGGCTAATTTTCCAGGCGATTCAAGCCCGGAGATTGTTTCTTCAGCGGCAGCTGCATGGTCCGCACGAGAAGGAGGCCCGAGAGCTTCTGGCTATCTTGGGAGAAGTCCAGGCATGCTTTCTTGATCCAACACGTAAAGCTGCCTATGACAGGAAGTTGAGATCTCAATTGCCTCCACGAGGGCCGAGTGCAAAGGAAATCGCCACGACTCATGGTGAACAAGGCCCGAGTTCGGAGCCCAACTTACTGCGGGCGGATTTGGCCTCACCCGATTACCTACCAAAGGCAACGGAACAACTGGCAGCGGAGGATGGGCCCCCGCTCCTGTCACAGGGTCGCGTCGGTCCTCGCCAGATAGGCACCCAGGCCTCCGGAAGCAAGCCCACGGAGCGGAGGGTTTCTGGCAGTAAACCCTCTTCGGCATCGCATGGGCGCCCAACGACATCGCCTGCGTTAAAGCCAGTTACAGTTGTTATTAGCGAAGACCGGTCTATCTCTACGGCGGAACGTGTAAAGCTTGCGGTGCTAGCGATCATTGGTGTGGCCGGCCTGGTCTTTCTTTGCATTCTCATCGCTCAACAGTACCGATTTTCCTTGAGGTCGTCTCCCTCGAGGAAACCGCTGGCACATAAAAACGTTAGCCCAAGCGATCCTACGTCAACAACCCTCGTGGCCTTGAGCGATCCTGCCGCAGCCGCTCCGGCTCACCAAACCAAAAGCCAACAAGAGGAAGGTCAAAAAGTCGCCCCCGCTGGTGTTCAAGTCACCGCAGGGGAATCCGCTGCAGCTCCAATTGGGAGCGAAACACTCAAATCGGATACGGTCACTCCCTTGGAAGAAAATAACTCATCGTCACCTGAATTGCAGCAATTTTCGGCAAATTTAGGTGCAGCATCGAAGCGAGCCGAATCCGATGTGGGGTCCGAGCATCTACCCGATTTGGGGTTGGAGCAGGCCGCCGATAATCTTGTTGGCGCAGCGATGGATCAGCCTCCTCAGGAACCAACACAAGATGGTGGGCCAGGGCAACAGGCGGAACCTGTCTTACCTAAAGCGCCGGCACCCGGGGTGCGGGAGTTAAAAATACCCGTGCGGCAAGTGGATAATCGTGCGGCAGCCGAGGCGCTCCTGCAGGCTGGTGGGGTAAGTACCAAGTCGAGATTAGACTCTCTGGCTAGCCGGATGCGACACGCCCGCGATGTACTTTTACTGTATCAGGTTTTTTTGGAGTCGGAAGGAATTGCCGAAAAGGAAAAAGAAGAAGCGAGGAAATATCTACCGGGGTGGGAAAAAAGGGCGGCGGATGACATGTTACGCTTAGGCGACCAGTGGGTTACTCCGCTCGATTGGGAACAGCGGAAACGCAGCGCCCGGGAGAGCTTGCGAAAAGGCATCCACTCCATTGGCCTAAGCGACACGAACGTCATCAGAGAGTTAGAACGGGCAAGTCGGCTGGACCCCGAGTTGATTTCGGCTGATTTTGTCTTGGGGCTGCTTTATGCCGTCGATGGCCGAAATCCGACCGAGGCACGCAACTGCTTCCGCCGCTGTGTGCAACGCCAGCCCGATAACTTATCCGCCTGGAATAATTTGGGGATCTGCGAATTCCGCTTGAGGTCATTCGAGTCGGCTCTGCGGGCCTTCCGGAAAACTGTCGAGCTGGGAGGTAGCCCTGAGGTGACCCTCAACTTGGCGCTAATTTTGGCTGCCGATCGCGCTAAAGTGGTACCAATTCCGCCTGCCTTTAGTCGCTCTTTTGCTGATTTGTACACCAAAGTATCAAGCCAATTTCCGGAGTCAAAAGCTCCAACTTCCGGCTTAAATCGTGGGTTTCTGTTTTTAATGCCTAGCATGAAACAACTTGTGATGAACGGGGTGATCGACATAACAGATGGCGGGGCAGTCCAAGTTTCGCTTAGAGGCAGGAGTGTCGCCGAAGACCTTCGGTTAGTAAGCTTTGCCACTGGCTTCGTAGTAGCTCATGGAGTGATTTTGACTTCTCGCTTCGTAGCGGAGGCCGGCGACCTCTTCGGTATCGTTTGCGGCTCAAAACTTCAGCGAGTAGGGTATGCTCAGCTACTGGCAGTTCCCAACGACCCCGATTTAGACTTAGCTCTGCTTAAATGCGATCACTGGCTAGGCAAGCCCATGCCGCTGCGTACCGAATCTGATTATTTACCGCGGGGTGAACCGGTAGCTCTAATCCATTTTTCCGATAGTGACTCGTTCACTTTTGAGCTGAAAGCAAGGCGCGGGACAGTTCGCTCCCCACCGAGGATGGAGGGCGGGTTATTTCTTGATCAGTACTTCTTCCACATTGCAGCTGATCTGAAAAGCCGGGGCGCTCCTGTTGTTGACGAAACCGGCACAGTGGTAGCCGTAGTTAGTGGTGGCGACCTCTCCGAGGCGGTAGGACAGGCCTGCGGGATCCCGATACAGCGAGCTATCCAATTTATGCAAGAAGCCCACCTCCTCCCCCAACCTGTTTCCGGTGCTTCCGGACCACAAGATATCGAGCAACTAACGCAGCTTGCCCAAGAGTCGGTGGTGCTCATCCAGGTATTGGCCGTACCTTTCGTGCCGGGGCGCGCCGGAAGTGGAACTTCTGGCCAACCCCGCCGAGTTGTCGGATATACACTCCTTGACCAATGGTGCCTGCGCTGTAACGGGCGTAGCGTAGTCGACTGCTCGGAACGTAGGTGCGGCAATGGCCGAATCAGTACCACTCAAGAGCGAATGCTTGGACGCGACCCCAACACGGGTCGGCCCATCGTAATTCGGGAGCCCACAACAGTTCTCTGCCCTACCTGCAAAGGAGCCGGCGTCTTGAAGTGCCCTGTCTGCCGCGGCTCTGGCCTCATGAATTGACCGCTCTTGTCCCTGGGGAAAGATGGCTTGCCATTTCGCACAAATCGCTGAGAGCGAAAGCTCAACCACCTTTGAGTAGCTCACCTCAGTCCACCGCTCTCGTTACCGGGCGCACGTGAAAATTACTGTTTTGGGCGAAAAATGTGTGTTTAAAGGGCAAAGCCGCGCTCATTTGCTGAAGCTTATCGGCAAGGAGCACCGAGCGAGTCAACAGGGGAAAATAGAACGGTGCCGTGCCACAGCTGGCTCTCTGGGATTTCTCCTCTTTTATGTGCCAACGGGCAACGAGCGGACTCGAGCTCCCGCCAAGAAGCTCGAGCATCGACATCCCAATGAGCTATCCGATAAAACGCAAAAGACCATAGTTCTTGCGACCGGTCCGAAGAATCATAATCGACGGACTTGCTAAATCGGCGACTGTCAGTCGTTTTTCCAGATCATCAATTCGGCGATTGTTCACGTAAGCCCCTCCCTGGGAAATTAGTCTTCGGGCCTCACTTTTACTTTTGGCAAGCCCGCATGCAACCAAGGCATCGACGAGCGGAAGCCCCGGATCTTCCAAGACTGACCGGGGAAGCCGGCCGCTGGGCACATCGCCAAAGATTGCCTCCAACTCCGAATCATCCTGGCTTTGGATGGCCTCCCCAAAGAAAAACCTGGTGGCTCGCTCGGCCGTGGCCAGACCCTCTGGCCCGTGTACAAGCTGGGTTATTTCGCGAGCCAAGTACCGATGAGGCACACGTCGGGATGGGTCCGCCTTTAATTCTTCCGCTAACTGTTGATAATCGCTTGGGGTTACGTCCGTGAAAAGAAGGATAAAACGGAGGACATCGGCATCGTCCACATTAATCCAATATTGGTAAAATTGGTATGGGGAGGTCTTTTCAGCCGCGAGCCAGATGGTGCCGGATTCGGTCTTACCCATTTTGCTTCCCTGGCTTGTTGTCAAAAGAGGCCAGGTAAGCCCCCACAACTCGGCCCCAAGCATCCGGCGTCCCAGATCAATTCCCGCCGTGATATTACCCCATTGATCACTTCCACCAATCTGAAGCTCGCAACCGTAGTGTTGGTACAGATAGACAAAGTCATAAGCCTGCAGAAGCATGTAACTGAATTCCGTGTAACTTAGGCCGGCATCGGAGCGCTCCAGTCGGCTGCGGACGGAATCTTTAGCAAGCATCACATTGACCGGAAAATGCTTCCCCACTTCCCGCAAGAACTGAAGGTAACCAAAGCGGCTCATCCAGTCGTAGTTGTTGACCAAAAGAGCCGCACAAGGCCCACTGGAAAAATCCAAAAATCGCTCCAGTTGGCGGCGGATGGCCTCCACGTTACTGCGGAGCGTTTCTTCCGGCAATAGCGGGCGTTCTTGAGTCTTGCCACTGGGATCGCCGACCATTCCCGTGGCCCCACCCACAAGCGCAATCGGGCGATGGCCAGCCCGCTGGAAACGCCGAAGCATAATAATTCCCATGAGATGACCTACATGCAGGCTGTCGGCAGTGGGGTCAAAGCCAGCGTACAAGGTCCGGGACCGCTCCAGAAGCCACGAGCCAATCCGCTCCTCGTCGGTTGTCTGATAAACAAGTCCACGCCACCGTAGATCGGCAATGATATCGCTGTTTGGTTTGCTTGCGTCCACCATAAGAATCCGCAAACTCGCTCAGAGCGGGAATTTACTTTCAACCCATTTCACGCGCCGCAAAGCCGTTGGCAGTCCCCGAGGAACAGTTTCCCTTATTGTTCACCCGTAGATCCGAGAATTTCCTTCGGTCACGTCGTCCCATTCCGGCGGGAAACACGTGTGCTCCCCTTAGAAGCCTACTCAACCGGCACTGCAACTGGCTCCCTATTTCGGAGGTTCCCCAAGGCTTCCCCGGGATAGCCAACCCTTCACGGCCGGCCATACCCCATGGGCGGCAAAGCTTTTGCAAAACCCCGGCGCCCCAGTAAAGCCGTATCCGACAGAAAGCGTGCTTCTTGACCGGAAAGGCCCCGGCAGCGATCGCCCACAAAGCCTACTCTTTGCCCCCATTGTAGCGTATCAACCATGGTGCCGATCAGGGCCAGTGCTGGCCCCGTCGGTGGGGTCCCACTGGTATGAGTTTCCCGTAACTCTTTGGCCTCCGCACTCTCCTTCGGCAATACCAACCAACTGGTTCCCCCCACCTGGCCGAACTCCCGCCGCGGAAGTATGCCCGGAAATGACGGACTTTTACCAGCCAGCCCAGGAAAAACTCTTGACAAGGATCAGGCTATCGGCAGACCTCCCGCCTTTTAAAGCCCGCCTGTTTCTGTGGCATTGCTGATAGCAAGCCCACCGGTCAGCATGTCTTCGACCTAAAAAATGCGAAAATCCCCCATCGAACCTCGCATTTTAACCCATTATTCGTCAACATCACGAAAACATTTGCCATGCCTTAATATTCCAAAAGGTAGGCCACGGCCATCATCGAAGAGGGAGAACATTCTTAGAGCTATAAATCGACGAGAAAAGAATTTGGGACGGGCTTCCAGCAATTTCGCCCTCATTTTATTCCGTTCGAAGTACCAATCAGCCCGAGACAGTCGCCAAATTGACAACCACAGCCGGGTGCTTATCCGCGCAGTATCGCCACGCCACCTTGAGCTTATACCCCGTTTTGGCACCAAGCCAGACGGCGCGGGGACAGCCCTCCAGGAACTTCTCCCAACCTACCGCCCGAATTGATCCTCTGCAAAAGGATGACTTGGCCCTCTCGACGGTCGGGGAAGAATCCGCAAGATCTGTTCGGCCAGGTGAAGATCCTCTTGCGTTGCGATCTTTATGTTTAGCGGAGAACCCATGACCACGAAGACCGGATAACCGGCATACTCCAGCACCTGGGCATCATCTGTAGCGATGAGGTCGCCTCGCTTACTGTAGGCATCGATAATCCACTCGCGACGGAAGACCTGTGGAGTCTGGGCCTCCCACAAGCCCGTGCGGGGGACAGTCTCGGCAATCAAGCCATCAGGGCAAACCCGTTTTAGAGTGTATGCCACAGGGAGGGCCAAAATAGCTGCCCCCTTTTCGCTGGCTACCTCGATTACCTTATCGATCCACAACGACGAAACACACGGGCGAGCGGCATCGTGAATGCACACCAAGTCCACATCCCGACGCACGCGTCCCAGGGCGCGTTCCACAGAGTGATACCGCTCTGGCCCGCCGGTGACCACCTCCACTCCCATCAAAGCCGCGGTACTGCCGAATTTACTATCGAAATACTCTCGATCTTCTTGGGCGATGACCAGAATTGTTTGGCGCACATCTTGCCTGTTGACAAAGCGCTCCGCGGAGTGAACCCACACCGGCCTTCCGTCAAGAGAGGCGAATTGCTTCTTCACCTCTTGGTCGCTGAAGCGACTGCTTCGCCCCGCCGCCGGCAAAATGACAGCTAAAGAAGCCATAACCGGATTTTGCTCCTCAAGCCCTCGAGATCCCAACCTCTTGTCACGTTCCTCGTCTATCCGCCAAGCAGACGGGCCTCACCCCACATTCCGCCGCCTCTCAGGCACCAACACCGGCACCGGATGCTGCTTGCTGCACCTCCACCACAACGGGACGGATATCGAATTTCGGGTTTTGTCCCAAAAATCGAGCCGGATTATTATGGAATAACTCGATGGCTTCTTGCAAGGAATGACCGCGGCGGCGATATTCCAGAATGCATTCGTGGAGCGTGAACGGGTCGCTTGGGCCCCAATCTGCCGATGAGTTTACAAGCGTTCGCTCCCACCCGTAACGTTCCACCATGTCCACGGCGCGCCGCGGAGAACATTTGGTGATAGGATAAAGCGTAAACCCTACCCAAAAACCGGCGTCCTTCACCATGCGGATTGTGTGTTCTTCTACATGGTCGATCCATACCCGTTCCGGGTCGACCGGCATGCCCCGCAAAATTTCCAATACCCGCTTCGTACCGTGTAATTTGTCCTCCAAATGCGGCGTGTGGATCAGAAGCAATTGGTTGTGGCGAATGGCCAAGTCCACCTGCTCCTCGAAAATCTTGCACTCGTTCGGTGTTGACTTGTGAAGACCGACTTCCCCCACCCCAATTACCGTCGGCCCTTGTAGGAACTCCGGCAAACGGCTGATTACCTGCCGGGCAATCGAAAGGTTATCTGCTTCCTTAGGATTAACGCCAACCCAACAGTAGTGCTTAATGCCAAACCAACTTGCCCGAATCGGTTCGAACTCGCTGATCTGCCGAAAGTAATCGATAAAAGACTCCGGATACCAACGGTCAAATCCCGCCCAAAAAGCAGGCTCGGCAACGGCCACCACTCCGGACATGGCCATTCGTCGATAGTCTTCCGTCGTACGGGCGATTCCGTGGAAATGCGGCTGAATTATTTGCATCGGCAGATGTCCCTCTCAAGATGACCCATCACACTCGGCCTGGTTCTCGAACATTAGCGGAAAATAGCTCAAGAAGTTGCTCTGTGCGATACTGCGTGGCATTTCGTCGGGAAAGCATCTCCACCGCCCTGTAAATCAAATCAAGACGTGGATCCTCAATCGATGGCGTTCCGGTACTTTGCGGGTGACGCCGCACCGCATCGTCATAACGATCCAAGGTAGCCGCAATTTCAAGGAGCATCGATCGAACGTCCAAGAACGTTTGATCGAGGACTTCTTTAGGAGTTAGCATGGTCACCGCCCTTTATAGATGGGCTTCGGGGAATACTCTTTTACACCAACACGTTGTAAACGCCCGTTTTCCCCTCACGAAAAAGGCCAACCGGAGCCAGGATACGATAAATATCAACCCTCATTTGTGCGCCCCTGCGGGCATTCATCAGGAACAAAGAAACGGCAGCTTGGTGTCATTAAGTGACAGGACCAAAATGCTCGCCCCACTCCTTGGCTAATTTTCGCCCCAAGGCCAAAAGCTCCTCTTCTTCCTTCTTTTCCAAAGGGCAATAACTTTTCACCAGACGGATATTTTCTTCCACCTGCCGTGCATCATGTGCACCTAAATTCAGCGACGCCACCCCAGGAATTCCCAGGGCATAGCGAACGGCACTTTCCAGATAAGCGGTGTCCAATTCCGGCGGACACTTCGGGTTTTGGTACGAGCCAGCACTCCGACGGGCACCACCAAAAACCTTCATAGCAATAATGCCTACGTTATGTTTCAGGGCAATCGGCAAAACCGTCTCCTCAAAGTTATAGGTGTGACGATCCACAAAGTTTATCACGGCCAAAAGAACATCCACTTCCCCGGTTTCCAAGTAAGGGATAAAGCGACCGGGCCGATGGTGTCCTGAGATTCCCAAATACCGGAATTTGCCCGCCGTTTTCTGCTTAATCAACCAGGAGAAAACTCCCCCGGGCGCCAACGCAGCCTCCGGATCATAATCACCCACACTATGATAATAAACGAGATCAAAATGATCGGTGCGAAGAAGCTCGAAGGATCGCGCCAGCGATTTTTCCGCCTCTTCAACCGTCTTGGCCCACACCTTGGTCGCCAAAAATACGTCTTTCCGATATGGGCCGAGCACCTTGCCTATAGCCTCTTCCGACTTTATGTACGCGGGAGCGGTGTCAATGGAGTTAATGCCCAGTTCAATAGCCTGGAGGACGATCTGCCCGATTTCCTCAACCGGAATTTCCGGAGACAAACCACAAGGGGCCGTACCGAGCGTCATCGTTGTGATCTCCACACCGGTTCGGCCCAGAACCCGCCGGGGAAGCTCACCTGAGCTAAGGCCGGCAAACGAATAACTCCTACTCCCAACTAGCGACGAGCTTAACCCGGAGACACCGGTCATTGTGCCCAATAAAGCTCCAGCTCCAGCACCAAACTGACGGCGAGTGATGCCACGGGAAAAGTTGCAAGTCATGAGTCTTTCTCCTCCTGTATCGAGTCTAAACATCCGAGGTGAACTCGTAATTAGTGGCACTGCCCCAAAATCGATCGACGATCCTGCCAACCGCTTCGAATACCACAATTCTGGATACCACGTAGAACGAAAGGAATTTTAGTGGCAGAATGTTGTCCGATTGCGGCAAACAAATCCGGCGCTTGTTTTCACCCCACTCAGGGCCACAACACCTTTTCTGAAGGGATGTTCCCAAACTTGTCTGGAGTAATGTTCCCGAAGTATGGCGGCGAAGCTTTCCGCGGAAATCCCACGTCGCCCTCGCACAAGTTCTAACCGGCCAATTTTCGCCAAGCCGCGTCTGCCAATATTCTTGCCCGGATCTCATTCTTGGTCAAAAACCCAACGTTGGAAAACACCCGGGCTGACAGAGCCGGCAGAACCAATCGCCTTAACCTAATCTCTAACCTCTGCTACGCGAACCCTCTCAATTGTGAAAATGGAGGTCGGCGAGCAATCTGAAAACTCGCGGTTGAATTAAGCGCGGAGGAACTTTACTTCAATCCCCCATGAACTTTACGGCCGTCTCGCCGGTAGGAGGGCCACACCTTTTAAAAGTAGCAATAAAGCTCCATAGGGAGCAGTTACCCAGCCGTGCAAATAGTCCTTCTGGAAAACGGAAATCCGTTTTTGGGCTTACTTGGCGATGAATGCTAAATCCGAAAATCAGCAAACGATTGTTTACCACAACTATAAACAAAGAAACGAAATTTGGGTATGCCCATACAACCTTAATCGGCCTGCCTTGGCGATCGTTCGAGGCACTACAGATCAGCGTCTTGAGGTGTGACGGAATGAAAACTCCTGACGAAGCTTCCTGCGGATTTTCGACGAGCCTTTATCCCAATTTTCTCAATGAGAGAAAAGATTGTCGGAGTAAAGGCAACCGTGTTTTCAACGACGACAAACTAAGCAGCAAAAGCGATCCGTGAGTTCTCTTTGCGTCTCCGTGGGAAAACGATCGAAATCGGGTATCTTTTCGGTAGCCTCTCTGAGAAGATTTCAAGTGCCGACCGAGTGAACTGCCAAAATTTTCGCATTCTAAACCCTAAATACTTGGGAACAAATTACAGCTTGAGAGGGGTTTGACGCGAGAAAGGTTGGGGCTGAATTTCTTCAAGCTGAGAACGACGAACTCTCTCATAAGCTGCACTATCCCGATTAACTTAGGCAGGATATAGTTATAAAGAGGTTGCGGAGTCGGCGAGGGCTTCTCCGATGCCCCCACGTCGCAACGGGGTTCACTTGGGTTTTGAGCTTGGCCGTTTCACTGGGCTGGCCCGAACTTAAATCCTTCCGGAGTGGTAGCGGGACTCTGCGACCTTTCCTCTGGCTTGCAAGCACGTCCTTGGCAAGAATGGAAGTGACGATTGCCTTCGGCAGATATCGGGCTCTAGCCGATTAGTCGAAATTTGATCTACGGTAAAATGGCAGCTACGAAGGTTTGCCTCGGGTTTTGGCCTGGGAAAATTAGCAGCATCTGGCTGGAAATCGGCCGGCACGACCGAAGCTCCAGGATGGGCAGGTCGGCTTTTTGTATCGACCCTTTTTCCAGAGCCGGTGGCCTCTCGCAGGGCACGATGGCACTTCAACGTGACCGACGGACAAAAGTAAGGGCAAAAAGGTGAAACGGGCGCTTATTAGCGACATCCACAGTAACCTTGAGGCTTTGACGGCAGTCCTTGAGGATATTCGTCAACAAGGGATTACCGAAATTTTCTGCTTGGGCGACATTGTGGGCTACGGGCCAAATCCTCGCGAATGTATTGACCTAATCATGAAGTGCAAGGTATGTCTCCTTGGGAATCACGATCAAGGAGCACTGTTTGATCCTGAGGGATTTAATACCGGCGCCGAGCGGGCAATCTTCTGGACGAGACAACAACTGGAAAAGTACACACCGGACCCGGTTCAGGCGCAGCGGCGATGGGACTTCCTCGGCGAGCTCCCTCGCGTGTACAAAGATGAGAGGATGTTATTTGTACACGGTTCGCCTCGTAATCCCCTCAACGAATACGTATTCCCTGAGGATATACACAATACCCGGAAGATGGAACGTTTGTTTGGGCTCATCGAGTGGGTCGCCTTCCAGGGTCATACGCATGTTCCGGGTGTATTCACGCACGACTTACGTTTTCTGTCCCCTGAGGAGCTTGGTGGGGAATACCGCCTAAGCGAGGAAAAGGCCTTGATTAACGTCGGATCTGTAGGCCAACCCCGCGACGGTGATCCCCGCGCCTGCTATGTGATCCTGGAAGATGGCACGGTTCGTTTCCGCCGCGTAGAGTACAACTTCGAGGAAACGATCCGCAAAATTAAGTCGGTACCCGATCTGGACGACTACTTAGGCGAGCGACTTCGGCAAGGGCTATAAGGCTATCGGCTCCGCTAGTGATCACATTTTCAGCCATTCAAGAAACAGCGGGGGAAGCAATGGTGCCCTCCATCGGGCTACTAGCGGAAGCATAGAGCCTTTTCGGGATTCGCCCCGCCAAATAGGCCAGTCGTCCTGCTTCCGCGGCAAGTCGCATGGCCCGGGCCATTTTTAGCGGGTCGCGGGCATGAGCAATGCCGGTGTTCAAAAGAACACCATCTACGCCTAATTCAAAGGCAATCGTCACGTCACTGGCTGTCCCGACCCCGGCATCCACAATAACTGGATAGTCCGGATCCCCATCTTTCAGATATTCCAGGCAGATACGAATATTATTAGGATTCAAAATGCCCTGACCACTTCCGATGGGACTGCCAGCAGGCATAACACTTGTGGCACCAGCTGCCTTGAGCCGCCGAGCCACCACAGGGTCGTCGGTAGTATAGACGAGGACTTCGAACCCGTCTGCCACAAGTCGCTCCGTGGCATCCAAAGTGGCAATGGGGTCGGGGAGGAGTGTTTTCGGATCGCCAAGCACTTCTAACTTCACCCAATTCGCGCCAGGATTCCCCAACTCGCGAAGGATCTCCCGCCCCAAACGAGCCACCCGAACAGCATCCTCCGCCGTGTAACAGCCTGCCGTGTTGGGCAGAATAGTGTACCGAGTGGTGTCGATGAAATCGAGGATGTTTCGGCCCTCTCGATCATACAGCCTTTCCCGCCTTACCGCCACAGTGATGCATTCCGCCCCGGACAGCTCCAGACACTGCCGCATCAGCTCAAAGCTGGGGTATTTACCTGTGCCGACAATTAATCGGCTGGAAAATAGGTGCGATCCGATGCGCAACGGATCCACAGTGGGCACAGCCACCGTCATTGTCTTCTCAACCTCCCCCCACTAAAGTTACGATCTCGATGCGATCACCGCTCATGATCACGCGTTGACCGTGGACCTCTCGCGGGATTACTTCACCGTTGATTTCAACCGCTAAGGGTCGACCGGCCAGGTCCAACCGCTGTAAAAGTTCTTCCACAGTCATTCCCGCGGGCAACTCCTCCGACCGACCGTTGACTTGTACAGAAATTTTCGATTCGCTCACCGCGTTTTCTCCCACAAGCGGCTCCACCCTGCATCGGCCCCAGCCCAAATGACAATCGCGCCCCGGGGTTCGAATCTCATCGCCCCAGTAAGGACCTAAAGCCCCCCAACTCCTGCAAAGGCCTTTATTTCGCTTGCCTTCGGAAAGCTTTCCTACCACTTTGGAAGGCCTCAACCCCCCCGAGTCGGGCGAACCTACTAAGTTGGGCAAATGCTTCTCCTGGCCGCCGATACCGAGATCCCTGACCGATGCTCAGCGAGCCTCAAGGCTTGCACATTTCTAGACACTTCCCAAAATCCTCATGCTTTGGGGAACCGTCGCTCTGCGCTCGCCCATTTTTCTCAAAAGACTGGTCAAAATCCCTTACCGCAAAAACCACTCCGTCAGCACACCCGAGCGCTTCCTAGCCCGGCCTAATCATACTTCCACCAGAATTGTCAACTTCTGAACCGGCTTTTCTCCAATTATACGGATTCACCAAAATTCCACTTTTCCAACGGGTTTTTCGGGCCGGTTGGTCTTAGTTCAAAGAAGCCAAGCCGTCATTACCTTTTTGCGAGACCTCTTTCGCGCCCCAGGACCACATTCCCAAGCCAACTATCGACGATATCCGATTCGCATTTAGCAACTCTCAAGACCGGCTGGTGCGCCTCGCCGGCCTATCGACTGTCTGTGCGATCCTTTTACCCCATTTCCATTTAGACCATGGAACCATTACCCCACTGCTTTTACACAACGGAGTCGTTACGCCTGCTTTTAGACAATGGAATCATTACGCCAAAAAAAGATGCAAAGTGCCCGCGGGGGTTGAGAGTTCGGGGGCTGGGCGACATGTTACCGAACCTGTCCTGACACCGCTTTCCCACAATGAAACAAACTTTGGTTATTACTGGGTACGAATGACGGCCGTGCCAAACCGGTCGCTGGCCCAGAGCTCCATCGGCCCCGACTGCGGCTGGTTTGCGGCATGGGCCGACTGATTCCACGGGATCACATATGCAAGGACAATTCCGGTGTTCAGCTCAGCCACGTAGACGGCGGCAGAACTGGGACGAGTTCGGGCGGCTCCACCGCGGCGAATATCCAAGTTCCCAGTCACCATCAAAAAGCGGGGATTTTGAGGCACTTGCAGCGGAGGCAGGGGCGGCTGGCCCGCCCGAGCTCGCTGAGCGTTGACAGCTGCTAGACCCGCATTCTGAAGGTCCACCACTTTCTGCAAGTCGGCCAGAACGTTCGCCTCGAATCGCGCCCGAAAGTCTCGGGTTTGATTGGAGGGAACAGCTGCTCGCAAGGTTCCTGTCAAGAAGTCTAGGAAATAAAGGGCCTCCACCCCCTCATCCACCCATCCTGTGGCCACGACGCAATTCTCCGCCCGATCCGTGGCCACTGCCCGTACGGGTGTGGGCTCCATGACACCTGCAAGGATAAAACCAAGCACAACCCCTAGCCCCAAAATCCCTACAACAGTTGCCAACCCACCTATGCGATCTAGCTTACCCATGTTCTTTCTCCTCGTACGTTTGCAACTCGCACATTTCTCAGGAACATTAATCTCGGAACCTGCCAGAACCCTTCGAGTCAGGGTCCTCCCAAATTTTATGATCCTTCGACACGGTCAATTTGTCGAAGGCAGCTTCCGGCCAATATTATCCAATTTGCCTACATTAAAGACCCAAACCGCCTAGCTTTAACTTGAAACAAGTGGCCCTCGCTTGTGAAAATACTCCTCGCACTAGCCAGCTCGCTTTCAATACGGGCGGCAAAGTGCCAAGCACTAACCAAGATTTTGTTGGCCGGCCTTCGCAGAGAAAATTTCGCTTTCTGTTAGGTCAAACCGGCGGATCGCCGGTTCCGCACACAACTGCCGAGACTATCCGGGGCAAACCCACGGGCCGATCGACGGGCAGCCCGGAGTAGTTCCAGCTAAGGATTTCCCTGCAGGCTTCCACCCTTGGTAAGCTCGGCCCAGTGCGCCGAGACACAACCACTACTTCTCACCCCCTATCATATAGCCGCCGCTCGGTAAAGCGGTAGGGCAAGTACGCTGTGGCGAACTTCACTCAATTACCCCGAGAACACCCAACCTTTACACGCGATCGTGCCGACGTTCCGGGAGCATACGTCCAAGGGCATTCTGCTGGGCTGAATCGTACGGAGGGCTTATCCTTGTCGCGGGTTGCCCCAGGTTGCGTTGGACGCTTCCGACCGGAAACTGATCCCCAACTGCCCTCCTCCCTACCCCCCTCTTGAATCAAGCGCTAGCACCTTTTATAACCGGCAACACCAAATTCGTGGATCGAAGCAGCAAAATTTCCTGACAGTCATAAGTCACCGTATGGAGGTTGAGCTGAAACATCCCACCGGTGACATTAGGGCCGGCTCGGTGGAAACGGAAGAGCTCATGCGGAACGTCGGGTCTGTAAAAATCCTGCGCGAATGTGTTAACCAGCGAAGGAGGGACAACGATGGACACGATTAACGTAGCGCTTATCGGCCAAGGGTTCATGGGGAAAGCGCACTCCAACGCTTGGGGCCAGGTTGCCAAGTTCTTTAAGCCGCCAATTCGTCCGGTAATGCATACTGTATTTGGCGAAAAAGGGGTAGATCCCGATCCGGAAGGTTTTGCCAAAAACTGGGGATGGCAAAATCTTTCCACTGACTGGAAGGCAACCGTCACCAGTCCGGAAATCGGCCTTGTGGACATAGTCACTCCGAACTACATGCATGCACCGGTGGCAAAGGAGGCGCTAGCGGCGGGAAAACACGTAGCATGCGAAAAACCCTTGGCCGGAACATTGCAGGACGCGCGGGAAATGGCCGAGGCCGCCCGTGCTGCAAAGCCACGTGGTGCCAAGACTTTTGTGTGGTTCAATTATCGCCGATGCCCGGCAGTTGCCCTGGCGCATCGCTTGGTCAAAGAGGGGGCCATCGGCGAAATCCGTCATGTGCGCGCGACTTACCTTCAGGACTGGGCTAACGAGGAAGTCCCACTACTGTGGCGATTCGACAGGAAGCTGGCCGGCTCCGGCGCACACGGCGACCTGAACGCCCATATCATCGATATGACGCGTTTCGTCACCGGCTCGGAAATTGTCGAGGTGGTCGGGGCCATTGCCGAAACATTCATCAAAAAGCGAAAACTCCCCAAAGGTCCCGCAGGCGAAACTCTCGGCGCTGGCACCGCCGGTGAGGAGTGGGGCGATGTCACAGTGGATGATACCGTCCTCTTCCTGGCTCGATTTGCCAACGGAGCTGTGGCCAGCTTCGAGGCAGCCAGACAAGCCACAGGCAATCAAAACCGTAATACCTTCGAAATCAATGGAACGAAAGGTGCGCTGAAGTTCGATTTCGAACGAATGAACGAGCTTCAATATTATGACGCCACTCGTCCGCGGGCGGTCCAAGGTTGGACCACCATTATGTGCACCCATGCACCTGATCATCCATACATTTTTGCCTGGTGGCCCGATGCGCACATCATTGGGTACGAACACGGTTTCGTCAATCAGGCGTACGATATTCTCCGCGTTATTGCCGGTCAGGAACCCACAGTACCTATCCCGGATTTCGAGGATGCTTATCAAACCCAGAGAGTCCTCGAGGCCGCCCTGATTTCCGCAGAACAACGTCGTCCGGTTCCCCTGGACGAGGTCAAATAGTACCTGAGAAAAATCTCGGAAATCCGGCCAAAGAGCCTGGATCGGTACTATTTAGCAAGCTTTTTAGGGGTAGGTAGGAATTTCTGCCCGTGGCCGTCGGCTCCGAGTCTTAGCGAATTGTTACCTCAGCATTTCGCACGAACGGTGATGGTATTTTGTCCGAAGCTATCCACACCCGTGTTCAATCGGAGCCCGGCGGAAGCCTTTGTTCCAAAGGAATTCTCCCAGGAATTTGGAATTCGTTTCTACCTTTTTCAGATTCGCTCCACGCGGAGAATCCGGGACTAGCCCCAAGGCTTTCGTCGCCCTGCCACGGCCGCTCTCGCTCCACGCGAATTGGCACGCCGGACAGGGCGACGTTTTTATTAATGGTCGAGTTACTGGCTCGCGTCTTACGTGCCAGGCGAGTTTCTCGTGCTATCGGGCGCGACTGTTTCTTCACAGATCCCCAAATCCGACCAATAAGGCCACAAAGGCGCTACAATTGTCATCGGCAGTTGAGACGCCGGTTCGATAAAATGAAGCCTCCGCGCGTGAAGCGCTATCGGCCTAAGACGCCAATCTTCGTACTGCGGCCCAAACGGAATCTGAGAGCCATACTGACTATCGCCTAGGACCGGGTGGCCGCGACTGGCTGCCTGAATTCGAATCTGGTGATACCGCCCCGTTTCTAGCTCGACCTCAAGCCAACTGCCCCACGAAAAATACCGGAGAACCCGATAACGAAGCACCGCCAGTTGAGCATCGGGTTGGGCTGACGTGGTAATTTCGGCCTGGGGCTGATCGGGAATCTTGCGCACCAAATCATGCCACAACCCTTCCTCCGGTGATACCCACCCTTGCACACAAACCCAATAAATTTTGCGGACTTGCCGGCGCTCAAACTGTCGCGCCAAACGGCGAGTCGCACGACGATTTTTGCCGAAAATCACTACGCCGGTAGCTGGCCGATCCAATCGATGAGGCATGCCTAGATACGCTCCCTGCCGACGATTCCTCCCGGCGGAGGCATCTGCCAAGAGGCAGGCCTGCTGCGCCGCAAAATACTCCCGCACGCGCACCTCCAGACAATCAACCCCCGCAGGGGCTTGAGTGAGAATGCCTGCTGGCTTGTTGATGACCAAAATGTCCTCGTTTTCAAACAGAATAGGAATGTCGCCCAGCGTCATAGACCTTTGACACACCGAAGAACCTTGTGCCTCCCCCGTCTCTTTTTGGCATCCCCCATATTAAAACCTTGGATGGGTGGAGCAACTCCATCACACGCTCACCCATGATGCAGGGAGGTTTTGTTGCTTTCGAAGACCGATCAGATCTTCCTTAAGGTGGAATTCGTTTAGGGCTCGATCGGATCCTTTGCCGTTGATTGGCCTGTTCCCTCTCCCGCGCGAGGAATGTGCCGGCCGTGTGGGTCGCTTCGGACATAGCCAAGAGCCGACTCCAACTCTTTGCGGAGGGCCGGGGCGAGGAAATGCTCCACTCGTTCGGCAGAGTCATGGACTCGGGCCGACTCGCGCCCCAATTCCAAGACCTGATAAGTCTCCCACAACCTGTGGGCGCGAATGAGCTCGCGAGCGTAACCCCGCCCGGCTGGCAAAAGGATTAAGTTGTTGCCGGACCACCGTACCAAGCCCCTCGCCTGTAACCACATGAGTGCCATACGATTGATCCACAAGGCCCCCGACCGCTGCTTTATTTCCTCCCAGGCCATTCCCTGCGGGCCAAAAGTCTCTTCATGCCGGAAAAGTGTGGAGAGGATATCCTCCCCGGCGATCCGCAACCGGATGGTCCCCAAACGCATTCCCCGCGTGATGATCCCGTGGTGAGGCGAGAAAAGGGCAGCGGCACAGTAGATGGCCCCAATGACTAGGGTCATGGCTCCGGCGATGTTCACATCCCACCACAGAGCCAGGAAGAACCCCCCGACAGCCGACACCACACCGAAAAAGCTCCCCAGCAAAATCATGGTACGCAACCGCGGCGTGAGCAGATGTGCGGCGGCCGCCGGCGCCACAAGCATGGCCACAACCAATATCGAACCGACCTGCTCGAAGGCCGCTACCGTTGTCAGTGCCACAAGGATCATAAGGGCATAATGCAATATCTCTGCGCGAAACCCAGCCGCCGTGGCAAACGCCGGGTCAAAAGCTGCTACCAAGAGCTCCTTCCAGAAAATAACGACAAACCCCACATTCACCACGAGTACCGGGACTAACGTAACCAAGGCCCGCGGAAGTTCAACCCCGGCCACAACGACGACGTTGTCGTCGGCCAGTTCCAACAAACCGCTAAGCACACAATCCGGATCGAGGTCTACATAAGCAGCGTAAAACTTGATGAGCACCACTCCCAAGGCAAAAAGGGACGTGTACACCACCCCCATGCTTGCATCTTCCGAAACTCCCCCGATTCGATGGACAATCTGCGCTAGGGCCGCCGTGAACACTCCCATGAGCACGGCCCCAGTGTACAACGCCGGTAGGGAGAGCGTACCCGAAAACAGATACGCAAGCACTATTCCCGGCAACACCGCGTGTGCAATGGCATCGCCCAGCAAACTCATTCGCCGGAGAACCAAATACGAACCCACCAGGGCGCAAGCCACGTTACTTGCCGCGGCTATCCCAATCACGGTCATCGCCCACTGAAAATTACGATCGGCAATCAACGAGGAGAGGAGTTCCATAATTTTGGACCGCAAAGTTAGGCTTCAGGACTGGCCTCTTAATTTGAGTCGGGAATCTTTCGCTCGTCGCTCAAACGACACACTTACCGGCAGCACTTTGGCGAATTTTACTCGCCAAAACCTCTCCTAAATACACTCCCAGCCCTCAATTGACCCTTTTTTAGGGTCGATAAGTTTCCGCAACGTAATCGGGTAAACCCGTAGCTTACAGCAACAGGTGAACTAGGCTCGAACCGTGGGCCTCGGTTAAGCCTCACATCTGCTGACAAAACCACCTGGGAGACACCGCCGACCTGAACCTGCGGGCTAGCGACAGCCTCAGCGATGAAAAGTCTTGTGCGATTCTTTGGAGTTGCGACATCGCTTAAACACTTCTTGAGGCCGTGGAAGCCTTTCGGTCTCCCCCATCTCGACTTTTCGCCTCCTCCCAGGACGTCCTCACCTAGCTAATGTGCAAGACGGGCATAAAGCCGCTCTCCTAATCCCGCATCGAGAAAAAAGTCCCTGAAGCTTTTGCGGGATGCCCATCGAATGGTTTCGCCGTTGAAGATTAACCCAAAAATATTCATTTTTAAGACTTTTTATTTTACTCATTTCGCTTTCCAGCCTTGCAATTTAACGCAGAATGGCCACGATTAGGGCCTTTTTTGAGCTTGCTCATCACAAAAGCCAAAGATTACGAGGCAACTGGGGATACTTCCAACAATTGCGCGGGATGCTCGGCCAAAATAACCCCAAGAGCCGCTTCTCGGCAGAGTTATAGCCTGAGTATCAGGTGTTCGGAAATACGTGAGAAGTACTCGGAACCGGAATCCATCCGTTTGGGAACATATCTTCGGCCCATTGAGAGCGCACGCCTCAGGGCAAACGGAATCCATACGTTTGGGGATGTATCGTCCTTGGCCCGTGGACGAGTCGTGGGATTTCCGCGAAAGAACGATGGCCCCGCCAAGTGGGCCGGTCGTGCTTTCGTTGTGCCAGGGGGCAAAATTGCACCCGATAAAACCTTCGCACGATTCATAGTAAACGGCCACAACCTCCGGGAAACTTTTAGCGCCGATACCCTTCATAGCGGCTCATAGCCGACAAAATACGGGCTTCCTCGCAGGTGCGTGCAGAAATCCCTTTTGCAATCGGCTGGGGACTAAAGTTCAAAATGAATAGCCCTTTGGACCAGGCATAGTTGCATTCGAATGTGCCCCTCCCAAAAAATAAAGTACAGGACACGATCCAATGGCACATATTGACTTACAGGGATTTCTGTTGCGGCTTGAAATCCAGCCACTGCCCCTAATGCCTGAGGGGTAGTTAAAGCTGTGCAGAGGGTGATCGGGACTCCGGCGGTGTAAGACTGACAATCATTACTATTGCACATGGTCTGGAAGCGATGGACTTCGAGATTTGGGATGCGCATGTTCATCTTTCGGGAGTTCCGGGCGCCACGCCGGAGGAACGACTCGGGCGGCTTTTGGAATTTGCCGATCGGCTGGGGATCCGCCGGGTGTGTGTTTTCATGGGTTTGCGGTGGAGTTACGATCCCTCGCCGGAAGAATTTCGTCGCCAAAATGACGAGGTGCTTCGCGCGATTGCCGCATTTCCCCACCGTGCCTTTGGATTTGTCTATCTCAATCCAAAACATACCACAGCAAGCCTGGAGGAAATCGAGCGTTGTGTTGTTGAAGGCCCAATGGTGGGAATTAAGCTGTGGGTAGCCGAGCGCTGCCATTCGCCCCTGCTTGATCCTATCGTTGCGCGAGCCGTGGAGCTTCAACTCCCTATCTTGCAACATACCTATCTGAAGGCTACCGGTAATCTTCCCGGTGAATCAACACCGCAAGATCTGGCGGAGCTGGCTCGCCGCCACCCTCGTGCTTGTTTCATCGCTGCCCATAGTGGCGCGCAATGGGAGGTGGGAATTCGCGCTTTCAAACCACACCGTAACATTCACGCGGAACTTTGTGGATTTGACCCGACCAATGGTGTCACGGAAATGGCGGTCCGCGAACTAGGTGCGGAACGGGTGATCTTCGGAAGCGACGCGGGCGGCCGGAGCTTTGCCTCGCAATTGGCCAAGGTCCTCGACGCGGACATTTCCCCCCACGCCAAGGAACTTATCCTTGGGGGAAATTTGAAGCGTATCCTCGCTCCGAGCCTCGCCCGGAAAGGCTTCGGTTGATAGTCGGCCACAGAAGGAATCTTCCGTGAAGCTCGGAACGTGGACCGTCTTGCCTATGCCGCGCTTTATCCGCTTGAAAGCCACACGACGCTCCCCCGGACGGCCAGAGGACCAAAGATCATCGCTGCCTGGCAATCTCAGGACAAGCATAAGGCTCGGTAATTCGGAGCTCGCAAAGACGGGACCACATCATGGCAAATCACTCTTGCAGTAAAGAATCGCTGACGTCAGTGCTTCAGCGAAAAGCGGATAGGCAAGCAGCAAATGTCCCCAAGGGCCCGCTCGTAGCCCGGCGAGAGTTTGTGTCCTCCGGGTCAGGTACCGTGGGTTTTACGTTGGCAGCCGCCATTTCGCCTGGGCTATCGGCTGGCATCCTGTCCCAGCCGCAATCCGAGATTCCCGTGCCGGAACTTTCCCTTCCCATTGTGGACACAAACGTTTATCTGTCAAGCTGGCCCTTCCGGCTGCTCCCCGAGGCAGAACCAGCCCGACTTGTGGAAAAGCTCCGCGCTTATCGGGTGGTACAGGCTTGGGCGGGCAACTTCGATGCCTTGCTTCATCGCGATCTCGCGGCAGTAAATACCCGCTTGGTGCGCTCCTGCCGCGCTACCGGCGGATTTCTTCTCCCATTTCCAGCAATAAACCCTAAACTCCCCAATTGGCAGGAGGATCTCCGGCAGGTTGTTGAAGAATTTGCTGCGCCGGGAATCCGGCTCCATCCCGACTACCATGGTTATTCGTTGGACGACGCCGATTTTATCGAACTTTTGGGCCAAGCGGCTGAGCACCGCCTCATTGTCCAGCTTGCGCTCATGGCAGAAGATGAACGAACAGTACATCCTGCGGTGAAAGTCCCCTCTGTGGATCCCAAACCGCTTGTCGACATCATCCCGGGCATCCGTGGGCTGAGGTGTGTGCTTCTGAATGCCCAACGAGTGACGCCTTTACCACTTCTTGCCAAGATCGTTGCCTCAGGAACCGTGTATGTCGACATATCCTGGCAGGAAGGAGTGGGAGGCGTCGCCAATCTGCTGAGCTATGTACCGGCCGAGCGGGTGATCTTTGGATCGTACTTCCCGCGCTTTTACTTCCTCAGCGCTGTGCTTAAACTCCTTGAGTCGGCGATTTCGGGGGAAGCACTGGCCAACATTATCCACAAAAATGCCCTTTCGCTTCTGGAACAAAGATAGTTTAGTCTCGGCTTATTCCGCCGCATCAGCTTTGGACTTTTGTCTAATGTTGTCTAATGGAACCTCACCTCTTCTTACGACGCGCGAAATTTTTCCGCGCAGAACTGAAAACGACAGCACCTCCTGACCTTCCCCTTCATCGCAATCAAGTTATGGCGATTTGGGCCACACACGAAGCGTCACCCCTCCTGGCGTCAAAGTGGCAAAAGGCCCAGGGATGGTAAGCTGGGACCGATCTCGCCCAAAATAATCCGTGTTGATCACAAGCTTGCTCCCATCGTAATTGCGGAAGGGCAGTCGGGAAACAGCTGTCTCCCCTAGCTTTTCCCCTGTGACAATGGCAACAGCCGCGCCAGTCCAATCTTGAGGCACATCCATCGCCAAGTAAACAGCTGCATCACTTGCTTCCACTCCCAGGCGAGGGTTCTCAGGCAACTGAAACGGTGTGAGCTCGCTTTTTGCAGGCCGCGCATAATTAAGGTAGACATTAGCCTCGGCGGCATTAACCATGCCATGGGCATCGTAGGGAGAAAGGCCAAAGCCACTCCTCCACACGCGGCGCGGTGTTTCTGCCGGATTGGGGTGAGGTGTGTCCGGGCCCCGACCAACAAATATATTGGCAATAAAGCGATTGTCCCCACCAGCGATGCTCGCCAGTCCGGCAATTGATGTGCTTCCGGGCGGATGATAGGGCGTAAGACGAGTGGGCTCCGGGCAGACGGTGATCGCCCCAGCAAAAAGATTGTGGATGTAGGCACCGCCCTGAGACATGTCGCGCAAGTTCAAGCCTGAAAGGAAAAGATTGTTGTCCACCACGAATGGTCCGTGATTAACTTCCATGAACAGGTCCTCATCGTTGTCATGAAAAACGTTTCCATGGACGCGTGTCCCCTGAGCCATCCAATCAAGCCACAATCCGCGACAGGTGCGGAAAATGCGATTGCCAGCAATCAGCGTATCAATGGCTCCATGGAATTTAATCCCAGCCATCTCCGCCCCGGAAAACAGCCGGCGAACATGAATGTTGTGGATCACATTATCCGTAATCACGGAGAAAGCAGCTCCAAGACTTCCCACAATACCGGCTTGCTCGCAATGAGCAATCACGTTGTGCCGTACTACGTGGTTGCCAATGTTGTCGCGATGCCAGCCATGGGCCAAAGCCCGTTTAATCGTTTCCACATAACCCTCAGCCGTTTCCTGGGAAGTGTTATCGAACTGATCCCCATACTTCCCCAGAGTGATTCCCGTACACACGGAATGCGTAATGATGTTATTTTCTATAATCCACCCCTTGCTCCAGTTTGTCCCAATCAGCCCGATTTGCTCGGCCGTTGGCGGAGCCCAGGGAGTTGCGGCATGCCGCATAATGAACCCGCGCACCGTGATATAGTTACGCCCGGGCTTCCGTGGATAAAACACGGTTTGACGCACGTTGATTTCCACAGTCTCTTCGTTAGGATCAACATCAGGAAACTGAGCCCAGATGCTGGTCTTCTCGTCGTCTACTTCCGCATACCATACGGCCATGTCGCCCCGCGACTGGAACAAAACATCCTTGCTCGGCGCTTCCACCAACCAATGGCCTCGCAAGTAAACGGCCCCGGTACGGTGACGTCGTCCCTTCGGGTTAAACCAATCACCTTTAATTTCGTCTTTGTAAGGATTGAAGCTCCCAAAGAAACTATTGGGTATCACGACCTGCCATACGTTGCCTTCCACTCTCGTCCAACCTTTGATTACCTCAGACCCACGGATTTCCACCCGCTCCCCGGGAGCCGCCTGATACGTGATTCGGAGCGAGTCCGAAACCCCACCCCGGGGCGGGTCGATCTCCTCCCGATAGATGCCTTCATGCACAATCACTATGTCGCCCGGCTGAGCTAGCTGAGCCGCGCGGGAGATCGTTCGAAGCGGTCGCTCCGAGGTTCCTTCCGCGTTGTCATCTCCGGTTAGAGCGACATGAATCTCGCGACCGGTTAAACCCACAACACTACCCACCGAAGCAAAGAGGCACCATCCAATGATTAGGACAACTGGCACATTTTTCATCGTTAATTCCTCTCCGGCTGAAAAAAACCTGGCTTCAATCTCCCGACTTTACCGAACTCGCCCCGTGCGACCTAAAGATGCCTGCTACGGCAATTAATTTAGCCTCCTCGAGCCCTTAGGGTTACCAGACCTACTTGGAAATGAAAAACAAACAAGAATTTCCGGATTATACACTCCCCGGCCACAGGCGCTGAGGTTCGGTAAACGATTAATCCTACGGAAGCGCGACTTGCGCACGCTGCCCGCCACTCCGAACCTAGTGTGCTAGACAACAATCTTGGCGATAAAGAAAAGTATCAAAGTGGGAATCGGCCCCACGGTCATGGTATCGTTCGTTTTGTAACAGGGCCGACGGGTATTAGGGAAAGAAGCTCGGCAGCACGTTGTCCCGGGACCATAGGGGCAGTTGTCCTGTAGTCCGAACAAATCGCGATCCCTTGCTATGCCTCGGCAATTTTCACGGCGTTTGCACCCCATGCTTCGTGGTCCGCCGTGCATCTGGCGGATTCAACTGAATCCTTCAAATTTAGCTTCCTCCCCTATTCACCTTCGGCTTCTTGTTAGGCAACCCAATGGTTTAGTTACCTGGTTGGTGATTACTCCAGAAATACTGAAGTTTTACAAACTCGTCGAACATCACCCGAGTCATCTCGGGGAGGGCTCCAAGCACTGTGGCATCCCCATAATTAAAAACAACGAATCCGCCTTGCGGTGTGCTCCAATTTTCCACTAACAACCGGGCTTCCTGACGAATTGCTGCCTCGTCGTTGGTCGGCAATGTTGCCTGAATGTCCACGGTCGTCAAAAAACACACTTTACCGCGAAATGTTTGTCCGAATTCTACCAAGCCGTAAGTACGCGGCTGCTGCATGTTGAGAACATCTGTCCCTAACTCAATCAAACGCGGAACCAACGCATTGATTCGCCCACAACTGTGAAAGATCACATGCCAACCATGCTTGTGGATGGCCTCAAATAGCTGGCGATATCGCGGAGCGAAAAACTTGTCGAACATCGCTGGGCTTACAAAGAGGCCTTGCTGAGTTCCCCAGTCGTCCGTAAGGAAGATTCCGTCAATCTTGTTTTCAAACCGGTGCCCCAGTTCGTCCAAAAGTTCGAGCTTAAACTGAAGGATCATGTCAAGAAGGGCTTCGGCCCGCTCCGGCGCTACGCACAGGTCTTCTAAGAATGCCGTCATCCCTCGGAGCATATGCGCTCGCTCCATGAGGTTAAAATGACAGGTCACTACCACATATCGATCACCGGCAAGATCCAGCAGAGGCTTGATTCGCTCAAAGTAAAACGGGTTACGCGGGTCAGGAGGACGATAGTTCGGCCACGCAGACCAATCGGCGAGGGGATGCTCGACCACGGCGCCCATATTCTTCACCTCCGTGCGGCGCCATCTACAACCCCAATCGTCGAAATCTCCTTGATCAAAAAACCAACCGGCTTCTGCGCGGTCCATTTCCCAAATGTCCCAAACATCATCTGGGGCGAAGTCCACCTCGTGCTGCCAAAAAGGAAGACGCGGTGGGGAACGAAACTCTATCGCACGACGGACAATTTCTCGGGAAGTCATCGCGGCAACCTCCGGGCAAGACGCGGGAGCAATGAACCGTTGTCCCCTATCCTCGAAAACTCGCCCCACGCTCGCCGTTTGTCAAGCAAAAGAGAAACCGATGCCTGATGGGGCGCCACTCACCCGCTTGAGCTGGTAAGAAGTTGCGCCGTTGGCTCGCTTTGCTGTAGGGCACCACACTGAATTTTGACGAAGTAAAACCTCCGGAACAGGTATCCCCTATCGACGCAACGAGCCGCAGCAACAAACCGGCCGGTCCCTTCATTTTGCAAATCGGGCTCCCATTTACTCCTCCCCTGGAAGTATGAGTCGTGGTCGCTTCACCTGCCGCGGCAGCTGCCGCCACCATTCCGGACCAGTAAGTCCCACCTTCTCCAGTTCTAAAGGTTCAAACCCCAGTTGCCACGCTGGAGAATCTTCCCGCAACCGAAAGTCGAGCTGGGCCACATCGACAAACTTGGGGTCGGCAATTATTGAGCCCTGATCGAAACCTTTGGCCTGCCAATCTTTAAGGGAAAGTCCCCCGGGAAACCGCGGCTCACCTCGCTCGTCCCAATACAGGTTTTTTTCCAGACGAAATTGCCCATTCGACCATGATCCGCCCAACATCGGAACACCGCGACTGTAGAAAATGTTCCGCTCCAGCGTGAAGGACAGATGCCCTTCCTCCCGGGACCGCCGCACCTGACCAAAAGTGGCAGACAGAGCCAGGACGTTATTGCGAATGACATTTTCCCGACCATAATGCTGATGAAAGGCTCCGTCTTTCACGCGATACACCAAGTTTTTCTCCAACAAAATGTGAGTGGATCCCTCATCGGTGTACAGTCCCCATCCTCCATAACTGTACGAAAGGACATCGTGAATGACATTGCCACGGATCACGGTACCGGGGGAAACACCCAAGGTATACACACCACCCATGTCGCTCAGCTCTCCCCACCCAAGATGATGAATGTGATTGTACTCGATCACGTTATGGTTGGCTGTGCTTGGGTTGTAACCCCAGCTCCATCCCACGGAAACTCCGGTATAGAGGAAGTCACAGATCTCGCAATGCGCCACCCGATTGTACGAACTCTGCCCGATGAGCACTCCTACCCCAGCGTGATAGACCTTTCCCCCATCGTGAAGGAAACAATTGAAGACCTCGTTATGACTGCTCTGCAGTTCTGGCTCCTGTGGGAGGGAATTTTCACCGATGCGCACGGCCCCGGCACCAAGATCATATAGGTGACACTGGTCAAGCCTGCAGTATTTGCTTCCGCGCGAAAACCACACCCCATAACCGCCGGTGTGGGCAACCTCGCACCGCCGAAACTGACAATGCCGTGCCCCCCGTACATGAACGGCGGCCGTAGTTAAAAACGCGGCTGCTTGTCCATCGACCGGCTCTTCGTGCGGCATCACCCAATCGGTATGATGAAAAGCTATTCCCTCGAACTCCACATAAGCCACCGGCTTGCCTTGAACCGGCTCACCTTCAATGCGAACAAGCTCCTCCACGATGGGATATTCCACCACAAGGTGAGGAAAATGCTCTTCCGGCCTCGGCCAATACAACACTTGCCCACCGGCCAGATCGAGGTACCATTCCCCAGGGCTATCCAGCGCTTCGCGAATCCCTTCAACATAGTATCGCTGCTTTTCCTCCCAATAGCCCATCGGCCAATTGGAAGGAGCTGTAAAGCGAACTAGCCGCTTTCCTTCGTCAACAGCGGCAATACGATGTCGCGAAGTCGTCCAGCTGTGGTAGACGACCACTATCGCCTGGTCGCGATCTGGCCCATTTTTGATTTGCCCCTCTTCGAAGAAAAACGAGATTTTCGCCTCCCGGTCGGCTAGAGCCTTTGTGCGATCTGAGTATGGCTTTCCCGGTCCCAGCGTACGGAAATAGTCTCCCTGATTCGGCATACGTGCGGGAATGGCTCGGCGACCGTTGACAAAAAGCTGTCGAAATTCCTGCTTCCCCGTAGGAAGTGACGGCAAAGAAGCGCGCCATAGTGGCCCACCCTCCACAGGTTGCCAGCCGGAAAGAACTCTCGCCCCGGAAATGACCGGCTTTTCGCCAGGATAAGCTGCATAGATAATTCGCATCCCCCCGCGCCCCGAATCTTCGGGGCCAAAAACAACCGTCCGATCGATTCGGTACACGCCACCCCGAAGCACCACGCGGATATCCCGAGGCGCGACCAAATTGCGCTTCAAATCGCGCACGGCATCCCGAGCTCGCTCCAAAGTAGCGAAGGGACCATCAGTGCGTTCCGAATTGGGCGCTGCCAGCCGGCCACTCCATGCGTCGTTCCCTTCCGGCGAGACATAAAAGTCGGCATCCTCCCCGCGGGCATGAATCACTCCCAGTGCCATCAAGCCTACCGCGGCCACCAATAGGAATCTTCTCACTTCCCAGTGGAACAGTTGCGAACCTTGCATCTTCACGTCTCCTCCGCATCGGGCTCGGGTGAATTCCCACCGCAGGTAACTCTGCGGCTAATTTCTATTACTCTAACAATGTGGCTGCTTTGAGCTCAGCCAAGCAAAGCATACGGGAAATGACTCCTGCGCCAGCGATCTTTCCTTCCCGTTTTCTCTTTGCCCGCACCCCTCAAAGGGAAGGGCCGCTTTCCGCTCGTATGCCTCCCGAATTCCCTCACCTCCCCGGGCCGCGGTAAGGATAGCCGCGACTGCGATCTTACCCGCCCCTCTAAATTTGTTGACGACTTCTGGGCAAGCTCCCGCGGGGGTAATACGCATCTTGATTAGTGGTAAGCAGCTAAATCGGCTCGGACTGATGGGAGGAAAAAGTGACGGCTCTCCGGGCGCCGCCAAGTTACCTGCTCTTCTTTATCAGCCGCTTTGCCCCGTGGTAAGATTCTATTGCCTGCGGGCGGACCAAGCAATAGGCTTTTTAATCCTGGGCTACAGCCGTGGCTATTGTCAAACGGCTCGGTGCCAATCCACAATAGAAAACCGTATATCAATGGCAACGCGTTGTCTTCCGGATTTGCCACGATGATCATCTTCGCAGGAAATTATACGAACACATACTCAGCGGCCCACTCCGGAGGCCCCGGGGCCCGCAAAAGCCCGGAAGCGCCCGGCAGAATCCCACTATCAAAAGAATTTGTCCACGCCGCAAGCGTAGTGAAAAACTGAAAGCTCTGTTATGTGGTGTTATTGACTTACCAGGCCTGAAGTAGACAATTGAGGGCCGATTGGCTCTGAATGAAGCATTCTGAAAGATTTCCGAGGTCTACTTGATGTCAACTCTGGTCCATCTGACCCAAACTCAACATGGCAAGGTTTACATAGTGGACGCTGGGCCAGGTGATCCCGGGCTAGTGACGTTGCGGGCACAACGATGCTTGCGCCAGGCGCACCTTGTCATTGTTGACGGGTTCGTACACCCGCACATCCTCTGCGAGCTTCCTCCAAACGCCAAGATTCTTCGGGTAAGCCGCGGCGCAGAAGAACAACAGAACTCAGGCCAGTCTGCGGGAAAAGCAGGCATTCCGTTCGGCGCGGAGGCCGGTACTGTGGCAATTTCTCAGGTGGTGGGGCACCTTGTGGCTGAAGCTCGCCAGGGGCATGTTGCCGTTTATTTGTGCGGGCAGGGAATGCTTGGCTTTTTGGAACGCTTCGACGAATTGGAAACGCTTCGTCAGGCTGGTGTCGACTACGAAATAGTGCCAGGCGTGCCAGCCTATTTTGCCGCGATGGCAAACGCCGAGATCCCTATCACCAGTGCATCCGGCCCTCCCGGTATTATACTGGTGGATCAGGTGCTTTCGGATTGCGCGGGGAATCTCTCTTGGGCCGGTAAGACGCTTGGAGCTTATCCGGGCACCATTGTGGCCTTGGTGCCTAGCGAGGAGATCTCGCGGTGGGCGAGCGAACTGCTCCGCGGAGGGAGAGCTCCCTTTAGTCCCGCCGTCCTTGTCAGCCGACCCAGTCGGCCCGACCAAGAGATTCTCCAAGGTCCTCTGAGTTCGCTTGTGAACCTGCCGGCCTTGAAGAGCTTGCCATCACCGGTTGTGTTTTTCGGGGGCGACTCGGTAGCCTGCGCGCCTTGTCAAGCCTGGTGGGCTAGGCGGCCTCTGACCGGTCAGCGGATCTTGGTCACCAGGCCGGAGGATCAAGCACACGATTTCGCAGACCTTCTCATGGAGTTGGGAGCCGATGTTCTCACCCAACCCTCTATTGTGATTGGCGACCCGCCGGACTGGGGACCTGTCGACGAAGCGATTGACAACCTCGACCGTTATCATTGGGTTGTCTTCACCAGTGCTAATGGCGTCCGCTTTTTTCTCGGCCGCTTGTGGACACAAGGCAAAGATCTGCGGAAGCTTGGACCGGTGAAAATAGCAGCCATCGGTCCGGGGACCGCAGAAGCACTACGGCGTCATTATCTTATCGCGGACCTTGTTCCCGCAGAATTTCGAGCTGAAGCACTGGCAGAAGCTTTGGTTGACAACCTCCGGCGCGAGCCCAGCCGCTCGCGAGTGCTCCTTGTTCGAGCAAACCGCGGACGACCCGTCCTTGCCGAAATGTTGACATCCGCCGGAGCTTGTGTTCATCAAATCGCGGCTTATACCAGCGCCGATGTTAACGAACCACTTCCCGAGGTGATGACAGCCCTCAATTCCGGTGCCATCAACTGGATTACCGTCACCAGCTCATCCATCGCTCGATCCCTGGCACGGATGTTTGGCCCCCAACTGTCTAAAGCCAGGTTGGCTAGCATCAGCCCGGTAACTTCGGCCGAACTTCGCCACTTGGGGTTCGAGCCTACTGTGGAAGCCCAGGTGTACACGCTGGGTGGTTTAGTGGAGGCAATCCTCCGTTATCTTGAGAAAAACTCACCTTAAGTGCGCGGGCCTAACCGGCAGCAGCAGAGGTACTAGCGGGAAAAACGCTCAGGAAAGCGCTCCAGGTGGCGGTCGACTTCATCGCAAATAAGAAATCTGTCGCCCTGCAGAAACTGCGGTCGCAGGATTTTCCGCAATCTCTTTGGCTCAGTTTCGAGCTGGGCCATCGGGGGTGCCTGCTTTATTCATTGGATCAGATTGGATTGGGTTCACGGCAATACGGTGAACCCCAGCTTGACCGCCGGCGACCCCTGGCGCTTTTCGCAATTCGCCCGTTACCTCTGCCAAGCAAGGAATACTTCGCGGGCCGCTTTGCGGAGTGTCTCGGCCGTCCAAGCGGTGGTATCCGGTAACGGCGCAGACGAACCGGGGCAGGCCACAAGGAAAGTGAGTTCTTTCGATTCTTGAGGCGCTAGGACCACGGGAAACCGAAGAGCCCTCACCTCGTAATAACATTGGTCCCTCTGCCCACCAACGTCAACGTAGCGCCAGGCGGAGGCCGAGAGCTCCCCCGCGGCAAGTTTTGCTAAGTCCGGCATTTTATCGGGCGGAAAAATCCATATCACATTGAGAATGGGATTTCGATCGGGTGCCGCCGGAAGCGGTCGTGCCGCTATTTCCAACTCCCCATCACCGTTGACATCCCGCGCCCGGAATAAGAGGGTGCCCGGTTTGTGGCGTCCCCATCGGCCAATGGGGTCAACCACTTCCGGTCGGGCTCCCTCAACCTCGTACAACACCGGGCGGATGTGGGCGCGATCGTAATGACTTTCACACACGCCCAGGACGACAAGGGCGGAACTTCGAGGCTGGACCTTGAAGCGATAGATTATGGGACATCCGCCCATACCGGCCCGAATATTGGCATAAGCGGGATCTGCAGGGCCTTCCGGCCGGGCCCATCCCACCATGGCGGTTGTGTCGGTGATGAAACCCCAATCGCGGCTTTTGGTGGCGGCCAGCGTTTGAGGTAAAACCGAAAGTACTACGCGCTTCTGCCAGCGCACGGTGGCAAAGCCGACCTCCGCTTCGTCCGGCATACCAAGTCTTACCCAGACCTCAAGGGGACTTTCTTTTTCTGATTGAAGTCCCACCGTGAGCACATCAACACCCGCAGGAAACACGGGGGCCCGGTAAACCGTCCATCTCACCTGCAGAGGACCCCGCCGAGAAAAAGCCTCCGCAGCTGGGATGCATCCGTCCAAAAGGATCGGTCGAACAACGACCGGCGCCGGCCCGGCGTGCTCACAGGCGACATCCACAGTCACCGTGCCCCAATCTTCCACTAGCCGGCCATCGGGCTCCATCCAAGAAGCCGGCAACCCGGGCGAGGCAATCTCCACCTTTCCGCCGCAAACGGCCTCGCCCGCCGGAGACCGCGCGGCATACACGGTCAACGCTGCCAGCGTGAATATCCCAACTTTGATCCGCAGCATGCACTAAGCTCCTTCAAAGGTGGAAAATCGTGGCGAACGCGTCAGCTTCACTCCATAAAGGTTACAGAAGGCGCGAAGGTTGGCCCGATGATTGCCGAGAGTTACCACTTGGTGGAAACCCCGCACATCGCGACAATCCTCCACGTCGTCCATAAGGACCTCCACCGAGGTGCGGCAGCCACCGGCCGGTGGGGTCTGCACATTACCCACCACCTTTCCGGTGTCGACAATAAGCTCCCCCGGTCCAGTAAACCGAACCAGGGTGACCGGCTGACCTTCCGGCCATAATACCTGCACGGCCACTCCTAAAGCTGACTCCGAATGATTCCGCAAGATATACGGTGCCGGCTCCTGGTCAAATCCAGTGATGCGAGTCCCACTTGTACAATGCGCCACGATAAGTGTGTTATGGACCGTCTCCGGGACAGGATCATTCATAAAGCCCGGACGATCTAAAAGATAGCTTGTCAACATGAGGGACATTGCGCCCCAAAGGTCTGCCTCACAACCAGCGGTAATGCCCTGGTCTTGAAGAAGCATCCACCCAGCACAAGGCGGTGTAGGTACCAGGCGGGCGCCTACCATCCCCAAGCAGTCCATTGACAGGGCATGTGCCTTCTCCCGCGCCAGCAAGCGCTTGGCCGTGACATAAGTCCGCATGGCATTTAAGGCATCCTGTTCGTTAGGTTCCACGATTTTGACAGCCTGCCGGCGAAGCAAGTCGGCAAGCTCGCGGACTTCGTCGGTCACCGGCTGTTTGTCGAACTCTTGGTTGAAGGTATCGCGGGGGATGGCTCGCACTTTTGTTCCCAGCCGCTCCAAGACAGTTTCCCCATGGTCATTGCCACGAATCCACAAGACGCGAGTTTCTTCGAACATCCGTTTTGCCCGAACCGCCCGCAGCCCCTGCTCCACGCCCGAGATGTCCATCGACGAAACCACGTGGACGCCAGACATCCGCGCAGGGCCAGCCACATGCCCGGTAAATGCCATCCCAATGGGCGAAAAGATTATCAAAGGAACCTGAGCCTCCTTGGCAACCAGAGAAGCCCATCCCCAAGTGCCAAAGTGCTGCAGAATGACAACAGCCGCATGCGGCTTTTGAGCTTTAATTTTAGCGATCCACTCGGCGACTCCGGCCTCGCTGTTGACGGGTGTGCCCTCCCACTGAACATGAATGCCCAGCCTGCCCGCGGCCTCTTCCAACTGAGCTCGAAACTCCGCTTGGCGAGTGTCTAAGTCGTAAGTCGTCCCAGGCCAACCCAGCCAATAAGGCCGCGGGAACTCAAGAAAGCACGCCATGACCCGAACCTCGGGTGTCGGGCGTAGGTCACGAACATCCACGTAATCGGTGGGCCCAGGCCCTTCATCGCTACGCGCAACTGTCCATGAAAACCACAACGCGCCCCCTGCAGTGGTGGCCGAGATTAACTGCAAACACTCTCGTCGGTTCCAACAGCTCCCACAATCATGTTGACGACACATGCCTAATAACCTCCTTTGTTTACACTAACTATGTGCTGCTTGCATCCTCCGGAAGCCAACCGGCAAACGCTTATCCGTCTCCCGCAAACGTCTCGAAGCCAACAGCCAGAGTGATCTGCGCTTTACGCAGGTGGCATGAACCCCTCCTAACACGCAGGATTTTATGTGGGGGAAGATGACCGTGAAACTCTTCGCTTAAAACAAAGCCAGAGAAGATAAGTGTCGTGACAAACTAACTGATCAAACCGATGCCTATGCGTGGCAAACTAGTACGCACTCTTATGGACATCTCGAACCTCGCCCTTTGCTATTCGAGGGCGCAACGGACAGGTTCTTCAGCGAATCCTACACAATAGCGAAATGAGACCCCTAGCATCAGCGACAGTGCCACAGAGCACGCCGGCCGAACGCGGAAGGATGATTTCCGGAGAATTACTTACTTAGTGCCCTTGGCACTTTTGGCGGTACGTGATAAAGTCGCCAACATACAAGAGATACTCGAAGGCTAAGTCCTTGCCGGATACCTTTTGGGTAATATCCTGCAAAGTTCCCAGAACGACGCGCTCCTTTTCCCTGTATCCAGCATGCTCGACAACGGCCACCGGAGTGGTATGGGGTAATGCGTGGCGGAGCTTTGCGACGAATTCCTCAAACTCCGCGCGCATCGTGAAGATGGCCATCGGCACACCAAGCCGAGCAAGTTCGGCGATTTTATCGGTTTTGCCCGGCCAGTCGTTGGCCGTCAGGATGACCGATTTGGTGCGCGGACTAATCGTGGGCGATTTTCTTAACGCAGCATGAGCGGCATTAAAAGCGCTAATGCCTGGGACCACCTCCGGGTTCAAGTCCGCGAATTCCTCAAGGATCCAAGCCCACGGTCCATAAATCAATGGATCTCCGTTGTCAAGGACGGCAACTACTTTCCCTTGAGCTACCTGCCTGCGAATCTGCCGGATCAATTCTTCCCGACGCCGCGAAATTTGGTCGTAAACTTCCAGTTTGTCTTCCAGTATGGCGTCGCGGTGTGCGCCATAGTACTGGAAAAGGTTCCAATATCCTTCGACAACTTCTTTACCGGTCAAGTACTCCTGCAGTCGCTGGGCCACGCCTGGGGAGACGTACACAATGTCCGCTTTCTCGATGATTCGAGCTGCCCGAATGGTCATCATGTCGGCATCGCCCGGACCGACACCGATTAAATACAGCTTGCCATCTTCAGCAGCATCACCAACTGTCCCCCAACAGAGAAGGACTAGCGAAGAAAACACAGCCACCCAACGCAGCACGAACCGCCGGTGAAATTTGTCGCTAAAAACGCACCGTTTACTTTTCGGAATCATCGAAGCTAACTCCTATCGTTACCCAACCTTCAACACATCGCAGCTTGTCAACGCAACGAAAGTTGTGGATCCGGTAGAGTACGAGATGGAGGGAAGTGGCCCACGCGTTGGACAAGTCCTTTCTGTCCGGAGTATTTCCTTTGGAAGGCCTCGGTCAAGGACTGAGGAACAGACGCGAAACCGTGCGAGGCCGGCAATCAGGTGCGATCTTAAGGGACGGAAAATGTCTCGCCACCGCCACGCGATCCCATAGCCCGCCAGGCTTCAAGATCGATTGTTTGACTGACAAAGCGAACAGAGCCGTCGGCCAAAGCGACATTCACACCGCCTGGGTGACGGCTGCGGGCCATTTGCCACAATGAGCGAATCGGCGACCACTTAGCGCAATCGGGAATGTCCGAATTAGGCCCCCACCAATGGTAGTAAGCCGTATAAAGTACAAATCCATCTACCCACCGAGTGGTGCGGTTCGGTCGGACCGCAACCGGTTCCCCATAACGCGCACACCAAGCGGAATCTAGAGTTGGTCCCGCACTTCCACTGCTGGCACCCACAATCACCAAATCCTTATTCTGTTTGGTTAGCACCACACCACCCGAATAAGACATTTCTGGATCGGGAAGAAGGCTTTCGGAGAAAGTGGCCGTGTTAGTTGCGCCGTCGGTGACATCGGCAAAGCGATAGGCCACCGCCCGGGCAAAAATACCATCGGTGTCAAAGACGGCTGTGCCCGTGGCTGTCGGCGCTCCTCGGCCCCAACAAGCCATATAATTAGAGGCGGCAAACTCCGGCTGGATGCGCCGCGCCTTATCGCTAGGGCAGTAAAAGAAGCTAATTTCCTGCTTTACCGCTTCCACATTATCGGGATGAACCCCAACGCCGGGTCCGTTAAAAATACCTGTGTGTCCGTACAGCGGCACATTCAGATTAAGTGATTTGTACACATTAAATTGCTCCATATACGGAGTTAGCATGGCCAATGGGCCCCATCGGTATTGCCAAGCCGGAATGTGCTCATACCCCGGGCAAGTCTTTTCCGGAGAACCCTCGGGAAAATGCCCGTAAACGTCGTGAAAGTTGTGAAGGGCAAGAACGATTTGCTTCAGATTGTTTGTGCAACTCATTCGCCGTGCCGCCTCTCGGGCTGCTTGCACCGCCGGTAAAAGCAGTGCGATTAGGACCCCGATGATAGCGATGACGACCAACAGCTCCACAAGCGTAAAGCCGCTTTGTTTGCGGAAAACAAGCTTCCGAGATCGTCTGCCCTGCGCTATTGAGTCGACCTTCTTTTTACCCATCGGTGTTACCTCCCAGGTATTTCCGGCCAAAGCTATATGGTTGAAGACTCATTTGTTGAAGGACCGGAGGCGTACCCTAATAAATTGAGGGACCCTACTACAAAAGACGACCTTATGCCGCGTCGATAGTAATACGAAACTTACTTTTCGTATTACCGAAGGGCCAAAAAATAAATGGGTGTCGTAATACGTTTTTTGAAATGATATTACCAGCGGCCTTTCGCAGGGGCAAGCACCCCATGGCTCGCCTTCCTCCAAGCCTGGCCTTAACGGGAGAATGCTTTATTGGTCGAATCAACTTTCGGGCAAGCGGTATACCCACACAAAATAGGCGCCAAATGGTACCCCATCCTGGGGGGTAAGCCAAGTTTGTAGCAAGCATCGGCCAGGTAAAAGGTCAAGCTCAAACACCGCCGCGGGGTCTTCAGGATTCATTGACTTTTCCGCCTCCACGGCCCCCACTTTAATTCGTGCGTAAGTGCACCCGGCCGACTGACCCAGATGCTTAGGCCAACGAAACAGCTCGAATCGATATCGGCCTGCCCGTTCTACGTTGATCGCCCAGGGCCCGCTGCTGCGAAGCCCCTGGGCCACAAGCGGCTGATTCCAGGCGCAGAGCTTCGGCTCTTCCACAAGCCAGTCATGGGACATTAGTACGGTGGGATTCTCCGCGAGCGAACCCACATGAATCGCCACAGGGGGATCGAATGCCGGTTCAATACTTTTCCACCAGGCTTCGTAGGCGGCGGTCAGTCGTGCCACTACCTCCGGATGGTGCTCCGCTACATTCCGGGTTTGTCCTGGATCGGCCTGCATATCGTACAACTCTACACCGCGAACCAACCGCCACCGTTTGGTCATCACAGCTGTCTGATGCCACTTTTCCACCTTTTGCAGCCGCTGTGAATGCACAAAAAGGATACGATCGGGCCAGTGTGCGCTTTCGTTATAGAGCAGAGGCACTAGGGATTGACCATCGAGGGGCGGCTCAGAGGGGCGATCTAACCCGCAAAGCTCCATTAGTGTGGGCAGCAGATCGATGTGGGCCGTCAATTCCCGGATATCCCGGCCGCCGGTAAGGCCACCGGCCGGCCAAAAGAGGAAGCACGGGACACGATGCCCGCCGTCGTACTCCGAGCCCTTCTGGCCGCGCATTCCAGCATTAAACCCCGCCCACTGGTTGGGCGCCACCTTCGGGGCCACGCCGGCGGCAGTACCGTTGTCGGTCAGGAAAATCAGCAGCGTGTTTTCTTCCAATCCCCAATCGCGGAGGGCCCTTCGCAAGCGTCCAAGATTTTCGTCGATGTTCGTGATCATCCCGTAAAACTGCGCCATGGGTTCCGGTACCCCTTTTTCCGCATACGGCTTCCAATATTCCTCCGCGACGATGTAAGGAGCGTGAGGAGCATTGGTGGCAATCCAACAAAAGAAGGGTTCGGTCCGATGCGCCTCGATGAAGCGTAGAGCCTCGCGAAACCATACATCCGTACAGTACCCATGAAACCTCTCCGGAATTCCATTTCGGAAGTACACATCGTCGAAGTAATCATTGCCCCACCAATCGGGTCCCTGACCCACGCCACCGCCTTTATGATAAACAGCAACCTCGAAGCCGCGGTCCTGCGGGCGCAACGGATAGTTATCCCCTAAGTGCCACTTCCCGAATAGACCAGTGCGGTAACCGGCCTTGCGGAATAGCTCTGGCAGCGTCACTTCCTGAGGACTCATCAGGGAGCGGCCCATGATTGTGTGCCGCGCCCCGGAGCGAATGGAATATCGGCCAGTCAAAAGAGCGGCCCGTGTCGGTGTACACGTGGGATCCACGTGGAAATCAACCAGTCGCACCGACTCGGCCCATAGGCGGTCGAGCTCCGGCGTTTGAATCAGCGGATTTCCATGAGCACCAATATCCCCGTATCCTTGGTCGTCGGTGATCACCACCACCACATTAGGACGAGCGTGTGGCTTCCCAGGCACTGTTATTTCCCGACTTTGCGCTTGCCGAGATTCCTCTCCCGAACTAACTTGAGCCAAAGCACAAACTGCACAAAAAGTAAGCGAAAGTGACACAGCCCATCGCCGGTCCCCGACCGGGAAACGATTGCGTTTCATCGCTCCCTCCTTTCTTCGGCCTCTGACCATGGGGGATAATCGTGTTAGGGTAGGACCACCCGGAACTTATCATTAGCCCGGCCCGCTTTCCCCCTGGATGCCATTTTGCTCAAAAAGACACCACTTTCAACCAGTGGGGCATTTTCGCGATTGTCCATTGCCTTCTTACAGCAAGCATTGTCATCGAAAATTCGGTGCGGTTGGTGGCAGCAGAACTTCCGGATAGGCCTCAATGCATATTTCGTCGAAAGGCGGGGGAACTATGGTTGGTTTTGCTGCCTCGCCTGTGCTTTTTCGGGCCTAGAACGCCGCACAGAGAAAGCTTCCTTTAACTCCGGCGCGTTGCCGTCTCCAACAAGCCGGGGCCCGCCCCCTGCCCCCGTCTGTCCAGATTTTAATTCATCTTTGCGACTCCTCCAAAAATACCATGATTCTGTTCGATGAGACCTAATCCGTTGATTGTTCCGCTTCTTTCCCTTAATGGTGATAAGTTCCATAGAAGGCCTCGGTATCAGGACGACGCGGGCGCGATAATCACCCAGTGGAAGCCTTTCGTGCGTGATAACTCTATGGGTTACTCAGGGACATCCCCCGCGGACGACCTGCAAGAGAACAAGACCAGGATGAAAAGTCAGAATGGCTTAACCTGGTTTGTGTGCTCCGCAGCTTATCGCCCCAGGACATCCCAGACTTGCGAGCTGGAAGTTCCCTTGCCAGGATTCATTCAAGTGCCGAAAAGAAGCCGGGCGGCACGTTATGCTAAACTGGGACAACCCTCTTCAACTGATGTATGAAGAGCCAAGCCGGAAAGGCGGGGAATGAACGGTGTCTGGTGCGTCCTTAAGGGAGTGAGCCCACAAATTAAGCGACAGATTGGATGGCATCATTGCGAAAGGTAGGGGCTCGAAGCCTTGGCGGCCCATTTCCTCGAGAGAACAGGCGGCGGAGGCACGGGATGAGCCTCCTCCTGCGGCGCAAGTTCCGCAGCTTTAGAAGCTGGCCTGCCGAGTTTTTCCACAATGCAGGCGGCAGCCCGGGCTACCGCGCCCGGGTGGGCAAAGGATCGCTTTAGCTGCCGAAGCTGAGCCGTGCACGACTCGTAGGCAACTGGGTCATTTAGCCAACGCAAGACCTGCTCCGCGATTGCAGGTGACGGGTCCTTATAAGTTAAGTACTCCGGATAAACAACGCCCTGTTGATCATCGATGTCGGGCCAGCGTCTCCCTGGCGCCAGTGGATCGCTCGCAGCCAGGAGATTAACTAGACAGATGTATCGCACCTGGCGAAACAGCCCCTGAAGCCACCAAGCTAGCCTGGGGACGTGATACACCACGGCGGCTGGCTTTTCATGATACATCAGCTCAAGAGCTACCGATCCGGAAACTGTCACACAACATCGGGCAAGCTGGATCAGCTCTTGCGTCTTGCCCGCCCAAATGTGGAGTTCCACTGGCACCTCAGCCGCCCGCAACTTTAGCCATTGGGCATGTTCCGGGCCGAAAGCGGCCAGGGCAAATTTCACCCCGGGCCGAACAGAAGTCACACGACGGGCTACCTCAAAAAGGATGTGCGAGTTTGCCTCCAATTCCTGCATTCGCGAGCCGGGCAAAAGTGTCACCCATTCAGAAGCTAGCGCCCGCTGCGCCCCAATAAATTTTTCGTCCAGCCGATGTTGACTTAAATGATCGAAGAATGGATGTCCAACATAAACCACGGAACATCCATGCCGGCGAAGGAATTCGGCTTCGAAGGGGAGGGTGCACAGCACCAAATCGGTGAGCCGACGCATTTTGTGCACCCGCCACTGGGCCCAGGCCCAAATTTGCGGGGGTACAAAATAGAACACAGGGATCCGCCGCCGTTTGGCCAGGCGCGCGACCCACCAGTTCAGACCTGGGTAATCCACCAGGATTACCCCGGCAGGCGGGTTCAAGCGGAAGATTCTTGCTGTCCGGTACACAAGGTGAAGAAAATAAGGCAGATGCGAAAATACACGACCGAACCACATTACAGCAAACTGGCTTAAGTCGGCATAAAGATGACATCCCGCTTGGGCAAGCTGCGGTCCCCCGTATCCGGTCGCAAGAACCTGCGGCATAATTTGACGAATCTCTCGCAGTAACGAACTGGCGTGTAAATCCCCGCTTGGTTCGCCAGCGGAGAAAAACAACTGGACGACTCCAGAACCGGGGTACGCGTTCGAATAAAACTTTTGTGCCAGGCTCATTCTTCTACGTCCTTGTGACTGGGCGAAGGTTTCCGCCAGTAGCAACAGAATGGCTCCTGACCCCGCTCCCGTAAGTTAGCAAAGCCGAGGCAGATAAAACCAGCCAGTTTTCCAAAGTGGTATCCTCCAGGACCTTCGGGAATTACTGCTTCCAGCGGAATGACGCCAATTATTCACTATCGTTATCAATCACGTGAAGAAACCCCGAGGGGAGGAGCTCCCGGAGAGCTCCGGGTGCGAGCCTTGACGTAGAAGCCAAGTCATTGAGCCGCAATTCTGGAGCTCGTTGGAATCTGAACTCAACTTTGCCGGACGGCTCCGAGCTATCCTGAGTGATGTTCCCTGGGATGTCCGAAAATCCACTCCGGCTCGGAAATTCTGGTGAATGAAAGTGGGCCGATAAGAGCGTGTCACCCTTCCCGCTGAGGGCGGCCTCAAATAGCCATCCTCTCCTTGTTAAGTTTGCCGAAAAGGCTTGACGACCTGGGAGAAAGGGTTAATGATAACTAGAGCCTGTTGCCGACGCTCAAATTGAGGTCGATTGCTAGCTCGTGTGGTGCGGAAGCGCCAAGCGGACACAACTATGTTTCAGATCACTACCCCTGAAGGCTTAATTCCTACTTCTCTGCGCTGCTGTCTCTGTTGTTGTCCGGCATGATGCCGGACAGCCGCGCCCGTCTTGAATCCCTTTCCTGCCTATTTTTGCCCCAGCCGGATTTTTATGATGGTTTCCGGACTAACGGACACATGTGGAGTGAGGACAATTCACGCATCACGTGAGTTAGAAAAAAACGGCTCCCCGTGGAAACATTTCAATTGAATTTCCCCTCGATTTAGGGTGACATGAGAAATGATACCGTTCACCGTATTGCGGAAGGACAAGATTCCTGAGATCACTGAGCGATTGGTGGCCACCTATCGTGAAGTGGAAAGCCTCAATCACTTGGCGCATTGTCCCTTACCGAACTACGAGGTCGTCGTCAGCTGTATCGAGGATTTAAAGGAAATTTTGTATCCCGGCTACAGGCGGCGGGAATTCCTTCACTGGGAGAATGTCACTTTCTATGTGGGCTCACTTGTCGACCGGCTTCATGACCGGCTCCGCTCGCAAATAGCTCGGGCGCTGTGCCATGCCGCTGGTGACGATTTTACATGTACACCCGAACAAAGAACGCATTACGAGAAGTTGGGCGACGAGAAAGCTGTTGCTTTTTTGGAGCAACTTCCCGAGTTGCGGCGCATTCTCGCTCTTGACGCTCAGGCGGCCTACGAAGGCGACCCAGCCTGCAAATCGTTGGACGAGGTCATCTTCTGTTACCCGGGCTTCGAAGCTGTGACCATTTACCGCCTGGCCCACCTCCTCCACGAACTGGGCGTGCCACTTATTCCCAGAATGATGACCGAGTGGGCCCACAGTCGTACCGGAATTGATATCCACCCGGGGGCCAAAATCGGTAAGCACTTCTTCATCGATCACGGCACCGGCGTTGTTATCGGGGAAACGTGCGAGATCGGTAACCATGTGAAAATCTATCAGGGCGTGACGCTGGGGGCCCTCAGCTTTCCTACCGATGCCGAGGGAAAACTAATCCGCGGCCTCAAGCGACATCCTACCATCGAGGACCGAGTGGTTATTTACGCCAACGCTACCATCCTCGGCGGAGAAACGGTGATCGGGCACGACTGCGTCATCGGCTCGAGCGTATGGCTAACAAGTTCTGTTCCACCGTACACCACTGTGACCATGGAAAAACCGCGGCTAAGGATGCGAGGCAAGAACGGGGATGAATTGCAACCGGTGGTCAAAGAGGTGGGAGCTGCCTCCGAACCCACATAGTTCCCCTCAGGCTTGATCCCGCGAAAGAGAAAATACCAAAGCTCCGTCATTTCCTGACTGAGCTTTGTCCACCCGAGTTCATACATCTTCCCTCTGCAAAAACTTGCCAAAGCTGTGCAATAAGAGTTCCCCTCTAACCGCCTGCTACCTAACGGTCCTTGGTCACACCAACTGGGAAGTTTGCCTTGTCCAGTCTTGGGGGCAAGTGTGTTTTCCTTGCTGATGACACCAGCATGGGATCCTTGAGCTTCCGTTATTCTAACTTGGTAGTTTACCCGCTTTGCTGGGCATCTTCTGGTTCTTCTCGTCCGAGGAGGGTTGATAGCACCGGGCGTCTTCCCGTATATTAAGGATTAGCCTGACTATTCGGCGGCCGTATGTGGAGGCTTGCGGTCTTTCCGTGTATTAGGGAATAGCCGCGTTTTAGCGCGAAGCAAAATCCGGACCGCTGCGTAAAAGGCTCATACCAGTAGGGACTCCTCGCGGTTGCTCCCGGGAGTAATCGTCGATAACCTGTTAAGCAAACCCTGGGCCTTGGAAAAAACCGCGTCGGGGCACAAGTGGGTTAAACCCGTCCAAGATCGTACCTGTAGCCAATAGCAAGAACTGGGGAGTCGTTTGACCCCTAGAAAAATGTTCTTGGCAGTTGTTTGACGGTTAAGAATTCTGCAGAGTGAAGATTCTCAGGAAGAAAGGGAGGACACTGTGGGGGTCAAAAAGCGAGGAAAAGGACGCCGAAAAGTAGGCCGGAAAAAACGGCGGATGCGTTCCAAAATCCGGCATCGCAAGGACTAAGTTGCGGCCGGCCCTCAGGAAGGCAAATGGCTTTCGGTTGGAAGGTTCTCCGAGGCTCACGAATCATTCAGCCAACCTGCGTGGTAACCGGTCCCCGCATTAGTGTACCCGTTCCGCCAGTAAAGGATCGGGAAACGGCTCGGAGGGGCAAGCCAAATCCACAATTTTAGCGTGGCCGATGAGTTCATCCACAATGAATCGGCCTAAGTTTAGCCACCGCTGGCAATAGTCAAGGACGATGCTATCGGCGGTGGCAACAATCTCAGGTGCCTCCATGAGGATGGGATCCGGGCTATTGACAAGCTCCACGCGCCACAGCCATGAGTTCTTAGTGGCAAGCTCCGTAATGAGGGTTTTAAGTCGCCCGCTATTGGAGACCGGTCGGTCGAGGAACCACACTGCTTCTGCAATTTGGAGGTGTTCGAGCGCTCTGCCGATGAGCTCCACGGCAGGAATGGTCTCCAGCACTTTGCGGTAGTGGCCGTGCATACTGGCCATGTCGCGAACGGCACCGTCGCGGGCGCGAAGCAGAATACCCCCGCCTAAAGCGGCCTCCACGGTCGTAAGAATATTGTAGCCATCGATGAAGATGCGCTGGCCGCGAACCTCCTCGGGGTGAACTTGACGAAGTCGGCGGCTGACAAGCTCCTTGTCGCTGCAGGCGGCGCGCTCCACAGCCAACCGTTGCCGAGCCGTGAGCCGATGGCGATTCCCCACCAAGCTTAAGGCGGAAGGGTTCACGTAACCGCGGGTCAAAAGCCAGGAGAGATCGAACGTGGCCTGCCGCAGACGTTCCCACTGAGAGGGAGCGAAAAGTTCTCCGTCCTCTGGATGCGGCCCCCGGTGGCTACGACTATCTGGCACGACACATCCCTCCGCCCAGCGTGTGAATCCTACGCCGGCAGCACTCCGCTACGGAAGTACGTCCTCCCATCGTTTTCCGGCTTCCTATTATGGGACTTTTACTGTGGATCGCCAGAAGTCATCCCTGGGCCTACCGGGAATAGGTGCCCATCAATTCCCCTTCTCCGATAATGTGGCCGGTTATTTCTCGCCACAATGATTTCCGGTCTTTACCGGGCTCGAGGACCGGTTTGCTGTCCAAAGCATACACGCGGAAGAAATAGCGATGCACCCCCGATCCGGGCGGAGGAGCCGGGCCGCGGTAGCCGATGTTCGGGCCAATCATCCATGAGTTCTTTCCTTGAAGTACCCCGGCCGGTTCCCGAAGCCGAGCCTCGCGAGGCAACCCTTCCGGCAAGCCGGGAAGTTCCGCCGGAATTTTGTACACCACCCAATGAACCCACGGTTCGGCCGTCGGGGCATCCGGATCTTCGCAGATCAGCACAAGTTCTTTGGTCCCCTTTGGCAGATTAGCCCAATTAATGGGTGGCGAGATATCCTGGCCATCGCCCGTGTACTTCGTGGGAATTCGCTCCCCATGGGCAAACGCAGGACTTGTCACCTGGATACCCATCGTCAGTACCCTCCGTCCGCAAAAACCACCTGTCGGCCGGACTACACCCGCGGATTTAGCTGAGCCAGGGCCTGGATGATGGCGGAGACCCTCGGCCGCACGGCACCCGCACCCATTTCACCCCGATTTGCCGCCGCCAGGGCCTACGGACAGTCCATCGCACCGCACCCGCGCACTGGCCCCACCACAACCCAAAACAATTTTTCCCTTGGGGGACTGTGGGAGGAAAGAATGTTCCCTGGGGGAAAAGCCTTTACGAGATGGGAAGAAAAGACCTCCGACAGAAACTGCAGTTTTTTACGCGGATATCCGACAAAAACCACAGTCCGGCTCAGACCGGCCCAAGCGATATCTCGCTCCTGAGCCAGGCGAATAGCACACCGGTGGGTTTTTTCGTGGCTTCTTTCGGCAAGGAGGAAAAGACGCCAGCAGCAGATAATTTGCGGCTACGTAAGGTGCACTACAGCCCTCACGGCCGCTCATAAGTTCCGATCCACTGCGCGCTAGCCAAGACGTGTCCCTCCATGGCGCGCAAAAGCTCCGCCTTGGTCGCCCCCGGACCAAGGTTAAGCGGCCGGTCCAGAGCATAAAGGGAGAAGACATACCGATGTCGACCGCTCCCCCGCGGGGGTGCCGGCCCTCTGTAGCCAATCGTGCCCCATGAGTTTTTCCCCTGACGGGCCCCGGCGGGTTCCTCCAGCCGCTCGCTACGGGGGATCCCGGCCGGTAATTCGCGCACGTCACCCGGGATGCCGTAAATCACCCAATGAACCCATGGTTCAGGTGCTGGTCGACGCGGACTTGGGGCGTCCGGGTCATCGCAGATGAGAGCAAACTCCTGGGTCCCCGGCGGCGGTTCGCTCCACCGAAGTGGCGGGGAGATGTCCTTCCCGTCCTCCGTATAGTCTTTTGGAATTGCACCCTGATGGGCAAATGCGGGACTCTCCAACTTCATGACGGGCCTCTCCTCGGTTGACGACATTGAGCCGCGACCTTCACCTACTGGCAACACCGCTTCAGCCGACCTCGCCCTGGACGCTTCCGCGGACAACTCCCTCGGACGGCTGGGCGCCTCAGATGATGCTTCCTCTTGAACGACCGGGCACATCCCACAACAGCCCGGCACTACTACAGTCATCCACCCTAACCCGCCGAGGGCCACCAACGCAAGCCAAACCTGTAGCGATTTTAAAAGGCCCGATCCACAATCCACAGCATTATCTCCCCGAAACTGACACCCTAACAGGCCAACCGGTTGTTCTGTCCGTGGCGGTCTGAGAGAGTACTGGTTGGTCAAAGTGGTAAACATATCCTGAATTTTTAGCCTTTCACCACGCCCAAAGGCCGTAGCCGAGCGACCTTTTTAGCAAGACCGGCCCGATCGACCACATCCACCACCAAACTGACGTCTTTGTAGGCGTCTGGTTGCTCTTCCGCCAAACCGGTCCGACTTCGGGCCTTGGCGATAATGCCTTTTTCGGCCAATTCTTGGTCGATGCGGCGGCCCTTCGCATGGCGAATTGCTTCGTTGCGGCTCATGAGGCGTCCAGCCCCGTGGCAGGTCGTACCGAAGGCCTTCTCCATACTTGCCGGTTGACCGACAAGCACCCAGCTTGACCGCCCCATGTCCCCGGGGATGATCACAGGTTGGCCAACGGACCGATATCGGGCCGGTACCTCCGGGTGGCCGGGCGGAAAAGCTCGCGTGGCACCCTTGCGGTGGACACACACCAGCTTTTCCTTGCCGTCGACAACATGCTTTTCCAATTTGGCAATATTATGGGCCACATCGTACACAAGATTCATTTTTAGCTCTTCCCACGGCCGGCCGAAAAAGTCCGCGAAGGCTTCTCGCGTCAGATACATCAACAGCTGCCGATTTGCCCAGGCATAATTGGCCGCAGCCCGCATCCCCGCCAAGTACCTCTGCCCCTCAGGACTATTTACCGGAGCGCAGGCCAGCTGCCGATCCGGCAGCGAAATCCCGTATTTTTCCGGGGCATTTCTGAAAAGCCGCAGGGCATCGTCACAGACTTGGTAACCCAACCCCCGCGAGCCGGAGTGGATCATTACACAAATGCCACCCTCTTCTAACCCCAGCACCCGGGCCGCTTCCGGGTCGAAAACCTCTTCCACAACCTGAACCTCAAGAAAGTGGTTCCCCGATCCCAGCGTGCCACATTGATCAAGCCCGCGTTCGATCGCCTTATCACTCACTGCGGCCGGGTCGGCCCCAGCGATGCACCCTTGCTCCTCGGTGCACTCAATGTCCCCCTCCGTGGCCCAGCCTCGCGACTTAAGGAAACGAACACCCTCGGCCATGATCTTTCGAATTTCATCGCGGCTGAACTTGAATGGTCCACCCTCACCCACCCCTGCCGGAATCCGTTTAAAGAGATGGTTCACCAGCTCGCCAATCCGGGGCTGGACATCCTCCAGGCGAAGGTCGGTTCGCACCAGTCGCACGCCGCAGTTAATATCGTATCCTACGCCTCCAGGGGATATGACACCACCCTCACCAGGATCCGTGGCACAAACCCCCCCGATGCAAAAACCATAACCCCAATGGATGTCCGGCATGGCTAGGCTTGCCCGTTGGATCCCCGGCAAGAATGCAACATTAGCCACCTGTTCCGGAGCCATGTCAGACCTCGCCTGGTTGATGAGCTCCTCATCGGCAAAAATCAGCCCATCAACCCGCATACCCGGCTTGTAAGACCGGGGAATCCGCCATTCCGTTTCGCTGACTTGTTCTAAAGGACCCGTGAATCCTTGTTGACCCACTGCTTGTGCCTCCAATGCTCTCTGAATGAATCCCTAGCCTGTTTCCTTGCCACTTACCTGAACTGCCCGAACTGCATTCCCACGAAAATTGCTGGACACAACCCCTCCTAGCCCCTGTTACGAGCCCCGACTGTGGGGCTCGATGCGCTAAGAATTTGCCCATAAAGATCCCATTCCAAGTCCCGGTTTAAATATCCGGTTTGAATACGGCAAAAAGTGGGGATGACTTCGATCTAGCGGACTTTGGGCAAATCTCATTTTATTCCGAAAGGAAACTCGCGTGGAGGTGCAAATTTATATGAATTTAGTGGAGAATTCCTGCCCGCTCCCTGATCTGCCGGTGTCTCCTCGATCAAAGTTGGAGGATAGGTCTCTGGCCGGTGCTCCGCAACAGACCAGGCGATATGATTTCGCGGGAGCATGAGCGTAGCCTTCATCGAAATACGCGGCAAGGTGAAGGAATGATTGGCGCCAAACGACTTCCCCCAAAGGAGGAAGGCGGGCCAAGGGTCATCGCGTCCTACCGATGCTCTGTCCTCTACACGCGCGGGGCACTTCCTTCTTGAAGGAGACTTCGACAGTTCTTCCTTCCCTGTCCTCTACACGCGCGGGGCACTTCCGTTGGAGCCGCTTCACGCACGTTTACAGCGTGTCTGTCCTCTACACGCGCGGGGCACTTCCGTGTCACAGGTGCACCGATCCCCCGGTGATTCACTGTCCTCTACACGCGCGGGGCACTTCCTCCGAAAAAGCCGTCCATGTCCTCACTCTCATTCTGTCCTCTACACGCGCGGGGCACTTCCACACCACGCAACCGAGCGACAGCTGAACGGACGCTGTCCTCTACACGCGCGGGGCACTTCCGTAGGCGGTCACCGGTATGATCGCCTCATCGCCCTGTCCTCTACACGCGCGGGGCACTTCCTCCATATCTCCTCGATCATGGGGCTTGCCAGCACTGTCCTCTACACGCGCGGGGCACTTCCGCGATCGTAACGCGTTGTACTCCGCGGGAAACCCTGTCCTCTACACGCGCGGGGCACTTCCTCGCCAGCCCACGATGAGTAGGCGACCGCCTAGCTGTCCTCTACACGCGCGGGGCACTTCCCCTAGAAGCTGTTTACCAAAAGGTAAACGCAACCTCTCCTCTACACGTTGGGGGGCAATTGTGCCCCAAGCTGGGTACCAGCCCGCCGACCACGCCTGACCTCTATGTGTGG
>CALKER010000004.1 GCA_938084835.1 uncultured Thermoguttaceae bacterium
ATGCGAAACCGCTTCGCATCATCACGCCAGCTAGACGGCCAACGCGACGGTCGCCAGTCATAGTCGCCGATGAGTGTCGAGCGGCATACCCCGATCCGCTCTAGTGCCGATATCGCATCACTCAGCGTCGCGCCCGCGTCAACACCGCCGTTGATGAGCCCATACAAGTTTCCAGGAGAGAGGCGTACGTGCGGAACACCGGCAACCGCCCGACACACATGAAGAGCCTGCACAGACGCAAACGCGGCACACGCCCCCAGTCCGTCCTGATCGAGGATCTCAGGAACGAACTCGCTAAAGTCGATCTCGAACCAGCGATCGCGTGGAATGATCGATGGTCGCGGCCGTGTAACCCCGAATTCAGGGAACAGCTCGCCACGACCCACCTTCCTGTCGAGGCGGCCCAGATAGTACACACGGCCGTCCTCGACATATGTAAACGTCCCTGCCCCGCCTGAATTCGTCAACGGCTTCTCGTGATCGGACATTGCCCCGTCGTGCACTGTACTGATGGTTGTGTACGTGCTGTGCCGGCGATGTAGTCCAGTAAACGCGTGAGGTCCTCTCGCCCCATAAACCTCTTCGCGTAAACGATTTTGCCGCCCTCATCGAGGGCGATTATGGCCGGCAGCCCCGCCCGCTTCGCCGTATCGATAATGCCCACCAGTTCTGGTGGCGTCCTGCCATGTTCGTCCACAACGTCAGCGTCAACAAAACGGAGCGTGACGCCCGCTTGTGAGGCTCGGCGCCTGAGGTCACGATCAAGGATCACCGTGGCGAGGTCAGGAGTTCTGGTCTCCGTTTGCTCCACCCAGATGATCGTCTTGATGCGCCCAGGCTGGGGTTGGGGTTGTGGTTGAGGCTGCGGTTGTGGTTGTGGTTGTGGTTGTGGTTGAGGCTGTGGGTCAGGCTGAGGCGCCAGCTCGCGCTCGATTTTCCAGATCTCGAGCTGCGGCTTACCGTCGACAATCTCGATCAGCAGTAGGCGATTGTCGTCGATACGAATGCCTGTGCCGACCTGCCCACGCGCCGTCGTGTACTGAAACGGCACACGACGCGCGATCTCGGCAGAGGCGCGTCCCACTAACGCACAGCACGCGACAAGCGCTGCCCCAACAAGTGCCCGCCTCACTGCTCCTGCTCCGCCGTCAGGATCGGGAGTAGCAGGATGATGACGTCGTACAGCTCCTTCAGGATGCGCAGGACCTCAAGAGGCCGTAGACGCCCATCCGCTAGCGCATCCTCAATCGCGTCGCGCAGTTCGCGCAACTGTCCTCTACACGCGCGGGGCACTTCCCCTAGAAGCTGTTTACCAAAAGGTAAACGCAACCTCTCCTCTACACGTTGGGGGGCAATTGTGCCCCAAGCTGGGTACCAGCCCGCCGACCACGCCTGACCTCTATGTGTGGGGGCACTTCCAGTACGCGTTGGCATTCAGCATGGGCCCAGTCTCTGATTTGTACACGTGGGGGGCTATTGCTGGCATCGGCGTATTTCAGTACAGCTGCTGGCACTGACTAGTAGGCATGGGAGGAATCCCGGTTAACGTGCGGTTTAATTCGGTCAGCTTAAAGCCTCTCGTGCGGGCGCATGATCCGGTCCTGGTGAGCGACCTAGCGGGGATGACCTCACGAATCGCCGACTCAGCGGTGTGTCGTTAGCACCGCCACGTTAAGGGGATTTTGCACTGAGGAAGATTAGCCTCGGACCGAAATCGCACAGCGACGACGAGACGGCTCGGCTTGCAATCCCACCCAGGCACTTGTGCCGAGCCAAATAAGAATCCAAATTAAATTTCGATTGAATTTCGAGCGCAAAATTGTAAGGGTGCGGTTTCGGGAGGGCTGCCACCTCTCTTCGCAAAAAAACCTTTCACCAAAAAGCTGGAATGTCGCCAACCTAGCTGGGAAACGAGTAAGCAACCCAAAGCCCTGGCGCAAGCAAGGAGGTATAGCCTCCTTCAGCCACTCGGTGGGTGCAACTGGCGGAGATCAGCCGGCCGAAGCTTTCCCCCAAAGCCCCATGAAGTGGGTCCTCCGAAATACCTGAACCCCTCCCACACCTAAGTTGGGGCCCGGGGGACCCCTGCCCGGCCCGTTAAGTAGGGTAAGGCTTTATCGGCAATATCTTTTCGACACCAGGCACCTTCCCACCTGATGAGTTTCACGGCCGAATAAGCCCGAAGCTTAGCTTGAGGAATGGTTTCGCCTAGGGCAGTGACGCCGAGGACGCGTCCGCCGGCGGTAACGATCTGACTGTCTTTCCACGCCGTGCCCGCGTGGAAGACCTTCACGTCGGGGAGCTGCTCCGCCTCGTCCAGCCCGCGAATGACGTGACCCTTTTCAAAGGCCCCCGGATAGCCTCGGCTGGCCATCACCACACACACAGCCGCCCGCGCATCCCAATCGACCGGCTCGAGAGCCTCTAACCGGCCTTCCGTCGCCGCTAAAAGGATCTCCGCCAAATCCCCTTTTAATCGCATCATGAGAGGCTGACACTCTGGATCCCCAAACCGGACATTGAACTCTAACACCTTCGGCCCTTGACTCGTGAGCATTAACCCCGCGTAGAGAACGCCGCGGTAGGGTCGCCCTCTGCAATTCATTCCATGGACGGTAGGCACAAGGATATGCTCTTCGATCCAGTGAAGTGTGGCATCGTCGATAATTGGTGTAGGCGAATAGGCCCCCATCCCGCCAGTATTGGGACCTTGATCCCCATCGTACGCGGGCTTATGATCTTGAGCCGGTTGAAGAGTGAGGATAGTCCGGCCATCGGTGATGGCCAGCACGCTGAGTTCTTGGCCATGGAGGCGTTCTTCAATCACTAACTGGTTACCCGCCTGGCCAAAGATCTTCTCGATGCCGATGCGCCGAATCGCCTCGAGCGCCTGATCTTTGCTATCGCAAACGACCACGCCCTTTCCTGCCGCCAATCCATCCGCTTTGACCACTAAGGGAACTTCCGGTCGACTTTCGACAAATCGCAAAGCATCATCCGGTCGATCAAACGTCCAAAATTCAGGCGTGGGAACTTTAAAATCCCTCAATAACCGTTTGCAGAATACCTTACTGGACTCCAATTCGGCGGCTGCCTTGTTGGGACCGAAAATCCGAAGGCCTTCGGCCTGAAAGGCATCAACAATTCCTGCTGCCAGCGGGGCCTCTGGACCCACTACAGTGAGATCGATCCCCTCCTGACGAGCAAAAGCGACAAGTTGCGGGATATCTTCCGCCGCGATGGGGACGTTTTCGGCTTCTTTTGCCGTGCCGGCATTTCCCGGGGCCACGAAGACCCGCTTCACCTGTGGGCTCTGCCGCAGCTTCCAACCCAGGGCGTGTTCGCGACCACCACTGCCCACCACTAAAACCTTCATACTTCGCCTCCACTTGCCTCGCGGAGGAAGATCCAATGATCAACAAGCCACATTGCTAACGATCTCGCCCTATCGCCGCAAATTTTGCTGTTAACCGACGGCTTTCCTCCTCCCCCCGCTATGATCCCCTAACGAAAGCCCACGGTGTCACGACCGAAGCATCCAGTAACCTACGCAGAATATCCGTACGTCCCATTCGTTTGACAAACCTCAGATCCAGCTTAGGCTGAAGGTGGGCCTACCAGGCTAATCGAAGGTGGGAAGACTTCGGGACCCCTTACCGACCCATCAGTTTGGCTTTACATTACTGCGGTTGGATCGGAGGCCCCCCTCAATCCAGCACCACTATCAAAGATGGAAGCAGCTTTCGCCTACAGTTCGTACGAACCTTATCCTTGCCAGGGGAGTGATGGGTTCACTCCCCAGAATTTGATTGGAGCGGTGTGCTCGCGAGCACACCACGGAAATGCTTCTCAGCCGAACCGCCTCCCTCACCACTCGATGGCAGCAGCCGCGTAGGTCAGTCCTGCCCCGACGGAACATAAGACGAGCTTCTGGCCCGGCGAAAGCCGAGGACGAAGCTCCAACAACGCCAGGGGGATACTGGCACTCGAAGTGTTGCCGAGCCGCTCGATATTGGTGAAAAATCGATCCGGGTCAATGCCTGAGCGCTTAGCCGCGGCCCGCAGAATACGGATATTTGCCTGGTGAGGCACAACCCACCGAACTTCGTCGTCTCGCCAGCCAGCCCGAGTGATGACCTCTCGGATGACGGCCGTAAAACTTTCCGACGCCGCCCGAAAGAGGGGCTGACCGTCCAGTCGGATCCACGGATCTGCGTCTGGTTGGCCATCCAACGCCACAAACCCCGGGTCCCACCGTCTTGCCCAGCGAAGCCCCCGCGTATCCGCACCCAAAACGATTTCCACGATCCTTTGCCCTCCTTCCTTTTTACCGATGATCGTGGCCCCCGCACCATCCCCAAAAAGGAAGCACGTGCTGGAATCGCTGGGATCAAGGAGCCGGGATTGCACATCCACTCCCACCACCAAGACCGTCTCTGCAGTACCGGCGGCGATCAACCCTCGGGCCACAGCCACCGCGTAGAGCCATCCCGAGCAAGCGGCATTCAGATCAAAAGCGGGGACGCGATTAAGGCCTAATTTTTCTTGTAGAAAGCAACCAGTGGCGGGCATAGCCACGTCCGGAGTTGTCGTCGCCACCACAATCGCCTGGATGTCCGATAGGGGAATGCCTGCATCGGCCACAGCGGCCAGACTGGCCTGATACGCCAAATCACTCGGCCGTTCCTCTCCGGATATCCACCGTCTTTCCCGAATTCCGGTCACTTGATAAACGTACTCGGCCGACACCCCAGGAAAGTGGCGAATCAATTCCTCATTGGTGACAATCCGACTAGGAAGATAACCCCCGATTCCCAAGATGCCTACGGCGGATCCTACCTTCGGGTTGAGCTTGGATCCTGGCTGGGACTGAACGGTCGCCTCCGAAAGCCCGGCCAGTGCCGCCGGCGGAATCCACTCCCGCATCGACGGATCCTCGGTCTCGATCTCTGCAATCGGCTGATCGTAGGGAATCGTTTGCCCCGCTTGGCATAGAAGCCGAATGATCCTTCCGGCGCACGGCGATTCAAAGTCAAAAACTGATTTAGCACTGTCCACTTGGCACAGAGGCTGACCCTGCGCGACCTCTTGGCCTTCGGAGACATACCACTGAACCACTGTGGCTTCGGTTTCCGCTGCCCCTTGGGCCGGCAAAAACAGCGGAACGACAAATCGGGTCCCGATCATAACCTAAACCGTCAACAGTTCTTCCAAACTCTGGGCAATTTTTTCGCTGTTCGGGCGATAATGATCCTCCAGCTGAGGGGCAAAAGGCACAGGAACATCCGGAGGTGCCACCAGTACCGGAGGAACAGCGAACATCTGTGGATCCGCCTGGGACAGCAGGGAAATGATCCGATCGCCCAACCCCTGTGATTGAGGTGATTCCTGAACTACAAGCAACCGCCCCGTAGAACGAACCGATTCCTCAAGCGGTTGGATCATTAACGGCTGGAGCACAAACGGATTCCACACGTCTGCGGAAATTCCCATTTTTTCCACTGCGGAAAGGACCTCGTACACCATCGCGCCGAAAGCCACCACGGTGACCTCTGAACCTTGGCGATACTGACGCGGACGCCACACCCGCTCCAAATCGCCATCGAAGTCAATATCACCGGACTTGCTCCAATAGAGCAGTTTGTGTTCAAATACGAGGCAGGGGTTCGGATCGTAGAACCCCGCTACAAGTGCTTCAAAAGTTTCCTGCGCCGTAGCTGGATAAAGAACTTTTAGTCCCGGGAACCGTGCCCAGAAGCCCTCAAGTTCCGACGAATGGAAGGCTCCCATGGTGAGCCCACCCCCACACGGAAGACGTACCAGCACCGGCATGGGGGAACCACTACGGAAATACCAAGTACCGGCGTTAAAGCCCAGCTGAGTGGTGCTTTCCGTGGAAAAGTCGGCAAACTGAAATTCCACAATCGGTCGCGCCCCAACCTGCGCAGCTCCCAAGGCAAAGCCAACAATCCCTGACTCGCCTAGGGGCATATCAATGACCCGAGACGGCCCATAGCGCTCAAACAACCCTTTACAGGTCTTAAACGCCGAGCCATATCTGCCCACATCGAGCCCTACAAGGAACGCCCGCGATTCATTTCGCAGGAGGTAGTCCAGCGCCAAGTTTACAGCCGCCCCGTTTTTTACCCGCTGCGCGCGAAACGTTGGCACTTTCAAAGGAAACCCTCGAGGTGCGAAAACCGACCAGGAGTGCTTGGTCTGTGGCTCTGCGGGCGGGACTTTCAACGCTCGGAAACAAATCTGCTGCAAATGATGGCGCAGCTTGGCTTCGAAACCCTCCAACTCGGCCTCCTGCGCTAAGCCCTGCTCCAGTATTTTTTTACGCAGCCTCAGAAGAGGATCTTGAGCCTCCCACGCTGCCCACTCCTCTTTGGAGATATACTCACATTTGTCGTAAACAGCGTGCCCACATAAACGGAGCGTCAAGCACTCAAGCAACGCGGGGGCCGGATCTCGCTCCATCAAACTGAAAAATTCCTGAATGGTTGTATAAACAAGCCAGGGATCCGTGCCGTCGATAGTCTGGCCGGTAATACCGTAGGCCTTGGCCCGATCGGAGAGAAACTCGCAATGATACTGGGCGGCCGTCGGCGTGGAAAAAGCGTAATAATTATTCTCGATAACAAACAGCACCGGCACATTGTGGACCGAAGCGATATTCAGGGCCTCATGGAACTCGCCGGTGCTAGAACCGCCGTCACCAATAACCGCAAGGCCGAAACACCCCTCCCCCGCTTGTCGTGCCGCCCATGTACCCCCTACAACCAAGCTCAGCATCTTCCCCAAATGACTCATCATGGGGAAGCGTCGTCGAGCGGCATCACCGTAATGAACATTGCCTTCATGCCCGCGCGTAGGACTTTCCGCATTGGCCAAGTATTGGCAAAATACTTGAAAGGGAGAAGTCCCCAGCAGCAGGTGGGCAGCCATATCCCGGTGCAAAAGCGATACGACGTCCTTACCCGGCCGAAGGCTCATTCCGATGGCAGTCGCCGTGGCCTCGTTACCTTTCCCCAGGGCCACTGTCCCTTTCACATAGCCTTTGTGATATAGCTCGACGAGCAGTTCCTCCACAAGCCGGGAGAGATACATCGCCCGGTAAGCAAAAGGCAAAAATTGGCTTTCGGTCAACTGGCCAGGATACCGGGCCAAGGGAAGCAAAGGATTCTCTGCGATCTGAAGGTCCTCTTCTAGAAAAGCCCACCAATCGATTGATGGTGTTAAACGGCATACCCGAGTTTCCGGAAGGATTGACGCCGCCAACGCCGGAGTGTCGTTCTCCTCGAAACTCACGCCTAGTCCCCCACAGTTTTGTGCCACTCATGAGTTAGTTCATAACGACTCGCAAATAGTTTCCCACCCGTTCGGTTCAGACGAGCGAGAACATACCGATCTTTCTTGGTGTTGATTCCCAACACCGGCAACAAAATGCACAGCCACCGAGGCTTTGTGCCCGGCACACTTTGTCTGATCCTAAAAATCCCCTCTTGCCGTTCGCTTACCCGAGGTAAAAGTGGATAGTTCGGAAAAAGAATCCACCCACATCCGCGTGGCCGATCCCTTGGCAGAAACGAAGAACGCTTCCTTTAAGGAACCCTACCGATAGTAATTTCCACCCCCGGTTTTTCCAGCTACGAAAACTATTCGGCACAACTCGCAAACCTCACCTGCGTCTCGTGGAAACCCCTGCGCAAGGCGAAAGTCCGTATCGGGTAGAAATCATCGATAACAATCTCTTAACTGGCATCGGGACCACCGGCGGCCATTGACGCGTATAGGCTTTCCAAGTGGCCTTCTTGAGCCTCTCCAAGGGCTCTTAACGCTGACTCTCCTTTCCGAGGAAAGCGGCAGTTCCAAATCGGGCTAAGAAGCTAGTACTTTCAACCGGAAATTCGCCAATTACCCTGGCAGATTTTTAGGTGGAATCAAACCACCATGAAATGGGATTTCATCGAAACGATTTTGGAAGCGGATTATGTCCGCGTGGCAATCTGTTACAACAGAGATCTTTGGCCTGCCCTCGCGATTTTCGTGGGAACGCTTTGCTAGCTCGGGCTATAATCAAACTTCTTGCCAGCAGGTGCGGCCACCCTCGGAAACCCTCCCGCCGAAACCCCGATCAAATGTTCCGCGGAACGATACTGGAAACTGGCCCGATTTTACGCCCGACCTTGTGTGCAGTCCAGAAATGAAGCGCCATCAAAATGACACTTTCGGGCCGAAATTTGCCAATTCAGCTTAAAATTTCTGACCCTCCAGATTTCTCGAATTTGTCGCACAACCCTATTTAATCACTAGAGTTTGTATTTCACTAGAGTTTGTATTAATCATAAAGTTCGTTGCACTTCCGAAAGACGGTGGGGAGGGGAGTTGGAAAAGAGATCCGGAAAACCTATGCCGAAGGGGAGCGAAATCCAACCTCAGTGAGGAGCGTAGAAGGGTTTTCTAACCGGCTTTCGAGTCAAAACGATTAAAGTTGACGACTGAGGTCGTTCGCGTCGATGAAGAACTGACCTTCCCGGGAAGCGGATATGCCGCAACTTTCCCGACACTACCAACTGCTTATGGCCTTATGATGCAACTGGCGCAGGAGGAAGTCATCGACAATAAAGGCGGGGGGTTGGCCACAGCGAAACCTCGCTTGGTTTCGACCTAACTCCTTGGGCCGTTCCTACGTTGAAGGAATCCTCCGAACCAGTTTAGAACCGGTTGCCAGACGTCGCGGTGGAGGCTAAATCTTCTCAGGTGACGTTGCACCCGACTGCGGTGCGCCACTTGCATCAAAGGTTGCACGCGTTTTAAAGCTCGCAACAGCTGTTCTCGGGCCTGGTCGGATGCGTGTTCTAAGAAACAGTCGAGGACCAACTGATCCCTCTTCTCGAGATTTAAGGCTTCCCTAAGCCGAACTTCAACCGTTGAGGTTTTCGATTTCAGTCGAAGCCAACGCTTGTGGAATCGAAGGATACGCTTCAGCTGAGAGCCGGGCTGTCTTTCACTGTTGTCAACTGTCTCGCAGTCCGCCCGCGTTACCACCACCAGAAGCGGCGGCTGAACTAACTGGCGGTTTTCTGCAAAGTAGCGGCGAAACTCCCTCACGAACGACTGCTCAACCGACAACTCAGCCTGATTGGCCTTGACCACCAACATCACAAGATCCGTTTGGGACAACTCGTTTTTTATCGAGGAGGGGAGCCCATTCTGGGTATCTGCCTGAAGGTCCGGAGCCTCGATCACAAGACATTCAGGTCCGCCTTGACCCCACGGCACGATGTACCGAAGCTGACGAGGGTTAGGACAGTTCAGGGGTGCCAGCGCTTGGCCGGCCAAAGCGTTTATAACACTTGACTTTCCAGCGCCCATCCGTCCTACCACGAGGATGCGAAAAGGTTCCCGTGCGGCAAGGACCAGCTCGCGACCTGCCGCGGTCTTGTCTCGCACACTTTTCCGGCTTTCAAACTGCTTAAATTCCTCTTCGTCCAGGATCAGATAACCCCCATAGAGCATGATGGCATAATAACCGGTTCGGCGGACCAAATAGCCGGCAGCCCAGGCAACCACGGCCTGAGCCGTCGTTTGCTGAAGTCCTTGAACCACCGCATCCCGAAGCATCCGCATAGCACCGGAGAGGGGATTTAAAGCCATCGCCACAACGCGATACACCTGGTAAAGATGGCTCAGCGTGGAATAAAACCCCTGGGCCCGGTGAAAGTCGCCAATGGTCAACTTATCGGCTAGGGGAACATGGTCGCGTATAGCTTTTCGGAAGTCACGAGCGGCAAGCTCGATCACTCGAAGCAATCGTGGGACGGAGACCTCAAGCAGCGGCTGCTTCGCGGAGGGATAGTAATGTCGCGCAACCGCCTCGACCACCTGCACACATAACTGCTCCCACGCCTGCCACTGATTTAAAGGCGGAGGATTACTTTCCGCCTCGGTGGCCAGACGTTCCACATCCTCCCACGCTTCCACGCCAATTGGCGGCCAGTCCAAGGCGGGCTCCACCACAGGGCCGGGGAAAGGAAGCTTTCGCCGCCGGGCTGCCTCCGCAACCACCCATCCCAGGACGCCGGCCACCGCCGCCCCCACAAACCACCAAAGAAGCCAACCCTCCCAATACAACCACAACGAACCGATAACTATGAGCACCACAAGCGGCAACAACCAACAAATGGCAACCACAATCCAGGGAAGAGAAAATCGGCCCCGCCGCGCCCACCAGCCCGGCCTGAAAGGATCCTTGCGGTTTACTTGGCCTTTACGAGCCGAACCCCTTGCGGGACACGCATCGCCCACATGCGAGGTGGAAGCCAGAGTGTTGATACCGGGGGAAAGCTCAGCCGTATCGTTCGTAAAACCCCGGCCACTTGAATCCCAAAAGTGCCAAGGGAAAGAAAACTTCATGGCCATTTCCCCCTTTTGGAATAAAACACCCTGACCGATTTATCGGTTGCCCGTTTGGGACACAAGCCCTTTATCGTTCCCCAATTTGTAAACAAAAGAATCGTTCGCGGCAAAATCTTCAGTAAGTGACCCTCAGCGATCTGCCGAGGCCGCAAGCTCCCCGGCGAAGACGATTTTAATTCCCCGCGACTCCATTTGGCGAATAGCCTCTGGTACATCGTCTGACCGAAGCCCCACCCCCCGACAAGCATCAACGATGACCGCAGTGGCGAAACCCAGCTCGTGAGCGTCCAAAGCCGTGTATTTCACACAATAGTCTGTGGCCAAGCCACAAATGGCAACCTCATCTACACCCAAGTCCCAAAGGAGCGAAGCCAAACCAGTGTCCCGGCGACGAGCGTTGTCAAAAAAGCCACTGTAACTATCGATCCGAGGGTCGGTTCCCTTGCGAATAACATGAGCAATCCGCGATGTATCTAATTGAGGATGGAATTCCGCCCCTGGAGAATTCTGCACGCAGTGCACGGGCCAAAGGACCTGCAACAAGCCATCGATTTCAACAACATCACCAACCTGCTTACCGGGATGATTGACTGCAAAACTGATGTGATTTAATGGATGCCAATCCTGTGTGGCCACAACTACGTCGAAAAGCGACTGGATGCGATTGATGACGGGCACCACAACGTCGCCCTCGGGCACAGCCAAGCTACCGCCTGGACAAAAATCGTTCTGCACATCAACGATTATCAAAGCTTTTCTCGGCATGACCGCCTCCCGGCATATTTCTACAAAATTCGGTGGGGTTTTAAGAGCTCTCAGGCAATTCACCTACCGCCACCGAAGCTCCCTGCTAGTGGACTGCGTTAACCTCCCGCCGGTTTTATCGGATTACGTGCCCAAGCAAACACCAAAAAGCCAAGCAAACGCGAAAACTCGTTTGACGGGAGCAAATCATCCTCAATTCTACAGTTCACCTTCGTGATTTGTGCGACCCATGCGATTACGAATCCCACACAGATCGGCTTCAGCAGTCCGAACGGGATAACAAACTGCGGAAATTATTTTGGTGGGCAAGTCCTACCGCATGGAGCATGATGGCAAGTTTTGCCGCTGAAGGACCGATTCAGCTATAAAGCACGAAGCTTCAGCGCTCCTATCACACCCTCAGTACCAACAAAAACCGGACGGACATCGCGCAGGCATTTTAGGCTAAACGATACTGGGAAGCGACGATTGGGCCGTCAAGTCTCAGTCTGTCCGCACCGATTGACGATTACGCACCTTGAATTATCTACCGGCAACACCTCGGCCCCATGGCTCCTGCCTTCCATGTTAACTCCCAGCATCAGAGCTCTTGACGTGGGTTTGGACCTTATTGAGACTGGTCGGCTGTTTCCGTCGCCAGAAGGAAGTTTAACTGAGCCAAGCATTTCGAAAGGAATCATCCTCAGCAAGCTTCGGGTTACTCGACTAGCCAGCGCTCCCAACTAAGGACCGAATCTGGGGAGCCAGTATCGGACCGAGAGGGAAACGATGGGGGCCGTTAGGAATCCCTGTGTTCACGCCGGATGATAACTTTGGCCCCCCAGTCCGGAACTGAGGATAATCCGATCAACCCCACGAGGTGGCTTTAGAAAACGTGATACAACCGGCACAAATCTTCAGCACAGATTGGATGCTCCAGGGTAAGAACTACTTGGGCACGACTGTGCGAAACGCCCTTTTCGCTCGGCTAAAGCTACGAATCTTAAGTGAGCCGATATTGTTAACCAGCGCACTGGCTACACAAACTGTCTGATTCTGTGATTAATCAATCAACATGATCAAGTTTTCTACTGGGACGTAAGCCACAGAAACTCGCGCGAGTGGGCTTTGCGAATGGCCGGCACCACGCGCGACTATCTCCGAGCCTCCAAGGTATGGCAGCCGGCCAAAATTAACCACGAAGCTCAATATTTTCCTTGGAAAGATGCAAAAGCTTCGGCCAAAGATCAGAACAGACGCAATGACCACACCTTTTCGCTGCGTCCTCTGCCGTTGGGGACACAGTTTTTCCAGCCGCTTGCTCGTCGAAGACTGCCGTGTGCTCGTCGAAGATTATTGATAGGCCGGCTCCCTTGGGTGCCTCAGAGTGCCGAAGAGCATTACTCAGCGGAGACGCCCGCAAGCCGCAAAAATTCCTCCGGCCGAAACACTTCGTCGTGCTGAATTTGTGCTACCCTGACGAACACAAGCTTCTGCTGCCCCTGATCGGCAAAGAATTGGTAACCTACTGTCCCTGGGCGGTTTGGCCAACATCCCAACACGAGCATTTCCCCCGGGATAAGCCGCACGTTTAGCCGTAGGTCACTCAGGCTTTCCCGGGGTCGCACCACGTCTAATCGGAAGTGTCCTTCGGAAGCGGCGTATCGCGTCCGCGGTTGGCCGTGTGAAATCTCGGGAATCACCTGGAGGCCAATTTGTCCTTGAGGCAATGGCTCCCAAGCAACCGCGAGCACGGTCTGGGCCTCGGCATAGGTGCGGCCCCGAACTCCACCCCTTTCTACCACAAAAATTGTTAGTTCGGGGGCAGCTTCGCCAAGCAAGATCTGACGATTCTCTCGCGGCGGGACCTGCAAGTGTCGTTTTATTACGGACAGGCTTGGCTCGATCGGGGTGGTATGCCACCCTTCGCCGGAGCTCGGCGTTGACTCACCCTTAAGATCGAAAAGTGCTGCCACAGCCGGGGGAATGCAGATACCCACAACACCCACCCGGAAACCATTGGCCCATAACAATTCGCGGATTTCTGCCGGGATCCGGGAATCGTCTATCTCCCGCCATAGCTCCTCGTTGACTAAGGGACTTCCCTCCGGAGCGCGAATGAAGTAAACCTCGAGAGCACAACTGCCGGGATTCATTCGGGGCTTTGCTAGGAGGCTTTGTGATTGTCCGGTTGTGGTTGTTACCGCAGTGCAGCCAAGCGTCAGGGCAAAAAGACTTGCCGCAATAGTAACGGACGACACCTGGCTGAGCAACTTAGCAAATCCTCGCCTGAGCCAAGACTTCCACGGACGCGGCGGACAAAGGGCTAGCTTTTGGCGTCCCGCAGCAGGAAGACAGATCGCGACCAGCACGCGGCTCTGCGCGGAAAAACAGATCTTTTCAAAAGCTATAAACTTGAGCACGATTCCCAAGCAGCTGTCAAAACCGATGAGATTCCAACCCGGTCAAACGAGGCTCACCTGCGACAACAGTCATACAAAATGGGACAAGTTCTCTCTGCCACTGTAGCCACCGCCTTGGCGTCCTCGAACTTCCGTCTCAGAAAAAAGCCAAAGAAAAAGGCATAGCTTTGAGGAAAGTTTCTAGAGCCTTGATTCACCTCGAGAGGGGGAATCCGACTTCCAGCCCGCCAATACGCGACAGGCATAAGATGCGCTTGGCCCGGCACCTCCAGGTTTCCTAGATTACCGGAATTTGCCAAACATCCTTTTCTTCCAAAAATCTCTTTTTTACTTTGAAGCAGAGACGAACTTCTTGGAAGCCCAAACCGCGCAAGAAATTCGAACGGTACCGGGGTACTGCAGCTTGTCCACCCCAATTGGTTACAAATTTTCGACCTCGAATACCAAGAGGACGGGAACTGCTTTGCGACGAAACTCAGCCGGAGAAGAAACGGCTTCGGCCCAGCTCATCTCGAGTTCCGCTGCAAAGTACACTAAGTCACCATGGTAAGTCAAGGCTTATGACAAAAGCGAGCGATGGCCCAACCGGCCGACATTCCCCCTTTGATTCCGGGGGGTTGTTCCCGAGGAAAGCCCGCGACATCTGGGACTTATAAACACCTGCGGCGCACAGAGCGCAGGGCCTCCACTGCCGGTTTGGCCCGGCCCTCCACGTCATAAAGACCACTGTGCGGATAGTCGCCGGGATCCCTATCGGTGAGTTTTCCCCAAAATACCCCGTGGATGTAGGGGCGCGAAAGGAGGACTTCCAAGAGATCAGCGGCCCACCGCGCTTGAGCATCCCGACTCGCCCCAGGCTGCACTCTTCGGCCGGATATAAGCGCAACTTCATTCGCCTCCGAGCTACTTGGGAGGTGCAACGTCACAAGTAAAGGCAGTTCCAAAATAGACCAGTAATCAAAACACCGAATAACTTGAATGAGATCCCGCCGCAATGTGCCGGGATAGTACCCAAAACCCAATTCAAGATGGATACCGGAGAGCGGCAGGTTGCTGCGAACAAGGCTTTGGGCAAGAAGAAGGGGCGGAAACTTGCTCGGCCGTCGTCGGAGGTATTCTCCCCAAGGCTGATCGAGGCATAAAAAGACGGGTGTGGATGGATCCAGTTCATGAATCGTTTCGATGGCAGTAATGGCCAGATTGACTCGTTCCTCTTCCATGAGAATCAAAACCTCCCCTGTGTTCACGCGTCCACCGCAGAGCCACGCTTGAACAATCCCGCGATAGCGTAAGACCACAGCGCGAACAAACTCTCGCATGGTCTCCACCAATGTTTCCCAGTCGCCGGTGTAGGCCTCCAAAAAGGGTGGAAAATAGTCGGGGGAAAAACTGATAATTGGACCGGCAACAATTGGTAGGCCCAAACGTCGTGCCCAAGCAATTTGCTCATCGATTCTCCGCCAATCTCGCTGTAACTCGGTGGGTTCCACCTCGTGCCAAATCACGGGCACGACAATTGCATTGAAAAGCTGAGGGAGCTCTTGGCTCAAGAAATGACTAGGTAGTGTTGACGAAAGCGAGATCCCTAGAAACGGGGGCACTCGGCGTGTGTCTCGCGAATAAACAGTGAGCAGGTGGCGAGAATAGAATTGCGCTAGCCCCCGGGCCAGCTCCTGACAATTGACAATAAGTCGGTCAAATAACTTCACTTTCTGCAATTCTTCGTCGGGACTACATGCTAGTTGACAAAGTTCCCCGGTGGCCTGACGAAGCTTTTGCTCCATCTCCGAAGGGACAGAAATATTGGCAAGCTTCAAGTCCCAAAAGAATTCGCGAAGCTCGGTAACTATCCCCCGCGCTAGCTCCACGGTGAGAGAGTAAGGCTCGGGTTTTTCCGCAAGGGTGGCCGACTGGAGCGTCATCCAAACTCCCCCCGGGCATTCCCAAGGGAAAAAAAGTTTGCCTGACTCCGCGGAGGGCTTTTCTAAAGTAAGGAGCTGATCCATAACGCGAAAAGAGCTGACCCAGGGGACTCCATCCACCGCAGCGAAATACGCTTGTTGAATGGCATCCACGTGAATCCGCTCTTTAGGAATGGTAAACTGAATGCTCCCCATGGTTACGTATCGCTACGGATGTGATCCTCCGGGGCCGATGATGCTCCGAGTATCGGACAAAGCTTTTCGGCGGTAAATTTAAAGGTACAAAGCTTGGAGGGGGTAAGCTAGGGGCATGGGGAGACATTCCCGGCCTTGGCCTGAAGAGGCGCACGGACTTTCGGCAGGAGGCGTCCCGCTCAGGTCTTCCGAGGCTCCTGCTGTTGCCTGGCGACCGACCTAGCGGGACGTGGGCACAACCCACTAGACGGCCTCGGTATCATTCCGAAGGACTGAGTAAATCGGTCGTGGGGTCAGGCTAACAATGTAAGTTTGAAGGGACAGCAACTCGGTTGACGCGCCGAATCCTCGGGAATTATTCGGTTCATCGGAAGTTAATTACCCAGAAAGCTACGGAAAGGAGGTGCGATGAAATCCGTACCGTGCTTAGCGCAATCGAATATCCCAGGTCTTGCGGTTCGCCAAGGAAAGGTCCGCGACATCTACGATTTTGGGGAATGTCTCCTCCTGGTGAGTACAGATCGCATAAGCGCCTTCGACTGGGTGTTGCCTACGCCGATTCCCCTCAAAGGCTGTGTTCTAAATCAACTGTCGGCATTTTGGTTTGAGTATTTGGGTGTGGATAATCATTTAATAACGACCGACATTGCCCGGATCCCTTGGCCAGCAGACTTCGACCCCCGTCCCTACAAGGGCCGGGTGAGCTACGTGCGAAAAGCCCAAGTGGTTCCGGTGGAGTGTGTCGTTCGCGGTTACTTAAGCGGTTCAGGGTGGGCGGAATATCGGGCTACTGGCAAGGTTTGCGGTATCCCGCTGCCCACGGGTCTCCGCGAGTCTGACGAGCTGCCGGAGCCAATTTTCACCCCAGCGACCAAGGCTCAGATTGGACATGACGAGAACATTACCTTCGATCAGGTGGTGGCCCTGGTGGGTGGGCCTCTGGCCGAGGAATTACGGAGTCTGAGCCTTGCTCTTTATCGCAAAGGTGCCGCTTATGCCCGGGAGAAAGGGATCATCCTGGCGGACACGAAGTTCGAATTTGGCCTACTTGGCAATCGGTTGCTTCTTGTTGACGAAGTGCTGACGCCTGACAGTTCTCGCTTTTGGCCGGCCGACCAATATCAACCAGGTGGCCCCCAGCCGTCGTTTGATAAACAGTTCGTTCGCGATTGGCTGGTAGGGGTTGGTTGGGACAAGAACAGTCCTCCTCCCCCGCTTCCCACCGAGGTAGTCGAAAAAACCCGGGACAAATACGTGGAGGCATTCCAGCGATTAGTAGGTAGAGAGCTCGAACTACCGGAGGCTTAAAGACAATTAACGCCGACAAGCTTATGGCGGGCTCAGCGAGACAAAACCGTTTCCACCCTCCCAAGCCAGCCGAAAGCGACGGTTTGAGCAGTTGACTTCGCCCACAACCCGAAAAAACCTTGGCGATGGCAAAACCATAACCGTTCGGAGGACAACCTCGGTCGTTTCCCGAGCCACACCGCCGGGCACCGACCACCTCCATATACGGAAATGAACCCCCCGATTGCGCGCAACTGGTCGTTGGGCAACACCAACCACCTCTTATAAGGAAATGAGACATCCCCAGGGTTGACGTGCGCGATGCATCCACACCAACCATCTCATGTACGGAAATGAGGCCGCGGGCGCTGAGAAATGAAAGCACGGGCGTTACGAGTTGAGCCGCCTTTTCCAAGCCGGCATCAAACATCCATCGGAGGGAACCTTACATTGAGCCTTTGGGCATGTGGCATGAGACGGACGGTTTCAGGCTCGACCCCGGGTATCGTAACCGAAGCGGGCCGCAAACAACCGAAAATTGGCTTAAGAAACCCTAAGCGTGGCCGAAGAAGAGTATAAAAGAGAAAGATCATATTGATCACTTACAAACAAAAGAATCTCTGATGTCAAGCTCTTCGGCCGGAAAGTCTTTGGAGGAAAAGCGTTTCTCACGGCTCCGGGGAGCAACTTCCACAAAGTTGGACTCTGGCGAAGAGAATCACAGCGGGGAATGGAAACTTCCACCAACTAAAAACGGCTTTTACGAAATGAGATTTTCGTGAAATATTTTTGTATCATCGGGTTGACACTGGGGAATCCAAGGTTATAAACAAAGCAGGTTAAAACCGTTGAGCTTTGCATTTTCTACGGTTTTGAGGGGATCGGCGGTTTAAAGGTTGTTTGTGCGGGGTTAAATTGGGGGGTCGAGGTATTGGGAGGGCAGGGTCATGCGGTGGAGGGTTGGAATGAGCCTTATTGCCATCCTGGCGGTGTCGACGGCAACGATTTTCGGAGGATGTGGCCAGCCTAGCCGCCTTACCGTTGACGATTGCCTTGTCGCCTTAGAGAACGAGGATCCCTTGGTTCAGTTAGGGGCTTTAGAGCTACTCTATCAGTTTGGCCCCGAAGCTGCCCCTGCTGCTCGGCGAGTGGTGCTCCTGCTTGCCTCTCCCGACTGCACGCTGGCTTCTGGTGCAGCTCGGGTATTGGGTGCGATTGGCCCATCCGCAGCGGAGGTAGCCGTGCCAGAGCTTCGTCTCGCTCTCGCGGATATGCGGGACTGTCATATCTTTGGGCCGGTTTGGGCTTCCGCGGCAGAAGCCCTTGGGCGAATGGGACCACGCGGCGTGGACGTGTTGCTCGAGTTGTTGGCAGAAAATAATGATGCCCACCTAGTACGTGCGGCTGCGTATGGACTCCACTTTTCTGGAAACTACGGCCAAAAGGCGGTACCGGCGTTGATCCGGCTTCTTAGCCGAAATGACCCCAATAACCGAAAGGAGGCGATTTTCGCTCTTCAAGGAATCGGGCCGGCGGCAAAAGAGGCCGTGCCGATTTTGATGACTATGTTGGATAGCGACGATTTCCACACGCAATATTGGGCCTGTCGGGCTTTGGGTGCTATTGGGGCAGAAGCCGAGGAAGCGATCCCGGTGCTCATTCGCCTTACCACCAAAGGGGTCACTTCTGTCCGAAGAAATGCCGCGGCTGCTTTGGGGCGTATTGGACCGAAGATTGGTCCTGAGGGGGTAGCGGCCCTCCTAGCAGCTCTCCACGACCCCATGGAGGCCGTCCGCGAGCAGGCGGTGATCGCCTTGGGTCGGCTGGGAAGCTATGCCATCGAGGCAGTCCCCGCTTTAGAACAAGCTGTCGTGCAGCGAACCCTTCAATGTCGGCCTCAAGCTGCCCTGGCTATTTGGCAAATCACCGGTCAACCCGAGTTTGCGATTCGGGTTATCCGCGAAGAGATATTTTTGCCTGAGAACCAACTTGAAGCGATAAGCTGTTTGAAAGAGCTCGGCCCGCAGGCAGCGCCCATGGCCCCAGAGCTTGTCAAACTTTTGCAATCCTCAGATCCTGGACTTCGCGAGGCTGCGGCGGAAGTGATCGAATGCGTGGGCCCGGCAGGAATTTCAGCAGTTCCCGTGCTGCAACAGTTGCTCATGGACCGCGATCCCCATGTGCGGAAAGCGGCAGCGCGGGCTTTGCGCGCACTGGGGCAGCCAGTACCAGAATGGACCGACATTCCCGTTAGCAACTTGTAAATCTTACGCTTTTCGTATTCTCCCTTAAGGCCGAGGCTACGTTCCCTCAAGCCGTGTCCTCGGAATTACTGAGGGTTTAATTCCCCGCCAATTTTAAACACGCCAAGAGGTTAGCTTACGCAGTTTGCTCCGCAGCCTTGCCGCCATAGCCGACACAACGAGAGGGACACGGCAGGAAAAACCTCCAAGGCTTTTCCGCTCACGGGAAGTTTGTTACATTCCCTCAAAGATTCAACAACGGATGTGCAGCCGCCCCCCGCAGTTCCTCAACGCAAAGTGTAACGCCATGAAAACGGCATACTTTGTCGCACCGCGAGAGATTTGCATTGTTGAAGAACCAGCGCCTCGCGCACCAGCTCCGGGTGAAGTACTTGTGCGGATCGACCGGCTGGGAGTATGCGGATCGGATATCCATTATTATTTAGAGGGGCGAATTGGCGATCAGGTGCTCAACTATCCGGCCAGCTTGGGGCACGAGTGCGCCGGCACCATTGTCGCCACCGGTAGCGGAGTAAACTTTCTGTCGCCGGGAACCCTCGTCGCCATCGATCCTGCCATTAGCTGCGGTCGATGCGACCAGTGCCGGCGGGGACGGGCCCATACCTGTCGCCATCTTCGGTTTTTAGGAGCACCGGGAGAAGCTCCCGGGGCAGCGGCAGAGTACCGACTCCTCCCCGCAGAGAACTGCTACCCGATACCCAGCAATCTTTCTTTGGAGGAAGCTGTCCTTGCCGAACCCCTGAGCGTTGCTTTCCACGCCGTCCGACTTGGTGCTATCACCCCGGGCATGAAGGTGGCAGTCATAGGCTGTGGACCAATCGGATTGTGTGTCGCAGCTGTTCTGAGGCTGGCCGGAACCGCTGCCATCTATGCCAGCGAACTCCTCGATTATCGGCGCGAACTGGCACTTCGGTTCGGCTGTCACCGCGCGTTAGATCCACAAACAGAAGATATTGCGGCACAAATTCTTGCGGAAGAACCTTTTGGCCTCGATGTCGTTTTCGAATGCTCTGGTGACCCAGCAGTGATTGACTTAGCCCAGCTCCTCCTCACGCCCGGTGGTACTTTAGTGATTGTGGGAATTACACCTCAGCCAAGCGTCAACTTCAATATTCACCGCATGCGGCGCAGCGAACTTACCTTCCGCAATGTCCGTCGGCAAGTGGGGTGCATGGAGCAGGCGCTGTCCGCTTTGTCCCTCGGGCTCGTTCCGGGACGACTGCTCATCACCCATGTGCTGCCGTTTGCTAACATAAACGAAGCGTTCGAATTGGTGGCGGCTCATGAGCGCGGAGTGGTAAAGGCAATTGTCGACCTTACTGTTTAGACACCCTCGCGCCGAAGTTCCCCAAAGACCTCACGGCGAACCGGCTCACCCCAAAAAGCCGATCATGCTTGAGCACAAGTACCGATTTTGTTGACTCGTTTTCCCGGATTGGCCACAATCCACATTGGGATCGCGTAGGGACTGCCCCAAAATTTCTTGCGGATGCAGCCGTGAGATCGTGGGGAGGTGTCTTGTTGCCTCACACGCTTTGGCTCCTCCACAGGTTTTGCTTTTGCTCACCGGAGGGCCCCCAACCAATTCCGTTTCGGAATGACTCCGCGCTGCATGTTCCGGCACAACCGCCAAACCCAAGTGACCGCAGGAGAACCACGCTAGTTTATGTGGATAGATCGCCCGCCATCGCGACTCCACACTCGTACGGAGCCTACCGCCGAGGCCCGCATAACCCAACTTATCCACAGAACCCATCTTCCAGGCCAAAGGGAGATCCAAGATTTCAATGCTGTTGACAGACAAGACCTGTAAACTGTTGGCAGAAAAGAAAACGGCGGTCCGAAAATCTCGGCCGCCATCGGTACTCGAAAAATACGATTTTTGGAGGAATTTCCTCGCGCGAGATGCTTTTATGCACGACCTTTTTTGGTAAAAGCTGCTCCAACGGATTTCTTACCAAAATCCGCCACCGAATCCGCCGCCCAATCCCCCTCCGAACCCACCAAACCCGCCAAAACCACCGCCGCCGAAGAGGCCACCAAAGCCCCTTCCCCCTGTGCCACCCCGACCCGCTTCGGTTGTTCCGGTAACAAAGTTAAAGACGTTTACCTCAGTTATTCCTGAGAATTGTGGCACTGGCGACACCCGCACATACCGGCGATCGGCAGAAACCACAGCCCAAGCATACAAAACGCTACCCTCTGTGACCGGAACAATCACTGGCTGATAGCCCACGGCTCCACCCGTGACAATCGGCACAAAAGGCACATTGCCCGAGCCGCCTCCCCGGGAACTGCTAAGACTTGCCATCGCTCCAGGGTCCACCGCCCCGGCAAGCTGCTGGGCCAGAACGGAACGACTTAATGCCCCTTGGCGGTTGACAGCTTGAGCAAGTTTGTGAGCCTCAATCGGCTCCTGCCGTCGCCCCTCATCTAACTCGAATTCGATTAGGGCGCGATCGTCTTTCAGCGCGACCACCTTTTCTAAAGCCTGCGGCCTTTCCGACCACAGATGGCGATAGACTGTCACTTTAACCCGATTGGCGGGAAGATTTCCCCACACCCGCTGGACTAACACGCGATACGTGCCGGAAAATCCTTCAGGACAAACATACACCTCCCGGATTTCTTGCCCTGTTTGGCCTAGAAAGGCGTATGAGTCCCCGAGGAAAATACCCCCGGAAGTTGTTCGCGGGTTGCGTGCGGAGCACACGGTCCCGGCCGGCTCTTCGACCATCATATCAACATCGGCATCGCCCACCCAAGACACTTCCACCACAACGTCCCGCCGAACTGCGGCAGTAAGCTGAGCGAGGTATTCCCTGCGTTCAGAGTGTTTTTTCTCTGCTTCCAGCCGGTTGAGTAACTCCACTGCGGTCCCGTATGCCTCCAGCCAAATGTGCTTTCTGGCCTCTGGGTATGCCTGCGACAAAACGGCCACCGTAGCCCACTTTTGAGTTTCCACGTCATCCAATTTTCGGGCAAGTCGAAGCGCCCGGAAGGCAATTTCTGGAAAAGCCGGGCTCATATCCGCAAGCTGACGGTAAAGATCCAAGGCCCGCCTTTCGAGCCCCAGTTTTTCCAGGTACGTAGCCACATAGAGCGCGTCAAGAGGCGTCTCTGCGAAAGCTACCCCTGACATCAGTGCCCGTTCTACCTCTTCTGGACTCTGCCCAGCCGCCAACATGGCAAGGCCTAAAGCCTCGTAAACCCACGGCTCAGGCGGCCCATGACGAATTACGGTCTTCAGAAGTGCGACGGCATGTTCGTACTGACCCCCATCCATCAATTGTCGAGCGATCTTCCTCAGCACTGTCGCCGACACATCATATTTACTGACAAAGTCTTCCCAAAAATCAGTTGGGGCTACTTGCGGGTCCACCCGAACAGGAAAGGGAGGGAGTGCCTTTCGGGCCGAGGAGCCTTCCTCCGCACCTGCCGCAGATGTATTTTCCACCTCGTCCGCGGCGAGGGTTGCCTGAGTCGCTTCTTTAACGTTAAACGCGCGGAATCCGCCCTGCCCCTGCAGCGGAAGCAAATTTCCCAAGGGAGCCTGGCCGACGCGCCCTGGGAGAATAGGCACGTTCCAAGCTCCTCCACCCCAACCACCGCCAAAACGTCCACCCCAACCGCCGCCTCCCCAACCGCCCATACCGCCTCCCCAACCTCCCATGCCCCCAAAGCCTCCCATGCCCCCAAAGCCTCCCATACCTCCGAAACCGCCAAATCCGCCGAAAATACCCATCCCTCCCATGCCGGCGGGCGAGTACGGGGGCACTACAAGGTCCCCCACGGGATAAACCTTTATCGATAGACGCTGCTCCGCCTCCTCAGGAGTGGTTATCAGCAGCACCTCATCCTGAATCACATAAGTTAGATCAAGCGGACGCAAAAGGAGCTTAAGAGCCGATCGCAACGAAATCCCCCGTACGTCAAAGGTAATTCTTTGGTCGGTACGGATTCCCGCATCTTGCAAGGCTTTTTGGTCGAGCTGAATCTCAATCTTATGGAGATCCTTCAGGAAAAAGACAACCTCGGACAGCTCCGTATCGATAAAACTCATTTCCGTGGGGCGGCGCAATTCCTCATTGATCCGCCGCTCGGCCACCCCTTCGCTTGCCAAGCTAACAGCGGCATATCGCGCCTTACGCCTGTGAGTCAACTCCTGCCACACTTCTGCTGGAGGATAAACCACCGGTGGCTCATCCGGAAATGGTACGTGGGAAAGCTCTATCTGATGCAAAGTGTCCAACATCTTCTTTTGACGCTCGACCCGCAGAAAGATTTCTCTTTCCAAACTGCCGGACATCCGGGCGAAGTTAGCTGCCACGATAGGCACCGGATTGGTGGGATCAAGCTCTCTGGCCTGAGTAGCGACTATTTCGTCAGCTTCTTGATAACGTTTCTCCTCGATCAACGAGCTAAATCGTTCTAAAAGCTGACGAAGCTGCTCTTGCCGCCGGAGAAGAGCTTCGGCTGCCAACCGCTGTTCGCGAGCCGCGGCCTCGATTTCCATTTGCTCCTGCCGCCGCTGTTCTAGCTCGACTTGCCGCCGAGCGGCCTCCCGCACTGCCACCTCGATTTGCCTCAGCAACTGGCCCCGCGTCGTTTCGTCCAGCTCGGGGACCCGACGAACCATGTCGGCGAGCACTTTCAGATTATCGATCGCCCCCTGAGGATTCGTGCTCATGAGCTGCCGAGCTGTATTGATGCTGGCCACGACCTCGGCTCTCACGCGCTGGTCCACCAACGCCCGGGTCCGCTCAAACTCGGCCACGATGCGACCCTCTTCCACCCCCGACGGAGGAACTGGGGGACTGACCCCCGCCTCCGGCGCCACAAGCTCGAGCCTTTCCTCTTGGAAAGCCACCGGCTGCCCCCCAGGCCGAGCATTTCTTTCGTTAACTTGAAGTTGCCGCTCCGCCGCACTCAGGACAAGCTGGGCCAAATTGTTCTCCGGATCATTTTGCAGGACTTGATAGGCAAGGCGAACTGCCCCTTCGACATCGCCCGTGCGAAGAGCTTGGATGGCAAGTTCGGTGGTTTGATCCACACCCTCGGCAAACGCCCGGGCAACCTGCTCCAGATCCGTCCAATCAGCAAGACCGAAGAGCCTACCTCCAGTGCGGCGCGCCGACGCCACCAGCTGAGCAAGAAAGGCGTTGGAATCCAACCCCGGAGGAATCGGCCTGGAGAACTGGAGAGTCTTGCGTTCGGCGCCCTGCTCCACGGTGACTCCAAGTTCCCAAGTAGCGGCTGGCTCGCACACTCCCAAAAGGACAGTGTGACGATCGGCACGTAAAGGCGGGATCGTTTCGGGGAGGACTTCCTTCACCCCCCTTCCGGCCCGAGCCTCTACCACGTAGCCCACCGGCATTTTCACCCCGGTAAGTAACTGCCTTGCCAAAACTCGGTCTTCAGCATCTTCCGTCGGGATCAGGAGTCCACCGGTCTGGAACGTGAGGATGCTGAGTAACTCCCAATCAATTTGGGGTCCGGAGGCTACAGCCGTCAGCGTCACACGGTTTTGCCGATATTGGTCGATAAGACGGGAGATCGCAGGACCTGTGAGCAACTGAGCCCGACTTAGCCCTTCGCCGATAAATACCACAGCACGCGGCGAGCCGCCCGAAGCACCCCCCAGCGCCTCCACAGCTGCCGCCAAGGCCGCCTCCAAATCCATGGCCCCCAAAGGCTCGCGCCGGCGGAGCTTTTCAAGCGCAGCGGCTAGTTCCGGGCTACCTACCGGCGTCAAGCCCGGAGATAGGCGAACCGGACGCAAGTCGGCAGCCATCAACAAAATCCGGTCCCCCGGCGCGGCCTGTTTAATAATTTCATCCACTAACGCCAGCTGTCGTCGACGAAAAACACCTGTCTGCGGGGCTGATGTGTCAACAAGGAGCACAATGTCCGCCACATCGGCAGCCGGCTGTTTAGGCAGCTGCAGACCGACCGCGTAATACGTCGTACCTGAAGGATCTTCATAAGTTTGAATTGGCAAAGTACTCAAAAGATCACCACCCTGCCCATGAGCAGGCCCTACCAACCCACAACTTAATGCCACCACACCCAAGATAAGACAACCTGTGCGTGCGAACATTCGGCTCATCTCCGCCTGAGACCGTGCCGGCCCACTATCTAGCTTTTTCGACCCAAAACTTGTGCTTCACGACACGTCCGAAATTCGAGTACAAAATCACTACGCCCAATTCGGGAGGCCCCTTCTACCAACCACATTTTACCTAGGCTTTTTCAGCTTTGCCAAATAAAAACCTCCCCCGTTATTTTCCTACCTTACTCCTTGCCGCGCGAGGCCGGAAAAAGGATCCAAAACGCGCCGCAGCGGCATTCGTCCACCCATATCGCTTGTAGTCCGCTCGCGAGTTTGCCGGGAACCTTCCTTCGGAAATGTGCCCCGACACCATCGCCGGAAAGTGCCAGGGCTGGCCTTTCCCGAGACAACGGTAGCAAGGGCAAAATCCGTACCTCGTTTGTGTTGTTCTTGGCCGAGTTCTGGCCCCACAACCACCTGACGAAAAAAGCCTTTCCTTACCCCAACGATATGGGGGTTAAAATACCGAAGCTTGTAAGGACCAACTTCTTTGATATGAGTTGAACATGTTTTCCTCCAGCGTGGCCATCGTTGCGAACAGCAGCTATCCGCCGGATTCATAGATGAGCTAAAAGATAATCTTCTGCTTGTTTTGGTACACCACCTCGAAAGCTCGTGATGCCACGTGGTGGCTCAGGCCGGAAACAACTTTTTGGTTGGGTAGGCTTCAATCCAGGACACGGAGGAAGCTACCCACCGTTAGCCAGGAAGCTCTCAGACGTGAAGACCCCGGATTTTTTGAGCAAAAAGTCAAATTTTTTGAGCAAAAAGTCAAACTTACCCTCCAGACTGAAATCCTGACACTCGAGAACCACAGTGGTGATCTCTCTGCATTCGCGTCCTGCTTTAGTCGATCGTCCCATCAAGCGGCGGAACTTGCGGATGGCTTGGCCTAACTAGCAGCCTGTGTTCGCACCAGCGAAGTTCGGTTCGGCAATCCACCCTTAGGTTGCATTTCGATCGATACTTCAGTGGTATAGAAAAGAGTCATCCCGGCAAATGCGAGAACAGCCTCCTAAGCCCGCGGGCCCCCTCAAGTATGGTCGAAATTATCGAGGTAACGAATGCTCTCGATCTAACAAAAGACAAAAGACAAAAGATTTCATGCCAGAGGTGAACAATGCCCTCCCCATCGCCACGATTTTCAACCATGCGACTAAACATCTGACTGTGCCATTCCGGATGAGATCGAACTCCTTTTTCAACTTATAAGATGCGGCCTACCGGATGTCGGTGCCGAGTCCTGGGGCAGGTTAGTTTCCCCTGTGAATCCCGGTCAAGACAGTTCGTGGTGCCACGGCCAGACAGGGTTATTCTTCGCCAAAAGAAAGATTTAGACAATCGGAAATCGGTGGTTTCGTTCGGCAACAGTCGCCAGCACTGGAACGATATGCCCCGATTTTTTTGGCCGCGGCATTCTGCGTGCTTTCCATGCGGGCGCCTTACCCCAACAGAAGTTCCACCGTCGCGTCCCCCGCCAGTGCGATTGACTCGCAGCGGACGATTCCAACGATATAAACGATTTCAGCGATAAAAAGAGCAACAAGATGAATAGAGGGATAAAAAGGTGGTGGCTCTGCACGTCTCTGCGTGCGAACGTGCAGAACCACCACTTGAGGCCTTGGCTTCCTCCAACTATCTTTCCGGAATTTCTCTATCCTTTCGGAATTTCTTCCACCAAGCTCTTTGCCCCTTAAGACCTTAGCTATTCTTCGCCCGGCACATGTGGGAAGCCAGTTTCACTGCCCAAATCTGGACGGGAAACAGTCTCTGCGGGTGCGACCGTCGGAGTCAATTTATCCGAGAACTCACCACCAGGCCACGTGGGCTCGATCAACGCCCGAACACTGCGCGCCCAGTCTTCCGGAACGGATCTTAGCGACCGGTCCAACAACTTGCCTCCTTCGCTTAACGCAAGCTCTCCCCGTTTAACAAGCCGGCACACGGCAAGTACCACGCTGGCTACGATAGGATCGGCAATCTGGGTGATCCATGCTCGCTCCGCCATCCGTTCCAGGTGCGAAACCAGCTCGTAGGCATCCCACCCCAGGGTGCTCAAATATTCCGCCACGTAAGAACTCCTTGCCTCAGGCGAGGAGGCCTCGAGGACCGCCAGTTGTCGGAGAATAGCAATATCGGAGGCTTCCAGCACCTCGTGTGGACACGAAGATTCCAGCAGACCCCCTGAAAATGCCAACTCTTGAGCTCCCGAATCCACGCCCCAAGGCGTCTCCGGACTGTCACCATGAGCCTCCTGTGGGGTAGATCGCAAGCCCCGATCGGAGTCCCACGATTCCCCACCGTTTTGGCCGTAGTGCTCCCGTAGGCTCAGGATCTGCCAATCGGACTCCGACCAAAATATCTGACCTTCTACACCCGGGGGTAAGTTGGAGGAAAGGCTGAGGGAGGACTCTGTGCTCTCCGACATTTGACTCCTTGCCGCCGAAGCAGGAGTTTCCCCGTTAATTTCCTCATTGTGGGGCTTGCCCTCAGGTGGAAAAGTCTGGGGACCGAAATCCGGATAATCCCATTCCCAGCCTATCTCCCCTTCGTCCTGAAACACGGGGCCGTCGAACGAGGAGCGATGGATTTCCTCCGACTGGGCGGATCCGCCGCCACCACCACCGGAGATCGATTCCCAATACCAATCATCTTCGAGAAGGCCGCCTTCCCCCAAAGGGGCAATCATTTCCACTGGGATTTCTCCCGCATCCGCAGAATCTAGGCCGGAATGGACCACATGCCCGTTCGGAGCGGCCTCCGAAGCAGACGCTGCAGACTCTACCCCAACCACTTCCGCGGGACGAAACTCCCAATATTCGTAACGGTAGGTGTTTTCCAGCGTTTCAAGTTCGGGGAGGACCATATAGGCCCCTGAGCCACAAGACTCACCGGGAGCGGGCGATGCGGTTTGCCGGCTCTCGGGCGCATCGTTCCGCCCCCCCTCCGGAGGCTCACCGTTTAGCTTGCCATCGGATGCGAACTCGCTTTGCTCCGCGGCCTCCAAATCGCTAACTCCCCGCTCAACATCATCGAGGCCGTAGTGGTAAAAATACTTCGGAGAATATCGAAAAGCCTCTTCGAATATCTCCGGAGAAATCGCGGCCTCCGGCATTGGCTCCCAATCATGAGTGTACACATGATCATCACCTACAGGACGATGCTCGTCGGTTGGGCTTTCTGCTGGCGGGCCATTTAGATCGATCCCAACTGTGAAGCGATTTTCGAGGCTTATCTCCGAAGGAACAGAATCGCTTTGGTGGGGTGATGCATCAAGCTCCTCCGGTAATGAATAGCCCTCATGCCAATACTCTTGGCGGTGAGATTCCCAGTCCTCCCATGGGGTGGACTGCCACCGCTCAACTTCGGTAACCTGAGTGGTTTCTTGCGAGGTCTGCTCTCGGAGACCAGCGGGATTTTCCTCCATAAACTCAGCGGATTGATCCCAGTCTAAGATCGGCGAGCTGGTCCAACCTCGAAAGGTATCCTGGTTGCCGAAAATCTCCGCAGCTTCTTCTGAGGTTGCAGAATCGTGGTTGAGCACGGGGTCCTCGAGAACCGCAGAAGTTTCGGATTCCCCCCTCGGCTCTAGCTGAGCGGGCGAGGAAAATGGATCGTCCACGGCAACTCGTTGGCACCACACCGAATCACCGCCTACTAACTCGTTTAGGCGATAGCCGTAAAAGCACCACGCATCAAAAGCTTCCGACAAAAGCGGCGAGGTATCTCCGTGGCACTGGTACTCGGACCTTGCCTCCGCCGGAAAGCTCTCCATCGCGGACCAATCTTCACTGCTGTCATCCTCATCCGGCGCGTAGCAGGTCCGGTAATCATACCACTGCCAACCGACTTCCTCCGAAAAGACAGGCCTGGCCGGCGGAGGATCTCCGGCTTCGTAAGTAATGCCCCCAGTTTCCTCCAGGCTCCAATCTTCAGCAAAATAGGGACCAGCCGGCTCGGAGGTCAGCGCGAGCTCGCCTATCGGTCTCCCTGCGAAAGCGTCGGCTACCTCCCCGACAGGACCCCTATTCGATCCCTCGCCGGAGTCGGCATCTTCCTCAGCATCACCAAAAGTTTCGGCCCAAAACAGCTCGTATTCCTCCGGGTCCTCTTCGATTACCGGATAAGGATACGCGTCTAACGAGTTTTCAAAAAACGTAGGATCCGGCTTATCGCAGGCTGGCTCGGGGTTGAGGAAAGCATCGCCCCACTGGCGGCCTTCGCGCCAAGTAAACGCCTCATCTTCTTCAGCAGTGAGGTCTTCCCACACTTCGAAGGCCCATGGATCCTCCGCTAAAGGGTCATCAAGCTCCGGTCGGTGAAGGGCACCGTCGGACAAAGTATGCTCCTCGGGCACACCGTTTCGGCATTCCGCCGGAGTGATATCTTTCGCAAGAAAGTCCTCCCAGTGTTGGCCCGAGTCTTCCGCCGCCAGCGGAGAAGCAGCCGTGTGCTCCCAGCCGGATCCGTCATAGTCCTCCAATGCCCGTTCGTATTTCGACGCAAGATCGGACCACACAACGCCACTGGCAGCCGGGCCACTCTTGTCAGCTTGACGGTGCCCCAACAGTTTGAAAAGCCATCGCTCCAGGTCGGCTTCCTCACGAATTGGCATGAGGACCGAATCGGCGTTGTCTGCCGCGGGGTCCTCGTGGGAAAGGGCATCGGATTGAGCTTTGACGGCGGGCGGCCAGTGCCAGGAGTGAGGGGGATTTGCCCGAACAACACCGGGTAAGAGTTTTGCTAAAACAAGGCCACCCATCATCACAAGGACAAAACGTAAGGGGAAAATGAATGCTCTCATCGCACAGATCCTTTTCAATTGGAGGCCAACTCATTTGTCGACGCCCGAGCGAGCAAACTCATCGTGGGGACTGGGCTGGATAAGGTCGCCTTCCGATAAGGGATATCGGGCCAGGGGGCTTGGGGGCATTAGCTAAATAGAGGGGTATTGAGGAATCGGGAAATCTATGGAGAAGGAAGTGAGTCCGGCCTCAGCTCAACTCCGGTAAAATAGGGCAAATATAAGGGCACTTTGCAAGCAACTTTTGTCGAAACTACAGGTTATTCCGGGGCTTAGCGCGTGACCCTGTTTCGATCCGGAAAACTTTTTCGATCGTGCCAGCTACTCAGGCCGCTTCCCACCTTGGGTTGAGGAATTTATGGGACCCCACCCGTGATTAAGCCTTGGCATCCCATTTCGCTTCCTGAGCAATCGATACGTCGAACCTTGACACTTAAGGCATCGAAAAAGTACCTATTTCGTAGCTGAACATGCACACATACCCAGTGGGCACCGCCCAAATTTGGGCTCCATTCCCAGGCACGAGGGTGCTAAAGGCTCCAAAGTGCTAAAGGAATTCGGGGAATCCCGGAGTCTCGTAAGAACCCTTTGTCAAGCTCAAGCAACAAAACGGTCACATTAGTAAGATTTTTTGATGCGGCTTGCCGGCTGTGATGCAAGAAGCCGCTGAAGATTTGCCCGACCACAAAACCCAAAAATTCGTCGCATGTTCACCGTGGGCGATCGTCGCCGCCGGAAACGATCGAATAAGGCGCAAGCGGCCGACCCGGAAATTGGCCAAAATTTGCCGGAAACTTGGGGAAGGCCAAAACCCTTAATCCTTATGGCCATGCCGGGCCAAGCAAAACGATGTGCCTGTCCCCGCATGTTTGCTGAAGGCTTGGCAATCACGAAGTGGTATTGACATAGGGCCCGTAACTCATGCGTGAAAGGAAAATCTTCGCTCGCAAAACGCTTCTTGGAGGCATCTTGATCTTATCGATTTTGGTAGTGGCCAGCTGCGTGCCAGCCAGTACCCGACATCTGCAGGAATTTGCCCGTCAGATTTGGGGCAACAGGTCGATCAGCCTTCGCGTGGGCTTCGTAAGCCTCACATTCAATTTTGCCGACCCAGGGATTTCGCTTGAAACCGGAGGCGAAGTTTCACGTCCCATGGCGCAACAGAAACCGCCGTGGGAAATTTTGCCAAAGTGGGTGGCCCAAAGAAGTACAACCATTCGGGCCACCGCACGGCGAACCACTTCAGCTCAAGAGCCTCATCCCGCCCTGCAACCTCACTTTGACCCCTCCACCGGCTACTATGACCCATTAGGACCAGCCGAATTTATGCTGGAAGAGTTGGTCAACATTGCTGTTTACGAAAATGTGAACAGAAGTGTTGTCAACATCAGCACGCGAGGAGTTCAAAGCGAGCGGTTCCTCTTTTGGGAAATCCCCACCGAGGGCGAAGGGAGCGGAGTAGTCCTGGACAAGGATGGTCATATTCTCACCAATTACCACGTAGTGGAAAAGGCTCAAAACATTGAGGTTACCCTTTTTGATGGCACAAGTTATCAGGCCCGATTGGTAGGCGGTGACGCCGCCACGGATGTGGCGGTGCTGCAAATCGCGGCCCCCCGCGAGAAGCTATTCCCTGTGATTTTTGGCGACTCAAGCCGGCTCCGGGTAGGCCAAAGAGTTTACGCCATCGGTAATCCTTTCGGCCTCGAGCGAACAATGACCACCGGGATTATCTCCAGTCTTAATCGCGAATTGCCCAGTCAGAAGCGCTATCGAAAGATCACACAAGTAATTCAGATCGATGCGGCGATCAACCCTGGGAATTCAGGCGGACCGCTCCTTGACACCCACAGCCGGATGATAGGAATGAATACGGCGATTGCCAGTCGCACGGGAGAAAGTGCGGGGGTAGGTTTTGCCATCCCCGTGAATACTGTGGCCAAGGTGGTCCCACAACTTATCACGCGTGGCCGAGTGATTCGCCCAGATATTGGCATCTCCCGAGTGTACCAAACCGATGCCGGACTTCTCATCGCGGGACTTGTGCCGGGCGGAGCAGCAGAACGCGCCGGCCTCCGCGGGCCCCAGGTCATTCGCCGACAGCGCCGCCAGGGAATTTTCGTCTACGAGTATACCGTCATCGATCGAATGGCCGCCGATCTCATCGTGGGCGTCAACGGACAACCTACACTTACGGTGGAAGACTTTCTCAACGCCGTCGAGTCCCATAACCCCGGGGACAAAATAATTGTCAACATTATTCGTCAGGAAAAGGAAATGGCCATCCCCGTGATCCTTGATGCGGAAAAGTAGTGCGGTACCGGCCAACCTGAAGTCAACCTCCTCTGAGGATCCCGATGCTGCCGGGGCTTTTTCCCCCTTCGGCTATCGGCAGGAGTTGTCGGAAGGCTCCTCCTCGGTACTGACCTAAACCTCTCGAGGTTTATGCCAAGACCACCCCCCACCGGAGGGGAATCCATCCTCCGCATGCCGCCCTCCAGCTTTACAGGTCTTTTGCGGGAAGAATCCGACAAAAGGCACAAGGGAACGCGCCAGGTTCGGGCACCTTAAAAGGCGTTTGGAACTTTGCGCCCGCCTCCCGAAGGCACGGTCCAGAACGAAATCGATCCCCTTTCTCGGATCCTCCCTGCAAGCTAAAACCCAACACTTGGCGCTCATGCCGCTTAGCGGGGGAAACAGAGCCCGCAGGGGCACCACAAATCACCCTGAGCGATAACCGTTTGCTCAGGGAGGGTTCAAACGGTGGGCAATTGCCACGGATCGCGCCGCGGTTCGCGACGAATCCCATCGAGCCAGTCACTGGCCTCTCGAGGTTCGAGGAAACGCCAGGCGTGCGGATCCCACCTCAAGCGCTGACCAGTCCAATACGCCAAGTTCCCCAAATGGCAGACAGTGACGGATCGGGCGCCCACCTCCACTGGGCAAATCGGTTGCCGCCCTTGACGAATGGCTTCCAGCCAGTCCCGGAGGTGTCCGGGGGAACGATAAAGCCGAATCTTCTCGTTGTCGCCAAGCGGCTCCTTCACGATTTCCTCCGGCCAACTTTGGAGCTTACCGCGATCGACATAAACAACCCCATCGGTACCCACGAAATTGACGCCTCCCCGCCCCTCATATCCGCCGTGGATAAGTTCCACCCCATTTTCATAAATCCAACGGACTCCGATCCCGCTGTTAGGCTTTTCGGGCGGGATAACCTCAACCGGCCCGGACTCATCCATCCCCAAGCCCCACTGAGCGATATCGAAGTGGTGCGCTCCCCAGTCGGTCATGCCCCCACCGGAGTATTCACGATAGGCACGCCACGCGGGGAAATGATCGTGTACACCGCGAGGGCTGAGGACGGAATTGTACGGCCGCCACGGTGCCTGACCGAGCCACATATTCCAATCTAAACCGGGTTCCATCGGTTCCTCAGGCAAATCGCACCACCTACTTGGACCTCCCACCGATGCATAAACGCAAAGCACCTTCCCGATGCGACCATTCCGCACCGCCTCGCAGGCAATACGAAACTCCTGGCTTGAGCGCTGCTGACTGCCTGTCTGGAAAACAACCCCGTACTTGTTGACAGCATCAACACACACCTTTGCCTCGGCGATGGTCAGCGTTAGTGGCTTTTCGCAATAAATGTGCTTGCGCGTCTTCGCCGCATCAACAATGGGATGAGCATGCCAATGGTCTGGGGTGGCAATGACCACGGCATCGATATCCTCCCGAGCCACCAAATCCCGATAGTCGTTGTAAGCAGCGCAATCCTCATTTTGGTACCGTGCATTGACGCGGTCTCGGGCGTGATTCCGCCGCGTGGTATCCACATCGCACACAGCCAGGACTTGCGTGTCCTTCTGCCCCAGAAAGCCATTGAGAAGGCTCAGATTCTGCTTGCCCATGCCTATAAATCCCAACCGAATACGCTCGCTTGGCGGAAGCCGACTTCCTAGCCCAAGCACTGTAGGGGCAACGATGGTGGGTACTGTTGGGACCACCACAGATGCCTGCAATAGTTGCCGACGAGTCCAATTTTGGCTCTTTCTCATGGTCATTCTCCTGTTGACCAACAGCTACCCAAAAAACCTAAACCGCCGGAAAATTCGTTGTCACAACTGTCGGCCAGCCACAAGCTCTGCCGCCACGAGCTATCTTCATGCACATCGCTAAACTCCGTGGCAAAGGGTCGCAAGCGCCGTGTATCTTCGACCCCAAAGAAGCCACTTGGCCCAAACTTTCCTTTGATTTTTCGCCCCCTCTTCACCGTAAGGGAAATGCTCCCGGAAAACTTTGTAACCTAAAGAACTTTTCGCAAGGTCTTCCCCTAGGGAAACCTCAGCCCAGAAACTCGATCCTGCAAGAGCCTCGCCGGCCGGTTGACAAACCACAATCGGTGAGTAGTCAATCCATGGGCCGGTTAGTAATTACTCTATTGGCCAAGATGTGGCGGGGAAAGCCGAGCCGTCAACTTGTCCACAATGAGCAGCCAATCGTTTCCCCTTCCGCTACTTGGCGCCCGTATTTCTACTGTTCTTCTGCCGGTTGCGATTCCCCCATCAACAACATTTCCGGTACGAGGGTCAAACCACCACACGCGCACGGAGTCCGTTGCCAAAGGTCCCAGGTCGATCTCAATATTCCCTCCAGTGGGAAGATACACAAGAGCAAACGATCCATCATCCGCACAAGCTGCCCGGCGATGGTCTTTTCCCTCTAGGGCACCGCCTGGAAGCAAGTTTTGATTGGGCCCGAGTTTCCAGAATGGTCGCAGGGTGAGGATCCGCCGCATCAACCCCATCTGAGCGCTCCCAGGATGTCGGAGTGCCTCTTTCCACGGAGTTCGCGCATGAGAGACCGGTTTCCGCGGGGGTTCCCAAAACTGCCAGATGTTATGATTTCCGTAAGTGTGACCGCAGGCTCCCGAGAGCATCGACCAATACGCCGCCTGGCGAACATCCCAATCGTCGAACCAGCCAAGTTCAGGGCGCCAATTGACCGGGTGATCCTCATATCGCGGTTCCCCATCAAGCACGGGCTTTATGGGTTTCAGTTCCCGAAGGGCCAAGGTAGTACGATAATTCGGTGCATGAAACTGGCCATGGCCCGACTGGAACATATTGAACGACAGCCACCCATCTTGATGAAACCACCGCGCGGAGTCGGCGCCGCCTTGTGGGTGATACGTCATTAAGTGGGCTCCTTCGTCTCCTGCCCGCAGGCCGGCAGCCATTGCCCGAATAATCGCCAAATGCCGCTCATTTTCCGGATTGCGATCTCCGCCTAGAATCCAGATCACTGGCTTGTGGCGATAGCGCTGACCGAGCCACCGGCCGTAATGCTCCGCATTTTCCGGGGTGAAAATCTCCGGTCCCACCCCCCATTTCTTATTCCACTTGTCACCCCAAGTAGGCAGCATCCCTATCCACAAACCAAGCTCGGCGGCCCGGTTGACAACCCAGTCCACATAATCCCAGTAATCGTCGTGGGGCCCGGGAAGAACACGTGGACGCGTTGGATCGTCGTCAATCAAAGGTATATGTCCGTACGAATTGGGAGTTCGTAAACCATCAAGCTCTGCCAGAACCACCGCCTGAATCACCGTGAAACCTTTAGCAGCGCGGTCCCGGAGATATAGATCCGCTTCTTCTCGGGTGGTACGGTGGAAAAGTTCCCAGGCCGTGTCCCCCAGATAAAAGAAAGGTTCACCTTGATCAGTCACAAGGTAACGTCCGTTGTCACTGACGCGAAGTCGACTTGACGTGCTTTTGGCGCCAACCTCACCTGCGGCCGCAGCCACCATAAACCCCACTGTCAGCCACGCCAGCAGCGCAGGAAAACTTGCCATTCGCCGCGACCAATAGCGTTTGCCATACCACACGCTCACTTTGCGGAGTCTTTGATGTTCCATCGACTGTTAGCCCTCACATCACTGGCAACGTATCAAAATGTTCAGACCGAACGAACGAGGCGGACACAACCCCGCGGAGCCAATGCGAGCGCGTCCCACCGGAAATGACAAACCCGCCGGGGCCTTTCACTGTGTTCGCCGAGGCGGCGAGACCAGTGCAACCCCTGCCCCAGAGACCTGACACTCACAATCGCTCCGCAGACCTTCGTGCCGGAATAATTGTCCGCTCACATGCCGGCCATCAAACCTCCGTATCCGGCCTATGAGGCCGCAGCTTTGAATTCCGCGGTTACCGTGGTGGTAATTCCACCGCGGGGGTTAAATCGTGCGGTAACGGTCATTTCCTCCGGCTCCACCACCGACACCAAGTCGTCCAGGATGCGGTTGGTCAAATGCTCGTAAAAAATTCCTTCATTGCGATAGCGCTGGAGGTAGAATTTGAGGCTTTTTAGTTCCACGCATTTTTGGCGAGGAACATAACGGATGATGATCGTCCCGAAATCTGGCTGCCCAGTCCGTGGACAAACCGAGGTAAACTCGGGGCAAACAATTTCTATAGTGTACCGCCGGCCAGCATACTGGTTTTCGAAAGTTTCAAGGATTTCCCGGAAGCTACCGCTCACCAGAAACCTCCCCAACAGTTGTGCTATTAGGCTTCTTCTTTCTCCTTCAAAATTCCCTTAAAAACCACTAGATGCGTAGCTCGGAGATTGAACCGCAGCCAATTTGTTATTCGAACCGCATCCCAATGGGAAACTCAACCCCATGAATTGTGAAAGTCAAGTTGAAGGCGTCGCAATACCTCTCCAGGCTCTCCGCCATTTATAATGAAGAGATGGCCCATTCGGTAGTCCGCGGCCGAGAAAAACTTGGGGAGCGCCCGGGGCGGAGAACCTTCGCGAAGCTACGGCGCATAGCAAAAAGAGCAACGCAGAGTTGTTACGAGCCTTCACACAGCTGGGCTCCGCCAGGCCCGCACAGCATAGATGCTGCGAAGCAAGTGGCCAAGAAAATCGCTTCGCCTAAATGGTCCGCAATGGTCCGCCCACAGGCGGGCCTACCGAGCGGAAGCCGTGCTAAATGGGGGCTTCGGGGCGCACGGTTCTTGCCGCATTTTTTCCTCACCATGCATCAGGACGAGCCGGAGTAAAATACCCGTAAGTAAACTAACACACTGCCAAATTAACGCGGGACAAGGAGACCTCTTATGAGCGGTGAAAGATCACAGGGTCGGGGAAGTCGGGCCAGCCGGGTGGTTCGCGTACCGGCTACCAAGCTCCCTCACCTTCAAAAGCGGGCCCAAAAGTTGCAAATTCTTCGCAACCAGCTCCAGCGTAAACAGCCCAAGAGCAAAGGCTAAAACTTACAGGTCTACCTGACCTTTTCTTCAGTCGGGAAATTTGCCGCGAGTGATCCGGAAACATCATGACTTTGGCAAATATCCTTACTCTTTCCCGTTTGGCTTTGACGCCTATCATCATCCTGCTTGTCTATGTCCCCGAGGCGTGGGCGCGCTGGCTTGCTTTCGGTCTATTTATTGTCGGGGGAATAAGTGACTGTGTTGACGGCTGGGTCGCGCGCCGGTTTCAGCAGGTTTCCCCGCTCGGAACATATCTGGACCCGGTGGTGGACAAAATTGTCCTGCTAAGCCTTTTTTTTACACTTTCTGACCTCAGGCTTCTGCCGCTGTGGATTTCGCTACTTATGCTGGCGCGTGAACTCCTCGTCGACGGCGTACGAAGCGCGGGGGCCATCACCGGCCAGGTCGTGGGCGCTAACTTTATGGGAAAGACCAAAGCAACCCTGCAGAGTATCTCTATCGGCGTAGCACTTGCGGTCTGGGCCCTCAATTGGCCTGTGGAGCTTTGCCGACTGTGGGTGAGCCTGCTTGCGGGTATCACCCTGGTCATCGCGTGGATATTCGCGGCGATATTTCTCTGGTGGCAGCGGGAGTGGCTTTTCGTTCGGGATGTGATTACGGTGCAAGAGTCGACCCAGCCCGACCAAAGCCGGCTGGGGCAGAACATCCTAGCCAATCATGCCCCAAGGATGTAAGTCCCTAACACCGAGGGACACCGAGGCGATAGGAACTGCCCGCGAAAATCGATCGCAAAAATAAATTAGCGCCTTCGTGTATCCATGAGTGAAGCATCCGGCGGTACGTGTCTCTTATCAGACCCCCGCCTGATCGTAAACCCTGAAGACGAGCGGGCCCTTATACGAATTTTTGAAGCTCTTTTCTGGAGAAATTCATCAGGTAAAATGAGCAAGGGCAGAAAAATCCGCTGATGCTCAAAGGCCTTTACGGTTTTGGTAGGACCGGGATCCATCTTGTAAGTAAGAACAACGAGGTAGCGATGCAGCTCCCAAGCCCTTTCGAAGTAAACTCGTCGATCAGCAGCCGCGGGGCGGAGAAAGTCGGCGCGCTGGTCAGCGGTGGGTTGGACAGCCTGATCCTCTTGGGCTATCTGCTCCAAAGAGGCTATCGCGTTCAGCCGCTTTACGTGCGGTGTGGACTTGTGTGGGAGTCGGCAGAGCTTGCCGCCTTGCGCCGCATTGAGGCAGCCTTGCAAGGCCAGCCGGTAGCGAACCTTGTCGTATTAGAATTCCCCGTGAGGGATCTCTACGAGGCGCATTGGAGCATCACAGGCCAGGCGGTTCCCGGGGAAGACTCCCCTCCGGAGGCGGTTTTCCTCCCGGCGCGAAATGCCTGTCTTATCCTCAAGGCTGGGGTTTGGTGCTTGCTCCACGACATCTCCCTGCTTGCCCTTGGAGTCTTAAGGACTAATCCCTTTGCCGACGCTCAGCCGGATTTCTTTGGCTACCTCGAGGCCTTGCTACAACGGTCGTTGGGAAAACCGTTTCGCGTCCTCACCCCTTTTGCCTCTCTGACAAAAAAGGAGGTAATGCGACTAGGTCGGGATTTGCCCTTGGAGCTTAGTTTTTCCTGTATAGCCCCTCGCAATGGTCTCCACTGTGGACGATGCAACAAATGTGCGGAACGGAAAGAGGCCTTTGCCCTCACAGCCATTCCCGATCCCACTCGGTATGATGCCTCCGGAAACGACCCTACGGCTTCCCCAGGTGAAATTGTTCGCTGGTGACACTTGTTGGGAGTGAAACCCTAGATTTGGTTTAGCCTCTTGCCGTTTTAGCCGGCCAAAATCCAGGGCCACAGCCGGCTTGACACCAAGGGGCGTTTGGCCGTCAACCAACCGGCAAAGTCCGCCCATATGAAGGCATGACGTGAACTTCCAACATTGCCAGTTCCTGGCATGATCTCCCCAGAAAAACCTTCGTGTGAGCAAAACCTTCGTGTTAGCTTGGAACGGGTGTAAGAGCATGTACCTAATAAGCCGCCAGCTTTCCTTTTGTTACGGACATCGCCTTCTTGACTATCCCGGAAAGTGCCGCTGGCTCCATGGCCACAATGGCAGATTGCGGATCACCCTTCAGGGCAAAGAACTGGACAAGCTCGGGATGCTGTGCGACTTTAGCCATATTAAACGAAGCCTAGGCGCGTGGATAGATGAGCATATTGATCACAAGATGATCCTGCACCGGGCTGATCCCATTGTAGGTCCCCTTCAAGCAGCGGGGGAGCCGATCTTCCTCCTGGATGAGAACCCAACGGCGGAAAATATCGCTCGCTTACTTTTCCGGGTAGCCCGCGAGCTAGGTCTCCCGGTAATATCCGTTCAGTTGTGGGAAACACCAGATTGTAGCGCCGTTTATGAAGAAGCCCTCTAGGAAAGGCACACCGCTTTGCGGGATGCAAGTCTTTTTGTCAGGAACCCAGAGTCTTTTTGGCGATAAAATTTGTGAAAAAATCTTCTGGGGCCTTTCTCCTGGGCAAAATTGCGGAGCGCTTCGGCACAGCAGAAGAGCAAGACGTGAATAAAAGCTCGTTAGGGAGCCTGCGATGTTACCGAGGGCGACTCCCAAGCTTCGTCACCGCCACTTGGAAGAGGACCTTGGGCCAGAATCGTTCCTCCCAAGTGCCGAATGGCCCCTAAATGTTGAGCCGCGATGCGACAGTGCACCCGCACCATGGAATCATGGAATTCTCGCGACAAAATCTCGCTATAAGCACTTAGGAAGCCGAGCAATCGGCCGTTATTCACAGAGGTCTGCACGTCTAGTTCCACCATCAAGCGCGATAGTGCGTCCCGCACGGCAGATGTCAACATATCAAGTCCCAACCCCGTGTGGGCGCTAATCGGTATGGCTGCCGGATAAACATTCAGTATGGCATCCAACCGGGAGCGATCGGCCAAGAGGTCCACTTTATTGAGGACGAGGATGGTGTCTTTTCGCTCGATACCAATTTCCTCCAAGACGCGGTAGGCTGCCCGGATTTGATCAAGGACCTGAGGATGAGCCGCGTCGGCTACATGAATTAAAAGATCTGCCTGCCGAGCTTCTTCCAATGTAGCACGGAAACTGGCCACCAGGTGGTGTGGCAAATCGCGGATGAACCCCACTGTGTCACTCAGGAGAACAATTCCCCAACCGGGGATAGCCCACCGACGTGTTCTCGTATCCAATGTGGCAAAAAGCATATCGTGGACAAATATATCCGAGCCGGTGAGCACATTAAGCAAGGTGCTTTTTCCCGTATTGGTGTAACCAACCAAAGAGACGGTGAACCATTCGCGGCGCGCGGCCACTTCCCTTTTTTTTCGCCGCTCGATGGCAGCAAGCTCACGACGCAATTCGTGGATGCGTTTCTCGATCAGCCGGCGGTCCACCTCCAGCTGCTTTTCCCCAGGCCCGCGCATTCCCACACCCCGACGGAGCCGTTCCAGGTGTGTCCACATTCGGCGAAGCCTTGGACGGGTGTATTCCAGCTGTGCTAGCTCAACAGCAATTCGCGCTTCATGCGTGCGGGCACGTGTGGCAAAAATGTCCAAGATCAGTTCTGTGCGGTCGATCACCTTCAGTTGCAGAACATTTTCCAAGTTGCGCGTCTGAGCCGGTGTGAGATCATTGTCGAAAATGACGGTGTCCGCTTTTTGCGCCACAGCCAGAAGCCGCAACTCCTCCACTTTACCCCTGCCCAAATAATAGCCGGGGTCTGGCGCAGCGCGGCGCTGGGTGATCTTTCCCACCACTTCTACACCAGCTGCCTCGGCAAGACCTTCCAACTCTGTAAGAGGAGGCTCTTCGGGCAAACGCTCCGAGAGGTAGACGCCAACCAACACAGCTCGTTCGGCTTCCGGCGTACCCAGTCGTGCGCGATCTTTCACCGATGCCACACCTCCCCGCATATTAAATCTCTAATCTACAAATCCTCCTCGACCTCCCAAGGAAAAACCGGAAAAGAATAACCCGATTCCGGCGGGAACCAACCCTGTCGGAAAGTTGTGCCGGGCGAAAAGTCCCACGGCCTTGTGACCATACACCAAGGTGGGCGACTGGCTTGAATCAAACCTGCTACGTCTTCGCGCGTCGTCTACTGGTCGAACACCCCGCTTGGATGCCAAATCTTGCCTTTGGCGGAAAAAGCACTTGGCTTCCCACATTTTGCTTCCCGCGCCCCGCGGAAGCTAGTTGCCATTTCCTTGAGCTTGCCCCTTACTATTGTACCGCGGAGCTGAGTGAAAACACATCTTCCTTCCGAGCTTATTTGCCGGAAACTATCTTCTCCCCTTTCCCAAACGCTTTTTCTTCTCCCGCCGGACTACTCAAATTCTTCTTCCTCCTGGCTCATAAGATGGCAATAACTTTCGTACCGGCGAATGTCCAATCGGGCATCGGCCACCGCATTTTTGACGGCACAATCGGTTTCGTGGAGATGTGTACAATCCGGAAATCGGCAACCATTCAGATATGGCCGGAACTCCGGAAACAAGCTGGCAATTTCCTCGGGCACCACATCCCACAGTTCAAATTGCCTAATCCCGGGTGTATCCACTACATAGCCACCTGTTGCCAAACGGAGGACCCGCGCGGTCGTGGTGGTGTGTCGCCCCTTGTGAGTGTCGGGGCTTACCGGCCGAACCCGCAAGCCAAAGCTGGGATCGATGGCGTTTAGGAGCGATGACTTCCCCACGCCACTTTGGCCCGCCAAAACCGTCTGCTGCCCCGCCAAGATGCGCCGCAAACGATCCATGCCAAACCCAGTGGCGGCACTTGTCAACAGCACTTGATAACCAAGTTGAGCGTAAATACCCACCAACGGCATTAGTTCTGCCGGATTGACAAGGTCGATTTTATTGATGCAAATTATTGGCCGAATGCGACCTTTTTCTGCGCTGATAAGCAGCCGATCGATAAGGTTTGGCTTCAGGGGAGGCTCGGCGGCGCTGACTACAATGAGCAGCTGGTCCACGTTAGCCACAATCACTTGCTGACGACCGCGACTTTTACGACTCAAAACACCATGCCGAGCTTCCACCCGCTCGATGACTCCCTCGTTATCCGTACCTTCCACCGGGCGAAAGAGGACCCGATCTCCTGCGGCTACTACATTCCAATAATCGCTTTGAAGTGTTTTCAAAAGCCGCCGGACAACGCAGCGGTAAATTTTCCCATTCTCCTCTTCCACCTCGCACGTGATGCCATGGACGCTCAAGACCCGGCCGAGCCGGCAGACGGACAGATCCACCTCCAACAAGTGGGCCGGCGCAAGGTTTTCCTCGCCCTCGACTTCCGAGGAGCTTTCCACTACGATAGTTCGCCGTTTCCGGAGCTTGCCTTTACCAGTTAGTCTTTCTTCAGTGGCGAAGCTTTCCAGCTGCCCATCCTCCAGAGCAAACCGACGGGTCAGGTCTTTAATCCGCTCCCGTTCATCTACGTGTTTACGAAACTCCGCCCGAATCTTCCGTTTCTTTTTGTCCGATCCCATAAAGCACCTTATGTAAACCGATGAATCAACCGAGCTAAAGCATCGCCACCAAAGCCCCGCCAAGGCACGCTCGAGTAAGGCCCACTGAGAATAACTAAGGCTCCGTCCACGAAGGCTGCCCTGCCTTAGGATACGCCGCAACGACTTCTCGGGTGTTCACCCGCCACTTACGTCACGCATGTGGCACGTTCACAGCACCCCCCTTGTTCCAAGCCCGTGGAGCGGATCTGGGCGTGCCGTGACCAGCTCGCCCAAACCGGTTTAGAAATAGTCATGCCGGTTTAGAAATAATACCGCCTTGGCCGTAGGAGTGCTCCCCAAGCTCCAGATCCGGATCATCCCCAGGCTCGGGGCTACCACCGGCTTGGAGCCGACCTAGGAGGGAAACGCCCCAGGCATCTACGCGTGTGAATGAAACCACATCGAAACATCACTTAGATGACATCCGAACCTCACTTTTTCGGCGATGATCGCCCCGCCCAAGATGATCCGCAGGCTCTGGGCCCTCGCTACCGCTCCCATGTAAGTCAGGTACCTCAAATAATTTGCGCCTTATTGGTGGCATGAGACCCAACTATAACGCCATGCCTTCACCTGCAAACGTGGCTAGATTACCCCAATTAGTGGGTATGGGATTTCTTCGGTGGGAAGACTTCAAGCTCTGTAAAGGCACCAAGGCCAAGACCGGTGGTATGAGGCACAAAATACTTGACCCAGCAACTAAGATTCCCGCCGAAACTATGCCGGTAGTCCCACGGAAGCTGTCCCAGCCGGTCATTCCCGCAAATCGAGTAAAACCGCGGAAATGCTACTAGGCAGAAGGACCCTCGTGTATCGGGCTTTGCGGACCTTGCGGCGCGTTCGGCGAATTTCAACAGTTTCAACGGATCGCAGTTCCCTACCCGATCTGGACGTCTTCATCGTCCTCGGGGAGTACGGCAGCATCTTCCTCCACTTCGTCGTCCCTACTTTCCGCGGGGCTGGGACCAAACTTTCGCGGGCGGGTACAACGAACCCGGTCTTCCAATCCTTTGTCAAGCCCAGCCCGTTCTAGGAGTGATTTGCCGAAAATGTCCGCCTCCATCGGATCGGGCGGCGGAGGGCCCTGCGCACCCAATTCTTGTGGGGAATATTCCACCCGAAACTTGTGGTTAGCCACCGCGAGAATATCCCCTGGATCCAGCCGCTTATGGGTGACCCGCGTGCCGTTGACCCGGGTCCCGTTGCGACTATCTAAGTCTCGGACATACCAATAGCCATCCTTAAGAACTAGCTCGCAATGATGTGCAGACACGTTGGAGAAGCGAAGGATGACGTCGCATGTTTCCCGACGCCCGACAAGTAACGCCTTCTTCTGCAGGGGTATCGGATCACCCCCACCCAATGGATTCAGTTGGCCGTACATGGACTACTCCTTTCCAGTCGTGCGAACGCCCGCGCTCCTCACCCTGGCTTGAGGAGTCACTATCCCCGGTTATGCGAAAATAACCCAGCTAATCCCTCCGCAAAAATAAATGCTTGATCCCTCCGCGAAAATAAATGCTTGTTTGCCGGGGGAACGGCCGATCCGCCCCCCAAGTGTTCCTTTAATCTTTAGTGTAACGACAGGAGGGGTGGCGAAGCACCTCACCGGCAAAAAACTGGCCTCGGTTTCACGGGTCGGAACGATTACCAACCTCTCGCCCGGGATTGGAGTCCCCCCTTGGTGCTGAAGCGACATCTGGCGGCAGTCCCGGTTGAGTAACTCCTCAAGCCATTTCTGGGAAAGGATACCTCAGAAAAAAACTTCGCAAACTCTGCCCCGTGTTACTGACTGAGAGGTATGTGCGTTAATCAATCGCGTCGTGGACAGAGCTCTCCCGTGGTGGGCCCAGCCCGACACCGCGCAGAGAGCCCAACCACTTCGTCCTTAACGTGAACCTGCTTCCCGACCGAAGTTCCTAACTCAGCCTAACGGCTTTACAGACCTACCAAAGTGGGTGCGAATTTTTCCTTTACTTTGTGGTGCCCTGAGGCAACCCCGGCGGTAAGATTCTCTGACGGGGTAACGCACCGGCTATACCCTACGTGAGGGATGGTGGAGCAAGAGACCAAATCCACCCCCCTGAGCTTTTTAAATCGCAGGGAAACTCCTGGCCAAGAGGATCGCCCTCAGTCCTGGAAGGTTGGCACTCCGTCAAACAATGTAAATAAGAAGCTCTTTGCGCCAGGGATCTTGCAAATCCAAGCGGAAAATTCATCTTACAAGCAAAGGCCGGAGAGATTGGCTTCGCCAATTCCCTTTTTCTCGCAGATCGGGTGTCCGTCGGGCCTTTGGGCAAAGCTTTTGGATGTGCCCAAAACCCGATAAGTCGGGCGCGACAGGTAGGTTCCAAGCCGGCTCGATTCCCCCTATCTGTTACACAGTGCGACTAAGAATCCTAAAGAAGCTGGCCGAAAACGTGTCTTTTTTCGGGTTTGATCCGCCACCATGTTCAGAAATGTCACTGGGAAATCATGCTGACCTGGGCTCTCAAAACTCTGAGGGCCACGACTCCGTCTTTCCCCCGTGGCGACGGGCGGGGCTTCGCTACTATGCTCTTGGCTTTTTCCTCCGCGAAAAATTTGGTCGCCGCGTATGGAAACTCTCCGTGGATGCCGGGTGCTCCTGTCCCAACGTGGACGGCACGAAGGGGACAACAGGTTGCATTTTCTGTGATTTGAAAGCTACGGCTCCCAGCCGGCGGTTCGGCTTAGGAGAGCTCCCCGTTGGGGTACAGCTGAAGCGGGCGATGGCACAGATGCAAGCCCGGCGCAAAGTTGACGCCTACATCGCCTACTTTCAGCCGGGGACAAACACTTACGGTAACTTGGCTCGGCTGCGGGCATTGTGGGAGGAAGCAGCCAGCTTGCCGGGAGTAGTGGGGGTCGCCATTGGGACCCGCCCTGACGCCCTCTCCGAGGAAGTCCTCGACACCCTGGAAGAGCTCAACCGCTTCACATGGGTGCAAATTGAACTGGGCGTGCAAACTGTTCACGACCGTTCGCTGCGGTGGTTGGAGCGGCACCACACCTGGGCGGAGAGTGTGGAGGCCATCATTTCGGCCAAAAAACGCGGCCTTTTCGTGGTCAGCCATGTGATCCTTGGCATCCCTGGGGAAACTTTGGCGGATCAACTCCAGACTGCCCGCCAACTCGGAGCCCTCCGTGTGGATGGGGTCAAAATCCATAACCTCCATGTGCTTCGCCACACCCGGCTGGAAAAGCTCTGGCGAAATGGGGTGTTTGAACCGATGTCACGGGAGGAGTATATCCGCACCGCGGTGGAATTCTTAGAAAATTTGCCTCCCATGTGCGTAATCGAACGCCTGGTCGGAGATGCCCCGGCCGAATTTCTGCTAGCGCCAAAGTGGTCCCTGGAGAAGAGTTTGGTCTTAAGGGAGATCGAAGCGGAACTTGCCCGTCGTGGCTCGTTTCAAGGTTCTGCGTGGTGCCTTCCGGCCAGGCCCTCGTGAGGGTTAGTGCCGGCGCTACTCAGGTTTGGCGCTGCGCGCCGTGCGGCGGCCAAGGCATCTGCGGCCGCCTCCAGATCGGATTCCTGGTGAGCAGCGGTGCAGATGAACCTAAGTCGCGCCCACCCTTCCTTGACGGTGGGGGCAGCCACTGGCAAAGCCGCCACCCCACGATCCAAAAGTAATTGAGCTACTTGGATTGCCATCACGGAGCTGCCGACCATCACCGGGACGATAGGCACCGCTGCCTCGCCAAGAACCTGAAAGCCACGTTCGGTGAGGAGCTGCCGGAAATAGCCGCTTCTTTGCCGCAGCGTCGCCACACGCTCCGGCTCCGCCTCAAGCAGCCTCAGGGCCGCAAGGGCAATGGCGGCCACTGGCGGGGCCAAGGCCATCTCCTGCCCGGTTATCGGGGCCACATAACGCGCCAGATCTACGAGCGGCTGCCGACCCGCAATGACCGCTCCCCCTGCTCCAAAGGCAGCTCCCAAGGACGCCACCAGCACATCCACGCTCTCGCTTTGCAGCCCGAAGTGTTCCACTACTCCTCGCCCCGCCGCGCCCAAGATTCCCAAACTGTGGGTCTCCTCTAACAGCAGAAGCAGTCCGTGCCGGTTCCTCAGTTGCACCAACGCCGGCAACGGGGCGATCGTTCCGTCTACAGGAGAGACTGCTTGAAGACAAACGACCAGACGGCGAAAACGCGCGCGCTCAGCCAACAGTCGCGACTCCAAGCTTTCCAGGTCTGCCGCGGAAAACTCCACCAGTTGGGCCCCCACCCCCGCGGCAGCCGTCAGAAATGAGCGTGGATATCCCGCCTCGAAGAAAACGCAATCTTGCGGCGAGAGAATTTCTCCGAAAATTGCTTGATGAGCATCGAGCTCACTTGCAAGAACAAGCGCCGAGGGAACCCCCAAAAAGCGAGCTAGTTCTGTCTCCAAATCATGCAGGATGGGCCGGCGTCCCCCAGAACGAAGTCCTGCTCCCCCCGTGGTTCCCCAGCGGCGAAGAGCTTCAGTCGCTGCCTCACGCACCGAAGCTTCCTGTCCTACCCCCAAATAATCCGCGCTCAAAAACTGAATCACACTTTTCGCCTGCCACCGCGCCCGAGTACCTACCCCATCCAACGTGGGAGTTTGCCAGTGGCCGAGCCCTGCAGCACGGATGAGTTTCAGACGCTCGCAGAGCCGATCGTACTCCGCCAACTCTTCGCGGGAGCTCCGCTGAGGCCGACCCTCTCCCGGCGGCTGGACTCCCACCCGGTGCCGGCCCAAAAAACGTTCTGCCGCCCTCACCACGTCGCGGAATGTCTCCAATTCAGGTAACACCTCCGCGGGGAGTTTCCCACCGAGATGGCTCTCAAGCGCCGTGATTAGTTCCATCCGCTGAAGTGAGTCGAGACCCAATTCGCTTATAGAGGTCTCAAGGGTGATCTCTTCCGCGCGATGCCGCACCAACCGGCGGACATGTTCCAAAACAACTGCCTCGAGTCCCTGCCCATTACCGCTCCAAGATTCGGACGCGCCGCCGGCGCGAGGAGAAGACTGGTCCAGGGCTTTTTCCTCACACTCAGAGGGACCTGGACTACCGAGCCCCGCAACGTGCAGGCGCTCCGGAGTGGCAAGTGATCCGTGGCCGTCCCCAGAAATTTGTTTCGCCATGTGAGCTCCCCCAGAGGACAACCCCACACACAAGGTTGCGTGGCGGCCATCTGGGCTATCTTTTCGATTCGAAAAATCGCTAACTGAGGCATTTTGACCGGCACCGTCGCGAGGATGATCCTCCGGTTCGTTGGCAACTTGTCGGCCGCCCCCAAGGCGAAGCGATCCCGCAGCAAACGAGCCGGATGTGGATGCTCTCACCCCCGCCAACTCCACTTGCGGAACATGTTCCTCCGTGCCGGGCTCTTCCGGTCTTTCCCACCAGGCCAGGGCGACCAATGTGCGATCCAAATAGGCCTGGCGGCATGCGTGACGCTGGATCTTGTTGCTGGAAGTCTTAGGAATCGTCCCCGGCTTAATGAGCACGATGGCATCAACCGCCAGGTCATGCTCCTCGGCCACCGCCCTGCGTATTGCATGGAGCACGGGTTCCAAATGCCCTCGGGCCCGGCGTTCCACCTCGTGGACCACTACTACCCGTTCCTGCCCGTTCCTCTCCACAACAAAAGCAGCGCCGGCATCAGGCCGGAGCCAAGGATGTGCATGCTGAACTGTAAGCTCGATATCCTGTGGATAAATGTTTCGGCCCCGCAAGATTATCACGTCTTTGATCCGCCCGGTGACGAATAACTCTCCGTCTAAAAGAAAACCAAGGTCCCCAGTCCGAAGGAACGGGCCATCGTTGCTATCGCGCAAATACCCGCCGAACGTGGCTGCGGTGGCCTCAGGACGGTTCCAATAGCCCATCGCGACGCTCGGGCCTTGCACCCAAATCTCCCCCACATGACCTTCGGGGAGCCTCTGGCAGGAGTGTGGGTCCACGATGAGGACACGCTGGTCCGGTAAGCTTTGGCCACATCCGACAAGGGGGCGCGCTCCTGGAGCATGGGGCAACGCAGGAATCACCCGGCCATGTTCCAAAGCTTCGCCTTCAAACCACCGAATCACCGGTGGCTCCTTGGCGTAACCACCGGTGACAATCAGGGTGGCCTCCGCCAACCCGTAACATGGGAAGAAAGCTTCCCGCCGAAAACCGTAGGGCTCGAAGGCCTCCGTAAACCGTTCGATCGTCTCCGCCCGAACGGGTTCCGCTCCGTTGAACGCCACCTGCCAGCTTGAAAGATCCAGTTGAGCTCGCAAGGCCGGAGGAATTTTGTCTACGCACAGCTCGTATGCAAAATTCGGTCCTCCACTGGTTGTGGCCCGAAAACGGGTGATCGCCCATAACCACCGAAATGGCTTTTGAAGAAAGGCCATCGGCGACATTAAAACGTTGGGTCTTCCCACGAAAAGCGGCTGCAAGATGCCGCCAATGAGCCCCATATCGTGGTAGCTTGGCAACCAGAACACACCAAGACCAGAACGGGTGTGCTCGAAGACATACGCAATCAGCGCCGAATTGTGAAGCAAATTGCCATGGTTCAGCATCACCCCCTTCGGAGTACCGGTGGAACCAGACGTGTACTGCAAGAATGCTAGTGTTTCGCGAGAAATGACCGGCTTTTGCCACCGATCCTCCATCTGAGGGGGCACATGACACGTGGCTAGCCACCGAAGTTTCGCAAGAAGAGGGGTTTCATCGATGAGTTGTTCCACCCGCCGCAACACAGCACCAGTAGTCAATGCGACCGTGGCCTCCGCATCCTCTGCTATCGCCTGAATTCGCTGTAGCGAGCGATTCTTCCGGGGAGGATAAACCGGTACGGCCACCACTCCCGCATAAAGACACCCAAAAAAAGCTGCTATAAACTCCAATCCCGGTGGATAGAGCAAAAGGGCACGCTCTCCTTCCAACCCAAGGGACTGCAACCAACCACCAATTGCCCGGGCCTGACGATCCAATTCCTCGTTCGTGATGTGAATCTGCTGATCCTCGCCGTCCACAAGGAACGTAAAGGCGATTTCGTCCGGCTGATAAGTTGCCCGGTGGCGGAGTAACTCCACCAAATCTGGGGGGATAAAAAACATCCCTGGCAACCTATACGGCAACACGGTGGCTGGACTCCAGGATATCTCCCCTCGACGATCCGGGTAGGACCGACAACTTTTCCTTTCCCCACGCCGTTTCCGGCTGAGGGGCCATTACGGAGCGTTTTACAATCTCCAAATCCTTGGCAATCGCGCGCCCTTTTGATAGCGGACAGGCGCATGACTCATCCTAAATCCGCGAGCCCCAACTCTCTCACGCCGTAGTCCGACCACCGGACGGCTCACCATACTCTGGGTATCCGCACTTCGGCCGGCTACTTTCCAGCGCCCGAACAATTCGCGCTCTGGCGCTCGGTTTGACTCTCGAAACGCCGCAAACCGGTAAAACCTGTTGTCTGCCCTGCGTCCCTGGACTTCGCTTCCGCCTCGGCCCAAAGCAGCTCCAGTTGGGCACAGCAACCGGCTTGCCCGAACCTGGTGGCCCTCCTCCATCCGCCTAAGCCCCATAGCCCAAAAATCGGTCAAACTTTATAGCCACTTTCTACTCAACCGGTGCCCGCGTAACGGTACAAGGCTTCTTGGTAAGGCCTGTAGTGATTCCGGCGACTCTCAGTCGAGTCCTTCGCTTAGCAACATGCCGTCATGACCCGACCAAAAACCTTGTCCAAAACTGATAAAAATGGCCGGACTACCGTCCGGCATTCTTTGACGTCCCTTTTAAGATTATCGATTTATTCTGAACCTCGGCAGCCCAAAATCTTTATGAGGTTCCCCGGGATATGCTTCTTCCGAGGTGGGTTAACCCCAACCGGAGAGCGTGATCATTAACCTTGGGCTAGTTCCATACCCCGAATTTTACCAGCCACGATCGTGGGGCCCGATATTGAATACGCCGGTGATCCAAACCCAAGGAAGTTGAACCTCGTTCCCAGCTCACTTCATTCTGCCTAACCTTTTTAATTCTCCGTTTTAACTCTCCGTCGCCTCTACCCAAAAAGCGGAACAGATTAACCCGGCAAGCTGGGATTAAGCTCAGCTACCTTGATTCGTTTGAATCGCGTCACCCTCCGGGCGGGTCTTTAATCCTAACAACGCCTTCCACAAGCCGGCAAGTACGGCCGATTTCCTTCAAAAATCGCCATTTAGGCAACCTAATTATCTTACCCTGCCTGCATAATCTACGCAATTCACCCCGCCGATTTAGAACAATCGTGACGCGCGAGCCATTTTCGTTCCGATTTCTGGCCGAGATTGAGCGACTAACCCACTTGACATAGCTGGTTGGTGTGATCCAAGCGCAGAAATGAGCCCAGGCGCAAGAAACCGGACCAGCCGACTTCCGCTAGAAAACTTGCGGGAAATTCAAGATGTCCTCACTTTTGGTGAATTTCCGGCCACTTGGAAGACCTGCGGAAAAATTCGAAGGAACAGATCGCCCATAAGCAGGTGGGCAGCTTTACGAAAAACCTGCCAAGCACTATTTGCTCCATTGAAAGTGGGCCGCCCCCGGTCCAGATAAACCCTTTGGAATCATTCGGCGGAAGAGCTTCGAGTTTGGTATTGGGAGTGCTTATTGATCGGCACGATTGTCCTCCATTCTTAATCAAGGACTGACTCGAAAACAAAACGTTGGCACCTGACCCACTCAAGGCCGGGACGATCTTCGCCCCGGTAAGCCAGAGCGGGCGACTGCCTTTCTTCAGGGAGATGAGCTTCCGCCTTCCGATAAAATTTCGCCGGATCTATTTCACCGGATTCATATGACGTGTTACGGTGTTCGGAGTTTAACTTCGTTAGGGTCTTCGAAGTTTAGCTTCGCTTTGATGGCGGTTAAAACTTCTAAGGTTATTCGGAGGGGCGCTCCCAAGCCAAATTCGGGGACGTTTCAAATCGTCAGCGGCGTCATGGTAGCGAGTCACGTGGGCGGCCGGCCGGAGAGGGGATAAGCGATACTACCAGCGGACAGGATTCAAGAGAATCTTTGACTCGTCGGCGAAGGACATTTTGCGGTTAACCGTTTCGAACTTTATAATGCAAAGCCAAAGAGTTGTGTCCGCCCGTTTAGCCGGACAGAGGCAGATGGCCGATGGCAGACCGACACAACCGATACGAACGAGCATTTGAGGCTTACCTCCAGCGGCTCGGGGTGCCTTACGTGGCGGTCGATGAGGCTCGCAGAGCGCGTTGGCCGGGCGGGAAAACCCTGAAAAACTTAGATTTCATCGTGGCGACCGGTTTAAGCACTGGATGGCTTGTGGACGTCAAAGGACGACGCTTCCCCACTGGTCGTTTCCATCCACAATACTGGAAGAATTGGTCACCGGAGGAAGATCTTCACAGTTTGCAAAAGTGGGAAAACCTTTTCAGTCCTGGGTATCGCGGTCTGTTCGTATTCGCGTATCACATTGTTGGGCAGCGTTCGCCTGTTCCGGAGAACTATGAATTTCATTTCGAGCGTGAGCGGTACGGTTTTATCGCCATTCCCTTTGCCGACTACGCTGCCTATGCGCGCCGACTTTCCCCTCGTTGGGGCACGGTTATGATGCCGGCGGGAATTTTCCGCCAGCTTGCCCGGCCATTCGCAGCACTGATCGCTGAGTGTTGGGGATTTCCCGATACTTCTCAGGCCTGTGAGGCGACCTACGCGGTCGACCCGGCACTGTTAGTGCCCCCTTTGACCGAACAAGGGTAATAAAGTTCATTGAGTAGCAAAGCTTTTTGTGAAGTCATTGGCCCCATCCCACTGCGCGAAAAATGTTAGCCAAAATCCTCGCAAAAATCCTACGCTTCTGTGCCCAGCCCCATCTTTTCTTGCCAAGGTGGCATCCGAGGGTCCACAAAAACAGCCAGGGATCTCGCCGGTGCAAGTTGCTAAGCTTTCCACCTCATCCTTCGGTGGAACGACAATTTGCAGGGAACAGAATACCGGAGCTGACGATTCCGCCCAAGAAGTTCTAAAATTCGGCACATTTCACATATCACATAAGGCTCAATTTAGTTCCCCTTCACATCATGCGATTGAGGCCTTTTCTGCCACCATTTCCGGGTGATTTCGGGCTTAAAAACGGCGGACCTGGACTTACGCATCGATGGCGCAAGTCAGGGGCTTTTCACGAGGCCAACACCATCTCTCGGTTTTAGAACCCCTTGCCGGACGAGCTTGCGAAGCACTATCCGGCAGGGGACTAGAAACTCAGTCACTGGAGATACCGACTAACTGACAGTGCGAAATTTGCCTGACCACACCGGCAGATTTTGCCAGTTGCTTACGTCTCCCTAGTCACTCGCTGGCGAAGTCGCAACGACGACGGCCGGACAACCACCTCCTAACTCCGCGCAATCATGGCTTCGATAGGGTCCGGCAAGCGTGTAGCTTTCCCGGTCGTGCCAGCAAAAGTGTCTCGCTTTCGAAAGCCCCCCTCGGTGTAACCCTTGAATAGTTCGATGCTTGCGGAAGCATAGTCGAGCAGTTTTTCTCCGATCCATGCATCGGAGCCGGTGAGGCTTGGGAAAAACTCGAGCCTTCCAGACGAAGAGTTATCTGCCCAAGAAGTGAGGCTCCAACAAGACGAAATTGCTAAAACTTTGACACAGGTCTCATTACTATGGCACAGATTTTGATACGCGATGAAGCCGCCTGCGAGAGGAGACCCTTCGCCGGCTTGAAAAACGGAAGTGTGCAGCAGCCCAGGTTATGAGTCTTGTGGCTCCAAGCCTCATCGAGAGAAAGTCGCTGTCCGTGGCTCGGAGGCTACCCTGCTACCCAACTGCTATGGGGAATGTCCTCTCACCAAGCTGTGGGGAGGACCCTGCCGCAGACCTTGATCGGCAGCGTACTTTCGTTACCAGAACCAACCATACCCCACGCGGTGCGGGCAATCCCTTTCGCCCAGGGTAAGCCGCACCCATAGCACCAAGGTCGCTTGGTGGGTGTTAGTCCGAAAAAAATGACACGAGCAACTTGCTTGCGCCTCACAATTAAGTCACGAATCAAAGGGACCAATCGAGCGCGATGTTGATGCTTTTCCGCTTTCGCGAACGTTTCAAAAGGAGCTTGTAACGTGGCGCTTTTCAATATTTCCCTTCCTGCGGCTATCGGTATTATGCGCGGATTGATCCATCAACTATTCCCAGTCGAAGGAGCCCCTGCTCAGGAGGCCGGGAAGGTGCCAACGCCCCGTGCCACACCTTCCGATGATGAGCTTACGCTGGGCTCAGAGCGAGACAAACAACTAAGACGCCTGATGAGCCACTATGACCTTCGGCGAATCTCGCCGGCCGAGTGGCGGAACCTGGTGACAGAGCTTCGCAAACTTCCTGAGTTTTCGAAGGAGGATCTGCACCAGCTCGTATCAATCACCCAAGAGCTGGAACGGCTTAATCTCGGCCCGCACGAACGAATTGACCTCCTGGGGTGGTATCGGGATCGGCTTCGCCGCCTGGAGAGTATGGCAATTTCCCAAGAACCATTGATCACAGCCGAAAAAATCCAGATTCGCCGCCATTTATCCCTTCTCGAGCGTCTGGCGAGCTATCAATCGGTATGAGACAAACTCCGGGTCCGAGGCCGAACGCAGCTTTCAGGGTTCGCTAATGACCCCTAGTCTAGTATTAACCGAAATCCAATGACCCACCTCAGGCCAACCTGATGTTACGTCGGCCAACACCACCCGGGAAAATATCCATCTCGGTCATCGACGCGGCGGAGTTTCGGCCGAAATAAGAACGTTGCCCAGCACTTGGCTTTTACTGGGCCGGGAGATTTAAAGAACAATACCTCCTCGCCGGCCAGCCGAATGCCGGTTCAATGCTTAAAAGCACCGGCAGAGACTACCTCTGTTTACGGACCGGCTTCCGTTGTGAATGGATGCGGCGGAGTTCTTGAAGCTCTTGGTAGAGGCGGTGGCGGAGGGGGTCTTCTGGCCTCAACGTCTCCAGAAGTTTCTCGGCTTTTTGAAAGGTCTCCTCAGTGATATGGCCGGGACGGAACAACTCTCGCCAACGGAGAGAGACTTGGTGAATCGCAACCAAGCTTTGGCTCCTCCTCACTCGACACCCAGCATGCCCGCACTCGAGCGGGGTTTGACCGTTCGTTCAAAACATTATTTACGCGCCGCCTTTCGCATTCAAGAACATTTTGAAAGAACCTTCCAGGCCTCGAAAGTAAAACCGATCGACACTCCTTAATAGACTTGCCGGCCAAATGCCTTCTCTGCAGTCCCTCCAAAAGGCAAAGCTCGGGCAAGAAACCCGCCCTGAACTTCTAACCGGCCCACTTTTTAGCACGTTTTGTGCGGAATTCCGTTGCTGGGACCGGTTTCCTTACGCTTTTATCGCTTTTAAATCACACTCTGCTTTCTTTCCCTAAAGAGTGCCACTTCCGCAATCACCTGGCGGTACCCTTTCGGAGCTGGGCCTACCATTTTCGAGGTTAAACATTTGGATTGCTGGGAGGCGCCGAGCCCCGCACTTTGCCACCCCCCCAAAATCTGTGGCTCGGCCCAGTAAAATTGCCAATCCGTGGCCCCACCGTCGACCGCCGACCTACAGACCCGGAAGACTTTAGAATTAAATAGAACGGCTCATTTTCGCAGCAATCTACATTTTATTGGGGGGATGATACCCTTCATTTTTCATCGCTTGGGGTTAAGCCTTCAAATTGGACGTTGAAAGATCCGCGGGGGTTCGTCTCAACCCCAAAAGCCCCCGGCCCACAAAAGTTCGGACTCCAGTTGGAATTTTCCACGCAGAGTCCCGGCGGAGGAAAGAAGCATGCCGCTCTACCGCTACCAGGTGGAAACAGGAGGCTGCGACTACTGCCAAAAAGGCTTTGAGCTTTTGCAGCCGACAAGCGCCCCGACTACCACTGCTTGCCCGCACTGCGGCGCATCCTGTCGCCGAGTGTTTTGCTCTTTTCGGCCCGTCGCTGGGGTGAAAAGCCTCCTCAGCCCTAAGAACTTGGAACGGCACGGTTTCACGCAATACCGGCGAACCAGCGATGGGTATGAGAAAGTTTGCGGCCCCGGACCGGACCTCATTCGCCGCCCTCGCTGAGATGGTCTAAAACGGCGAACCCTCGCTCTCCCAAGAGCACTAGTCGCTCCTACCGCCACCAGGTGGCTCTTAATTTGAGTCCTGAGGTCGTGGGTTTGCCGGCCCGATGCGGGAACATCTAGGGAACATCGTGGCGCGGGAATCTATGCGAATGTAAGAAAATGGCCCCGAGCCCTGGAGTAAGCGAAGGAATTTCGTCTGAATCCGGCCGACTCTCCGTTTCTCATGGGCATGGGATTTTTTCAGCGTCGATGCCGACGAGATTAGCAGGGGGACAAGCAGCCGGTCATTTGGCGCCCTTCCTTTGCGCACTCACACTTAATTGCAAATGATTGCAAACGGAGCGAGATTACAAGCGGGGCTAGCTGGCTTTTCCCACCACCTCGGATGTGTGCCCAAAAAACCAGTTAATTTAGGCCGGGACGAGCGGCTGCGAGCGCATCACTTTAGAGAGTGCTTGGAGCGCCCGATCTACGTCTGCGGGACCTACGTCCAAATGGGTGACAGCCCGAACGCGTTGTGGTCCTACCGGGTTCATCAGCACGCCGAATCCCTCTGCCAGTCTGGTACACAATGCGGAAGCGGTGCCCCAGCGGGGATCGACGCGGAAGAAAACCATGTTTGTCTCCACGATTGGAGGATCGAGCTCAAGGCCCTCGATGGAGGCAAGGCCCTCGGCTAATCGCCGGGCCAGTTCGTGATCCTCGCAAAGTCGATCGATATGGTGCTCCAAGGCATAAAGGGCGGCTGCGGCAAGGATCCCCGCCTGTCTCATTCCGCCGCCGAGGGCTTTTCGATGCCGCCGAGCGTCGGCGATGATGTCTTTCGAGCCCACCAGAGCCGAGCCTACAGGAGCACCTAACCCCTTGCTGAAACAAACATTCACCGTTTCGAAGTGTTGCGCCCACGCCGAGGCGGGAATCCCAGTGGCCACCACCGCATTGAAGATTCGCGCACCGTCAAGGTGAGTCACCAGGCCCTGATCATGCGCCCACTGGCAGATACGAGCTACTTCTTCATACGGTTGGATGGTACCCCCGCCCAAGTTATGCGTGTTTTCTAGAGTGAGGAGCCGGGTTCGGGCGTAATGGATCCCTCTGGGCCGAATACAACTCATAAGTTGCTCCAACCGCAGGATCCCGCGCTGTCCCTGAACGGGCCGAGCCGCGACACCACAGATTTGGGCATAGGCCGACTGTTCGTTGTTGAAGATGTGGCTTTCAGCCTCGCAAATCATTTCATCCCCTGGCCGGCACAAGGAGCGCACTGCCACCAGGTTGGACATGCTTCCGGAGGGCACGAAAACGGCTGCTTCCTTGCCCAACAGCTCTGCAATCCGCGCTTCCAACCGATTAACGCTGGGATCCTCGCCGAAGACATCATCTCCCACCTCAGCCTCCGCCATAGCTCGACGCATCGGCAGAGTCGGACGAGTCACTGTGTCACTGCGGAAGTCACTGAAACGCTTGTCCCAGGTCATCGCAGGTCACCTCTAATTCAGAAAAATAGCTTGAAGACGCACGGCCAGTACCGCACGCAAAGCGATCGCAGGTTCGCGTTGTTGTTCGCAACTAGGAGTCATCTCCCCACTGGGCCCCCAGGCCCTTTACCCGAACTGCTACGGCAATACTGGGCGTTGGGGGAGCGGAATCACTTCCGGAACATACTGATGGTCCCGTTTTCGAAGAACCTTGGCCTGGGAAATTCGGTCGGGATCGGGTGGCGCAGGATCGTCCGGGTCCCGCCTCACAATTCTCGAAAGAACATCCATTCCTCGAATCACCCGGCCGAACACCGTGTGTTTGCCGTCCAAGTGTCTTTGCGGCATAAAGCAAATGAAAAATTGGGAACCGCCGGTGTCCCGACCCACATGAGCCATACTGACACTTCCCCGAAAATGGAGGCGGAAGTCCGGTCGGTAACATTCGCACGCGATGTAGTACCCAGGTCCTCCTGTTCCCGTACCCGTGGGATCACCTGTTTGAGCCACAAAGTGGGGAATCACCCGGTGAAAAGGCGCGCCGTCGTAAAATCCCTTTTCCACAAGTGACACGAAGTTCGCTACGGTGTTAGGCGCCTGATCTTCAAAGAGCTCCAGCTCGATTTTCCCTTTAGTGGTCACCAAAAGAACTCGGGGCAAGTGGTCCGCCTGCTGCTCTTTTTCGCGAAGACTTTTTTCCCGTTCCCACGCTTGGCGATAATAGGGCAAATCGTTCAAAACCTTTCGACCCCCTTCCGAGAGGGCCCCTCGTTTATCGGCTATTTGGAGAAATTCCTCAGCCCGATCGTAATCGTTGAGGGTAAATGCTGCTACCCCCGCCAGGGCATAAAGGGCCGGGTTGGGATGGCCCATCTCGATTAACAAGGAGCCTAAACGATAAGCTTCTTCGAAATGATCCACGTCATAATAGCTGCCCACCACTGCAAGCAAAAACCGACCCTCCTCGACATACTTCTGCGGATTCCAGCGAAACAGCGCCAGCGCTGCCTCGATCAATTTCGGCTCAAGTTGTTGACCCTCCTTGCGCAAAACCTCCCATTGTTTTTCCAACTCACGAGCCTGGGCCGGGGAAACAAGGCGATAGTTCCAGCGAATCGTTTGCATCTGTGCAAGGAGTCTCTTCCACTGCCCAAGGAGCTCTTCCCACCGCCCCTTAGCGGCCTCCTCGCTCAGGGAAACGATTTCTTCCTCTTGTCCTTGACCGGCCGCAACCTGCTCGCCCGGTGAATCGGCGCATGAAATCACAAGGACAGATGCTAGCAGAAAGATGCTGCTTGAAAGGCTAACCAAAATTGATGTGGAACTATTTTCCAGGAAGCCACGGCGAACGTGCGACATTTTGAGTGCGCTTGTGAGTTCTCGCGTATAAAGATCCAAAAGCTTACCTCCATCCCAATCCCGCAAAGTCGGACAGCGCCCAACCATCCCCCACAGGAGCCTCGGATCATCCAAATTCTACTTGCCCGGGTTGCAATCGAAAGTTGCGGTGGGTTGGTCGGTATCCTGGCGTCCCCCCGTGCGTTCAGTGAGATCGTTTGTCTCTACCTCGGGGGCTTTTTGAGAGAGACCGTTGGTTCGAAGAAGTCGCATCACCAAAATCCAAACACCTCCGAAGATCAGCACCACGGCCCCGATAGCTGCCGCCCCATAGGTCATCAAACCAACCTGCAGCCGCCAGAGCGTCCAGCCAATAGTTCCTTCGAAGTGATCGTAGGCTTCCTGAACGATAACCCACCACCCGATTGATTCCCCGCGGACACGAACTGGGGCGGCTTGTGCCAGCCAGGTAGCAGCCGGCAAGGGATTTCCAAGCTCCTTGGCCAGCTCAGCCAAGGGGTCATGAAAGTTTATACCTCTTTCTGATGTCGTGGGCAAAAGTTCCAAGGGCAGCCGATATCGCCCGAAGTCGATCCTGGCCAGGTTGTCCACCTTTTGCAAAATGGGATGATGCAAGATCACCCCCTGATGATCTCCCGGGCGTTCGTCCACGAGCACAGCGGTTTGAAACCGAGCCAACCGAGCGTGCCCACTCTCAAGCTCCATGAATCGTCCGACTCGAACTGTAAGGGCCAACACACCGCGAAAAATCTGTTGCCCACGGTTCTCTTGAAAAACCGGAGTGGCCACGGCGACGATCCACTGGTCGTGGGCTTCCGAGCGAAATACCGCAGAAAGCTGGGTGCCTGTGATGTGGATACCTTCCGCTGGCCGCCGGCCTCGTGGCAGGTCAGCCTCTCCCCCGTGGAAGAAAGTTCGCCACGCGTAGTTGTGACCGATCGTCTCCGACTCCGGCACTCGAACCACCGAAAATCCGCGCCAATCGCAAAAGAACCAACTTGCTACCTCCTTGTGGGAGGAATCCGCCTCCGGGTGAAAGCGCGCCGGGAGTAGACTTGCGAATTCCTTCTGCAGTTCTTTCCGCAACTTATGCTCCCGGAAGCGTTGACGTAATTCTTCGAGGTTGACCTCGCGCGCGGCGCCCGAATCCTCTGCTTCGTCAGGGGCCGAGCTCCCTCGCGCGCGGGCCCCTTGCCTCTCCAACCCATCCAGAGATTCAAGGAGAACTTGCAATTCCTCAGCCTCAAGAAAACGTTGCAACCATTGCCGAAAAGGGGCCGATTGTGCCAGCGATTCCACCGCCTCGAAGCGGCGTTCTAGCTCATTGGAGGCCGTGCGGGCCACAAACTCGGCGGCAAAAGCGTTATTGCGCAAAGCTGCGTCCGTCAGTGCTGCCCGGGACGCCTCCAGAAGCCGACGAGCCCCAAGCGCCGCCAAAAACCCCACTACTGCCAAAAGGAGCAAAGGAGCCAACACTCCCAGAGCGATCAGTGGCCGACGCGCCAAAGCCTGATCTCTGGCATCTAAGGCCGCGATCACTGCCTGAACATTGGGGAAGCGTTTCTCCGGCTCTACCTCTAGACACCGATCGATGATTTCAGCTAAATATCGGTCTACGCCGCGGACGCGCCTATGGGCTGTGGGCTGCGGGGCCGCCAGCATCGCTCGCCGGTAAATGGCTAGTTTTTCTCCCAAATTTTTTGCCTGCTCTAGCCGGCTCAGAAGCTGCGGCAACCTCCGGGGCGGCTCCCCCGTCAGCATGCAGTAGGCAATAGCACCCAAGGCGTACACATCCCACCGTGCATCTGGGACACCGGCCAGGTCCGCTTGCTCCGGCGCCATGTAAAAAAGTGTCCCCAAAGCGGGACTTTGCTCGTGAGAAAGTCGCGATTGGCCAAAATCGGCGATTCTGGCCCGGCCATGATGATCCAGCAGAATGTTGGCAGGCTTTAGGTCGCAGTGCAGCACCCCTTTATTGTGAGCATGAAGAAGGCCCTGGGCCACATCGCGAAGGATGCTAACGGCTTCTTCCACCGGTACAGGCCCCTCTGCCAATCGATCAGCCAGGGAGCCATGCGGCATGTACTCCATGATGTAGTAGGGGGGGTCGGCATCCCAGCCCACGGCCAATAGTTGCACGACGTGCCGATCGTTGAAGAGGAATGCAAGCTTTTCCACTTCCCGGGCCAGGAAGGCCCAATCTAATCCCCCCCGGTGGGCATAAAACTTGACCGCTACACGCCGACCCGTACTTTTATGCACAAAAACCCACACCTCGCCATACGCCCCCACCCCGAGGAGTCTCTCCGGTTCATACCCCGGGATGACAAGCGGCGGACGATCCCGCTGCAGACTTTTTTCTTTCGCCACTTGCCGAGCCCACTCCTCTTGGGGCAACGTCGGATCCACAGACATAAAACCTAAACTCACTACCGATGATTAAGCCGCCCGCCATGCACCGTCTTGGTGCCGGTTTCCCTTAGACAAATAGATCGCCCTTAAATCGCTCTCCTCGAGCCCAGCTTCCTCCGAAGTTCAATCCCCCGGAACTTCCTCGCAGGAGTTTTTCCCTCAGTTGTTTTTCCTTAAACCACCCCGTCTTGTCCTGACCGTAGACCAAATCGCAGCCCCACACGAACCGACCGTAATTCCGCAGCAAACTTTCCACCACCAGCGCCTTAGCCATGAGCGATTTCGAACGCCAAGCCAAAATTGTACCCGAGCGACGCGGTTCGTGGCCCAGCTTTGCCCGCCACGCCAGTGTACCGAGATTGGCTGCAGATCCAAACCAAATTCATGCGCCTTGTCGAGGGGGAACTAGCCCACCATCAATTCCGCTCTCTAAGTTCCGCAATCGTAAAAGCTAAACCTCGTTCCAAGGTGATAAAGCGAGAACTTCGTGGCCAAAAAATGCTTCGGCAGGGGCAGCCACCCCAGAACGGAAGTCTGGGAGGCAGGGAGCCGTAGCTTTACGTGGCAATGCAGAACCCATGTGCCTTACGATTGTTATCCTTTCGAAGGAGGCTACTTTACATATTTAGTGATATTTCTGCTTTTCCCGACCACCGAGGCACTGCTTTTTGAAAGTCCCCCGTCCTGCCGCAAGGAACCGCTTGCTTTGGCAGAAAGTTTACTCGCAACCGCGCGGCCAGTTCCTGCAGCTTGACAGTCCCAGTTCTTCGGCAAAGATTTCAGGCTCGGCAGGGCCGTGAGTCCAAACCACGCGACATTTCTATGGCGCGGCGAATTGCAGAAGCCCTAACATAATTGGTCCTCGTAGCGAAACATATTTCCTTTCAGCGGGACGCACCTTCTTGATGTTTCACACTCCGGGCAAGCGAACGAGAGCAACCTTTCGGCCGAAACTGGCCGCATTGCTCCAATTGTAGCGTCCCATCGGTTCCAGCCTCGCGCTAGCAGGCCACTTCGTTCAATAGCAGCCACCATCTGCAGGGAGAAAACTTCCCGGTAAACGATCTTGAAAACAGGCCCCGACGATTGTCTTACTGCTACAAGCACCCTCTCGCCTCGTTGAAAATGTTCCGGGAATTCCCTCGCGGGGATAAAGATATTCGGAAATCACATGCGGAGAACATTTGCCCACATCTGGCGGCAAGGTGGTCCGATCATCTCCGAGCCTGCTGCTTTGATCCGCAATGTCGGGGAGTCTCCTCCGCGTGCCTGATCCCCGGCCGGAGGTCGCCCAGCGGGCTTGCCTGTGGGCGATCGTTAAAAGAGGTGGTAGATCCACACACGGAAAAAAGCGGAAATACCAAGATCACCTGCAGGGCCTAAGAGGAGACTTTTTTACGACCTACGAAGACATAATACGGTACCCGCCCAAAAGGTACCCATGGCACTCGTGCGCGACGTTCTAGCAGAGATTCCGCCTGAAAGCGCCACATGAGGTAGGGCAAATGATCGGGTGAAAGGAATACGTTATCCGTGGCAAACCAGCAGGGCCAAAACCAACGGGTCCGCCACGGGTGTCGGACAAGCCCGGGAGGCGGGTATTTCCGCGAGATGTAAAAATCCACCACTCCGATCTGGCCATCCGGCCGAAGGATCCTCCATGCATTTTCGATCGCCGCAAACCAATCCGGAATCATCGTGAGCGAATAGGAAAAGGTGACAACGTCGGCAGCTCCTTCTGGGGGACAGAAGGTGGTGGCGTCTCCATGAACGAGCGTGACATTTGTCCACCCATGCCGTTTGACTCTTTGCTCAGCTACCTCCAAAAGCGACCGAGCCAAATCCACGACATAAATTCGGTGGAGCTTGCCGATGTCGCTCCCAAGGTATTCCAAATTGGCAGCTGTTCCCCCACCCATGTCGACCCACACACCTCCTGCGGGCCTCTCTAATTTACCCCATAATTCTTCCCGGCCCTTCAACAACCGACGGCGGAAAGCATCGTAGTCGCGAGCCTGCCCCCGATAAAAGCTGTCAAGCCGCTCGCCGTGATCCTTGCCACGGATCGGCTTAAAGACCATGTGATAGATGACCCGCAGATCTGTAAGTAAACCCATGGCTTCCGCGACGAAAATCAGTTGACATGCGGTTCACAACAGGCCGGCAAGTTTCCGGCAGGAGCTCAGATGTAGCTCGTACCCCGCCTGAGCTATCGGTGTGGACGCAACCTGCTTGCTGTGCCAGCCCTTCCCAATGGCCAGCCATCGCACAAGGTTAACCCGCACCCTCTGATACATGGCCGATTCGCCCTCTTCGGCAACGCCGTTGAGAAACCCGGAACAGAGCTCTCCGATCCCCCATGCTAGCTACTTCAGCAGATCGGCAATGTAAAAGCTGGCATAGGTGTGAACACGACACCGTTTGTGAAGTTCTGCGGCCCACTCCCGATGATAATGCAGAAGTTCGCCTACTTTTACCTTGCGACCGTCAAGTTCCACCTGAGCACGGTCCACAAAATCGGTGCGTAGGGCGCCGCTACGCCAAATAAGTCGTGCCCTCGGCACCGCCCGGCGCACGATCCATTGCCACTCGCTTTCCAGCAAGGGGAAGTGCTTGTCCCAAAGCCAATCCATGTGATCCAAAAGGACAAACCGGCTGATTGCCACCTCATTTTTTTTCAGGAATCCCTCCACCGTGTCGGTATAGATGGAGATGCGGTCCACCAACCCAGCTTTTAAGGCATGAAAGTTTTCCACCTTCAGGTATTCGGGGCAGCAGCTTGGGGTGTAACGCCCGGTCATATACACCCGCCAAAAATAATTGTCCGCAAGGGGTAACTCCCCAAAGACGCTATCCAGGCATCGTTCGATATACTCGACAATTCCCCCGGGATAGATCTCCTCCACTTGTTCGCGCTGGGAGCGAGGCACTCCCAAAAGGGCCAAAATTGTATCGCGGCGCATTAGGGTCCGGACTGTCCGAGTCCATGCCCGGGGACGAAGGTGCCGATAGTAGATCTCCCGTTGTTCTTCCAAAGTTCTTGCCTCAAGCACGGCATTAATCCACGGACGAATGCGAAGTACCCGATCCACGTAGGCATTCATCATCCGGGCAAAGGTGCCGGAAGTACCGCGAAAATAGAATGTCAATTTGGGATGGGAAAAGAAATCGATATGACGGTCCCACCATTTCCGCGCCCAAGGGGAAAGCTCGCCGCGCAATTTCTCCCGATAGATTTTGCCAATTCCAGGCAATCGGCCATTGCCGAACATCTGATAAAATGTGTCATAGTCCAGTTGACGAATGCCTGCTATCTTTAACTCAAGCAGGGCATTTTGACGCGGATTCATATCCACCGCATAGATATGCCGAGGCGCGGTCAACGCGTAATCCAGAGTATTGCACCCAGCCGAGGTGATGACCAACACCGTATCTTCCGGTCCCAGCTGCAGAGCCACCCGGTCCAAACGCGGATCCTCCCAGCACGTGTTGTACACCAGGTTATTGCGGTGGACGAGATTAAAGACGCGCCCGCTGACCCATTCGATCACGGCTGTCGACATTGATTTTCCCTTTCAATGAACAACGACCCGCCCATCTACTTTACCGGTTAACACGATTCCCCCATTTTTAACTAGCTTACCCCCTTGCCTATAAACTAGATGCGTCGACAAAGGGCTTCGTCCATGGACAAGTTGTTCTTGAGCAATCTTTCCCTGCGGGCGGGAGCTTACCGGATTCCAAAAATCCGCCCGGTCACACGAAGATTCGATCCGATCGCTTAGGGGCAGCACATCATCCCCAGTTTGCTTGTCCGGTATTCTCCGCCGATCCGGTCGCGCTAAACGACCACCTTACCTACTGGCAGAGGGACCTTGCCCAGAAAACCACCTTTTCCTTCTTCAGAGATCCTTTGCGGCGATCAAAGGAACTCTCCGCAACCAGTCCCATAAGGCCCGCCATGCCGGCCACGCCCTGTGAAGCTCCCCATCGAAAATTGGCTTCCGAAGCAGCATGCCACTATAAGACGAGCTACTTGCCGATACAACCCCTGGGTAAGCCAAGTATCGGCCTCATTCTTTTTCTCTATACACTTGCGATAACGGGCCACCATCCGCCTGGAGCCAACACCTCTGGAACCCTCTACATCATTTTCGGCGGTAGCAAATCCCGCCTATCCCAGGATATCCCCGAGTGGTTAAACCTAAAGCATTGTTGGAAGTTTTCTAGGAATTAAGATATTGGAACCAATCCGAAGGTAAAGTGATTCTCCCGAGCCCTTGGCCAGGGTTCTGGTGGGAGATCGCCACACTTTGTACAAATCAACCCTTTAGTGCTTGCCGGATGGAGACTGCCGGATCCGGGTACGTATCGTGGAACTGGAAAATCCACTGTAGGTAAATTTTGAGGTCGAACAGTTACCTCGTTGGAGAAATCATCATGCTGGACGGTCTGGCAGACTGGTTTGGACGAATTGGTGGCCTTGCTAAGCTTAGCCTCCTCGATTGGGCCATTCTCTTCGGCTATTTTCTGATTACCCTTACCATCGGAGTGGCCGTCACCCGACGGGCTAGTCAGAGCACGGCCGAGTACTTCCTCTCCGGCCGCCGGATGCCCTGGTGGCTTCTTGGCTTTTCCATGGTAGCCACCACTTTCTCCTCAGATACGCCCAATCTAGTCACCGACATCACGCGACAACAAGGGGTGGGAGGAAATTGGCAGTGGTGGGCCCTTTTACTGACTGGGATGCTTACGGTGTTCATTTACGCCCGACTGTGGCGACGCTCCGGTGTGATGACTGACATAGAGTTTTACGAATTGCGTTACAGCGGCGCTACCGCTGCTTTTCTGCGGGGATTTCGGGCGCTTTACCTTGGGGTGTTTTTCAATGTGCTGGTGATGGCTAGCGTCACCTTGGCCGCCATCAAGATTGGCGGAGTGATGCTGGGATTGACACCTATTGAGACCATCTTCCTTGCATGCGTGGTGACACTTATCTATTCGGCGCTCGGGGGCCTCACGGGCGTTGTGTTCACCGATTTTCTCCTTTTCCTGTTTGCCATGGTGGGAGCGATTGTGGCGGCCGTGGTGGCTGTACAGCACCCCTCAGTGGGAGGTCTTGCGGGTTTATGGACCCATGAAGCGGTTCGGCAAAAGATGGCTTTTTGCCCGTCCCCCACCAGTACCGACCTTTTCATTTCCGTATTTTTGATCCCGCTTACCATCCAATGGTGGAGCGTATGGTACCCGGGTTCGGAGCCTGGCGGGGGTGGATACGTCGCCCAACGAATGCTTGCCGCCAAAAACGAGACCCACGCGACGGCAGCAACCTTGTTTTTCAACATCGCCCACTACGCGATTCGTCCCTGGCCGTGGATCCTCGTTGCTTTGTGTTCCCTTGTCGTCTTCCCGGATCTGGACGCACTGGCTCAAGCTTTTCCCCATGTACCGCGGCGGGTGATCGGAAATGACTTGGCTTATCCCGCCATGTTGACTTTCCTCCCGGCCGGCTGGATGGGGGTAGTTCTCGTCTCCCTCGTAGCCGCCTATATGTCTACCATTTCCACCCATCTTAATTGGGGTGCCTCCTATGTGGTCAACGACTTTTACAAACGCTTTCTTCGCCCGCAGGCCGGGGAGAGGGAATTGGTCAACGTTGGCCGGGTGACCACGGTAATCCTTATGGTCCTTATGGCCATCTTCGCCCTGGTTTTGAGTAACGCACTGCAAGCGTTTCAAATTATGCTTCAGGTAGGTGCAGGAACAGGGCTTTTGTTTATCCTGCGATGGTTCTGGTGGCGCATCAATGCCCTCAGCGAGCTTACGGCGATGATCGTCTCTTTTGCCGTGGCGTGCTATTTCCAGTTTTTCGCCCCACCGTGGCTCATTTCCGGGATTCAAGGCGCCATTTGCGCTGGACTTCTCGCATGTGGCCAAATCCTGGGAATTTCTCTACAAGTGGAAATAGGAGCGACCGAAGCGGCCATCCGGATGGTCCTCGGGGTGGCAATCACCACCTTGAGCTGGATATCAGTGACGCTTCTGACCCGGCCGGCCGATATGCAAACCCTTGTGGCCTTCTGCCGAAAAATTCGACCGGGTGGTCCTGGCTGGAAAAAAGTGTTGGCCTACGCCGCAGCCCAAGGCGAACCGGAGCTCGCCGCCGAGGCAAAGTGGGAAGTACCGGCCGGTATTTTGTGCATGATTCTCGGGTGCGTTGCGGTTTATGCCGCTTTGTTCTCCGTCGGTTCGCTCCTTTACGGTATGCCCCTTACGGGGACCATCCTGGCCGCCGTTGCCGTGGTGAGTTTGGTAGCAGTCTTGAGGATCTGGTTTAAAAAGCTCGCCTAACCTTTATGAATAGACACCCGTTGGGGAACAGGATTTTTTCCGGGAATCGGAGGGGTTTAAAACCTCGGAAACGCTACCCAACGAAAGAAGGCAAATCGGTATCGTCGTTGATCGCATAAGCGCCGCCAGTACCTTCCACCGGCGCGAGTTATCACCAAGTTGAGCCTACCTTATGGGAGTGACATCGCTTGATCTTCTCATAGTGGTCATTTATTTGGCCGGCTGTGTCTGGGTTGGCATTTGGGTGCGGCGGTACGTCCGCGGGGTGGAGGATTTCGCCCTGGCGCGACGGGAAATGGACATCTATTTGGGTGTGGCTTCCCTTGCAGCAACCGAGCTAGGAGTGGTCACGGTGATGTACACCGCCCAGCTGGGCTTTCAATACGGTTTCGCGGGGGCAACACCAGGCATCCTAATGGCCTTGTGGATGTATTTTGTAGGCAGAACCGGTTTTATCATCCGCCCATTGCGTGCCGCCAGGGTCATGACCATCCCCGAACTGTTTGAGCGCCGGTTCGGAAAAACCGTAAGATGGTTAGCCGGCCTCGTGGTGGTCTTAGGCGGGGTGCTGAACATGGGGATTTTTCTTCGCCTGGGTGGCGAGTTTTTGGTGGGTGTCGCCGGCCTTCCACCAGCTCTCCTCGAATGGGTCATGACCGGGCTTCTAACGCTCGTGCTACTGTATACAACTCTAGGAGGAATGGTTTCCGTCCTCGTCACTGATTACCTGCAGTTCCTCGTGATGGGCGGAGGAATCGTCTTGACCAGCATCATCGTACTGTCCCACGTTGGGTGGGTGGAGCTGGCTAATACCCTTTCCGAAGCCCACCAGAAGGGTTTCGTCTTTATCGTGGAGCCCGCCCAAAAGCCTGCTCCCTCCCACAGCGAGGTGACAACCCCCCACCAGCCGGCGGTCGAATCTGCCGTTCCGCAACCGTTGTCCCAGGCAGTCTCCGCAGACAAAGATTTCCAGTCCCTGAAAGGGCCAGAGACTCCTCCCTCCCAGAAGCAGGTACCGGTGGGTTACCCCTTTCATCCTTTTGGTCGGGCAAGCCCAGGGATATTGTGGGTCCTCTGGCAGGCGATGGTAGCGCTTGCCGCCGTTACCGCGTGGCAGACCACGGTGGCGCGAGTGCTTGCAGCCCGAGACGAGGATCGGGCCTGTGCTATTTATCGCCGCACGGCTTTCTATTTTGTGGGGCGGTTTGCCCTACCCGGCCTGTGGGGTGCCGCCGCCTGCGCTCACTTCTTCCACCTGGGAGGCTTGCCGCCAGGGGTAAACGACCTTACTGCCATGCCGGTTTATCTGAGTACCATCGTGCCACTCGGAGCGCTGGGGCTCCTTCTTGCGGGAATGCTAGCTGCTGAGATGTCAACAGACAGCGGGTATTTGTTGACCTGGGCCACGGTCATCTACAACGATCTGGTTATGCCGTGCTTGCGGCGGCCTTTAAGCCAAAAAGCCCGCCTCCTGCTGATTCGGGTCTTGGTGGTCGCCATCGGAATGTTCCTTATGTTTTGGGGATTGTGGTATCAACTTCCCGGCACCGCATGGGACTACCTGGCAGTGACAGGGACCATCTATCTGGCAAGCTTGTTTACGCTGTTGGTGGCGGCCCTTTACTTTCCGCAAGCCAACACCACTGGGGCAATCGCAGCGATCCTACTGGGGGCGGTCGGCCCTATTGGTTTTGTCGTCGTCAATGCGGTGACCCCACCCCAATCGCCCTGGCGAATCCCCCCCGAGTTCGCTGGATTTTCCGCCTTTGCGTTAGCTGCCGGCGGGATGATTGGCGGATCGGCAGTGGGGCGTTTTGTGCAAATGCTCCAAAATCACAACTCCCAGCCGTAGTCGGTTCCCATCGGAAGGAAGTGCGTCTTCGGCCTTAGAGGCCACTAGGCGGAAAGCAGCCTAGTATGTGTAGTGTTAACTTGGCCATTTTTGCGAATTTCAACGGGCTTCAACACGAATCCCACACGCGGCGTAACGTGCTGCGTGTGAGAGTGAACTCTTTACCCGACGAAAGGCACGGAACTGGATGAAGGAATGGCTTTGGATTACCTTCTGGTTTGGAGTAATTTTCGGATCGCTCCTGTGGTACGGGCTTTTGGTCTTTTACGTGGGGTGGAAAGGTGGCCGAGAGATCTTCGAGCTTACGCGGCGAATGCACGAAGACCGGTCCTCCCCCGTCGCCCCACCGCGAGCTGAAAGCTCCCAGCAGCCCCGCCCCACGGAATCCACTAATTAGGCGGGAGAGTCTTCAAGCCGATGGTCTCAGGGGGCCTCAACTGCCAACTTACTCTGCCGTAAAAGCACCTGCCGCACCCAGCGGCCGGCGGTCACCTGGCCCCGAGCTGCCCAAAAACCAAAGCGTTTCGTCGTTTCGGGGAGATTTTTAGATTGTTTAGCCTTGCGAAAAGGAGCGGACAAATCAGCACCAATCCCTCCCACTTAGCACCAGCTTGGCCCGACTAGCCTGCGAGTTCCTCCGGATCCAAGGCGGCCACATATGGGAGGTTTCGGTACATATCGTTGAAATCAAGCCCGTAGCCCACAACGAAAACGTCTGGAATGTTGAAAGCCACCAAATCAGGCTGGAAGTCTACAGTGGCTCGCCCTTCCTTGCGTAGTAGCACGGCCGTGCGAACACTGATCGGCCCCAACTCGTCGAGCATGGGGATCAGTTCCGCAATGGTTTGACCGGTGTCAAAGATGTCGTCAACAAGCAGGACATGACGGCCGCGAACTGCTGCCGCCAATACCTCGAGGTCCACCGCGAGCGGTCCCGGCCGACGAACTTGTCCCCAATACCGTCGGGCCTGAACCAGCTCCACCCTCAGCGGAATTGAAATAAGCCGAATTAAGTCCGCAAGAAGCACGATACTGCCAATGAGAACCCCCACCATCGTGAGCGGTTTGCCGCGATAGTAGTCTTCGATCTTCCGCGCAAGTTCCTGCACTCCCGCACGAAGTTGTTCTTCGGTCAATAAGATTTTCATAAGGCCTGTCCTTCCGTGCCTACTGTCACCACCAGATATCCACCGAGGCCCATCCCCAAGGGCCAAGCCGAACACGAATCTTCTGGCCCCAATTCGGAGGAATTTCTGTCCCTTTCAACGCATTCTCCTGGTCCCCCGACTCCCGCTTCTACCCCCCAAAGGCTAGGCACATCCAGCGGGAGTACGAGATCCTAATACACGGCTCCCGGTCTGCCCCCCGAGGTTATTCTTGCCCAAATTCCCTGAAAGGCTCCGTTGGCGGAGCGTTGTGCGGGGCGAATTGTCCAAAAAAATCTGCCCTTGGCAACACTTGTGGTGGTACAACTCCGCTCGGCGAAAACGCTTTGGGCCTTTTTCATGGCCCAATGAGAAGGTGCAAGGGCCCCATTATGAGCGGGGGCCTTCCCGCCCCGTAATATTTACGGCACTTGCAGGGTTTGAAGTCCCTCCACAACAAGCCGTCTTTGCCCAAGCCAATAAAGAATTCGGGTGGCTGCGTGAGCAGCCGGGCTCTCACCTGGCCGTTGCTGACGGTAAAGTTCGGCCGGATTCCTCGGTGTCCCTTCCAAGATAAGTAGATCCTTATGTTGCACGTAACTAGCCCGAGGAGCCCGGGCGACAAAATCTTGACCTTCCAGACGGACATTCCCTTCGGCGACAAGCTCCCAGGAACGGTCGCCCCCAGGCGGAGCCACCTCCACAGCAGTGATTGCGCCGGAAGACCATCTTGTCCCGCCCGCGGGAGGATCACCCGGGTCATCCGGCTCCGGAGGCCAATCCCAGGGCCATTTGGCCACATAGATGCCCCGAACGTGCCCCTGAAGACGGACGCGACGTTGCCACAAATTCCCGCGAAGCTCCTGCACGAATCGCACCACCACAACCGGCCCAGCAATAGCTGAAGCATTACCCTCCGATGCCCCAGAGGCTAATCTTGCCGGGCCCTCACTGGCCTGACCTCCACTTGCGGATGAGACCAAACTTCGGGAAGGAAGCAGATCGAAAACTTGCTGCGCTGCGTCGACCCGGGGGGACAGGCGTGTCACGAGCCGGCCGGGTCCTTTGGCCCAAAAGTCGCCGCTTTGCCATGCAATCACCAAGTCGACAACCTCTAACCGGTCCTCCAATCCCGACTTTGTTTCCATCGCCGGGCCAAGGGGATCACTTCGTCGCGTCAGCACTGTAGGACCGAAGCCATGGATTCGGTCCACACTGGGCTCCGCGACCCAGCCTCCGCCCCCAAAAGGTACCAATTCAGCCAGCCGTACTTCTAATTCCTGCGTAGTTAAGGATGCTCCCGGGACCTCCGCCGTAACCGAACCATCGAATCGGGCCACCTGTCCGTTGAAGACCATAGTTCCTCCCCAGCGGACAACAGCCGGAGCGGTTGGCCCGGGTGGCAGCCCCAACTCTTCCCTCGGCTTCACCCATATCTCTAGTCTGCCCGCTTGGTCCACCCACAGCCGATTACTGGCGGCATTCAAGGCGATCCGAGGAGCAGTCAAACCAATCCCTCTGGCCTCCACGTGCCCTGGGTGTCCCTCCACAAGAACCGACCAATAGGGTGTCCCAGGGTCCGCGAAGTAAACCTTTTGGCCGGTGACAAGCGCCGGTCGTTGCGCCGGATCCGTCGGCACAAGCGGAAGACTTTCAACAATCTGTGCATTACCTTCAAGCAGGGCTTCAGCGCACTCGAGGCCGGCAGCTCGTGCCCGTAGGCGAACCTGAATTCGAAACGCGGAGACGTCAAATCTACTAGCCGAAACGCTCGGCGAGGAGTGTTCCGTGAGCAGGGGGAGTATCTTTCCTGGCTCCGACTGATAACCGGTTGCCATAAGTGATACCCCCCTAAAGGATGGGCAATCGCCGGCATACCTCCCAAATTCTGAGGTTTCCACGCTGCTAGCCCGCGACCCCGTCCCATTTCCCATGTCATTTACAAAGAAAGTTTGTTTTCTGACTTTGGGTGAGTCCGCCCTCAAATAATTTGGGTCACGACAAGAAACTCCCAAACCCTCCGGGCCAAAGCCTTCACTCCCGGTACCAAAATCTTCCCCCTTCCTCTTTCCGACAGGCTCAACGGATACTTGGCTCTTCTGTGGTTCGGTACCCCTCCGAGATTGTGTAAGCCACGGACTTCGAAGGTCTTCCCCTGGTAACGGGCCGCACAAGCCCGCACTTTTGGGCTGGGGAACTTGGGGATTTCCACGATCGAAGGGTCCGATACCACCCGAAAGCAAATTAAAATCGCTCGGCAGGCCATTGTCGATCACTCCGCACTCGCGCCACCTGAAGCCGGATACCTTCCGCTCGGGGCTGACATCTTCCAGGTCAAAAACCGCGCGAAGTTCGTGGGCTCGCGCCTCCGCCTGTGGAACCTCAATAACCACATTCTGGAGGGCCAAAAGTCGCTCCGGGCGGAGACCTCCGATTTGAACAAGGGTTTCTGCTGGGGAATCTCGACCACCCTGAGCCCGAGGCATTGGCAGCGTCTGAAGGGGATCGACCGGCGAGGGGCTTGGCCCGGCTGGCTCCGCTACTTCCGGCGGCAGAAGCCAAATGTGGACTTCTTCGGCAGACAAGCTTCCGATACTGGCCGCGTAGATACTTGCCCCTTCCACCAAACTCAGGACCTGCCGCTTATCTTGAGGTCGAATGAATAATCGACCGTGCCACTGAGCCACGATTTGCGGCGCAGTCTCATCCCGGAAACTATGGCTCAAACTTCCGGGACCTATCAGTTCCGCTTCCACTTGGCTCCACCCACTACCCAGGGCTTCAAACGGAAGCCGGCCACGAAGTTTGGTCGCCACGATCCGAATGCCACCATACCGAACGGTGGTTCTTTCCTCAGCGCTGAGGAAATAGTCACCCGAGGCCAGATCGTACTCAAGAAGATTGCCTTCAAAAAAGAAGTCCCAGGTTGGGGCGTGGATGGTGGCCGGCCCTCCGCGCATCTGCACCTGCCGAATTTGCCAGCCGGCCAAACCCGGCACAGATCCCTTCCCCGAACTTTCCGCATGGATCCCCAAAGAGGGGAGACTGTCACGCCGCAAACCATCCGAAGGTACAAGCTCCGACTTTTCATGAGCATCTTCCGGCCACAGCGAAGCCCCACTTGTTAAATTCCCTAGCAATTCCCCCGGTTGTTTTTCGTTTTCGCCCTCTAAGTCGGAGGCCAACCACAGTATCAGCTCCTCGCAACGGAGTCGGTCCTCGGCACCCACACCAACACGCCACCCGCGAACGTTGCCCTCAAAATTAACCTGAAGTTTTTGCGGCAAAAACCGAAAAGGCCCATCACAAGCCAGTTCGAAGGCGACAGGTTGTCCCTGGCCTCCGTCATTCGTCAGACTGGCGCCCACGCGGGCGGAAGGAAGCACAATATGAAGCCGTTCGATTCGGAGGACGCGGACCTCGCTAATAAATTGGGTTACCGATGCCGCCGAGGGCGAAAGCTCCTGCGACGATAACTTATCGAGCTTTACCACCAGGCCGCGACCCTTCCCAAAATGCCGGCCGAATCGAAAGCGGACCTCCCCGTCCGTGCTAACCTCCTGGCCCTCGATCCACACATCCTCCGTTTCCACTGAAAGAAGCTGCTCGGGAGGGATACCGGCGACATAATGCCGCAGCCGTACAGGTCCGTCGAGCTGGACCCTTTTCGGCTGGGCGATCTGCCCCAAACGCAAATCGACCGAACTTTCGAACTCAAGGAGCGCACCCTGGGGCGCCTCGATCACCAGCCCCGTACGGATCTGATGGGTTTGCTCATCCACTTGTGCCCCGATAACCCCTGCACAAGGCCAAACACGCACATGGTGATCGTCCACCCTTTCGTACTCCTCGAGAAGGACGATCACTTCTTCCGTTTCGATGATCTTCGTCTTCGCAAATTGCCACGTGCCTTCAGCAAAAAGGGGGAGCAATCGTTCCCGGTAGCGCCGGAAGCGTTCCTGGGCCCGCTCGATTTCCTGAGGTGATAGGCTCCGGGGAGCGACACTGAGCTCTGGGGGTTCGATGAGAGGGACCACGAGCAGGGTGTATAGCCAGTAACACCCTAGAACTAGGGCGAACCCCACCACGGCGCGGTAGGTCCGCGCCACCCATGGTCGCTGAGGATCCAACCCGCCTTGGAGGGGCATGACCAATGTTTATGCCTCGGGCTGCGAAAGCGGTTAATTCGCCAACAGCATGAAATCCTGATCGCCGAGCACCTTGCCTTGCTGTTAAGGGGCCGGGGTGATCACTCTCCTATCTTCCGAGTTAGTACTCTCCTACTATCTTCCGAGTTAGTACTCTGCTACCTTCCGAGCGGAAGAAGGCACAAGCTCCCAAGGACCGCAGTAACGCCCGGCGACAATATGCTGCCTGCTTGATCTTCCCGGTTTGGCCGAGCAACCCATGCTCCTGCCGGTTTTCCGTGCTCGGCACCCCTCAATCCGGGGTAAAAATGCCTATCGCGCCAAGTCCGATGCTTGGAACAAAGTTTGAGCAAACACTCTGCATTAACTCTTGATTAACCGGCCAAGCTTAGTCCGGCGATTGCTTCTTGGTTGTGCAGCAAGGTTTTTAGTTTCTGCTCTTTTACCGCGCAATCGAGGCCACGAGGGCTTCCCAGCGGTCCTTTGCTTTCAGCAGTAACTCCACCACTTCTCGTACCGCTCCGTGGCCTCCGGGCAAAGTGGTGATCAAAGGGGCAACGGCCCGCACCTCGGGAGCAGCATCGGCCACGGCGACGCCAAGACCTGCCCGTCGCAGCAACGGCAGATCCAGCAGATCGTCCCCCACGTAGCATAGGTGATCCATGGGCAAACGCAGTTGCTCAAGGATCTCCTCAGCCGCGGCAAGTTTGCTTTCCACACTTTGACGAACAATCGCAACCCCCACTTCCGCCGCGCGAAGTCGTACCGCCTGGGAACTGCGGTGGCTCAAGATACCAAAGTGGAACCCAGCCCGCTGCCACAACTGGATTCCTAGACCGTCTCGAATGTGAAAGAACTGGGCCTCGTTCCCCCGACCGTCAAGAAGCACACGACCGTCGGTGAGCACACCGTCCACATCGCTGAGGATGATTTCCACCTTCTCGCAGCGCCGCCGGACCTCCTCGGACAGGTTTCCCAGATCGATCACCGTGTATTTTCCCCCTGTTTCGAAACCCTTGCTCCCTTGGGAAAGCTTACGCGGACTATGCCTGGAAAGAATTACCCCCTTTAAAAACTGTGCCTCCTCACTATGTACCGCACTCTTCGACCATTCGTTCCCGCTCCGCAGGCGGTCGGCAAATCGTAAGGTACGGCCGACCCCTCCGGGAAATCTCGTCGGTGAAATATTCCGGCCACAAGGCAACCACATCGGTGACGTCAATAAGGCCTAAAGGTCGATCCTCACCATCCACCACGGGAAGTTCGCTAATTTTCCGCTCCGCCATGAGCGCTACCGCCTCCGCAAGTCGCGCCCCCACGCGAATTGTGATGGGGCAGCGCGTCATCACGTTGGCAATTGGGCCATCCAATTTTTCATCGGCGCGCTGTTCGAACAATCGAGCAAGATCGCTGTCGGTGAAAATTCCCGAGAGTCTGCCCTGGTCATCCACAAGCATAATTGCCCCGGTGCGTCGTCCTGGCCGGCCGGTAAGCACGAGGACTTCCCTCACCGTTTGCGCCTGGTGCGCCAACCGGCATTGCTCCAGCGGCCGCATCACCTCTTGGACCGTCGCAAGTTTCCGCCCCAAACTTCCCCCTGGATGAAATCGGGCAAAATCCTCGGCGGTAAATCCTCGCATGCGAGCCACGGCCAAGGCCAAAGCATCCCCGACGGCCAGCATGGCAGTGGTACTGCTCGTGGGTGCCAGGCCCATGGGACATGCTTCCTCGATAGGGCCTAAGGCAATCACCACATCCGCCAGCCAACCCACTGTAGTCTCAGCACGCCGGGTAATCGCCACCACAGGTACGCCCATTGTTTGCACCAACCGGCAAAAGCCCACAATTTCCTCCGTCTCCCCGCTGTACGACAGGACCAAAACAATGTCCTCTTTGTGAATGCGGCCCAGATCCCCGTGGAGGGCTTCGGCCGGATGCACAAAGTAGCTGCGAGTACCAAGCGAGCTCAGGGTGGCGGCAATTTTCTGCCCCACCAATCCCGCTTTGCCCATGCCACAAACTACAACACAACCCCGGCACTCCATCACCAATTCCACCGTCCGGGCAAACTGCCGATCAAGCCGCCCCGCCACCGCCTGTAAGGCAGCAATTTCTCGTTGAAGCACCTCTCGGCCAAAAGCAACTACCTGCTCCGGTTCCCCTGCGAGCGATAACGCCGGGCGCGAAGCCATCGTGGCGAACCCTCCTTGGCAAACTAATGGTTTCCCACACTACTCAGGATCACTAAATTCTTCAGACTTCCCATTTTTTTATTCAGATTGTTTATCCCTGCTAAATAGGCATTTCTATCCTTGCCAAATACCCATTTCGCACGGCCGAACTGGATACAAATAATTCAAGAAACCGTTAATCAACGTACTCCCTAATTAGCGATGGCTTACAAGGATAATGTTTCGTACCTTGACGAATGCCACTGGCCCCAACCGCAAAATCCATTCAAGCGACGAGTGGGCTCCGCGTGTCTCCCCCACCTTCGGAGCCGGAGTCCTGCGACTAAACCTTTTTCACCCAGAGGAACAACCGCACACCTGTAATTCGGGCCTCTAACTTTTTGCCCCGTTTTCGGGGGCCTTCTGTGAGATTTTGCAAGGGCTCTTTAAACCAACTCGTCAAAAATCCGTTTTGTTGCTTCCGCCGACGCTTCAACCCGTGCCTCCCGGCAAGAGGCCTTCAACACTCCTTAACGCTCTTCTCATCGGGAGGTTGCTGTCCTCCCGGAATCACTGGGTTGAAACCCTCCTTTGAAAGGGAACAACGCAAAACCCATCCCTAGAGGGGATTCAAATAGGGGTTTCTTCAGTTCGAAGCCTCCAATCTCCAACACTGATACCGAACCCAATTTAATTAAACTAATAATTCGTATTACTCCCAAAAAATAAGGAAATTGCACACCAATGGCCCTTGGTCCTGGCCCTGTTGAAGGGCCATGGTTTTTTCAAGCGGCTAAACCGTAAACTTTTGGTCTTTCCGCAGGAAGACCAGTTTTGTCCTGCAATTAGGCATCCGCCAATCCTTCGCTCCGAAACACCAATACCATGACAACTCCTCTCACTTCAGCCCTGGCTAGGGTCAAAAGCTTCAGGCGTCCATCCGCGACGCTATCTCCGGTCGCGATCCCGCCCAAAGTCGGTCGAAATTTCCTTGCGAAAACTAAGGGGCAACCACTCCTGCCTGAAGAGATCGGAAGCGAGGACCGGCACCCTTGGTACGCAAGCGGCCCCGAGGGCGCGCGGCATCTTCATGCACCGCTCTGCCAGCTCAGCCCCCTTCTCCTTTTGACATTGATTGTGCCCCCAATCCCTGCAGTAAGATTGCGTTTGCAGGAAATCGGTATAACTCGGAATAAGATCGGCCTAAATGGTTGCCAAAGCTTCGTTAGTTACTAAGTGAGTTGCCCGCGGGAAGGTATAACCATCGGGGAAGCCGCTCCCGGGCACAAGGCCAGTAAAACTTCTCAGGTAACCTTCTGCGGAGGAAACTCTTGTGTGGCCAGCTATGGGGCAGTAGAATATCCCTGTCCCACATCCGGGTGGTCCAGGTTCGAGCCGACTTCAAACTCTCGGGACAGGACTTCGGAGCTACCCTTAATTGTCTCGGGACAACAATAGCAACGAGTGGCGGATTCGCTGGTAACTCCTCCCAGTGAGAAAAGCAGACGCGTGTGTTGTCAAATTGTGGGAGTTGATGCATGCACTTTAGAACAAAAGTGTGGTCGCTGCTTTTTATCTCCGGACTTTTGGCAACCTCCGGTATTGATGCATGGCCTGCAGATCTTGCCAGAGCAGGCGAGGCAGATGTTTACGTGGCCGTGGATGGTAACGACGCATGGTCTGGCAAACTGCCGGAGCCGAACTCCGACCGAACCGACGGACCCGTGGCAAGTTTTGCCCGAGCGCTTGAGCTAGTAGCAGCGATTCGTGCTGCCGAGCCCGCTCGCAACCGCCCCGTGGTCGTTCGCGTTCGAGGGGGAACCTACTGGTTGAAAGAGCCCATTCGGATAACACCGGAGCATTCCGGCACGGAAGCTTCTCCCACCGTCTTGGAGGCCTTTCCCGAAGAATGCCCCATCCTAAGCGGCGGTCGACCGATCGCAAACTGGCAGGTGGATGATCTTGGTTACTGGAAGGCTGAGCTGCCGGAAGTGCGTGAGGGCCGGTGGGATTTTTGGCAACTTTTCGTCAACGATAAGCGGCGTTACGTAGCGCGCTTACCGCACCAGGGATATTATACTATCGCTGATCAGGTCCCTCCATCGCCTCAAGCGGAGGGTAAGGGTTTCGACCGGATACGTTATTCAGGCGATGACGTCAAGGCTACGTGGCACAATCTCGACGATGTGATGGTGATGGTCTTCCAACAGTGGTCTGTCGCCAAAATGCGGATAGCCCAGGTGGATCCTACGGAGCGACTGGTGACTTTCAAAGGCCACACGGGAACGACCTCCTGGTGGGCCGCTTTTGGAAAGGGACACCGTTACATCGTCTTCAACGTGGCCGAAGCCCTGGGAACGCCGGGAAGTTGGTACCTTGATCGGCGGACCGGCGTGTTGACATACGTCCCGGTTCCGGGAGAAGAACCCGCCAGTTCCGTGGTAGTGGCTCCTCGACTGAGTGAGCTCCTCCTGATGGAAGGGAGCATTCCCCAGCAGCAGTGGGTACAACACGTGCATGTCCGGGGGCTGACCTTTGCGCACACCAATTGGGTTTTACCTCCATCCGGCCAATTCTTCCCCCAGGCCGAGGTTGGGCTGGGTGCCGCCATCATGGCTTGGGGCGCCCGGCATGTGCTTTTTGATCGCTGTGTGGTGCGGCACGTCGGGGAGTATGCTATGGCCTTTGGGCTCGGTTGTAAACACAATCGCGTGGAAAATTGTGAGTTTGTGGATCTAGGCGGCGGAGGTATCAAAATTGGCCACGCCGGCAGAGCCGATTGGCAGCAGGTGGCTACCATGCCCTCCCACGATGAAGAGCTTGTTTCCCACCACGTAATACGCAATTGCCTGATCGCTCACGGCGGGCGCCTCCACCCGCCGGCTGTGGGCGTGTGGATCGGACAGTCGCCTTTCAATCGCATCGAACACAACGAAATTTGCGATTTCTATTACACCGGAATCTCCGTCGGCTGGACATGGGGCTACGGCCGGAGCGAAGCCCATCACAACATAATCGCCTATAACCACGTCCATCGGATCGGTCAGCGAGTGCTATCAGACATGGGGGGTATCTACACTTTGGGAATCCAACCAGGAACGCATGTCCACAATAACGTCTTCCACGATATCCACTGCTACCAGTACGGGGGCTGGGGCCTTTACACGGACGAGGGCAGTAGCCAGATCGTCATGGAAAAGAATCTTGTGTACCGTACCAGCACAGGTGGGTTTAATCAACATTACGGCCGGGAAAACCATATTCGCAACAATATCTTCGCGTTCGCCGAGCAGCATCAGATTTCGCGAGCGCGGACGGAGCCGCACCTGTCGTTTTCTTTCCAACGCAATATCGTCTTTTGGGATAATGCAAGCCCCCTCTTCAGCGGCAACTGGGGAGATGAGAATTTCGAGCTCGACTTCAATGTCTACTGGAACGCGGGCGGACATCCCATTCGCTTCCCCGGCGATTTGACTTTGCGCGATTGGAAGGAAAAACACGGAAAAGATCGCCACTCGGTCATCGCGGATCCCCTTTTTGTCGATCCACAATCTGGGGACTTTCGGCTTAGGGAGGGCTCCCCGGCGTTGGCTCTTGGATTTGAGCCATTTGATTTCACTAAGGCAGGCCGGCTCACTCCACCCGTTTTGACTCAGAACCTGCCCCCAGTCTCCAGAGCCTTCGACACACCATAGTGTTTGTTTGTTCCGGATAGGTTCTTTGGGGTGTGATTTCCCCTATTTCCTTTCGGTGCCGGGGAAGCTGGGTCCCCTCCGATTTTTCCCCCGCTGTCGACCAAAATGGCGTACCAAGGAATGCTTTGATGGGCTAAACTTGACACTTTTCGAATAAAAAATCTAGGCTAAGGGAACTGGCAACATCAGAGCTTAAAAAGTAGAAAATAGGCGCGCTGGGTGTTCCAGGAGAAATAGGTGGTTGATCCTCTCCGGATCTGCTTACCCAGGGGTCTTGGTGTTCATCGCCTAGCCGATTACCTTTGACGGAGTGGATGAATAAAGTTCGAGAAAAGAGCCGAGAAAGTGAGAGCCGGCCAATAATGACCTCGGCCAGGTCCTCGCAATTGTCGGCAAGCCGGGTTACGCTTGTCGCTTAGGACTAATTGTGGTAAAAAAGCCGTAATAATTCAATTGGCAAGCACAGACATTCATTGGCAAGCACAGACTTGATACGGGAACAGGAAAGGCTTCCTTGCCACCTTCGGTGGGGTTTATGACCGTAAAACCATATTAGGCTTTGGTCCTCCCTCTCATTTGGGGGATCGGGTGGATTGACCAACAGCGACTACCTTTTTAATTTGGGGGGTTTCCCGAGTGGTCAAAGGGGTCAGACTGTAAATCTGATGGCTTCGGCCTTCGCAGGTTCGAATCCTGCACCCCCCATTCCTATGATTTAATTTACCACCTAAGAGGGTTAAGGCGAGAAATGCGGGCGGTACAGGTTCGCCTTGTACTGCCCTTGGTGTAACTATTGCCATGGGCTATAATTGGACCTGACACATGCGGGTGTAGCTCAACGGTAGAGCAGCAGCCTTCCAAGCTGACGACGAGGGTTCGACTCCCTTCACCCGCTCTGAACGACTCCTGCTATGCCCGGCCCGAATTTGCCTTAAAAAGGCTAAGATTGCCCTCGATAGTGGGGGGACGGCGGGCGGCCCCGACTGAGTTATGAGCATGTCTACCCCCCAGTTGGAGCTGGGGGGTGATGTTTTAATATTTCGGCCCGGTGCTGCTGTAGCTCAGTGGTAGAGCGCGTCCTTGGTAAGGACGAGGTCATGGGTTCAATCCCCATCAGCAGCTTTTTTGTGTGTTCCTGCTATGGCGCACCGGTATCAAACAGGGGAACCCATGCAGGGAGAAATCTAACAAGTTCCGTTCGGCACAAGTTGGCAAACGACCTACCCGGAAGATTGCAGTCCGCGGACGGCAGCATTTTTATTGAATAGGTTGAGCTTACCGCCCTTGCCCGAAGAAATCGGGTAGTGTTTAATACCGGTCGCGATTGCCACCTTGCGGATTTAGTGTCTGCGGCTAGGGAGGATCTTTTGCAATGAGTGCCGGGCAGGGGTAAGAGGATTTGGAGGGGAACGCGAATCGGTTACAAAGGTAAGGTCCTTGCACTACGGGAGAAAAGTTTAGAAATGGCCAAGGAGGTTTTTCAACGAACTAAGCCTCACGTCAACGTCGGCACGATCGGTCACATCGATCACGGCAAAACCAAGCTCACCGAGGCTATCCTTGCCGTCCAATCCCGAAAGGGCATGGCAAGGTTTAAGAGTTACGCAGAAATTGCCAAAGGTGGCACGGTTCGTGACGCCACAAAAACGGTGACGATCCACGTGGCTCACGTGGAGTACGAGACTCCCAACCGGCATTACGCCCACATCGACTGCCCGGGGCACGCCGACTACATCAAGAACATGATCACTGGCGCCGCCCAGATGGATGGTGCTATTTTGGTGGTTTCGGCGGCAGACGGGCCCATGCCCCAGACGCGCGAGCACGTACTTTTGGCCCGCCAGGTGAACGTCCCGGCCATTGTGGTCTTCCTCAATAAGGTGGATCTTGTCGACGACGAAGAGCTCCTCGAGCTGGTCGAGCTCGAACTTCGAGAGCTTCTCTCTAAGTACGGTTACCCGGGCGATGAAATCCCGATCGTTCGCGGCTCTGCTTTGCGAGCTGCCGAAAACCCAACTGATCCCGAATCCACCCGCTGCATTGAAGAGCTTTTAGAAAAGCTCGACACGTGGATTCCGGAGCCTGTCCGAGACAGGGACAAGCCCTTCCTGATGGCCGTCGAGGACGTCTTCAGTATCGAAGGTCGGGGAACAGTGGCCACCGGCCGTATCGAGCGCGGTGTCATCCGCCCAGGGGATGAGGTGGAAATCGTGGGATTTAGCCGCGAACCGCGCAAAACCGTCGTGACCAGCATCGAAATGTTTAATAAAACCCTCGACGAAGGCTTGCCCGGTGACAACGTCGGGTGTCTGCTGCGCGGGATCAAAAAGGACGAGGTGGAACGAGGCCAAGTGTTGGCTAAACCCGGGTCAATCACCCCCCACACCCGCTTTGAGGCCGAGGTGTACGTGCTATCTAAAGAGGAAGGCGGTCGCCACACGCCGTTTTTCAGTGGTTACCGGCCTCAGTTCTACTTCCGCACCACCGACGTTACCGGCGAGGTCAAGCTCCTGGGCGGTGCTGAAATGTGCATGCCCGGGGACAATGTCCGGCTCGAAGTGCAGCTAATCGCACCTGTGGCCATGGATGAGAACTTGCGGTTCGCCATCCGCGAAGGGGGTCGAACTGTAGGTTCGGGCGTGGTCACAAAGATTCTAGAGTAATGACAGTAATGAGTGAAACTTTGTAACTTCGCGTCGGTGTCGCTTTTTCCGGAAGCGAGACGACCGGGAGTTGTGGTCTCCACGAGTGCTCCGCGCTACAATTTGGATCAGGCGGTCCGGGGCACTCTGATACTGCCAATAACTGCCGATTCGCCTTCGGGTAACAGCTCACCAGTTCCCGAAGAACAGGGGCGTAGCTCAAATGGTAGAGCACTGGTCTCCAAAACCAGCGGTTGGGAGTTCGAGTCTCTCCGCCCCTGCTTCTTGTGATGGTGGCTGCTAGGCATCTCCCGCTAATTTCCGTGGATTTCATGACGAATATTCCCGCCTTCGTAGGTAGCTCTTTAGCTGCCCTATGAGGATTTCTCGCTCCGGCACAGTCCCCTCAATTCGGGGATTTTGCCGCACAGAGCAGACTTTAATCGGTCCGATGTAATGCACTTCAAAGAGACCGCCAGTTGCCGAGGCGGCCCGGAACTCCCGGGCTCTCCTGGTTTTCCCCGGTAAGTCCTCGGCGGGGGGTCAAAAACCGCATTCAACTGTTTGTAACGGAACAAGTCCGTGAGGGAAATCTGGCGAGAACTTTTTCGAGCAGGCCTCTATAAACCGCAGCAGGGTCGGATTGTCCGGCAGCTTACGGCTCTCGGCATTGGAATTGTGCTACTGGCAGGGGTTTACAATCTATTTGAGTACTATCGCTATGGATTGCGTGCCTTCCCAGGGAATTGGATCGAGTGGTTTAATGGTTGGCTCACCTTTTTTGGTTTGGGCACCATAGGTCGGAGCGCCGGGATAGAAACGCTCATTCGTGAGGTGGTTCGGTATGGGATTCCCGGGGCATTGGCGCTCCTTTCCGTTTGGGTGGCCTACCGCATCGTGAATGTTCCTCGGTTTGCTGATTTTTTGATTGCGGTCGAGGCGGAACTCCACAAAGTATCCTGGCCAACACGAACGGAGGTCATTAGGAGTTCGATTGTAGTTTTAGTAACGATTTTCGGACTTGCATTCGTCTTGTATACCTTTGACTTTTTCTGGCGACTGCTGTTTCATTGGTTCGCGATCCTGTAGGTTTTCGCTTGGAAATTGCTGCGTGATCATTGCCAGAGGACAAACCGCCATCTCTCACCTGTGAGATCAGCAGTGCCAAGTTGGTGTCATCCGCGTCGCAATAAGCATTGTGAATTTTTTTCGAAAAAGCCGCGTAGTGGTTGGAAGATTGTGCGTAAGTGATTCGGTAGCCGCCAATAGCCAATAAACTTCGAAACACGGATACCTCCGGCTACCTTATAGACCGAATATGGTGCTGGATCTGGTGGTTTTTATTGTCTCTGCGAGTTAGCAAATAAATTTTGTATCGGATTGTTGTGCATAAATTGCCTGCAGTTCCCTATTCGAACTTTGCATTTAACTTTCGCGCAATATTTTTGTCGCCCCGCTGGGGTCCTCGGCGGTTTTGGGTCGATGGCCACAGCTTAAGTAACAATCCCGCTCAAAGCTTCTGCCAAGTAGAAAGATCGTGGATTGCTGCTTTGTAATTGTTACAAAGCGTAGCAGAATACCTGGTAGGTCCGGATTCCCGTGCAGCCACACATCCGTCTGATTCTTTCCACAGGAGGGGCTTCCGTGACGGGGTGATGGATTACCAAAGGAATCAGGGTGACCAAATATTCCGGGATCGTTCCTACAGAATCTTCCGGGAAATCCGTTTGTGTCCTCCGGGAAACCGGTGGCCCTCGAAGCGCACTAAACAAGCATGTTAATAAAATTTCGGGGGTATTTATTAATAAAATTTCGGGGGTATTTACATTCCAATGAACTTGGCTTCGCCCCACCCCGGCGCCACTGGCTGGAACTTCACCACGGGTGGCCTTCGTTTAAGAGGAAGCTGTCAAAGCGACGTAGCATAGGGAGGACGTACGGATGAGCGGGGCGGAATTCACCGAATTTGGACAGGCGCCGGATCAGGCCCCGGCCCAGTTAGCCGCCGAAAACTTAGAAACAGTCGTAAAGGAGGAAGCGTCGGCCTCTGCAGAGGCGGAACCAAAGTCGGACAAGATGGATTGGTATTTCGTAAAAGTACAGACCCAGCGCGAAGAGGCTATCTGCGAAGGCCTAAGAAGGCGGATTAAGATCGCGGGGATGGAACGGTATTTCGGTGAGATCATCATCCCCACCGAGACGGTAACAGAATTCAAAGGGGGCAAAAAGCGAGTTACCAAGCGTAAGCTTTATCCTGGTTACCTGCTGATTCAAATGGAGATGAATGACGATACGTGGTTTCTTGTACGCGAAACCCCCGGCGTTGGCGATTTCGTCGGAGCCGCTGGGAAACCATGTCCCGCCTATCCGCACGAAGTGGCACCGATTCTGGCTAAGCGGGAGCAAAAAGAAGGGGAAGCTCCACGGTTGCGAATCAACTTTAAAACTGGCGACAAAGTAAAGATTAACGAAGGAACATTTGAGAATTTCCAAGGGGAGGTCTCGGCCATAGACGAGGCAAGTGGCAGGGTTACGGTCATGATTAACATTTTCGGCCGCAGTACACCCGTCGAACTGCAACACTGGCAGGTAGAATTGATTTGATCTTTCGCAACGGGGGCTTCCACTTCTTAGGCAATGTTGGTATACTATTTGTTTCTCGGCCGTCCGCGAAGGAATTCCTACACTTATGTGGGCAGCCTAGCCCGGAGGTCATTACTGCCTGGATGATAGGAGGAACGATCCCCCCGTAATGGGGACTGGAAATTTCTTAGGAATCTCCGGCCGAAAAGCCAATACGAACGTCGCAGAGGCGCTACAAGCGGGTTTTAAACGATGGCAAAGCAATTAGCAGGAACGGTTAAGCTGCATATCACCGGAGGGCAAGCAACCCCTGGCCCGCCCGTGGGTACATCTTTGGGCAAATTTGGGATTAATCTGGGACAATTTGTCCAACAGGTGAACGATAAAACTCGGCAGGATATGGGGTTGCGCGTGCCGGTTGTGGTGCGTGTTTACAGAGATCGATCGTTCGAGGTAGAGGTCCGCCAACCTGTGGTGGCCGATTTGTTAAAACAGGCAGCACAGATCGCCAAAGGTTCCGGAAATACTCCCCGCGAAAAGGTGGGACGAGTCACGCGAGCGCAAGTCGAGGCCATTGCTCGCCGGAAGCTCCCCGATTTAAATGTCCGGGACTTGGAGGCTGCTATTCGCGTCGTGGAGGGGACGGCAAGAAGTATGGGGTTGGAGGTGGTCGACTAGGGGGTGCCACACGGGACTCGCGTCTACTCCTGAGCCTCATGGATACGATGTGGTCCGTCATTACTTGAATCCTTAGCGGCATACGACCAAGGCGTGGGCGTTTTTGTCCCCAGCCTGTTGACTTTGCCTCACGCAATTCCCATCGAATTGGCGATGGCCAAAGAAGCAAGCACGTGAGGTGATTGCAAAGCGGTCGCTGGCGGGAGGCGGTCATGGCATATTAAAAAAACAGTCGGTTAGAGTCGACGGGGTGCAGATTTGCCCCAAACGGAGGGTCGGCGAGGCAGTTAACCAATGGCTAAGCGATCGAAACGCATGCAGGCTTTACTCTCCAAGGTGCCCGGCAAAAAGGCGTTGCCCCTTCCGGAAGCAGTGGCACTGCTAAAGACATTCAACAACACCAAGTTTGACCAGAGTGTCGAAGTGGCTATCCGTTTGGGTATTGATCCCCGCCAGGCCGATCAAACGGTCCGGGGGTCGGTGGTGTTGCCGCACGGCATAGGGCGAACTTTACGGGTGGCCGTAATCACCAAAGGCGATAAAGTGGACGAGGCACGCGCAGCTGGGGCTGACATCGTTGGCGGGACCGACCTCATTGAGAAAATCAAAAACGGTTTCCTTGATTTTGATGTCTGCATTGCCACCCCGGATATGATGGGAGCAGTTGCCCCGCTGGGAAAGATCCTGGGACCGAGGGGGCTAATGCCCTCACCCCGCACCGGAACGGTGACGATGGATGTGGGCAAGGTCGTAAAGGAGTATAAGGCCGGGAAAGTCGAGTTTCGAAATGACTCCACCGGAAATGTCCATGCCGTAGTCGGCAAGTTGAGTTTTGATGCTGACAAATTGGTCGAGAATATTCAAACGTTCATCGATTACGTCAGCAGTCTCCGCCCACCAAGTGTGAAAGGCCAGTTCATTCGCTCGGTGAGCATTTCCGCGACAATGTCTCCCGGAATTAAGGTAGCCGTTTAAGCTCGGTTGTTCTTAGCCTTGTGGATAAACACCGATTGCTACCTAGGCGCGGAGAAAAAAGGCGAAATTGAACATGGCAAGCCCGAAGCGGCAGGGGATGACCGGTTCAGAGCATCGACGTGCCCGCGAAGAAACCAAAATCACAGTTTTTCATGGAAAAAATAATCGCCGAGGGTTTGATAAAGGCATTGATTGCGAAATTTTCTTAATCTTTGTCCCAGTAAAATCTCGGCCAATCCAGCTGGATGAGTAGGCTACGAAGGTGACAATGGCGTTGCGGTCGCAGGCAAAATGATCCGTCGGCAATGAGCAAGCACGTTAAGTCCCTGATAATCGATGCGTATCGTAAACGCTTGGCGGGGGTATCCGAGGCGGTCCTTGTGAACGTCATCGGAATGAAGGCTAACTCCGCTGTTAAGCTTCGGGCGCAATTGCGTCAGAAGGGAATCAATCTTCTAGTGGTGAAAAATTCGTTGGCGGCCCGGGCCACGGCAGGTTCCCCTCTGGGAGCCCTTTTTGAGAACGTCTCCGGCCCTTGCGCCATTTGTTGGGGTGGGGACGATATTGTAAGCCTGGTCAAAGAAGTCGTTCGCGTCGCCAAAGACGACGGCTTTAAGCCGTTTGAAATTCGCCGGGGACTGATTGCCGGAAGAACGATGTCCCCGGAAGAAGTTGAGGAGGTCAGCAAGTGGCCCACACGCCAAGAGCAATTGGCCTTGTTAGTCGGCCAAATTGTGGGCGTTGGGAGCCGTTTGTCCGGTCAGTTGCTGGCCATCGGGGGGAAATTGGCAAGTCAAATCGACAAACTGGCGAAACCCCCAGAAGAACAGGGAAGTTAAACATTATCCTCGAATTGTGGGATGGATCTGCCAAACTTTTTTGGCATAACCGGGGTGGTTCCCAGGGAAGGCGAGTATTTCGGTGCACGAGTAGAGGAGTGCTCCGCTTTGAGGGGCAATTTCCACACCGGTAGTAAGCCGGATTTTTTCGGATGCCCGCGAAATGTTGAACACTGTCCGCGGATCATCCGGCTATAACTGACCAATTATTTCGTTAGAGACTGTCGGCGATTATCCTGGCAAAACGGAAAGTCGGACGAAAAGGTAAAGGACAGGTCAACTATGTCAGAGGCAACTGCCACACGGGAGTTTTCCGCAACTACGATCGAGTTAGGCGATCGGATTGCTAAGCTTACTTTGATTGAGGCGAAGGAACTAAGCGACTACTTGCGGGAAAAGTACGGTATCGAACCGGCTGCGGGCGGAGTGGTGGCCATGGCAGCTCCGGCTGGGGCCCCGGCAGCCGGCGAGGCAAAACCTGAGAAGACCGAATTCGACGTGATCTTGGAATCCTTCGATGCGGCCTCGAAGCTTAACGTTATCAAAGAACTTCGGGCCGCTACTGGATTGGGGTTGAAGGAAGCAAAAGATCTCGTCGAATCTTGCCCCGCGAAGATCAAAGAAAAAATCTCCAAAGAGGATGCAGAAGCCTTAAAGAAAAAGCTCGAAGCAGCCGGAGCAAAAGTCAGCGTGAAGTAAGAAGGCCCCAGAGGACGAGATTGTCCTCATACGAGCTAAATTTAATCCCCACCTGGCCCACAAGGCCGACAAAGTATCGGTCGAAGCGTCAGGAAATAACAACCCAGCTCATAGTCACCCCCGGGATCCAACTCTCAAGCCCGATGCTCTGCAGGAGGAAAGCCGGCGACCAGTGCCACTTGAGAGTTCATGCGCGGGAAAAAGTGCGCGTTAAAAATTCACCAAAAATGCTGATCTTTCGATCCTTAATGTGCCCAGAGGCTTCATCGACCGATAGTTTTCAGCCATCAAGGTAGTAAGCTTTGTGGGACACGTTTGGCGGCTGCCCCAAAAGTTTACGGCGGCACTCTAAGTTGATGCGGCACTCTAAGTTGAATAGTGACGCTTGGGGATTCAAGTGAGCTTGATCCAACGGTTGCAGTGGTTGAAGGCAAGGCGGAGGTAGTCGGGGGTCGAGCTTTGCTTGTTAGCAAGTGTGTGTAGCAGGCGAATCAATCGGGACGCAGATAGCGGGAGCTTGTTGATGCCTGGAATGAGGGTTTCTCCTGTCGGTGATGGTCCCGAGAAGAGTACGGTGGCCACTAGTTGACAATCGCCGCAAAGCTTTGGCCAAAGTTCAGCAGCCACGGGTTGTGTAGAGGTTAATACCGGGGAATTTCAAACAGGTCAAACATGGGTCCGTGAACCTCCAGCAGAAATGACGGAGCTCGCACGATTAATTTGCTGGCCTAAGGTGGCGACTCAGCGAAGGAGCGGGGAGCCGTTAGAGGTTGTGGGGTCAAGAACCCAAATGTCTTTTGAAATGGTGCTTCCCAATGGCCCGGAATCAAGGTGGCATCAACCAACGCGACGGCCTCAGACCGGTGAATCTTCAGGTGGAGGGTTTGGGGAAAATTGAGGCATTATGTCAACCTGTCCTTTTTGTTTCCGATTTCGTTCCGCTAGTCGTTCCTTTTGCTTTGGTGGAGTAACCTCCTGAAAAGGGGTTTAACCACCTTTATTTGTGCTTACGGTTATTTGTGGCTGTGACGGTCGGTGCCGGTTGAGATATCGGGGCGAGTTTAACCTCAGGCATCCTCGCGGCTTGAACTAGTGTGGGTACATGGTCTTTCCTCATTAACCGCTGCCAACTCCGGCTAAAAGTGCCATTTGAAGGGAGGATAACTCTTTATGGCGGCCCCTGCACAACGGCGTCTGGAGACGAAAGAAATCCGGTTTTTTGGCCGAAGAGAGATGGACTTTCAGGTCCCAAACTTAACCGAGATCCAGACGCGAAGCTACGAAGAGTTTCTCCAAGCCGACGTTCCCCCGCAACAGAGAAAAAATCAGGGGCTGGAAGCCCTGCTGCGGGAGGTGTTCCCCATTGAAAGTTACGACAAGTCGATTCGGTTGGAGTATCTCTACTACGAACTCGGAAAACCACGGTACCGCCCCGATGAATGCCGAGAACTCCGGCTGACGTACAGCCGGCCGCTCCACGTAATGCTCAGGCTGGTCAAAGATCAGCCGGTTCAGGAATCGGTGTATTTGGGGGAAATCCCCATCATGCTCGGTGGCGGTGAGTTTATCATCAACGGAGCCGAACGCGTTGTCGTAAGCCAGCTTCACCGAAGCCCGGGAATCGACTACGTAGAAGACAAAGAGCAGGGGGAGCGGCGAATTCTTGTGTGCCGACTGATTCCGGAACGAGGCAGCTGGATTGAAATTTTCATTAGTCGAAAAGAAACGCTCAGCGTCCGAATCGACCAAAGCGGCAAATTTTCCGCCATCACTCTACTGCGGGCGATGGATCCGCGCTTTAGCGACGATGCGGCCATTCTCCGGGCGTTCTACGACACCACGGTAGAAAAGGTGGTCGACCGGCGCTCGGTAAGCAAGCTGGAGGGAAAAATCGCGGTCGGCGACATTGTGTACCCCAAGGAAAGCGAACGGGCCGGCGAAGTGATCGTGGAGTGTGGGCACAGAATCTCCCCGGATCAAGCGGAGGTCATTTGTACCTCCGGCCTAACAAGTGTGGAGGTCATGCCCACCCCCAAGAACATGATTGTCATCAACAGCATTCTGGAAGACCCCACCAACAGCCACGAAGAGGCGCTGATGCGGATTTACCAGCGTCTCCGGCCCGGTAACCCACCCCAGTTGGAGAAAGCGCGACAACTGTTTTTCGAAAAGTTTTTGGATACCAGTCGATATCGGTTGGGGCGTGTGGGACGCTTCCGTATCAATCGCAAGCTGGGGCTGGATGTGCCTGAGGACGTGATGACCCTTCGCCCGGAAGACCTCATCGCCGCCATGAAATATCTCGTGCGGCTGTACGACGGGGATCCCGGGGCAGAACTGGATGATATCGATCATCTGGGCAATCGCCGCGTGCGTACCATCGGAGAACTTGCTTGCGAGGAACTGCGGAAGGGATTTCTCAAGCTGCGTCGAACCGTCCAGGAGCGGATGAATCTCAGGGATGCGGAGGACTTGACTCCGCGTTCTCTGGTTAATCCGAAAAGTGTCTCGGCAGCCATCGAGTATTTCTTTGGCCGGGGCGAACTGTCTCAAGTTGTTGACCAAACCAATCCCCTTTCCATGCTCACCCACGAGCGGCGACTCAGCGCTTTAGGTCCGGGGGGTCTTAACCGCAAGCGTGCTGGTTTTGAGGTCCGCGACGTCCACATCTCGCACTATGGTCGTGTCTGTCCCATCGAAACCCCAGAAGGCCAGAACATCGGACTTATTTCCAGCCTCGGCATATTTGCGAAAGTAGACGAGTACGGCTTTCTGATCACACCCTATCGAGTGGTGAAAAATGGAGTGTTGACCAACCAAATTCAGTGGCTCAGAGCCGATCAAGAGCACGAAGTCTACGTCGCCCCCGCCGATGTGCCTATCGAAAACGGACGAATCAAGGAAGAGAAAGTCACGGCTCGGTACAAAGGCGATTTTAAGACCGTCCTCGTCAATCAGGTACAGTTTATGGATGTCTCGCCGGCGCAATTGGTGGGTGTGTCGGCGGCGTTGATACCCTTTTTAGAACATGACGACGCCAACCGGGCCTTGATGGGTTCCAACATGCAGCGGCAAGCCGTGCCGCTTTTGGTGACAGAACCGCCGCTGGTGGCCACCGGCCTTGAGCGCATCGCCGCGGAAAATTCCAGCATGGTCGTCCGTGCCAAGCGAGGTGGTACCGTCACCTATGTTGATGCCATGCGAATTGAAATCGAAGGCGATGCCTATCACGACGTGTATGAACTTCGCAAATTTGTGGGCCTTAACGAGCGGACGTGCCTGAATCAAAAGCCCATCGTTCGGCCTGGGCAAAAGGTGGAGGCTGGCGAGGTCATCGCCGACGGGGCCGCCATATGTAATGGGGAACTAGCCCTCGGCCGCAACGTGCTTGTGGCCTTCATGTCCTGGGAGGGATTTAATTTCGAGGACGCCATCGTCATTAGCGAGGAGTTAGTTCATAACGACACTTACACTTCGATTCACATCGACAGTTTCGATGCCGAGGTCCGCGAAACCAAATTGGGTCGGGAAGAGTTCACTCGCGATATCCCCAATGTCAGCGAAAAAGCTCTGCGGAATCTCGACGAAAACGGGGTAGTTCGCGTGGGAACGTACGTCCGCCCTGGAGACATCTTGGTGGGAAAGGTTGCCCCGAAATCCAAAACCGAGCTCACCCCCGAGGAAAAGCTTCTCCAAGCAATCTTCGGACGTGCCGGCGAGGATGTGAGGAACGATTCCCTAGAAGTCCCACCCGGCGTGGAAGGGGTAGTGATTGCAACGCAAAAATTCTCGCGGCGGAGTGCTCTTAGTGAACATGAGCGAAAGAAATTCGAAGAGCAGCTGAAAGAAGCCGAGGCGGAGGGCCACCGTCAAGTCGCCCAGGTGTTCATCCGCATGATTTCCGAGGTGGAATCCGTCATCAAGCGTCAAGTCCTTGACGAAGATGGTACACCCCTTACGGAAGGAAAAGAATATCAGTTCCTTGCGGAGACTGCTCAGCGCTATCTCAAGGAGTATCGCTCGGGCGTGAGTTTGGTCGATCGGTTGGGAATTCGCGCAGCTCAGCGACGCGCTGAAGTGGAAGCCATCGAGGCGAAGTACTGGCCCTTGGTGGAAGAAGCCATTGACGAGGCCAACCATCGAGTCAACTCGCTCAAGCGAGGCGATGAACTCCGCAGTGGGGTGCTGCAGATGGTCAAGGTCTATATCGCCACCAAACGTCAGATCTCGGTGGGAGACAAAATGGCAGGCCGGCACGGAAATAAGGGTGTGATTGCTCGGATTCTCCCAAAAGAGGACATGCCCTTCCTGCCGGATGGCCGCCCTGTTCAAATCATCCTCAATCCTTTGGGTGTTCCCAGCCGGATGAACTTAGGCCAAATCTTAGAAACACACCTTGGATGGGCGGGAGCCACTTTGGGATTCCGTGCCATTACCCCAGTGTTTAACGGCGCCACCGAGGAAGACATCAACCAATGCTTGGCAGAGGCGGGCCTTCCTCGTCACGGAAAGACTATTCTTTACGACGGCCGAACTGGCGAACCGTTCGAGCAGGAAGTAACCGTCGGCTACATTTACATGATGAAACTGCACCATCTTGTGGACGATAAGATCCACGCGCGGGCTACAGGACCATACTCCCTTATCACCCAACAGCCTTTGGGCGGGAAGGCGCGCTTCGGTGGCCAGCGTTTCGGCGAAATGGAGGTGTGGGCCATGGAAGCCTACGGCGCCGCTTACACTTTGCAAGAGCTTCTGACAGTTAAAAGCGACGACGTCGAAGGTCGAACGAAAATCTACGAAGCCATGGTCAAAGGTCAAAACACTTTGGAGGCTGGCACCCCCGCCAGCTTCAACGTGTTGCTCCACGAAATCCGCGGTTTGGCTCTCAACATGGTGTTGGAAAAAGGCCGTATCTAACCGCGGCGACAACTCCTGAACCTACCTTTGGGCGTTGCTTTCCCCAAAGATCTGTGGGTAGTCAAAAGTAGGGCCTAAAGCCATGCGGGATCGGGATGTCCTCAAGAATTAGCTGCAAAAAACTCGTGCTTGTTCCCGGAAGCTAACAGAGCCACGCGGGATTCTTAACAGAGGAGGGCCACCGGTGAGCTTCGGCGACACTTCCTACGAACGTGTCAACGATTATGTGGCGGTAAAAATCAGTTTGGCCCGGCCGCATGATATCCGAAGTTGGTCTTACGGCGAGGTCAAAAAGCCGGAGACGATCAACTATCGGACGTATCGACCGGAGCGGGACGGGTTGTTTTGCGAACGAATTTTCGGTCCAGAAAAAGACTATGAATGTGCCTGCGGCAAATATCGCGGCATGAAATACAAAGGGATGGTGTGCGACCGCTGCGGCGTGAAGATCACCCACAGCCGGGTGCGTCGCACGCGCATGGGTCATATTGAGTTGGCAGCTCCAGTGGTGCACATCTGGTTCTTCCGCTCGCTGCCCAACCGCCTGGCCATCCTCCTTGATATGAAAAGCACCGACCTGGAAAAGGTCATCTACTACCAAGACTATGTGGTGATCGACCCGGGCGACACGCCGCTGCAAAAACAACAAATTCTCACTGAGCAAGAATACCGTGATGCTCGCCGCGAGTATGGCGACGGGGCTTTCAAGGCGGATATGGGGGCCGAGGCCATCCGAAAGCTGCTCCTCGGACTTGATCTGGTGGCTTTGTCGCAGGAGCTTCGCGCGGAATTAGGGGTCACCTCAGCTAAGCAACGCCGCAAAGAACTGATCGAGCGGTTGCGATTGGTGGAGGGGATCCGCGACAGTGATAATCGCCCCGAGTGGATGGTGTTGGACGTCATCCCGGTAATTCCCCCGGACCTTCGTCCCTTGGTCCTTCTTGACTCTGGCAACTTCGCCACCAGCGATCTCAACGACTTGTACCGCCGGATCATCAACCGGAACAACCGATTAAAAAAGCTGGTCGACCTCAATGCTCCGGAAGTGATCATCCGCAACGAAAAGCGGATGCTGCAGCAAGCGGTGGATGCGCTTTTCGACAATGGTCGATGTAAGCGTCCGGTAGTGGGTTCCAGTAACCGGCCTTTAAAATCGCTTACCGATATGATCAAAGGAAAACAAGGCCGGTTTCGGGAAAATTTGCTGGGCAAACGTGTGGACTACTCCGCCCGAAGCGTGATTGTGGTCGGTCCCAGCCTAAAGCTTTATCAGTGCGGCTTACCCAAGCGGATTGCCCTCGAGCTGTATCAACCATTTATCATCCGGCGGCTCCGGGAATTGGGTCACGCCGACACAATAAAAAGTGCCAAAAAGATGTTGGAGCGCCGCGATGAGGAGGTTTGGGACATCCTCGAAGAGGTGACGAAGAATCATCCCGTGCTCCTTAACCGTGCGCCCACTCTGCACCGCATGGGTATCCAGGCTTTCGAGCCGGTGCTTGTGGACAGTAACGCCATCCAGCTCCACCCCTTGGTGTGTAAGGCTTATAACGCCGACTTCGACGGCGACCAGATGGCCGTCCATTTGCCGCTATCGATCGAAGCGCAGGTGGAAGCGTACACGTTACTGATGTCCGTGCACAATATTTTCAGCCCGGCACATGGTGGTCCGATCATCTCGGCCACACAAGACATCGTCATGGGATGCTATTACCTGACAATGAACGTGCCCAAGGCCAAGGGCGATGGAATGTGTTTCGCCTCGTTCGACGAGGTGGAATTTGCCCACGCCATGGGTCAGGTAAGCACCCATGCCAAAATCAAGGTGCGGCTGCCGGAAGGGATGACCGTTAAGGGTCGCCCCGACATCCGACCGGGCTCCGTGATCGACACCACCGTAGGACGTGTGCTGTTTAATCGCCTCCTGCCGCCGGGGATGCCTTTTTATGATCAGCCTCTTAAGTCCGGCGATTTGGGGATGGTAATCTCCGACTGCTACGAAATTTTGGGTCGTAAGGCCACGATTAAGTTCCTTGACGATTTGAACCAGATGGGGTTCCGGTGGGCAACCCGCAGCGGGTTGAGCTTTGCCTCCGACGACCTGATTACGCCCAAAGAGAAGTGGAAAATCATCGAGAATGCGGAAAAGGAAGTGGCCCGGGTCAATCGCCAGGCGGAGAGAGGAGCCCTCACGGAAAACGAGCGATACAATCAGGTACTGGACATTTGGTTCCGCACTCGCGACACCATTACTCAGGAGATGATGCGGGCCCTGGAAACCGATTTTCGCCGCCCAGGGTATGTGAACCCGATCTTCTTGATGGCCCACTCCGGTGCTCGTGGTGGTCCGGAACAAATCCGCCAACTGGCGGGGATGCGCGGACTGATGGCCAAGCCCTCCGGCGAAATTATCGAGACGCCCATTAAGGCCAACTTCCGCGAGGGGCTGACTGTTCTGGAATATTTCAGCTCCACTCACGGCGCGCGGAAAGGCTTGGCCGACACGGCGCTTAAGACCGCCGATTCCGGATATCTAACGCGAAAACTTGTAGACGTAGCTCAAAATGTTGTGGTGACGATGTACGACTGCGGCACCACTCAGGGCATCTCCAAAGAGGCCATTTACCGTGGGGACAAGGTGGAGGTGTCGCTTGCTGAGGCTATTCGCGGCCGGGTCAGCCGACGCACTATCGTCCACCCCATCTTTGACGAGGTCATCGTCCGCGAAAACGAGCTAATTACAAGTGAGGCGGCACGCAAAATCGAAGAGTTAGGCATGACCAAAATCCAGGTCCGTAGCCCAATGACGTGCGAGGCACCTTTGGGAGTGTGCGCCCTGTGCTACGGAATGGATCTTTCGACCGGCAGGCTGGTGGAAGAGGGGTTGGCCGTCGGGATTATTGCCGCTCAAAGCATTGGCGAACCTGGAACGCAGCTTACAATGCGGACCTTCCACATCGGCGGAGCGGCGGCCCGAACGGTCGAGGAAAACGAAGTGCGGGCAAAGATCCCCGGAGTGGTACGGCTAACCAGTGTGCGACACGTCCGCAATGCCAAAGGCGAGCTGGTGGTCCTTGGTCAAAACGACGCGATCGTCATTTTCGATGCCCGAGGCCGCGAGCTGGACCGATACGCCGTTCCCCGCGGAGCTATCCTCCGCGTGGAAGATAACACAGAAGTTAAGCCGGGAGATCTCCTCGCCAGTTGGGATCCGCATAGCACACCGATTTTAGCCCAAGTGGGTGGCCGGGTGCGCTTCGAGGAAATCATCGAGGGCGAAACTCTCTTGTTGGAGACGGTACCCGGCGGAGGTGTCCGCCGCTCCATTAAACCTCATAAGGGACACCTTCAACCTGCCATCCGCATTGAGGATGCCAACGGCACCATTTTGGACATTTACTACTTGCGGGAGAAAACCTCACTTGAAGTGGAGGATGGCGAGGAGGTCACTCCGGGTACCGTTCTGGCAAGGACGCCTCGGGAGATCACCGGAACTCAGGACATCACGGGGGGGTTGCCGCGAGTCACAGACTTGTTCGAAGCTCGTAAGCCGAAAGATCCCGCCGTCATCGCCGAAATCGACGGCACGGTGGAAATCCTGAGCGAAAAGCGACGGGGCAAGCGAACCATCATTATTCGCAGCGAAACAGGGCTCGAGCGAGAACACCTAGTATCCCCGGGTAAGCATCTGCGCGTGCACACTGGGGACCGGGTACGGGCGGGTGACCCGTTGGTTGACGGACCCCTCAACCCCCAAGATGTGCTGCGCATTTCCGGGGAGGAGGCGCTCCAGCAATACCTGCTGCAAGAAATCCAAAACGTTTATCGCAGTCAGAAAGTGGACATCAACGACAAACACATCGAGATTATCATCGCCCAGATGCTGCGGAAGGTCCGCGTGGAAGACGGTGGAGACACTGGCTTATTGGAAGGAAGCTTGATCGATAAGTTCGAATTCCGCCGTCGAAATGAGGAACTGATGAAATGCGTCAAAATTGCTGACCCAGGCGATACCAAATTCCGCCAAGGGGAAATCGTGCCGCGGGAAGTTTTCGAACAGGAAAATGCCCGCGTGGAAATGACCGGCGGGGTACCGGCTACGGTCACCCGGCCTACGCCAGCAACGGCCAGCACTCAGCTTTTAGGCATCGCTAAGGCGGCGGTTCAAAGCGACAGTTTTATTTCCGCCGCTAGCTTCCAAGAAACCACTAAAGTGCTGACCGAGGCCGCTTTGTTTGGAAAAGTCGACCGGCTTGTAGGTTTAAAAGAAAACGTAATCCTCGGTCGGTTAATCCCCGCTGGAACTGGCTTCCAGAAATATCAGCGGGGCGAGGTACGGATCCGTCCCGAGGCGCTGGCAGAGTTGGGCGCCCGCCGCGCTGAAGAGGCGGAGCCTTCTTTCCCCTTGTTGGATGCCGAGCTACCCCGGCGGGGCGAGACGGCTGCGGTTTCTCAGCCGGTACCTGCTTCCGTGGGTCGAGACGCGGGCAACGCGGCCGACGAGCCTCCACCGCCCCCAACCTTTTAGTGCCGAGTTTACTATGCAGTGCCTTCTGAGAGCGTGCTCCTTTCGCGGAGTTCCTAAGGTGTGAGTCTCTCAACCTCCGTCCGTTGGACCTCCGCTTATTCCGGGTATGGGGAGCTGGTGGCTCCTACGCCGATTGACCGAAAACCTCCGTGGCGATACCTTTATCAAATGCGGGTGTGCAACTCTGGGTCACGGACAGAATACCCTCCGAAAAGGGGGCATAAATGGCTTAAAAAGTGCCAGTCACCGTCCGTGCTGGACTTCGTGACGAAGATTCGTGAAATAACTTTCCGGGGGAAGCTTCCCTCGAAACTTTGGTCGAAGAGAGATTAATCGGTTCGTTCCGTACGTCGCAACCTGAAAGCTTAGCAGGATATTGTTGTATGCCGACGTTTAACCAACTGGTGCGAAATCCGCGGAAAAAAGTCCGCCGAAAAAGCAAGTCGCCACTTTTGGACGGTTGTCCCCAGAAGCGCGGGGTGTGCCTACAGGTGCGGACAATGACGCCCAAGAAGCCCAACTCCGCTTTGCGGAAGATTGCCAGGGTGCGGCTGTCCAACGGAAAAGAGGCTACGGTCTACATCCCCGGGGAAGGGCACAACCTTCAGGAACACTCGATCGTGCTTGTTCGCGGGGGCCGTGTTCGCGATCTACCGGGTGTCCGATACCAGGTAATCCGCGGCGCTTTGGACTGCCTTGGTGTGGAGGGTCGCAAGCAGTCCCGAAGCCGTTACGGCGCAAAGAAGAAATAGCACTAAGCTTAGCAAGAACCAAACTGCGGAAAAATCCCCAGCCGACCACCAAAGAAGTTAAGCCGCCCAAAAGCTGGGGATAAATTTCCGATAGCGGAGGATTATGCCTATGTCGAAGAAAAAGACAGCAAGCGAAGTTACGTTGAAGCCGGATCCGGTGTATGGCTCCCTTTTGGTGAGCAAATTCATCAACTGTATTATGCGCAACGGAAAGAAGACCGTGGCGCAGAAGATCTTCTATAAGGCGATGGAAGAAATTAAGAGAAAAATGCCGGACAAAGACCCGCTGGAGATATTCACCCAGGCTGTAGAAAATGTTAAGCCGAACTTGGAAGTGCGCTCGCGGCGAGTAGGGGGTGCTTCGTACCAGGTACCCATGCAAGTTAACAAGAAGCGGCAACAGTCGCTAGCTATCCGTTGGATTATCCAAGCGTGCCGGGATAAGAAAGGTCGGCCAATGTACGAAAAGTTGGCTGCCGAGCTCATTGCCGCCTACAATCGGGAAGGTGCGGCAATCACTCGTCGCGAAAACGTGCACCGGATGGCTGAGGCCAACAAAGCATTCGCCCATTTTGCCTGGTAAGTTAAGGAATTATTGGCGGCTTGCCGCGCCGTTGTGGGCCCCAAAGTCCTTTTTGCGGCGCGGCAAATTTTTGCGCTTCACCACGGAAGTCGACCCGATGTCTCACGTTGCGAGAGTGTGGCGTTTTCCGTGGCCCTCATTCGACGAAGGTCTGAGAAAAAGTTCGGGGCTGTGCTGAAGGACATCCGCCAATCCTGTGTACGGAGTGAGGACCAGCGCCCATGCCCACAGACATAGGTCGCATTCGCAATATTGGAATCATTGCCCACATCGATGCGGGGAAGACAACGCTTACGGAGCGAATGCTTTACTATGCCCACTTTGTGCACCGTGTCGGTTCCGTCGACGAAGGAACTACCGTCACCGACTACGACCCCGAGGAACAGCAGCGTGGCATTACTATTAATGCTGCTACTGTGACGTTTCCATGGAAAGATGTGGTCATTAACCTCATCGACACTCCTGGGCATGTGGATTTCACGGCTGAGGTGGAGCGTAGCCTTAGGGTGCTAGATGGGGCAGTTGTAGTTTTCAGCGCTCGCGAAGGGGTGGAAGCTCAAAGCGAAACTGTCTGGCATCAGGCGGATCGCTACCGCGTACCGCGCCTTGCTTTTATCAACAAGATGGATCGAGAAGGAGCGGACTTCTTTCGCACGTTGGAAGAAATTCGCGAGCGTTTAGGGACGCGGCCCGTGCCAATAACTATTCCCGTAGGCGCTGGACCAGCCCATTTTAAGGATCCTTTCCGGGCTGTGATCGATCTTGTAAGTATGCGTATGCTTTCGTTTACGCGGGAAAGCGAGGGCGCCGATATTATTACCTCGCCCATACCCGACGAAGAGCGGGAGCGGGCGGAAAAGTGGCGCAGCCACCTGCTGGACGAGCTTTCTCTCCACGACGACGAGCTTACGGAATGCCTTTTGGCTGATCAACCTGTTGACGAAGAGCTTTTGCGGCGGGCTCTTCGCCGCGCCACGTTACAATACCGCATTGTACCTGTTTTTGCCGGCTCGGCCCTTCAGGGAATTGGCGTGCAACCGGTGATGGACGCTGTTTCTTGGTATCTACCCAGCCCGGCAGATATGCCGCCCATTGAAGGCGAAGACCCCGAAAAACCCGGCAAAAAGATCTATCGCAAACCGGAAGTCAAAGAACCGTTCGCCGGCCTTGTGTTTAAAATCCAGGTGGATAGGCACACGGAATTGCATTATGTGCGGATTTACGCCGGCCAGCTGAAAGCTAATTCCCGCGTGCTCAACCCTGGGAAAAACAAGAAGGAGAATGTGCCCCAACTTTGGCGCGTGCAGGCTGATCGCCGCGAACAAATCTCCGAGGCAACTGCTGGGGAGATCGTGGGGATCGTCGGTCTTCGTTACTCGGTCACAGGCGACACCTTGTGCGATCCTCGCCATCCAATCCTTCTTGAGCCCATTACCTTTCCCGAAACGGTCATCTCCATGGCAATCGAGCCGGAAAGCTCAGCCGACCGAAAAAAACTGGCCGAAGTCCTCCAGCTTATGCAACGCCAGGACCCTACCTTCGAGGCTCGCGAGCTTGAGGAGACCGGACAGACGATTATCTCCGGCATGGGAGAACTCCATCTGGAGGTGATTTGTCACCGGCTGCAACGAGAATTCCGGCTCAATGTCCGCGTTTATCCCCCGCGGGTCAGCTACCGCGAAACGGTGTCAAAGTGCGCGGAAGTAGTCGGTATTTGCCATCGCACCTTAGCCGGGCAAAACCTGTTCGCCGAACTTCGGATCCGCGTCGAGCGATGGGAACAGAAGGGGCAACCGTTTTATGTCACAGCTGAGTGCGGTGACCAACTCCCGGCACCATTTGTTAAAGCTAGTCTCCAGGTGCTTCAAGAAAAAGTGCAGGGGACAGGCCTTTACGGTTTTCCCCTCACCCAACTGAAGGTGACTATTTTGGGCGGAAAGGTCCACGAATCCGATTCCAATGAACTGGCCTTCCAGATAGCCGCCGCCGACGCCTTTGAACGGGCTCTCCGCGAAGCCGGCACTATCGTGATGGAACCGATCATGCGGCTTGAAGTAATTACACCGGAAGAATATTTAGGAGACTTCGTGGCCGACCTCCAACGACGTCGGGCCAATATCGAGCAAACCTTTCAGCGGGGAAATATGCGCGCGATCGAGGCCTTGGTTCCGCTGGCCAATATGTTTGGCTACTCCAGTGCCATGCGGACCCTCTCGCAAGGGCGGGCAAGCTGCTCGATGGAACCGCACTCGTATGCCCCGGTGCCGGCCGAGGTCATGGCCACGCTTATCTAACAGACGACCAACCTCGGGCTTTGACTGAGTTTTCTTGACCGGTCCACAGAGCTGACCACGGCCAAAAATGAATCCACATCTCCCTAGGTGCGCCAAGCTCCGTGCGGTTCCAACCTGGAGTTTGTGCCCCCAATGAGTATTCGGGAATTACGCCCGGGGAGTGAAGAGCCCCCGAATTTCCCGTCCTTGTTTAAACCACGCCAAAGTTCCTTATCTTGCCGGTTCCGGGTAATACTGCCGACGGACTGCCAAACCGGTCAATGGCCCGCAGCTGCGACCAATTGCGTAGCCGATTAGCGCTCCAAGGATAAGCCGGGCGAGACTTGAGCCGCTTGCACCATATCGAGCTTACCCGCTGCGTGAGGGGGGAGGTCGCAATCCAGTTTCCCTGAGGGGAAAGGCCTGAGCAATTTCTGGAGGAATTCGTCGCACAGCTCCGGTGGCAAAGTCAATAAAAGCCCACAAAGTTTCCGCCCGTGCCAGGAGCTTTTGATCCGATTTTCGAATCATCTCGTACTTTCGAAGGGAACGGGTGCGTTCCATCGAGGCAACCCAGGTGCGTACCACCACGATGTCGCCTGCCCTCGCGGGGTGAAGATAATCAATGCGATGAGCCCGGACCACCCAGCCGGCACCCAATTCTAAGTAGCGACTGCTGGGCCACCCCAGCGCGGCAGAATGGGCAACCGCCGCATCCTGCATCCATTGGACGTATGCGATATTGCTGGCATGGCCGAGGGCATCGAGCTCCTCGGGGGTGACTTCATGCTCGTAACAGAACACTTCCGCGAAGGACATGCTCACCGCTCCACCTTGGAGACGGCTGCCGCGTCGAATGGTACTCCTGCGACGCTGGCTCTCACCTCCAGAGAGCCAACGTTTTTCGTCCCCAATCATCGCACACTCATCTCGCAACTGAGACCGCCGGCTGCCGGCAGATAAGCATGAAGCACGTAGTTAGCCACCATACGGTGAGCACTGAACCGCCAGGCCAGGGAGCTAATCGAATTTTTCATTCGCTTGATCCAACCATGCGGCAAGCCGTCGGCATCGCGCTCGTAGTAGAGGGGGATGACCTCTTTTTCTAAAACCTCGTATAGCGATTCAGCATCGCGGGCGTCGGTAATTGCCGGATCGGAGTGAGAGGCCCCACGACCAATGGCAAAGCCGTTGGAACCGTCATAAGCCTCGGCCCACCAGCCGTCTAGAATCGACAGGTTCAGAGCCCCATTGAGCAAAGCCTTTTGCCCACTGGTGCCGGATGCTTCCTCAGGCCGGCGCGGATTATTGAGCCACACGTCCACACCCTGAATCATGTGCCGACATACATTGATATCGTAGTCCTCAACAAAAACCACCTTCCCTCGAAAACGGGGATCATGCCGAAGATTGGCAATCTTTTGCACCTCCAATTTGCCTTCGTAATCGGCTGGGTGGGCCTTCCCGGAAAAAATAAGCTGGATAGGACGATGGGGGTCGTTCACCAAGGCAGCTAACCGATCCAGGTCCCGAAGGATCAGAGAGGGCCTTTTGTAGGTGGCAAAACGTCGACCAAAGCCGATGGTAAGAACGTTGGGGTCTAAGATGTTTCGTGCTTCATCGATTTCCTCTTCGCTTGCTTTGAGCCGGCGCAATTGACGACTCAGCCGCCGCCGCACAAAAGCCAAAAGCTGGCTTTTTAATGCATAATGCGTTTCCCACAATTCGCCAGGATCGACTTGATGGATCATCTGCCAGACTTCTGGCTCACCCATGCGGCTGCGCCAGTCTGGGGGAAAATGCTTGTCATAAAGGAGCTCCATCTGCCAGGCAAGCCAACTAGGGATGTGAACACCATTGGTGATATGGCCGATTGGGATTTCCTCCTCGGCGCGCCAAGGCCACAGGTGCGCCCACATCCGGCGTGTAGTCTGCCCGTGCAAGGCACTAACAGCATTGGCCCGACGGGACAGTTTGAGGGCCAGTACCGTCATACAGAACGGCTCGGAGTGATTCTGCGGTTCCACACGCCCCAAACCGATCAGTTGTTCAAATGCCAGCCCTAGCTCTTCGCGAAGCGGACCAAGGTGCTCTTCCACTAACCCCGGATCAAAACGATCGTGTCCTGCAGGAACCGGCGTATGAGTGGTAAAAACCGTCTGCTGCGCCACCACGCGTAGAGCGTCGTAAAATCCGACCCCATTATCCCTCATGTACTGACGGATCACCTCCAATGGGGCAAAAGCACTATGTCCCTCGTTGAGGTGATATACCCCAGGGGTAATGCCCAAAGCGCGCAGGGCTCGCACTCCCCCCACACCTGCGATAAGCTCCTGACGAATTCGCGTGCGAAGGTCACCGCCATAAAGTCGGCTAGTAAGCTGGCGATCTTCGGGGCTGTTGCCTTCGACGTCGCTATCGAGCAAATAGACGTTGACACGTCCCACTCGCATCCGCCAGACTTTGGCCAAAATTCGTCCGCTCCGCGTATCGATTGCCACAATCAGCGGCTGGCCGCTGGCGTCATAGGCCGGCTCTAAGGGAAGATTCTCCACTTTAATGTCAATATATTCCTCCATTTGCCAGCCATTTTGGTCCAAGTACTGCTTAAAGTATCCTTGCCGGTAAAAAAGTCCCATAGCCACCAACGGTACCCCAAGATCCCCGGCGCTTTTGACATGATCGCCGGAAAGAACCCCTAAGCCCCCAGAGTAGATGGGTACCGACTCGTGCATGCCAAACTCCAAGGAAAAATACGCCACGGGTCGTGAACCCAAAACTCCGCAGTGCTTGAAGCCCCAAAGAGGGGTCTCCGAAAGGTATTCCTTAAGCCGGCGGTACGCGTAATTGATTCGGCTATGGAGAACAAGCTCGTTGGCTCGCAGTTCCAACCGCTCGGGACTGAACTCTTTAAGCAGAGCGATGGGATTGTGGTCCAACTGTCGCCAGCGAATGGGGTCCAAATCGCGGAAAAGGTTGATGACGTCCGGTTGCCAGCTCCACCAGAGGTTCTGCGCCAAGGCCAAACATTTTTCGTAAAGAGACTCCGCGGACAATTCTCGAAGCATCGGCTGGATCATCGCAGTTCGTCCACCAGAGGATTTCGACCTCAAATGGGCCTTGGTAATCTTCAACTTGTCCCTGTACCTTGGAGTACCGCAGTGGCGTGATGGCACTCCTTCTTCATGTCCCAAAAGAAGGATTATGTCCTCCTACCGCACGCGGCCCGGGTGGTAAGGCCGTGCCTTCAGGTCCGCTGAAGCGTTTCTCGAAGCGCCCGTTTCGTCGACCCCGCCTGCGACCTAAAACCACGGGTTTTGGTGCACCTAATACCTCCTTTTTTGTGGTATAGCTCCACCTTATGGCGGTGTGTCAACGGCTTGGGTTGGTGAACCAAGTAATTCTGCGCAATATTTATCGCCATACCAAGTGCACAAATGCCAGACATATTTGAAGAACACTTCTTGGGTGTCGAGAAGATAGGGAAAATAGCAGTTCTAGGGAAAAGCAAGCCAGGAAACCAATTGATTGAATTCGACACAAAAATTGGACCGGCCGGGAAAATCGATACGCTCCCGATATCCTTTGTGATCTGCGTGACTCTTAGGGCTGATATACTCCTGCGGATCTAATCGCCCTTCAAATAAGATACGAATGGGCCAGACGGGCAAAAATTCAGTTTTAGTTTCAGCCCCACTGGATGGAATTCGCTTTCAAATGCTTACCGGGTCAAACCGATCCCATTTCGCCTTAGCTCAGCGGAGGTACTGGATCCAAAAAATTCGCACAAGCCAAGAAGACCGACACTCTTGTTTCGATTGCCCGTGTCGGTTCTCTAGAGTGCTCTTGCGAGAAGTTGATCGAAACCCGGATTGCTGTCGTCAGTTTTTTTAGGAACGCAGCCGGTGAAAAAGTCCCCAAGGCGTAAGATCGGCAGGCATACTTATCCTGATCGGTAGAGTCTGTCTTACTGGGTTATTGCGGAATCGCGCGGCGATTTGTCTCAAGCTTCGGACAAAGCTTAATTCCCCCTAAATCCGTTTCTTGCCCAGTAAGTCCGCGGTCATTCACGCGCCCTTATGCCCGATGATTCCCGACATAAGTATTCGCAGCCGGGGTTTCCGGAAAGTCCGCCTCGTTGCCATACACCCATGCTGCGTATGGCCGAGCCATCTCGGTTAAACCTCCGATGCCGTCAGCACCTAGCACGCGGAAGAGCGGCCGAAGGTTTGAATTCGCCTCAAGAAAGTGCTATTCTGGCAGAAAAACCCCCGCTATTGCACCTTAGGGAAAGTACGTTTTTATGGGGGGGAACGCCGTCCTACAAAGATGGGAACTATTTCGGGCCCAAGGGCGTTGTAGGATGATTTGGGAAGCGAACATGGGCCCGCGCGAGTAAGCCAAAAAAGGGTTCGATTCAAATGGAACCAAAATTTAGGAGAGGCAAAGTGATGAAGCACCATGAGATTACCCGCAAAAATGGGCGACTTGCGCTTGGGTGTTTTGCGCCCCTGGTATTAAGCGCGATCGTGCTCGGCGGCAGTATCCTGGCCCCCGGAAGGGTCTGCTTTGCCGAGGAAGAAGGATTTGTGCCAATTTTCAACGGAAAAAACCTTGAGGGCTGGGATGGCGACCCCGCCTTGTGGCGGGTGGAAGATGGCGCCATAACCGGTGAGACCACACCGGAGACTCGATTGAAACAAAACACCTTTCTCATTTGGCGGCAGGGGGAGGTAGACGATTTCATCTTGCGATTCGAGTACCGGATATTCGGAGGAAACAGCGGTTTGCAGTACCGCAGCTTTGAACATCCGGAAAAATGGGGCAAATGGGTGGTTGGGGGGTACCAGGCCGATTTTGAAGCCGGTGATCGCTACTCCGGCATTTTGTATGGCGAGAGATTCCGGGGCATTTTGGCCGATCGCGGGCAAAAGACCGTGATCGGAGAAGACCACAAACCGCGGGTCGTGGAAAAATTCGCCGAGCCAGCGGAGTTACAGGCAGCTATTCGAAAAGAGGATTGGAACGAGTATGAAGTTATCGCGCAGGGTTACCATTTCATCCACAAAATTAATGGCCAATTGATGTGCGAAGCCACAGACAACGACACCACGATGCGGCGGCGAAGCGGCCTTTTGGCTTTCCAGCTGCATGTGGGACCGCCCATGAAAGTTCAAGTGCGAAACGTCCGTTTGAAACGACTCCCTTTGTCGGACCGAAAGAAGATCGTTTTCATTGCTGGACGTCCGAGTCATGGCTTTGCCTCCCATGAGCATAACGCCGGATGTTTACTGCTAGCCAAATGCCTCAACGAAAGCGGATTACCCGTTCACGCTGTGGTGTATCGCAACGGTTGGCCGGCTGATCCCACCGCTTTGGACAATGCCGATGCTGTCGTGATCTTCTCCGATGGTGGTGGAGGGCACCCGGCTTTACCCCACTTGGCCAAGCTCGATGCCCTGGCTAAGCGTGGTGTGGGAATCGCCATGCTCCACTATGCCGTGGAAGTCCCCAAAGGGGAGCCCGGAAATTACTTCCTCGATTGGATTGGCGGTTACTTTGAGACGTGGTGGTCGGTCAACCCGTTTTGGAAGGCCAAGTTCGAATCATTTCCCGATCATCCCGTCACTCGGGGTGTCCAACCGTTCGAAATTGAGGATGAGTGGTACTATCACATGCGATTCCGCGAAAACATGGAAGGGGTTACGCCGGTCCTAACCGCCATTCCGCCCGATAGTACTCGGGAACGCCCCGACGGTCCTCATAGTGGTAACCCGGTTGTGCGCGCCCGCAAGGGTATGGCAGAACATGTGGCATGGGTGTACCAGCGTCCCGACGGAGGGCGGGGATTCGGATTTACCGGTGGTCATTGGCACTGGAATTGGGCAAACGATAGCTTCCGTACCCTGGTGCTCAATGCTCTTGTGTGGATCACCGGCCTGGATGTGCCGGAAGGTGGTGTACCATCACGAACACCCAGTGTTGATGAATTACTGGAGAATCAAGACTTCCAGCCGCCAGCAAATTTCGACCGAAAGGCGATCGAAAGGCTAATTCAAAGCTGGAAGGAAGCACAATAAATTCGAGCTGAAAAGCGACTCAACCCTTTTACCCGCGCCGTCTGCTGGGCAAGGGAAAGCAATATCTTGTGCGACTATCGGGGATTCACGTGGGCAACCAAGTGCTGTTTACAATTCGCTGCACCACGTGCTCGGTGCTGCTTCAGGTCCGAAGTGAAGCAGCCATTGGCCAGCTACTGATCTGCCCAAAATGCGGTTGCCTGGTCAAAGTGGAACCTCCCCCAGGGTGGCAGCCGATGACATCGGGGTCCGCTCCGCCGGAAAGCAGCGGGGCGACTTCTAACGCCGAATTGGTCACCAACGCCCAAAAAGTCAGCTCGCAAAAACCTCTCCCGGAGCGAAGCCCACCCGGAAAGGCCTCTGGCGAGGGATCGACGGGGCGGCAACCGCCATCTCATGAAGGCCCGGGTGTGTCAACTGCTTCGGCTGACGATGCGCCGCTTTCTGCAGAAGATCCCTCATGGGCCGGATCTTCCGTTTCCATGGGTCGCCCCCGTGTCATGAAGCACGTGGGGACGCCGGTGGCCACCGGAGAAACTTCTGGCAGAAGCGAAACCGGCGACCGCGCCGATAGTGTCGAGACCTTAAGTGCCGGGCCACTAGGAGTTGGTGCGAGAAGTTCTACGCGCAGCGGGGAAATGGTCACGGGCGATGAGCGACCCCCGATGGCCATTAAACCGAAGCAAAAATTCTCCGCTGCGGCAGCCGAAGCTTTCACCCTTTCGGGCGAAGGCTTCGCAACCCCACCAGAAACTCCCACCACGGCGGCCAGGTGGCTGCCTTGGACCGCAGTCTTAGGAAGCGGCGTTTTAATCGCGGCACTCTGCGTAGTCCTTTGGGTTGCCTTAAGTCCGCGGAAGTCCGTCGTCCCGCCCCAAGACGCCGTCGCTTCGGATAGCAATCGTGTGTCGCCCCCGCCTTCAGTGGGTACGACTGATGCCGAGGTGCCACCTGTCATGATGACCCCACCTTGGTGGCGAGATTTGGTCCCCCCACAAAGTCGGTTTTTTGTCTATGGCGACTTTCGCGTGCTACCGGCCACACAAATCTTCCCCCTGCTCGCCGAGTTTGGGGGCACCGCATGGGAAGAATGCTTCCAGGTAGCCCTGCAGGAATTGCGACTTCACCCCGAGGCACTTGGGGAGGCGGTGTGGGCGCGTGGTGATTTCGATACAAAGCACCCGGGTATAATTGCGATCAAATTGCTCCCCAAGCACAGTGCGAAGGGGCTTGCAGTCCGAGGCCAGGAAACCGATTTTTCTCTTTTTGGAACGGTTTTTCGCTACGATCCTGCCTCCCGATGGTTGCACCCCTTCGGAGTGCCAGAGAGTTCTTTGGTCATTACGGGGGAGCGCCAGTTACTGGAGGAGCTCGGTCGCCGCCTGGGAATAAATATTCCGTTTGAAAGCGCCATTTTCGATCGGCTCTGGAAACAACTCCCTAGTGATGTGGTGGGAGCGGCTGCAATCGATGTAGGCTCGCTCCGGCAGTCCGGTTGGGAGTCGCCCATATGGATCATGGATGTGTGGCCTGAAGTCGCGCCCGCTTGGCGAGTCGTTTGCCAGATACCCACTGGGATTGTCACTTTTTACCGCGATAAGCCGCAGCCGCTGTGGCAGGTAGGTCTTTTGTGCCCTTCCGCGACTGCTGCCGCTCAATTCGCAGAGGCTTTCACCACGCTTGTCAAGTTCGCCCACGAGCGGTTGAAAGAGTTAGCGGAGGGAGTGAGCTCCGGCGAGCTTCTGGAGTCCCAAGACACCGCGGGCCCCCGCAAGAGCGTTATATGGCTTACCATCTTAGGAGTAGTCGGGGCCATGAAAGGGGAAGTGGTGGAAGATTTCTTCTGGCTGCGCCTGAGTCCCCCCTCCGATGCATCTTTCCCATCAGAGGCCCATGGCCAGTGGCAAGAACGCCTCAAGGAGCAATGGCTGGCTGCGGGACTGATCGTGGATCGTAGTCATCACGAGACTTTCCAGCGGGCTTTAGGGGAATACCGAGGAAAATTTGGACACTTCCCTCCTGGGGTGGGTGGCGCGGCCCTCTTGCCTCCGGAAACTCGACTGAGTTGGATGGCGTTACTGTTGCCCCACCTGGGCCTGGCAGACTGGTATAACGAGCTCCATTTTGGCTTTTCGTGGAATAGCGCCCAGAATCGGCCGGTGACGCAAAGGGAACTAGCCCCAGCAATCAACCCTAGCCTGGGGGATCGTCGCCGGGTTGAAGGGTTCCCGGTCACCCATTACGTGGGTGTAGGCGGTGTGGGAGCTGATGCCCCTATGCTGCCGGAGTCACATCCGCGGGCCGGAGTGTTCGGTTACAATCGCAAGCTTCGGCTGGAAGATATTCCTGATGGAGCTTCGAACACGGCGGCAATCTTTGGTGTTTACGATCGCTTGGGTCCCTGGGCCGCCGGCGGCTTGTCGACTCTTCGGCCGCTGACGACACCTCCATATGTCAACGGACCGGACGGGTTTGGAAGCGGACAGCCCTCCGGCATGCTCATGGCCATGGCCGACGGTTCGGTGCGGTTTATCTCTGCAAGTGTCGATCCGCAAGTTCTCGAACAGCTGGCTGCTATCGCCGACGGTGCTCCCCGAGAGATCGATCTTGTGGCAAAGACGGCACCGGTTCCAACCCGCATTGAGGCAGTATCTCAGGTTTCAATGCAGGGTTGGGACGGTGGTGTCGCGGGGCAGAAGTCACCTTCTGTTGCAGGTGGGCCGGGACTTACCGCAGATCCAAAAGCTCCTTCGGTCCCTCAGGGTGAAGTCGGCCGTTCACACAGCGGCGCCGGCGGTTCCCCCGGAACTCCCGCCGATCAACTGGCAGCCGTTAGGCTTGCTGCCCGACTAGGGGGACTTCGGGCGTCTGCGGTCTGCCTAGCCGACGCCGTGCGAACTGTGGGCCAATTGGCGAACGTCCCTGTAAGCTTCGATTTCGAAGCGATAAGCGCCCTGGGAATAAGTATCTTGACTCGTGTGGAAGTTACGGTTCCCGCCGAGACATTCGAATCCGCACTGCACGAGCTTGTCCGTACGGCGGGACTTGCGCTTGTCGTAGATAGCGGCCAGGTGGTGGTTACCGTGCCTGCGGATTATCGGACCAAGCTTTTGGTGAAACGGCACAATGTAAGCGACATTTTGGCGGCAAGCGGAACCGCCCAAGATTTAGAAAATCTCGTGGTGAGCTTTGTTGCACCGGAGAGCTGGAAGAGCAACGGTGGGCAGGCCACCCTTCGCTTGGAGGGGGACACCCTCGAGGTCGAACAAACCGAACTGGGTCACAGATTGATCCAAAGTTTTTTGGAGCGACTCCGCTTAGCCCGCCAACGCGCGTCCGGGAGCAAAATGACCACAAAGCTCGAAACGGCTCGACCAATTTTGGCCAAAACGGTCTCTGTCAACTTTTTTGAGCAAACACCCTTGACGAGAATCCTTGGGGAATTAGAACGCCAAACCGGGGTGAAGCTTCTTGTCAACTGGCGATCGCTTTACCACGACGGGCTCGTGCCAGAACCTCGCGGTGTGTTATCGGTTCAGAACGAGTCGCTTGCGCAAGCCCTGGAGCAGCTGCTGTTGCCTTTGGGACTGGGTTACCGAGTGGTGGAGCCACAAGTAATGGAGATCGCTACACGGAAGTTTTTGGGTTCGGTGCTCGAAGTTGAGTTTTACCCGGTGGGCGATCTCTTGCAGGTGTTGGCGCAAGAGCATGGCTCTCGCGAGGCAGCCGAGGAAGTGCTCCTTGAGGCGATCTCCGATCAGGTGGAAGGCCAGAGCTGGGCCGATGCCGGGGGACCTGCCCGACTGTTTTTGGAGAGGGTGTCCCAACATGTGATTGTTCTCCAATCGCAGTCGGTCCACAAAGAGCTAGAGGGGTTTTTCGCGCGATTTCGCTCCGAATGGTTGCATGACCGTTGGTAGCCAAAGTTTCCATGGGTCATCAAGAATGCAGGATTGACTGAGGACTGATGACGTCAACAAACGGTCCTTCTCCGGCAGACTTCCAAAACGACCAGATGCACCCGCACGGCTCTGAGAAAGCCTCAGGCAGTGGAGGGGGTCGTAGTGAACAGTACCAATCGGAGAGTATCGGGCGCGAGCCTGGGCAGTTAGCCCGAGGTTTAAATCCGCGGCGAATGCCGGAGCCGCCCCCTGCGACTGTTTCGCCGGGCATGGCGTTGTCCTCAGCAGCATCTGAGCCAAGAGGAAGCACCCGGCCGGGAGTCCCCCCGGACTTCTCCCGCATGAGGGGGCCTGCGACTCAAGGAGCTCGCCCGCAAGGTTCGGCGCCCCCTATCCAGCCAACAGCAAAGCGGGGGCAGCGGGCTACTGTGTCAACACAAGGAGAAGAAAACAATGGGGAAACCCAAGAGGAAGAGGCTTGGTTGGATCGGCTCCTCTTGGGAGCCCCGCCTTGGCTTATCAGCGCCATTGTCCATTCGGTTCTTCTACTCATTCTTGCTTTACTGATACTCCCGCCATTGCGACGAACAACGGTCGAGCTGGAAACCGTCTGGGCGGAGTCGCTGGGCGAGCAGTTGGAGGTGGATACTTTCCTTGCCGGCACTGGTCACGAATTAGAGCAGGAACCCGTATTGACGCCCGAGGATCTTCTTCCGGTGGAAGATCCCTTTGCCGCTCCTCCGGACGTTCCAGTGACCGCATATGCCGGAACTCATGCCACATCTCTCACGGAGGCGCCACAAATCGGTTTGGCGCTTGCCGGTCGGGAGGAAGGGATGAAGAAGGCCCTTCTTGCCGCTTACGGAGGTACCGCTACTACCGAGGCAGCAGTGATGCGGGGCTTGCAATGGCTTGCGCGTCAACAGGCGCGGGATGGCTCGTGGAGTTTGTGCGGGCCTTATTCCAACGGAGTCCGCCCCGATTGGGAAAACAAAGTGGCAGCTACCGCCATGGCTCTCATCGCCTTCCAGGGTGCAGGCATGACTCACCGCCGTGGCCAATTCCGGCCCCATGTCGAACGCGGGTGGAAATGGCTTCTTTCCCAGCAGGATGAAAACGGCAACTTTTTTAGTGAGGGCCCATTCAACCATCGCTTTTACACAAACGGCCTCTGCGGAATTGCCTTGTGCGAAATCTATGGCATGACCCGCGACGAAACCTTCCGGGAACCCGCCGAACGACTCATCCGTTATTTAGTTGAGTCTCAGAGCCCAGAAGGCGGATGGCGCTACAGCCCCCAGGCAGATAGCGATCTATCGGTAACCGGTTGGGTGCTCATGGCGTTGCAAAGTGCTCGTATGGCCGGGCTTAATCCGCCGGGCGACACGTTCCGCAAAATTGAACGTTTCCTTGATCGTGTCGCCCTCGACGGGGGAGCTCGCTACAGCTACCAGCGAGGCGACGAGCCGACACCGGCAATGACCGCTGAAGGCCTGCTCTGTCGTCAATACTTGGGATGGGCGCGAAACGACCCGCGACTGCTTCAAGGAGTCGCTTACCTCACCCAGCCGGAGAATTTAATCGACTATCAAAACCCTAATGTTTACTACTGGTACTACGCCACTCAGGTATGCCACCATATGGAGGGTGAAGCGTGGCGGAAATGGAATGAACGGATGCGACAAGCCGTTCCCGCCCACCAGGTTACATCCGGACCAGAAGCCGGTAGCTGGGATCCCATGAAGCCTTTTCCTGATACCTGGGCGGAGCACGGCGGTCGGTTGTACGTCACCTGTCTTTCCATCTACATGTTGGAGGTCTACTACCGACACCTTCCGCTATACACCAATGTCTTTACCCTCCTCGGGGCGGAAGCACAAAATCCCCGCTGAGCCAGCAGAAATTCAACTACTTTCCCCAGAAACGAAATATGGGAGCTTAGCCCTAGGGTCTATATCCGAAGAGTTAGGCCCGAGCCGGTAAGGCCACCACAGATAGCTCGCGAAGATTTACTACGGTAGCCTCTTCGGAACGTCGCCCGCACAAATTTACAAATCTCGGGGTGTAGCCGCCGCTGGTGATGGTTGGCCTGGGCGGGATCTCCTATGCTTCCAATTAGGGCTCGTCCTTCAATAAAACGGATTCGTACATCGCCAAAAAAGATTCGTACTTCCACAATCCAACTGGCAACTGCAGAACAGGCCGGCTAGGGAAAAGAGGTCATCGCGTTGCGTCAGCGTTCCGATCAGTCAAAGAAGAAATACGAGACAGGAGCTCTACGCCACTTTTTCTGAACCAAAAACTAGCCTTCGGCCACAACTTGAAGAGACTAGGTTACCAGAAGGCGTTGTTACCTTTAGGGAGCACCCCGGCAGAGAGTGCTTCTCAATTGTATGGGAAGCCATCCGCAATTACCTGGCCTTTGCCGGGGCGGGGAAACTCTTTATTCTGGCTTCTTCGCACGCTTTGGCGGTCCAAAGAAAATTGGTTGATCCTCACAACTACGGTGCCCCGGGTTGTCCCCACCTAGCCCAGGAAGAATCGCAATGTCATTGGTTCTGTACCACCGCCGCGTCGTCTGACCATGGGAAAAGCTTTGCTTCCCGGGACTTATCCTCGTACTGGGTTAGGGCGAGGCTTCCACAACAACATGGCTTGAAGAAAGTGGTGGAACAGCTTCGGGCACAAGTTGGCTAAGCCTGTGCCGATCGACTTCAATCCCAAGACCTGGTCCCACCGGCACATAGGCCAAGTCTCTTTCAATACGAAGAGGAGTGGCAAGAATTTCGGCGGCCAAAAATTGCGGACCATTAAGAGCCGCCGGAAAATTCAACCCGTAAGCTCCATATAAATGAAGCATGGCGGCCAGACTCACCTCCGGGTCGGTAAGCCCACTCCCCAAGGCAAGCAGGCCCGCATCTTCCAGAATTTCCAGCTGCCGTCGGGCCGACAATAACCCCCCTACTCGGGCCACCTTCAAGGCAAGCCCATCGATGGCTTCCAAACGAATGAGCTCCATCAAATCACGAGGCGTTATCACTCCCTCGTCCATGATAACAGGTATGGCCCCGACCCGCCGGAGCTCACGATAAGCGGAGATTAGGTTGGGACGGACGGGCTGCTCCAACACGTCAACACCCACATCGGCCAACCGTCTAACCGCTTGCTTGGCCGTATGCGGATCGTACCCGCCGTTCGCGTCGGCCCAAAGAAAACCATGAGGAGCTCGGCGCCGCACTAGCCGCGCTAGTTCCACATCGAAGCGCAAATCCGGAGCCACCTTCAGATTAAAATTGCTATAGCCGCGCTCCAGCCCCTCTTCCACGACCGTTTCCGCCTCCTCCAGGGAGGCAGCGTTAACGGTCCAACTGAGCCTGACCGGCTGTGGCGGCGACTTTCCCCACAAACGCCACAGCGGCTGCCCCAAGATCTTCCCGGCCAGGTCGTGCAGCGCAAGATCGATCCCACAACGAGTCAAGGGAAAACCCTGCGTCCAGCCAGGCGCAAGGACTCGATCGAGCTCCGCGTTAATCGATTCAATTTCCAAGGGATTTCGGCGCAACAGGGCAGGACCGTAATACCGTTGCACAAGAACTAGCGCCGTCTCCGGGGTCTCATAGGTCCAACGGGTAGTAAACGGACTTTGCCCCCAACCGATAGTTCCATCATCGGTGGTGATGGCCACCGTCACCACATGGTGGCCTTGCCCACCTAGGAACTTGAAAAACCCTCGGTACGGATAAACCGTGTGCCACAACTCGACGCGGACAATTTCCATAAAATATTCCTTGAGCACAAGGTTCGAGGAGATTGCTCTACCGGTCGGGACGGCTGAATACAAAAGTTACTGCATTACAAAGCTTTTCCCACCTGGCCGGTGACGTTAATTCTCCAGTCGGCGGTTCCACCGAGTACAGATAGCCTCCCACAGCGCCGGCTCGAAAGCAACGCCTCTCGGTATTCCACACCCTCCTTGCGGAATCAGCAAGAATCAAAAATTCCACTGAAGGACGGCGCCAGTGTCGGCGCTTGTGGCGAATTTTACGTATCGAGCCAGCCATCCTCGAGTAAACCGCGGTGCCGGAGGTTTCCACCGAGCTCGCCGCCTCGCTAATTCCTCGTCCGACAGCCGCACCGTCAATTTTCTGGCGGGAATATCAATCTCGATAATATCTCCGGGTTCAATCAACGCGATAGGACCTCCCTCGGCTGCTTCCGGACTAATGTGTCCAATGCAGGCTCCCGAGGTGCCACCGGAAAAGCGTCCGTCGGTGATAAGAGCCACCTTGTCGCCCAGGCCCAACCCCTGGATGGCACTTGTGGGGGCCAGCATCTCTTGCATGCCGGGACCTCCCTTGGGTCCTTCGTAGCGGATCACTACCACATCACCGGGCTTAACTTTGCCGCCGACAATTCCCTCGTAGGCCTCGGTTTCCGAATCGAAGATGACCGCCGGGCCACTGAAGCGGAACATGTTCGGCGTCATGCCGGCTGTCTTCACGATTGAGCCCTTAGGAGCCAAATTGCCAAACAGCACCGCTAAGCCGCCTTCCTGACTATAGGCATTGTCAACTTCGCGAATACAATCGTAGGGATCGAAGCCGAGCTCAGTTGCGGAGAGCTCGTGGATGGTTCGGCCGTCATGTTCCACGCTCATGGGCCCGGCCCCCATAGGCCCAGGTCGAACTGCAGCCAAACGCAGCGCCTCCTGGGACGGTTCCCGACCACGGACGTCGAATTGGGCGACATTTTCCCCCAGGGTACGGCCGGTAACCGTTGGGCAATCGAGGTTCAGCAGTCCCGGTTTTCCCCGGACCAAGGCTCCTAATATGGTGTGAACTCCTCCAGAATTGTGAAGATTCTCGACATGGTATGGGCCATTGGGTGCGATTTTGCACAAGTTGGGAACCTGCCGGCTCAATTCGTCGATGCGACTCATGGGATATTCGATACCTGCCTCGCGAGCCACGGCTAACATATGGAGCACAGTGTTCGTGCTGCCGCCGATAGCCATGTCCAAAATAAACGCGTTGTCCACGGACTTTTCCGTGACTATTTCTCTTGGTAAGAGACCATGACCAGCACCGAGCCGTTCGTAATCGTAAACCATCTGAATGATCCGACGTGCTGCCCAGCGATAAAGGTACTTACGCTCGGCGCTGGTGGCCAGCAGCGTGCCGTTCATAGGAAGAGCCAGTCCAAGAGCTTCACACAGACAATTCATGCTGTTGGCGGTAAACAGGCCTGAGCACGAACCGCATGTGGGGCAAGCGGCCCGCTCGATTTCGTATAATTGCTCCGCGCTTAAAAGTCCCTTCTGCTTGGCTGCGGCCGCTTTAAAAGCACTAATTAGATCAACAATCTCCCCGTTGGATGTCCGGCCGGCCTGCATCGGACCGCCACTAACAACGATCGTGGGTATATTGCAACGCACGGCACCCAAAAGCATCCCCGGGACAATCTTATCGCAATTGGGAATGCAGATCATTCCGTCAAAGCAATGCCCTTCGATCATCGTCTCGAGGGAATCGGCGATTAGCTCCCGCGACGGCAAGGAATACTTCATGCCGGTGTGTCCCATCGCAATGCCGTCGTCCAAGGCAATGGTGTTAAAGATGAAGGGCACTCCCCCGGCTTCCCACACACACTGTTTTATATAGGCCGCCACTTTGTCGAGGTGCACGTGACCAGGCACAATTTCAGAATGGCTGGAACAGATCGCAATAAACGGCTTATTAAAATCCTCATCCTTCAAGCCTATAGCCCGAAGCAGGCTGCGATGAGGTGAACGGGCATCTCCACGTTTCACCGTGTCGGAACGCATGGGGACCTCCTTCGATTACCCTTCTAACGAAACGGAATGACACCACAACCTGGACTGCCTGCCATGCTGGCGATAGCCTAAACGCACCGCAACACCGAAAAAGCTGCTTTTTGACAGCTTCATCCAATTCTCAAATGCCACCCACACAAATGAAGAAGTCGCTCCAAGTTCCTGTAAGTTACGGAAGAACAACCTCGGGGTTGGAAACCACCGGGAAGGACCTCACCTGGTAACTGCAAGGTCAAGCCACGCACGCTTAATCGTTTTTGGCGATCTCAAAATAAATACCGCGCGAGAGAACTCCGTATTTTCCACAATTTGCAGGGGGATGCAACCACGTTCCCGAACGCAAGGACAAGAGCAATTGCCAAAAACCTTGGCCGATCGCTTTCTCGCCCCATCCGCCCAATAACCGTGTGGAGTTTTCCCGTTACCCCTGCAAACAGACTTACGTCGGCAATGATGAGGGCTGCCGGGAAGAGCTTTGTGAGGCGGTTCGACTGGGACGTCATTTAGGATGCCATTCCTCGAAAGCGCTGATCACGTCCTCCACACGCCTCCAGTCCGCTGACCACCGCACTAGCCCGGGGAAACTAACCGTTCACTGCGCCAACTTGGGTAACTAAAGGAAATTAAAGGCAAATAAAAGGAATTTTTGCGGTGCGAATTATCTGCCGGTTCCGCATAGATACTTGGCCTTGGGTTCCCAAACCACCCGGAAAAACACCTGCCGGCTAGACATTGCTTCTCCCCAGGTGATTTTTGCCCCAAGGCCAATCCGTACAGGGAAATCTATACCTCCCGGGGTGCTAGAGAGGAACCTAAGGGTTTCTCACCAATTACTGCCAAAGAGAAAATAGTGCCCGTCACCGGAGAAAATCAGGAGGAAAGACTGGAAGCCTCGACCGCTGCCTAATCGGGAACCCCTAAATAGGCGGTCGCAACCCTGCCGAATTCATCGCCTGGCTAGGTGACGGTCACTGCCGGTACTCCTAGGAACTCATTTAGCCGACGCTCTTGTCGGTACTTCCAAGCCCCCTTCTGATAGGCATAGCCCACGATCAGGGGCGCAGCAAGGGTCGCCTCACTGAAGACCATTTGCTCAAAGCCAGTGTCCACCTTCCCCCAACTGGTAGCCTCACGAAGGGTGCTACCGGAAAGTCCACCATCGCGAACATCCGCCACCGTGACCTGGATGGCGTAGCGGTGCATGGGCGCGGGCGTCCCAAGGAGATCCGTAGCTACCACTACGTCTTGGGCAAAATTTTTAGGCACACCACCCCCGAACATCACAAGCCCAGACTGCGATACATGCCGCTTGAGCTGTGTCAGCTCTACAAAATCTTTCACCGAATCGATACTCACCTTTGCTTCCGCCCCCCGGGCCACTTGGTGCAGCAGAAGACCAAAGCCCGCCGAACAATCGCTAAAAGCTGGACAAAAAATCGGCACTCCATGCCGGTAGGCCTGAAAGACAAGGGAATTGTCATCCTCCAAGCCGCGGGATTCCAAATAAGCGCCCATCGCATAAATGAACTCCCGGCTGGAATAGGCCCGGGGCTCCAATTGGTCCGCCACACTGCGAACGGTCTCGTCACAGATGCGGAGCTGCTCTTCGTCGATTAAGGTGTCATAAATGCGATCAATGTACAAGTCGCGTAACGTCTCATCGTGAACACCCGTCCGAAGGATGAGGTCGCCCTGATAATGGCGAAAACCAAGAGCTTCGAAAAAGTCCTGGTCCACAATATTGGCGCCGGTGGCCACGACAATATCCACCATGCGGAAGCGGACCATGTCGGCAAACATCTTCCGTAAGCCCGCACTGACTAAAGAACCGGCAAGGCACAAAATGACTGCACACTCAGGATCGGCGAGCATGCGATGGTAAATCTCTGCCGCCCGAGCAAGATCTCTCGCCGAGAAAGCCATCTTGCCCATCGCTTCCACAAGATCCACCACCGGATAGCGTGTGATGTCGATATGTTCGACCGGCGTGTGGAGAAAATCCTTCTTTTCCTTCATTTGGCGAATCTCCGTCAAGCGCGATGCAATGTTCTGGTGGGGTATTTTCTCTTTTCCCCGCCCTTGTTTCCTACCATTACATTTTTCAGGGCCCGACTTTTTAAACAAGCATTTTTGAACAAGCATTCGGTGGCAGGCCAAAAAAGCGAGGAGCCGCGTGCGCACTTCAGGTTGTGCTGGTCCCTGCTACTCCACCGATACGTAGCCCGGTGGCGGGAAGCGGAGACAAAGCTCCGCGACTTCCTGGCGGATTCGGCCCACCACCCGGTCCGGATCGTCTAAATTTCGGCATACGGTGTCAATCCAGGAGGCGATGAGATCCATTTCCGGCTCTTTCATTCCCATGGAAGTGATCGCCGGCGTGCCTAAGCGAACACCGCTAGTAACGAAAGGTTTGCGTGGATCGCCAGGCACCATATTGAAGTTGCAGATAATCCCTGCCCGCGCCAAGGCCTTGGCGACTTCTTTGCCCGTGTGGGGGGTATGACGAAAATCCATCAACAGCAGGTGATTATCTGTACCACCACTTGCCAACTGATAACCTTTTTCCAGGAGTTTTTCCGCCAAGCGTCGACAGTTCCGTACCACTTGTCGGGCGTATTGCCGATACTCTTCCGTACTAGCTTCTTTGAAGGCAACCGCCATGGCGGCAATGACGTTCACATGTGGTCCCCCTTGCAAACCAGGGAAAACAGCCCGATCTATTCGCTTGGCCAACGTGGAGGAATCTTCAGGGTGATATTTCTCCCGATAACGATCTTCCACACGGCAGAGGATAAACCCGGCTCGAGGACCCCGGAGAAGTTTATGACATGTACTCGTGACCACGTCGCAGTGGGGGACGGGATCGGGATGCACGCCGCCGACTATCAAGCCGTTAATATGAGCAATATCCGCTACTAAATAAGCCTCCACCTCACGGGCAATTTCCGCAAATTTGTCGTATTCCAGAATGCGGGGATAGGCCGTGGCTCCCACCCAAATCAGTTGGGGCCGCTCCCGACGGGCAATATCGCGAATTTGATCGTAGTCCAGCAACCCGGTTTGAGGATCCGGCCCATATGGGATTTGAAAATAATCGATCCCAGAGAAGTTCACCTTCCATCCATGGGTCAAGTGTCCCCCAGCCGGCACAGGCATCCCCATAAATTTTGCGCCCGGTTTAAGCAAAGCTCGATAAACGGCTTGATTGGCAGGAGAACCAGAATACGGCTGAACATTTGCGTGCTCGGCACCAAAAAGAGCCTTAACCCGATCTATCGCCAACTGCTCGATTCGGTCGATGATCTCATTGCCTTCGTAATAACGGGCGTTCGGGTAACCTTCGGCGTATTTATTGGTGAGTATTGAGCCGGTGGCTTCGAGGACCGCCAACGACGCAAAGTTTTCCGAAGGAATCATCTTTAGCGTGGTTGACTCCGCCCGCATTTGCTCTACGAGCAGGCGAAAGATCTCAGAATCGGTACGCCGCAAATTGGCGTAGCGCTGGACGCTGCCAAGTCCTTGTGTTGAAAGATCCGCAAGACTACTGTCACATTGAGTCATCAATCCCGATACTCCCGTTTCTGCGAAAGGCTTCCATTTGCGGGAAATGCGAAAGTCTAGTCACGCCGTTCGCGAGCATCTTTAGCCGAAACCGCTTCGGAAAGCTTTCCCCCGGCCTGACGACATCCCTGCCGTTGGAAATTGACTGCCTCCCCCCCGCAATTGCTTAATTTACGGAAAACGATCATGCTAACTACCCCCCGGCCGGATGACGCGATCCGACCCAAAACATCCGCAAAGGTTTCTTAACAGAATGGTACCCAATTCCGCATTATTATGGTAACCCACGGAGGCGACACTCCCCAGTCGCAACACGATACGCACGCACGGCCCTTCGCCAAGTGAAGGAAACCCAACGGTGCCGTTTTATAACATGCACCGGAGGAATCCTCGCAACAACCCTGCTCGGCACTTTGAGGGTCAAAAAGTCGTACAGGCGATTAGCACCTTAAGACTCTTTGCCACAACAAATCATCAGAAATTTTAGAAAATTAAGGAAGTTTTCTTGCCCAGATGGTGCGTAGCCTATCGGTTTCCGCCGGGACACCCCTATAGGCGGGCACAATATTCCAGGTACAACTATTTGCCTACCTCACACGATGGGGGAGGTTTAACGAGGCACTAAAGACCTCCTCTTCGACCCCGCTCGGCACGCACTGCTTGGGGAGAATAGAGGGAACCCGTATCCGTGACCGGACTATCCACTTAAGGAAGCACCGTCCTCCAGTAGCTGCCAACGGCGGTATTGGGGGTGTGTCGAAATTTCTCTTCTTCCGTTCGCAGTGGGGACTGTTCCCGCAAAGGCTAAATTCCCGCAAAGAATAGATTTAAGAACCCCCGCCAGCCCGGAAACGTCCGAGGTTGAGAGATGCCCCCGCAGAGAGAAACTTTTTTCGAATGCGAGCCTCTCGCTATGTGCCCACGAGCCTTTGGCCTCACAAAGCCCAGTTTTTTTAGCGTTTTAAGCCTGAGCCCTTAAAACTTATGCCTCATCGACCATAGCGGTCGGATTTGGCGATAATAGCGGAAGAGGTACGGTGACCTCTGAGTTTAAATTGCGGAAGCCGAAACGGGGATCCCAACCCAACAAATGCCGGCAGACTTCCGGCACGCAATTCGGCGGAAAAGCGTCCCGAAAAGATCAAGGCCTCGGGATCGTTCTTGCACTTTCCGGGGGTGGTTCCCCGCTTAGATTGTAGGAAGGTACTTTGCCGCGGTGACGGTCGAGCCTGTAACCGGAAACACTTGGATCGCGTTGGGACTAGTGATCCTACTATTATGGGGTGTAATTCTGCCAATTAAGGCGGTAAAACTGCCTTGGCAGAGGAGATTGATTCTGAAAGGCTTACGTGGGTGTCTTTTTGCTATCGTTGTCATCCTCCTACTCCGACCCAGCCTGGTGTTTCTCAAGCCAGAGCGGTTCGCAGGCAGCGTGATCTTTTTGGTCGACGCATCCCGAAGTATGCAAGTGGCTGACGGACCGGCCGGCGCCACGCGGTACGAGACGCTTTCAAAGCTTTTCCATACCAATCGCCGTTTTATTGACGATCTGACCAAGCAGCTCACCGTGCGGAGCTATTCATTTGGTCAGGAACTCCAGCTGCTGCGCACGGTGGACGGTCAACTTCAACTGCCACCCGAACCACTCGAGCCGGAATCGGCACTGAGCTGGGCTCTTCAGGAAATTGCTTTTCGGGAAGCGGGACAACGTCTTCTGGCGGTGGTGGTTCTCACCGACGGTGCCCAGCGTGCGGCCCCACCACGCGATACCCCTGTGCAGGTGGCCATTAGTCAATACCAGCGGCTGGGAATACCGATCTACGCCGTGCCATTCGGCGAGCCCCGCGGAGCCGGGCGGTTCTGCGATGTCGTTGTGGATAACCTCCTTGTGCCTTCCGCTGCTGTGGTTGATAACGAAGTGGAAGTCTCCGTCTCAGTCCTGGTAGAAGGCTTGCCTGGGAGGAAGCTTCCGGTGGAACTTTGGGCAGAAGGCCCCGGCCAAGGGGAACTACTTTCGTCAACACAACTCATTGCTTCGTCGGTGAGCCATCAGGAAACAATTCGCCTAAGCTTTACCCCCAAAGTTGCTGGGGAACTGAAACTGGTCGTACACATACCTCCCCAGCCTGGAGAAACTATTCTGCAAAATAACACTCGGGCGGCGGTGCTCCCAGTAACTCGAGGAGGGCTTCGGCTGCTTTTGGTGGAGAGTTTTCCGCCTCGGCCTGAGTTTGCCTTCCTTCGCCGCGTACTAACCCGGGGAGATCTATGGGAACTCGACGTGATCCTCCTTGATGCGCGGGGGATTCCACACCAACTGAAAGAACTTCATCGGCAGCTTTCAACTCGCGATTACCAAGTTTTCCTGCTGGGCAACGTTCCCGCGTGGATCGTGGACCAAGCCGACTGGCAACTCATCGTCAAAAAGGTACTTGACGGGGCGGGACTGATCATGATCGGCGGAGCCTGGAGTTTTGGCCCGGGTGGCTACGCGGACAGCCCTTTGGCCGATATCCTCCCGGTGCGAATGAGTCATCTGGAAATCCAGCGTATTGATGAACCACCCCGCGCCGACGTACATTTGTCCGGACCGCTTTACCTCGTGCCGGCAAGCGCGGGCTTGGCCGAGCTCCTTTTCGGTCAAGGAGAATCAGGTGGCAGCAGTCGCGACATCTGGAGCAAACTCCCACCGTTGGAAGGAAGCAACAAATTCGAAGGGGTCAAGCCCGCCGCTCAGGTCCTGGTGCAAACTCCTGCTGGGCAACCGATCGTGGCTTATCAGCCGGCCGGTAAGGGCCGCGTGATGGCCATCGGGGTGGATTCCACCTGGCGGTGGGCCCTCGGGGGATACAAGGAGTTCTTCGAACGGTTTTGGCGGCAGCTCATCAGTTTTGTTGCCAACAAAGAGGCCCTCCGTCGAGGTCCCTTGTGGATCGAGCTCCCCAAACGCTTGATGGCCCCAGGCATTGAAGTGGACTTCCTCGTCTATCATGAGCTCCCGGAGGAAGAGGCTGAAAATCTTCAATTGCTGGCCGAAGTGGCTGGGCTAGAATCATCGGTGGCCCTCGAGGCCCAGCCGGCGCAAAATGTTTGGCGTGGGTCCTTTAGCGCGCCCCAAGCAGCGGGAGACTACTGGATCAAGGTTCAGGCCCGCCGAGGAGAGACCATCGTCGAGACCGCTCAAGCTCGGTTCCTTGTGGAGGAACGGGACATCGAGCTTGAAAACCCCGCAGCAGATTGGACCATGCTTCAGCACCTTGCCGTAGCCACTGAAGGGGAGGTGATCCGAGTCGACGACTTTGCCCGACTTATTCGTCAACTGCAGGAGAAGACCCAAGAACTGGAAGCAACCCTCGAGGTCCGCATGCCCCTGTGGGACCGGTGGCCCTGGCTGGTGGCCGCGATACTTCTTGCTGTCAGCGAATGGTACCTTCGCCGCCGCTGGGGACTGGTTTAGGGACAGCGACTCCTAAAAAACCCCGACAGTCCCCGGGGTTGCACTCGGAAAAAACCGCGGTATTGTGGTAAGACACAGGGCTCAAACTATTGGGTGGCGCATCCGGCAAGCACGCGGACCTCTAACGATGGCTTTGATTTGGGGGGCCACGGCGGATGATGAAAATAAAATTAGGAGCAAGCGGCCTCGAGGTTTCCCCAATCGCCTTCGGCACTTGGCAGCTCAGTAGGAAGTACTGGGGTTTTCAGTCCAGAGAAGACATTGTTGCGGCAATTTGGGAAGGATTTGACCACGGCGTCAATCTCATCGATACTGCCGAGGCCTACGGCGCCGGCTTTGCCGAAAGCGTCGTGGGCGAAGCCATTCGTCACCTTCCCAGGGAGGAGCTTGTGATCGCCACGAAGGTTTACAAGCGCTTTGGGGAGGCTGGCGAAGGTTGTCCCGATTTGACCGCTCAGCAAATTATTCGTCGGTGTGAAGGTTCTCTCCGCCGCCTTGGGGTCGAATATATTGACATTTATCTCCTGCATTTTTTCGATCCCCTCACCCCCTACGAAGAGACTGCTTTCGCCATGGAACAATTACTGCGGCAAGGAAAAGTCCGGGCGATCGGTCTCAGTAACCACACGGTGGAGCAAATTCGCGCCCACCGCCGATACGCTCCGTATACTGTTGTCCAGCCTTTCTACAGTCTGATCGATCCCCGAGCAGAGGACGATATCCTCCCGTACTGTCAGATGGAGGGACTCGGGGTGATGGTTTATTCCCCCATGCACATGGGGCTACTGTCCGGAAAGTATGCGGGAGTGGAAAAGTTTGATGATTTCCGCCGGCATCACCCCGACTTTCAGGGGGAAAGATTTGCTTGGCTGTGCCACCAGGTCCAGCAACTGGAACCTATTGCGGCGCGGTATCAGTTGAGCATCTATCAGTTGGTGCTAGTGGCCACCCTCATGCACCCAGGGATTCATGTGGCCATTTGTGGCATTAAAATGCCCTCCCAAATCGTGGAAGCCGCAGAGGTGGTTGGCCGCACCATCACGCGGGAAGATTACTTTCTCATTCGACGCCTTGTCAGCGGCATCCCCTCGCGAAAACCGGCCGATGCCTCAGGCGTTCGGAGCTAAAAGGCTCAAATAGCCCAATTGTGCAAAATTTCCCCTCTGTCGTGGATAGCCCCGCCCCCAGAAAAGGCTGGAAGCTTGCCCTTGTAGCGAATCGGCAAGGGCCCCGCAATCCTCTTGCCGACTGATTGCAACGGGTATCTGTAGAGGCTATAATGTGTGCGTCATTATCGCTTATAAATGCCCACGAGTTCGGGTACGTGCAATAATTCTTACCAACCCATTATTATCCGGAAATGGGGGGAAGATGCAAGTCAAGCGACTGATCCTCTCTCGCAGGGGAATTCTATCTTTCGCTTTAGCAGAACAAGGTCTTTTTTTAAAAAGGACGGCTCCATCGCCAGGCAGTTGGGTACGAGCACGCTTTGGATGTCATCATCTCTTCCCAAAGCCCCGCATGAGAGGGGCCCTACTTTCGGCACTCGTCTTTTGCGTTTTGCTTTCCACGCAAGGCGTCCACTCAGTAAACGCGCAAGAAGCGAAACCGGCAGCTGGCCTCCACCCGAATTTGGCTCCAGTCGTTTTGACACAAGTCCCCCGGAATGTTGGTGGTGGCGTAGATATTTCTGGCTCAGCTTCTGCAACTTTTCGGGAATTTGTTCCCCCAGCCGGCCGATTGGTTCTCATTGGTCACGGGGCGAATCCTGTTATTCTCACGCGGGATTTCGAAAGCGCAGCTGACCCAGAGGTCTCGTTCGACGGCAAAAGAATCCTTTTTGCTGGCAAACGCGGTGGGGAGAAGTTTTGGCAAATTTACGAAATGGCTTTCGACGGAACTCCCCCGCGTCGTATTACGAAAATTGAGGCGGACTGCAGGCTGCCATGCTACTTTCCTTCCTTGTTTACCCTCGACGCGGAGACCTCATGGTTCCAAGTAGGCTTTGTGAGCAACCTCGCAAGGGAATGGACCGAAGCGGGGCTAGGATCAAGCTGGGAAATTTTCTCCTGTAAACTCGACGGCACAGAGGTGTGGCGACTGACATTCACGTTGGGGCAGTGCTCGGAAATGTGGGCAGTGCCGGACGGTCGCCTTATGTTTTCGCAGTGGATGCGCCGCGATCCGCTGGTCGATCCCGTTGGTCAAACGCTTCTTATGGGCATCAACATTGACGGTACGGATTACGCGCTATTTGGTCAACCGGCCGGCAAAAAACACAAGCGGATGGCCTGCTACAGCCCCTCCGGGCTCATCCTTTTTGTGGAAGGAGAGACCTTGGGACCCTACGGGGCTGGCCAATTGGGAAGTCTCTCTTACAGGCGGCCGCTCAAAAGCTATCGGTCGGTCACATCCGCCGAAGAGGGGCTGTTTCACTCCCCAAGTCCGCTGCCGGATGGCACCTTCCTTGTGGCACATCGGCCACCGGATCGGCCAAGCTTCGGGATTTGGCGTTTTGACCCCCGCACGGGCGAGCGGCAATGTGTATTTGATGATCCTAACTACGACGAACTCCAGCCGCGGGCCCTTCTTCCTCGCTCCTTGCCGGACGGACGATCAAGTGTGGTAGATTTCACCAAAACGACCGGCAAACTGTATTGCCTCACAGCGAAGATCTCGGATTTGCCGAGAGCGTGGTGGCCGCCGAACGAAAAGCTGCGTGTCCGCCTCTTAGAAGCTATACCGTACGATGATCCGGCCGCAGCGCCATATTTTGGTTTAGGTTTCCTGAAGGAGCCTAACGCCTCGCCGACTATTGGGCCGGCTGTGGGGCGAAGGTTCTTAGGGGAATTCGATTTGGAGGAAGACTGGTCTTTCCAAGCAGAGGTCCCGGCAAATGTTCCCATCGAGCTTCAGCTCGTCGATCAACGCGGTGTGAACCTCCGAAGTTGCCGATGGATTTGGGTGATGCCGAATGAAAATCGCGGGTGCATCGGATGCCACGAAGACGGTGAGCTGACCCCACCGAATGATTTCGCTCAAGCCTTGGGCAAACCGGCCGTTAGGTTAACTTTATCTCCTGAACGCCGCCGCTACGTTGACTTCGTGCGCCACGTTTGGCCGATTATTCGCGAAAAATGCTTTGTCTGCCATAAACCACAGGGAGCACCGCCCCAGCTTGTCGACGACCAACAGCTCCAAGCAATTGGCGAAGGACCGGCTCAAGATCAATCCGTGGCATGGCAAGTCTTCTGTAAGCTACTCGAAGGTGCTCCTGCCCGTTCTGGCACGCAAGCAGCAAGAGATGTGGGTCAGGTTTTTGTGTACCCGGGGCATGCTCGGCTGAGCTCTGTAATTTGGCATATGGTGGGCACCAATCTAGCGCGTCCTTGGGATGGCCCTGTGGCACAGCTTCCGGCTATCCCTATCCCGGGCGAGCACAAAGTGCAATTCTCTCAGGATGAAATCCTCACATGGGCTGAATGGATTGATACCGGCGCAGTCTTTCGATGGGCCCAACCGGTTGGCTCTGCGGCCCGCACAGTTCAACTCGAGGGCACAAAGTAACGACCGGTAGGAGTTTACTGATCCAACTTGTGAGGCGTTTCGCAGACAAAATTCCAAGATTCTCTGGAGGTCGAGGTTCCCCGGGTAAAACACCGGAAACCACGCTTCGCTTCAGAGTGATCGAAGGGGGAATATCCCAGTTAGGAAGAGCAAAAAAGTAATTCGCGGCAATGGCCCATCCCCAGATTACAGTGAAAAGGTCGTGAAAGAAGTTACACAAAAACACTACAGCGCTAGTTTTTCCACGAAGCAGCACGATAAGCCACAAAAATTTTCAACTTTGTTTAGCGGTATTATGGCGATGGTCTCAAAAATCTCGAATTGGTACTTATTTGCGCTTATGACTTTTAACCGGAAAGTTCTCGCTCTCGTCGGCCCCAAATGGTTGGGAGTTTTCGTGGTTATCTTTGCGGGAGTACCGTTGGCAAACGGTCAACAGTGGCTTCCCGTGTTTACGGATGTCACCGACGAAGCCGGCATCCAGTTCAAGCACAGCTATGGCGATTATCGGCTCAGTAACATCGTCGAAGGCACCGGCGCTGGTGTAGGATGCTTCGACTACGATGGAGATGGATATGTCGACCTTTATTTTCTCAATGGGGCTTGGACAGAAGGTGTGAGCGACAATCGAGGTCGGGACCTGCGGGGAAAGCTTTTCAACGCACTGTACCGGAACAACGGAAATGGCACTTTTTCCGAGGTGACTTTTTTGGCGGCCGTTGGGGATCCAAGCTTCGGCTTCGGATGCTCGGCAGCAGACTTTAATGCCGATGGATTCGTGGATCTGTATGTCCTCAACTATGGCCAGAATCGCTTTTACCGCAATAACGGAGACGGAACTTTTACGGATATTACCTCCGAGACCGGCCTCGGCGATCCTCGTTGGTCGTTGGCTGCGGTGTGGTTCGATGCCGACGGAGACGGCGATCTTGATGTCTATGTGGCCAACTATTTGGAGTACGATGCCGGAAAGTTCCGCTGGTTTTATGCGGCTGCCGGCTATCCCGGACCTCTCAGTTATAATGGGCAACCTGATGCCCTCTATCGTAATGAGGGGGACGGTACCTTCGTTGACATTACGGAAGAGGCAGGTGTGTTCAAACCTGACGGACGGGCCATGAGCGTCACCGTTGCCGATCTGGACCATGACGGCCTCCTGGATATCTACGTCCCCAACGATGCCATGGAAAACTACTTTTTCCGCAATTTAGGGGACGGAAACTTTCGCGAGGAAGCTTTGGAATGGGGACTGGCCTTTGGAGAAGGCGGACAAAATGTCTCGTCCATGGGCCCGTGCGTGGGAGATATCGACCGCGATGGAAGATTCGACCTGTTCATCCCCGATATGAGCTACTCCTGCCTCCTCATGAATCGTGGGCATTACTTCGAAGACATGACCGCTAAAAGTAATTTAGCCGTGATCTGCGGCCAGTACATTAGCTGGGGCGGGGTTTTCTTCGATATGGACAACGATGGTCACCTCGACCTGTATGTTTCCACGGGCGATGCTCACTTCGAGTTCCCCGACGAAGACGTCCTTGTATGGAACAACGGCCAGGGCATTTTCGTCGATGTGGCCAAGCAGTGTGGGCCCTATTTCTTCACAGAACATGTGGGTCGCGGTGCCGCTTGCCTCGACTTCGATAACGACGGGGATTTGGACCTCGTGGTGGTGAACTTGAACGACCACGCGCGGCTTCTACGAAACGACGGGGGTAACCGCAACAATTGGCTTAAGGTAGTTCCGAAGACAGAAGATGGCCGGAGCGATGCCTTGGGAGCTTTGGTTATCGTTGAAGTGGGTGGTCTTAAGCAGCTTCAGCAGATGATCCCTGTGGTGGGTTATCTTTCCCAGGTAGACAGTCGGCTCCATTTTGGGCTGGCGCAGCATCCGAAAGCCGATAAGGTATTTATCCGATGGCCTAATGGAACGGAAGTCACTCTTACCGATGTTCCCGCTAATACCACTGTGGAGGTGGTGCCGGGAGAAAGCGGAAATCATTTCGTGCTAATACGACCGTCGCAGGCACCGTAAGGGTAGAACCGGTATCGAACCACCACGACCATTTAGGGGCCGTGAGAACATGGGTAATAGTCCGCGATTCAAAATTCGTAACCTCAGCCGGTTGATCCTCGGCGTTTGCCTAGGCTTTGTGGTAGTCAACGGGATCATTTGGGCGGCTCCAGTACAAAGGGATCCCCTCTATGTGGGCGCCCAGGTGTGCGGATCTTGTCATGACGGTCCGGGAGCTGGCTACCAATATAGCCGGTGGCTTCTCTCCAAGCATGCGCAGGCTTATGCAGCCTTAACCCTGCCGGAAGCCAAGCAGATTGCGCGAATGAGCGGTCTGCCGACCGAACCGACCAAGTCACCAATTTGCTTGGGTTGTCATTCGTCGGCCTCCCTGGCCGAACCCTGGGAAGTTGAAGAATCCTTCCGAGCAAAGGATGGAGTTCAGTGCGAGGCATGTCATGGCCCGGGCAGTGAATATCTTTCGGTGCATCACCTCAAAGACAAGAAACTCTCCTTGGAAAAAGGGATGCGATTTTTCACAAAAGATGATTGCCTGATATGCCACAAAGAGAAAGGATCGCACACGGCGGTATTGGGTACGAAGAAATTTGACGTGGAGAAAGCTTGGCAGGAGATTGCTCATCCCAGTCCCATACCATTCCACGCGCCGCCCGAGCCGGCGCAACCGTTCCCTCGTCCGCCTACCCACCAGGGACCGGCTTTGATCGGTTCCTACCAATGCGGAGCGTGTCACGACGGCCCCGAAATGAATCATCAGTACAGCACATGGCTTCGAAGCCGGCATGCTCAAGCCTATGCTGTCCTGGCGACACCCCGAGCCTACGAAATTGCTCGCGAATGGGGTGTGGAGGGAAGCCCCCAGCAGTCGGCGCGATGCTTGGAATGCCATTCCACTTTGTATACCAACAATGGGGCTGCTCAACGAGAAAGTTTTTCGATCTATGAAGGGGTCGGTTGCGAGGCGTGCCATGGCGCAGGAAGTGAATTTGCGGTCGAGGCGATCATGCGCGACCGAAGGGCAGCCCGGATGGCCGGGCTTAAGGAGGTTAACGCTACAACCTGCCTCCGCTGCCACGAACATGCGCACGGGAAGCCTTTCGACCTGGTGGCGGCCTGGAAAGCCATATCGCATCCGCTGCGGCCACCAGCTGAGAAGACCGTTGCTGCGGAACCTGTTTACAAGAATCCTCGAGCCATTGCTGTCCGACCGGACGGTAAGGAAGCTTGGGTAGCCTGTGAGAGCGCTCACGTCGTTAGTGTCATCGACCTTACCAGCCGTCGTGTCATCGCCGAGATCCCCGTCGGCTGGCAACCCTGTGGCATCGACATCAGCCCTGATGGCCGTTGGGCCTTTGTCACCAGTCGCTGGGAGGACACGCTCTCCGTCATCGACATCCTCAGCCGGCGGGAGATCGCCCGAATCCCGGTTGGCGATGAACCGATCGGTGTCGCAGTAAGCCCCGATGGTCAGCGCGTCTTTGTGGCCAACTCCGCACAGGACCAAATTTCGGTGGTCTCTGTTTCCGGACTTGTGGAAGAGAAACGGTTGGCTGCGGGAAGATGCCCATGGGGGGTGCGAGTTTCTCCAGATGGGGAGTTTGTCTATGTCACATCAGCGCTGCCTAACCTCGGGAAGTTCCGCGCAAGGCTGAATAGTGAGCTAACCATACTGGAGACAGCCACCGCCACCGTGTACGATCGGTTAAACATTCCCGACGCAAACCTCACCCTTGATGTGGCGTGGCATCCCAGCGGCCGATTCGCTTTGGCTACCATGAACCGCACGAAAAGTAATGTTCCTATGACACGGCTGCTTCAGGGCTGGACGATCACTAACGGCCTAGCCATCATTTGGCAGGATCGCCGGGTGGATCAAGTGCTTCTTGACGAACCGCAGCTGGGATTTGCCGACCCCACCTCGATTGCCATCACTCATGACGGGCGATGGGCTTTGGTTACCAGCGCAGGAACGGACCGAGTCGCGGTCGTGGACATCGAGTGTCTGCTCCGAATTGTGGAAATCGCTGATCCCCACGACCGTACGGAGATTTTGCCCAACCACTTGGGACCGGCCACCGAGTTCATCGTGAAATACATCCCTGTTGGGGCTCACCCCCGGGCCATTACCCTGACTCCGGACGGCAAATTCGCCTTGGTCACGGAGACGCTCGACGATAGCGTAGCCTTGATCGACTTGGCCACAATGGAAGTGGTCGACCGGATTCATCTCGGAGGGCCTACGGTCATTACCAAAACCCGGTGGGGCGAGCGACTTTTCCACAGTGCCAACATCACATTCCGCCGGCAGTTCACGTGCAACACCTGCCATCCCAATGGCCACATTGACGGCATCACTTATGACATCGAACCCGACGGTATCGGGGCCAGTCCTGTGGATAACAGAACCTTGCGGGGAATTTTGGATACGGCCCCGTTTAAGTGGGAAGGGACGAATCCATCGCTGCCGCGACAGTGCGGCGCGCGACTAGCGGTATTCTTTACCCGGATTCAGCCGTTTACTCCCGAGGAATTAGCAGCCGTCTCCCAGTATGTGACCACAATCCCGCGGCCTCCCAATCGCTACCGGCCTTTAGGAGCTCCATTCACCGACGCCCAACGCCGCGGTCGGGAAATTTTCTACCGGACGCACAAGAGAGATGGCACGGAGATCCCGCCAGAAAATCGGTGCGTGACATGCCATCCGCCCCCCTATTACACGGATCGGCGGATACACGACGTGGGCACCCAAATGTGGCTGGACCGCCAAGGAAAGTTCGACACACCCCACTTAAATAACATCTATGATTCGCCGCCTTACCTTCACAACGGGATCGCAAACACCTTAGAAGAGATTTGGACGCTTTATAATCCTCACGATACGCACGGAGTTACCAACGACCTGACTAAGGATGAGCTCAACGATTTAATCGAATTCCTCAAAACTTTATAAAGCGCGGGACCAGTTTCAACGCTTTGACGTTGTAGCTAAAGGCACGGCAACATTCCGGTCACGCTGGGCAGATGCAATCTGGTGTAGTGGGGCCGAAGTAAGCCATTGGCACGAGGCGAGGCTCGACCTTCTGGCGGGCAGCGAAGAAAACGTACAGAGCAAAAGTGTTGACGCCCGGTTCTAAAGCTGCGGCAGATTGTCGACGCTTTGCAGGCGGGCCAAAGGTATCGAAAACCATCACAAAACTAGCAAATATTGATATTAATTGAGGTAACACGAGAAACTGCGCCGTAGCTCAAGTTGGGAATGTGACGCTATTCTCGAAAATTTTCGAGAAAGGATTTTGTCCATAGGTCTGTCGGCGTGTGGCTAAAGGGATGGTGCTATGAATTGGCTTAGACTTGCTCGATTGCTGGTCATCGGCTTGGTGGTTATGCTTCCGGGCGTAAGTTTCGCAGGAGGGTCTCCCTCGCCGGCGGGAGCGAAAGAGGCGGAAGTCTCGGAGCCTACAGGAGACCAACCGCCCGCAGTAAGTGCCGCCGTACCACTTCCCTACGTCTATACGGAGTGGCGGCATTTCACCACGGAGGACGGTTTACCGGACGACCACATCTTTGCCGTGAAAGTGGACGGCCCACGTGTGTGGATTGGTACCGAGAACGGTTTGGCCTGCTACGACAAACGAACCGGCCAAATGCGCGTTTGGAAAGAGGAAGACGGTCTGCCGTGGCGGGTGATCACTGCAATCGACGTGGACAAAAGAACGGGCGATGTGTGGCTTGGACTCTTTGGCGGTGGCCTGGCCCGATTCAGTGGTGGACGCTTTGAGCACTTCCATCAACTCAATAGCGGACTTGTCAATGATGTTGTTTACGGGGTTGCGGTGGAAAACGACCATGTGTGGGCGGCCACTACCGCCGGTGCCAGCCGACTGAATCTCAAAACTGGCCAGTGGACGATCTTCACCGAAAAAAACGCACCCATGGAGGAAATTTGGAATTACGCCGTCCATTACCGCGATGGAAAAGTACACCTGGCGGTGTGGGGAAGTGGTGTGCTTGAGTTCGATGTCGCCACCGAGCGATGGCAGGTTTATCTTGATCCGGATCGAGAAATGGAAATCGACCTCTACCGGGACGATGGAATCATTCACGTGATCACCACGGGGGCTAACTACGTGGATGGAATTTTGTGGGTATCCTCCTATTTTGGACTATCCCGCTATGATGGTCGACACTGGCGAGGGTTTTATGCCCACGAAACAGGAATGCCAAGCGACTTTACGAACAGTCTGGCTGCTCGAAGTGGACAGGAATGTTACTTTGCTCACGACAAGGGGTTAGGAGTTGTGGCCCACTTCGATAGCGACACGTATGTTTCTTACACCCGGGATCCAAAGACCTTGCGCGGCAAAGCCGCTGTATTCCGCGGTGGGCGCAAACTTCTTGAGCTCGACCTTGAAAGGACGATTCCTCACAATTTCTGCATCTCTGCGAGCGTGGACGAAACGGACGTGTGGGTGGGCACATCCAAAGGTGTGGGTTGGGGAATTGGCAAAGGTTATTACGCCGGCGTGCGGGAAAATCCCGAGTGGTTGGTAGAATACAATAGGCGGTCTCAAGCCCAGCAACTTAGCGCAGCGGTTGTACCGCAAGCTACGGCCACGGAGTAGTGTCGGCCTCTGGGAAGAATTGCTGGCCGCCAGAAAGGTCTTTCGGAGTTAGACTGAAAGTATTTCGGCCGGGTCTGCCCTGACCTAGGGCAAGGCCCCGGAATCCGAGTTCGCCAGTCGGCAAAGCTTGCACTTTGCGGAAAAATGCTCGGCCGAAATGCGCTGGAGTGCCGATCATGCCCGAGCTTCTTCCGACGCGGGCGGGCGGTAGGTATCTAAAACGGGTTCTACAACCAGCATCATAAAACCTTTTGCGTGAGGGCGGTGCCATGGGCAATGTTCCTTGGATTGTGCTCTTTGTGGGAATGATCTTTCAAGCTGACTGGATTGGTACCGGAACGCCCGATCCGCTTCGACCGTGGCTTCCGCCGTTTCAGTTAACCGAGGAAATGAAGAAAGTTCTTGAGGAGATCAACTCCGTCAACGCTTACCAGGTACCTCAGATACCACCGAAACGGGTGGCCGTTTATGCGTATACGCCGGTGGATGTTGTTCCATTCCGACATGTGGAACCCCAAAGACGGTTTTTCCTGGACCAAATGGAGTATTGGGGAGCCGGCCGCGCTAAACCGGAACCCGAAGATATCAAAACCGTTAAGATTGGATTCATCGGTCCGCTAATTCCCACAGTGTCGGTGGCAGTCGGAGGTCAGAGCCACAATGAAGAGCGAATGGGCATAAAAATGCTACAGGGGGCAAAGTTGGCTATCGAGGAGGCAAACGAGCGCGGAGGATATTGGCGGCGAGGTATCCCCTTTGAGCTGGTTATTCGCAACGACAATGGTCTGTGGGGTTCTACCGGAAACGAAGTGATCGATTTGGCCTACAGGGAAAAGGTTTGGGCCATCCTAGGCTCCATCGACGGTGCCAATACCCACATCCTCATTCGGGTGGGATTGAAGATCGAACTGCCTATGATGTCTAGCGGGGATACCGACCCCACTTACATCGAAACCAATATCCCCTGGGCTTTCCGGTGCATCTCCGATGACCGGCAGATGGCTTATCTGCTTGTGGATTACCTGTACCGAAAGTTGGACCTCAAGCGGGTGGCCATCCTCCGATCGAGCAATCGCTACGGGCGATTTGGTGTCCGCGAAGTTGTGGACGGTAGTCGTCGCATGGGTCGGCCAATTGTGGTCGAAATGGCTTACCCGGTAGGGTGTCACGATTTCTCTATCCAGTTAGAACGAATTCGGCAAAGCAAGGCGGATGCCGTAGTCCACTGGGGTAATCCCGATGACGGGGCGCGGGCCTTAAACCAGATGCGGGCCATGGGCATGAATCAGCCTTTCTTTGCCTGTGATCGATGCCTTGCCCCGGAGTTTGTGGAAATCGCCGGCCCGAATGCCGAAGGGGTCATCTGCGCTTCCCCTTGGAATCCCGATCGGGAGGATCCCATTCTTCTTGCTTTCAAAGAGCGGTTCCGCGCCCGATTTAACGAAGATCCGGAGACATACGCCGCCCACGCTTATGACGGTATGAATATGCTATTGTGGGCCATTCAGGTAGCGGGGCTTAATCGGGCGAAAATCCGGGATGTGTTGGCCTATCGGCCCGATCCCTTTGTCGGTGTGACCGGCCCCATTCCGTTAAGTGCCGTCAATGATGATGACGGGGAGGTTTATCTAGCCAAGTTTATCGGTGGAAAATGGCATTATTACAGTCGGGCCGAACTCGGACTTCCCCCGCGGGAGGCGCTCATCCGACCGGCACTTGAGCAAACGGCTGCCCGTCAATCGGCAGAGGCAGCAGGCCGCTAGCAGCGGCTGTTAGTCGGACGTAATCGCTCCTTTGATGAGCAAGCCTCATTCAGGTGCTGTCGGCGGAACGATATCGACCCAGGGTGATTTATGCCTCAAGGGGGAACTATCCGCGACATGCGTTACAAAGTGCACAAGGCAAAATGAGCCTGCTAGTCGGATTGCGCCGAAAAACGTTAGGGCCGCGGAGCTTATCTCTGCGCTGCAGTAGAGACGTGTGAATGTGGACATTGTGGATCGTGGCTCTTTTTTTCGCGGGCGAGGGTGCTAGCGAGATCAGACCCCTGGGTGTAGAACCGTTTTTCCGCTTGCGCGACCATGCTACAACTTATGTGGGCCCTGGGCGGGAGCTTCCTCCTCCCTCGGGGCTGCGATCCATATACTTGGCCTATTTCGGCCCGCCCTCGGCTTCCGATCCTAAGGCCGGAACCATTTGGGCCGGTGCCCAAATGGCTCTAGGTGAGTGTCTCCCGCTTGAAGTGGAAGCTCAGACACTCAGGTTGGAGCTGCTTCCTACTTGGACGGCCGATCCCTGGACTGGCGGTGCCGGTCAGCTGGCCAGAAGTATTTATACTCAGCCGGTGTGGGCGGTCATCGGCGGCATCGATGGCGAAACCACACATCTTGCCGTCCAAGTCGCGGCTAAAGCTCGTATTGTCATCGTAAGTCCCGGGAATACGGATAAGACGACCCATCTTGCCAACGTCCCTTGGGTATTTTCCATCCTCCCCGGCGATGACCAGTTGGCCAACCTCTTGGGAGAAGAATGGCGGCGACGTGGCCTTGAGCGCGAAGTGGTGCTCCTCGCAGCGGCAGACCATGACTCCCGAGTTTTTGCCGGTGAGTTGGTCAACATGTTGGCACGTATAAAAGGTGGGGTGCGGTATCGTGCCGACTGGAAGCCGGGCCTACCCGAGCTTGTAGATCTCATCCAGCATGTCGTTCAGATGAACCCGCGATGTTTGATGATCGTGGCTCCGGCCTGGGAGGCTGCCCGGGCCATAGTCCTTCTTCGGAAAGAAGGATACGAATGTCCTATTTTTGCCGGTCCCACAGTGGGTCAACAAACTTTTGCGGACTTGGCCGGGCTCGACACAGGCGAGGTGATCTTCCCCTTGTGTTGGCAATGGACCGAAAAAACACAAGCATTCGTAGACGGTTTCTTCTCTCGATATAACTCTTTCCCGGATTATCTTGCGGCAGCAGGATACGACGCGGTGACCATTTGCGTGGAGGCTCTGCGGCACGCCGGCCTCAATCGCGCAAGAATCAACGATGCCTTACGCGAACTTTCACCTTGGGAAGGTGTCAGTGGGCTTATCGTTTGGGATAAGACGGGCTTAAATACTCGCAAGCCCTCTTTAGCACGCTGGATTAACGGCGAGCTTCAAGTGATGGAGGAACAAGAACGGTGGAAAGCATTTTTCAATTTTCTCGAGAAAAACCAAACACCCTAAGGGAGTTTTGCCCTGGAAAAGAGACAAATATCGACAGGCACGCTTCCCGCTGGGTCTGACGGAACCTGCTTTTCCCAGATGCACACTTCGAGTCGACAGTCGGCGGTTTCCGTTTCTTAAGGAAAGCAACCTACCTCCCAATCCGCCAGCCACGCAGTCTTTGGTCAAAAAGCTAATGAAGCCGCAGGATTTACGAGGGGAGCCTGGCCTCAGTGACCCCGGCTTCCTGAAGCAAAGTGTAAGCCTCATCACGGGGACCATTCCGCCTTGAATCCCAATAGGGGGAAGCACGACGGAGACGTTCCACAACCTGGGGGAAAACTTCGATAATGCGATCAACATCCTCTTCCGTGTTGTAGCGACTGAAGCTAAAGCGAATCGACCCGTGTACGGCAGTGAAAGGAACCTTCATGGCCAGCAACACATGCGACGGCTCAAGCGACCCCGAAGTACAAGCCGATCCGCTCGAGGCACAAATCCCTTGATCGGAAAGCTCAAAGAGCATCGCTTCCCCCTCAATGAAATGGACGGATAGATTGAGCGTATTCGGCAACCGAGGGGCACCGCGGCCATTGACCTCCAGATAAGGGATGCGGGCCAAAAGCTCGGTTTCCAGCCGATCTCGCATTTTTTTAATGCGACGGTCCTCCTCCTCCAAATTTTCGTAGGCAAGTTCCATTGCCCGTGCCAATCCCACGATATAGGGGACATTTTCCGTCCCCGCCCGCCGCCCCGATTCCTGATGCCCACCAATCATAAATGGGCGCAAGGGAGTCCCTTTGCGCACAAACAACACGCCAATTCCTTTGGGTGCATGCAACTTATGCCCAGAAAACGATAGCAGGTCCACGTGCCGGTACTCGCGGGAAAGATCGATTCGAACTTTCCCCACCGATTGAGTTGCATCGGTGTGGAACAGAATGGAAGGATCCGTTTCCTTAGTGATCCGCGCAAGCTCGGCCACAGGAAAGATGACCCCGGTCTCGTTATTAGCATGCATGATGGTAACCAGCAGCGTGTCCGGCCTGATGCTCTTTATGAACTCCGATAAATTGAGATTTCCGTTTCTATCCACCGGCAGAAAGGTCACATCGTAGCCATTTCGCTGCATTTCCTTACAAACCTCAAGGACCGCCGGATGCTCCACGGCCGTCGTGATGATATGACGTCGCTGGGGATTGGCTTTAGCCGCCCCCACGATAGCGGTGTTGTTGCTCTCGGTTGCACAAGATGTAAACAAAATTTCATTTTCAGAAATTGCTCCGAAATATCTGGCAATTTTTTGCCGGGCCTGCCGAATCGCTTGTGCCACGCGACGTGCCGGCTCGTACATCGAACTGGGGTTGAAGTACTCTCGGGTCAAATACGGTATCATCGCCTCGAATACTTCCGGGGCAATCGGCGTCGTAGCGTTATTGTCGGCATAGACTATCCGCATGGTTATTTCTAATCCTCCGGTGGGAAGTTCTGAAATGGAAAAATAAAACCTAAGTTGTTTGCCCGGCAACTTTGCGCGGATATGCCGCAAAAGTTGGCTTTTCCACCTTTGCTACCTAGGCCCCTTTCGATTGCTTCCTTTACGCCACTGCCACAAAAGCTTGCCGGAGTTCCCCCTGGAGGGCTCAAAAGTAAAGCCCGTCCATCCATCGCAAAAATCCGCAATTCCTGGCCCACACGACCTTTAGCAGTTGTAGGAGCTTAGTTTAGGAAGGCACAAAACTATGGTGGTATTGCCAAGGATTTTGGACGAACATTCAGTTGGCAATGATTTACCGCAGTTGTTTTTCCGAAAATGTTCCATTCGTCGCTAAACTTGAATCACACGAATCCGTTCGTCCACCAAATCCTTAAGGGTTCTTTCCACCATTAGCTTCAGCGTCTGAGCAGCGCCTTGACAACCACCACAAGCTCCGGCCAGGCGGCAGTAAACGAGATTGTTTTTAATGTCGACGATCTCGATATCCCCTCCGTCCTGCTGCAGGAGAGGCCGAACATATTCTTCAACGGCCTTCTCGATCTTTTTGACGAATTGATAGGGCGAGATCTGCCACGGTGGGGCCTCTCCCCCTTCGCCCAACCAATGACCATCGCCCGCGGGTCTGACCTGTGCGGCATTTGCAGCGGCACCTCTCGACCCAAGCACTCCTGCCATCACAGGCAAACCTTTCCGACCCCAAACTTCATCAAGCAGGTCCTGAATCCCACCCGGGGCATAATGGCACGTCATACACGCTCCGCCTGCCTTCGTGGCATTGATCACCTCCGGAATGGTCCGCAGATTCAATTCGCGGATCTTCCGGCGTAAGTAGGGCTCGGTGATGGAAAAGCACTTGCAAATAACGCGGCCATGCTCCTCCTCGGGATGGATGTCGATCCCCAAAAGTCGGAGGTCCACCCCCCGCTTGCGTGCCCAATCGAAAACGGCCGCCTGCAAGGCCTCCGTTCCCATCACCGAACAATGAATCTTCTGAACAGGAAGTCCCTCCAAGTACCGGACTATGTCGCTGTTGCGAATTTCCAGTGCTTTTATCGGCGTATAACGACCACCTTCCAGAATAGCGCACAGAGCCTCAGACGCCGCAATAGCAGAGGTACATCCGAAGGTTAAATATTTGGCTTCCACGATAACATCTTGCAGCGGGTCGCTCGGGTGCTTATCGCAGCGGAACATAAACCGCATGGCGTCCCCACAAATTATCGACCCGTACTCACCCACACCGTCCGGGTTTTCAATTTCGCCCAAATGGGTGCCCGGTTTCCCGTGAATTGCGTCCAAAAAAAGCTGCTTGGTCTTCTCGCTATATTCCCACGCCACGATTTTCACTTCCCTCTCTTGTTGTCGCCGGTAGTCGGTTGCAGTATTGGTGAGAGCCGAAGAACTAACCGCGGAGACTCGTTTCGCCCTCCAGCCAAAAGCGCTCGAAACAATAGTACCCCTACAAAAATTGTACACTCAGGACATCTGATCCGGCCACAATTTCCGATAATCTCTGAAATTTCCCCTGCAACAAATTATCAACCTTCCTGTTACGCTTAGACACACCCCACGATCACCTACCACCACATTGGCCGGCTCCGGCATTCTTACCAAAAAGCTTCGCGCCCAAGGCCCAACGGGTGTCTCGTCAGATGATCCACGATCTTGGGGCAACCACCCGACCAACCTCGCACTGCTTTAAGCACCACTACCCATTTAACCGAGCCAAACTCCCTCATGTCCCCCTGTCCTCCCGATTAAAAAACCCAACTCCCCAAGGCACTAGAATTTTGATAACCTTACCTTGCAAATTTTGATAAAGTTACCTTACGCCTTATCCGAGTCATCCCAGCACAGGTTGAAGGGAAACTCCTACAGCCCTGGACTGGCTTTCTGCGGGCAATATCGATGCTCCAAACAACGGGAGAAACGTATCAGTTCGCTTGGGATCCGCCTCCTTTATCCTTCCCATGTTAAGCTTATCAGCACAATCCAGCGAAACTACCAAGCTTTCCGAGACAAGCTTGGTAATTTCAAAACTTGGTGCACCCCCAAAATCGGGGAGATCTCTTAAGCCGACCAAATTTGCGATACTTGCTTTTCTTACCAATGTACTGATTCTTCGAACCTTTGAACGCGGACCGAATAAATGCCGATAAAGTAACCCTTCACAGAAATTGTAAGCAAATAACGTCGCAAAAACAGACATAAATCCCTAAGTGGGTTTGCTCGCAGCACCATAAGGGTAAGCCTGATTGTTGCCTCCCGCCGAGGCCTAACCAGCCGGTTATCCCTCAAGCCGCCACCGGGCCTGACGGAGCACCGCGTACGGTGATTCTTTCAGGACCTCATACCAAACCGTTAGTAACGATCCGTCCGAAAGCTCCACCGTCGAAGGGTAACCCAAATCCAACGTAATTCCATCGGCCGAAATGACAAGTGGCTCTGACCAGGTCCGGCCGTTGTCTTCGCTAATGCGAGCTTGATTCCCGAAGGGGGCCCGGCGATACCCGTAGGTCATCAAAAGTCGGCCATCGGAAAGCCTGAGCAAATGGGAGGGCAAGCCCCACACGCCGATAGGGTGCGGTTGCGACCACGTCTTCCCGCCGTCAAGGGATTCCGTCTGCAACGTCTCTCCCTCATTAGCCCGATTGTGATTGCGAATTTGCACAATCAGCGTGCCATCGCTGGCTTCTACCCCATGAAGTTCGTGATAATGAGCCCGCGAATCCCCTGGTCGCTCCGGGATTTCGGCAATCCAAAACCATGTTTGGCCATCATCGGTTGACTCACACACTCCCACCCGCTCCTTGTCCGCCCAAAGAGATTTGCCGGCATAAAGCAGTCGACCATCCCTCAACACAAAGGGCCCGTGAGGGCTATCCACCGGGCATCGATACCGACCAGACCACGTCAGTCCACCATCTGTGGAACGTGTCATCCAGCAATCAAGAACCGCGCGGCGTCCTTGGGCATCAGCCCGATTGTGTGCTGCCACCCAGCGACGAAGTCTTTCTGCCGGCCATGCTCCAGGGCTACCCGGTTCCACTTTTAACGCCCTTTCCAAAATCGATTCGTAGGCAACGGAAGTGAATGTGGTGGCCAGCAAAGTCCCTTGGGCAGTCTCCACAATTCCGGCATCGCGATCATCAATGGGACTATCAAAGATCACTTGTGGATAAGTCCACGTTTGGCCCTCATCAAAAGAGCGCATCAACTCCACCCGGCCAAACGGACAAACATGGGCCTCTCTTCCTCCGGAATAAACCAAAAGTAGATGCCCGTTTTTCCGGCGGGCAACCGTAGGCCAGCCGTGGTAAAGCTGCCTTTCGTAACTGATGACGCTAGTCTCCAGGATCGAGGCTTGTGGTGAAGCCTTAGCAAAGGGACCTTTGCTTAGCCCCGTGATCGCAATCAGCCACCCGGACGCACACAAAAAATTTCGCCGTTCCATTGCTGATGCCATAAGAAGACCTCCACTTGTACAGGCAAAAATCACACACGTTAACATACGAACGAAGATCACTCCCTCCTTTTGTCCTCCGAGGATCTCACATGGCCGTCCACAGCAATCTTTGACAGTAAAAGATCATCAACTTATCAGACAACCGGCCAAGCAATAGCGCCACCGCAGCTGATCCACTCGCTCAGCAGCAGGAAATTGGCCGGTCCCGTGGTGCCCTCAACACAGCCCCCTTAGCGAAGCCTCCCTTGCCAACAGCACAAAATGGTTCACGTGCCCGCCCGGGGACGGAAACCCGTCCTACACCACATTCACAAAATTAATTAACAGGAAGGTCAATTATATCCGCGGGCGAACCTCTTCCCATCGAAAGACCCGGTTTCTCAGCTCCCATCAGGTTGGTCCACCTTGGAAGGGCGAACTCTTGCCGACGAACGTCGCAAATGAAAGAAAGAAATTGAAGGAAAGAATCACTCTCACACGCAAAGAGTCAAGTTGGGCTTGGACGGACTACCTAGCCAATATCGGCCTACGGTACTTGGTTGGGAGGCGAAAACTCCGCCCCATTCGAGCCCGTGCCATTGGGCTGCCGCAGCTAGGCCGCAGAGAAGGCTCCGACCGGCAAAAAGATCACGAACCCCAACACAACCCGCCTGAAAAGTTTTATCATATCCTCGACTTTGACTTCTCGGCGCAACAGCTCACAATTAAAGTTAGGCCGGATTTGTGATCGTGGCATGCCAAAAAGCTGACCCCGGGAAGCACCGTCAGAGCGGCTTCGTTCGGGACAAGGCCGCTTTTTTGCCCACATGGAAGACCCCGGTGAACCAACGCCTGTCACCTGACGAGCGTTCTTCCGCTGGCGTTAACCTGTTTAACTATGCGAGCCAATAAGTCAGTACTTCAGATCGAATGTGCGTACTGCCTGCAACCGTTTGCTGCACCGATGGGTAAAGAGCAAGAGGTGCTCTGCCCGTATTGCGGTTTCCGGTACAATCCGCCCAATTCGTCCGGGGGAATGCCGGATACAGCCTCAGGTGGACTAACCCCATGGAAGGGGTTAAGCATAACCACAGATTATGATCAATCCACCTATAGAGTCGCTCCATATACTAGAACAGGGGGAGAACCCGCCTCAGAGTCCCCCGCCGGGGATGGGGCGAGTGCTAGATCTAGTGGAGTACTCTTATCTTCCGAAGCGGGAGATTGTCTTAGACAGCTTGAAGCTTCGGCCCAAAGTTTCCCCTATCCTCCCAGATACCCGTCAGCAGCGAGCCATTCTTTTCAGCCTCGGGAAACTGACCACACGGCCGGCGCGTCTGCCCCGGCCACAATAGTCAAAGCTTTTCGAGACAAAACAACCGCATCAAAGGCTCGAGGGTCCAAGTACACCACCCTTGTGGCGGTTGGTGCCAGCTGTGCCCTAGTTGGCGTTATATTCGGCTTTTGGCTTGCTCAAACCATCTCACCATTGCCCTTTCTGCCATTCGTGGAGAAATCCGAACATAGGAGCGCCTCGAACCGGGGTGTTCTCGTTGAAGGACGAATAACCTTTCGGCCTAACCCACTTACTGGTGTTCCGGATGCAGGAGCTGTGGTGATATTTCTGCCGGCGGACCGAAAACCTACAAAAACAATACCTGTCGAGGGACTTCGCACCTACGAGAACCTCCAGGCCTTTGCTCCTGGACCGCGAGCCATTGCGTCACTTGGGGGGACGGTGGAACGAACCAATTCGACAGGTGAATTTATGACCGTCCTGACTCCCGGTACTTATTACCTGCTTATAATTTCAGCGAAAGCCCGCCGGGCCTCAGGGGCTCCCATTTCACCCTCCGATTTGGCGCAAATGCGTCAGTACTTCTATGCCGCAGAAGATCTTGTCGGTTCTGCTAAATACCATTGGTCTATTCACCGCTTTGAGGCTGGCAAGTACAGGATTGAGCGGAATCTTGGTCTCGACGAAAGCGGACGAGATTTCGATCCTCTGGAAAATCTGGGGAATTCCTGACCCTTGAGAGGTAGGATCACTCTCCCGTCGCCGAAGGCAGCTTGATGCCGCGGTGGCAAATTCGCGGAAACTCCGAAGGAGCCGAGCTCCTTGCCGAGCACGGCAGCTCGCAAAGCGAAGGGCAGACGGAGGCCCGCATTTTCCCGAGGAGGATGTGTCGTATGTCCTCCACAACCTTCCGCAGGAAGTAAACAAACTTTGGGCCGTCAACCCACATCCGAGAAGAATCGGACAACTTAGTAATGGATGATCGCTCCGCCACGCTTGCAGATCTTCGAGAAATAGTTCAGCAGTTCGTGGAGGCTCGTGATTGGGGCCAGTTTCACACGCCCAAGAACTTGGCCATGTCCTTGGCAATAGAATCGGCAGAAGTGATGGAAATCTTCCAGTGGCTTACTCCGGAAGAATCCTGGGAGCTGCGAGAACCATCGCCCCAACGGGAGGCACTCTGTGAGGAATTGGCCGACGTGCTGGCCTACTTACTGGCACTCTCCCACCAGCTTCGGATTGATCTCTCTTCCGCACTTCTAAGGAAAATGGCCAAAAACGAAGCCAAGTATCCTGTGGAGGAATACAGGGGACGGTATGGATCCACGGACAACCGTCGCCGTCAACAGCCATGACTTTTTAGAGAAAAGGGAGTATACGTCTTTTCCGTTGGCTTTTTCCACCCACACTTGGAGCCGTTCCCACGAGACCCCAAGCACCCACTTTCGTTGCGAACCCGTGAAAAGGCGGGGGAGGCTTTTAGAGGGCGCAGAGGTTATCGAGGTGAGCAAAGTTTTTTTCGCGATAAGGCTTGGAACGCTTCTCCACAAGCGCAGACGGAATGAAATCCCCAGTTTTGATGGTCACAAGGTTTTTAGCGTCTCCCCCACCACTTGTACAAGTAACCGGCCTGTTGCCAGTTCGAAGGTCACGCGCCGGCCCTTAGTGCCGCCAACATCTTGGGCAAGTATGGGGATCCTCATTTCCTGGAGGCAGGAGAGGGCCTTCTCGATATTACAATCACCAATCTGCAGTGGACCACTGGTAACGAACATGCAGGCACCGCCGGCTAATTTGGCCACCAGCTCATCCGAAGGCACCCCAAACAAGGCAAGCTGATCACACAAGTAACGAATCGCCGTGTCCACAAACTTACCGGGGAGCTGCGTAGGCTTTCCATTTGAGCTAGGTAAAACCGCATGAGCCATGGCACCGCGTTTACTGCGGGGATGCCATAAGCAGATCCCTAAGCACGAGCCAAGGACCGCCGTCAGCTTGGTCGGGGATTGACCAACTGCGGTCTGGCCCATGCCCACGTTGATGAGCTCTTCTGATCCTGTCGGAAAAACCATAGGGAGCACGAGCTCCGTATCAATGGGAGTCACTCAAATCACTTGTTTGCTGCTCAGGAGCTGTCTGACATCCCCCCACCCCAGCCGGAGCAAGCCTCCTCGCCTGTCGAAAGGGTAAACGGCACCTTGTGTTGCCGGCGCATCTCTGGTTGCGGCCATGGCGGACCGTTCGGCCTTAAGTCACACCCTTTTATTACAATTGGGTGTCAGAAGTCCTCGCGTCAACGCGGCCGAGGAAGTGCTACCCGCAGCGATTGATCCATTAACTCCTGGAGTTGGGAACCAGGAAGGAATAGAACCCACCAATTGAGATTTCTTTCCCCCTGGGTAAATCGCGTGCGCGAGACCACAACTACATCGGAATATTGGAGCTGTTCGGCAAGGGCCTGCTCCAAGACACACTCCGCAAAATCGCATACAAGAACAGGGGCCGAGGGAATAAGTTCGTGGTCGATCATTCGGCTGAGCGCATTGACATAAGCGCAGCCGAGGATGTTTCCTGTCTCAAGGAGGGCCGATTGCTCCAGCTCCGACCAACCTCCCGAAGAATGTTCCCCGGTAGCGATGAGGGCTTTAGCCAAAGCGCGGGCATTCGGTTCGTCAAAGTGAAGGATGATCTGCCCCCCCAGCGGGGCCCGCAAAGTCAATACCACTAGGATGCTTACCTTCTCTGAAAGATCCAGAGTGGTGCAAACCTCCTCCAGAGGAACCGCACGTACTTCCTCCAGGGTCAGGTCGATCACATCGCCGACCCACCGCGACATTGCCACAGAGGCCTCGCGCGTCGCGGAAGTCAAAAGCTGGCGAAAAATTGCTACCCTGTCCGGGCGGTGGCTTCCTACAGAAAAGGCAGTTTCCATCGTCCTTTTCCCCCAAGCTCGGTTGGATGTTCCCACTCACAGTACACCGGGCGAAAAACCGGTGGTTTTCTCTTAAAACTGGCCGACCTGCTTGGGCGGCCTAATTGATTCCCCGGTTGGCTTCTTAGCCGAATCCCTGTGCTCCCTTCGGATTTTCGCGCGGCATCCTCTTAACCTTAGCACGAGATCTTGCCCTCCGATGCCCGGAACCGCAACCTAGGCCACATGCCTTGAGATCGATTTCACCTCGCAAAATCCCCTCCCTAACAGGGGCTCCTAAGCGGCGCCATCGATGATCGACTTTTCGGTGAGCTCCTTGGCGGCTGGCCACAAGGGCACCATCGCGAGGAAGTCACTCGGCTTTGGTCCAACACGCCGACAGGCTTTCCAATTGGTCACCATCTGCTTGTTGCCGTCCCACACGCCATGTCCACAAGAGCCGCCACATCAAGAATCAAAGCCACACTTCCATCGCCGAGGATACTTGCCCCGGTAAGACCGGGGATAGTCCGATAGTTATCCGCCAACGACTTAATAACCAAATCTTCTTCCCCGATGACATAGTCAACTTCCAACGCAATTTCCCGCTGACGATCGCCAAGAATAACAAGCGTCACTTTGTGGGCGTCCTCACCGCGCGGCGACGACAAAGCGGAGCTTTGTGGGACCTCCTTCAGCAAACCAGTGTTCCAAACAAAAAGCTCCTGGAGATGGCAAATGGGGATAACCCTCCCACGAACCACGGCCGTGGCCATACCTTGTACGGTGGCGATTTGCTCTTTACCCAGCTGAACAATTTCTACGATGGTGTCGACAGGCAGAGCGAAAGTGTTATCGGCCACCCGAACCAAAAGACTTGGCAAGATCGCCAGCGTAAGGGGGAGCTTGATGGTAAAGGTGGTGCCTCGACCCAATTCGGTCTGAAGTTCCACGGTCCCGTTGAGGGATTCGATTTTCGCTTTGACGATATCCATGCCCATACCGCGGCCGGAGACCTCCGTGACTTTCTCGGCCGTACTCAGCCCCGGCCGCCAAATCAGTTGATAAGTTTCCTCCAGAGACAGTCGTTCCGCTTCCGTGGGGGACAGCAAGCCTTTTTCCACGGCCTTGCGGCGGATTTTCTCTGCATCCAACCCCCGTCCGTCATCGCTGACACGAATGATAATGGCATTTCCCTTATGACAGGCCTCCAGCACGATCGTGCCTTCGGCGGGCTTTCCCAGACGGAGCCGCTCCTCAGGGAGCTCGATTCCGTGATCGGCGGCATTACGCACCAAATGAATTAAAGGATCCGCCAATTCGTCGATCATGCGTTTATCAAGTTCCGTCTTCTCTCCCAGAATCACCAAGCGAATTTGCTTGCCACTGTTGCGCACCAGGTCCCGAACCACCCGTTTAAACCGATGCAAAAGGGGACCTATGGGAACCATCCGGGTGTTCATCACCGTCTGTTGAAGACGATCGGTAATCCGGTCGAGTTGATGAACACTGACCCGAAGCTCGTTGCTTAAAGCCCGCAGGGCCAACCACTCGCGCTGTTCGGCCTCAAGCTGCTCAACAATTCGCCAAAGGGTTTTACTGTGATTTGAGCCCACGCCCAGAAAATCGCCAGCCGATGTAGCTCCACCGGCCGTGGCCCGACCCAGAAACTCTTTCAACCATCGCGTTAGCTGGAAGAAAGAACTTCCCGCCATTTTTGTTCGGAGGTTTTCCACGAGCTGATTAAGTCGTGCCCGCTGGATCACAAGTTCTCCGGTCAAATTCATCAACTCATCAAGCCGCTCAATATCCACCCGCAAAGTCTCATTTACTTGGGGTCCAGAAGAACCCGAACGATTTTGGACCTCGCACCGGAGTGATTGGCTCTTCCCCGCCAATTCTTGCCCAGGAGAACTCGTAGCTCTATCCGTTCCTAACCGAGAAGCTGCCCCTAAAGTGCTTTCCACGTTGCAGAACGACGGCAAGGGACCGCCACCGAGGGTGGGCTGCTTTCCGGCGTTATCGGGCAACTGGCCAACTGCCTGCGTCGTTGTGGCGGCTTCTAGGCTGTCCGCATCAGGAGAAGCATTTTGAGCAGTCTCGGCTGCCACGGGCTCTTCCACCTTTTGTCCCGACCGATTCCGCCCAGGCTGACCAGCAGCGACCTCACCTTGCGCTGGCCCCTCCGGGGATACCCTCCGCAGAACGACCCGATCAACCCCGCCGACAGTTAACTGCCGGCGGAGAGTTTCCTCGGACGCTTCGCTCCAACAGGCAAAGACAAGCCCGTCCAGGCCGTCAGCCTCTTCCAACTCTGCCACCTTTGGAAAGCAGTAAGCAACCTCGGCGACATCGCCCAATTTTTCCACAATGAGCCGTGCCTTAAGGCCCGCAAGCTGGAGCTCGGGTCGGAAAAGGACAATCCCCGCATAGGCCGAACCTTTCTCCCGACCCTGAGATACCAAACTTGCGCACGCCTCGGCCCATGGGAGATGGTATCGCTCCGGGACGTCGACCCCGCAAAGATCGGCCACCTTTTCCTTTCCACCCTCTGCCGCTGCGGAAGCTGGGATTCTTTCGTCCTTGGTCGAAGGCGCTAAAGGACCGGGCCGGTGGCTACCAAAAGCCTCAAGACCTTGCTTCAGCCGGCAGAGCTGTTGCGCCGGCCCCCGGAGCACCGCCAGCGACGACTCTCCTTTGGCCAACCGATCCATATAAGCACGAAGCGCGTCAACAACCTTAAAAAGCAACTCCAGGTATTCTCCCAGCAGGGGTTGATGTCCCTCCCCCAAAATTTGGAGGATGTCCTCTGCCAAATGGGCCACTTTGGCCGCGGAACGAAGCCCTACCGCCGAAGCCGCTCCTTTCAGCCGGTGGGCCACTATCATCATTTTTTGAATCTCGCTTGCGCTTCGGCTTTCCTCATAGGAAAGCAGAGCTTCGTGCCATTCGTCGAGCGTGCCGCGGGCCTCGTCTACAAAAAGAGGCAAGTACGCACTGGTGGCACCTGACAAAAGATCGTCGTCCACAATCCCAGCAAAGGGGTCCTCGCTTTGCGACATCTCGCCTGCAGGGGTTGTGCCGGCGCCGGTGTGACCTTCTCCAGATCGGGTACCCCTGTCGCCCGCAAAATACCCAGCTTTTGCATCACCGAGAGGAGTAACTGTGGCGGAGGAAACATCGCAGCTTTTCTCACTTTGGGATTGATTATGCCGGATGTCAGAGTGTAGCTCCCCTGCGCCTCCAGGACCTCGAGCCTCGCCCCTATCCTCCCGGGGTGGCTCGCCCGGGCTCAGTTCACCCACCAGTGTCTCCAAATGGCTTAGCTGCCGAAGAATATTCTCCGCATCCTCCTGCGAGCTGATCTGACGTTCAGCACTTGCCTCTCGAAGTAACTGCCCAATGGCTTCCACGATTGCTGAGGGATCCGGAAGTGCGACATCACCCTTGCGAAGAGCCTCGACTTGCTCACTCAAACAGTCCACGGCACGGAAAAGGAGATCAACGACTCTGCCATCCAGGACAATTTGTTCCCTTCGTGCGGCATCGAGAACATTCTCCATTCGGTGCGTTAGCTCGTGAATTTCTCCCAACCCCAGCATCCCCGACAGCCCCTTAAGGCTGTGGGCTGCGCGAAACATTTCGTTGAGAAGTTCCGCGATTTCTGGGAGGGCGGACTCCCCCGGTTCCCCCTCGCGGAGAGACTGATCCAGTGCCAGCAGACTCTCATTAAGCCGGCCAAGGAGATGTCCCGACTCATCGAGGAAATCGCCAAGCAAATCGCCCATCATCTCCTCAGAATAGCCGGGTGTCGGTGCCATCGGTGATGACTCCCCTTTTCCTCTCAAGCACAAGGAGCTTTTGCTTTCCCGTTGCAAAGGCCGAAAATAAGTGGCTTCCACCAAATCCGAGCCAACCCTTCGGCGCCACGATCAACCTTCAATCAATGGGTTGGGGGGATATTTCCAGCGGGGACACTTATCGCCCAGGTTTTCAGCCAGGCGGGCAAAGGAAGGAATGCCGCGCTTGCGGCGTGGCGTGGAGGTATTCGACTCTTAGGTTTAAAATCGCAATATTTGGGCCTAGCTCTTCCCACTTATCCGGATCAAATGTTAGTTTGCCCTTTATTGAAATCAACGGTTTTTGACACTTATCCCACTCTCGGCAGCTCATAAACGGTGAAGCTGCACTGAAACATTGCCTAATTTTGTCACCGACGCTGTGCGGCGATATTTGTTGACTTTGCACCCAATGTACCTGGCATATCCCCAGGGAGAGCTTTACGAAACAGCCAGGCCGAATAGCGCGTCATCTGCGGGCCTAAATCGCCTACTCCTTCTGCCGGTCCGACCACTAAATAGCCGCCCGGCTTAATTCGCGTGACGACGTTATGAAGAGCCCGTTGCTTGGACTCGCTATCGAAATAAATCAACACATTCTTCAGAAATACGATGTCGAAGGCACCAGCTGGCGAGGGATGAAGCAAGTTATGCTGCCGATATGTGATACGGTGTAAGAGTGCTGGTTTTACTTTCCATCGTCCATCGGCAAGAGCGGTGAAAAATCGCCGGCGATAATCCTCCGGTACCAGGCGCATGGCCCGTGCGTCGTAAACACCCGCTTTAGCTTCCTCCAAAGCCCCAATCCCAATATCGGTGGCCAGCAGTTTAATTGTCCACTGTTCCCATGCCGGAATAGTAGCGGCAATGCAGCACATGATCGTCACAGGCTCGTCCCCTGTGCTGCAAGCCGCCGACCAAATTTGGAGCTCTGGCGGTCGCTCCTTGGAATGAACACTAGCAAGGATCTCCTTCAGGAAAACCTCGCGGAACCAACGCCACTGACCCTCGTCGCGAAACAAATAAGTTTCGTGTGTGGTGATCTCTTGATAAAATGCATCCCATTCCGAATGATGGGCGGGAAGATTGCTAAGGTAGCGATAGTAGGCCTCGAAATCACTGAGACCCAGTTCCCGCATTCTTCGGCGCAGGCGGTTTGCCAACAGCGTCTTTTTTTGCGGGGAGATGCGAATGCCCGTCTTCTCGTAAATGAGTCGGATGTACCGCTGCATTTGTGATTCGGACAGTGGCTCGGGGCCCCAAAGCCCAGTGGCATTGACCGCCGGTCCGAAACTATTCGCCGAAAACTGCGTCCAATCAAATGTCTTCGGCATGTTCACTGGCGGAGGCTCCTGAGACTTTTGTTTCACCAACACCGAATCAAGGATAAAGGCACATCCGACGATACTCAGGCACCGACAATGAAAATCAACTGAGAGCTAAGCGGTAAACACAAGAAAACCTGATCTCCCACTGTTAACACTGTCCCGCACGAGGGCTGCCCCTTCACTTCACCGGCGGGGATAACCCTCTTTCTTAATTTCCACCAGAGGAAGCGATCCTTTTGGCACACACTTCCTCCGGCGCATCAACAAGCCAGACTTTCGACCGTTTCACCATTCCCGCCAAAGCTGCCGTTGATCTCCTCCTCATCCAAAATCTTGTCAATATCCAGCAGTATCAACAGGCCCTTGTTGAGGCGTACCAGACCGGTAAGATACTCCCGTCCGGGGCCTGAGACCGTGGGCGGAGGCGGAGCAATTTGTTCGCGATTAATTCGGAGCACCTCGTTGACCGCATCGACCACTATGCCCACCGTCTTACCCCGCACGTTGACCACCATAATTCGCGTCGCATCTGTGGCAGGCTGTTCTGGCAGACCAAATCGAAGCCGGAGGTCGACAATCGGTATGACTGTGCTACGAAGATTGATAAGACCCTTAATGTACGGCGGGGTTTGGGGGACCCGGGTGATTTCCCCCATGAGAATAATTTCCTGCACCTTAGTAATTTCCACGCCGTATTCTTCCTGGCCTAATTGGAAGCTCACAAGCTGCATGGTGCCGGCCGCCTCTTGCTTACGCGCATGGGACTTGACAAAAGTCTCTGTGGTTGCCATGAGAGAGATCCTCCCTTTCGTCCACTCAAACTCTCGGGAACCTTTTTGAGAATGACCCGCCTTCCAAGGTTGCAATTGTATCTTTGGCTTCTTGTACATTCCTTCCGCGGAAATCCGCGCCTACTCCTTGTCCATCAAATATAGGTCACATTTTGGAAATCCATGGTAGTCTTGTTCACGAAAGACCTTTACAAGTCGAAGCCTTACTTCAGAGAACAGCCCCGACGGAATGAACAGGATTGCCCAAGGCCGGAATCACGGAGCAGGCGTGCTCGGGATAGGTGAGGGTGCATTCGGTTCGCGGATAGCCTGATTCGGGAAGATTGCATTAGTCCAAACAACCTTTACGAAAGGTGCAACCGGACCCGTACGAACATTGCTCCAGCCGGCCAATTCGCTCAAGAATGCCGTCGCTTGCACACCGCGTAACGTAAATTGAGTTTGGGGATTTCACGTTCCTGGTGAGAAAATTTGCGGTTGCAAAACTCCAAACAAACGAGCCACAGACGAAAGAGGAGCCAGGCACCCCATGCGTGTGTTAGTTGCCGACGATTCAAGCACGATGAGGAAGATCATCATTCGCTCCCTCCAAGCGGTGGGCGTGTCCACTGCCGTCGAGGCCGCCGACGGTAACGAGGCGGCCGCCCTGTTTAAGCCGGGGGAATTTGATCTCGTACTTACCGACTGGAACATGCCGGGAAAAACCGGCTTGGAGCTGGTTCAGGAAATCCGCAGCAAAGATCCAAACGTACCAATCATTATGATCACTACTGAGGCGGAAAAAGGACGCGTACTACAAGCAATCCAGGCCGGAGTTTCTGACTACATCGTCAAACCATTTACCCCGGACACACTTCGGCAAAAGTTAGAGAAGCACTGCGCGAACTAACCGCCCAAGTAGCGAAATTGCCTTAAAGGAACTTGTGACACAACCCCAGTCCAGCGGTGGAAAAACGATTTGGCGCAAGGTCTACGAAGATCCTTCGTTCTCAGGACCCACTTCGAAGAAGACCTGGAGGCGGAGGCGCCCTGTAAAACTAATCACATTATCACTTTGCGATCTAGTCGCTTTGCGATGCCAACCCGCGGACAAAGGGCTGAACCAACGCCCAGTGATAAAAACGGCCCTTAAGCGCCGACCACATGCAACTGGAATCTCATACCAGCAGATCCACCTTCACAAAGTTTACCAGCAGATCGACCTTCACAGAGATTCAGCCCCTTCTATAGCGACGTGAGTTGGACGGCTCGTTCTTCCCCAGATTGTTCCGCAAGGCCAAAGGTGGGCGTAACACACTTGTCGGCAGTTGTGCGTGCTTGGCCGCAACAAAATCCGAAGCGCGTTGGGAGAGCGAGCCCAGTTTTTCCAGCGGTTACTTTCAGAAAACTTACCCGACGGTGACTCTGGTCCGAAGGAAGCTCGCCGCAGGTGGGCTCGACCACGCGGCAACTCCCCGAAGGGTCTCTTTGCCAGCTCCAATTCACCACCTGGTTACCGTGGATCCCTTCATGTGCAAGGAGTTTTGTCGACATTCGGGAGGTCTTTGACGCCGCAAAAATAGAAGCGCTCACGTGCCAGGGGTCTTCACACCAGGTATTTAAGCCACCTGCGGAGGGGTAGTATGTGGCATGCCACTGAATGCCGAATGAAGCCAAGGAGAGCCAAATTCGAAAAATTAGCTTATTACTTTCCGCAGCAAGCAGCCTTTGAATAAGGCTTAAACGCCCCGACCTCCAATTCCGATTTCTTAGCTCACGTCACCTCGGCCGTGAGAGTTGGGACAATAAACCGGGACTAGTTTTGAGCTTGGGAAGTTGACCACCGCTTGATAGCCTAAAGTGAAAAGCGGAATACAGTTATTTTAAACGAAAGCTACCTAAAACAAAAAACCACGCAATGGATAACTTACATTATCAGTAATTCATGTGATCTTTTCGATTTGGGTAAATTGACTCGCAAATCGCTCAGGCTCTAGCAAACTTAGGTACGTGGAAAGTCCCATTCCTCGGACAGACACTTTTTGGCAAAATGATCGACTCTGTTGCTTCCCGGTCTGAAATGCTCTGCTCCGTTAAGAGTCTTGCCCCCTAATCCTCCGGAGTGAGGAAAGTGGTTTGCCAATATCTTGTCCGCATTTCTGCTGTGATTTTGCTGCTGGCGCTACTCGCTAGCGGAGCATGCCGACCTTTAGTGGAGGAGCTGAGAGGACCACCATTTCCCGAGGATCCGACTACGGCCACACTCCGCGCACTTCGAGCTAACGAGTCAGGCGAGAAGACCTTCGGTTTCTCCCAAAAAGCCCGAGAAATAGAAAGGGACCTCGGCTTTAAATAACACGAGACACACAAGAATGTGAGAAGTTTAGACAAACTACAAAATCGGGGTTATTTGCGTACATCATAAGACGAGTTCTCGTAAAGGTAATTTCGACGCAAGTTGTAATCGTGAATTCCTAACCCCCAAGGTGGCCAATCGACCCAAGACAACCCCCGCGAGGGCAATGTCCCTGAAGGTCGTGTTCATCGAGCACGAATTCCCCCGGCTCAAGTCGGAACTCGCGTCACAACCGCAGACCCCGCCCTCAGCGGAAGTCGCACTGGCCTACCCATTAGTTTTAGCTTCGGTTGGGCGGAACTAGCTGAGGCTCCGAACTGGAGGTTGTCAAGTCGGCACATAGCTCTGCGAAAAAATACTGAAAAATACTGTATGAAGAGACAGTTTAAGACCTTCTCCCCTATTCCCCCAAAAATTCTACTACTTATCCCCACTTTAGTACCATTCCTTGGGCATTGTAAGGGGTGGGCATCCTTCCAAGTTTGTTGATTTTCCCAAGGCTACGCCCCCGTTGTATCGCCCCTATCGACTTATCCCCCAAACAGTGGAACCAGTGATCCCTAATGGTGTTACCCACCCCTCTGACCTATTCGGGACGACTCGATTCCAACAAGGGAACATCCCGTCTGCAAATTCCCGGGCCGGAATTACGCCCCCGACCCTACCCACACTACGAGCCAAATACCGACGGAGTCACCATTCCCGTATGAGATGAGGGATGCATTTCGGCGCCTAAACTTGTTTCTTTAGCTGCGGTGTGAAACCCGTGCTAGTGTTTTCTTCAAAAGATTCTTATGTCAAAATCCTTAAATCCAAAGATGCTCACAATTTCGCGTTTGGCATCATAATTTCGAAAATAGTCGCAAAAGAAACATCGCCCGGATTCGTTGCTGCCTCGCGTGAGAGTAGGACTACCTCTAGATCCACGAGAGGTAAAGGCAACCAGGCCGGCTACCGGGAAGATATGAATTGCGGAGGTTGTGGGCATGCCTATTTATGAGTTTTACTGTGGCCAATGTCACATGATCTTTAACTTCTTCGCGCGAAGGGTGAATACCGAGAAGCGACCCGACTGCCCCAAGTGCGGTAAGAAACGGTTGGAGCGCCGACCCTCGCTCTTTGCCATCGGTCGGCGCGGCGGTGAAAGGAAGCAGGAGGGAGAGGAAGGGGAGGACAACTTCGACGAGGATCTACCCCCAGGATTTGACGAGGAAAAGCTCGAGAGTGCCTTCAAGGAACTAGCTGACGAAGCCGAATCCCTCGACGAAGACGATCCCCGACAAATGGCCAAGCTGATGCGGAAACTGGGGAATTCCATGGGAATTCGTTTCGGCCCGGCAATGGAGGAAGCCATTCGTCGTCTGGAGTCCGGCGAGGACCCCGACCAAATCGAAGAAGATCTTGGCGATGTCCTCGAGGAAGAGGAGCCAATTTTCGAAGGGAGCCAAAAACCCCAGCAGGTTGGCCGACTCAAGCGCCTTGCAAAAAAGTTGCTTCCGCCTAGAGTGGACCCAAATATCTATGATTTGGACTAAACTCCAAGCTCTCGACTGAAAGCTCCTCGGCCGGATCGCTTTGGGTGCTGAGCACCTATGCCTTTTGGTTTTTGTCTGGCGCGTCGCATTGCGGGATAGTCCGCCCCCAGCTTCCGGGAGAGACGGACACGAGCCTCTTCACAGCCTTTTTTGCTCCGTTTGATCCCCCTGTTTTATTTTGCCCCGCTAGCCTCCGCGCTGTTAAACTCCAAGTTGAATTCCATGCGTCTCTTGCGGAGTCGCGGGGACTTCCGCCGGATCTGAGAGATTTTCCCGCGGCAGGCCAGGGGCTTACAGTCAGAAAGTGAGTCCTGGGCCTTCGAAATTTTCTGCCCCCTGGCTAAAAACCCTCCTGGCGCAACCCGGGACCTACCGCTCAGGGGCTGGTTGGAATGGGCCGGGAGTAGCGTTGCCGGATCGAATCCCTCATGCGCCTGTGGGAAAGATGATGACCCGCTCTTTGCCAACTGCCAGGGGCCTCAGAACCGCCACAAGGGCCGCTCGCAGAGTTGTCGCAGTATCGGCTCCGCCGTAGAATGAGGACATGAGCTGGGAGCAATATTCGCCACCGCCAGAGACGCCGGAAGACGACGTACCCTTGTGGTGCGATCGCTGCCAGCGGGAATTGCATCCGGGTAAAGGGGATTACTATTTAGTCCGAATTGAGGCATTCGCCGATCCTTCCCCGCCATCTTTTTCTGCCGAAGATCTTCAGCGGGATGTCCGTCACGAGATCCGCGCGCTTGTTGAGGAGTTACGCTCCTTTTCCCCGCAGGAGCTCATGGAGCAAGTTTATCGGCGGGTAATTCTGTACTTGTGTACAAGTTGTTATCGCCAGTGGATTGAAAATCCACTTGGCTGAAATACTGAAGGGTTTGAGGCCGGCAGAGTTTTCCTTGCTTTTCCAACTACAGTAGCCTCCTTTTTCCCTGCGGCATGGTTTGTGACCGGCAAGTCAGATCACACATGTTCCGGAACTTCATATCCCGGTCGATAACTTCGCCGCAAATATTGGTTGGCCTCGGGGTCGTTGGGGAAGGTTTCTGTTTCAGGATCGAATTCCACACTTCTATCCAAACGGATGGATATGTTGATGAGGTGACAGATGACTGTCGAGCGATGGCCCTCCAAAATATCGGCCGTCAAATGACGGTGATCCCCCAAGCGAATTGCTTCTATCCAGTTTTTGAAATGATGGCTACTTTCCGTCCACCAATCCGGCTGAGGATCGGCAAAGTTACAAGGTCCCGGTTCGTTATTCGGTCCCAAAAACGTGTAAAAGCTGCTATAGTTGGGAAAAATCATATAGCCCTCAGTACCGAAGAAAATTTCCCCCACGCACTGATTGGGAGAAACAAAGGGATACTTGTCGCGCATGCCGGCCTCACTATTTGTGTACCAGTGACGATTTTCCACGGTAACCAGGAGGTTGTGGCCTTTCCAACGGCAAAGGGCTGCCAACGTGTTAGGGGTATCAGCGTCATCATCGTGGGCCGGTGGAAATCGGCCGCCCAAGGCCATCACCGTAGTGGGAGGAGTATCAAGGGATAATCCCCATCTTACTTTGTCCACATCGTGGACTAGCTGATTAGCGGCATCCCCTACAGCAAAGTTGGAAATCCAGTACCAGCGGCGATGCATAAACGGGCTATATTCGACCATGGCGGCGGGACCTACCCAAGCATCCCAATTCAGCCCCTCCGGCACCGGAGTTGGACGATGCTTCCCTAGGTGGCCCCGAATTTTGTAGGAAATGGCTCGCGCCATATAGAGCTTGCCGATAACTCCCTGCCGAAGCTTTTCCATACCCTCCCGCACGATCGGATGAGAACGGTTTTGCGTTCCCACTTGAACCATACACCGATATTTTCGGGCGGCTTCCACCATTTTTCGGCCTTCCCAAATGCACCAGCTCGGGGGCTTTTCCACATAAACGTGTTTTCCCGCCTGGCACGCCCAAATTGTCTGCAAAGCATGCCAATGGTCTGGCGTAGAGAAACTCACAGCGTGGATACTCTTGTCGTCGAAGAGTTCACGCTGATCCGTGTAGGTCTTATATCGCAGATCACGAAGTTCCGGATAGTCCTTCGGGGCACTCTCGAGCCGGCGCCGGTCGCAATCGCATACAGCTGCAATCTCGATGTTCTCTGTCTTTGACAATTCCACCAAGGAAGCAATGTGCGCCCGCATCCGGCCGCCCAAACCTACAAGGCCAATCCGGATTCGGTCGTTGGGACTTTTTTGCCAGCCAGCCAAGGAAGGGGCCGCAAATCCCGCTACCCCGACCGCTGTCCCCGCCCGAAGAAGCTCGCGCCGTTTCAGCGACTCGTTCATGAAATCCCATCTCCACCTAATGCAAGATTTTCGTTGGGACTCCCTCCTTCACCACACCCCCAAAACTTTACTCGGCCAATTTATAAGCGGGAAAGCACGCACACAAGGTCATAACACCAAATAAAGCCCTCGGAAAAATTGGGAAATGCGGACGTGCGAACAAGCTGCCTGGCTGTGGCAGGTTACACCGGAATTCTCGAACCAAGGAGTCCGCCCCAAAACCCTGCCGTCCGGTTGGCACCAACACACTCAATATCGGTTGCCGCCGGCGGCCTTCAACCTCGACTTTGGCTTTTGGGCAGAATAATTGTCGCCGGTGGATACTCTCAGCCCATTCCCTAATCTTAGAATGCCTCCTTCTCGGCGGCTGTTGTTCAAAAAAGGTTCATCCCCGTTGAGGACCCACCAGAGGCCATTCGCCTGGTACCACCCGTGCTCGAACCGACGAATCTGTCACGGACCTTTCCTTCGGATTCCATTTTTGTCAAAATGGCGCGCTTAACGAGCGTTCCAGGGGTCTTGTGTAGAAAAAAGTCGCGGCCATGACACACCGGGAGTGACACAGGGGAATGCCACAGTGACACACCGAACAGTCGGCACCCCGGAACAACTAGACGAAGTTTGCCAGCATCTTGCTGAGGTCCCGTGGTTTGCCTTCGACACGGAATTTATCACTGGCTGTACTTATATCCCGTTGTTATGCCTCGTCCAGATACGCACACCCGATGAGGAGATCCTCATTGATCCGCAAGCTGTCCGCGATCTGCGTCCATTTTGGAAGCTTCTCCTGCGGCATTCACCGGTGAAGATTGTCCATGGTGGCCGGGCTGAAGTGGAATTTTGTTATCGCGCAACTGGGCAGCTGCCGGCCGGATGGTTCGATGTTCAACTGGCGGCCGGTTTTCTCGGCAGTGATTATCCTGCCGGATATGCCAGGTTGCTGGAGAAGTATCTCGGACGGCAGGTGGCCAAGGCAGAAACCAGGACCGACTGGCGTCGGCGACCGCTTTCCCCGGCGCAAATCAGGTATGCTTTAGAGGACGTGCGCTATCTGCCGCACCTGAGGGACCGACTCCTTGCCGAGCTTGAGTCGCGGGATCGCCTCCGCTGGTTCCAAGAGGAAACCTCCCGACAACTGGCGGAAATCCGCGAGCGACTCACCGAGCAAGGCTGGATGAAAATCCCCGGAGCACGCCAACTTGATCGTCAAGCCCTCGGTGTTTTGCGAGCGCTGTGGTGCTGGCGAGAGTCGCTCGCCCAAGACATCAATCGTCCCCCTGAGCTGATCCTTCGCGATGATCTTTTGCTGGCACTGGCTCGCAGAAAAACTGCCGATCCGCAACACATTGCCGCCCTCCATGGCTTTCAGCGGCGCGATTATGCGAAGCTCATCCCCCGGCTGAGTTTGTGCATCGAACAAGCTTTAGCTTTACCTCCGGAAAAACTTCCCCTCCCTCTGCCCCCGAAAGCCCCTACGCCCAAGGCCGAAATCTTAAGTCAGGTCCTTTTTGCTGTGTTGACGCAAATCTGTCGACAACAAGAGCTTGCCGTGGGGCTTATGGGTTCCCCCTCCGACATACTGGATTGGCTTGGCTTTTACCTGTTCAAGACCGTGGAGCTTCCGCCAAAACTGGCTCAAGGTTGGCGCGCGGAGCTGATCGGTTCTTTGTTCACCGAGCTTCTCTCCGGGAAGCTCGCACTACAGATTGCTGAACCTCATCAGGATCTTCCCTTGCGCTTGTGCCGAATAAGTAACTCCCAAACTTGAACGCCTACAGGGCTCACAGTGAGTTCGGTAGTGCTGTGTCAATGAGACAGCAAGCTAAAATATCGCTTAAGTTGAAATGCAAGCCCCCTTGAAAACGGTAAATACCGCAGGAAAAGATGCTTCAATGATTAGGAACCGAAGAAGAACTTTCTATTCGGCCACAAACCTCTAAACTCACGCGGAGGTAGTTACCGACGTGTACAGATTAATCAACAGTGTCATGAACGGCTAATCAGCCGGGCGGCTACCAATCGAATCGATGACTTCCCGGCAAATATCGCGCAGCTCGCCAAGGGAACAGTCTTCTAATCGCTTGCCCTTCTGATCCAATCGCTCATTAATCTTGATGGCTGTCTCCTGCATAAAGGCATGGGTGTCCTTACTGCCACCCCACAACAGAAAATTTTTGCCCCGGGTTATCCGCGTATGCCCTTCTTCACCGTCGAAGGCAAGCCCCAGAAGCGCCGCCGACTTTTTGTTCTCCCGAGATTCAGAACCGCTCATGGAAAGCTCCCACTAGGATGATGGCGCCCCTATGAGGCATCCGCTCATTGCGCCACATGCCCGAGTAAACATCTTAGGATCTTCGACTAAAGAAGGCATCTTACACCCAAAGACGCGAAGCCGAGGGCGGGGACTAACTTTTCCCGAAAAACTTCTTAAGAGCTTCAGCGGCGGCTTCACGCGGATTGGCGTATTTAGGTTTCCAGCGGTCCTTGGCCACCCCAACAACGCGGGTTTCTGAGCTGCCCTCCGCCGGCGGGGCAATCATCCCCTGCGGAGCCCCGGGACGCCCCGCAACAGTATCCTGTTCCTGCTGACCGACCACCGTTTCTTCGAGAGACTGCCCTCGTTCCCTTGTAATGTCAAATGCTTTTGTGGGACTTCCCGCCAAGTCGGGGGGGCCGAGGACGCTCATCAAATCGATTTCGTTACTACTGGAGCTTCCGGTTCCTCCGCTTACGGAGGGGCCGGCATTCCCGCCCTTAGCCCCCACCATTGGACGAGCTGCCGAAGATTTCGTTTGCTCCTGCGTCAAAAGGATTTCAAACACAAGGTCGGCGACTTGCAACAGGTCGCCGGTGTGAAGTTCCGCCTCTCCCACCACCCGCCGTCCGTTGACGAAAGTGCCGTTTTTGCTTCCAAAGTCTTTTAAAACCACGCGATCATTTTCGACAAAGATCCCGCAATGTTGCCGGCTAACCGCCTCGTTGCGGGGCCGTAAATGACACTGCTCCCCTCGACCGATGAGAAAATCCGGCCGAGCTAATCGAATCTGTTGACCCGCATTTTTACCACTGCGGACAATTAAAGTGACAATCATGGCTTCCTCGTTGTTTACTCCGTGGCGAGCCCATCCCTAACACAATCACACCGGCATTGTGGCCGCTTTGCTACCTGCCAGCACGAAGCCCAGTTCCGTCCCGCGCTGCCCCAAAGTCAAGGTTTTGTTTACTCCCCTCGGCGAACTCTTTTGCCCCGTCCGCCAAAGCATAACAAAAAATTCCCCCTCTCTCTCCTTTTGTTTCGCGATTTGATTGAAAATGCCTCCAAGGACGAGCCTGTCCCCAGAGCCGGCAAAGCTCCTAATGATATTAACTCCCGACAAGAATAACGCAAGCCGGGCCGCAAAATACTTTCGCTTCTTTATGAAATTATCGGTCCTTGGCAGAGGCTTGACCAGTCCCAATCTGCCGACGACCCGGAAAAATCAACTGCACCAGCTACACCGAGGGCCATACCCTTTCCGCGGAGCTAAAACTCGAAGATTTTTCGCACGTCGTCGATGACCCCCTCTTTAACCCTTAGGACCGGTTTGAGGTCGGGACCGACTTCAACCCACTCCTTCCTGGCCTGGATGGGCACGGGAATCTGATAGGGCTTGCAAAGCGGGATGACCGCCATGGCCTTTCGGGCGCCCTCATAAAGGGCCCTGCGAGTTTCCTCAAAGGGATACAAAACGGCAGCCTCCATGTTAATGCCTTTTTTCACCGCCACCGTTACCAAGGAATCCCCAAGGAATTGTTTGGCCTCGCGACAGGTGGCTTCGTCCCCAGTGACCATGATGGTCGGTACGCCGAAATAGCCGGCATAGGCAGCTACCTGAGCAAGTTCGCCCGATTCGACGCCGTGATACCAGTACCTATTTTCGTGGAACGACGACTGCGTGTGGGCCAACACCCCGTCGGGCGTGCCATTCATGGCGTGAGCCCCCAGCTGAACTAGCCCAACAAAGCTATCATCTAGGCCGTAAAGGAGTGGTTTTCCTCTGCCGGCTATGTACACCGCCCCCGAAACCATCAGCTCCGGCACAAATGCCCCCGAACCGTGACCGTCGAACACCCACACTTCGTCGGCCCCCCCATCTCGAAGGCCGCGAACCACAGCCGCAAGGTCACCCATCAAAAATTCCTTTGCCTTCTCGTTTAACGGTCCCGACTCCCGAGTCTGGGCAAAAAGGTACACTCCACTGGCCCCTTCGAGATCGGTGACGATGTAAATCTTCTTCGGAGCCGGGCTTTCTTGGCCGAAAACCGTGGAAGTTGCGGCTATTATGCAAGCACCGGACACCCCCAATATCACCCCAGCCCAGAAGCACGACCCCAGGTTGCCAAAAAACCACCATCGCATGTTAAGACTCCTTGCCGGAACAACCCATATCCCATTTTTCGATACTTCACCGTAAACCAACTATCCAAAGTTGACGAGCTTAATAAATTTCACCGGCTGAATCTTCAGGGAGCAATCCCATCCGAGCTTCTTGACATCCACAATTGTCTCTTGCCAGAGCGGGAACTGTCTCGGGGGTCGACCGGCTAGTACGGAGACTTTCCACGTAACTACTCTGACCTAGATCCTTAGTAGTTATTCTGTCCCCCCAATTAAGGCGAACACTCGGGAGGATGATCTTCGGAGGGCTGCATCTTATTTGGGACCAATCGCGGAATTTCCCGGGGTGCGTGTCATCCCCAATCGGCGACGGGCGAGCCAAACACGGTTAAGGAAGAGAAAAGTATCTGCTCACCAATACTCGGTAAGGGTGCACGAAGGATGATTCATGACAAAGAATTGGAGAAAAATGCAGACAGCTTAAGGGCAGCCGCCGAGAGCGTTTATAGCGGTAAGTTTATTCGTCGAGTAAATATTCACATGTATTTGCCGAAATTTGGTGATCCTTAGTCAGCACTTTGGTTCTTGAAGTACCGGCGGCTAACACCGTATCATTTTCTTACCCTTGATGAGTTGTCCGCGAGTTTGTGACGGGGTCAGTTCGAGGGAAATTCGCCGAGTCCCGAACCGGCGCTGAATCACCCGGGTACAAAGAAAAATAACAAACTTTCTCACCTTACTGGGGACGTAGCTCAATGGGAGAGCACCGGCTTTGCAAGCCGGGGGTTGGCGGTTCGAATCCGCTCGTCTCCACTAAGTGTCTTTGCAGTAAGGACTTACGTCGAGCACCCTAGGGCCAAACCTCGCAGGTCAGCAGGGATGGTGATTCATTCTCCTCTATCTTGCCAGCCGTTGTGGCAGCCTTCTCTACTACCTTTTGCGCCACTTGTCCACCGCTCTTTGCACCACCGTTTCTGGCTCCGCCGGTAGGGTTCACCTGGATACGTCCGTTTGGTCCAAGGGTCCCGCGCGGCGGCTTGGGGAAAGAGGGTATCGGTCGGGTCCACGTAATGCCGAAAGGCAATCGAAGGAGCCTTCCCCAACCACTTCGTCGCCGCCGGCAAGGGAAGGCTTAGACCAGATCCGGTTCGCAACAGGCCCGCAAATTGTGGCAAAGCCGAAGTCAAGGCTCCAAGTGTGCTCGACGGATCAGGCCTCTCGCGGGCTGTCCGCAGGTTGCAATTCATCCACCCATTGGGACCACTTGCTCGAGGTGGAAAGCTGTCGGGGAATGAGCATCCGGCTCCTTAAAGGGCCTCAGCCCAGGGCCGATCAAGTTGGGGGCTTAAGTCGATTGGTTTCCTGCGCCACTCATTGGTCTGTAAAACATCACACGCACTTATACGTGGTATTTACGCACCTGGAACTTTCCTCGATTCTGCCCCGCAGCTAGGGTTCCGGGATTCGCGAGACATGGGTTTTTCAGTATGTTAGTGATCACCGCTTACCGATGGGCGCCTCCGGTGTTCCTCCCAACGTGACCATGGCCGTCAGCCCTCAATCAAGGGGAATCCAAACCAGCATCTCACACGGGCCGCGATTATTCCAGGCAAAATAAGGGATCATTCGGATCGTGACGGGCGCCGGCGACCCCTCCTCCAAGGGCCGATACAGTCGGTCCCACGGTTTTCCGGGCCATAGCAAACCCTCGGTTTCTAAAATCACCATCTCACCCGGAAGGCCAGAATCACGCCGAACGTTCCATTGCGAATTCCGCCGAAGTGCCACGTTTCGGATGTCAACACCGGGGTCCAAATCGCAAGACTCCAAGCAGTAAAGCAGCGGCCCGCGCATGACTGCCACTTGTCCGCGGGCACTTTCCACCAGTGGATTGGCTTCCATCAGCCTAACCTTCAGGGGAAACTCCAGCTCGATGACGTCGCCGGAGGACCATTGCCGACGAAGTTCGCAATAGCTGCCGGGATGCGTGGGCACATCGAGCACGGCCCCGTTGACCCGGGTAACACTCTCCGTCGCCCATCCGGGGATGCGGAGCCTCACACATTCTAAACCGTCAGGTACCTGCTCCAGCGTTACCTTCACAAATCCTTCCCAAGGGTAATTTGTTTGCTGAATCAAGCGGAGTCTGCCGCCCCCGCAAAGGTCGGTCTCCAGCCGGCTGCTGCCGTACAGGTGGATCCACACGGCATTTGGTGAAATTCCGTAGGCCAGGGTGGCTGTGGCTGCGATAGTTCGAGCCACATTGGGAGGACAACAATAGGACCTGGACACCCTCCAGCGTTCTAAGCTGTCGTGGGTTCCTCGTTCCACCCCATGTAAGCGCGCAAGCGGATTAGTATAGCGAAAACGCTCACCGTCGAGGCTCATCCCTGATAGCATACTGTTGTAAAGAACCAGCTCAACCACATCGGTGAAGCGTGCGTCGCCTGTCAGCCGTAACATTCTCCAGTTCCACATCGCATGGGCGATGTTGGCACATGTCTCGTTGTATGCATTGCGATGGGGTAACTCGTACGGCAAGCCAAAAGCTTCGTGCACTTGGTCACCGCGAATGGAGACGGTGTGATGATGTGCCCCGATACCGCCACTTATTGACATCTTTCGATCGACCACATCGTGCCAAATTCGCACAAGGGCATCGAAAAGAAGTTTCTCGCCGGTTTCGGCCACGATGTCCGCCGCTCCACAATAAAGATAGGGGCCTGTCACCGCATGGCCTACAGCATAGCTCTCTTTGCGAAGAGGAACACGGTCCTGCGTTTGGTCGCCAGGATGGGGATCCCATAGTTTCGGATCGGACACAAAGCCCCGGGGATAAGGGACCGAGCCCCGCATGTCTACAAAGATTCCTGCAAGTTCCAGATAACGGGGCTTCCCTGTGGCCCGGTAGAGGTCGACCAGGCCCATGATGTTGGAAGGATTCCACCCGAAATGTCCGAGCTCTTTCGGGCGTGGTGCAAAAACCGTGTATAAATAATCTGCCAATTTTTCCGCGACCTCCAAAAAACTTTTCTTGCCAGTGGCTTGATAGTGGAAGGCCGCCGCAGTCATCAAATGCCCCATGTTGTAAAGTTCATGGTGATGACGTCTCTGCCACCGGTCTTTAGTCGGATCGAGCTGGATCTGGGTGCAGATATAACCATCAGCTTCTTGTGTGCGACGGATGAGGTCAATCCAATAGTCCATTTCGCGATCCAGCTGCGGATCGGCAGTCACCGCGTACACCCGGGCCAGCGCTTCCAGCCATTTGTAACAGTCGCCATCACTCCAATCTCTGCCTCGGTGGCCGCCCTCCTCGAGGCTAGCCGCAATACGAAAATTGATCAAGGACGCGCCATTCTCCGGATCGAGTAAGGCTTCCTTCATCTTGGGAAGCACAATCTTGTGGCACAACTGAAAACGCTCGGCCCAAAAGCCTTCGGTCCAGTAAACGTCCTTTAGACCCACAGGCTGAAACTGCGCATGGGGCGACAAGACCACAAACTGGTTGCCCCAAGCCGACGATAAAAGGGCGACGAGCACAATGATCCCGCCAACAACCTGATGGAAAAAACCTTTAGGCTTTTGCATCATTGGGATTCCGTCACCTTTCTGTCTGGTTCATCGGCTTACCAAATTGGTCTTACGCCGCAACAACAAGTTGGAATGAGGGCAAACCCTCGCCAGGTAAATTAAGTGCACTTGGTAGTCGAACTCGAACCCCCCTGCGAGTGTCGCACTATGAGATAGCGCCAGACAAGCCCCAGCGCGACGGGCCCAAGGATGGCAACCTTTGCCCGCTGCCCAGCCTCGATAAGAATTTCCCAAAAAAGCCCCAAACCGGATCGTTTTTCCAATCGAGCTAGGAGAATAAAGGCATGGCCGGGGCTTCGCCCAGGCCCGCGGAATTCGACATCAACCAGGCGCCTCCTGTTCCAAGTCCCCAGGCAGTGTCTTGGCCTTTTCGATCAGCGCATCAGCCCGCGATTTAATCTGAGACCTTTCAGCTCCCTGCCGACATAGCTCAAGAAGTTCGTCGGTGCCCTCGACCAGCTGTTGGTACGTCTCGCGAAACTCTCCCAATGGCACGCTTTCATACTGAGCTAGGCCCGCACGCATGTTTTCCAGCACGCCGAGCGCCTCGTCCTTGCTGAGCTGAGGAACTCTTGTGAGGGTGTGAATCGTCAAATTTTTAATGTATTTAGCGTGAGCCAGCACGTCCCTCGAGTCGTCCTTAACCGGGCGAGGACCGCTACTGGAGCAACCCGTCACAACAATCAAAGTACCCACAAGGACAAACAACGTGTTGACCAACCTACACTGAGTTTGCATAGCCCCTCCTCCCTCTTTCGGCTTATGCATTTTTTGCTCCAGTCTTAGCGACACTCAGAGATCACGGCTGCGTGATAACCTCATTTCCACGAGAAGTCAAAAGGGCCCCCCAAGCTGGAACATCGATGGTTTCCGAGATGAATCTCACAGAACCGTCGGCCAATCCCACATTGACGCCACCTGGATGATAGCTACGGGCGGCGATGCGAGCACTCCAAGGATTGGGCGGAGTAGCGCAACGCAGGCGGCGATCGCTGGCGGGGGCACTGCAATATGCCTCAATGAGATCCCGGTAGCTATCATCCAGGGCATTGGCGTTGGGCGTCAAACTTCCATTGGGGGAGTTTATATCAATCCCTCCTCCAAAGGCGACACCGGAAACATGTCCCCAGGCGCCGCGGGCGTCACCCGTGTTGGGAGACGTACACACTTCGGAGATGGCCACGGTATTCGACGTGCCGTCAAGAATTTCCATGATACTGGCCCCCCACTGAACCCAGGTGTTAAACACGCCACGACGCGTTATATCTGTGTAGCCGTCTACATCCGACATGTAACGGCGCGCACTTGCGTTGGCGACATAGTTTCCTTTGGCATACTCCTGGCCCGTGGCCCGCACAAAGATGCGATTTTGATTAGCATCCGAAGGACATCTCAGGACAGAAATTGCCGTTTTAACTACGGGTTGGTTTACAGGGTGGGTACAAGGCACCCTAAAATCATATTGAGCATGCAAAGGCTGCTGCTCCAGCTGAGGTAAAAGCATGGTGATCCAGGTGGGCCCCCACTCGGGGCGCGTGTTCCGCGGCGACTGCCCTGCCATCGCCGCCGTATCCAAAGCCCTGAATGGAAAACCCGCCCCCGTGCAGCCCAGCGCACCCGGCGGAAATTGGTTGTGAATATCGTGATAATTGTGCAACGCCAGAATGATTTGCTTCATGTTATTGGTGCACTGACTTCGTCTGGCTGCTTCCCGCGCGGCCTGCACCGCCGGCAAAAGAAGAGCAATCAGTATCCCGATGATGGCAATCACAACCAATAGCTCCACAAGTGTAAATCCCGGGCGCAACCGATCGCAAAAAAACCGGTTCATGAGAGTCCCTCCGTAAAATCAAGTGAAAAAACTACCGAGTAAAGCGACCGAACCAAATTCCTGCTTATAAAGTCAAAAAGAAGAATGAGACAAGTTCCAGGTAAAAATACGTATTTTTTCTTAGATTTTGCGTCACAGGCTTCCAGTGTGCTTACCCCAAGTGAAATTTCCCGGTGCCTAGCCGTACATCGATGGTGTTTTGGCTAGCGAGTTTGGCAGGATTACCGACCGATGAGAATTACGACATCGTATCATCGGTGCAAGTGCCCTATGCTTCAGGATAATCGCAAGAGAGCTAACCCGCACCGCGGCCAGCGATTTTTGGGTCGCCAGAAGGCCACTCTGCCGCGGGTTGCGCTCCTGATTGAAACATCCAACGAATACGGACGCCGGCTCCTCCTCGGGATCGGCGATTACGTTCGGGAACACGAGCCGTGGTCGTTCCAACTGGGGGAGCAGGCCCGCGGCCACCCCCTACCCCCATGGCTTTCAAAATGGAGGGGGGATGGGATCATCGGCAGGATCGACAGCTCCTCAATCGAACAAGCTGTGCGAGGGCTCGGCGTCCCGGTGGTCAATGTCAGTGCCTCCGGATATGGTTTAGTCTTCCCCACGGTAATCAGCGATAGCGAGGCCATCGCTCACACCGCGGCCAAACACCTAATGGAGTGCGGGTTCAACCAATTTGGCTATTGCGGAGATCCCCGCTTTGCGTGGTCAAGGAGCCATCAAGAGCACTTCGTTCGCTACCTTCGGGAAAAAGGATTTGCCTGTTACTGCTTCGAGGGATCGAAGTCCGGGGCCCAGCACTGGGCCCGGGCCATCGAAGAGCTGATCGGCTGGGTCCGACAACTGCCAAAACCAATTGGGATCATGGCCTGCTACGATTTGCGGGCGCAACAACTTCTTGTGGCTTGCAAAGAGGCAGGGATCATCGTTCCTGACGAAGTGGCGGTGATCGGCCAACACAATGACCAAACTATTTGCGAATTTTGCGATCCACCGCTGTCCAGCGTGATCCCTAACCCGCGGCTTGCTGGATACCTGGCGGCATCGTTGCTTGACCGAATGTTAAAGGGCGAACAAATTCCGGCTGGCATTTATCGAGTTTCACCAGTCGGTGTGGCAGCAAGGCGGTCCACCGATGTGGTGGCTGTCCCCGATGAGGATGTCGCTGCCGCCATTCGCTATATCCGAGATTTTGCCTGCCACGGCATTAAAGTAGGTGATGTGGTGCGATTCGTAAACATCTCTCGAAGCATGCTCGAGCGAAAATTCAAGAAGTTTCTCCAAATGAACCCACACGAGCTGATTATTCGCACACGATTACGCCGTGTTCGCGAACTACTCATCGAGACAGATCTGCCGATAGAAAAAGTGGCAACCCTTAGCGGCTTTTCCTCTGCCGAATATCTAAGCGCGGTCTTTCACCGGACCTCAGGGCAATCCCCGCGGGAGTTTCGCAAGGCTCACCGAGGAAAAACCATCTAGGAACGCAGTGGGGAAACAGCCGAAACCGCATGACGAAAAATCATAGAAAAATTACGTTTTTTCTTATGGCTAGGGGGAAGATCGCCTATTAGATTAGCAAAGAACTAGCACCCTCCGCGAAAGACCTGAGAGCTGCTCAGGTTAGAATCCGAGGAAGCAAAAAGCTCTATCAGCTGGGATTGGCTTAAAGCTAAAGGAGAAGCGCGATGACGTCCAGAAAAATTCTCCGGTTGAGTGCCAGCTTTTTGATCGTGATGGCAGTAGTTTGGACCGCGAGAAATGAGCTTGCCACTGCGGCCAATCGGGTTCACGGAAATGGTGAAGTAACAATTTCCGGGGAATTAAAGCGCTGGCACAAGGTGACGCTGACCCTGGCAGGGCCCTATGCCCACGAGCGGGACACTGACCCCAACCCATTCACCGACTACGAGTTCACAGTTGAATTTCGCCACGAGTCTGGTCAGCCTGTGTATCGTGTGCCCGGTTACTTTGCTGCCGATGGTCAAGCCGCCGAGACCTCCGCGGAAGCCGGAAATTGCTGGCGAGCTCATCTGGCCCCGGACAAAACCGGAGTATGGACCTACCGAATTTCCTTTTTGAAGGGTAAACACGCAGCCATCGGGGGCAAAGGAGAGCCTTTGGCTCCTTATCATGGGAAAACGGGACAATTTACGGTTACGGAGACGGACAAGAGCGGACGCGATTTTCGGGGCAAAGGCCGGCTCGCGTATGTCGGGAAGCATCACTTGCAATTTTTGGGAACCGGGGAGTTCTTTTTGAAAGCAGGCCCCGATGCCCCAGAGACTTTTCTGGCCTACCAAGATTTTGACGGCACAGTTGCCACAAAAAAGAATGCCCCGCTTAAAACTTGGGCGCCTCATATTCGTGACTGGCGACCGGGAGATCCAACCTGGAAAGGAAGCAAGGGAAAGGGAATTATTGGAGCCCTTAACTATCTGGCCTCAAAAGGTGTCAACGCGGTTTCCTTTATCCCATACAATGCTGGTGGCGACGGGGACAACGTCTGGCCTTTCGTCGAGCGAAATGCGAAGTTCCATTACGACTGTTCAAAACTTGATCAGTGGGGAATTGTATTCGATCATGCCACAGCTCTTGGAATATTCCTCCATTTCAAGCTGCAGGAGCAAGAGAATGATGATAACCGCGTTGGCAGCGGAAGAGAATCAAAGGTGGTACCCGAATCGCTGGACGGAGGAGCCTTGGGGCCAGAGCGGAAGCTCTACCTTCGCGAGTTGATTGCCCGCTTTGCCCACAATTTGGCCCTGAATTGGAATCTCGGAGAGGAAAATACTCAGTCGCCAGAAGAACAACGTGCGATGATCCAGTACATCTGGGAGACTGACCCTTATAAACACCCTATCGTTGTTCACACTTTTCCAAACCAGCAGGACAAGGTCTATTCGGAGCTTTTGGGCGATAAGTCTCTGCTAACCGGAGTTTCCCTGCAAAATCACTGGGGGCGGGTGCACCAGCGAACACTCCGGTGGTTGGAGGCATCAGCCAAAGCGGGACGTCCGTGGGTAGTAGCCAATGATGAACAGAATCCCGCCGATCTTGGTGTGCCCCCCGATCCCGGATACCAGGGTTTTGACGGCCTGGCCCGGGAAAATCCTAACGACCCTGGCTATACGCTGCATGAGATTCGCAAATACACCCTGTGGGGAAATCTCATGGCAGGAGGAGCAGGGGTGGAATACTACTTCGGCTACAAATTGCCGCAGCATGACATTAACTGCGAAGACTATCGCAGTCGCGATCGCTCGTGGGATTATTGCCGGATTGCCCTCGAATTCTTTTCGAAATTCAACATTCCTTTTTGGGAAATGAGGAACGCAAACAGTTTGGTGGGCAATACAAAAAACGATAACTCTCGGTATTGTCTGGCCTTGCCGGGGGAAGTATATGTTGTTTACTTGCCCACGGGTGGAACATGCGAGCTCAATCTTTCCCACACCTCTGGAACCTTTTCGGTAAGATGGTATAACCCACGTCGCGGCGGGGATTTGCAAACGGGCTCTGTCGACACAACGAGCGGTGCAAAGAAAGTCAGCCTCGGGCGGCCACCGGCAGAGGAAGCAGAAGACTGGGTGGTGCTCGTCCGGAGAATAAAGCCATGAGGAAACGATTTACGATCGCGGTGTTGCCCGGGGATGGCATTGGTCCGGAGGTCATTGGCGAGGCCATCAAAATCCTTAAAACGGTCGAGTCTCATTTGATCGATGTGACGTTTGACCTCACTGAATACCCCTGTGGAGCGATGTGCTATGCCACCACGGGGACGGCGCTGCCTGAAGAAACATTTGAGGCGTGCCAACGGGCCGATGCTATCCTCTTAGGCGCCATGGGGTTACCGTCTGTTCGGCTCCCTGATGGGCGAGAAATCACCCCACAACTTGACTTGCGCGAAAAACTAGGTCTTTACTGTGGTCTCCGGCCAGTGTACCTCTATCATCCTTCGGATACACCCTTAAAAGGATACCAAGCCGGGGAGATTGACCTCGTCATTATTCGTGAAAATACGGAAGGGCTGTTTTCGAGTCGCTCGGCCAATAATAGCGCCGATGGCGAGGCCGTGTGCGATATCCTGCGGATTACCCGCAAAGGGGCCCGGCGGCTGTTCCGAGCAGCTTTTGAATTGGCCCGGACACGCCGTCGGCGGCTTACTTTAGTGGACAAAGCCAATGTCCTTCCCTCTATGGCCTTTTTCCGTCGGGTGTTTATGGAGGTTGCCGAAGAGTACCCAGATGTCTCCACGGAGTGCAGCTATGTCGATGCGACCGCTCTCTACTTGGTTAAATGCCCCCATCGTTTCGATGTAATTGTGACGGAGAACATGTTTGGGGATATCCTCTCGGACCTGGCTGCAGGACTTGTTGGCGGGATGGGAATGGCCCCCTCTGCGGACATTGGGGATGAAGCAGCGGTCTTTCAGCCCGCGCATGGGTCTGCTCCTGACATCGCCGGACGCGGCATTGCCAATCCCGTGGCTGCTGTCCTTTCGGTGGCTCTGATGTTGGAGTGGTTGAAACATCCTTCCACCATTCGCGGAGCCGCTTGGATTCGCGAAGCCGTCAAACGCATTTTTGAGAATCCTAACCTACGCACTCCCGACTTAGGTGGACCGTTACGGACCAGTGAAATGGGAGACTTGCTGGCAAAGCAAATCGATCAAATATGCCACGTATCCACGACTTGAGCCTTCCCATTTGCGAACAAATGCCCGGCGTAGAAATCACTCCGAGGCACCAACGGCCGAGGGATGCCTGGAACTCGACCGTGCTCCACCTCTATTCGCACTGTGGCACGCACATGGATGCCCCTGCTCACTTTAATATTGATGCCGACGGAATCGACTTAGTTGGCTTGGACCGCTGTTATGGTACCGCCTGGGTAGCTCGAATTCCCCATGTGGCTCCGCGCGCCCTTATTGGCGTGCCGGACTTAGGAGCGGTCGCCGAACAACTCCGCCCAGGCGATGGATTACTCCTGGCCACCGGTTGGAGCGACTACTGGGGCACACCGAAATATCGGGATGAGCTACCTCGGATTAGCCGGGAGCTGGCTACTTGGTGTGTCAGTCGAAACGTCCGCGTCTTGGGCGTGGAGCCACCATCGGTCGCGGATGTTAATAATCCCCAAGAGCTCGAAGAAATCCATAGGATCCTCCTTAACGGCAGAGTGATCATCGTGGAAGGACTCACCAACCTCCAGGCGATTTCCAAGCCGCGGGTGATTTTTATCGCCTTTCCCTTGAAGATCAGGGGCGGTGACGGGTCTCCTATTCGGGCAGTTGCCATAGAGGAATAAAACCGATACGGGGTTCAAGGGAGGCTGGTTGCATGCACGACCCGCGGCGAAAATTCCTAGCTCAGTTTTGGGTCATTGTGATCCTCTTCTTTTGCAGTGTCATCACGTATGTGGATCGAGCATGCATCGCCTCGGCTGTTGATCCAATTCGCCAGGATCTTCACCTATCGGACAAGGCCATGGGGCTTGTCCTCGGCATCTTTGCCTTAGGATATGCCCTCTTTCAGGTACCCACGGGTTGGTTCGCCGACAAATATGGGGCAAAGAAGGCACTGGCTCTTTTCGTAACAGCTTGGAGCGCGCTGACGGCTTTGACCGGTATGGTGTGGCGCTTTTGGCAGCTCCTTGTGGTCCGATTTCTCTTCGGGGCTGCCGAAGCGGGAGCCTTCCCAGGAATCGCCCAGGCTTACTACCGCTGGTTACCTCCCGGGGCACGGGGGCTAGCCCACGGAATTACCTTTTCCGGCAGTCGGCTTGGGGCCGCACTCTCCCTGTTCCTTATGCCGTGGCTCATCGCCCAGCTGGGTTGGCGAGGGATGTTCCTTGTCAACGCTCTGATAGGGCTGCTTTGGGTCGGTTGGTGGCTGGCGATCTACCGCGATGATCCAGAAGATTCTCTGGGGTCATCAGATGCGTGGGCTAAGCCCACCGCCATAAACAGTGCCAAAGCCATTGAAGACCCCGCTCCGATACCGTTAGCTGCCTTGATCACATCGGGAAATATGTTTCTTGCGATGACCCAGTACTTTGCGAGCAACGTCACATTCTTTGTGACACTCACATGGCTGCCCACTTATCTGAAGAGGCAATGGTCTGACGACCCCTCAGCCATTTACTGGTCAGCCGTTCCTCTTTTGTGCGCCACCGCAGCCAATTGGGTTGCCGGTGGCCTAGTCACTCACCTGTACTCCCGTGGGTATCCGGTGGCATCGCGCCGAATTACGGCGATCATCGGCTTCGGATTAGGGACCCTTGGATTACTGTGTGCGGCGCAAACGACCAGCCTCTTCTGGTTTGTAGTATTCTTCAGCTTGACCACCTTCGGTGTGGACATGACGCTCAGCCCCAGTTGGGCTTTTTGCAACGATTTGGGGGGAAGATACTCAGGAACCATTTCTGCCGCGATGAATATGGTAGGCAACATCGGCGCAGCCTTCGGAGCCGTCGTCTTTCCTCTGCTTCAGGATTCGAATACGGGCGAAGCCACTGCGTTCTTTCTCATGGCTGCAGGGCTGAATACGATGGCGGCCGGGTGCTGGCTATTTATGAACCCCACACGCCGGCCGGTCTCCCGGCTATCGACAGCCCTGCTGTGGGGACGATTCGCCGTCGTGATGGCCGTTCTGGTAGCTCTGGCCCTCGGCTTCATTGGACTTCAGTTATACCTTTCCACCCAAAGGTAAGTTAGTGTCAAAAAATCCTTAGGTTGTTAGAGCCCGCTGAAAATATTGCTTCTTCAATGATCGCGTTAACATCCCGATGAACGCGAAGGCAGCCATTAATACCCGAGGAGAGACCTGGCCATGACAGCACAACAACCACGGCTAAAGGGTGTCTGTATCGGGGCGGGCTATTTTAGCCAATATCATTACGACGCCTGGCAAAGGATACCCGAGGTAGAGATAACGGCTTTCTGCAGCCGCGATCCCGGCCGCATCCGCGCGATTCAGGAACGTTTTCACATTCCTCGGGTTTATCACGACTATAGAGAGATGTTTGATCAGGAAAAACCGGATTTCGTGGATATCATTACACCACCTCCAACACATTTGGAGATGTGCCGGGAAGCAGCGCGGCGGGGAATTCACATTATCTGTCAGAAACCCCTCGCTCCCACGTTGGAAGAGGCAAAGACCCTTGTGGCCGAAGTGAGCCGCTCAGGTGTTCGGTTCATGGTACACGAAAATTTCCGCTTCCAACCCTGGTATCGGCAAATCAAGCGGATTATCAATGAAGGAATTCTCGGACATATTTTTTCCATTTATATCCAAACCCGCATGGGCGATGGCTGGGGTGAAAATGCCTATCTTGACAGGCAGCCTTACTTTCGCCACTACCCTCGTCTGCTCATTTATGAAACGGGTGTTCATTTTATCGATACCTTTCGCTTCCTCTTGGGGGAAATTCGTCGGGTAACCGCCTGGCTTCGTCGCCTGAATCCCGTTATTGCCGGTGAAGATTGCGGTCTGGTAGTGTGCGAATTCCATTCGGGAGCCATCGGTGTGTGGGATGCAAATCGATACAATGAGCCGAACTATTCAAACCCGCGGTACACCTTCGGTCAAACCTTAGTAGAGGGGGAAAAAGGCTCGGCTCGGGTGTATCCCGACGGACGCGTAACAGTTCAACTTTTAGGGGGCCTCGAGGAGAATGTCGACTACGATCCCCCACGGCATGGATTCGCTGGGGACTGTTGCTATGCCGCTCAGAAGCATTTTGTGGAAGGGCTTCTCACCGGAGAAACCTTCGAAACCAATGGCTGGGATTATCTCAAAACCCTAACAGTGCAGGAAGCCGTTTATCAGTCCGCGGCAACCGGTAAGCCGAGTGACGTCTTCTATTCGGAAGGAGAAGGCCAGTGACTGCGCTTAATCGCCTGGACCACATAGCCATTTTGGTATCCGACACGGATAAGGCGCTCGAGGTTTTCCATCACCGATTAGCCCTTCCCATCGTATTCACCGAAATCCTCCAAGATCAAGGTGTACGCTTAACCCATTTGGATTTGGGAGGAGGAGCCCAGCTCCAGCTGGTGCAACCTCTGCGCGATGACATCCCGTTAGCCAAATTCCTCGCGGAAAGGGGAGAGGGCTTGCACCACATAGCGTTCTACGTGGATGACTTGCGGAAAACATTGGATGCGTTAGCTTCCCAAGGAATCGGATGCCAGGACATCCTGCCGCGCAGTGCCCCTGGCGGCAAGAAAGCTGTGTTCCTAAATCGAGGTGACACCTACGGTGTGCTCGTCGAGCTGACCGGACATCTACGTTAATCGGTGGGAGGCGGGACCACCATGAGCGAGGCAACAACAACTCCCTGGGGGTGCACAAAAGAGCGAATTTTTCAGGCCCTTCCGCCCATCTGGCCTGAGTCCCTCCTCACCGAAATCCGTGAGCGGATATCTAGCCGGAAAAGCAAAATCATTGTTCTTGACGACGATCCCACGGGCACACAAACCGTTTACGATATTCCGGTCATTACAGAATACTCTGCCGCAAGCTTGGCCAGAGAAATCCGCACGTTAGGACCGGGCTTTTATGTGCTTACCAATTCTCGCAGTTTAACACCTCAGGAAAGCCAGTTGCTTCATCGTGAGTTAGCAAGCAACCTTCTCGAGGCTTTGCAATCGCAGGCGCCACCCGCTGCCGCCACTGAAGTGTGCCTGATTAGTCGCAGCGATTCCACCTTGCGGGGTCACTTCCCCATGGAAATCGAAGTCTTGGCCGAGGTTCTTGGTAGCCCGGACGCCGTCTTCATTGTGCCATTTTTCGCAGAGGGAGGCCGTCTCACCATCGACAATGTGCATTATCTGGCAGAAGGGGACGTTTTGACTCCAGTCGCCCGAACTCCCTTTGCGCAGGACCCGGTCTTTGCGTATCAGGCGTGCAATTTGAGAGAGTGGGTTGTGGAGAAGGCCCAGGGCACGATCTCCGGCGACAGGATTCGCAGTATTTCCTTGGACGACATTCGGTGTGGAGGTCCAAACCGAGTCTTGGAGCTGATTTGGACGTTACCTAAAGGCACTTTTTGTATTGTCAACGCGGTCGATTACCGCGATCTGGAAGTCTTCACTCTGGCAACTCTTGAGGCCGAGGCTCAGGGAAGGTGGTTCCTGTTCCGGTCGGCAGCTTCCTTCGTCGCCACTCGCTTTGGACTGGAGGCGAAACCACCGCTAACCGTAAACGAGCTGTGCTCTGGCGACTCACAAATCGGTGGCCTCGTCGTATGTGGATCCTATGTGCCGCTAAGTAGCCAACAACTGGCGAACCTCTGTAAGCAAAAAGGAATTACCGCCATTGAATTTGACGTGCGAAAATTCGTAAACGCGCTATCACCGGACGCTTATCTTAAACAGCTAGGCGATGAGATACGCTGCCAGTTGCTAGCCGGCAATCACGTGGTGCTTTTTACCAGTCGCCAAGTGATCAAGAATTTTCCGCCGCAGGAAAGCCTGGTCATAGGTCGGAGGATAGCCGCGGCACTGGCCCACGTCGTTCGTGATCTGGCAGTTCGTCCCCGGTTTCTCATTGCCAAAGGCGGGATCACTGCCAGTGAGCTAGCCACAAAAGGGTTAGGTGTCACACGGGCGATCGTTCGTGGACAGGCTCTGCCAGGCGTCCCCGTGTGGGAATTGGATGAGAGCTCGCTTTATCCTGGGCTTAAGTTCATTATTTTTCCCGGAAACATCGGTGAAGCAAACTCGCTCGCTCTTTTGGTTCAACGTTTGACAAGCGTCAACTAATAGCGCACAGTTTACCGATGTGAGCTTCCCCCCACTCTGGACAAAGTGAGGGAAAATTCTCTTCGTACCCCAGCTTGCTCGTAGTGATCAGGGGGAAATTGTGCCTCGAGCGAGTCAATCCAAACTATCGACGGATGCCCCGGGCAAAAATGTCGGAAAAAGTTCTCGCTCCCGCTGGCAGTCCGCCGCTCGGCCTTTCCAGGTCCCCAAACATTGGGAAGTGACTGTAATTTGTCAGTCCTACTTCCCGGCCCGGCCAAGTTGCTGGGAACGACGGCCCCAGCCTCACCCCACAGGAAACCCCCCGCGGAGACTAGGGCGTTGACAAAAATCGAATCGTTCTCCAAAGGGGCATTTTGCTCGAGACCGCATCAAGCAACCCACCAGTTCGTTCGCTTTGGTCATCTGCTCCGACACTTTCGAGGGAGGCCGTCTCTTAGAGCGTCCACGAGTGAGATTCTTGGATTGCAAGAATCCCGCTTTTCCCTCTCAGCAACTCGAGGAGCCTCACAAAGAAAAATCCCCGCCCGGATTTCCCTGGGCCAGAAGCGACACCGAAGTAAGGCCAGCTTGGCGGCAAAGATCGACGGTGGTGACCACATCTTGCAGAGGAACATCAGCCGCCGCGTCAACAAAAACGGGAATATCGCCTCGGATTTCCGCAAGCTTGCTCAAAGCGCTTCGCAGCTCGCTTGCCAAAGCAAACTGTTTCCTCCCCATCTGTTGGCCAACCAACCCCAAAAACCATATGGGCTTATCATCCTTACGCCGAACGGCAACCACAATTTCGCCAAATTGATCTAATTCCTCGACGCTGGGTTCTTCCTCACCGGCAGTCTCCGTGGCAGCGACGCGAGCGGAAAGATTCTGCTCCGGCGGCCGAAATTGAGCTGTACACACAAAGAAGATTAGGAGCAAGAACACAACATCGACGAGCGGGGTCATCCGCAATTCATATCGCGAGCCATCCTCCGCCCAAAAACGATGTCGAATCAAGCGATCTTCCCCTCTTCTGTGAACCCATTCGTTACTTGCGTTTCCGGACCCCCCTCAGATCGATCGCTAACGGGACTTGACAGCTTGCCGATCTATGACCGCTACTGGCGAAATCCCTTCGAAGTGACCGGGAAAGTAGAAAAAACCGTTTGCCGCCGCTGGGCAGTTTTTGCCGTTAACGCCACGCCCTACGAGGCTGGTGGCCACCTACCTCTCAATCGGACTCAACTGTGGCAAGGACCACATCGGTTATCCCTAACGCGGCACAGGTGGCCAAAATCGGCTCAAGCCTACTGTACGGGACCGTGCGGTCGGAGCGGATTCGGACCTGGCAGCTACCACCGCGAAGTTCCTTCTCCGCTGCCAAAAGCGCCCGAAGCGCGGGACCATCCAGAAGCCGGCCAGCTACCCACACCCCTTCACTCCCCTGAGTGAGGTTCAGCACAACCTGGGGTTTCTCCACAGGCACATCCCGCTGAGCCGAAACAGCCTGCGGTAAGGCAAGATCGGGCACCGTCTCCTGCTGGGCCAAGTGGCTGGCCACAAGGAAAAACACCATCAGCTGGAACACGATGTCAACAAGGGGTGTGATATTCACACCCAGGGTTGTCCGGGGGCAGCGTTGCGGTATGCGCATACAATTCTATCCCGCCAATAACAACAAGCGCCTCGTGTCCCTCAGAATTCTGCACCGGTGAAATAGATGGTCCAAATCCGGATCTTCCAACATGATTCACCTCGGCTTACGCTTGAGGATGTTTCTGCGGGAAAATAACTTTGGAAAGTCTCCTTCCTCAAAGTACGGACGAATCCTACGAACTTTTTGGAGTTCGCATCACACCCGCAGCAGCCCGGCCTGCCGCCGAAGTGCTTGCCATGAATTGTCGTCTTGCCGGCATAAAAAGTCTCTCGGCCGTAAGGCCAACCTCGGCCACCAGCGCGTCGACCTTATTCCGGAAAAAAGCGAACGCCGCCAAGGCGGGAATGGCCACCAAAAGTCCTTCCACTGTGGTAACCAACGCCAGATAGATACCCTCAGCCAAATCGGCTGCCCGGGCCGCCCCTTGCGTCTGCGCCACCTCGCGGAAGGCCACAATCATTCCCACAACCGTCCCGAGCAACCCCAGCATGGGTGCGAGATTACCAATGACTGAAAGATACTCCACCTTCCGATAAAGCCGTGCTGCCTCCTCGGCCAAGGCCTCTTCCATGGCTTTTTCGGCACTTGGCCAACCAAATTCCAATTCAGACAGTCCTGCGGCAACAACGCGGCCAAGGGCACTCTTGCCCAGTTCAGCTCCTTGGGCCAGCCGCGTTACCTGCCCCGCAGCAAAAGCCGACCTTACTTCATCAACGAGACCCGGCGGGATGAGCACACTGCGACGAATGCTCAGGGCATGCTCGATGGCAAGGGCCGTTCCGGCCACGGACAAAGCGAAAATCACAAGGCCAATAACTCCGCTGGCGCGCACGATTTGCCAAAAGGATGCCGGCGAATTTTCCCCGCCCTCTGTGCCCCCGGCCTGGACTTCCTCGGCCGAAGTGACAGCACCCGCCAGGTCGCTTGGCTCCTTTTGGGCACCAACTACGTTTCCCCCGACCACCGCCAGCGCACACATAATTCCCACTAGCAAACAAAAATAAGGGATTAACACTCTTTTCCGGGGCCGAGCGGGCACAACTTTTCTCCGGGTTCCTTAATAACCAGAGGTGACATCCGCCTCGCAGACCGCCAAGCGGCACGAGCGGTTTGCATTCCACCCAACGGATCTAAACTCGCGGCTTCTTCCCCTAGGAAGCTAACAGCTGCAGGTCCGTGGGGACCGAAATACACCGTGTCAGACTTATAGGCATCAGGGAGACAACGGTACGTCTCCCATGTCCTAAGCGCTAAGCAAACTTCAATCCCGGCAGGTAATGGGCAACTGTTTGCGTCACCGGCACAATTTGATGCTCAAGCTCTCTTTTCTCAATTGTGGCACAATTTCCCAGGAGGCCAAGGCGAAGGAGTGGGTAGCCTCACAGATGGTTCGTCAGGCCGGCGACTCGCCAACGAAATTTTGCCCGGCGCGGTTGATACTGGCACGCGCAAAGCGAAAAGAAAGGGGTGACGCCAAGCGGAAGGGACAGCGACATTACGACAGTTACCGCGGGGGACCCGCTATTTATCTCACCGAGGATAGCCCTCCGATCGAAGAGTTTGAGGTCGGTTGCCGAGCAATACTCCGTGGGAAGGTGGTGATTCCCCTCGATCAGCCGAGGCCAGAACCCCTCTCCCATGGCTCCCAAAACTCTTGGGCTGAGTTGGGTCAAAGTGAGCCGCCATTCGGTAATTGTGTTGGGCCTGAGCCAGAAGACCGGACTCCTCCCGGATCATTCCTAAAGCGGCCAGCGCCCGCGAATTTTTGGGCTCTATCGCAAGGGCTTCGATGAGTTGATCCTCGGCAGCTCCCTTATTTCCTGTGAGCCATTCTATGCGAGCCAGCTGGACGCGGGGTTCTGCACGACCTGGGTTCCGGGTCGCCCAATCTTCGATCAGCCTCCTCGCTTCCGCGACTCGCCCCTGGCGGACCAATAGGCCCGAAAGCTCGTAATAAGTTGGGGCATGATCCGGATCGCGCTGGAGTGCCATTCTAAAAGCTGCTTCGGCCCGATTGGCAAACGAGAGGTCTCCCGATCGCTCAAACAATCGGTAATATGAAGCCCCCAAGAGGTAGTAACCTTCTGCTGAGGGCCGAAAAAGGAGCTCCCGATCTAAAAAATCAATTGCCTTCTCATAGTGACCGGAGTGATAAAGATAGTGAGCTCGGCCAACAGATATAGGCGATTGGTGGGTTTGACATCCTGCAGAACAAACTAACGAAAGGCACCCGGCGACGGCGGAAAAAACCATCCACCGTGTTAATGTGCCCCGTACTGTATTTATCGCTGGGAGAATCTTCATCGCCCGTACGCGTCCGTACGACCTTTTCCAACTTTCTTATACGGTCTCGAGAGGATTGGCCGGCATCGGCTCCCTTGGTTGCAGTTGCCCCCGGCTGACAGGCACACTTAACTAACACAGAAGAGAAGGTAATGGAAGCAAATCGAATATTTTTCGTGGGTCTAAGTTTTCAATAAGTTCTATTAATGTAGAGAATTATCTGATGTGATAATTCACGGCTATCAGAAGATCCGGTGACTCCCTCGGCCAACCCCGAAGGATACTTTGCCGGTTCGACGAAGCACAAGATAGCTTTTAGCGTTCCCGAGCCAGATTTCGCCCACTTGATAGCGAAAAAGCCGCTCGAGCCGTTAAGTGCAGAACATCGCGGCGGTGAAACTACGAACCGAAAAGTCGCGGGTTACCCTGGGCCCCTTTACCAGAAAAACCGGCAAAGCCGCAACCTGCTCCAGAGGGATGCGTCACCGGTTTACCGCACCGCTTAGGAAGCATGTTGTGCTTTCAGGGCCGCATCCACCCGGGCCAAAAAATCATCGATATCCGCCTCCGTTTCGAAGCCGACAATCATGGCATCCACACACCCCAGCCCCAACACAAAGCGAATGGAGTTATCCAGTTTGGATTTGTCGTCGGAAAACGCACCTTCGCCTACTACTTTCATGCCGATGACACCCGTTCCTCCAGTGTGGATTTTTTCTACCACGGGAACTACTTGGTCGGGGCCGGCATCCATCTTTTCGCCAAATGGGTTTATGCGGACATGGACTACGTCGACCCACTTCTGGCCCACTACCGCTTCCAGAGCACTGAACCCATGGATCGACACTCCATGGGCACGTATCAAACCTCTCTGCTTTAAGTCCTCCAGCTGGTCCATTTGCCGGCTCATCCGCTGCGGCCAATCGGGCGACATCATGCAGTGGATCTGCACAAGATCAATGTAGTCGGTGTCCAATTCTTTTAAGAAGCGCCTTACGACCACATCGGCATCCGGCCGATCTTTTTCTGGTAACCCTTGCGGATGGAACCAAATCTTGGTGCAAATGACGTATGAATCGCGGGCTTTTCCGCGTAAGGCCCGAGAAAAGAACTGATGCGAGCCATAAAGATCGGCATGATCGAAAAAGCGAATTCCCGAGTCATATGCGTGCCGAATCACCCGTTCTGCGTGGTCCAAGCCACGCCGGGATAAATTTGACTGTCGGTTCCATGCCCGCATCCCAAAACCCATTCCCACCCGGGTGACCCGCAGAGCTTTTCCAAGCGAGACCTCGGCCAAAGGGCCAAAAGCTGAAATGCCTGCTGCCGCCCTGGTGGTCGAGTGCTGCCCATCGACCAGAGCCACCGAAACCCCTGCCGTAGCACCACCCAGAAACCGACGTCTATTGAGCTGCATAGACAATCCCCTGAAATAAAAAAGTTGTGGCGGGTCCGTTCCGGAAGTAATTGTACACGGGTTCGCTGAGGAACAACCCCCTTGTTTGGGAGTTCCGGTCTTTCCCTCTCGGACCCTTTTCCTTGAGGCAACAACATCCGCTGCCCCTGGTTCCGTAAGCCGCGAACCGTGGTTGGGACATCCGTACGCGAAGCGCTATCTGCCGGGCGAGCTTTTTCATTGGTCTTGGCGCATTAGGGTAATGGCACGGGCTTCAGGATGTAAAGCCCCACCTCTTGCACATAGGGGCGAACTTCCCGACGATACTCTACCATATGCGGCGCTACTAAATGGGCTTCCAGGTCGGATAAAGATTCCCACTTTTCGAGCACATAAATCGTATCGGGATCGTCGCCCACCTGAGAAGGGATAGTGGTTGAAAACGACTCCCAAGGGGCATATTCCAAACAGCCCTTCTCCGCGCGAACCTGGGGAATGATCTTCCGGAAAATTTCGAGAAACGCATCTCGAGTGCCGGGTTGAAGTCGGATACGGGCAAGGACGCAAATCAAGGCTTGGTGCTCCTATAAACTTGCCATGGTAAATTACCTAGGGCAAAAGTTCCTTTGCAGATGCTGCCGTGGCTCCTACTCGGGTAGTAGCTGATCTCTCGTTTCCGGCGCTGCAGGCAGGGCGAGCAGACCACCTAAATAAATAAACGCCACGCTCACTGTGGCCCAGCGGAAAGGTTCGCTCACCCCAAACGAGGCAAAAAGCACCGTAAGGCTTCCCATGAAGAACACCCCGAGAGCCGTAAGGTAGCGCGCAACGTTATAACAGAAGCCTGTCCCCGTGGCACGTAATCGGGTGGGATAAAGCTCGGGCAAATAAATCGCATAACCCCCGAAAGGAGCCAACGTAGCAAACCCAAGAAGTGGCGTAGCAACGTAAATCTGCCATTCCTGATTCATAAAGCCAAAAATCATGAGGGTCACTACAAAGGCTAGCACGAAGGACAGTGCAAAAGCCCTCCGCCGACCTATGTGAGCCGTGATCCATGTATACGCAAGAATACCGAAAAAAGCACCAACATCCTGCAAAGCGGTGGCCAGGGAACTCACTCGGTCCTGATGCTCCTTTGGAGCGTGTGCTAAGATATGGCCGCGAATCAACTCCGGGCTCCAAAATCCGATAGCCCATAGCCCTACCGCGCCTACCAAAACAAGCCAGACGCCAACAAGTGTATTCCGCCGCCACCGGCTATCGGACCACATTTCACCCCAGCTGCCAAGGTGAAGTCCCCCGCCGAATGATCGCGAGGTTTTCTTTGCGGCCTCTCTTGCCGCGACCCAGGCCTCAGGCTCTCGAATCGTAAACATTACCAAAACGACCAAAACGGCAGGAACCATGCCGACGGCAAACATCAGTCGCCACCCGTGCCATTGTCCCTCGGGCACAGCGGGCCATGCCACTTGAAGGGTAACAGGCAAAAGCAGAAAACCGATGAGAGAGCCAGCAATGTTTCCGATTGCCGATAAAGCTTGAAGCAATCCCAGAGCCTGGGGGCGGGCTCGGGCTGGCATCTCTTCCGCCACCAGTGTCACAGCAGCGGCAAAGGCTCCTCCTACTCCCAGACCCGTGAGAAACCGATAAAGCGTAAAATCCCACCAACTGAGCGAAAGTCCGGACAATCCCGTGAACAAAGAATAGGTCCCCACGGTGAGCATCAAGGTCTTCGCCCGACCTATGCGATCGCCAATCGTGCCGAAGATTAGTCCTCCTGTAGCCCAACCAAGGAGCATCACAGCAGTAGCGACACTGCTAAAGAAACTTACGTTGTCCGGCGTAGCTTGGGGACCGAGCAACTCCTCCAAGGCCCGGCTCCGGGCCAGCACAAAAAGCCGCTGGTCCATGGTATCAAAAAGCCACCCCAAGGTGGCCACAATCAACACCCACCACTGATAAAAACTCAGTTCCCTGTACCAACGTTGCTGCGCACTCATGGCAGACCTTTCGCGAGTCCGGAGATTTACCACCTTTGTTGACACGCTAACCCAAGCCGAAGAGCGGCACATTAATCCGGCTTGAGCTGAAGAAGATTAGGCTAGTTTCACAAAAGAAAAATGCAAGCCAAAGCTGCCGGCTAGTTCACCGCGTTTCCCCTAGAAGGACGCAAGCCTCCACCAACATGGCGGCCTAAAATTCCCGCCTCGGAGGGAAATGACCGGGAAAAGCCACCTCAATGGTTAAACCGCCCCATATTTGATCGCGCAAGTATTGCTCGGGGACTATGACCGCGTCCCACCGAACCCAAAGGTAACAACATTTAGCCTGTAACAAGAATATGTTTACGCATCTTTTGGGTTCGCTAATCATCCTAGCCATGCACGAAAAATTCGAGAGGTTGCGCAGGACTGCATGAAAGTCCAAGAGTTTGCGCGGCTACCTCCGAAATTACCAAAGGGGGTGCCCTGCCGTATCGATCGATTCTTGCGCAAGCAAGAAAGGGCGGGATACATTCGATCGGTGGATAAGCCGGCCCGTCGCGTCACAACTATTTAGGCCGCTCTGCCCACGATCTTGGAACCGATCGCGACGCTTGAAGCATCCCCCACCAGATGGCCACCAGGACTATCACCATCACCAGTGTGGCCAGAAGAGTCACCCATGGGCCAGCCCCCCCTCGCGGACGGGGTAACCATACCACATCGCGGGCGATAATCAGCGGTGCAAGTTGCCAGACATACTTTTCCGACCCGGCCGAATTTTCTGCCTGACGCCGATAAGCCCAGGTGTTAAAGAAGAAACCTGCCACCATCAGCGTTTCGGCATAGTCGGGACCGGAGCCAACCGGCATATCCCGTGGAAGTTCCCGAACACACACTACAAGCGGGTTTCCCTGTGAGTCTTCAGTGAACAGATGTATCTGATAATAGTGCGAGATCCCAAACCGCTCCCGCACATCTTGGTCGCTAACATCCACGCGAAGCACTTCGCGAGCCGTGCCGGTCAATAGCACAAGCTGTCCCCGCTGACTGGCCGGCTCATTAAACAAGGGTACCACCGAGGACCGATCCCGTCCCTGCCGCCGGAGCTCACTTTGGGCTTCTCGAAGCAGTTGACCGGGGCGCGCACGACCCACCGCAGCCAACAGCTGATAGAAACACTCCCGATTATGTGGTCCCAAGCGAAAACGCGCTACCTCAGCCGGGGCGGCGACTTCGCGAACTGCCTCCGGAGGCAAAGGACGGTCCAAAAGGTCGAAAAGCCCCACATCCATCCTCAGCCGGCCTAACACGGACTCGGGATACCATGCCATACGCTTAGCCACAAGGTAAACGGTAGTTTTGTTGGCGAATTTTTCGCCGATCTTCGTAAACAGTGCCAGTGCTGCTCCTCTTTCCCGCAAATTTTCCGCGCCGAGCCAGGCCTTTGGAAGATCAAGGGCAAAGATGGAAAACCGCACATCCCGCCCATGTTGCAAAGCTTGCTCCTCTTCTTCCCGGGCAGATTGCCGGCGCTCCTCAGGAGAAGCCAGGGCGCCTCCCACGGACTTTGAGCACGAATTCGATTCCCTGAGGTCCCCCTCGGCCGCGGCAGGCCCATGGTCGCATGAGGACTCAACCGGCTCGATCACCGCACGAAAGAACTGCCGAAAACCCAAACGAGCAGCCACTTCCGGAGCAAGATCGATCGCCACGGCCGATCGGACCATCCCCTCCACCAAGAATACCTCGCCGCGGAAGCTTTCCACCTGCCGAAGCACGGAGTCCCAATCGGCCGACCGCACCGCCCAACGCTCTAAATCACCCCAGTCAATGTGGCGGGCAAGGTGAAAAAGTAGCTTGTGGAGCAACCTCTCTTCGGTCTCTTGCCAAGGCTTTCCGTCAACAAGGTCACCAAAGTCGCTCGTGCTCACGCCAAGAAAATCGAGAAAATGCCGTGCTGAGCGGAAACTGACCTGTTCTCCTCCGGCTTCCTCGGCCAGTGTTTCGGAGCTATCAGACCGATCAACGCCCCCGGCGTCAAGCGCGGCTAGGGGAGGAGACTTGCCCGTGGCACATGCTGGGAACAAAGATTCCCACAGGCCCTGGCTCCCCTTCCCCACCCAAGCGATTTCCCAACTCCAAAGGCCAGCGCCGATCGGAATCCCAGCCAGGAATACCGCCACCCACAGTGGGCCCCGCCGAGAGGCAAAGTACAACATGGCGACCTGTTGGTTCATAATCAGCTTTTCCCTCCTCCCAAAACTTTTTTGGGCGAAACTTCCCCGAAGTTTGCCCGGCCATTAGAATCGTAACCTGTGGGCGCTGCCTCGACGAGGGCTTCGTTCCAAGAGTTTCACTCGTCGAGGGATGACGCGTTAAATAGTCCCGCCACAAAGGGACCAAGTAGGCGGAATTCGAGGTTCCTTCGCTCGGTCACGGGCATCAGGAAATGAACGGTTGACTCGCGGAGGAACAACCGCAGTACATCCACCAGTAGCGATGGCATCGAGTGAGTTTGATCGGCCCTTGACCCACTAGTTTAAATTGGTTTTAGTCCACGACTTGACATTACACGTGGGAAAGCCTGCCACCGGGCTGGGTCTTCATCGAAAAAACACAAATGGGACCGCCTCGGAGCTCAATCTTGCGGCGGGGCGAGGTGATGGCTTGAGTTCCCTAAAAATATTCTTTGCCCCGCTGAGATCCTTCAGTCGCCCACCTTCGTGCTGCCGCGCCGAATTCGGACTGTGTTATCGCAAGAATGAGCCCTGGGCCCGGAGATGAAGGGACCAGCCGACCCATCCACGGCTTGCATCTTGGATGGGAATTTCCCATCAAAAAAGCAGCACTGCGAGCCCAAAATCGGGCACAGTAAATGGAGTTTAGATGTACCACCCGTCGATGGCTTTTTCCTTAATGGGAAGTCGTTTGGGTAAAAACAACATCGAGCGGAAGGAGCGTGCTTTAATGAAGGCAATCCAGTTACTGTCTCCCCTGCGGAAACGGCCGATACCGGTTTGGGGGCGATCAACCCAATGGCACTTCCTGGCAATGGTATTCATCCTGGCCACTACCCCCATGGCCTTAAGCTTTCAAAGTCAACTAAAGGAAAAGCAGGGAGACCCCGGTTGCGGACAAGCGGTAGACATCCCGGCATGTCCTTCCCGGGTTGCCGACATTGCGGTTGCTCCGGCGGAAACTTCAGAACCTCAGGCCCGGGGAGAAATCCCTACGGAGTCGATCGATCTCCCGTATGAACCCACCAGCAATTACGAAGAACGGTCGATTCGCGGTTGGCGCGTCCTCGTTCACAAATCGCTTTTGGAAGAACACGAGGCCCTCGGCTGTGAGGCCTTGGAGCTCCTCGACTTCCAGCTTTATCAAATCACGCGGGTAGTCCCGGAGCCGGCTTTGGCGAAACTTCGGCAGATTCCCATTTGGCTCGAGTATGATAACCCTCGGGTGACCTGCGCGTGTTATCATCCTTCGCGGGGCTGGTTAAAGGCCAACGGTTTCAATCCGGAAAAAGCCGGTAGCGTTGAAATCGGTAACGCCAAGCGCTTTCTTAGCTGGACTCGTGAGCAACCGTGGATGGTCCTTCACGAGCTGGCCCACGGTTATCATCATCGCTTCCTCGGCGGATACGGTCAACCAGAGATTGTCCAGGCTTGGCAAGAAGCTCGGGATGCAGGCCTGTACGACTCGGTGCTTCACATCCGCGGGCACCGCCAGGTTGCTTATGCCAAAAAGGACCCCCAAGAGTACTTCGCCGAGCTTTCAGAGGCTTGGTTCGGCGTCAACGACTTTTATCCCTTCGTCCGCGGGGAGGTATGGGTGCATGATCCGAAGGGAGCCGCATTACTGGAAAAGCTGTGGGGCACAAGAACAAGGCCACCAAGGCGTGTATCTGACTCGGCCGGCGAGGGAAACGATTAATGTTCCATCCGGAGCTCACCCAAGACTATTGGAGCCGTCAAACAAAGCCGACTTTTTCATGCCCCCATCCGCAGAACACGCAGGGAAAGAAATTCGGATTTAGTCAGCTTCCAACCATCCACCATTTACTACCCTCAGCTTCCCATCCACCATCCATTACCCAACCACAGGAGCGACTGGCATGAAGGGTTCACCTCGGTGCAAATTGCCGCAACAAATCTCTCCGGGAGCCCAAACTCGGATAGCCGCGCGGGTGACCTTAACAGCAATTTTGTTTTCCGTGCTTGGGAATGGCCATCCCGGGCTCGAGGCATCCCCTGCGGGAGGATCCTCCCCGCGTACTTGGCCCGAAAAACCCAATTTCGTCATTATCCTTGTGGACGATCTTGGGTGGACAGATCTCGGATGCATGGGGAGCACCTACTACGAAACACCCAACATCGATCGCTTGGCAGCCGAAGGTGTCCTCTTTACCGAGGGATATGCCGCGGCAGCCATCTGTTCCCCTACGCGAATGGCACTTCTGACGGGACGCTATCCTGCCCGGAGTGGGATTACCGATTGGATTCGCCCCTGGTGGGTGATTGGCCGGCTCACCCCTGAGGACAAAAACCCCACCGAATACGTGGGCACGCCTCAGAACAAGCTCCTTTGCCCACCGAACGGGTATTTTCTCGAGCTTGAAGAAATAACTATTGCCGAGTTGCTTCAACGGGCAGGCTATGCCACCGCTCATATCGGAAAATGGCATCTTGGTCAACAACCGCACTACCCGACCAAACAGGGTTTTGATGTCAACATTGGTGGTTGCGATCTCGGCCAACCGCCCAGCTATTTCGACCCCTACGAAGCGCAGCGGGCGGGACAGCTTATCAACATCCCGACACTTCAGCCCCGAAAACACGGCGAATACCTCACCGATCGGGAAGCCGACGAAGCGGTTGCGTTCATTCGCACCCATCGCGACCGGCCCTTCTACCTCCAGGTGTGGCATTATTGCGTGCACACGCCAATCCAGGCGAAAGAGGAGGTTGTTGAGCGCTTCCGCGCAAAAACTCCTTCGCACCACAACAATCCAGTTTATGCGGCGATGATCGCAAGTGTGGACGATGCAGTGGGACGAATCCTGGAGACTTTGCAAAAGTTGGGTCTTGAGGAAAAAACGCTCATCGTCTTTACCTCCGACAATGGGGGACTCCTCAACCCCACCGACAACCGGCCGTTAAGGCTGGGGAAAGGTTATCCATACGAAGGAGGGATTCGCGTGCCGTGGATTGCCCGGTGGAAGGGGGTGATCGCGCCCCAGCGACGTGTGTCCACACCCATATGTTCCATCGACCTTTTGCCTACACTGGCCGAGCTTGCAGGGGTACCGCTTCCCTCAGACCGTGCCATCGATGGGCAAAGCCTGGTGCCTCTTTTTCTGGGGACGGGAGATCTTCCCCCGCGGGCTTTATTCTGGCATTTTCCGCACTACCGGCCTCCTGTAACTCCCTATAGCATCGTGCGATCTGGTCAGTGGAAGCTTGTACACTATTACGAAGAGGACCGATCGGAGCTTTACAATCTGGCCGAAGATATCGGGGAAACCCGGGACTTGGCCAGCTCGGCACCGGATAAGCTTGCCGAGCTTCGGCAGCTGCTTAATCAATTCCTGCAGCAAACCGGTGCCCGGCTCCCGAAACCAAATCCTCATTACCGACCGCAAGCAGCCGCCAAGGCGCGACAGGCTCGGGAGAAGATAGCTCCCTAAACGGTGTCGACTTGCTGGGGAGGCGTTGACAGAGGTCGGGGTAGCGCCAACTGCTGCATTTTGCGCAGTAAAATCTGCACAGCTCAGCTGTCCACTATCCACCTCCGCGACATTTCCTAAAGTTTCGCAGCCGCGGAGGACCGAATTTCTTTTTTACCGGGAAGGCTTTTTGCTCCCAAGCTGATCACCGAGCACTGCCTGAGAAAAGAGGAAATTGCCTTCGCTCGTGGGTGGTCGGCACCCCGCGTAAAAGCAAGCTTTGTTAAAGTACGTCAGGACACTGCGAGCACAAAAACGCCAGGAAATGTGCCTCCGAAACTGTCGATGCACACATGTCGGCACAGCCTGCTTTTGGCCCATAAGCTTCGAGCTACTTCTGTTCTAAGACCACGTTGTTATCTTCAGGCAGGCCATGCGGGGGGACCGCAGATTCTCTGGGTTTTAACTCGAAACGGCTGGATGCCTAAGGTTTTAGCGAATCACCACTTGCTTAGAACTGCCGTGTGCGGAGGTTGGTGGCTAGTGCATCAAGCGAGTGAATCACCGCTCGTTGGGGACTGCCAGGTAAGGCCGTACAGAAGCCGACTTAGGGAAACCATTGGCCTCGATCCTTCTGTCGAGCGACCGTGTTGCTGATCATGGGAGGTGCATCAATGTGGAGCCTATGTCTTCACACCGTCAGTTATGCGGGCTTTTGGCGAGGACAAGCTCGCTTGGAGCTTGAGGAAGTACTCCGAAAGGCAAAAGAGTTGGGATTCCAAGGGGTGGAACTCATGGCTAAACGTCCGCATGCTTCCCCCCTTGATTTTAACCAGGATAACTACAAGCGACTTCGAGAGATTGTGGATCAAGTGGGTATTCAAGTGGCGATCATCGCCGGGTATCCCGACTTGACGGCGGGGATTGATCGCCCTATGGCGCCCTTTGTGGAAATCCAGGTACTTTACCTGACAGAGCTTGCGCGAATGGCGCACGCCTTGGCGTGCCCACTTGTCCGCGTGTTTACCGGCTTTGAAAGGCCAGGGATCTCCTTCGAAGCCCACTGGGAGGCGTGCGTGCGCGCCATGAAAGAAGCGGCTCAGCGCGCTGCCGACTACAAGGTAACTCTCGCCGTTCAAAACCATCACGACATAGCTTGCCACAGCGACACGATGCTGTGGTTTTTGGAAGAGGTCAACGAACCAAATTGCAAGGCCGCCTTCGACGCGTGGGCTCCGTACCTCCACGGCATGCGCGGCGAGGAGATCCGGGCTGCCGTCCGTAAACTTGCGCCGTATATCGCCCACACCACCTGCGCGGACTACGTGGCCGTCCCTCGCGTTGAATATAACGTGCCGCTTAATAGCTTCCGATTCCCCTCGGAACCAGCCTACTGGGCCGTCCCCATGGGAGAGGGGATTATCGACTATCCGACCTTCTTCCGTGCTCTTGAAGAAATCGGCTATGCAGGTTGGGTAGCTTACGAGATGTGCTCCCCTTTACGGGGCGGGGGCAGCTTGCAGAATCTGGATAAGGCAGCACGCACTTTTGTTCAGTACATGCGCGAGGAAAGATGGCGGAAAGAACCGCCGAAAAACCGCTGACCCTGCGCTGCTTGAGCGAGGATCAATAGCCGGGTTTTTCCATCGCCCCACGTGTTTTTCCTAATCTGCCAGCCGGGCACGTCCCCTAAAGTCTAAAGGGCCCGACTACCAAAGGCGGATACGAAGCGTTTGGCCGGCCTGAAGGATTGTCGGTTCAGCAAACTCAATCTGAAGTTGATCGCGATGAACCGTCAACCGTGCAGGAACAGTGTGGTCTGGAAGTAGCCGCACGTCGATTTGCTGAGGCCGATGTGGCCCCACCGGCGCCAAATAAAGAGTTTGCAACCTAAGAAGCCCCCAACAAAGCCGAAGCTCCGCCCAAAGGCTATCATCTTCCCGCTTTTGGGTGAAGCTGCCCCATCCCTCGGCCGCCGTAAAGGCCGCTCGGAAGCTTTCCGGACGAAGCCGGGGAGCAAAAGCCAGAATTCCTCTGGGACCATCGTAGTGGTACCCGCACAGGGCGAGAAACACCCCGTAACTTGCCATGCTTCGCGCGTAGTGGTCCCCGCACTCGACTTCGTTCCACGGGTTGCGTTTAGCAGGATGATAACGATCATGCACCAACCGGGTGATGGCCAAACCCTCTTCTACCATCCCCTCGGCGATCATGTGCCAAGCCAGCTGGTACTCGAAACCGTTCATGCATTCGTTGAAATAATAGTCGAATCCCTTCGGAACTCGCTGGACGGGCAGGAAAGGCCAGGTGCACATAATCACACCTCCCTCTCCCGCCAGGGCGTACCAGCGTCCTGGCTTATGAACGGCCCGATAAGGCCCCACATCCAAAGTGACGTTGTAGCGCCAAAGACTGCGGAGAGCTGATCGCACGTGGTCGGCATCCAGAATGCGACCTAGACCCAGTTGCCAAGCCCAGCTTTGCCCCAACACCTGGTCGATGTGGCAACCGTTGTAGGACCCCACCGCGTCGGCGTGTGCTGGGTCGGCTAGATGTACGTAATACTCGCCGTTGAAAAGCCTTTCATCGATATTTCTTCGGCCTTGGGCGAAGAGTTGTCGGCACTTTTGAGCAAATGACTGATCGTTCATTCGCCAAGCCATCTCTTCGCCCGCGCGAAGGGCGGCTAAGTACATCCCACTGAGCCACGCCACTTGCCCATACCAGTCTGCATCGAGCGTGTTATGCTGCGGACCATCCAAAAAGCCGTCACCGTCGATGTCCCGGCTCATGAGGAATTCCAAAGAACGTTTCACTTTGGGCCATATTCGCTGCAGGAAGCTATCGTCGGCACTCATCAGGTGTTCGCGGAAGGCGCGCAGAATACAGCCGGCCTGCCCGTCAGCAGCCCAATGACGGTTGTGTTCCGCCCGAAATGCGATCATTCCGCTTTCAGGATCAAAAGCTACCCCGTAATCGGCCATTTCCCGTGCCGACCGTTCCAGCTGGGGGAATAGCCGCGCCACTGCCTGAGCGTATTGCCACACGTGTGTACACGTACCGGGACAGCACCCCACTCCTTCCCAACCATAAAACCGCCCATTGGCCAGCCAGTGGCAGGTGGACGTGGCCAGCGTGGAAACATTAGCAAACACGCGGTCAAGCAACCAATAGGGCAAGGTAGAATCATACCATGTATCCCGCCAAAGCCGGGTCTGATCGCGCAGCCGATCGACGTTATCCGCCAGGTATTGCGCAACTTCGGCTGCCGATTGAAACCGGGTTTTGTACCACCGCCCGGCGGGAAGTCTCTCCAGTCGAAGGTTGGGGAAATACCAGGATATCACGAAGGCAATCGTTGCCGATTCCGAAGGCTGAAGCAGCACCGGGCAAATTAAAGCACTACACGGGGGAGTTCGAGAAGCCAAGTTATCGCCACTAAGGCTTTGCAACAACACGTCCGGCAAAGGCCCCGGCGGCAGTTGTTCTACGATTTGTACTTTGTGAGCGAGTTTCCCCAAAACGGCCAAGGCCATAGAGCCATAATCGGGGCGCTCCGCCAGGGGCAATTCTGGCGTAAGTGGTTTATCGGTAAACACGATGTGGTCCACACCGATATTGCCCCAACTGCCCTTGACCTCGTCAACGATTTCGATTCGCGCCTCCTTCCCCGCCCAGGGGCGAACGTCGAAGCTCTGCCGCTGCATTCGGTTGTCGTTTCGGCCGGTGGCCGATGCTACCACGGTGCCGTCGATCAGGAGGTTTACACAGGTTCGACCCTTGTGGCTACCTCCCCCAATCCAAAACTGGATGTAGTGACGATCGATCACAAAGGGGATACTGATCATACGTCCAGTATGGGCGTCCTTTTCGGCTATAGAGTCACCTGGAGCCGAAGCATGCGAATTGACCACCCGATTGCCCTCTCCCCCAACATCGCCTTGATAGGAGGGAATGTTGATCCTTTCTACCGGCCCGGTACCAAAGGCGGTGCCTTCCACTGTCCAGCTTTCGTAAGTTGGTTTTTCGAAGTCTTCGAACAAAATATCGGGCCGCGTCGGCGACTCTTTCTCCGAGGGCAGAGCTTCCACCGAATGTTCCAAGAGGACGAGCTTGCCTTCTTGCCGCCGAAACATGCTTTTCGGCCTTGGGGCCCCCGAGAACTTGCATACGGCATTTTCCAACCATCCGACCAGTCGGCACTCCACCGGCTGGGGTGAATCATTTTTCAAAGTGAACATCAGAATAGTGGCCGGCAGTGCCGAGTCCTCCGGATTAAGGGGAATAAACGGCGAAAACGCCTCCAGACAGACACGCACAGGGGAATCAGGGTCATCGTATTCCACCCGACCGATGGGATATTCCCCTCGAAAGCGGATGCGGCGAAAACCTGCTCGATCTAGAGAACGAATTTGGCGATCCTCCCCCTGCCGGATTTCCAAGGCGAAACCCTGCTGAATGGGGGACGACGGTGCCGGTGGGCTAGCGTAGTGATTTGGGCCGGTCCGTATCGGCTGATTAAAAATGTCCCAATGCCATAGCTTGCCATCTCCGCCCAAATACACTTGCCCGGCACAAATACCGCCGATTGGCATACCTATCCACCGGAGTTCCTCTCCTTCGTAAACATCAGGGCTTCCCCGAGCAGTAAGAGACGCCCACCAGATGGGGTCGAAGTTTTTCTCCGGCGGTATCAGCTTCGCATGCTCGGGATTAGGTGTTAGACCATCGCTCCCAGGGGGATTCCCGCAAACGATTGCCTCCGGCATTCCGAGCAACACCGGCATTACGGCAGTCATCGCCCACCATAAAAGCACGAGCCACCACCCCGTCCCTCCCAGGCCTTCAGGTTCCCCTTGCTGGATGATGCACTGCCGAGGCTTAATGTATGGGATCATCATTGAACCTTCTCTTTAGTCGGGGCTATTTGCAGATCAATTCCAGTTTACACGCGCACAGGACCTTAAAACGGAAGGCTTTCCCTCGATCGCAGGAAGAATTCTGCACCTTAATTGACGAATCAACACGCCCCGTAGCATTACGCACAGTTGTCTGAGGGTTAGCCGAGCTTACAAAAGATATTAGCAAACCTATCGCAGTCAAGTAGTGAAGAGGGGATCCTCCGGATTTTGAGCTTGCCGCCTTCGGTCCCACCCGCGGGAAAATGCCTGAAACCCTGAAACTCCATACGCTTCGCAGTCAGCCCAAGGATAGCTTACATCTGCCTGTAGCTACCAATTTTCATTGAGCCCCAACAATTTCCCTACCTGGGCTGGTACAGTATGATGTTGTCGCGACGGCTTTCTGGGTGCACTTCCACTCGGATCAACTCTCCCGCAGCTACTTTGCCCATCACCATAGTGTTATACGGGGCATGAAGCTTGAACTCCACATCCCAGTCTGCAGGCCAGGCCGGTAAGAGGTAGATCTCAGGACCGTCAGATTGCAAAAGCATGGCCTGAAGTGCCTTCATGAGAACACTCCCATGACATTGGTCCGGAACCCAGTCATAATTCGGTCCCCAGAAAGCTGGAAATCGTTCCGCCGGATTCTTGCTTCTTGCCCGTTGGACCAGGTACTGGCGTGTCTCATGTGGCAAGCCCAGATAGGCCAGGAACACATCATCTTGCCGCCAGCCGATCGGCCCCCGGTCCAAACGATGTTCCAGGGCCAAAAGGCCCCACTCGAGGTTCGGTTTCCCCAAGGCAATAAGACGGAAGGGAAAAACAGCGTACAGCTCCGGGTTTTCAATGTTTTGTTTGATTTTAAACTCCCGGGCGGGTGCCAGCATAATCCTGCCGTCCTCGGTCTTCCGCAGGGGAAGTTGGGGAAGTTTTTCGCGGAAGTTATAAAGCCAGGTACGCTCTTCGGCGGAAAGTAAATTGTCTGGTAAGCGGAGCAGCCGGCCGACCACTGCGTGAAGCCCGGCCACCTCGGGCATTGGATCCACACATTCCCACCACGTTTCTAAGGCTTGCGCCGGCCAGAAGACCAATTTTCCTTCCGGACCGACCTTGTAGTATTGTTCAAAAAAGCTCATTACTTCACGAGCTACCGGCCAGAGGCATTCCCGAAAGAACGCTTCGTCCTCCGAATGTTCGAAATAATCAAGCATCAACCAGGTGAGCTCTGGGCCGGCGACCCACTCCCATTTGTGCCACCTGCTTTCCTGGAGCTTGTCCTCCCGCTCTGAAGCAGGCCGCCAGCCATAGGTCTCGGTGAATACGTCGCCCCAAAAATAGATGCATTCAGGAATATAGATGCCCCCGTGGTTGAAATAGCGGCGCGTGCGAAACTGGAACAGGGGGAACAATTCTTGGGCATACATCCGGAACAGAGCATGCATCAAATCGAAATCGCCCGCCGTGCACATCGTGTGGTAAGGCAAGCGGGTGTTTTGCCACCAATAGCCTGGCCCCCACCGGCGATAATCCGGCCCGCCAGGTTCACCTTCCCAGGGCACAGTAAATAGCGATCCGTTAAACTTAATTGGATACCGGCCGCGGCCAGCACAAGCGTTTAGATATCGCTGCAGTTGGTAGGCCCTGGCCAGCACGAACCCGTCGTCTTCTTCCACGCCCAGGTGAAGCGGGGCTGCTTGAAGGATAGTATTCTCATTAGCAAACTTAGAAGAGCGAATATGGATCCAACTACGGTTCCAAAATCCTCCCCACCACCTTTCGTGTTCAGCCCGCCGAATATCTAAGGAGATAGCTCGGGCTTTCTGAAGCTCTTCCTGCACTTTCCTCAGCCACTCATCGGGTGTAGACGGATGGAGCGTCTCGACGTAGATTTCAAACGAATGCTTGGTGCCTTCCCCACTGGAGAGCGTGCGATGATCTAAACGATTCGGCCTACTGGAAGTGACAATGGCCCCAAAAGTACGGTGAAGAAGTGGATCCTGCCGAGGAAAATCTTCAATCCCTTGAATCCTGGCGCATAGGGCGGGACCCACCGAGATGTGGTTGTGATGATACCAGCCAATCGAATCCGTAAGCTCGGTCAGAACCGTATCCGGCTGAATGATCATTTTTTCAGGCTCGCGAGGAAAGATATCGCTTACTTCTGCCTTCGGAAGGGCGGCCGGTTGCGTTCGCCATAGATCGAGCATGGCCTTAGCTTCAGTAGGTTGTGCGGTCTGAATCTCCACACAGATGAGGGGTCGGTGTGCATCAACCCACACGTCCCACCGAACCCTCTCTTTTGGCAAGCCATAGCGGATGGTCAACATGCCGCTGCGGAGCTGAAGTGTTTGCCTAAAGAGATGCTGGGTGGCATTCACGGAGTTCGCCACTTGAATTCTCAACCCGCCGACTTTCACCAGCCGGCCATACTCGTCCCAAGCGTCTGTACGGGCGATATACATCCTCAGCGCCCCCGACGGTTCCATCCAGATGTTGACAGCAACTTCCCCATTGCCTAGGGGCATGGAACCGTGGCAGTCCTCGCTGGGACTGTCCCACACCAGTTGGTAGATGTCTGAAAGCTCTCCGGCAGAAACGTTGCCAGTTAAGACCCAAATCAGGATTCCCAGCGCCGTAAGGATAAACAGCCTGATACCTCGCCTCATAACGCCATAACTCTCGTGAAAATGGCTTCGACAAAAGAGAAATCCACACTTAGCGCCGCTGGCAACTGCCCAACTAGCATTCGCCCTCCGCATTCGAGAGCCCCCGCATACGATGCCGGTGGAAGATTCACTTCTAGCATGGACCCGAAGGCCAGAAGTGACGTGCTTTACCAAGACCAGGGTGTTTAGGGCTGGATCTTCCGCACTGTCCCGTATTTTCCAGGTTTGCCCAAATTGCCTCTTTTGCCGCCTACTATCTCCACCTCCCGAGAGACTTCCTCCAAGACCGCAACCTCCGAAATCCGCTACTACCCTTAAAAGGTTTCCGCGGCTGCAGAGTGTGCAAGCAGGAAGGTATCGGGGCCATTCGTTGGCCTTTAAACCCGAAACTTTATAACCGAAAATCCGGGGAAGCTGAAACTATCGGTGAAATCAAAAATATGGGGCAGATTGTGCAATCAAACATCCACCAAATTAAGATGATTAAAGGATAACGGCGCTTGCTGCCGGTCCCTACCGCAGACGGAGGAATTCACTCGCGGTCGCAACTGTCCCAGTCGCACTGAGCCGGTCCCTAACACAGGATGGAAGAATTCCCGAAAGTTTTATTCCCAGAATTCTCGGGCTTCCAACGCACGAAGCTTCAAATAGCAACATTAATACCGCAAGCGATTTTCGGAACTTGCCTTTCGCCGAGCGCCTTAGCACCACGGTCCGCTGATCAGCCGCCAAAAAGCTTGCTGAACCAAGGTAATAAAGTTCACGGCACATGCCCCGGTATATCTTTCCGACCTCGTTAGCAAGCCTAGTTTAGGGAGGGGTCATCGCGGCTAACCTCTGGGGTGACCCGGCGGAACGAACGGCCGGCAGCCTCCTTGTTCTCTGACTGACCTGCGGGACAAGAATGCCATGTTCGAGCGATTCCGAGTCAGGCTCACTCCACCGGAAAAGTGGGATCCGGTGCTGGAATTACTCCTTCGCCGATTACCGCCTCAGTACCGCCACCACCGCAAGGAGAGCATTCGCCGGCGGCTTAGGGGGGTCGATGGGATTCCTTTGGAATTGTGGCATGTGGAAACAGCTTCGTTGTCCCAGGGGCACGGTGTGCCCGAGGTGGCTGCGGGAATAGTGGAGTTTCAACCCGGCCACGTAGCCATGGCCAGAGCTCCGAGCGTCCTAAGCCATCGATTCCGGCCTGCCGGGGTGCAATTGCTCCGCACTTGGAGGGAGATCCTACCCTCGCGGAATTGCCGTGTCCTTCAGGTGGTGGCGGAAGATCCAAGTGTTTTTTCCCGCAGAATGCTTCGGGAAGCTGGGCTAGTTCGAATCACATCGCTCCTTTACATGGCATGGGAGCCGCCACCCGGACAGTCGCCTCCTCTGTCAGCGGCGCTACCCCCCGAGCTACGGCTTGAACCTTTTCAAGACATTTCCAGCTTTTGGGAGCGGTTGTCCGCGGTCGTGCGGCGAACTTATCTAGCAAGTCTCGATTGCCCGGAAGTCTCCGAGGTGCGCAGCGTAGAGGATACCCTCCTGGGATATCGCCTAAGTGCGAAATGGGAGCCCTGGCTGTGGTTTATCCTTCGGCTTAAGGAGGAAGACATTGGCTGCCTCCTCCTGGCCGACCGGCCGGAGGAACAATCCGTTGAGCTTGTTTACATGGGACTTGCTCCGGAATATCGCGGCCGAGGATGGAGCAAGCCGCTGATCGCCGAGGCGCAACGCCAGGCCACGGCGCTTGGTCGCAGTCATCTTGTGCTTGCTGCCGATGTCCGGAATTGGCCCGCTTTATGTGCTTACGAGCAAGCCGGCTTTCACAGCGTGGCTCGCGCGGATCTCTTCCAAAAGATCCTGGCTTAACCTCTGCCGCTTGGCCCGAGCGACGCTTTTTGCACAAAAAGCTGTACACTCCAAGTCTTATGCAATTAGGAACCGGCAGAGGCCGAGAGGCCACACTTGCCCATCGGAAAACAGCTTCGCCAACTTGGAAGACCGACCCAAGGCCTCCAGAGCCAATAGTGCTGGAACTCGAATTGGCACCAGCGGGCAGAGGTCCTCCCCGGACACAAGGGCCACCCTGTTAGACTTCTGACTCGGCCCTCGGGTCCGCCACACGCGTCCTCTAAAGGAGACTACCCCCTCCCGTTCAGAACCTCAACATGCCGGCTTAAGCGGAGGTTCCAGGCTTTTTGTCAGATCCGCGGCTAATCATCGGTGCGATCAGATCGATCGGGATGGGGAAAACAATGGTCGTGTTATGCTCCGCTCCAACCTCCACCAATGTTTGCAGGTAACGCATGAGGATGGCCTTGGGCTGTTCTTCCAAAATGGCGGCCGCATCCCGCAACTTAGCAGCAGCCTGGAACTCGCCCTCGGCGTGGATGATCTTAGCGCGACGCTCTCGCTCGCTTTCCGCCTGCTTAGCCATGGCACGCCGCATTTGGTCGGGAAGATCAACATGCTTTAGCTCGACCAGCGAAATTTTTACTCCCCACGGAGCCGAGTGCTGGTCGATCACTTCTTGCAAACGAACATTTATCTTATCTCGCTCGGCAAGCAATTCATCTAGCTCCACCTGGCCCAAGATGCTCCGCAAAGTGGTCTGAGAAAGCTGAAAGGTGGCATAGCGGTAGTCTTCCACCTCGAGTACGGCTTTCAGCGGATCGACCACGCGGAAGTACACCACGGCATTGACTTTCACCGAAACGTTGTCTCGCGTGATGATATCCTGCGGGGGAATGTCCTGAACAACAGTCCGGAGGCTAACCCGCACCAATCGATCAATGGGCCAGAAGACCAGTATCAACCCGGGACCCTTAACGTAACCTAAGACCCGGCCTAAACGGAACACGACGCCCCGCTCGAATTCGTAAAGCACCCGAATGCACGACAGTAAATAGGCGACCACAACGGCAATAATCAAGCCCGTCCACTGTAAGAAGATGTTTTCCATCACTCTGCCTCCTGTTAATTAGCAAGCGTCAATTTTCCCACTCCCCAAAAGGGAGCGACCCATCCTTCTTTCCGTCCAAAAACTGTGGGGAACACTGCTTCGCCCAGCTCGTGGCATCGCCTGCCACAATCGGCTGACCTACCTCCGCGACATTGCATGCTTCTCTTGAGGGCAACGACATTCTTGAGGGCAACGACATCAAGCGCTCGCAGGCGGGCGAGTTTCCGGCGTGCTTGCTGGTTCCACCCACAAGCTGAGGCCATCGCGCCGAACAATGCGGCAACTTTCTCCTTCCCCCACCCCAACCGAACTACGCGCCTCCCACCATTCGCCATCCAAGAAGACTTTGCCCACATAATGTCCATCCTGAAAGCGAAAATCCGTTTTCGCTTGCACCACCCGCCCAACAAGCGATTCGTCGCCAGTAAGTACCCGATGCCGGTGGGCACGAATGGCCGCCCCAATAATTAAAATCATCACAAGCGCCGTGGCCAAAGTCACACCAACCACCAGCTGAACGGAAACATCTGTGAATCCCGGTGGAGACTCAATGAGCATTAATCCGCCGAAAATCATACATGTCACTCCTGCCAAAGTAAGGAGGCCAAAGCTCGTCACATAAGCCTCCGCAATAAACAGGCTAATCGCCACAACTATAAGTGCAAGCCCCAGGTAATTTACGGGCAGCACCGATAACCCAAAAAAGCCCAGAAGTAAACAAATGACCCCCACCGTGCCGGGCACACCCCACCCCGGCGAGAAAAGCTCATACATCACGCCATAAATGCCAAAGATCAACAGGAGAAAGGCAACCTCCGGATGGCTGATGATCGACAGGATCCGTTCCCCCCACCACATCTCGATCTTTTCGACCCGGGCCCCTTTGGTACGCAAGATCTTCTCACCTTGAGGAAGCTTAACCACCCTGCCATCCAAGCGCTCTAACAGCTCGTCGAAGTCCTTGGCCAACAAGTCGACAACATTATTTCCGACGGCCTGTTGAGCAGTGACCGAGACACTTTCGCGGACTGCTTGAGCAATCCATTCGGCATTGCGTCCCCTTTGCTGAGCCAAGGCTTGCGCCCAGCTAACCGTGTCGTTAATGATCTTTTCCTCTAAGGGGCTAACCGATTTTTCCGCACTCCGATTTTCTTCTCGCGCCCCGGATTTGTCCGCCGGTTTTTGGGCCGGAACGACCTCGCCGTTTTCCAATTTTCCTTCGGTGGACACCTCCCTAGAGAGATTCTCTTCCGGGCCGGCGGAGGAGGTTTTCGGATTCTCTAACTCCTGATCCTCTTGGAACTCGGTCGGCTTACCCGGTGGGGACGTGTCCTCCGCGGAGGCAATCTGAGCCATCATCCCTCGCACAATCCCCTGCTTTGGCCAGGGCCGTGCAAAATAACCGTCCTCCCACGAGTCGTGCGAGATGGAAGTTGCCGGAAAAATCCCTCTCGGCTTTGGAAGATCGCTCATTATGCCCCCAAAGGGCTGCCACACAGGTGGCGCTAAGCGGAAGAGCTCAAGCGGATTTTCAAATTTGTCTCTGTGGAAAAAGCCCCACACTTCCTCGTCCGATCCGTTTACTGAGTCAATCTTCGCAACAATCTCCTGGAAAAACGTCCTGGGGGACCAGCTGCTTTTCGAATCGCGCTGGTCGTGGTCGCGGGGCCCCAGTGGGAAGGCTCCCCCGAGGGACACCGGTCGCGCTGCGCCGATGGTAGTACCCGGAGCCATCGCGGCAACATGGGCCGCCATCGTGATAAACACGCCGGCCGACGCGGCCCGCGCCCCTGTGGGAGACACGTACACCACCACGCACACCGGCGTTTGTAGGAACTGTTTGACAATTTGACGGGTCGACTCTAGAAGTCCGCCCGGAGTATCCAGGGTAATAATCAGACACTCTGCATTTCGGGCCTCGGCCTCCCTCAACGCACGGGAAATAAACCGACTAATTCCGGGGGAAATAACCTCATTGGCCAAATCCACCCGAAGGATCAGCGGTTGAGCAAGAGAATCACCCTCCGCTCGTCGATCGGGGGAGGCATTCTCCGCAACAGAAACCCCTCCGGCCCACCATAAACTCCCCCCGAGTACCGCCACCAGAACCGCCATAAGCCTAAACATAGAAAATCACTCCAGAACCCGTTGAGTCCCACCGGTTTGCTGGCACCTTGTCAAAAGCCGAAAGTTCTCGGGGCTCGGCCAAAAGACTGTCATCGGCAAGCTGGGATTTTGGTTCAACTGTCTACCGGTGTTGGCCGTGCACACCCTCGAGATTACCAAGTTAAGCTTGGCCGTACACCGCCCCCCGTTAATCATATCATTACACGAGAGAAACTCCAATGAGCCCAAATCGATAGCCCCCATCGAGCACCAAGCGGGTAGTTGCCGGGCCGGTCGCGGTGCACCGGTTGCTAAGGGTCACTTTTCGCGATAAGGTTAGCATTTGATTGGTCTTGGTCCTGCCAACGGTGAGGCGCCTTTGATACCGACAACTTCCGGGGCTGAAGCAAAGAAGGTGCCGGGACAGCCAAGGTTTTCCGCCGCTTTCTCCCCTGGGAAAAACCAAGGAGTCCACAATCTGCCGTCCCTCCGGTCATAAGCCCTAGCTTCAGACCTGCTAGGGGTCCACAATCTAGGGAGGGAATGCCGGGTATCGGGAAAATATGGGGGAACTTGAAAGTAAGAATCGCTCTTGGGCCTCAATATTGCCAGGAATGACAAGCAGATGACCTCGGAAATCCTCAAGCAGGCGATTGCTATTGCCGAAAGGGGTCGCGATGTGCCAGAAGAGCTCATGAGGCAGGCCACGCACTGCTTGCTTCATGATGATTTTTCAACGGAACTTGCTGATCGTTTCCTGAGGGCCTTGGCTCGTAAAGGGGAAAGTGTCGGGGAGATTGTGGGAGCGGCCACGGCACTTCGCCAAGCGATGGTACCACTGAGCAACTCGCGCCCTGATACGGCAGACGTGGTGGGAACCGGCGGAGACCGGTCTGGAACATTCAACGTGAGCACGGCCGCCGCGATTGTAGCGGCTGCAGCTGGGGTCCCTGTAGCTAAGCACGGTAACCGTTCCGTCACCAGCCGAAGTGGGTCGGCGGACGTGCTTCGGGAGTTAGGTGTCCACATCGAGCCACCCCTGCCCGTGATAGAGGCTTGCTTGGAATACCTAGGGATTTGTTTTTGTTTTGCCCCGCGTTTTCACCCGGCCATGAAACGGATTGCACCCATCCGCCAGCAACTCGGCATTCCTACGATCTTCAATCTCCTAGGTCCGCTGGTAAACCCGGCTCGGGTCCGCTACCAATTACTGGGCGTGGGTCGAGCGGAGCTCCGCCCAACCCTGGCCGAAGCTGTTCGGCAACTTGATACATCTCGTACGTGGGTTGTTTACAACGAGGAAGGCATGGACGAATTGGGGCTGGGTGCCGTCAATTTGATAAGCGAAAGCACGCCGGAAGGCATACGAAACTTCCACCTTAACCCCTCCGCTTGGAACCTGCCGCCCGTACGCCGCGAGGAAATCACGGTGGCCGACCCATGCGAGAGTGCTCGGCTCATCCGGCAGGTATTGGCCGGTGAGCTGTGCCCGGCACGGTTTGTCGTGGTGGCCAATGCAGCCGCCGTTCTTTGGCTGACCGGCAAGGTCCCCACCCTTGCCGAAGGAATTTCGCACGCGGAAAGAGCGATCGATTGTGGCCGGGCGCAACGGCTCCTTGAGGTGTGGGTCCAATGTTCTCATGCCTCTTCCGCCGAGGAAGTGCAGAAGATCTGCGAGCAATCACATTGGGGGGGAAGTTGACCAGTTTGGTCAAGCAGGCGAAAAAGCCTATACAACAACGAAACCTCTCGGAGAAGACCTCCTCCACACGCAGCCACAGCCCGCACTTTCCTTTGCAAGCTCAAACCCTTCGAACGACTAGTTCCGCACTTCGGCTAAAAGGGGGAAGCTTCGTCGAAAACCTCAATCGCCGGCGAGACTACCCCCGGGTTTCGGAAAAGGGAACCCCGAAAGGCCGATGCAAAAGCTGCCCGACCATCCTGCGACTCTCGTAGCAATTTCCCAGCACCTTTCGGCAGTTGCCAAGTCGTGCTGTCCTCAACCTTGCTCAGCGAATTGCTCTTAAATCGCAAGGACACCATGTTTACGAAAAACTGTGCTCCGGCCCGGGAAACACGCCGTCGCGCACCTCCTGGCAAAATTGCTCCACAGCCGAGCGCACAAGCTCGGCCAAGTTGAGATAGGCTTTGGCATGGCGTGGGATGCGGCCTAACCCGAGAATATCGTGAAGTACCAAGATTTGCCCGTCGCAATGAGGCCCGGATCCGATTCCAATAGTGGGGATCCGCAGCTCTTCCGTAATGCGACGAGCCAGGTCGGCGGGGACGTACTCCAAAAGGGCGGCGAAAGCTCCGGCCTCCTGGGCGGCCAAAGCATCCTGAATAATCTGCTCGCCTTCCCTAGTTACCCGATATCCCCCAAGTTGATGAATGCTTTGCGGGCGTAGTCCAAAGTGGGCCATTACCGGAATCCCTGCGGCCACCAACGCCCGAGTGATCTCCAACTGGGCCGGACCCTGCTCCAGTTTGACAGCCTGGGCGCGGGTTCGTTTGAGAAAAAGCCCCGCATTGCGGATGGCTTGCCGAGTTCCCAATTGGTAACTCAGGAAGGGCAAATCGGCCACCAAAAGGGCCCGCTGGACGGCCCGCCCCACCATCTCCGTATGGTAGAGCATTTGCCGCATGGTGACCGGCAGTGTAGTGCTATGGCCTTGCACCACCATGCCGACACTGTCACCCACTAAAATCCCATCAACGCCGGCCGCATCGACCAGGCTGGCCATCGTGTAGTCATACGCGGTGACCATCACGATCTTTCGGCCAGTTTTTTTGAGGCTTACAAATTTCGGCACAGTCATCATCTGAAAAGCTGACGACACCGGTACCTCTCCTTCAAGCAAGAACACTAGTCTAAGGCTATTCATTCTCGGAGGAAAATCGGCGGTGAAGTCACATCCCGGAGCCAACCGCCGCTTTCACCGGCTGGGAGTATTTGGCCCCAAGGCACAGCCGGCAGCCAGGGGCCACCTAATTCCCCCCGGTACTAGTCAACACCCATCAAGCTAACCCTACCCTATTTCGCCTGCGGCAGCAAACGATTACAATGCTGACTTGCGGCACAAAAAATAAGTTGCAAAATTAAGTTCAGATCAAGTTATGGTAGTATGTTCAGATGATATCCCGGCGAATACAAGACGCCAAATTGATCCGGTGACAGCAGTCTGCCCCATCTGTTAGCACTAGTCGGGTAAGGCTTTGGCAAACAGTTATAGTTCTTTCTGGAACAGGAGTATCCCATGTCCCAAGCCGTCGTCAATCAGAAACTTGCCATCCACGGTGGTCCCCGCGCCGTGAGCAACAAACTCCCCCACTGGCCACAATTTACCGAAGAAGCCATCCAGGCTGTGGTGGAGGTGCTTCGCTCCGGGAAAGTCAATTACTGGACAGGCCCGAAGGGCATGGAATTCGAGCGCCGGTTTGCCGAGTGGCAGGGGAGCAAATATGCTGTTGCCGTTTCCTCCGGCACAGCTGCCCTTCACGTGGCCTTGTCGGCCCTCGGAATTGGGCCGGGCGAGGAGGTAATTGTTCCGAGCTACACCTTTATTGCCACAAGTTTCGCTGTACTTCAGGCAGGTGCCATCCCTCGCTTTGCCGATGTGAACCTCGACGATCATTGCATCAGTGTGGAGTCGGCGGAGAAGCTTGTCAACAATCGCACCAAGGCAGTCATCGTGGTGCACCTGTACGGCAATGTGGCCGACATGGACAAAATCAACGAGTTTGCCCGGCGCCACAACTTGTATGTTATCGAAGACAACGCCGAGGCATACGGAGGCGAATTCAAAGGTAAGAAGACCGGCACCCTGGGACATATCGCCGCCTGCAGCTTTTGCCAAAATAAAACTTTCACTACTGGAGGCGAAGGCGGGATGGTGACCACTGATGACGAAGACCTGGCCTGGGAAGCCCGCAGCTTCCGCGATCACGGATATGACGTGAAAGAGCGGCTGAATCTGTTGGAATTGGAGCAGAAGCTTCCGTACATACACACTCGGCTTGGCTGGAACTATCGTATGACAGAAATGCAAGCGGCCATCGGGTTGGCCGAGCTCGACCGCATCGACACGTGGAACCTTCCCAACCGACGCCGCAATGCCCACATTTTAATGGACATTCTCGGCGAATTACCTCAGGTGCTCTATATGCCCATCGACACCCCCGAACGCCGCAATGGATTCTATGTTTGCGCCTTTTCCCTCGATATCGAGAATATGGGTTGCGACATCAAAACATTCGTGGATGCCGCAGTAGCTGAGGGAGCTCCCGTGTGGAAAGTTTTTTGGCCTCAATGCCATACGGAGCGTGCCTACCGCGAGCACCGTGGCTTTGGCCGATCGGGCTTTCCGTTTACCTCCAAAGAGTATACCGATCCTGAGAGCGTTGACTACTCCAAGGTTGAAGTTCCCAACGCCCTTTGGCACGAATCGCATACGTTCACCTGTTTTGCATACCCCACTTATTCTGAAGAGGATATGAAACAAATTGCCTATGCGCTGGTGAAAGTCATTAAAGCCTTTAGCTGAGCTGGCTCACGGCTCGGGCAAAAATGTGCGGCGGCCGAATGATTGTAGCCGAAAGATTGCGGTAAAGTTTTGGCCTCCGGAGGCTAAAAGGGTTGGCTTCCTCGGTGGAAGATCGCCCTTTCAGGGCAGAGCCGGAGGCAAAAGAGGCAGGTTCCACCTACTGGCCTTTGGGGGGCCAAGGATGGAAACTTTCGCGTTGGCACCGTCGCCTAAACTTCGCTTCGCCTTTTGGATGATTTACACGCATCCGGTTGGTTGATTTACACGCATGCGGAGGGTTGGACCGCCATGATCACATCACAGGAAGGAAGAGTGGGTCTTGGGGTGATCGGAGCTGGAGGGATTGCCCGGCGGAAGACGATCCCGGCCATGCTTCAAGCAAAAAATGTTCGTGTGGTGGCAGTAATGGACCCTGTGGGGGTGGAGGAAATTGCCCAACAATTTAAGATCCCCAAAGCTTACCGTTCGGAAAAGAAGCTTTTGGCCGATCCGGAAGTTGACGCTGTCTACATTGCCTCGCCGGTACATTGCCATTTAAAGCAGGTGGAGATGGCGGCTGCTGCCGGCAAACACATTCTTTGCGAAAAGCCCTTAGGACGAAACGCCGACGAGGCCCGCCGGGCTATCCAGGCTTGCCGGAAATACGGCGTGTTCCTTCAAGAAGGCTATATGATGAAATTCCACGGTGCCCACCGCAAAATCAAGGAGCTCATTGACGCCGGGCAGGTGGGTAAAGTTGTGTACATTCGGGCTCAGCTGTCGTGTTGGTATCCCCCGATCTCCGGGGCATGGCGACAAGATCCCCGAAAAGGCGGCGGAGGTGCCCTTATTGACATGGCAAGCCACCTTATTGATCTGGTCCAGTTTTTTGCCGGTCCCGTACGACGAATCGCCGCCCTCGTGGGCAGACAGGTGCACAGTTACAAAAGCGAGGATTCAGCGACCATTCTTCTGGAAACTCGAAACGGAACTCAGGCCTCCATCGACTGCTTCTACTGCATTCCGGATGAGGCCAGCCGCACAAGGCTGGAAATCTACGGATCGGCAGGAGCCATTTTGACCGAGGGCACTGTCGGGCAAAGTCGCGGGGGAAAAATGGAGGGCATCTTGGGGCTTCAAGCGGGTGGTTACGATGCGATGCAAAACAAAGATGTGATTCGCAAGTTCCAACCAATCCCATTCGACAAGCTCGATCCTTATATGGAAGAGGTGAGCTATTTTGCCGACTGCATTCTCGCAGGACGCCCACCCGAGATCAACGACGCCGCAAACGCCTTGAGTATAGCCCGGCTCGTGGATGCCGCTTATGAGTCTTCCCGAAAGAGGAAAATAATTTCCATTTAGAGGCTAGTCTTTGGCTTCACGCTGAGCTCGGTTTTACCGGAAACGGACTTAAAAGGAGCCTGAGGCGAAACGGCCCCCAGCCAGACCACAACGTTCCTACTTTATCGCAAAGCCGGGCCTTAGAATTAATCGCACGTGGTCCTCCAAAATTCCGGCGGCGGTCGTTGTCTGCCTAGACGGGGGGATAAAACTGAGCCAAAGCCTCCTCCCAGCTCACCTCCCAATTTCGGGGATAAAACCCCTCGTCTACTTGTGGAAGTCCCGGGAAACCGTTTTGAAGGAAAATGACCCCCTCAGGACCGGTTGACGGTCGTCACATTCGATCCCATCGTTCTTTCCAAACAATTTAATCTAACCCGCATGATCCCACCGATTGAATAGTGACGTGGTTGTCTCTCAATAAGGGTTCAATACGGGTTGTCAGTTGATATCCTATTTTAATTAGCAACTTAATAAACAGCTTAGTGCCTTGCCAGATGATTGGGAAACGTCGGAGCTCTCGGTAACACCGGGAGGGGCTGGTCTACCCTCCCATGGCAATTCGTCCGCACACCTTGTGTAAAAAGTTACAGGACATTCCGCGGGGCCGGCGTATCGATGGCGAGGGGGGGCCAGCTTAGTCGGAACATCTAACCCAAATTCCCAGCGATAAGAGGGCCACCCAGTTGTATGGGCAAGGCCGGCAGGAACGAAACGCGGTCCTGGGGTAAGCTGCGGGCGAAAGAGGTTCCGCAAGCTCGCCATTTTTCGCCCGAAAACTCCCACTTCTAAGCGGTGGGGAGGGGCCAAGAGGCTGCCTCAACGATGAATCCGGCGCGGCCTCATTCCGTCGGTACTTGCTAAGTCGACCACTACCACAATTGGCCGATCTTGACTGACACGAAACTATGCGGAGCGAGAGGAATACGCAAAAGCGACCGCAGTGAAGGCGCATTTGTGGTTCAATGGAACACCGGCACGATGATAGCTCTTCCAACTTGGCCAAATCGCTCAACCCAGGCCATATTCGGGGGGAAAAGTTTATTGCCAACTTTGATGCGACTTTTCCCGGTTTTGATTTTTGCCGGTTTGGTGGGTGCGCAGGCCATCCCGACTTATGCCCAATCGGGCGGCCCCTTCTTCGAAATTCGTAGCCCGCGGGAACGTCTGCAGATTGTTGTCAACGAAAGCCGGATTCTTAGCCTCAGCCCTGCACTGACCAAAGCCAATCGGATCCCCCAGGCGCAGGTGGGCAACCGGGAAGTGGTCGAGCTGACGCCCTTGGCTCCCACACAGATTCAGCTGTTTGCAAAAAAGGCTGGTGTCACTCAAGTTAATATTTGGGATGAGGCGGGGCAAATCTACACTGTGGATATTATTGTCCTTGGGGATGCCCGCGAGCTGACGTTGATTTTAGAGAGCGAATTTCCCGGTGCCTCGTTAACGGTGAAGCCTCTTGGCACCAGCGTGTTAATTTCCGGCTATGTTGACCGCCCGGAAGATGTTGCCAAGATTCACGAAATTGCGGAGCAGTTCTATCCCAAGGTCCTTACCAATATCCGCGTCTCTGGGGTGCAACAAGTCCTCCTCCATGTCAAGGCGATGGAGGTATCCCGGACAAAACTCCGATCTTTAGGACTCGACTGGTCCTCCCTTTCGCCGAATACGCTTGTGCAGAGCATGGGTGCCGGACTATTAACAGGCATTTCGGCGGGAGCGAACGGCTACACAATTAACACCACCGGAGGAGATACTTTCCGCCTGAGCATCATTGACGGTAATGACGCCTTCTTTGCTGTGCTGGATGCTTTGCGGCGGGACAGCCTGATGCAGGTGCTGGCCGAGCCCACTTTGGTCACCGTAAGTGGCCGGCCAGCCTTCTTTCAGGTAGGGGGCGAGGTCCCTACCTTAGCTCCCGCCGGCCTGGGCACAGTTTCCGTGGAATACAAACGATACGGGACACAGGTTGATTTCGTCCCCATCGTCCTGGGCAACGGACGCATCCGATTAGAAGTACGGCCCCGCGTGAGCGACGTAGATTTGGCCCGAAGCATTACCGTCAACGGTCAGACTATTTACGCTTTCAATACCCGCGAGGTGGACACGGGGGTAGAGCTCCAAGCCGGCCAAACCCTTGCCATTGCCGGGCTTGTACAGACGCGGGTAGAAGCCGAAAGACGTGGCTTGCCCGTGCTGTCGGAGCTTCCCCTTATTGGCATTCCTTTCCGGAAAGTGGTAGAGCGGACCAATGAGGTAGAGCTCCTAATTCTTGTGACTCCGGAGCTTGTGGAAGCCGTCGATCCGGAGCAGATGCCTTTCGGTGGTCCGGGTACCAATAGCGATCGGCCAACAGATTGGCAGCTTTACGTAGGGGGGCTCCTTGAGGTTCCCAAACGGGCTGATCCTGCAAAATCAAAATCGTGCGGGCACAACCCCAACTCGTTGATTATTCCGCCGTCCGAGCGGCCTTCTGCCAGGGAGGAACTTTTACTTCCGGAGTCTCTGGGAAGGCGCGAACCGGCACACTACTTCCCTCCGCCCCGCCCGGTGCCAGCCCTCACCTCCGACTCTCGCCCAAGTCGAACACCACCCCCGCCGCCAGGAGGTTCCTTACCGGCGAATCCGCCGTGGTGGTCAGTTCCGGACATCCCCCCGCCACCGCCCGAGCCTCTCCCGCCCGCTACAACCGATATAGCTCCTCCTGCCGTGGGGACAAATCCGCCTAACCTCCCCGGATTAATTGGCCCGATTGGCTACGATTATCCCCGACCATAACGCATATTTACTTGGGATTGCTAGCAGAAGTGGAATTCTCGACCGGCCGAGGGCACACCTTTGCGCGGACTTGGGAGCGTTGGAAGAAATCGGAAAACGGTTCCGCAGACTTAACGACAAGTCCCTTGTCGAAATAAACGTACTTGTAACGACGCCAGTTCGGTACGCTTTTCTTGCCCCAAGCGGGCTGGTCGGATGACCCGGCAAGTGTGTGCGCCGGAGTACCTTGGGGTAGGGTGGAACATCTATTGATACGGGCACTTCCATGAGCAACGTGCTACGAGTGGCGATAGTCGATCCCGACGATAGGCGACGGGAAACGCTTAAGCAGTTGCTGCTTGGGGTGGAACTCGTGTGGCTGGAAGCGGAGTGTTCCCGCTATGAGTTCTTCGCCGATGTCGTGGCTCAAGCCAATCCCGAGATTGGTATCGTTGGGCTTGATGCCGATCCGGAGAAAGCCCTCCGCCTGGTGGAGCGGGTGGTGGAAATTGTGCCCCAATGCGACATCTTAGTAACAAGCGACTCCAGTGACGGCAGCCTTATTTTGCAGGCGATGCGGGCCGGTGCCAAGGAATTCCTCACCTGGCCGATTCGGCTCGAGGACCTTCTTGCAGCCCTGGGGCGGATCAGCGAACGGCGCTTCGGCAAGGGGGAGGCTCGCCCACGAGGATGCCAGGTGATCGCCGTTGCCGGCACCACAGGTGGCGTGGGCTCCAGTAGTATCGCCGTCAATCTTGCCTGCGCCTTGGCCGCCAGAGAGAAAAATTCCGTAGTCCTTGTGGACTTAGATCTTGCCCTGGGCGACGCCGACCTTCTCCTGGATGCCCTGCCCGACTACACCATAGCCGACCTTGCCCAGAACATTAATCGGCTGGATTACACGCTGCTAAAGCGGTCACTCACCCGGCATGCCTGCGGGCTTTATCTTTTGCCTCGCCCCATGCACTTGGAGGATATTCCCCTGGTAACCCCGGAGGAATTCCAGCGCATTGTGGGTTTACTCAAGGCCACTTTCACTCACTTGGTTCTGGACTTATCCAAGGCCTACAATCAACTGGACTTAATGGCCTTGGAGATGGCCAATCAGATCCTGATGGTAGCTCAATTGGAACTTGCCAGCTTGAGAAATGTTGTGAGGCTACTGAGCTCCTTCAAACAAATTGAAGGGGTAGCACAAAAGGTCAAAATCGTCGTCAACAGGGTAGGATTGGACAGCGGCCACATCAGTCTTAAAAAAGCCCAGGAGACGATTGGCCAGGAATTCTATTGGCAGATTCCCAATGACTACCGCACAATGATCGAGGCAAGAAACAACGGCATACCGCTCATCGAGTTTGCCCCACGTGCTTCGGTTACTCAGGCGATCGTGGCTTTAGCCGAGGCGATCACAACTCCTCAACCCGTTAGCGCTGGTGGCTGGGAAGGCAAACGGGGAGCCCGGCGGCGGCTCTTGTGGCTGCTCCCGACAAAAGGTGAAACACCATGATTGTCCCCCCGCGCGGCACTTGGCCCACATAGAGGTAAGCTGCCGCAGGCCGTGGGCCACTTTGAACTTCCCTCGATCGCTACTTACGGGGCTTTGTGTTTTCGCTCTTCAAAAAATTGGAGTGCCAGACGAGTTAGGCCAGATAGGACTCCCCGGCAACTCAATAATTGGCAAGATTCAGGCCCAACGCACCCGAGAATTGGACACGTTGATAAGGCTCTTCCTCCGCATCTCGATCCTCAAAAGGCATCTATGCTGCTCTGCGACTACTTCGGCCCAGCGGTTGCTAACGGCCGCTCGAAGTTGCCCGAGGAAACTGCCGCGCCGACCAAAGAATCGCCTCCGCTAGAATTCTGGAAGCAAACCTTTTAACAGCCATACCAGGATTCCCTTTTGCAGATGAAGCCTGTTGGCCGCCTGCTCCAGCACAATACTCTGAGGTCCGTCGATCACCCCATCGGTAACTTCCTCGCCGCGATGGGCCGGCATGCAGTGCATGAAGACGGCTTGAGGGGCCGCCTGCGCCATGAGGATTTCGTTGACCTGATACACGGCGAAGTCGCGCCGGCGCCGTTCTGACTCGCTTTCCTGCCCCATACTTGTCCACACATCGGTGTAAACGACCGTTGCCGCGCGGACCGCTTTGGCGGGATCGTCGGTCACTTCCAATCCCTCGCTCATGCCATTGAGCACAAGGCGGCGGACATACTCCGCGGAAAAGCGGTAGTTGGGCGGTGTGGCCATTACAAAGGGAACCTTAAGCTTGGCACACGCCATCGCCAAGCTCCGTGCTACGTTGTTTCCGTCGCCAATGTAAGCAATCTTTTGGCCCTCCAAGGTGCCAAAATGCTCCTCGATTGTGAACAGATCCGCCAACGCTTGGCACGGATGGCAGTAATCGGTTAGCCCGTTAATCACGCTGGCCGTGGCATAACTGGCGAATTCCTCGACCATCGCATGATTAAAAGCGCGGAGGACGACAACATCCACATAGCGACAAAGAACGCGGACAAAATCGGACAGTTTTTCCCGCTTTCCCAGCCCGGTTTCTTCCCCCAAAAACAAACTGCTTCCCCCAAGCTGCACCATGGCCGCTTGAAAACTTACCCGAGTCCGGAGGGAGGGCTTCTCGAACAGTAGCGCCATCACGCGACCGGCAAGAATCGGCGTGTACTCCCCGCGGCGCCAGCGAGCCTTTAGCTCGTGGGCCAAGCGAAAAATCTCTCGAATTTCTTCTGCCTCCAGCGACTCTACCGTCAAAAGGTGCCGCACCCCCTGGCGATTGACCATTGCTAGGACCCTCATGCATGAGACAGCCCGTTGGCGCTTGAGCCCTTTTTTAGATACAAGCTGTAGCAGGCTTTTTCCCGTCCTCAGGTGTCTCCCTATTCCCTTGCGGGCGACTTTCCACCTGCACCATGGAAGCAACGCAAAGCAACGTCCTTGGTTCCATTGCTTTGTGCCGCCGTGGTGTAAGGCCGATATGCAGTTAGGCTTGATGAACAAACTGAAGAAGAACTTCTTCTAAGATATCGCATCCCTGGTCGAGCTCGGCCTCCGTGAGCGTCATCGCCGGCAGCAAGCGTAAAACAACATCATGTGTACAGTTGATCAAGAGCCCACGATCCAAACAAGCCTGAACGATTGGAGACCCTGGCACGTGGAGCTCGATGCCGATCATCAATCCCAGAACCCGCACTTCGCGAACGAGGGGGCAGTGCCGTGCCAGTTCTTCCAACCGTTGGCGGAAGCGCTGGCTAAGGACCTCTACGCGGTCTAGCAATCCCTCGGCCTCAATCATTTCAATCGTGGCAATCCCAGCCCGAGCGGCAATTGGGTTTCCCCCAAAGGTAGAAGCATGCATTCCCGGCCGAAGATACGCCGCCACCTCTGGTTTCGCCAGCATGACCCCACCGGCAATTCCCCCGCAGACCCCTTTCGACAGGGTCATGATGTCCGGAACCACATCGTAATGCTGGTAGGCAAACCACTTGCCCGTTCGCCCGCAGCCTGTTTGCACCTCGTCGAAAATCAAAAGCAACCCTCGCTCATCGGCAAGGTGGCGGAGCCCGCGGAGGAACTCCACCGCGGCTATACGGATTCCCCCTTCTCCCTGAACCGGTTCCACGATGATGGCGGCAGTTTGATCGTCCACAAGCTCGGCCACAGTGTCCAAATCACCCCACGGTGCGTAAACAAAGCCGGGCACAAGCGGTTCGAAGCCTTCGTGATATTTCGCCTGAGCCGTCGCCGACAGCGCCGCAAATGTCCGCCCGTGGAAGCTGCCGTCAAAGCTGACAATTTTGTAACGACCTTTCGGGGTAGCCGCTCTTGCTAGCTTAATGGCTGCCTCCACCGCCTCCGCCCCCGAGTTACAAAAGAAGGCTTTTCCCCCAAAACTTCGCTCACTTAACAGCTGGGCCCAGCGTCCCTGCGGCTCCGTGTACCAAGTGTTGGGAACGTGGATCAGTGTGGCTACCTGCTGGCAGACCGCTTCCACCACTCGCCGCGGACAATGCCCGAGGAGGTTACATCCCCACCCCGGGAAAAAGTCGAGGTATCGCCGGCCTTCTGCATCCCACACATAGGAACCCTCACCCCGAACCAAGCACACGGGGAACCGGCGGTAATTGCCGATCACGTATCGTTCAAAAAGCTCAATGACTTGCTGCGAATTCATCCTTTACTTATCCACCAAGCCAATCAGTCAACAGCAGGCGCCACGGGCTAAAAGAGGGAAACACCTCATTCGGCGTGGCAAGAACATCGGTTGCTAATTCAAGCACTGCGGAAAACGAAACACCCCTACCCAGTCCATTGTGGAAAGACAGCCGACCTATTTCACGTGCCGGCTACTGGATTAGGGACCTGCTCAGCGGCCCTGCCGTCTTCCCCGCCGGACACAAGCTCATCGGGGACAATTTCCGTACCTATCCCGCGATCCGTGTAGATCTCAAGCAGCAGCGAGTGGGGAATGCGCCCGTCAATAATGTGGATTTTCTCAACACCGGCCGCAAGGGTCTCCAAACAGGCTTCGATTTTGGGGAGCATACCTCCGTCGATCGCGCCGGAGGCGATAAGTCGACGAGCTTCCGACACGCAAAGGGAGGGAATCAGGGAATGAGGGTCGTCCCTGTAACGTCTTACGCCGTTGACATCACTTAGAAAAACTAACTTTTCCGCGCGGAGAGCCCGGGCGACGGCCATGGCCGCCGTATCCGCATTCACGTTGAGCTTTTCCCCTTGGCTTCCTATCGCCAGGGAGGGAATTACGGGAATCTCGCCCGCCTCCAAAGCCTGATGCACCTTGCGGCAGTCGACAGCAGTCACCTCGCCCACGAACCCCAAGTCCACCGGGTTGCCGTCTGCATCCTCCAATCCCATTCGCTGTCCAAACAGGACCGGTACGGTGCCGGGATGCAAGGCCCGAGGCCGCCCGCCTAAGCGACTAATGCGGCTAGCAAGATCCTGGCAAATTTCCCGCGTCAGGACTTGCTCCACAATTTCCAACGTCTTTTCGCACGTGTACCGGCGCCCGAGGATAAAGCGTGGGCGAAGCCCCGACTGGAGCATGGCCCGCGAGATCGCTGCCCCACCCCCGTGGACAAGCACCGGGCGCATCCCCACAGTTTCCATGAAAATGACATCCAGGAGCATGCTATCCAGCGCTGCCGAATTCTCCATGACGCTGCCGCCCAACTTAATCACTGTGGTTTTCCCCCGAAGCCGGCGAATCCATTGCATGGCCTCGATGAGGATTTCCGCCTTTTCTATTGCAGCAAGCACCCCAAGGCCTCCCCAACACCACAACAGAGCCAATTCCCCGACTTTACTATCGGTGGGCGAATAACTACCTGTTCCAACCATTTCAGGGAGATTTAGTACCCACCCTATGGGGGGGTCACCTACCAGCTCCGAAAGTTCCTCTCCCAGCGGCCCCACGCCGAAAGTCTCCTAAAATGCATGCCCCTCCTTGAAAGGAGGGGCACTACCACAGCGAGGGAAAAACATATCGTACCTTAGGCAATGGTGAAGCTTAACAATAATTTATCGCCCACCTCGTTGTGCCGTCAACGAAAGTATTTCCCCTCTTTCCCAATACGCGGCGGTCACAGCTTTGCGCACGCATCCGATGACGGAGGGTCCCCACTTTAGCATGCAGTGAAATATATACCGGAGAGGGGTTTGTCATACTTCGCCAAGGGCATTGAAGCCTTAAGTAAAACTTTTTCCCAGCCCTCTGGAGTTTTTCCCATCCCGCCTGTGACGTTAGCAGGCCCTATCGCCCAGGCTTTCTCGATGAGTCCGATACCCCCAGAGAGGGGTCTTCTTCGTTCAAAGCTCTCCTGTTGCGAGCCCCGAAAAAGGGCGGCATTGGCCCACTGTGGCGGGAAAATGAACTCGCCACGCTCAACTAGGGGTGGACCGTAGCAGAGAAACACCCACAACAACAAGGCATAAATTGGCCAGCCATACTGCAATCGGCGGCAAGTATCCCAGCGTAGTGATCTGGTCGCTCACCATAAGAAGCGGATAGTACAGCACCGAGATCGGTGTAAACGAAAGAAAGAAGCTTGTCAGGACGTGCTCGGCACGGACGCGTAGCGCGACCGGAATACCCACCAAAGCAAAGCCCAGACAACTGAAGCCGTTGGCCCATCGGCGAAGCGGCTCGGAAGCAAGGCGACGGATTTGCCGCGCAACTTCCTCAGCCTGCCGCTCAAGCTCCTTCCTCTTAAACGAGCTTTCCTGCGTGGCTGCCATCTCGGTGGTAAGCCCCCTTAATTCCTCGCGGAGCTTTTCCACCCCCTCCGGGATTTGCCACATCCCGAGCCAATGGCGATGAAGCGGTCTGGGATTGTGATCGATGAAGATTTCCCGCTCGATAGTATCGGGAAAATAGCCCGACTGATTCTCCCCAGCAATGACCTCGCCCCGGGAGCATCGCAGAATCAAAGTTCCCCGAGCCGGGTCGATCGCAAATTCCACCAACTCGGCCGAAATGGTGATCTGCGGCTGATCCCCTCGCGGCGGGATGGTAATTACAGCATGGTGCAATCGGCCATCGTGCACCTGTTGGACCACAATAGAAAAATGCGGCGTGGTCAGGCTTTTGTCCAACTGAAGTCGGGCCAGGGCTATCCGCGGCAGAGATTGAAGAATCACCGCCCGCATTCCAGGCCGGCCCCATATGGCGCTTAGCTCGTAGCAGCCGACGGTCAGCAGACTCGAAATTGTGGCCCACGACAACACTACCCACACACTACGTAAAGGGTGAATCCCGGCTGCCATCAGGGCTACAAATTCATTCAGACTTGCCAGGCGACTGTACACGACCGTCACGGCCAGAAGCACACATATCGGAATGGTAATGCCGAGCACTTCCGGCAAGAAATAGGGAAGAATCTCTACAACAACTGTAGGAGGAAGCCCGTTGCGAAGTCCCTCTCGTGCCCCCATGATCACCACCAGAAAGAATGTGGCTACACCAACGGCAAGAAGGAACGCTTTGAGAAGTTCGCCCAAAACGTGGCGCGTCCAGATCGTCATAAAATGGATCCCCACTCCCCGGGGCTTGGCAGGGGATTGAGATCGTCAACAGTGGTCAACAGATGCCTCCGCGAAAGCCTCACGGAAATTGAGCCCTCAAAATTTCGAAGAGGGCAAAAAGCTGTTTCCCAGGTGCTGGTTTGTGTGTTCGCTTCGGAGAGCCACGGGCCTTTAAGGCAACTCGGACGCTATCTCTCTTACCTACGGATTACGTTGGGCACAGGTAAGCTCATCCTCCCCGCGAGAGCATTGTTTGCAGAATTTCCGCCGCAGATCGGACAAAACTAGGACAAATTGTGCGGAAGGTATTGGCTTGGCGAGCGGCAGCAAAACCCTCTGGGGTGGAAATGTCCCGCCCGATCAGTTCACGGCAATCAATAGCCCCATGACGCTCCGCAAAACGCCGACACAGCTCCTGCACCGCTTGATACACCGTGTCGCGATTAGTTACGTCCCCTCCCACCCCATTGCTTAACTTCAAACCAAGTATGGCCACCGCGCCAGTGACAGCTCCACATGCGTAGCCCAAGCGACCAAGCCCTCCCCCGAAACCTGCGCCCAATTTCACGGCTTGCGACTGTTCGAGGCCCACTTCGCTAGCAAAAGCAGATAAAATTGCCTGAGAACAGGCATAACCACTGGTGAACTTTTGCACCGCATCGTCGACCACAGATACAAGTTGATGGGAAGTCATTATCCTTTCCCTTTCTGAGAAATCCTGTGAGCCCGTGTAACCTTTAGCAGTAAACCTTCCTTCATGGCGACACTCGCCACAGCCCGGCGTAATGCGGCCGCCCCTTTCACCCAGATTTATTAGCTCATGTCCCGAAATCCGCCTCCTCCCTAGATCGCCCTGACCCAGCGGCTTGCTGGCCCAAAACTTTACCGGCATTAAAGGCGAACGCCGCACCGGCCCCCCAAGACCGGCACGGCGTATCATATCACGTTTTACTTTTCGTGACGGAGACCTTTTCCAGTTAAGATGCAAAGCCCACCCACGGAGTTCCGTGCCCGCGACCAACACTTCGACAGCATCGGTCCCATGGCACCTAACTCGCTTTTGAAGGCTACTTGAAGCTCCGTCAACCTTCGAGCTGCGGACTCCGGGCGATATTGCCTCGGGAGTATCCGACTACCAAGAGCACTCTAAGCCAATTCCCAACCGGGGCGGCAGAGCGACTTGACCAAGGTTTCCAAACCTTCGATATTGGTCACCCGCATTTGAGCTGCATCCCATTCCACCTTGGGTCCAACGCCAGGGACGGCTGCCACCCACACGGCCAGATTGCCTAAAAGAACTGTCTCAGTCAGCGGGCTGGCATAATCGGGGAAGTTGGACATTGCCGGCTCCCCGCCGCGAATCGCCTCGATCCACTCTTCAAAGTGACCGGGGGAGTGCTTAAAGGTCACTTCCGGAACCGAGACATTGCCAAGAATCTCGAATTTATCGCAGTAGTCGCCGGGCGAATAGAGCTTCCCTTTTTCTCCGATGATTAGTGCACCGCTTCCGGCCGGCTCCCGCCCGTCCAGCAACTGCGGATCGGGCCGCTTGCCACCGTCGTACCATACAAGTTTTAAGGCCGGCCGATCCCCCCGCGCAGGGAACTGGTACGTAATGATTGACCACTTGGGAAAGCTGTCCCCATTGTGACCGGAAGTTTCTGCCTGAATGGAAATGGGATCGCGCAGATCCAGAGCCGCAAACGGCATATTCATGGTGTGACAAGCCATGTCACCTAAAGCCCCGGTGCCAAAGTCCCAGTAGCCGCGCCAGGCGAAGGGATGGTAACCGTCGGCATATGGACGAAGGGGAGCCGGCCCCAACCAAAGATCCCATTTCACATGGGGCGGACAAGGTTTGGGTTCTGGCCGAGGACCTCCCTGCGGCCAAATGGGCCGATTTGTCCACACGTGTACTTCCGAAACCTTTCCCAAAGCGCCCGCACGCACAATGGCCGCCGCCCGTCGCAGACCAGCCGTGGCCGTACCCTGATTCCCCATCTGCGTGGCCACGCCCATTTCTCGTGCCACCTGCCCCATCAAACGCGCCTCATAAACCGTCCGCGTCAGGGGCTTCTGGCAGAAACAGTGCATTTTCATCCTCATCGCCATCACCCCAGCCAGCGCGTGGGTGTGGTCCGCCGTGCTGATAGTGACCGCATCAATCTTGCCTTCATTCTCCTCAAGCATTTTTCGGAAGTCAGTGTACGTCTTTGCACCTTCGAAACGTTTTGTGGCGGCATTAAGACGGTTTTCGTCAATGTCGCAAATGGCTACCACATCACCGAACCGGGCAGCATCGGCCGCGTCACTTGAACCCTTCCCTCCGATCCCAATGCATCCAAAGCGAATTCGCTCATTGGGGGACTTGGCCTGCTGGGCGCTTACCGGCCGCACCATGAAAACACTAATTCCGGCCCAGGTTGCTGCCCGAAGAAAGTTCCTCCGACTCGCCGAGACTTTCATGCTTGAAACTCCTTCCTGCACTACATTGCCGTTACTTCACCCTGAAGTCCAGTGGCAAGGACAAGATGCCTCCGGCAGGGTTCGAACCAGCTGGATCTACAACCAACCACGGCGGGATACTACGCGTATCCAATAAATTAGCGGGTTGCCTTCAAGGTTGCAACGTTGTAGCAATCGTACTTGCACCAGAAGCCCTTACCTTAGGGCGATGCCGGCGCCGCTTCTTGCCCGCATCAACCCAAGTCCTCTTCCCCAAAGAACAACTTATTGTGGCTTGAATAGTCTTGTATGGCCTTTAATAGTATTGGTCTCCCACACCCTTTGCGCTCTTAAAACCCCCTTTCCGCTTAATTACAAAGTGCCGAAATCCTGGCTGCAACTAGCCGCCAGGGTTGGCGTTTTATTGATCCCGCTTTTCCCGAGGGAGGCATGCAGCATTTTGCTTGAGCCGTGATTTCAGAATCCCGCACGAAAAACTCCAGAGAAGACTCATCCCGTGCCGCAAGGGTTCACCACTTACGGATTAAGCCGGAGTTTGCCAGCGAAAGACTCCCTCAACTTAAGTTCGGACAGCCGCACATTAAGAGGCGCCACTGAACTGCCCGCTCCCAATTTATCGTGTGATTTCTCGTTTGAACATTGATCGATGGATTTCTCGTTTGGGGATACCTGGCACAATTCGAAAGCCCGCCGTGAGAAAAATCCGGAGCGATCCGGAGCAGGTGGGCAGTTAAAAAACCCCCTTGATTCGCGGCCTGCATGCTTCACAAGCTGCTCGAAATTTAAGATCACAAATATGATCATCAATATCAACACAGGTATTGGTCACAAAGCCATCGGGACCCCATTAGGGCGAAATCCTGCCAACCGATCAATCGCTTGCCAAGCAACACGAGAGAGGCAAGCCCCTCCAACAACCCCGAGCCATTAGGGGGTGCTACCGCCACAAAATCCTCTCCGATCGGCTTGCCGAATTCTTGAGCATACGCCGATGCACAGCCTTTTCACTCTCCATTCACCAACGGCCTTTACTCTTCCTGGGTTTAACTTCTGGCCACCCAAGCGTAGGCGGCGCAGACGAATCCCCTCTCTCTTCGTGGATTTATCCCCCGTTTAAGAGGGGTGCAACCCTAGCAAACCTACTACTTCGTCAGGAGCTTCTCCCCGTGAATGGGTCCTTCTCAACGACTCCTGATCGGTGGGGCGTTATCATTTTGGGGGCCAGAATCCATCCGCATTTCACCGGAGCTTTACGGCCAAGCTCTAAAATTTCGGAAAGGGCGGCGAAAGATCTTCTCCTCTCCGGCAACATATTTAACAGAAAAAGTTCCTCCGAAAACTCCGGAAGGAATTGCTCCCAAGCACGGGCCAATGAACTTGCAGTCATCGCAACACAATCCGCCATCTCCTCCGGAGGGAGTTGCCGCTTCGATTGTAGCAAGTTCCCGCGCGTGGTTACGCGCAGTAGTCTATGCGCGACTGGGCGACTGGGAAGGGGTAGATGATGTTCTCCAGGAAGTAGCACTGGCAGCCTTGAGACAGGTCAATTCGCCCCCTCCACAATGGGGTCCGTGGCTTCGTCGGGTAGCGATCCGACAAGCCTTGCTGTTTCGCAGGCGCCTAGGAAGACAGCGGCGGCGGGATAAGGCCGCAAATAACTCGCCGACCGAAGGAAGCGCTAATGGGAGATTCTTGACGCCAGATCCTTTGGAATGGCTCATTCGGCAGGAACAAACGGCGCAAATTCAGGAGGCCATCCGCCGGCTACCACCAATCGACGCAGAATTGCTCTTGCTAAAGTACGGTCAGGATTGGAGTTACGGACAGATTGCGGAGCATCTGGGAGTGGGGATCAATGTTATTCAGATGCGGCTCCACCGGGCGCGGTGCCGACTTCGACAGCTGATAAGCCAACGTGACTTGGCTTCGTCGACAATTCCGCCCAACGGGCAATCCACGAAATCTTGCGCGATCCCGGCGCATTGCTCCAACCCAAAAGGGCTGACGACTAAAGATGGATAGGCTTGATGAATCAACGCTTTTCGGTGCCCAGAAAGCGGAAGCTCCATCAGGACTTCCCGCGCACTTAGCTTTCCAAATTGAACTTCTTGCCGATGAGGCACTGTCCCAAGCTGAGGAGGCAGAGCTACTCCAAAAGCTGGACAGCGTGCCCGGGGGGTGGCGCCGCTGCGCACTAGCACTGCTTGAAGTGCGCGCTTTGCGGCGTGCCTTGAAATCCATTGGGATCAAGGAGGCGAGGACCGAGGTTTCGGGTAGGTTGGTTCCGGCGGATTCGCAAATTCCTCGTCAATCTCCTACCTGGCCCGCGAGAATCCCAAATCCTGACTATCATGCTAAAGACAGTAAAACTTCATATGAATCAGCCACGAAAGTAAGCCCCGTTTTCGGCAGACATCGTAATGCTAACGGTGTGTCTGGGACTTTCGGCTGGGGTGGGCGTCTAATCAGGGGTGCACGGATACTTGCCGTCTTTTCGGCCGTAGTAGCGGCTTTTTTCGCCGGCCAGTGGTCAACATCGCCGCTGTGGCGGGAGGATCCTTTTGGCGTCACAGTTGTTAGGGGGCGCGAAACTTTGGGCGACAGCGATCGCGCCCTATCTGACCCTTCGCTTAATCGGAGTGCCCCGGCAAATCCCACTGCGCTCCTCGCCCATGCAGATATCCGCGGCATGTCCTCGAAAACCGGGGTGGAGCATTCGCGGACTGGGGGAAGCTGCCCAGAAGAGCTGAAGGTCCTTGAAAGTCAAGATCCACAGTCAGCGGCCAAGTGGCCCGAGTACGTGCCGCTCATCGTTCATTCCATGGGCAATGAACATGCTGTAGTGATACCCCTTATTGGGGGAACGGAACAATCGGACGATGAAGGTCAACTTGTTGGTGAGGACTTTCATGGCGTGCCCGCCAAGTCGGCAATCGGCACCTGGATTCCGGTGACGCAACTGCTCGGAGGGCGAGGCCACTTATCAGTGGAACGCCGGTTTGTGGAATGGCTTACCATCGACGGCCGTCGGGTGGTCATCCCCGTGGAAGACGTTTGGCTCACTCCGGCGGACGTGGCTGCCTTCCAGTAGCGGCACAGTTTGGCGTTGGCCGGCGCGAGGTGTATCTAGGGGCGGCTTTGTGGGATCACACAAAAACATTCACAAAAAACATCAAGTGCGAACTTTAGTTGCCGCGTTCTCCGGTGGAGGGTGATGAGGCGGCGTCGGCCCCCCTTGGCTGTTAGACTTGGAGCGCGGACAACACTGGTAAATCCCGAAGGCTGCTGTGCAGAGCGTTTGCCGGTTCCACTTGTGTGCAAGGACAGTAAGGAGAGTATCCGTCCGGACGGAGCCTTGATAGTCGGCGGCATAAGGTGTTTGGGAAGGTCTAAAGGCTGATTAAAGGAGATCCAAACGATGAAGCACGGCAAACTGCAACGCAGGTGGGCGACGGCTGTGCCGTTTGCGGTGTGTTTGGTGTGCTGGATTGGAATGGCCGCCGGCCAGGCCCCAGTTCGCCCGCCCTTTGAGGCTTCGTTGGGTGACCTCGTGGGCGGTTCGATGGGCGTCGCCTTTCCCGAGATGGTCGGCGGTCCGGTAGCTTTCGGGATGGATCAGGGTTATCCGCCCGCGGGTACTCCGGGCGCTTATGGAGGTTTTGGTGTGGTTTCGTCTTACCCAGGCCCCGCCGGGGTATCGGTGGCCACTGCAATTTCAGGGCCGATTCAGGGGGGCTTGTGGTGGATTGGGATCCAGTGTCGGGCTGTCGACCCACCGCTCCGTGAACAGCTCGGATTGGAAGAAGGTGTTGGGCTTCTTGTGGAAGAAGTTGTCCCGGATAAGCCCGCTAGCAAGGCAGGGCTGAAACGATTTGACGTGCTGATCGCTGCTGGTGATAGAGAACTTCGGTCCGTCCAAGATCTGATCGACGTGATTAATCAAGCCGAAGGAAAGGAAATCAAGTTGAAGTACATCCGCCGGGGCGAGACGCTGGAGACTTCGGTTGTTCCGGAAAAGCGCCCCCCACAACCACACATTGAGTTACCACCCATTTGGGGCGAACGCTGGCCGTTCCGCTTCCGCTTTTATTACCCCGGCCAGGTTGTGCCGCCTCAACCCGGAAAGTTTCCGCCCCTTCCCGAAAATGTGACGATCACAATCACCAAGAAAGGTGACGAACCTGCCCAAATCAAAGTGCAGAGGGGCAGTGAATCCTGGGAGGTGAGCGAGAAGGAACTCGACAAACTCCCGAAAGACATTCGCCCGCATGTGGAACAGATGCTGCGCGGCGTAGCCCGTGGACCGGAACCTGAGTCACAGCAACCGTGGGGAATACCCAGCCTAGAATTCTTCTGGCCTACGCCGCCGTGGTGGAGTCCTTCTACAGATCAGGCAATCCGCGAGCGAATCGAACGACAACTTCAAGAGCTAAATCGCCGCATGGAGGAACTCCGAGAGCGAGTGGAGGAGCTCAAGAAGCGAGTTCCTGGTGGGCAGCCCCCCGGCCGGCCGCGCGGGGCTCCTCAACCACAGCCCCCTGGTGAAACCACTTAAACGTCTCCTTGGCTGTTTGCGAAAACCCTACTTCCACCGCCCCACCCGCAAGGGGATGCCGGGGGACTGTAGCCTCTTGGAGTACCCAATCGGTTCAAAAAACGCCTTCCGCCCTTGGGGGTAGAGCGCTTTTGGGCTCTGCCCCCTTCATTTTTGTATAGGTAATAGGTAAAAAGTCAAAATCTTATGAATGCAAAGGCTTAAGCCAGGATCCCGCTTAGTCCACTGACCCCCGAGGGAGGAAAGGTCGTCGGGAATAGCATACCCCCCTTTAGTCAGAATCGACTAAAGCATGAGATGCCATGGCCCATGACATGCCACAGCCTAGGAGGGATCTGGCACCGAAAGCCGCCCGTCAGCGGCCCGTCGTGTTTCTCATTGGGGTGGGACAAAATGTGAGGGCGGTCTCACCCACGTCCTGAAGGCTTTGGCTCATCGCGCGAAGCCGCCAACCAACTTCTTCTTCTTGGCTCTTCCGAACAGCCACGGCTAAAACGCCCAAGCCGGGCTCCCACCCCATGCCCAACGCGAAAGAAATCCGCCAAAAGAGTTCGATTCGACCAATTTGGGCAGATCGTTCTCGGGAACGGATTCGTGCTTTAACCCGTTTGAGCCGCGTGCCATCCTCTAGAAACCGGTGGACCAGGCAATAGGGAGGCCGGTCGGTTTCAAGTGTTCCCCCCGAGCACCGTCAGATGTGTTGACAAAATTGGTGAAGCGAACACAGCCTGCGAGCTCCCCCAAATCTACTATTCATTCCGCCAGTTGGTTGACCCCACAATTCTTGCAATTTAGAATGCTTTTAACTTGCCGGAGGTCCCTACGAATGAGCGATCCTGCAGTGGTATCAACGATAACGATTGTGCTTTTTGTGGCAATCGCGACCGTCTTCGCGCTTTTTCTTGTGTTTTTGGGCCGCATCATCAATCCTACCCGTCCTAACCCGGTTAAAAACATGCCGTACGAAAGTGGCATGGATCCTATCCACTCGGCACGGAGGCGATTCGACGTACGATTTCACTTGGTGGCTATCGCCTTTTTGGTGTTCGATGTGGAGCTTTTGTTTCTTTATCCTTGGGCAGTGATGGTAGGAAAAGAGCGGCTGGCCAGCAGGGTCGCTCAAACGGAGATTGGTTTACAGGTGGCCCAGCCGTACGTGGCCGAAACGATGGAATTCTTAGAGAAAGAACATGAAGAACATTGGGGACAGCCCCGTCGGGCTGACGTGGGGCGCAGAGCCAGCAGTCGAATTAGGTCGCTTGTCCCGCCTTTTGCCTTCGAAGCAGGCATTTTGTTTACAGCTTTACTTGTGATTGGATATATTTATGACTGGCGCAAAGGGGTGTTCTCATGGCGCTAGCTGGTCTGCCGAATAATGTGCTTATCACAAAACTTGAGGCACTAGTGAACTGGTGCCGAAAGAATAGCCTCTGGCCCATGCCCTTTGCCACAGCGTGTTGCGGAATTGAGCTTATGGCCCTGGGCGCCAGTCGATATGACGTGGCGCGATTTGGGGCAGAAGTCTTCCGCTTTAGCCCACGGCAATGTGACCTGATGATCGTGGCTGGCCGTGTAGTCATGAAAATGATGCCGGTCCTGCAGCGGATTTGGCAACAAATGCACGAGCCCAAATGGTGTATTTCCATGGGGGCATGTGCGTCCACTGGCGGCGTGTTTGACACCTATAGTGTGGTTCAGGGGATTGATCGCTTCATCCCTGTTGACATCTACGTTCCTGGATGTCCTCCTCGGCCAGAGCAACTCATCCAAGCCATCTTAGATTTGCAGGCAAAAATTGAACGGGAAGGGACACTCTTTGGGCGTGAATTTGATGATCCTCGCCGCAACCTACCGCCCTGGGCTTTGGTTGAAGAGCCGGGCAATCGGCCGCCGCCTCTTGAATCTAAGTAGCCGGGAGACTATCGCAGCAAAGCCCGCTCGCGACAGAAGCGAAATTCCAGACTATAGTTCCACAGGTGTTTGAAAAATTTTTCGGCAACAACAGCCCCGCAGGAAACCCGTGTCAGCATTTGAGAATCCCCGATGAGCAGCACGGTGCGCTATCTCCAGGAGGTTTTTGGTCTTTTGGAAGAGTACGAATTCCGAGGCCAAAGGCAGGTGGTCGTACCGCGGGAAAAGTTATTCGAGTTACTCAAGTTTTTGAAGGAAACCTGCGGTTTCGACATGCTCGTTGATGTGACATGTGTGGATTATCTCACCTATCCCTGCCCCCCACGGTGGGGACGGTTTGGGCTTGTGTACAACTTGCTTGCCACGGAAACCGGCGAGCGACTGATCGTGCGGACTTTTTGCGACGTGGAAACGGCCGTGGTACCATCGGTCGTACCCTTGTGGGAAGCGGCTAACTGGCTGGAACGAGAAGTGTGGGACATGTTCGGCATTCGTTTCGAAGGCCACCCTGATCTCCGCCGCATCCTCCTTCCGGAAGAATTCACCGATCATCCTTTGCGAAAGGATTACCCCCTGCAAGGCAAAGGAGAACGACACAATCTTCCCGTAATTACCCGGGCAGAAGGTTAGCGGTAAGATGCAATCCAGGCCGGCTGAATGGGTTTTCCGGCGTTTTATGACCACAACGGCCGGTCCGTCCAGGGACCAAATCTGGCGAATTATTTGTAGCTGGGCGGAATTTTCCACCGTCCCTTCCGTTTGGCTGTCATTTTATAAAAAGAAACGCAAACCCAGGGGCGTGGTCTTTAGAATCCGTGCTTGCTTCGATTCAGTTTGACAGGCACCACCTGCCGCCATTTGAGAAGATGAGGGTTTCCCGGCATGCCACTTTATCGAGCCGACTTCGTGGGAAACCTTGCCCACGATGAACCCCAAGAATATCTGTGGACGATGAATCTCGGGCCGCAGCATCCCGCCACTCATACGACACTTCGGCTCGTGCTGAAACTCGAAGGGGAGCGGGTCGTGGATGCCATGCCCGACATCGGTTATCTCCACTCTGGATTCGAGAAGTTAGGGGAACACCTTAACTATAACCAGTACGTGGTGGTAACCGACCGGATGAACTATTGCTCCTGTGTGGCGAACAACGTGGCGTGGCATTTGGCGGTCGAAAAACTTTTGGGCATTGACGTTCCTCCGCGCTGCCAATATCTCCGGGTGATCGTGACGGAGCTTGCCCGGATTGCCGACCATCTGGTCTGTAACGCAGCTGTGGGTCTCGACGCCGGCGCGTTTACCTTTTTTATGTATGCCTTCAATCCCCGCGAACAAATTTACCGCATTTTGGAAGCCCTGTGCGGGGCTCGCTTTACCAATAGCTACACGCGTGTGGGCGGGGTGATGTACGATGCCAGCCCTACTGCTATTTCCCTGATTCGCGAATTCGTCCGCACGTTCCCCAGGGCCCTGAATGACATGGAGCAACTTCTCAATCGCAACCGAATTTTTATCGACCGAACTAAGGGGATCGGCGTGCTCACTAAAGAGGAAGCCATAAATCGCGGGGTCACAGGCCCTATTGCCCGCGCAAGCGGTGTCACCAGAGATCTCCGAAAAGATGAACCCTACCTAGCCTACCGCGATTTCGATTTCGACATTTGCTGCGCCACGGGTGGTGATTGTTACGCTCGATATCTTGTTCGCATGGCGGAGATGCGGGAAAGCCTGAAAATTGTCCAGCAGGCGGTGGAGAATCTTCCCACCGGCCCGGTGAATGTCGATGTTGGTCTAAGAGTGACCCTGCCGGAAAAACCCCAAGTTTTCGGCACCATTGAGGGGTTGATTCAACACTTTGAGATCCTCATGTGGAACCGGGGCTTCCAAACTCCATGGGGAGAGGTGTATTCGGCAATTGAAGCCCCCAACGGGGAGCTTGGCTTTTACATCGTGGGCGATGGCACTGATCGTGCTTATCGAGCTCGCTGTCGTCCCCCGTCGTTTATCCATTTTGCCTTATTCCCGCATTTGATTCGCGGACACCGGCTCAGCGATGTGGTCGCCGTCTTGGGAAGCCTCAACATCATCGCAGCCGAGCTTGACCGCTAGCGCTCGCGGCAGAACTGTATGCGTTACTTCAACGAATGACGTCGCACGTGTGTCTATAAAAAGCCGTTGGCAATCAACCGAGCTATGGAGAAACGTAACTGCTGAAAGCCAACGTGGGCCGATTGGAAGCTACCCTTCCCTCTGGTCAAGTGGGGGCAGGTGATCGTCTGCAGAAGGCACCATCTTGACACGGGAAGGCAGAAACAGCCGTCAAAAAGCTTGAACTCTGGAAGACATCGCGCAAATTTCAGGAACTGAAGCTATGATCTCTGAAAACTCGGCAGTGGGGCGGCAATTTCTCGACGATGAGCTTCGCCGCGCCATCGAGAGCTATTTTCCGCGATATCCCCACCGCCAAGCAGCATTGCTTCCGGCGCTTCATTTGGTCCATCAACGCTTTGGATTCATCCCGCGGGAGGCTATTGTGGAACTTGCCGACTTCCTAGGAATTCACCCCGCCGAGGTCGCCGACGTGGTTTCTTTTTATAGCTTTTTTAAGCAGGATCGGCCGGTAGGAAAATATCGCATCTGGGTGTGTCGGTCGCTCAGTTGTGCTTGTCGGGGGGGCGAAGGTTTGCTTGAACTTTTAACCCAAAAATTGGGGGTAGCACCTGGTCAAACCACAGTTGACGGGCTGTTCACTTTGGAAGCGGCAGAATGCTTAGGGGCTTGTGACTGTGCCCCTGCGGTGATGGTCAACGATAAACTTTATGGCCCAATGACCCCGGAAAAAGCGGAGCAACTTTTGGAGGAGCTTCGCGCGGCCCCCGCGCCTGAAGTAACCTCTTGATAGTCCGCTCGGTGGATGACGGCAGGAAGTAAAGGGCCTTTTTAAGTGACAAGCGGCTCCCAGAGTACGCACAGGGCTGCTTGCCAGCCTTAGCACGGGTATTGCGTGGCGAGGGGATCAAAGTCACCTCTTGAGCCTCGCTAGAAGCCGGGCTCGAACTAAGTGAATGGCAAAAGATTCGTCTAAGCTAACTACCCCTGTGGAGGGAGCAATTAACACGTGACTGACTTCGAACCTGTGTTATTGGCTAACAAAACCAAAGATCGCTCCTGGACACTCACTGTATACGAATCTGGCGGTGGATATCAGACTTTGCGGCAGGTGCTTCGCCACAAATCTCCGCAAGATGTTACCAAAGCCGTGGAAGCAAGTGGTCTGCGTGGACGAGGTGGGGCCGGGTATCCTACGGCCCTTAAGTGGTCATTCCTGCCGATGGATCATCCCGGACCGTTTTACATGTGTGCCAATGCCGACGAAAGTGAGCCCGGGACCTTTTGCAATCGAGTGCAGCTTGAATGTGACCCCCACCAGGTGCTTGAGGGAATCATCCTGAGCTGTTATGCCACCCGAATTCGCCGCGCATACATTTTTCTTCGCTACGAATATCATCTGGCGTACCAGCGTTTGGAGGACGCTATTAAAGAAGCTTATGCGGCCGGTTATCTCGGCTCCAACATAGCAGGCAGCGACTTTTCGCTCGACATTTTCGTTCATCGCGGGGCGGGCGCCTATATTTGCGGAGAGGAAACGGGGCTTTTGGCCAGTATTGAAGGCAAGCGCCCTTACCCGCGAAGTAAACCGCCGTTTCCTACTTCTCGAGGACTATTCGGGAAGCCAACGGTCATCAACAATGTGGAAACTTTGGCCTGCGTGGTGCACATTCTTCAACGGGGTGAAGAGTGGTTCCGGTCCATCGGGACTCCCCCTCCCCCAGAGGACCCGAAAGAATTAGGCAGCTTTGGTCCCAAAATTTTCTCCCTCAGTGGCCACGTAAATCGTCCCGGTGTTTACGAACTACCCTTGGGTATTCCCTGCCGCGATTTGATCGAGCGACACGGCGGAGGCGTGTGGAAAGGCCGACGGGCCAAAGCCGTCGTTGTGGGGGGAATCAGTACCGGTATTCTCAGCTGCCACGAACTTGATACCCCGCTTGACTTTGTCGGGCCGGTGCGGGCCGGCTGTTTGGGCTTGGGCACCGGTGGGGTGATCGTCCTGGATGAAACCTTCCCCATCGTGGAACTTATGTACAACGGCTGCCGGTTTTTCGCCCATGAAAGCTGTGGCCAATGTACCCCCTGTCGCGAAGGTGTCCCCTATGCCTTCCAGATCGTGGAGGCAATCCGCGGTGGGAGGGGGCGACTTGTAGACCTGGACACATTGCTCGAGATCAGCCAAAACATCGGTATCACCCCGGGAACAACCATCTGCGGGCTAGCCGATGGTGCGGCTTGGATCGTGAAAACCTGCGTCAACAAATTCCGCGAAGAATTGGAGGACTACATTCGTCGCACCAATCCGACAGGATACAAACGACGTCTCCCCTTGGGAACTATTATGTTGCCGCCAGGGGTCCCTGCGGGAATAAAGACCCGGTTCCCAAAGACGCTCCCGCCCCAGGGGACAAGTGCCCTGTCGCGATCCTCGCAAGAGACGGGGGGCAATTGATTTTAAAGCCAACCTATACGAAAAAAGGGTGTCACCCACGACGGCGAAAAATTTTCAGGGATGATGGCTCCGCAAGTCCCATGGGATTTAGAAAAAAGTGGCTTTTTGTAAAACGGGGTATGTGCCTTACTCGCCACCAAAGGGGTTCTCGGTTTTTCGCTGCAAGGACCTAGACAACCATGGCAATCGCCCTTGTTGACGGAATTGTCGTAGAATTCGACGAACGGGAAAAGCTTAACGGCATCCAGCTCGCTCGGCGGGCGGGAATTGAAATTCCCCACTACTGTTGGCATCCAGGGCTGTCGGTAGTGGCCAGTTGCCGGATGTGCCTGGTCGAGGTGGGAAAGCACGAACCCACCACAGGCGACATCTTCTTCTTTCCTCGGTTGATGCCCGCATGTAACATCCCAGCTTCGGACGGGATTGTACTTGTCACCCAAAGTGCTAAGGTTCAGCAAGCCCGAGCAATGGTCCAAGAAGACTTGCTGCTCCGGCATCCGGTGGATTGCCCCATCTGTGACAAAGCAGGCGAGTGCTACCTTCAGGACTATTACTTTAAGTATGGGCATAAACAGCGGCGCACCCCGTGGCATCCGTTTACAAGCCGGCGGAAAGATATCGGGGAAAAGATCACGCTGTTTGTCGACCGGTGCATCATGTGTAGCCGCTGCGTCCGCTTCACCCGGGAAATTAGCGGTTCTGGCGAACTTATGATTGTCGACCGGGGGAATGAGCAGGTGATCGACATCTTTCCCGGGTTTCCCCTCAACAATAAACTTTCCGGAAATGTGGTAGATCTTTGCCCGGTCGGTGCCTTAGGGGACAAAGAGTTTCTGTACAAACAACGGGTGTGGTACTTGCGTTCCCACGGCTCCATTTGCATCGAGTGTGCTACAGGGTGTGCCCTGTGGGTCGACGAAAATCAGGATCGGATCTGGCGGATTCGGCCCCGGGAAAATCCGTTCGTCAATAAGTGGTGGATCTGTAATGACGGCCGGTACGCCTATCCTTATATCCACTCGCCGCAGCGCTTGACAACTGCCGCGCGCAGAAGCCCCGATGGGTGGCGGCCTCTTAATGCTAAGACACTTTTGCAGGAATTGTCCGCCTTCCTTCAGGAAAAAGAACGATGGGTGGCTGTGCTGTCTCCGTTCCTCACGGTGGAAGAGGCTTACCTCCTTGCCCGCGTCATCAGGCAAGCAGATCCTCGAGCTCCCCTGGTGTTGGGTTATGTGCCAAGAACTGGCCGAGACGAGACCTTTCCCGGCGGATTCACCATCGCCGCCGAAAAGTGTCCCAACAGACGGGGGGTGGAAGAAGTGATCGGCTACTTTGCCCGAGACGTTCGCCCAATCGATGAACTGCCGCAAGTGATTCATCGACACGGAGCGGAGGCGCTTTGGATCACGGGAGGGTGTCGGCACGGTTGGGAGCCAATCCCTTGGCTAGAAGAAATTCGTGAACTTAAGCTGCCCGTGGTACTCCAGGACATTTTCCCCTCCCCCCTTTCGGAATCAAGCGAATTTATCATCCCCGGGGCCACTTTCGCCGAAAAGCCCGGCAGCTACGTCAACCGACATCATCGGCTGCAAATGGTACGGGCTGCGATTCGTCCCCCAAAAGGCGTGCTACCCGAGGGAAAACTTCTTTGGCAGCTCGAAGGCCGGGAGGGGCCATACGATCCGGCGGCTGTCCTGCAGGAACTGGCGGAGGACATTGTTTACTTCCGGGCGGCATTGGGGCCTATCCCGGAGACGGGAGTGGACCTTCGGGTGAATCTTTTAGCCAACAGCGCTACAGATGCCAGTAACGGGCCTGCTGCGGAATCGATGACGATTGATAGCTGAGTCCGCGACGCGCCGAATGGCTTCGCATGCGGGAAGCACAATTCGTCCACAATTGACAAGCCTCTGGGAAGTGGAAAACGCCTAAACCTCGCCGGTTGGGGAGGTGAATATCCGTGACGTGGATCATACTTATTGAGGTGCTAGTAAAGATCGCCCTACTTCTTGGCGGGCTGATGTTCGCCGCCGCCTACTTGGTGCTTGTAGAACGATGGATAGCAGCTTGGGTGCAAGACCGAATTGGTCCCAACCGCGTCGGTATTCCCTTGACGAAAATTCGCTTGTTCGGCTTAGGGCAACCCATTGCCGACGGCGTCAAATTTATCTGTAAGGAAGAGTTTACGCCTGGTCACGTCGACCGTACTTTGTACACGCTTGCCCCAATAATCATGCTCGTAACAGCACTTGGGGCGTTTGCCGTTATTCCCTTCGGAAGTGTCCTGCCACCCTTCCCTTTGCCAGACGGAAGTACTTATCAGATCCGGCTTATTCTTCTACCCGCTTTCGACGCAGGGATCCTTCTTTTTCTAGCGTTTGGGGGGTTGGGAGTGTTTGCGGTGGCTCTGGCCGGTTGGGCTAGTAACAACAAATACAGCTTCTTCGGAGGTGTTCGTAGCGCGGCCCAGCTGATCTCGTACGAAGTACCCCTCAGCTTGGCAATCTTAGGAGTTGTGGTGGCGTCAGGCTCCCTGCATCTGGACCACATCATTCTCACTCAGGCTCAAAGCGGATGGTGGAATATCTTCGTGTATCCTCTGGGTTTTCTGGTGTTCTTGGTAGCTGTCTGCGCGGAAGCCGGCCGACTACCTTTCGATCTGGCCGAAGCCGAGCAGGAGCTGGTGGGAGGATACCACACGGAATATTCCGGAATGCGCCTCATGCTCTTTTTGGTATCGGAATTTCTCCACATGGTGGCGGCCTCCTTCCTAATCACCATCCTTTTTTTGGGCGGGTGGCACCTGTGGGGAATCACCGGGTCCAACGAATTGGTCGGCTGGGGAGTGGCGCTTGTCCGTGTGATTGTGCTTGTCGCCAAGGTCTTCCTTGTGATCCTACTGTTTATGCTTGTGCGTTGGTCCTGGCCGCGATTCCGCTTCGACCAGCTGATGGATTTAGCTTGGAAAGTTCTCCTGCTATGGGGCATAATCCATTTCGTGCTCGCAGCCGGATGGGCCTATGCGGGCGTTAATCAACCCATGTGGCTCGTGGCCGCAACCAATTGGACGACACTAGTGATTGTGTGGTTGATCACCGCTTTAGTCTCACCGCCAGAAAGCGATAACCGGCCTCGCCGGGAGCCTGCCCCGGTGTGGTCGGGGGAGGCGGTGGAAAGTCCGACTTCATGATAATTGGGCATTTACGTCCACCGGCGTAGCTTTCAAAAAATAGGTTGGAAATTTGAATTGCGCCACCGCGTGGACCTTTCAAGCCAAGCTTTTTATGTCATCAGCAACAGTCACCTTTCGGGAGATAGCCGATCGTGAGCCACGCTGGTACAAAGAAAATCCGTTGGGTCAACGAGACGCCACTTTCCCCAATAGAGCGAACCTACATTCCCTTGGTTCTTCAAGGGTTAACTACGACTGTTCGACATCTGGTTAGCAAAAAGATCACCCTGCAATTTCCTGAGGAACGGTATGAGCCGGCCGATCCGATCATTTACCGCGGGGTGCACCGGCTCAATCGTGACGCACAAGGCCGAGTGAAATGTGTTGCCTGCTTTCTGTGCGCGACGGCCTGCCCCGCCCGATGCATTGACATCGTCGCGGGCGAAAGCCCTTGGCCTGATCGAGAAAAATATCCGGTACACTTCACAATTGATATGCTCCGTTGTATCTTTTGCGGCATGTGCGAAGAGGCTTGCCCGGTCAACGCCATCGAGTTAACCAGCCTCTACGACCTGTGTGGCAAAAGCCGGGAGGAAATGGTCTTCGATAAAAATAAGCTACTCTTGATATACGACTGGACCAAAGACGACGAGCCACCCTTGATGCAGATTTTCGAACAAGAGGCGATTCGGGAGGAACCCCCTGAGGAGACACAAAGCTGGGCCGCGCCGGAGCATCCCCCTTTCGATCACGTAGCAGAAAAGGCGGCCGAGATGTATCGGAGAGATTCGGCCGGCTAACACTTCAGGTCCATCCCTTTAAAAAGCAAATTCGTCGGGTGGGGGGAAGCGCGTCCAAAAATATCAGCCAGGTTTCCTTGATAACTCCGACTATGCAAAATTTTTGGGCAACTCCAAGGATGCGGCTGTCCCTCCCGCGGAGGGAGAACTCTTTGGGAGCACACCATCATGGGTGATTTGGTGCTGGTGGCCATTCTCTTCGCCCTGGCGTTAGGGCTGGCGTTGGGTGTGCCGAGCACTCGTTCACGGCTGGCCGCCGGCATTTTGGGTGCTTTGGGAGCTGGACTTTTACTGGCACGGCTTGTCCCGATTGGGGTTTGGGTATATTCGCTGTTGTTCTATCTTTTCGCGGCGATCACGGTAGTAGCGGCCGTCTGCGCCGTAAGCCTCCGCCATCCAATTTATTGCGCGGTGTGGTTCGGAGTCATGTTTCTGGGCACAGCGGGCCTGCTTCTTCTAATCGGGGCACAATTTCTGGCGGTTGCCACCTTGGTAATCTATGCGGGCGCAATCTTGGTCATCTTCCTGTTCGTACTAATGTTTGCTCAGCCGGAGGGCCGGGCTCATTATGATATCATGGTGCGCCGCCCGGGCGTGGTTGCCCTGGTAGCTATGGCTTTTGCCGCGCTCATTGCCGGGGCTGCCATTGTGTTTTTAGGTACTGGGGAATTGGCAAAGCTGTCTGCCCCGGCCGAGGAGCGCGCTACTGGGGTCCTTCAGCCCGAGCACGTAGCGGCACTTGCCGAAGTGCTTTTTTCCCGACATCTTATCGCCCTGGAAGTGGTCGGAATTATCCTTTTAGTAGCTTTGATCGGTGCCGCGCTTATTGGCGGTAGGGCCGAGGGTTCTGCGTGGCGTCACCTTAGCTCAGAAGCCTCTCGGAACGATAGGCGTAAACACCCGGGAAACTCGTCAGAGGCCTTGCCCGAACAACCGGGGCCGACAACAAGCGGAAGTAACCGGGTGATCGACGAGCTCAGGAGGTCTTCGGGCGGATAGAGAAAATCGCCCGCTGAAAAACAATAGCCACAAACAAGACCATTAAACACAATCGATGCACTTCGAGCTTAGTACCGGACCAGTTTCCAGAGCCACCTGAAAAATCCCAGCGCACACTCGGGAAAACCCCGGAAAGTATCCAGGCTTCCCTCGAAGAAGCTTAGCCACAAGTTGTGGCCAAAACGTGCCTAAGAACCGGTTGGAACTTATGAGTTTATGTTCTGGAAATACTGAGCTCCGTCGCGTAGGCCCAGGCCTTTGGCGGTTCAGGGCGAAGGGGTGTCACTCCCCAGATCGGAAGCTAGCCCGCGCGTCCCTCCCTGTGAATGGATAACCGAGGGAGTATACCAAGCCCGCCAAAGACCACGGAGGATGGCTCGGGGAGTCTGGGATCGATAACGGGGTGATGTGGAGGTAGCCGCTTGCTCCAACACCTTCGGTACCGCCGGCTTAACCAGCAGTAAAACCCGCTTTCTTGCCGGAGAGGGCTTGAGGGCCACTCTGGGCCATGAGTCCACTGAAACCGTCAATGAAACAATCCTGCCGGAGCTGATCACGGTGAATGAGGCGAGCCTTCTGGTCCACTACCTCACCGTTGGTGCCCTTCTGGTGGGCATTGGAATGGCAGGCTTTTTAGCCCGCCGGAACATCATCCTCATGTTTCTGTCACTGGAGATGATGCTTCAGGGAGTCGCCCTAAGTGCAGCCGCTTGGAGCCGATTCCACAACGATTTTGGGGGCCAAATTTTAGTGCTGTTTACCATCGCTGTTGCCGCTGGGGAAGCCGCCATAGCCCTCGCGCTGATAATCGTACTTTTCCGAGAAAGCGGTACCCTTGATGTGCTTCAATGGGTCGGCTTGCGTGAGCCGGATCTTCCGCCGCCCCAGCCGGAAAGTCCACCCCAAGATATCTCAGCTGAACTCCGCCCACAACCGATCTGGCCACGCTTGGCCCCCGCCGGTCGAAAACCCACAACTTCACCAGAAGCGGAAGAATACCGTCCCCGGCTATAAAAGCAGATAACTGAGGTAATCGAGGCAAAAGAACATCTGAACAACTTAATAAACGCGCCAAATTTTACTTGCTTTAGGTGCTCAAGCCACAATAGGAAGTGTTCAAGGTGGGCCATCGGAAAAAAGTGTGGTAGGTAGATCCCAGAGGTCTTCAGAGGTGTTCCGCGAAACTTCTTTGCAGAAGTTAACAGAAAGGAGGACCAGACAAAACGCTCTGCCCTGGCAAGTAACGAAAAGGCCGCAGGCCTTATCGTTCCCCCCAAGGGGATGGCACGTACCGCCGAGTCTGTGACCTTCCAGGCAAGCGATAAAAAGCGGAACACCGCGGGATAAGAAATCAACATCTCCCTCCATGGAGAAATGGCTCAAGCTTAAGAACACGTGGGTGCACTTCGGGGGATCTCTACCCCTTTTTTCTAACAACAATGAAGTGGAGCAAGTGTGACCACGATCATGATCGATAGTATCATCGTCATCGCCATAGCCGGGCCCTTGCTGGGATCCATAATCACCGCGGTTTTAGGGCCACGTTTCTTACGCGACCGAAGTCACATACCGGCCATAGCCGGGGTAAGCGTGGCTTTTGTGGCGAGTTTGCTGCTTGCTGGCTATCTTTGTTTTGGTCTGGCAGGAGGCGATACAGCTCCTCGTTCCCCAGAAAGCGCCGATCTCGACTTTGGCATCTCTTCCGATTTCGCCATGGGGATAGAGCGTATCGTGACTTTATGGACGTGGGCGCATGTCGACCAAGCCTACAGAGCTCCCTCGTTGCCCTCGGTTGCCTCGCCGATAGATCGGCCTTTTGCGATTGCGGTCAGTCTTCGAATCGATCCACTTACTGTGTTTATGCTTGTGACGGTGACGTCGGTTTCACTTCTTGTGGTCATTTACTCGATCGGTTACATGGCGGGGGATCCGGGCTACTGGCGTTTTTTCACCTACATGTGCTTGTTTGTCTTTTCGATGATGATGCTTGTCTCAGTAAGTAATTTTCTCCTGCTTTACATCTTCTGGGAGGCGGTGGGATTATGTAGCTATCTGCTCATCGGGTTTTGGTACACGCGGCCGGCGGCTGCGGCTGCGGGGAAAAAAGCTTTCCTTGTGAATCGGGTGGGAGACTTCGGCTTTGCTCTAGGTGTCTTCCTTTTATGGACAGCTTACGGCACACTTGACATGCATGATACTCATCTTGTGCCTGGCATTTTGGGAGAAACTCGCATCGCTGCCGGCCCTAGCGGCTTTGTGGGAGGAACCCTTGGGCTGGGCATTTGCATGCTTTTGTTTTTGGGAGCGTGTGGGAAGAGTGCCCAGTTTCCGCTTCACGTGTGGTTGCCCGATGCGATGGAGGGCCCAACGCCGGTCAGCGCCCTCATCCATGCAGCAACGATGGTCACCGCCGGTGTGTACCTGGTGGCGCGGTGTGCGCCTCTTTTCCATGCTGTGCCCGAAGCTCAAGTCGTAGTCTGTTTGATTGGAACCGTAACGGCACTTCTTGCCGCTTTCATTGCTCTTAGCCAAACTGACGTGAAGCGAATCCTCGCCTATTCCACAATCAGTCAATTGGGTTACATGTTCGCTGCAGCCGGTCTGAGCACAGTAACAGCCGTCGCTGCCGCCATGTTCCACTTATTCACGCACGCTTTCTTTAAAGCACTCCTTTTCCTCTCCGCAGGAAGTTTAATGCATGCACTGTCTGGCGAGATCGACCTGCGTCAATTCGGTGGCTTACGAAGAAAACTTCCCCTGACACACCTCATGTTTTTGGTGGGAGGGCTGGCTTTAGCGGGTGTGGCTCCCTTGGCAGGATTTTGGAGTAAAGATGCGATCCTCCATGAAATTGCCGAACAAGAAAACCGCCTGCCGATGGCCTCACTTGTCTTTTGGGGCCTTGTCCTCGGAGCGGGACTAACCGCCTTTTACATCTTTCGAGCCTACTTTCTTGCGTTTTGGGGCCCCGAGCGGTTGCCCGAATCAAGCGGCGGCTACGTCCACGAATCCCCCCCGGTAATGCTCGTGCCGATGCTGCTTTTGGCGCTGGGGGCTGTGGGTGCTGGCTGGGTCTCATTTCTGCCTGGTGGAGTCTCCGGACTCCTTCAGCTTACGCCATCCCTGGTAGCGGTAGGAGGCGAACAGGCAGCCGAGCCTGCTCATCTAGAGCATCTATCCTTCGGTCCCAAGCATCTTCATGAGCTTGCCCACCATATTCCCGTTATTAGCACAGCGGTTGCTGTAGGAGGTATTCTGCTGGCAGCCATCATCTACCTTCCCTACGGAAGACCACTTCTTACGGTAGTGTGGACCCTAACCCGTGGGATTGGGCTCTATGCCCTTTCCTACGGGAAATTGTTTATCGATGAAGTTTACGAAGGTGCGATCGTGCGACCCTTGCGTGCTTTGGCAAGCCTCTGCTCCACGTTAGACCAAAGAGTAATCGACCTGCGGGCGGTGGATGGAACCGCCCAGGCAATCCGCACAGCGGGCCAAGCCCTACGCACCTTAGGTCACGGGATGCTACCGGGTTATGCTCTCGCGATGCTGACCATTGTGGTGCTTCTTCTTGCTTTCATGATGCTTTAAAGGTAAAGACCCCATGAGGAGCCTCCGCGCTCAGAAGAAGCACGAGACCTGAAACTATAGAGTACCCATTTTGGGCGGACAGTACTGATGGAAGTGTTGTTGATCATTAGCCTGTTTTTGCCCACCCTCGGGGCGCTAGCAATTTGGGTCGGCGCCGCTCCGCCACGCCAAACGGCGCTTGTGGTAGCGGTGACGGTCCTCGTGATGGCCTTGGTATTGGCGGGGGGATATCGCGGCGCTGAACGTCACGACGGTGTCCCCGGAGAATTTGCCGTGATCGATGACCTCGGCTGGCTAGGAGTGAGTACACCTTGGCTTGATATTCGATTGAGCGTGGGCCTCGATGGGTTAAGTCTCCCTCTGTACATCCTTACCACCTTGCTTACAGTTGTGGCCATTATCGTCAGTTGGGAGGAGATCAAGCTTGGTCCGCGGGCCTTTTACGGGCATCTGCTTTTGCTGGAGACTGCCATGCTCGGCGTCTTCGCCGCCCGCGACGTGATCCTTTTTTATGTATTCTTCGAGTTGACTTTGCTTCCCCTGTATTTTCTCATCGGCATTTGGGGAAGTGAAGCCCGCCAATATGCGGCGATCAAATTCTTTTTGTTCACACTTGCGGGAAGTGTGTTGACCTTTTTGGCCCTTTTGGCCATTAGTTTTTGGCATGGATATAACGTGGGGCGACTGACGTTTTCGATTCCGGAAATCACTGCTGGGCTTAGAGCTCGCCCCATGGAGTTTTCCGCCCAGTTGGCGATTTTCCTCGGACTTTTCGCCGGTTTTGCGATTAAGGTTCCGTTAATCCCCTTCCACACTTGGTTGCCGCTGGCTCATGTGGAAGCTCCCACTGCCGGCAGCATTTTGTTGGCGGGAATCTTGCTTAAAGTGGGCAGTTACGGATTCGTGCGCTTTTGTTTGCCTCTCCTGCCCGAAGCCACCGTCGCTTGTCTACCCTGGCTTGTGACACTTTCCGTAGCAGGCGTTGTGTACGGATCCTTTGTGGCCTTGGCCCAACAGGATCTAAAGCGTCTCATCGCTTATTCGAGTATTGGGCATCTGGGGTTCTGCATGCTCGGTGTCTTTTCACTTAGCCGAGCCGGCGTGGCTGGCGGTGTCCTGCAGATGATCAACCACGGCATTTCTACAGGAGCACTTTTCGCACTGGTGGGAATGCTTTATGAGCGATTTCACACCCGGCAGATCGCCGCCTACGGCGGACTGGCTCGCAAAATGCCCGTCTGGGCCTTTTTCATGGGCTTGATGGTGTTGGCGAGTATCGGTCTTCCGGGACTCAACGGTTTTGCCGGTGAGGTGCTGGTGCTCATCGGCTTTTTCCAACGTGTTTGGGGACAATCGCAATGCCCGCCAGAGTGGTTTACTTACTTGGCAGCGTTGTCGGTCCTTGCTACCTTCGGGGTTGTTCTTGCTGCATGGTACATGTTGTGGATGACGGAGCGAGTCGTCTTTGGGCCTGTCCGGCTGCCCGTAGCACGGGGCAAGAACTCCGAAGATCAGTCCGAGCCCCCTCCGTCGCGGCATCCACACGGGGTGGATTCGCTCGGTACGGAATCGCACCCGGGTGAAAATCTCTGGGACTTAAAACCGCGGGAAATCTGGGCACTTTGCCCACTTGCAATCCTTGTCGTATGGATTGGGGTCCAGCCGAGTTTTTTCCTGCGAATGTTCGAACCCACGTTGAGTTACCTTGTAGGGCCGGCAGAGCGGGCACTCCTGCGGCGACTACCAGCGGAAGAATTGCCGCTTGGCGCTTTCGTCCATTTCTCGCGTTCGATAACGTCGGGAAGTAAGGCTCAAACCCCGCCGGAATCCTTCAACGATTGCGATTTCGACATCGGTAACTTGTTTGAAAGTCGAAGCACCGTCCTCGGTTGGGCCCGCCATCCCGAAGCGATAATCCGTCAAACCCAAAGCCGCAACGGAGGGCTACTCAGCGAAGGCTGTGCTTTCGGCAGTAGCAGTCCGCATGCCAGCGTTATGAACCCAAGGAAAAGGCTGTCGGAGTTTGAAGCGCTAATCGCAGCGCAGTGCTCCGGCAGCACTGATCTCGGCTTAACCAGAGAATAGATCGAAACTATTTTCGTTGACGGTTGGTACCACAGGCTGCGGAGCTTCCCGCACGATGTCTACGGAAACATTGTTGATCATTATGCCAGAGGTAGTTCTATGTACGATGGCCGTTGTCATCTATGCAGCCTGTTTATGGATTGGCCATGGCAGCCTTTGGCGGTGGTTGGCGCTGGCCGCCCTAGTGATGGGAATTTTCACTTGGGGGATCAGTCCGCAGCATGTCTCTCACTTAGCTCAGCGAGAAGTAATGAGTGATTCGCTGGGCGAATACTTTCGGCTGTTAATCCTGGTGTCAGGTTTTCTGCTTATTCTCTGCCAATGGGAGCCTCCTGCCGGTCGGGGCAAGGCCGAATACATGGCCACTTTGCTCCTTGCTCTTGCGGGTGCGATGTTGGCCACCTCAGCCAAAGATCTCGTGCTGATCTTCGTGGGACTTGAGTTTCTATCGGTGGCCACCTACGTGCTCCTCTGCGTGGGACGAGACGATCGGCTGGGACACGAAGCAGTGCTGAAATATTTCTTCCTCAGCGTGCTCAGTACGGTACTCCTCCTCTATGGGTTTTCGTTTCTTTACGGGCTGGGAGGATCAACGGACCTGAGCGTGGTGACTCATCGCCTGGCAACGATTTGGACGGGCACTACTGCGGTTAACTATCTTGCCATCGTCGCTTTGGTACTAATCGGGGCAGGACTTGCTTTTAAGTCGGCGGCAGCACCGTTTCACTTTTATGCTCCGGACGTTTACAGTGGGACAAGCTACACCAATGCCGCCTTGCTTTCGGCACTGCCCAAAGTAGCAGGCTTGGCAGTCTTCCTCCGGTTGACAGGCCAAGTCTTTGCTGTCGGTCTGACCCCGAGCTGGCAACTGCTTGCCATTTTGGCAGCAGCCAGCCTAGCGGTGGGGAACTTGGGGGCCCTCCTTCAGCGTCACTTGCGGCGGTTGTTAGCTTATTCGTCGATCGCGCACGCGGGGTACATGTTAATGGGAATTGCCGCGTTTGCCGCCGCTCGAGAGGCCGGCACCACCTCGCCATTTTTCTCCTTCGATGGCGCCGGAGCTTTTGCTCTCTACATCCTTGTTTACCTGTTAGCAACCCTTGGCATTTTCGCTGGACTTATCGCCTTGGAACGTGAAGGCCGCGAAGTGGTCGATATCGCCGATCTCTCAGGAGCGGCTTGGTCGAATCAACCGGCGGCGCGACTCGTGGCGTGGTCGATGGTCATCTGCCTTTTCAGTCTGGCCGGGGTACCGCCTTTGGCGGGATTCTGGGGAAAGCTGGCCATCTTCGGAAGTGCCCTCAGCATTCCTCCAGCCCACTCCGATGCCTTCGGCGTGTTCGTAGGACTTGCCATCTTTGCGGCGATCAACACTGCGATAGGGGCAGCCTACTACTTGAGAATTATTGCTGCTCTTGTATTCTCGCCGGCAACGCAAAGGATCTCCGTTCGGTCGGCTGTTGGGCCACCGATAGCCGTGGTCATCACCGCTTTTTTCATCATCGGGATCGGCCTTTGGTGGCAGCCTTGGTGGCGCTGGGCCCAAACAGCAAGCCCACGCGTAACCAGCACCTTGTGGGTCAATGAAGAGACTCCCACAAGTGGGGAAGCAGGTTTCGCCCACAGCGATTGGCGCAACAATTTACCGAATGCGGCGCGGAATTTGGTTGCCCAGAATCCCTGAGAACGTTCCGCCGACGAGAACGCTCCTAGCACCGCTAGGAGCCTCCTTTCAGGGGATATGAACGGAACACAGGAGCGGGGATGACGCTTCATCCGAACAAATCAGGCAGCTTTTCCCCCCGGCCTTCAATCCGCAGTGAGCGTTTCGAGCCCTAAATTCATTGCGATGCCCGTGGGTTTCCCGGAGCACTACAGAAAACTTGCTTCCACTGCCGAGAAAAAGCGACACTTTTAAGGAGACCTCGATACACTAATTCTTGAATCGCTTAGGTGTGGCAAGACAAAGTCAGCACCTTACCTGTCAATTGGTTCCCAACCGGTTCAGAGCCCTCCAACCAGGCGGTCGCGGCGATGTCCGAGCGTCGAATATCTATCGCAGCGTTGGCTCAGTTGCTGTCCAAGACTGTCCAACCTGTTTATGCCGTGGACGCCAAGCGGCGACTGGTCTGGTGCAACGAGGCCTTTGCAGAGTTTTTCGGTATTTCTCCACAGGTGGTGGTGGGACAGGAGTGCCGGTGGACTTCGCCGGGTCTTGCCCCTGAACAGCTCCCGCGAACGGATCAGGTGCTTTCGGCGATTTGTCCTTCCCCCGAGGTTCTTTCGGGGCAAAGCACTGCCGGCCGAATCTGCTGGAAAGATCCGCAAGGAAGAACTCGGATTTATCGCGTGCCTTATCTCTGCTTGCGAGATTCCCAAGGAAGCCCTCTAGTTCTCGTGGGGCTCATTGGTGAGGAAATAACCCCCGAGCTTGCCCAAGAGTCACCCCGGGAAGAACCGCTCACATCTGCTCAGCTTTGGCACGAGCGCTTATCTGGGATGCTGCAAAAAGAAGCCATGCGTTACCGGGTGGAACATCTCCTGGGCAATAGCCCTGCCATCCAACGGGCCCGCCGCCAGGTGATGGCTGCCGCCCAAACGAAAGCGCCGGTGCTTGTGGTTGGCCCAAGCGGTTCCGGAAGGCGATTCGTCGCCCAGGCCATTCACTACAACTCCCCAGAAGGTCTGCGAAGCTCCTGTATCACACTTGCCTGTCAGGTGCTTGATGCGGAGGCGGTCTATTCGACGTTAAAGGCCAGCCTTCGTTTTCGGCCGGGACCGGGGGAACTGCCCATCGGCACCATCGTACTGCTGGACGCAGAGGCTTTACCTGCCGGCGTGCAGAGCCAGATCGCTGCGGAGCTCAACGCTGCCGAAGCAATCATCCGACTTGTGGCCACTAGCTCGATCCCCTTACTGCAACTTGCGGAGAAAGCTCAGGCCGATCCGAATTTCGCCACCTGGATGAGTACGTTGGTCATCGAACTTTGCCCACTAGCCCAACGCCCCGAGGACATCCCACTGCTGGCCCAATATTTTCTGGAAGAAATTAACCGGGCCAGCGAAAAACAAGTCGCGGGGTTCTCCCCAGAAGCCCTTGATTGGCTTGTAGCATACCCCTGGCCGGGAAACGTTGCCGAGCTCCGGACGATTGTTTCCCACGCGCATCGGGTGGCCCGGGGACCCGTGGTAACCATCGAGGATCTTCCAGAGCGGATCTCCTTTGCCATCCAGGCTGCCTCCCGTCCGCCGGCGAAAGAGGAAACCATCGAGCTGAGGAGCTTTCTCCAGGCCATCGAGCACGAGTTGGTTCAACGCGCTTTGCAACGGGCTCGAGGGAACAAGGCAAAAGCGGCTCGATTGCTCGGGATAAGCCGGCCGAAGTTTCTGCGACTGCTCAGCCAATTGGGGGAGCAAGCAACCAAACCGCCGAAAACACCCCGTCGCCGTCCCATCCCCGACCGCTCGAGGCTTCCGCCTTTGACGGAAGAGGCCGCCGAAGAGGAAGTGCCCACCTTCGAAGAACTGGACGATGCGGGAAATCCTTCCGCGCCTCCCCCAGCAGCATAGACAAACCGCAGAATGTCCGCAAAAACCCTGGTGGCAAGCAGGCTCCGGCACGCAAATTACTCTGCTTACCAGGTTGATATCGGCAAATGTTGCTTCCGGAAGCCTTGATCGGCCGGTTTAATTCTAGCCAGTAGATTGGGCCCTTCCTTCTTGTTCCGATGGGGCCATAATTGGATCGGCCCGGCAGCGTCCTTGAGGCACCATGCTGACAACCGAATCCTGAGCGGGGCTTTGGGCACCTCGCCAGGGTGCCCCCAACCGACCGGAGAAGGTTTCGAATTGAGGATGCAACAAGTCGAGTAAATGGCGTCCTCACCTTAAAATTTTTTCGCCTAAAGCTTCGGTTAAGCCGTTCTGCGGGGGAAGCTTTTCGCAAGTGGCAGGGTGATCTTTAGGTCGCGCAGCTTCAAAAGCCGAGGGAAGCACTTCGTGAACACTTTCGGATTACCTGCTTGGGTTGTGGCACCCAATGCCACAAACGAACCAAAACGCTATGTTCCCCCGGGGACCGTGTGGCTTATCAGCCGCGATCCCATGGGGGCTGCCCTTGTGCTGCGGTATGTGCCCCGGGACCTCAATCTTCGGCTATGTAGGGATATTTCTCAAGCGGCACAAAGCGTAAAAACGGGCTTGCCCCAATTTGTGATCTATTACTGGCAACCGGACGAGACGGAAACCTTCTTCGCCTGGATAAAAGAGCTCTCGCGAGCTTGTCCTCCCATAGGTGTGGCCGTTGTGGGAAAATTCCTTTCCCTTTCCCACCAGCTGGCTCTTCGCGCCATGGGGGTAGCGCTTGTGGTAGACGACTTATTCAAGCTGGAAAAGCTAAGTACGATGGTGAAACGATATTTTGAGTCTGTGCCTTGGTGGTCCTGGCCCGACGAGGTGCTAAGGCCGTTCCGACTGCCGTGGGAGGGTTATGCCACAGTGAAGAGCTAAAAATGGCGGTGAAAGGATAGACAAAAGCAAAATAGATATGCCGATCTGAGTCCGTCAATTGGCGCAAGCCTTTCATTGTCCCACACGGATCCGAGCACCCTCCCAAGTCATCGAATTTGTCCCCCGAACATTGCCTCTGTAAACCAAAAGACACAAGCGGCATTTTTGCCAGAATGCAATCTCTCGAGATGTAAGACAGCCCAAGGCCTTAGCAAGTGGTCCCTCCCACAAGCTCCGCGAGGGTGGCACCACGCTGCGTGGTAGCTTCTGTGGTTTCCATCAAGTAGGTTTGTCACTGCGATGGCTCAGTTAATTGCCGAGCAACTTAAGGAAATCCTTGATGATTTCGCCGATCCGGAAACCGGCCGGGGTCTTGTCCGCGCCGGCCAGCTCCGGGATGTGCGGATCACGGAAAGTGCGGTCGAGGTGCGAGTCGGATTTTCCCGATTTGTCGCACCGCTGTGGAACGATCTCGCCGCACAAGTTGCGCAGCATCTCCGCAACCGAATTCCTACCCCTGTGGATGTGCACGTGGAAGTAATAGAACATCCTCGCCCCGCCGAACAACTCGAGCCCGTGGGGCTGGCCGTCAAGGCCGTGATCGCAGTGGCTGCCGGAAAAGGAGGTGTGGGCAAAAGTACGGTAGCCGCCCTCCTAGCATTCGGGCTCAAACGGCTGGGAGCCCGCGCGGGATTATTGGATGCCGATGTGTTCGGCCCAAGCATCCCTCACCTTCTCGGGTGCTACGAACAACCAGTCGTACGCGACGGGAAGATTCAACCCGTTTTTGTGGATGGCCTTCCGGTGCTGTCCATGGGATTCCTCGTTCCAAGAGAGGAAGCTGTCATCTGGCGCGGGCCAATGATCCACAACGTTTTGCTTCAATTCCTGCGCGATACTTCCTGGGGGGAGTTAGACTATCTCATCGTGGACATGCCGCCCGGTACGGGCGATGTCGCCATTTCAATATCACAAATTGTTCCGCTTGCCGGAGCAGTTATAGTGTGTACCCCGCAGGAGCTTGCGCTGGCGGATGCGGTTAAGGCGGTGACAATGTTTCGCCGCGTTAATGTCCCTGTCATGGGGATTGTGGAGAACATGAGCTATTTTGTTTGTCCGTCCTGCGGCAGCCGGCACGAGATTTTCGGCCATGGGGGTGCGCGTACGCACGCCACCGCCCTCGGTGTGCCCTTTTTGGCCGAAATTCCTCTCAACGTCGAACTCCGCATCCGGGGCGATCAGGGGAGCTTAATTAGCTGCCTGGCCCATCCCCATCTCGGAGAGGAGGTGGCAAATTTATGCCGGCGATTGGTGCAGGAAGTGATCAACGAGCGGCGCCGTCATCCCCCTTTGCCTCAGCTGCGGGTCCTTAGCTAGAGGCAAAATCTTAGCGAAGGTCGATTTTCCGCGGATCCAAAAAGACTCATTCCCACTGGAAGGTTAGGGAGCCCCGTAAAAAACAAGTTTACTTCCGAAAAAGCTCGAAGCGAAGTATTCGCCGATGCAGTCAACCTCATGGGCGAGTGGATGATGGTTATTTCTTTTCCGGGCGGACCCTGGCCCATCATCACACTTTGGGAAATGCTTTGAAATCGCAACTCCAACTGGAGAATCATGCGTAGTATTAGGAAAGTGTGGTTTTTGCCCTTGCCGGTAATTGAAGGAAGGCAAGAAGCTAAGATCCCTGCGGCCACCCCATAGGATTTTTGGAAAACGCTTGATGCTTTGGCGACAGGAGCGGGAAGGATGACGCCTCGCACCAATCCCCAAATGGAACAATGGTATCCGGCGGAATTTCCTTGGTACGTGCTTATTGGCTGGATTTCGGTGGCGATACTAGTGTTCGCCGCTCTTTACCTCGCTTTCGACGTGATGTACGCAGTTGATGCCCACGAGCGTGCGGTGGTACTTCGATTCGGCAAATTTCGACCGCCGGTCGTCGAACCCGGGCTGAGGTTCAAGATTCCAATCGTGGATCGAGTTATCAAGGTCGGTATTGCGGAAAATAGTCTTCGGCTACCTTTTGGTGTCGCGTTACGAAGCGAAAGCGCCGATGAGGATGTTACGCTGATGCTTACCGGCGATCTTAACGCCGCGTCCGTTGAATGGACCGTGCAGTGGAAGGTTGAGCAGCCGGAAAAGTTCGTCTTTCGCTTTTACCATCCAGAGGATCCTCAATACGGCGAGCGTGTCATTCGAACTGTCGCGGAAAGTGTGATGAACCAACTTGTGGGCGACTATTCCATCGACGAGGTGTTAACGGAAAAGCGTTCCGAAATAGCCAACCTGGCGCGGGAAGCCACCCAGCGGATCCTTGATTCTTACGACTGCGGCGTGATCATTCGCGACCTTCAAATGCAACGGATACGTCCGCCATCACGCGTTCGGCCGGCTTTCGAGGAAGTCAATGCCTCCCTCCAGCGGCGAGAACAATTGGAAAACGAGGCCAAAAAGGAGCGCAATCAAAAGCTTCCCATCGCGTTAGCAGAAAGGGACAAACTTATCCGCGAGGCAGAGGGCTACGCCCAAAGACGTCGCGCCGAAGCCCAAGGTGAAATTGCTGCCCTCTTGGCCCAATATCGGCAATATCAAAAGGCCCCCGAGGAAACCCGGCGCCGACTGTACTTGGAGGCTATGGAAGAGGTCCTCGGCCGGGTGCAGTTCCAGATTATTGTTGACGCTCAACTAAAACAAGGTGTACTCCCCCTCTTGCAGTTGTCGACTGAGGGAAATCGCTAATGGGCTAGTGCCTCGGCTGGCCGCCGGGCTTGCGCCTGCGCCAATAAGTCACAACACAACCAGGTGTGGCCCTTTGGGCAGGAATGATAGCCTGTAAAGCAGGTCGAGTTGGCAACGTGGCCATTGTCTGGGAGAAAAGGCCATGACACGGGTATTCCGTATCGCCATTGACGCGGCAGTTTTCCTTCTTATTGCCTGGCTGCTTCTTGCGAACATGGCTTTTACTGTGGATGAAAGGGAACTTGCCGTGGTGCTACAATTTGGCGAACCAAAGGCAGGTTATACCGAGCCGGGGCTTAAGTGGAAGCTGCCTTTCATCCAGGAAGTTCGGCGCCTTCCGAAAACTTATCAATTCTGGCTTGGCTCCGCCCGCGAAATCTTGGTGGATGTTCCTACTGCCGACGGCAAAAAAGTTGAAGTCACTCCGTGGGCCATTTGGCGGATCACTGATCCAGTACGATTTATCCAAGAACTTCGCACCGTCGCCAATGCGGAGCAGCGCATCAAAGACTTTGTCCGCAGCGAGCTAAGAGATGTGATCACCGCTAACCGACTGGTGGATGTGGTGCGTAGCAGCGATCGCCAACTCACTTACACCTTGCAGGTCGATTTACCGCTAGGTGGGGCGTCGGGGACTCTCCTGGAAGTGGAGTCGCCTGTCGGCGCGGATTCTCCTCGGGAAGTGGTCGGTTTTCAACCAGGGGCTGTGGAAAAAGTTCGTCTTGGCCGACAAAAGCTGGTAGCCTTAGCCAAAGCCGGTGTCCAGCAGAGGCTTCGGCAAACCACGCCAGAGAAGCTTGTGGAACGGGGCATCGAGCTTGTCGACCTGGGGATTGCCCGAATCGATTTTGTGCCCACAGTCCAGGAGGCAGCTTTCCGCCGACTTATCGCCTTCCTAGAGTCAGTGGCTGCCTATTATGTCAACGAAGGTCAACGCCGCAAGCAGGAAATTCTCAATCTTACCAATTACGAGGTGGAAAAGATTCTGGGCGAGGGGAAGCGCGAGGCCAACCGCATCCGTGGGGAGGTTGAAGCCGAAATCATCCAGATGTATGCTGAAGCTATTCGCGAAATGGGAGAGTTTTATCAGTTCTACCGCACACTTGATGTGTACAAAAAGTCGTTCGGGAAAAATACGCAGCTGGTGGTGACTACCGACGCGGATATCTTTAACTTGTTCCGCCAGATGCCTCTACCTCCCGCTTCGCCCCCAATGGCCTCGGGTGTGCCTGCGGCACCTTCGGTGCCCTCGCCTAACTGACATGACGTCCTTGGCATCTCTTAAAAGTGTTTAAAACTTTCCTGCGGAAGGCTTCAACACTTACGAGAAAGGCCGATGCCCTCTGCTCGACGCGACACCGGCGGTATTAGTTAGCTTGCTCAAAGGGGTGTGGGCAGGGGTCAGTAGCAGGCTAGCCCTAGAGAGGGCTGCTGGATCCGTTCGGCCCGAATTTCCCGGCAGGTGGGCTAGCAAATAGGAATCGAAGTAGCAACGTTCCGCATACGTCCTCCCGGAGCAGGATCGCATGAACACCGCGTATAGAACAGGTCCAAAGAAGTTGGCAAAGCCGCTGGTTTCACGCGAACTTCGGAACATTTTCCCCGATCTGCTGTTGCGGACGATGCTGGCCTTATTCCTTTTGACCAGCGCGGGAAAGCCTCACTCCGCCTCCATGGCCGAATCCCTTCCAGAAGGCCCGGGTTTGGCAGCGAAATATCCGGGAGACGTCAATCTGGCTACCGATCCGGCAGTAGTATTCACGGAAGATTTTGAGAGTACCGACCTGCAAGAGGTCGTTCGCCGTTGGTCGGATGTGCGTAACCCGAAGGAATCACCTCTTGCGCTGGTGGATGACGTGCCGGCCGGCTCCGGAGGGAAACGCAGTTTGCAGATGGCTGCCTTGCCGGCAAAAAACACAGGTGCTCATCTGTACAAAAGGTTACCCCAAGAGTTGGACACGGTTTTTGCCCGGTTTTATGTCAAGTTTCCCAAACCCGCCGGATATATCCATCACTTTGTTACCATCGGGGGCTATCGACCAGCAACCAACTGGCCTCAAGGCGGTGCCGGAACTCGACCGCGTGGTGATGATCGCATCACCGTCGGGATCGAACCATTCGGCTTCTCCGGGAAATATCCACCGCCGGGATTGTGGAATTTTTACGTGTACTGGCACGAGATGAAGATGTCGGCCGACGGTCGGTTCTGGGGCAACGCCCTTCAACCGATGGAAAATCAACCAGTTCCAGTCGATCATTGGCAATGCGTGGAGGTGATGATCCGACTCAATTCGGCACCACAGTCGCGCGATGGGGAGCTGGCCCTGTGGTTAGATGGGAAGTTGGTAGCGCATTTCCGCCAAGGAGTGCCCCGCACTCAATGGACAGGCATGGGGTTTCGACTTCTTCGGGAGGGAGGAACTCCTTTTGAGGGATTTAATTGGCGCACCGACCCGGCACTGAAGATCAACTTCTTTTGGCTCCTTCATTATGTTACGCCCGACGCCCTGCGGAGAAACAAGGTCACAGACTTAGAGGCGGAAAACCGTGTATTGTTCGACCACATTGTCGTCGCTCGCCAGTATATCGGTCCTATAGTTCCGGCCAGTTCCAAATAAGCGTGCCTTGGCACAGTTGGGCCTTTCCTATGGAGCTTGTGGAAGTTCAATTCCTTCTTCCTTGCCAAGAACTGGAAGACGTGGCCCTGCATCGCGAGCCGCGGGAAGCTCATGAACTGCTCTTGGGATGGACATGCCTTTATCATCCAGCGCTCTTAGCCGCCACCGGCAAGTTGCCCCGCTGGAGCAGGGCGGACAGCCCCCCTGGGGAATTGGCTGGTCGACTGGTAGTGGTCCCTGGCGCAAGCCATTCCCACCTGCCCGAAGGTTGGCTCCAATTGGCCCGCTCCCAGGCGGCCGCAGTAATCGAAAGTTATCAAGGACGGGAAGATCTCCTCGGGCGAATTCAGGATGCTGGCTTTGCTTTCCCACAGCTCAGGGAGGAAAATGTTCAGGATTTTTTTGCCCTGGGGTATTGCCACCTACAGGCGGAGCTCCTCACTCGGCAGCTGCGCTATGTGAGTTATTTGGATTCGACCGGGCTTGAATACCGTGCCGTGGAAGCAGCCAAATCCTTGGTGAGCGGGGATCTGGCTCAAGCCCGCGAACGTCTGCAGCGAAGCTTCGATATTCTGGTCGAAGGCCGGGAGTATTTTTACCCCACCGAGGCCACCTTGATCGACCTGGTGTTGGTGGCTCCCAGTACGCTGGGAGGAGAGCTCGAAAAAACCTTGACCGAGGAGCACCCCCTCAACCTGCTTATCGACGGCAACACACTGCGAGATCTGGCCGAATGTTCACCGCACACGTTGGAGCTGCTTCGCCAACGCCTCAAAAACGGAAGTGCCTGCATAGTGGGCGGGGAAAATATCTGGGAGGAACTCCCGTTACTACCGGTGGAAGAGCTTTTCCAAGCCCTGCGTGATGGTCTGGCCACCTATCGCGAGCTTCTGGGGAAGCCCCCGAGCCTTTTCGGACGGCGACGTTTTGGTCTCTCCCCAATCCTTCCCCAAATATTACAAAGCTTCGGTTACCGTGCCGCGCTTCACTTCACCCTTGACGACGGGACCTTCCCCACCAGCTCCCAAAGCCGGATTCGGTGGGAAGGAATTGGTCCGGCGGTGATCGACGCCGTGGCTCGGGTACCGCTGGATGCCTCCGCCGACGAAACCTTCCTTCGTTTTGGTGCCAAAGCAGGTGAGGCGCTGGATTTGGATCAATCGGTGGCGATAATTTTTGCTCATTGGCCGGGGAAAGTGTCCCCCTGGTTTGGCGATCTGAAGCGCGTGACTAGCTTTTCTCACGTACTGGGTCAATTCGCAACACTGGCGGAGTTCTTGGCCAAGTCTTACTATGCGGGACAGAACCGGAAGTACCTCCCGCACGAATACCGATCTCCATATCTGAGGCAGGATGTGGCGCGCCAAGCTCCAGCCCCAATCTCCTCCTGGGTTCGTCGACATCGTCAACATATGGTCACTCAGGCACAAGAGGCGGAGTGGGCCGTGATTAAGCTTTTGCGGGCTAACCGAAGTGGAAAACCTTCATCAGGACCAGCTGCCCAAGTTCTAGCCTCGCTCACCGGCGCAGGAAGTGAAAGCCAGCTCCAGGGTTCCCTTGTCCTTAACCCGTGGAGCTTCCCGCGGCTTTGCCTGGTCTCTTGGCCGGCCAGTGTCCCCCTGCCCCGGCCGGGCGGTCCGATCCAAGCGGCTGGCGTACTGGGCAACAAACCCGCAGTACTTGTCCAGGTGCCGGCCATGGGATTTGCTTGGGTGGGACCTGATCCCGACACGGCAGCCGAAGAAAAAACTCGTCCACACATTTGGCAGCGGATGTGGCGCTCGGCCAAAAAATCTGGACCGCCGCTGGTTCAAGACCACACTTTACAAAACGAATTCATGCAGGTGCGGATTAACCCGGTAACGGGAGCCATCCGAAGCATTCGGTCACTTCTTTCCGGTGCCAATGCCCTAGGAGCAGAACTTGCCCTACGTCTGCCCACTCCCGAAGGCCCGCGGGCGGGAGACGATGTGGAAGCTTTTTACACTCTGATGGCCTGCGATGGGGTGGAAATCCTTTCTCCCGGGCCGGTGGCAGGCGAGGTTGTTACCCGCGGACGATTGGTGACCCGCTCCGGTCGACTTGTTGCCCGTTACGAGCAAAAGCTCTCCCTATGGGTCAACCGACCTTGGCTTGAGATGGACATCCTCCTCCAACCAATCGAACTTCCTCAAGGGGATCCCTGGCGACATTATTACTGTGTACGATTTGCCTGGGCCGACGCCACCTGCGCCCTTCATGCCGGCATTGGCTGGACCTACCAAAAGTATGAAGGGGATCGTATCGAGTCACCTTTTTATATCGACATCCGGGGTGAGCGCTCGTCGTTTACGATCCTTTGCGGCGGCCTCCCTTATCATCGCCCTGTAGATGTGCGGAAGCTCGATACCTTGCTGGTGGTGCGGGGCGAAACCGAAACTCGGTTCCGCATCGGGATTGCCGCCGATGTCCCTCACCCGGCCGAGGTGGCCATGGACTTTCTGGCCCCGCCTCCTGATGTCGTTTCCGAAGTACCTAAGCCGAGAAATATCCAGGGCTGGTTCTTCCACATTAGTGCCCGAAACGTAATCGCCACCCACTGGAGCACTCGTCACACAGACGACGGAGAAGCTGTGCTCACGGTCCGACTTCTCGAAACGGAGGGACGAGAGGGTACGCTGCGTTTACGATGTTTTAGGAATCCCAAAGCAGCACGAAAGGTGAATTTTGCGGGCGAAACCTTGACCGAGCTTGTCCTCGAGGAGGATACCGTCCTCGTCGACATCAAGCCGTTCGAGTGGTGCCAAGTGGAAGTAAGCTGCGCGGTTTAGCCCTCAAACAAGGAACTACCACTTTCAATATTCCCTACATTAACCCTAAGGTTTTTCTGTTGCCCAAAAGGTGCTTATGCCGGCAAAAAACGCAACATTACGGGGGCAACCAAAACTCATCCAGCTTTTCCTCAACCGAAGCGAAAGCGCATTCGCTAGCGCCTAACCAGGTATATTTCCTTCGCGGCAAATTTTTCTTTCGGCAGGCGAGCGACTGTTGTTCTTCCAAGGGCTGGGAAATCCTCACCCCCCCGTGGCAATCGACTTTGCCCCATTCCTAGTACCCTAATAGCTTTCCTATCTTCACAAAAATGGGGAAGATTTGAGCTACCAATTGGGAGTTTGGTGTTTAAAATGGAAGAGGACCCAAATCGGCACAAGTGTTCGCGCGGCGGGCGATGTTGTCCTCTTAGAACACATTCGCCCCCCCTACTAGATTGAGCAAGGGCTTCCAGGTTTTTGAACAAGTTTTGCAATTTTCCCAAGTCACCCCACAACTGTATATCCCCTCAAAAGAACGACACCAATGACAAGCGTCCTAGGAAAAGCCCCCAAAAAATTGGGGAAGGAACTAGGCGAATGGCCCTCCGAAATATCTGCCCCTTAGGAGCCGTCAAGGCGGGGGAGTCAAGCAAAATGCGTTAATAGGCAGCTTCCTCCGTTTGTTTGAGATGTCACACGTGGTTTTGTAAATCGTAGGTGACATTACCGCTCCCAAGTGACCAGAGACGGCAACAGTAGCAGGCATCCTCGGCCCTAAGGTGTGCCCCAAGATAATTCACTAAGGTAAGGAAATGACCGAAGTTACCCTTGGCGACCTCGGGAGAAGAAAGTCGTGATATGGTTTAAGAAGGTTGTAAGGGGCATTTTTTCGCGAGTTATGCTGGTTGCGCTTGCCCTCATCCTTGCCCTTTCCGGTTTAGGAGTCTGGGGTGCGCGGCACCTGTCAGCATCGCGTGGCCACAGCGCGGTTCTTACGCATGTGGTCCGACGGGATATTTTCGTCCACGACATCACGGAAAGTGGCAGTGTGGAGAGCGCCCGGAACGTCGACATCATCTCCAAAGTCCGTTCGATGAGTGGTTCCGGAGTGGCAATCTTAGAAATCGTCCCCGAGGGGACCGTTATCCGTGCGGAGGATTGCATCCCGGAGGATGCAGTCGTACCGTTAGAGGTAATAAAGCAACTGGAAGAGTACCATCGGGCGTATGGAATCCGTTTGGCGGATTACGGCACAGAAAGAGATCCGCGGCAGCGAACCGATCTGCCGCGAACTCCTGGGGCGGAAGGGACAGCTCAGGCGGGCGAGCCGGTGGCCCTAAAATCGGGGCCGGCAACGGAGGTCACTGTTTCCGCAAAGAGGCCACAATTTGGCGGATCTGACCAGTCTTCTGTCGGTTCGTTGGCAGCCCGCAACGCCGGCTCCCCTGATACATCGAATGGAAATGGTTCGGCGCCGACACCTCCTTCTCTTCCTCGTCCCTCAGGATCCCAGCCAAGAACATCCCCTACGTCAGGTGGGCTTGCTCCCGTTGATGTCGCCGTTCAAGGTGTTGAACTATCCAAGCTCCCCCTGCGCGAACGCGATCTGCGGGAAATCCTTCCGGATCTTCCGCCCTTGGGAGCCGGCAAACGCCTGCTGACGTTCGAAGAAGTACGCGACAAGATGGTCCTAGTTCGGTTAGATTCTGCCTCGCTGGAAAACCAGCGGGTGCAGCAACAGATCACCTGCGAAAACAGTCGGGCCTCGGTGATCCAGGCCCTCAGTAATTACGAAGCCGCCCTAATCGCTCTTCAAGAGTATCTAGAAGGAACGTATCGTCAGCAGGTTCAGGATCTCCTGTATCAGGAGCTAATGGCGGAAGAAAATCTGGCCCGGGCGCAGCAGTACTACGAATACAGCCGGGAACTCTATGCCAAAGGATATATCTCCGAGCGCGAGCTCCAAGCCAACGAATTCGATGTGCAGAAGAAGAAAGTGGAATTGGAGACGATCAAAACAAAGCGCCGAGTCTTGGACAAATACACAAAAGAAAAGGTTCTTACCCAACTTCAGGCTGATATCGAGTCGGCGCGAGCCAAACTGGAAGCGGCGCGGAGAAATCACCTATTGGACCTGCAAAAACTGCAGGAAATCGAAGAGCAAATAAGCAACTGCACTATCTTTGCTACTCGACCAGGTCAGGTGGTTTACGCCAATGAGCGTGACTACCGCGGTGGAACGACTGTTGTCATCGAACCGGGGACCGTCATTCGGGAACGCCAGGTAATTATCCGCCTACCGGACCCCACGCAGATGCGAGTGGTGGCCCGGGTCAATGAATCTCGCGTCAACTTGGTGCAACGAGGGATGCGGGCCAAGATCTTGCTGGATGCTTTTCTCAATTACGAAATTAACGGGGTGGTTGAGGAGGTCAGCGATTATCCCGCCCCCACATCTTTCTGGCTGCAAAACGTCAAAGAGTACGAAGCGAAAGTTCGCATCGAGAATCCCCCGCCGGGACTGCGGCCGGGATTTACAGCTCAGGTCCGCATTCGCGTAGCTGAGGTGCCCAATGTCTTGCAAGTGCCGGTGCAGTGTGTGCTCGAACACGGCGGAAAACATTACTGCCTTGTGGTCAAAAGCCCAGGGCAATTAGAACCGCGGGAGGTGCGCTTAGGCTTGACCAACGACAAGGTGGTCATCATCGAAGAGGGTCTTGAGGAAGGTGAAGTTGTGGTGCTCAATGCCCGCGAGTTCCGGGAAAAAGTCAATCTCCCAAAACTTCCTGGCTTATCGCTTGGTGAAAGCACGGAGTCCGGGGCCTCTGGAGAGGGGGCCGAAGCTCCGAGAGGAGCTGCGACTGAGCGGGAGCGGGGCGAAGGCAGCCCTGCCGCGGCTCCTGGAATTTCCCAAGGCAGCGCAGACCGCAACCTCGCCCCAGGCGGAAGGCGGGAAGCTCCGGCGGAAGAAGGGCAGCGCACTCACACGGGCCTCGAGGCAGGCCGCAGACCCCCAACCGGTGGTCAACGCCCAGGAGGGGACCCCGCCCAATTCTTCGCGCGACTTGATCGCAATGGCGACGGGAAAATCGATCGCGACGAGGCTCCCGAATTCCTACGCTCGGCTTTTGAGACCCTCGATAGCAATCGGGACGGAGGTATCGATTTGGGTGAGTTTCAGGCAGCGGCGAGGCAGTTTTTCGGGCGCAGAGCTGGAGTAGAGGGTGCTCCGGGCAGCCAGGGTGGAGGTCCCCGCCCTGATGCCGCCCCGTAACTTCCGCCACTAAGGTTCCTGCTTACAAAGTCATCTGTCTGAAAGGCAAACTCACAGTGACGGAGGCTGCTCTTTCTGTCCTTAATTTGGTAAAGCATTACTACCTCGGCAGTGAGGTAGTTCAAGCACTCCGGGGAGTCAGTTTCGAAATTGCCGAGGGGGAATATGTGGCTATTATGGGCCCGTCCGGTTCGGGGAAAAGCACCCTTCTGAACTTACTGGGATGCCTAGACAAGCCTACAAGTGGGACAATCATCCTCGGAGGCCAAGACGTTAGCCAACTGAACGATGATGAACTGTCGGAAATCCGAGCGAAGAAAATCGGCTTCATCTTCCAATCGTACAATCTCATTCCTCAACTGACAGTGCTGGAGAATATTGAGGTACCGCTGTTTTACCAGGGGCGGGTTTCCCCGGCGGCTCGCCGCAGGTGCTGGGAGCTGGCGGAAATGGTGGGCTTGAAGGATCGCCTTCGGCATAGGCCCACGCAGCTTTCTGGTGGTCAACAGCAACGCGTAGCGATCGCCCGCAGTTTGGTCAACGACCCTGTGTACATCCTTGCCGATGAGCCCACCGGGAACCTCGACTCGGCCACGGCCGAGGAAATTCTCGAGCTGCTCGAAAATCTCAACCGCATGGGTAAGACGGTGATTATGGTCACCCACGAGCCGGATGTGGCAGCACGATGCCGACGGGTCATCCGGCTAAGAGACGGACAAATCGAGTCGGATACACCCCAGGAGCCGCGCAAAACTTTTTCTCGGCCCGGGGGGGTAGCCGTGGGCTGAATCTCCCTAACCCTCCAGTGAGGGATGGGCGGCCCTCGAATCCCTCATTGTAACAGAAGGTACCAGAAATTGTGGATTTTTTCGGAATTTGGTCGGAAGTGGTGGTAACTGCCGCTGGAAAGGCACCGCTTCCGATCCCAACTACCTTTGGCTAAAAGCGTTTTAGATTAGCAGGAAGACCATGAGCCTGTTTTGGCTTCGTACATGGCAACTGGGCATTAAAAGCTTGCTTCTCCACCCGCTCCGCTCCGGGTTGACAGTGCTTGGGATTTTTATTGGTGTTTCAAGTGTGATTTGGCTGGTGGCTATCGGAGAGGGTATCGGGCGGAAGGCCCAAGAGCAAATCGAACAGCTCGGGGCCAATAACATCATTGTCCGCTCGATTAAGCCGCCCAGCGAGGTTACGGAGCGCTCTCGGGCACTTGTGCCATATGGCCTCACACGCGATGATTACGAACGGCTTACTACTACCATTCCCACGATTGTTCAGGCCGTACCTATTCGGGAGTTGCGGCGGCGCTTCAGTTACGGGGCTCGCACGGTAGACGGCAGGCTGGTGGGCTGTTCGCCGGAGTATGCTTCCGTTGTCAAATTGGAAGTAGATCGGGGCCGGTTCATCACTTATGCCGACATGTTCCGCAAAGAAAACAACTGTGTCCTGGCTGCCGAAGTGGCCCAGCGACTCTTTCCCTTGGAAAATCCTCTGGGAAAAGCCATTCGCATTGAGGAACATTTTTACGTGGTTGTGGGGGTACTTAAGCCACGAATGCCCTCCGCAGGAATTGGCGGCTCGCTGGCTGCCCAAGAGTTTAGCCAGGACGTTTACATCCCCATTACCACACTGTGGGACCGCATCGGCGATGTGGTGGTGACACGGAGGGCAGGAAGCTTCGAAGGCGAGATCCTCCAGCTCAGTCAAGTCACTCTCACCGTCGACAAAGTCAGTCATGTGCTTCCCACAGCCGAGGTGATTAAGGACCTTCTGGCCCGTTTCCACCGCATGGAAGATTACGGGGTGACCGTACCGCTCGAGCTGCTTGAGCAAGCACGAGTGACTAGGCTGATGTTTATGATCTTTATGGGGTTGATAGCAGCCATTTCCCTGGTGGTGGGTGGTATCGGGATCATGAACATCATGCTGGCCACCGTGACCGAGCGCACAAGGGAGATTGGTATCCGCCGTGCTTTAGGAGCCAAGCGGCGGGACATTGTGCGACAGTTTCTCATCGAAACGGTGTCGCTGTCAATTTTGGGAGGATTGGCGGGGGTGCTGGGAGGTCTGACCTGCAGCCCTGCATTACGGTTCATCCGTTGGCAACTTACCCAGCTTATGCCGGAGATTATGAACCAACTCCCGGATGTGGTGCGATCCATGGAGCCGGTAGTGGTGCCAGCTTCCATTCCCGTGGCATTCGGTATTTCCGTGCTGATTGGGATTGTCTTCGGGCTTTATCCGGCAATGCGGGCCGCGGCCATGGATCCCATTGAGGCGCTTCGGCACGAGTAATCTTGCCGAAACTCGTGTTTTGCCTTGGAGAGGGCTGAGGCAATCAAACTTCACTTGCTTGGGCCATTTTTGTCACCTGTTGAAGACCGAAAATCTCATGTTTTACCTGCTGCCAGATGTCCATGTTCCGGAAGATAACTTAAAAAACCGTTTTTTTGCCGGGCTTGTATTTTTCCTCCTACCTGGGGGTTGACTCATCCTCAATAGACGATAAACTGGAATGCGGTTTTCTGGTTGCTGGTCGAAAGGATATTTCGTGGGAGAATGCGTACATCGGAAGAGGGGGAGCTGTGACTTTTGGTTTTCAAGGGCCGCACGGCTCCCTGGCGAGAATTGAACCAGCTCCAGGGAGGGAAACCATGGTTTGCTGTTCTGATATAACGCAAGTATGTCTTCAGGCCCGACGGGCGCTTTCTCTCAGTCCTATTCAGGAAATAAGACAACTTCGCGTGGAAGAAATTGCCGGCGGAGTGATGCTTCTCGGGGTTGTTTCCCGCTACTACTTTAAACAATTAGCTCAGGAGATCGTCTTGCCGCTCTGCGAGCGGGCGTGTTGTCGTCTGATTAACCGTGTGTCGGTTCAACCGCGAAGCCGGAAAGTGCGAACTTCTCCGGGGTTTGCGGTGGATGCCGAAACAAACTAACCGTGCGTGGGGTGACCAAAATTCTCCCCTCTCCCGGTAAGGAGCTTCGGTCATGGAGGTGAAGTCAGGTCCACTGCTACAAGCCGCAAGATCGCAACTAGGCGGGGGAAACCGGCCCGAATGGGCCGGCGAGGCTGCTGCCCGACTCGCCCGGACCATCGAGGAGGCGATCTTGGAGGCAACTCACTCCACTGTGCTCAACCTTTCCGTACACCTGACGCCCAGCGAGGTTATCCTGCGTGGGCGGTGTCGAAGTTTCCACGTCAAGCAGAAAGCGCAGCATGCCGCCATGCGGGTGTGCGAAGAGCTTGAAGTGGTCAACGAAATCCAGGTGCTGTGATAATCCCTCCCGCGTTTGTTTCTCCTCACGGCGGGAAGCGTTAAAGGAACTTGTACCTCCTCCGAAAAGTGCTAGCGCAAGCACGAAAGCTTCCTAACAAACGCGAAGATTCTTTCATCCGATTATGAGCTGATTCGGTAAATAAACGCATTCGACCCCGAGCAAGGCTCATCCTTTCAACAGGCCGAAAGAAATCCGGGGCTTCGCCTTTTCCCAGGCCCATGGAGCTAGCGGGAAATGACCCGGCGCAGGCGTCGGCGGAGCCGCTCCACCGCCGCAGCGAATTCCTTTTGTGCCGCCTCCAACTCTGCTACCGTCTTTGTGCCCGGTTGCCGGGCAAAGTCAAGGAGGATGCGCTCCGCCTGGAGATATTCGGGAGCGACATCCGCTACCTCCGAAGCAATCTCCAGCGGAATGTGAATTACCCCGTTGGCATCGCCATGGAGTAAATCTCCGTGGCGCACCACAAGTCCTCCGACCCGTACCGGCTCGCCGACGTGCACGATATGACAATACGCATGGGAACAGATTGTGCTTCCCACAAAGACGGGAAATCCTAGTTGACGCACTTGGAGTAGGTCGCGACCTCCACCAGAAGTGACGAGTCCTGCCGAGCCAAATGCTTTGTACACGGAACACATAATCTCCCCAAAGGTGGCGCCGACCGGCGGATCGTCGAAATCTTGAAAGACCATCACCGCCGGGCCGGGGAGTTCCTCTGCCTTACGGATCTGCTCCGCAAGGGAATAGTAAACTTGACCTTCGGAGGGGGGTGCCGCGCTGCGAAAGCCAGCTGTGCAGGCGAAACCCACCATAGGCGGAAGTTCCGGGTATAACGCGCGGATTCGCCCGTCCATAAACCCGGTGTTGGCAGGGCGAATACCGAAAAGCTCGATGACGTTGGAAATCGTAGGGGTGTCGAATTGGGCAAGTCGGCGGAGTGTTTCGCCAGAGATCTTCATGTCCGCTAGGACCACCTTCTAATGCCCAGTGAGAGCGTGGTAGCTCTATCTATATTTATGTCCAGTACTGATACCGCCTGTCCTCGCGCCAAGCCGGCAGCGCAAAAACTTCGATGGGGCAGACTTGTAAGTCAAGGCCATCCAGGTGGGCCGGTTTACACACCGTCCATGGCTCCAGTAGACCAAGAGGGTTTTGCCCCAGGGGTTTGTCGGGCATCCCCATCTAAGTCCGGCCGCCTGAGCCCCGGGAAAAGCTTCTGCCGTTGTCGATTCGATAATCGAGCAGGCCGGCTTACTCGAGCCAGGCGCTTGCTGTCCCTTTAAAGTGTAGCTTGTAGAAACGCCGTCCCGGCTAGCTCGGGGAGCCGACGGTTGCTAGGAGCGATTTTACCTCGGTAACCACTCGCTCCGCCGTTATCCCGAAGTGTTGGTAGAGGTCCTTATAAGGAGCAGAGGCCCCAAAGGTGTTCATCCCGATAAATCTGCCCCGGGGTCCCAGATATCGATCCCAACCAAGCCTCACGCCAGCTTCCACCGCCACTCGACAGACCACATCAGGAGGAAACACCGAAGCTTGATAATCGGGCGGTTGTTCCTCGAAAAGCTCCCAGCACGGCATGCTTACGACGCGGGTAGGAACTCCGTTAGCTTGAAGCAACTCTCGAGCAGCCAAGCAGATGTGCACCTCACTGCCAGTTCCTATCAGGATTGCCTGTGGCCTTCCCTGGGGCGGATCGGCCAGCACGTAAGCCCCCTGAGCCAGGCCACGTGCGGGAGCGTATTGCGAGCGATCCACCGTGGGCAAATCCTGACGGGTAAGAATCAGGGCGACCGGCCGGCGTGTCTGGCGTAAAGCAAGGCGATAAGCTTCCGCCACCTCGTTAGCATCCGCAGGGCGAATGACCAAAAGATTGGGAATGGCTCTCAAAGCCGCCAGCTGTTCCACCGGCTGATGAGTGGGGCCATCCTCCCCAACACCAATCGAGTCGTGGGTGAATATATACAGGACGGGAAGCTCCATCATAGCGGCAAGGCGGACAGCCGGCCGCATGTAATCACTAAAGACGAGGAACGTCCCCGCATAGGCGCGCAGCCCACATAGGGCAAGCCCGTTACACACAGCGCCCATGGCATGTTCCCGCACCCCGAAGTGGAGATTGCGTCCGGCACGATTAGTGGCACTGAAGCTCCCATGCGCCTCCGGAAACTCCAGCAATGTTTTGTTGGAGGGAGCTAAGTCCGCCGATCCGCCGATAATCCAGGGGATCCGACGAGCCACCTGATTAAGCACCTTGCCGGAGCTATTTCGCGTAGCCGTGCCCTTTGCATCCGCTGGAAATGAAGGAATAGCCGATTCCCACTCCTCGGGCAATTGACGCAGGAGCAGTCGACGAAGACTGTCCGCCAGCTGGGGATGAGTACGTTGGTAGCGATCCCACAGAGCATACCAGGCATCAGCCAACTGAGCCCCCCGACGGGCGATGCCCTCGGCAAAAACTTGGCGAGCCTCCTCCGGGACCAGGAATTGAGCCTCTTCCGGCCAGCCGTAAAACCGCTTGGCACCGCGGACCTCCTCCGCACCCAGCGGCGCACCGTGGGCTTCCGCGGTGTTGGCTTTCTTCGGGGCACCGTATGCGATAACACTTTGGACGATGATCAGTGTGGGACGGTCGGCACCGGCGGCAAATTCGCGCAGTGCAGCCCGCAGCGATGCCAAATTGTTAACATCTCCCGCAGTGATCACACGCCAGCCGTACGCTTCGAACCGCCGCGCCACATCTTCGCTAAAAGCCAGATGTGTTTGGCCTTCGATGGTGATTTTGTTATCGTCGTAAATCCAGCAAAGATTCCGGAGATTGAGATGGCCGGCCAATGACGCCGCTTCGCTTCCCACACCCTCCATCAGGTCGCCATCGCTCAAAAGTGCATAGACATTGTAATCGAACAGAGGATAGCCCTCTTGATTAAAATGCTCGGCCAGCCAGTAGCGCGCGATCGCCACCCCCACGCTATTCCCTGCCCCTTGGCCCAGGGGTCCGGTTGTTGTTTCCACTCCCGCGGTCAGACCGTACTCGGGATGGCCCGGGCAGCGGCTATGTAATTGCCGGAAGCGGCGAATTTCCTCCAACGTGATCGCCAAAGGAGGCTCCCCTTGCGCAACTTCCTCCGCCTGTCGCACACCCGCTAAATGCAGTACCGCATAAAGCAGCATCGAGGCATGACCACACGACAGCACAAATCGGTCGCGATTAGGCCAATAAGGGCGAGCCGGGTCATACCGCAAAAATTCGTTAAAAACTACGTAGGCCACAGGCGCTAGCGCCATCGGTGTCCCTGGATGCCCGCTCTTTGCAGCTTCCACCGCATCCATCGCCAAGGTGCGGATGGTATTGATCGCCAACCATTCTTTATCAACTACCTGAGTTGCCATAGCAGACTTCCAACCCCTCTACTGGCGTCGAAGAATCCTCCGCTCCGGTCTCCCGAAACCTTCTGCCAAAATAGGCTTAAAATCGCCATGCCAGGAATTACAAACGCGACAAACACCAGCACCATGATCCCGCTTGCAGCTTCGGGGAGAGCCTATGACCCCCCAACCTTTGCAGTCTACTTGAGGGATACTTCACGCGTGGTATTGTGCCATCCGGGCTCGCAGTGTTCAATGACCAACCGGTCATAATTGAGAGCTTCGGAGGAGGTCAGGAGGCTGCAGGAATAGCGTAGGGCAAAAGCTCGGCTTGGCCGCAGCTCATGTGCTGCAAATTTCGACCTAGCGCGGGATGAGGGAGAGGTATTGGGTTATCCCACCAGGATCTCACCGTCTTGATCAACGACTCGGTAATTTTTTGGCACCCCCTCTCTGGCTCCTTGCCAATACTTAATTTCGTTCCCCTAGTTTTGGAGAGCCCGAAACCCTCAGTTATCACGCCGGAGGCGAGCTCCCCGAGTCCTTCTCCAAGAAATTGCAGAAGGGAAAATTTCCCGTCGGCAGTCGCTCCCCCCGTAGGGGTACCGAAGTTAACGCCGACCTTGCAGATTCTCGATGAGAATTTCCCGCATGGGTCCTGTCCTGCTGCCGGGCCGGTGGTGCCCTCTTCAAGTTTGGCTCGCTACAGTGGAGGCCGCAAGTACGGGTGGCCGACCAATACTTAGGTAGTCAAACCCCAACTCCCGCATCCGCCGGGGATCATAGAGGTTACGGCCGTCGAAAATCACCGGGTGACGCATCCGCGGACGTATTTTCTCCAAATCGAAATGCACAAACTGCTTCCACTCCGTGAGGATCACTACTCCGTCTGCCTGCTCGGCTGCTTCCTCCGGCAGGTGACAATAACGAATCTTCTCGCCGAACAGCCGGCGGGCGTTCTCCAAAGCTACTGGGTCATGCACCTGGACACTCGCCCCGGCCTCAAGTAACCTCTCGATAATAAAAAGTGACGGTGCCTCGCGAAGATCGTCTGTTCCCGGCTTAAAAGAAAGCCCCCAAATTGCGAACACTTTCCCGGCTAACCGTCCGTGGTAATACTGCTGGATCTTCTCCAGCAGCCATTCCCGCTGACGAAGATTCACCCGATGCACCGCCCGTAGAATAAGCGGCTCGAAGTTGTGCTGCGTAGCTACCGAGGCAAGGGCCTGAACATCCTTAGGCAAACAACTTCCCCCGTAACCCACGCCGGGGAAAAGGAAGGCAAATCCAATCCGCTGATCGTGCCCAATCCCGCGGCGAACATCATCCACATCGGCCCCAGTCAGTTCGCAGAGGAGAGCAATTTCGTTGATAAAACTAATCTTAGTGGCCAGCATGGCGTTGGCAGCATACTTGGTCATTTCGGCACTTTCCGGCGACATGGCCAGGAAGGGTCGATCGGTGCGTAAATAGGGTCGATAAAGATCATGGAGCTGCTCAACAACCCAGGGGCTTCGCGCTCCCACGACCACGCGGTCGGGCTTCATGAAGTCGTCAACAGCGGTCCCTTCCTTGAGAAACTCCGGATTGCTTGCCACATAGCAGAGTCGGCCCGTTAGCTCCTGCAAACGGCGTGTGACGGCCGCATTAGTCCCTACCGGAACTGTGCTTTTGATCACCACGATGGTATCCGGCGTAAGCAGGGGGGCTAAGTGCTCCACCACCTCCCACAAGGCGGTCAGATCGACTCCACCGTCAGCTTTGGGCGGCGTCCCTACCGCCAAAAATACCAAATCGGTGTCCACCACCGCCTCCGCTAGATCGCAGGTAAAAAGCAGCCTACCGGCAGAAATGTTTCGGTCGATGAGCTCTTGAAGTCCCGGCTCGTAGATGGGGGACCGTCCGCGACGCAGAAGAGCGATCTTCCCTTCTTCTCGGTCCATGCACACCACATCGTTGCCGGTTTCAGCAAAACAAGTTCCCGTTACAAGCCCCACATAGCCAGTGCCGATCATCCCAATGCGCATCGTCAAACTCCCGTTTGGAAGGCCAGCCACATAGTCACTTAGCCCAACGCTCTTTTAATCAGCCGAGAGCCTCTCAAACTTCCCCAGAAAACGGCCAAACACGTGAGACTTGCGCTGACACCTATCGTTGCCAAAAAACGGCTTCAAACCGGCCTCCATCACTGGTCGCTTGAACACTTGCCGCCAACCTCTTCGGGAAAAATTAGCCCCCCGAACAAAACCTTGCACACGCCCAACTTTCGGTCAACTTTTTCTTTTCTATGCTTAAGCGTGGAATGTGAATTTGCCAGTTGCAAAAATTCCGCACTCTGGAACTCCATCCCCTATCGAAGGTTCTAATCGTCGCATCCGATGCCCTGGTAAAACCCGAAAAAACCAGCAACCTTAGAATTCGCGATGAGGGCTTCATAATAAGTCGACGGCCCCCCGCGGAATATTCAGCTGGGATCTCTCCGAAAAGATCAGCGGAACAGTACCTTTAAACACAAGAAAATTCCTAACGAACGACTGCCCGCAAATGACCGCCCCAAAAGCGATTGATCAACGGCAAAGTGTGGTGGCACTTGCGCGCAACCGGGGCTTCCCTCTTCGGGCTCAGGCGGTCCTAGGACTCCCAATGGTTCTTCCACCACTCAAGAACGTCGGCCACCGTTTGTTCCAGGGGGATTCGCGGTTGCCACCCAGTTGCTTCCCGTAAACGGGTGATGCATGCGATTGGTTCATGTTTCGGCCCGGGGCGTATTTCCCGAACGGGCAAATTTCTTCCCGAAAGCTGCACCATTAACTCATAAAGCTGCCGTGTGGAAATAGCTTGACCCGAGCCGACGTTAAAAACCCCGGTAAGTTTTCCTTCGATGAGCAAGCGATAAGCGCACACGACATCGCGCACATCCGATAAGTCAAGCCAGACATCTAGCGAATAAACCACGAGTTCAGTAGTAGTCGGTCGGGCAAATTGCTCAGCCCACTGGGGGAGAAGCATCGGCGGCCTTTGCCGCGGCCCGGTATGATGAAACGCCCGGGCAATGACTACTGGATACCCCCGCTCTGCGACGGCCAAAGCCAGTCGCTCTACCGCGTGCTTTGTCTTTGCATAGGCCGTCTGCGGGGCCAGAGGGGCTAGTTCGTCCACAATAGGGCTTAATTCGCTCACAGCTCCATAAACATGGCTTGAGCTCACCACTAGCACCGGGACCTGCTCGCCCAACTCGGTGGCAAGATGCAGCACCTGGCGGGTCCCCTCCACATTCACTTGCCAAGCCTCGGCTGTGGGCTCCCCGGCGCCGCATCTTTCCGGAATGCTGAGGGCGGCCAAATGAAAAATGGCCGTGGGGCCAAAACGCCTAATTGCCGAAGCTGTGACCGAAGTGAGGCCTGCCAGATCGCGGAAGTCCCAGTCGACGAGGGGAACTTTGTCCACGATATGCCCCGGGGACCAGGGGTCCCACGTCCCACCTGGGCTAGTGCCCATCACTTCCCAACCATACTCGAGCAGGTGCTCAGCTAAGAAGCTGCCTGCAAACCCACTTATGCCGGTGATTAGCGCACGGCGTTTATTCACAGCCTTGTCCTTAGTTGACAAGAGTTGTGATTAGCCTGCCCCGTTAGAGCCTTCGTCTTCGCGCGGCACACGTTTGACGGCCACCAGGGAGTCACCTTCGTCCAAACTCATGATTCTGACCCCTTGAGTATTTCGGCCGCTCACCCGAATTTCGCTGGCGGCGATACGCTGGATCTTTCCTCGGGCGGTGATCATTAGTACTTCGTCATCATCGCGAACGGCCGTCACGCCGATGACCAAACCATTGCGAGGGGAGGTTTTGATAGCCCGAATTCCCTTGCCCCCCCGCCGCTGGGTGCGGTAGCAAAACTGCGCAGAAAGGCCTTCCGCCTGTCCGTCGCCCCCCGGCAACTCTTCAAGGTCCTCTTCAGGCGGTGCGGGAGGATCGAGCGCGCGGCCGCCTCCTAGCAACTCCGCTTCTTCCTCACCCTCGCCCTCAGGAAGGGATCCTTGGGGTTCCCCTTCCAAGTTTGGCCCAAAGGGCGTGCGCTTCCCGTAACCTCGTTCACAAGCAGTCAACAACGTGCCCTCCGGATCAGTTACCACCATCCCCACCACGTAATCGCCCGGCCGAAGGGAAATTCCTCGTACCCCAGTGGCCGCTCGACCCATAGGACGTACATCCGACTGCGGGAACCGAATCGCCCAGCCCAAAGCGGTCGCCAGCAACACTTCGTCCCCTTCTTTGGTGACTACAACATCGACAAGCTCGTCCCCCTCCCGTAAACGGATGGCAATAATCCCGGTCCGCATAGGGCGACCGAAGGCCGAGAGGGCGGTTTTCTTCACCAGTCCCCGCCGAGTGGCCATCATTAGGAATAGTCCCGGCTCATCGAAGTTCCGCACCGCCCGGCAATCGGTCACCTTTTCCCCCGGAGCAAGATCAAGCAAGTTAACAATAGCCCGGCCGCGACCCTCTCGACCCATTTCCGGAAGCTCGTACACCTTTTGCCAGTAGACTTTCCCGAAATTGGTGAAAAAGAGCATGTAGTCGTGGGTACTGGCTATAAACAAATGCTCGATGGGATCTTCCGTCTGAGTACGAGCGCCCAAAAGGCCCTTTCCGCCCCGGCGCTGAGCTCGATAAAGCTTGATAGCGGTTCGCTTGATGTACCCGGCCGAGCTAATTGACACCACCATTTGCTCTTCCGGGATGAGTGATTCCCGATCGATGCCCTCTGGCTCCTCATCGGAGATTTCAGTGCGGCGCTCGTCTGCGTATTTGCGCTTAAGCTCAAGCAGATCTGCGCGAATCACTGCCAAGATATTCCGCTCATCGGAAAGAAGCCGGAGATATTCAGCAATGTCTGCCAGTAGCTGCCCATGCTCGTCCGCCAGCTTCTTTTGTTCCAAGTTCACGAGGTGAGCCAAGGTCATTCGGAGGATAGCTTCCGCTTGAACCGGCGTGAGTGCGTATTCCTCCGCAAGACCCCGCTCTTCCTGAAGGTTACGGAAACCTTCCACTCCCAGAGCCCGCTCCAGTAAAGCCGCTGGGCAACGAATCTGCGTCAATCGCTCCTTGGCTTGCTCTTGATCCTGGGATGTGCGAATGATGCGGATGACCTCATCGATGTTAGCCAGAGCAATGAGTAGGCCTTCCACAGTATGTTTACGCTGCCGGGCTTTTTGCAGCCGATAGCGCGTCCGCCGGCGGATGACCACCACACGGTGCCGGAGGTATTCCTGAAGTAGCTCCTTAAAGTTCAAAATGCGCGGTTTGCCGTCTACTAGGGCCAGAAAAATTAGGGAGAAGCTATCCTGCAGCGGCGAGTATGTGTAGAGCTGATTGAGGACCACCTCCGGCTCAGCATCGCGCTTCAACTCCAGCACAATTCGCACGGGCTCTTTCAGATCGCTCTCATTGCGGATGTTAGCTATGCCAGTGATTCGCCCCTCGTTCACCAGCCGCGCGATCTCTTCCTCCACCCGATCGCGAGTCTGCTGATAAGGAATTTCGGTGACTACAATGCGGTAACGTCCAGGTGAACCCTCTTCCACCCGCGTACGCGCCCGCACCGTGACAGTTCCCCGGCCCGTATGGTAACCATGACAGATCCCAGCTCGCCCGCAGATGATCCCACCTGTGGGAAAATCGGGTCCCGGGCAAATCTCCAAAAGTTTGTCGATGGTCACATCCGGATCATCAATGAGCGCCACCAAGGCATCGCAGATTTCCCCCAAATTATGCGGAGGGATTGAAGTGGCCATTCCCACGGCAATTCCCTGGGATCCGTTGGCCAGAAGATTAGGAAAACGCGACGGCAGGACAGTAGGTTCGATACCTTTTTCATCGTACGTAGGGACAAAGTCCACGGTATCCAGCTTGTAATCTTCCAGCATGAGCGCCCCGATGGGAGAGAGCCGGGCCTCGGTGTATCGCATGGCTGCCGGAGGCAAGCCCGCTATTGAACCGAAATTGCCTTGTTTGTCGACAAGCGGATACCGCGTATTCCACTCCTGAGCCATCCGTACCAGGGTGGGGTAGATCGCCTGGTCACCATGGGGGTGATACCGCTTCATGGTCTCCCCCACGATAGCGGCGCACTTGGCGGTGGGCGCCCCGGGGCTTAGGCCCAAGTCATCCATAGCCACCAAAATCCGACGCTGGGATGGTTTTAAACCATCCCGAACATCGGGGAGTGCCCGGCTTATAATGACGCTCATGGCGTACGTGAGGTAGCTGTCCTTCAGCTCCTCCTCGATGGAGGTTTCCAGCAGCCGGGCAGCTACAGGGCCGAGGGACGATCCCCCGCTACTTCCCCCGGGATTTTCAAACTCGTCTCGATCGTTTACTTGCTCGCTCAAAACCACACTACCTCGTTTAGGATCCAGCTCAAGACACAATCCACCGGATTCTTAAGCCCGATGGAAACGCCTGGCACTTCCCTAGCATTAATCAGACTTGCCAGCACTAATGACACGAATCAATTTTTCCCGAGTGAATCTTTCATTTAGCTCAAGTCTCATCAGCCCGCGAACGGCTTCGAGGTGATACTGGAATTCAGTTCGACAAAACCGGAACTAGCCGACGCCGAGTTCCCTCGCCACAACTCAGCCTAGGCTAGGATCAGCATAAGCCATGCATAAGATATAATATTCCCCAAAATAATCTATACTAATAGCTTAGGCAGGAAGCCTTAAACGATCCCATCGCGAAACCGTCATTTTACCCGATTCCGGGGCGTATGACAAAGGAGAAAAACCTCTCCCCCTTGTATGTAACCATTTGTCAAGTCGAGAATTACGAACCGTTCTTCTGAGTAAAAAATGAGCCTTGCCGCCCAGCGACGGTTTATGGTGGCGGTCCGTGCCAGGTCCGATTAAAATCACAGATCTGGGCCGAGAGAGTCGGCGCCAAACTCACGACTGTCTCTAAGCAGAGAAACTTAGTGATATTAGATTATTTGGCAGCATTTCCGGGCAAGGATGTCTGAGATTGCCGGTAGTAGCGGCCGATCGCGAAGAGGCGGGCTAATGGACTCCGCTGGGGCTGTGGCTTTGGGCCCCGGCGTTGGGAAAATAGCGTGGGTCCAATAACGCTTTTTCGCAATTTCATATTGCTGGCAGCTCAAGCGTATATCCTCTGCCCCGAGAATTGTCCCTGATATTTCTTTCGGTCGACTGAGCCCTTAAATAATGCAGGCGAGTGCACCAAGGGAGAGCTCTTCTTTGTCTTTTGCCGGAGACGCGGGGGTGAGTAATCGCGGATGCTGCGGGAGGAATAGATAGATGGCCATACACGAGCCAGCGGAACAATACCTTTCCGAAGAGGAAGAACGGCGCCGCAACCTGGAGCGAATCCTGCAATCGCCCAGCTATCGTGTGGCCTATCGCGATGTAGAGCTATTGAGCGATCCCCGGCTTCGGCCCACGCGGATGGAACTTGAGCTCCTTAAGACCGAGCTCATCTTTCAAGAACATAACATCAAATCCACGATTGTCGTTTTCGGTGCGGCGAGGATATTGCCCCCTGCTCAGGCCTTGCGCAACCTGGAATTGGCACGAGCGCGCCTGGCAGAAACGCCCGAAGACCCGCGCCGCAAACGTGCCGTACACCGAGCCGAGCGCATCTATGCGAAAAGTCATTATTACGAACTGGCACGCCAATTCGCCCGTCTTGTTTCCCAGGAATGCCAGAAAAATGGCGGTTGTGAGTACGTGATCGTAACCGGTGGCGGGCCCGGCATCATGGAGGCAGCTAATCGAGGCGCCTACGATGTAGGGGCAAAGTCCGCAGGCCTGAATATCCGACTACCTAATGAACAGCTGCCCAACCCCTATGTCACGCCCGAATTGTGTCTCCAGTTCCACTACTTCGCGATGCGAAAATTTCATTTCCTGCTTCGGGCAAAAGCTTTGGTAGTCTTTCCGGGAGGCTTTGGCACATTAGATGAGCTATTCGACGCCCTCACCTTGCGCCAAACTCGCCGGATGCAGGATATCCCGATCATCCTCTTCGGTCGAGAATATTGGGATCAGGTCATTAATTTTCGCTTCCTCGCCGACGAAGGGGTAATCGACGACGAAGACCTCGACCTAATCGAATATGCCGAGACTCCTGAAGAGGCCTGGGCGATTATCCGCCGTTTCTACGGCCAGTTATAACCTCCATATTAAGCTTATGGCAACAGATAGGAGTCAACACAGCTGGGCGAGTGTTCAAGAAGGCCACCCGTCAGCCAAAGCTACCTCGGAACCGGTGGTTAAACCTATTGTTAGCCCTTCGCTTCCCAACAACTTGATCCCATACTTGCTTTACCCCACAACAATACCCAGCCAAGCTTGCGAGCGAGATTGTTGTGGACGATAAAGTATTTCGTTTACGGCAGCTATGAAGTAAGAATTTATTATCTCGCCGGATTTGGGACCGGCCTTTCAAAGAGGCCGGTCCCAGCTAAGTTCATCGAAAGGTCTGTAGACGCTCGTCGCTTTTTCTTGCGATCAACAACTTCTCCAAACCAGCACCCGGCCCACCGTTGAGTGGAGGGTGTCACGAACTTATCGCGGCAGGATGTAGCGATTAATGATGTTTTCGATAAGCTCCTGTCGCCCACTGCGGTTCGGAGAAGCCTCGCCTTTCTCCAACATATACTTCTCTAAGGACTTGAAATCGTGTTTGCCGGCCTCGATCTCCGCCCCAATGCCACTATCCCAGGAGCTGTATCGTTCACGCAGGAGCCGATCAAGCTCCCCGTCAGCGCGAATTTGCGCGGCAATTTTCAGCCCCTTGGCGAAAGTATCCATCCCACCAATGTGGGCATAGAAAAGGTCGATAGGTTCGAAGCTCTCACGACGAACCTTGGCGTCGAAGTTCACCCCTCCCGGCGCCAACCCACCGTATTTGAGGAAGGCCAGCATAATTTTGGTGGTAAGATAAATATCGGTGGGGAATTGATCCGTATCCCAACCGAGCAGGAGATCCCCTGTGTTGGCATCCACAGAACCGAGGAAGCCCTGCATGCCGGCATACTCAAGCTCATGTTCCACCGTATGGCCAGCCAAGGTGGCGTGGTTGGTTTCAATATTGAGCTTGAAGTACGGCGCAAGTCCATAAGCCCGCAAGAAGTTGATGCATGCGGCCGCGTCGAAATCATATTGATGCTTCGTTGGTTCCTTTGGTTTCGGCTCGATATAAAACTGACCTGTAAACCCAATTTCTTTCGCATATTCGACGGCCATGTGGAGGAAGCGGGCTAGGTGGTCGAGCTCCCGCTTCATATCGGTATTCCACAAAGTGGTGTAACCCTCTCGGCCCCCCCAAAAAACGTATCCAGCCCCATTGAGCTCTTTAGTGATTTCCAAAGCCTTTTTGACTTGCGCGGCGGCGTAGGCGAAAACGTCTGCATTGCAACTTGTGGCCGCCCCGTGAACGTACCGGGGGTGACTAAAGAGGTTCGCCGTTCCCCACAGGAGCCGTACCCCGGTTCGCTGCATCTCTTCCTGGACCACCTTGACAACCGCATCGAGGTTACGATTGGTTTCCGCAAGAGTGCTTCCTTCCGGGGCAATGTCCCGATCATGGAAGCAGAAAAACGGGGCTCCCAGCTTTTCGCAGAATTCGAAAAACACGCGCACCCGCCGTATGGCATTCTCCACAGTATCCTGAGCTCCCTCCCAAGGGCGGAGCATTGTGGGAGCTCCAAACGGATCGGCCCCACTGCCCCGCATCGTGTGCCAATAGGCCACGCTAAATCGTAGCTGCTCCTTCATCGTCTTGCCTTCAACGATCTCCTCCTCGTTGTAAAAACGGAAGGCGAGAGGATTCTTGGAGTCAGGGCCTTCGTAGCGAATTTTGGGAATGTCCGGAAACGCCGACATTGCTCCTACTCCCTTCTAAAAGAAAGTTCCGCCTCACACGGGTCCTTACCGCGTTGGGTCCAGAGTGTACCGATCCCCATTACAGCAAAAAAGGTTATCCGATCCACAACACTTAGCCTATGCGCCCTTGCAAACCCTTGTGGGTGTTGGACGCCCCAAGTTTTGCCCCATTGTGTGGGGTTCTGTCTAGCTTTGCAAGAGATGGCAACGCGAAAAACACTGAAGACATGCTCAGCAGCGGGTAAGGTGGTGGAGCGATGCCGGCCGCCAAGTATTTAGAAGAGCCACCGTCAGAAGTACCCGACTGAAACCATCCATCGCCAAATACTTCCTACCCGTACCTCAGGCGAGAAAAAGCGCACAAAAAAGCCCCCTTTTGGGGGCCTAAGGAGCAGAAAGTGCCACAGAGGAAGTAAGGGGTGATTCAAGCTGTGACCATGTTGCACCTGGGCGGGGAGGCCGGCCGAGCCCTTAACCCTTTGGCCTATATTGCGCGCCCCCCACCTCACCACAGAGGGGTTGCCGAGCTTACCCGGCCATTAAGCTTATCGCAACAAGGCCAAGACATTCTGCGGTTGCGTGTTAGCTATAGCCAACACTGCCGTACCGGCTTGGACCAAGATTTGGGCTCGCGTCAAAGCTGCTGTCTCTGCCGCGAAGTCCGCATCCCGAATGGAGCTTTCAGCTTCCGTGAGCCGCTCCACCGTGTCCTGAAGCGAATTAATGTTGGTCTCGATCGTGGCTTTTTGGAACGCGCCCAACCGACCTCTCAAGGAAGCGACTTTGTTGATGACCTCGTCAACAATCCGAGCAGCGCGGGCCGGATCATTCTGCAGCGCGGCCGCCTGGCCGGAGCCAAGCTCGTATAGACGACCACTCTTGCCTCGCAAGGAGGTGGTGTTTAGCGCCCCAATTCCCAGCCGAGCCTGTTGCGTACCCATGATCTCAGGCCCCAATTGGAATAGAGCACCACCGCCGGCGATAGTGAAAGAGAAATCAGTCGCCGAACCCGCTTGCACTGTAATCGAGAGATCCAGCGTGCTCGTATTGACAGAAAAAGTGTTCCCCGAGGCCTGGGCTAGCACACCGTTAACGGTGGCCACAATGTCGCTGCCCACAGCACGCTTGGCACTTAAGGCGGCATCAAACCGACCGTCCGCACCCTCGCGAACAATGTCGATATCAATGGCTGCCTCGGAACCGTAATCCAGCGTTCGCAAAGTGAGCAGCCCCTGAGACTGCGTGGCTACCACACCGGTTGAGTCGGTCAACAAGTTAAAGGCCTGCACCACCTGGTTGACGGACGTACCTCGCTGGAAGGAAAAGATCTCACTTCCCCGCGGTCCACGAAGTTGGAAGACCAAATCGTCCAACAGCACATTGCCCCCGGTGGTTCCCGTATTGGCAGTGGCGCGAATATCCGCGGAATTACCGCGAACTCGCCCGGCCCCATACGTCCGGTGGGAAGAGCTGAATTCCGGCAAGGCATCGATCGCTTGATCGATCGCGGCAAGTGTGGTCGCCGCCGTCTCGTCGATAGTTATTGTCAACAGTTTGTTGGTGGCGTCGTAGCTTGCCGTGGGAGTGCTACCTACGCCAGCAGCTTTGACCACCTGCACGGTCAAGCCATTATAGTCGGCACCAGGTAAAAGGGCCTTAATGGTCAACTGATCGCGAGCAGTTCGTGCACTGAGATTCCTATCAGTTCCGGCACCGTTGACCGCCCCACCGTTCACCACAAAGGCTTGCCACTCAGGAAGGGCATTGATGGCGGCAACCACGTTGGCCGCGGTAGTGGGAGCACTGTTATTAATGTGTATCTTTAACGTCTTAGCTTGTGCATCGTATTCAGCATACTCCTGACCCACAGGCGTACTATCGGCAACGAAGCTAATCGTGACATTGTTTTCGTCCTCACTGAGCGTGCTCGCCTTGATGTCGATCACGGCGTTGGAAGCAAAACGAAGCGATGCCGACGGAGCAAACTGCAGCACAGCTGTAGCATTGGTAGCCGGCGAAAATGCCGACGTCAAATAACCACTGATGCCCGTGGTTGCCAACGCCCGACGGTCGGCAGTCGCCCCATTGACGACGCCATCGCCGTTGGCGCTTGCCGTAGCGGTAAATTCGCTTAAGTTACTAATCGCCGACGCAATGGCTGACAGTTGCGTGTCCGAAGTCGAATCGATCGTGATCACCAGGTTCTTTGTATCAGCATAGTAAGCCGCGGTGGGAGCTCCAATGCCGCTGCGCGTCACTACGCTCACCCGAATGTTATTGAATTCTGGTCCCGCAGTTGCGGCGGTGATTGTGATCCGATCGTAACCAGTGGTGACCGCAAGATTGTCATCGTTCGTGTCCAAAGTACCCGCTTGGACCTGTTCGGCCTCGAACTCGTTAAGAGCGTTAATCGCAGCCACCACGTCCGCGGTGGCGGTATTCCCCGCATCAAAGGTCACAACAAGCCGCTTATTGTCAGGATCATACTGGGCTGACACACTCCCCGTATTTTGGAAAACTACCTGTACACCTTCCTCGGCATCACCTAAGGCCCGAGCATTAATGCGGATCTGACCATTGTCGGCGAAGGTCACGGTAGCCCCTGCCCGGAAACGCAAAACCGCCGTGGCTTGCGCCACACCTGAAGCACTCAAGATCTCCGCTTGACGCGCCGCCTGCTTGATATCCACCTCGACAGTCATTTGGCCCGCAGGCCCCAGGTTGGCGCGATTGATTTCAATATCCTCGATAGTAGGCACAGCTCCTGCGGTGTGGATGAAATCCAGGCTTCCATCCAAAAGCTTTCGTCCTTGGAAGGCGGTCGTATGAGCGATTCGATTGATAGCTTCTAACGCGGCATCGATTTGCAGCTGGTTGGCGGCGATTTGGTCGGCATTCATCACGCCGCTATTGGCAGCCTCGGTGACCAGTGCGCGAATATCGTTGAGAAGGTTGCCGATCTGATTCAACGCGCTATCGGCAGTGGCAATCATCTGCGAGGCACGCTCGCTGTTGGTGATGGCCCGATTAATCGACACGATGTTAGCTCGCAACATCTCGCTTGCAATCAAGCCGGCCGGATCGTCCTTGCCGGCGTTGATTCGTAAGCCCGTGCTCAACCGGGTCAAGGCTTGCTGGAGCGAAACATTGGAACGCGCAAGCGTTTTTTGAGCGGTCAACGAACTAACGTTAGTGTTGATCCTCGTCATGTGTGAAGCCCTTTCTATTGAAATTCTCGACGGCTGATTCCCAACCCTCGCTCTCCCGGCCGGCTTGCCGCTTCTTGCCTTGCAGGCCTCGTCCGCGCCTTCTGCCTAGCCCTCCCAGCCACGTGAGCACACCGGTAAACGCCTGCCATCGTCTGCAGCGTCATCTCTCTATTAGTTGCGTAGCACATCGTTCAACGCGGAGGGCGACACCGTCAAAATTTTCGGCTCACATACGCAAGGGGGGTGTGGCAAAGTATTCCTTACGGGAAGATCGTGTGGGTTTTGTCGAAGTAAGCGATAACGGGGTGAGCTTCTTTTTTACATTCGCACGGAGGCGGTTTCCGGCGGAAATTATCATCAGCTGGCTCACACGGACCCTCCTCTTGAATTTCGTTTCGGCACAGAAGCCGGGAAGAGTAGAAACAAAGCCCAAGCCCGAAGGAGCTTACCGCTCCCACCAGTGGCCTGCCGGCACTACGCCACCGCTACAACCGTTATAATCCGCACATTTTGCCGCGACTGATGACCAAAATCTTACCTGGCAAGCTAGACGCCACCACAGCCAGGAAAAGTATCGCCAACCCACAAGTGAAGAGCGAGCGCTTCAAAATTCCCGCCAATTAATCTGGGACACCACACCTCGACCGATCGCTCGTCTTTTCTCGTGGGACGTTCATCGGCTCTGGAACTTCACCTTCGTACGCCGGATTCCGCCACCTAACCAGCTTTGCGATGGCTCTCTCCTTCCCACCATTAAAAAAGAGAATCACCGAGTTAAGAGCAACTAAAGCCACAAATAAAGTCGGCCCTGAAGCATGTCGGGGCACAGCTTCTCCACGTAGCGGCGAATTTCACCGTCGTGGTAGCGGGTGCTAAAGTGGGCGGCAATGATTAGCTTGTTTTTAAATCTCTCTCGCCTTTCCAACAAATCGTACAAATGCATGTGCCCGAATTTATGAATCTTCTCCTTCCGGTGGTGCGGAGATACAAAAGTCACCTCCAAGATAAGCACTTGGGCCTCATACATTTCCGGACAATTGTCGAGGCCTTCCGGCGCACTGTCCCCCAAATAGGCCACGAGGGGTAGCCGTACCTCGTACGTGACATCGACACCTGACAAGCGGAGATCGCGGATCTCCGGGCCCGATAGATGTTGATACTCCGCCTTCAACTTTCGCCGGCGATCCCACACGATAAAAGCGAGCGAGGGCACGGTGTGCTTGCTGGACGAAGTCGTCACCACAAGCTCGCGAGAAAGCTCCACTTCCTGGCCCGGGGCCAGACCAACTAGTTGGCAAGGTAGTCGTCCACGATCCAACCGGCTTACCAACCGGAGGATGCGGCTCATCGGTTCCACTGCTTCTTGCGGTAGGTAAATGGTCGGGGGTTCCATCTTCATCATCCGCCGCCGAGCCACGTAGGTCGGGAGAGCCATCATGTGATCGATATGCATATGCGAAACAAACCACCTCGGTGTGCCCATAAATGCCCAGGGCTGAGCTCCCAGGTCAAAGCCGAGGTTGAGCTCCGGGATTCGCCAATATGTTTGCACGGCCGCCCGAGAATAGCCTTCAATGGTTATCGGACCATGTTTCAGCGTACGAATGGGCTGATCGTTCAACATTTCTCCTCCGATATAAACCAGCTGCCTGGCCTGTTGGCACTTGATAACCCCCGCTTGGGCAGGCTTTTCTAAGCAAATTGTTCACCAATGCTTGCTAGAAGGCTGAGATTTACCATTAACCCACATGAAGATTTCCTGGATTAATATCCGGAGTCATGGGTGGTAGTTAGGTAGTACAAGCTGGAATTCAGATTTCCTTTTTTCTTTTTTTGACAATGGTATTTTGGCATAAAGACGCGTCAACACGTTACCGGGGCTTACCTCTCTGGGGATTAACATCTCATAGCAGGTGGTGCGAGCGCCCGTTTCGTCATGGAAAGCGGGAGATTATTCCTCCCATCCAGGCGTAACCAGAGCTGAACAATCTTCCCCTCGAGAAGATTGCGTCGGAAGGGAGGGGGCATCCGAGGGGGACATCGATGCCGGTTGATTGCCCTCAGCACCCTCGGGAGACTGACCACTTCGTGCCACAAGCCAAATTTCCCCGAAAAGCTCCTTTTGTTCGACGACCACCTTTCCCAGCACCACAAGCTCGAGCACGGCAAGAAGCATACTGACCAAAGTGGCGCGAGTCATCCCAGCGGAAAAAAGTTCGCGAAAAGCCACTCGCCCGCGCGATTGAAGCTGCGTGAGCACTCTATCCATGTACACATGAATAGGCGTATCGTCGTAGACGATATTGGTGGGTTTGGAAGCCTCCGCTTCGTCCATCACTTTTTGAAAGGCGGCCAACAAATCCCAAACACTGGGTACTTCCAGGGGAGCCGGTGCCGGTTCATCCGGTTCAGGTTCCCGAACCATTCGCGCAAAACAATTCCACCACTGTCGGGCCTTTTCTTCCAAAACCATCGCGGCTCGGCGGAATTGCTCATAGGCCAACAGTCGCTCGACCAGCCGCTCCTGCTGCTGGTACTCTACCTCGACGGCGGCTTCCTCCGGGTGAGGCAAGAGGTATTGAGACTTCACCTCAAGCAGCAAGCTAACCAAGGCGAGAAAGTCACCCGCTTCTCCCAAAAAGTCTTCACATCCCTGGGCAAGAAACGCAAGGAACTGTTCGACGATCTCGGCGACCGGAACCTCGCGGGGATCGATCTCCCCCCGGCGAACCAAAAGGAGGAGGATGTCAAGCGGTCCTTCGTAAATACCAATCCGGGCCTGAAATGGCATAGCTTGTCCCTTAGTAACTCAAATACCGCCGGCCAAATTCCCTCAATTTTACCAGGGCTGCCATGACCACGAGCCTTTGGCAACCCGAGCAAGGCCTAGTTTTGAGCCAAGACCCAAGAAACGCAAAGCATCGTCACTACAAGCATCATTATTGATATAGACAAAGTAATCTTCGGCCCATGGTAGATTGTTCTTTAAGGGTCAGTATCGCTTAACCTTTTTTATGTCGGAGATATGGATTCCCCAACATTGGAGGCTAGGGATTCTGATGGTGACGAGAACCGTGGCTGGCGCTATATCCCCGGAAAAGTTAATTGAGCCTTAAAAACTGACCCTTCGAACAGCATTAATTGAGCCTCCGAACAACGCGTATATCATTCGTTGCGTTAGGACCTCGCGGAAGTATTATCGACTATGTTATTCTGCAGCGAACTGGCTACTTACGTCGCCGGTTGTCGCACATCGAGGTTTCAGGTATGAAAGATCAGGCCCCTCTTGGTAGCAGTGCCGGATCTGCCGCAAAAAATTTTTTTGATCGCTTCGAAATGCCGTGGTTCCGGCGCTTCATTGCCGCACCTCTCATCGCTGGCAGCAAATGGAGCGAACATGACGGAAAGTTGCCCCGCCGAAAGAGGAGCTTGTTATTGGCCGGAAACTCGAGAAACCAGTCCGCTGATATTCGCCGCTAAGTGAAGGACTGACCCAACCCCCAAAAAATTTTCCGGGTCAAAAATTGGGACCGAGTGTCGGTGAGTTCGCTCGGGCGGAAAACCAGCCGGAAATTGTAAGACAAGCTACGACGGCAAACCTGCGGATAAGCCATGACCCCACATCGCGGACAAATGCGGACAGATTTTCTCCCCCGTTTCCCCCTGCCGCTCGCCCCGAGAGCCCGGCCCCAGGGGAAGCTATCGGACTACGCCCAGCAAGCCCTCAAGCCTCACTAAAAGGCTATGGCTTTAAACTTCTATCATTTCACCCTTTTGTCCCCGTTTGGGACTTGCCAGACGGGCTTAGGAAAAGATAATCCAAACTTACTAGGACCTTCGGACTTTACAAGCCGTCCAGAAATCCTCTCCGCAATTTCACAGGATGCCCGTTGGGCACCAACGCTTGCGAATCGGATTTCCTGGGCAAAATTGCTGGGAGTGCCACCCACGGGATTTTTCCCACCTCAGAGAAAAGGTGAGGGGGACCTTTTGATTGCGCGTCGAAGTTCCACCGACCGATAGGAGTTGTCCCATGACTGGATTGAGAGCTCCGTACCTTCCTCAGCTAGTCTTTGCCTTGGCGATGGCCGTTTACGTTGGTGCCGTTGGGGCGGCGCAAGAAGCCGTCGTACCGCCAGAGATCATTGGAACCATTGAACGGGCCGACCGCCGGGTCGAAGCCCTCCTTCCGGCCGACGCCAAAATTGAAAAGCTGGCCGCCGGGTTCAAATGGTCGGAAGGCCCTGTGTGGATTCGCGATGGCGGGTTCCTGCTTTTCTCCGATGTGCCACAAAATAGCATTTTCCGCTGGAAGGATAACGAGGGGCTTTCCCTTTACTTGAAGCCTAGTGGCTACACAGGCACAGAACCGCGAGGTGGTGAACCCGGTTCTAACGGTCTTGCCCTCGACCCGCAAGGCCGGCTTGTGATGTGTCAACATGGCGACCGACGGGTCGTGCGCGTGGAGCGCGACGGGTCGTGGACTGTGCTTGCCGACCGCTTCGAGGGGAAGCGATTCAACAGTCCCAACGATCTGGTATTTCGCTCGGACGGCACGCTCTATTTCACCGATCCCCCCTATGGTTTACAAGGGGCAGAACGGGAACGACTCGGTGACCTTGGCTTTTGCGGTGTCTACCAAGTGACTCCCGATGGCAAAGTGATCTTGTTGACTAAGGAGCTTTCCCGTCCCAACGGGATTGCTCTTTCTCCCGATGAAAAAACCCTCTATGTGGCCAATTCGGATGGCCAGAGGCCGATTTGGATGGCCTACCCCGTGTTGGAGGATGGCAGCATTGGACCAGGGCGGGTCTTCTTTGATGCCACCCCTTGGGTCCGCGAGGGCAAGCTTCGCGGTGCCCCGGACGGACTGGCCGTTGACATTTACGGAAACCTGTGGGCTACCGGCCCGGGTGGTGTCAACATCTTTAGCCCTCAAGGCGAATTTCTAGGACGAATTAGCCCCGGGGTTGCTACAGCAAACTGCTGCTTCGGTGGTCCAGATGGATCAACGCTTTACATTACCGCGCACATGTTTCTTTGCCGAGTTAAGACATCCACCAAGGGCTTAGGATTTTAGCCAGCTTTTTGCCGGCCATGCTCGGCCATAAACCGTCAAGGTACTTCAAACCTCTTTCGCAAGTTGGTAGATAAAAGGCAGTAAGTTCTCAGGAGGGGTGGCGCCGCCATCTTGGCCATTAAGGCTGGCCCACACTTGTGGCGACTTGGACTGCCCTTAGATGGGCAGCATCGTCAACACGATTTTGGGCGGAAATTTAAGCACCATCGTCCGGCCCGGCCGAGGCAACAACGAGCGAACCTGTCCTCCCAAAGTAGCGATTTGTTAGTGCGCAAGATCAACGGCAAATCGGGGGGTATTCAATAACCGCTTGTGAATGGGAGCGATGGCTCTGCCTGGGCGAATCTTGGTAGCACTTGCGACATATAACGAGTTGGGAAATCTCCCCTCGCTTGTGGATGAAATTTGGCGCATATGCCCTCAGGCAGATATCTTAGTTGTTGATGACAGTTCACCTGATGGTACTGGCCAGTGGTGCGAAGCCAAGGCGGCTCAGGAGCCACGACTGAAAGTGACCCACCGACCAGGGAAATTGGGAATTGGCTCGGCGCATCTTCAGGCCATGCGTTATGCAATTGACGCCGGCTACGACTATCTGGTCACAATGGACGCCGACTGGAGTCACCGGCCGCATCACCTGCCAGATTTGCTTTCGGCGATGGAACCTTTAGTTGGTCCCCGTGTGGATGTAGCCATCGGTTCGCGTTACGTCCGCGGGGGAACGATCGAAAATTGGCCTTGGTATCGGCGGTTCATGTCGCGGGCTATCAATTTTTATGCCCGATGGCTTTTGTGGCTGCCAGTGAAGGATTGCAGTGGGGCCTTTCGGTGCTACCGGGTAAGCACCCTCGCCAACTTGCCCCTCCAGGAAATAAGATCGCGAGGGTATTCCTTCTTTGAGGAAATCCTGTGGCATCTGCGTCGTCAGAATGCCCGCATGGTGGAAGTCCCAATTCGCTTCATGGAGCGATCCGTCGGGCAAACTAAGATTAATCTCCGCGAAGCATTGGCCGCTCTTTTCATCTTACTCCAGCTGGCCTTGGGGCTTGGTCGTAAACGTAGCGACTAAACCTGTAGAGCATTCCCCCTCCAGCCGAGTGTTTCAGCTACCTATCTCTAGACGCTGCGGAAGTTTCCCCCTTGATCGCTTCGGCATAAAATTAATCTCTTCGCGAATTAATGTCCTTGCCATATCGCGAAGAAATAGGCGTCAAACTATGAAGGAAAAGGAAAATTACCACTGAAACTCCCCGCAGCGATGCGCCGATGCCCAAAATTGACAACGACATGCTGTCCGAGCCAGCAAGGCGGCAACAAGAAAAGAAACAAAAAAACAAAAGATATGAAAGCCGCTGTGCCACACTGCGACTCCCAAAGTGTCATTGTCCGGAAGAAGATCCGTGTTCTTTTGGGGATGGCCCTGATCTGGTGCGCGGTAGCCCTGGTAGGGTGTACAGCGGTTAACGCTGGTGGAGATGCGGGAGAGTCACGGCCCGTGCGAGTTCTCTGCACCACGGGCATGATCGCGGAAGCCGTGCGGGAAATCGGTGGCTTGCACGTCAATGTGGACCAACTAATACCGCCGGGCATGGATCCTCACCTGTATCGCCCCACAGCACGTGACAAGTGGCGCATCCACGCCGCGGATGTAGTCTTTTACAATGGTCTCCGTTTGGAGGGAAGATTGGAATCGCTACTGGCTCGCCGTGCCCGATTCATGCCCGTGTTCGCCGTTACAGAAAAGCTTCAGCAAAATAATCCGGAGAAATTACGTCGACTAGACGAAGGCTCCACAGTCTTCGATCCCCATGTATGGCTCGATCCTCTTTTGTGGGCGGAATGTGTTCGCTACACGGCTGAGTGCCTAAGCAAAGTTGACCCGTCTCGCTCCGAGCAATTTGCCCGGCGTGCCGAGACTTATGTTTCGGAAATCATTTTGCTGGACGAATATGCCCGGCATCAGCTGGAGACGATCCCACCCGATCGCCGGTTCCTAATCACCACCCACGATGCCTTCGGATATTTCGGAAATCGATACCAGCTCCAAGTAAGTAGCCTTCAAGGACTGAGCACCCTGGAAGAAATAGACCTAGGGACCATGAACGAGCTCATTGACCAGTTAGTGCGCGAAAAGATCCCAGCGGTCTTCGTGGAAAATAGTGTTTCGCCCTCGGTGCTGGAGGCAGTAGTAGCCGGCTGCCAGGCTCGCGGACACAACCTCCGCATTGGCGGAGAGCTTTACGCCGACTGCCTCGGACCACCAGGATCCCCCGGAGAGACATACCTCGGGGCCTTCCGCTGGAACGTAGATGTGATCGTCCGGGCTCTGCGATAGCAACTTCCCACAAGTGTCTGGCGGCCGGCGAAAAGCTCCCCTGGCTGGATGAAAAAGGAAGCCAGTCAGGGGGCAAAATCTTGGTAATATTTCCGTGGAAAAGAGACTGTAACTTTATGGCCATGATCTTTCGTGCCACTATTCGGCGATCGAACATGAAACACATAGATAGCCTTGAACCGGAGACCGCTTAATGAGCGAAACGATCGCCCTTGAGATCCACGATCTCACGGTTGTTTACCATCGCAAGCCCGTACTTTGGGACATTGATCTTCGAGTGCCTGAGGGCCGCTTAGTGGGAATTATTGGCCCCAACGGAGCGGGCAAGAGCACCCTAATCAAAGCAGCTTTGGGACTGGTTCCGGTTGTAAGCGGCCAGGTGTGGTTTTACGGAAGTCCCCTGCGGGAATGTCGCCACCTGGTAGGTTATGTTCCCCAGCGCGAGACGATCGACTGGGACTTTCCGGTCACAGTGATGGACGTAGTGTTGATGGGGACGTACGGCCGGCTGGGGTGGTTCCGCCGGCCGGGTCGCGCCGAACGCGAGCTGGCTCAAAAGTGTTTAAAGCTGGTGGAAATGGAAGAGTTTGCCGACCGACAGATCCGGCAGCTATCCGGCGGTCAGCAACAACGGGTTTTTTTGGCCCGGGCCCTGGCACAACAAGCATCGATTTACTTTCTCGACGAACCTTTTGTTGGTGTGGATGCTGCCACCGAGCGGGCCATCGTCTCTCTCCTGCAAACTCTTCGTGACGAAAGAAAAACCGTGTTGGTGGTCCATCATGATTTGCAAACCGTACGAGAGTATTTCGATTTTGCAATTTTACTGAACATGCGTCTGATTGCGGCGGGGGAGACCTCTCAGGTGTTTACCAACGAGAATCTCCGCAAGGCCTACGGAGGACGACTGACCCTTTTGGCCGAAGTGGCCGAGGCCGTTCACCGCTCGGCCGTTCCGTAAGGAGGATGCCTTCATGAGTTATGTGACCTTACTTGTTTTATTGACCACTAGCCTTTTAGGGGCAACCGCTGGAATGCTGGGGTGTTTTGCCATCCTCCGAGGTCGCGCCCTTGTGGGTGATGTGCTGGCCCACGCGGCATTGCCGGGAATTTGTCTGGCCTTCTTGATCGTCCGCAGCCGCGATTTGAGCGCCTTTCTAACAGGTGCGCTCATTGCCGGCATTGCCGCGGTTGCCCTCATGGCCCTCATCCGCAAGCTGCTTCCTACCAAAGACGATGCCGTGCTCGGGATCGTCCTCAGCGTATTCTTTGGGCTGGGTGTGATGCTCCTTTCTGTGATTCAAAAGCTGCCTGAGGGCGGTAACCGCGCCGGCCTCACCCATTTCCTTTTCGGACAGGCAGCCGCCATTAGCCGAAACGATCTTCTGCTTGTTTTCGCCCTTAGCTTGGTGGCCACCGGTGCCATAATACTCCTTTACAAAGAACTTGTGGTTGCCAGCTTCGATCCAACCTTTGCGCGCGTCCAAGGTTGGCCGGTAGGACTGGTCGATCTGGCATTATTTTCCCTAGTGGCTTTGGTGACGATGTTGGGCCTAGCCGTGGTGGGGGTTGTGTTGATGGCTGCTCTTCTGATCATGCCGTCGGCCGCAGCACGATTTTGGACGGATCGGCTTGATCGGATGCTCCTTGTGGCAGGCGGCTTTGGAGCCTGTGCGGCCGTCATGGGGACGGCAAGCTCGGCAGGATGGGTCCCTGTCCTCTGGGGTTCTCCCGGCGAAAAGCTACGCCTTCCCACCGGACCAATGATTATTCTGAGCGGAGCCGCACTTTTCCTGGGATCAATGCTCTTTGCCCCGCGGAAAGGCGTGGTGAGCCGAGCAGCTCGGCTCCTGACCCTGCGGTTTCGTGCCGCTTTGGACCATCTCCTCCGCGAGCTTTATGAACAGACAGAATCGGCACTGCCTCAGTTGGCGTTCCAATCTTCGGAACAGGTGCGCACGCGACTAGGATGGACAAAGATCTGGATGTGGATGCTAACCCGCTACGCGTGGCAAAGAGGATGGATCCGGATAGAAAATGGGCAACTTGGTCTCCTGCCGTCCGGTCTCCATCGGGCTCTCCAGGTGGTGCGGGCGCACCGACTGTGGGAACTTTTCCTCCTTGAGAAGGCCGGAATCGCGAGCGATCATGTTCACCGGGATGCCGACGCAATGGAACATCTCTTGCCACCTGAGTACGTGGCCCAGCTGGAAGTTCAGTTGGCCGTTCCCGAGCGCCTTACCCAAAGCGGCACGAGTGTCCCTTATTCGCTGCACTAAAGGGTCAAAAGAGTAAGCCGCACTGAAGGGGGCAAAAAGTACTTTTTTCCTCTTGCGCCGCGTGTCGCGAGCCGGCTCCGCAGATTGGCCCTTTCAACTTCCGCGACGTCGGAAGCCAACCCTGAAGAAGAGCTTAGGGCTTGCGACCGCTGAAGCGAAAAATCTCGCCCCAGGAAAACAAAAGTTCTGGGCACACAGCCTGGAACCGGGCTAACCGGTGGCAACTTCACCGCGCGAAGACCTCGCCCCTTGCAACCGGGAAAATTTTGAGCCCCTGGTCCTAATTCCCCCAAAGCGCCCAAATTGACCTTTTTGACCAAATTTAAAGCCGACTTGCTGTGGAAGATCCGGCAAGTTTTCGCCTAGTCCGCGGGGCACAAGCCAACCGGCTTCAGCCGGCACCGCCCAGCGCTTAAAACGGCGAAACTGTTACTCCGTTGACTTAAGCTCAATTTTCACCGGGGGCATGCCGGGCTTGACCTCAAAACTGATTCCGGAGGTCGCAGGGTTGGCATACTTGGGAGGAATAAGCTGCTTGGCCTCATTGACGGTTGGAACATCCTCTGGCGGACTCAACGCCTCCTCACCCCCTCCCCCGGCGGCTTCCGTTTTGGCAACAGCTACTTTGTTGACGCCTGGGACTGCATGCAAAAAGAAATTGCCGTTGGCATCTGTGACAGCGGTAACCGGGGCCCCGCCTTCGGGCCCGGTGAACATGACCGCGGCACCCGCCAACGGCTTTCCGTCCAGAGTCACCTGCCCAGTGACCCGAACGGCGCCTGGTCGACCACTGCCACCGCACCCTAGGAATAAAAAGACACTTACGATCATTAAAACCGCGACGGAAACTAACACTCGGGCAATTTTCATCGAACGCCTCCGATCAGCAGGTCGGCTTTCTAACAACTTGTACTGTTACCGACAAACAACAAAACTTCGGGGGCATCTCCCCAAAGCGGCAAGAAACACCGAGGAGGAGCCACTAGTAACCGCTCGGTGACCGACCGTCTCGCCGATCTCCGATGTACTGATACGTCCAATGATCGATAGTCTGAGAAATAAATCGCACCGAACCGTCACCGAACAAAAAGTTGGCACCGCCGGGGTGCTGAGACTTGAATCCCACCTCGGTATTCCAGGTGCAGCGTGCGGCGCAGGCAGTTTTCCCAGCCGCTTGAGCAGAAGCTACATCCGGGTAACAAGAGTCATAATTAATGGGAATCTGTGTAAACGCGCCCCATTTATTCGAATGACTCCACCCCGCCCGCACATGGCCTGAACAGTCAGCGCGAACTTCGCCAACAAAAATCGTATTGGAAGTTCCGTCGGGAACATCCGCAATCCGGCAAACAAAGTGCCAACCTCTGCGGGTGAATGGACCAGCAGGATTGTCGTTGTTCGTGTTAGGACTGCCGTAACTCTGCCAAAGTGCGTATTCCGGACACGAGCAACTGGGATTGTCGGTAATGGTGTATGTAGGCCCCATGGAGGGATAGTAATTGGACACCTGCACCTGGTTTGGCACGGTATCGAGTTTACGGTTACTGTTGTCCGTGGGGCACAAGTAAACCGGTATTGCTACTGACCGTAGAAGAGTATTTCCGTCGGGGAATGGCGTCGACACCCGAAGATTGTCAGTTCCATTCCGAAAATCAAATAGTTGATACAACTGCTGCTGCTCCAGAAAAGGTAGCAGCCGAACATGCATTGAGCCCCGATTGTTGATGGGCCCTGAGCCATAGTCAGTTCCTCCATAGAAAACGGCCCCTGGTGGGAATGAACCATAAATATCGTGATAGCTGTGAAGCGCCAACCCGATCTGCTTCAAGTTATTAATGCACTGCGACCGACGTGCTGCCTCCCGGGCGGCCTGGACCGCAGGAAGCAGCAAAGCAATCAAAATCCCAATAATGGCGATCACCACAAGCAGTTCCACGAGAGTAAACCCAGACAAGCGTTTTTATTGACAGAACGGCATGCCAAGACCTCCTCATTTCACTAAACCGTCTCACTGAGACCTCCGCCAATTGAAAATCATTAACACCTTGCCCTTTGCTCGGCGTACCGAGCCGAAGTACTCATGAAAAACTGATGATGCCCAGCAATCCCACAGCCAAAGGTCGTTCAGCTAAATTCCAAATAAATTCCAAATATGATGGGCCACCGAAGGCCCCACACCAGACATCTTGTCCAAAAACTGTCACTTCTACACCAACTACCTCGAACAAAGACACGCCTAACGTCCTAGATCTTAGGCAAAAATAATCTTTCCACTATAAATTCTGGGCAAACAAGGGAGTCTGTCAAGCGTTTTTGACACACGGAAACCTATGATCTTTCGGCAAAGCTTCAGGAGTTGTTGCTCTTTTCCCCGCCTAACAAGCCCCCTTTTTGGTGCACGAATAAATTCACCGATCTAAGGGACTCCCAAGCCACCCCAGGCGGACCGGTCCGACGCTTCTCCCGCGGACAGGCAATTTTCAGCCAACCAGTTTTCTCGAGCCTCCGCCAGTATCTTCTCCAGAAACTTTCCTTTACCTTCTCCAGAGGCTTTCATTACTAGGTGTTTTGCCTCGTATAGAAATTCCCAATTTTCCCGAGATGTCCGGACTCAAATCACTTTCGCCAATTTTTTGCAAGTAAGACAAAGCTTGCATGCCAATGCATGATCCAGAGATCTCACGAGGATCGAAAGGCTTAGGCTGATCCTTCGTGCTCTTCGCTCTCTCCCTGTTCAGGCCGTTGTGCTGAGGACTGGCCTAATAAGAAAAGGCCAAACCTACGAACGAGGTCGCGCCCAAGGATACCATTAGCGGCCTTACAACACAGCGATTCCCGCCTCAAAGGCTGTGGGGTGGAGGGGAAGTTCGGCGAAGTAAGTTTTCGGTCGCCAGCACCTGTTAAACTTTCTTTCAAGCACAATCTTCCCTTCCGTAACTCAAAGGAAGAGATTTCGTAAACAACTTTTATTTCTGAAAAGGCTTTCCCAAAAAACAAACGGGCCGTCGTGCATGACGACGGCCCAAATTACGAGGGGATTATTCGTCTGCCCTACCGATAGGATGGGTCGGCCCCCCGGGGCCAGAACTTCCCCTGCGGTAATAGCGATATTCGGCCACCATTGGTGAGGCACCCTGAGACTGGGAGCGACTCAGAGTTGAATCGTTAGCCCGACCCGAGTTTTACTCCGTCAGGGTGATATCGTACTTGTTTTCCCGCGGTTCCACCTTGACGCGAAGCGGGGACTTCGCACGGTCTGCATATTGCTGGGGCAAGACATTTTCCGGAGAGGCAATCGCCGCCCCTTCTTCCGGTGGCGTGTACTCCGAACCACCACCCCCTGCCGCCGCAGTAGGTTGGGTGAATTTTGTCACCAAGACCACATACTCCCCTGGTGCTAATCTTACATTGTAAGCCCCAGTCCCATCCGTCTTTGCGGACGCCGCCTGAAGGCCCGGCTGTGTGGGGCTGAAAATCACATCAGCCCCGTCCACCGGCTTGCCCTGATAACTAACGACGCCCGAAACAACATAGCCCCCTCCTGCCCCGCCACTAGGTTGACAACCTCCTGTCATAGCTCCCAAAACAATCACGCCCGCAACCGACAAGGCAATCCCAAACCACGAGCATTTCATTTAGTGTTCCCTCCCGATTTAACTTCTGGATGTGACCGATAATCTCTCCGATCCTTAACGCTCGGCAAATACTCAATCCCAACCAAGAGCACGATGCGACTGAGGGCCTTCAAAGTACCCAAACGCCCGCGAGTCCAAAAAACGAACTATTCTTGCTCCCCAACGCGAGTATTTCGTATTTCGGACGATTAAGCCCTCGACCGAAAGGGACCCCCGGTAAGTCTTCCGGGGGTCCCCGGCCAGGCGCAGCGATGAACGCGGTGGTTAAACGCGGTACTGGCGCTCCACTAAATCTCGATTGCGGCAAGCTACGGCCCAATGGTCACCGCATCGCCACCAGCCTTCGACCCTAAAGCTCCCCACACCCCATAAACGCTCGGCCCCGAGGCCGCCTGCTGAGCTGCGAGGTTACCCGTGTCGATTGTGTCGCTGATAAACCGAACCGAACCATCAGCTAACAGCACGTTAACACCACCTGGGTGCCGGCTGGAGGGGGGAATGACCACATTCACTTGGTCTCTCCAGGTAGTAGTATCCTCAGCGCAAGCCGGCGAATTCGGTGGCAACACTGTGTTAAAGGCAACAATTGTCGGCTGACCATCCGTCCATCTGCGTCCAAACGGAGAAATTACCCGCATACCGGCTTGGAAGTATCGGCCGTCCGTCACCGCCGCAGATCGACAGACAATTGGGCTTGCAACCAACCCCCCGATTCCTACGGCCTGTCCTTGAACATGCTCCACTTGACGAGGCCCTACCGTTAACGCATTGCCAGAACCATCCCAGTTGTCCGGTAACCGGGCATGGCACACCCGCTCGCTCATGGCTACCGTGTTGCTTGTGCCATCCAAAATATCCGCAATTCTCACCACTCGAGAATAAGCAAAGAGCCCACGCACGTCGGTCGCATCCCTCACCGATGCCACCTGATCACCAATTGAGAAAGCATAAGAGTTGTAAGGTCCTCGGTTGTCGGGATACCCATTATCCGACGGGCAAAGCAGAACATCCGGAGAATTCTCCCATACGGGCCACCCTTCCCAACCGGCCGGCCCCCCGGGCGAAATCGATTGAGCGGGTTCACCCGACCGAATCTGTTCGTACATCGGGGTCTGTTCTAAATAGGGTAAAAGCGGAATGAATCCGCTCAGCCGGTTACAATTCCCGTTCCGACGATTCCCATACCCGGTCGAGATGGTGGTGCAAGCCGCAGTACCACCTTTCCGGAAAGGAAAGCATCCATACGTGTCGTGGTAGTTATGAAGCGCGAGGCCCAACTGCTTCAGGTTGTTCGTACACTGCGACCGACGTGCTGCCTCCCGGGCGGCCTGGACCGCAGGAAGCAGCAAAGCAATCAAAATCCCAATAATGGCAATCACCACCAGAAGCTCCACCAACGTAAAACCGCGTCGACGTTGCCGATGCATGATCACGCCTCCTCTGTGCACAATGCTAACCCATGACTACACTCCGAACACCAAACTACGGCGATCACCCTTCCTGAGGTATTGCTAACGCAAAGCCGGGAGGAAGCTCCCCCTTCGTGGCAGAAAAAAATGCCGGCCCCCAGCGCCGGTGCGTTCATAAAGGTCGGCAATATGGGCAGCAAACCGAGTGACGCTGACCTAGAGGCACTGCAACCAGACCCCCAACTTTGCGACGTGCTGCGGGCCTCCAACCCCCACTTCTGAATCTTATAACTCAGATATCAAGGTATGTCAATCGTTTTGAAAGAATTTTTCCAGTATCGGTATTACGTCTCAAACCGTGCAAAAGGCTAAGCCAAGAGCGAAAGGCAAAGTTCCAGGAATTCTCCCTCAGTAAGCTAGTCAGTCATTGTGGCCAACTGTTGCTTC
>CALKER010000005.1 GCA_938084835.1 uncultured Thermoguttaceae bacterium
GGGCTGCCCGTGGGCGCACGGGCCCCATCGCTCCGCTCTCAACGCATTATCAGTTAGGACGAGTTCGACAAGGGCCATCATTAGCCCGCCACTAGCGTGGACGAATCCAATATTGGAAGCAGCTCTTTCAGCTCGGAAATCGTTCGCTCTTACCGTTGGACGGAGCCGCGGATTTGGCGTGCTTGTTGGACGTAGCGTTCGGCCAATTCGATGTTGCCGCGCTGACGTTCCATGGTGGCCAAATTAGTGTAGGGTGCGGCTAAGGCGGAGGGAGGATAGCGGCCGCTGCTGACGGCTTCCTCCACCAATTGCGTACCGCGTTTGGTGAGCTCATGGGCCAAGTCTTTCTGTCCTACCTCCCAATAGGAGACACCCATGCTTACGAGCATTTCACCCAAAGTGCCGCGCTCGGAAGGGCTAAGGCGGCGCTCAAGCTCAGAATCGAAGTAAGATCGACCTTTGTCGAACCATTCGGCGGCTTTCTGGTGGTTGTTTTGCATCAGGGCGTAACTGGCACCCACGCGGAAAAAGATTTTACCAAGCAAAAACCGGTCAGCCGGTTGCACCGTGACTTCGTCCTCCACCACAGGACGGAGCAGCTCGGCCGCCTTCTCGCAATAGGGCAGCGCTTTTTGACTGTTACCGGTGCTTTGGAGCAGCACGGCCACATCGTAAAGTGAATGAGCCAGTTGTCGACGCCAGTGGCTTTCGCGTGCCGGCCGAGGGGTTCCGGGCGCCGTCGAGCTAGGGATAATTCGGCCAGCTAGCTCGACAAGTTTATCCGCGTAGGGAACAGGATCGACCGCACCTTTCAGGAGGGTGCAAGCGTTAATGGCACGGGTAACAACGTATAGGCGAAATTCCTCCGGGCGACCCTCGTTGTCCACAAGATCAGCCGCCACTTGCTCCGCTCGTTCCCACCAATGCGGAAGCGCTACCTCCTTCTGTCGCCATTTGCCAAAAGCGATGCAATCGGCGGCGCCGAGGTAAGCATCCAGGAGAGTTTCTTTGGCCGTCCGACGAATGGCGGGAAATTCCGAGGTGGTTAATGCCTGGGCACGGTTGATGGCCTCCTGATAGGCCTCGATCGCTTGCGCGTAATCTGGGGGAGATTGCCGTGTGGCCAGCTCCGCCCGAAGGCATGCTGCCTGGGCTTTGAGGTGAGGCCGCCCTTCGGTTAGCGCCTCCGCTCGCGAGAGAGCTTGTCGGGCTTCTTGCAAGCGACCTTGCCGTTGAAGAATTTCGCACAGGGTGAGGTAATATGCTGCCTCAAGTGGGTTGAGCTGAATTGCCTGTACACAAGCTGCCTCGGCTGAAGTGTAATCTTCCCTGGCGGCTAAAACGCGGGCTCGTAACCAATGGGCCCTTGCCAGTGTGGGACTGAGTTGAAGAGCCGTCGTTAAGTCCCGAAGGCTTGCCTCTGGATCGTGCCACAGGTGGGACTCAGCACGCAATAGGAAGAGCTCCGCAGACAGCGGCTGAAGGATAATCTGCGAGGTGTGAAAATTGGCCTGGCCAGGGGCATCTCCGGGCAAAAGAGCTAACACCACCCCTCGCTCTGGATAGGCCTGCGCGAGAATCTCGCCCCGTTCATTGCTCACAAGCACCGGTCTGAGCGGCGATAGTCCTAGATGTTCGGCTACCTTCTCCGTGGGAAAGACCCGATTAAGCCGTATGACAATCGCGTCAACTCGCTCTCTTCTCGTGACTGCTTCCACGTGGTCAAAAGGTGCTACGGTGTAAAGGTACACGATTTCCTCACCGCGAGAGGCTACTTCCCGTGGGGCGCCCCATAGAGTGTGGAGCTCCGCGAGTGAGGTTGCCCCGGGGATAACGCCTTTGAAACTTGCCGGCTCGAGCTCACCGGCCATGCGCTCACCAGGTGGCGAGGGTTCACCCCCTGCAGGGCGAGACGGGGCTGAAGGAACCGGGGAAGGGGGCATCGCCGACGAAGAGTCGCCCGGGACTGGATCGGACCTGGCAGCCGTACGCGCCGACCCTAAATTACCCTCCAGGTTGGGACTAACTGGCCGAGGGTCACGCGGCCAAGCGGAACTCGAGAAATCCGGCGTCCGCGGGGCTTCGGCGCCAGGACCAGTAGGCGACTGTGCCGGCCCAAGTTCTGGGTCACCCGGTTGCCGGCTCAATTCTCCTCGTCCCGTAGAACTTCCACTCCCTACGGAAGGGGGGGAATTTCCGGTACTGCCATAAGAATGTCCAAGCGCGGTTCCACTCCCTACCAGAGGGAGGGAAGCCTGCGGTTGCGACCTGTCTTCTCCCCAGGCAACTTCTAGCTTGGGAAGGCTTAGCCCCAAAATCACGAAGGCGAAAACGGCGCGCAGGAGAGTTTCCGCCGTGTGTTTGTGCAACCTCGAATAACGCCTGAGGATCCGGACGGGAGCGGAGAATTTAGTCGCCCTCCGACCGGCCTGACCGAGGAGCCTTACAAGCATGCTTTTAGGCCTCCACCGTGAGCTACCTCAAGCCGGAGAAGACAATCCCGAATTCTCACGAGCTAATGTGACTTAGTTGACAAGTAATGGAAACAATCGTCGAAAAACTGATTACTGCGTCTAATTCCGTTTGCGGAGCTTATAACCAGCCGTGGGTGGATGCGTCTAGGGAGCTTTTGTGAGGCAAAAAGAGTCAAAGAATCGACAAATCGGCGATGCTTCCATTTATACATCAACATGGTCAACCTATTGGTGAAACAAGGTTTCGCAAGTGTGGTAGAACGGTGAGGGGGAAGAGGTCGTTCAAATCGTCTTGAATTGTATTTTCCTAAATTCTTGCAACTCAAACGGGCTGGCGGCTGCGTCGTCTTGGGAGATTTGGGTAGGCAGCCGAGCCGTTCCCACGAATGGAGCAAATGACCGGATTGAACGGACGAAATAACTGGATTGAGATGAACGCCGGCCTCTTTTTTGGCTACTACTTTTGGCCTTACATTAGCTTCCCACAACGAGTGAAAAGTTTATCAATCATGAGTTTAGCAATCATGGATCCGATATTTGGCAGTTGCGTTATCTAGCATTAGTGCGTCATTTGGCATTGAGAAGGTCAATGGTAAGAGGGAGCTTTAGGGGTGGTCCGAGGGGTCCTGCCAGGCCTGCGCGTCGCGATATTGGGATTCACCGTAGTCCAAGGTCAGTATTAGTCCACCGTGGTCAGTATTAGCCCACCATGAGTTGCCACAGTATGGGGTTACCGCAACAGCTTACTATATTTACAAGTGTAATGGCGATTCTTAGTTCCAACTTTTCTGGTGGTCGCCCTTGGGCTTCGAATCTCATGTTGAGGTTGTTTCACTTTTTTTCAGGCAAAGCGATGGCACTGGGCTCTACCTTCCAGGTTGGGTCGCAGGTTATGGGGGGAAGGTCCTCTGTTGCGTTCCCGGAGTTTGGGGACCATCGGCGGCGGTACTTCCCGCTAGCTTTTCTGTAGGCCTGTACTGCAGGCGTACGGGGGCCAAAGCCGGCTTTGACTCGCTCGGTCAGTCGAGAACAGCTCTGTTTGAGGGGTACGGGCGGCCACAGAGGTACTCAGACAGCTCCGTAATCATTAACACCTGGGCTCCAGGCGTTCCGGGGGCCATAGTCCGCACTTGCGGTGAAAGTGCTCCGCCCGGTACCGTGTTCTACAGCTGCGGGAGCCGAAGGAGCTTGCGTGGCGAGGATGGCAGTGAAAGTCCAAGGCCTCCCCCTTGGGCTTGGGACATCCAAGGGCTCGCGAAACCACGCCGGCTTTTTGGTTGGAGGAATGATGAAGACCGGACAGGAGCACCGAAAGTTTTCCCTAGGCTAGTAAGCGGAGAAGTTTGCGGATTTGATAAACTCGGCGATTGATTCAGCCGATTAACAGGACCACGTGGATCCCGAAATCTGGTCTTTACGGAAAGATCCCAGGACGCTCACAATTCCGCTTTTCAAAGAAGTCGAACGACCGTGATCATTCGCGGCGACTTGCTTGCCTGGGCACCTCGTTAGGTTGCTCGGGGGAGAAAGAAGTTTCGCAAACATCGTGCTGATTAGCTTCAAAGCCCGACAGGAGGTAGGCGAAAGAAGACCCGCGTGCGAGTCAACTCGGACGGAGCAAAGGAGTGCACCCGGTGAAAAAGTCTCGTCTTATTGTCAGTGTGTTATTGGGCTCTTGTCTTTTAGGAGCGGCGGTATTGGCGCTGGCGCAGGCCCCTCCGCCTGCGCGGTCGGCTGCCCCCCCCGCCGGACCGTACATCGCGATGGTGGATGTGGGTTACATCTTCAAGAACCACGTCCGCTTTAAGCAGATGATGGACGCTCTCAAAGCGGAAATACAGCAGGCGGATGCCCGCTTTCGGGCCGAAAACGAGGCGGTTCGGCAGATGTCTCAGCAGCTTGAACAAGAGCGGCCTGGCACGCCCAACTACAAGCAGCTAGAGGAAGCAATCGCCAAGCGCCGTGCGGACCTGCAGGTGCAGATGGGCCTCCAGCGCAAAGAATTTGTGCTCCGCGAAGCCAAACTTTATTACGCCGTCTACCAGGAAATCGAACAGGTGGTGCGCTACTATGCCACCCAAAACAACATCGCTGTGGTCCTACGATTTAACGGTGATTCTGTCGATCCGGATGATCCTGAGTCAATCCTCCGAGAGATCAATAAGCCTGTGATTTACTTTGCTCAGTCGCTTGACTTAACACCAATGGTACTAGAGGCGCTTAATCGTAGTGCAGCGCAGACGGCCACTCCGCGTCAACCGACATCCCCAGCCCGACCGGGACTCCCGAATCCGTATTAATGGTCTGCCACAAGGTGAAAAGCCGGTTTGATGCCTAGCGGCTGCGGGCAGTTGACGGGTGTCTGGGGAGCTAGCAGGGGCGCAACGGGGCACAAGGGGCAGGGCGATACCAACGAACAAACGGTTCGGGCACACCGATCGGCCGGCGCAAGGCCACATGTGCCAGGGTGTGCCGCGCAACACAGTCTTAGTCTTTAAGCTCAGTGGTGTGGGAAAGCGCAATCGGTAAGTTGACCTCCGGCGTGGAAGGATCTATTTCCCTTGTCTCAGGATGGAAGTCAACGAGGCATTTGGTCCGTTTGGCCGCGGCGTCAGCGAACCATTGCCCGACCGGTTAGGGTCGAGGGCTACGGTTTGTGGTGGGGAGAGGACGTGTGGATTGAGTTTCGCCCGGCCCCGCCCCATCAGGGGATAGTCTTTGTGCGACGGGACTTGCCCGGATTCCCACGAATCCCCGCCCGGATTGAATACCGCATTAATACGCCGCGGCGAACTTCCCTTCAGCGCGGGGAAGTTCGGGTAGAAATGATCGAACACGTGATGGCGGCTTTGGCGGGCCTGGAGATTGACAATTGCGAGATCTGGACTTCCGCCAGCGAAATGCCCGGTGTTGACGGCTCCAGCGCCCCTTTTGTTGCCGCCTTGCAGGAAGCAGGAATTGTCGAGCAAAGCGCCTTGCAGCCGAGGATTGTGATCCAAAGGCCCATACGTGTCTCCGAATCGGATCAGTGGCTGGAAGCCCGCCCGACCTCCTCAGAGCGACCAATTTTTGCCTACTTTTTGGATTACGGTCCAGGCAGTCCCATCCCCCCTCAGGCTTTCAGTTTTACCTTTCTTCCCAACACATTTGTTTGCCAGGTGGCCGAGGCGCGAACCTTTGTCCTCAAGCAAGAGGCCGAAGCCTTGCGGCGGCAAGGGATCGGTCGGCGGACCAGCCATCGAGATCTCCTGGTTTTCGACGACAATGGGCCGCTGGGGAACTCCCTGCGTTTTCCCAATGAGTGCGCGCGACATAAAGTGCTGGACATGATCGGCGACTTTGCACTCGCCGGAGTACCGATCCTTGGTCAATTTGTCGCCAACCGAAGTGGACATCGGCTCAACGCAAAACTTGTTGAAGCCGTTTTGGCCGAGCACGCCCAAATCATGGCAGATCGGAAATGTGCCTAAGCACGTCATCGGATGGGATACCTCATTTCGGAAGGAGATTGTGTTCCTTTCCTCGGGGAAAACCACACTAGTTGTAATTGTGGGATTGACGATTTCGTGATGAATTCCTGCTTCAACTGTAAAGAAAGTCGCTCGGGAGAAAGAACGAACTTCGGCCGGGGAAAAGATTTGTCGCACCGCCTCGCCGAGGGCTCGTGTGTACCTTAATCGAAAGTGAAGCAGGCTTTGTTGCAACTTGGGTAAGAAGCAGACTTTGCGGCAACTAGGGTCAATTGAGTGGGTCCTTTTGCGGGAAGGTGAAGATTGAAAGGGGCGGCCGGTATCTCCGGTAATTGACTCGGTACCTAGACCAGGTTTGGCCCGGTTAGCCCGGGTTGGAAGGGAGCCCAGATCGGCTCAACAACCGCCTCTCTCTCAGGAAAAGGAGGCAACAAATGACCGCTCGAATTTCTCACCTTGCGTTCGTCCATCCGCTGGCGGAAATAGGCGAGGATGTCGAAATTGGGCCCTTTTGCTACATTGGGCGAAATGTTCGCATCGGTGCGCGAACCCGCCTTCATAACAATGTGACTTTACTGGCCAATGTGATTGTCGGCGAGGATAACGAAATCTTCCCCGGTGCAGTTATCGGTGGTCCCCCACAGGACATCAGCTATCAAGGGGAAGAGACCTGGGTGATCCTTGGTAACGGCAATATTATCCGCGAATGTGTGACGATCAACCGCGGCACGGAAAAGGAGGAAGGGGTTACTCGAATTGGCGACCACAACTTCCTCATGGCATGTTGCCACGTAGCGCATGACTGTCGCCTAGGAAGCCACATCATCTTGACCAATGGGGTATTGCTGGGGGGACATGTCCACATCGAGGACTATGCCGTGCTTTCTGGGGCGGTGGGTGTCCATCATTTTGCTCGGGTGGGGAAATACAGCTTTGTGGGCGGACTGAGCGCGGTTCGGCACGACGTGCCGCCGTTTATGCTTGTGGAAGGTCATCCGGCCCGACCGAAATGCGTTAATTCGGTGGCACTTAAACGGCACAATTTTCCGCCGGAGACGATTGAGTGTTTGGCCGAGGCCCATCGTCTGCTCTACCGCACCCGAGTTGGCCTGGCCAATGCTCGAGAAATCCTGCGTTCTAAAGGCCGGCTCATCCCCGAGGTGCAATACTTGCTTGACTTTGTGGAATATCAGCAACAGGGACGTCACGGTCGCGGACGGGAAGCCATCCGGAGGGCAGCGTGAATCCAGTACGTGTGGCGGTGGTGGGCTGCGGCCACATGGGCACCCTCCATGCCCAGAAATTGGCCCAGCTTCCTCAGGCCCGCCTTGTGGCGGTGGTCGACCCCGATCCTCGCGCGCGGCAGCAAACGGCAGAAAAATGCGGTGCCGCTCCTCTTGCCGATTTCCGCCATTTGTTTTTGGAGCCGCTCGATGCGGCTGTGATCGCGGTACCCACCTCGTTGCACTTTCGCGTGGCTTCAGAGTTCCTCGCCAGGGGCATCCCCGTCTTAGTGGAAAAGCCCCTGGCCCACGATGTGGAATCTGCGGCGGCCCTTGTGGATTTGGCGGCGGCCAAAGGAGTCATACTGCAGGTTGGCCATATCGAGCGATATAATCCGGCCTTCGAGTGGGCTGCCGCTTGCTGCCACGATCCCTTGTTTATCAGCTCACTTCGCTGTGGAAAACTTGCGCCGCGCACGATCCCCTGCGATGTTGTCACGGATCTGTTGATTCACGACCTCGATCTCCTCGCCTGGCTGGTGCGAACGCCCGTCATCAACATTGAGGTGTTTGGATGGACACTTCTAGGGCCAAGCGTCGACTTTGCCCAGGTACGTCTGCGCTTTGACCGGGGGACCATTGCCGTCTGTACAGCATCGCGAATTAGCGGGGCACTCCCGCGCCGCATGGAGATTCTGGAGCCCGATCGTTACTTCGAGATCGACTTTGCCAACAGGCGCCTCTTGGTGAGGGAAAAACGCAAACAGCTATGCCCACCTGCCGGTGAGGCAGAAGCGATCGGGACTTTGGCCGAAGGGCCTTCCGCGGTGGAGCTTCTCAACCACTATTTCCCGCAGAGTACCTACGAGTTTCCTGGGGCCGACCCACTTACGGCGGAACTTGTGGATTTCTTAGAGGCCGTACGGGAGTCCCGACCGCCGCGAGTGGATGGCAGGCAAGCTCTCCAGGTGTTGTCGCTTGCCCACGCCATCCGCGAACAAATTGTCCGCCAATTGGCCGAACCATGCGCCCTCGCAGAAGCACCGCAGTTTACCACGGTTGTGCCTTCTTGGTTAAAAGGACCGCATTGGGAGCGACGAAGAGACGAGTCGGTTCCTGTCCGCCCCATCACAAGCAGCGAAGACCGTCCCTCCCTAGATAATAGGCTGTCATAATGGCCACCCCCTAAATGGCAGTCTGAAACACCTTAGCCCACCCCACCGGCCATCCGGAGATTTATTTCCCCCGGCACGGTTTGTCTGGCGTTGACAGCGTGACACACCTTAATGTTTTTAAACAACAATCCTGCCTCCACTCGGCACCAAATTCCGTAGCCCAGGAGCCATCTGGCCAGAGCCGAAAGATTGTCTGGCCGCAAAACCACTGTGGCGACAAACGTGCGGATAGTGAAAACCAGTCACGGCTTCTCTTGGCGGAAAAAAACGAGAATACTGGCAGGGAACATATGCGGTCTTTCCGGTAAACGCGAGCTACGATTACTCTCTCTCCGGTGAGCGACGGTCAAATTTTTGGGCGGTAGGGAGTGCTCCTTTTGGCATGGATTCCTTTGTTAACCCGGGAGCTCCCATATCCACCCGAATCCTGCTAGCCGACGCAAGATAATCGTCACGAGAAGATAAAACCCGAAGTGGAGAAGTCCGGTGGGAAAGTCAAAATCAAACGACCCAAGGGCCGCAATGGCCCCCAGAATGACAAAGGGCGTTCCCACGATGAGCCAGTTCCACAAGTCACCTGTCAGATATTGACTGCCGAAAAAACTAAATCCTGCCCAAATGGCCACGTAAGCAGCTGTGCAGATGGCCCCGCGAATCCAAAGCCCGCGGCCTTGGAAGGGCTCAAGTTCCTCAATATCGTAAAGAAAGTTGTAGCCGGCGATAACAAGGGGGAACGTCACCAAGACTAAACCGACTCCTGTGACAATCAAATTGTCGCGAAAAACACCCACCGATCCCAAAACTGCGGTTGCCACCAACACAGCCAAGGTTCCCAAACCGGCCGCCACTGCCAAGGTGGGACTGATCGTCCAAATTCGCCGACCAATCGGCTTAGCTATTAGTTTTCCGCTAATTCCTCGCCCGGCGGAGGCGAATTCTTCCGGCCCGTGGATGACCACTTCTTCCTTCTTCGGGATTTGGATTAATGTTTTACAATTGGGACAGGGACCGGACTTGCCAGCGAATTTGTCGCTTACCGAATAACGCTTTCGACACCCTGGACAAATAACAATTATCGGCATATCTCACCTGCCGGTAATGAGGTCAAACCTGGGTTGAGGACCAACCTGGGTTGGGCGCTGCCAATCCCGCGTTGTGGTGAAAGGGCTTGCTGTTTTGCCTGGTGTAGCTTCTCTGATCCCGGTTGAAAATCTCCCTCCAATAAAGAGGGAACCACCGGAATTTGTGCCCCTTCCAAGCCAACGAAGTGCGGAGCATGTGGCTTGGGCTGCGGTTGCACGATTCTCTTCAAAACGGACCGCAACTCATAGAGCCAGATCCTCCTCGGTTAGCAGGCGGAATCCCCGTGCCCGAAGCGTCGACGCCGCTGCTACCAAATCGTCCACCATCAAAGCCACGGCTTGTCGGGAGGCTGTTGGCCAAAATATGGGGCAAGCATGAATCACTTTGATATTGGCCTGCAAGAGTGCCCGACACAGCGTCAAAAGATTTTGCCGGCTATCGATCAATTCCACTCCAAGAAGGTGACTCTCGATGATAGCCAGGCCTGCCCGTTCCAATACCTCCCGCCCCACATCGGGTTGTGTTAAGAGTAAACGGACTAGGATGCACTCGGGACTTTCGAAGACCGATAGCCCCAGTACGGAAACTCCCCGCTGCTCGAAGCGATGCAGTAACTCCGCAAGCTGAAAATCGCCCCTTTCCATCAGTACAGTGAACTGGCGGAGTGTACCGGCCCCGGTTGGTTCTTGGTAAGCCCCCCGATCGTCGGCACCGGTATGAGCCATCCGGTAGGCCTCCTCAATAGCCTGAGGGCAGTGGCGGACGCCGAAAACTTTCCCAACGACTGCAAGAAGAAGCCTCTGGAGCTTTGGGGAGCTCTGCCAAAGTTACGCTGCTTCCCACCTGTCGCGTCCCTCGGCGCACCGCGTCATCCGGCCGAGCTTCTCCCAACAAATATTTGCAGACAGATGCGTTCCCGTCTACCCATATCCTTTTGCCACAATTGGCTCTGACACTCCCTCCACGATATAAAGACCTGCGGCGACAAAAATCCGTTGCCGGGGATCGTCGCTTCTTTCCTTTTCGCTGAGGGCGTTCTTATGCCCAATCGAGGCCGGTTTCCCTACGTAAACGATGCTCAAAATCACCTAAAAGGCCGCCAATCACATCCCAACAATCCCGGCGTCGCAACTCAATATCGCCTTGTCGGTTGATCCGTACAATGCTGTCTTCCCGCACGCCTACGTTGGCTAGCTCTTCTGGAGAAGGTTCCCCGTCGGTAAGGATGCGGAGAAGTACCCTGCCGGTGGTTTCGATGAACTCGGTCTTTTTAGTGCGCTCGTTCCCAGCTGGGGACATGAAGGCTTCCTCCGGGAATACATAAGTCTCTGGCCTTCAAGTTCGACAGCCCTGCCTGTTCGGAGTGACGGGCCGCCCGCGCTTTGTCCCACATTCGGAGGATTCCTCCCGCCCGGCTCCCGCGGAATCTTGATACACCAACCAACAGAGAGTTCCGCCGAGCCCCGGTTCGAACCATATTCCTTAACAGCCCCTTTGCCCCATCGCGGTGCGGAGCCAGGGGCGGCGAATTCTCCTAAGCTCTTAGGCAACCCGTGTGGGCGTTTGTTCGACCAGGTTTAGCTTTCGGGAGCCTAGCCTGGCCCGGATTGGGCACTTTACACTTACTTTCCTGCGGCATTGACGCATCCTTGCCACCTGTAAACCATCGTACCTTCGGCACTTCGCCCCTGCAACTGAAGAGCTAAACCGCCCCTACGATGGAAGGGCCCCGAAACCCGGAGGTGAGGAAGAGCTTTTATCCGGGTATCTACGGGCTAGGCAACCTTTCCGGCAGATAGACACCCCACGATTGTTATTGACATCCCCAAGATTGTAAAACGAAGTAATATTGGTGGGATAGGCTGACTTTTTCGGCTTGACAAATTGCGGCATTAGCCCGGTACAATCGTGCCGTTAAAGCCGGGCTATATTCTGGCTCCTTATTGACCCTGGGTGGCATTGGTGGCCGACCTTCATACGGGAGATGTTTGCACGCTTGGACGGCGAATTCCGCGGGGGTTGGCACCGTAATCAAACCCAGGTCGTCAACACGAATTTTGGCCCCGAAAGATTCCCTCTACATCGACGGTGTTGCTGCCCTAAAAAGTCCTCGAAACTAGAGACTCATGGGCGGTCGAGTTTGGATTTGGCTTTCTCCGGGCGTGACGAATGTTGTTTTGGGAAAGCAAAGTGGCCCCACAGTTTGAGCGGGGTGTGCCGTTGCGCTTAGATTGCCTACAACCGCTGCGGCAGGCAGCAAACTGATCGGGTGAGCTATCCTCGCAGAGTTGGTGCGCAAACTTGAAGGAGTCTTTAGGTGACAAACCTTCGTGAGCTCCTTGAAATCCTGGCCTGTCCACAATGTAAGGGACCTTTATCGCTGGCTGATCAGTCAACGGTGCAAGCTCTCCGGCCGCAATGGGTGGAAAAATGGCAAAAGCAAGCGGACAGCCAAAGTGCACCAAGTGGGGAGCTCGAAGGGGGATTCATTTGCACCGCTTGCCAACTTTTTTATCCGGTCGTGGACGGTATTCCCGACTTTGTACTTGATGATGCTCTTGCGCTACAAAAGTAGCTGGGCCGGCCAACGACATGTGAATAGGTGGTTCTGGTGTGTGGACCCGTCGGAAGGCTGTTGGAAACAAGCACGCAGTGGTGACGAAAGTGTGGTCGGCGGTTTGCGGCAGGTCTGCGAAGATGCCCGTTTATCTGCGCAGGGAAAATGAGGCGAAGTTCCGCAGGGGAAATTTATCAACATAGCGTGGTTTTTTGAATCGCCACTTTTTCTCTTTCGAAAGAAAGTATTTGGGCCAAACTGCCATCGGTGGGAAGGTGGGCTTAAGTGCCCTCGGTGTTAGGGACAGGAAAAAGCATCCGAACACGGAGTGAAGAGACGATGAGCGGCAAGAACGTCTTTCAAAAAATCATCGATCGGGAAATCCCTGCAGAGATCGTGTACGAGGACGATAAATGCATAGCTTTCAAGGATATTCACCCGGCGGCCCCAGTTCATGTGCTGGTGGTGCCAAAACAACTTATTCCCACGTTAAATGACGTGACTTCCGAGGATGAGGCAACCCTAGGCCACCTGTTTATAGCGGCCAAGGCTGTAGCAGAGAAGCTCGGGCTGGCCGGCGGATATCGCGTGGTCATTAACTGCGGACCCGATGCCGGACAGGAGGTAATGCATGTACATCTTCACCTTCTGGGTGGGAGAAAGTTTGGTTGGCCTCCGGGCTGATTGACTGCGGGAACCGGATCGCCGTCGGGGAGAATTTCAGCTCCCCCGCCGAAGTCTGCCAAGAGCATGCATGGTGGCAGCTCGAGGCTAGATATTCAACCGTGTGAGAAACTACGCTTCTTTGTTTGGTCTTCGTCAACAGGTAGCGGTAATCGCACAATTGTCGCGAGCTGAGTAAAAGTTCGCAGCCCGATTTGAATTACGTCCCTACGTGCTGGCAGTTTTAGGAGGAGGTGAGGAAACGGAGGTCCATGAAGAATTTCCTTCGCGTGCTCCGGGTTGCTCTTCGTCATCGATGGAGTTTTTTAGGCGCCCTGTGCTGTGCCCTGGGTGTGGGTCTGTTCTGGGGAGCCAATATCGGCACGATCTATCCTCTTGCGGAGCTTGCCTTAAGCGAGCGAACTCCTCGGGAGAGATGGGAGGGATATCTGCAGCAATTGGAAGCCGATGTGGCTCAAGCTCGTGCTCATCTTGCCGCGGAGTCCGCCGGCAGTTCTCTGCCCGACCTTCAGCCTGGAAGCAAGCACGAGCAGAGGCTACCCGAGCTTCTTTCGCAAAAAGAAAGATTCCTTTTATGGCTGCGGAAAGTTGACCCGTGGGTTAGGGCACTATTGCCGGAAGATCGTTTCCGCATGCTGATGGTGCTCACGATGCTCCTCCTTGTGGGGACAACGGTCAAGTGTTTGCTCCTTGTGGCCCAGGGAGTGTTGTCGGCGCGTTTTGCCCAGCTAACCGCTTTTGAATTAAGACAACGATTATTTTCTCATGTGCTTCGCTTGGATTTAGCCACGTTTCATCGCGAGGGTCTTAACCAAATCATGGCCCGGGCGACGCATGATTTGGCGGCAGTTACGAACGGATTGGAGTGCTTGTCGGGCAAATTGGCCCGGGAACCGCTGAAGATGATCGCCTGTTTAGTGGGAGCCGCGCTGATCTCCTGGCGGCTGTTGCTACTTACCTTACTGCTGACCCCGATTGCCGGCTGGAGCATCCGTTGGCTGGGACGGACTCTCAAACGGGCCCATGCCCGCGCGATGGCCAATGTGGCCGAACTTTACGGAGCCTGGGAGGCCGCCTTGCGCGGTATCGCCGTTGTCAAAGCCTTCACGATGGAGAAGCAAGAAGAAAAGCGGTTCCATCAAACAAGTAAACACTATTTCCGCCATGCCATGCGGATTGCGCGGTACGACGCCTTACTTCACCCGGTGATCGAAATCTTAGGAATTACGACAATCCTTCTGGGGATTTTGGCTGGCGGAGCCATTGTCTTGGGTGGTCAGAGCCATGTTTTCGGCATTCGTATTACCGACCGGCCCTTGGAACTACCGGCCTTACTACTATTTTTTGGATTTCTTGCGGGGGCAGCCGATCCGGTGCGAAAGCTCTCTGACGTCTTTAGCCTCCTGCAACGGGCTGCAGCTGCCTCCGATCGGGTCTTTGAGATCTTGGATCGGCCCATCGAAGTGCGCGATCCTCCAAGCCCCCGCCACTTGCCGCGGCATTCCCAAAATATTTGCTTCGACAATGTTTACTTCGCCTACTCTCCTGGCCAGCCGGTGCTCAAGGGGATCAACTTGCAGATCGGGTTCGGTGAGCGGCTTGCCATCGTAGGGCCGAGCGGCTGTGGGAAGACTACCTTGGTTCATCTCATCCCGCGCTTCATGGATCCGGTTGCAGGCCGCCTCCTGATTGATGGTATCGATGTTCGCTTCGTGCGATTGCGCGACCTGCGAAGCCAGATTGGCCTGGTGACGCAAGAGCCGGTCCTTTTCGATGACACCGTTTTCAACAACATTCGCTACGGCACGCCTTGGGCTACTGCCTCTCAAGTGGAAGAAGCGGCCCGACGGGCACATGCCCACGACTTTATTGTCCATGATCTTCCTTGCGGATACGAGACGCGAATCGGACCGTTGGGATGTCGGCTCTCTGGGGGACAACGGCAGCGTATTGCCCTGGCGCGGGCGATCCTTCGTGATCCGGCGATTTTGATCCTGGATGAGGCCACCAGCCAGCTTGATGTGGAAAGCGAAAGACTCATTCACCAAGTGTTGCAAGACTTTACTAAGGAACGGACCACACTAATCATCACCCACCGCCTTAGTACGCTTAGTTTGGCCGATCGCATTGTGGTGATGGAGAGCGGACAAATTGTCGATGCCGGCACCCATGGTGAGCTCATGGTCCGGTGTCCGGCCTACAGGGGTATGTGGGAGATTGCCGCTGCCGCGTAACACGTAGTCTTTCGGCTGGGCTTGGCGAAGTGGGTTGTGCCACCAGCCTAAGTCTTGTCCCCGCCGGCAAACCGCCGTATTGCATGAGCCCCATTCGAGGCCAAGATGGTTAGTTTCGTACTAAAAATGCAAACATCGATAATTGGATTCGGGACGCGATGATGGGCCAGGGCAACTTCGCGGAGTGGCTGCAGATAATTTGATGTTTGGAGCCGTATGGTACGGCGTATGCATCTTAACCTATTGACTTGCCTCGAGCGGAGCAGTCACCCCCCAGAGCGTCCGGCGGTCTCGTCAGAAACTGCCGGACAACCGGACGAGGCGAGGGCCTGCCTCTGCGGAGTGCTCCCCCCGCTCCGCAAAAAGGGCCAAGCCTCTGGGGAGCCGGGCCTCCTACTCCCACTCCCCCGTCACGAGCGCTCGGCACTCAGAGGCGCGGAAGCCTTGACTTCCGATAGATGCAGGCGAGCTGGTTCAAGGCGGCCCGACACCAGCTCGCCTGTATCGTTTTAATACAGCAAAATTAAACAACTGCTGCGTAATAGATCACTCTTTAGGGGGGTAATGGCCGTGCTAGCACCATCAAATGGTCATATAAAACCCTATCGAAGTGGGTCTCTAACCCCAGGCGCTCAGTCCCTTTTGGGGACTGCTACGGGACCGTTGGGGTAGGGGGTTTCACATCACTGCCTCAGTGCCGTTTCGCCGAAATCATGAGCTTTGAAACGCTCCACACACATTTTTTCCCCCTATTTAAAAGGGTACTGACCCTTGTTTCCTATTAAGGGGGCATTGACCCTTTCCAGCCCCATGAAACTTCTGAGGGGATCGACCGGAAATTTCCCTGTGATGAGCCCTCCCTCCGCACTCCGCTCGGGTAAAAGTATTATGCTCAGTTGCCTGTACGAGGGGTTTCCACCGTCCTAGCACGTTAGCCCCGCTATGCGGGGACACCCCACGGATCAATCATTACACAGGCTTTGCGGAAATGGTTAGCCGCTGTGTGCGGAGTTACCCTGCGGAGCATGGCCGACGGATCGGCTTGGTGGGCAGTCTACCGTTTATCCGTTTCCACAACCTTTGGTGGTTTTTTCCCTCATTGCCAGCTAGCGCGGCCGAATGTCCTTCGAAAGCGCGGCCGCCTTAGCGCCCAGCAAAATTTCCAATGCTTTTTGCCCCGTCTTGCCGGCGGTGGGAGCAGGTAAATTAGCAGGTGCTGCCTTTCGATGGTACCTTTCGAGCGTTGTTCTCCGCCGGACCGGTGTGCCCGTTATTCTCGTGGGCGGATAGGCCGGAATCACTTTGCTCGACTTTTGCCTTGACGCAGTTGCTTGATATGGCTACCTAATCGCCGGGAACCGATGGCCGTTACTGCGAGGAAACGGGGGGAGCCTTTCCCTTTTTTGGCTGCCCAAAGGAAATCGGAAAGGCCAGCAGAGGCGGCCTGGCCTGGGTGCCTGCCGTTCAGCCGCGGAGGGAGCCAGCGTCCTTCGCCCATGGGATTCGCTGGCGCTCCCTCCGCCTCTTAACTACAATGCCTTTGAATGCCAACAGCGTTCCACCTAATTGAGAGTGAGAAAAGTTGCCTTCAAGCGTCAAAGACATACCCACCGAAATTCATGCGGGCCCCTTGAACGGTCTATTCAAGCAACGGGACAAGGGGGAGCCAGCATCTGCGGATTTGCCCTCAATGGCCGAAAGCGAGCGCTTTATTTTTTTGGAAGATACGCTTCCTGCCCTCATGGAGCGACAAAAAGTTCTGTCGCTATCTCGTCTTCAGGCGGCGATCATTTCGCTTGCTCTTCCGGTATTCGCAGAACAGGTCCTGGCAATGCTGGTGGGTATCTCCGATCGGCTTCTCACGGGGCATTTTTTGTCCACAGATCATCTCGCGGCCATTACGGTGATCGGTTATCTTTTGTGGCTGATTTACGGGATTTTCTCAATCTTCTCACTTGGTACGGCGGCAATCGTAGCTCGGGCGATAGGGGGTGGCAACGGAGGGGAGGCTAATCGGGCCTTCCAGCATGGCGGGATGCTGGCTGTGGGCCTTTCATTGCCAGCAGTGGGGATCGGTCTGTGGATGGCGGATCCGATCGTCTCTGCGCTTCAACTGGAACCGCAGGCGGCCAAAGCGGCGGCGGAGTATCTTCGTATTGTGATCCCGGCTGCGCCACTTATCGCCTTTCAAGCTGTGGGAGTTTCCTGCTTGCGCGCCGCGGGGGACATGGTGGCCGGCTTCATCGTAATGAGCATTGTCAACGCACTGAACACCGGGCTCAGCTGGGTCTTGTGCTTGGGGATTGGGCCGTTTCCCCAGCTGGGGTGGCGCGGCCTGGCGGTGGGAACAGCTGCCGGTTTTTTCGGCGGAACGGTATGTTTGACAATTTTACTTGCCCGGGGACGTGCCGGCTTGCACTTCCCGCTCCCGTCGTGGAGGTTGGAGGGCTCCCTCCTTGAACGAATCTTAAAGGTGGGGCTCCCCGGGGGATTAGATAATTTGGCCGTCATCGGATGCCAATTGTGGTTCTTGGCGCTCATTAACCAACTGGGCAAGGTAGCTACAGCTGCGCATGGTGTAGCCCTGACAATAGAGACACTTGCTTTTTTGCCGGGGATAGCCATTCAGGCAGCGGCAAGTACACTGGCCGGACAGTTTCTCGGTGCCAAATGCCCGCGTGAGGCCGTTCGGGCCGTCAAAACCGCCAGAGATCTAAGTTGCCTCATCATGGGAGGCGGTGGATTGGCGTTGATTGTCCTTGCCCCGTGGTTGCCCTACACCTTAGTGGCCACTTCGCAAGCCCAGGTTGCCGCGGCAGCTACCCCACTCCTTCGCATTATCGGGCTCGGGATGGTTCCGTTGGCTATGGTCATGGTGATTAGTAGTGGGCTTCGGGGCGCGGGAGATACTACGCGGACACTGCTAATCTCGTTGATCGGTTTTCTCGGTGTGCGTATTCCGGCCACGTACATCTTGGCTTTCCCGGCCACGGAAGTTTGCCAGTGGCTCGTCATTCCGGGATTCAATTTTGGAGTGATCGGGGCGTGGTACGCTATGGTGCTCGACTTGACGGTTCGGGCGTTACTCCTTCAGCTTTATTTCCAAAGTGGCCGGTGGACCAAAGTCCGCGTCTAAGGTGTCAAAGGAGTCCAGAAAGAGCAGCCCCGATTCGGGGGATATAACGACCAATTCCAACTAAGGGCATGTCCTGGCCGGACGGGTGCCTTTGTCCACAAAGCTCTTTGCAGCAGCTGATCTGGAGGCTTCGCTCATCTTTTACTCAGACGGACGGAAGATTTGCCCAAACCTCAAAGCTGCCGAATTCCGGCGCGTCGCCTTCTTAAACCACTCACGAGGGAGTGCAGACGGAGACAGTTTTAAACTGGACAGATGTAAACTCGCAAGTGTGCTGCCGCAAAATGTGCTTAAAAATCGCGACAGAACGCCCAAAAACATAAAGCGCGATAACTGGTCAGTAACGCACAATCGCGATGTTGGTTGTCCCAAGCACACGATTTGGAACTAAGCGCCTCGGAAAGGCAGCAATCGTTCTGCAAGTCCCAAACGCGGTATGGGCCGCCGACTTATAATGCGTGGCGTGCGAGCATTGAAGTTTCAACCGGTTCCCTCCCGGCGATGCCTCAGGCATCTTGAAAGACAAACGGAACGGTTTACGGTTGCCCCCAGATGCTCCTTATGAATATGCTTTGCCGCGACGGTCCAGAAAGAAGGACCCGGTGCTAAACGTTGGTTATTTTGGGCCACACAGTGCGCAGAAAGATAGGCAAGATACAGAGAAGCGGCAAATCAGGATGTCGTGGAATTCCTAGAAGGACCGTTCCCGAAGGATTGTTCTGGAACAGAGTATCACGACTCCAGTCTGCTTGTACTTCTCCTCCGTGTGATTCTCCCTGCTTTGGGGATGCCACGTTCAAAGCATTGCCAGCGGGTGCCCGTAAAAAACGAAGCTGGCCTCATTCCCGGGAGAATTGCTGTCGAGGGCAACATGACAACCCTCAAAACGGGGCAGGAACGCGTACCCGTGGCCCGCTCCTGCGGAATGTTGCTCCCCAATTTGTTGGGTTTGTAGCTTAGCGTGGTGTGTAGTTTAGCCCTTTGGAATGCAAAGCACGATTTCAGTGTAGTAGGGACCGAGCTTTTTGCCGCTTCCCTCAGGTTAAAACCGAGGTACCTCGTTTAGATCAAGTGATCCAGCAAGCGATACGTTGGTCGAATCGCGGCTCAAATCTTGTTCTTTTGTTCTCGTACCAAAGGTCCTCACGAAGTTACTTGATCTGGGCTCGGTGTGACAGGCTTTAGGGGATGACCGAACCAAATTGGCCTGGTTCAAGCGAAAGGCGTCGTAGCCGACTCCTGGCAGCCGGGGAGCAAACGGCCAAAAGAAAACGCACGCGAAGCCCTGCTCGGAGGAACCTCGAGGCAGGCAGGCGCAGGCCTCCCTCCCGATACCCACCGGAGCTATGGACCCACGGCCAGGTCCGTTTGGGGGATCTCTTGCCTACCCAGGCATGGACCCTGGTGGGGGTGGGAGTTTGCGGAGCAGGGACCGTCGCTGGGCTCATTTGGCTTGGTCTGAATATGTCGGCCTTCAGCCCCGAGCTTGCCGGCTGGGCGATAGCCCCCTTTTCAGCCGAAGGTCGGATCGGGCTTCTCAGCTGGCTTTCCTCTGTGCTTCTCATCCTTGTGGCCCAGGTAGCGGGAGCTATTTTTTCCTTTCGTCGGGAAAGGAAAGATGACCTCTGGGGCATGTACAGGGTTTGGATGTGGGTTGCGGTGGCGTGCTTTGTCCTCAGTGTCCACGAGGCCACCGGTCTTTTGGCTTGGGTCGAGCAGTTCTTGTGGATTGCCACCGGTCGTGACCCGGATCAGGATTTCAATCTCTGGTGGCGTGTTCCCGTAATGCTCTTTTTTGCGGTAATTGGTTCTCGCCTTTTTGTGGAGTACGAGGAGTGCTGGGCGGCCAAGGGCCTGCTGGTTTTGGCGGTCATCCTTTACGGAGTGGCCTATATCGTCAAGTGGACAAGCGACCACATATCGTGGCCGCTTCCGTCACCCTTTATGGCGGAAGGGGCCAAAGCGTTTGCCCACGTGCTTTTAGCTATGTCGGTCCTTACTTATGGGCGGCGCGTCCTCCTCGAGGTAAGGCAGGCAGCGCTTGATGGCCCAGCGGTGACCCGGCGCAGGGTTCGATGGCAGTCCGCGGCGGTGGCTCATGTTGATGCCCCTCACCCCGTCCCGGCGGCTCATCACCTCGAGCACCGCTACCTCGGCGGAGGCGATCGTCGGCCAGGGGAGTCCCACTCGGAAGCATTTGTTCGGTCGTCGGCGTTTTTCGATCCCTCACGCCTTCCCCTCACTGGGGCTGGAATGGTCTCCGACGGTGCGAGTGGGCCTCGTTCTTCTCCTCCTCTTTCCTCTCCTCCACCCGTAGGGCCTCCAAATGCGTGGACGAACTCTACGTCAGCTCCGGCGACCGGAGGTATATCCTCCCCAGAAGACGGAAATTTGCCAGGGCAAAGCTCCGCGTATGGACGTCGAACCGACGTAGCTTCTCAGGGGCCCCTGGCATCCGATGTTGGACGCGGCCCCCGGACCATTTCGACCGCCGAGATAAGTGGCTCCCCGGGGGGCCGGCCTGCGGAGAACCAGTTGACCACTGGGGTCCACACGTCTCAATCGCAGATATCCCCCACAGGTACCGTGCGAAAATTAACTAAGGCGGAAAAGAAAGCCATTCGCAAACGATTGGAAGAGCTACGAGCGGCCAGAGAACAACGCCTTGCCCAGTCTCAAGGGGCAGCCGGAGCGACTGCGCCGTCAACACCCCAGCCCCCAAACCCAAGCCAACCGTCGGCATAGACCTATCAATCTGGTGGACATTTCACTCGCCCGGATGGATAAGCGTCCTTTTTGGAGTTCTTCACTTTGTCGACTTGGCGGCCGATGATTCTTGCGGTTGCCGTACTTCGCCCTTATAATTCCGCGCGCCCGAAGTGGTTGGGTACCCGTCTACGCTTGCGCCATAATATCCACGCGGAAGCTGTCGGTGGGCCCCCTCGATGGCTAGCGTGGATCCGCTTTGAAACGTGGCAATTAGCGGCTTCGGGAAAAAAGTAATGATTCGTGGAAAAAGGAAACATGATTTCAGGCGACGATTGGTCGTGGATCACCAATTTCAACGGGGCCGGGGTATGGTAATCATGATCACTTTTCGCAGGGACGATTGGCTCCACAAATTAACACTCGGGCTCGTGGCCTGGGCCGCTACACTTTTAGCAAGTGACCTTGCGTACAGCAACCAAAACAACACTCAGCAAAATTGGCCAATGCTGAGGCATGACCTCGCTCGCTCCGGCCGGGTTGAAACCGCACTATATCCTCCTTATGAGATAGCGTGGGTGCGGGATTTCAACGGGGAAATGATCCTCACGCGTAGCGAGCCAATCGTGGCAGCCGGGAAAGTTTTCGTGGGCACTTACCAGGGGGGACTTTATTGCCTGGACATCCATACGGGTGAGCAAGCGTGGATGCTTCGCCTCCCTGGGCCGATTCTCCATGCTCCCAGTTGGTCGGAGGATCGGCTTTTCGTGCCGGGCACATTTGGTATTTGCGCTGTGGATGCCTCTTCTGGTCGCCGGTTGTGGTGTTTTGCCGCCGGAAGGGGGGGCTTTGCCACAAGTCCCGCAGTGGTCAACGATTTAGTACTTGCTGGTGCTCGCGACGGCAATTTTGTGGCGCTTGATGTCCACAGCGGCCAACGCCGCTGGAATATTCCTGTGGGAGCCCCCATCCGCCTGACGGCGGCCGTGGCGAACGACGTGGCTTTTTTCGCCGCTGAGGATATGCGTGTCTACGCCGTAAACATCACTGAGGGAAAAATTCGGTGGCGAAGCGAGAAACTTTGGGGCCAAAGCTTTCGCGATTATGCACCGCTTGTGGTCTCCGGCAAAGTCATTGTCCGCTCCAGTCCGGTACTTCATTTCGCCACGCATGTGGCAAGCGACACGGCCTTCCTTGCACGACAGGCCGGCCTACCCGACAATCATTGGCAGACAATCGACGCCTTTTTACGGAGCGAAAAGATTTGGGCAACGCCGGATCAAATCCAGGCCGAACAGGCGGCTATTCGACAACGACTTCGGAAGGAACCGTGGCTAAAAACTTTCTATGTATTGGAGGCCGACAGCGGGCGAGAGGAGATCGTGGCCCCAGTCTTGTACACAGGTGGCTGTGCCGGGGTAGGAAATCCCCCGGCTTTGGGGCCGGATGGGCGGGTGGTGGTTATCTACCGCTCTGCTTATGGCAATTTTTCTCTAGGCGTGGCTCCCTTTGTCAGCGTGGGACTCCTTGATGTCTCCACGGGAAATATCGAGCCGATTTTTCATCAACACGGAAAGCAGCCACCGTGGAATACTTTTTGGGGAACAGCTGATGAGGCCCAAAGTCTAACCACTGCAGAGAATCTCATATATTTCTGCCACCAAGGGACTCTGTCTGTTTTGGATCTGTCCACACGACGATTGGCGCCTGTGGCAGGAAAGCGAGATAGTTGGGGAGGATTTACTAATGTGCCAGGAATTCTTAACGAATGGCATGGTCCTGCCCGAGGCTCCGCAGTTGTGGTCGACGATTTAATTTTGTGGATCACAGGAAGCAGGCTGATTGCGGTTCGCGGCCAGCGGAGGTGACCTTCTTACGAAAATGGCGCCAAGGCTTGCCCCGCTTTTTGTTAGCTGGCGGAGGCCACTCGTTGATAGTCAACAGGTGCGGAGAATTTCTGATGCTGGGACATTCCCGCCGCGCGTTGGGCGCAATATCCGCGATATTTCTCAAAGGTCTCCTTTGGCTAAGTGCGATCTTGGCCGGGGAACTTACTGCGGAAAACTTCTTTGCTTCTGGCCGAAGCGCACTTACGGCGTCGGAGGTTTCGGGCGCAGGCGGAAAAGGCGTCAACCGCCTGGCAGGCGAGCTTTCCGATAACCCACCTCAGTTCGCTGCGGAGCTTGTCCGGGCAAAGCTTGCGGAAGTAATTGCCTCGCCAATTTTCGCCTTCCGCGACACGGAAAAACTTTTGCCTCCGGAGGCCGTACCTCTTCGCCAGGAGCTGGAAGCTCACGTGCTCCAGTGGATCAGGGGCGGCAAGCTTGCTCCTTTGCGGGTGGACATCGGTTTAGCAGGAGAAGAGCTATTCTTTGTGGAAAGTGGCGATGTGTTTTTGGCGCTTTCCCTCGCGCTGGCCCACTTGTCTTGGTCCGCACGAGCGGAAGTCAAAGCATTTTTGGCCGAGCAGTGGCGGGAGCACATGCCGGTGGGACAGAACCGCATCTACCACCCTCAGGAAGGAAAGCGGCGAGAGCTATACAAATTGCCACCTGTAGTGTTCTCGGCTATGAACCCAGGGAGTCGGCCCCATGCGATGGCTCATGTCTATGCCGTATGGTCTTACGGTTACTATGCCGAGGAGACGGAGCGGTGGGCTGACACCTGGGAGCTCGTGCGGGAGACGTGGAGAGAATTTCGCCAACAAAAGTTGCCACCTCGCTCCCAAGAGGATCAGTTATGGGCCAATGCCTATCTCGGGGGACTGATTGGTTTCATACGGATAGCTGGCCATCTCGGGCATCGTACGGAGGCGGACGAGGCCCGAGCCGATGCGGAGAGGCTTGCCTCATGGCTCCTTGAGCGTTTTGCCCAGGCAGCGCTCCACCTGCAACTTCCGGAGTTTCAGGGCATCGCCTGGTTCGACCGTTGGCGAGAGGAAGACCTCGGCGGATTCTTTCTTGTCTTGCGATCGCATCGGGCCAAGCCAGATAAATTCCATGCTCTTGTCCCTGAGGTGGGGGTCCTCCTGGGTGGGCTTGCGCCTCAGGCAGGGGCTGCTTATCTCGATTTTGTTGACAAATCTTTGCCCGGCTGGTATCTCGTTGGTGAAGAGCGGCAACTACACTATGGGGAAAATTTTACGGATTATCCCGATTTTAGCCTGGCCCTCTTTCAGGGCCAGGCTTATGTCGGTGGCCGAAGTTTTCGCTCCCTCAGTGCTTGGGTGGATCTTCCTATTTGTGACGGTGACCCTGCCTTCGTGCAGAAAGCCGCAATCGCGCTCCATGTCGCAAGTGCGGAGCAGACTAGTCGGTGGCCCTTCCCGGCCCGAACCAATTAACCATCTTTCTTCGGGGGAAAAGTAGCTCCAAATGACACACGATCGTGTGGGCCACTTTTGGCCCTCACCTGATGGGGCAGCCCACAACGGATAGCAAAAAGACAAGCTCCCTGCAATAAAAATGCCCAAATAAAAATACTCATTTTCCACGGCCTTTTAGGGCATCTGAGGCGCGAGATGGGAAAGGGCTTCGGCGTCCGGCGGAACTGTGGCGGAAGCTTGAGTTCTTATTTCGATTCCCACACGCGGTTCCAGGATTCAATCCGTGCATTGGCCCAAAGATCAGAAGTCGCCCGGCAAGAGATGGCCCATTTTGTCCCGCTTTGTGGCCAAATAGCGGGCATTCTCTTGACGAACGGGCCCAACAATCGGGACCTGATCCACCACTTCCAGGTCGAAGCCGCTGTAGATACAGGCGTCGGTCTTTTTAGGATTGTTTGTCAACAGTCGAATCCGCGAAAGTCCTAAATCTTTGAGGATCTGGATGCCAATCCCATAATCGCGGCAGTCCGCCTGATGGCCGAGCACGAGATTGGCTTCCACCGTATCCAAGCCCTGGTCTTGAAGGGCATAAGCTTTAATTTTCTCCGCGAGCCCAATGCCTCGCCCTTCTTGGGGCAAATACACTAGCACACCCGTGCCCTCGCGGCCAATCATCTCTAGTGCCAAGTGGAGCTGATCGCCACAGTCGCATCGCAGCGACCCAAGCAGATCCCCCGTGAAACAGGAAGAGTGAAGCCGAACGAGTGGTGCTGCCGAGGCCGTCGGATCGCCAAAGACAAGGGCCATCGGTTGTTGAGTTTCGTATTTGACCTGATAGACGATGATGGTTGCCCGGCCAAAGTGAGTGGGCAAACTTGCTTCGGCCACGCGAAAAACCAGCTTCTCCATCCGGCGCCGGTAACGGATGAGATCCTCGATGCTGATGATGGCCAGCTTGAATTTGGCCGCAAGTTCGTAGAGTTCCGGTCGGGAGGCGCGATCCCCCTTATCGTTGAGGATTTCGCATACCACCCCGGCGGGGATGAGACCGGCCAGCCGGGCTAAGTCTACAGCACTTTCCGTGTGGCCAGCTCTTCGAAGGACTCCGCCCTCTTTAGCTTCTAGCGGCAGCACATGACCGGGGCGGACAAAATCCGACGGTTTGCTCGTGGGATCGACCAGGGCCCGAATGGTTCGAGCTCGCTCCTGGGCTGTGATGCCCGTCCGGCACGAACGATGATCCACTGGGACAGTGAAATTCGTCCCAAGGGGAGCAGAGTTGTGTTCGACAATGGGATGTAATTCGAGCCGCCGACAAACATCGGGCAAAACCGGGGCGCACAACAGCCCTCGGCCATAAGTAATCATGAAATTGATGATCTCAGGGGTAACCTTTTCGGCAGCGCAAACAAAATCTCCCTCATTCTCGCGGGTCTCGTCATCCATCACGATGACCACTTCCCCGCGTCGAATGGCAGCGATGGCTGCATCCACTGTGGCGAACGAGTCCGGCAGCTGCACGTCGGAATTTTCCTCAATCTGTTGTCTTTGGCGTGGGCGAATATCTGTCGCGTGGGCGACATTCGCACCGAATTTGTACCTTGACCCTGGTCATTCCCCGCCATTATTGTTCCCGCGCAGCCTCTTGGGCAAGAAGATTCATGTGGTCGTCCTCAGTGCGCATTAAATTCGCCCCGGAGGCCGTTTGGGCTATGTGCATAGTTTAGGGCCGGTTTTGAGATATTTTCACCGGCGCGGCGTTCTGGTTTCCTGATGCAAAGCACGGCATCCAAACTTCTTAAAGCAAGACACAAAAGAGGACAAACACAAAAGATTTAGCTGTCTGCGATCCTATTTGGACCTACGTACCGATTTAGAAGGGTATTCGCGGAGACCGTGGAGGGCAAACTCAGGTGTGGCTTGATTTTAGGTTGACTCAGGAAGGCACGAAAAATAGGAAATATACAAGATCCTAAGAGTTTAGGTGTTCTAGGTTTAGGTGGTTTGAGCGATTAAGGCCCAGTTCAAGCGTCAATGGGAACATCCGCGGAGCATCTCCGCTGCCGGGGCGCGTAGTTCCCTTTCCGAAAGCCGTAAAACTAGGGCGTTTGTCCACCAAATCCTCGAAGCCGTTCGTTCTAAAGAAAAAAACGGCTTTGAGGGTATTAACCTGACCAGGTCGTGTGTTCTGCCGCTTACCGGCAAATCCCTTACGAGGGGCTTTTCGCTACAAATGCTCCGAGGGAATCAGACCCATCGCTTGGGGGGACAGATGCCACGGAGGGTCTTCGCCGGCCGACATGAAAGGAGCTGCTAGTGGAGGCCTCTCGGGGATGGCATGCTTTCAATTTGGCTTTTTAAGCTTACGAGGGCGACTCATACGCGCTGCGTGTAGTCTCATCCGAAAAATCAGGCCGGGTGTCCAGATTTCCCGCGGTCCAGGAGGATGTCGAGGCGAGGTAAGGCGACGCAATCATTAGGTCACCCCGTTCGATTCAAACGAACCATCTTATCAGGCTAGCTCGCGATGGTTACCGCGTATTTCTGCCAACGACCGCTTTCCACAGAACAAGTGCCGGGTGCGATTCCCAGACGAGGGCGGAGTCCTGTCCAACGCGACCGTAGGACTATCGCCGGCACAGTTCGAAGGAAAATCCGCTTTACTTTGGCTGGCCGCTTCGAGGCGATTGATTGCCGCTTCATGATGGCAAAAGGCTTCCTGCCCGTCATGGGGGTAGCGCTTGGTGCTTTGCTGTTTGGTGTGTGCGGATGCGCTTATCTACCTTTGGGGAAGATGTCCGCTGAAAAGCTTAAACAGGCAACCTTCGAGCCGAAAGCGATTCCCCTCGTGGGCGACTTTGCTGTGCCCTATGGGCTTCATCCGGTAAGCATCGAGGGTATTGGCCTGGTGACAGGTTTGCGTGGGCAAGGTGGAGATCCCCGGCCATCGGGGTATCGGCAGGCCCTTTTATCGGAAATGCGTGCTCGAGGCGTCAATGATGCCGAGTCGATCCTTGCCTCCCGAGATACCGCGCTTGTGCTCGTGCGCGGGGTGTTACCGCCCGGGATTCAAGCGGGGGACCGCTTTGATGTGGAAGTGCGAGTTCCCTCCCAGGATGAAGTGAGTAGTCTTCGCGGAGGGTGGCTTCTGGAGACGGAGCTGCGGGAGTATGCCCTTTTCGGCCACAACCAGCTTCGTACCGGCCATGTGATGGGTCGTGCCAGTGGACCGATCATGACCGATCCATTTGCCCATGCCAAGAAAGATTCCGTCCTTACGGCGCGCGGATGGATTTTGGGAGGCGGCGTTTCCAAAATCAGTCGACCACTTTTGTTAGTCCTTCGCCCGCAACATCAATCGGTGGCCAACAGTGCCCGCATTGAGGCGGCAATCAACCGGCGTTTTCACATCTACGACCGGGGAAACAAGTTGGGGGTGGCCAAAGCGAAGACGGACGAATACCTGGAAATCCGTATCCATCCCCGGTACCGGAACAACATTCCCCGATATGCGAACGTTCTGTGTGCGGTGGCTCTTCGCGACTCGGAGCTAATTCGGCAAGAACGTCTGACTCAGTTGGAGCATCAATTGCAAAACCCGGCTCGGGCTGCGGACGCGGCTATGCAGTTGGAAGCCATGGGGCGGGAAACCATTCCGGTCCTGAAAAAATACTTGCAGCATTCCGATGTGGTCGTGCGATTTCGGGTAGCCGAGGCCCTCGCCTATCTGGACGACAGCGATGCGGCCCAACCCCTGGCTCAGATTGCCCGCGACGAGCCGGCTTTTCGCGCTTTAGCCCTTGCTGCCCTCAGCGCCATGGACGATGCCGTGGCTGCGCAGGAGCTGGTGGAACTTTTGAATTCGCCAAGTGCCGAGACGCGTTACGGTGCCTTCCGCGCCCTCACGAGCATGCCCCTGCGCCATCCTTTGACGCGAGGAGAGGTGCTCCAGGATCAATTCCGTCTGCATGTGCTGGACACCGCAGGGCCGCCTATGGTGCACATTTCCCGGAGTCGCCACGCGGAGATCGTGCTCTTTGGGCGTAACCAGCGATTGCGAGGCCCTGTCAGCCTTGAAGCCGGCAAAGACATCCTCGTGGTATGTCGCAAGCCGGGGGAAGTAACGGTCAGCCGCTTTGCTGTGGGGGAACCCGATCAGCGGCGGAGTGTGTCGGATCGGCTCGAAGATATCATCCGCGCCATCGCGGAGCTTGGCGGTACTTACCCGGACGTGGTCCAGGCGCTTCAGGAAGCTCACGCAGCAGGGGCCTTGGAGGGCAGATTGGAAATCGACGCGTTGCCTCAGGTGGGCCGAAGGCTTCGCTCCTCCGGAAGTTCCGCTCCCAGTCAAGACGGTCCCGACTCGACATCTTTCCCCGAAGGGGCCAGTCCAGCTAATGAAATTTCGGAACAGGCAAGCGACATGGATCCGGGACTGTGGGAACATGTGCCCTTGTTCACTGCCGTACCCGACACCGACGATTCCGCGTCTTCCGTGCGCTCAACTGTTGAGACAGCGGCAGGCAGTCTTGAGGAACAAGGCGCCGGTCAGTCGGGAGAGGAGAAACCGTGGTTCCGGCGGTGGTTCCGACGCGAGTAGCCGAAACATTAGGGTGCTCGGCATTTGCCGGGGCATAACTATTAGGAAAAAAAGGCTAAGGTCAGACAAAAGGAGCTGAAGGAAAAAGAGCTAACTCTCTACCTCGGAAAAAGGGTTCAGGAAAAAAGGGCTAACTATCAGGGAAACAGGGCTAATAAACAGGGTAATAAACAGGGTTAATATGTGAGGGGCAAAATAAGTGAGGCAAATCGTGCCAAGCTAGGAACGTAAATTTCTTCGCGAGAATCGAGGAAGTTTTGGTCTTCGGTGACGACTTATGGGCCGAGTGGAATCAAGCCCCACCTTTGCTTATAGCTTCCTAACCCTCTTTATCGGCAGGCCGGCAGGCGGATCAGCGTGAACTATCGGGATACGGCAGTAGCACATCCCTGCTGACTCTTTTCTGAGTTAACCGACCCGGAAAACCGATCGCGGAAAAATTTGTGCTTTGTTCGCAAGATTGATGCTTTTCGAAAGCTTTCTTAGTCGATCGTTATGAAATTAATCGTTCTGATGCTATCAGCAGGACTGAAGCCAAAGGGTCACTGGCTTCGGATATTGTTGTCGACTTTGCCCAAACAAAAGTCGGTTCGAAATCCATTCGCCAGGAGCTGCATCTAACGGAGGACAACTCCCAATTCTGGCTGGGATCGATCCCCGTTCTGGTTGGGCAATGGTCATGGTGGTATATTAAATGCCCCCAAGGCACATCTCAAAGCTTTCCTGGCTAATTGGATTTCCGTAGGGCCTTTTCCCACCCTTTTGCCCTTTCCTCGGTCTGACGCCGACAAGTCTTGGGGGTTTAAGGCCTTGCTCCCGCATCGAAGGGCATCCAAGTCATCATCGTGGAGACTCGGGCCACTAAGCCCCTTATTCCCCCGTGGAGGGAGCATTTTGGTGCTTAACCAGAGGATTGCTGAATTACAACCCTATTGGGGGGCTTGGTGTCGGATACTTCTGCACTAACCGAAGTAGTAACCTTCCCAGCCTTTGGGAGCTCAAACAGGAACCCGCAGAAAAAGTCTGGGTCGAAGATATATCCGATCCGTTACAATTTGAACCATAAGTGGAGTGTCCGAACCGGAAAATTAGTGTGGTGGTAAACTCAGTAATATTTCGTTCAAGGAATCCTACCTCCAGCGATGTTGAAAGCCCTTGAACTTTTCGGGTTCAAAAGTTTTGCGGACCGTACCCGGTTTGAATTCCCGAAGGGGATCACGGCCATTGTCGGGCCGAATGGCGCTGGCAAATCTAATGTGGTGGATGCCATCAAATGGGTGCTGGGCGAACAAAGTGTGAAGAGTCTCCGCGGGCAGGAGATGGCCGATGTCATTTTCAATGGTTCCAGTACCCGTCGACCCATGAATGCGGCCGAGATCACTCTCGTGTTGGACAACTCCTTTGGAGTTCTGCCGATTGAAGCCACGGAGGTCTCCATCACTCGGCGTTTTTATCGAGATGGGGAGGGGGAGTATCTGCTCAATCACCAACCGTGCCGGCTGCGAGACATTCGGGACCTTTTGGGTGGGACCGGTTTGGGCACAAGTGCCTACTGTGTCATCGAGCAAGGGAAGGTTGACAGCCTACTGCAAGCTTCTCTGCGTGACAGGCGGACTATTTTCGAGGAGGCGGCTGGCATCAGCCGGTTTAGGGCTAAACGGGCGGAGGCGCTGCGTCGTTTAGAGCGGGTGGAGCAAAACCTGCTTCGCCTCCGCGACATCGTGGAGGAGGTGGAATCGCGATTAAAGACGCTTCGCATCCAAGCCGGTCGAGCCCGCCGCTTTCGCGAGCTGGAGGCCCAACTCCAAGATTGCCGCACTCAGCTTGCGGTGGCCGACTGGCGGATGATCACCACCGAATTAGACGAGCTTCGTGCCAAACAAGCGGAATTGGAACAATCTGCCGCGGAGCTAAAGGAGGAAATCACTGGGGTAGAGCGAGCCCTGGCTGACCAGGAAGAGCTCCTCCGCCAAGCAGAGCGTGGGCTTCGGGAAGAAGAAGCTCGCCATGCGGCGGCCCTGGCCCATCTTTCTGCCCTTTGGGACCGTTGGCCGGTGCAGTGGAGCCAAGTGCAAGAGATAGAAAATCAGCGTGCCCACCTCCGAAAGGATTTGGCCCAATGTCTGGGCGAAAGCTTCCGAATAGAGTCCCACCTTGCGACCGCAAAGGAAGGATTGAAGCTTGCCGGTCTGAGAAAGGCCACGGCGGATCGGGAGCTTGAAGAGGCTCTTTCGGTCTTTGCCCAGCTTGCGGAGGAAATCGACAATAACCAAAACCACATCGAATCGCTTCAGGAACAATCTCGGTCGTGCGGGGAGACGCTGGCCGAATTAGACAGAAAATCGGCGGTATTGCGAACCCGCTTGGAAGCCATCACGGCCCGGAAGGAAGACCTCAAGCATCAGGAGCTTCGGCTTCAAGAGGCGTGGCGTCAAGCGGAGTCCGAAGCGCATGAGTGCCAAGAGCATTTAGCCATCCTCCGCAACCGTTTGCGTGAGACGGAGCAAATCCTCGGGGAAAAGCGCTCTTCTCTGAGTGATCGGGAGGCCGAGGCCAGCCGCAAGCGCGAGCAGCTCGCGCGTGCCGAGCGTGAACTTGCTGCCACGCACGAAAGGATCAAGATCTTAGAGGAGCTACTTGCGCGTTTCGAGGGGGTAAGCCCGGGCGTTCAATTCTTGCTCCGCGAAAAACAGCTTGCGCCGGACAGTCCCCTTCAGGCCGTTTGGGGGCTATTTGCCGATGGAATTACGGCGGCACCGGAGGTCGCGAGACTGGTGGAGATTGCCCTAGGGGGCAAAAGCCATTATTTGGTGGCCCGCCCTACAGAAGAGTTCCTGAACTACCTTGTTGAATGTCGCGAGGGGTTGGAAGGCCCCGCGGAAATCCTGTGGTTAGACAGCTCGCCCGACTGGCCGCCTCTACGACCGTTGTCGTTGGAAGATCATCCGGGGGTCATTGGCCGGGCTGATTCGCTGGTCGAAGCCGCCCCTGAGATTGCTCCGCTGGTTCGTCGTCTATTAGGTGGCATCTGGGTGGTGGATCGGTGGGAGAGGGCCCTGGTTTTGTGGAAAAGCCTTGGCACAGGCGTGAGTTTTTTGACACTTGCCGGTGAGTGGGTTGGCGGAGACGGGTCTCTCGTGATAGGTCCGCCGCGATGGGCCCCGGGTGTACTTTCGCGCCGCATTGAGCTGCGGACTCTTCAAGAAAACCTCACCCAATTGACGCTGCAAATCACCCTCCTGCAACAAGAGCTCGGGAGTCTTTCGGAGGAAACCCGGGTTTTGGCCGACGCCATCGAAAACCTGGGAAGTCAACGTACCGAACTTGTGGGCCAAATTGCTGCCGCAGAAAAAGTGCTGGAAGAACTGTCGGAACGAGAGGCTGCCATTCGCTCGGAGGAAAAGCGATTACAAGAAGAAATGGCCGAGTTGTCGCGCCAGGAGCAAAATGTTTGTTGCCAACTGGCCGACCTCGCCGCCGAGATGGATGCGGTGCATCAACAAACGCAGCGCCTGAGTGAGCTGTTGACTGACCGGCGGGCAGATCAGGAAAGATGTTTGCTTCGACGCACCGAGCTCGAACAGCAGGTGGCCTCACTTCGCAAGGAGGCTCAATATGCCCTGGAGGCCTTTAGTCAACAAGCGGCGGAGGTCGAAAGGCTTCAGCAGGTGCTTGTATCGCTGGGAGAACATCGTCGGCGACTGATCCAGCAAATTGCCGAAGCATTTGAGCTGTGGCGCCGGCGACATGTCGAGCTTTTGGCTTTGAGCGCCGAGCTGCGAGAGACGGCGCACGGAGTGGATGTGCTCAAGGAGCAGGTACGCTCGCGGAATCGGGGGCTTCTTGAGCAGGAGGAAAAGCTCCGCGAACTTCGGCGAAGTGTTCAGGAGCTTCGCGCGCGCAGCCAGGGGCTTGAGGAACAGCGCCACCAGCTGGATTTAACCGCCCAACAGCTCACAAGTCAGCTGGGAGCCCTGGCAAGCCGATTCCGCGACGACTTCGGGCTGGACCTTGCGCAAGTAGCAGCCAACTTCGACGGGGAGGTTGCCATTGATCGCCAGGCAATTCAGACGCAGATCGAGGAGACGCGAAGAAAGTTAAAAAATCTGGGAAATGTGAACTTGGAAGCCCTCACCGAGCTTGAGCAAATCGAGGCGCGGCATCAGGAATTGTTGGTTCAGTATCATGACTTAGTGCGTGCAAAAGAGACGTTTTATCGGATCCTGGAAAAGATCAATGCGGCCAGCCGCGAGGTCTTCTTAAGAACGATCGAAGAGGTCCGCGTGCACTTTGCTGATCTTTTCCGCACGCTATTTGGTGGTGGACACGCGGATATACTTCTCGAAGAGGGAGTAGACCCGTTAGAAGCCGGGGTGGAGATTGTAGCGCGACCGCCCGGAAAGGAGCCGCGAAGCATTTCCCTGCTTAGTGGCGGGGAGAAGACTCTTGCTTCTGTGGCGCTTCTGTTGGCCATCTTTCGCAGCCGGCCAAGCCCCTTCTGCGTGCTTGATGAAGTGGATGCAGCCCTGGACGAGGCTAATATCGACAGGTTTATCAAATTGCTGCAGGATTTTCCCGGTTGCTCTCAGTTTATTTTGGTGACTCACTCCAAAAAGACCATGACCTGTGCCCAAACCATCTACGGGGTGACAATGCAGGAGGCGGGTGTGTCTCGTCAAGTGTCCGTCCGCTTTGAGGACGTGACGAAAGAGGACTGGACCTTAGAGCATGCCTCGGCTCAGCCTGGGATGTTAGTTTCCGAGCCAACCGTCCAAACAGAAGCAGCTTAGAATCCCCGCAGGTCCTCGCGCCGCTTTCCACCTTCCCCAAAAAGCGAAGAACCAGCCCGCGGTCCTCCTGGCACCGCTTTAACCCACTGATACGGGCCCTTACAAGTACGAAACATCCTTTCGTGCAAAGTCCTAGATAGGCGGCTTTACAATGCCGAAACTCTTTCTTAGGGGAGAACTGAGGGCTCCGCCCGATCCCGAGCGTTTTTACGGCCAGTACGGGAGGGACCTTTCCTGGCTACGTCCGTCGGCGGTGGGGGTTGACCTCTTATCATCACTTAACACAAGAATTGTTGCCGGGATGGTGCGTAGTTTGTCCACACGGAGAATGGTCCTTGCATCTGGGGACCACCGCAAATCGAAACTGGCAGGAAAATGAGACCGAAACTCCCCACAGCGTCAAAGAGGCGTTGATTTAAACCTTAACCTCGGCGGATGTCCCCAGGTCATGAGCGAACTTCTTCCGTATTGGCTCGACAATCTGGAGGATGAATTGATCGACCTGCTGGGGAGCCCGCCCGATAAACCGTTGGGGGTCCAGGAGGCGTTCCAAATCAAGCCCGGCAAAGGCCGGATCCGCCGCAAGTCGGTCCAGGAGGTCATTTTCTGCCCCTTCGGCTTTAATTCGGTAGGCGGCCATCTGAGAATGTTGACGAAGTCGCTCGTGCAGCTCTTGTCGGTCCCCGCCGCGGGCCACCGCGGCCACAAGGATTTCTTCGGTAGCCATGAAAGGAAGTTCCAGGCGGAGATTCCGTTCGATCACTCGTGGATACACGACCAGCCCTTGCGCCACATTTTGGCAGAGGATGAGGATAGCGTCTACAGCCAGAAAAGCCTGAGGAAGTACCAAACGCCGGTTGGCACTATCGTCCAGCGTGCGCTCCAGCCATTGTGTGGCCGCGGTCATGGCGGCGCTTGTTTGCAAGCTCATTACAAATCGGGCCAGACCACAGATTCGCTCGCACCGCATGGGGTTGCGCTTATAGGGCATCGCCGAGCTTCCCACCTGAGTGGTTTCAAACGGCTCTTCCACTTCTTTGCGGTGGGCAAGAAGCCGGAGATCCGTGGCCATTTTGTGTGCACTTTGAGCAATCCCAGAAAGAAGATCCAAGATGTGGCCATCCACCTTGCGGGGGTAAGTCTGACCGGTGACAGGGTAACTATGGGCAAAGCCCATCTTTTCTGTGACCCGCCGGTCCAGTTCTTCCACCTTTGTGTGATCACCCTGGAATAGGGCAAGAAAGCTTGCTTGCGTGCCGGTTGTTCCCTTGACACCCCGGGCCTTAAGCTTCTGGAGGCGATACTCCAGATCCTCCAAGTCCATGACGAAGTCGTAAGCCCAAAGACAGGCACGTTTGCCTACGGTAGTGGGTTGAGCCGGCTGAAAATGCGTAAAACTTAGGCATGGCTGATCGCGCCATTTTTCGGCAAAACGTGCTAGCGCATCAATCACATTCACCAGTCGGCGGCGCAGAAGAAGAAGTGAGTCGCGAATAAGTATGAGGTCGGTGTTGTCCGTAACATAACAACTGGTTGCCCCAAGATGAATAATGCCCCGGGCCTTCGCGCAGAGGTCACCATACGCGCGGATGTGAGCCATCACATCGTGCCGGAGCTCTCGCTCGTAGCGGGCTGCCGCTTCGTAGTTAATATCCTCCACGTGTTGACGCAGTTCCTCCAGTTGCTCTGGGGTGATGGGAAGCCCCAGTTCGGCTTGCGTTTCTGCTAACAGCAGCCACAATTTCCGCCAGGTGGAGAACTTCCGTTGTGGTCCCCAAAGTGCTGCCATTTCGCGAGATGCATACCGCTCGATTAACGGATTGTCGTAATACGTGGTGGTGGTCATTGCTTGTGGTGGCCCTCCAAAGATAAAACCCCAGGGTCTTCGTTCGGCCTGTGGTCGCTGCCAACGTCACTGGGGTTGAAGAGTTAAACTTTTTCGTCATTCGCCACACGGAATGGGGCCGTGACGCCTCCCCGCGGCAGAGCTTAAGCTCAAATTGCGAGGCCAGTGTTACATCCCGTGGCACGACGTGTGCCCATGTTTATAGCGAGAGCAGGAAAGCAACCAAAGCCTCGATTTCCTCATGAGACAGGCTTTCCACAGCACCGTGGGTAGCGCCGTGCTTGCCCTGACGGAAGAGGCTTTCCAGGTCTGTGTAATGGCCATCGTGCATATAGGGGGCTGTTCGCCAACATTCCACCAGGGTGGGCGAAGTGAATTCATCCCGGTCGTCGTACTGACCGCGGGAGCCGACATTATGCAGCCGGCTGTCGGTATACAGGGGCTCGGGATGGCACTTAAAGCAACCCACCCGCTCGCTGAAGAAAAGCTCCCGGCCGCGGACGGCTTTCGGGGACAGTTGTCCGTTTACAAGATGGGGACTAGGGACCGGCTGAAGTGACTGGATGTAAGCCACCACGGCGTCGATCTCTTCCGGAGGCCGAACAGCAAACTGAATGTGGACGAATCCCGCCTCCACTGCTGCCCGCACATCCGGTCGCACCCCGGCAGCCATGAGTGGCTGAGTGAGATGGGCAAAAAGCATCGACCGGGTGTTTTTCGGATTCCCCAGACCATCGTTCAACAGATCCCAATTCAGGGCGTCTGTCCGAGCATCCGGATGACAACTGGCACAGCTTTGCCAATGTTGGAAACACAACCAGGCATCGTGGAAGTGCATTTCGCCCCGCCGCACGATCGACATTTGCGGCTCAGGCCCCAGCGGGATGAGTTTCACTTGGTGCACAGGCGGCGCGTCCAAGTCCACAACGGCAAGTTTATCGCTAAAGTACACGGCTACGTAAACTTTATTGCCGGCAACGCTCAGGCCCCGCGGGCCATTGGCCTCCGTGGGATCGGCTCCCAACCATCCCCAAGGCCCACGACCTTGAAGGCGGATACGCTTTCGAATGTCCACCAAGAAGGCCAAATCGTTGGGAATATCCGCCTGGATCACGGAGGAATACAAATGGCGGTTTTCAAATCGCCCAGCAGCCCGAGCCGCTTCCATGTCCACCGGGACGCTAGCGATCTTTTGATGCAGGGCCTCCCGGTCGATCACGCTTATCTCATGGGTCCCAGCATGACTGACACAAATGAATTTGCCATCGGGTGTGCAGGTGACTGCCCACGGGTTGGCTGCGCCTAGGTCCACCTCATCGAGAAGTACCGTGGTCCACCATTTCTTCGACTCCAAATCGATGATACTTAATGCATTGGTGTTCATCCAGCCGCGCTCAAGCTGCGTCGTGGGCATTTGGTAACGCGAGAGAAGATGGACGACATAGGCGTGCTTTCCGTCGGGAGCTACACAGATGCCGCGGATGCTTGTGCTACCGTTGGGTAAACGCACATGCTGCACTTCAAGCGAAGTGGTATCGATCAAGCTCACGCAGCCGGCCACATCGTAGCTATCGGCTGGAGCCACCGGCAAATGGTTGGATACCACCACCTGCGACCCATCCGGCGTAATGGCGATCCCCACAGGTTCGCGAATAACGCCGATGGCTTTAAGGATCTCACCGCTTTCCGCGTTCACAACCAGAATGTTGTTCTGAAATCGGTTGGCCACGAATAATCTTTTTCCGTCGGGGGTCACTGCAATGGCTGTCGGGCTGTGACCGCAGGGAAACTGACGAACCACACGCATGCTGCCCAAGTCAACGACTTGGATACTTCCCTGTCCTTCCCCACACGCGACAAAGAGCGTTTGCCCTTGAGGATCGAAAGCGAAACCACCAGGTACGGTAGGCAGGTTCACACGGGCGCGGACACTGTTTGAGTTACTTTCCACCGCCAACACCGCTTGGGCGTCCCGACAAAGTACGTACACGGTGGCGCCGTCTCGGCTTACAAGAACATCCCACGGGCCGAGATAGTCCGCCGCCATACTCGGCCCAGTAAACCCTGCGTAAGCCACTGCCGCCACTAACAACGTCCTAACAGGAATCGAGGAGAAAATCCCCCGTCTTACCGCCTGATTTACGCCATAATCTCTTGGCCGCGTTTGCCGTCCCATAGACCTCATCCTTTCTTTGAATCCCGAACGCATTTCTATAAACTCCGGAAAGATTTTTTCGAAACCCAGAAGGAATTGCGCCTGGCTAGGAATCTTTGAAACCTCCACCCTCAGAAGCGCCGAACGTTCGCTTCCGCGAAATCCGGGTGCGCAGCAAGGAAGCCTTCATCCCCGGAAGAGTCGAACTCTTCCGCAAGCGACCCGGTTTGCTCTTGGTGGAAACCGCTTGGGATCACACCGTCGATACTAGCAACATTTTGGCCTAAGTGGAGTTGCCTCGCAACTAAAAAGCCTCAACTTGGGGACTGCGGCCCAGAAGGAGGGACTTTCCCGGCTAAGGGGCAAAAGGTTAAGGTTCTGCGCGGCATTCCCAGAGCAAGTAGGACTTGTTCACCGAGTGATTCCCTATCCACCGAACTAAGCTAATTTCAGATGCGGGAGGAGTTAGCACTTACAATCCGCGTGCTACTCCTTGTTTGAGAGGGTCATTATCGCACGCGTTCCACCTCGACCCGACCGTCCGCCACCACGATGCGGTAGTGGGTTGGTTTGTGATCGCCTTGCACGATGATCGGGCTCGAGGAGGGTTCGTAAATTTCTGGTGGAAGTTTCACAAGGCTCTCTTGGTACGGAATTTTTCCCAAAAGCCGAAGCCCCTTTCGCACCTGAGGATGAGCCAAAAATGCCCGGATCCGCGACGTTGACGACGCCCCCGTAGCCTCTTTGGGGGCAAGGTCGGCGGCCAGGGTATTGGCGGATAGTTGTTCGCTCGAATTTTGGCCCAGCTGCGTGTGGCCGGCCAAGGCTGTCCCTGCTTGGGGCAAGCGCTCCCGGTCGGGTGTTTGCGTGGCATCCTGCACCTGGGTTCCCGGCGCAAACTCTTCACTTTGCACTAGGTGTGGTGGAAGGATGGCAACACGGAGCTTCATCGCAGGCGGTACACCTCCTGCCCGAAACTTCGAACCGTAGACAAACCGGCCTTGTTCGTCGGCGACCAACAGGGCGTCGAAGCGATCATCATCGGCATCGAGGAGGACCAGCATATGTGCCGCAGGTCTTCCTTCCACAACGATCTGACCCACAAGTGGATGGAACGGCTCGGCACTACTAAACCACCAATACAGGCCGACCATGGTCAGCACCAACGCGCAGGCCAACCACCGGTAGTCCATCCACCCCTTGGGGTTGCCGGGGTACGAAAGGGCCGCGAGAGGGTTTTTCCATACAAGTTGCCTGCTTTCTTCCGTATGTTTGTGCGGCCAGATGAGTGACAGAAGGACAATCACTACGGACTCCGCCACAAAGAGCAAGAAAGCCATGAGCAAACTATTAATGGGGATCAACTCCAGACGGGTGAAAACAAAAATCACAAGCCCCACCAGCGAACCACCAAGAAGAATGGCCAAGGCAGCCCGTGCGGAAGTTCGCTGCCAAAACACGCCCCAGATAAATACCGTGGCGGTGGGAGGGGCTACCACCGGAAAGACGTCCACCATTGCTTGGAAAATCACCGTGCTTTCCGGATGAATGCCAAGCGTCCACACGACCGCTACGCACATGGCCACAAATGTTGCAAACCGGCCCACTCGAACCAAGTGCATGTCATCTGCTTGTGGCCGAAAACGCCGATAAATGTCGTAGCTGAACAAAGTGGCGATGGAATTTAGTGACCCCGACACCGTGCTCATAAGTGCCGCAAGCATCGCCGCCAACACAATGCCCCGCATTCCCGGCCAAAGGATGGTCTTGATCAGATGCGTGTAAGTGTGCTCGGTGTTGGGAACACCTTCGGCAGTAAGGGGCAAGGGAGGGATCTTCCCTAATTGAACAAGACCCAAGCAGATAATCCCCGGCAGCACAAAAAGATAAACGGGCAGGATTTTGATAAATCCGGCAAAAAGTGGCCCTAAGCGGGCGTGGTACTCATCCTTGGCGCCAAGCACCCTTTGCACAATGGTCTGGTCTGTACACCAATACCAAATACCCAGCACCGGATATCCCAGAAAAACCGCGTACCATGTCACCCCCGTGGGATCGCTTGCTGGCCGGACGATCGTAAGATTGATGGGATGAACGACCTCGCGTAGCCCTTCCCAGCCCCCGATCATGTGGAAGCCGATCCCCGTGATGAGCACCGACCCAAGGAGCAGTACTACCGTCTGAATTGCCTCGGTCACGACCACGGCCAACAGGCCGCCGATAATTGTGTAGATCGCCGTAGCCCCGCAGATTGCCAGCACTGTGAAGAAGCGGTATTTCTCCGGGTGGTCCACAAAAAGGTGAAGCAGGGTGCCCTCCAGCACAATGGCCCCCGTCAACAGCGAAAAGCCGATATGCACCACCACCGCCGAGAAAATCGACAGTATCGCCAAATAATCGCGGCATGCCCGGCTGTAGCGTTTCTCGATAAAATCGGGCAAGGTTGCCACTTGGGCGCGAAAATAAAATGGGGCAAAGAATAAGGAAAGGATCACCAGCGTAAACGCCGCCATCCATTCGTAATTGCCGTACGTCAATCCCGAGGTGTAGCCGTTCTGGGCGAAGCTCACCAAATGAATGGTGGAGATGTTGGTTGCGAAAAGAGCCATGCCGATCACCGGCCAGGTTAGGCTGCGATTGGCAAGAAAGTAATCCGTGACCGTGTTTTTCTTCCGCCTTAGGCCCGCCCAGGAGCCCAAAAAAACAATCGCTACAAGATAAGTAACAATTACCACGAGATCGATTGTGCTGATTTCCGATCGCTCCGGTGAAACCCCGAAAGCCCTAGCGCCGGGCTGAGTCTCCCCTGCGGAGGCGATTAAAGCAAAAGTCAGGAAACTGGTGGGCACAATCAATAACCCTCATCAGCCGGCAGAACGTCCTTCTTCTCATGGGAATTTCTCGTGTGCGCACGTTTCGCTTGTTCCAGACATTCACGGGGTTCGAGAAGGAGGGCGGGCTTAGCGCCAGTAAAAGTGCTGGCGATCATGGCGCTAGCTGAAAGTCACGCCACTTGCAGTGGAAAGCCCAAGTGCCCGCCCGCAAAGCCTGACGAAGCCCCTGTGGACTCCCCTGGACCAAAACTTGGTTCTCAAGGATAAATGGCTCACGCAGGAAAGCAAGGCCGGGAAGCTTCTCAGCGGGTTTTGACTTACGCGGTGTTAAGTTGTCCCGTCGCCGCCCCCAACAGGGTGCGCCATGCTGCGCATCCAGAAAAATATCCCGAAGCAGGCGCTATTTCTTTTCTGAGGGGATAAATCGGCGATGAATTGGTTGGGGAATAACTTTGTGAGGGATAAGCCTAGGGCTCTCACCTATCCTCTTTTTTGGGGCTAACGCACAGCGCAACTGTCGCTTAGGGATCATGATCCGTAGCGGTGATATAAATGATGTAGCGGTCCAGTAAACGGCCGGGACCCAGGCCGGTACCTCCGTCTAGCGGGCAGTGATTCTCTGATCGCGCGTGAGAGGTGACTCTTCCCGGCGCTAAAGGTTCTTGCAGTGGTCCAGCCCATGGTCAATTACCGCGGAGTAGTGGCATTCGATTGGCTAAGAGGGATGGGTGGTGGCCTGAGGCTTCCTCTACCGAGCAATGTTCGAGCAACTAAGCACAACATGACGGTAAAATGTTATGCCGCTGTGCTCTGTCGATCGCAGAAGGTAAATGCTAGGTGCGGAAGAAATTGCCCGAAATTGCCCGAAGAACCATCAAACACCCTGGTAGTCATGACACTGCGGTGGGGAGTAGCCCATGCCCAAGTATGCAATTATCGAGGTGGATACCGGCCTAACTGTTGTGCCGATACTGCCCGGCAAAACTGCTGAGCAAATGGCCGTCCAACTGGGCGGGGTGGTCGTCGATCCCGGGCCTTACCCCAGTTACGAGGAAGCCTATGATGCCCTTCTTGCCTTGCGGGCAGAAGAAGAAGCAGAGGAATAACTTCGGCAAATAAAAAGGGTAATCCAGAAGAATCTGCGGAGACACTAGTGCGGTTTTGGCTCACCTTTGGCGAAGTCCATGGTGCGCAAAGAGCTCGCGGAGCGGTTTCGAAGTTTCGTTTGCCTTTGATCCACCTCAGCCGACGGAAATGCGGAGAGTGTGGGGCAGCACCTTTCGCACGAGCTTTTTGGCTGCCAAGTCAACTTTGTGATGTTTGCTTTGCGGAGACCGGCTATTAGGGAATCGCGGTTGTCGGGGGGTTAGTCACACCCGAAATGACAACGGGGTGGGGAAAACGCCGCAGCGTGCAGGACAGCCGGCTGCGTTCAGCCCGATGGCAGTGGCGGGCCGGCGATGACCTCGTAAGCTTCAAGAGGCAACACATCCCCGGCGAGTGCCTGCTCGCAACACATTTTAAAGGCCGGCAATTGGCTACGAATGTATCGCTCAGCGACAAATCGCTTGCGGTCCCAGGCTTCAGCTTGCCGCAGAAGCAAATGTCCGCAGATGAGGACGATGGCTGCATCCACCAAGTGTCGCCCGACAAGATCGAGATAACCTGGCGATTGGCGCTTCACAAAAGCGATCGCTTCCAAAAGATGGGGTTTGGCATCGATCAAGGCCCGCTGCAGGCGGTGGAGTGTCTCGTCGGCATAAGTGTGGGATTCGAACTCCGTGAGGGCTGATTCTAACGTGCCGGCGACGACGGCCCGCACTGCGGCCACGATCTGCAGCTGACTTGTTCCCTCGTAGATGGTGGTAATACGGGCGTCGCGAAAGTAGCGCTCGGCTGCGTAATCGCGCATATAGCCGGAGCCTCCAAGCACCTGGATGGCAGTGTTGGCCACCCAACATGCCATTTCTGAGGCGTAGTATTTACTCATTGGGGTCAACATGGCGTTTATGCGGCGGAGTGTCCGCGCCAGTTGTCGGCGGTGCTGCTTTTCTTCAGGCGACAAATCCGTTTTCCATTCCAGAAGTCGCTGATTGTTATTCTCCATGTCGCACACGCAACTGGTGTGATAGACAAGCGCACGAGCTGCTTCAATACCCACCCGCATGTCCACCACCATTTGGGCCACCGGCGGAAGTTTTTCGATAGGTCCGCCAAACTGTTGACGAGTATGGGCATAGTTGCGTGCCAGCCGATATGCAGCCTCGGCAATACCCAGGGACTGAGCTGCCACGCTTACCCGGGCTCCATTCATGAGCGCCATCACATAGGTGATCAATCCCCGTTGTCGCTCGCCAATCAGCTGAGCCGGGGCATCGTCGAACACCAGCTCGCACGTGGGTGAGCCGTGGATTCCCAACTTTTCTTCAAGATGTCGTACCCGAATTCGTTCGTTACGCTCGGTGAAAAAAAGGCTAAGCCCTCGGCCGTCGATGATGTCAGGCTCACTTCGGGCAAGCACCAGCAGGATATCGCCACAACCGTTGGTAATAAACCTTTTTACACCACTGAGGTACCAACGACCATCGGAATCCTGCCAGGCGCGCAGTCGTACGGCTTGAAGGTCGCTGCCTGCATCCGGTTCTGTTAACACCATGGCCCCGGTTACCTCGCCTCGGGCAAATCGCGGCAAAACGGCCTCCTTTAGCGGTTCGTCGGCAAAGGCGTAAATTGTTTCCGCGATCCCTTGCAGACCGAAAAAATTCATAAACGAAGCATCAGCGCGGGACACAATTTCTGTCGCCATGGTGTAAACAATATTCGGGCAATTTAGCCCCCCGTATTTTCGCGGAAGGGTAAATCCCATGAGATCGGCCTGTTTCATCCGCTTGAGGTTCTCCCGAACAAGCGGATGAAGTTCTACCGTTCCGTCCTCTCGCAGGCGATTTCCTTCCCGGTCGATTGGCTCGGCATGAGGTGCCAAGTAATCGGCGGCAATTTCCCCCACAAGTTCTAACACCCGCCAATAGTTGTCTACGGCATCGTCGATGTCAACGGGCGCATAGTCTGCATCCCCGTTTGGGGAATCGGTCTCCTGCAGCGCAGCGATCTCCCGCAAATTCAGAAACTTAAACAGGAACTGGATGTCTTCATTATCGAGAAAATAGTTACCCACTATCTTACTCCCGGCAAACGGCAGTCATTAGCTTACGCAGATACTGAGAGTCATACGCTCACACAGACACTGAAAATTTACCGTTCCCGCTGGGAAATCGAAACCATTTCGCAAAAGGCAAGCGTACAAACGTGGCTGCAAGATGCATTGTACCCTTAGGAAAACCGCCAAAGTCCAAAAAGTTTCTCGCCTAAGTGAGTCGTTTTTTTTATTTACAGCCATTGGCCTTTGATTTTCATCTACAGCGATTGGCCGCTGAGAGTTGCCGACGGCAATCCTTTGCTAAAAATTTTCTCGCCAAAACTCGTGTACAAATAGCCGCTTGGGAACTGCCACTTTTCCAAGAATGAGTAATCCCCCGGCGGCGACTTATCCCGCATGAGTCACTTACCGGCTGCCCCGGACCTATCCACGACCTCATCCCAGCATGCCTCCCCCTTGAGTGTCCCCCGCCCCTTGAGTGTCCGCCGACAAATTACAAATCACCCATTTTGGGGGCAGGTTGAGCAGGGCGCATTCCACAGCCTTGTATGCCACGCAGAGGGACAACGGAGCTCGGCACGCAGTGGGGAGGCTATCCGGTATTTTCCACTAATACTTCTTGGCGCTGGCGAAGGACGCGAATCATGATGGGAATTACTTTCCTCAGGTCCCCCACTATGCGATAATCGGCGACGGAAAAAATGGGCGCCGCGGGATCGATGTTGATAGCGATGATTTTGGCCGATTCTTCCATTCCTGCCCGGTGCTGAACAGCCCCACTAATTCCCGCTGCAATGTAAAGTGCTGGGCGGACCGTTGTTCCTGTTTGACCGATCTGATGCTCTTTCCCGATGAAGCCGCTGTCCACGGCTGCGCGGCTGGCACCGACGGCTCCTCCCAGCACCCCGGCCAACTCATAAATTAGTCGGAAGTTCTCCTTACTGCCCACACCCGCTCCGCCGGCCACCACCACGCGGGCTCCCTTCAAATTGACCTTTCGTTCTTCACGATGTTCCGCGAGGATGCGTACAATCTGATCCAAACCGTTAAGGGGTACTTTTTCGCGGATAATCTGCCCTGTACGTGTCGGATCGGGGGGTAGAAGCGGCATCACCCCCTCCCGCACCGTAGCCATCTGCGGCCACCAATCGTAGTTGACAATTGTGGCGATAATATTTCCACCAAAGGCCGGCCGAACTTGTAACAACAAATTGGAGTGTAACTTTTTGGTTCGCGGCTCGATCACGTCGCCAATGGCCAGATCGGTACAATCGGCCGTAAGGCCCGCACGCACTGCCGAGGCTACGCGCGGCGCGAGGTCTCGGCCCAAATAGGTGGCACCATACAAGACAATTTGGGGCCGGTATTTTTCGATTAGTTGTGCCACTACCGTGGCATAGGGTAGGGTCAAATACTGGCGAAGTCGGCTGTCTTCCACCAGGTACACCTTATCGGCACCATGGGCGAATAACTTTTCGCACAGGTGCTCCACCTCCCAGCCCGGCAAAACGGCGGCCATCGGCACTTCAAGGCGGTCGGCAAGCTGCCGTGCTTTGCCGCACAATTCTAAAGCCACATCGTGGAGGACGCCGTCCTCCTGCTCCGCAAAAACCCAAACTTCCCCTTGACGGTTAACTTCGATCATGACTGGTGTTTCTGATAAACTCTTGCCCAAAGGAAATGCCACATCGCTGTGGCAACTTTTCTGTGGCAATAAATTCAGGTCTAAAGGTCGGCAGGTTCCAGTACCACTGGCCGCGGCAAGGAAGTCTATCCCTCATTGCGTACAAAGCCATTTACCTCGGCCATCCGAGGCACTTGCAGGCCCGCGGAGCTAATGACGATGGCTACCTGGCCAGGGAGCTTCGCCATGTCGTGATCAGCCAGTGTTTTCCTGGCCACGATAGTTCTTTACCCGAGGATGCGATCCACAACAAGCTCGCGGATCAGTTGACGAATACCCTCCTCCGTAGGGGGAATGTCGCGATAGCCCTTCTTGCTAAATACAATCGACTGAATGCGATGAACCTTGGTGGGCGATCCGGCAAGGCCGCAGCGACTCAGATCGGCCCCAATACGCTCCAAATCCCACTGTTCGATACGCAGTTGTTGAGCCGCCAGAGCTTGAAGCCGACATTGCACCTCTTGGTGACACTGTTCCTCAGGGGCCTCAGGCATTAGGCGACGCACCTCCGCAACGATTTCCGCTTCGGCTCGGGCTCGCTTAAAGCGCATGATCCTTCGGGCCGAAGGCGGCCGCGGAACGTTGGCGTTTCCTGCCACCGTTATCAAAAGCGGCAAGGAACACTCCACCAATTGCCAGCCGCGACCGTTACTTCGTCGTACACGAATTCGGCCATCTTCGATGGCCACAAGTTCCTCCATGTAAGTAATTTGGGGAAGGCCAAGCTTCTCTGCCAGTTGGGGCCCCACCTGAGCCGTATCCCCATCGATAGCCTGGCGGCCGCAAAAGACAATGTCGTAGCGGCCAATCGTTTTGATCGCCTGCGAGAGGATGTAACTTGTTGCCAAGGTGTCGCTTGCAGCAGCACGACAATCAGTGATCAGGATGACCCGATCAGCGCCGCGGTAAAGGCACTCGCGGAGCACGTCGGCCGCTTTCGGCGGCCCCATAGAAATGGCGGTTACAGTCCCCCCGAAACGGTCGCGAACGTCCAAAGCGGCCTCCAAGGCGTTCAGATCTTCCGGATTAAAAATGGCCGGTAAGGCCGCCCGGTTGACCGTTCCATCCGGGTTCATGGCTTCCGCCGTAATGTTTGCCGTGTCCGGCACTTGTTTGACGCAGACTATACAGTCGTAAGGCACGTCTCCTGGCCTCCGCTCACTGCTTAAGGACCCAAGCTGCGAGAAGCGGTTATTATCCGCGAAAAGCAGCGAAGGTCAAGGTTGGTCGGCCTCTGCTCAGCTGCAGCAACGGACACATGTACAAAGCGGAAATTTGCAGAAATTTGATGGGATTTGAGGAAAAATGCGGAAATTTGAGGGAAAATGCGGAAACTTGCGGGAGAATATCTTCCTCGGGAATGACATTTGAACTTTTCCGGAAATTTCGGCTACCCGGGAAGTTTAGGGTGAATTGAATATTAGAGGATAGAAGATAACCGAGTTCGGGTGGCCCAGTGTTCCCCCCCGAGGATAACTGAGGATAAATTTGGTAGATGGTCGCGTCAGCGTCAAGTCAGGAAGCAACGGTTCGCTAGCCCCCCGGCGAGCGCAACAATCCCGTGGAATTAATCTGCCGATCCGACAACGGTGCTTTGCCCTACCCGCTAATCCAAGAAAACATCAACAAAACATCACTGATTTTATAATCCTAATATCGCGTCTGTAGTTACAGCATCCGGAACCGGGCCTTTGTCGCAAGCTTTGTGAGTTAATGCCCAACTCGGGCAAAGCTGTTGGTTCACAGCTGAGGGGGATTCCGTCTGGATAAGGAACCAAAATGTTACAGGGAAAGCTTACTCAAGATGGGTAATGTCGAAGTACTTTTCCCCGAACTTATCTCGCTCTTTTCGGAGTGGCTTGAGGAAATTCGCTCAGAATCGACCCGCTCATTCGCGGAAAACCTGGTGCCGGTAATGCATCGCGTGGCCAAAATCGCGCCCTTGGAAGCTGTGTGGTTTGTGAGTCACGAACCAGCTCGCCGGGAAGTACGCCCGATCATTGGTGGGGGGCGGTTGCCACAAATCTTGGTGGATGACGTGGCCGAAAAAGGGGAGGTGATTTCCCGGGGAAACTATGTGGGAATTCCGGTAGGACAAAGGGGGGTTCCGGCCGGGGTACTGGTTTTCCAAGTTAGTGACGAATGGGCCGGGAAAGAAGGACAGAGGCTTGGGGCTATCCTCCGCGGCATTTTGCAGGCTATTTGGGAGTACGTGGGGCTGAATAAGCGAGTCTCCCGGCAGCAACGGATCGTCGAGGCGGCGCAGCGGTGGATCACTCTCCGGGATTGGTCCCAACTTTTTGAAGATATCGCCACTTCGGCTACACGAATCCTCGGCTGCGAGCGGGCCACCATCTTCTTGTGGGACCGTCGGGCCAAATTGCTGATTGGTCGGCCGGCCCTCGGCGTTCCTGGTGGCCAGTTGGTCCTACCGGATGACCGTGGCATCGTTGGCCGGGTGATCCGAAGCGGTCAACCGGCTCGGGCAGATTCGGAAGTGGAGCCGACAGCTATTGACCGTTCGGTGGACCGGCGGCTGGGGTTCCGCACGCGCAATGTCTTATGCGTTCCTCTTTGCGGGAAGCAGGGTCTCCAAGGGGCTTTTGAAGTCTTGAATAAACAACAGGGAACTTTTGACGAGGACGACGAACGCACTTTGGTAGAGATTGCCGGCTTTGCCGCAGCGGCCTTGGAAAACGCGCAGGAGCACCAAGCTTTACTGGCCACCACCAACCAATTTATTTCCGAAGCAGCCGCCGAGGTAGAGATGGTCGGCGAAAGCGCAGCGATTGAAAACATCCGCCGACTCATTCGCCGGGTTGCGGATACCGACCTCACAGTGTTGATTCTTGGGGAAAACGGCACGGGCAAGGAGGTGGTGGCACGCCTTATCCACTTTAACAGTCAGCGACGGCGATTTCCTTTCTTGGCGGTCAACTGCGCGGCGATCCCCGAGGCCTTGGCTGAAAGTGAGCTCTTCGGGCATGAGCGCGGAGCTTTTACCGATGCTGTTCAGACCCGACCGGGCAAGTTTGAGCTGGCGGGCAAAGGCACCCTCTTCTTGGATGAAGTCGGGGAGTTAAGCCTTGCCTGTCAAGCGAAATTACTCCGCGTCCTCGAGGAGCGAATGTTCGTGCGGGTGGGCGGAAGTACACCTCTCCCCGCGGAGGCCCGAGTCATCGCTGCTACCAACCAAGACCTTAGCGAGCTGGTTCGCAGCAAGCGGTTTCGCGAGGATTTGTATTATCGGCTCAACGGAGTGGTCATTGAGGTTCCGCCGCTGCGCGCTCGCAGGGAGGACATCATTCCCCTGGCACGGCACTTCCTGCACAAGTTTTGCACGCGGGCTCGGCGGCCAACTCTGCAGTTGACCCCCGCGGCCGAAGAGTTTCTCACCAGTTATTCTTGGCCGGGTAATGTCCGCGAACTGCGCAACGCGGTAGAGCGACTTACTTATCTGGTGACAAGTGACGTCGTCGATGTGGATGACCTGCGGTTCCTAGTCGGGGCGCCAAGGACACAAGGAATTCGCTTCGATAGACAAGCCGCAGCCGATATGACCGGGCCTCTCCCACCTAGTTGGGGTGAATTTGCCTCCGCAGGATTGGCCGAAGCCACTTGGGAATTCCAGCGCCGGCTGATAGCCCAAGTGCTGACAGAGACCGGTGGCAATCTCACTGAGGCGGCCCGACGGTTACGGCTTCACCGATCCAATTTTTACCGAAAACTCCGCCAGTTGGGCATGTCGCTCCCCCAACTTAAAAGAAAAACTTAGCGCGGACTAGGGTGTCCAACCGGAAAACACATCTGGTCCCACGATCCTACCGACAAGTCCAACGATCATCCCGAGAGCATCAGAAGAAGCCATCGGCCGGCATTAATTTCGGAAGGGCTTGGGCCGCCACAAGCGGAGCAATCCCCGGGGAGCTTTTAGCTCATAACCGTACTCTAACAGTTCAGCACTCACCTTTTGCACCAATTCCCCAGCGGTGTTGAATTCCATGGTGGTTTGGCTGAGTATTTCCCCGGGTATCTCTGGGCTGATGGTGGCGAGGGTGATTCGCGTTCCTTGCGGCGTTTTTTGGGACATCTTCACTTGATAGGTATCCTGAATCAGCCCCAACAGCCGACAAGACCGTCCAACCACCTCCCAAACTTGGGAGCCAACCTCGGTCCCGTCGTCAGTCTTAAAAACCTTGGATTCCCGACGATAAACGTAGGGTGGGGTGGCTCCGTAATAAACTGTCAGCTGGGTTTTAGTACTTGTGCCCTCCACCTGAAGTCTTTGCACCCGGCAGGGGAGCGTCCTCCCTAGAAACTGAATGGTAACTTCCTTGTCTTCCACAAGCTCAATTGCCTGATCAAGGGCCGCCCCGTGAAAACCTTGACGGATTTGTCGCGCGACCACTGGCAGGGGTTTTCCCCCGGCGACGACCTTGGGCTCTACCAGCAGACTAACACCCTCCAAATCAATCCCAAGCAATGTGGTTTTGATCTCGGTCTCGGCGACAAGCTTTCCCCGATCGGAGTAACTTTCCGAAACCTCTTTAATAAGGGTCCACGCTCCGGGCTCGAATCGACCCCAGGGATGATGAATCCGTCGAAGATAATTGGCGGAAGAGCTCGTGGTCGGTTGGGAGAAACTGCTAAGACCATAGAAAAGCAACGGGATAACCGCAGCCAATGTTTTTACACGACGAACCTGTTTGCCCCACTCTCGATGAGGCTCGGGCCCGGCGCGCATTTGCAAAGCGCGGGGGGGTTGCGATGCACCGTCTGCCAGCGCATCTCTATTAGATCGGGAGAACGTGTTTGAGCGGGAGACGGACATCAGCTTTGGTTTCCTCGCGGGCGGTAGGTGTCTTCGCTACCTACGAACAGTAAGGAAGTTTTCCCCGGTTGTTGAGTCTTGAATGTCCCCGCCCTGGTCACGTACCGATCCTTCACGTGTAGCAGTGCTGTACTACTATTTTTCGCAGCGTTCGTCTTTAAATCGTACGGCGGCAGCTTGCAGCTTGTTGCGGAGAAATGCAGCCGCAAAAACACTCTCGGCCTCGGTGATCGGCACCGCCGGCCTAGCTCAGGACACCCCCAATTATAAGCTTGCGCAGTTGCCAAACTAGCTGGCATTCTCAATTTTCTTCACTTATTTTCCCCATATTATTCCTCCCAATCCTCCCATCCAGCTAAAGCTTCCCATCTCGTGAATATATCGGTAAGTTAGCGAGTGTAGTAATCATCGGGAAGGTTTTCTCGAAATCTGGGACTTCGGCAGCGCGGGGTCTAAGGGTACCCTAACGCGCTAAGCCAGTCCCGGCTGTCCGCCAGCGACACAATCTGCCACCGACCTAATCTGGCTGCTACTAGATCACTTCGATTTGCCGAATTGAAGATTGGCATTGCATTAACTTTTCGAAATTGTTCCTTTTATTGTGCTAATTATGAAAAATCTTTGGTCTGGGTTGGCCTCCTTGAAGCTCGAGGTATACCCCCCAATTTTTCTTGGCTTCAGAACTACTACCTGGACTTCGAAAAGTTGAGCTTGATAAAGAGACAACCCCTCCCGGTGGATTCAATGACAACGATTTAGACGGTCGTTGTTAACATCTCGAGCACGATTTATTGGGATCCACCGGCGTTTTGAGCCGAATGTTTCTAGGATGCTGGATTTGAATTCAGGATACTCGAAAGCATCCCCAGGAAGGACGGAGGGAACCATGGCCGGAGATTTTGCCTTAGCTTCCCAGATTGTACCCGATACGCCAAACCTCCCCGCAGATGCCCTCTGATTCGGCTTGGCCTCCGGAAGGTAGCAGCATGGCTTGCAGGGGGATCGTTATTTTCGGAGTTCGGAGGGCAAAAGCTAACATCGAGATATCGCGGAGGAAGCAGGCGGCTTATCAGGCTGTTTCGTCAAAGCGGAAATCCGATCCGGCAGAAACTGCGAAGCTATGTGCGGTTGATCAGACGGGCTTCTCACCAACTGAGGCGATTAGGCCGACCGGCGGGGCGAGCTGTGAGACTTGGTCGCACTACATGCCTAAGATGTTCTGTGGCTGAGATGCTCTCAAGTTTCGCCGACGGAGCAAAGGCTTTTATCGATAAGCTTGGACCGGAGGCTGGGCCAAGCCGCCAGCCACACCGAGCTGTGAGGCATGGGGAAATGGGTCCGCAGCCACCTGCTGACGAAAGCGTTGCTTCTCTTGCGTTTCCGTTGACCATCTGGTCAAGGATTCGCAAGAGAATCGTGGCTTCCGGAGCGAAAATCCCGATTCGAATTGGGCCGAGCGACAACCGAACAGCGTCAACACAACAAGGATAATCGCGGCTCTGGCCAGACGATTTCGCACGGGGATAACGGTTGCAGGCGTAGGAAAAGTCATGGTGGTTGGGCAGCCCTTTTTATTTCGACTGCGGCCGTAAGCTTAGAAAGCCGGAAAAATTTCCGACGGATAATACCCAAAGACTCCGGCCTAACAACTGATCGGTCTCGAACCAGCGATTTCAGCCGATACGTTGAGCATTGATACCTCGAGCGTTGATCCCTGGGGCATTGATACGTCAACAGATCTTCGGGAGCCAGCCTCACATGCTGTTTTGACGCGCCTTATAGGCGGTCGCGGCGGCACTTATCTCACCTTCCGGAATACTGCCGATCCCGGCATTAGGGTGTTATTCGCGGGAGCTTTAAAAAGTCATCTATTGTTTTGGGAGACCGCTCCTCCTTTTTTGCAAACAGGCGTGGCCACCACGACTTGTTGCTGGTGGGTTTCCCCGACTTTTGGCCGAAAGGCAAATGACTTCCGGGTCCCCGCGGTGATCGGCCGGAAGTTCCCGCACACCCGATCGGCATGACTGCAGCCGAAAAAAGCATAAGGGTGAGAAACATCCTTCGCTGGAAACGCCAATTTTTCCCTGCGTTATCCTCCATGGCTTGGATCGACTCTCGTTTCGCGCTGGAAGCCTTAAACATGTGGACTTTCCCTGAGGATGCCCGAGACGGCGGGGCTTGCTTCCCGAAGCTGCTTAGCGCACGGGGTTGGGAGCCCACGCCTCAGAGCTCCTACTTTGGGGGAGACCGAGCTCCCCAATTCGTTGCCTCTCAAAGTTTGTAGCTTTTATGCAGCGATTGGCCTTTGCGGCCCATTACTCGCAAGTGACAGGTAGCAGTTTTTCGTTTTGCCGACCAGCTGACCGGTGGACTATCGAAAGGTTTTTGCTCGACCTTGATCCATCGGGTTACTCTATTCCCCCTTTTTTTGAGTGGCACAACTCTGCCACAGGTATGGCTGAAAGGTCAAAGGTTTCCCGCGAGTAAGCTAATTTGGGCGTTTGTCGAACCGGTGTTTAAACCGCTGGCCCCACGGGCCCGAGAGGTCTGCCGCTCTCCATCTCCCTGACCTTAAGCCCGCGATGAGTCACTGGAAAACCGGGTTGAGTGTTGGAGAATTTGCTGTCCGAAGGCCTTCGGTGTAAAGACCGATTTTGTTTTCGGTACCCGTTTGAGGAAGAGCCGAAAAAGTTCGCAACAGGAAAACGGCACAGCAAGAGCAATCGGGACTCTGAGGAAAAGGGGACTAAAAGATAGGAGGCGACGGCTGCGCCATCACAGCGGGTGGCGAATCCCCCTCGGCCGTCCCTAAATGTCCCGTTTATTCGCAGTTCGGAGTATTTCCCCCCTTTATTGGGCCTCGCCAACTGTGGCTCGTCCAACACGGTCCCCCGCGGAGTACTTCGCCCACATTGGGTTTTTTCGAAGTTATTCTTTATCGGCCCGATGACAATTCCCAAATAGGAGCCAGAATTTCAGAACTGCCCTGCCCAGTGGTGGGTACGCGACGGTTTACGCCCTAAGTGGATTGCTGAAGATAACCCCACGCTCCTTGAGGAAACCGATGACCTGATCTGCCAGCTCCGCCGGCGAAAATCGGACGGTATCAAGCCGTAGTTCGGGCGCTTCAGGCGGTTCGTAGGGGTCATCGATCCCGGTAAAGCCCTTCAGCTGGCCGGCGCGGGCCTTTTTATAAAGCCCTTTGGGATCGCGGGTCTCACACACCTCTAGAGGTGCATCCAGGAAGACCTCGATAAAATCGCCCGGCCGGAGGCTGGCGCGCACCCGATCCCGATCTCGGCGGTAGGGACTAATAAATGCCGTTATTGCGATCACACCGGCTTCGCAGAAAAGTTTGGCCACAGCTCCGATTCGCCGTATATTCTCCTCCCGATCTTGAGCCGAAAATCCAAGGCCGAATCGACGTGCAAACTCCTCCCCATGAATGGGGGCAAGCATCTGAGGACTTGCATTCAGACCGTGCCTGATGTTGTCACCGTCTAAAACGAAACTGTGGCATCCCAGGGCAAAAAGTTTGTGATCAAGCACGTTGGCAAGGGTGCTTTTACCACTTCCACTCAGGCCGGTCAGCCAAATGACGCACCCGCGGTGCCCGTGAAGACGTTCTCTTTCCTGCCGGGATACGGCATGCTCGTGCCAATGGAGAATGACCGCCTCGGGATCGTGCTGCAATGTGAGGACCTCCAAATCGTCCGTCATTAACTTTCCCAAGGGAGGATTGTCCTATCTCAAGGGAGGATTGTCAAATACTTGACAAACTTAGTAGTTAAAGTTTGGAGAAATGGTTTCGGTGAGGGAATTTCGCACCCGTAACTTTTACCGCTGGCCCCAGTTTTTCCGTACCCCAAGGCCTTTCGCTGAAGACCTCGAAGCAAAAAGTTTAGGAAAATTGGTGGGTTGTCACAATCTCGACTGGCGATGCCCGCCCTAAGGAGACTTTGACCACCGTTTGGGCCTTGGGGGGAGCCTGCCATCAAGCTGTCTGCTTTTCCGTGGGGTCTGGTGAAGTAGCCCAAGGGCCCGGCAGTCACATTTTCGTGCGTAGGATGATTTGCTCTGTAGGATATCCTTTAGGTGGATTCTTTACGTCCGATAGGACTTTCCCTTCACATCCTAGGCACTTTCGCACCCCGGGCGACCGCCAAGGCCCAGTTTGAAAATCCCCAGGGAAAAGCCCCCTGGCAACCGGAGGAAGCCGACATTACCGGAGTAAAAATTCAGCTAATTCAGCACACTGGCAAGGTCCACTTTTTTCACCAAGCAGAACGACAGTCCTTTGCGGCGGCCTGAAAAACGCCACCATTAGGCTCATTTTGCCGATCTTATACGAGATTCAAACTTCACCATGTGAGGGTCATAAGCGAGCAAACTTTCATTTAGCGCACGGAATTTAACGTGGCTGACAGTCCCAAATCCTTACTTTGTAAAGGGACAAACCAGCTCGGAATCGGCGGCGTTGGAAGCACACAGCTCTAACCTTACCGAGTGACGCATTCGTGGAAATCTGCTAGAATGTTTCGTCGAGAATAGTTGCTGTCGGGCGCGGCGCCCGGCGGGCCGTATAGGATGGAGCAAAAATCTTAGTCGGAAAGGGAACTTTGTCTCTGGAAGCCCTCTCATGGGGCATAGAGGGAGCCAGACTGTTCCCTAGGGAATAATTCCGGTCAAGGCTGCCTCCCCGTGGAAGGCAGCCGGGAGGGTTTTATGAGAGTTTCAACCAAAGAATTTTTCAAGCATTGTTATGGCAGGTACGCCATTGGCGCGTACAACATTAACAACCTCGAGCAGGCGGTGGGCCTTTTCCGTGGTAACCTGGGCAAAATCAAGGCCAATACGGATCCGGTCAATCAGGACGTGGCGGCGCCGTTCATCCTGCAGATTTCGCGGGGGGCTCGGTCTTACACTGATAAGCGGTTCCTAGAGGCCATCGTGCGGGCGGCCGAGGAGGTCTTCCCCGAGGCGATTTTCGCCGTGCATCTCGATCATGGTACGGAAGAAGTGTGTTATGACTGTATCGACAGTGGCTTCTACACTTCGGTGATGATCGATGCCTCGCACGAGCCATTTGAGAAAAATATCGAAATCACTCGTCGTGTCGTAGAGCGGGCCCACGAGAAAGGAATTGCAGTGGAGGCTGAGCTCGGCCAATTGGGCGGGGTAGAGGAGGATGTGGTCGCCGACGTGAAGCTCACAGACCCCGACCAGGCCGCCGAATTCGTGGAGCGAACCGGGTGCGACTCCCTGGCTGTGGCCATCGGAACCTCTCACGGGGTGGCAAAGTTTGTGGGGGCTCAGGGGGTTCGCTTCGACCGCTTGAAGGAAATCCAGCGGCGGCTTCCGCCAGGATATCCCTTAGTCATGCACGGCGCCAGTGCAGTTCCCCGCGAATGGGTGGAACGAATTAACCGCGCGGGCGGGGCCCTAAAAGACACGAGCGGTGTGCCTGAAGAGCATTACTTCAAAGCAGCCGAGATGGGCGTCTGTAAAATCAACATTGACACGGACGGCCGGTTGGTGTGGTGTGCTATCTACCGGGAGTCGTTCCGCGATAAGCCAGAAGATTTCGATCCGCGCACGCCTGGCAAGACCTTTATGGCGGCTTATGCCGAGTACATCATTCACAAAAACAAGATGTTAGGCTCGGCGGGCAAGTTAGAAGAGCTGCGAAAGTTTCTTGCCCAGGCATAAGCGGTTCTCAGGCGGGGACGGTTGCGATTCCAAGCCCAAAGCCCTTGGGGGGTGGCAGCGGAAGGCTCTCCCCATCGCACCTTCGAGTGTTGTCACTGGGCTCTCTGCTTCCGGTGCCGGCCGACAGATGGCACGTATTCCTAAACTTGCGTACACGTACCCTTGCGAAGGTTAACTATGTTGGCCTAAGCGATCTTGCCTGGGCACACATGGCCGAAGGATCCCTCCAAAGCGGAGGGATTTTTATTTCGGCCTTACCGAGAAAAGAAGTTGGTGCCGGAACCTCACGAAAGGCTCGTTCCGGGGCTCATTAATCGCGGGGCTTTTAGCGGAAAAGTAATCCTGCATATCCCACCACGGCGCGCCGGTCCCCACTGACCTCGGCGCTTGTGGTGTAGGCGACACGATAACACTCGTTTAGTTTTCCCATGTGCTGCAACGTGGTTAAAGCCGCCACGGTAGGTACCAAACCGCACATTGAAATTTGCTTTTGGCGAACGATGTCGAAAAGTTCCCTCGGTTGGCAACGCTCCATAGCTTCCACAGCGAGCCGATCTAACCGACGGGCTTCCTCCTCGGGGACGTAGTGGCTGAAGTCGGTCGAGATAACGACCAGGGGAGCTGGCGTAACCTCGGAAAGAGCTTTTGCCATATGTTGGCCGAACGAGTCAAGCTCCTGCCAATCGCCGCCTCGCATCACGATGGCAACCACCCGCACGTCAGGGCGGAGAAATCGTAGCATGGGAAGGATCACCTCCACTGCATGCTCCTGAGCATGGGCGGCGGCATCCAATTCAAGACCGGGAACGACCTCGGCGAGCCGTCGCGCTAGTTCGAAATCGCCAGCTACCTCCCCATGGGGAAGAAGCCATTTTTCATACGGTGCGACTGCCCACGAAGCTCCCTCAGGCCGGTGTTTGGTGGCGAAAATTACCACTCGTGGGGGGATTTCGACGTGTCGGAGCGTGTCGAAGGCCACCCTTCCCGAATAAACCCACCCGGCATGGGGGACCACGGCTCCTGCCCAGGCGTCTGGTGTTAGGGGCGAGGCGGCCCACCGACTGAGGAACGAGGAAAGGCCTTCTGGATCTGCCGGATAAAATCGACCGGCGACCACCGGCTGACGTACGGGCACCGTGGGCTGCCGCTCCGGAATCCGCTGAAATTGCCAGCCACTTCGCGTACTTACCACCCGGAACGAATAGACGAAAGCCTCCTCGGCTTTTCGGAGGCTCATCTGGCGGACAAGCTTTCGCAATTGATCCTCTCCCGCCGTGCCTGGGGAATAACTGATGGTCCAGCCCCCCTCGCCCACCACCATTAACGCTTTTTGCGCAGGGTCAAAGCCGGTCCAATCCGGCTTGGCCACTGTATTCTGAGGAAGCCCTTCCCATAACACGGCGAGGTCCACGCGAAGCTTGTGAAACTCATCCGGGCGAAGTCCCCGGGATCTTACTGCCCGAGTTAAGGCTTGGGTCAAGTCATAAACGGTGGCTTGGAGCGGGACCTCTGGGCGGAAATGAATCCGAAGTTCCTGTACCGCATTTTTCCACCCGGGTAATTCCGCCCATAAAATCACTCCGCAGACCTGCCCGTCGAACACTCCCGGGTGATAAAAGGTGGGCGTTGCTCCGACCAAAAGTGCTAAAACGTTGCGTCGCACAGCGTCCGCAAGTTGTTGCACATCTTTGTCAGTAGGTCCCGGTGTGATCATACCATCAGGTAGAGGTGCGACAAGGTCAGCGATCTTTCCGTGTAATGCGTATCCTTCGAAAGTGTAAACGTCAACTTCGTCGCTTTTCCAAGCATGAATGGGCAAACCGGCTTTCAAACAGGTATGCTCAAGAAAACTCACGGGATCCAACCCGTGCTCCACGGCCACACCGGGCAAGAGAAGCCCGCGGGCGGGCCCTTGACTGACAACCAGCCCATGACGACCGACTTCGACCGCCCGGGCTCGCTCTTCGCCTTTTGCTTGGAGCTGTTGGTAGTTCCACAAGATCCACACCTCAAGATCCAAGTAGCGAAGCTCGGCCGGCGAGATGGGCGGGAAACGGAAGTCCTCCTTCGCCGCCCGATAGGCTGCTTGATCGATGGCCACGCTCAGCGGGATCGGTTCCCCCAGGGCCCCGCAGCAGCTGCGGAGCTGACCATGGCGTTTTAAGCTCACGAACACTCCGTAAACGGGTTTGGTGCCGGAAGCACCAAGCACCGTCTGTGCCGACGGTAGAGCCCCTCCACAGACCGCAGCCACCACACGTTGAGCCACAATGTTTAAGATTTGGGCCTCCTCCTGCGAGGACAGTTGCGGTGGTACCGGAACCACAGCCCGGGGATTGCCAAAGGCCGACTCCGGCGGTTGCGCCGCGCACTCCTCCCCTCGATTTGATTGGCCGCCGGAGGTTGGCTCGTGGGAACGGCCGCCATTGCCGCCGTTGGGCTTTTCAGCATAGGCCGAGTTCTGACCCGCGGATTGAAGCCCGGAGGCCGGGGCAGAAGACTCTCCCTCAGCCGAGTTACCTCGTGGATCCTCTGGCACCGCACGTGCGGAGCAGGCCGACGGCGGGGCCGACACGGTTCCACGTTGTGAACATGGCTCCCCTTTTTCTGAGTAAGCTTGGGATGGCGTAAGGGAGGAAGCGCCGGAGGCGCTCATGGCCGCCGTGGCCTCCCGCGGTGAATGCGGAGCGCTTGTCGCCGGCGTGCGAGGGATTCGGATGGGCAGCCTGCGCGAACCCCACGTGCCAACCCCATCGCCATACTGGCCGGCAATAACCGTGCCACAGTGCCCGCAACGGTTCCCCCTCAAATGGTAAGCCCTAATGTTGTACCCTTGCCTTTGGATCACTCCCTTCCCACAGCCCGGGCAATAAGTGGTTTGTGTTTTGGGGTCGAGGATGTTGCCCGTGTATACGTAGAGGAGTCCTTCGGCCCGCGCGATTTCATACGCCATTAAAAGAGTACTGGCGGGTGTCGCGGGCCGGTCTAACAGCTGGAAGTCGGGGTGAAACGCGGTAAAGTGTATGGGCACATCCGGACGTAGTTCCTCCCGAATCCATTGGCACATGTGCCGAATTTCCTCGGGTGAATCATTGGCCCCAGGAATGAGAAGATTGGTGATCTCCACCCACACCTTGCTGTGGTGGACCAGCCACTTTAAGGTATCCAACACCGGTTGAAGGTGTCCCAAGCAGTAGTTCACATAGAACTGTTCGGTGAAACCCTTCAGGTCAACGTTGGCCGCGTCCATTAACTCGAAGAAAGCGGCGCGAGCTTCCGCTTCGATGTACCCATTGGTAACCGCTACTGTTTTGATACCCCGCCTGCGGCAAGCGCGGGCCGTGTCCATAGCATATTCGGCCCAGATGATCGGTTCATTGTAAGTGAAGGCGACACTGGTGCAGCCGTGCGCCACAGCGGCCTCGGCAATTGCCTCCGGAGTGGCTTCCTCACACCACAGATCCGTTTGCCGCGATTTTGTCGTGGTCCAGTTCTGGCAAAATTTGCAGCCGAGGTTGCATCCGCCGGTCCCGAAAGATAAGACGGCCGATCCCGGGTAGAACTGATTAAGCGGTTTTTTCTCGATCGGGTCGATGCAAAAACCGGTGCTTCGCCCGTACGTAGTCAGAACTATTTGTCCACCCCGATTCTGCCGCACAAAGCAGAAACCTCTGGCCCCTTCCGGCAGAGAGCAATGTCGCGGGCAGAGATCACAAACCACGCGGTGGCGTTTTTCGTCACGATGCCACCATCCGCCCACCTTGCTGCCGTCAGGAAGTAGTGGCAGGTCCGAAGGGAGTTGAACCTTTTCGTTCATAAAAACACCTCCCTAACTCGGAAGTTACGGGGCCGCTTGCAGTTGAAGCGCCCTGCTAGCATTCTCGCGGCGGAGAACTGGCCTGAAGCCACTTAACGTTGGTCTTCTTCCCCGTGGGTTTCAAAACCCGAAGGCTTCTCACTAGCCCGAGCGTGACCCACGGTTGAAGAGGCACCGCCGACCGAATTAAGGACCAAGAGCTCTTCCGAAGCCGAACAATAGCTTGTGAGCCCGAAGACTCCCCCTTCAGGCTTCAGGGGACTTTGTTCGCAACGAATAGCCCTTTGTCTAAGGCCGTATCAGTGCCACATTTTGCCCGTGGCCAATTTCCGTTAGCCGAAGCCTTGCTAAATTCTAGCAATTTTGGAATGTTTTTTCCTTTCCAAAGTTCGCTTCAAAGAATACCTCGAAGGGATTCTCTGAGCCGTTTTCTAGGGGGATTGTAACGGCATAGATCAGCAGATTTGTTGTCTTCCGACGAACAAAAAGTCTGATTTTGGGGAAGATGCTGAGTGCGCAAGAAATGAAAACTCAACAAAGAGCTGGGGCCACCTCCTCCGCGGCTGGGCGAGCAAGGAAGCTTGCAGAACAAGTGGATGAAAAACGGATTGTCGCCATCCGATCCCGGCTACTGCGGTGGTTTCGCAAACATCAGCGGGACCTGCCGTGGCGGCGAAAGCTCAATCCTTACGCCGTGTGGGTGAGCGAGGTGATGCTTCAGCAGACACAGGTAGCGAAGGTTGTGGATTGTTTTGATCGATTCCTGTCGCGATTTCCCACGGTGGAGGACTTAGCGGCAGCTTCCTTGCAGGAGGTCCTGCGAGTGTGGGAGGGGCTCGGATACTACCGGCGGGCCATACATTTATGGCAGGCCGCTCAGATTATCCGCAACCAGTTCGGCGGGCAAATCCCTCAGGAGCTCGACCGCCTTCAAGCCCTCCCCGGGGTCGGACGATATACCGCAGGGGCCATTCTCTCGATTGGGTTCGGCAAGCCGGCGCCTATACTGGAAGCCAATTCGCGGCGGGTACTTTCGCGGATGTTCGCCCAGCTGGTGTCCTCCGATCGCAGTCAAGAGAGCCAGCTATGGGATTTGGCCGGCAGGTTGGTATGCCCGAGACATCCAGGGGATTTCAACCAGGCCTTAATGGAGCTAGGGTCGCTAGTGTGCCTGCCCGCTCGGCCCCGCTGTGGACTCTGCCCTGTGCGGGGGCTATGTGATTTTGCAGGCGGAAGATGTCCCCCACTCCCCACAAGTTGCAAATCTCGGCCAATTGAGCATCAATCGGTGGTGGTTCTTGCGGCAACATGCGACGGGAAAGTTTTGCTTGGCCGCCATGGACCTGGGGAGCGTTGGGCGCTTTTGTGGGATTTTCCGCGATTCGAGCTGGAGGGCCCTTGCGACCCGGTGGCCGAGGCCGAAAGAAAAATTACCGGATTGTTCCCCTGCGATATCGCCACGGGTCAAAAGCTTGGCGTTGTGAAGCACGCGGTGACGCGGTTTCGAATTCGGGCCGAGGTGGTGCTTATCGGGATTCGTCCACAGCATAAAAAAGGCCGGCTGGCATGCAACCTCAGTCAGACTTCCGGACGATGTGTGCACCGCGCTTGTCCACAGCGGAAGAAGGCGTCAGCTGGCCGCAAGGAGCTCTCCCAACACGGGCACCCGTCCCAACCACCGGGTGAATGGGCGCCCTTTCGTGGCACCCTCAGGTGGGTTGCTATTTCGGATTTGGAATCGCTTCCCATGCCCGCTGCTTCCCGGCGCATTGCCACGATGTTGATCTCCCATTTGAAAGCCCGATCCACCGCCGGAGGCGAGGATAGTCGCCCTTAGTTGTTTACGTAACTCGCAAAGGGATTGAGTGTTCATGTCTCAAAGATAAGCGAGTAAGAATGGCACAGCTTAAGCCGCCCTCCCGGCCGTCGCGGCGAGAGTTTAGCTTTTCAATTGCAGTCGATCCTCAGGGATTAAAGCTCAGTCTTACTACCTCCGGATGAGCCTCCAATTCAGAGCTTCTAAGCGGAGGTGAAGCAACGAGTCCTTCGCCCCCACGTTGTTCCCTCTCCATAAGCGGAGGGCCGACGACGACTAATCTTGTTTGGGCAGGACACCGGGAAGGCAATTTTTCGTACCAGGCGGAACAAAGTTCTGAGGGCAAGACGTTGTCATGAGCGCCGCGACGGTCTCATGGCACGGCAGATCCACTACCTTAGGGCGTAACTTAAGAGCTCACCGGTTTTGGCAGTCAGCGGGTAGGCCTGCAGCAAGAACCGGGCTCCTCTCTGCCGGCCAGAAGGCGCCGCACCGCTTGAGCGATGTCCGGGGCAAGCATCAGGCTTTCGCCCACTAGGACCGCATGAACACCTGCTGCCGCCAAACGCCGAAGATCCTCAGCGGTACGAATGCCACTTTCGCTTACCACCACCCTATCCGGGGGAATCTTATCCAGTAGTCGCAGGGTATGCTCGAGGTCCACAGCAAACGTTCGCAAGTTCCTGTTGTTGATTCCGATCAGTGGAGCCGGCAACTCCACCACACGTTCCACATTTTCGGGATCGTGGACTTCCACAAGTGGGGTCATCCCTAGGGCAAGTATTTTTTGGAAAAGGTACGACAACGTGGGCTGATCCAAACATTCGGCGATGAGGAGCACGGCGTCGGCCCCAGCCGCGCGAGCCTCGTAGATCTGGTAAAGCTCAATGACGAAGTCTTTTCGCAAAACGGGGAGGTCTACCGCATGCCGGATTTGCGTTAAATACTCCAGCCGGCCCTGGAAATACCTTTCGTCTGTGAGCACACTGATCGCACTTGCGCCCTCTGCCTGATAGATGCGTGCGATTTCGATGGGATCGAAATTCTCCCGAATGATCCCCCGCGAAGGACTGGCTTTTTTCACCTCCGCAATCAGCCGGATGGGACCTGGCCCGCGGAGGGGGTCGAGAAACGACCGTGGCGGTGGGGCTTCAGCAACTTTTTCCTCTAATATCTGTAGGGGCACCGCGAGTTTGCGGCGCTCCACCTCCTGGCGTTTGTGGGCCAATATTTCCTGAAGGATAGAGGGAATTGGTAAAGGGACAGTCATCGGAAGAAGCTCGGTCGTGATAGAAACTTCTTTACTACCACATCTTGCCCCAAGACTTATCCGGGGACAGACGCGACTTTGCGACGGCAACCTTCTTGGCACCAGCCGCGTTACCTGCCTACGCAGTTCTCCAATGGGGAGCCCGCGGGGCGTGAATCTTCCGTTTAAAAATCGCGCTAACCGAGCCCGTGATTATTGCTCGGCGAATATCCCTATACCACGCCGCGGGCCAAAAAAGTGGATAAGGCGATTCCTTTCTCAAGCCATTTTTCTCCAACTACTAATTCCAAAATTTGCTCGCACCCTTAATCCCAAAATTTGCTCGCATTTTGGTAATGCGGCCGGCCGGAATGTCGGTTGTGTCGATACAGACTCCCAGCGGAAATGTTACAATTAATCATCATCTTAGTAGTGTACGTTGCACAAAGCGATTATGATCCGCAATTTGGATCCAAGTGAATCCACAGATACTTCTCAATTTGATGCCCATTTGGACTGGGTCCCGCGGGGTTCACGACTCCCCCGAAGAAATCACTGTAAGTTATCGGCCTTACTTCGGGCGCAGGCCTGATAACGCCCCCGGAGCGAGACGGCGGTAGCTTTACTCGGGAATCGCCCTCAATTAGCGTAGGAAGTAAGGTGTACCGTAGGTGGTGAGGCCCTCGGGAAGGGGAACGCCGCTGGAAAGGGAGCCGAATGCCAAGCGAATCTCCAGGGGTTGAGGCCCCCGGCGGAATGGATAAGGGGTTGATTAATTTCTCGGACAAGACCTTTCCGCCAAGACCTTATTAAGTGCGTCAGATATGGTACTGGACGACATTTGCTTGCTTGTGTCCTAACACGGGCAGGTTGGTATAGGTCATTTTGCGTTGTTGCGGAAGATAGAAATCCGCTATTGAGCAAACCATTCAGAGCGACATTTGCCAATTCGGACAGTAACAATTGCGTCAGTATGTTCGCATTTAGGGGCCTTGGTTACCATCTGATTGGACAAGGTTAAGTCCTTGGCTCGGTAGCCCATTTAGCCTTCGCCCGGTGCTTCTCGAACTCGATGTCCGAAGATTTTCCAATTAAAAGGCACAACAAAACAACATTCAGGGGACGCGTCCGATTGTCCCGGTGGGCGGACGGCGGAAACATTAAGGTGGAGTGCACCCCGCTTGCCAACATCCCTTCCCTACCCCCACGAATTGAGTGGCATAGAACCCTACCACCTTGAGGCAAAACATTGAGACCTTTGGGCAATCGACGTCGTTAAGATTTGTCCGTAGTTGTCCACGGCTGCCTGCAACCGCTTGACTAGCCGGACGGGTGTATTTCGTGACGGGAAATTCCCCAGGAACGGTACGAGCTGCGAACTTTTTCGGAACGCAATAGTGAAGGCTCCGAACTCGGTTTGCCCGCCGGAGAATGGATTCTTTCCTAAACATTGCCTGCTGCAAAGGCCCGGCCGGCATAGGGAGGGATCAGTCGGGCGAGGATTTCCATGGCAACGGTGGTTTCCGCCCAAATAGTTATGGGGAAAGTTCGATGAAGAGATTCGGTCGTTTTGCTTCCGTGCTGGCTGCCTTGGGGCTGTCGAAAACTTTTTTTGGAAGCTTCGGCATGGAAGAAAAGCAGGTTTGGGCCTCCGTAAGGCGCGAATCCTCTTCGCTTTTTGGGAGAAAGAGGATGCCATTCCTCACCGCCTGGGCACGCAGATATGTTTGGCGATTGGTGGCAGGAGCTGTCCTGGGGACGTGGGCGGCGAAGGCGGTGGTGGTCAATTCTTTCTCCGACGTCGGCTGGCCTTTGTGGGATGGGGTTGTTTTTGCGCAGGAGACCGCGGCAGCCTCCGGGCCGGTCGAGCAGGCACCGCCACCCGCGGAGCCACCGCCACCACAAACGCCGGGAGAACAACCGCCCCCAAGTGCGGAAACAAAACCGGAATCGTCACCCTCCGAAAGAATCCTTCCGCCTGAAGCCCTCCGACTTGAGGAATTCACGCGGGCCGAAATCGTGGATCAGTTGAAACTTTCCTCTCGGCAGCAAGCTGAAATCCGCCGCCTTGTGAGCGAGTTTCGTTCTAAAGCCGAGGGGGCCGATCCCGACACTCAAAGTCAGTTGGCGCGGCAGTACCTCAGCCAAGTACTTTCCGCCCTTACGTCAGACCAACGGCAGGCGTTTGAAGCAGGTCGACCGGTACCGCGACTACGATTCCAATTCCGCTTTCAGCGGTGGGAGCATGTGCTGGAGTGGTTGGCAGAGCAGGCGGGTCTTTCGCTGGTGCTCGATGCTCCTCCACCGGGAACATTTAACTACACCGATACTCGGGAGTATACGCCCACAGAGGCCATTGATCTTGTTAACAGCATTTTGTTGACCAAGGGATACGCACTCATCCGCCGCGATCAAATGTTGGTGCTGGTGTCTCTTCGCGGCGGAATTCCCGAGGGGCTTGTGCCGTGGGTGACGCTCGAACAGGCCCAGCGGATGGGTGCCTACGACTTGGTAACAGTAAGTTTTAGCGTGGGAAGGCGGGATGCGTCGCAGGTAGCCGAGGCCATAAAACCACTTGTGGGGCCTTTCGGTCGCGTTTTGCCGATCCCTGCCACCCGTCAGGTAGTGGTCACCGATCGGGCCGGACTGATGGCCACCATCGATAAGGTCATTCAGGCACTTCCGGAACCTAGTCCTCCTCGGCAGGAACCACCACCTCGAGAGCCGGAACGTCAGGAGCTGCGCATCTATCCCCTTGGGGCTGTGGATCCGACAGCCGTCATGAACGTCCTTCGGGAACTTTTCTACGGCGCTCGGATTGTGCATGATCCCAAACTCAATCAACTCAATGTGGTAGCCACGCCAAGTCAGCACAACGGGATCGAAAGTGTTCTGAAACGGTTGGAATCTCCGGATGCCCCGGAGCGAATGCCGCGGCTAGAGGTTTATGCTGTGCCTGAGGGGCGGGACTTAAACGAGCTGGCCAACAGTCTTCAGCTTGTAGCCCCGCAAGCAAAAATTCGGCCGGATTCGGAGACCAGTCGGCTTATCGTTTGGGCTTCGCCGGCAGAGCACTCGGTGATCCGGGCCAGCTTAGAAAAGCTCGAGGAGGCTCCCGGCGCTTTAGGTACCCCTCAGGTTGAGACCTACCGGCTGAGCCGAAGCGACGCGCGGATGCTCAGCTACATCCTGGAAAAACTGGTGCCAAAAGCAAAAGTAAGTTACGACTACTACGGACGCAACCTTGTTGTGTACGCCACCCCGGCCGACCAGGCCGTAGTACGAAGCCTGATTGAACAAATCGAACCGCAGGCGGTGACTCCCGGCAATGTGGAAGTACGCGTTTACACTTTGCGGCGGATCAACCCCAGTAGCCTGGTAAAAATGCTGGAGGAGGCATTACCCACCGCAAAATTTTCCGCCGACGATGCCTTGCGACGACTCACTGTGGTAGCGCCGGCAGCCATTCAGGTGGAAGTGGAAAGAGCCATTCGCGAGGCCGATTCCGCACCGGAGGCCGAGGCCGAACCTAAGCTGCGGGCTTACTCCATGGCCCAATTTGCTGGCGACACGACGGCCTTTCAAACACTGGTGAATTCACTCCAGCAGCTTGTTCCTCAGGCCAAGATCACTCCCGACGCGCGTCGGGGGCAAATTCTTGTGTATGCTACAGAGGAAGACCATAAACGGGTGGTCGAAACCCTCGCCCAGTGGGCCAAAGAAATCCAACCGATTGAAGGCTCGCTGGAGGTGTACGTGCTTTCTCCGGAAGAGCGGGCCCGCTTTCTGTCGCTTCTATCGAATCTAGCCAACGAGCTCCCTGGGGTGCGGGTACTGCCGGAAGCAGCGGGGGGTAGCGTGGCGGTGTGGGCACGGCCTCATGAGCATCAAATAATTCGGGAAATCCTCAGTCAGCTGCGCCAGGCGGAGGCAGAAGGTGGTGGTCGCATCCTGCGGAGTTATCCGCTTTCGGTGATAGAGCTTTCCGCGGCCCAGGAAGCAGTGAAGCTTCTTTTGCCGGGGGTCCAAGTGGTTCCCGATCCCGTTGGGCGGCGGCTGCTCATCTGGGCCCGGCAAGATGAACATCTGACCATCACTCGCACTTTGGAAGAAATCGACAGGGCAGCACCCCAGGAAACACAACCGCGTTTTGAGACTTATCCGGTGCGAGGGGTCGCAGCGGAGTCGTTGTTGCTGACCCTTCGCCAGCTTGTGCCGGGGGCGCAGGTGACACTGGATAGCTCCGGCCGAAAAATCGTGGCTTGGGGCACCCCCGCCGAGCATGTCAAAATTCGCGCCGCCTTGGCCCAATTAGGGCAAGGAACTTCCCCCGACGAGGCCCCCGAGCTTGTTGTCTATCCGCTTGGTGGTTTGGCTTCAAGCCAGGTTTTGCCCCTGCTTCAGTCGCTTGTGCCGGATGCTCAGCTAAGTGTTGACGCCCAGGCCAATAGCCTCCTCGCTGTAGCCCAGAAGCAGGACCACGAAACAATTCGCCGCGTGTTGGACCGGCTGGTGGAAGCGCGACGCGATTTGGGTGGGGCGGAGCTTCGGTATTATCCGTACCGCGTACCTCCCTCGGCGGGTCTGCTCGAGATCATGGGCAAGCTTGCTCCCTCGGCCCAAATCACACAGGACAAAGAGAACCGGCGTCTTATCGTTGTAGCCTCGCCCGAGGATCATGCTGTAATCGATCAAATGCTGCGGGACTACCAGGAGAAAACCGCTCCGGCCAGCGATCGACAGCTTATGATTTATCAACTGTCACCCCTGGAGCGAAAGCGGTTGGAATCACTGCTGCCTCAGTTGCAAAGCCAGTTGCCGGATCTTCAGCTTCTCCCGGAAACGGTCCCCGGCGAGGTGGCTATTTGGGCACGCCCGGACGAGCACCGCTTGCTGGGCGAGATTTTAGCCCAGTTGCGTCGCCCAACCCAATTGGACCGACCTTACGTGCTGATTGTTCATCCACTCCGCGCGGCTGAGCCCAAAAGCGTGGGAGAGATGCTGCAGAAGCTTTTTCCCGAAGCTCAAGTGGTGCTGGATGCGCGTGCCCGTCGGGTGATGATCTGGGCACCGGAGGCGGCAGAAGGGCAAATCCGGCGGGTATTGCAGGAGCTTGATGCCGGCTCCCCTGGCCAGTGGCAGGAACAGCTTCGTGTTTATCCAGTGACAAAAAGCGATGTGCAAGTCGCTCTTCAGCTCCTTCGCGAGCGCGTGCCGGAAGCACAGATCACGGCCGATTCCAAGGCGGGATCGCTTGTCGTCTGGGCTACTCAAGCCGACCACGAGGAAATCAGTAAGCTGCTTGATCAAATGGAAAAAGGTGTGGACGAAAAGCTTCGGCCGCGGGTGGAAGTGTACCCGGCAGGCCGGTTCGATTTGGCGGCCCTTACTACCTTACTGCGGAGTTTGGTTCCTGAAGCTCGGCTTGCCGTAGATCCCAAAACGGGCGGACTTGCTGTGTTGGCTACGCCCCAAGATCACGAGCTTGTGCGTAAGACGCTTGAGCAGCTCGGTCGTGAGGATCTTGCGGGAGAGCCGGAAGCGCGAACCTATTCCCTCTCTGGCGGGGGTAGTGTTTGGGGAGTAATCGGCATACTTTCCACGGTTTTCCCGATGATTCGGGTCACCGTGGGGACACAACCAAATCAAATCTTGGTCTGGGCGCGCCCGGAAGAACACGAGCTAGTGGCCAAAGTGGTGGCCGAGCTCCAGAAAGAAGAACCCGACGAACTTGCTCCGCGTCTTGAGGTTTATGCGTTGGAAGGAACAAATGCCAGCGAGGCAGGGCGGATCCTGCGTCAGCTTGCACCGGAAGCCGTTTTCACCACCGGCCCTGATCCGCAGCAGCTTCTGGTATGGGCTCGGCCGAGAGATCATCAGAAGATTCGCCAAGCGTTGCAGCAGTGGCTCGAGGCGGTACGCAAGCCTGAGGTCCTTCCCGAACTTGCTGTTTACACCTTGCGCTACCTCAGTGGCTACGGGGCGATGCAGGCGCTACGGGCGGTGGTTCCGGAAGCCCAGTTCTCCTTAGGTGCTCACGACAAACAGCTGGTGGTGCTGGCACGTCCGGGGCAGCATGAGCGCGTGGCCGAAGCCCTGGAAAAAATGGACGTCCCACCCCCCAGCCAAGGGGAATTACGCGTGTACACCCTCGAGGGAATGAGTGCCACACGGGCCTTTTATGCGACTCGCTTGTTGCGGGAGGCCGTGCCGGAAGCTACCTTCGCCTTGGGAGCCGACCCAACCCAGCTTCTGGTCTGGGGGAGTCCTGAGGTGCATGAGAAGGTGGGGGGACTTGTTGACACAATGTTCCAGCGACCCCCAGAGGAAAAAGCCCCGCGAGCAGAGATTTATCGGCTTCGGCATGTGACGGCTGCGAGTGCCTCGCAGGTATTACGGGTGGCAGTACCGGATGCGACTTTAACTCCAGAACCAGCAGATCCGTACAAGCTGACTGTGTGGGCTTCTCCCCAGGAACACGAGCTTATCACCCAGGTGTTGGCTCAGATCGATGTAGCGGAGGCCCCCGAGGGAAACTTCGTAGCCCGTACCTACACGCTGGAGGCAGTCTCACCGTACTATGCCGTGCCCTTTTTGACCCGCATGTTTCCTGCAGCGCAAGTCATGTACACAACCGATCCTCAACAAATCCTAGTTTGGGCAAAAGCGGAGGAACATGCCAAGATCGAGGAGGCGCTGGCCCAGCTGGCCCCCTCGGACAGCGATCGCCCGACGGTGGCCACGTATGAGCTTCGGTCATTAGATTCGCGAACGGCTACGAATTTGATCCAGTCAGCGGTGCCGGGAGCCAAAATCACCACCAGCCCCGACGGTCGCAAACTTTTGATCTACGCGCGCCAGCCGGATCACACACGGATTGCAGAACTGCTCCGAACTGCCGATACCACTCCTGCCGAAGGAGCTTTGCGGATGGAAGTGTACACCCTTCGGGGGGTAGGAAATGCTTATACGGCGTTGCTGCTTCTTCGCGAAGCTTTTCCTCAAGCCCGTTTTTCCGTTGGGACAAATATGCAGCAGCTTGTTGTTTACGCCTCGCCAGCGGAGCATGAACAAATCGCGCAGGCGATCGAGCGTTTGGCAGAGCTCACCCGAAATGAACAACCGGAAATGGTGGTCTACGATGTGGGAACAGCAGATGCTTCGCGACTGGCAGGGATGCTAGAGACGGCCTTTCCCGGCACTCGCTTTGTCCCCGCCGGTGAGCCAGGAAAATTAATCGCCTGGGCTCCCCGAACTGATCATGAGCTGATTGCTCAGGCATTGGAAAAGCTTAAGGCAGAAACCTGGGGACCGGAGAATCGTGTCCTCAGCGTTTATCCCCTGCGCCGGGCTGATGCCCAGACACTGATCCAAGTGCTTACTCCAGTGGTTCAGGGGAATGCACAGTTTGTCGTCGATACCACGCGCAACAGCCTTGTGGTATGGGCGGATCGGCGATATCAGGAAGCGATCCGGCGGACCGTTGAGGATTATTTGGCAGCGGTGGCGACCGTGGATGACCTCGAGCCTCGGGTCTATCGCTTCCGCTACGCCGATCCCAGCGCTGCCGTCACTGTAGTGCGGGCCCTTGCACCGGATGCCCAAATTAGTTACGACTGGGCTAACCAAGCGCTTGTTGTCAGCGCCACAGCTGAGGACCATCGCACAATCGAGCTGGCCTTAAGCCAACTTGACCGCGCGGATGTTGGCGGTCTCCGGCCCGTTTTTCGCGTTTACCCCCTCCCCGGGGCTGAACGCGAACAAATTTTCACAAATCTGCGGCAGCTCTTCCGCGGGGATCCTTCTGTGCAGCTGGCCCAGGATGAATCGTCGGCCTCGCTTTTGGTTCTGGCTCCGGAAGGCAAGCAGGAGCAAATCGCGCAGATCATCGCGGAGATTGAGCTGGCCAGTCGGCAGGGTGGCGGAGTCACCGTGCGAAGTTATGCCTTGGGAGAAACGGATCCGCAGGCGGCTCTCACCTTGGTGCGAAATCTTGCCCAACAACGCGGTTTTCGGGCCGACATCTCCCTCGATACGCGAAGCAACGCCTTAGTCGTGGTGGCCCGAGAGGAATATCACCCTCAGATTGCCCAGGCATTGGAGCAAATTCGTCCTCCCCAGCGTCAGCTTGAAATTCTTCAGCTTGAAGAACTTGATCCTTTTTCAGCCCAAACGGCTATTCGTCACCTATTTGTGGGCGAAGCTTTTCCCCCGCAAGTGGAGGTCGATTATGCTTCCCAGCAATTGCTAGTGCAGGCAACGCCAGAGCAACATCGGAAAATCCGCGAACTTTTGGGAAAAATGGGGGAGACTCGCTTAGCTGTGGTAAACGCTTTAAGGGGCGGAACTCCCCGGGTTATTCCTTTTGAGGGAAATGCTCTCGAACTGCTGCAGGAGATCGAGCGGGTATGGTCCCGGCTTCGACCTAATCCTCTTCGGGTGATTGTCTCCGAGTCGCCATCCACCGCGCCCTCCTCTTCAGGTGGAGGTTCCCGGACTAGCCCGAGTGGCATGAGCGTCTCTCCGCCTGGAAATGATTCGCGCCCGACAAGAAATAGTCCCGAGTCTGAGCCGGCCTTTAAACCAGAGAAAGCCCCTACTGAAGGCGGAAGTGCGGCAAGCACTCCCAGTTTGCCGGCACAGCGTTTGGCTAGCGACTCAAAAGGCGGATTAGCTGTCCTTGCAAATTTCCTTGCTAACCGTGTGGACGCATGGGTCAGTGGTGATTCTGGCTTCCCTAATCCTTCGCGGGAGGCAGGCACCCTCGCAGGCCAAGTCGCAACAACTAGCGTAAGCCGGTGGGAAGTCGAAGTGGTTCCAGAGGTAAAGGATGAGGGCGTACCATCGCCGGAGGAGGATTCGTCTACAGCTGAGGAGACAACATCTGAGCGCAAGGCAGCAGGTCCCGAGGCCACACAAAGTCCGCAAGGGCTAGGAGAGGCGGGGGCCAAGGAAGTTTCCTCCGCGGAAGAAACCACGGTGGCTTCCGCAGGTCAGGACCGCGGAGAGATATCGCCGGTGTATATCCTTGTTCAGGATGGCTCTATCACCGTTGTGTCTGAAGATGCAGAGGCGGCTTCCGAGCTTGAATCCATCCTCCGCATGTTGACCGCACGGACAGGTGTGTCCGCGCGGAGCATTACGGTCTACGAACTGCGACATGCCAATGCCTCAACAGTGGCGGAGCTTGTGGAGGATTTCCTCCGCCGTTCTAGCTGGGGGTTTCGACGATCCTTGGGTGGTCTGGTGATCATCCCCGACGATCGCCAAAACACGCTTCTGGTGCAGGGGACACGTGCGGATCGCGCTGTAATTGAAGAGTTACTTCGGGTTCTGGACACGCCCCAAGTTCCGCAGGCCATTCGTGCCAATCAACCGCGAATTGTGCCGTTGCGAAACATGGATGCCTCCCGCGCGGAGGAGGTAGTCCGCAGCGTGTTTCGCGTTCTTTTCACACCGCCGCCACCTCGCTACACGCCTTGGGGAACCCCTCGGCCAAGTAACCCAGGGATCCTGACTCCGCAACTTGCGGTGGATCAAACAACGAACAGTTTAATCGTCAGCGGACCGGCGTCCGTTGTGGACGAAATCGTCGAATTCGTCCAAAGATTGGATCAGACGGCGGCCGAGGACCCCTCCCGCCAACTTATGATCATCCCGTTAAAGAAGCTAAACGCCACTCAAGTGGAGCGGGCCGTCCGCGACTTGGTTCCTCGTTCGTACTGGCGGCGATACTAAGTCCCACAGGCTCTAGCGGTTTGATTTGTGCTGGTGATTCGAGTTTGGTCTTCCTCCTGTCTGCTCTCGCTTGGAGCGACCTCGTAAGCCTGCGATTCCGACCCCCGGCGCTAACCGTAAAAGGCTCAAAATCACACTTTTTGCGGCGAAAGTTTCTTCCCGCTTACGATTGCTCAAGACCAACATGAAGACGGTCCCCATGACCGGCAGAAATAGGGTGGCTAAACATGGGGAGGTTCCCCCCAGCGGTCCGGCCACATAAGTTTTTTGTTCCTGTCGGCGGCCTTTAGCGATTTGGAGGCGACAACGGGGGAAAATCGGCTTTTGCCGGTCTTCGTTCAGCAACGATCGGTACGCGCGGGGCTGAAACGAACGGGTTAACAATAGATTCCTAGCACTCACAAAAATCCCGTCTAATAACTGTCCTGGCGGAAGAGTCTTTGGCGGCACGCCATTTTGTGGGATGATGGATACGCTTGCCAGCTTATTGTCCGCCCCGAGGTGTCTGCGAACCGGTCCCCTCGGGTGTAGTGTCCTCCGCCTTTTCCTGCTTCGGCGAAATTCTTGGCCCTGCCAACACTTCATCTGGGGTAAGAACCCCATCTCCGTTTCGATCATAAAGCTCGAATTCTTGCAGTCGCGACGGCCCGCCGTCGGCTAAGAATTCGGCAACAGTAATTTGCCCATCGCCATTGGCGTCGAGAGTGAAGAACCACCGAGGCAAACCGGCTGGCAAGCGTTCGGGGGGTACGTAAAAGCGCGAATGCGGGGAGCTCGGCTTGGCCAAGACAGAGCGGGCACGCCCATCTGCGGAGCCGATCGGTGGGACCAGATCCACACGCCGGCGATCGCTTTCCATGACTCCCTCGCCTAGAGCAGAGGTGGCTCCAGGTTGCAAGGAGGAACTTTCGGCGGCCTCCGCCAGCACTGCCGACGGGAGCCGAAGGCGGATTCGTCGCCCTGCGGCGAATCGGCCCATCCAGTCTAAGAACTCGGCAAAACTGACCTGTCCATCCCGATCGCGATCCACCTCCTCCCATATCGCCTTACCTTCGGGCCATTCCTCGGGCGACAGGAACGTGTCCTGATCCTTGTCCCGGTAGTTAAAGCGAAGTGTGCCAAGCCGGACAATTTTCGGACTGAGCGGAGGCAGGCCGCCTGAGATCATAGGCGGCTTGCGGGACTGGGGAAGATTTTCCCCCCCGTAGACAGGATTTATTCCCTCCTTTTGCGAGGATGCCCCCTTGAGTTGATTAGTTGTTTGATCATCAAAAAAATTTTTCACAAAAGTGAGAGTTACCCCGATCGGTGGGGCTTGGCTTCCTGTGGGTAGTCTGGTCGCATCTCTTGTGGGCCGAGCGGGCGCAGTCTGGCCGGCGACCAAAAAACAGCTGAGTGCTAAAAACGCTACCCGAATTTCGCGTCCCACCGGGATTAACCAAGCCCCGTTCATGGGCTTTCCTCCTTTGCGGCGGTAACTGTTTGAACATGGGGCGGCGGAGCAAAAAGTCAACACTCCGACGGGCTTATTCCTTTGCCTGCATTGTTTAGCTATTCCTCTAAAGTACCACCAAATGACAAGTCTTGCCCAACTTTTATTATCCTCCGTTTTTGCCGTTTTTCCGGATCCGTGATGTTTCGGAATGTTAAGGCAATCCATAAGATCGAGGTTTTGATTCTAACCTTCCCAGGACACATGTTTGGCATTTAGGCATCTCGAGACATTATGAACACCGGGCACATTATGAAAAACGCCGTCAGGGCCACATGAACTTTCGTGCGTACAAGTTATCAGGCGGTGCCCAAATTCTGGGGTTTTTGGCGCTGGAATGTTGCGATTTCATAATAAGGGCATTTCGGCGCCCGAAAGGTGCGTTTGCAAATGATCATTGTGTTGGTTTCTCTGGTATTTCGCCTTGACGAGGGCATGAAACCGGATACAATCACAGCTAGAAGAGTGTAGCGAATTTAGACAGAGGTAATGACTCTCCCGCCTCTTTGAGAAAGACGACCGGACTTGCCTTGTGCTTAAACGGAAAACTCCCGCCTAAAGTTAGCCTTCCTTGATCTGAGGAAGTGGTCAAGGACGTTGACAAGCGGTTCATGGATGAACAGTTACCGGATGTCCACTAGGACAATAGGGGGACAGGCTTCCTCGGTAAGTCGCACAAGGATCTGTCATGGCTTCGATGAAAACTGCTCAACGTGGATGGTCCCTTTCGGCCGAGGAACTTGCGCGCGCCCGCGAGTGCTTGGAGCAAGAAGGGACCCTTGAGTCCTTTGCTTTGGAGATGGGGTTTGACAGCGAAGAGGAGGCGTGGCGGGCGGTGGGCGACGCGCTTAGCATGGACTACCTGGACTTGAGCGCCGCCCGGATTGATTTTTCGCTCCTTCAGGATTTTCCGGTTCGCCTCATTCATCGGCACAACGTATTTCCCATCGCTCTGGCCGGTGGAACGCTGGTTCTGGCTACAGCCAATCCTTTTGATCTTCATGCCATCGATGCGGTTGGGGCGGCGGTGGGGCGAAGCGTGTTGCCGGTGCTGGTAACCCCCAAAGAGTTGCAGAAACTGATCAAAAGTCGGCTCGGGGTGGGGGCAGAAACGATAAACGATCTTTTGGCGCAGGAGGATGATTCGTCTCGGGTGGAGTTGCTCGACGAACCGGAGTGGGATGCCGCGGAGGCGGCGGAAGCTCAGGAAGCTTCCGTGGTTCGTCTTGTCAACGAAATTCTTGTAGAGGCTATCGAAGCGCGCGCAAGCGACATCCACCTCGAATGCCAGGCTTCGGGCATGAAAATTCGTTATCGTATCGACGGAGTGCTTCAAACTCAGCCCACACCCCCTCAGATCAATCGCTTCAAAAATGCCATTATTAGCCGCCTGAAAATCATGGCCCGGCTTAATATCGCGGAGAAGCGTTTACCTCAGGATGGGCGCATCAAGTTAAAAGTCAACGGACGCGAGGTGGATATCCGTGTTTCCGTCATTCCCATGTTGCATGGCGAAGGGATTGTTATGCGAATCCTCGACAAAGACCGCATGCAATTTAACCTTCGTGGTTTGGGAATGGAAGAGGATGTTTACGAACAATTTCAGCAGTTGATCCGCCTACCACACGGGATCATCTTGGTCACTGGCCCTACTGGTTCAGGAAAAACCACCACACTGTATAGTGCCCTCAACGAGATAAAAAGCGAAGCCACGAAAATTATCACCACGGAAGATCCGATTGAGTACCATCTCGAGGGGATCAACCAAATCCAAGTGCACCCAAAGGTGGGGCTGACGTTTGCGGCCAGCTTGCGGAGTATCCTCCGGCATGACCCAGATGTGATTCTTGTGGGAGAGATACGTGACTTGGAAACGGCGGAGAATGCCGTACAGGCATCGCTGACGGGTCATTTGGTGTTCAGTACTTTGCACACCAACGATGCGGCCAGTGCCTTCATGCGGCTTACAGACATGGGTGTAGAGCCCTTTTTGGTCTCCAGCACCGTAGAAGGGGTGATGGCCCAGCGGCTGGTCCGCACGTTGTGCACACATTGTCGCGAGCCCTATTATCCTTCGGAAGAAGAGCTACCGGAAGATTTCCCGCGACCTCAAGGTCGAAGGTTGCCTTTGCTCTATCGGGCGGTGGGGTGTCGACATTGTCGCAATACCGGATACAGAGGGAGAATTGGCATTTTCGAGCTTTTGGTCACTAACGACGAAATCCGCCGCCTGGTAGGGGAGCGTACCCCAACCCACGTCATTAAAAAGGTGGCAATGGACGCGGGAATGCGGACTCTTCGCCAGGACGGCTGGCTCAAGGTGCTCCGTGGTGTCACCAGCATTGAGGAAGTCCTTCGCGTAACTAAGGGAGATTGATGCTCGGTTTGGTAGGGGCCCTGGGAGAGGGGCAAAGATCGGCTCGGTGGCATTTCCTCAATGGTGGGTTTGGCAGAGCGGCACCGAATGAATAAAACACGTCGTCCTGTGGACGCGCTTGGCCCATGCCTGAATTCGTCTACGTAGCCCGCTCAGCGAGCGGCGAGGATGTAAGCGGCACCATCGCTGCAGGAAGTGCGCGGGAAGCCGTGGCAGTTCTCTCCGACCGCTCGCTCTTTCCCCTTCGGGTGGAGCCGGTCCGTCAACAGTTCTTTTGGCCGATGAGGCGTCGGGTGACGTTGTCCCAGCTGGCCAGCACCTTGGCGCAGTTGGCCGACCTGTTGCAAAACGGAGTGCCGCTTCTGACCTCCTTATCGCTCCTGGCGGAACAGGCGGTTCACCCGGAACTCCGGCGGGTGTTGGCCAACGTCCGCGACAAAGTGGCAGAGGGCACCGCCATTGATCAAGCGTTGGCAAGTCATCCCCATGTGTTTGGGGAACTTGTGGTCAGCATGGTCCGAGCAGGGGCTGAAGGGGCCTTTTTGGAAGAGGCTTTGAAGCGAACTGCTAACTTTTTGGAGCTGCAGGAAGAAATCCGGTCCCGCGTCAAAGGGGCGATGTTTTATCCCGCCTTTTTGGCGATTGTTGGAACCGTGATCACCGTGGCGCTTATTGTATTTTTCGTTCCCCGCTTTGCTGAGCTGTTCGATAAGCTCGAGCGCGAAGGCGGCGGGCTACCGTTAGCAACGGTTGTTCTGTTGCATCTGAGCGACTTTCTCGGTCGTTATGGCCTGCTGGTGGGTGTGGGTATTGCCGCCGCGGTTGTTGGACTGCGGCAGATGGCCAAAACACCCCGGGGTCAAGAGTGGTGCGACCGGCTAAAGTTGCAGTTGCCGATATTTGGCCCAATATTTCTCAGCTATGCTCTCTCCCGATTTTGCCGCGTGTTGGGGACGCTGCTTCGCAACGGTGTTCCCCTCCTAAAAGCACTGGAGATCAGCAGTCAGTCAGCGGGTAATAGGGTGTTGGAAAAGGCAATACGTGACTCGGCGGAGAATGTATCCTCTGGTGAAACGTTGTCTCGCCCCCTAGCCCAATGTGGAATTATCCCCAAGCCTGTGATGGCGATGATCACCGTGGCCGAACAGGCCAATAATCTTGAAGAAGTGCTTGTGGACATCGCGGAGTCGGTAGAGCGCCGCATGGCCCGGCAGATTGATCTTATGGTGCGGATGGTGGAGCCAATTATGCTCCTTGTGATGGGTGTGTTGATTATGTTCGTGTTGGTGGCACTTTTGTTACCTATCGTGGAGATGAGTACGTCACTCTAAATCGGGGTGAAAAGCGGCAGAAGCGTGACATTTTTGGCGGGCAGCCTGCGGCGACATCCGCCGTAATTCGGTGGAAAATAAGCTTGATTTCGGTGACGGGTGTGGGTCGCAAACACGTGTACAAATTTGGCTGAAAACAAGACCCTATAGGGATCTGGAGCTCCCCTCCGGTTCGGCACACAACAGGGTAGAAGAGCTTCGATTTGAAGCGCAAGAGGCCGTTCGGGGAACGAATAGCCGATGGCAGGGATGCATAGTGAGAAAGATGAAGTGCCAATCTTTGAAGCATCAACACAATTTTGGATGGTTTAATAACAATTTTGGACGGTTTAACAACGATCACAGTTTGCGGGACCAATCGGTCCTGATATGTAAGCGTGAAGGATGAGAATGAAGGAGGGTGTTTCCATGACTTGCGTCCCAAAATATTCTGGCAAACGCAAGCTTTCCCGAAGATCCGCATTTACCTTAATGGAGATGTTGATTGTTTTGGGAATCCTGGTGATGCTGATTGCCCTTGCGGCACCTCGTTTCTTGGGTGCGCAAAAGAAGGCGGACATCCAGACGGCGAAGACTCAGATCGGGCTTTTTCGCGGGGCTCTCGAGCGCTATGCTTTGGATATGAAAACGTTTCCCACAACAGAGGAGGGGCTTGAGGCACTCATTTCGCCTCCGGCGGGTTCGGACACTGGTGCGGGGGAGGGGGCGGCAACGGCAGCCTCGGGGAAGTGGGATGGGCCGTATTTGAACGTCAGTCAAATTCCGCTTGATCCGTGGGGGAATCCGTATCAGTACCGTTACCCACCGGAGCGCGGGACAACCGACTTCCCGGATATTTGGTCTTTCGGTCCCGATGGGCAAGACAACACCGAGGATGACATCTGCAGTTGGGGCTCGCCGGGGCAAGGGAGAGCCCAGGAGTCACCCGGTGCTGGCACATTCGATCGCCCACTGCCATCGGGCGGACCACCCATGCCGCCGGCCGGAGGACTCACTCCCCCGGGGCCTCCGCCAACGCGGCCGGCCAATATTTAGACGACTCTCCAGCGCCGAGCCATCGCTATACGCGATCGGCCCCTTGGGAGAGCTCCGGGTTGCTATCCAACAAAATTCAAGCTCCCGGTTGATTTCTAACCACAGTGTGCTCACGTTCCGGGTGGAATTTTGATGCTTCCGACAGAATGGGTCGGGCAAAACGCACAGATGGCTCCCCGAAGTTTTCTATGCTGCCAGCGCACTGCGATCCTTGAAGGTTGTGATGGTAGCTAAGCGACCGGCCTACAGTTTAGTGGAAATGATCATTGTGGTGGCGATTATCGCTGCCTTAATGGCCCTTGCCTGGCCATCGTTTGCAAGGCCGGCGGGTCGGTGGCAACTTGTTTACGTGGCGAAGCAGCTTCGAGGGGAACTGGCTCACGCCCGCCTGGAGGCCATTCGCACGGGAAAGCCGTGGCAGTTTTGCTACGAACAGGGCGGTCGGCGATATTTTATCTCACCATTGGCCGCGGAGGAATTCGTATCTTGGGAGGGAACGGCCGGTGCTGGGACCGCGACCAGGTTGGAAGTGCTCAATTCGGGAATGGAGTACCCTCGCGGAGTTGCGGAATTAGGGGTTAACGCCAACGATGTGGCTGAGGGGGAGGCGGTTAAGGATTTGCCATTAGGCATTTTCTTCGTAGCTGGGGCGGACCTTGGCCAAGGGTTTCGCGGCCGCGGGGCACCGGCGGAGGTAACGGCGGGTACCTTTGACGCCCTTTTAGGAGATCAGGAGGAAGGCCCCGCTGTCATACTCGAGGAATCAAGTCCGGCGGGAAGCGATGGCCTGGCAACTGCGGTAGGAGAAAATTTCGCCAACACACGTGGTGGTGGGGGATGGCGGCGGATTGTGTTTTTGCCCACGGGGCGGACGGCCTTCAATCAGTCTTTCTCCCTTTACGCTGCCGATGGAACTTCCCTAACCTTACTGGTGCGGGCGGTTACCGGCACGGCTGTGATAGGTCAACTGCGCAGAGCCGGGCCGGGGGTACACGACTCCCTTTTCCGCCAGAACACCTTCCAGCCAACCCGGGCGGAACCATAATCCATGCCCCGGTTAAAACACCCTGGTTTTTCCCTTCTTGAAGTCCTGGTAGCCGTGGCGGTCCTGGCAGCTTCCGCAGTGCTGCTTGCTCAGATTGCCAGCTTTTCTCGGCAGAATATCGAGAAGCTTCGCCATCGAACCCAGGCTCAGTTGTTGTGCCAAAGTAAGTTGAGCGAGATCGTCTGCGGAGCCCAACCCCTCGAAGCGGTAAGTCGGCAAGAATTTGCCGATTTGCCCGGCTGGTATTTTTCGGTCGAAGTAACCCCGTTGGAGACCGAGGGGCTTGTGGCGGTCATTGTGACCACCTGGCTTGAGGCAGGCACTGCGGGGACTGACCCCGGTATGGCACGACCGGCACTGGCCGAATTTACGTTGATGCGGTGGATTCGCGATCCGAATCGGGCCGCAGTGAGCCGGTGGAACAACCTGAATTGGGAGGCAGGAAGCAGGTCGGAACGGGCCGCCTCCCCTACGTCGGCTTCGCGGTCGGAGAATCGAACTTCCGGTTCGCAAACGGGAATGTCCACCACGTCAGGAAGTCCGTCGGGCCGCCGCGGAATGGGCTTCGGCGGTTGGCGGCGCTCGGCAAGCCGCAGCCGAAATTGACGGATCGTGAATTTAATTTCGTGCCGGCGGCACAGACCGATCGCCCTAGCAAAACCTGTTGACGTACGAAAAACTAAGTGTGGACAGCGGCAGGCCTGCGAGCCTAGCAGTTCGGCTCTGCCCCAGGCAAGGGAAAACCCGCAGCCTGTTGACGTTGATCTGCAGAGTGGCTCAACCCCGCGGTCACAGGGCGAATGGGAGCTTCCTAAGGTGCGGAATCGTACAGAGCTGATTTACAGGCGAGGTTTCATGCGCGACCTTTTGGCCGCATGATTTGCAGTTGGCAGCGTTGTTATGGGTGCGAGATCCACCCTTATGACACCTGATTGGCATCCCGCGCGAAAATCAATGTCCATGGGACCGAAACCCAAGCCACATGGGCGAGGTCGGTGGGCTTTCACTCTGCTTGAACTATTGATTGCCTCCTTCCTCCTTGGTTTTGTTGTGCTTGCGGTGTGGAGTTTGGCAGGGGTTTACGGTCGCCTTTTAGAAGCAACTTTTCACCGCGTCGAGCAGGCCCAGGTGGTGCGGGCCGTTGTGGAGCAGCTCCGGGCAGATCTTCGACATGCCATTCAAGATCCGGTGGCCGGCATCAGGCAACCGCGGCCTGGTGGGGCTCCTGTGCGGCGCTTCGGCCTTTGGGGGACGGCGCGTGACCTTCGGCTCGATGTGCTTCAACCGGTGGATTCCTTGGCCGGGGTTGGGATCTCGGAAGCGGTGGACGAAACGTTGGCAGCGAGCGGTTTGGAGGCGCGTCGCGCCCCGGAGCTGTGCACCGTTTACTACCGCTTTATCCCCTGGGAGGAGCCGGAGGATGAACTGCCGCCGACTTCCGAGCCACCAAGCTCCAACGGGAGTCAATACCCTCGTTTGCCGGGGTTACTCCGCTGGGAGAAGGACTTCGAAACCCCGGAAGCACCTCGGTCCAGCCGGTCGGGCAGTGGTCCTTTTGAAGATGCGTCCACGGACCTGTTCGGCACCGGTCAAGCCGGTGTTTCGTCCTCACGAATGTCCCCAGGGGAAAGTTCGCTCCCGGAGCTCTACGCGCGGCTGGAAGCAGCTTTCGGGCCGAAAGTTTTATACCTGCCGGAGGTGGTCGAGTTTGAACTTCGCTATTTTGACGGGCAGGCGTGGACCTCATCCTGGGATAGCCTTTCGCGGCAGGCGCTGCCTGTGGCAATTGAAGCGCGCTTTCGCATCGATGTGACCATGGGAGAGGGCCGGGGTAAGCTGATCTTCCCGGTAGGGGAGGGAGCTCAATCCCACTTGGGCGGCCAAATCGATGGGGTCGAGTCCGGCCGAGGTGGGGGTGAGCTTTTCCGCATAGTGATCGAGATTCCGGGGTCACCCCACTTTCAGGGGCCGAGGGCTCCGGTAAGGCCGGAGACAGACCAGCCGAGAGTGGGGCCGAGGCCCCCATTCTTGCCTCGCCCGATTCCGTTGGTTCGCCCCATAGAACCCACCCGGCCTCTTGCCCCCTCCGACCAATGGATGAGGGTTTCGCCGTAATGACTGAGTATTCTTCAAAATCCGGGTGGCACCGTGGACCGCGATTTCACGGTGCTTACCGTAGCGATCGGCCGCGGTGCGGCGGCATGATTCTTTTTATCGTGATGGTTATTGTCGGCTTGCTTGGCATGGCCGGCGTGACAATTGTGCTCAATCTGTCCACTGAGAATCGTGCCTTCTTTTACGAAAATGATCATCTTCAGTTGGAGCAGGTCCTTCTGTCCGGTGTGGAGTATCTCAAGGCGTTTTGCGAAAAAGCGCCAGCTGAGCAGCTGGCTCTTGGTGGCCCGGATGATAATCCCGCGCGGTTTTCTCGTGTAACTGTGTCGCTGCCATCCTCGGGGGAAACGATCGGGATCTTTCACATAGTAGCGCCCTCATCGGGCGTAGGCGACGGGCAGGAAGTTCGCCAATACGGCTTGGAAGCCGAAACCGCCAAATTGTGCCTGCGGGATCTGATTCTCTGGGAGGCAAGCGGACTTGTCTCGGCCCGCGAGGCCCTCATGCAGCTTCCGGGAATGACGGAAGCCGTTGCCGACGCGATTCTTGACTGGATTGATCCCGACGAAAATCGCCGGGGTTTTGGAGCGGAGGCCGACGTTTACGCGGCTCGGCGGCTCCCTTACCGCCCGCGAAACGACTTGCCCGTAGCACTCGAGGAACTGCTGCTTGTGCGAGGAGTGGAAAGGCACCTACTTCTAGGTGGTTTCGGCACATCCACAAGAGGCGGTGACGCGTGGGCACGAGGAAGTCCGCTCCAGCCGGTTGAGGAAGCCACCTGGGCCCGCTTCATAACCTTTTTTAGCGGCGAAAGGAATATCACGAGCGAAGGAAAACCCCGGATCAATCTGAATGACCCGGACTTAAGCCGCCTTCATGACCGACTCACGCAGGAGTTTCCCGCCGAACTTGCCGACTTTGTGGTGTTCCTGCGTCAGTTTGGCCCCATTTCCGAGGGGACCACTCCTGCCGAAGAAAATCCTCAGGCGGCGCCGCGAGAATTACCGCCGGATTTCTCGCGACCGGCGCGTTTCGCATTGCGCAGTATCTTCGATGTTTTGCAAGTGGCGGTGGAGGTAGAAACACCCGCTCGGGACCGAGTGATTGTTCAAAGCCCGCTAACGGCCGATCCTGACACTTTGCGAGAGCTGTTGCCACGATGGGTGGACATGACCAGTACCACGGGGGACCGCGTTGTTTACGGGCGAATTGATATCCTGCGTGCTCCCCGGCAGGTGCTTCTGGCCATTCCCGGGATGGACAGCGCGATTGCGGATCGCATCCTCACCCTGCGTCGTCAGGAGGGGCTGGTAGAGGGGAGGGGTGGTTCGGCGCTGGCTCGTTTATACGCGGAAGGCATCCTGTCGGCCCAGCAACTGCGACAGCTTGGACCATTTGTCACGACATGGTCCGATGTGTGGACGGCCGACATAGTGGCCGAAGCTGTCGGGGGTTCTCCGCTGCGGCTTCGGGCCCAGGTGACCGTGGATGCTACCATAGTTCCCGCCCGGCAAATATATTGGAAGCATATGGGCACTACGGCCGGTCCATAACTAAGCGGGGACAAACAGGCAGCAGCTCTCAGCAGGTGCACTATGAGCCGAATTCTCGCCCTCGACTGGGATGAGCAGGAAATTCGCTACGTCTTGGCCCGCGGCTGGCGAGGTCGGGTGACGGTTTTGGCCCTGGGATCGCAGACGCTGGTAGATGTGGCGCAAGCCGGGGAAAAGCCCCGCCCCGATGTGGAAGGCTCGTTGCGGGCCCTGCTTAGTGATCGGAAGTTCAGCGGTGCTCGTGTGGTTATCGGGGTGGAGTCGGCACGGGTGGAGTTGATTCCGTTGGAACTCCCGCCGGCCGATGATCGGGAGCTCCCGCAGCTGGTGCTTCATCAGGTGGTGCGTCAGCTGCAACAACCGGCGGAGAATCTCGTTGTCGATTTCTTACCGATGGAGGGAGACGGGCGCTCGCGTCGCAGGGTGTTGGCTGCCGTCCTATCTCGTGAGGAGCTTGAGCGAATCTGTGGTCTCTTGCGGCGCATGAAGCTTAGGCCCAGCCGGATCGTTTTTCGACCACTGGCAGTGGTGGCGCTCCTTTCCCAGCTTGTCCCGCGTATCCCCAGTCCGAGCTTGTTGATCAACAAGGTGGGCCATCAGGTGGACATGACCGTGCTGGTCGACCGTCGGCCGGTGTTCTTTCGCAGTATTCGCCTTCCGGAGGCGTCGCTACCTTCCCAAATAAGCCGCATGGTTCTCGAGGCAGAACGCACGGTCACGGTCACTGCAGCCTCCTCCATGGGTGGAGAAAAATTGGCTCGGGTATTTCTCTTCGGAGTGCCCGGGGAACATCACGATTTGGTGGAGAGGCTGTCGGACCAACTTTCGGCACCAGTGGAGCTGATTGATCCGTTCCAGTGTGTGGGGCTTGCTGATGCGGCGCTGCCGGAAGGCTCAAGTCGGTTTTCCGCCCACATTGGCATGATCGTAGAAGAGGCGGCGAAAATACGACCAGCCGTGGACTTCCTCCATGTCCGTAAACCGCCTCCGGAACTGAAACGCTCGCATGTCCTCCTGGCAGCAGCAACCGCCGTTGTCCTTTTGGTGGGGGCAGGACTGTGGACTTTTTGGAGTCAATACTCCGCGATTGCTAGGGAAAATACGGCCTTAGAGTTAGAGCTTAAGGAGCTGACGGCAGCGGCCAATAAAGCTGCCCAACAGCAGCGACTGATACGGGCTGTGGCGGACTGGGTTGGCAGCGAGGTGGTGTGGCTGGACGAACTGGCCGACCTTTCGCTTAGACTTCCGGCCCCCCGGGACCTTGTCATCTCGCGCTTGACGGCCAGCACGGGGGGAAAAACCGGTGCCACCGTGTTTGTCCAGGGGTTTATTCGTGACCCGCGAATTCTCCAACAAATGGAGTATGGGATCCGCGATAAATTTCGCCGTATAGAAACACCGCGAATTTTTGAGCGGGAAGTTGCCGGTGAGACCATTTGGAGCTTCGAGTCCTCGATTGTCGTTGCTCCTCGCCAAGCAGGGGAATATCTCCTGGCCACGTCACTGAGGTCACAAGGGCTGGAGGCTTCGGCCGCGATGGAGGCTTTTGACCAAAGCTTTGCTGAGCAGTCGCCGGAGGGCGGAGGAGCTGGGCCAGTGTCGGAGGGATCCCAACCGGTTCGGGGTGGGTCAAATTCCCCGGGGAAAGAGCCATCGAGTTTGCGATGAACCCGAAACTTCGCCAATACGTCCTAGGTGCCATCTTCGGCCTCATGGTCATGTACTATGTGGGGGGAATTGTTGTCGAACAATTGATCCAAGCTCCGTTGAAAGGCGCCCGGGAACGTACAATTCAGCTGCAAAATAACCTCGAACGCCGGCGAAAGGAGCTGGCGGCAGCTCGGCAGGCAGCCAACTGGCTCAGCTACTGGCAGCAACAAGCTCTGCCTCCGAACCGAGAATTGGCACAGTCATTGTACCAGGCGTGGCTGGTTCAGCTGTGCGACGAAGCCCGTCTTTCTAATCGTAGTATCAGCGTTGGGGCTCCCCGGTCCCCGGGCGGGCAGTTCCAGGTGTTGACCTTCTCGGTGCGGGCCCGGGCAACCCTCGACCAATTAGTGGATTTTCTCTTCGGGTTTTATCGCACCGATTTACTTCAGCAGATCCGCACTCTTAGTATTACGCCCATTGGAAATGCCGAGGAATTCGATATTTCCCTCACAATCGAGGCAGCCATGCTACCTGAAGCTTACGGCAATGCCAGGGATGTAGATCAAATCCTTCGTGAATTCATGGCACGAACATGGCGGCCGTCACAGAAGTTGGCAGGCTCGCGGATCGAAGACTATCGCCAAATAGTGGTGGGGCGAAATCTCTTCCGGCACAATCCGCTCCCGGACCCGCTCGACTTCACCGTGTTGACATCCATCGTGGAAAGTAATGGTCAAAAGGAAGCGTGGTTCCTTGTACGCTCCAGCGATACACTTGTGCGGTTGAAAAAAGGCCAAAGCCTTGTGCTTGGGCAATTTCATGCTCAGATTTTTGAGATTTTCGAATCCGATGTGCTCCTGCAAGCAGATGAGCAGTTGTGGCTCGTTAGCTTGGGTGAAGCAATTTCGCAGGCGACAGCCATTCCACCACAGTTTTAGCACAAAGGGACAACTAGCTCGTCGATGACGATTCTCTTCGAAGATGCATTAACTGTTTTCTTCGTGGGTGTGTTGGCGGAGGCCATGCTCCTCCTGACTTTCTTCTACACGAGGCGCTGGCAGACCTTGGCCGGCATGGTGGCCGTAGCAATAATCACCGTCGGGGCTTTGGCGGTGGAAGCCTTAGTGGTAACCGATCGCGAAGAGATTGAACTTCAGCTCGATCGTGGCGCGAGGGCCTTTGTGCGTGGGGATGTGGATTCGGTTCTCGCCCTGATCGCCCCGGAGGCTCTTACCACCCGACAACGCGTGCTTGTGGTGTTGGAGCACATCAAGTTCCATTGGATTAAGATTCGGGATCTGGAGGTAGCGGTCAATCGTCTTACGAGCCCGCCCACCGCTGAAGCCAGGTTTCAAGTGTTCTTTCAGTTTGAAGATCGGGCCGGCGTTTACCCTTACCGCTATGACGAAGTAGGGCTTGTGCTGGAGTTCATACTCACCGATCAAGGTTGGCGGATCACGGGTCACATCGAAGTTTACGAAGTGCGATCCCTCCGTCGTCAGGGTACCTTTTAAAGCATGCTGTGCGTCCCAGCAAAAGTCCCGCAAAGAACTCCTTTAAGCTTCGACCGCCGGGAACTGGAGAGGGAACTCGCGAGAAGCTTGTTTCCGCCACATTGAGGAGGGACTAATCCGAAACATGCGGAAGGAATCTTTTTTGATTGCCGTTAACAAAGTTGTTCGACTCCTTTTAGCGACCTAAGGTGAATGAAAACAGGCACGTGCAACTTTCGCGGAATTTTTCCCGCGGGATTTTCCCATTAGCCCTTCGTTTAATGCGACCGCTTGGCAATTACACGGCAGAGATTTCCTCACCAGATGCGGTTATGCCCAACCTGGGATAGTCGTGGGAGTAGTTTAACAACATCAGATGGGCACCTGGGGCCTGGTATCTTGAAGCGTCAAGTGCCGCCTTGTTCGGAAGTTTGGCAGACTTTCCCTTAGATCGCCTTGCAAACGTGGCTTAGCTTTCCGCAAGCCCGCACGGATGATTCATCAGGAGCTTTCATCGCAATCGGCGGACAAGGTAAAGGCATATCACAAAATCATACAGTGCGTGGGAAAGGATTGGCACAAGAAGATTGTCTGTCCACAGATACAGCAGTCCCAGGTATACACCCATCCCTGTAGCAAAAAGAACATATCCTGGAGTGATAGTGTGTAGCAATCCGAAAAGCAAAGCACCTCCAATGACTCCGGTTACTTGATGAAACAGCGTTGTTCCCCCTCTTTGAAAAGCCACCTGAATTACACCGCGGAAGAGCACTTCCTCGCCGAAGCCGGCCAACACAGACACAAGCAGGATCTGCGGGAGTGACCACTGGCGTAGAATAGGCAGGAAATGCACATTAAGGAACTCGAGAATTTCACGGCAAAAGCGCAGTGGAATACGGATTACTAAGGCCATCCACAGAATTGCAGGCAGTGTACCTACTACGCCCCAAAAAACTGCCTCCCACGACCATGCGATGTACTGCAGGGGGTGCGGCAAACCGAGGGCCCAAGCTAGGACGATTCCCACAAGCGCTAATCCCCCTTCCAGCACAACTCCCCAGAGGAAAGCATGCTCGGCTGGGATTTGCTTAGGCGCGGAGTGGGAAGCGTCTTTTTCCATGGATAGGTAACATTGCCCCTATGTTTAACACGCGCGGTTGCCCTCGCTAGGATCGAACATGTTTTGCGCCCCTCCTCTATTGTCCCATGGGGGAGAGGAACCCTTACCGCGGTTGAAATCCTCGATGGAGGGTGGTGGATGTCGTCGCTGAGGGCCCGATTTAATGCTCAAGGCCTCAGGCGAGGGATTACTTGTTGTCACGCAGCCTCAATTCTTCGGGACCGACGAAGTAGGTCGGGGCAGGGCCAATCGATACTTGCAGTTGATTACCTTCGGACTTGAGTTGCTGAGCCTCCCCGAAGCATGTGATCACCTCCCGAATTTCCCCACGCATCACTAGGGTGACCTGGCGAGAATCTGTGGTGGTCCACAAGGCCCAAACGCGACAGCCGGCTGGTTGCTCCCAGGAGCGGCAGAAAATTTCTCCCTTCTCCCAAGCGCTAAGCGGTCGAGACCCCGGCGGACGGACGCGTGTCAAAACGCAATAAGCTTCGTATGCTGGCTTTGGCTTCAAATCGCGATGCACGATTCCAAAGTGATCCTCGTTATAATCAGCCTTCCGTTCTGGCGCCTGAAATTCATACCAAAATATCCTCGCTACTCCCGCATGGAGGGCAATCAGATAACTCCGGGCAAGCATCCATGTTTGGACCTCTAGCGATACGCCTCGGGGACCCACATGGGTCGGCCAGCCGATCTCCGTTATCCACACTGGTTTATCCTTATCGCCGTATCTAGTCATAAGCTCTCGCAGCCGCAAAAGATCCGCTTCCAATCGGGACTCCTCTGGAGATCGGGGATAACGGTAAGGGTGCACATTCATGACGTCGAAAAATTCTTTTCCCCCGGCGCGATAAATTCCCTCGAGATAATCCCAGGGGATACCCGCCATTCCGCCCAAAAGCACCACCAGATGGGGATCAATCTGTTTAATTTCCCGATAGGTGGCCTGCAGGAGCCGCACGTAGTTTTCAGGATTCGGTTTATCGCGCCAAAATCCCTCCAAGTTTGGCTCGTTCCATACCTCCCAATATCGAAGGCGATCCTTGTAACGCCCGACAATTCGCCGCACATATTCGATCCATTTGTCCAAGTGTTGATACGCGGGTCGTGCCCACGGCACGTCGTAATCCAAAATCGGCAGTAAGCAAATTCCTGCTTCCTCTGCCCACTGGACGACCTCATCCAAGTGATCGAAGGTCCACTTGCCGGGGGATCTTTCGACACCCGACCAATCGAAGTCGGTTCGTACCCACACAATACCCGCTTTCTTCATAAGCGCAAATTCCTGTTGAGCGATAGGTCGTTCGTCGGCCCTGGAAACATGAGCACAAACGCCGTAGGGAGAGTGACAAGCTTGGGTATACTCGGATGAGGGCTTTTCCGCGACCGCCGGTTGGAGGGGCCCCCATATTCCAAGGGCCATGCCCGCGGCTAAGATGGTTGCGGCTCCGCTTACCCGGTTTGCCCGAAACTGGTGGCACTTTTCGCTTTGCAGTCGATGGGGGCAGCCCATAGGTGTGCTCCTTCCACGTTACTGTGCCGGTTTGTGCACGCCTAGCGTGTCGCTCCTGAGGCAGACGATGTTTTACCCCTAGGTCCCGCCTAGTCGAGGTTTACGATGGCGATGTCCGCAAAGTTGGCGATGGCAGTAGACCGCGGGATGTACCTGTGGGGTTTGCCATATTATTGGAAAAGTCGGAGCCGGCACAATTGGTCCGGGCAGTGATCCATCACTAATTGAGGGTACACGTGCAAGTCTTCGTACTGGCCGGCAGTGGGGGTACGCCGTCACCGGACAAGCGCCACGAATTACGGAACTGCCGACAATGACCGAGGAGTAAGCGAGCCACTCCCGCTGACCGGCGCTTGCAGTCGAGCCTTGTCAAGGGGCACAGGGGTGCGTAAGAAACCTCCGACATGCAGCTTTGCACCAACTGACCTACCGGTCGGAGCCCGTAAATTTGGGGCGGGAAGCTTGGACAAGGTGGGTTGAACTGAATTTCCCCCCTCCATGGCTCGCGGGGCACGCTTTCCCCGGCCAAGATCTCGTGGAAGACTCTAAAGGCCCGATTTCTAATTGCCTTTTCCTGTGACTTAGCGCCCTTCCGGCAGCTATTTGACATGAACTTAGGGGCGGCTACAATGAATTCGTGGCTCGACAGTCTCGGCGTGAGGGGGTTCAGGTAGTCGGCAACTTCGGAAATTACCACTGAAAGCTCGCTGTCCGGCCAACCTCGCGAGTTTGCCTGGCTTGCAGATAAACCGTCTGGAAAGTGTACAAGATGAGAGGGTCCTCCCATGGGGTTTGAATACGCGCTGGCATACTTGTTCGGCACACCCGGACCATTAGAATTACTAATTTTTGGTATTGTGATTCTGATTTTGTTTGGTAATCGCTTACCAAGTGTCATGAGGTCGCTTGGGCGGGGTGTGGTAGAGTTCAAAAAAGGTCTTCAGGGAATTGACGAAGATCTAGAGCTGGGAGAAAAAGCCGAAAAAACTTCGGAAGAGAAAAAATCTTAGTGACGTTCGTCGGCAAACTGCCTGCGGGAGTCTGCAATTTGGGAAAAACCCCAAAGGACGGTTTCAGCAGTCTTCTGGGATGCTCGTGTGGCACGATGTGCCTAGGTGTTATGAAATGACATCCTCGAAAAAAACTTTTAACGATCGAGGAAAACGGGGCAGGGAGGTCAATGGAGCCAAGCGGCTTCGTGCATTTCCCAAGGAATTTTTAGGCTTGTAAGGACTACATTGAGTTACATCCGGGCTATGGCCGGTTAAGATCTTGGCGCGAGTGAAACGCAGATGAGCGACCGGCCGCGTATTTGGTGAGGAAGCTATGTTCTCGCCGAGTCCAGGTGAGATGATCATAATCGCCGTGATTGCGATCCTCCTTTTCGGGGAAAAGTTGCCCCAAGTGGCTCGCTCGGTAGGCAAGACGGTAATGGAATTGCAGAGAAATCTCCGGGGACTAGAGCGAGAGTTTCGGATGTCGATGGAGGAGGCAGCTCGACCTTCCCAGCCGGTCAAGAAAGTGGATACTCTTGATCACGAAGAGGCTACCGCCCCGAAATTTGAGCCGCCACCAGCTTCGGAGACCCCTCCAACTTAAGGGGGTTGCCTGTGGGAACCCGGGTGGTATTTAGGGCATTTTACGGCTAAACCTGCCTCACCGGCTTGTAATGAAACTCTTTGTCTGGCCTAATTTGATTCCGGATTGAGCAAGGGTTGTCCTGCTTGCCATTGTGGAAATGAATTGTGGGGATAAATTGCCCACGCACGTAGGTGGTGAAATGTTGTGACCGTCGATGTAGGCGTCTTTGGGTGGAGATTGCCTTCGCAATTGGGTGTGAAAACCGGGTTCGCGGCAAATTTGCATAAACGCGATTAATATTGTCGTAAAAGCGATTTACAGATTGGCTTCCTGTAATTTCGCTGTGGGCGCATTACCGGGGCCGTTTATTTTCCGGGAGGTAACAAGTTAATCCGGGAAGTAAGAAAAGTAATAGAAGTAAAAAACTAATAATTTAAACGTAAGGGGGTTGCTGAGTCGCGGTCCGCCTGTTGCCGGGTCTTTTGGTGAGCCGAAGTTGTTAAAGGAGTGAAGGTTACACGGCCTAACAGAGTAACTTAAGAAGCTCGGGTTCTTTACTTGGCCGCACAGCGATCTTGGAAAATTGAGTGGCCTGAGGAGCTCGGTCGAAAAGGGCCCGACTTGCCCGCCGCACGGTGGGCGCTCAGGATGGCCGGGAAGGATTTGATCCGCGGATAGCTCTTGTGGGGTGAGCTGTGGGGTGAGCTCGGGGCGAAATATGTAGTTGGTTGGTCTTGCCTTGGGACATTGCAGCAATTTTTTCGAACCGCGGCCAGATGACCCTCGGCGACCTTAGATTCGGGGCTAAACCGGCTCAGGAATTGGTTCTGCATGTAGTAATGAATAATAATGAAGGCGGGGAGAGGGGTTAAAGGGGAAATCCTTATGATTAGGGGCTACTTAGCTCCGTAGATAGTTGGGGTGCTAAAACCATTTTAGAGCGTTATTATTTTGAAAGTAAATTGAGGCACAATAACTTTAAGAGATCGGCGGGCGGCTAGCTCAGTTGGTTAGAGCGCTACCCTCACACGGTAGAGGTCACTGGTTCGAGTCCAGTGCCGCCCACTGTCTATTGGGAAGAAAAAGATTCGTAAGATATTCCCTTACACGGACTTTTTTTACTTTTGTACTTATGGTTTAGGTCGAAATCCGCTTTGCCCCTTGGCCTTTTCTGGACAGCCCCGGTGCAGTTTCAAGATCAGCGACTAGGTGCCCCAAGTCCAGCGAATTCCTTTTGCCGGACAGTCTGACCACTCATCTCCACCGATTCAGCAAAACTTCCCGCAGAAGAGGTCGGAGGTGGCCGCTGGGCGAATAAAGGCGGAGTAAAGTTTGTCCGGCGTTTAAAATGCCAACGACTGGAAGCCCCGGCCTATGTCGAACGGGAGTCTCTAGCTTTGTTGCAACTGGAGTATTTGGACAACCATTAGCCAAAGAGGCGCCAGTTAGCCTCGGTGCTGCCAATGTGATCGTCCATTCAGAGGGGGCCTTCCGAACCTCCAGAAATATTACGCTTTCATAATTCGGGGTAAATCTGCAATGCGGAGCTTTGCGCTGCACCCCTTTTTAGCACTAACAGATTGAAATTATTCATTTTGGCGGGATTTAAGTTCATTTTGGCTGGCATTAGGCCGCGAGGGAGGCCGAGTGTGTCTCTGAGTTTTCCCGGATGTTGCGGAAGAGGCCGACCAGATCACGATCACAAGCGTCAACACGAAGGGTCTTCTCCGATCCCGCGGAAAAGGCCCTTCATCATCCGGTGCGTCGCAAGCATGAAAATCACCGGGGGCGAATCAATCCCAAGTGCATTTTCTTCGAATGCACGGATGGTCTTTGGGATAAGGGGAACGATTCCACAGAACACAAAGCAATGGCCCGCCCATGCCCCGGGATTTATAGACCGAAGGTCCACCCACATCCGAGGAAGGGTATTGACACCGTCGGATGAGTTCCACCGCTTGCCGCTAACTCGTCCCACTCCTGGGGGACGAATAAGTACTGGCCCCTCTCCAAACTTAGGTTCTGTGGGTTGCTTTGGGCTTTGGGCCAAGGGACTGCGGCCGATGCCACTTGATATAACGTATGGACAAACTGAAAGCGGCGAATATAATCTGCTCGAATCGCTCGGCAGGCCGAACCCCTCTTTGGGATGCATTTGCCACCAGGAGAAGATTGTACGCTATGAGTCTGCGCTGGATGCAGCATTCGCGTAGGGAGATCTCTTGGTGGTCGTTAGGCGGGCCCAAAGACGCCGAGTTGGAGCGGTAGTGACCGACCAAGGGGATGGTGATGGGTATTCGGTAGAGTTTGATAATTTTTGGGTATTGAGGGCTCCCCAAAGTGCCACGACGTGAGGACTTGCAGAAAATTTTGATTATCGGTTCCGGCCCAATTGTGATTGGTCAGGCGTGCGAATTTGACTACTCAGGTAGCCAGGCCTGTAAGGCTCTTCGGGAAGAGGGTTACGAGGTCGTGTTGGTGAACTCGAACCCTGCCACCATCATGACCGACCCTGAAATGGCTGATCGCACGTACATCGAACCGCTGACCTGGGAATTTGTGGCGCGGATTATCGAGAAAGAAAGGCCTGACGCACTCCTCCCCACCCTAGGCGGGCAAACGGGTTTGAACCTAGCCGTGGATCTCCACCGCCGAGGGGTTCTTCGCGACTATCGAGTAGAAGTCCTTGGCGCCCATCCCGACGCGATTGCGAATGCGGAAGAGCGTGATTTGTTCCAAAAGACCATGCAAAAGATCGGTTTGGACCTACCCCGCGGTCGGACCGTCAGTAGTTTGGAGGAAGCTCGCGAGGTTGTTGAGTGGATCGGATTACCGTGTGTGGTGCGCCCCAGTTACTGCCTTGGAGGGACCGGCTCCAGTGTAGCTTTTAACCGCCAGGAATTCGAGGAAAAGGTGGCGCGTGGATTGGCGATGTCCATGGTCCACCAAGTACTTCTTGAAGAGTCGGTCCTTGGGTGGAAAGAGATTGAAACCGAGGTCATGCGGGACGCGGACGATCATGTGATCTTAATCTGTTCGATCGAAAACTTTGATCCCATGGGCGTCCACACGGGCGACTCCATTACGGTAGCGCCTGTGCAGACTCTTTCCTTCCCAGAATATGATGTTATCCGTGAGGCTTCACTGGAAATTATTCGCGCAGTGGGGGTGGAAGGCGGTGGGTCGAACATCCAGTTTGCCATTCACCCGGAAACAGGCCGCATCGTTGTGATCGAGATGAACCCGCGGGTCAGCCGCTCAAGCGCCTTGGCGTCCAAGGCCACGGGTTTCCCAATCGCTAGGGTGACGGCGAAGTTGGCAGTGGGCTATCGCCTTCGCGAACTTCTCAACGATATCACAAAAAAGACCACCTTCTGCTTTGAACCGACTGTGGACTATGTGGTGGTCAAAGTGGCGCGGTTTGCCTTCGAGAAATTCCCCGAGGCTGATCCTCAGTTGACAACTCAGATGAAAAGCGTTGGGGAGACCATGGCCGTCGGTCGTACGTTTAAGGAGGCGCTCCAGAAGGCGATTCGCGGTCTGGAAGTAGGTCGGTTCGGTTTGGGTTGCGACGGGAAGGACCTGTGGGGAACTCCGGAACAACCTAGTTTGGAGGAGGTGCGGCAAAAGCTGGCCGTTCCCAATGACAAGCGGTTATGGTACATCCGCTACGGTTTTAAGTACGGGATGTCAATTGATGAGATCTACGAGCTAACGTATATCGACCGGTGGTTCCTCGACCAGATCAAACAGCTTGTGGAGATGGAGGAAACCCTGCAGAGCGTACCCCGAATCGAGGACTGTAGCACCGAGCTTCTTCGGCAGGCTAAGCAGTATGGGTTTTCCGATCGGCAGCTGGCGACCATTTGGAACATTCCGGAAATGGAGGTCCGTGCCGAGCGAAAACGCCGTGGAGTTGTGGCCGTTTACAAAGCGGTGGATACGTGTGCCGGCGAATTTGAGGCGTTTACGCCGTACTATTATTCGACCTACGAAGAAGAAGATGAGTTGCCCGCTAAGCAGCCTAACGAGCGGCGAGTGATGATCTTGGGCGGAGGCCCCAACCGAATTGGACAGGGGATCGAATTCGACTACTGCTGTTGTCATGCAAGCTTTGCTCTTCGCGAGCTGGGTTATACGGCCGTGATGGTCAACTGCAACCCGGAGACCGTCAGCACCGACTACGATACGAGCGACATACTTTTCTTCGAACCGTTGACCGCTGAGGACGTGCTGAACATTTACGAGCGCATTGAACCGGAAGGAGTGATTGTCCAATTTGGCGGGCAAACCCCTCTCAACCTCGCTCGGGCGTTAGAGCAGGCTGGCGTGCGGATTCTAGGTACCAGCGTTGAGACTATCGAGGATGCGGAGGATCGCGAGCGGTTTGTGCGAGTGCTGCAGCGGGTTGGGCTGCGGCAGCCGGCCAATGCCACGGCACGCAGCCTGGCGGAGGCCCGCGCCGCGGTCAACAGGGTGGGGTTCCCCGTGCTTGTTCGCCCCAGTTATGTCTTGGGCGGCCGCGCCATGGAAATTTGTTACGACATGGCCCAATTCGAAGCCTTTATGCGGGAAGCTTTTTTGGCGGCCGAGGGCCAACCCGTCCTCATTGATCGCTTTCTAGAGGATGCCACCGAAGTGGATGTAGATTCGGTAGCCGACGGAAAACGCGCGGTGATCGGCGGTGTGCTGGAGCACATCGAAGAAGCCGGCGTTCACTCCGGCGATTCCGCCTGCGCCTTGCCCCCCTTCAGCCTGCCGGAAGAGGTCGTGGAAGAAATCCGGGAAGCTACTCGTCGCTTGGCCCTGCATCTGAATGTCCAGGGGCTCATGAATGTCCAGTACGCCGTTAAGTGGGAGGAAGGTAGGCCCGTGGTATATGTCCTGGAGGTTAATCCCCGGGCAAGTCGTACTGTGCCATTTGTCTCCAAGGCTACAGGGGTACCTTTGGCGAAAGTTGCTACCAAAGTGATGCTGGGCGTGTCGCTGGAACAACAGCACTTGGTGCACGACCTAAAGCCCGTGCGAGTATCGGTAAAGGAGGCTGTGTTCCCCTTCATCAAATTTGTGGGAGTTGATACCGTCCTGGGTCCGGAAATGAAATCCACTGGCGAGGTTATGGGTGTTGCTCCCACTTTCCCCCTAGCTTTTGCGAAAAGTCAGATTGCCGCCGGAACTTATTTGCCCACCGAAGGAACCGTCCTGATCAGTGTGGCGGACCGACATAAAGAAGCAATCGTCCCGATTGCTCGTCGCCTCCGCCAGCTGGGATTCCAGTTGGTTGCCACCCGAGGAACGGCCAAATGTTTGGCTGACGCCGGCATCGAGGTGACTGTCCTGAAGAAAATTCAGGAAGGCCATCCGAACCCGCTCGATCTCATCTATAACGGGCACTTGCAATTGATCGTCAACACGCCAAGCGGCAAGGGGGCACGGACTGACGAGGGCAAGATCCGCGCGGCAGCAGTGGCCCGCGGAATCGCTTATGTCACCACCGTTCAGGCGGCAGAGGCAGTTGTCCAAGCCATTGAGGCAATGCGCACCATGGAAATGACCGTGGAAGCCCTTCAGGACCGCTTTCCCGCATTAGCGCGACCAAAAGTTCGGAAGCCGTCAATGATAAGACGTTAAAGCAAATTTTGGTCTGGACCTAGGATTAGGGCTGGGCCACCAGAGGGCTTGGGCCGGACGGAGCATGTTGCGGTTGGAGATCCGGCCGACATAAGGTTTCCGTCGGCAGGATGGCCTGCTTTGTGTGACATCGGTACGTGTACCCCTAGACTTTTCCTGGGGAACGCATTGTGGTCACAGGTTTCCTACACCCGTGGCTTGTCCGCTTGCGGGAAATGGTAGTGCGACTCGAGCCTCAGTGGCACAAGCGTCACCGCGATTTTCTGATGAGGAGCTTCCAACTGCCAGGAGGTTGGGCGGGGCGCCAAGGGCCGCCGAATCCGTATTACACCGGGTTCGGTCTACGCGGGCTTTTCCTTTTGGACGGGCTTTCGCCGGAGCTATTGCGCGCAAGCGGGCGTTTTCTCCAGCGTTTGCCTTTTTCCCATCTTGCCCCGGCAGACGTTTTTGCCGTAATCCTCGTCCAGCCGATTCTTGGAGAAGTCATTCTCCCCCCGAGGAGGGTTATAACTTTTCTGGCCCAACTGGTTCGACCGGATGGCGGGTTCGCAGCAACGGCCGCATCTTCCGAGGGAAGTGTGTTTGCCACCTTCCTTGCGGTGGAGGCCGTCACAGTAGTCAACGCCGTCTTGCAGGAGAATTGTGGGGAGTTTGGGACCGGTACTTTTCCCTCGGCCGAACAAATCTTGGGGTTTCTCCTGGCCCGGCAGAGGAGAGATGGCGGGTTCGCAGAGGCCTCGGCCGCACCGTTGGGTGCAGTACCGACAACGGTGGCAGCTTTGGCCACGTTGCGTCTCCTCGAAGTTTCTGCGCAAGAAGCGGTCAAAAGAGCTTGTGACTTTATTGTGCACCAGCAAGACCTCAGCGGCGGATTTCGCGTAGGAAGTTTGGCCCCAGCTCCGGACCTCCTTAGTACCGCGCTTGGACTTCTTGCATTAGCCGACTTCAACTATCTGAAATGCGGGCAGCTTCGAAATCCGCTGCCTTTCATCGAAGGCTGTGAATCCCCCTCGGGCGGTTACCGCTCTGACCCGACAGACGAAACCCCTGACGTCGAATACACGTTCTACGGCGTGTTAGCGAGGGGCATCTGCGAGGCGTATATGCCGGCGACGGTGGGCAGATCGAGTGTCGCTCGGCCCGATGTGGACAAACTTTAGCCTCGGTGAGTCCTTCTAGACACGTGCCAGTTACCTACGCTTTAAATCGGTTTGGGGGCGGGGTCGAGGAATCCTCAGGCCTTGCCAAGCTGCCTTCGCGTGGCGAAGCTTGCAACTACTTAGTGACCCTCCCTAGGGGAAGCAGTGGGAGCTGTCGATGAATGGCACGACAGAGCCGTTTGGCGCCGGATTTAACCTTGCGAACCTGCGGTTGGCGTACGACGTCTTCCCGGTCATGAACCCCTGGTGGTGTGTGGTACCGAGGGCGGGCGGGGATCTTTATGGCTAGGATATCCCTATTTGGGCGCAAATTGAAAAGCCGGCTTTTAGGTAGGCCGGCTTTTTCAGGGAAAGAAAGCGATAATGGTTATCGCAAAAATCTGCCAACCGATTGGGTTGGCCAAAATTTGAGAAACTAGCTGACCACCTCCAGTTCGTTAGAAATCTCCTCAACGCCCTCGATCTTCCTTAGCACCTCCTGCGCCATTTGTTTCTGGAAGTACGAATGAACCACGCCCTTTAGGACGACACGTCCTGCATGGGTCTCCACCCGAACCCGTCTTTTCGGCAGGTACGGGTTCAGAAGGATGGCACGCTTAATCCGTTCCGCCAGCTCATCACCACTGGCGGGCCCTTTGACGTTAGCACGGGGCGTCCCTACCAATGCCGATCCGGATCGATTCGGCTCAAGTAAGCGCGTGGTCCCAAACCTTGATGCTACCTCAAGTGCTGTTCCCTCCGCAACCGGCGAACTCACAAAAGTTACTCCATCCATTATGGTGCGCCCTCCCTCCATTCTGAACGTACGCCTCTGATCTTAACTTGCGACTCAAAATTCACCACTTCGTTTATCGATATTCCCAAGAATTATACGACCCGGTCAAGTGCCGAAAACTTTTTTTTCGTCGCGGCTCTAAAAATTTTGGGTCGCACAAGAGGTCATGCCTGAGGCTAACGGTGGAGCCTGCCCCGATTTCACCAATCGGAGAGTGCGGCTCAATGTGAACATGGGACAGTGCCCGTCGGCTCCGGACCGCGGTGCTCGGAAAACGCCTCCTTGCCAGTAAAAGAATTCGACCAGGAAAAGTAGGATGTTTAGCCAAAATGGGAAGATATTATCGTATGCTACTCTGCTTGGAATCGCTCTTTGTTCAGATTGTGTATACGACCGAGAGTTTGAAGTTTGTTCGAAGTTTTCCGCTCTTGGAACTCCGGCACCAAAATGCACAGTTTTTTGGCATAATTCGTCATGCCGTGGATGGATTAACCTGGCTCATGTGGAGGGGACAAGAAGCCAAAGGTCCCGGCAGGATAGATCCAATCCCCCAGAAAAGGGCGTTGACCCGGGACTCAAAGTTGGGTGGGGGCCGAGGGGGGCGTAATGGCCCTACCTGCCTTGGTTGGTGTGACAATGCGCGCTTCTACTATGGCTTTTTTGCGCCAGCAGGCGAAACCCCCTTTCTTACGCAGGACAGGCGCGTATCCAAGCAAACTCCCTCGATGGGAAACCCCCTCTCAAGCTGCCAAGGTGATAAACACTACGTGCCTTACCGTGCGACACAAACTATCTTTCGGTAACTCTCGTGATCCGTGGACAACTGCCCCGACGGGTAAAAGCTATGGGGAATTCGAGTCGTAGCTCCTTGAGGCGCTTCGGCTGTAAGACGCAGCTCAATATTGTGGGGTATTAATCCAGCCAATCAAAACTGGTACCCCAGGAATCACGGGAAGCCCGATCCGGGACGCCCGAGGTGGTACTTCCTCCTCGGGGCTAGGTTTTCAGCTTTCCCCGCATTTCCGGCTTTCTGCGCCAAACAAAACCATCGGACAAACCTATTCCGTGGGCCTTGTTCCCTATTCGAGAGTTTGACGATCCCCCTCCGGAATCTGTGTCACGAAAGTGGACCCCGTCATCTGGCAAAAAGCGATCTGCCGGACAGAGTCCTCTCCCCATCTTTAAGGGAGTTATTGTTCATGCACCAACTGGGCGTCCAGCTCTAGCGTCTTCCCCCCATCTTCAAGGGGATTATTCCCGCTGTTGCGGTTCCATTTGTCTGCGTGTGAACTGATCTCAATTTACGGAGAATGATGCGGCACCTTAAATGCTTTTCCGCGCACTGGAGGAGGATCCCACTCGATTTTGCCGCGGCCCCGATGCCAGACCTGGTTTTCGACGCTCTGGAGGATCATCCTTCGATCACCTCGCCTCAGTTCAATGGCTGCCTTGGTTGGCCGCACGCCGAACGCGAAGACCAGAACTATTTCGGAAAACCACTTCAAGGAGATGGAATGCCACCACACTTCTGCTCCACAAAGGGGTTACGGGTGGCCCACAGATGCACTACGGGATCCAATCGTGCCATAAACCTACACGGCCTGCGTGGGTCGGGGCCGGTCGCGCCGCGGCTTGAAAACTACAGCAGCCAGCGGGGGTAAAACGACACTTAAAGAGAACGGTCGGCCGTGAGCCGGGATTTCCTCCGCCCACACGCCCCCGGCGTTGCCCAAGTTGCTCCCCCAATAATATTCCGAATCGCTGTTGAAAATCTCCTGATAATAGCACAGCTCTGGAACTCCCACCCGGAACGAAAAACGCGGCACGGGAGTGAAGTTGCAGCAAATTACGAGGAAGTCCTGCGGGTTTTTGGCCCGCCGAATATAGCTGAGAGTGCTTTCCTGCCAGTTGTGGCAGTCGATCCATTCAAAGCCTCGGCCATCGAAATCTACTTCGTGCAGCGCCGGCTCCGTGCGGAGGAGGTGGTTGAGATCGGCCACGCATTTTTGGACTCCGCGATGTGTTTCCCACCGAAGAAGATCCCACTGGAGGCTTGCGTCGTAATTCCATTCATCCCACTGAGCGAAGTCCGAACCCATGAACAGTAGTTTCTTACCCGGGTGAGTCCACATATAGCTGTAAAGCAGCCGGAGATTGGCGAACTTCTGCCACAGGTCACCGGGCATTTGCGACAGGAGCGACCCTTTGCCGTGCACAACCTCATCATGCGACAAGGGGAGAATGAAATTCTCGTGGAAGGCGTAAATAAGGCTAAAGGTGAGCTCGTCGTGATGATATTTGCGGTGAATTGGGTCGCGGTGCATGTAGCGGCGGGTGTCGTTCATCCATCCCATATTCCACTTAAAGCTGAAGCCCAGCCCACCCGTGTACGTAGGCCGAGAGACCGCGGGCCACGCTGTGGACTCCTCGGCAATGGTAAACACTCCCGGAAATCGGGCGTGCACCTGCTCGTTGAGCATTTTCAAAAAAGCAATGGCCTTTAGATTTTCACGGCCCCCGTATTCGTTGGGGATCCACTCGCCATCCCGCCGGCTATAGTCCAAATAGAGCATCGAGGCTACGGCATCGATTCGCAGACCGTCCACGTGATATTTGTCAAACCAAAAAAGAGCGTTGGAAATGAGGAAATTGCGGACTTCATACCGGCCGTAGTTGAAAATCAGAGTTCCCCAATCTTTGTGCTCGCCTTGGCGGGGGTCTTCGTGCTCGTAGAGGGCCGTCCCATCGAAGCGCCGCAACCCGTGGCCATCTTTCGGGAAATGGGCCGGCACCCAATCGAGGATCACCCCAATGCCGTGTTGATGACAAAGGTCGACGAAATACATGAAATCTTCCGGCCGACCGTAGCGAGATGTCACCGCGTAATAGCCCACCGTCTGGTAACCCCAGCTTGCACTAAGCGGGTGCTCGCCGAGGGGAAGCACTTCGATGTGCGTATAGCCCATGTGTTTCACATAGTCGATCAGCTGATGGGCCAGCTCCCGGTAATTGAGCCACTGGGTGGGGTCCGATTCCCGCCGGCGCCAGCTTCCCAGGTGGACCTCGTAGATCGAGATCGGTTGCTCAAACCAGTTCGTCCGCTTGCGGCGTTCCATCCATTCGTGGTCGTGCCACTGGTATTTGTCCAAGTTGTAAACGATCGACGCCGTCCGGGGGGGAACTTCCGCGTAAAAGCCGTAGGGATCAGATTTGTCCTCCCAGTGATCGCCGCAGCGGACCCGATATTTATACATGGCCCCCTCTTTTACATGAGGGATGAAGATCTCCCAAAAGCCGGCCGGGATATGCTTTCGCATCGGGTGCCGATGAGGATCCCAATCGTTAAAATCCCCAATGACGCTGACACTGGTGGCATTGGGGGCCCACACGGCAAAATTCACGCCCTCCACCCCGTCAACAGTTCGGAGATGGGCGCCAAGCTTGTTGTACGATTGCCAATGTGTTCCCTCGTTAAGCAAGTACAGATCATAATCCGTTAAAAAAGGCGGAAAGCGGTAGGGATCGTCCACGGTATTGACCCTGCCGTATCTATCCACAACCCGAAGCTGGTAACGAATCGGTTGGTCCCTTTCTACTGGTGCAGGGTATAACACTTCGAATACGCCCTGGGGATGAATTTTCCGCATGGGGCGGGGGGCGATTTTGCCAGTCGGGTCGACCACCCACGCCCTCACCCCATGAGGCAGTAAGGCCCGAATGGCCAAGGCGGTACGGCCATCGCGGTTCACCCAGTGTGGTCCCAAAATTCGGTTGGGCGATTCATGCCGGCCCTCTACTAAAGTTGATACCTCTCCCAACGGGATGGTGGTTCGCACCCTCACATCTCCCGCCAAATTAACCAGTTATTATAACCTTCGCAGAATATGCTTTTTGTCCAAAATCGAGAGGGGAAACGTACCCAGTTCCCCGGAAGAAATTGGTCTCGCTTCCGTGCGGGTCAACTTTTTGGACGCGCGGATCGAACCTGATAATTCGCCAAAGCGGGCTCCGGTTCCCACCCCCCTCGGTTACCGGCCAATCCCTGGGAAAGTTTCGCCACAGACCCATCGGAATTTTGTATTTTGTTCCGCGGGGAGTAGCATCTCCGTAAAGGCTGATCCTCCACTCTTGGGGGGTTACATCTTTTGGGACTTCTCGAAAGTGGCAGCCGGTTCGGCCAGCCGGTGACAGCCCGAGTTCTTCTCGCCCGGCAGTGCTGCCCAGCAGGTGACCAACAGGTGGCTTCGAGCAATGACGATCCGATGAAACCTGAGTGCCCAATCTAACCGCTGCCACAATTCGAGGTTTCTGATGGGCACCATGTCCTCAAAATGTTCCCACTGCCACTGATTGGCCCGCCATTGGGGAAGACCAAAGCGAAGGCCCTCTTCGAGGTAAGGGCTGGCTCGAAGCAGGACGACTAAGGTTGGCTCCCCGAGTGACTCCAACGCCCGGACGAGGGTAAGCAATTCCAATCGCTCACCCCAAGTGCCCGGTTCCACATCCTCGGCGACCAGAACCACTTCTCCCGCCTCGTCCAAGATGGCAAATCGCCACCGGCCCAGTTCCCGGCCAATATCGGTCTCAAGATCCAACCAGCGAACGGCCCGGGTGTGTCCAGCCACCGCTCCTCGAAGCCCGCGGACCTGGCCAATCACCGGATGCTTTCCTCCGTTGACAGCATGCCAACTTCTGGATGTGCCACTACTTGTATTGAGCATCGCAGGGATCCGGTCATGATTCGGCACAAGCGCCCTTACTAATCGCTTAATCGGGCCAGCGTCGTCGCCCAAGTTCTGCAGGATTGCCCGTTGCTACGGTCTTGTGTGTTTTCCCCCGGTTGGCCTAAGGCCAGAATGTTCGGAAAGTATTTCGTCAACAGGATGCCATTCGTCGGCCACCCGTCGGCCTACCAGAGCGCTCGGATCCGAAGTTTCGTACCGCAAAAATCTCTGCTCCCGGGGGTCCCTGCGTTGTGCCATTGGGGTTTTATCCTAGCCGACAGCTTACTTGCTAACTCTCCCGGACTCTCGACAGCACTTGGCGGGGAGGCATTGGTCTGTGTGGAGGACTTTGCCCTTTGCTGCGGAGATGTCGCCACGTCCCAAAGCGCCCCAACTTTTTTCATGACTTGAGAATCGTCAAACTTTGCACCGAGTTCGAAAAAGAAAAAGTCTGCCCAAATCCTCGGAACTTCCCGTATAGAAGATTCAAATCAACCAATCAGTGAACTTCACGATCTTGTGTTTTCCCGAAAATTATGCTGCAGACCCCCGCAGGAAGCTCAGGAGATGGGATTTAATTTTGGCTTGTAAGGGCAAGATGTTTTTGGCATGCTTTTGCGAAATCTTTATCCGGAGGGCGTGCGAGTCAACCATCCGGAGGCACCGTTTGGCCAGCACGGAGAGGTAAATTCGGTCGCCCCAAGTCGCCCGGCAGCACCTTGCAAGAGGCAAAGATTAACGGAAGGAGCTCGGCTTGTTTCATCAGAGTCGCAAATCAAACGGAACCGAGGCGCGGAAATAACGATTTTTTAGGCGCAGCTAAGAAACGAGTACACCGTCCATTTGGGAGGACTCGGGTTGGGAGGCAATGTGGGGTTGGTTGTGGTTGGAGATATTGCCATCGGTTGGAAGTCGAAATAATCCGTACTACTCAGAGAGCTGAATTTGGATAATTCGCGGCAGTCGGCACACGTTCCACTTGTCTAGCTTGTTAATACCGACTGACTGTCCCAAGAAGTTCATTTTCCCCACCGTGATGGCAAGCCTTGCTTTCCGGAACTGGGAAGCCCTCGCTAGTCCAAGACCCTCCGTTTACGTGCCGCTGCCCGTATCGCACTTTGTCAGGGCTTTCCTCCGGGCACAAACGCTGAGTTGATGGTCGAGGTAACCCCCGTTGTTTGGTGACTCTTCCTATTCGAGCCCACGGCCACAGGGGGCTAACGGCCTTAAAGTGCGGCCCTAGGGAATTCACTCCAATGGGCCACGCGTTAGCGTGGGGCAACCGCATTACTGCCGCGACGAAGCGGTAATGACTCGGAGGTCTTGCCATCATGCCAACGAGCAGGGATCCTGTTTGACAATTGGAGGATCAAAGTTCGTAGGTATTCTATTCCGGGCCATCCACAACACAAAAGGCCAGACCGAAACAGCGGCCTGGCCTTCTCTGTCAAACTCGACCCGCCCGAAAACCAACTCGTCGCAAAATTAGGCTAGACGACTGGCTTCCCTCCGGAAGTGTGGCGATTTCTGTCAATGGGTCCTAAGTTTTGCACTGGCCCAACTACGCACACCGACAGCGAAAGCTTTCGTGTAAGGGTTCACAGCGATAACGGGCTTTGCTTCAAACGCATCGCCCCCGCACGCATCGCGACGGCTTACGTCCAGAACTCCCGACCTCGTTACCGGGATCACAGTAGGACGGGAGAATTCCACGAACCGGGGCACCACTCTTATTCCGCAGCGTAGCTCTGCCAAGATTCGCTCACGCCGCGATGCATGTGCAGCGGGACTCCCGACCTCTTTTGATGACACTTTCAGTCGGCCCGTGCGACAGATAACATAACTAACAGATAACTAATTTTCCTCCTGCTGTTGGGTGGCGTCCTCTTCCTCAACGACGGCCGGGCAGCAGGTCGCCACCGCACAAATCCTCCGTGGCCTGCAGGTGACCACCCTGCAGGTAAGTGCCGGCCTGCAGGTGACAACCGCACAAGTGGTCACAGGCCTGGAGGTGACCACCGCACAAGTGGTAACGGGCTTGCAAGTCACCACCGCACAAGTGGTCACGGGCCTGGAGGTGACCACCGCAGAAGTGGTAACGGGCTTGCAGGTGACCACCGCACAGGTAGTGACGGGCTTACAAGTGACGACCGCGGCGGTAGTAACCGGCTGCACCGTGACAACCGCAGACGTGGTCACAGGACGACACGTCCGCAGGATGCCCGCGTCCGCCGAGCTGAGCATCAGCCCGACAAGCCCGAGGGCAACAACGCCTAAGACCATCCAGCGCTTCATGTGTTACCTCCTTTTGCTGAAACCTTCGCCGTACCTCACACTTACTACTTACCAACCAGCGAATCCACACCTCCCGGAGGGCGGGTCAGTTCCCAAGTACAGGCAGGAATATCTTTTGACGGCACCACGAGGTCAGGAAGTCGAACTTTTCTCTTTGACGGAGCAGCCCCCACACGCCCTATCCCTCGGCTCCGAAACTACGTCAAAGAATACCACACCCGCAACTACTGTCAAGAGGGGGACTAAGAAAAAATGCGGCCTTGGGTTAGACAGGGCAGGTTAGGAGTTTTGGGATAATTTTTAGGAATTTTTCAATAATAAATTTGGGCGGCCGAGTTCCAACGTCTCGTACACACCAGCGAGGCTCTTCGGGCAAAACACCGCACTCAGTGGCCAGTGTCGGTTGCCATTACGTTCTTCCATGGGGGCACACTCACTCAATTTCGCGGGACTTCCGCGATTAGGTAACGTTTGCCGATTGTGCTGGCGGGCCTAGCTCCCAACACTGGCGCTAGCGGGTAATTGGCACTTCTGCTTGCTAAACGCACTGATTGCGGTCGCCAATTCTTTTCCCGGGGAGGATTTAACAAGTGGGACAGTGAATCCGATTCGATGCTTTCCGGCAGTGTCGGCAAGGATGAGACCCGTGGGATCTCAAGGAGGTGCCTCTAATGGGGATTGCGGGGGCAATTTCCTGGCACACCTCCTAGTCCGGAGGCGCAACGTCTCGTTGGGAGAGGAAATGTTGGTCGATAAACGGCTCCATCGGAACCCAAGCCTAGTCGCTGCTTTTTGCTTCGCGCGCACAACTAGATGCTCATCGCACTTTTTAGTTTGCGCTCCAGGAGGTGAATGCTTCTTCCGCGCGCAGAGGAAGCTTAGGTTAGCGGCCGCCCAAACGCCGGGACGACTTGCTTTTCGACCGACGATGACAAGCGACTCCACGTCCGGCCGTGCGTCGTTCCGACGCGACGATTCGTCAGGGGTTCCCGAGTTTTCGCAGAGAAGCCCTCGTTTCATCAAGTCTCCTTGGGAAGCGGCCTTTTTGCGCGTTGGCCGGGCCAGAAGTCCTGCTGTCGCTCGCCACCTCGACTCATGCTAGCCACTCAGCGCGCCGCGGGAGGCGAAAGTCCGCGATCCGGGGCATTGTGGAAGCGTTAGGTGCGCGCTTACTCGCGCATTTTCCCCCGAAGGTTCGCCGAAATGCCGCCCCTTGCCTTTTGCCAAAATCGCTCCCCACAATTGGGTGCCGACTCCTGAGAGTGGCGCGCGGGCTTCTTCAGCGAAATAGCCTTGCTGGCAGCGGCGGCATCGCTAGCAAGCCCGGGTGCTCGCGCACTTCCTAAGTTGCGGAAACTCTAACGCTTCCTGAGCTTCGGAAACATTTTCCGGAAGTCGGGGTACGTGAGATAGAACCTTCTTGCCGGGAAACTCTAGGTGAAAAGTGACAAATCCTCTGTGAGCAAATTTTTTGAGCTACTTTTGGTTTTCGTGGGACTGGGGAATCTGCTGGGTGGCTGTGTAGGCCGGCCCGCACACCCGCCTACAACCCCGGTAACCGTTCGCGTTATCTATCGAGGAGAGCCCGTAGAAGGGGCCTATGTCATGCTGGTCCCACAAGACGGATCGCTTCCCGCCGCTAAGGGGGTGACAGATGTTTCTGGCTTGGCCAAACCCCGCAGCTTTCCCCAAGTTCTCGGGGTTCTTCCGGGGAAGTATCTGGTGGTAATTCATAAGCGAAAGCTCGAAGGGGAGGCCCCGGCATCATCCTCCAAGGAAAATCTGAGGTTTGAGCAAAAAATGCTGGACTTGCTACCGGTTCGTTACGGGGACGCAGCCCAGTCCGGCCTCAATCTGGAAGTACCCGCCGCAGGAATGGTCTTCGAAACCTTCACGCTGGTCGATTGAGTCTGCCACCGCGGCCCAAGTGCTAATCCGCTCAGCTGGCACCCCCAATCCGCCTTCTACAGCTCCCTCGGTCGCGGGCTAAGCGTCTCCTTCACTTAATCTGGGCGGCCACAAAAATTTGGCAACCAAACTTTTGGAGCCCGGCAGTTTGCCCCAAAAAGAATTCTGCCTCAAGAAGGCTTTTTAGCCAAGCCGGGGCCTCAGCTTAAGGTAACTCACTTGGACAAAAACCATCAGATCGTAAGCTCGAGGTGGTATCCTCTGGAAATCTAACGAGTGGCGAAGAACAGCTGCGCCAAAGTCTTGCACCCAGGAAACGATCGATCTATAATAAGCGATGAATCTCCCGGCGCTTTTTGCCCCGCCTCACCGGGATGTCTCCAAAGCCTTGAATTTCGTAAAAGAGTTCTTTGGGTGCTCCCTCAGGATACCGCAAGTCTAGGGATCGCGGGGATTACGGTGGCGCTTAGGTATTTGGGTGAGTGTTTCAAAATCTTCAATGACAATACAGGAGGCTGCGAATGGATAGGCGCAAAAAGTTCAAGGGTTTCACACTGGTTGAATTACTTGTGGTGATTGCGATCATCGGCATACTGATCGCACTACTTTTGCCTGCGGTACAAGCCGCGCGAGAGGCAGCCAGAAGAGCTCAGTGCACCAATAACCTAAAGCAGCTTGGGCTTGCCCTTCACAACTATCATGATATTTGGCAGACCTTCCCCTTCCGGCAAGGTGGCAGCGGCAGCAATCCGACGAATCCCTTGGAACCTATTGGGAGTGATGCGCAAAGCCTGTACAACCGGGTAAGTGGTCTATTTGCGATCCTGCCGTTTATTGAGCAAAAAGCGCTGTTTGATGCCATAGCCAACAACACAATTCCGTACAGCCCGGCACCTTGGAATACCCATCCCACGTGGACGACACCCGTCGGGACATTCCGGTGTCCGTCGGACGGGTTCCAAGCCGCTGCCGGTAATGTTCAGCCCACCAACTATCGGCTCTGTGGGGGCGACCACCCGGGATTGATGCGGAGCAGCACCCCGGTTCCCCCGTTTGGGGGCTCTAATCGGACGCGCGGACTTTTCACACTGTGGGGCAACAAGCGGATGGCGGACATTATCGACGGCACAAGCAACACAATCGCGATGAGTGAGGCCCTGGTGGGCGATGGTACCTCGGCCCGCATTGGCCGGGCTATTGCTGTCAATGTTCAGATGTCCACACCGGCCGATTGTTTGGCACGTCTCGGAAGTAACAGGCTAATCGTGGCGCCTTACGACAGCGGGCAATTAGGCCGCCGTTGGGGCGACGGATCGATGATGTTTACTGGTTTCAGCACGGTGCTGCCGCCTAATTCACCAAGCTGCAGCACAGCCGCCGGCGGAGACCACTGGGCCCATATGCTCATTTCCGCTTCCAGCAACCACCCTGGTGGGGTCAACGTGTGCTTCGCTGATGGATCGGTCCGCTTTATTAGTGACACCATCGATGCTGGTAGCGCCTCCGCTGGCTATGTCACTGCAGGGGCAAGCCCCTTCGGCATTTGGGGTGCCTTGGGTACCGTTGATGGCGGTGAGACCATACAGAGCCAGTAGTGCTTAGAGGTCGTCCCTTGGGCAAGCCACTAGATCGGTAAGCTCGCCCAACCCGTGCCACATAAACAGGCCTTGGCAGAGCAAGCGTGAAGAAGCCCGGCTTTTCCACGATGGAACAGCCGGGCTTTTTTTGTGGTCTGCGGCCACTTTTTCCATGACTAGTCAACGCCTGACCACCAGTTGAACACCTTATCACGGGGGCTTCGCTATTTTGCGAAGAGAAAGTCCGGTAAAGTTTTTAACGCCGCCTGAGTCCACCTCGGACTGCTTGCTGCCCGCTCATCTCCGTGGCAAGGTCTTCCGACTAGGCGGTTTGCACCCGGGTTCTAGCTCGGCAGGGCGCGTGCCGCGCCGTCATAATTGGCCTTTTCCTTCCGGATGAGATGTGTATAACGTTCTGCCGGGGCCTGCGGCACTTCCACGTGGAAAGGATATTTCCCAGAAATAGGCAGGTTGCCAGAGGCAAGAGTGTGCCAACTTCTTAGGAAGCAAGATAAACCTCTTTCGCTATGATGGGAGGTGGCTTTGAGACCAGGGCCAAGCGCCAAGCGGCCTTGTTTGCGTCCCACGGCCTCAGAGACTCCTCCCGGCTGTAGGAAGTAATGGGGCAGGTGAACCGGTCAGGTCCTCCGCCGCCTCGCGAAAGAGCCTCAGTTCCACCCAAAACCTCCCAAATTCCTCCCCTGCCTGAAGCACTGGTGAAGGCCGGATCACCAGCTGGCTTTGTCGCCGCAAGCGGTGATGAGGCCGTTCATACATGTAAACCCCCGGGCTATTGGTAATCCGGTGGGCTAGGCCAAACTGCCGGTGGCAGAAGGCAGCAATGGGCCCTGCTGCTCCGGTGGTGCCCACAAACTCAATCAGCTCCACCTGGCCTCGAGAGTTGAAGTAGTAAGTAAGCGAACCAGCTAAGTCCTCCGGTCTGGTGCCGGTTACTACCGGGACCCGATACCCTTGCAAATGGAGTGTCCCCAACCCAACCGACACCCGCGGGAAAAGGCGGACGATTTCCTCGGGCGTGATGTCGAACCGAAAGATTTGCTCCCAGCGAAGGGGAGTCTTCCCAATATGGGAGAGACTATCGGCTCCCTCACCGGTTCCTGCTGGTTCCCCTGCGGAAGGTGACGTGCCTTCTCGGCCCTTGGGAGCTTCTTGGGCCGGCCCGGCGCTTAAAGCGCTTGCCAGCCGGTGCCACCAATCCGGACCGGAAACGATGAGCACCGGCACAGCGATGGCCATGAGCACAAAAACAATAAACGAAATGATCTGCCTTTCCATTCTTCCCCGCAGTTAGCTCTCGATGATCCTGCGGCGCAACGGCCTCTCCCAACCTCACTTTTCGGCAAAAGCATTCCCGCAGACCATTTCCGCCCCTAAAAGTCCGTGCGCACGGGTTGCCCACTTCGTAGGGATGAGGCCTAAAAGTCCGGAAAAGAGACTCTTACCGATCTTGGGCGATTTCTCCTTCCACTTCTTGTTGACTGTCACGGCGTGCCCTCAGGCGAGACCATTTTTTCCGCCGAGGGAATTTGCCCACGGCCCCGCTAGCGCAACTTGGCCAGTTCTGCACGCAGTACGCGGCTCCACACGCGGTAACCTTCCTCGCTTAGATGAAGCCCATCCTTGGCTAACAGATCCGATCGGACGCTCCCGTCTTCGCGAAGCATGAGCGATTCGGTGTCCACATAAATCAGCCGGGGATCCCCCTCACAGATCTGCTGGAGCCAGCGATTTGTCTCCCGTTGCTTTTCCAGCAGATGGGCTCGCGCAAGACTTGGTTTCACGCCCAGGCAAATGATCTGCGTTTTGGGAAGATGTTGGTGAATGATTTGCACTAAGGTCCGAAACTCTCGGGCGATATCCTCCGGATTCTTCCCGGCCGCAAGATCATTGTCGCCCGAGTAAACCACCAGTACCCGGGGCTTAAGTGGCACCACGACCCGCTTTGCAAAATACCGAGCATCGGCCATCTGGGAACCGCCGAAGCCTCGGTTGATCGTTACCAGTCCGGGAAAGTGTCGGTCGAGGTCCCACCTGACGATGGTAGAACTTCCATAGAATACGATCCCCTCTTTTGGGGAAGGATTAGATGCCTCGGCGACTTCAAATTTGGCGATTTCTGGTTCCCATCTGGCGGCAGACGGCGGAGCCTCGTCGAGCCCTGCTCCGCCCGCCTGAACCCATAAGATTGCCCCACTTAAAAGGTAAAAAGCCAAGTGGTTCATAACCTGGTTCCTTCAAAAAAGGTGCGGTTTTCTGGTGATCGTAGCCGTCGTAGGTGGGTTTTTGTATTTCAGCCGGAATATTCCCGGGCATCTTGCCGCAATAGAGGTAGCAGTCCAAAAAATCTTCCGCAAAACCGGGCTTGCTCCCTCTCCGAAAGTCGCACGCTGGGTCCTTCTCCCGGAATTATTATGACTGTTACTGGCCTCAGGCGAATTGAGCGCATTTCGCCTCATTCCTCCCCGACTATCGCTCGTGCCCCCGCGAAAAAGGCTGACCAAGCGATGGGGCTGATAAAGTTTTTTGACACACGATACGCTTAACGGCCTTTTTCCACGGCTTAAGGTGATAAGTAAAGTGTTGCAAAGCAAATTTTTGCAAGATGCTTTGTGGCCGGCTCGTCAACGCCTTCGAAGCCGGCTGGGCGTCACGACAGTTTCCTTTTGTCCTCCGTCGGAAACCGCTTTGCCGCTCCTTGTCCTCGGCGTAGCTCAACGTGGTTTCTCACCGAGCAGCGCGTCGAACCACATGCGGGAAAGGAGCCTTTCCACTAAAAATCTGCTTGCCCCCACCGATGGCAGTGTGCGAGACATCGGGCACCTTGCTCCAAAGCTAAGACTTCATTCGATGTCTCTGACAATGAGGGCCGTCCGCCCCACCCACCTCCTTGCTTCCGCTAATAACCCCAGGCGATGTGCCGACAGTTTAGGTGTCCCCCACGACCCTTTCGGGCGTAGCGCCGCTGGATTCCTCCACCTTAAAACCGAACGCTTTCCCCCGGGCTTCGGGCAAAGAAGTTCTGGGGTACGATCCCATCGGCCTGTACGGACCTCACCCGCAGAGTTAACGTCGAATGTATTGGGGGACTCGGGCGTTTTTGCGCAAACCAACCACTTTCCTCACCGCACAGCTGTTGGGATGGCAAAACTCCTTTTGGATCAGCGAATAGTCATCCGACCGCCGGTGAAGACCGAGAAATCACTTCCCCCAACCTCGAAGGGATTTCCCTCTCTTTTGTGGCAGTTCTAATGTTACTTACTCTAAGACCGGGAGGAAAAGGAGGCAGCCTTTTTCGCTGGTTTCCGCGTTGTCGGCACGATCTCCTGCCTGTCCCTGAGCCTAGGCAGGTGCTCAGGCCTTAAACTGGGTGCAACTCTTACGAGTCTCAAAACAACCGATGGTTGTCCGCGAGTCGGCCCAAAGGCTCACGTCCGTTCGGGGCGCTAATCGGGGATGCGGTAGTGGTTTGAGAGGGCTTAAAGCGACGCCTTTTCGCGGGCCGTGCCAATTTTTTTGAGCACCTCCGTGACCAAGGGCTTTTATTCTCGCCAAAAGCTTGACACACACCGCGTATGCGATTATAATATACGTCTCTTAGTAAGCATTCCGCCTGGGAGCAGGGCGCAACATCTAGCGCTGCTTCAAGAGGAGGCCCTGGTGGCAGCGGAAAGTTCGCTAACGTCTTTTTCGGTGGGTGTTTCTCGAACTTTTCTTTCAGGGTGAGGATATTTTGTCAAGGGAGGTCGACCCATGCGAAGGTGCGGATTTACTCTGGTTGAATTACTCGTGGTCATCGCGATTATCGGAATTCTGATTGCTCTGTTGCTTCCCGCCGTTCAGGCGGCTCGCGAGGCAGCTCGCCGAACTCAGTGTACCAACAATTTGAAGCAAATTGGCTTGGCACTTCATAACCACCACGACGTTTATAAGAGGTTTCCGCCCGGTGGGGCGTCGTTCATCGGGCCCTGGGGACGGTTCGTACATCCTACCGGCGGGGAAGCTGGCTGGGGCGCTTCCTGGGTGTTTTTCGTGTTGCCCTACGTCGAACAGAGCGCGTTATATCAGCAGGTCAATCTTGAGTCTTCTAATCCCGGTTGGGGCGACGCTACCGTCTCAGACGTGATTCGTAACAAGGTGATCCCCACGTTTCTTTGCCCTTCTGCCCCGTTCACGGAGACGTATGGTAGTATCTTTGGCGGCGGAAAAACCGGGCCAAATACCTATCCCGGCATTGCTGGGGCAGTTAATGGACTAATCCCCAATTACACGGAAACCCGACAGAATAGCGGCTGTGGTAATGCCGGGTGCTGCTGCGGCGGAATTGCCGGGGGAAGCGGGGTGCTCTTTCCGTTTAGTAAGATCCGCTTTTCCGACATCAACGACGGGACCTCCAACGTCATGGCCGTTAGCGAGCAGTCTGGATACCTGTACACGCAAAATGGTACGCGCGTGTACTGGGGTACAGGCAATATTCACGGTTGGTTAATTGGAGCTGCAGGTGGTTCCCCCACTGTGGACCGACGGCCGCCGAACTATCGCCCTGGTGGGGATGCTCGCCACTTCAGTATGAGCACGATTCGGTACAACATCAATCAGAAGCGAGGTTGGCCTGATCCCCCTGGTAATTGTGGTGCCCTGGGTGTTTGCGATAACGTCGGCAATAACATCCCTCTTAACTCGGAGCATCCTGGGGGTGTTAATGCTCTGCTCTGCGATGGGTCGGTGCGTTTCGTGGCCGAAACCATTGATTTGGCAACCCTGGCTCGCCTTGCTATTCGCGATGACGGACAGACCGTGCAATTTTGAGGGTTTGCGGTAAACGGGTGTTAAACCGAAGGTTTTAAACGCCTCATGAACAGCTCGGCCCGCGCGCTACGAGAAAGGCCCGCGGATAAGTAACCCTGCCGGAAGCGGCTCGTGTCAACAGATCGCGGAGCCGCTTTTTCCTAGTGGTTGCTCAACAAATCCGTAGGATCGTTTTGAGGCGGTCCGTTTGGCGAACCCAGTTCCCTGGTGAATTCATCGATCCACTAGACCGAGGAGGGGTATCTATGCGGATCTATTGGAATCTGCTCAATTTTACCAGCGTAGTCTCCTTGATCTTAGTAAGTGTGTGCTCGGCTGGGTGTGGTGCTGCGGGACGCCCGGAAGAAAAAACATATCCGGTGTCCGGTACCGTCACCTTAGACGAAAGCCCGTTACCCGAGGGGGAAATCCTCTTCAAAGATACTTCCACCGGTAGCGTCCACCTCATTCCGATTAAAGATGGCAAGTATCAAGGCCGGGCAAGTGCCGGCACAAAACGTGTGGAGATTTATGCTTACAAAATGGAAATCGACCCGGTAGCCAAAGAGATGTACGGGGCCGAGGCCCAACCGACGAAGGTGAATTACTTGCCCCCAAAGTACAACCAGGAGAGTAATTTGACAGCCAATGTGGAGGCCACTACCGACCCGGCGAAGAACACGTTTAATTTCCAAGTAACCAGTCAATAGTCGGTGGTGAGATGGATCGATGTCAAAAGCGACTTTCTAGGTTAATTTCCCGACTTCGACCGCCGGACGGAGGGGCTGACGGAGGTCGCTCTCGGCGTTAAGCTCGAGCCTCCGGCGGCAAGGGAAGCTGCTGTTCCAAGTAAACTTTGCTTAATAACTTGCGTTCAACCCTGAAGGGGTGGCCTGGGTGCCTGAAGGCGCAGACGGCCGTTTCCGTGCCTCCCTTCGGGCGGGTTCTCCGCAAAGCTGACACCTGAGATCACGGTGCTCATGGCCAGGGCGGTGTACTTAGGCCGAGTTGAAGCAGCGACTCGCTTGTCTAAACCAAGGTTCGATTCGCGCACATCCCGTTCCGTCGGAGACTAGTCCACAACGAAGGGCAGAAATAAAGGGCCGTCAAATAGTACCAATCACCATGCGGACGCGGAAGACTGGTTCCTGCGGCGCACCGCCCAGCCGGCAGGTGGTCGGAAGTATTTTCGTTTCCGCGAAGCCGTGACCATGAAAGGACAGACGGCTCTCCGCCCGTTGAAGGCGCCGTAACCGCGAGGACGATTTTCCAAGGCACTTTCGATAGCGCTCTATCCCTCGTTCTGTGCCTTTCACCCCCACCCCTTAAAAAGGGCACCGCAATCGAAACGGTCCTGACGCCCGTGATGAACTACCCTATAAACCCTGCTTTACCTTTCCGCGAGGTTCGTCGACGGGAGACTTTCGCCGGTGGAAAGGTGAGGGCTTGTAATCACTTCCCGACTCTGCGAGCGAGTGAAGCCGACCGTCGGACAGGCGGGCGGTTCCTTCAGCCGTCGAAGCAGGCTGAATGCTGCGGACACAGCGAACAAAATTGAAGATCCGAACCACATCGCCTTGGGGTCCCCTTCCGAAAGGATATTCCTTCGGATCACCTTTCTTAGGGTCACTCCGTTGACACCCAGCACCGTGGACATCAACGAGAACCTTTCTGCCAGTGAATGGATCTGTTAACCATCCCAACCCTCTCCCGAATGCGATGTAGACCGCATTTTGACCTCCTTTGGGACCGACATGCGTTGTGCCTGTCCAGTAATATGGGAAATCCCTATTCCCGTCCTCGTTGATAATTTCAGTAGCCTGAAAGATAGGATCAATTGCTGGCGAGTTGGTGGCATCGGGGCTGCGTGTATAGTCAACAATACTCTGAAGCTCCTTGGCCGTGGGAAGTCTCCAATCGGAGTAGCCTGCGTAAGTCAGATCCGATGCCCACTTCAACGCCTCTTGCCACGTCATCCTTCCATCACTGCGCGGACCTGCTTTGAGGTACCCGCTGTCATATTTCATCCACATCAGCCCGGTGGCCCTATCGGTGACCGTTCCATCCCCGTTGTCACGAAAATCATTTTTGCCGTATCGTGGATTTCCCCGAACATAGAGCACATAGTAAGCCTTTCCTCTCGTGGGATACGCTTTGATCCGCCCATCGGCAAAGTTAACTCCAAACATCAGCGGTCCTCTATGGAAAGACCGCCCCGTGTAGAGGGTGGAGGTGGCAAATTGGGCATCTATGATTCGCTCGCCTTTGTCTAACCGACCATAACGAAAAGCAAAATACCAAGTGTCAACAAACGGGCGTACTCCCAAGGTCGATGGACTATCTAGGCGCGGTTCTATACCACTGAAAAGTATGAGCGAGTAAAGTTCCTTGATAGTCGGTAAACGCCAATCGTCATACCCCCCTACCCGGCAATGACGAACTTTTTGCAGAGCCTCTGAGTAAGTCATCTTTGGTCCGGGGTCACGAGTCCACATTAACCCGGTATTTAAGTCAGTGACCGTGCCATCGCCGTTATCACGATACGCAGGTTTTCGTTGGGGAACTTGGGCATCTTGACCGTAAAAGGGTTCCCCTGGCTTGGGCGGAGATATCACGCGCCGCTCGTCGTCAAAACACGCTCGCTGACCAGTGGACACAATAGGATACGGCAAAAGATGATTCGCGTCTTGAAACGAAAAGTCGTAAGGGGAAGCAAATGTATAGTGAATAATTGTACAGTTAAGGATAAAAGAACCGATACCTGTCGTCCGCACTTGATGCACCATGTCCTTGGGCTCCATTCTGCGTTCTAGAAATCTGCCACCTGGATTCAGGCTTTCAAATCTGACAAGCACCTGTCCCTGTCTGCGAAGGTAGTGATTATCTTGTCGGCATGAAGTATCCCTTTTTCCGTGTGGCTATCTCTGACGCCTCCTCGCTAGCCCAGCCAAGGTGCTATGAATTTAACCCCAAAGCCTGTTTCCGGGTTGCGTGAAATGGCGCAAACACTTCCCTTGGCATGAGGACGTCAGGCACAAGCCGTGGTCCTCTCGTCTCACCCCTAAGCAACTTGTCGCGAGGTCGTAAAGATAATGTGCCAGAATGTTCTGGTAAAAATGACCATGCCAGTCGATCAGGACCGGTAGCCAGGAGCGACGCGCTGGGGACATGGGCCGAAGAGCCGAATTCAACCGGAGGCTATCCTCGGAGGTGGCGGGCACGAAAAAAGAGCTGAGATAGCCAAAAGCTGGCCAAAGACGTTAGAGCGTGGGGATCCTCTTTCTCCACTTGGATGGACAACAGGCTGGCCTTAAGCGCGGCTAGATAAACAACACAGGATGCAGGCTCGCAAAAACGTGCCTCCGGCCAAGTGCAGGGCCCATTGTGGCGTCGGGCCGAAATTCGGCACAGTTGGGGGCGCAGAAAATCCGTGAAAACCGTTCAGGACCACGCAGATAAGCCTAAGAAGTAGCTACCAAGACTAACAAGGTGGGTGGAGATGTAGCCCAACACCCTGAGCATTCCCGCCTCATACCCCACGGTTCTCGACCTAAGTCCTTGTTGCAAAAAGAGTTAGCGGAGAGGACAGGATTCGAACCTGCGGAGGGGTTATCCCCCTCACGGGTTTAGCAAACCCGCGCCTTAAACCACTCGGCCACCTCTCCGAATTAAGAATCGGCACATGGAATTATGCATCGCGTCGTGAATCTTTACGCGATTTTACGTTTGCCCTCAAGCCAAGCCGCATCTTCAGTCGGAGACTGAATCTCACGGCAGGTGGGACTGACTAGCGGCAACCCTGATGCGATCGATTTCGTATCCTTTCGATTTATACGAGCGATTTTTTCATCCCGAGGGGTTTTGACCCCGATTCACCCTCCAAATGCGTAAAAATATTCACATTCGGACAGGTCTACCGGGAACACGTCGGGCTGCAAACTGATAATAGCGTACCCCCAATTTAGTTTCCATAATTTCCGCCCTATTTTACCATAGCTTCCCACCGAGGCAAACGGGCGCGAACCACCATAACGTCGGCCGGTTTGGAGGCTACAGGCGAAAGCTTGCGCCCCGAACCCCGTGGCTTTGATCGTCGGCGAATATGACATAAATGATTGCTATTATTGACATCGCAAATTCTATTTGCGATTTTAATCATGAATCCTCGAATGCGAAGCCGCCCGCGCAGATCTTTGGGGGAAGGATCCCTCAGGCGTTAGCATGTACTTAACAAACCCGGGCACGGCGATCTCATGCGGGTCGATGATTCAGAAAAGGCCAAAACCTGGAGAAGTTCTACAAAATATCCCCCTTTGGTAGCATAAGAAGCCTAAATTTTGCGTTGCTTGATCTACTGGACTTCCGTTGGGAAAGTTTGAGCCGGAAGGAGCGTTGCCGCAGGCCCTTGGGCGAAGGCCTGGGAGGCGTGGCTGTCGCTTTTGCCGTCGGCCCCGTTTAGAATTCGATCCCGGAAAGCCACTTCAACACTCCAGCTTGGAGGGCAAGGTGGAGAGGTCACCAAGCCAAAGTCAGAGGGGCTAGCCATACCCTTAACGGGGGATTGGCAAACGGTAGCTTTTCGGCGGCGTGGGTATTCCATTGCGGATAGGGCAGAAGTCGGGCCGGAAGGTTCCTCAAGTACAGGACCTAGCTCAGAGCTCCTCGCGCCGCCGGAAAGGCAGCGGGAATCAGTCAAAGCAAGAGAGAAGTGCGAGAAAGGCAGAGGTGGTGCCACGGACTCATTCCGTCTGGAAATGGTGGAAAGCAGCTTTTCGCCCGGTGGGTTTGACGGTTGTCGGTATAGTGGTGCTTGCTGGGACGGTGTGGGCGCTTCGGGCCAGCCAATTGCCTCCTGCGGATTTCACTTTTTCTAACCTTGGGGAAATTAAAACGGTTGACCCGGCGCTTGTGACCGGTGCTTCGGAAGGTCGCGTGGTGGAGGCCCTTTTTGAGGGGCTGACCACGTGGCACGCCGAAAATTTGACCCCTCAACCAGGGGTGGCTTATCGATGGGAGATTTCAGAGGATGCGTTGACGTATAGATTCTTTCTGCGGCCGGAGGCCTGCTGGTCCGACGGAACACCCGTAACGGCAGAAGATTTCATTTGGTCATTTCGTCGGTTTCTTCATCCGGAGACCGCCGCCGAATATGCAGCAGAGCTCTGGTATATCGAAGGTGCTAAAAAGTACACTACTGGGCAGGTGGAGTTGGGTGAGCCTGTGGAAGTGGAACTTCACACAAAGCCACCAGGTGCTTTGCCTTTTGCTGCGGGAGTGATCGTACGGGGAAAACTTGTTGGGTTATGGGACCAGTCCGGCTTGCGTGTTCTCCCGGAGTGGCAGGGAGAGCTTGCGACGTGGAGTCGCGGAAAGCCAGCCTACGATTTGTCAACACCGGTGTTTTTTGTTGAGGTCGACGGCCAACTGCGGCGCTTCCAAAAAGGAGCCCAGCTTGCGGGTACGGAGGATTACAGATGGCTTCTCTACGATTTTCAGGCGGTGGGCATCCGGGCGGTCGATCCGTATCGGCTGGAGATACGCCTGCGGCATCCGGTGCCTTATTTTTTGAGCCTTATGGGCTTTTATCCGTTCAGCCCGGTCCCTCGTCATCGTGTGGAGCGTTATGGTTTTCCTGAGTGGACAAAGCCCGGCAAGATTGTCAGTAACGGGCCCTTTGTCCTTCAATTCCGCCGGATTCGGGACCGCATCCGTTTGGTGAAGAATCCGTACTATTGGAATAGGGACGCTGTACGACTGGAGGTGGTGGACATTCTTGCAGTAGAGTCGTACACGACAAATTTGAATCTTTATTTTACGGAGCAAGTGGATTGGATTCCCACGGTTCCTCCGGAAGTCGTGGCCGAACTGCGGAAGCGGCGGCCAAATGAGTTTCGTTCGTTTCCGCTTTTGGGCACCTATTACTACCTGTTAAACACAGGTCGGCCGCCGCTTGACGATGTACGAGTCCGCCGTGCTTTGGCTATGGCAATCGACCGCGAGCAAATTGTGGAGAAAGTCGTTCGGGGGGGCCAGCGACCCCTGCAAAGCATGGTCCCAGAAATCATCTCCCGTTATGTACCCGGTTACCGTCCACAACAAGGTCCCACGTTTAATGTAGCCGAGGCACGCCGCCTCTTGGCCGAGGCGGGTTACCCGGGAGGCAGGAATTTTCCCCCAATTGACATTCTCTATAACACCAGCGAGGCCCATCAGGCGATTGCTGAACTTGTTCAATCCCAGTGGCAACAACACCTAGGGATTAAAGTGGGACTCCGCAACCAGGAATGGGCGGCCTATCTTAGCAGTCGGCGGCGCGGGGAATTTTCCGTCGCCCGTGCCGGTTGGATCGGAGATTACGTAGATCCCGTTACCTTCCTGGATATGTTTTCGGGCGAAAGCCCACTTAATAACACCCGGTGGAATAACCCCGAGTATAATCAGCTGTTGGAAGAGGCTCGCCTAGAGCGAGATCCCTTAGTACGATTGCAGCTTTTGGAACGGGCGGAACGCATCTTGATGGACGAATTGCCGGCGATTCCTCTTTACGAATATGTTTCGCAGAATTTGGTGCGGCCTTACGTCCGGGGATTTTTCGACAATCCTAAAGACTTTCATCCCCTGAAATACATTTGGATCGATCAGCAGCTTAAACAGGCGATTTTCCGCAAGGAGGGGCTGGGGGTGCTTTTTGGCTGGTAGGGCTAGGCCCAAACTGAGGGGAAGGAGCCAGAATGATTTTCCGCTTTCTGCTCCGGCGGTTACTTTGGCTTGTGGTAACCCTGTGGGTTGTGTTTACGATATCTTTTTTCCTGATGCGGGCGGTTCCCGGTGGGCCGTTTGATCGCGAGCGGCAACTTGATCCCCAGGTGGAAGCCAATTTACGCGCCCGTTACCAGCTGGATCAACCGCTTTGGCGACAATATTTGGGCGAATTGGGTCGGGTGGCCCGCGGAGATCTCGGGTATAGTTATCGCTTAGCAGACTTTCGGGTCAGCGAAATAATCCTCCAGGGGCTGCCGATTTCGGCGTCGGTGGGGGTGTTGGGACTGGCTATGGCGGTTGTTCTCGGGCTCAGCGCCGGATGTGCCTCGGCAGTGTGCCGTGGCAGTGTTGTGGATGTGGGGTTAATGATACTTGCCACGGTGGGAATTGCTCTCCCCAGTTTTGTCATCGCCGGAGTGGCAATCATCCTCTTCGTGTTCCTCATTCCCCTCTTCCCAGCGGCAGGATGGGGGAGTTGGTCCCACCTGATTTTGCCGGCGTTTTGCGTTGGGGCACCTTATTCGGCCTCGATTGCGCGGCTAGCACGAACAGCTTTGCTGGAGGTTTTGTCTCAAGAGTACATCCGTACAGCATATGCGAAGGGTGTGGGCACGGGCGGCGTGGTGTTTCGTCACGCTATGAAGCTAGCACTATTGCCGGTGGTGTCCTATCTGGGACCAGCTGCTGCGGGGATCCTCACCGGTTCGGTGGTGGTGGAAAAAATCTTTAGTTTACCTGGTCTTGGTGTCCACTTCGTGGAAGCAGCCACCCAGCGCGACTATACGCTCGCCATGGGACTTATCCTGGTGTACACATTGCTTCTTTTCATTCTCAACACGATCGTCGACCTGTGTTACCGCCTCTTAGATCCGCGGGTGGAAATTGCGTAACACCGCCATTCAAGAAGGGGATACACATACTGGCTGCGTTGACTTTTACCGTTGAAGTTGCCGGTCTCGTCGTGAATGGTAACTTGGAGCGTAGTGGGGACGCGGCGCTAGGTCCACAAACCCTCTTAGGTCGAGAAAAGTGGTTGCCAATGTGATCCCTGCCCTCTCCCGAACTTCTTTCCGCACCTGCTTACTTGAATGACTTCCTGCACCAGAGTGCGTTTCGGTGCCGAAAGTTAGGTTCGAATCGCGGCCAATTTTTAGCGTTTAGGGATCCTCTGTACCGGTACCTCCTTGATTTCTGTTGCGGGCAAATCCTCGATTGACGTTTCTAAAGCTTTGGGGCACTTCTGGGGATAGCCGGCTCAGGCGATGGGAATGCTCTGCGCTTAGGGTTGGATGGCAGTCAGGCAAAATGGCCGGAAAAATTCGGAAATCCGTTAGCTTGCAAACTTCGGGCTGAGTTTCAAGAATGAAAAGACCGGGTAGGAGAGAGATTTTTTAACTTCCCAAAAAGAGTCTGCCGAGGCCGTCGTGGCAGAAGATTTTCACCGCCCGACCGCAACCTTCCACACTTGGGCCCTTGGCGCAAGCCATACTTAAGAAAGGTTGCTGTCGGTGCCTCCATTGGCCTTTTGAGTGCGGCTCATGGGCCGGGGGCACGCCCGCGAAAGTCTCACAGAAGCATTGCTCCGGTCGCCCGTTCCCCGCAGGTACATGGGTGTTTTAGCACCAGTGGGATTCGTGCCGCGCACCTCGATGGCAGTCGTTTTGCCTTGATCTATCGCGCTTTTTGGTGGGAGAGCTCAGCATGCGCAGTCAGGAAGTAAAAGTGAAGGTGGTTCCAACCGCTTGCGATCGAGCTATGCGAGGCTTGATCATCCTGTCGGTAGTGGCCGGATGGCTCTTCGGAAGAGTTTGCGCAACGGCCGCTGAAGAGATCACGGGTTTATCGGTGGCGGCGGTAAGTTTCCAAGAGGATTCTCAGCCCAGTTCGGGGGGAACAACCCCACCGGTGGAAGAAACCGCTGGCGAGCAAAAGCCGGCTGAGGCCCCTTCCGCGCCGCAACCGGCGCCGGCAGCCCAGCCTCCGGCATCGGCCCAGCCTCCTGCAGAAAGTCAGCCTCCGGCTGCTCCTCCAAAGCCATCGGGCGCAATCCAAATCCCGCAAAGCGAAATCTACGAGGTCCGGGCCGAGCTGTTCAAATTGGAAGTATCCCTCTCCGGGAAATTCCACCCGGCGCATGCCGCGGAAATCGTCCTCCGCCCCAAAACCTGGAGCACTTTTCGTGTGGTGCGGGCTGTGGAGCACGGAACCCCCGTGAAAAAGGATGATGTGCTCATCGAATTCGACTCGGCCCGGATGGCGGAAGCCTTAGCAGAGCAACAGCGCAAGGTGCAGCTGGCCGCGGTGAGTCTGAAACGGGCCGAGGAAGAGCTCCGCTTTTTCGAAGCGACGGTGCCCCTTGATCTCGCCGCTGCCCGGGAAGCGAAACGGAATGCCGACGAGGACTGGGAATACTTCACGAATGTTGACCGACCGCATATGGAAAAACGGGCACATTTCTCCGCGGAAATTGCCCGGTGGTATTTGGAGTACGCCCAGGAGGAACTGCGACAGCTTGAGAAAATGTACCAAGCGGATGATTTGACTGATGAAACCGAAGAGATCATCCTGCGCCGCCAGCGCAATAACGTGCGGCTTGCCGAGATGGATGTGGAGGAATCACAAAAACGCTTAAACGAGCTTCTGAAATTCACCCTTCCGCGGACAACGCAGAGTCGGGAGCGGGCCTTTCAGCGATCGGAGCCGGCCTGGCGCTATGCGGAAGCGACCCTACCCTTGGCGATTACCACAGCCAAGGTCAATTTAGAAGAGGCCCGCGCCGCTTATGAACGGGAGCAAAAACGACTCCAGGAGCTTGAGGCAGACCGCGAATTGATGGTCATCCGCGCCCCAATCGATGGGATTGTTTACTATGGGCGTATTACCCGCGGGTCATGGTCTCCTGGCACGGTCTCCGATCAATTTATGCCGGGAACTTCCGTTGATGCTAACAAAGTGTTGATGACCGTTGTTCAACTGCGACCACTGCTGGCGTGGGTGGAGGTGCCGGAAAATCGCGTGGCTCGGGTGCGCGCGGGACTGACAGGCACTGCAGAACTGCCGACTTTACCTGGGGCATACTTGCCCGCCAAGGTGCTCGAGGTTGTTTCGGTACCTATTCGCGAAGGTACCTATGCCGCCAAGGTGCAGGTGGAAGTTCCCGAGGAGGCTTTTCTGGTTGGCCCCGGGGCCACGTGCCAAATCCGGTTCCTCCCGTATGTCAAGCAACGCACTTTGGTAGTGCCGGCCACCGCTATCGGCAGTGATGAACTCGATCCAGCCAAGAAGTACGTATGGCGGCTTGATGCTGGTCGTCTCGTTCGCCAGCCGGTCACCTTGGGAGAGAGAAGCAACGATCGTGTAGAAATCTTGGACGGTATCGTGGCCGGAGATAAGATTCTCCGCAACTACACCGCGGCCGATCGCTTTCGCGGTCAGTAGTTGTCAACACTTCTAACCGGCGGAATTCCGAGGAATAACCCCGGCAACCTGCACGGGAGGTTGCGGGGGACCTGGGGGATTTTACCTGCGGGGGCGACGGCCGGAGGGCACCCCGGGCGCCGGCGCCGCAACAATTTTACTTCCCGGGGCGGCAGCCGCAGATCCGTTGGGATGTGTGAGGCCCCGAGTTCCGCCCAAGCGGTTCCGCTAGGTGTGGACAACAACAGATCCGGCTTTTAGGGAACACCGCGGGAGGCGTGTCGTGCACCATAAAAGTAAGGTTTGGCCTTTGGACTTGCTTTTTGCCATTGCGCTTGTAAGCTTCGCCTTTGGAGTGGCGATGCCCCACACCGGGGCATTGGCAGACGCCGCGGAGCAAGATCAGCCACCTGTTACCGACGGGCGAGCGACTTTTGACGTAGTGCAACCACAGCGGCCATCGAGCTTACCGCTCAATGTGGGAAGGCTCCAAGTTTCCACCGCAGGTCGGGGAGGCTGGCCTGCCAATGTGGAAGAGGCCATTGATCGAGGTGTGGCCTTCCTCCTTGCGCGGCAAAATCCGAACGGCTCCTGGGGTTCAGCCCGGAACACGAAAGGCATCAACGTCTACGCCCCTGTGCCCGGTGCCCATCACGCATTTCGGGCAGCCGTCACCGGGTTGTGCACAGCAGCGCTTGTGGAAAGTGCCAAGCACTCCGAAGATGTTGACCAAGCCCTGCGACGGGCTGAGGATTGGTTTGAGCGGGAACTTCCCCATCTCCGACGTGCCACCCCTGCTGCCATCTATAACGTGTGGGGGCATGCCTACGCGATTCAAGGGTTGCTGCGGCTCATGGGGCGACCGGGACGAACCACCGACAGCCAGGAGCGACTTCGGGCGCTTGTGGCAAGCCAAATTGAACTCCTCTGCCGCTACGAGGTCGTCGGTGGAGGTTGGGCTTATTACGACTTTAATATCGGGAGCCAAAAGCCGGCTGGTGAGCCGTTAGCTTTTGTGACATCCACTGTGCTGGTGGCCCTCTACGAAGCCAACCAGGCGGGGTTTGAGATTCCAAGCGATGTGGTGGATCGGGCGCTGAAGTCGATTATTCGTCAACGCAAGCCCGACTTCACGTACCTTTATGATGAGAGGTTCCTATTCTATCCGATGCGACCCATAAACCGGCCTGGGGGCAGCCTTGGTCGGTCCCAGGCTTGCAACTTCGCTACCCGCCTGTGGGGCGACCCCGCAGTAACGGATGAAGTCGTGGAAGATTGGCTTCGGAGGCTGATCGAACGCAATGGCTGGCTTGATATGGGCCGCAAACGACCCTTGCCGCACGAATCCTGGTTTGCCGTGGCCGGCTATTTTTTCTATTACGGCCATTACTATGCTGCCCGGTGCTTGGAGTTGCTCCCAGCAGAAAAGCGGGAACATTTTGCCCGGCCGATTGCCGAAATGTTGGTGCGGCTTCAGGAGAAGGACGGCTCGTGGTGGGATTTTCCGCTTTATGACTACCACCAGCAATATGGGACGGCTTTTGCGCTTATGACTCTGGTCCGATGTCGGGCGCAAACCCCGGCTAGCCTTCTTGCAAGTCCTACACCAGTGACGCAACACAGTGACGCTTCGGCTTTTCCCATTCCCTAACAGGGGGTTGGTCGACCTCACATGATGCTGGCAAGTCGCGAACGAGGGGCTTTATTCACAAATTTGACTTCTCGCAAGCCAACAGAACCCTTTTTTAGGAGAAAGGAATAGACCCGAAGGGGGGGTGGCGCAGGGACTTCCCATCGTGCTGCGGGGTGTCAGCAAAGGGAAACTATTGTCTCCAGGGGGCTCTCGGGTTTCTAAGAACGTCCTTCTCGCCGCGCCGTGATCTGCTGCAGCAGCTCGCCCACATCACGATAAGCGAAATCGATGGCAGCCAGGGCCGAGAGGTGCTCCTCCGCTGCGTCCAAATCACCTAAATCGAGCGCCAGTTTGCCGGCTAAGTAACGGCCAAGCTTCAAGGACTCCACGTCGCGATCACCGATTTCTTTTAGAGCTTCGTTATAGTGCTGCAACGCCAACTTATTTTGCTTAATCGCCTGAAAGCACTGGCCAAGCTCCAACAAGCACGCGGCACGATGACGCGGATCCGTTCGTGCCTTTTGAAACTCGGTGATAGCTTCCGACCACCGCTCGGCCTGCTTATAGCGAAGTGCCAATTCGAAGTGGAAAGAGGTATGTGTGGGGAATCGCTCCACCCGCCGACGGAAAAGCTCAATTTCTTTCTCCGCCACCTGCTTTTCCAGCGCGGCGATCTGCTCTGGCGAAACACCCTCCGCTTCCATCTGCTGAATTCGGTGCCTCAAAGCTCGGATTTCCACGTCGGTGAGGCGGTCGAGGATGTCAGGGTCGTTGTTGGAAACCTGAAGGGCTCGCAGCAGAGTGTCCCGCGCTTTGTCAAATTTCGCCTCGGTTGTGTAGTGATCTGCAAGTTGGATGTACTTGGCGAGGTTAGAGGGATCGCGGCGGATTTCCGCCAGAAGCGTTGCTTCCACTGAAGCTCCGGGAGGCGTCATTGCCGCGGCTCCAGCAGTTGGCTCCGGAGTGGCAGTCGCGACGGGGGCCTCTTTCCGTCCCGCACGAGTGGGGTCAGTATAACCCCCCCGGTGAATGGTTTTTTCCACAGTCAGCTTGGAGATCGCTTTCTGTGCCTCCTCATCGTTCGGTTTAGCTTTTAGCACCATCTGCCACTGCTGGATGGCCTGGTCGTATTGTCCCAGATCGCTATAGGCTTCAGCAACCAGCTTGTTGAGGGCTGGGTCATTCGGCCGGGCCTCCTGGGCCATTTTTAGATAGATCAGCCGCACATCGTGATAACCCAGTTCCCGGCAGGCATTGGCCATCTCCTCCAAAGTGCTGGTGTGCCAAGGATTAAGTTTGAGCATTTCCATCCCGGCGCGAATGACCCCCACCCAGTCCTGGGATTTGGCCGCCTTTTTCATGCTGGCAATGTGCCGCATGCCTTGGACGCTAGCCAACGCGCTTCCCTTTTTGTTATCGCGGTACTTTTTCTTCAAATTAGCCAAAAAGCTCTGAACGTAGGCGGCATTGCCGGGATCGCCACTTACGCAGGTGGTGAAAAGCTCAGCGGCATAATCATAATTCTCTTGAGCCATCCGCATGCTGGCTTGTTTGAAGCATTCCTGAAGCCGCCGACGAGCTGCTTCCGACAAGCTTTCGGCTCCGCCACCAGCGCCTTGAGGACGATCTGAACTCATCGCTCACGTCCTTCTTGACAAATGTGCAAATCACGAACCGCCGGAGCCAAGACACCGGCTTGGCCGGCTCAAGCCCCGCCAGTCTTTTTTTCAATCCCCGTCCTGATGCGCTTCCGCCGGCAAAGAAAGGCTTATATCGCCCTCGCCTGTGTAACCTTGAGGTAAAGCAGCGAGGTACTCCCCGCGGTGGTGCCTCCACTCCCGCCAGAGAAAAAAGGCCATGGGACCATTCAGATAGCATATCAGATAGCATATTTTAGCCGGAACCAAACAGGCGGTGAAAGTCTTTCACCGCTTAAAAACTCCGTTCGAGTCGTGCCCACCGCTTGCCGTCTCTACGAGTCATCAAAACTCTGGCAGTCCCTCGAGAGGTTTGAGGCGGACCGTCGGCGCGTCAATTGATCTCAACTTGACTTGGCCCGTGCCGGTTCTGCTGAGGGGAGGCCCGGATTGCCGTGTTCCGCGGGATCGCCAAGGCCGACCGGGTGCTCGGACCTCATAGCGGTAAACCACTCGGGGAGCTCACACCGGAGCGGTAAATTTTGTGAGAGACGATTTTTGTGCGCGGCGATAAGATGGTGGCAGCCTCTTATTCTCATGCGCCGGGCTTTCGCACCTGGCGGCGACGTCCGTTACCATCCTGGCGAATAGAGAATTTCTCAGCGGAAAAAACAGAGTTGCCGGACGGCAAAGCAGAGGAAATCGACCGCTTTTATCGCGGAATTCGTAAACGACCTGTAATGGCCCAGTTCTTTCCATCGTGCAGGGTTACTTTACGTTGAGGTCGATCCACAAGTCATTTAGCCCCTCACTGCGATCGCGCGGGTTTTGCAACTCGATTCAACATCGAGGACTTGACCGACGAAGCAAGGAAGGGTGCTCGGTTTTTTAGCTCAAGCCTGGAGTCAAATCCGGGTATTCGCCCAGGCGGTTTTGACCTGCGGACGGCCCAGTCGCCAACAGCATGAGGCTCGTCTTCTTCGTCTCCAAACAAACCACGGTGGATCAACCAAGACACAACACAATAGCTTCATTACACATGCTGGGGCGGATGGGGCGTTTGCACCAATACCATCACGTGGGGGTTTCCATGGGGATAAAAATTTTCGCGAAGAAATCGGCCACAGTGCTTGAGTAGAGAGAATTGGGTGACATGACACTTGACCGGCTTGCGCAAAACCGCTACGATTCAGGTGGCAACCGAGTTGAGCCGACGACAGTCTCATTTTTGCGTGGAAATGCCAAGTTTGCCTGTCCTTGTGAATAGTGACGCTGCAAAACTGGGAGTAGCTTCGGGCCGTGGTTTCGGCCAACCGCAGGAGTTGGAGGCCACTCCAACCAATTTTTGGCCGACCTGGAGCCAAGAGCGGGGTACTCTGGGGGAAGAAGAATATGCCCTTTTTGGGGGTGTCCTTTGCCTGGTGAACGCGACGATGCGTTGTGCCGGCGGACCGAACTTCCAATGAAAAAGTGTGGTGCGATCCACTTACCCCTTTCGGAGGTGCCCCTATGAGCGAAGTGAGGCTGTGGTCACCGCGACAAAAAGGGTGGGTAGTTGACAAACCGGGCAAATTTCGCCGGTCCTCGTGGGGGCTAAAGTCGGACAGCGTTTTTGGACGTCCTGCCATCCTTGCCATCTTCTTCATTTTGCTGACTGCTGTTCCTGCTCGGGCGATTTACGTTCGCGATCTTTTGCGCTTTGACGGTTCGTTAAATCGGGTGGAGTTCGACGTCCGGGCGGGAGTATGGCGCTGGGCTCCCACTGGAGAAACTCTTATCCCGGGAACGGATACAAATTTCTCGCGGCGCTCGCGCGGGGAGTTTGTCGTGGGAGTGTTTCGGGCTAACAGTGTTAACGGAGTGAGCGGGTTCACGGGGGAATTCACAGGCTATTTTGCCGTGCAAATCTTAAATGTGCATTTTGTTTTCGCGCTTTCGGGATTAGGGCCTTTCGCGACAAAGGTGAATGCTGACTATCTGCTTGGGGCTGCCGGGAACTATGACCCCTTTGAAGTCCTCGCGGGCGACGTCGGGTTAGTGTGGTACTTCGATCCGCAACCTAATTTTCCGAGTTCTGATGGAGATTTTGGGCAATATGTAGCAGCGGCAACCGATGGTGACTTTTTTGGAAGTTTTAGGTTTGGGTTTGCCGCTGACAAGGATGCCGGCGGAGCCCCCAGTCTTGGTGCCGCCGCAAGCTATTGGAGTATCCTCCAGCCAAGCAAGCTCGAACTTGCCGGCGGGCTCAATGTGGCGGAATTAGCCCCAGGCCTGGAATACCTCGTTTTTACCGGGGTACCTAGCCCTTTGGGTGGTGCTGTTAATTCCTTGTCCGTACGTGTTACCTTCGAGCCCGGTAACCCGGGACCATGGCCGTGGAAAGGCACAGGGGTTGTCGAATTCCGCGCAGTGCCTGAGCCTCACTCTCTGGCAGTGGTGGGGGGATTATTGTTGGCTGCCGGCTTGATGCGCACTTGTCGCTCCCGAAAAACGGAGAAGCTTGCTCCGGCGCTGCTGCCCGGCGAGGATTCCGGGCAGCTTCTGCACGTCTGAACCCCTTGGCATTGACCGACCTTGGATGGCGTCGGCGGGATAGCCTCAAGGTATTCTCCCTTCTGCAAGTGCTGGATTTATAAGGGTTCTTTCTTTTCTCAAGTCTTTAACTTCAGCTACGATTATTTTAAATTCGAGAGAACATCCGTGATTTTCCTCCCGTAGAGAGGCCGCCCCGCCTTTTTCTTCTCCGTAGTAGCTTGTACCAACGGCGTAGGCGTGGTAAATTGGGCGCCTAGCTGGGCGGATGGCGTGCCTCATTCATGAGGCTGATTGTCGCCCTCCATGGGGCGGGAGTAACTGGGTGCTCTCTTCCAACGGAGAAACCTTCGGCGGGAACAAGGCTTTCACAATTAGCCTACCGTGTCGCGAAAGGGGGTTGATTTGTTCCGAAGTCCGTCGAAGCTAGAATTCCTCACTGCTCGGGAGCGATTCATTCCCGTTCAAGTCCCGGCCTTGGTGGAGCGGATCGCTTGTGATCCGGAACTTTCCCCGGAGGAGCGAAAAAACTTCGTGATGCTTGCGTGCCTTCTTCAGGCACGGTTCCATTTCGAATTCTTGGAATACAGTGATATTCTGAACCGACTTTTCGACCCGTTCTACTGCGATCGCGATACACTACCTCTGCGAAATTTAAAGCCGGAGGAATATGATCAGTGGTTTGAGGAATTTCGTCGGCATCTGGATTACATCCTCATTCGGAGTAATTACACGAAGCTCTCTCGGGAAGAGCTTGTCCGCTGCTTGGAGGCTGAGAATCCTTGGGGCATCCGCGTCATTGTAGACCTTTCTCGGTTTAAGCACATCGACTTTTATTATCGTGGGGTCAGGGAGCGCACCGAACCTTATAAGCGGTGGTACTCTCCCGTCACGCTTTGGCGAAGGCGGTGGCAGTTTGCACGGCTAGCGGTTTTGGTCCGGTTGGAAGACCGACACGTCAGAAAACTTGATGGGGCACCGGCAGCGCCGGGCGATACGGTGTTAGTGAGACTGTTCAAGGATGTATTTCTGGAAGAGCTGAAGATGACGGCGCCGGAGATTCGTATCCGCATTCGCCTTTTGGATAAAATCCAAATCTTTGTATCGTTGATAAGTGCGGTTGTGACTTCGTTTATGAGGCTCATCGTGGCGGCAGCTCTCAATCCCATTCTGTTTTTCTCGGTGCTCAGTGGGTGCATAATGGCTGCGGTGGCAGCCGTAAGAAATTTCATCACCTGCCGGATTCGTTATTTAGAGCGACTGGGCGCCAATCTTTACAATAAGTTGGTAGCCAGTGATCATGCGGCCATCGCCCGTTTGTTGATCACCGCCGAGGCCGAGGAAGTCAAGGAAGCACTTCTTGCTTACTACATGTTGTACAAACATAGAGATAAAGAGCTAACCGCGGAGGAAGTTGACCAACTGGTACAAAAATGGTTGGCTGACCAATTCGCCCTTGATTTTGTTGACTTTGAGATTGAGGATGGCCTACGGAAATTGGCGGAAAAGGACCTTTTGGTGGTTCGTGAGGTTCCCCTTCATCATCGACCACGGCAGGAAGTTGGGGGCGGTGATCAAACTCTTCCTGGCCAACCCCCAGGGCCAATTCTTGCGCCAACCGATGCCGGGGAGGAAGCCATCGGCGCCTGTTCAACTGCTGCTCCCGCCGGCACCCGCGTGATCTACAAAGTCTTCAACCTCCCGTCGGCCCTGCGGCGGTTAGATGAGTGGTGGGATAACTATTTTCTGTATGCGAACGTCGGTCGTCCGGAAAAAGACCGGGTGGCAAATCACAGCACCGCGTAGTTGTCGAGAAGTCTTCGTGTCGACCGAAAATTCGGATTTTTTCGGTTTCCCGCACACTCTTGGTTCATTGTTCTTGTCGACGGTGGCTCAGAAGAGGAGTGGATTTGCGGAGCCGGACTCCGGCAACTTCCGAGGCACCAACCGACTGGCAAGAGGAGCCAATCTTTCCAGCACGGGATAATCACCGATAGGGACTACTTGCTCCAACGCCACTCCGACCTGCCAAAAACCTCCCCCAATTGGGGCATAATGTTCCACCACACCACGGATATAATTGGGACCTTCCAGCCAAAAACCAATAAGGGCCTGATGGGCTTTAAAAGGTTGAGGGAGCACGACTGCCACCGAGCAGTCGCCGAAGTCCTTAGTGAGTCCAAACCCCGCTTCGTCCACAACGGGTCGGTCGTTTTCCCAGGGGACAATTAGTACCGGAAGGACTCGGGGAAACCGTTCGCTCTGTCTTCGTTCCCCCTCGAGCGGGGGGAGGGTAGGGCACGTGACGTCTAGAAGCCGACGAAGGAAATTCCGAACTGCCATTTGTCGACGACTGAGCTGAAAAATCAACATGACAGCAACCTCCTACGCACGTCGGCGGGCTTGAAGGCCACTCTTTGCGTGTTAGGCCGGATTTGCCTGCTCTATGGAGATTTTGAAGCTTTTTTGCCAAAACGAGCCATTTTGACGATCTGCCCGAACGTGATTGGCGAAGCGGCGAACTTCCCGTGACTCACTGACTTTTAGGAGCACACTACGGTGATTATTTCATTCGCACCGTCTCGTTTTGTTCCTGATTGGACATTGCGAAAAGCAACCGGCTCCCTTCCAAATTTAGCTTGAAAATGGCGCCCGAGACAGCTTTGCGGCGACCAGGTGATCGGTAGTTCGCCCCCACTTTTCCCTAACTGTTCGGGATTTGTGGCAACAAAAAACCGGGAATGCCTCGGGCGAAACTTGCGGTGCCTGGGCCCCACGATAATAATCCCCTCAAGGGTTTTTCGCGTATAAAAAGAGCTTTGCATGTTTTCTCGGTGTACCAGCGCAAGGGGGCTGCCCGTACTTCCACCAGAGGTAAATGGCACGCCTTGCAGAGGGAGTGACCGCATGAGCCAAGCGATTCATGCGTTGCTTCGGGTAGGGGGACCATTGTGGGCGCGCCTGCTTGGTGAGGTAGTAAGGCTATGGGTAACCTTGCGGGGGAGGTGGTCGGCCGCCGGTTTGGCGCCACATTGGCGCCCTGCGGTTGCACTTCTCTTCGGCCTTTGCGTCGCTTGGTGCTACAGTTTTGCGCAAGGGACGGAGGTTCGTGTCTCGCGCCCTCGGCTTTTTCTGGCACCGGGGCAAGTGGACTCTCTCCGCGAGAAAGTGAGGACAGTAGAAGTCGTCCGTGATGCCTACCAACGTATGCGCGAATTTGCTTATGGTCAGTGGATGAACCGCAATCTTTGGATCACGCCGGAGGAGCTTTGTACGGTTCTCACTGTCTACCTCGTGGAGGAACAGGACCCGGAACTTTTACCCCGGATTCGCACGTATCTAGATTTTTTCCAGAGCCAGGACGGCGATCACTGGACCCGGCCGAGAATGCTGAAGGCACTGTGTGTGGCTTATGACTGGCTGGCCGACGTGTTGACGCCGGGGGAACGACAGCAGTTGGGCCAGCGCATCGTTCAGCTCTCGGAACTCATGAGGCAAGCCTATCGCCACAGTGACTACAACAACCAAGTTTATTTGCAATACGGCCCATTGGTGTATGCAGCTCTTGCGTTGGCTCATGAACCTCCGTTTGCCGACAAAGCGCGAGAACTTCTCCGCGACTCGGAGAACCTTCTGAAGGAGCATTTCCTCCCCACGATTAATCAGGTGGGCGGCAACGGCGATGGGGGCTGGCACGAGGGGATGGCTTATTTCAGCTTTTTTGCCTATGAGTTGGCACAGCAGCTCGAGGCTTGGCGGACAGCTACCGGCGAGGATCTTTTCCAAAAGGCGGGGGGGCTCCGTGGGGCTTCGCGGTGGTTGGTGTACTGCACTCGGCCGCACGATCGATCCATGGCTCCGGTGGCCGACATCCGAACTCCAGCCCCATGGGGATGGCAGGAACTGGCCCTCTTAGTACTTTTGGCAAGTCGCTATCAGGATGGGCTTGCGCAGTGGGCGCTTCGGTTTGTGCCGGTTGATCATCCAGTGCGGGGGTGGCCTGTGGTATTGTGGTATTCGCCGGACGTTCGACCCACTAGCCCGGAGCACCTGACCACCGGCACACTTTTTTCCGGCATTGGCTGGGCCGCCATGCGGAGTGATTGGAGCGACGATGCCGTTTGGGCACTTTTCCATTCCGGGCCTTATTACGCTGGCCATCAGCACTGCGACCAAAATAGCTTTTTGATCTCCTACCGCGGCGAACTTGCCATTGATGCCGGCGGTTACGGGGCGAAGGAAACCGATTGGCACAATACCCTCCTCCTTCCAGGCGGGCAGTTTTGCTTTCGCAACGACCCTCAGCGGTTCTTTACGCCCCTTGCGATCGAAAGTCGGCAGAATACCGGAGAGATCGTTGCGTTCGAGGAGCACCGTCATTTTACCTTTGCTGTCGGCGATGCTTCTGGCGCCTACCGTGATCCCGCGGGCAAGCCTGCAGTTTTTATTCGTAAATTCCTGTTCCTTAAGCCGGCCACGTTTGTTGTTGACGACACGGTAGTCCCGACCGATGACCACCGTCCAGCGCGGTCGCTCCTTCACACCCTGGAAAAGCCGTGGGCCGATGGGCGGGATTTTCGTGCGGAATCCGGCGGGGGACGATTATTGGGGAAGGTCATTCTTCCCGAGTCGTTCCATTTGGAAATGAATCCCCGAGTGTTTGAGAAAGAAAACCGTCGCAGCTGGCAAACTGTCATTACTCCGTCGCGCTCGGGGCCTTGTCGATTTGTTCTCGTTCTTCATGCGCAGGCACAGGAAGCTAGGCCGGACGACTTCCGCGTCGAGTGGACGGTGAAGGAGGAAGAGCGTGTCCACTTGTCGATAAATAGCTCCGGTTATCAGTATCGGGTTGAGCTTCGTCCGGGTGCGTTAAATGCCGGCCAGATCGAAATCGCTCAAACAGGAAGCGTCGTGGTATCTCGGCGGCCTTTGGCAAGCGGTGTGCTCCCCTATGATTGGGAGGGGCTTGTGCTTTTAGAAAGGTGGGATAGTCCTTACCGGGGGCAGGGCCGGCCAGGGTGGGACATTGGTCGGCCGGCAAGCCAGTTAGTGGAAGCGGTAGAATCGGGGCTTGTTAGGCCATCGCGAGCCATCGAATTGGGCTGCGGCTTGGGGAACGATGCTCGCTTCCTGGCGTCGCGCGGATTCGATGTCACGGCCGTGGACATCTCTCCCACAGCAATTGCTCGCGCGGAACAGGAGGCACAGTCCCAAAAGCTTCGCGTGCGGTGGCTGGTGGCTGACGTCCTGCGATTGCCCCGGCTGGGGACCTTCGATTTTGTTTACGATCGAGGCTGTTACCACGGCCTTCGCCGGCAATTCGCCCGGGAATACCTGGAAACCTTGCGCTTGCTAACCCGGCCGGGGAGTGTGGTGCTTATCCTGGCCGGCAACGCCAACGAGCCGTCAAGCGGTGGCCCGCCTCGCGTGCGAGAGGAGGAAATCCGCGACGATTTTTCCAGCGATTTCGAAATTGAACAACTCCGCGAAACGCGCTTCGACCGGCGCGAAGGAACCGGCGGAGGGCCTTTGGCCTGGTTTATTCTTCTGCGAAGGAAGTGAGCCTGTGGCGGTTGGGATCCCTTCGATTTCCTGTGGGAGGGTTTTGCCGGTGAAACTGGTAACAGCGGAAATCTTTCCCCTAGCAAACGGGCAAAAATTCTTGTTCGGCGGGGGACGGTCCGGGCAGAAGGACTTGCACACCAGGGACTGCAAAAGCATCCCCACCTTGGATGGGTTCAAGCTACACCGATAAAATCCCGCGCTGTCACGTGGCCGAACTCCATGAAGCGATGCCCAAAAATTGCGGAACCACCGGTTGGGCGGAGTTATCCGGGGAATAGGACTAAGGGCAGGGATAAAAGGGCAGGGATAAAAAAGAAAGTGGAAATCACTTGATTCTCCCACTGGGATAACCGAAAATACGGGAGAATCGAAAAAGCATCCCGACAAGCCGTCGGAAAGTTGCTATCTTCAAGCCTCAAAGAGGACTCTGCAGCAAGGGAATTACTTCGTGTCGGCAGCGGCTATGCGGTATTTCCGGTTTTATTTTAGCCCGCCAGGTCGCGGGGCCGGAAAGATTGCGTAGTCGCCTGAATAAATCAAGCAATCCGAAAGCCCCGGGACCTGAAATAGGGTTGCCGGGGCTTTTCGTTTTTGATCGGGCCGGTTTGTCCGGTCGGAGCTGTTGGCAGTGGGGTTACAGGTTCCCTTCAGCCCGTCAGCTGCCGGGTTTTCGTGGCCCTCAGCGGTTTGGGCAGGAGTGGAGCCATGGCAAAGCAATCCCAGATTACGTCAGGAAGATTCCAAGTGAGGTGAAGCGGAGGTAAGCCTCGTTTGGTCAAAAAGGAGTAAGCCCATGATTGTAGTAATGAAGCGCGGAGCTACCCCTGAACAAATTGCGCACATGATACGCCGAATCGAGGAAGAGGGTCTCAGACCGGTCCCACTGTATGGGACGGAGCGGACCGTAATTGCCGTCATCGGTGATGAACGAGGCGAACATCGCCAATCTCTGGCCAGTGGGCCGGGGGTCGAAGAAATCATCCCGATTTTGGCACCGTATAAGGTGGCCAGTTTGGAGGCTAAACCGGAACGAACTGTCGTTCAAGTGGGACCGCTTCGGGTGGGTAATTCGCATCTGGGAGTGATAGCTGGCCCCTGCTCGGTGGAAAGCCAAGAGCAAACCTTGGCCACGGCCCGGGCGGTGAAAGCCGCGGGAGCTCACGCCTTGCGTGGAGGTGCATTCAAACCTCGCACCAGTCCCTACAGTTTCCAAGGGTTGAAAGAACGCGGGCTAGAAATTCTGGCCATGGCTCGTGAGGAAACGGGCCTCCCGATCGTCACGGAAGTATTAACGCCCAGCGATATCCCAATAGTGGCAAGGTATGCCGATGTGCTCCAAATCGGTGCCCGCAACATGCAGAATTACCGCTTGCTGGAAGCTGCCGGTGAAACCGGCAAGCCTGTCCTCCTTAAACGCGGGCCTGCTGCCACTTTGGACGAACTCCTCTTGGCGGCGGAGTACATCCTCAACACTGGCAATTCCCAAGTGATGTTGTGCGAGCGAGGAATCCGTACCTTCGAAGACCACACTCGGTACACGTTGTCCCTGTCGGCCGTGCCGGCACTGCATGAACGCACCCATCTCCCGGTGATTGTTGACCCGAGCCACGGCACGGGCCATACGAATTTGGTAGCGCGAATGGCAGCAGCGGCGGTGGCCGCCGGTGCCGATGGCTTGATTATCGAAGTCCATCCGGATCCGGAGCGCGCTCTTTCGGACGGGTTCCAGTCGCTCAACTTCCAGCAATTTGAAGAACTGATGGCTTTGTGTCGGCGGGTGGCAGAAGCGGTGGGAAAAACGATGGAGCCAGCCCCAATGCCGGAAAAGTCATTGGTTGGCTCGGCCCTCTGACGTCGCACCGGAGGTCGGCGCCTTTTTCCACGCTCTGCTAAGGCGAATTTTCCCCAAACTTATTCCCGCTGACCTTGAAAGGAGCTTTCCATGGGCTGCGCTAAGCGCAACTTTTCGTATGCAAGTGGGCGCAAAGGTCGTCGCACTATTCTCGGCTGTCGAGAAATCATGCTGCCACTTTTGCTCATTCAGTGGACACTTCTCGCAGAAGGATCTTCCGCCGCTTCCGTCCCCGCCAAACCGGGCTGGTGGAACGTCCGGGAGGCCGGCGCTTGCGGCGACGGGCAGGCGGATAATACGGCGATTTTTCAGCGACTCCTGGACGAGGCCGGGGCACAGGGTGGTGGGGCGGTCTTTGTCCCTCCGGGTCGCTACCGCATCGCCGGCACATTGCGGATTCCAGCCAATGTCCGGCTTGAAGGGATCTTTCGCTTTAGTCCCACCCTGCGGTGGGGAAGGCAGGACGATTTGCCAGGCTCGGTCCTTCTGGCCGAGGCTGGACGTGCTCAGCCAGCGGAGAGCCCCTTTATTCGCTTGGCCGGGAACAACGCCGCTGTCATCGGTCTGGTGATCTATTATCCGGAAATCAGCCCCCAAGAGGTGCCCCCGGTTCCTTATCCGCCGTGCCTCCTAGCCGAGGGGGTGGAAAACGTCTCAATTCAAGACTGCTTGTTGGTCAATCCTTTCGAGGCGATCCATTTGAAGCGAGCTGCTCGACACCTGGTCCGCAATGTCATGGGTTATCCCATCTGGAGGGGAATTTATGTGGACGAGTGTTACGATATTGGCCGAATCGAAAATGTGCATTTCTGGCCCTTTGGTGTTGCCTATCGGCCGGAGAACCCCTATTGCCGGTGGATTAATCTCAGTGGGGTTGCCTTCGAGTTTGCCCGCACGGATTGGCAATACGTGCTGAACACCTTTTGCTTCGGATACGGGGTGGGATACAAATTTAGCCAGAGTGCTCAAGGAAGCGCTAACGGGAACTTTCTGGGTATCGGCGCCGACTCCTGCCAGCGCGCTGTGCTTGTGGAGCAATGCCAGCCTCCGGGACTTTTGATCACCAACGGTGAGTTTGTAGGGCGATGGACGAGCCAGGATGCCATCGCGCTAGAGATCGGGCCCGAAGCCGCTGGTGTGGTCAGCCTGGTGAACTGTTCGTTTTGGGGCCCGCTTGATCGCTGTGTGCTCATGTCCAGCAAACGGGGACAATTGCTCCTCAATAGTTGCCACTTCTGCGAATGGGACGTGAGCCTCCGGGGCGCCGCGGCCTTGGAGCTTGCCGGTGGTCGCTCACTAGTTCAGGCTTGTACTTTCCAGCAGGAAGGCCGATGGCATCTCCGCGTAAGCCCAGATGTGGAACAGGTGTTGATTATGGGCGTACAAGTCCGTGGCCGATTTTTCTCGGATAACCAGGCGCCCGACAAAACCACAATTATCCCCCCAGGTTGCGCTGAGGCTTCGTTGCCAAGGGAGTCGCGGGAGCAGTACCGAATTAATATCGGCCAACCAGGGGATGAGCCGTTTCTGCTTCTTTTCCATGGCGCAGAACAGGCGGAGCGGTCATTCCGCTGGAGTAGTGCCCGGTCATTCCTCGTGCTGCCGGTCATTCCGGGGAAAAACTACGAGGTTGTGTTGGAGGCTGCAGTTCCCCCGCACCTTGCTCCGGGAGCTTTCGGGGTTTATTTGGCCGAGCAAAAGCTGGGCGTACTATCCACAGGACAAAATAGGCTTGTCCTCCCGGCCATCGGGGGAGACGAAGTGGTGCTTGAAATTCGCGGTCCCGCCTGGGTGCCCGCCGAGCATAACCGCCGTTCAAAAGATTACCGCCCGCTAGGGATTCAGCTCTTTTCGGTCGCCGTGAGGGCTCTGGGTGACCCTTCCTAGAAGGCCCTTATCAAAGAAACGGGTGCTGGTCAACTTACCGGCCGCTCGTGATGTGGACAGTGACTGGCTTTTTTTCACGAAAAGCCTTCAGTCCGGGAACAGTTGACGACCAATTCCAACCACTTTGCTTCACGATGCCAAAACGCGAGCAAGCTTGCCTTTAGCAGGTAAGCGAACGTTTGTCCCGTCGAACTCGGCGCACGGTAAGAGGCGGCCGGGGGGAAGGGCTGGGGTCGTCGGCTATCTCACACCGGGGCAACTGGAAGCACACAGGAGGTGGTACCACCTTTTGCTGCCGATTTTGGTACTCGGTCGCTTCCCAAAAGTTCGGGTGGACGTATTCATTGCAAACCACTAGTTGAGCCGAGCGATCGTCTGCCGGTTGTTGAATGGCTTCCGAACTCACCACACTCAACACACTGCTAGCAATGCCACTGGACGGGGTTGTCCCCCCACAATCGGAGGTGAGGACAACATGACCCCAATCGTTGACCGAGGACTCCTCCCGATTCCAGAGCCTTTCTTCCTGGTTTCTTTCTTTTTGCCACGGATCATTCCGCCACGGTAGTTGGGTGGAAATGACCGGTACCCAGCTCAAACGATACCAACCCCCCGCATCGGAGGTGGGCGAGACGAAGGCGTCGGAATCCTCGGCAACCATTTTTTGCCAGAGCTGCCGCGCCGTGGACCACCGGCAGTACCGGCCGCGGTATCCGTAGGCCGAGAAATGCTCGAAAGAGGCCCAATCCTGTCGACAGATGTAGTCCACGTGCCAGTTGTTGACTTCTGCTTCCGTGTCAAATGGTTCCTCGAAAGGATTGGGCGGGGTGGGAATTTCGATCGCGATTGCCCAACCAGTTTCGTCCACAGTGAGGAGGACTTCTTTTGGAGAGGCCTCGGAAGTGGATTGGCCGACGAAGATGCCGTTGTCCGGGTGAGGCCCCTGAGTCGCTTCGCGGTGGTTTTCTGCTATCAACTCGGCCACCGCCTGCTCCGCCTTTTCTAAGGTTTCAAAAACACCCGAATCGCCCGTCGCCTCCGGGCGGGCCACGCGAAGGAAGGGAATAGTACATCCGCTGGCCTCTTCGGTGAAAGTTTTGCGGTCGTCTACGAGCTGGCCAAACTCGATGATATCCGGGCGCTGTCGCCGCTGGGAATCATTCCAGGGGCCGGGAAGCTGCTGGAGATCCGCCCAGGCCTCTTCCACAAGGGGCCAGTCAACGCACGACTTGCCGGCGACAAACGCTAGGAACATGGCGTGATCGGCGACTTGATTGACAAGCCGAGGAACACCGCCTGTAGCGCGAAACAGCGCGTCGCGGGCCTCGCTTAAGAAAATGCGATCGGGATCCCCACCAGCCAGGGAGATTTGGTGGCAAATGAAGGCCTCCGTCTGTGGACGAGTTAACGGCTGAAGATAACTCCGTACCACAATTCGTTGGGCAAGTGGCTCCAGACGGGGACTACTGAGTCTATCTTCAAGAAGCATTCCTCCGGAGAGCACTAGGTGCACTCGCGGCACATCGTCCTGAAAGATGTTTGTCAGTGTGCGGATGTCCTCGAGAATTCGCAAAGGCAGGCTGTGCGCTTCATCCACAAGAAGGAGCACAGGCCGGGGGGGTAAAACCGCTCGGGGACTCCGGGTGAGAAACTCCGGCAGTTCATCCCCACGAAAATAAGCTTCCACGGCGATGCGCAATTCGCCCTCGTCTAAACCGAAGAAGGACAATCCCAACTGATAGAGGATGGCCTGGCAAAGAGCTTTAGGAGAGTCGAGACGCCCCCCTGCCAGGAAGACAACGGCATACTCCTCCTTGAACTCGCGGGCCAGAAGTCGACACAGCAGCGTTTTTCCGGTCCCTGGTGGTCCAGCGATGAGCCCCGCACCTTCCCCCCGCCTTATCATGCGAAACAGATTCTGTCGGGCTGACTCCATCGGTTCCATGGGACAGTAGTGCTCGGGGCTGGGCACGGCGATGAAGGGGCGGCGTCGAAGCCCGAAGAATTCAAGCCAACGTGCCTCGATGTCGGCGGTCATTGGGTGGTGCGCTTTCACATCTGCCATACTTAGGTGTGACAATCCACTAACGTTATAAAACTGCCCGCGGCGGCTTCCAGTAAGGTCGCAGATCGTCTTGGGTCCTGCAGCCCGCCTTGCCCGGTAGAGAGGGAAACCCCCATACTGGGGTACTTTCGGGAGTCTCTAAAAAACGTTGGGCCCACGGACGCTTCCGCCGTTGCGCTTCGAACAAAATGGAATGTGCTTCAGGAACCGCCGAAATTACTTCTTGCTTTTGAGTTTGACTCGGAGGGGCTGCGACCGGAGCTTCCTCGGATTGCCGTCTGTTCCGCAAGTCGTGCGGGAGTTTCGCCGTTTTCACCGGTCGTGCGCCGAGGCCGAGCGAGCCGATTCCCTTCCCGGCGATTCCTGCGAGCATGAGGTTATTCCTTTCTGGCAATCGGCAAGGTAAGTCGATGGCTCAAGCCGTTCGTCGTCTAGCACAACTTGCACACATGGGCAAATTGATCTTCTTGGGTAATATCTGTCGGTTGGGTAAAACGTGTTCGCCAGAGGGATTGGCCGCGGCGAGCGGTAGCCTTTGATGGAATAACCGGAACACGGCCGAGGGGCCATCGCCCCTACATCAGGCCGAAAGGCAAATCTTCGGTGCCACGCCATCCACTCGCCGCAAGCGGTCGTAACCAAGCCTTAAGGCCGCGCAACTTCCCAGAGCATAAATTGGGGCCAAGTGATCTCCTTAATTTCGTACTGAGGGGGTTTGAACCGCAAATGTTTCGCGGCTAGAAAAGGTGATGTATGGGAAAATTTTTAACAAGTCGAGGTGGGGAATTTCATGTTTGCTTCCTCGGTAGCTCTCGCCAGAGGGGCCACGGTTTTGGGCGAATAAGGTTCCCTCGTGTTTTGGCGGGGACATCCACAGGCCAATAAGTGGCGCATTGATCGGTTGGGAAAAGTGCCGCCTTGCGAATGACTGTTGGAAATAGTTCCAGCTGGCCTGTGACTCGTGGTCAACCCTTCCACGGGAAAATGGGTGTATCCCCCAGGGTCGACGAAGGCAGCCGCGATCGTGTAGGGTCCGACGGTAAGCTCCCACTAGCGACTAAGGGATCCGGCGTCAACGGGCTTATAGCCTAACTAGGGACGGCAGATCCCCCTACAGGGTGCGGCTCCAAAATCGGGCATCCACTGCACAAGTTTGGGGGTACAAATCCGCCTTCTGTGGGAAAGAATATGCTCTGTCGGATGGCAGCGGAAAGAGCCGTCTATCAGTTTCGGGTCAACGGTGGAGGATTGCCTTGGACTGGTCGTCGGTTATCACACTCGAATTCAAGCCCCAGCTGAGCGAGACTTTGGCGCGGCTGAGTCGCTGGCTTTCGCGGGATGCCCCGGGAGAAATTTTTGCTGTTTTTAACGTTCGGACCAAAGCGCTTGAGGAGTTTGCCGAGCGCTATCGGCCGGGCTATTGTGAGCGGCCTTCGCTGGAAGAGCGGCTTACCTTCTGGGAAAAGCACCTCGCGGAGCGGGCCCACTTGGAGGATGACTCGGTGCCGGCGGCCTACCTCAGCGAGTTTGACCAAGGGCTTTATGGCGCTTTGGTGGGGGGACAACCCCAATATATGGCCCATCCGGAAAACGGCTGGATTTCTTCCATGGTTCATCCCATTTTACGGGACAAGGAAGAGCTAGCGAGCTTGAGGTTCTCCCCCGACAACCCGGTTTTTACCGAATACCAGGCCTGGTTGGATGCCTTCGCCCGACACGCAGCAGGGCGTTTTGCGGTCAGTCACTTTATCCTCATCAACGGCATGAATTTCCTCTTCGAGCTCGTAGGCGCCACCAAGAGTTACCTGCTTTTGTGCGAGGATCCGGAATGGGTCTGGCGGGCGTTCGACCTTGCTTATGAAGTGAACCTGGCGGTCCAGCAATGCTTCTTCGAACGCGTGCCTTCTTTGGCTGGCGGGACGGCAAGCAATATGGTCCAGTGGATACCGGGCCGGGTGATTTCCGAAAGCGTCGATCCTTTTCACATGACTCGGGTTGAAGCGTTTGAGGTCTGGGGGAGGCCGGTGCTTGAGCGAATCTTCTCTCACTTCGACGGAGCCGTTATCCACCTGCACGGCAACGGGCGACATCTGCTGCAGGCAGTGAGCATCGTTCCGGGGCTCAAGGCGATTTTCCTCGGCGATGATCGTGGTTGGCCACCGGCGGTGGAGGAACTTCCCCGGTTGCAAAAACTAAGCCGCGATCTGCCCCTCGTGGTCCAGACAACTTGGGAGGTCTTCACCCATAAGTTACAGCGACATGAGTTGGTGGGAGGGGTACTCTATCACGTGACCGAGCCACCGAGCATTCGCGAAGCTAGTCGCATGATGGAAAAGGTTCGCTCATATCGGGTTTAACCTCCCTCAGGCTGGGCCTCGGCCTGATCTCTTGGCATCCCCTCCCAAGCGATTGTCCCTCGGAGAAGAGGTTGTCCCACACTGGCCGTCACACAGTGCCACCAGGATGCGATGTTGCGGTGGAAAATCAAAGCGATGGTCAGGGCCAACCGCTGACACGGTGGGTTGAGCCCACACCGCTGTCGGAAGTCGCCGGCAAATGTTCCGAGTCCGGAAAAGAAAAAAGGCCGATCTTGCGACCGACCTTAGAGGAATGGCGAATGAATTGGAGGAAGCCGTCACCCCGAGTGATTACGCAGGGAGTGCGAAACTTCGGGCAAAGCCGACGCTGCCTCTTCCGAAGTAGACATCGCGGCAAGTTACCCTGGGACCGGGCGCCCCTGGCTTTTCCTTCTTGATGCCCAAAGTGGGGTTTCCAACCGTTGAGCGCAGCCGACCCACCTTGTGGGGCATTGCCCAATCGACCTACGGATGCCCCTGAGTGATCTTTGCGGCATCTACTTCCCGCGGAAACCGGTTGGCTTAGTACTCGTGGTCACCGTGCCCGTGGGTTTCTTTCTCCTCCTTCGGCTTTTCGGCAACTAAAGCCTCGCTAGTGAGCAAGAGCGTTGCCACACTGGCGGCATTTTGTAGGGCAGCGCGAGTGACCTTGGTGGGGTCGATAATCCCGGCTTTGACCAGATCTTCAAAGCGATCCGCCAAGGCGTTGTAACCCATGCTGCCGTCCATTTCGGCCACCTTTTCGCAGATGACCGTCCCATCCTTGCCGGCGTTGGCAGCAATCTGGGTGAGCGGATACCGGCACGCCCGAAGCACGATGTTGTAACCGATTTCCTCGTCGTGGCTTAGCCCAGTGGGCTTGCACTGCAGAGCTGCCCGAAGAAGCGCGACGCCCCCACCTGGGAGGATGCCTTCCTCAATTGCTGCCCGCGTGGCATGGAGGGCATCTTCTACGCGAGCTTTCTTTTCCTTCATTTCGCTTTCGGTGGCAGCCCCGACGAGGATCTTGGCGACGCCGCCGGCCAACTTCGCCACTCGCTCTTCTAGCTTCTCACGGTCGTAATCGCTCGTGGTGTTCTCGATTTCCCGACGCAGCTGCTCGATACGGGCCTTGATCTCAGAGCTTTTGCCGGCACCTTCGATAATTGTGGTGTTATCTTTATCCACAACGACCTTCTTGGCCCGGCCGAGCTCCGCCAAAGTGACATTCTCCAACTTTCGTCCCAGGCTTTCAAACAGGGCAATCCCGCCTGTGAGAATGGCGATGTCCTCGAGCATAGCCTTGCGACGATCGCCATAGCCTGGCGCCTTTACCGCACAGCACTTCATCACCCCCCGAAGCTTGTTGATGACCAACGTTGCCAGTGCCTCGCCTTCCACGTCCTCCGCAATAACCAACAGCGGTTTCCCCGCGTTCACGACCGCTTGCAAAAGTGGGATGAGTTCCTTGACGTTGGAAAGCTTCTTTTCGTGAATCAGGATGTAAGCATCCTCGAGCACGCACTCCATGGTTTGGGGATCGGTGACAAAGTAAGGTGATAAATATCCCCGGTCAAACTGCATTCCTTCCACAAGCTCGATTTCGATCCCCAGCCCTTTTCCCTCGTCGACGGTAATCACACCATCCTTACCGACTTTGTCCATGGCCTCGGCTAGCTTTTCGCCGATTTCCATGTCATTGTTGGCGGCGATAGCTGCCACCTGGGCCATCTCCTTTGTGGTCTTAATGGGGATCGACATCTTCTTGAGCTTTTCGCACACATCTTCCACTGCTTTCTCGATCCCCTGCTTGAGCATGACGGGGTTGACGCCGGAAACGACGGCTCTTAGACCCTCGAGAAAAATAGCCTCGGCAAGAATCGTGGCGGTAGTGGTCCCATCACCGGCAACGTCGCTCGTTTTGGAGGCCACTTCCCGCACCAGCCGCGCGCCCATGTTTTCATACGGATCTTCCAGCTCGATCTCCTTGGCCACCGTCACACCGTCTTTGGTGACCGTGGGAGCGCCGAAGCTTTTCTGGATGATAACATTGCGACCGCGCGGCCCAAGGGTAACTTTCACCGCTTGGGCAAGTTTCGCCACCCCGCGGCGAATAGATTCGCGGGCTTCCTGATCAAAAGCTAACATCTTCGCCATAGTTTCCGCACTCCTTACTTTCTGACCGGTGAGTACTCAATGTGTTTGCGTTTGCCCCAGTAGCCCATTGTTTGCTGTTGCTTTTACCCACAGTTAATGGAAGCTACAGCACGAGACAATTCGGCCAAAATGTCCACGCCCATTTCCGCGGTGTAATCCCGGCCGTTAGTCGATGATAGCTAGAATGTCGTCCTCGCGCATAAGCAGCAGCTCGCGATCGTCGATTTTGAACTCTTCACCGGCATAGGCACTAAACAGAACGCGATCCCCGACCTTTACTTGGAAGGGGGCCCGGGTGCCATCACGGAGAAGCCGGCCCTCCCCTACAGAGATCACCTTGCCGCGCTTTGGTTTGTCCTTCGCCGTATCGGGCAACACTATCCCGCCGGCCGTCTTTTCCTCCGCCGATTCGCGCTCGATAAGGATACGGTCCCCGATAGGCTGGATGCTTAGCTGTTTTGTGTTCTCATTGTCTACCTTTTTCTTTGCCATGCCAAAATGCCTCCAAGAATCCTTTTCTCAAAGTTGCCAAATTTCCGCAAAGTTACGTCGACGGATCCAATTCCTCGGGAGCATTACCGAGGAAGATTTCCCGCAGCCTACTTGGCACTTATTCCCTCGGCCCAGTTAAAACTTTGGAGCCAACGTGGCGAAACGATGTTCCGGGGAAGTGGGATGTCCCTTCAGGGAGCCAAAGAATCGTGGGACTTATGGGCTTCAGCCTCGAAGTTTGATGGAGGCTAGTAGCCTTTCGCAGAATTTCGCAGCCGCGAAAAATCGAAAGTTCGTCCCCGGCCCACAGACAACGAAATAGCCTCGGCTGTCAAACCGGCTGTTGACCCAAGTTTGTAAGCTTCAGGAGCAATCGGCGCGCCAAGCCCTCAGAGAGGCCCGAGCTGTTACCGTAACTTAAGCCACAGTGGGTACTTGGGACATTCACTCCACCGCCCGATTCCTCAGAATCAGAAACTCCATACTGTGAGGCTGCCATTGTGACAGTCATCCAGCTGCGGGAAATGTGGGGTTAGTTAATAGCATCGCCGGAGGAAGTGTGTTACGACTGTCGATGCATGAGCATGCCGGTGTGTGGGCAATCGCACGCGGAAACTGCCGCCAGGGGAGTTTCCAAGAGCCTGATGATTATGTTTAGAAAAGCCCCCGACTCTAAATAAACAACTAGTATAGCTTTAAACAGAAACCACACCATTTAGATAAACATTTTAGCGGATTGGGCTTTTGGGGAAAACAGAAATTGGACTCGGTGTGGGTATCTGACCACCACCATTAAGGCGTTGGAATACCTCTTTTGTGGCATTTGCTTCTGGAAGTCTTCGCAATCCACTTGGGCATCCGATGGTGACGGCCTGGAAGGATGGCGTTCGAGAGAAATTGGGCGGGCTTTTGGCGCTACATTTACTTGCGAAATGATGTTTCACAAGTCTGCAAACCCATGGCGGGTGATTTTTGGGGTTGCATTTTTTGCGTTTTTTTGGAGTTTAATCCAGTTGAGTAATTCAGTTTCCGTTTTAATGCGCAGCGCGAGTATTTTTGAAGGTTATCTCTTATCAGCTATTTTCTTGTAAGATCGGTCTTGACAGAGAAAAAAGCTTTCTTTATAGTTTGGAATGAGGAACGTTCCTCGGCTTCTCGCCCTCCGTAGGTCCCTGCCCCGCCTATGGAGGGCTCTTTTTTGCGCTCACTACATTTTGATAGCATCCGGGGAAACTTTTCCACTTTCATGCGAAAAGATTGGTTAATCCTCATCCTCTTACCGGGAAATACGTTAACTTTGTGGTCAGGAATGTCGCCGAGAGCTCGGCTGTGAACCCACGGACCGTTTTGCCCCGGGGCTTATCGATCATCCCAACTTTGTTGTTGCTTTTTTTGAGCTTCGACTGCCTGGACGAATCGAGGCCGTTTAACCGGCGTCACCGTGAGGGTCAGCCCACCACCCCCCAATCGGAGATCACTACGAAGGGGTTGGTGCCGGCTTAAACGATGAAGGGCAGCGACACGTTTGAGAAACTCCCTCCGAGCCGATCCACTTTTGTGTGCGGGTAAGTCTTGTGCGGGTATGTCTTAAGAGCGAAACCCCCGTTGCGTGCTTGAAAGTGTATCTCCCGAAGCCCAGAATGAATTGTGGTACTGAACTCCTCCGGTAACCCCGTGGCCCTGCCCTAAGTGGATGACAAGTAAACGGTTACCCCGCCAACCCAATTCGTGGCGTCCAAGGAGCAAGCGGACTGTGCTTGCGACGATCCCAGGATTTCGGTTCTTGCGAACTCATGTGTGATACAGGGCAATTTTCGCCGATGGAGAATTGGTCCCATGAAGTCCAGGAGAAATTTCGTTGTCCGTCTGCCGTTCGAGAATGGTCGGGAGCAAGGCCCCACCGAAATGACTGTCGCACCTACCAGGTGCCCGCGCCGGCGGTTTCTCACGCGCTCCGTGGGGAGCGGTGCGGCCTTGTTAACCTGGGCCGGCGTGCGGCAGCTTGCCTGGCGGGCCTATGCCGCGACGGCGACTCACGTTGGCGGTCGGCACGTAGAGACATTGCCTTCCGGCGTGGAAGTATGGCAAGTTACCGAAAAGGAATTCCCGCAGTCGAACATTTACTGCGAAATCCCCTACACCTCGGCTGACGGAAAATGCTTTGTTTATTGGCGCCGCCCACCGAATCTTAGAGGTCCTAACCCTGTGGAAATAATGCTTGTCGAATTTGGTTCGTGGCGCGAGGAGAAGCTCGATGAAGCCCGAGCGATCACAGGCTGTGCCATCACGCCGGATGGCCATTTTTACTATGTTCGGGCGGGCGAGTCTCCCCAGGAATTGTGGCGCATGAATCTGGCCACGGGGGAACGGGAGTTTGTGTATGCTGTCGATCCTCAAACGCCCTTAACAAGCCTGGGAACCGTCACAAGTGACCACCGGTACTATGCCTGCGGCACGCGGACCGACCCAACGTACCAAATGTTTGATATCCTGCTGGTGGACCTTGTTAACAAGGAACAGAAGATTATCGACCGTGATCCATACATCCTTAATCCACATCCACAGTTTAATCCGGGCGACGGATCGCAGCTAATGATCCAGCACAATCGGGGTGGGCGGTTCGGTCCGGATGGCAAATTGGAACGATTGGTGGGACCGGAAGGCGCCACGCTGTACGTGCTGGCGGTACCCGAGGGGTTACGCACGCCGCTTCGCGTCGGAAAACCATATACCGAGCCCTGCACCGGACATGAGGCATGGATTGGCACCACGGGTGAGATTTTGCTCACGGTGAGCTGGCGGGGGGAATTTGCTCCACAAAACGGAAACCTCCTCGGCATCCGACCGGGGGAGGACCATCGAGTGGTCGCCCGCGGTTACCAATTTAATCACGTGGGTGCCACACGATGCGGCAAGATGTTCTCTGCCGATGATTGGCAACCGCCGTTTAAAGTGATCGTTGGATCAACGATTACTGGCCAAACCGTCGAGTTATGTGCTTCTTACACGTCACCGACCCGAGACCAGGCCACACATGTTCATCCGTACATATCGACGAATTTGCGCTGGGTGGTCTTTAACTCCAATCGGTTCGGTCATCCGCACATCTTCGCCGCAAGTATTCCGGAAAAGATTCGCCGAGATCTCACGCAAGCTTAGCGGACCAAAAGTCGACGAACGAATTCCACCTGAGGCCGGCCACCGGTCCCGGTAAGCTGCTCGGCCAGGTATCGCTTTCGATCCCGAGGATTAAGGGGCGAACGGAAATTGTCCCCTTTCTGCAAGATAGGTCGAGGTTCGACTATTTGGCCGAAAGCCCTCTCCCCGGCAAGTTGGCAGGGAAACCAATATCCTTTGCCCTCATCGTCTACGAGGTAAAACTCCGCGTAAGCGTGGCCCGGGACCCACACCGTGCGAGCGGGAATTCCGCTTGCGCGGCATAGGGCGATAAAAAGCGAGGTCATTTCCTCGCAGTCTCCGGTTTTATCAGCTAGAGCGGCCAGCGCTCCTTTAAAGGGACCCTCCTGGTAAGTTACATTTTCGCGAACCCAGTCGTACAAGCGCTCCACCTTTTGCCATGCTGTCCCTTCCTCGGCCAAAAGCTGTCTGGCGAGAGACTGGATTTTCGAGTTGGTGACCTCAATGCCGGGACTTACGGCCAAAAAGGGGAGGACATCGCGGGCGAGTTTCCGCCTATCGGGCAAGACGAACACCGAGGTATCCGGCGGCGGCAAGATCGCCCGGCGACGCACCTCCGTGGTGACCAGCGCGCGGGCTTCCTCCCCATGGGCCAGAAAGGGAATTTCTACCACCATTTGCCGCACGGTTTCTTCCACTGTACGGAAAGATACCTTTACTCCGGGGGAATAATCCTCCTCGATGATGGTAACTTCTTGCTCGGGCCAGTCGGCAGGAATAGGGATAAACGCCCGGATGCCCGTACAATTGCCGCCTGTGGCCTTCACCACTACCCCTGCCACCCACTTCTGAGATGTCATTTCACCGAGTTGTGGTCCTTTACCCTCCCTTCTCTCTAAAAACTGGGCATAAGCAAAATTACCCATAATCAGCATTAATATCGAAAATATAATGTTTGCCCAAGCCAAAACCTTCGAATTGCCGCCCCGTGTCAGGTGGGTGTACTTTTTCGGCTGGTGAGAACGGTCCCGGCTGCCGCAGAGTTCAAAGGCCTGTTTCCCGAGAAATTTCATCTCCCAAATCTCCCAGATTGACCTAATTCGGATTTTCTCCGAAATTTCTGGATCGATTTAGTCTAAACGGGCTCTCTGTCCATTCTAGCTTTTCCAGCTTCCTGGACGGAACAAATTCCAACGCCTTGGGCATACGCCGAAAAGCTGCCGAATGAGTTCGAATGCGGCACGGCGTAGGAGCGACGGCGAGGGCGATAAAAATCTCCCAAAAGCTTCAACATTCCCGAAGGGAGGCTATGAGGTTGAGCCTAGGGGGAGGGCTTGCGGAAAGCGGGAGCGGACTAATTTAGTTTGGTATTCTCCTTGAGCGGCACAGGGGCTTCAGCAAAAGCGAGTCGAACTCCATCCACACCCACGGAGGCTGGGGGGCAGCGCCGCCTCCTGGCCGAAGCATTTCAAAGCCCCCCTCCTCAGCCGCCGCGGTGCCGTGTTTCTAGAAAGCCGTCATCCTTTGCAGTCGCGCGAGTCGGCCTGTTTGGCGGCGGCAATTCGCTCTTTCATCCACTTGTCAGTCCACGTCGGAGCCATCCCTTGGCGGAAGCGATACGCCGGGAGGAGCCGCGGCCGACGAAGATAGCTATAGGCCTCCGTCCGAAGATGGGCCAGCATGTGATGACCGACCCGACGCTCTCTCTCCGCTCGCAAGTTGGCCAAAGAGATTGGGGCCACCACCACTTTCTCGCCGGGACCGGGATCAGCCTGGGCAAGCACTCGGCCATCGTAGTCGACGATCATACTTCCTCCCGGCCAACTGAACGGCGGATAGTCGGATCGCTCGGCTCCTTGATTGACCGCCACCACATAAACTAGGTTTTCAAGGGCCCGCACGCGATTAACTAACGTCCACCACTCAAGAGGGGAGGCAACTCCCCATGGATCCATGTAAGCCGAAATGCGGACAATGATCTCGGCCCCCGCCGCGCTCAGCTCGCGGATTACCTCAGGGAAAAGCCAATCGTAGCAGGTTGCCACACCTATCCGGCCCAGTTCCGTGTCCACAACTGGGAAAAGCGGCTGAGAGTAATCCTCCACATCGTGGGGGCTTGCCAGAAGTTCCCACGGAATCCACGGATTGACCTTACGATATTTACTGAGGACCCCTTTGGGTCCCACGAGGCAGGTGGTGTTGAACAGGAGATCGGGATAGGCCGGATCCCATTCAATGAAGCTTCCCGTCTGAATGTAGCACCCTAACTTTTTCGCCAGTAGCGTGTAAGCATCGGTATGTTCGTTTGGGACTGGCAACGCAAGGCGCGCTCTTAACGTGGAGAGGTCCGGATAAATCGGAGCCGCGTGGGCAAATTCCGGGAAAGCCAAAAGCCGCACATCAAAAAACGGCTCGTACCCGTTGATGACTTCCTCCACCATGTGGCACATCCGAGCGGTGTGCTCGGCGATTTCCTCGCGATCGCGTGGGCAGGTAAATGCCGTCTGACAGCACGCCGCATAGTAAAGCTCGCCCATGACGTCCTCACCCCGTAAACGAAGTTTGTGTGTGTGTGACTTGCCTTAATCCGGCGTTCAAGGAGGTAGCATCTGAGGTCTAGACATGAACAGTGGGCCCAGATGCCCGTGGGGTGGTGCCGTCGTTACCTTCCCCCCGATTTCCTCTTCATTTGGATACGCGGAATCCGGTCTCTGCCCAAAAACATTCCTGCGGGATTTTGGGCTCGGATGCTGGTGGAAGCAGCTTTTGCAGAAATACGGCTCGGTCCTGCGTGTCCACTCCGCGGCACTAGTTTACATGGCCCATTTCAGAGCGACAAAGCCAGCCACCAGGAGGGCAAGAAGGGTCCACATGGCCCAATCGAAATACCGTTCTAGCACCTCTCGGATCGTGGGACCAAAACAGTAGATACATAAAGCAACGCTCATGAATCGGCCAAAGCGGCCGAGGATCGATGCCACGATCAACACATGGAGCGGAACGTACTCGTGAAACACCCCCGCGGCGATTGTGAATACCTTGTAAGGAATAGGGCTGAAGGCTGCGCCTAGGATGGCCACGAAGGCGTTTTCCCGATAAAGCTCCCCCACTTTGGCGAAATTCTCCGGCGTACACCCCGGGACATAGCGGTAGAAAAACTCCGCTAGTACACCCCATAAGGCAAAACCGATAAGCCACCCCAGGAGGGCCCCAAAAACCGATCCTACCCCACTGACTGCCGCATAGAAGAAAGATCGTCGGGGCTTGGAAACCGAAAGCGCTATTTGCAGCACATCCGGAGGAATGGGGAAAAACGAGCTTTCGGCGAAGGCGATGCCAAATAAAGCTGGGGTGCCATACGGGGTATCGGCCCAGCTGAGGACCCAATCGTATAGTCGGCGCCCGATCCCTTTTGGCGGCCTCAATGCCGGCTGTTGGGTGGATTGGCCTGCGGGTGTTTCGTTCTGTGTTTGTTCCGGTGCAACAGATGCCTTGAGGTTCATCTTTATCCTCGGACATTCATTGGCGGGAAGGAGTAGTTCCGCCCGATCACCGTTGCTTGCCTGTAGGCAAACTTTGGCTTAATGAGAGGCATTTCCTCCGCCATAGGAAAGCTCCCACATGTTGACCGATGAAGTTGCCCGACACATCAACGAGCAGCGCGCGGTGATCAACTACCCTTTTGCGTCTGATCTTTTGGCCATCCTTGGTCTTTCCCAAGCTATGGGATGTCTCCCGCGGTTGCCTGCCACGTAAAGGCTACGGTTTTCGCCGATCTATCCGCCACCGTTCCTGTGGAAGCGGGGCTAAATTTTTTCGGCCGTTTTCATTATTGGTGGGTGGCGGAAATTGGACCGGAAAAGGCAACGACAGGCCGCCGGGAGTGAACCCGTGCGCTGAGGAGCCCACCCCCCGTAGCGGTCATGTGCTTGCGCAACTATAGGTTGCTCGGCAAAGCTCGTAAAGGTCTATCTGTGTTAGGGAAATGGGGTGATTAAGATTGACAAAGGGTAATTTCTGCGGTAGAAATATTTTTCGCCTAAATTGGGCTAGGTTTTCCTAAGGGGAGGGTTAAGGCTTTTCGAGGGGCAGCTTGGATTCGGTGCACGACCGGTGAAATCACTGAAGCGAGTACTTGCCCCATGGTGCCCCGCCGGTCTTGTCCAGGATATGTGGCGTTAGCACCGGCTAAGTTGAACCTCTTTTTCGAGATTCGCTCCCGGCGGGCAGACGGTTTCCACGAGATTCAAACCTGCGTGTGCCCCATTGCGTGGTTTGATACGCTGTGGCTCCGGCCGGCTGAAGGGGGCAAGGTGCTGTTTTCCTGCCGGTGGATTCATTGTGGCCTTCCCAATTTCCCTCTCGGCGATCTTCCCTCTGGTGCGGACAATCTCGTGTACAGGGCGCTTGAACTTCTTCGCTCTGCCACTTCGTGTACTCTGGGGGCAGAGGTGTTGCTGATCAAAAGCATCCCCAGCGGATCGGGTCTGGGAGGTGCCAGTAGCGATGCGGCAGCGGCCCTTCGGCTGGCCAGCTGGGCCTGGGGCTCCCTCCTCGGGGATAGCGAGCTGAGCCGCCTCGGAGCACAGCTCGGTAGCGATGTTCCCCTGTTTTTTGCCGAGGGTCTTGCCTTATGCGAGGGACGGGGGGAGGTAGTCAGGCCGGTGGGCAACTTTCCCCTGCATTTTGTGGTGGTTCGCCCCCCGGCTGTCTTGGCCACCTCCGAGATGTATCGGCAGGTACAGGTACCGGCTCGCCCCCGGGATGTCTCTCCTCTGCTTCAGGCCCTGCAAGCTGGTCGTGTGGATCGGGTGGGGAAGCTCCTGTTTAATCGCTTCCAAGAGCTTGCAAGCGAGGTGTGCCCTTGGATCCGGCAGTTGGAACAGGAGTTCAGTCAGCTTGATCTCCTGGGGCATGCCATGTCGGGCAGTGGCACCGCCTATTTTGGTCTATGTCGCTCGGCAACCCATGCCCGCCGGGTTGCTGCTTTCTTGCGCTCGCGAGGTGTCGGTTTAGTGTGGGCGGGGCAGAGTTGTCGGGGGATTGCTCGCTGGGTTGAGGAGAGCCTCAATGGAGATCACCGAAGTTCGTATCAAACTTGTGGATGAACCCGGGGAACGGCTCAAAGCTTTCTGCTCAATTACGTTGGATGACTGCTTTGTGGTGCGGGATTTGAAAATTATCGAAGGCCACCAGGGGCTTTTCGTGGCCATGCCTAGCCGGCGGCTCACGGCCCACTGCCCCAATTGTCGCACGAAGAATCCCCTCCGTGCCTCCTACTGCAATCAGTGCGGGATTCGACTGCGGGAGCCACCCATACCCCGCGACTCTCAAGGCAGGGAGCGGCTCTACGCGGATATTGCCCATCCCATTAATAGCACGTGCCGGGAAATGATCCAGCGCAAAGTCATCGAGGCCTTTCGACAGGAAATTATTCGTGCTCAACAGCCGGGCTATGTCTCTCGGTATGAAGACTACGAAGAAGGCGAATTCCAGGCCGACCTGCCTCCCCCCTCTGCCTCATCTTCTCACGGGCCGACGCCGGCGCAAACTCCGGAGCATGTCAAAAGACACCACGGACCTCCGCAGGGCCCACATAGCCCAGCTGGTACTTCGGATCAAAACACCTCGTCTCCGGTGACGGAGCCACGGGCCATGCGGGAAGATGCATAGAGCCACCCCTGGCTTGCCTCGGCTTGCAAAACTATCCGTTGCTTTCTTCCGTGCGGGCACACATGCCAGGGTGGTGGACGTCAATCGATGGTGAAGCTCCTCAAATGGCCCGCGCACGCGTGCGGGAGTGGTGGGCTTGCTTTAGCGCCACGTGCGATAAGCTAATTTCCAATGCGCGGACTTGTTAATTTTTTAATTTTCCCTTGGGGGCTCGTCGATTGCTACCAAAGCGGGGCTAATCGTTGGCACCTCGTCTTATGGATTTCCTGCCATTCTCTTAAGCTCCCGACGTCGTTGAGAGCACGGTGACCTCCGCGGGAAAGTGAGCCGGCGCGGAGAGCTCTTCCAGCGGTCCCACCGTCACCAACGTTCCGCAATCGAAAGGATATTCGTGTACAAGCTGGAGGATTCGTTCGGGACTGACGGCGGCTACCATTTCCAAAAGCTCCGCCACCGAGTAATATCTTCTTTCGAGGAGCCAATCGTGACCAATATTGGCTAACCTTTGCACGGAAAGCTCACTTGCCAGCACCAGGCCACTACTCACCTTGTTCTTGGCCCACTCCAGCTCTTGGGGATGGATTGGCTCCTCGCGCACGCGACGGTAAAAGTCCCACAGTCGTTGACAGTTTTCCTCAGCCAAAGTGGGTTCACAGGTCATCGACACGGCGAAAACCGCTGCTCCTTGGTGCTCCTCAAACCACAAGTCGACCGTTTCCACAAGGCCCGGATCGACAAACTCCCAGTGGAGCCGTCCCCCTTCTTGCCCGCCTAGGATTGCCGTCAGCAGCCAGACGGCAACCCAATCGGCCAGGCCCGTTGGCGCAGGCGCCAAATGGAGGAAGTACTGCTGATGTGACCCCGGCTTAGGAATTACCACAAATCTCTGCTGTGGAACTACTGGGTGAATCTGTCGCCGGTAACCACAGGGGCTCCACCCCCCAAAGATCTTCTCGGCTTTGGCGACGAGCTCGTCAAAGTTAATGCGTCCGGTCGCTACCAGTACGGCCGTGTCGGCACCATAGTGAGCCTGGAAGTAGCTGTGCAGATCTTGAGCCTGAATCGCAGCGACCGATTGTTTGCTTCCCAGAATGCTGTTACCCAAGGGATGATCGCCGAAGAAAATACGCCGACAGATATCCTCTGCGTTGTACGGCGGTTCATCTTCGTCCATGCGGATCTCCTCGAGGATCACCCGCCGCTCCAATTCTAGTTGGTCGGGGGGGAAGTCCGGCTGCATAAGCTGCCCCAACAGTTCCAACGCCTCTGGCCAGTATTCGGGAAGTACTGCCAGGAAGTAGTTTGTTGAATCCTCATCGGTGATCGCGTTGTACAAGGCACCAATACGCTCGAAGGCATCATTCAGTCGTTCCGAGGGGAATTGGGCATTGCCTTTGAAAACCATATGTTCCACAAAATGACTGATTCCGGCCCACGGGCTTGGTTCGTCGCGAGCTCCCACACTCACAAAAAGGCCCAATCCCACGGCGTAGGCCTCGGGATGACACTCGGCGATGATTTCCAGCCCGTTGGCCAGCCGATGGCGGCAAAATTGACTAGGTCGCAACTTGAAGTGCACTGTTGACCTCCAGTTCTTTCGCCCCGACCGTGACCACCACGATGCGTTTTGGTGGATTGGCCTGGAGAAAAGCATTTATGCTTTCTGCGGAAAGCTCGTCAACGATTCTTCGAATTTCTTCTACAGGTCGGACCCGCTCCAACAAGGTCCATTCGCGGGCGATCACGGCGCAGCGGGCCGCACTCGATTCCTGGCTCATGATAAGTGCCGATTTAATTCCCGCTTTGATTCGCTGTAATTCTTCCTGGCGAATCCCGGAAAACAGCTTGCCAATTTCGGCCAATAGCAAATTTAGCGTCTCTTGAGCTGTCTCCGCGGCGGTGCTGGCATAGCAGAAGATTGCCCCCTGCGATCGCCCCGAGTGATAAGTTGCCCAGCAGCCATAGCACAATCCCCGTTTTTCCCGAAGTTCCCGGAACAGTCGCGAGCTGCTCCCGGAGCCCAAGACCGCTGCGGCCGCCCAGGCGTGAAAAAAGTCTGGATGGGCATACGGTGGACCTGGAAAAGCCACCCCAATCTGAACCTGTTGGGACTCGTGCCGGATATGGCGATAGATCACTTCCGACGGTCGGAGTGTGATTTCAGGGGGTCTTATCCCCCGCCAGTCGCCGAAGAATTGGCCGACCAAGTCGATCACGTCCTCCCAATCGAATTTACCGGCCACCGCTACGATCGCCCCATCTGGTTGGTAATAACGTCGGAAATGTGATTGAATGTCTTCCAGGGTGATCTGGGCGACCGTTTCCGCTTCCCCGATAGGCGGCCGGTTTACGGGATAAGGGTAAAAGGCTCGGCGAAGTTCGCGAACAAGCAGACTGCCCGGGTCATCGGCCAAACCGCGCAGCTCCTGAAGGATTCCTTGACGCACCGGCTCCACTTGAGAAGCGGGGAGATGAGGCCGTCGAACAACATCCGCGAAGATCTCAAGCCCTCGGGCTATTTGCGAACTGACAGTGGCAAAAGTAAACTTGGCATAGGTGGTGCCAACTCTCTCGGTGTAGTGAATTCCGTAAAGTCCTAAATCGCGTACGAGGGTGCGAGACTCCCGGGGGCCCGCCCCCCGCATCACCATCTCGCCCGTAAACGAAGCTAGTCCCGCTTTATCCGAGTCATCGTATATGCTCCCCGCCGGGATTCGCAGCGATACCGCCACCGATTCCAGCCATCGCATCGGTTCCCCAACCAAGACCAATCCATTCGGAAATTCATGGTGCAAAATGGTTTCCACCACCCTTTCTCTCCCAATTTGGACTGTCGAAAACCCGGGATTATATCGGCGATGCTTAGATCTTGCAGAGCAACCCCAGGTCAAAATCCTGAGGGTTGTTGCCATTATAAGTATCCATTATTGTCAAGGCGCATTTTTGGTCAGATTGCAGCCGCTCTCCCCCCCGTAGAGACTCAGAGGGGGGCGCCAAGCTTGCCGGTTGGTTTTCGTATCTTTGCCCGTTGACACGGAGTCCGCCGGACCGCAAAACCGGACTGTCAGAGTAGCGAGCTTCAAGCGGTTAAGAGATTTAAAAAGCGGTTGGGAGTTTCGAAAAGCTGACAGGCGCGGAGCTTGTAAGCCGGGCCTTTCGGGCGAGCCTCAATTCCTCGCCGGAAGGGAGGACTTGGGGGGAGGATAGGTCATCAAGCGGGGTGCCGAGGTGGGAGTCGTGGTGCGGGCCAATCGAATTTGACGGCGACGTTTACAGCGACGGTGATGTTCCCCGCGATTAGGAATTACCAATTACCAATCATGTGGACCTATGGAAGCTTCATGCCGCCGGTGGCACTTTGCTCGTGAAATGCCTTCCGAAAAAGTGCAGAAAATTCCCGTCCCAGGAGAATTTTGCCCGAATAACCGGCGAGGTCCCCGGAGGTTCGTGCCGAAGAGAGGTTTAAAGTCGGAATCCAAAGCTCTTGGATTGAAATCCAGAATTCAAAGTTCTTCTCGGCCTCGCGATGAAACGGAGTGACGATAACACCTTAAGTTTACGACCGATTAATAATCGAAACCAGTGATCCATGGCAATTTCCGATCATGCTCGGGAATATCGGAGATTCCTACCGATTCTTTACTCCCTTAGAAAGCAACCTGTTCGACGGTCTCGCTAAAACCCTCTTCGAGTTGGGTATTTGCTCCCTCTTTCACGTGGTAGGTATGATCCGAAAAACTAGAACTTTCCCAGGGTAATTTGGCCTCCCACTACCGTCGGCACTGCGGGAGCGATCTTCCGCGAAACGCTCTCTCCCAATCCTAAGAGGCGCCCGGGAGGTTACGCCAATCCAACTTTCATGAGCCCTAGCACCTCCATGAGGGAGTCACCTCATAAGGTCGGAATTTACGGGCCATCGCTCTATTCGAATTGAACTGGCCATTGCTTTATTCGAATTGAATGAGACTAACCGGAGAGTAGGCTGCAATTCGCTCCCGGCCCTTTAGCGGAAGAAGCTCGATGAGGAAGGCGCACGCGACAACCCGGCCGCCTGCTTTCTCAATCAGCCGGCAGCAAGCTTCCACCGTTCCGCCTGTGGCCAGGACGTCGTCAATTACAACGACTTTCTGACCCGGACGAATGGCATCGGCATGCATTTCCAAGGTATCCGTGCCGTACTCCAGCTGGTAGGTATGCCGGATGGTCGTACGCGGTAATTTTCCAGACTTACGGATGGGAATAAGGCCGGCTTCAAGGGCCAGGGCAATGGGAGCGGCAAAAAGAAACCCGCGTGCCTCCGCGGCAGCTATCAGCTCTACCCCCCGCGGCCGAAGCTCTGCCACCAGCATGTCAATAGCCTGGCGAAAGGCCCGCGGATCCAGTAGCAGGGGTGTTATGTCTCGGAATAAGATCCCCGGCTTGGGAAAATCAGGGACATCACGGATGAAATTCCTCAAGTTCAAAAGTCGCGTGCCACTCACGATTGGTTGCTCCATATAAGAAATATTTATTTCACGCGTGACATATATTAATCTTCCATCCGATCACGTTTCGGCAGACCGAAGCTCCCCCGAGAGCCAATACTCAGGACGCCGCATCGAGAATCTCCGCAGCGTGGGGGTTAAAATCGAATCCTTTCGCGCTCGCTGAGGATCCGTGTGCCTTTTGGGTTCTCGGGGCGGCCCAAATCCATTTACAACCCTTATCCTTTTACAACCGTGATCTTTCGGTGCCGAGCGGAGTCTTAGTTCCCGCTAATGGTGCTCCAAAATAACGACCATTGTGAGGCCAGATTGGCACAAATGCAATCATGCGGTAATCCCCACTACGTACGGGAGGTTTTCCGGGATGAATTTCGACAGGACTGCCCGGCTCACAGGAAGCGACGAGGCTATCCACAGCTATGATATTCCCATCCTAATTAGCTCATCTTCAATCTCGGTTGGCAGTTGGAGTCAGGCAATCTCCTTTTCAAATGTTTCATGGGTGTTACACCGCGTGGCTCATATGGCACAATCGTTGCTCCCAGCCTGAGGAGTTTAAGCACGCGGGGCCGGTTCGCCCGGAGGTGATGTTTAGGGACAACATTTGGAGCCTTCGAGCGCGATTCCGATGCCTTTTGCACCGCGAAGCAATCGCGCAGCGTTTTTGCGGCGTACTATTCCGCAGGGGAGGATTAGGGCGGAGCCTGGAGGCTCGAAACCTAGCGGCTTTGGGCGAGTTGTTATGGCGGATAAAAGCAAGTTTTTGAAGAGGTTCGTGAATCGATTCAAATTCCAAACTCGTTCCCGTAGGTGGGAGAGTTGTTCGGATTCAGTTTTGTGGAAACTGACCGGCCTGTGGAGGCGCAATTTACCCCTTGAGTTCCCGCCCCCTTTTTATCCGCCGCAGTTGCGCCATCTTGGGGTTGGTGCTTTCCTTAAATCAACTGGCTTGAAAGATTTCTCTATCGAATGGGGATGGGTTCCGATGACCCAGCCGGGAAAAAATTCCCGACGACTTGGCTTTCGAGCAATCTGACACCCGCCAACGGTTTGCCCCTGGGTTGGTGGACCTGCCCGGGCCCTCTTTAAGCAAGAATCGCTCAAGAGCTTTACGGATCGCCGTCGGGCCCTCATAATCGGCATTGGAGCCCCAAAAAAGCTTGGCGGTGATCACGAGGCGTGCTTACCCGAGGGTTGAAAAACGCTTTGGGAACTACTGGTGGTCCGTGGGCCGGGAGTCTTCCGCTCCCCGCGTATGGGGCCGGCTCAGAGGTAGTTATCCGACGCGGGCCCCCCGGAAGTGACCGGCCCTCTACCACGCGAGGGGGAACCAATCCAACTTACCGGAAATTAAACCTCTCCGAGTTCCGGAGACAACCCTGAACTCTTATTTGCCACCCGGCAAGCACTACCGGCACGATAACCGGCAACAGGTGGCATCACGACCTCGGTGGCATGGCTCGCCCACATCGGGTGGGCGCAACTCCCTAGACAGGTAGAGCGCCATCACGCGGTTGGCTTCTTCTGCCGGCTTTGTGCCTTTGACGGGTGCAGGAAGTATGCAAGTTTTTAGGTTTTGGAATTTGATGCGGTAACTCTCGCCGAAAGACACGGACTCTTCCGTTTCCACTTGGTGAGGGAAATGGCGTAGGAGGCGAGTGCAAGATGGAGCCCCAAAGTAAAAAACGTTGCCCAGGCATGAGCCTCGCTGTTCATGGGTTCCTGTGCCAGCGGGGGCAGGTCCAAGATGGCGCGGACGGTATCCGGCGAATTGCTGTGCTTGTCCTCGCGGCCGGAGTGCTGGGGCTATTTCTCCCCGGTTGTGGACAACGGGAACCATCCTCGGGAAAGGAAAGTAGTCAACTGACAGCGCAACAACAAGCCGCAACCCGCGACCCTAGCCTTGCCGGCGTAGAGGCGCCTGGGCAACCAGGTGGGCCACGGTCGCTTTCTTTGCCGGCGCGCAGCTCTGACGAAGCGGGAGAGGCTATTCCCGCTGGTGAGGCTGAGCCCCGCAAGGAAGATCCCCGGAGCTTTTTGGAGAAGGTGGTAGCCGCCTACCGCTCGGCGGAGGGCTATCATGATCGCGGTTTCGTCCAAGTGGTGGCGGAAGTCGATGGGCAACCTACCCTGTTGATGCATGGGGATTATCAGGTGCTTTATGCTCGCCCCAATCGCTTCCGCATCCAATGCTACAACGGTATTGCCGTGTCTGATGGGGAATATATGTACGGTAGATCGGCAGCTCTGCCGGCCCAGATCTTGCGCCGCCCCGCTCCGGCGGAGCTCGATATTAGCAGTATTTATGCCGATTACGAACTTTCAACGGCACTTGTGGAGGGTCCCACCCGGCCGGCCTTCTGGATCCCCATTCAATTGCTTTTTTTGGCGGCCAAGGACCCTCTTCACTCGCTACTTTACCATGCCCAACCGCCGCGATTTCTTCAGCCGCAAAGGATTGATGGTGCCCTCTGTGATCGTGTCGCTGTGGAACGGCCGGAGGGCGCCATCGTTTTGTGGATCGATCGCCAAAGCTTGACAGTCCGCCGGGTAGAATTCCCCTCGGCTCCTCTGGCCGCAAACTTTCCTCCCGCTCGCGTTCGAAATATTGTTATTACCGCCGAGTTGCAAGGAGCTAGTCTCGCTCCGCCATCTGATGACCAGGTGTTCAGTTTCCGCATTGAGGAAGGGATCGATGTGGTGGAAGAATTAACCCCTCCCCATATTCGCTGGTTGGGAAAATCGTTCCCCGATTTTCAGGTGGTAAAGTTGGACGGCAGTCTGTTAACTCGAGAAGATCTCGTCGGGAAGGTGACCGTGCTGGAATTTTGGGCGACTTGGTGTAACGTCTGCCGGGAAACCCTCCCTTTGGTGGAGGTGCTGTATAAAATGTACAAAAGCTCCGATAAGGTGGCCTTCTGGGCCATCAATTTTGATGAAGCTGATCGGTCCGATATCGAGTTGGAAAATTTTTTTAGTGCTCTTCGAGTTACCATTCCGATCGCTCGCGACCCGCAAAAGGCTTTGGGCGCTGCTCTGGATATTGCCGGTTTGCCAACCTTGGTGCTTGTCGGATCGGATGGATTGATCGAGCATTACCAGACAGGGACTTCCCCCGATCTCCTCCCGCAAATGCAGCTGCGACTCGAACGAGTTCTTGCCGGCCAGCACGTGTATCAGGAGCTCTTGGATGTTTATCAGCGAAATGTAAATCAATTCCGCAAACTCTTTGCTAAGTGTTTGCAGGAGGATCTGTATGTCTTTCCGGCGTTAGAAGGAGTCGAGCCGGTAGGCATCAAGGTGGCGCCGCGCAGCGAGCCGAAGAACTTCCGACTCGAAGAATTGTGGACGATTGCAGATGTAACGGAGCCGGGTGTATTTGTTATTGTTCCGGGCCAGGAGGGACGGACCCACGAGCTGTTTGTAGTCTCTGGCGGCCGGGAACTAAAGCAGCTTTCGCTCGAGGGAAAAGTGGGCGAGAGCTATCAGTTGAGCCCTCGAGTGGATAAACCTATTCATTTTCTTCGCTGGGGCACCAACGCCGACGGAACGCGCTATTTCGTCGGCTGGGCAAGCCCTGGTCTGGAGCTGACGGTCTTCGACGAAAAGTGGCAGCCGATCTTAGTTTTTCCGCCCGATGCCGAGCAATATCCCCACCCAGGTATCGCCGACGTTCATTTAGCCGACGTGAACGGTGACGGCACGCAGGAATTGCTGGTGGGTTATTGGAGCATTGCGGGTATTCAGTGTGTATCCGCGGAAGGTAAAAGGTTGTGGTCCAATCGGTCGCTTTCAGATGCCGTGTGTGTGGTGTGGTACGAGGATCGCTTGAATGCAACTCGGGAGATTTTGGCTGTGGATACTCGCGGGGGACTGGGTGGGGCCATTGCTCGCATCAACCCCGATGGCCAACGCGTTGGGGAAATTGCTTTTCGGAATCGTACGGTGTTGTGGCTCCACGGGGCCGACCTCAATGAGGACGGCGTTACCGATCTGGTGGCCCTCACCTTGGGACCTGAGGGAGAATTTGAAGCCGTCAGCTTTACACTGAGCAGTGAGGTACTGTGGCGCCATCCCTTGCCCTTTGGCATTCATCAAGTACCTTTGGAACCTGTCAGCGAAGGACCGGTTAGGGGCACGCCGCCGGCTCAATGGATCATTGCCACAGCCGATGGCGGAATCCATTGGCTAGATTTGGACGGGCAATTAGTCGACAGTTTTACTTATGGCAAACAACTCCGGGGGGTTGCGGTTACCGAATGGGGTCAGGGACCGATTCTTTTGGTTTCCACCTCCGACGGAGTTACCGCATGGCGTATCCTTCCGCGGTAAAAGCGAAACCTCTGGCAGAGCTTCGCTCGGCCACCACCTCCAGATGCCTCGCAGAGGTTAGCGAGAGCTCACAAGACCGTCAAGACTCCAGGGAAGAGGAAAGCGAGTCGCAAACCCGGTGGCCACATTTTGTACCAAGCCGTTTACTCCGTGATTTAGCACTTGGAGCAAAGATGAAAAATGCCGTGCATGCGGCCTCAAGGGAGGACCATGGAATGCAAAATTCGTGTACTAAAAACAGGTCCTATGGATCTTTCGCGGAAAGGGGACAGGGTGGATCACTTTGCGGGCTTCTTCCGGTATGTTTAGGGCCTTTGCTATTTATGTATGCGTTGACGAGTGGCACCGCTTGGGCGGATGAATCGCTCACCGTGTTTGATCCGGCACAATGTCAGGACCTAAGTTCCTTAAAGGTAAGCGGTGGAAAACCTCAGTGGGTCACCGGCGAGGTAAGCACGGTTGTCGATGCTCTCCCCGGCGTGGAGGGAAGCGGATGGCAGGCGGCGCTTAGTTCGAAGCGAGTCAGCCTTCTGGCAGAGCCGGGATCCTCCTGCACGTTGACACTGGCGCCGGAGGAAGAGGTCTGGGACCTCACAAAATTCACCTACCTTGTGGCGGAGCTCCGCAACGCATGCACGGTACCGGTTCGAGTAGAACTTCACGTCCGCTCGCGCGAGCCTAAAAATCAAGCGATGACGCGGCAGTGGCGCCTTCAAGCGGGAGAAGGCTATCTGCTTCGGCTTACGTTGCGCCGGACAGTACCCTCGCATCTCGGAGATATCTTTTTTGGCATGCGTGGGTTCCCTGCCCTCCTTGATCCGCAACGGGGCATTGATGTCAGCCAGGTCACACACGTGACTATTGTGGTTCGTGGAGGTACCTCCGGTGCCACGGTCGAGGTGGGACGTATATACACGACCGGTAGTGCTCCCCAGCCGGAGTGGATCAAAAGAAAGGATGTGTCGATCTTCCCCATCATTGATCGCTATGGCCAATACATCCACGCGAATTGGCCTGGCAAAATTGAGGCGGAAGAGGACTTTCGGCGATGGCAAGCCAGGGAGCAGGAGGATCTAGCCTTGCACCCGGGCCCAAAAGACTGGAACCGGTTCGGTGGCTGGACCAAAGGACCGCGCTTTCCTGCTACCGGGCATTTCTACCCCATAAAGCATGAAGGGAACTGGTGGCTGGTGGATCCCGAGGGTTGCCTTTTCTGGTCCCATGGTGTGGATTGCGTCCGCGCCACCACAGCCACCACCCCTATCACAGATCGCCTCCATTACTTTGCCGAACTTCCTGAGCGTCAAGGGCCATTTGCGGGCTTTTTTGGTCGCTCCGGTTGGGCTCCTCACGGATATTACGCGGGCAAAGGTGTTTACGAAACGTTCTGCTTCTCAGGGGCAAATCTCTTGCGGAAGTATGGTCCGCAGTGGGAGACTATTTATCGGCCCTTGGTACATCGTCGGTTGCGGAGCTGGGGTCTGAATACCATCGGCAATTGGTCGGGGTCGGAAATCTACCAGTTGCGGCAGACACCGTATGTGGTCAACTTGAGCTCCGGTCGCCGACCGATTGAGGGTTCCACCGGTTATTGGGGGAAATTTCCCGATCCTTTCGCCCCTGATTTTATCACACCGCTGCGGCAGGCCATGGAGCGGGAGAAAACGACCTCGGCCGATGACCCTTGGTGCCTCGGCTATTTTGTGGACAACGAGCTCTCTTGGGGTGACGAGCTGTCACTTGCAGTGGCCACGCTGATCTCCCCAGCCGATCAGCCGGCAAAAAAGGTCTTTGTGGACTACCTTCGGGAAAAATATCAGATCATTGATAACTTGAATGCCGCGTGGGGAAGTAGCTACAACTCGTGGGAGTCGCTCCTCGAGTCCACCACCGCCCCGGACCGAACTCGGGCTCGGGAGGATTTAGGACAGTTCTACAGCCGGATTGCCTCTGAGTATTTCCGCCGCATCCGGGAGGTGATCAAGACTTATGCCCCGAAGAAGCTTTACCTTGGCTGCCGGTTTGCTTGGGTGAATGATCGGGCGATCCGCGCAGCAGCGGAAATTTGCGATGTGGTGAGCTTCAACCGCTATGACATCGATTTGGTCGACTTCCGCCTGCCGCCAGGCGTGGACCGGCCGGTGATCATCGGCGAGTTTCATTTTGGCGCGCTGGATCGGGGCATGTTCCACCCGGGTCTCCAGGAAGTAGCCACGCAGGCCGAGCGGGCCGAGGCTTACTGCCGTTACGTGATCAGCGCGGTCCGCCATCCGGCCATCGTGGGCACACATTGGTTCCAATATCAGGATCAAGCCACAACGGGTCGGGGCGATGGGGAGAATTATCAGATTGGCTTTGTGGACGTCTGCGATACGCCTTACCCAGAGATCGTGGCGGCCAGTCGATTCGTCGCCGATAGAATCTATTGGCTGCGGGCGACTGGTGAGGAAATCTCCCACAGATAAGGGAATGGCGGCGGAGGCTCCAATCGCCCCGGAGCGAACGACCCTTATGGGGGGTCGAGTCCTCCTTGATTCCACGGGTTACAACGAATGATCCGCCACAAGCCTTTTAACGTGCCCTTGACCGGTCCATATTTTTTTACCGCCTGCACAAAATATTCGCTACAGGAGGGATAAAACCGGCACCATCGGCCTAAAAGCGGACTAAGCGTCCATTGATACATCCGGACCAACGCCACTAGGAAGATGGTGGCGCCGAGGACGACTCCTCGCTCAAGCCATTGGGAGCATTTTCGGACCGCACGGACGATTCTCGAGGAGGACATTGTTTGAGCTTTCGGGCTACACGCCAACTTAGTTGAACAAGCGAGGCTTGAATGTTGTTTAGCTCGGGTGTCTCCCCGGGCCGGGCTACCACAACAAGATCCACACCGCGCGGAAGTCGTTTGCGGGCGAGGCGGAACGCTTCGCGGATGAGCCTCCGCCAGCGATTTCGCCTTACCGCTTTACCAATCTTTCTAGGGACCGCTACTGCAAGCCGCGGATAAGGTAGACGATTTTCGCAGCCATACACTACCAGTCGGCTGTCTGCTACACTGATCCTCCGTGCGAAGATTCGCTCGAAGTCCCGCTGCCGCCGGATGCGAAATTTGCGGCCGAACGAAAATTCGCCCATTCGTGCCGGTGCCCTGTCATCGCGGCCAAAATCATAGTGGTCGGTTACCGGTCCGTGGACCGGCCTGGACACAGCCATTTTTATCGCCGGAGATCCGCCGAAACCGCTCGAGCCAAACTCCTCGCGCGGTTCCCCCACCGGTGACAGAGCCAACGATCCCTCTCGAGCTGGCTCCACAGCCGATAACTCCTACCAGTGGAGGTCACTTCGGATATCGCGGGGGTAAGCGGATTCCAGCTTTCTGATGGCTTCCTTTGTGGCTTCGTCTATGTGTGGAGGCAACTGTATTTGAACCACCACGTAAAGGTCGCCGGCGGTGCCATCTGGCCGAGGTACGCCGTGACCCCGAACCCGCAGCTTTGTTCCGCTTGACGTTCCCGGCGGAATCCGCACCGAGACAATCCCTCGCGGAGTCGGTACATCCACTTTGGCCCCGAAAACGGCTTCCGGCAATGTGACAGGAACTTTTACATACAGATCGTCCCCGGACTGCTCGTAATAACGGTGGGGCAAAATCTTCACTCGGAGATAAAGGTCCCCCGGAGGCCCACCTCCCGGCGAAGGAGCCCCCTGCCCGCGTAGACGAATCCTCTGGCCTTCTTTGATACCGGGCGGAATATCGATTGTCAGAGTCGTTACCCCACCACGCGGCTTTTGCATCGTGAATTCGCATTTCCCGCCGGATAGGGCGACGCTAAGGGGTACCTCCAGTTCGCGTTCGATGTCCTCCCCCTTTTCGGCAGTCCTCGTCCGGCTACGATATTGCGAGCTGCGAGCCCCGGCCGTTCGCAATTTTTGGAACAAGTCTTCGAATCCGAAGGTAAATCCGCCTCCTGGACCAAAGCTCTCGCGAAATACGTCCCGGAAATCAAATTCCTCAAATCGCTCCTGCCCAGATTCGGTATTGGGCCCGAAATCCCAAAAGAAGGTTCGGGTATGAGGCCCCGCCCCCGCGCCGGCCGTTTCGAAAGATGCCCCATAGCGGTCGTACATCTCGCGCTTCTCAGGATCGTTGAGGACCTCGAAGGCCCGTTGGATCTGCTGGAACTTCTTTTTTGCGTCCGGATCATCGGGGTGCAAATCGGGATGGTATTTCCGCGCAAGTTCCCGAAAGGCCTTTTGGATCTCGGCCTGGCTTGCGTTGCGTGGAACCCCAAGAATTTTGTAGTAATCCTCAGCCATATCACAGTCCGTCCTGCTTAGCCTTTGCCGGACACTAGTTTTTGCCCCGGAGGGATAATTGCCCCCATCTTAGCCCGAATCGGCTTACCCTCGCAAAGCTTAGGGTTGGAGACCTTAGCATCTCCGTAAGAGTTTATCCGATGGATGGGGTAGACTGGGAGTTTCCCCCAACAAGCGCCTAACGACGATAAGCCGATCACTCCTGATCCCAAAAGAGGACTGGCAAACTGGAAGGCGGGGACGTGGCGGAAAAAGCTTAGAACTGGCTAGCGGGATCCCCCGGAAATTTGATTCGAAAATAGCCGGCCGATTGTTCGCGAAAGGCCCGCAAATCTCGACCACCAGAGCATCTCCCCCTCAAGTTGCAAACGCGTACATTTAAGCCGTCGTCAGAGGACCACCTCCCTCCAGTTTCTGTGACTTTGCGGTATCGTTTCCCTAAATTTGCCGGATCGCGACCCGCCTCCGGACAGGCTGGAGGTTTTCACACTTTGGCCGGTACCCTACCTCGGAGCCGCATCATGTTTGCGATTTCCCGCCCGAGCGGATAACGCGTCGAGGAAGTTTTTGAGGTGCCCTCGGGATCCTCACAAGTTCTACGGATTAAAGCATGGGAACTTAGTTAGTTCCGTGAGCTACGGGCACAGATTGCGCTTGATGAACTAACAGAACTACCCGTATCCTTCCCAGATGACCCATTTTTAAATTCCGGAAAAATCGAACTTTCAGAGGTCGAACTTTTAAATTCTGGAAGCGTCGAATGCATTTGCGTTAGCGAGTTAAAGGCCTAATCCTCGGGTGGGCCGGGAGGAGATTCCTCGTATAGCCGATGCCCGGGTTGGGATGGAGGAGTGCGAGAAGACCTGCCCTCGAACGAGTGGCTCGGCAAATGATCCAACAGTTGCAAAGGCTATCAGCGATGACGTGGTTCATAAAATCTCGTAAGAAGATTCCAATTCCTACTAATTCGGTAACGAAGCACCCGTCCGAAGTCGGCTTGGGTTAGGAAAGAGGGGGAAGCTAACCGGTGGTCAGGTCACCCGTAAGGGGATTCAATTCGTACTAAGAATCCGACGAGGTAGCTTGGAGGCGCCTTCTTTAGGATGTAGTGGTGTATTCCCGGTAATGTGATCTCGCCGATGTAATGTAATCTGGTCGATCTTTTGTAATCTTACCGAGGTAATGTGGCTTATCTCCGGACGTCCGCCGCGAAACGAATGACCCCGTGCGAGAAGCGAAATGATCACTTCAAATATAATTCTACTAATTTATTCGAACTAGCCTGGAATTTTACTGGATCATTCAATTTGTTCTGGAATTTGCCAGCCTGAGCCGAGCTCACCAGATTCACAGTCCAACCACGGGCTTTTTATGGCTGTGTTGCAGTGAAGCTTTTGTTGGTAATGTTGCACGGAGATTGCGAAGCAAAATTGCTTGTCGCTGATTTTGAGGCTCGCCTCATGTGGCATTCCTGTTTGAGGTCCAGGCTAAAACATCGGCTACCTTTTGGGTCCTTTCGTTCGGCTTCGTAGCCGGTCCCTCTCCGTTGGCGAGAAATTAGGCCTGGCTTGGGAGGCTGATTTGATCGATCCGGCACGGGAGCCCGGCACAGGTCGCCTAGGCGCTCTTCGGGTTAGTGGAAGCGGCTTCCCTGGGGAAGAAGCTGCCATGGGAAAGCTCTGCCGGCTCAGAAATTCGGGAGACTTCTCATAATTACCCAACAAAATTACCGACTGCACTCGACTAATTTCCCGCACCATCAAGAAATTGATTTCCCGCACCATCGTGAGCGCTAGCGCCCATTGATGCCGTCAATTTCCGGACGGAGGAAGAGCGAGCTCCAGCTCGGGGGTTTTTAGAAAGTTTAAGAACACTCGGCCTCATCGAAGCCCGTAAGCATCCGGTGCTAAGAGGCGTTGGTAAAGCGCGAGGGTTTGGCGGGCCATACGCTCTGCCCGATAGTAAGCGGCTGCTAAAGGTACGGGCATCGGTGATTGGGATTCGGGCGGACGATCCTTCCTGGCACAAGCGATGGCTTGTGGGGTTGTGGCCTGAGCACTCCGAGGTTTCACTACCGAAGCGCGCAAGCAAGTTTGAGCCGTTGAGGCGTCTTCCTCCGACTGACCCAAAGACCCGGAGCATGCGAGCAGCTGCTGAGCAGGCTGCAAAGCATCCGCCCGCGGCACATGCCGGGATGCCGCCTGCCCGCACCAACGACGTAGGACTTCGGCCAACCGCTGGGCAGTATTAGGCCAGTAAAGCTCGCCGATTCCGGTGCGCCCCACAATTTCAAGCGTTGCGCCTTGGGCCGGCGCGATGACCGGCAGCCCACGTATCACTGCCTCGATGGCTGTTACCGCTTTCGCCTCGGGGAGGCTTGACGGCAGCACAAGTACGTCGACACTCCCGAAGAATTCCTCTTTTGCCGTGGAGGAAAGCGGTCCTAAGTAACGAAAGTCCCAGCCTGCCCGTCGGAGTTGCCTTTGCAGGCGGAGAAACTGTGGACGAAAAGTTGGCTCAACCCGTCCTGCTACGAACACTTGAAGCGAAGGGTCGCCTCCACCACGGGCCATGAGCAGAAGGGCGTCAGCCAGAAGGGCAAATCCCTTTTCGCGGCAAATCCGCCCCAGAAACCCGATGCGAAGCTCGCACCTGCCCGCTGTGGCGTGGGTTATTCCATTTGGATCGCAGTTCTCAGCGTTCACCGTCACACCTGGAGGAATGACCCAGACCTGTTTGGCCGCGAGGCCGAAGTAGTCCACAACACGCTGGCGGTAAAAAGAACTGAGTGCAACCAAGGCCGGCAGTTCGCGGAGCCGTTCCGCTGCTAGTAGCCGGCCCTGCGTGCGGTAGGGTTCGGGCAGGGCCTCCAGGAAGTTGTCCTCGCCAGCCAAAGTGGCGACCACGGGCACACCGAGCCGACCGTGTACCGTGCGAGCCACTCCAACCAAAAGACCAGTGGACAAATGAACAATATCAGGCCGAATTTTTTGTTCAAGGAAGCGAAGGAGCTTTTGCAGCTCTTTTGCCTGCCGCCCCTCTTCACCGGCAAGCATGGAAAGTGTTAGAGGCCCCAGTCCGCTCGGATCGGTAACCGGCGACAGCCGTCCCAACCAACCCAGAACCCAGCGATTATCCCATAATCGATCAAGCCAGGCCGGCATATGCCGGAAAAGCGGGACGTAGTGCTCAAGGAGCACGCTCACACCGCCGAAGAAAATCGGCGTAGCTGGCCAGCCGGATTCGTCGACACTTAGCGGGAGGTAGGCCGGCACAAGAATAGCATCCACACCAATGGTTCGAAGGGCCCGAACCACTTCGATACTGTGCACGCAGGCACCACACCAGCGCGTGCCGGAGCCGGCCGCCAAATACACCACACGAAGGGGTCTCACGGCAATTGCTGACCTCTCCTTACTGCGTCAACTTGCATCGATCCTCTGAAACCGCGGATTAGAATTTTACTCAACCACGGATAATACGCCACTTAAGGCAATTGCGGGGATGGGCTTCCAGCCTCAACGTAGGCGATTGGGATTTTTCGTACTCCTTTGCGCCAGCCAAGCCGCAAGAGCCGGCTTCTGCATGGCGGTGCCACGTTGAGCGGCGGGTCCGGTTTCCCACAAAAGCCCTTCGTAAACATTTTTGGCTTACTAGAAATCCGCTTGGTGATATCGCGCGGAATCTCCTTCCCGAATCCTTGGGCCTAGAGCCGGAGCCCACCAATCCCATTTTATGAGAATAGCAGTTCCTCCGCCCGCAGGAACACGTCGCGGAGTTCGGTCACGGCAATGTCGGCGGCCAGTTGACGAAAACGTTCGCGGGATTTTTCCAGTAACATTTCTGCCTGAATGAAAGCCCCGGTTTCTCGAAACCAATGTTGCACTTCGCGGGCTAGCTCCACGGTAGGTGGCCTTGTTCGCCACAGAGCCACACGGCGTGCCGTCTCGGCAGCACCACTAGCCCGAGCGGCAAAGGCCCAGAGGACGGTCGGCCGAAGGCGGAATCCGTCACCGCCCGGCGTGCGCGCAAATGGGCCACTGTCGACCCATTCGTCTAAGTCGTTTTGAATTTGGTAGGCAACACCCAGATGTCGACACATCCGCGACAGATCCTCGCGGCTAAGCGGAGCTGAGTCAGTAAGGATCAGTCCTGCCCACAATGCGGCTTCGAGAGCGGGCGCTGTCTTTCGGGCATAAATTCGCACAGCCAAGGTGGGATCGAAGAAATTCTCCACGCGGTCCCGCCACCATAGCTCGGTCCCTTGGCCTTCGCACAAACGAACATGGGCGGTGGTGAACACCCGCCAAAGATCGATGGCAACTTCCGGGCGAATTTTTCCTGCTAGGCTAGTCAACAACCGATAGCCTTGGCCGATGAGATAATCCCCTACATTCAACGCCAATGGCACACCAAAACGGGCATGGACTGTAGGCAGTCCGTATCGCTCCAAATCGCCGTCCTCGATATCGTCGTGGATGAGCGACGCTTTGTGGAAGACTTCCACCGCCAAAGCGACTTTCAACACAGGCTCAGGCCAGTTGTCCAGATGAACCGCATCAGTCGCGCTGGCCAATTTGCCACCCGCCACGGCGGCATAAGCGGCCAACGTGAGGAGCGGCCGAAAGAACTTGCCTCCTTGCAGAACAAACTCCCAGGCAATATCGGCTGTAGCATGCTCGGGGATAAGCTCCCCCCCAGAAGTGCCATCAAACAGGCGAAGCGGCGGGGGTTCCTCGCGTGGGGCCCCATCGCTTACAAGAAGCTGCAGCCGTTCCGGCCGGAACAGAGCCCTCACCGCCCGAAACCACTCTACAAAAGTGGCCTTACGCCCCGATTGGGGGACGTAAGGAGTGTGGATCATCTCCCACGCCCAGTCCACATCGGTCTGCGTGTGGCGGCAGCCATCCGCCACCAGAGGCACAGCCATAGCGGGAAGCCCGGCGGCCACGAGACGGTCGAACACTTTTTCCAGCGAGGGGAGACAAGCCACACCTAAAACGGCATCGGCAGCACCTTCCAGGATAAGACGGGCTACCGCAGGAGACCCCTCGGCAATGAGAACGCGGCAACCAAGCTCGCGCGCGGCTGTAGCTAACCGATCGAGAGGACATGCGCCGCAATGGCGGCACACCAAGCCTTCGGCAGTGTAGTAGCCCTGGCAAGCCCCGGGATGATGCATGCAGTGCGGCAAAAGTACAAGACGGCGTTCAAAGGGTACTCCCATCACTTGGGGCCGCCAAAAGGCTGTGACCATTGCCGCCATCGTCCACCCGAGAAAATCCTCCGGTAAGTGAAGCTGGGCCAAAATCTGCCGGGCTGCCTCCTCCAAGTTCCGACGCGACAACCATGGACCCTGCATCCTGGCGGCACAAAAGGCTTCGGCTTGACGGCGAATTTCCTCTCGAAGGCGGCGCTCCCCCGGGACACGGCGGTAGTCACCGGAGGGACGTGGGGACGGGAAGGCCGGCGTTTCCGGCTCCATCTTTTTGCTCCTTCCTTTTGCAAAGCAAACTTTGAAACGGCGATATTTGCCTATGGATTGCCCCTTCGAGAAAGAACACTCAGACTACTGCTCAGGCAGCCTCTCCTCCGGCCAGGCGAACATAATCAGCCGAAGTTTTTCGCATGCGGGTAACCGAGTTGGCGGTATCCTCCACGGGCCTTGATGGGGCATGGGACCACGTCTCAATTTCGGCCGTAAGGTGGTTTTGGCACCGAAGCGGTCAAGTACCGTTGTGTTAGGGAAGGGCTTTATAGCTCGCCTGCCCACACTGGTTTGTGCATCGGTCCCCCACGTTGCCTCCCGTAGAGGATAGCCGCAAAGATTTATCAGAGCTATATGTTGATATAGCTTGGCCCAACATCGAGCATTCTTGTACCTGTGTTCATATACGCCTGGAAAGAAATTTAAGCACCCGGCCAAGTGCGCTCACTGAGAAAATAATTGGGTAAAGTTCTTCGTAATACCAGAGCCTCGCAAAATAAAGTCCCAGGGGCGCCGCGTGGATTTTCTTTGGATCCTGAACCATCCGGGCAAGGGCGGTTACTCCGCTGCGGAATGCCGCGAAGACCTCCGGAGAGGGCGAGTTTGCCTTTTCCAAGTAAGCCGTCAGAGCTTCCACTGCCCATGCCGTCTCTTCCACCGAGGGAGTAAGCGCCGGGACATTTGTCCTCTCAAAGCACTCCTCCGGGCGGGAGGCGGCCGACCGGATCCTTCCTTGCTCTCCAGATGAGCTTACCGGACACAAACGCGGCTGAAGCTTGTGCACCCCCCAACCACCACATTTGCCCTGAGCCCTGCAAAGAAAAGTCACCGCCTCCCCAAGGATAGTGGAGGTGGGCGGCAGCAATTCACACAGGGCAAGAATAGCCCGCGACGTGCCGTAAATGCAATTTACCTCCCCCGGAACATAAGGATTTCCGAACCACAAAGGCTCCCAGGCTCCATCCGGGCATTGACGACGACACAGAAAAGCCACGCCCCGCTGGAGGATGTTTCTCCAATAGGGAAGTTTGGCCCGACCTTTTTCCCAAAGAGGATGGCCCTTCCCGGGGGCAGCAAGCTCGCTTTCGGCCATGGAGAGCCAAGCGGCCAGAGCTCGGATGGCATGAGCCGTCAAGTCCACCGCACTTCGGTCGAAGGGAAGCTTCCCCCAGCCGCGGCAGAAAGTGGGCCAGCCCCCGTCGCGGTTTTGGAGCTGCCCAAGCCATTCCAGGGCATCCAAGGCCGCTACGTCTATTCGGGCCAACATTTGTTGACAAATTTGGGAATCAGGTGCCTCCCAAATCTCCCCCGCCTTGGGCTCTTGCCTCATGCGGGAGGCATACACCCGTCTAAAGGCCGCCAGCGCAAGAAGGGCTGCGGAGGTGTCATCCACATCGGGGACGGCGCCCGAGCGGTCCGTCCACCCCCAGCCACCCGGCGGCGAGTCGGTAAAGGGGTGTCTCTGTCGATGCTGGCAACCAAGAAGCCACTCGATGTTTACAAGCCAAAGATCTTGGGGTGAAAAGTGGGCCAGCGCAACTGTGGCGAGCGAGGTTAACCACGTGGAAAGATTGACGTCCACAGGCCAAGCACCGTTTGGCCGAGCTACACTCTTGAGAAACTCGACCCCTCGCCTCACCACCGAATGATCGGCGTGCCCAATGGCCGAAAGACTGAGTACCACAAAGGCGGTCAGCGGAATTGCCTCCAAATATCCGCCGCTTGCGGGTTGAAGCAGCGCCAGTTTGGAAAGTGTGGGCCGAGAACTTCCCCGACGAAAAACGTTCAGTCGGGAAATAATGTCCTTTTGGGCGTAAAACCTCAGGAGACCAATAGCGACAAGCGCCGGCAGGGCATAGCTGACAACCGGTAGGCCGATCGCTCCTAACCATCGTTGCGGCAGGCACGCCAGTTCGAACGGTAGTTGCGGGACCTTGTTCCAGGGCACAAATCCCGCTACGGCGCAGGCGGCAAGGATGGGGGCAGCAAATGTTTTGTCGTTCCCGTATCGCGCCACAATACCCTCCACTCCCCCCTGGCCGCGAAAGTAGGTCTCTGCCCTCGACCAGCTTTGAGGATACTGGATGTGGCTACCCGTCAGGCGAAGGGCTGCCATCGCCAGTGCCGCGGCTGCGATATTCGAGGGATCGCGATCGGTGTCACCCCAGCCCCCATCAGGGTTTTGCGAGGTCAACAGGTAGCGTACCCCGGCTTCAATCAACGGGTGTTCCATCTCGGCGCCTCTTTCCGCCCAAATTGAAACACTGCCCGAAGCTGGCCACGCCTCGCTTACTTTCCCCTTGGCGTGGCACACAGTGGAAGTAAGAACCGGATGGCCTAGCTTGGCTGCCGAATACACGCTCAAGGCGGCCACTGCCGTCGCAGTGGCCAAGGGGGAATCGGCCAGTCGACCCTCCCAATGGCCTGCGAAAGTCCTCCTGGCAAGCAGTGCCTCCCGAACAGTCTCGTAGGCGCTGTGAACCTCGCTCCAAAATTCCGGCTGGTGGCACGCTTCCGCTTGCTGCGGGGAAATAGGCATCGTCGATGGCTCCGATAGCACGCAGGCACGATTCTCGCACGCGACGCCGTGTCCCTCGGCGATGGGATGACTCCCGATCGTACGGAGGCACGATCATCTGGCATTTCTGTGGCAGCAAGAACTGGTCGATAACTCCGATGGTACCTAGGCATGGTCTCAAACGGCGGGTCAATTGGGAGGAGGCTCCCGTCATGGAGTGGCCCACTTTTGCGGAACATCTCTCCGCTGTGTGCAGGCAGTTTAAATGAACCGCCGGGCGAAGTCATGAAGTTCATTCGGAAGTGTCTTCCTACGGTTTAGGTCTGATGTTGAGGGCCTTTTCTGGATTTTGGGTCGAGCCTGGGGTGGGTTGGGGGGAATAAACCAAGGTGGTGTGGAAGGCGTTACTTCCAGGCCGCATGGTCGGTTCTTTGAAAGCGAATTTTCCTCCGGTGGCAACTTAGTTGGAACCTGGCATCTCCCCGCCGACCGCCGAGTGGGTGAGTACCACGATTCTAAGCGACTGCCCGCATTATTGCCTGGCATAGCCAATAAAAAAGATGGACGCGTGAGCACGATCCAAAGATATAAGATTTGCTTATCATAACTGGTGAACGATTTGCGTAGTTGATCACGATCTCTGTCTGTTGCCAAGATTCTATCCCACGAACGACACCTCTTGGGGGTATGAAACTTTTAATCCCGATTTCAGCTGAGTTCACGTAACTTGAAGAAGCCTGAAGGAAAGCGGTGTCGGCAGTGCGAACTGAGGTTTCTGGCGACATATGGTGGCATGGCACCCCATAATAGTAGGAAATTAGGAGCATCGGGTTCCATGAGTTGTGGGGCCAAAATGCTAAAGTTTTAGAAGGCAACAGGACGCAAGTTGCGACTAACCACGGCGCAACTCATCCCGGCTTGAGGGTGCGGACGGCCGACTTTTCGGCTGAGCGCAGTCCCGAGCCAAATGTGGCGGTAAATTAGGTTTATGTCCGGATGATCGAGGCACTGGCCGCTATGAATTCCCAACCGGATGCTCCAACAAACGCCCCAAATATCGATGGGCAAGCTCAAACCCCCGACCGCGAATCCTCGAGCGCAATGTTCGCCGAAAAGCCTCCCCTTGGTTTACTGGCCGATCTTCAGCCGGTGCGGGAGGCCCTGGGGCGAATGAGTCGCCTTTGGGGCGAGATGGAGCAATTCGTGATGACAATCTTGGATGGGTGGACGGTGATCCTTCACCGGTTGGCTTTGGATGGGGAACAGGCAGCCGCAGCGAATGTGTGGGCAGAAAAGGTTGTCGCCGAACTCCGGCAATTCGACACGCAGTTGAAGGCACTGGCAGATACGGTTGCCTCGCTTGAAGGGCAGGTAGTGCGAAGCGTTCATTTGCGGCCCGCGACCGACGCCGGCAATGACCTCCAGCCTCCGGTGGCGGAGCTACCACCGCTTATTGTGCCCATCCGTCCGAACCTTGGGGAACACCGCGGAGAGCCGCGTAATGACTTAGCGACGGAAGATGTTAGAAGCCATTCCCCGGACCTTTTGTCCACGGCCTTTCCAGGGCATAAAGGTGGAACCTCTCAGGAGATGCTCCTCCAAAGATGGGAGGAAGTTGTTCAAAGGTTGGAAGAGTTTCTTGCCGATCCGCCTTCCCACTAAGCTTCCTGGCAAACTCTTAAAGCTGGCGCATTCCGCTGCGTGGCGCGGAGGTGGGCACCTTGTGGTTAGGCGGTGCCCGTGGTACCTGGGGGTAAGTTTTCCGCACGGACGTGCAAGGAGAGACCTTAACCGGCCTCCCCTGGAGGAGGGAATGGGAGGATTCTGTAAACAAGCGGTGGCATCAGAACAATGTGCTGGATTATCGGTATTGACGAAGCAGGATACGGTCCCAAAATGGGACCGCTTGTGGTGGCTTTGACGGCGTGGCGGGTTCCACCGCATCCTTCCGCCGGCCAACCGGAATATCTGGAAAACCTCCTTCGCCCACATGTGCGTCGTTGTGATCGGCCGACCACGGATCCTCACGCGCTTTGTATCGACGACTCGAAAAAGGTGTATCGCTCCCGGGGTGAGTTGGACCGACTGGAACAGGGCGCGCTTGCGCTTCTTGTTTTGGCTGGTTTCACGGGAAATGATTTGACTTCTTTGCTTGAATTTGTCGACATCCGCGCTGACAAATCATGGAGTGAGCTCCCCTGGCTCAAAGAAATTCCCGTGGCGGTGCCGGCTTGTGTTGATATCTCTGTGCCCAGCCGCTCTGCCAGCACACTGGGGGACACTATGCTGAGGCGCGGGGTCGTGCTTCGGCGATGCCGCTGCCGGGTTCTGCCCGAGCTCGAGTTCAACGCGACGATCGAGCGTTGGGGAAGCAAGGCCATGCTTGTGGCTCACGCCATGTGTGAACTCTTAAGCGAGGTCCTCCCCGATGTGGACTGCGAACTCTATGTGTACACGGACCGTCAAGGGGGTCGGGTCTACTACCGGGAAATAATTAACCTCCTGCAAGATTACGGCGACGAGAAGGGTTGGGAGGTTGTCAGCGAATCGCCCCAACTGAGCCGGTATGCACGGAGGACGGCTTCTGACTACTGGCGCTGGGATTTTGTGCGTAAGGGAGAGGAGATCTTTGCCGTCGCTGCCGCTTCCATGATCGCCAAGTACATCCGCGAGTTGGTGATGCTGGCCTTCAACGCTTTTTGGCAAAGGGAAATACCGGAACTACGGCCGACGGCCGGCTATCCAAAAGACGCAAAACGTTTTAAACAACAAATTAGCAAAAGGCAGTGCGAGCTTAATATCCCGGATCGGTGGTTGTGGCGGACCAGGTAACTCGCTGCAGGTTGGTTTGCGTGGCCGGCCTGAGGATGATCGGTGTTTTTGTCGGCGCGGGTTGGTTCGCCCGAAGGCTAACGTGCGAGGGTGCTTGCGTCTTTCATCTCCCCGGTTGAAAATAGCGAACAGATCAGAGGTGTGTGCGAGTGGACGGTGCCTCTAGGTCGACCGCCGGTTGCCGTTGCGGTGGGATGTGTCGCGCCCAATTTGACTTTCCATAACGGAGGGGAAGCTGCCTCAACAATAAGGAGAATGTGCCGTGCGACTGTTTCTTGTCCGCCATGCTGTCGCCGAACCGAGCGATTCCGCTCGCTGGCCTCAAGACCGTCTGCGCCCGTTGACTAAGGAGGGTCGGAAGCAATTTCGCAGGCTTGCCCGTAACTTGGCCAAGTGCGGTGTGCTCCCAACGTGGATCGCCACCAGTCCCTATAAACGAGCTCAGGAAACGGCAAGAATCTGGGCCAAGGTGGTGGGAGGAAAACTCTCTGAGAAACCGGTGCTTTTCGTTGCCGACCCACTAGTGCCCGATGGCGAGCTTACCGCCATGATTGAATTGACAAAAGCTCAAGCAGGCGGGGCCAACCTGGTGGCCTGGGTGGGTCATTCCCCGGACCTGGAAAATTTTCTCGGGCGGCTCATGGGTGCCCCTTCCGCCAAGATTCATCTAGCTAAAGGAGGAGTGGCCTGCCTTGATTTTGAAAACGAAATAGCCGAGGGGGCTGCAGAACTCCGCTGGCTGGTTTCACCCGACCTGCTCGGGGTTTAAGGTGCCCCTTTTGTTGTGCAGGCTTCATCTCGGTGGGGCCGGTGGAAAGTCTCTGCTGGTGAATTGCATGGAAATTCGGACGGTCATTTGGCGGTTGCGGCGATAAACCAGGTCTGCCCCGATCCAAGAAAGTTACCTCAGGACCCGTCGACCATATCGGCCTAAGAGTCATTCTCCGCCGGAAGGGGATGTTTTGACCCTTGTGAAAGTCGTGATCATTCTGGGCCCGCCAGATAAATTGGGGTTGGCAGGAGGAACGATAAGGGACACCGGCCGCCGAGACCAAAAACCACCCCCAGGTGCCAACTAAGTGGATTGGAGACCAGCCCGCGAAATTGCCTGCGCAAAAGGCGCCGGCCCTCTGACTCCTTCCCAGCCTGTTGTTCGAGTTCCTTGAAATACAGAGATTGCCCGGATTCTAAGTCTACTTTCGAGGTAACTTCTCGCGGGACATCTCGGGCCGATTTCGCTCGTTAGAACCAAAAAGGTCTAAGGGTATGCCGGCCGGCGATCGCCCAAGAGTAAGAACGCCCTCATTGACTGTTAACAGGCCGTGGCAGCCAACTTTCACGGGGCAATTTGTCTCTTCCCAAGTTGTTGGGGGGACGCTGGTCCCTCTGACGATTGCGAAAAATACCTAAGCACTGTCGGTGAGCAACGGTCAAACGGGCGGGTCGGGGTGAACCTACTTCGTCTTTGGGCATAACCAACTGAAGATTTCTCGCCTCCGGTGGGAAACTTCAATACGACGCTCGAAGCAGCTTCCACCGTTCAGAATTCCAGCCGAGCGAAAGCGTCACAAATCCTGCCGGAAAAATATTGTGTACGCAAGGCAGGTGAAAAGCACGGTAGCAAGGCCGTAGCTGAGGCTTACACGAAGGGGCTTGATGTTCTCGTGCTGCTCTACCTCACGGAAGAAGCCCCGCTGGCGACGCTCCGGCTGTGGCGGAGCCATAAAGCCACGTATCAAATCTGCAAATTGCTGCTGAAGCTTGACCACGTCCAATTGTTCTTTCTTTTCCCCGGGAAGGAACCAACTCTTCCGCAGGACAACCGGGGCACCCTGGTTTAAACTGATGGGCGAAAATTCCTCCACCCGAAATGTGCTTAAAAGCACATTGATCGGATACCACACGAAAAAGGCCACTAGGAGAGCAATCCAGCCGTTGCGTAAGATTGTTCCCAGGAAAAAGCCCAAGCTGAGAAGGGCCAAAAGCACAAGCGACACCAGGATGCAGGTCACGATCACTCCGTCGGTCGTGACAGTCTCGGCAAGAACTGGCCGATCAGCATAAAGGCCAATAAGGGCCAGCGGCACAAAAGCCCCAAGAAAGACCGCCAGGACCGTCACCGCTCGTGCCAGCCAGCTTCCTACAATGAACTCCAACCGGGTGATGGGCCGGCTCAGCACGCCATCGGCGAGGATTTCAACCCGTGCCGATCCCACTGCGGTGGCCCCCAAAGTGATGATCACAATAAACCAGGGAAAAACCAGGAAGGGAAAAAGCAGTGTCGCCAGCAGCAGGGTATTCGGCAACACCTGCCACCAGCTGAGAAGGATGAGGAAGTTGAGGAAGATGGCTGCAAGCGCCCATAATCGTACAAGCCAACCGCCCCATAAGGCTCGCAGCTCAGAGCGCATGATCGCCAGGGTTGGAAGGGCCAGATGTCGTCCCCTCATAAAAACGCTTGAAACCATGGGCCCGATCTTCTTGAAGGAGCTGAAGGTAAGCATCTTCGGTGGCCCCCACGCCGGAGTGAATCGCTGTTAACTCTAAACCGTTTTGATCAATGAGCTGGAGGAGTTCCATCAACGACCGGCAGCGACTTGCTCCGTCTGGGAAAGAAACCCGCAATTGATTTTCGTTGGACCATACGGTGGTGAGGTCCGGGCGGGCCTGCACCACGCGGGCGAAGTTACGGAGGTTTTCGTCGCTACCGGCCAGAATCAGTTGGAAGCTATCCGTTCCCAATCGCCGCTTCATTTCGGCCATCGGCCCGCAAAAGATCATCTGCCCCTCATGCATCACACCTACGTAGTTACACACCCTGTCAATATCGGCCAGGATGTGAGTGGCAATTAGGACCGTGCGATCGCGGCCAAGCTCGGCAATGAGATCCAGGGCGAAGCGTCGCGCTGCCGGGTCAAGTCCTGCCGTCGGCTCATCCCATAAAAGAAGCGGTGGGTCGCCCACCAGCGAGGCGGCAATCCCCAACCGCGTCAGTTCCCCCGTAGAAAGGGAACGAATCCGGCGATCGGCCACCGGAAGAAGTCCCACCGCTCGCAGCAGCGAAGCAATTCGCGGACGTCGCTCCTCGGCCGACAGCCGACAAAGTTCTCCCACTAGGTCCAGATATTCAAACGGCTTCAAATGTCCGGGAAATTGGGGATTAGTCGGCAGGAACCCCACCTGCCGTCGCACCGAGACGGCGTTCGGCCCGCACCGCTGTCCGAAAATGTACGCCTCGCCAGCCGTGGGACGTTGGAGTCCCAATAAAAGCCGAAGCGTGGTGGTCTTCCCCGCCCCGTTAGGTCCCAAAAACCCGAATATCACGCCTTGTGGGACCTCGAAGCAAAGGTTGTTTACGGCCACTACCTGCCGACCATAGACCTTGGTAAGGTGGACGGTCCGAATTGCAGGGACATCCGGTTTTTTCGTCGGAGCTTCTACGGTGTTCATTCGCTTTGTGCTCTCTGAACGATTGGGATCACCATTTGCCGCCCACGTAGCGCCGCAAAGCTCCACTGCTTACCTCTGACAACGCAAACCCGAGCTCCACGCCACTGCCTGCCCCGACCAAATCCTCAGTTTGTTGGTAGAAATCACAAATTACAAGGAAAACTGATACTTGCTGTAATTTGTTTTCGCTACGTGCACAAAGCTTGAAAGAAGGCGAAATCGTTGATGCGCTTTCAAAAAAGCTAACGCTAGCTCCGGCCCCGTGCCCCAAAATCGGCACTGGCCAATCCTGCCGCACAAGGGGCCCAGTAGGTATCCGCGCGGCCCTAGCTTCGACCAACCTTCGGATAATCCGACTGGACCGACTTATGTTATGTAACCGACTTATATTATTTTCCGCCTTGTCCGACTTATCTTCCTATTATTCGTTCAAGCCCGAACTTTATTGCCGTAAGCAAGGCTTCGTGGAAGAACTCCCGCCATTTCGCTACCCGTTTTCATTCGGTATGTAGGCGGTCAATGGACAATAAGGCCTGAATCCTCCCTCACCGTCTTAAGATGCCTCGACGTCCCCGCTCCCGGCGGTATAGGAAAGCATGATCACCTCCCGAAGACTTTTCTTCAATGCGTCTGGGCTTTCCGGTCGGTGGGACAAGACAAGTTGGATTTACACCCCCCTCTGTGGGTGCCAGAGATATGTCGCTGGAGAACTCCTCCCGCTCGGGTCGTCATCTCAGAGGCTTCATGGCTTTACCAAAAGCCCGCCTCAGGATCCGAGACAACCAAGCCACCCAGCCTTCGCTAGGGAGATTTTTACTTTTCGTTTACGATAACTTTCACAGACGACGGTCCTCGGTGGTTACGTGACCTGGGCGAGAATGACTTCGGGCCCTTCATCCTGGCGCAGATCGACAATAGCGTAAAATCCGCGAGCCCCATGGCCAGCATTGACTACCTGGGTGTTTCCGAGTTGATCCAGGCCGCGGGCTTCGTGAATATGGCCACACAAGACCAGATGCGGTTGCCGCTCTTCGATAAATTGCCGCACTGCTTTGCTCCCACCGTGTTGGCCGAAATGCATCCGGTCCAACTTGGTCCGGTAGGGTGGTACATGACAAACCACCACGTGCCACTGCGGCCGGCCGAGTTGTTGGTAGCCAGCTTCCAACGCGTGGATAATTTCCTCTTCGGTCCGATGATACATTTTTGATTGCCACGGCGGAGAGGCAGAGACGCCATGGAAGCCCACGTTGGCTATCATCTTAGCCGACCCATCTAGCGCCACGTCGAGCCGGCGGAGTTCTTCGTCCACTTCGGCTGTATCACAATTCCCGGCCACAGCCAGGACAGTCAGCCCGCGCGACTGTGCCCGCGCGATGATATCCGCGACAGCCGACCGGGAGCCAAAATGCGTGATGTCCCCCGGCAATATCACCACGTTGGCCGAGCCATTTTGCCTGAGTATCTCTTCGAAGATTTCCACTCTGCTGTGAAGGTCCGAAACAACAAGCATCCGCATGTCTGCGCCCTGCTCGTTTACTTGGGAGAAGCCATGCACCTCACATTCCGTCGAAATTCTCATTGGCACTAAAGTCCAAGATAGGTTTCGCGGAATTGTAGTTGCAGGGGCGTGGGAGTCAATGTCCGAAAGCAATCGCACGACCGCCGCTTGCGGGCGGAAATTAGATGCGGGACGGTTCCCAATGAAATGATGCACGTATGAAGCCACCAGAGAAAACGTGGGCGTCGATTGATTGGCAAAGAATTCTGCGGTGGAATAGTAATCAAGGAACTTCCCTTGGCAGGGAAGTCAACCTCGGCCACTTTGCGAGTGAAGACCTGCCGGTTCGAGCCCTCCACTGCTGCCCGTAAGGTCGTCCTTGGAAGTAAAAGCAAACGAGAAGCCTGGGTATCGAGGGGGGCATCGGGGCAAAGTCGGGCGGTGCAGTAAGGACGTTGCTGGCTGTGCCTCGGGAGAAATCAGGTCCGTGGGCCCTCACCCCGGCAGTGAATCATAGTAAGCATAAGCCGGTTACCTTTCCACGGTCGGCAACCGGCAGACGTTAAGTTCCCGCACAAAGATAAAGGGTAATGGGCTATTGTCGCCAAGATCTTAGGGGGTGTGACACGCGTTTGTCGTTTTACCGGAGGAGAATGATGTTGCAAGAATCCCAACCTGTTTTGCGGAAAAATACAGCCATGAAGTCGCCTTGTTACATGATCTTGAGTTGGGTTGCATGTTTTTTCGTCAGTGCGTTAAGAAGCACAGTGGTGGTGAGCATCTTATGTGCCGTCGGTGTTCCATCAATGGGAGCGACAGGGGGCGGTTGGGCCCTACCACAACCGGCATCGCCTTTTAGTGAGGATGTCAACAAAATTGCGCCGGCCGGAAACGGGGAGGACTCGGCTGGGCGAAAATCGGCGGCAGATCTTTCAGGTGGAAACCAACTGCGGGTGGTCCGCCGTGTGGTGCGAGCGGTGCCTCAAGGGCCTAACCTCATTAGGCCCGAGGCGGCCCGCCCGTACGGCCAGGGGTTCACTTGGCGCGACGGTCATTTCCACTGTTCAAGCACCACCACCGACCAACATTTGGGAGTGATGTTTTCTGTGGAGCTTAATCAGGATCGCCCCCTTCCTATCGTGGCGTTGGCGGAAAGTCGCGCCGAGAACGTAAGCGGCACTCCCGACGCCAATTACTCGCTATATCTTGATCTTGTGTATAATGATGGTTCCCCGTTGTGGGGTCAAACCTCGGCGTTTGCCACGGGCACTCACGAGTGGCAGGAGCGGCGGGTTGTGATCTATCCGGAAAAGCCGGTCCGACGTCTTTCCTACTATCTTCTTTTTCGCGGGCATTCCGGTAAGGTTTCGTTTCGCAATCCCCGGTTATTCGTCCTGGAAATGCCCAAGGCTGTGGCTTTGTTCGATAGTGTGCCTTGCAGCTTGGAGACCGAGAAATTTGCTGGCTTTAGTGTTCGCGATGTGCGTGCCGATACGGACTTTGTGGCCATCGAGCGGGAGGCCCTTGGCTTGCACCTTGATGCCAAGGAAACTGAACTTAACGGAGGGCGGATAATTGATGTCACTTTATCCACACGGGGAACTGAAGATCGGGCGATCACACTTGTTTACTCATCGCCGGTACCGGCCAAAGAGCTGGTGTGGTTTCGCGATCCCCGAAGCAGCGAACCTGTTCAACCCCCACGCGAATACCTTTGGACCAGCACCTGGCAGGTGGGCACCCGCCGCTTAAGTCGCTATCCCTTTGCGGCGGTGGCGGCGAGTCATCAGGGCTGGGCTATCGGCATCGACATGCTGCGTCCCGCCTTTTTCCGATGTGGATATAATGCCGCCACGGAAGAACTCTTTGTGGCTTACGATATCGCCCTGACGCGAGAACGTCCGGAAGCTCAGTTGCGGCTGGTGACGTTTTCTTTCGAGGGGCCGCTTGGCTTCCGGGGGGCTTTAGCGCGGTATTACCAAATCTTCCCCGAGCATTTCCGTGTGCGAATCACCCGGCAAGGTTTGTGGATGCCCTTTGCCCGCATTAGTGCCGTTCGCGGGTGGGAGGATTTCGGCTTTCGCTTCAAAGAGGGCGATAACGAGACCGCCTGGGACGATGCTCACGACATCCTTACCTTCCGCTACACGGAACCCATGACTTGGTGGATGCCCATGGCGCCGGAAGTCCCCCGAACTTATGAAGATGCCAGGAGGATTGCGGAAGAATTGGCGGCACGCGGTCACCCCCAAGCCGTTGCCTGGCGCACAAGTAGTTTCCGGGATCCCGATGGAAAAATCCCCGTGCGCCTCCTTAACACCCCTTGGTGTAACGGGGCGGTATGGAGCATGAACAGTATGCCGGATATCCCCGGCGAGGTCACTGATTTCTCCGTGAAGTGGAACGACAAAATCCGCCGTAAGCTTTACGGTCCAGAGGCCACGGGCCAGTTGGACGGCGAATATATCGACTCCAGCGAAGGATACGTCACAGCAGAGCTAGACTTTTGTCGCGAACACTTCGTTGGCCATGTGCCGCTGAGTTGGGATCCAGAAAGATTTGCGCCGGCGGTCTTTCGAGGGCTTGTTGCCTTCGAGTATGTGCGGGCAATTGCTGCTGATGTCCACAGGATGGGGAAGTACACCATGGCCAATGGCACGCCAAGTCGACTCTGTTGGCTGGCACCCCTGCTCGATGTCATGGGCACAGAGACGGACTGGAACCCCGGGGGTCGATGGAAGCCGATGTCGGATGCCGAATTGCTTTACCGCCGCGCCTTGTGTGGGGGCAAGCCCTTTTGCTTCCTGATGAATACCGACTTCGACCGATTTGGACCCGATTTGGTCCGTAAATATATGGAGCGATGTCTGGCTTATGGGATGTTCCCCGGCTTTTTTAGTCCCAATGCCTCAACAGGGCATTACTTTTCTCGGCCGGAGCTCTACGAGCGGGATCGATCCCTGTTCCGGAAATATGTCCCGCTTTGTCGCGCGGTGGCGGAAGCTGGTTGGCAACCGATCACCTTAGCCCAATCCTCGCACCCGAAAGTCTACGTGGAGAGATTTGGCCAGCGTTACTTCACCGTGTTCAACGACAGCTCCGAAACCGTGCTGGTGAACATCATTTGGGACCGGTCGCTTGCGCCCATCCCAAAAGTTCGGGAATTGGTTAGTGAGCAGGATATTCCCGTTCAATCGGGAGAGGTGCCTTTGGTCACGCTTCGGCTTGAGGCCGAGAGGGTAGCCGTGCTCGATATCGCACCGGAAAATTAACTAGATAATATACCGGGTAGTTTAAATGGCTTCCGGAAAGCCCGCAGTCGAGTTGCTGCGTCCCCGTGAAGAGTGTTCCACCAGCACCGCCTGAGCTTCGGACTCTCCACGATCCTCAACCAATAAGCTGCTAGAGGAAGCTAGGCGACACCTGGTGCCTGGCCCGTTGACCAGGTGGCCAAACCTCTAAAGTATAGCTGGGGCTTTGCGTGGGAATTGGTCCGGGGACGGAATATCACAACTGGTTGGTGCTTTGCACCGGAAATCGTTGTCTTCGCGGGGAAAGATACCGTGTGCGCACTTCCAAATTTTTAAGAAGGTTGTCTTAGGCATGTATGCACCGGATTCTTCCTCGTCGGCAGAGGAGGAAAAACGCGAGAAGGCCGGGGCTGCGGGAAAGCCGGGGCGGGTAGCGGCCATTGACTTTGGTCTCGCGCGACTCGGTTTGGCTGTCAGCGATCCGGCACGGACTTTAGCCACACCGGTGGGGGTATTTCCGCGGCGATCCTCCCACCAAGAGACGGAATTTTTCCGAAAATTTGTCCGTGAGAATGAGGTGACCCTCTTTGTCGTAGGACTTCCCCTGCATTTAAGTGGGCGGGAAAGTCGGCTAAGCCAACAGTCGCGGCAATTCGGCACCTGGTTGCAGCAGGTCACCGGTGTGCCGGTGGTTTTCTTTGACGAACGTTTTTCCACATGCGAGGCCGAATCGGCCCTGGCCTCTGCAGGGTTGAAAGCCAGCATGCGGCGGCGCAAACGAGACGCGGTGGCTGCCCAGAAAATCCTTGCGGCTTATTTGGAAACGGTGGCCAACCCTAACGCCCGCGGCCGTGACTTTCCCTCGGAAAGTCGTGCTCCATAATCTCTTGGGGATCAGCTTTATCTTCGTTTTATCTCCGGCCTTCAGCGGCGGAGTTTTCTCCCGTCTTACCATCTTTATCGCGCGGATAGATGATAGACGAGCGCAATTTTCGTTCCAAGCCACCAGGATAGAGCCGAGCATTTTCAAAAATCGTCAACGTGGCCTCCACCGGCATCTGAGGAAAACGGAAGAGCAAGAAATTGCCCACCACAAGGTCCAAATCGCCGTCGCCATCGAGGTCGGCAAGCGTGGCCGCGGCATGAAACGGGAGAGCTCGTTCGATGCTCCAGCGGCGGAATTTGCCTGGCGAAATTTGTTCCAGCCAAACCACACTCTCCATTTTGTCGGCATCGGGCCAGCTAGGATTGAAGCCGGGCATGAAGGTGGTAGCTAGGATGTCTAGATCGCCATCGCCGTCCACATCGCCCGGCACCGAGGTATGAGCTGCAGGAAGAAAAGCTAGCCGATGGGAAGCAAAGGGAATACCTCCGCGGTTTTCCAGCCAAGTGATGCCATGATAAGGCCGTGCCACCGGGGGAAATTGAAACGCGTCCCCGTGGTTGAAGAGTAAATCGATGTCTCCGTCTGCGTCCAGATCGACCGGTACAATCCCGGTGGAACCCCATCGCGGGTGAGGCGCTTGATAAAGCAACCGCTCTGCAAAGCTCCCCCAGCCCCGGTTCCAGTAGAGGACTACCCGTTCATGTTCCTGGGATTGGAGAGCAAAGAAGTCGACGTCTCCGTCGCCGTCCCAATCGACCACAGGGACGTCACTCCACCCGGTGCGATCATCCAGTTGGATGGCCTCAAATACTGGCTCCTCCCACTCTTCCGTCTGGTTCTCCAGATAGATGAGGCCACCGGTCTGCAGATTGCCGAAACAAGCCACAATCAGGTCGTAATCGCCGTCGTTGTCAAAGTCGGCGACCTTGACTTCGTTTACCCGCCCAAGACCTTCCATCAGCTTGATCTGGCGGAAGTGACCCTCGGGCTGCTGCCTCAGCCACACGACAGCCCCTTTGTCGGTATCAACTGGCCAAAAATCACCAAGGTCCGCAACAATCAGATCAAGCCGTCCGTCCATGTCAAGGTCAATGACCTCCACTCGCGAAGGGTGGCGAAGCTTGCCGACAATTCGTGGTGGCTTGACTTCTGGCTGGAGCGACCAAAGAATCACATAGCCATGAAGCATGTCGGACAGCACCAGCACCTGTTCCTCCCGATGGGACCAGGCAACCCACTTCACGCAGGCGATTGCCGGCGGCGGAGCCAGCTCTGGCAGTGTCACCCACATTCGGGCAAAGGGAAGAGGCGAAGGTGACCACGCGAGAGCTTCCGGCGGCAACAAAAGTCGCTCAGGAGCCCGCGATGTCCAGTAGGCAATTGCCGCTTCTATCGGCGGGATCGCCTCTGGGGGTTGAGGCCGCGGACCGGTGGCGTACCGGTACATTTGCCGAATTTTCGCCGGCCATAGCACCCGTGGCTCGACGTCGGCCGGCGGTAACAGGTGACAGCGGGAACAAAAATGTGTAAACGTCGTTACCGGGTCTTCGGGCCACGGCCCGGCCGGCTGGATCACATTATGACTCGTCGTGGAACCTGCTGCCAACACAGCGCTACCGGCACCCTTTGGCGCAGGCTCGGCCTCCGGGGCAAGGTCCGGGCGAAGTACCTCCGGCATAGGGACCAAAAGCTCTTGAAGAAATCCGAGCGAGTGGTCACCGCCTCCGGTTACTGGCGTAGGCACCGCTCCATTGCGGTTTGCCTCCTGAAGTCTCAACTCTGGCCGCTCGAAAAGGCTCGGGAGATCCGCTTGAGCTTGTAGTTCGAAGTGCCTCAAATCTTCCCTCTGAGGCGTCAGCCAGATTACAAGCACGCCTAGCAAGCAGACGAAGACAACCAAACTTCCCCCCGCAATAAGGACCACTTGAACTGCTGGTATCTTTGGCGGAGGCTCGGCCAGCCGCTCGGCCGGCCAAATCTTCTCCCCCCAATTCGGCAGATCCACCCCAGGTAGGGATGGGCTCTGTTTGCCGGTGTTTCCATTTTCTTGCCGATGCTCACTGCCGTCTCGTGTGCCTTCTTCGTGAGATTCCCACATTGGGGTGGCTCCTACTAAGCCCTAAGCCACAGGAGGCCTTGCCGTGTTATGTCGAGGGGCATACGGTGGGGAAACCTTCTCCGAGTAGTACTTTGTCAACGCTGTTTCTGCCATTTTCGCGACTCCATGTGGCGAAAAGTTTCGAGGTTTAACTCCCCAGTTTAAGCCATGTGATGGGTCAAGCTCTACGTCGTGCCTGATAGCGTGACCAAGTCGAGGCAGTTACTTAAGCAGCCGAAGTAGTTACTTAAATGGATGTTGGTCGGCACGCTCTGTCCATCAGACCTGCCACGGAAGCTTGGCTAAAGATGTACCCGCGTGTGAATCCTTTTGCGTGGGAAGTTTCGCGGTGTAGAAGCTTTCGCTCGGCGCCGCGGTGCCTTCATTGTGACCGGAAGCTTGCCGGAAAGACAAGTATTTGGGTAACATGGGTTGCGGCGCTCGCGCTGAGAACCACAATTGCTACAACGTTCTGGCGGAAAAGCCCGAAGCGCGGTGGATCGGGAACCCCCCGTTTGAAGCAGGTTTCGCGCAAAGCGTGATCTTTTTCGGGCGATCATTGCACTTGGATAGCGGGGCCAGCGGGGCAAGCCGCCGGGGCGGCGTCCCAGCATCCCAAAGGTCCTGCGTTTATCGAACATTGGTGAACGTTCATTCCCGAAATTGTGCCCACCGAAAAAAAGACCTCGCTCAAGCTCTTGAGCCAAAGATTTCGCAATGGGAGAGTTGGAAGTTTGGCAGCACCTTTGCGAGATATTTTGCAGGAAGTTTTCGATAGGCTTTTTTCGGCCTACGGGCCTCAGAACTGGTGGCCTGCGGAAAGCTCCTTCGAAGTCCTTGTCGGTGCCGTTCTGGTCCAAAACACCAATTGGAAGAATGTGGAGCGCGCCATCCGGAATCTAAAAAAGGCAGGCTACCTTGAGCCGGAAAAACTCTACCATCTGCCGGAAGAGGAACTGGCCGAACTCATCCGCCCGGCGGGGTACTTCCGGGTCAAGGCCAGAAGGCTGAAAAATTTACTCAGGCTTTTGTTGGAAAAATACGGCGGCTCGCTTGCGAGGATGTTCCGCCAGCAGCCGCAAAAGCTCCGCCACGAGCTCCTCCAAATTAAAGGCATTGGTCCGGAAACGGCCGATTCGATCCTGCTCTATGCCGGTCATATCCCGACATTTGTTGTTGACACCTACACTTACCGGGTGATGAGCCGGCACGGATGGGCCCCCTTTGACAGCGACTACTACAGCCTTAAGGAACTTTTCGAGGCCAATCTCCGACCTGATCCACAGCTATACAATGAGTATCATGCACTATTTGTCCAGGTAGGCAAAAAGCATTGTCGCACGGTGCCTCGATGCGAAGGCTGTCCCCTAGCGGCCATGCTTCCACCTGAAGGGCCGCTCCGGCCCGAGTGGTAAAACCTAAAAAGGGGCCGGGGCGACCAAGACAAGCGGCGCTCGCTCTTGCCGGCTTGTCCTTGTGATGCGGGAGAGCTGCAGGTACCCTTGGCTGGCTGGGCGGACGCAGGCTTTGTGCTCCATGGGGTGGAAACCATCTCTCTGGCGGAGCAGGCGCTATGTCGCTTTTCGAAGAGCAGGAACGTCGCCATAGCCGGGAAGCAATGCCCTTGGCAGCACGGATGCAACCGCGAACCCTGGACGAATTTGTCGGTCAGAAGCATTTGCTAGGTCCCGGCAAGCTTCTCCGTCGTTTGCTCGAGGCGGATCGTTTGGGCTCGCTCATTTTTTATGGCCCACCGGGGACCGGAAAAACCACACTGGCCCGCCTCATTGCTGGTGCCTCGCGTGCCCCTTTTGTCCAGTTGAGTGCTGTGGGAAGCAATGTGAGTGAGGTCCGTGAAGTCCTCGCCGAGGCACGCCGACGCCTCCACAAATCGGGCAAGAGGACGCTTCTTTTTATCGACGAAATCCACAGGTTTAACCGGGCCCAACAGGATGTCCTTTTGCCGGAGGTGGAGGAAGGGATCGTTATCCTGGTAGGCGCGACCACGGAAAATCCCTTCTTTTCGTTGACCCCACCGTTGTTAAGCCGAAGCCGAATCTTCCAGTTTGAGCCTTTGTCCGCCGAGGAGATTAAGACTATTCTCCGGCGGGCGCTGGATGACAAGGAGCGCGGGCTAGGTAATCGGCACGTGATCATGGAGGATGCGGCGTTGGAATTCCTTGCCCAAACATGCGACGGCGATGCGCGCCGGGCGCTTTCCGCACTGGAGATCGGGGTTCTTTCCACACGCGATGATCCCGTGCACTTCACTTTGGAATTGGCTCGCGAAGCAGTACAACGCCGTATTGTGGCTTACGATCGCGCTGGTGACTATCACTACGACGCCATCAGCGCTTTGATTAAAAGCATCCGCGGAAGTGACCCCGACGCCGCCATTTATTGGCTTGCGGTGATGCTGGAAGGCGGGGAGGACGTACGCTTTCTAGCCCGGCGACTCGTGATCCTTGCAAGCGAGGATATCGGCAACGCTGACCCGGCGGCCTTACCCTTAGCTGTGGCCGCCGCATCTGCCTGCGAGTTGGTCGGACTTCCCGAGTGCGCCTTGAATTTGGCTCAGGCCGTTACTTATCTTGCTTGTGCTCCTAAGTCCAATGCTTCGTACCGGGCACTGAAATTGGCCCAGGAGGACATCCGGGAAAAGCGAGTCTTGCCTGTGCCCCGGCAGCTCCGCGATGCAAGTTATCGTGGCGCTTCGCTTCTGGGCCACGGTCAAGGTTATCGCTACCCCCATGACGAGCCTGATGCTATCGCAACGCAGGACTACCTCAGTGTGGACCGCATTTACTACGAACCAACTGATAGGGGATTTGAAAAGGAGCTCCAGGAGCGGCTCAAAGTTATCCGGGCCAGGTTGAAAGGTATCAAGCCTGCTAACGAGCCGCGGAGGGAAAAAACGTAAGCTCCACCCCAGCCACACCGGGAGGGACTACACAGCACTTCACACACGAGAAACCGGCTCCGCCGGAACCAAAATCGGCCGAAGCTCGCTCTTTCGGTTGGAGAGGGGGGAAACGGCTTCCCCAGGGGCCGAACCCCCAACTGAATCTTAAAGCCCTTGTAGAGAGCCGCGGTCAACCGGCAGGCCCTCTGGGGTCGCGGGGAACCGGCGCCGGATGGATGGTAACTTAGGCTTTTTGAAATAACCCCCGGCCAAGGTCAGTTTCTTTGGTGAAAGGAGCTCCGACGCAAGTTTGGTCATAGCATGGATCGAATCGCCTTCTGCCACACATTAAGCTCGGGGCTGGTGTATTAATGTCCACCTGGGCAACGGTTTTAGAGCTGGCTTAAAAAGTCGCGGATAGCAGCTGAGACTGCCTCGGGGTTTTCTAAAGGGGCAAGATGGCCAGCTTCGGGAATAACCACAAGCTTGCTTTCCGGAAGGGCGGTAGCCATGGCTTCCATCTCGCTCGGTGGCGAGAGTATGTCGTCTTCCCCCACCACGAGCAGGCACGGCAGCCGAATTTCGCCGAGCCATTGCCGGGCATCTGCCCGCTCCGCCATGCCGCGAAGGACTGCCGCAATTGTCTCCGGTGGCGTGGACATCATCGTGCGACGCATTTCGTCTAGCACCGGGCCCGACTTACTGAGGAAACCCGCCGAGAAAAGCCGGGAAAGCATCATGTCCACAAAGAATCCGGGACCCTCACGGAGGACTCTTTCAGCGTTGACGCGGCGCTGTTCGGCCACATCTGGGGCATCGGCTGCCGCTCGCGTGTCACACAAGATAAGGCCACGAAGACGGTGCCCATGTCGCCGCCAAAACTGCCAAGCGATGTATCCCCCCATAGACAGCCCGCAATACACTACAGGCTCGGTGACCTCAAGGGTGTCCAAAAGCCCTGCTAAAACATCCGCAAAATCCTCCATTCGCATCACCGTTGTGGACAAACCCGAGCTTGCTCCAAAACCCGGAAGATCCGGGGCTAGCACACGAAATTGATCGCCGAGGGCTTCCAGCTGATATCGCCACATCGAATGGTCAAGGGGGAAACCGTGGACGAAAAGGATCGGCAACCCTCGCCCTTTGTCCACATAGGCGATTGTATGGCCGTGAACTTCAGCTTTTTTCAGCTGCTGGCAAGTCATGCCGCAATTCCTCCTTTTTTTCGCCGAGCCTGTGGGAAACTTTGGATGGTGCACCCTCTGTGGCGACGACTCAATCGGCCCCAGTACCCCTGGCAACTTGGGCGACAGCCAAATGGTTGTGAGCGGGAAACTGCCGGAATATTCTCCCGCGAGCAGGCCATTTAGGAATGTGGACCCTCCATGATACCGTACATTGCGGGAGTTGTCAGCTTGCGGTACTAGAATCACAAGTGGGGTCTCAATTTCCGGCGGGCCTATGTTCTGGACTTAGCAGAGATAGCGCAAAGCGTTCTGCCGTTGCCACGCGGGCCAGAATCGCTCGGTGCCTGGTAGCACGCTATGGGTTGCGGTGTTCTTCCAGTGCGCGACGGAAGAGCTCCAATTGCCGACGGAGAAATCCCGAGCCGGGTTGGAGCGCGACGGCTCGGCTCTGGGCTTCTACGGCTTTGTCCCATTCCTTACGATGAAAGTGAACGTGCGCCAACGTATCCCAATAGGCGGCACTCTCCGGATGGAGCTCCACAGCCTTTTCCGCCCACTGAAGAGCTTGGTTTAAATCGCCGCCCGTATTCCCCACAAGCCAGGCCAATTGATTCAGATAACTTGCTCGATCTTCCGGGTCGGTACTATCGTTGAGAAAGCGTTCCAGCTGAGACTTTGCGCGAAGGATCAATTCCTCGGTTTCTTGCCGCAGTTCGGGGATTTCCCAACGGGCAATGAGCGCATCTAAATTTTGTGGATCCTGCTGCAGGGCCGCCTGGAGATACCGCTCATGCTGCTGCCGGTCCCCTTGTTCTTTCCAGTGGCATGCTAGGAAATAGTACATCCGCGAGCGGACTTGCCCAGGGGAGATGGCGGGGCTATCAAGGAGCGGAAACTGTCGCTCTTGAAGGAGTTTGAAGAAAGGCTCTAACACCTGAGCCCCGGCCAACGGCTGGCCTTGGTCGAAAAGCAGCTCGGCCAAAGCCTGTCGGGCTCCGAGGCTGCGGCGCGGGTCGGCTCCGGCAATCGCTCGGCGGAGCTCCGATTCTGCCCATTCGTTCATCCCGTAGTTGTGAAAAAGAAGTGAAAGGTCCACCATGACCTGCAGATGGTCAAAAAGCTCGGGCAAAAGGAGATTTCTCATCCGCTCGAAACTGCTATGTGCCTCATCCGCTCGTTGAAACAACTTATCAGCCAGGGCTTGGAAAGCCCACAAGCTGGCCAGAACTGTTGGGGAGGTTCGATCGGGTTGGCTGGCCAGTAGCCTTTGCTCTTCAAGCACGATTTGCCGCCAGCGGTCGATGGCTTCCGGTTGTCCCTCCATCAACTGATGAAAGACCACCGGCCAGCAGGCCGGCGCACGGGACGTATCACCCAAGACCCGCCGCACCACGGCTCCATATTTCGCCCGAGAATCCTTGGGAATCGGTTGGACCATGATAAGCTCCACGGCAGCCAACCGTGCCCAGAGGGGATCGCGTTCAAATCGTGCTAATCGTGCCAGAGGAGCCCAGCCGCGCCCCCGCCCCAACCCAGCCAGGATCCGCAGTACCCTGCGTCGGACTTCGGGAGCCCCGGTCTCGTAAAATCCCAGAAGTTCGCGGAGGTCGGCAGCATCCTCCGCCTGGTCCCAGCGTGTCGGGATTATCCGCAAGATATACCGGGCTCGAGCCACCACCTCAGGATCCGGGTGGTCCAGAGCTTCCAACAAAAGCTCGTAGGCCGGCACACCGATTCGGATAAGTTCTTTTTCCGCCGCCTCACGTGTCGCAAAGTCCTCCGAACCAAGCTCCTCGATCAGCTTCCGAACCAAGGCCTCAACCGAGGGCCCAGCCTGACTGTGCGTCACAACCCCGTCCGGTTCAGCCTCCGGCGGGGAAGGAGTTTGTAGGTTCCACTGAAAGTTCGTTACCTGTTGACTGGTGGGGAGCTGGCACCCGTAAATCCATGGGCGTGCCCACCACAGACTCCCCCAGATCGCGGTTACGGCGGAAAACGTTCTGACGTAAAAAAGAACACCGTACCGCAAATTTGTTCGCATGAATTTTGGTGTCCGTGTCATCGGCCGATCCCCTCCTCACGGGGAGAGTTCTTGGAGGTTTTTTTCGCCATTTGGGGTATCATTTGCCCAAATTTCTGGCCTCTAGCGATTTTAATATTCGAACACGCCCCAAGTTCGGGTGACACGTTCATTTTTTTGTGTTTGGTTCCTCTAGAGATGTTTTCCTCTCTTGCGCCATTCGTCGACAGCGGAGAGTGGCTGACCTTCCCAACTTTTCCTTCAGATATGTCACTTTACTGATCAATTCAGTGATCAATCGAAGAAATGTATCCGCTAGTTTTGCGAAATATGGGCACTGAAGCTGTCTTCACCTTCAATCGTACCCGGATTCTCCACGTAATCACCAACTTAGTACATAGGTCCTGGCTGGACACCGGGTGACGGATCGACCGGCTCGGGTTTTAGCGCTCAAATTGCGTACCTGGGTCAGGGAGACGCGAGCTCGAGCGGGAAAAGTGCTCGGCGCCGCACTTGTTGCGGCCGGGTTAATGGCCTAAGGCATTTTGACTGATCGCGGCAGAATTGGGGCCCTGACGCACGGCGGCGGGAACATCACGGGAAATTCCGCCTGGAAACACGATCCCTAAACTTTTGCATCGAAAGTTGGGATGATCGAAAATTGGGACGGTTTTCAAGGAATGCCAAAAATTCCTGGGCGGAACGGCCCGCGACAACGGACGAAAGTTCCCGTACGCGGAACTTTCGGGCTAGTTGGGGTCGAAAGCCTGGGAAACAAATAATGAGATTTATTTCCTCGGTAACTATGAAAATTTTTTCTCTGCTAACGGCGTATGCAGGCTGGTATGGGAAGCCCGCCAGATACGCCTGGGGTCCATCGATTTAGGCCCCGGCTAGGCTGGGGGGGTGGGCCTGGCGGCCTTTCGGGCTAACCGTGCCGGGGACGGGATTCTCATCGCAAACCATTTTGTCGTACCGTGACACCTTGGGGCTAATGGGCCCAAGGAGACTCCGCGCCTTTTTCCTAAAAAAACGATCATACTCCCCAATTTGACCTGTTCCGCTTCAGGGCAAATCGTCACGCCGGTGAGTGAAATGCGAGACGGGGAGTAAGTGGAATTTCGGCAGTCATCGGCCGAGGTCAGGGTTTAGGGGCTAGTAGGCTACCTGGAACTCTCGGGTTTGTCGGGTGTGTGGTACAAGAGCCGCCTAATTGATGAGGATTTCGCCGAAATGCATCTACCTCCCTTACGCCGCGATCTTCGCGGTAGGCAGGCATAATGGTGACTACCATGTTAAGAAGTCTGAAGCCCTCATCCGCACCACAAAGCACCGGTATTTTTCCGATGCTTGTGGAAAAAGCCTCCTCGTGTTGGGCTGGTAGCGGTGCAGGGTTAAAAGTTTGTACTACGTGATTCCTCCCCAGGAAGGAACCTTAATTTAACTCTTTGATACATTCCCCGGCACTGCCTGAACCCAAAAAGTTCTTATTCTGTGAGTAATTCCTCCACTGCCGTTTCAATGGACTCGGGGGTGATGGCGGTCCCTCCGCTCAGCAGCTCCTTTCGGAGGTTGCCTTCTCGATCATAAATCTTGTAATGTGGGAGGGCTCCGTTAGTCACCGCAAATCGAGTGACCGATTCTTCGGAGGCCCCGTATTTTGCCACAAAGTTTTCCGTGCGGGCTCCGAATTTCTCCAGCGTTTTAACGACGGACCCGATCTCGTCTGGATCATCAAAACTCAGCGTCAGGACTGTCAAGCCCCTGTCGCGCCATTTTTCTGCAAGCTCCAAGGTGTGCGGGAGCAGCTGGAGGCACGACGGACACCATGTAGCCCAGTAATCGACTAAAACTACAGAGCCCTTTTTGGTGGCCAGAATCCGGGCAAACTCGATTTCATCTACAACTTGAGCTGTTATCGGGGAGGCTTTCCGACTCTCAAACTCAGCGGCTGCTGAAGCCACATCGGTCACCGCCGGGGGCGGCTCTTGGGCCACTGGCGCCTGCTGACTGCAACCTGTCAACACAGGTGCCAGGGTCACATATGTCGCTATTCCAATTAGCGCAAACGCATTCCGCGTGGTCTTGCCGGAGAGTTTCATGGCGACTCCTTCAAAGCACGTAACTTCCGATCAGAAGGCCGTTTTCCGCTCCACCAACCCCACCTTCCATCCTGCCGGCAACGGTTATCGGAGGGTCTCGGGCCAAAGCTCAAGTCGACCTGAAACGAAAGCGGTCCTAATGAAGGCGTATTACCTTATTAGAGGCACCATTTCTTCGTAAGGAGGCAACCTTGATTGCCCGTCGATCACCCCAAGTCCGACACCCCGCGACCGACTATCAACCAAGCTCCTCAATGTCTTTGGCATCTAACGTTTCCAATCCCAACAGTCGATTTCCGATTCGCCGAAGCCCCCGCCCAAGGTTGCGAAGCCTGGTTACGCAATTGCGGGGAACCAAGCGGAGGGCTAACCAATGTTGCGTCCCGGGATTGGATGCTCCACTATATAAGTCCCTCGATCCTATAAGTCCCTCGATCCTCCAGCACAATCTCAGCTTAGTATTCTCCACTTAAAATCAGAACCGAGCCGCCACTATAGATGAAGATTACGGCAACAGCCTTAGCAATAGTGGGCTCGCCAGCATTACTCGCCAGCATCAACATATTGGCCCAGCGAAGGTACCTTACTGAATCACGCAATCCGGCTGAAGTTATAGTGAAATTGTAAATCCTCCGCTACTCTTTTTTCTATCAGTGCACCTGCACTCTGCGAAGTTCCGCTTGTTGCACGCGTACGAGTAAGTTTTGAATCCTGGTGCGTCTTGTCGTGCCAGATCGCCCAAAGGTTTCAAAACTTGTCGACTAGGAAAAAACAGAAAGCTCCGCTTCGCTAGAAACGGAGCCGTCTAAAATCCCCAACGGAAAATGTTTGCGCTGCACTTAGGTCGACGCGTAGTTTATTATCGTCGAATCGCTTGGAACGCAGTGGTTTTGCTACCAGCAACGAAGACACTAAGCGTCGCAGTTAGGTTCAGTTGAAAAAAACCTACTCGTACTTGACCGTGCAGCCACGGGCTTTTGTCTCGGTCACCGGGGGCTCCTTCCCTGCAAGGAGTGCGTCCACGGCGTCACGGAGATAATTTTTTGTCACTTTGGCCGGGTTGTTATTATCATCCATCGCTCCGATATAACGAACTTTTCGCTCCTGGTCCAACACAAAGAAATGCGGTGTCACCAAAGCCCCGTAATCGCGGGCCATCTTTTGGGTGGGATCGTAAATGTAGGGGAAATTAAATCCTTTTTGCTTCGCCCGCTCTATCATTTTGTCCAACCGATCTTCAGGGATGTTGTTGACATTAAAAGCGATCAGCTGCACACCTTTATCCTGGTAGTCCTTTACGAACTGGATTATGCGGTCCTCGTACGCCACCGAAACTGGGCAGTGATTGCACGTGCACACCATCACGATGATCTTGGCATCTTTGTAGTCGGACAGACTGTGCTTTTTGCCATCCACACCAATGATCCCGGACCAATCAGGTGACGGATCACCGATCTTGACCCCGCGGATCTCTTGGGCCTGAGTGCAAGCAGCCACTAACAAGGTAGCCGCGAGCAAACAACCGACAATCGCGCCAAGTCTCCTCGTCATCGCTCAACCTCCTTTGTCTTGATTGAAGGGTCCACGCGGTACAACCACTTTCCGAACGGAGCTTAACGTACGCCTTATAGTGGACTTTAACGTACGCAAAGCTCGAGAATTATTTCCCATTAAGCTTGGTTCCAATTGAAACAGTAGGCGCAGTTTAACTGGCCATTGCCTCGGATCCGGATGGTACCGTCAAGCTGCCTCTTAATTTCCAAATAGTAGGACCTTTCTAGCGTCTGGGATTATTCCGCTCTCCCTCGCCTGGGCACCATCGCAACACTGATTCAAACCTGCCAGCCTTTTTTCTCTGGTTTAAAGCTGTCAGCGTTTCTTCTCTCTTGACCTGCGGCTACTCGAGCAAGAAGAAGGCGGCTTTTTCTGACTCAAATCCGGAAAGCGGCTCCGCCCAAGAGGCAACACCCTAGCGTCCACGCTGTAGCTCCAAGGGTCGAGGCCAGTCACATCCCGAAACACCCGCACAGCCACGAACTGGACGGTGCCTCGGAGCGAGCTTACGTGGTTTCTAAATTGGCAGATCCAATTCGTTGAGACCAATCCGGTCGGACAACGATCAGCCAAGTTTGCTCTGTCGTGTCCTTCAGGCATTGCTATTATTCCAATTGGCAGGCCCGAGGCAACTAGAAACTTCGTAAAAAGCTGTTAGAGGAAGCGCTCGAAAAATTCTCGCAAAACCACAAAATTTCGGTGACTAAGGGGTAATCTTGACTTCAGGGAAGCGAGCTCCCGCATAAGCTTAGGGTATTTGTGAGGGAGATGTTTGTATCCTTCGATATTTCTTCCATCTGTGTCAATTTCGCGTTTGGGGGAATCACCCCGGATTGCTTCAGAACCCTGAAGGGGTTCGCTTCGCGAAACTCCGCAGGAGGGTGGATCCAGCGTAGCTTGAGCGAGCTCTTTTTGCCCACAAGACAAATCTTTTTTTTCCAGAAAACGCATCCCCCTCGGTCGTCGGCCGAAGTGCTCCTGGGAAGCCCCTCGAAACTGGGCCGAGCGGACTTGCGGGTGGGGTCGTCCCACCGTGCGATAATCGAGCGTTTGATCTATCGCGACGAGGAATTTTCCACCCTGACCCGTAGTCCCCTTCTTCCGTCGGACGCCAACCAAATCAACCGAAAATTTCCGCGCAAAAATAGGGATGGAAATTTGGCCGAAGGGACTCCAACCACGAGCTCCGGCTAATGGCCCATTTTTCACATTCGGTCCCTGTCCCTTGTCCTAGTGGTTCGATTATCCGCTTTATGGGGATCTGATTCATTCGTGCAGGAATACCCCCGGTCCTCCGCAGAGCTAATCGTTCTGGGCGGAAGTGCAGGCCCATGCTCACGTCGACGCAGACGGCATAGCCGGAGGATCCTGAGGAAACTTTGGAAGTCGATCTTCGTTGGACGAAATTCGGCCGAATCGAGATATTCCTCCGGCATGCGGTACGGATTGAATTTTTCGCCCACCGGAAGGGCGAGTCCCGTATCATGCGAATCCGGTATTTTGCAGAACTTCTTCGGTAGGGAACATTGTTACCCGGCGGTTAGCGATTCGAGCCACGTGGCGGTTACCCAGCTGGATTAGCTAGCCCTCAGTGATCTTGAGCATAGGGATCTTATCTTAATCGCGGGGGATCTGCGAATGTTTCTTGTGGCTATCACTAAATGTTTCTCATGGGTCTCACTAAGATAAGTCCGGGTCTCATCAATTCTGGCTCTCATCGAGGGCTGTGGCTGGGTCTTGTCGAGGGGTGTGGGCGTGGGCCAGGTACCGCCGGCCTTCAGTCCGGGGACAATGCTATTCGAACTTCGCCCGTTTCACTGCGTAACTACTTTTCGGCTCACTGCGTCACTACTTTTCGGCGGTTTTGATAACAATGTGCCCAAGTGGAAACTTCCCCCACTTTTTTGCAGGAAGCACTCGCTGGGCTTTGCTTGAAGGGACTTCCCTTCAGATTGTGGAAGCCTCCGCCGCTCGACTCAGCTGGGAAGTTCAACAGGCACGCATATTTCGTTATTTTTCGTATTTTTTCTATTTCATTCGATTTTTCCAAGCTTCCACAAATTCGACTGGCCTCCCCCAGCTGCTTGCCCGCTTGGCAAAGTTTTAGCTCGTCCTGGCACGCGGGATCCGGTGTTTTTCTTTTGGGAAGCTCTGGCGGTACCGAAGCACCATCCCGAAAATGCCTCGAAAACGTTGGCCGAAACCTCTTTGCCGTACTTCTTTGGGCGCGGCCGCCGGCACAGCTCGCTTAAAGCCTCGAATTAAACACTCTATTGCAAGTGCGAGACTGGGAGCCCATTTCTCCGGCCTTACCTGGCAGATACGAAAAAAAAGCAAGCCCGCGCGGCTTGATGGTTCCGAAAAGCAGCCACACCACTAATTTGAGAGGCACTTCGGTTGGAAAATGCGGGAGTCCTGCGCAGGTGTCTTTCACCCACTATCGCTCAGCTTGGGGGCGATGTTTTTTGCTCCAGGGACTAGCCAAGCAAGGGTCGAAGCGTCATATTAAGAGTGGTGGAGGATCGCAGTGTGCTCGGTAAACGGCGGTGTAAAGTGGCTTGCCCTTCAGGGCTGTCGATCTTTTTGGTGCTGTCAAAACCCAGTGAACTTGTTGATATAAGATGGTCCTCTCCCTGAACGTCCCGTCCGAAATAGGAGGTGGTCCCGTGGATAAAAGAACAGCTCCTTCCAATCTCCGCAGCGGATTGTACGGTCGGGTTTTGGGCGTTGAAGGTCTTGCCCACGGAGGAGGGCCTTTGAGTGCCGTTGCCGTCGTTTGTGCGGGGAGTATTATCGTCTTGGTGATATTAACGGGATGCGGAAGGGGTGGCGGGGAGGTAGCGCAGGGGCCACCCGCACCTTCGGCGCCCGAAATGTACGCGGAGCCTGGCGCTCCCGCCGAACCTGCTAGGGCGCGGCCCGCCCAACCGGCGGAAGAGAAGCCCAAAGTGGAACTCCCGGAGGACTTTGCCCAGTGGCAGGAGGAACACTTCAAGCAAGCTCGCAAAGAAGGTGGGGAACGGCTTTTGAAAGCCGTGGAGTGGCTAGGCCGGGAGGCTCCAGATAAGGATAAGGCTGTCGAAATCCTGGTCGCTTTGTTGCGGAAATTACCCCCAGAAGAAACACCCAAGCCGAAACCACAACCCTCTCCCTATCCGGGTGCCGAGGGGTACCCTGGCGCCTCGCCTGAAATGTATGCCGAGGCTTATCCCGGCGGTCCCCATTATTCGGGGTATCCCGGGGCTCCGGGTGCACCAGGGCGTGGGGCCCCAGCGAAAGTTGATCTTGCTTTGATTCGCGCTATTTGCGATGCCCTCGGGGTCTTAGGCACAACGCGAGCCGACGAGACCTTTCGCGAAGTGTTGAAGGCCAAAATGGAGACAGACGACGATCGTTTTGCCCAGCAGGCGGCCTTGGACTCGCTTGTGCGTCATTTGAATCCCGCCCGAGAGGATTTGATCTTTGCTGTGTTGACTTCGCCGGAGGAGTTTCGGCCGATAGATCCCCAAGCGGTGCGTCGGCCCCAACCGGGCTACCGGGGTGGGCCGGGAGGTTACCCGGGTGAAGTTTCGGAATATGGACCAACGTACCCGGGGGGATATGAAACATATCCGGGGGGATATGAAACGCCCTCCGCCGGCTATCCAGGAGGCCCCGGAGCTGCGGCCAGCCAGAAGCCGATGTCTGCTCAAGAGTTGCAGGAGGCAGCCTTTGCCGCTATTCGCCCCGTCGCCTCGGAAGAATTTCGGGTGCGTCTGGCACGACACGTCATCGATCCAAAAACACCGCAGGAGGACTTCGATCTTTTCCTGCCGTACCTTCTTGAGGACGATGCCCGAAATCTTCGGGCTCAAGTCGAGCTGCTCGCGCACCTGGCGCAAGATCCCAACGTGCGGTCCGTGGTGGAGCGCGTGGCCCTTGAGGTTTCCTCGCGGGCCATGGCCGAGGTTTTGGGGATTCCGCGGGATGTAGTGGATGAGATGTCCTTGATGACCCGGGTACGATCGGACGCGAGGCGCTATGGGCCGCGGATGCCGGGGGAATCCGAATATGGACCGGAGTACGCCATGGAGCCCAGCATGCCTGTCGGTCCGCCAGCTCCGACTCCACCCCCAGGGGGGGGACGTCCTACACGAACTGGACCGGCCCGGCCTTCGCGTTTTGCTACGCCGGATCAGCCGGTCAGTAGTCCGGTAGGGGTGCAGCCCGGTCCGGGACGAACCGAGCCCGCTATCCTCCGGTTGAGTGATCTGGCTTCGTTTGATAGCCGAGTAGTCCTCAGTCTTGCTGGAAAGATTTGGTCGCGGGAAGTGTCGGCCTTGGTAGAAAAAGAGCTTGGAGCGATCCGGTCCTTCAAGGACAATCCCAACGCGGTGCTTTTTGCATCGACGTTCCCAGTGGCAAGTGTGCGACGAACTCTCGCGCGAGTGTTGCGGGCGAATTGGGAGGAGGGGCCTGACGTTTTGGAGCAGTCAGGAATCCTGGATTCCGTCGTTTTTGGTCCCGGGTACTTGCTGGCGGTCAAAGAACTGCCGCGAAAGATACCTGATCCCAAAGCGCAGTTGGCGGGGCCAGGGGGGATGCGACCCTCGTTAGGGCGATTGGGTCAGGCTCGGAGACCTGGGGGTTACGGTCAGCCTGGTCGGGGGATTCCAGGAGGGCGGATGCCGGAAGGAAGCGTTTACCCACCTGGAGGTGTAGGACCAACGGGGCCGGAAGAGATGATGCCCGGCGGCCCGGGAATGTCGCAGCCGGGTTCTGCTCGGCCTGGCCGGGTTATTCCCGGTGCCGAGTCGGCCAGCCCGAAGGACCGTGCTGCCATGGCTTGGGGACTTCATTTGATGGACGCTCTGAAAGTTATGGCCGATCGGCTTTACGAAGCCTCCAAGACCGTGGGTAGTGGAGGCTTCTCGCTAACGGCAACCGACGAACAAGCCCCTGAGCAGCAGGAGAAAGAGGGGGCCTTCAGGTTGCCCCCCAACGCTATAGTGCGCGGCTATTACGAGGTGGACATCGGGAAGGTCCTTGGCGAAAAAGTCCCAGGTGTGCCTGCCGACAACATGCGAATCAAATTCTGGCGACTGGAAGACAAAACGGCCCCAAGGACGATTGTCGGATTCTTCAGACGAACTTGGGGGGAAGGAGAGGAACGCGAATTTTCCGGGATTCACTGGATCGAGATGAATCTGGCGGGGGGCGAAGATGGTGCCCGACGAGTGGTGGATATCCTGATTGACACCGGTGCTTCCGCCGAACCGGGGGGCTTCACCTTGGGGGCCACGTCCTCCCGCGAAGCATCCACGCCCTCCCAAATCGACATTATCGTGATGGAGCTCGGTGCAAGAGCTGCAGAGGGGGCCGAGTAAATCCGCGCGGGCCAATCAAACTCTGTCCATCCCGCGCAAAAAGTGGACTGGGGCGTTGCCGGCCGATTTTTGATCGGTGCGGCCGGCCATGGTTGGCACAGACGCACTGAGCGCGGAAGCCTTCAAAATCGGGGTGAGCAGCCTAAGTAGGTCTAGTGCGCGGAGCGGTTTTTTGTAGACATAAAATCCAATAAGAAAATTACTAAGAAAATTACTATTTCCCCCCTTTCGTGCGGATCTCTCCTGATAGAGGCTTAGAGGGGGAAATATCTGGTCCGCAAAGGAATTTCGTCACAGCGGTGGATTCTCCGGAAGTTCTCGTCGTTTTCTCGGCAAGAGCGGGAGGAAATCTTAGCTCACCGCCGCACGGCAAGGCCACTAGGATCGTTGAGTCCCGTTGCGTAAAAGGCGTCCTGCGTGAAAATCTCCCAAAAACGGCAAGGCGTAAACGACAAGGTCACGCGCTTTTCACGAGTGACCTTCTCGCCTGAAGAGGCATACTGGCCTTGTAACCACAGGAGGCCGAGAACGACTTCAGGCCATCCGGGGTGTCTTCAGCTTCTACTGCCGAGGATCCTAGTCGAGGAACCCCACCAATTCCTGGCTGCGCGAAGGCTGCTGGAGTTTACGCACGGCTTTAGCCTCGATCTGCCGGATACGTTCGCGGGTTACTCGGAAGATCTGGCCAACTTCCTCCAGCGTGTAACAGTAGCCGTCACCTAAACCGTAACGGAGTTTGAGGATTTCGCGCTCGCGATAGGTAAGGGTTTTAAGCACTTTGTTGATCTGGGCCCGGAGCAACTCCTGGTTGGCCCCCAAATCCGGATTTTCCGCGTTTCGGTCGGGCAACAGATCGCGGAAGTGACTGTCCTCACTGTTGCCGATAGGATGGTCAAGACTAATGGGATAGCGATTCATCGCCAAGACGCGGCGGGTTTCCTCGATATTGGTACCGCTGGCTCCGGCGGTCTCTTCCAAAGTAGGTTCGCGCCCCAACTCTTGCTGAAGCCGACGGGCCACGCTTCGGACGCGCGACATGGTCTCCACCATGTGCACGGGAATGCGAATGGTGCGGCTTTGGTCGGCCACGGCCCGCGTGATCGCCTGGCGAATCCACCAGGTGGCATAAGTGCAAAACTTAAACCCCCGCCGATATTCGAATTTGTCCACCGCACGCATCAACCCGGCGTTGCCTTCCTGAATAAGGTCTAGGAAGCTTAAGCCGCGATTGCGATACTTCTTCGCAATGGAGACAACTAAGCGAAGATTGCCCTCCGATAGGGCCTTCTTTGCTTCCTTGTACTGTTCGTAGACTTCTTTCACGTAGGCCACACGATTACGGAGGCTGGTGGCCGTCTCTTGCGTGGCGCGAAGGATACTCCGGTATTCGACAAGCCAGGGCTTTCGCTCTTTCAATGGTCCGCCGGCCTGTTTATGGGCGTCGATGCGGGCCTTTAGTTCATCGACCCGTCGGCTGAGTTCTTCGAGGGTCTGAATCATCGGCTCCAACCGCTGATTGCGCAGACCCAATTCTTCAATGAGCCGTACAGCGCGGCGCCGGCTTCGCCCCAGTCGCCGCCAAGCCGCTCGCCGTTCACTCATTGGGCGGCTCTTGCTGGTGGCGATGCGGTAATCCTGACGATTACGCTTCACCAAGGCTTCCAAAGTGCGCAAATGGTGCGGCAGCCGGCCGAGAATCTGCTTTTTCTCCAAGCGATCGGTCACCGAAACTTGCACCGTGCGATCGAAAGGCAGATCTCCTTCGTAGACCCGCTTCAGGGCACGCAGAGCCTGTTGCATCACATAATCGCACTCTAAAAGTTTCCGTCGGAATTGGGCTCGCGTCCGTTCAATTTGCTTGGCTAGGGCAATTTCTTGCTGCCGAGTCAGCAGCGGGATTTCGCCCATCTGGGTCAGATACATCCTCACCGGATCATCCGACCACGTGTCGTCCTGCTCGGTGTCCTCCGGCACTAAGTCCTCGCCAATCTCGAGCTCGCCGTCAGTATCGACGTCCGACTCGGCCTCATATGGAGCTTCCACCAACTCCTCCAAACTGTACTCATCCTCGACGGCGTCCTCGATGTCCAATTCGTCCAAAATGTCTGCCGCTTCTTCGTATGCATCCAAAAGCGCATCAGGATCGTACAATGGGGACCTCCTCATGGGACTCGCACCCAACCTTACCCAACCAAAGTGTTGACGACGGAACCTTCTCCTACGTTAATCCATCCCAATCTCTCAGAATCAGAGCGTTTTGGCAATTTCCCACCGCTGCCTGACTAAGCGGTGTTTGCGTATCGGTCCCTCCATGTCCGCTAAGAGTCCTTGCCAGCCAGCAGCAGAGCGAAATGCGTAAACGAACACCGTTTCTGATTCCCTAACCTCTGGGTATCACCTGGTTTAACTGCTTTTTCGTTCCTACTTGCGTAGCCGAGGAAACGGCTCGGCAAAATGAAAGAATTTCCGCCAAATCCCGGAAAGAATTTCCGCCAAATCCCGACGGCCGGTCGACACCATCACCTGGCTCGGCCGGTTAAAAGGGACCTGCGGAAACTGAATACTCCGGGACCGAGGATGCTATGCCAAAAGAGACGGTGAAGGACCTTCGGTAGATACGGGAAAAAGACGACCGACAGGAAGACGGAGCTCCGAGAAAGACCGAGCCATCTGAGGATCGTAGCAAATCTTGTTGACCCTCGTGCAGGAGAGAAGTCCCGCCATGGACTTGGCCGCTCAGGTGACTTCTGCGTTTGCACTGACACTGATGGCGTTTCCACATCACGGTTTGTGCTCCGTTACCTGCCGGCTAGGCCCGTTGCCCTAAAAATGTCCCCAAACTCCGCGGAAGTACAGGGAGCTTCGTAAGCGGAGGTTGTTTTGGAATCAACTGTTGCCCACCCGCCTGAATTCCTGCCAAAGCTTTACCGACCTACTTCGAGCTTTTCATCCGGCCCTACGCCAACTTCGCAGCCACGTGCGCAGCACGTGAATTAAGGCGACAAAAACCCCGCGCGACGTTAGAACCGAAAACATTTGGGAAAAACGCGACTTACCGAATACACCACAATCGCACCTGCCTGATATTGAGGTTAAGCAATTGCGGCGCACCGTACGCGGCTTTTCAACTGCAGGAAAGGTTCCCCTTTTGACAATGGGGCCCTTGGCAAGTCGTGAACAGGGCCAGAATACCTCTGTACCGAGGCTCGGCAGGACGTAAAAAGGGGAGCCAGCCCATCAATTGTACTCGCAATTAAGTCGGAGTCTAGCTTTTTCCGCCCCGTAAATCGGGACTTTGACCGTGCGGTTCCCACGCGACCCGTAAGGAAAATGTGTGTTTCCCAATCGGAAAAATCTCGCCCACTTGCGCACACTTGTTCATTACCGTAGTTCATTAGTATGTTAAAATAGGAAGTCTAGGGTATCTGAGAAGCCATAGTGTGGGCAAGCTTAGGTCAACCTTGGGGAGGAGACCTTACAAGTCGGTCGCCCCCATGCAGCTGGTTAACGTAACCTCAGCAAGGATTCAGGTAATTCCCTAGGCCCCAGGCCTATGTCGGTCAGGGCCATCAGACGTCGTATTTCGGACTTAGGTCTTGCGGCTATGGAATTGTGGGCGTAAGCTTGACGGTTGATTTCCACGGAGTAGGTCCCAGTCACGGGAATGCGGAGCCAGCCCAATTTCCAAAAAGCTAGCCAGGGAAAATAAGACCTTCCGCCCTTATCCGCCTGGAGGTGGCTTCCTAAATCGTTCCGCGTGCAGTTTTGGCCTCAAAGTACGGGTGGTCCCAACGGAGGGGGAGCGGAGTCTCGATGGATCTGTCGCAGGCTCCTTTAAAATGAATTAATCAAAAAGTCACAATAAATGCAATCATTTTATTTATTCTCGCAGGAATTTCTTGAAAAAATTGATGCGATCCCTGGCTAGCCGCCGGGTATAGCCAGGGGTCTTGTACGCGAGCAATCATCCCTCGCGTAAGTGAAGGGCTGCTTTAACCCGAGGCGGCCGGGAACAGAATGGACGTAGCGCATCTTGCCAGTGTTCCTGTCCTCGATGTCGGGCTGAATCTTTTTTACAGAAAGGGCCACAGCTTTTTTTAAAGCCCGAATTTTTATGGAGATGGAAAGGACCGTCCCTCTTTGTGGAAAGTGCTGCATCTCTTAACGGAAAGTATTGCCGGCAGATTAGGTGCGGGATGATTCTGCCATTTGGTATGAAACGTGCTAAGGAAGTCTACAGCAGTAGCCTTATGTAAGGCGGGACCAACGTTGGAAAATCGCAATTATCGGAACCGAGGTAATCCGACACTGTCTGGTGAAATTTAGGCAAAAGCTTGGGCAGGAACATGTTTTCCGTTTGGATTTGGGGCACGGTCTTAGCCCCGGTTGCTTAATGTTCGGCCTGTGTTTCGGGGAAAGTTTATGCGGCACTCTATCCCAGATTAAGAGCTGCCTCGGGCCACCCTCCGGAGGAAGGACTTTGAAGGAGCGTCTGGTCCGCAAAATTCTCGGAAAATTTAGCGAGGGGTGGGGAATCTCACTGGCTCCGGTTGTGGATCGGTTCGCGTGAGACCGGGGCCAACCGATTGAGCCTAGCCCGCGGCGTCACGGTTCGGTCGTAATAGGTGGTGCAGGGAAGACAAACCCTGGAAAGGCTTGGAGCGTCTGAAAAGGCTTTTATCGAAGACCTCCGCAACCTTTTGTAAGTGGGCCTGGAAGCAAAGGTGCCCGTGAACCGATCGGAAGGCTCTTGGGGCGGGGCTTTGGGCGTGGAGAGACTTGGAAAAAGTTACCGGCAGTGTTATCAATACGTGTGCATTTTGGGCGGATAGATGAGTGAACAGCGGCTTCTACGTTGTCCTGCGTGTAACCGAGTGCATCAGGTGGGTCTTTCCCAGGCGGGACAATCATTCCTTTGTCGGTGCGGCTCCCAAGTGGAAGTGCCACCTTTGCGGTTGTTGCGGGAGCTTGAGCCCGTTCAGCCGGAGGCTACGGCGACTTCTCCTAGGAAGCGCTGGGAAATCCGGCAGATGATTAGTTTGATTGGTATTCTTGTCGTCTTGGTTGGGGTGGCGATGGGGTACACATTTTGGTCAACCACTCCTCGGCCTCGGCCGGTGGAAACGATGCATCCGGCAGAACTGTGGAACTTGTGGCAATTTTATCAAAGGGCTGGGCTGCCGCGGCGGTACGTGCGGAATGACCCGTTCGTTCAGGAGATGCAGGCTCGCCGTTTGTGGCTCATTTTCGCGGGGGTGATTATCTGTTGCGGGGCGGCGGTGATTGTTCTCAGTCGGTTCCTGCCCGCCTGGTTTGCAGAGACTGACGAGGCTTCAGGTGAATTTGACGAACAGGCGCAAAACGGTGCGGCTGGCGAAAAAGATTCTCCGCAAGAGGCGTTTGAGGTGTGACAGGTACCGGGAGCGAAACGCCCGACGTGTTGGGAAAAATTTTAGGGTCCTTCGTGGCAGGTTAGAAATCCGCTTATGGACATCGAAGTTTTGGGCTATAGCGGGCCGGTGCTTCGGATTGCCATTGTGGGGCGTATCATACGCGACAACCAATGGCCCTTGGTGGAAGCACTGGAGACCGTTTTAGGGCCGGCAGGTTACCAGCAACTGGTGGTGGCCGATATGGCTCGAACTCTATTCGTCGATTCTTCCGGACTGGCTTTCCTGATCCAGTGCCATAAGCGCTTCACCCAGGCCGGCGGTCGATTCGTAATGCATTCGATCACGCCCGCGGTTCGCACTTTGTTCGAGACCATGGGGCTGCAACAACTCTTTCTGCTTGCCGAGAACGAGCGGGCCGCCCTGACGCTGGTTATGCAGGACAAAATGCCCCGCGTTTAACCTCCCTCGGTCACAAGGCTCCTGGAAAAAACTTTGGTATCCCATTTGCGAGCATAGCCGCACCGACTCATCAATCGGAAGAATCCACGGAGCAGAATGACGATCCCGACAGCGTCAGGCGATACTGACTATTCCAAATTGGTGAACAAGGATTTGTGAGCTTCTAAGCTTCGTGGCCTAGTGGCGACATCTTTTCGGGGGATTGCGGTTTTTCTCGGCAAAGCAGGGCCCGTCAGGCGGCAACTTAAACCTTTGGTTAGACCAGCCGCAATTTTCGACCATATCCACGGGACTACCCGGATCTGTGGGCTTTTCAACCTCAGGAATCGTTAAGTGGCCTAGGGAAGCTTTCGTGCGGTGCATGTCGTAAAATCAGCGTAGGGGGTCATCATCACTTGAGTGTCGAGATTGCCGCGGCATTTTCGCCCGAGATGTGGGCTTTTTGCCCGCGAGCCACGGCGGGTCGTTAGCGGAGGACTTGAGGAATTTCCTCGCCAGCGAAAAGTTCCTCCCATGCTTGCCTTCTACGAACGAGATAGGGCACACCGTCCATCACAAGCACCTCAGCCGGTAGCGGATGAGAGTTGTAGTTGGACGCCATCGTAAATCCGTAAGCCCCCGCACATTCGATGACAAGCCAATCCCCCACTCTGGCGGCGGGCAACGGTCTTTTGTCAACAAATCCGCCTTCTCTTTGAGTAAAAATGTCCCCTGACTCGCACAGGGGACCGCCGACGATGACCTCCTGAAGCGATTCTTCCTCCGTTCTGTGTCGATAAGCGATGCTCATGTGGTGGTAAGCGCCGTACAGGATTGGCCGGGCCAAGCAGTTAAAGCCAGCATCCACAAGATAAAAACTGTTCGGACCCTGGCGTTTGACAGCACGAATTTCGGTGATCAAAAAGCCACTTTCGGCGACAAGATATCGCCCGGGCTCGATCTCCAGGCGGAGGGGGTGTCCCAAGGCTTGTTCCAGCCTGCGACGGGTGCCATCCCAAAGCTGGAAATAGCGATGGACATCGATTCGGGCCTCCCCAGGTCGATAGGGAACGGGTAGTCCGCCGCCGCCACTGATGGAGCGGATTCTCCCCCCAGCCTGGCGTACTGCCTGCTCCATGGCAGAACAGACCTGGGCAAGGTGATCGAAATCGCTCCCCGAGCCAATGTGCATGTGCAGGCCGGTGACCGATAGTCCCCACCGTTCTGCCAGCGTGATGGCCTCCGGAAGATCCTCGTACCAAATCCCGTGCTTCGAATGGTGGCCACCAGTGTTGGTTTTTTGGCTATGACCGTGACCAAATCCGGGATTAATCCGTAAGGTGATCTCTCGCCCCGGTGCCAGGCGGCCGTATTGACCGATCATATCCATGGAGCCGCAATTGACGTGAATCCCCTTATCGATGATAAGCTGGAGGGAGGTGCGATCGAAGATATCGGCGCAGTAAACGATAGGCGGAGGGTCCGCGGTGGGAGGAAAGCCTGCGGCCAACGCCCGGCAAATTTCACCCGCACTTACGGCGTCGACGACTGCTCCTTCCTTCCGCACCAGGGCCAAGACGGCAAGATTTGAACACGCCTTCTGCGCATAGCGTATCACGTCGAATTGACGCAGCTCGGCGATACGCTGACGAATGACCGCTGCATCATACACATATAGGGGGGTTCCGAACCGCTCCGCAAGCTCGGCGACTTTCACCCCACCAATTTCGGTACGGACTGAAGGAAATGCCTCGGACATCGTACCTGACTCGCGAGATATACGACGGCGATTTTAGAAACCCAGCTAGCGGAAAGCGTTTTAGTAATTTTTGCCGATTAGGCACCACTACTCCGGGAAAGGGCTGCTACCTCTCCTGACACGTGGCATGGCGGTGCCAGAACGATCGGAAAAGAAGAAACCCTTCTAGCATAACGAGTAGTTTAGGGCGGGAGAATATCGCACCAATGTGCCAACTGGTCGCCGGCCTCCACGATTTGGGAGGTAGCATCGGACCGAAATCCAAACGGTCCTTGCGGCAGGAAAAGTTCATTTTCCCTGTGGAACAGATTCCCGACCATTTTGATTACGGGTTTGATTACGGGCCTCACCGAACCGGTCAGATAGTGAATGCTAGGCTCGGCCGGTTTTTAGTCCGGCCTGCTGCCCCTGAAGGATGGGAAGCACTTTCCAAGGGCGAACTGATTTTTACCAGTGTTCCTGGCTTTCTGGCGGGTCATTCCCCCCCTCACACAAATTCCGCGGGAGATCCCCGCCAGCTTCCTAATACCTTTCCAACGTTTACTGGATGATGCGTGCTTCGATATTGGCAATTTGTCTGTTTGTGAAGTCGTCTGTGAGTAGATATTCCTGGTAAAGGGCCTCAATTTGGCGCACATACCAGTCGACCGAGGCCCGAGTGGTGGTGCGCGGAACATCCTTAGGCCGGTCTTCGTCGCGGATGGGGGGCCGGACCCGTGTCGCCGGCGGCCGGTACGAGGGATTAAAGACCAGAAGGGGCAAGCTTTCCGCCGGCAGCAGATGCCGCCACAAAAAGGCCTGCATTCGGTCCTCTGCGGGTACAGCTTCGCGAACGATTTCCTCTTCTCCCACCTTCGCCACGCCAATGACCCGGATGTTTACCGGTGATTTTGTTTCTGCCAGGGACGTACGCACGGCCAACCCCACGGAGACCTGATTCGGATTCAGCGTCGCACCTGGGGACTCCACCCCTTCCGGCAGGTCGCTACATCGAAGACTGATCGGCACATTCAAGCCGTCCTTACGGATGACGAAAACCGTCAGCGACACAGAGCCTTTGCTGGGAATTCCCACCCGAGAGGGCACGACACGTAACGCGAAATCCGGTCGCGGCGGACTTATCCGCAAGCGATAGGCGCAGTCCGGGCCGGATTGGCGCCGCACATCCCCCACATGAATGAAATACCGTCCGTCGCTCGGAAGCGTGACCATCAAGTAGGAGTCGGCATGGTCCGTATTCAGTCCACTGGCCGCATCGTGGTAGTCATCGTTCAGTGCAACGATTTCACCGCTTTCGGTGCTGACTTTAATCAAACTATCCATGGGGGAACCCAGTCGCCGGGCATAGACCTCCGTGACTAACACTTGGCCGGCTTTTCCTTCCACCTCAAAGGTATCCCAGTCCCCCGGTTGATCGATTCGGCCGTTGATGATCACCGGCAGTGTTACCTTTTGGGCCTGGGAGGGATCGTTGTTCGGCTCTTGCTCAAAGAGTTCCGGAAGGGTATCAAGCATTATCGGCAAGCGGTTGGAAAGGTAAGGCCCTTTTTGCACGCTCACCCAATGAATGCCCGGGGGAGTGTCGCCCGGTGGCAAGAGCACGTTGGCGCCGTCAAGGTTCCACCCATGAGTTTCCAACCGCAGTGGTTCGCCCACGCGCCCTCCTAAGGGAAAGATGCTTGTCAAGTAAGGCAGCTCGCCAACAGTAATGCGATAGACAAAACTTTCCCGTCCGCGGAAAAGGGCATCGTGAATCGTTAGCACATATTCCCCGTCCTCCGGCACTTCGAAGAAAAGCTGGGGATCGGGGTTTGAGCGGAAGTCATCACAATAAGCCACTTCCTTCCCCGCCGCATTATGAACCCGAATCACCGCTTGTAACCACCCCGGCACCGCATCGGGGACATACGGGATGAGTTCTCGCGCCACAACGGAAATGACCAGCTTTTGACCCTTCCGAGCAAAAAAGCGATAACGATTGAATTCTCCGGGGGCAATTTGCCCGTTCATGGTACAGGGAATGGTGATGCGGATTTCTTCCTCCTCCGGCGGGCGCTTGCGCTGAGCCAAATGCTCGCGACCAAGCACAGGCAGCTGGGCAGTCTTCATGGGTTTGCGACAGACTTCCGGCACCTGACCTACATAGAAGGGAAGAGCATTGGAGAGGCCCTGTGTTGTTACCACCCGAATTTCCCGCCGTCCGGGGATGGCATCTGGACTAATAGTCACCTCGGCAAACACCAGCTCACAATGGGCCCGCACGGCGGGGAATCGCTCATCCTCCTGGAAAATCATTTGGATTCGACGGATGAGGTTTCGCCGGGCTCGCTCCTTCAGCGGCAAATCGGCATCACCGTTGCCCAAAGCCTCGAAAGGCTTCACGAGCTCCGGGGGTCCTACCGGCGCCGGGAATTCGTAAAAAGCCATCCGACTGATCAAGCCTTCATCCATGGCGACATCCGGATTTTCAAGCTCTTTTAGCTGCTGCCGGAGCAGATCCAGCTCCTGATTGCTCATGACCCGGAGGTAGTCGACCAAACGGACGGTGACACCCTCGCCGCTGACAATCAGGCCGGTGGGGTTAGCCAATCCTTGCCCCCCAAGCCGGATGGGAAAAGTTGTGCCTTGTTGACCGCCGGCCGGGTACACATACCCGATGTATTGCCTTTGTGCAAACACGGGGGCTGCAATCGTCAACAGAAGTAGCCACAACCCTCCCGCAAATAGCTCCGCAAAGTGAATGCGCCGTACGATTCTCATGGCTTGCTCCGCCATAGTCGCCCTGGACGAATGGACTTGATTTGGGCCTTACCGGAAAAATAGGTCCCCCATCTTCGCAGGGGGAGTCACTTCCAGCCGAGTCTCTGTTCGCGCAAGCTCGCTTGCAATAGCGCACTGCACCTGCGCCCGACATATTTCCGGGGAGTAAATCGGGACAGGTCAACGGTGTGTATTTATTTAACGGGCTTGCCGTCTAGGAAATTCGGCCGCGTCCGGGACCAATGACCCTTACCTCAGCTTTTTACCTTTACAACAGCTCTTCCAACATGCCGGCCGACGGCATCCGCTCCCCTTCCGGATCGAGCACTCGAGCTCCCAGACCCTGTGGATCGGGAAGTTCGGCTTTCGAATCGATGCCGGCAAGCAAATAGAAAGTGCCTAACAGGTCCACCGGATAAACCGGTCGTTCCTTAACGTTTTCGCCCTTTTCGTCGGTCTGCCCCACGACGCGACCTCCTTTTAAACCGCCACCGGCCACCAGCACGGTGAAGACGCGACCGTAATGATGTCGGCCACCGTTCCACGGTGGCTCCCAGGATACCCGAGGAGTTCGCCCGAACTCCCCAGTACACCACACCAAGGTGGTATCAAGGAGCCTCCGACGGTGAAGGTCCTCTATTAAGGCGGCCAACCCCTGATCCAGCATCGGACATTGTCGCCGCATGGTGGCAAAGTGGTTGGCATGGGTATCCCATCCCCCGGGGAAGCTAATGGTGATGTACGGGACACCGGCCTCCACCAAGCGGCGAGCTACCAAGCACTCTTGACCAAAGGTGTTGCGCCCGTAACGATCGCGAACATCGCGCGGCTCGTTATCTAGGTTGAACACTTCCCGGCCTTCCCCGAGGATCAGCTGGTAGGCGCGCTCCTTCGCTTCTTCCACGGCGGCCATATCTGACACATGGCTGAGGCCTGCACCAAGCATGTTGATGCGCTCCAGCAGTTGCCGCCGCGCCCTTTGACGATCATCGCTAATTCCGCGGTTGATGATCCCCTGCACTTCGAACCTTTGGGCGTTCGGGTCACCCCCGGTGGCAAAGGGTTTATAAGCTGGGCCTAAGAATCCCTCCTCAGAGAATCGGCCAGCGGCCTGGAGCATCACGATATACGGGGGAAGCAACCCGGTGTATTCCTTCCGCCGGAAATAGGCGAAGATTGCCCCAACACTGGGGTAGGACAGCTGTCCCCCAGGCCGATGCCCGGTTTGCATGAGGTAGGCAGCTGTTTCGTGCCCATCGTTCCCGTGCGTCATACTTCGGATGAGGGAGTACTTGTCTGCCTGCTTGGCCAGCTCGGGGAAAAGCGAACTTAGTTGGATTGAATCGACATTGCTTCCGATAACCCGGTCGAACTCGCCCAAATAATCGTATCCGGCACCGGGCTTAGGATCCCAGGTGTCGTTGTGTGACATACCACCCCACAAGAAGATTTGGATGACGGATCGAATCTTGGGTTTGTTTTGGGCTTTGGCGTTGGCGGCTTCGTCGCGAGCGGCTTTTTGCTCGGCCAATTCTTCTTCTGGCTTTTTCTGAGCTACCGCTGCATAGGCAAGCGGATGCAAGGATCCGGCGGCGGCTAAGATCCCTGCGGTTCCTACGAGTCCCTGCCGCATTACCTCGCGCCGCGACAGTTGGTCCCGATGATGCGATTCCGGCCGGCGTTTCATGGTTTCCGTCTCCTGCCAAAGGAGGACTCAGATCGTTTCACCATCCTTCCCCGCTTAAAGATCCATCGGAAAAACCGGCAGAGCTTTCACCCTCTCCTGCCGAGCGTTCGGATCGAATTGCGTTTACATCTCGGGTATCACCAATAGTGGAAAACCCAATTTAGTGCCGTAAGAGAAACTCCGGAGTATTCATCAACGCCCAGGCCAAGTCAATCCATAAATCGCGTCCCCGAGCCACGCCCAGTTTAGCGTATTCCTCGATTGCTTGAAGCTCAAGCTCGGTGGGGAATCTCGAGAGGATGGTCAAATACAACGTTTCGGCAACTTGGCGGCTATCACCGCCGGAAGAGGCGATCGCTCCCAGTTTCGGCCCTGTCTGCAATTTGTTGTGAATATGCACGGAGTTAAGCATATGGAGCCACTGCAAGGCTCCAAGCTCGTTGGTACGCTCGCTTTCTAAACCCGAGGCCCGGGCCGAGCGACCAAATAGCGTTAGGAACGAATCGGTCACACTTCCATCCCCTATAGCCGTGGCGGGCATTCCTGTGGGGATATAGGTGAAAGGTTCTGGGACGGGGCTTGTGTACAAATCGTAGCTTCCCGTGATGTCGTTTACGACATCAATGAGGACCTCTGCCTCCAGGCGACGTAACGGATAGCTGGCAAACAGCGCCCGAGCCTCCGGCGAATCAGACCGCGGAATGCACGAAAATTGGTAAGTGGCGGAGGTGAAAATCAGTCGCTTCAGATGTTTCAGATCGTAACCACTGGAAACAAACTCCTGTTCCAAATAGGCAAGAAGTTCCGGGATACTGGGAGGATTGTCATCGCGGATGTCATCCGGCTCGTGAATGATCCCGCGCCCCATGATCCACGCCCAAGTACGATTGACAATCGCCCGCACGAACCACGGGTTATCAGGGCGAATAAGCCAGTCGGCGAACACCTCGCGCGGATCGCGGTCTGGGGGAATAACCGTTTTGGTTCCATCCGGGAAGACGGCTTCGATCGGGCCATTTTCACGTAACGGCTCCGCCAAATTCTGAGGGATTTGATTGCTCAGTTGCACCGACCCGGCCACCGAGTCCACACCTGGCGCCACCGCCCCCGGCACTTCTCGGATTTTCAATGGGTCCCAGAAAACAATTTCCTCCTTCCACTCGCTAGTGGGTTTGTACCCCACCTGAGAGAAGAACACAGCCATCTGCTCCCGCCGTTCCATGGGCCACTGTTCGAACCGCGTTCCCATGAACGTCAGGGCCACCGCCGAGGCAATGCCCATCGGAGAGCGGTCCTGAATGGCACGGTAAAAATTCACCGCCCCTACGCGGAAGTTGCTACCGCTTGAGGTCAACAGTTCCCGGACAAACCGGTCATAAGGTTTATTCGATGCCAACGACTCCCACACCCACCGGTGATAAGCCTGCGCACCGTTGGGCCACACTTTGACCGGAAATTCCGCCTTGATTCGAAGGATATCGGCCCATTTCATCGACCAGTAGTCGAAATGGGAGGGTTGTTCGAGGAGTTTGTCCACAAGGGCGCTACGCTTATTGGGAGTTGTGTCGCGGATGAAAGCTCGCGCCTCGTCGGCTGACGGTAGCTTGCCTGTGATATCCAGGTACACCCGTCTGACGAAAACCGCGTCGGAGCAAAGCGCCGGTTGGATGCCCAGACCCTGAAGCTTGGCCAAGACGATTTCATCGATTTTATTCATCGGCCGGACCGGTTCCGGACTCTCGAAGATGGCCGGCAGCTGCTTGGCGGCAATAGCGGCGTACAGTTTACGCCTGGCCCGTTCGGCCATAGCGCGTTTTTCGTCCGCAAGGGCTTTGGCTTGAAGGTACGCAGCTCGAGCCTGCTCGGCCTGGGAGCGGAGGGCTTCCGCGGCTTCCTCAGCTTCCTTGACGGCCTGGGCTTCGGCCTCAAAGTTTTGTTTTGCTATTTCGATTTGCTTTTTGAGATTCTCCAAGCTCTCTAAAGCCGCCTTTTTCTGCGCTTCGGCCCGATTCAAGGTTTGCTCTGTGGAGTTTAGCTGCATTGTGAGCTGTTCCACCCGTTGTTGCGCCGGAGTCAGCGCATTGCGGGCCTCGTCAGCAGCTTTACGCTTTGCATTGGCCTCGGCCCGGGCTTGCTCAGCGGCAGTATCGCGGGCCAGGATGTCTTTGGCCGCCTCCACGGCTGCCTGATGGACCGCGGCGGCGGTTGCTACGCGATTCTTGGCCTCGGTGAGGGTTTCCTCGGCAGCTTTTTTCGCCCTTTGAGCTGCGGCAAGTTTCTCCGCAGCCGCAGCGAGCTGAGCCTCTGCTTCTTTCACCGATGCCTGAAGTTTAACCACCAGGGCTTTGGCCTCTTCCGCTGATTTTCGCTTGGCGGCTGCCTCCTCGGCGGCAGCCCTCCGAGCATCCTCACCTGCGTTGGGGTCATCCTCGAGCTGTTTAGCTTGGGTGTCGGAGGTTTGAGCGATCTTTTCGGCCTCTTCGGCCGCATGAGAAGCAGCAGCAAGCTCGGACTGGAGTTTTGCGAGCGCCTCCTCGGCGGCCCGCTTCTGGGCCTCGGCCTCTGCGAAATTTTTGTCGACCTCGGCGAGTTTGGTTTGAGCACTTTCCTCAAGCTGCCTTGCCTGATTTAGGGCCGCCGCTGCCTCGAGGACGGCCTGGCGTTTTGCCTTAACCTCGGCCGCCAACTGGGCCTTTTCGGCGGCAACTTTTTCGGACTCGGCCCGAGCTTGCTCGGCAGCCGCGACGGCGTTCTTAGCGGCTTCGATTTGCTCGCGAAGTTTGGCGATAGCCTCGTCGGTGGGCTTCTTTTGGGCTTCCAGGGTTGCTATTTGCTGAGCTAAGACGCTGGACCGTTGCTCGACCTGCTGAAGGGCCGATTGGGCTCGGCTTACCTCTTCCTGGGCCTCCTCAACCTGTTTTTGTTTAGCCGCCAATTCTTCGGCAGCCTTTGCTTTGTCTGCCTCTGTGGCAGCAGGATCTTCAGCCAACTGCATGGCACGAGTTTGTGCCTCCTGGGCCTCTTTTTGGGCAGTCTCGAGGGCTTGCCGGGCCGATGTGAGCTGGGTCTGAGCGGCAATTACCGCCTGGTCGGCTTCCTTCTTTTGGGCGGAAAGTTCGTTTACAGCTGCCACGATTGGGGCGATTTGGGCTTGAAGCGTGGCCACTTGTTGCCCGAGCAGAGCCAAGGCTCGCCGCGCCACATCAAGCTGCCCGTGAAGCATTCGTACACGTGCCCAAGCTGCCTCGGCCTGAATTTCCTCGGCGTGTGCCGCGTCCTCGGCAATTTTGGCCGCAAGCTCGGCCTCGCGTGCGGCGCGTTCGGCCGATTCCCAAGCTTCCCGAAGCGGAGTAGCAGCGGCACGGGCCGCCTCCAAATCTTTCTCCAATTTCGTTTTTGTTTCGGTTGCTTCGGCGATGGTCTTTTCGGCGGCCGCCAAGTCGCTTTCGGCCCGTTGCAGGAGTTGCTGGCCACGATCTCCAGCCATCTCCCGACTTTCGTCGGCCTGTCGCCGCTTGGCGTAGGCTGCCTGCCGGGCAGTTGAGAATTCACTTTCGGCTTTTTGCATCGCTTCCCGCAAAGGGGCCAAGGCAGCTTCCGCTTCCCGAGCGGCTTTTTCGGCCGCTTCGTACTCTGCCCGAGCTACCGCTTCCGGATCGGGTGTTGCCTCCTGTAAGGCCTCGCAAACCAAGGCCCCACCCCAGATCCACACCCAAATAGAAGCACCAACAACGATCAACCACGATCCACAACGGCGCTTCATGACTTTGTGCATACAGAGCTTCCCAGTGATGAACGAATCTCGCGTCAGATGCCCGTTGCCACGGGGTCGAGGCACTTGCCCGGCACGCTTACCGGTTGTCACACGTCCACAATACTTAAGTCCCTAACTTCGCTGGCGATTCGCCCGGAGACGACCGCTTGTTCGCTAGGGCCAAAGCTTTGGAATCCGTTCCGCGGGCCTATTTACTGCTAGTTGCCACAGCTTCGGAGGGTAGCGTTGTTGGTAGGTAGAATACGGGAAATGGAAAAATCCTGGGTGGCTAAGCTTGCATGGGAGGTTCAAAGCTTAGTACACGGCTGATGTGCGCCCGTGGCCGTGTCACTTCAAGCGACTGGTCGCCGCTTGCGGCGGACTAAGAAATCTTACCTCCGCGCGACTCTGTGCCAGCAAGGATGCCTGATCTTCCTGCCGAAAGCCGTAGCTCCATTTGTGCGTAGCTTTCGGCCCTCACCGGTGAGGAGCCTCTGGCTCACCAAGGCGTTCCGAGGCCACGGGGATACCTTGCCCACACTTCTCTCCAACGAAAATTATCTGCGACGGCTTTTCGTCATGCAACAGAAAACCACCCGATCAAAAATTCGGTCCGTGCTCCCGGAGATCTGCTCTCGGCAAAGGAAACTCCAGTTTGCCACCGTGGATTGGAAAATCGCGATAATTGGCCCTGGTAAAAGGAAGTGCGGACGGTTACCGTAGGAGGCGCGTTGGTGCGGTTCCTTCTCGGTTTTTTCGGATTCCAGGCTCGATCCCTGGTGGTATCTATGCCCCCCTTACGTGTGACCAAGACATCCAGTAACCTGGCGCCAAATTGGGCCAGTTTTTCTGTCGCTAATTTGAAGTCATCGAGCCTGTCGTCGCAAGCGGCTTGCTACCTTGACCAAGGGCGGAGAAGTCCCGCGAGCCTTCGGGTACCCTCTTATCGGCGGGTATTATTCCCATCTCAAAATGCCGCAGACTGTGCGTTCCTGTCGCCACCTTCGGTGGAGATGGCTTGAACACCTTGCCTTCGGGTAACCACCGTCATTTTGGGGGTGTAGAAGTACTCTATCTCAGGCAAGATGAGTGGATCGCCTCGTGGCCTGCCTCGAACCTAACCGGATTGACTCCTTCCTGAGAAGGCTGAGTGGCAAGCATGCAAAAGGCCCTCCAAGATGCGACGGACCCGTTTTTCGTGAGATAGCCGGACACGGGGCGAATCAGTATAAACTTTAACGGATGAACCCCTCCCCAGAAGTGGCAACCCCGGTTGTTCCGGCCGGCTGGATCAAAGGGGCACGCAAGCCCGACCCGAAAAAACGGCCAAAGTGACAAGACTGTTCCCCACCCCCAGTTTGAGTTTCGACCCGCCTTTTGGGATTTCAGGGGTCAGCGGTAACTCTAGGGATCGACAACGACAGAGTCACCCCGGGAGCGGGACAATTTTACGGTTTTCTCGGGTACAATAGCGCAGGTCAGAGGGGAGCGGTCTGAGATGGGACAACGGCCTCGATCGCGGTAGTGAGGTCGAGAAGCAGTCAATGGTTTTCGGGGTGCTTTGGTCTGTGCTCGAGTGGGTAGCCTGGGTAAGATAGAAAGTCTTTCCCGATTAAAGCAAATCCTTCGGATCAATCTTTCGCCCTCACTTGGAGGTTCGTGCGCGACGATGAATTCGGTACAGAAGCCGGGGAAGACAAATTCGCCGGGCAAAAAGAGGCGGTCGAAACTTCCCGATAAAGATCTTACGCCACCAACTTGCCGAAAAAAGTCGCCTATGATAAGTGCGGCCCGACAACTGGACGTTCTCTCCCAGATCGAGTCTCGGTACGTGGAGTTGCTGGAAGGTCTTTACGAATTGGAAGCTCGCGTGGCAGCCACCCTGGAAACGGTCGGGCGACGAAAAAACGTTTCGCCTACCCCCTCAACCACAAGCGATTCCCCTCGGGAAGTGGGTTCCCAACATCCTGAGTCTTCTCCCAAGACTTTGCGGTCTGAGGGCGAGGTATTGGAAGAGGTATTGGAATTAGCGCTTGATGTCTCGCAATAACCCTTGTCCCGCGGCGTCCTATTCTTACCCCATGGCGTTACTGTGAATTGGCGTGGGCTTTCCGGCTCCGTCGAAGCGAAGAGCTTTGGACCCGAAATTTGGCAAGCGCTTGTTGCCCGGCCTGGACAGATTGCAGGCCGGGCCGACTTTGCAGGGGGCATAGGCTTTTTTTGGGGCGGGGATTGCTCTGGGGATAGCGCCCAAATCGAAAACCAGTTAATGCTCGATAAAATCGGGCCTCTGGCGGCGATAGGACAGATCAAGAAGCTCCATGGGATGCAGCGCCAGAATCGGCAGGTGCGCTAGGCGAATTTCCCGCATAATCTGAAGCAAGCATCCCGCATTAGAGACCACCACAACGCGGGCGCCGGTCGCTCGGATATTTTCCAGTTTTCGCTGGGCTAACTTCTTTGCCATCTGTGGCTGAAGAAGGTTGTACGTTCCCGCAGAGCCGCAGCAAATGAGCGATTCGGGTAAATCCACAAGCCGAAGTTGGGGAATCTGCCGAAGAAGCCTGCGAGGTGCTTCAACAATTTTTTGGGCGTGAGCCAGATGGCACGCATCGTGATAGACTGCCGTGACCGGGAGCGGACTTGGGGGAGGAATAAGGCCGAGCTGGTCGAGAAATTCGTTGACGTCCCGAACTTTGGCGCTCCATGTGGCACGGCTGGCATGAAATTCATCGGCCCAGTGGTGAGGATATTCTTTAAGCATGGCGCCGCAACCTGCGTGATTGACCACGATTGCGTCGAGTTGCTCGATGGGAAAAGCGGCGATGTTCCGATCGGCCAGATGGCGCGCCCCCAAACTATCTCCCAAATGGAAATGGATGGCCCCACAGCAAGTCTGATGGCGGGGGATCAGTACGTCGCATCCGTTTTGCTGGAGGACGCGCACAGTGGCCCAATGGACATGCCGGAAAAGTGCGTCGGCCACACAGCCCACAAAGAGCCCTACCCGCGCGCGACGCGTGCCAAGGGCAGGAACATGTTCCGGCAGTGGGCCCTCGTCCCGAGGGGGCGGCGGCAGGAGCGACGTCATCTCTCGGAGCGGTCCCGGCAAAAGGCGGAAAAAGCCGAGCTTTTGAGCCAGTTGGAACAGGCCTACCCGTTGGGCCAGCCACACCGGCTCAAGAAGCCATCGGAGCCGCCGCCGGTAAGGGAACACCGCCAGAAAGAGCCAGCCAAGCCAGCGGTCCTTCCCCCATTGGGGCGGAAAGGCCTCGTGGACGGCCGTGCGGAACGGCTCCACAATCCGGCCGTAAGGGACACCCGATGGACATGCCGTCTCGCACGCCCGGCAATCCAGACACAAATCTAGGTGTTTAGCCAGCTGCGGGCCCCAAGGAAGTCGGCCTTCCTGCACATGCCGCATGAGGTAAATTCGGCCACGCGGGCTATCATTTTCATCGAAAAGTTCTGTGTACGTCGGACAAGCGGAGGTGCATAATCCGCAATGCACGCAGCGGGAGAAAAGTTCTGCGGATGGTCCGTGTCTCTGCAAAAGGGAAAGAACATTATCGTCGGTTGCAAGGGCTCTGCCACGTTGCCGCACGGTGATGATGCCTCCTTGGCAGAATCGTTTAGCTCGCTCGCGTTGACGCACAAACGGCACATACCCAAAAGCTGGAAAGCTCCCGGTCACGCCACTTGCTTGACGGCCGGCCGAAACTGACCCTTTCGCACCAAACCTGCCGGTTCTGCAAGACTTAACATTTGTTCGACCCTTATCCCTGCGAAACACCGGCTTTTAAGTTAAGCTCCCGGGCAAAGCCGGCGACCCTTCGGCGGGGTGACTGGCCGGCTAAGTCCACGGAAGTCGACCCGGGTTGAGGATCCCATGCGGGTCGAACAGGTTTCTGAGTCGCCGCATAATTTGATAGCGTTCCCGAAGACCAGGGGTTGCGGCCGTCTCCTTCAAATCCACATCCCACAGAAAGTTTACTGGAATATCCCACGAGGCGGGGCGGCAGGCGATAATCGCTGTTCGTCCCAGCCGATGGAACTGGCGACGAATTTCGCTCACTGTGGACCACCAAGTGTCACAGGGGCACTCTACCCAGGCGCGAATGATCCCCCGGGCCGCGTGGGCCTGGGCGGCAACCACCTGAGGGAACTTTGCAAGCCCCCCCACGACCCCAATCAGTTCTCCAGGAAGCACATGGCCTTGAATTAGTACATATCCTCGATTGCCGTCCGTCTTTTCATCCGCTCCGGCCAAGAAACGGTCACCGGCGAAAGCCTCCAACCTCCGCCACATCTCCGGAATCTCATCGGGGGCGATGGTGCACACCTCCGAGAGGGCCTCCCTGCGCAGGACCTCGCAAATTTCACTGCCAAGCGCACTTACTTGGTGGGAGGAACCTTCGAGGGCAATTGCCAGCCACTGGGCTGTGCTATCCGAAGCAAGCTGGGGGAAACTGGCCAGCCCCTTAGCCCAATAGGGCCCGAGGAGGATTTCTGCCGCGGCGACTTCGCTGCAACGGGGACCAAGCGCGGCGAGCGCTTCCTCGGCTTTTTCCCAAGAAGTGATGGGAGCGACGAGCATGGCTGATTGTTCTGGTCGAGGCCGAACCATCAGCGTCACTTCTGTTATTACGGCCAAACCTCCAAAAGCGCCGGCCAAAAGTCGCGGCAGGTTATAGCCGGCGGCATTCTTTACCACCTTGGCCCCACAGGTGAACATTCGACCCAATCCGTCCACAGCGCGGCAGCCCAGCAGAAAGTCCGCAATGGTCCCATACCGGGCTTCGCGGGGCCCCGGCCACGCTGTAGACACAATCCCTCCTATGGTAGCCTGATCCGGATTGGGGGCACTCACCGGCAGCCACTGATTTTCCCGTGAAAGGATTTCTTGCAAGTGGGACAGCGTCATGCCCGCTTCGATAGTCACGGTAAGATCGCGGTGCGGGTAGTCAACAAGCCGATTTAGGGGAGCGATCCGAAGTGCCACTCCCGGTCGGCTACCTCGGGCCCCCAAGGCCAGGTGACTGCCGCCGCCAATCGGGTAAACAGCGCGACCGTGCCAAACAGCTTGCTGCACAACCTCCGCCACTTCCTCCTGCCGGTGAATCGCAACGATTTCTTCGATCGCCACAAATTCATTTAGATGCTCGCTGGGCATGGTCCTGAGTCGCCTTTTCGAGCTATCCGCGGAAATAAGTGCCTTAACACCGACGGAGCCCGTGAAACCAACCCGTCCGCCATGGACCCTTCCGGGAACCGGACTTTTGGCGTTTCACATTCTCCGCGGCCGTGCTTCCGCGGGAGTTGTCGACGGTAAGCAGAAAACATCCGAACGAGCTGGTTTATTAGTTAGAAACAGGGTAGGTTACTGCGTTGAAAGCCTTAGCCCGACTGAACATTTCGGGTCGAGCTTGAACGTGTTTTATTTGGACGCGGTGCTTGCAATAATCGTGCAATCAACGACCGGCGTGCCTCCAGCGGCTAAGTGGCTAACGGGTGGAAGTCAGTTTCCCTCCGGCACCACCTTCCCCGGGGCGAAAATTCCTGCCGGATCAAAGGCTTGGCGGACGCGGCGCATGACCTGGAGGTCGGTGGGAGTGAATTGAGCCTCCATCAAATGCAGTTTTTCGAGGCCCACGCCGTGCTCGGCCGTTATACTTCCGCCCAGAGCGATACATCGCTCGAGGATTTCCCTGCCGGCGGCTAGCACTTGCTGGACTTCTCCGGTATTTCGCTCATCGAATAAAAAGATGGGGTGGATATTGCCGTCCCCCGCGTGGGCCACGTTGACAACCCGAACTCCGTGCCTTTCGGCCATTTCCTGGATGTCTCGGATAATCTGGGGCAAGCATGTGCGGGGGACCACTCCGTCCTGAATGCAGTAAGTGGGGCTAAGCCTTCCCACAGCTGCCACCGCCAGCTTTCGACACTTCCATAGCTGTTGACGCTCGTGGTCGGACCGTGCCTCAAGGATTTCGCGGGCCCCCCACTTCTGGCAAAGTTGGAGCACAATTTCTGCTTCCCGAGCTACAGCCCCAGCAAAGCCGTCCAGTTCGATCACGACCACGGCGCCGGCATCCGGGGGGAAACCAAAATGAAAAGCTTCCTCCACGGCGTGAAGAATTCCCCGATCCATAAGTTCCATCGCGGCCGGAAGGATCCCAGCAGCGATAATGTCACTAATCGACTCGCAGGCTGCCTCGGGCGTATCAAACACGGCGCGAAACGTCCGGAAGGTGCGGGGATTTGGCGTCAACTTGAGCCATAAACGGGTGATAATGCCTAGCGTGCCTTCGCTCCCCACGGCCACTCCCACAAGGTCGAGCTCGCCTGGGGTGTGCACCGGACCCACCCGCAGGACGGCACCATCGCCCGTCACCATTTCCAGCCCACGCACGTGATTGACCGTGACCCCGTACTTGAGGGTATGTGGTCCGCCAGCATTGGTGGCCGCATTACCGCCGAGCGTTGAAGCCGTTTGACTTGACGGATCGGGTGCAAAGTGATAGCCGGTACCCTCAAGCGCGCAAGCTAGCTGGGTGTTGAGTACGCCTGGTTCCACTTCCGCCAACTGATTGCGCAAATCAATGGCATGGATACGGTTCATACGTGTTAGGGAAACAATCACCTCGCCTTGCCGCGGAGTGGCTCCCCCAGCCAAGCCCGTGCCCGCACCGCGGGGTAAGAGCTTTAAGCCCAGGCGGTTGGCCGCCTGCACTATTCCCACGACTTGCTCCGTGGAGGTGGGAAAGACCACAAGCTCCGGCGGGCACTTTTCCACGGTATACCCATCGCACTCGTAAACGATCAGTTCGGCTGGATGCCAAAGGACGTTCCCCCAGCCCACGACTTCGGCAAAAATTCGGGCACGGCGTTTGCGCTCTTTTAGTTCGGCCCGGTTTGAAGAAAAAGAAAATAGACGCAGCACAGAAAGTTCCTTCAACGCTTTGAGCTGGCACATTTGCCTGGCAAGGGCCTCAAATTGTGCACGCTGCAGAAAACCGGCTGCAAGCTCTCGGAGCGCACCCTGAGCCAGCATGCCTCAAAATCTTATCAACTTACGGCTTCTTGGTTGGGGTGTTAACTGGCGGTCGCGGTAGGCTCAGCACCGTTGCCGGCCCCCCGTCTCCCGGTTTTCCGCAACACTGCTTCCCGGATCTCTTCTGGGAATTTGTGCTTAATTCCCAGCAGGGCCTGCCGCCGATAACTGCCATCAAAGACCCGCTAGCATAGGTCGGTACGGGTTTATACTCGCTCCCTCTGAAAGTAATGGGTATGAAGCAATCTGTGCGATAGTACACCCAGAGGTTCCCCCAGAAACTCGGCGTAAAGCTGTTGGACTTGGGGATTAAGATGCGACTTACGCAGGGGTTTGCTTTTGTCTTCGGCCTGGAGAGCGGCAATTCGCGCCGCACGAATACGGTTATCGGTGAATCGGGGCTGTCCGCCACCGCCGATACACCCCCCCGGACAAGCCATGACCTCCACAAAGTGATATTTTCGCTCCCCGGAGAGTATGGAACGAATGAGGGATTCGGCGTTTCCCAAACTGTGAGCCACCGCCACCCGGAGGGTCATTCCTTCCAAAAATCGCCATTCGGGCCGCAAGTCGGTCAGGAGAATTTCCGCTTCTTTAATCCCATGCAGATGAGCCAACTGGGGGAGGTGCTGCTCTGGCATGGGGAGTTCTCGGCCGGTAAGTAGCTCATAGGCGGTACGGAGGGCGGCTTCCATCACACCACCGGTGTGGCCGAAGATCACCCCTGCCCCGGTCGACAGGCCCAGAGGCGGATCCATCTGTTCCTCCGGTAAGGCGGTGAAATCAATACCCGCTGCACGAATCATCCGCGCCAACTCCCGGGTCGTCAGCACTGCATCCACATCCCGGACACCGCTGGCATTCATCTCCGGACGGGTAGCCTCAAACTTTTTAGCCGTACACGGCATCACCGAAACGACGAACACATCCTCCGGCCGTTTTCCCAGTTTGCGGGCGTAATAGGTCTTGATCACGGCCCCCATCATCTGCTGCGGGGATTTACAGGTGGATAATCGCGGAAGGAGCTCCGGGTGAAAGTACTCCACGAAATTCACCCACGCGGGGGAGCAGCTCGTAAACATGGGCAATTGATCCGATAGGTTATCGAAAAAAGCCCCGCGCAAGCGGGAGAGAAGCTCGTGAGCTTCCTCGATGATGGTGAGATCGGCCCCGAAGGTGGTATCGAAAACAGCGTCAAATCCGAGCCGCCGCAAGGCCGCCACCATTTTACCGGTGACCAACGTCCCCGGTGGATAGCCGAAGCATTCCCCCAGAGCAGCACGGATAGCTGGGGCTGTCTGCACGACCACGGTATTTTCGGGAGTATCCAGGGCGGCCCACACTTGCTCCACATGGTCGCGTTCGGTTATCGCCCCCACGGGACAAATGGCCGTACACTGGCCACACTGCACACAGCTCACCGAAGCCAGTTCCTTACCGAATGCCGGCCCAATCACCGTGTCGAACCCCCGAAACTGCGGGGATAGCGCGCCAACGTGTTGCATTTCCTGGCAGACGCTCACACATCGCCTGCACTTGATACACTTGCCACTATCGCGGACGATAGCTGCAGTGGAAAAATCGAGCCGCCGCTTCGCCTGCTGTCCTGGAAAGCGGATTTGTCGGATCCCAAGCTCGGCAGCCAACGACTGAAGCTCGCACTGACCGTTACGCTCGCAGGTTTGACATTCGCCGTTATGCTCGGACAACAATAGTTCCACCACGGCTGCCCGCGCGCGACGTACCCGGCCGGAGTTGGTGTGGATCCGCATTCCCTCGGCCACTTGCGTGGAACAGGCCGTGACCAGATTTCGCGACCCCTCCACTTCCACGACACACACTCGGCAGGCCCCAATCGGATGAAGCCCCTCGACATAGCACAGGGTCGGAATTCGAATACCGGCCTCCTTGGCAGCGCAAAGAATTGTGCTGCCCTCAGGCACTACTACCTTGTGATTATTGATCCACACGTGGTGCGTCTTCATGGAAATTGGTCGTCCTACTCCGCTCAAGTTGCTTTAAGGAGGGGAGATCTTTCCACTTGTTACCTGCCGGCCAGCTCGGGATGATCCCAGAGATACGCACGCCCGACCGGAAGTGGCTCGGGAGTGAAATTCGGCCAAGTCCTTGGCTTCGGGGAGTGTAAGGCCAGAAAACACTTCGGGCTAGAAATTCTGGGACCCGTGCCCTGCCGGTGGGAAAGGTCGCACTCCCATGCAAAAACTTGCTTCGGCGGTTTTTGGAGATCGGTGAGCGACGATTGCATGTCTTTTGTGGCACCGGCCTTTCCCAGATTTTCTCAGTCCTCTACCCCCGGAGCTCAGGCTCCCGTCGCAAAAAAGTTCGTCCCAACTACCCGGAAGCACTCCTCCCGCACTTCGGAGCCCAAACGGTCTTCCGGTCTGGCTCATCAGGATGTCAACAAGTCCTCCTCTCCCCTCAGGAGCCCAGGCCCTGGCCGTCCAAGTTACCGGCCGCGATTTCCCTTTCCACCGATCGCTCTTTCTGAAATGTTACCGCTGACACCGACAAAAATCTTCATCGGGATAAGATTTTTTAGGAAGCCTGCTGACATGCGCTATAGCCCAAACAATTTTTCGCGAAAAAGCCCATATTTATCAGAGGCAAAAGAAAAGCCGTCGCGAGGTTGACACCTGGCAGAAAGCACTTGGCATCAAACTGCAGGTATGGCACAAGTCCCTTTACTCTTCAGCACCATCTTTAAGCGGCTAGTGCGGCCCCCACATTTGGAGGACGCATCCCGTGTGAAGAAGTTTTTCCGACTGACACGTGGTTCCCCCGGGCAAACAATTGCGTTCAGATATCAGAACGGGCGAATCCCGGCAGTGGTGCGACCGGCCTCGTCCGTCCCAAGGTTCTCTGATTCCTTGGTCAACTCTCCAGAATGTCTTTCTCCCGAGCCTTTGCTAAATCGTTGGCTTGCTCCTCATACTTTTTGGTAAGTTCCTGAATTTGTTCGCGAAGGTTCTTGACTTCGTCTTCGGAAAGGACCTTTGCTTTTTCGGCCTGGTCAGCCATTTTGTTGCCGTCGCGTCGGACATTGCGGATGGCCACCTTTGCCTCTTCGCAAAGCTCCTTGACGCGAGCCACCAACTTTTTGCGGAGCTCCATAGATAAGGGGGGGATTATGAGGCGGATGATTCGCCCGTCGTTCTGTGGGTTCAGACCAAGATCGCTTGACTGGATAGCTTTCTCGATGGCTTTAAGGGTATTGGGGTCGAAGGGGCGTATGACGATCTGATTCGGCTCGGGCGTACTTACGGAGGCAAGTTGTTTGAGGGGACAAAGGGAGCCGTAGGCCTCCACTTTGAGGCTGTCCACAAGTCCGGTCGACGCCCGCCCGGTGCGAATGCCCGCGAGGTTCTCTTTAAGAACCTGGATCGCCTTTTCCATTCGGTCTTCCACATCAAGCAGGATTTCCTCCGCCGAGGGAACGGATTTTGATTCTTCACTTTGTCGTCGATCGTTTTTCATCTCCCCAATCCTTTCCTGGTGGAGAAAGTGCCCGAGCGAGATAAGGCCCAGCGGGAGAGGTCAACTCCACTGGTTATCGCCGTTAGTTCTCTGCCTCACCATCGCGGCCAATTTGCTGACTACTGAGATGTGCCGTTAGGCTAGCGGCGGGGATCCAGCAATGAGCGTGCCGATTTTCTCCCCGGCCAGGGCTCGCTCCAAATTGCCTTCCCGGCGAAAGTTAAATACCCGGATGGGCATCCCATACTGCATGCACTTTGTGACGGCTTCGCGATCTAAAACCCCCAGGTTTTTGCTCAGATAGTCCTCATAAGTAAGAAAGCTGAAGAGGACAGCATGGGGGTTGCGCTCGGGATCATCACTGAAGACCCCATCCACCCGGGTGGCTTTGAGGACAACCTGGGCCTCCAGCTCCAGCGCCCATTGGGCAGCGGCCGTATCGGTGGTGACAAAAGGCCGGCCAGTGCCAGCTCCCAAAAGCACAATTCGGCCCTTTTCGAGGTGCCGCCAGGCGCGGCGGCGGATGTAAGGCTCCGCCACGCCTTCCATGCGGATGGCCGTCATCAGCCGCGTTTCACACCCAAGGCCCTCCAGGGCATCCTGGAGTGCTAAGCCGTTGATCACCGTAGCCAGCATTCCCATGTAGTGAGCGGTGGCTTCGCGGATACCACGGCTGGCGGCAGTGAACTGCGTTCCCCGCAGAATATTTCCCCCACCAATCACTATGGCAATTTGGGTGTTTTGGGAAGCGCGGGCAATTTGCTCCGCCAGCTGAATGATGGCATTCATCACAATCCCCCGTTCCCCGGGCTGGGTGAAACCATCCCCCGAGATCTTCAACACCACCCGACGCTTGGCCCACGACTGCTCTTCCGTCCTCATCTCGCTGCTCCATGGATGAATCAACCCTTGATAAAGTTCCTAAACTGGGAACGCCTTCGCGATCACCCCCCGCTGACCTTCTCCGTTTATCCCACGCCTCCTCTTTTCTGTGCGCCTACAGAAGCCGAGGTTTTGCGGACGGACGAATGTCGGGCCACTGTCTTTTTTCTAAGCGCGTGGCGAAACCGAGGCGATCGGCGTCTGTCTTGGCTCCCTTTGTTTCTGCACGCAGGGAGAGGCCGAATTCACTCTTTGCCTAGAACCCAGCGAACGAAGTTGCGAATCTTTAGACCTGCTTTTTTTGCCACCTCGCCCACGGTTTCTTTGTCGGAGCTCCCCTTTACAAACGGTTGCTCCAAGAGGCATACCTCAGCGAAAAAGCTGCGAAGCCGATTTTCCACGATCTTCGGAATGATATGCTCTGGCCGGCCCTCAGCCCGAGTTTGCTCGGTGAATACCTCCCGTTCTTTTTCAACCACTTGCGGATCAAGATCCTCGCGTGATACTACCTGTGGCCGCATGGCGGCAATGTGCATGCAAATATCCTTGGCTATCAGCGGATCACCACCTTCGGCCGCGAGCAGAACTCCCACGGTTCCGTCGTGATGGGCGTAACCGGCCACCACACCTTCCCAGCGGAGCATTCGGCCGATGCGAAAAACTTCGCGGATGCGGTTGTTGACTTCTTCGAATATTTCCTCAAGCTTTCGCGTCGCATCGCTCGGTGAAGGTTGGGCCAGTAGGCTTTGAGGCGAATCGGCTCCGGGGCCACAGGCCAACTGCTGCACCAAATCCGTTGCCAAGGCGATAAACTGCTCGTTGTTAGCCACAGGGGCGGTTTCACAGAAAAGTTCGAGCATGGCCCCCACGCGGGTAGTTGGATCGACGTACACCACGATCCTCCCGGCAGAGGTTTCGCGATCCCGTCGGCCGGCCATCAATTTCCGGCCTGCTTTACGAAGCCACTCAATGGCCGCCTCGGGATCGCCCCCTGTCTCCATCAACGCCTGCTTACACTCCATCATGGGAAGGCCCGTTCGATCGCGGAGGGCCTTGACCATTGCGGCGGTAATTTCCGGCATCGTCTCACTCTCCCAAAGCACCAGTCCGTGTAAACGTAAAAGTTATCGCGACGCTAGGCTTACATGTCTTATTCGGATTTTGATCTGTGCAAACGTCCACCTTCCTCCTGGGTACAGGCCCGTAGCCATTGGGGAACTGGGCCAGGATAAATTCCTGGCCGGAATCACCGGCACAGTCCCCTGGCAAGCTCGCCTGACAAACACCTGGCGATCTATCGCCACGTGCTACAGCCTCGCTCAACCGCGGTTTTTCCAGGCTGTGAAAATGCCCTTTGTGCGCGTCTCGGCGATGCCCGCGGTTTTTGGTTATCGCTCCCGCTATCCCGCCCTAGGCAGCATCTGTTTAGTCCCGGCTTTGCCTCCATTCTTTCGCTTTGCAGTGGGCACCACGTTCAAGCTTCTTCACAGGGAGCTCCGAGCACCGCATGCGAGCGACTGCCGCAAGCTTCATATCCCGAAAATGAACCGAACTTTTCCCTCAGTACGGGACGTTAAACGGGCATCACCCAGCTGGAAAGATTACTGCGACGGGGCTCCTTGGGTGGCCACTTCCGGCATTCTGGCTGAAGTACCTGAAGCTTCCGCCGGCTGAGCTGCTTCCTTCGCTGTGAGTTGGGCTACAACCGCCGCCTGCCCTTTTCCTTCGAGAATTGCATCCGCAAGAAGCCGAAGGATAAGCTCGATCGACCGAATGCTGTCGTCATTACCAGGGATCGGCAGATCGACCTCCTCCGGGTTGCAATCAGTGTCGATGAGGGCCACGGTGGTGATGCCCATCTTTCGGGCTTCTCGGACGGCGTTACGCTCCTTTCGGGGATCCACAATGATGAGGCATTCCGGCAGGCGGTTCATCGTGCGGATGCCGTTGAGGTTCCGGAACATTTTGCGATATTCGCGATTGATGGCCGACTGCATCTTCTTGGAGTAACTCTTCATGGCCTCGCTATTTCGTAACTGTTCCAATTCTTCCAGTCGGCCTAGCCGCCCCACAATGGTGCGGTAGTTGGTCAGTGTTCCCCCCAGCCAGCGCTCGTTGACATACGGCATACCACAGCGAGTGGCTTCCCGTTGGATTGCTTCCGCCGCTTGAGGCTTGGTTCCAACAAAAAGGATAAGACTGCCTTTAGCGGCAACCTGCTGAAGATAGCGCCGGGCGCGAAGCAAACCCCTCAGCGTTTCCCGAATATCGATAATGTGGATGTTATTGTGGCGGCCATAGATGAACGGCCGCATCTTCGGATTCCATCTGCTGGCCTGGTGGCCGAAGTGGACTCCCGCTTCGATTAACTCTTTGGCCTGAACAATGGGCACCTGTGTGAACCTCCTTTTTATTGAGACGCTGGTCGAATACAAAGTTCGTGCCGAGGCTTGGCGTACAAGCTTCGCCGCCCCCTTCTTACCTCTTATCCTTGGCCCGGCAGAGGATCCACCGCAAAACATCGGCTCGGGGATGGCAGCCCCGGCGACATTTCCCTAGGTTGGAGCTTCGCCCGCGGGGTAACTTTAATGGACGAAATTCCCTTTCGGTCCCACGGCGGGGCCCTGAATGGATGCTTGTACGCAGCTTTCAGCACTTTGCGGGGGCGCATTCTTATATTTCTACCGTTTTCGCCGTCGTTCACCAAGGCCTCCATTCGCGGAGAAAAGCCAACGCGCGTCCTCGGCATATAGATCATTGATGTTTGTGATCATTTTAGTAGACTTTTACAAGTTGTAGGGTCTCCCTCCCGAAAAGGCGCGCCGGCTCAAGCTGCCCCCTAGGGGGTTGGCTCCCCTAGGTATGGGCACATGTCTTCCCTAGGTGGAGGTGACGTGAAAGGAACTAGAAGCGAGTCGGCAAGATCGGGAACCGCTTCTTTCCGGTGCTACCAGGAGCGCAAACCCGTAGGTTTGCTACTCCCTGGCGGCGGGCGATCGCGTGACGACGGAGGAGCCCTCTAGCGTTTCTCGAGAAGCAATCGCTTTGCCGCGGCCACGATCAAGTCCGTGGCACCGTCCACGCCTGTCCGCTCGATGTTAATGACAAGATCGTACAGGTAAGGGTCCTGACTATCGCGGTTAAATGCTTGTTTGACAAACCGGCGCCGCTCGTCGTCCAGCCGGCGGATCATGGCTCGGGATTGTTCGTATCCTAAACCATGGCGCTTGCGCATCTGATCGATTCGATAGGCCTCCGAAGCGATGATCCGAACCGCAAGACCATTCTCCCGCGGCAGGAGAAACTGGGCCCCGCGCCCTACCACGACGATATTTTCCGCCCGTAAAGTTTCGCGGAGGATTGCCTTTAAATAGATTAGATAGCGCGACTGAACCACTAACCGACGATTGAACCAACACCCAAAGGCTTCAAAGAACCATCCGGGGTGACCATCGTCCACTATTTCCAACATGTCGCGTGGAGCCCGGTTTCGCTCGGAAATGGTATCCAGTACATTGCGGTCGAAAACCCGCCAACCGAGCTGTTCGCCTACGCGAAAAGCTACGTCAGTTCCGCCGCTGCCTGCCTCCCGAGAGATGGCAATGAAGTGCTGGTACTTGGTTGCCTCCGCAGTTGGTTCTGCACGGGCCTCGGAATGTTGTTCCAACGACTTTACGAAAAGTTGCCGCCGCATTTGACGTTCGGCGGCCGCCGCCACCATGTATCGCTCGAGACCAGATTTCATGACGTTATTCTCCCCCCGGCGAAGGGCCACTCGGCCGTGCGAAAAGCTCGAAACGATGACCGTGCCTTTGCCCGCAAAATTACAAGAAATATCGCTCAGGGGTGCAGCCTACCACATTATTATAAGCGACCTCAAAGTGTGAGGGAATGCCGTAAGTCTTATTCCGGTAAGATTTTGTTCAAAAGGGATCTTTCAGAACACTTTTGAAAGCCAGGACGCGCGAATTGTGGAGTGATTTTACACCTGTCGAGCTGAGGACCTTGGCCACAAAATAAACCGACCCTGGTCACAAAGTAAATCCAGTATTTGCTTTCCTCATTGGGAGAGCTCGGCAGGTGGGTAGTCGATCCCACCTTTTGAGCTACCGCACGAGCAAAGTCTCGCGACGCATCTGACCTGGAGCTTCGCCGAATTTCCCACTGACCTCACCGGCCCTCGTCAGCCCCGCATCAAGCGTGTGTCTGAAATGTTAGCACTCTCAAAAAGGCAGGCCTCGGCGGTTGGGTTTGCCCCCTGCGCAAAAGGCCGGTAGAATCCGCGTCGGCCGTCAAGTCGACCTGTCCCCACCAGCGGGCTTGCAGGACGTGACGGTGCTTGGCCTGGCTCGGGAGGAGCCGAACACGTAACTCTCCGCCGCATTACGGAAGGTCGGCGGTGGAATTTTCCGCCCTGGCTTTACTAGGATCCAACGGGGAACAGTTTAGAGAGTAAAGTGCCCGACGGAGATTGTTTATCATATTTCCAAGCTAAGTGAAGAAATCAATCCAAAGTAATTGGAGCGGCCCAGTCGCCGGTTGCTGTTGAATGCATCCGAATGCGACAACTCGCACGGTAATTGCAAAGCCGGGATTTATGATTCCCTAAGTTAATTTTTTGGATCTTGAGATTCGGAGAGCGATTCCAAAGTGCCTGCCGAGCCAAAAGCATGCCTTAAGCCCCAGGTAACGAATTCAAGGTTGGACGTAGGTCTCCTCCGGCAGGCTGCGGTCCAAAGTTGGTGGCCCAAGCGTCCGCAAGGCACCATTCGGAGGAGCTAGTCGCGACTGTGACTCCCTCAGCAGAGGTTATGGTGCGGACCATGTTTTGAGGGAGTAACGCGTACTGGGGCGAGGTTCTAAAGCCGGGCTCGAGGGCACCTTCGGGAGCGCCATCCGGTGAAGGAAGGAGGTCGGCCTTGAGGATTGCCTACTTTGACTGCCACAGCGGCATCAGTGGGGACATGGTGCTTGGGGCCCTTGTTGACGCGGGAGTGGCTTGGGATGAGATTGAGCGTCGGCTGCGCACTCTGGCACTGAGCGGTTGGACGGCAGAAGTCCGCCAGGTCCGTCGCGCGGGATTTCGGGCAAGCCAAGTGGTAATCCATGCCCCCGAAGAGCATTGTCACAGGCACCTGCGGGACATCGTCCAGCTAATTGACGCTTCGGACCTTACGCCCCGCCAAAAAGAGTTGGCCAAGGCCATCTTCCGGAACCTTGCGGAAGCCGAGGCCTTCGTGCACGGTGCAACACCCGATCAGGTTCACTTTCATGAGGTAGGGGCTGTGGATTCGATTGTGGATATAGTGGGAACGGCTGTCGGGTGGGATCTCCTCGGGGCGGAGCAAGCCGTGAGCTCGGCGGTTGCCACTGGGGGCGGGACCGTGCGGATAGCGCATGGACAAGTCTCGGTGCCGGCGCCGGCCACCGCCCATTTGCTCCAGGGTTTTCCCTTGGAGGGCAGCGATATACGTTTTGAATTGACGACACCAACCGGTGCGGCCATTCTTCGCACACTGGTTGGCCGTTGTGGACCCCTGCCTGCCATGGAATTAGAAAGGATCGGATGCGGCGCCGGAAGCCGCGATCTCCCCCACCGCCCCAATATCTTGCGTCTTTTCGTAGGTCAGGTAAGGTCCCCCGCGGAGAAGGACCTGGCTCGCTCCGAATGTGCCCCTAGCGAGCGGGTGTGGATCATCGAGGCTAATGTGGACGATTGCACGGGCGAGATTGTGGGCTATTGCTTTGGGCGCTTGCTTGCTGCCGGGGCCCTCGATGTGTATCTGACGCCCATCTCTATGAAGAAGAATCGCCCTGGGGTGATGATTTCTGTCGTGTGCGAAGAACAAAATATTCCCATCGTGGAGAGTGTGCTCTTTGCGGAGACGACAACACTGGGAGTACGCCGCTACCCTGTGCAGCGGACCGTTTTGTCGCGCCGCATTCATGTACTGGACAGTCCGTGGGGACCGATCAAAGGGAAAGTTACAGTGGGACCGGCCGGCTCGCAGCGCTTTAGTCCTGAGTATGAAGATTGTCGCATTATTGCAGAAAAACACGGCTTACCCCTTCGCGACGTTTACGAAGTGGCACTTCGGACGTTTCAAAACTCTTAAGCTGAAAGGTGAAAAGCTACATCAAACAGTAAGCGACGGGCATAGGTGCTGCGGGTACGACGAGGAGCGAACACGCAGGATGTGCTTGGCGTGCTCCGTCCGGGAAGTTGGGCAAAGTGCCGAGCCAGTGGCTTTCCAGGAGCCGGCAAGCAAGTTTGCCCAAGGGCAGAAGTATAGGCCAGCCCTCTGCCATCGATCCATGCACAGGAGGTGCTAACATGCCTTTTCTGGCCGAGGTCGGGAGTCCTACCTTCGCGTTGACTACCGCGCTTCTGATCACAATTGGTCTGATCCTGTGGCAGAGCCAGCGGCAGTGGCTTCAAACCTGGAGACGATCTCGCTGGGATGAAGAGCCGGAAGCCTGGCCTGCAAGAGGTCCCACCCTCTCCGCGGAAGATCTTGCGCGATGGGAACTGCGAATGCACGAGATGGTGCGCGATCTCCAGGGCCAACTGGACACGAAAATGGCTCTAGTGGTGGAGCTTGTTGTCCGCGCAGATCAGACCATCCGGCAGCTGGAGGCCGCTTTGGCCCAGGCCCATCCCTTGTGTCCAAAATGCGCAACGTGCCCGTCCAATCGGGTCGGCGAAGCACCATCCAATGGGGCAGGCGTCGACACCGGTTTGACCGAGATGCCGGAATGGGAGCCGATGCCGGAGTCTTCAGGGCAATTTCTCGGGTCGGCGGATCAAACTCAACCAGCAGAAGTCATTAAAAAGAGCGTACCCCGGTCGGAGGTGAACAACTCTGCGGGGGCAGGAGAAGCCCGAGTGTCCACAGCCAGCGAGGCTTTTTGCGGGCAAGAAAGAGCTTTGTCAACAGCGGAGGTGCCTCCCAGGTCTGGTTTCCAAGGGGAACAGCCAGCTACCGCATGCCCGTCGGAGACTTATTCCCGTATCCTTCGCGTTTCTGAACTTTTATCTGCCGGATTGCCCTCCCACGAGGTAGCAGCCCAGACTGGCCTTAGCTTTGGCGAAGTGGAGCTTGTCCAACGGTTGTCCCTTCTTCGTCAACAGGCGGAGAAGCTGCCTTCGTCTTGACGCGCAGCGATGTCTCTTTGCGGGCGATATGCACCGGTCTTTTTCGCGTTCCTCCGCTTTCGCGGCGAAACGTCGTCCTCTTTGCCGGCCGGATCTCAGCCGAGGTGTGCAACTCAGGCACTGCCCGTTTTGGCTTCTCGTACCTTGTGGAGCGCTTTGCCGGTAATGTCCCCGAAGACCGAGTAGAAACGTTTGGGTAAAATGGGCAGTGCAAAATGGGATCATGGTTTGGGAAAAATGGGTTCCGGTTGAGGGCGCTAGATTGGCGGTGCGGAAATCCTCAGCCGGCCGGTTCTTGCCCCGCTTGGTGCCTCGGGCAACGGTCCTGGAAAGCCGCCAGTTGATTGTTTTTGTAAGTCCCGTTCGTGTCATAAATGCGGTCTCCCCGTTTGGGTGATAGATGCAATCTGCAATGTCGACTTTCTGCTGATTGCTACTTGCCCATCCGCGCCGGAGAAGCAATGGGTCCAGCATCTTCCCCGCGGTGATGGGTCTGTGGTGGCCGGCTCACCCCTGAGGGTGGTCCCACCAATTCGCCTTGTTTGTAAATTCCGATTTTTTGGGAAGACCCAAGCCATGCCCGCAAAGCGGCAGGGAGCCCCTCCTGCTATTAAGGCGGCGCAAATGCAGGAAAAAGCGCAGGCTGGGAGGAGCTTACGAAAAGCCCAGTGTTTGGCTTGGTAAACTTGACGATATGCAACCCCGACCGCTCCGAAGTCCGTTTGCGGACGCTTTTTAACGGATCGGCGGATTGGTCATTCGGTTAGGCCCTGAAAAAAATACCAACGGTCGGCCGAAGCGGCTAAGTGTAGGTGGAAGGACCAATTTAACCTCCGTTCGGGCAATCAACATCTTGGATGTCACCAATCGGTTGTGCGGTGATAAAGGACGTGTCGAACGCCCCAGGCTTTGGCCGAAAGGATTTTCCCATGGCTTAAAGCAATGGGTATCGATCCCCCATGTGGATGGGACCAAAATTTCGTGGGCCTGCGGTTGCAGAAGGTGACGCGCTTTGAAGCACCGCGCTCACGAAACGAAGAGTTCACGAAGGTTGCGGGAATTAAGAGGTTACGAAACTGGCGGGAATTATCGGATGAAAAGGAGTCGCTAGATGACCTCAGGTTTTGGCCCGATCGGTTCGAAGGTTGGCCGGCTTCACACGCAAGAAGGGGTGGAAATCCTGCAGGCTTTGCCGCGACGGGATTTTGTGTTGGGCGGTGCCTCTGCGATTCCGCTTTCAATGGCAGCTGCCTCCGACAACGAAGGCGGTGCAAGCCCGCGGGAGGACCTTCGGCCGCAATACAGCCCCGTGGCACTTGCCGCCGAGCCCCGGCCTCGATTTCTTCTGGCACTTAACACTGGCTCGATCCTTGGCTATAAGTTGGACGTGATGGCCCAAGTAAAACTTGCGGCAGAGGCCGGCTATGAGGGGATCGAACTGTGGATCCGTGATCTCGAGCAATTCGTGGAAGGCGGGGGTCGGGTGGAGGATCTGCGGAAATGCCTCGACGACCACGGGCTGAAGCTGGTGGGGGCTATCAATTTTAATGCGTGGGCAGCAGATGGCGATGTACAGCGGGAAGCGGCTCTGGAAATATTTCGCCGCGATATGGAGTGGGTAGCCACTCTTGGAGGCTCGGCCATAGCCGCGGCTCCTGCAGGGATTTATCAGGCGCCGCCACTTGATCTCCATCGGATTGCCGAGCGTTACCGTTACCTATTGGAATTGGGCGAAAATTTTGGCGTGGTGCCCCAGCTAGAGATTTGGGGCGGTTCCACCAACCTCCGTCGTGTCAGCGAAGCGCTCTTCGTGGCCGCCGAAGCCGCTCATCCCCAGGCGCAGCTTCTTTTGGACGTCTTCCACATGTACAAAGGCGGTTCTTCGCCCGAGGCTTTGCGATTGGTCAACGGGGCCACCATGACCAACTTTCACATAAATGATTATCCGCACGAGCCGGATCGTAAATCCATCCGCGACAGTCACCGCATCTTCCCCGGCGATGGCGTTGCCCCGCTGACGCGGATGTTGCGGACATTGTGGGAGTCAGGTTTTCGGGGGTCATTGGCGCTTGAATTATTCAACCAGGATTATTGGAAACGGCCAGCTGCCGAAATGGTCCGCGAAGGCCTTGCCAAAATGAAAGCCGCGGTGGAAAAGGCCTTCGAAAATTACTCTCCCAGCATCGGTGTTTGAGGCGGAGCACGCAAACGTTCATGCATCGATGGTGTGAACAAAGCTGGTTGAAGCTTTGGGAGGGAAGAGGCGATAGTTTCGCGAATTCTCCCAAAGGCGCTGGAACTCGGGAGCAATAAGTGAATGAGAATCTTAACTGAGTGCCCGCGGTGTCAACGCCAGTTTGATGTCTCCGACCAGCCGCCGGGGGACCGATTTCACTGCCTTTGTGGTGAATCGCTTGTGATCAAAAAACCGGAAGGACACGACTCGGCAGTTGTCCGGTGTTCAGCCTGTGGTGCTCCGCGCGAATCAGATGAAGCGCAGTGTGGCTTTTGCGGCGCAGCTTTCACACTTTTTGAGACAGACCGCGATACAATTTGCCCGCGTTGCTTGACGCGGGTGAGCCGGCAGGCCCGCTTTTGCCACAGTTGCGGGGTGCAAATTCTGCCCCAGTCGGTGATGAGCCACCCGCTGGAGCTCAAATGTCCGAAGTGTGCGGTGCCAAGTGTGTTGCACCAGCGTCAATGGGCCGGCCGCTCCCTAGTGGAATGCCCCCAGTGCGGCGGTCTGTGGATTCCCAAAACTGATCTGGAAAGATTACTGGCCGAGGTTCGAGCCCACGGGAGCACCCGCGGATCGCTCCCTTTTGATTTCGCTCAGGCACCCCGTACCACCCCCCACAGAGTGGAAAAAATTCGATATTACCCCTGTCCAGCGTGTGGCCGATTGATGCTTCGCCGGCGTTACCCCGGCACGTCGGTTATCGTTGACATCTGTCGGAGCCATGGGCTCTGGTTCGATTGCGACGAACTGGCCAACGTCCTTCAGACGCTAAGTAGCAGAGACTCGGGAGAATCGCCTTCTCCGTTTACTTGTCCGGGAGATTCTTCCGCGCAGCGAAAGCCTGGGAAACGGCCGGTTAGGCGACCGCCTCGGGGGCTCCACCCCTGGGACAAGGGCGGATGGTTTTCCAAATATTGGGGCGTGACGCTTATTGAGCTGATTGTGCGGCTCCTGTTCCGATAAATTTTTTGGGTGTTTAAAGGCTCCACTGGTCCTACCACCTCTTGGGCCTTGCCGCGTTTCGAAAAGACTCTTTATCTGTAAACGCTCCCACATGGCCTTCGTAATCCGAGGCTTCTTTTATCTTTGCCCATGGGGGTACTTCCTCCCCAGTAGCTAAGCTCTTTCAGCGTAGTACCCTATGGCTGGGTCTGTGAGGATCACACAAATTCCCGGCTGGGGGTGAGGAGGAAGATTAGCATTCCTTTCCGCAAGCTGATGCCTCAGGCAGATGCGAGACCACGGGCGTCCACACCGGTGAGAGCTTTCTTCTACTCCGGCAACTGGATGGGCTCGGACCGGCTGCAGCCTCTCGCTGCGAACCCAAACCACGACCGCCGAGCCGCTTGGTCTTTGGTAAGCAGTGCTCGTCGCCTAGCCTTGGGGGGAAGCTCCTCCCCCTCGTGCTTCGGAGAGCGCCTTCGGGAGGGTCTGCCGGGGGCATAAGGCATTCGGGCAATCTCCCGGAGAAGTAAAAATAGCACGATGGCAACAAATAAGATGATGATCAGTATCCAGACGTCCCAAAGGAGCTCAGCAACGTGTCCAAACATTCGTTGATCCATTGGTGGGGTTCCGCAAGCCAGGAAGTTTTATCCCGTCCGATTCACTCGCAATCGTTTTTTTTCCAACCTCCGTGGACAGCCTTGGCGGCGAAGATCAAACCGACTTCATCCTGTGGGGGATGCCACATCAAGCAGGAGGGCCGGTTTCGCCCGCGCTAGGCATACCTCCAGCCGTGGGCTTGGCCGGGAAGTCCTTAGGAACTCGTGCTGCAGCTTAAAGGCGAGGGAAGGCCGCGGCGGCTCAGTCCCCGCACTTGGCGGTCTGGGAGACCAGAATGCGGCAGATCTCGGGCACCATGCTGTCCCCGCTTTCCGCTCGCGACTTAAGGTCACTCTAAGCTCAGGGCAACCCCGTAGCGTTTCCCCCAAGTCGCGATGAAGTGGCGCTGCCACACAAAGGGCTGAGCTAAGCTTTCCGTCCCTCGATGCTGGATTTTAGCTCCTAATTGGGCCTTCCACGAGCCTTTTTGGCGTTACGTCGCTCCAATCAATTCTACGGCAATGAAACCGATTAGACCTAAGTTTTAGTCGTTGGACCAAGAGCAAGCAGTATGCCGAGAAAACAGCCTGTAGCGATGAAATCGCTAGCCGTTGCATCGGAAATGTGGCGTGGCCGGGTCGGAAATTGAGGGTATAGATTTGCGCAGTCTTCAACCGACAAAACGGATGTGCCAAGGCTTAAGTCGCCGATCCGGAAATGTCGCCCGTGATTAAGGACAAGGGGCTCCACCGCGGGTGGCCGACTTTTGCCCATCAATCTCCCAGTTCCCAAACTGGCAGAGCTATCGTCCCGCGCTGGGGTTTGGTGATCCTCTTTAGTCGTCCTACGCAAGAATCGTTAGACAATGCGCGGAAGTTCGTAGCCTTGGCGCTGGGTTCTTTCCACTAGCGTATTAGCTTCCTCATCGCCAATAAACTCCTCCCGTTGGGGATTCCATCGAAGAGGCCGGCCCAGATAGCGGGCGATATTGGCCACGTGTGCCACGGTGATGGAGCGATGGCCAATTTCCACATCAGCGACCGGTCGCCGGCCTTCGCGAATGGCCCTCAGCCAATCCTCAAGGTGGTAGCGTGCCTGCCAAAGGGCCACTTCGTCGCGCCACTTTTCGATCTCCTCTTTGGAAGGCATGTCGGTGATGAGATCCGGCGGGTTACAAGTAAACTTGTTACGGTTGATTTCGATGCGGCCTCGCTCGCCGGTGAAGATTGCTCCTCCCATTGGCCCCTGCTCCAATTCCAGCCGAAGGACCACGCCATCCTCGTACCGCATGTGTACTGGGGCGTTCATATCCTTGGGCCGGCCGAGTGGACGGATCTCAACCGGGCCGGTGTGGTCCTTACCCAGGGCCCATTGAACTTGATCCAGCCCGTGTGCTCCCCAATTGGTCATCTGCCCACCGGAGTAATCCCACCAGGCCATCCACCCATGGTGAAGCTGACGATTGTAGGGCCGCCACGGCGCTTGTCCCAACCACTGATCCCAATCCAACCCGGCGGGAATGGGTTCTTCCGGTAGCGCTCCGATAAACTGTGGCCCGGTATAGTTGACGCCTTGAACCACTCGGATCTTTCCCAACTTACCGGAGCGAATAAATTCGCAAGCGATGCGATTGACCGCCATCGAGCGTTGCTGGGTGCCGACTTGAAGCACTCGCTGGTACTTGCGAACGGCTTGGACTAAGACCCTTCCTTCGCGAATGTAAAGTGTTAAGGGCTTCTCCGCATAAATGTGCTTTTGTGCCTGGCAGGCATGAATGCAAATCAAAGCCCGAACGTGGTCCGGTGTGCCCACGATCACAGCGTCGATGTCTTGCCGGTCCAGCATCTGCCGATAGTCGTGATAGACTGCCCACTGGCGCTCACCTTTTTGGGCGCGAGCCTCCTCGGCGCGGGAAAGATAGCAGTCGGCCAAAGCAACGATTTGGCCTTCCGCCGGCAGCTGGTCGATCAACTGTCGGGAGCGATTGCCCACTCCGATTACCCCGATTGTGATTCGATCATTTGCGCCGGGCCGAAGCCCCTGAGCCAAAGCCGACCGAGAGATGAGTGTGGGAATGGCTCCTGCCAGCCCACCCGCCAGTAGTGTCCGCCCGAGGAAATTTCGCCTCGAGTAGCTGCGCCACGAACTGCCTGCGGGCATGATTTTCTCTCCACGAGGCTGGGAAGTGGATGTCCAACTTTTTTGAGGCCTGGGTCACCTTCCTCCCTCAATGTGCGGCAAGGTCCTCTAGGGCGAAATTGGCTAGCCGCGCGGCCAAGGCCCAAAGCATACGCCCGAGGTGAGGCTCAAGCCCAATTTTCCGCCGGGCTTATCCTCGGGGGGCCAAGGTTGCCAAAACCTGCCTGCTAAACGGATTTGAAATCTGCCGGAACGGCCGCTTTCTGGGATTTTTCCCAAGCGAGGGACAACCAAAAAAGGATAATTCCCGACAGAGCCAAACCAATCGCTACGGCCGATTGCCCAGGGCGATAAAGGAAAGCCCGGTAGATCAAAAACGCACAGACAGCACAAAAGACAATCACCGGAATCGGGTACAGGGTAGCGCGGTAAGGTCGGGCGGTGTCGGGTTCCTTCAGCCGCAGCACCACTAGCGATAGTCCGGTACCCAGATAAAAGAGGTACACAGCTGCAGCGGCATAAAGCATCAATTCCAGAAATGAACCAAACACCATAATAAGTAGGCAGGCCAATAACCCTTGTAAGGCCAAAGCCCTGACTGGCGTACCGGTGTAGGGATCCCAACGCCCGAGGAAAGCAAAAATTCGGTGCTCGGCGCCTACCGCATAAGAAATCCGGGCCCCGGTAAACACAAGGCCGTTGACAGCTCCTAAGGCCGAAATACAGATAAGAGCACTGATCATTTGGGCACCCCATGTGGGAAAGAGGAGGGCAACAGTATCGGCCGCCACCGCCTTGGATTGCGCTACCCCGGTATAGCCCAATGCATACAGAAAAGCCCCGTTGAGCAAAAGATATAAGGCGGTGACGGCAAGCGTTCCCAGAATGAGGGCCCGAAAGATATTCCGGCCAGGATTCTTTACTTCCGCCGCCACATACGCCATCTCATTCCATCCGCCGAAGCAGAAAAGGACCATAATCAACGCCACGACAAAGGGCGGTCCCTCAATGGGGGCAGTTGGCGCTTCGACCCGGGGCTGCGCCAGAAAGGCCACACACACGATGGCTAAAATGCCGGCCACCTTCGCGCCGGTCAGCACGTTCTGAGTCCACTTGCCCTCTCTCACACCCAAAATGTTGATCACCGTCAGGATGATCACAGCGGCTATGGCATAAGCAAGGACAGTCGCAGAAGCGGACTCCGCAGATGTGGGGAGGATGTCGTAGAGTTTTCTGGCATACGTGGCAAAGGCAAAGGCCATCACTCCGATATCCGCCGGGCGCACCACTGCCAATTGAAGCCAGCCGAACAAAAAGCCGGCCCACCGTCCAAACGCCCGCGTAAGGTACACGTAATCACCGCCTTCGCGAGGATACATGGTGGCCAGCTCGGCGTAGCAAATCGCCCCGCATAGGGACACCACCCCCCCAATCACCCAGATCAACATGAACCACAAGGGTGAACCCGCCCCTTGAGCGATGGCCGGTGCCTGAAGATACACACCTGCGCCGATGATGATTCCCACAATTATGGAAGTCGAATCGAGAAGGGACAGCTCGCGGCGCGGCCCAGCTTCGGGTGTTTCCGCGGAACTGACGGCCTTCGCCGGAGCCAAGACCTGGCTGCCAGTGCCATTGTCTTTCAAGGTTGCGTCCTCATGCTGGATGTGATTGGTAGTGCTGGATCTTTCGCGGGTCTGCTTAAACGTTTCGGCTGCTCGGCAGCTCAGTGTTACGACACCCGGGTGGTCCCTAAATAGAGACACAATGCTCCCCAAGACGGAGGTCCTTTTCCACTTAAACCCCCGGTACGGGGACTCGGGTGTCCGCTGGATGCGGCTGCGGCTGAGCTCAAACCCCAGGGGCGGGGACTCGGGGTTCAGCCGGAAGGTGAAAACCGAAGGTCTTTAACTTTAGCAAAGATTGCCGAATGCGAAAGCACTTGCCACCCGCCCGTTCGGCCTCGTGTAGCCAAGTCGGGCGAAGGGGGTCATGCCCAGTTTTGCTCGTCCAAAGTAGCCTGGCCTGCGCTGGCGAGAGGCTCAGTGGGTAACATCGGCCATTGTCCTGAAGAATTGACCGCCACGCTGATGCACGGCCTCCGGCCAGATTTTAGCAGCAAAACTGTGCCGAAAGATCTCTCACGGCTTCATTTTTTGGCGGATCCGTAGGCAAGCTCCGCCAATTTCCCCAACAAAATGGTGCGCAGGCAATGTAATCAAAGCACGCGTCTAAATCCAGACGTATGAGCAAACAATTTGGGTGGATATTTGCGGCCAAACCGGAGGTTTGCTCTCTAGGGTCTTCTCATCACGTCAGTGTCTCGACGACTCCCGCTCGGGCAGAGACCGTACCGGGGGATGTCATGACTCCAAAGACGCCAGCCAATCGCGACGGCACTTTCGCTATCGGATGGGCGGCCTTCCGTCGAACTTGTTTTAAATGGCAGGGTTCGTGTTGCTAGAAAAACAACGTGACACCTGCCCTGACGCAAGAGAGACCCTGCTGCGGGTGAGCGCCGTGCCGGAAACGTGCAAAACTTCGCTAAATTAATTACTGATAAGAACTATCATACAGGCCGCAACGCGCTGTGACCTACACTTCCCACCCTACGTTGACCCACTTTTGCACTTTGCTTGCAGGTGAAGGAAAACTCTCCCCACTATGAGTGAACCTGACGCGAGGTCGGTTTTGCACCGCAAGCCTTTAAAGGCTCGACTCGACTACGGCTGATATTACCCAGGCTAGGGTCTGGAGTTTGTCCCATCGAAAGGCTCTTCGCGGTCCCGAAAAATTCTTTGGGCAACCGGGATAATCCTCCCTGCGGAGGTTGTCTTTGCCGGACCGTTGGCTCCCAAGCGCCCGATCACGGACGCGACTCAGTCCCGACAACCCCTTTTTGACTGACGACAACTTTTTCTGACTTCGGACGAGGTACCCTGAAAGACCAACTGGGCCCAACTCCGCAAAAGAGCCATGCATGTCCGCTGGCTGGGATAGGCGAGCCGGATCCCCTCAAAACAACTGTTCTGGGTGACCTGTAGGACCCCAAGCATATCCCGTCAAAGGGGGGAATCAATTCACTCTGCTTTTAAAGATGATTGGCCTCATTGGGTCATGGAGCGGGGTGAAACGGGAGATGGGTTCTGGCGTTATAATAAGCAGGATTAAGCACAGCGAAGGGCGGGGTTTGCGGGAGGTAAGCCTCCGGCGGCTCCCGGTCCCAAAGAATCCGACTTACGGGGGCCTTAAAAGATGAGGGCTGGATTGGGCTGCCGCCTATTCTTTCCATGCTTATTGGTGGGTCAGGTATACCGCAAAGCAGTAGGATCCTCAGCGGCAGTTTCTCTCTTTGCGATACCTGCCTTGTTAGCACTGGTTTGGTTGACTGGGGGGACGACTTCTGCCGGTTGGATGGCAACGAGGGAATGGATATTCTTTTATTCCGTGGGGTCGCTTTCGCGGTGGAGCTCCGCATTCTTGCAGGTGCCGACGTCCAGCGCCACTGCGGAGTCATTCACGATTGGCCGGGAGGAAAACTTTCCCCTCAATGCCAAGACTCAGAATCGTTCCGCCACCGACGGCGTGGATGAACAAGCTCTGCGGGAGGACTTCCCCTATTGGGTTCGTCGTACTTTCGAGGCACTCAATCATCCACTGATGGCGCTGATTGTACTCCTTGTCGGTTTTACCGCCGCATTTGTGGAGGTTCAGAGTCCGGGCCTGGGAGTGCCCGGTTTTGTGGCGCTTGTGAGCTTTTCACTGTTTTTCTGGAGCACGTTTCTCGGTGGCACGGCAACGTGGCTTGAGCTTGTCCTCTTCGTCCTAGGAATTGTGTGCCTGATCATCGAGGCGTATATCCCCGGTTTTGGCATCTTTGGCATCGGCGGTTGGGTGGCGATTGTGCTTGCCTTGGTGCTTGCTCGTGCCAATGAGCAGTGGCCCCCCACGGCGGAGACATTTCGCGGGGTGGCCGAAGGGGCCATTGTAGTATGCGCCGGGATCCTGGGAGCGTTCCTCGTGACGATAGGCATGATTGCGCTCTTCGGTGGACAAGGTGCGGGCGGACTGGTGTTGACACCTCCAAGGGAAAACGGGGATCGATCCTCTTCAGCGGCTACGAGTTATGCGGGCGTTCGTCTTGGAGACATCGGGGTTGCTCGGACTCCTCTCCTTCTTACCGGAAAGGCACAATTTGCCGATAAGCTTGTGGACGTCCAATCCCGAGAAGTACCCGTGGAAGTGGGAAGCAAAGTCCGCGTGGTGGAAATTCGCGGTCACCTCATCGTAGTTGTGCCCGTGGACGATTCGCGGCAGCCGAAGACTTAACGGTCTGACTTGGCAGACAAAACCCAGAGCACGGTTGGCACCACCGGCCTTTCCGCTGCTTCTAGCCCTGCGTCTTTTGGGGAGATTTCTTGCCCCTATTGGGTTCGCTTCTTTTCTTTAAGCACTGGTCGATTATTTCCTTTTGAGCACAAAGACAGCCACATCCGCATTGAGGTTTGGATCTTCAGTGACCACGCAATTAAGCTCCGTGTTGAGCGCCACTTGGTGCTCGATGGAGATATTCATCTCGGCACAGAGATCCTCAAAATCGCGAATGGAAAAGAAGCGGACATTGGGCGTATCGTACCAATGAAAGCCTTCAGCCGCCCCCATCCGCGGGGCCTTGCCGTGCACGGCAAGCTCTTCCCTCCACCGGCGATAAGCGAGATTAGGAAAACTGACTATTCCCTGTTTTCCCACGCGAAGCAACTCGGCCAAGACATGCTTAACATTGGTGACCGCTTGCAAGGTTTGTGACAACACGACGCAGTCAAATTGGTCATCGGCAAAGATGCCGAGACCCCGGTTGATATCCATGTGGATCACATCCAGCCCGCGCTCGACACAGGCCAAAATGGCTTGTGGATCGAGCTCCACCCCTACCAAGCGACGATAACCCCGTCGGCGCAGTCGGGCCAGAAGTCCTCCGGTCCCACACCCAAGGTCAAGGACCGACGCTCCCGACGGAATAAGCTGCAGGATACAGTCATAATCCAACCGGTGATGGCGGTAGATGCTGGACGGCCCCAACAGGGAATCGTCTTCATCCTCGAGGCTTTCTGTCCCGCCATCGGTGTCCTTCCCCCCTTGGAGCAGTAGCGACTTTAAGAACGCCTCGATCAGTGTGCCATACACGGGCAAGTCATTGGGCAACAAAAACGCGTCGTGGCCACATTCCGAAGGTACATTGCAGTAGGTAACGGATTTGTTCTGAGCCACCAGCGCTCGCACAAGTTCCTGCGATTGGAAGGGGGGAAAAAGCCAGTCGGAAGTAAAACTCAGCAGCAACCAGCGACACTGTGCCGGTCGCAGCGACTCGCAAAGTTTCTCGTGAGTGTCGCCAAGGTCGAATAGGTCCATCGCCAACGTTAGGCGGAGGTAGCTATTGGCATCAAACCGTTCGACGAACTTCTCCCCCTGATAAGCAAGATAGGATCCTACGTTGAATCGCACCTCGAAGAGGGTTTGGATCTGGTGCGGCTCAAGCCGACGGGCGTCAAATTTTTTCATCATCGCCTCCCGGGACAGGTAGGTGATGTGCCCCAACATCCGTGCTAAAGCCAATCCCACCGATGGTCCCGGACCATTCCCGTAGTACTGACCGTTTTGGTAATTGGGATCGCGGAGGATTGCGTTTCGCCCCACGATATCGAAAGCCAGTGCTTGGCTTGTAAGACGTGCCGATGTGGCGATGGCCACAGCACCGGCAAGGCGGCTGGGGAATCGCCTGGCCCATTCGAGGACCATATGTCCCCCTAAGGACCCTCCAACCACCGCCAAAAGTTTTTGGATCCCGAGGTGGTCGATCAACAGCTTCTGAACGTTGACAATATCGCCCACGGTAATGATGGGGAAATCGGCCCCATAAGGCCGGCCTGTGAGCGGATTGATACTGGAAGGGCCCGTGGTTCCTCGGCACCCCCCTAAAATGTTGGGGCAAATAACGAAGTAGCGGTCGGTATCGATCGGTTTTCCCGGGCCCACCATGATATCCCACCACCCGGGATCGTCCTCCGCGTTGTGAGACGCCACGTGCGAGTCGCCGGAGAGGGCATGACAGATCAACACCGCATTTGTCCCTTCGGCGTTAAGCCGCCCGTACGTTTCGTAGGCGACGGTAATCTCCGGAAGACTCCCGCCGTATTCCAGTTGGAAAGGCCCTGTGAATTGGGCATACTGCGCATATCGAAGCGGCCGGGCATGCCGCCAGGAATCGCTGCTGGCGAAAGGATCGTCGAGGTCGGCCAGGGTTACATCTCGTTTGTTTGGCGTCATAGGTTCCTAAGGTCCCGAGAGCACTAACGGAACCAAAAGCCTTCCGATATCCTCCCATTAAAGCTGAGATGATACCAAAGCCTGGTCCAAATCCGTCAGGATGTCGTCGATGTCTTCCAGCCCAACCGACAGACGGATGAACTCCGGTGTCACCCCAGTTTGCAACTGCTCCTCAGGTGTCAGCTGTGAATGGGTAGTCGAGGCCGGATGAATCACGAGCGACTTAGCATCCCCGATATTGGCCAAATGACTAAATAACTTCACACTGTTGATAAATTTAATAGCTGCTTCCCTCCCTCCTTTGATCCCAAATCCTACCAAAGCGCCGCAGCCTTTGGGCAAATATCTCTTGGCATTCTCGTGGTCTGGGTGGCTGGGTAAGCCGGGATAGTTCACCCATTCCACGGCTGGGTGTTGGGACAGGAATCGGGCGACTGCTAGGGCATTTTGAGAATGCCGTTCCATGCGCAGATGGAGCGTTTCCAGCCCCAAGAGCATGAGGAACGCGCCAAACGGGCTTTGGCAGGCCCCCGTATCCCGTAGCCAATGGGTCCGTATATGCACAATATAAGCGATATTTCCGAAGGGGCGTAGGTGCTCCTCAAAGACCAACCCGTGATAGGCCGGATCCGGAGCCGTGAACTCCGGCCAGCGCTGGGGGTTATCCGCCCAAGGAAATTTGCCGCTATCGACGATTGCCCCACCCAGATGAACCCCATGCCCGCCGATAAACTTCGTGGTGGAGTATACCACTATATCAAACCCGTGTTCGATTGGCCGAAACAATGCGGGAGTGAGTGTCGTGTTGTCGATGATTGTCGGCAACCCACGCTCGTGGGCAATGGCAGTAATTCGCCGGTAATCGGGAATGTCATTCTTGGGATTGCCCGGCGTTTCGATATACACGGCTCGGGTGTTCTGATCTACAAGGCGGTGAATTTCCTCTGGGTTTCGAGGATCAAAAAAGCGGACTTCCACACCGAGCTTGGGAAAAGTTTGCGTGAAAAGCGTCCAGGTTCCACCATAAAGACTCGTGCCGGAAATGAAATTTTGGCCGGCATGAGTAATCGTGAGGATTGCCGCGGTAATAGCAGCTTGGCCACTGGAAAAGGCCACCGCGCCCACCCCTCCATCTAAAGCGGCGAGTCGTTTTTCGAGTACGTCCGTGGTGGGGTTCATTAGCCGCGTGTAAATATAGCCAAATTCCTTAAGCGCAAATAAATTGGCGGCGTGATCCGTGTCACGAAAGACATAGCTGGTGGTGCTGTGAATTGGCACCGCCCGGGAACCCGTCACCGGATCTGGTTGTTGTCCCCCGTGAATGGCCAGTGTTCCAAAGCCCCGATAAACCGATGGGTCATGCGGCATAGGCGTACGTCCTCCTCCACAAATGTGCCTAGGGTCAAAAAGTGCCTGAGTTCACTCGGATTGCGTCACTTGGCGCTTATTCGGTCCTAAGTTGGAGAGGCCAACCGTTAGTCCACCAGGAAAGGGGTTACCGGGGTGCCAACGTGCCACCTCAAATCATGAGACCTAAAATCCATGTTCGGTAATCCAACCAGCGGATCAGGCGCGGTCCAGTCTAACACAAAAAATCCGCGTTATCCTGAGACCTTTACGCGCTGAGGGAGATGATCTTTCGCCTCAAATCCTAATCTCGCCTCCAAATCCTTAATGTTGCCTTTCAAAAGGAAGACCGACCCTCGTGAGGCCGGTCCTCCCGCGCAAAGAAAAGCGCACGCTGTACGGGACCCTCCCAAGCTCATTCGGGGCCGGTCCTCCTCGGTGGACAGAGGTGGAACCGGCAGCTTTCTTTTGAGCCGCACCCACGGCACTTTTGTGTCGATTGTCTCCTCTCTTGTCGGGAAATGAAGCGCGCAGGGATCGGGCCATCAATGACGCCTATCGAGAGGTGCCCTCTACTTTTCCCACCGCTTTCCCCACCGCCAGAAGCCTGCAAAAGTTTCATTATTAAATGATCATTACATATCGCCTGATGTTTTTGGACACGTCTTCGGCAGATTAACTAGGGAATGACTTTTTCCCACTTCCTCTCGTAGTACTCCAGTCACGTTAGGGACAATTCGTGCTCGGTTCCGCAAATTTGAATCCTCGTGCATCGAATTATACCTATTATTGGCAAAGAAATAATCAATTCAAAGCGCTTTTGAAAAATTTTTCCGAATATTAATCGGCGTTTTCCTCGGATCAAGTCCCGAATGGGGTTTTTGGTAGGATCGCTGAGGTCATTCGTGTTGCAAGCAGTTCTTCGCCCGAAGGCTGGCCTTTGAAAATCCGGGAACTCCTACGTTCGTTAAAGTAGCCCCAGTACAACCTAAACCTCTCTTTACATGATAAGTAAAGTTGTGGACTAATTAATCCAATCGGTTTAGCCCGACGTGTGCGTTCCTCAACTCCCGCTGGGGTGATCAACAGAGTTGTGGGGACGCCTTGCGAGAAACCTTGATTAGCGTGATTACTTTGCGTATGCGTCTTCGTTGCAAGCCCGTAGAGGTCAATTTGCGGGAACATCAAAAACGGTGTCCTCACGGTGATGGATCCTCCTGGGGGTGCCTTGGGTATTGGCAGCTCCCATTTGCATGATCGGTAACCTGGCTGTAACTTGCAGGAAGCAGGTGGGTGAAACTTGGAGGGAGTAGGCGTAGACTTGCCAGAAACGGGTCTAGCTTCCTGAGAATAGCCGAATACCTTTGTGTCTGTTACATTTCGGAGGGTGGTTGGCGGGTTTGACTACCTGACCCCCCAACCGGGCTGTTGCGCAGCTCGCTTAAATGTCCAAAAAGGATTATGCAGCTTCGATATAGAAGGAGTTCGTATGAGGTGCTTTGTCCTTCCGTTTGCGTTGGTTTTAGCTGCCTTGGGCCATGGAGAGTTGGGATTACCGGCGCCGAGCTCAGAATCCGACAACGTGCCGCCCCCAGGGTTTGTAGCCCTTTTTAACGGCAAAGACCTCACCGGATGGGAGGGGCTAGTGGGAAACCCTGTTTCTCGGGCGAAGATGTCTGCAGAAGAATTAGCACGTGCGCAAGAGTTAGCCAATCGCAAAATGCATGAACATTGGCGGGTGGAAGACGGGATCCTCATTTTTGACGGTAAGGGCGACAACCTCTGCACAGTGAAAGTTTACGGCGATTTCGAGCTGCTTGTGGATTGGAAGATCCTCCGCCATGGAGATAGCGGTATTTACCTTCGCGGGTGTCCCCAAGTTCAAATCTGGGATGCGGAAGATCATTCGGAAGGCTCCGGTGGATTATTCAACAACCAGCGCCATCCCAATAAGCCGTCCAAACGTGCGGACAATCCGGTAGGACAGTGGAATCGAATGCGCATCCTCATGATCGGGGAGCGGGTGAATGTGTGGCTGAACGGGGAACTTGTGGTTGACAACGTAGTTATGGAAAACTATTGGGAGAGGGATAAACCGGTTTACTCGACCGGCCCCATCGAGTTGCAAAGCCACGGCAGCATGCTGTTTTTCAAGAATATCTTCATTCGGGAAATCCCCCGAACGGAGAGCAAGCAGTTCGAGTAGCAAGAGGAACAGCGTGCCATCAAAGTTGCACGAGAGTTGGGCCTGTGGGCTTATAGTAGTCGTCGCAAAAGGGGCAATCTCGCTCCGTTAAGAAGACATTGTTGCCGGAATAAGGGTGGTTTGCCGAAATAAGGGTGACCAAAGCCAGGTACCTTTGACGCCCAGAAGAAGATTCCCCGATTGCTTTTCATCTTCATAGGGGGTCTGTAGGAGGCTTTCGCACGGGGGCCTGCTAAAGCGAAATGGAGGCTTCGGTGGCCGAGACCGATCTAGAAAGTTTAATGCCGTTTCTTTCGATAGCGCTTCTGCTTTTAGGGTTTGTATGCGTGCTGCTGGAGGTTTTCGTCCCGTCAGGTGGTGTGTTGGGAGTGCTGGCCGCTGTGTTGCTGATAACGGCGGTGACCTTTGGGTTCGTCGGGGGTGGACAGATATTCGGGGTGGTGGTCCTCGCCGTGGCCTTCCTAACGGTACCCGTCTTAGTGGGATGGGGGTTGTCGGTCTGGCCAAAGACGCCGTTGGGGCGTCAGATGGTCTTGTGGCCGCCGGAACCCTCTGAAGGTTCTCCAACCGATGGGTGGGAGAAGTCAACCTCGGCCCGGGTGGGCCAAATAGGTGTAGCGGTCACCGAGTTATTGCCGGGCGGTGTGGTCGAAATAGGCGGGAGAGAGTTTTCCGCTGTGGCCAGTTTCGCCCCGGTTCCCAAAGGCACAATTGTTCGCGTCAAGGAAGTCCGAATTTCGTACCTGGTTGTAGAACCGTTCTTGCAAGAGACTGCCGGTGAGCACCCCTCTGCCGATGTCTCGAAGGCTTGCGGAAAGTACCATTGGCCATCATCGTCGGACAAAGTTTAGGTCGTCAACGCTTTGTGATGGCCGAAAGATCTAGCTGTAGCAGGTCGGAAACTGCAGATTGTAGACACAAGAAGCCAAAATGTGACGAAGGAGCCGTATGGCGGCCAGTAACTCAGAGGGTAGCTCGCAAAGACCATGCTCGCAGCCGGGAAAATCTCTCCGCCTGGAGTCGGGATGGTATCGCGAGGTAAGCCTTCCGGGCCGCAGAATGGGTTGACGGCTTCAGGCCGCCACGTTTGACCTAAGCGTTAACTCTGAGGGCAGTAGCACTTCGTTCCCGGAAGTTTGTCGCCTCATGAGGCAATCACTCGCGTGGCATCGGGCTGGAGCTGAGTTGGGCTAGGTACGTTTCCCTGTCCGAGGCTCCGTTGCGGTTCGGCCGTCGACAAATGTGCGGGAAAAGGTAGGGCGAGAATGGACCAGTGGTTCCAATATTATCAAGAGTGGTTCGGAGAGTTTTTTGGCCGATTAGCTGAAATTCTTAAGCTGTTGCGAGACAATCCCGTCGTGGGCCAATTGGGTATCCTCTTACTTGCGATTCTTGGCTTGGTGTCACTGATAATCGTTCTGGTGATGCTGGTAGCGATCACCTACTTCTTTCGCTTGTGGATCCAAGCTAAGACCACCCGGGCTGGGGTCAGCATTTGGGATCTGATTGCCATGTCGCTCCGGCACGTGGACCCGGCGCTCATCGTGCGGTGCAAGATTATGGCTGTCCAAGCGGGATTGGACCCCCGCAAGATCACCACCCGGGCCTTGGAATCTCACTATCTTGCTGGCGGGAATCTTTTGCAGGTAGTCAAGGCGATGATAGCGGCCCACAAATCGGGGGTGATCAACCTCACGTGGGAGCGGGCCACGGCCATCGATCTTGCCGGCCGCGATGTCCTTGAGGCAGTGCGGATGAGTGTCACCCCTCGGGTAATCGATTGCCCTAACCCCGCTTCAGGCCGCGATTCCTTAGACGGTGTCGCTAAAGACGGTATCCAACTAAAAGTAAGAGCTCGCGTGACCGTGAGGGCGAATCTCGATCGGCTCATCGGAGGGGCTACCGAAGAGACCGTCATCGCGCGGGTGGGCGAGGGGATTGTCAGCGCCATTGGATCCGCGGAAAGCCATCAGGACGTGTTGGCCAACCCGGAGATGATCTCCGAAACGGTGCTCCAGCATCGATTGGACGCCAACACGGCTTTCGAGATTGTTTCGATCGACATTGCCGATATTGATGTGGGCGAAAACATCGGTGCCCGGCTGCAGATTGACCAGGCCCTTGCCGACACGGAGGTCGCCCGCGCAGAAGCCGAGGGCCGCCGTGCCATGGCAAAGGCCAAGGAGCAGGAGTACCGCGCCCTCATCGCTCAGAATCGGGCTGCGCTTGTTCAAGCTGAAGCAGAAGTTTTTCGCGCCATGGCCGAGGCGTTTCGCAGCGGTCGGTTGGGCATCTTCGATTATTATAAGTTGCGAAATATTCAGGCGGATACGGAGATGCGGCTGGCGGTGGCTACCGGTGGGCTCAGGGATCAATCGCCAAGTCCCGCACCTTCTTCCCCCGGCCAATTGGGCTCGCATTCACCTTTAGGCAGCGGTTGATCCCTAGGAGCTAACTCCTTGAACAAGAACTACCTCTTTAGCTTGGGTGGCAACTCCAACTTGAGTGGCAATTCCCCGCGCCGAAAACGTGCGATGGGCGGCCGCGATTGCACCCCGCAGTCCTGGAACAAGGGAAGGGGCCAGGTGGATCCAGCTGCCCCAGAAAACGCAGAATTGACTTCGTCGAAGTGCCAATCCGTTGCATCCTGTTTTTCGATGACCAGGGTTTTCCCAGGACTTTGGCCGGGTTGTTGGGCCAAATTTCGCCAGATTCACGGGGCTGGCCGCACTTTCTGGTAGGCTCCGCTCGGTGTGATGTACATCCGCACACAATGTGAGCTTCCAACCAGAACTTCTAAGAAGCGAAGAAGCGAATGCGACTCCCATTTCAGCTTTCGGGCAAGAACGTAAATCTTGCCGGCCGGAATGGCATAAAAGGTTGGCGAAGACACAAGGGTCACAAAACCGATGGCAGAACCTCACGCCACACAGTGTCGGGAATTTCACAGCGGTATCAGCTCGGGCGGAACCGTCTCGGCCTCTGGGGCCGAGCAGGAGACACCATCGCTTATGCGCGAACTTGCGGGGGATTGGGCTCGGCTTCTGTTGCGACTTCCGACGGCAGGTTTTGGGCCAAAGTTTGAGGAAAAATCAGTAACTGAAGGGTCTGCCCAGAGTTGGGCCGCAAGGTTATTTCGCCATTTGAGTCGGCCCGAAGGCCTTCGGGAAGCGTTCTTAGTGGCGGAGCTCCTTCGTCGGCCTGTAGAACGATGGTGAAATATTGGGTCCGCAGCTACTGGCTCAGCAACTCAGGAGTCCGACGATGGCACGCTGCCGCCAAGAGAATTTGCTTTCCAAGTGCCCCGAAATTTGGCATAAGCAAACGGACGGTAGCCCGGTAGTAGAGCCTTGCGGGACGAGAGTTCTAGCCAATTCGTGGGCTGGGTTGCAGATGGCCTCGTCAACATTCCGAGTTTTTGACAAAAGTCTAGCTGGGGCATTTACCACCCAATCCGCTTGCGGTATCATACGCACTTTTTCTACCACCTGCGACCATCACTAGAGCGTATAACCGTTTGTGACCAATCCCATTGAGTAGCCTGGTACGACTTTTAGGTGGGATAAGACTGGGGAAGTTACTCGGGGTCTTTTCGTTTTTTACCCACAAGTTTCCCACGAGCGGAGTCGTAACCTGGCCGAGTCCAATCGGCGCGACGCGGCGGCGGGTTAAGAGCAAGCAATCGTTTGAGCCTTGCCTCGGGATGCTTTTGCCCGCAAAGAGCGGTTAAATGAGGCAAGGTCGGCAGACCTTTGTGGGGAAGTTTCGTGAGGAATTTGAGACCTGGGCCGAAAAGCGTGATGGCCAAAAGGGAGTTCCAAAGGAGGTGTTAAGCATGGCTGTGGCCAAGGCGGAACCTGGGAAAACACGACTTGGGTGGATCGGAACCGGTGTGATGGGCTCGAGCATGTGCGGCCACCTTTTGGCGGCAGGCTATGCCATCACGGTCTATAACCGAACGAGGGAAAAGGCCCAACCGCTCCTGGATCGGGGGGCGAAATGGGCCAATGGCCCAAAGGCCGTCGCCGAGGCGTCGGACATTGTCTTCACCATCGTTGGCTTTCCCAAGGACGTGCGGGAAGTGATCCTTGGCCCAGAGGGAGTGCTGGCCGGCAGTAAACCGGGCAATATTATTGTCGACATGACCACAAGCGAACCCGCTTTAGCCCAGGAAATTGCCGCAGAAGCCCGGAAACACGGCATCCTAGCCGTTGATGCTCCCGTCACGGGCGGAGATATCGGGGCGCGTCAGGCCACACTGTCCATCATGGTCGGCGGAGAGGAAGAAGCCGTCCAGGCCGTCTGGCCCTGTCTGGAGCGATTGGGTAAAACCATTGTCCACCACGGCGGTCCCGGCGCCGGCCAACATGCAAAGCTCGCAAATCAAATCATCATTGCCGGCAATATGGTGGGACTGTGCGAAGGCCTGCTTTATGCGCATAAAGCGGGGCTGGACCTGGAGAAATTCCTGCAGTCCATCAGCGCCGGCTCGGCGGGCAGTTGGGCGGTGACAAATCTGGCTCCGCGAATTCTCCGCCATAATTTCGATCCGGGGTTCTTTATCGAGCATTTCATTAAAGACATGGCGATCGCCTTAGATGAGGCTCGCCGCATGAATCTCAGCTTGCCTGGTCTCGGGCTGACTCAGCAACTCTACATGAGTAGTCAGGCACAGGGTTATGGCCGCTGCGGTACCCATGCCCTCTTCCTGGCCCTGGCTGCTCTTTCCAAGATCGATTGGAAGGACAAACAGTCCAATTTCGCTTGACAGAGCAGCCGGAGCTGAGCGAGGAGCCGAACCACTAGGCAGCTGTCAGAAAAAATGGAGGTTCTGACGTTTGTTTCGTTACGATAGGCAAAATCCCTCCAGGGTGCCGCGAAACATAACGTTAGCCAAATTGTTTGACCGGCATTTTTGACAACTTCGGATTTGTGAGCTAGGGTTCCTTACGCGAGACCTATGGGAGGTTTCCAGGGAGAGGGCAAGTTGGCCGATCGGCAGACAAGTTCCGTCGGCCCTATTTCGCGGGATGGGGTCGTGTCCCCCCTACGTTGCAAAGCAGAGGAGTTCCGGCGGCATGAGTACCAGTCTTCTCGCTCAACCCAAAACCCGCTATAAACCCCAGGCTAAGGGGCGGAAAATCCTAATAATCGATGACGACATCTCTGTGGCCGAATCGCTCGCCTGCCTTCTTGAGCGAATGGGCTTTCAGCCCTCTTGGACAACCCACGGTGAGACCGGGGTGGCCTTCGCCGAAAGCGAGCATCCCGACCTAATCATTCTGGATCTTTGTCTCCCCGATATCGATGGCCTGGCCGTGTGTCAGCGGCTTGCCGATGGACCTCATACGTGCGATATCCCGATTATCGTGGTAAGCGGGTGGGATCGAGAAGAAATCGTGAGGCTTGTCCGAACAGCTGGCGCCATGTATTTCTTGCGGAAACCTTATGACCCCCGGGCCCTTGTGGTGCTAATCGAATACGCCCTTCGGCAAAAAGACATGTGGGATGAGCCCGCCGAGCACTCATAGCCCTGCTTTTGAGACGGCAACACTGGAGGCGGATGGTGTCCCTTTTCACCTCCTGAGGCCCGGCAGAGCTTGCTACGGAGATCAGATTTTTATCTCAAGATATTCACCAGGATTTTGAGAAAACTTACCCCGTAAAAACCGGGATTCGGAGAAAACTGGCCACGAACCGGCAGAAGAGCTTGTCCACAGACTAGGTAGGAGGCCTTCGGATTGCCCACTCGGCCGGCTAAGCCCCCAATCGGACAGGCCGGCGATCCATCGGCGATACCCTCCGCGTTTTGAGCCACCAGCTGTGACTTCCCTTGAATAAGGCGGGACTTTTGTGCGCCCGATTTACAACCGAAGCGCTGTCCCATCTAACGCGAGAGGCCGTAACCACCGAAATGGGACTGACTCCGAAGGCAAATCTGACGGATTCGGCGACTGAGACTACCGATGGGTTACAACTCGACCGGAGGGTGCGCTTGAAATCTACCGGGCCGAGGTGGCACATCGGGCTTCGGCGGCCAGTTCCGCCGCCCGATGGGTGCTCTCCCAGGTAAACTCGGGCTCGGATCGGCCGAAATGCCCCCCGTAGGCTGTCTTGCGGTAAATAGGCCGCAGCAGATCCAGGTAGCGAATGATCCCACTGGGAGTCAAGGGAAAGAGCTCGCGGACCAGCTCGCACAGTTTGGCATCTTCGATGACACCTGTGCCATCGGTGTTGACAAGCACACTCACCGGTTCGCTGACGCCGATGGCATAGGCAAGCTGGACTTCACAGCGGTCGGCCAGTCCGGCTGCCACAATGTTCTTTGCGATGTGGCGTGCCATGTAAGCGGCGCTTCGGTCCACTTTGGTGGGATCCTTGCCGCTAAAAGCTCCGCCCCCGTGGCGCGCCCATCCGCCGTAGGTATCGACCATGATCTTTCGGCCGGTAAGCCCCGTGTCGCCCAACGGCCCCCCGGTGACGAATCGACCGGTGGGATTCACCAGATACCGGATGTTACCGTTAATCAATTCCTGCGGAAGAGCGGGTTTGACAACTTCTTCGATGACGAATTCACGGATTTGCTCCAAGGTAGCTTCGGGAGCATGCTGAGTCGACACCACCACCGTATCAACACGGATGGGGCGATGGCCCTCGTATTCGATGGTCACTTGACTCTTACTATCAGGCCGCAGCCACTCCACTTTGCCTTCCTGCCGGATGGCCGTCAGCCGGTGGAGGATCTCGTGGGCCAAAGCAATCGGCAGAGGCATAAGTTGAGGAGTTTGTCGGCAGGCATAACCGAACATCATCCCTTGGTCTCCTGCCCCGATGTCCTTGCCGCGGGATGGATCGGCATCAACGCCCATGGCGATGTCGGGGCTTTGCCGATCGATGGCCAGCACCACCGAGCACGTCTTACCGTTGAAACCATATTCGTCGTCGGTATAACCCACCGAACAGATGACCTGGCGTATGACCTCGGCGTAATCGATGCGGGCCTTAGACGAGATTTCTCCGGCAACGAAGGCGATCCCAGTGGTCACAAGCGTTTCGGCCGCCACCCGGCTGTAGGGATCTTCCTGGATAAACGCATCCAAAATGGCATCGGAAATCTGATCGGCCAATTTGTCCGGATGGCCCATACTTACCGCTTCGCTGGTGAAGAGATAACTTCCCTCGCGGACCACCTAAAACACTCCTTCGTTTGATCACTTTTGTTGTTAGATGTGAACGATTAACTTCAAATAATTGAAGACACGTAGCGATAGCTGTTCGACTGACTTTGCCGGCCCCCTGGCTCTAAGCGACCGGACCGAAATCCCAGAGAAATCCTCCTACGCTCAGCCCCGAAGCCGCGGCCCAGGAACCGGCAAAGAATACTTGCTTCAGCAAAGGCTTTAGGAGCCTCGCGAAATCACACAGCCTTTCCCGGCCGAGCCTCCGCTAGCAGATTTTCCTAGCTCGGCCACCTCGCCCGACTTTTGGGTTTGACGGTCGGCAGGGATTTCGCGTTATCCCAGCTACAGGAGTATATCGTGCCCCCCAAATGCCATTTGGCGCCAGTCGTCTTTGTCATCCCTCAGTATATCACGCGAGTTTTTGCACGCGATTATAGTCTCGCAGGAACCGGAGCTTCAAGCATTCCCTGGGGGGCGGTATCCGGAAACTCTTCCCTACCCAGAGAAAGTCCGGCTTTGCCCCCGAGCCCGCTGCTTGATCGAGGAGTATCCCGGGCTAGCTGGCTCAAGCCTCCATTGGCTTTGAGTCTTACGCGAGCTAAGCTTCCGCCCGACCACTGGCGGCCGGCTTGGAAGCTCCCATCCTTTACCATCATCCCAGGAAAACCGCGGGGAGGAACGCTTGGAAAGGGAGGCCTCGGCTACCGGCGCTGCAAGAGATCCGGCGGAACAAAGCAATGGTCCGCCACTTGGAAGGAAGACTCTACTTTGACAATAGCCCAGTCCTCTGGAAAGGTATGGAAGACTTGGACCAACATGGAGCGATTGCGAGTTTCCACATTGGCGTAACTTAGGGCAGGCAAGCGACCGTGACCCGGTCGGTCGAACTGACAAACAAGTCCGCGATAATCGCCCACTGCCCACAATTCTTCCTGGAAAGCTTCGAGAACTTCCAAGCGGATAGGCTCCACCTGAAAGCGGTAGCGATAAAAGACGCTTGTTCCCACAACAATTCGTTCACTACGAGTTCCGCGTAAACGATACTCTGCGTGTCTGCCCCGAGAAGGTAAAGTTTGCGTCAGTGGGCACGTCACTTCGGTGAGGACAATATCGCGGAAACGCCACACAACGACGTGGCCGGCGGTAGTGATATGAACCGATCCCACGTAACCACCGCGCTCCACCTCCCTTGCCGCTACTACCTCGAACAGTTCGGGATGGAGCGCACGGGTGAACACATGGAAGGAGAATTCATCTACTCTTGGCCGGGATACTAATCGCTCGTAAAGCACCGTTTAGGCCTCACTACCGCGCGACACACAATGGTACTCCTCAAAAACGTAGCAACTGGGCTCAAAGATTACACCAAACCGGGGAATCTACTCCATACCCCCAATTATATCGAGTGAAGCAGGCTTTCACAAACACCCGTTTTCCGGGGAATCGCCCAGGATGGCCGTAGTGCGATCCTCGCTCGCTGAGCAATAGCTGTGCCGAGGCGACCCAAAAATTAATTTGCCGTACGACCCAACAAGTAGTTTGCCACTTGGCAATGTTTGGGGAACTTTTGGGGTCATTGCAGATATATGGTAAACGAAACCTCGGCTGGCTGACCTTGAGAAGTTATTCCGGGGCTTGGCCGCTTCGGCTTTAAATCTTTAGTGATTTTCCAATTTGTAGGGGCTCGAGCGCGGCAGTTGCCGATCGCTGCCTGCGGAAATTTTGAATTTTCAGGAACCGTCAGAAGAACCGAAGAATTTTGCACCTTGCAAATCCCACGGCCGATGGTATATTTTATTCTGCATATGGGGGACGAAGACGCGTTGGAAGCCTTGCCCCGTGATCTCCGACGGAGTTCGGAAGACCAAACCCTTCGCGTCAGTGCCTGCGGTCGCGTTGCTTCTCGGCGTTTGAGCGTGTGGAGGCGGTGGCGGCGTGCGGGACGGAAGTGTCGGCCCCTGGTTAATCGGATGTGGCTTCTCGGTCCTCACCTGTCGGGGCCAGGGGGCGTGACCGGAGGCTGGGTGTAATCGGTTCGTCTGTGTCTGTCGGGAGTTGTGTTATGCCGCAGGGCACCATCAAAAAGTTGGTCGTGGACAAGGGTTTTGGTTTTATCGCAGGAGATCGCGGGAGAGGAGATCGATTCTTTCATCACTCCGCCGTCCAGGGGACAACGATCGAGCAGCTTCGCGTCGGTCAACGGGTGGAATATGACGAAGTAGATGGCCCCAAGGGACCGCGGGCGGAAAACGTCCGGCCCATCTCTTAGCTGTTCGTCCAACCTGGTTCGATTAAATCTGCCAACCGCCTTCCGGAAGGAAGCGGGTGTCGGGAAAGTCCGTCCTTTACTAGGCTACGATTTGATCATCCCCAGTAATCCACCGGCAATTTCGGGCGAAAATTCTCAAATCACCTCGACCCAGGCTCGTATGTGTACCTACGGGCCTGGGTCTTGCCGACAAGCAGTAGACTTTGTGTCGCCCTCGAAGCTAATCCTGTGAGACTCCGTCATCGACCATCTCGCAGTGCCGGGGTGGAGGCTGTATTGGTCGGTGGCTTCCGCTGGGTGAAAAGCGCTGCCCTACCAGGCTTGCAAGTGTTTTCTTGCCAGGTGTGGGAAGACAACTGTCTCGGTGTGCGCTTGCCACAGGTCCGGGGGTACCGTGGCCTTTCACGGGCTGAATGTGGGCGCTAACATAAATCCCTTTATAAACCAGCCGTCTTTTTCACTCCGGCCAAAAATGCCCACAAGGCCAAGGTGGCGGCGCACGATTTCGAAGTCCGGTAGCTTACTGCCGTCTATCCATGGCTTGCGGAAACCCTCGCCATCCTCTTCTGTCAAAAGAGTGTTGATAAATCGGCCGAGGAGGGACTCGCTTTCCGGCATTTTGCCCTGCCGAATCATCTCGTAAGTAGGTCGGTATCTCTTGTCGGCACGATAGAAAATCCTGAGACACTCTTCCTCGCCCCCAAGAGACCGGATGGTTTCATCCACAATAAGCCAGTCCACACTTCGCACGAGCGTGTTGCGGACCTCTACCGGTCGCAAAAGCCGAATGAGAAATTCGTAGTGAGAGGCAATCAACAGATACCCTTTGGCTACCGTAATGGCAGCATTTGGCAGAAGTGGCGACCTGTCGACCTCTGAGGGCTCCGGCTCCGCAGCACGGCCGGGGAGCGTAGGCATTTCCAACCGGACGGAACGTTTTGGTTCCTCCGGTTTTCGCACTGTCTCCCAGATAACCCATTCGCCAAACTGCCGACGCTCGATTTCCTTGTCGTTTTCCAATGTCTTTCGTAGAGCTTGGGCGACACGCTCGGGGTCGCGGGCCTCGATCGCAAACAGTACCCGCTCGCTTTGCGGCCCGATGGGCTCCTCGTAGGAGTTGATCATCACAACCCGTTGACCAAGATGGGCAATAAGTTCCGAGCGGAGATCAATCTGCGGACCTTCCGGATCGTTTTTCAGACTGTCAAGCACATCCTCCCAAACGCCTTCCTCGCCCTCGCCAATAAACTGATCGAAAAGAGGCCCTACGTGCTCAAATGCTTCCTGGATATTGCAGGACAAACAGGTAATGCCGGCCACATCGCGTGGGACCCATTCTAGAGGGACAAGCTCTCGCGTGTTGGGAAAATTAAGCATCTTTGCCGACTTTTCAAGAGGCCCTGGAGCATAAATCATCATGCGATGCATTAACTGAAAGTCCCCCTCACCCACGTGCCATGTCCCTCCAATACCGCGGAGCGAATCGAAACCGGCGGCCCTCAGTCCCGCCACCCAGCTATCGCGACGGCGTCGATCTGCCGGTACATAGCTGCGGATGGCCTCCAAGTATTCCATCGGTCGGATAAACCAGCGAATCTGGGTTGGCGAGGCAACATCGCTTTGGCAGCGCTCCACAATGGCACGATATACCTCATCCTGAGCTAATGTCGGCTGGCTGCCGCCGAGGTTGGCCACCACCAATTCCAGCGCTACCGAATCATCGGCGAGCAAGAGTGTATCCGATGTCAACACCCAAAGAATGGGTCGCCGCGGCGGACGGTCAGCCGCCTTGGTAAAAGTGAACACTGTCGCTTTGTGCCCGGCTATTTCCACGCTGCTTTGCGTAGCCCCCTCCGCCCGAAGGGCCTCGGCACTTTTTGCCAATAAGGCTTGCACCTCTTTTGCACGAGAGCGCACATCCGCGGCAAGCACCGTGCCGAAGCGATCGGCTCCCAGCTGGATCATACCGATGGCAAGCTCGCCTGAAAGAATGGCGCGCACTTCCGCAGGGGTAATCCCGAGGCGACGTTTGAAGCCGGTATGCCGCGACTGAAGCTGTTTTTGGAGATCTTCGCGGAAAGGTTTGAGGGCAGGATCCGCGAAGAGTTTTCCCAATTCAATGCGATTCCAGCGTGCTTCTAATTCGTTCACGTTCGGTATTTGAATGAAGCCTACCGTCTGCGGCGGAAAAACGGAATCTGCGGGCAAGGAGGGCCGAGTGGAGGCGACGACACCCACGCCCTCAACCCGCGCACACACCGCACACAAAGTGACACATATCCACGTTGTGATCCGCACCAGTCCTCTCTCCAATAATAGTAAAGCCACAGGTTTGTTTCACGTTCCCGACCACTATCTGATGGGGCAAAATAAAAATGGCCCCGCTGGTTACCACGCGTGTTTCGCGCTTCCGACGGGCAGCTCTGGGGAGATGGTCTGCTGGAGACCCTATGGGTTTTCCACGATTCCCGCCCCCCAACATTGATCGTTACCGCTGCCTACCGCCCCCCTACCCGACGCTCATGGGGGCATTAGCTAGCTTTCCGTGAGTGTACCAACGCCCCACCGGACGTGCTAGAGCGATCGAGTGACTCACCAAAAAAACCCGGCGACAGTGAAACCTTTCGTACTAGCAGAACATGATTGGGGGCGCAATCCTAGGCTGCAATTCCCAGCTACCAGTCCTTTCGGTCCGCCAGGGTAAAGAGTCGGTCGGTTACTCGGAAGTGGCAGCGATCTTGGCCGCAGCGTTTGGGTTGTTGGCTACCGGGACTCGAAAAACCCGAAGCCCCAACATTTCGCGCGGCCCATGAACTTCTCCAACCGGCTCAGACGATCTCACCATCCGCCGGCCAATGCAAAAGTGGCCCAAACCAAGTTCGGGAAGATCACTTGATGTAAAATTTTGTCTCCAGCGTGATAGCGAAGCGGCGCGGGATCGGCGGGGCTTCACACCCTCCCACCCTCGGGTTGCTGGTTAGATTTTTCGGTCGCGCTCTTATCGAAAACTAGCGCGTGCGAACCTCCATGATCAAGGGCGGGACAAGCCGAAAAAGGCGACAAGTTGAGACATACGAGTCGAAAGGCTGTAACTGTGACGGGGGCAGTTTCTCGGCCGTCGGAAATTGTGCGGGCTATGCCCAGCGGAAAACCGATTCGCAAGTTGGTGTCCCTGTCCCTAACGAGGCCCCCGGGCGCCGTGACCTCTAAGAATATGTCGAAAAACCGTGAAAAATTTCCTGACCACCGGGCGACGAGGTGCCTGAAGGTGGGAAGGGGGAAATTATCCAGGTCGGGATTATTGCAACAGCAAGCTTTTTGGGAATAAGACTTGGGGCGAAGTTTTCTTCGTTTGGGCGAACTTCCTAGCTCCTTTCCGAAATTAAACTAGGCATTTCTCGGAATTAAAAAGGGCAGAAATGGACTAACGTCTTTCCGTCAGGGCCCCGTCTGACGGCCCGGGCCTTGCTAGTCCGATCGGGAATGCAAATCTACGTACCCGTGCCACATCATGAGGAGCCTGAACCCACCACTTGGTCCAAACAGAAACCCATCGGTCTTTTTCCCAAGTTGCAGAAAAGCTCGCCCCTCAAAAAAGGGCACAAAGTGACCGACCCCAACGGCACTAGAAATTTCGATGAATAACTAAATGGACGATGCCGTCGGAGCCGGCAATTACTGCGCAAGCCCAGCGATCGCTTAAGCGGGCCCGTACGGCAGCCAAGGAAATCCAGTTCTCAAATCCCTCGGCGGCCGATATCCACGTGCCACGAGAAGCGACAAAGTCAGCCAAGCTGTTTAGACTAAAAATCGGTCGATCGGACCCCGCGTTTCGGAAAGCATCCAAACCGGGATCATCTACGGCAAGGTGATAGCACCCGTCGGGCACACATCGACACACGCGCCGCAGTCGGCGCAGGTGTTCTCATCCACCTTTGCCTTACCATCGACGATCTCAATGGCACCCGTTGGGCAGGCCTCTTTGCAATCTCCGCACCCAGTGCACTTAGCGATATCAACGACTGCCGGCATTTCTAGCCAACCTCCTCGTTTGTTATTGAACCACATAACCAGGTAGCCGAACACTCATTCCTGTGCGATCCTCTCCAGGGAGTGAAACCAGGGCAAATCCGAGTTGTATTCGCAATGGCTATCGCCGGGCCACGACCGGGAATTCGTCGGGAAGAAAACCGCGACTCTTCTTGCGTCAGAATCTCCTAGGCGGCTAGAAGCATCGTTACGGTGAAAAAACTCCGCCCGAACGGCAATTCCTCCATACCATTGCTGGCCTCGTGGCGACCTCCCGAACCGATCAACTAAATTGGCCGATTTCACGGTCCAACTGTCATTCCGCAATTCCGATTTTTCCGGTGATGTACGCCTCGCCCGGGAATATTTTTCAATTTTTGAGGGATTAACGCCCATGGGTGCTCCAACATGGAAGGATCGGATCCTAGAGCACCCTGGCGCCGAGGGTCATATAAAGTGGCCGGTCCACCTGCAAGGATCGGATAGCAATATTGTCGACGTTTTGTCTAAAAATTTTCTCAGATCCTACAGAAATTTCTCACACTCCTCCTCAGTGATTATCTTTATGATCAAAATAAAGACTTGGTAAAGCACTCAAGTTGGTCCGGTCCCTGCGATTTGTGTCCGAGGTGAACGCCGGATTGTGTGGCATCTTCGCCAAAGCCAGAGCCCATACTCGGCTCTTGCGGCATAGGAGGATGCCCCCTTGTTCCGCAGGACCTAGGCCGGCCCAAAGATGTAACATGGGAACCTCAAGTATCGTAAAGCAATTATCTCAATTTCGCCAGGGGCAATTTTTTAATATTTATCCAAATTTAAAGCTGGAAAACATCTTTTTCAATTGCCCCCTTCAGCCACTTTATCATGAAGCCGGCGGGTCGCGAGCCTAATACGCATGATGCTCGTAGCCAGCCTCTGCCAATTGGGTGACGGCTCAAAACACCCCACAGCTAGTCCGATATTGATGGTGGGGATTTAATCGGCTGGCTCCGTGAGGGGCTGCTCCCCTTCTTGGGTGTCCTCTCGCATCGTCACTTACGCAGCGATGACACGCGAAAGGTTGCTCCCCTGTTTTGCTGTCCTCTCCTTTGGCCGGGCAGCAAGGGAAAGTGACCCGTCTCGCTTCGGGAGTGCCGCCGGTGCGTGGGGCCATCCGTTGCGTGTACCCTGGCCGGCTGCAAGTGCACGATATTTCCCCTGACATGTCAGCACAGGTGCTTGGGACAAAAACCAGGGTATGAAAATATGCGATACCTTAGCCATGCTCCCCGGGTTTTTCAAGCCGGCGGCCCGCCGTGATGCGACACCCGGTGGAGCTCTCCGTGGCGACCAATCGTTCGACCTCCTGCGATGGCCAAAATTGGCCAAGTCCCAGAGGCCTTCACTGGTCAATCCAGCCGAGATAGAAAAGCCAGTCGTAGATCCAGGGATGAACCCAGGGATTCCACGTGGGATAGTGGGCTGACAAAGCCGAAAGCCCTGCCAGCACGAGGCAGACGATCCAGCCCCAAGGGCTCCGGCCCAAAATTTCGACGGTGGGGAGCATCGCGACAAGCCACAGTGGCGTCAGCCAAAAGGCCCACCGAAAGGCACTGGCCATGCCCCCGTAGTTGCGATCCATTTGCGGCCGGCTCAGATAAAAGCCGATACACACCACGCTAACAACCAGGATTAGCGTCAACACCACGCGAAGTCGTGGATCCTTGCCGCGAGCGATCCCTAGGAAAAAGCCCCCTAGAGCAAGAATCCATATGGGTGTTAACGAAAAAATCCCTCGATGTCCCACCAGCACATGGAAAGCATAAACCCAGGGATTAGGTTCTCCGCGATCGATTCCCACGGGATTGGTCCAGTAGCTCTGGATCACCCGACCTTGGCGTTCATAAGTGAAAATATACCAATTGTCAGCAGGGTTGGTGGCGCTGCGATGCATGTACGGTGGCCGAAGCGAGCGATGGGCGATCCAGTTGGTGCCAAAGTAAAATATGGCCACCAGCAAAAAGGCTGGTACAAATCCAGCCATAAACAGGCGTACGCGGGGGAGAAGTCCTGGGTCGATAGCTCCGGAGGGAACATGGGCCCGGTCGACTGCCGGATTTTTTCCCGAAGGGGGTGTTGCCGGTCGGAAGAATTTCGGCCCTCCCAGTCGGAAAGGGACTACTAGTAGGAAAACGGTTGCTGCCGTCAAGGCAAGTGCCGGCATCTCACAGGCAGCCACCAGGCCGCTGGCCACACCGCTCATGGCGTACATTGACCGGGTTAGCCGGCCATCGCAAAAAATCCGGCACACACAAAAGACTGTGGCCGCGGCTGCCACCGCTGCTGGAAGATGATTGTTGAAAGTTACCGCAAAGGTGGTAACAAACGTCGCGAAACATCCCACAGCAAAAGTAAACACGCGGGCGTGATCCGCGGCTCCCCACCTTTCCACCAGCCGATATAGTATCCAGAAGTATGCAACAAGTAAGCTGCCATTGAAGAGAAAAATTAGGAGACGACCTACCAAATAGGGATTTTGCCCTAGTGAAAGTCCGAACCAGTGATAAAACGGCCAGTATAGAGCTGCCATGAGCGTGGCCAGAAACGGCGGCTTGCTGGAGTAAAGATGCCCGTGGTGTTTGACCATGTCGATTGTGTCCCACAGGGGGTCTTGGATCACCCGGTCGATGGCGTAGGGAGCTCCGGGCACGCGCATGTCGGGTTCCACCAGCGCGCGGACTGTGGCCCAGCGGCTGCGGTCATTGGCGCTGAGGAACGGCCGACAAAGCAACGCCTGTTGATAGAGTTTGGCCTCGTAATCGGTCGTGGCTTTCTCGATCTCCGCCGGCGGCAGTCCCTTTTGAGCAAGCTGGGTCCGGTATCTTTCCAACTCGCGCGGGATCTGCCGAAGGCGCGATTCTTGAAGTGCCCGGCGATCTACCGAATCGACCGCCATAATCCGTCCGGTTACCGCCCCAAGGGCCAGGGCGGCTAAAAGAGCATAAATGCGATGGCGGATCATCTGCGCCGAATCGTCATTCACCCGCATCAGAACTTCCCTTAGTCAACGTTTGGTTAGTTAGCAGCTTTGATTGACAGGTGCTTTCGTGCTGTCGCTTTCCCTGCTTCATGTTGACAAATCGGCTGATCTCCCAGCCGCTTGGCGCGGAAATTCTGGGAACTCAGGCCGAGATCCACCCGCAGGGCTGCCTTAAGCCGGGCAGAGTGTCGCCTTATCCCACAAATTTGGTCGGCATAGACACCTACTTCGCGGGGGATGATGCAGGCAAACCCTGGAACTTCGAGCTCAGGGTCGCTCAATAAGTGCTGGCCGCAACTTTTCCGCTGAGTCTGCCCTCTAAAGTTAGCACAAAGCTGGCAACCAAGCTCGCTACGGTCAGTGCGCGACGGGATTATTCATGGAGGGCCGGTCACCAGTGCTCTGGCGGGTCTGATTTTCCTCATCGGGAGGGTTTGGGGCCTCTCCGCCTACTGTTTCCGCCATGCAGAAAGGTCGGCGCTCTCGCGAGTGGTAAGCGACCACCAGTTCTGCTAGGAGTCCCATTGAGATCAATTGCACCCCAAGCAGAAGCAGCGCAAGGGAATAAAGCACGATAGGTCGATCGTGCAAATGGAGCGGCTCTAATCCCGGCAACGTGCGACTCAGAACCCACAGGACAGCCATTCCTACCAGCACGACGAACCCCAATCCAAAGGCGATTGCGCCGATACCGCCCAAAAGATGCTGCGGCCGTTGACCAAAACCGGTCAGAAAAGTGACCGTGAGCAGATCCAAAGCCCCCTTGATAAGCCGAGAGCTCCCAAATTTGGATTGGCCATAAAGTCGCGGACGATGATGGATTTCGATCTCCCCGCAGCGGAAACCCCGAGCGCCGGCCAGCACGGGCACAAAGCGATGGAGCTCCCCGTAAAGTTGGATCTCATTTAGCACTTCCCGCCGATAACACTTCATTCCACAATTGTGGTCATGGAGTTTTACACCCGTGATTTTACTGACCCACCAATTGAAGATTCGGGAGGCTAGGACTTTGTGCCAGGGGTCATGCCGGACCCGTTTCCAGCCGCTGACCACGTCCAACTTTTGGTTCTCGAGCGCGGCGAGAAATCGTGGGATTTCTGCCGGATCATCTTGAAGGTCGGCATCCAAGGTCATGACGATGGGATGGCGGACGGCCGCGAAACCAGCCGACAAAGCTGCTGCTTTCCCAAAATTGCGACGAAAGCGGATCCCTCGCACGCGGGGGTCTTCCTTGGCCAATTCGCAGATCACCTCCCACGAGCCATCGGTCGATCCGTCATCGATAAAGATGAATTCCATTTCCAGTTCGTGAGTTTTCGCCACTGCTGCCAGTTCGCTATGAAGCTGGCGGAGACTGGGCCTTTCGTTATAAACCGGAAGCACCACAGAAATTGGCGGAGTGCCTCTCATGGGGGATCTCCTCCCTGGTGGTTAACTCCAAACCCCCAACGTGCCGTTTTTTGCATGCGGTTTACGGGCTTTGCCGATAGTTCCGGCGCTCCACAGTGTGCCGAATGTCCGCCGACTGACAGTCCCTTAAGGGTTATCCGCAGAAGTCTTTGGCCTCACCACCATAAAAATACCGGCCAGGGCGAGTTCCGTCAGCACCCATACAAGCCGCAGGAGGGCCGCCGTAGCGACGGCCGCCAATTCCGGATGTGGGGTACGATGAGCCAAAAGCGTTGCGGTAAGCTCGGCGAGAGCTGCTTCGCGCACTCCAATGCCTCCCGGGATAACGATTACAGCAAATCCGGCAACCGTGGCAAAGGCGATGGCCGCCACAGCTGGACCCAAGTCCGAAACCCAGCGGAGGCTGACCTGTCCGGTCCCCGCCAAAGCGGCAAGAAAACTGAGGCCCCAACAAAACCATAAGGCACTCATGAGGAGCCAGCCCAGGGCCAACGTGCCCATGGTCACTTGCGACACCCACATCTGCGACTGAGACAGGATGGCAGGGTTCACTCGGCGAAGCAGCCAAAGCACCGGCCTGAGTGTCCCCGGCAAGGTGGGAATTAGGGTTATCGCAAACAAGCCGAGAGCCAGCAGCCAAACGGCGGGGGGAATCGTCCCCCTCGATACTTGCAGGGCGAGAAGGCACGCGGCCCAGAAGGCCCCCACACTCATCATCGTTAGTGTTTCGAGGATCACGCTTCCGACGGTCCAAAGCGGCTGAACGTCTTGGCGGTGCACAAGCCCGGCACGAATGACAACAACCATCGCCTTGCCCGGCACATACTTCCCCAACCCGCCTACCACGTAAGCCGCGTAGGCCTCATACCAGCTCAGGCGATGTCCTAACCGGCGAAGGAGCACGAACCAGTAAAGCCCACCAGGCAGGAGCCCCAAAGCGTACAGGGCTGCGGAGACAAGCAACCACCCGGGACGAAACGCCCACTGAACTTCTCCCAGTTGACGCCAAGCTTCCACAAGCGTGTGCCGAATCGCCCAAAGGACGATGATGACAATCGTCCATTTGGCCACAGTCAAGACCCACCGCCACTTCCCTTTTGCGCGAGCGGAGGGAGCAGGAGGAAAGCCTGCTGCCGGCTTGGTTTGTGAGCTCATAAAGCGAACTCTGTTGACGACTGGGAAGCATCCTCGCCCCGAGGGAGCGGTGAGACGTTGCAATCGGCTACCGCTCGATCACCCAGATATTGCGGAAGCGAACAGGATTGCCGTGATCCTGGAGATAGATGGGACCCGGCTCGGGCGATTCGGTGGCAATAAGAGCCGCCCGCGTGGGACCGGGGATTTCCACGTTGTCGTGGATGAGAACGCCGTTATGACGCACAATCATCCGCGCATTTTCCACTTTGCGACCTGACTCATCGAAACGAGCTGCCCGAAATTCAATGTCATACGTCTGCCAGCTCAGCGGGGGAAAGCACATGTTAACGCGAGGAGCCGCCACTCCGTAAATAGCCCCACAATCATCCTTCAGGCCCACAGCTCCGAAGGAATCGAGAATTTGCACTTCATACCGGCCTTGGGCATAAAAGCCACTATTGCCGCGGGCTTGACCCCGGGCAAAGGGCTGGAACGGTGTACAAAATTCCAAGTGGATGAAAAAGTCACGAAAGCGACGCTTACTGATTGCCCCCTCCATTAAGAGACCGTCCGGTGTCAATCGTCCTTTTTCCCACTCCTCAAGTGAGGTCCCATCGAAAAGCACCACGGCCCCTTGCGGCGGTTTCTGGCCGAGGGTGGGACTTTTCCGTTCTACTTTGGTCAGGACGCCGAGCTCCTCCCCCACGGCATTTTCCACACGGAGGACACCATCTTTCCATACACCTCGGCCTTCACCCTGGGGGTCTTCAAAGACGACCACTCCGTCGTTCCATCTGCCTTCGACCTCCACCGAAGCCTGATACCATTCCTCACCCGGCAGCCCACCGAAGTAACCGAGCGCGAGGAACCGGCCCCCACCTAAAGCCACGATTTGCACCCCAAAGCTAGTAACTTGATCGAGCACCACCTTTCCCAAGTATTCCCCTTGGACGAGAAAATCCTGGGGTGCCTGGGCCGGGTCGGTATAAGCCTGGCGAGGATCACCCTCCGCCCCCAAAGCACCCGGAAGGGTGCTCAGACCTGCCGCTGCCACAAACACAAGGGCCAAAACCTTTAGGTGCTTCATCGTACACAATCTCCATCAAGGGTGCCCAACTAAGAGATCTCAAGCCCATCCGCATACGATTATCTTCGTGCGGTGACCATGTTTCCGACTAAGCTAGCCCGTAGTGACACCTCACCGGCAAGCGACCTCACCTCACAAGGGCCGAACCGGCCGAGGCACGATCTTTCCCCTTTTACTTGGTGCAGGGATACCCGCTTACTTTACTGGCCCTGGGGACCTTCGTGAATCTGAGGTGGTTGATAAAGCCTCGTGCTGCGGGCCGAGGGCTTCCGTAAAAAGCACTTCCTTTAACGATTGCCCAGTTTTTGTGTAAGTTTAACTTCCTTCCTGCGATAATCAAGTCGACATTGGGCAAGCGGTGCTCGAGGGAGGAAGGAGCATCGGGTTATAACCCCGGCTGTGCCACCTCCGGGCCATTTGTTTGGCAGTCTAAGTTAGAACAGGTGACTCCAAGGTTGATGGAAGGGGTTAGACACGCGGCAAGCCTTACGTTTTTTTTCGTTAACAAGCTTTCGGGCTTGAGTTCAAGCAGGGGAGGCAAAACGTCCCTGCGACTCCAAAATTTTGAGGATGTTCCGCACGAGTTCGTCAAGGCCTTCACCGGTGACGGCGGAGATCAAGAGTACAGGTTTACCGATAGCTTCGGCCAGTTTGGCCCGGACTTCCTCGGCCCTTGGCAGATCGGCCTTTGTCACCACGACGATTTCCGGCCGGTTGATGAGCTCGCGATCAAACAACTCAAGTTCTCGCCGGATGACAAAATAATTCTCGAGAGGCGAGCTACCATCGGCGGGCTCTGGTTCCACCAAATGTACAAGGATACCTGCTCGCTGAATATGCCTGAGAAACTCGTGACCAAGCCCCGCACCGGCGTGGGCACCCTCGATAAGTCCTGGGATATCGGCCATCACAAAGGAGCGGTTCCAATCGACAACAACTCGGCCGAGGTGCGGATGTGTCGTGGTGAAGGGGTAAGGTGCGATTTTCGGCCGCGCCCGGGTCAGCCGGCTGAGCAAAGTACTCTTACCGGCGTTTGGTTTGCCCACAAGGCCGACGTCGGCAATCACTTTGAGTTCGAGGATCAGCCGACGGATCTCTCCGTCCTGTCCCGGGGTAGCGATTCGCGGGGCACGATTGGTTGAGGACTTGAAAGCCGCATTCCCCTTGCCGCCTTTTCCGCCGCGGGCTACTACCACGCGATCCCCGGGAGAAACGAGGTCTTTGATGACGAAGTTTCGCTCGGCATCGCGAACTACCGTACCCACTGGTACCGAAATAATTAAATCCTCACCATTGGCTCCATGGCATTCACTGCTCCCACCTCGCTGACCATCCTCCGCCTTCCAATGTTTTCGCTGGGTCAAGTGGGATAAATTGTCCACAGAGGGATCTGCCACCAGGATAACACTTCCACCGTTACCGCCATCCCCGCCGTCGGGGCCCCCCCTGGGAACGTACTTTTCCCGTCGGAAGCTTATGATGCCATCGCCCCCGCGACCGCCTTGCACAACAACTTCGACTCCGTCCACAAACACCTGCTGGTAACCCCCGACAGGCCTCCTGACACCATGGCTAAAAATTAAGGTCGTCCCGACTGAGCTGGGCCCAAAAAGAAACCCCCCGGCTTTCGTGCAACTTGCCGCCCGGGGGCTTCCTTCCTCATAGCGCCTAACAAAATTTACTCAACTGAAAAGCGAGCTTGTCCCTCCAACGTTTTTAAACACCATCCCGTTCCTCCCAATTGCTAAGTAAGGTCTTTGCCACGATTGCGGTAGCGGCTTTTTTCTACGATTGTTGATCACTCGCGAGGATAAGGCCGCAAGCGGAAATTAAGCTGAGCCTTTTCTCGCCGGGCTTATTCAGCGAACCGTTTGCCAACGGGTTGTCGGCTTGCCACCGCCATCCGGTAAGGCCAAGGACGCTGCCTCATCGCGGACCTGGATCTCCCGGTTGGGAAGCAACCTTCGAGCCAACTTTGCCCCAATGAACTTCCCAAACGCACGTAATTTTCTGGTCTTTCCAACGATTCGCTGCGCCCCAAGGCTTACCGGGAGAGATTACCGCCGTACTTAGCGCGGAGATTCTGGGAAGACTCCCTCGCTCTGGGGTAAAGCGCAACTTCGGGACTTGCCGATTTGTTTGCCTCCTGTGATGGTTCCAGGAGGTTGGTCCCGGGTAAAACTTGGGTCGCCAAAAAGCAGCCTGCTGATGCCTCAGTTTTGCGACGCGCCCGCCAACTCCGCCGCCGGTCGAACATTCACCCGACGACCGCCCCTGTCGAAATACACATAGCCGTCCACCAAAGCGAATAGAGTATAGTCGCGCCCGACACCAACGAACTTGCCCGGATGAAACTTCGTGCCAAGCTGACGAACCAAGATGTGCCCGGCTCGCACCCATTGACCGCCGAAGCGCTTCACACCCCGGCGCTTCGAGATCGAGTCTCGACCGTTTCGGCTCGAACCCTGACCTTTTTTATGCGCCATCGAAGATGCCTCCTAGTCCCGAATTTTCCCAACCAACGTGCGTTCAAAGCGACTTTATTTCAGATCGCGTTTTCCTCATTTCGCCTGAACACACCGCTCGTTGTTACAATTACCCATAGGTGGTACATTCAGTCACACACTCGTGTTAATCTGTCCGCGGACTCCCAGTTCGCTTGAACTCTAGTCGCCTCTCGGGCCATGACCCGATTGTTCGTTTTAAACGACGAAACTCACTCTCCAAAAAATCCAACTCGGAAAATTTTGCAAACACACGTTTAAATTTTCAAAAAATGCCTTCTCCGACAATTTGATGGAACGCTTTCCCGGTTAGCCGTTACGCAAGATTGTTCAACTTCTCGGTATGCGATTATAGCAACGCACACCGTCTTCGACTGTTTCGCCGGTTCCAACCCGACTCTTCCACCGGCTTGAGTTGGAATAGCGCTCGCGATGGAAGGAGCGCTTAAGTGATTATATTCTAACCCACCAAGTTTGAGGATAAGGAATATCAAAGTACGTAGGCAACCGGTCGCTTTCGCGAAAGAAGCTCAAAGAAGCTCGAGGTTGGCTGCCCCCCAAGAAAAATCTAAGGCTTGTTGCCGAAGCCTTTGATCACCACCAAGATCAAACTAATCGAACATGTGCTCACCAGGGGAGTTGGGAAAAGCGGGCACGATGTCGCCGCAACGTCCTCAGCACTGCTCGGGAGCCTTTAACAATTTGGCTAATTCGGCCGTGATACTTTCCTTAATTGGTAAATATTGATAAATTTTCGTGCAACAAAATTTACCATTCTGGTCAGGATTCACTTGCGGTGATAGCAAAGCAGCTTTGGCGTATTTTCCTGGTCGGCTGAGCCAGCCCCTAATTAACTGCAATGAAGGGAATCGGCCGGTACACCCACTGAAATTCCGGGTTGGATGGCCATCCGTACCGGATTTGCTTTTCGTGACGGTAAAACTCGTCGCCCGGGCGCCAAAAGTTTAGTTTTAGATACTTCTTCGTGAATTTTCGGCCGGTACCCGGGGGAAGACCGGGGCGGTAAGCACCTGGTTGATCCTCCCACTCGTAAGCGTTTGTCAGGCCGCCAACATACACCGAGAAGAAATCGACCCGCGGATCAATGTCGGTCCATGTGACGACGCCCCACACTGTCTCCCCGACCTTAATCTCCCTGGCCATTTCCGCAGTGTTGAAAAACCGCAGGCCGGGATCTTCCCGCATACGGACGGCTGCTACTGCGGCAGGGATAAGCCGCTCAGGATAGGTTTGGTTCACCTCGTGAGCCTCAAGATAGAACTCAGGTATGAACATGACCGGCACATCCACCCGGGTATATTCGAAAGTTCCATCTGGCCGTTCCACAGGCTGAAGGGCTCCCCCAGGATTGGTTACCGAATAGACCATGTACCAAACAAGCTCCCGTCGGAGCTTGCCGGTGGGGGAGGGGAGGTCCACATCAATGAAGCGAACATCCTTAAAGCGAAAATCCAAGTACCAGATTGTGCGGCGGAACCGCACGTTCTTTGCGTAATCCAACCCTGGATTCTCCAAAAGGAGCTCGACAAGATCGTGTAGCGAATGAGTTTCCACATACTGAATTGGCGGGACGACCTCCCGCATGACGCCGGGGGCAAGCCCCCGGGTGGGAATCTGAGGGCCTTCTTCAGAAAGTTCTTCCGGAAGTTGTGCGGGAAACCCGCTTGGTAATATTACAGAAGCGATCACAAGGCCTGCGAATGATAGCAGGAAACAGCTCGACCCACGGGAGCAGCCAACTTTGTAGGCCATATGTCGCGCCCAATGTTGAAAAGTATAGTGGATTACCCAAAATTGTCGTTTTTCTCAGGTTCCCGGCGTGGAAGAGCCGGACTCCAAATTTGTGTTTTCCTGGATTCCCTACGATGATACAAGCTTCCGCCGGGTTGGCACTTGCGGCGTCATCGGGGCCATTCCCGACTCATTCTTCGCCATGTACGACCGACGCCACCCAAATACAGCCTTCCGCTATTTTCACTATAGTTTGGCGGGCGGCAATCCGCAAACTTTAAGCCTTCGGAGGCTTAGCCGACCAAGGAGGGCTCAATGCGGGCGGTTGGAGCGGTTGGGCCTCCCTCAACTTCGCGAGGAGCTCACCACTTTGGGGACAATTTAGAAAGCCGCCACCGATCCCAAAAACTCGGGCCTTGAAAGTGTGACGGATTTGCAATCATGGGAGAACCGCAATTTCTCTCCGACCCAGCAAAAGTTCCGCAAAATGTTGCTGGGGCGGCGAAACCTCAACCCGACCCGAGCGCAAACCAGCCGCTTCGCTTTGAAAGGCTAGTGATGCTGATTTGGCCTTCGATCGGTGGGTACCGTCTTGGGCGAATTGTGGGTGGTGTGATTGGGTTGCAATTGGGATGGCCCCCGGTCTTTACTCTCGGGAATATCTTTGCGATTCTGCTTATCCCTTTTGTCTTGATCCTCTATTTTTCCAAGTATCTGCCGGGAAGATACCGACGATATCTGGTGACTACGGGGCGCGTCGCGATTCAAAATGGCTTTACAGGGCAGATCCTTCGGGCAGTGGAACACGATCGATGGGACTGCGTGGACGTGGAATACATCTGGGGGCAGAAACCGTTGCGCTGCGCCGATCTCGTATTTAGCTTTAGTGGAGAGGAAGTTTTCCGGCTCCCCGGAGTGCCTCAGCCTGAAGCCTATTGCCACGCCATCGCTGAACTAAAGGCGACGCTGACTGCGTTCCGGCCCCTTTTGGAGGGGACAGCTGCTTCTCCCACCACGAAAAGTGGTACGAGTGCCCACGAGTAGGGCGAAAATTTCAAGTGAGGTGAAGATTGTTCGCCAACCCTCGATTGTCCCCTTAAATTCGGCCGAAAAAATGCTTGCGTGTGCCCGAGGGACCAATAAGGACCCACCGCAGCAATCAACGGTCCTCGTTCAGATAAGCCGATGACCGGTTCTTTGGCACATATCTTGGCACATAAGGCTATTATGGCTCACCAAGCTTTTCGGATGATTTTTGGCACGAGTGGCCGTTTGCCTTCAAGATTCCCTTTAGTCTGGTGTAGGATTTACCATTCCCAGGTCCCACTACGCCTAAACCGGACCGGCTCCACCACCCTCTTACCCAAACGGGCCCTCTAGGGTTAAGTTGAGCGATGCTGGCCCTCGGCGATCTCTTTTGTCATTGTCATCTTAATTTGGAAACAGTTCATTTCAGCCGTCTCTATTTGCAAAGGGAAGCCACGGCCACCTTGCCTTCGCGCGAAAAGTTGTGGGGAACGAGATTTCATTTGTCAGCCTAATGGCGAGTCCACAGAGTCTAACTTTGGGCAGCCTGTTAGTGGAGTCTAAGAGAATCCAGTGAAGCCTATAAGAATCCGGCAGCCAAACGAAGGAAATGAGCCGCTAGAGGGTGCTAAAGTCCCCACAATAAGGGTACATGAACAAGCATTGTTGCGGATTCAGTCGACCTGCCAAATTCGTGGCAACGGTTCGCTGAAGGATTGGGCGGATCAGTCGCAGGTCGCGGATGGGATTGCAGGTATTCGTGCACTCTCGGTCAGTGGGTAAAAATTCTTTAGCGGGCAGGAGTCCCCGGCTTAGGATCAAAGGGTGCAAAAAATTAGTGCCGGAAGACATCGCAGCCCTCCTTGGAAGTTTCTACCTAGGGTGAATCTATAGGCTTGGTCACGCGCCTAGGGCAGTGATGCGAGGAAAGGAGGTTTTTGTCAAGATTTGCGTAGTGTCAATCGCGCAGGGGAAAGATAGCATCCTGAGGTTTTCAGAGACCGACCGTCCGAAAAAACTCAGGTGCACAAACTGGCAGGGAAAAAGCACGTTAAACTGGGCTCAATACCGCTGCCGGAACTGCTCCGCTGACCACTTCTTTAGCTAAGGGAAAGGCACTGTGAGAGACGCGATATGAGCGATCTTCCAGCACAATCGACTCAATCTCGTCGCGGATGCGGAAGAAAACCTCTACCACCTGAGGATCCCACTGTTTTCCCGCCCCTTCCCGGAGGATGGTGCTAATTTTTTCGTCGGAAAGCCGAGGTCGGTAGGGGCGATCACTCCCCATGGCATCAAAAGCGTCGGCTACCGCAATGATTCGCGCTGACAAAGGGATTTCCTCCCCCGCCAACCCCGCGGGATAACCGGATCCGTCCCAGTGCTCGTGATGATGGAGCACGGCAGGCAAGACGCCTGAGAGGTGTTTTAGATCCATCAAGATTCGGTAACCGATCCGCACATGGTTTTTGATGTGCTCGTATTCTTCTGGGGTCAATTTGCCGGGTTTGCAGAGAATGGCTTCACTGGTACCAATTTTCCCGATGTCATGGAGGAGTCCGGCCAGGTAGATGGTGTGCAGCGTCTGGCCCTCTAACCCCAATTCTTGAGCCAGTCGCACAGCCACGCGGGCCACCCGGTCGCTATGCCCGCAGGTGTACGCGTCCTTAGCGTCGATGGCCGACGTCAACGCCCGGAGGATCCCAGACAGCGATTCCTCTTGTCGGCGGTAAAGGAGCAAATTCGCACTGTGGCTCCCTAAGATGGCGGCCACGGAGGCCAATAGGCTGGCCTCTATCGTGCCGAATTCTTTTCCTTCGCGATGGTTAAAAGCTCCGAGGATGCCGAAGTATTCGTTTCCCCCTCTAAGTGGGGCAATGATGAGATGTTGCAAGTGGGAGAATTTTTCGGAGAGTTTTTCGCGGCAATGATTGAGTACAACCGGTCGGGATGCTTCCCAGACTTTGAGCTCCTGTGCCAACTCGTACAATCGGTGGGCGTCCAGTAAACATTTTCCCCGCCAAAAATAGCCGGGTGTGAAATTAGGTAAGGAATGAAGGCTATGATGCTCCTCGGGATCCCAAAGGAGGAAAGCCAGCGACTCTGCGGGGACAGTTTCTTCCATCCACTCGAGGGCCAGGTGGGCCAGCTCTTCGTCAGTTTGGGAAATACGGAGGCTTTGGGCAAGCCTGTGTAGGAGGGAAATCTCTTCGTAACGCGTCGCCAAGTCGGCAGCTAGGCTACGGCATTCATCTCCCGCCTGGATGGCCTGCTGCGACCAGTGCCACTGTCGAAGGAACATTTGGCCGGTCGTTCGCAAGGCCTCCTTCGACCAGGGAGGCTGCCGGGACAAGTTTTCGGCCAAAAAATTGGCGGATTTTTCCGAAAAACCCCAGCGTAACAATATCGTGCGAAATATCCACCGCGTGGCCAGCCGAGTGGCCGAGAAAAACCCGACAGCTGCCACCTTTCCCCTATGTTTGACACTTACTTCGAGGTAAAGGGCCAGCATTGGCCGCGTCGAGTGGACCGCCACCGGGACGTTACCGCTGGTGGGAGTGATCCTTGCAGTCAATAAGCCAAATGGCGGAGGTGGCGGCAGTTGAGACTCGTCGAAAAACACCGACTCAGAATCCATGTCGAAGACGTAAAATGGGTTCCCGAAGCCTGCAAGAAGCTCATTAGCCAGATCCCTGAAGATCGGCTCGTCGGTTTTTTTGGTAGATTGCGTTGTCTTTGCGACGCAAGCGCCGGGTAGCATGGGGTTGTGTCCTCGGTTCCAACTGGGAGAGCTCCGAGTTCACCCTTAAAGCCGAGGTTACCTGAAAGCAGGCAAGGGGCCTGGCCAGTAGCGTTAGGGACGAGTGGTCGCATCGGCCCAACGGTTGCCCTGCTAGAAATTTAGGTTTTTTGTCGCAGCAAAGAGGTTTTTCTGCGAAAAAGCACACAACAAGATCAGTCCTTTCCACCTGGTTTGATTGGCGCCAGCAACACAGGCGTTATATTCAGTCCCTTCGTCGCCCAAGGTCCTCGCGGACCAGACCCGGCAAATCGCGAAGGGGCGTAGGGCTCAGCACCTCGATCCGCATCGCATCGTTGACGACCCGGCAAATCGCGAAGGGGCGTAGGTTCAGCTTGGTCGCAAAGCGCAAAAATTCGGATGGCCCAAGCAGTACTCGGATTTGACCCAGACACCTGTCGGGTTGAAATCGGTAAGTAGTCTTCAAAAGTTCTGCTGAGCCCCCCTTTGGGAGGAATTGATACCGGTAATAAGCTCGGAAGGCATTTGTGTTTCGACAAATCCGATCCAGTTTGGCCTTTCAAAGTTTGGGAGGACGATGACAAACTCCTTTGGGCGTCCGCCGAGTCTCAGATGATGAAATCTGAGTGCCGGTTTACGCCGGAAAGAAAGTGGTGAAATAGGTAGTGACACGCAGGTTGACTTGATAGATCGGTCGATTGGGGCAAGTGTTTGAGCGTAAGTCTCCCGCTGGCGTGTGTGCGTTTTGTAGGTACGGTCAGGTTAGACGAGGGAAAATGGGATGAAATCATTGTGGGAGGGACTGGAGAAAGTTGTTCGTCCTCAGGAACCGCTTGCCATGTACACGTGGTTCCAGTTAGGGGGCCCAGCCGAGTTTTTTGCAGAACCCACTACCGTGGAACAATTGCAGACCATATATGCGCGGGCTCGAGATGCTGGTATCCCATTCCGCGTGCTCGGTGGAGGCTCGAATATCTTAGTTCGCGATGAAGGAGTTTCAGGGGTTGTGGTGCGACTTTCGGAACCAGCTTTCTGCCATATTCAGATCGACGGCGATACGGTCCGAGCCGGCGCGGGGGCGCTGCTTAGCCGGGTGGTGACGACAACAGTACGAGAAGGCTGGGCGGGGCTGGAAAATTTGGTGGCTATCCCTGGCACTATCGGTGGGGCTTTACGCGGTAATACAGGGGCTCACGGCGGAGATATCGGCCAGTGGACACAAACCGTCACGGTGCTCACAGAGGACGGCGAAATCCGTCAACATGATCGCCGCCAACTGGTTTTTAGCTATCGCCGCAGCAATATCGACGATCCGGTCATTCTCGAGGCGCAATTCAGGTTGGAGGCGGAGGATCCCCGCCCGTTATCACGACGATTGCAGACGTTATGGATTGTTCGCAAAGCGCGACAGCCCATGGGGCACCAGTGTGCTGGGCTGATCTTCCGCGACCCCAGGGGAACCACGGCAGCTGATTTGATCGAGCAGGCAGGCCTTCGCGGTGCAAGGATCGGTGGCGCGGTGGTCAGCGATCGTCATGCCAACTTCATTGTGGCCGAACCAGAGTGCACAGCCGCGGACGTCCTGAGGTTAATAGAGCTCATTCGGAACCAGGTCAGCCAGCGACTGGGGATCGATCTGGAACTGGGACTTGAGATCTGGTAAAAGCTCGTAAACCGAAGTGGTGGCACGCCTCGGCCCGAAAAAGGGTGGATAAAACCGCGAAGGCAGCCCTTCGTAAAACGCCACCCAATGCCACAGGGTGGGGTTTTTAGCAGGGAGGGGCTACTCGGTAAGCCTTTAGTTAAGCTTCCGTGCTTAGGAAAAAAGCACCTTCAACTGCGGGAAGGGTGGGGAGGCATGCCACGCTGGATGAGGCATGCAAAACTGTGGACACATCGCCTGGGATACATAAGGTTGATGCTCCCGGCCGTTACGAATTTCAGAAGTGTTCTTGTCCACAGGAGGGCGTGTAGGCCGACAAAGTTGACGATGGCAAGAAAAGGCCACGTTGATGCACGAGGTACCTCAATTTGACTCAGGAAGGAGGGAGCCGGTGCCACCGTATGTTTATGAATTCCCTCGACCAGCGGTAACGGTCGACTGCATCATATCTAGTTTCGACGGGGAGCGAATGTGGGTCCTTTTGATCGAAAGGAAGAAGGATCCCTATGCCTCGTGCTGGGCTTTCCCAGGGGGCTTTATCGAAATTGACGAGCCGCTGGAGACAGCCGCCCAAAGGGAGCTTTTGGAAGAAACTGGGCTCCGGGTGGCAGATCTCGAGCAATTTCGTGCCTACGGGGCGCCTGGTCGGGACCCTCGCGGCCGCACGGTGGCTGTAGTTTTCTATGGCTTTTGCCCCTGGGAGAAACGTCAGGTCCGAGGCGGCGATGACGCTAAAAACGCCGCGTGGTATCCGTGGGATCGCGTCCCCCCTTTAGCTTTCGATCACGATCAGATTTTGACCGATTTCTGTCGCTTTCTTCGGTTAAAAGCCCAAGTGGCCCCAGTGGGACGCCATCTGTTGCCTAAGAACTTCACCCTTTCCCAACTTCACCAGCTGTACCAGGCGATCATGGGCGAGGAAACCACAGCTGCGTATCTATGCCAACTGATCAAGAAGGCGGGGCTCCTGCTTCCGGCGTCAGGGGACAATTCTACCTGTAAGCGGGGAAATGGGCTTTTCCGCTTCGATTTGCGGCGGTACCGCCTGCTTGAACGAGTCGGCTTGCACAGAAATGAATCGGGACGGCCCCTGCGCGACTCATGTGGAAAAAAACTCCGTCGACCTGCCGGCCGCAAGCAAGCTCCGCCCTCTTAGGAGGCAAGGCTACTTGCAGGGTTTGACACCAGTTTTAAGTTAGGGAAAGCTATCCACGAGGGACTTAAAGTAGTAACAGCTGGAGACTGCCTATTTTCCAAACGCCGATACCGGTCTTTTACACGCCCATTTTCGACCCGTCTTTCGGGTGAAAACCTCCTTGCCAGGTAAAAATGGGGCAGTGGCGCTACGGGACCCGGGAGAGTTCCGGAGCAAGCGCTCCATGAGGCTCGCCGACTAGCTCTTCTTCCGGCCATTCAACGGTCACGGGTCCCTCCGGGGCGATTTCCGGTCCTTTCACAAGCCAGAAGTAACTTAGGTAGAGAACTGGTGTGAAAATCAGCACGGCAACCGTCCCCGCCATCAGTCCGAAGCATAAACTGATAGCCATGGGGATAAGAAACTGTGCCTGCAAGGAGCGCTCCAGCAGAAGGGGAGTTAACCCGCCGATGGTGGTAAGCGACGTCAATAGCACAGGTCGGAGACGGCGGCGACCGGCCTCCACCAAACTACGTCGTAAGGGCGATCCCGCTTCCACCCGCTTGTTGATAAAGTCAATGAGCACGATGGAGTCATTGACCACAACCCCTGCCAAAGCCACCATTCCGAAAAGACTAAGGAGGGATATCTCATAGCCCAGGAGCAAATGTCCCCATGCAGCGCCCGCAAGGCCGAAGGGGATGATAAACAGCATCATCAGCGGCTGCCCGTAGGAACGAAATTGTACAGTCAGCAGCGTGTACATTGCCGCCAAGGCAAAGAGAAACCCGTAACGCAAGCCGCGTAAGGACTCGTTTGTTTGTTCTTGGATACCTTCCCAGCGCATGGAGATGCCCCGAAACTCTTCCTGAGCCAACAGTGGTTGGAGAAAATTTCGCTGGAAATTGGTAATTATTTCCCGGGCATTTGCTACCTTTTCGTCGACATCGGCCGTGATGGTGATTGCGCGGCGCTGCTCTTGCCGTAGAATTCGGGAATAACCGCGCTTAAGCTCGATGTGGGCAAGCTCTCCCAGAGGTAGCTCGCTTCCGGTCCGGGTTCTGACACGAATTTCCTTTAGCATGTCCAGATGATAGCGTTCCTCCGGAGGATAGCGGACCATCAGTTTGACCTCGTGTCGACCACGCTGAAGCCGCATGACCTCCTCTCCGTAATAAGCTGCTCGGATGGTGTTTGCCACCTCGGCTAAGGTGACTCCCAAAGCTTTGCCGGAGTCTTTCAAGCGAATTTGGAACTCCCATTTGCCTGTGCGCCGGTCATCGGCGATATCGAAAACACCAGGGTACTCGGCAAGGCGCTGTTTACAAAGGTCGGCCAGTTTTTCGAGGAGCGGCATTTTCTCTGGTGGAGCCAAGAGCTTAAACTCGATGGGGGTCCCCCCGGGTGATCGGGCCTCGGCACGGAAGATGATGCTTTCGGCGCCGGGGAACTGCCCGGCTTCTTCCCGCCACATGCGGATCACCTCTTCGCTGGTGACGTCGCGATAGGCCAAATCGACCAACTCCACGCCCACAGCACCGGTATGGCTTCCCATCACCTCCACCCGTGGCCCAAACTGCCCGAGGACATTGGTATCGCCCACCGCGCGGTGGGTGACCAAAACCAGCGGTCGGCCAGGGCGCGAAAAGCGTTCGTGAATTCGCCAAATGGCTGACTCTAGACGCCGGGTGGCTTCGTCGGTGACATGTTCCGGCGTGCCATCCGGAAACGTGATCTGGGCCTGAATGTTATTCGCATCCATTTTCGCAAAGGCATTAAACTTGATAATGCCCCCGGCGACCATCCCCCAGGTGATCAAAAGCACACTGAGGCCGGCGGCCCAAATCGTTGCAGGATTGTCAAGAGACCAATTGAGAAACGGTGTGTAAATTCGATTGACCACAAACGTTAAAGCAGCATCTGCCAGACGATTAAGTCCTCGTGTGACTCTACCAGCCCAGGGAATGACCACACTGAGGATTACCACAGCCTGGACAATCACTACCGCTGTGGAGGGAAGGAGGGCCGCGTAGAGGACTGCCGATCGGAAGAATTCGGCACTTGTGGATGCGGTCCACGGAATAGGCGGGGGAGCTACGGCCATAACACTCAGAAGGACTACTGCCCCTACGACCAAAATCAACGTCACGGGCAGAGGGAGCTTCTGCCAAAAGTTTGTCCACCCATAAAGCCAGCGGCGGGGCGCTTTCTTCGGCTCGTGTCCCAGGTGACACGGAAGGATAAACGTGGCCTCAAGAAAGGAAACTGCCAGCATGGTGATGACCGCTACCGGGAATATGGCGATAAATTTGCCAATGAGGCCGGGCACAAACATCAGGGGAAGAAAAGCCACAATGGTCGTGGCTATCGAGTTGCACACAGCAGGAAGCACCTCCCACGTGCCGTCGTAGGCTGCTTGGGCAAAGCTCTTTCCCATTCGCCGATGGGTGAAGATATTCTCACCTATGACAATGCCGTCATCCACCAGAATGCCAAGTGCCACCAGAAAAGAAAACATCGACATCATGTTAAGGCTATCCCCGTTCAGGTACATCACGCCTGCAGTGGTCAGGATAGCCACCGGCAGCCCCATCGCCACCCAAAAGGCCAAGCGGATTTCCAGAAACAAAGCCAGGAGAAGAAAAACAAGGATAAGGCCTTGAACTCCGTTGCGGGTGAGAAGTTCCAATCGCTGAGCGACCAAAACGGACACATCCGACCAGGTCAGAAGCTCATATCCTGGCGGGAGTTGCAGACCGCCCGGCGTATTGACGTTGGCCACAAAATCTTTCACCTCGCGGGCGATGGCCAGGAGGTCCTCGGCGGCTGTTTTTTCTACAGAAATAACCACCCCAGGGCGACGATTAATCCGCGTAATGGCTGCGGTGTCGACAAAATGATCACGGACGCGGCACACATCTCCTACCTTAAGGACGAGGCCATCGGGCTGGGTAATTAAGGGCAGTTGGGCAATTTCGTGACCGGTGAGGAACTTGCTTTTGCCCCGGAGGATGACCTCCTGACTTCGGCTACGCAGGGTTCCGCCAGGTAGCTCGACGTTTTGTGCGCGGAGAATTTCGGCCACCTGCTGCAAAGACAAACCGTACTGGCGCAGCGCCTTTTCCGATACCTCCACGTCTATTTGAAAGCTTGGGCTGCCGATGATCTCTGCCTGGCTGACACTGGGCAGGTCCAGGAGCGCATCGCGTACTTGTTCGGCGATTTCCCGCAGCTGCCAACGAGCCGCGGGATCATCGCGGTCCGGCCCCACGAGCCCCACGCGAATCACTCCTCGGCGAAGCGTCACTTGTTTGATAACGGGATCTTCGGCAAGTTCCGGCAAGCTGGGGATGCGGTCAATTTCGGCCCGAACCTCGTTCAACACGCGTTGGGGATCGCGGACGTAGGAGTGAAGCTCGATGACAACCGTGCCGGACCCTTCCATGGCCACCGAGTTAACCTTCTTGACACCCGCTATAGGCAGCACCGCTTCTTCAATTTTTTGACAGATTCCTTCTTCCACCTCCGCCGGGCTCGCCCCAGGGTAGGGCACGGTCACCAGAATCATCTCCAACTCGAATTCGGGAAATACCTCGCGTCGGAGGGACATCAGGGCGATTAGCCCTAGGATGATCGTCCCCGCCATGATGCTATTCATGGTGGGGGCGTTGCGGATAGCCCATCGAATCAACGCTTTCATGGAAGGGATCTCGCTTCAGCAACGGTTCCTTCGTTGGCCACTAACGGTGTGGTTACCACATAGGAGTGGGCTTCCAAATAACCGGGCCGTGCTGGAACTAAAATTTCCCGCACCTGGCGAAAGCCAAACGGAGCGCCCGGGGGAAGTTCCAGCACTGGCTCGGGCAGAAGGTTTGGCCCCTCGGGGGTCATTAGGTAAAAAAACCCGTCTCTAACTTGGAGTTGCGTACCGTCCAGGGCGAGCGGTCCCCGGTCAGTCAAAATCGTTATCCGGCCTTCGTAGAGCACTTCGGGTGAATTGTTTGGTTGGCGGACGCGAATAAGCCGCCCATTTTCGAAGCGAAGCTCCTTACCGTCGATTACGTGCTCCTGACCTTCGTGGGCAAAGACAAGCGAGATGAGCCGGCGGCTGGCTACCGGGGCCACTTCTACTCGGAAGATTCGTCCACGACGTTTTTCCTCCACATGCAACTGACTCTCCGGCGAGGAGACTTCCCGTGAGGGGTCGGCCGCTAGTGGTGGAGTTCCTGTACCTGCGGTAGATGCCGGTTGGTCGGACAGGCCTTCAGGATCAAATCGCCAGACCCAATTTCCCGGCTGAAGGGCTTCCTCTGGCACTGCCAGAATGGGCACCGTGGAGGGTAAATGGATACGCAGAGACACAAACATACCGCGCAGAAGGGCGGGCGGGCCTGCCGGCACACGCCATCCCCCGGGAACGCGCAAAGGTCGGCTCAAGCGGGCCTGGGGCACTAGCACTCGGCATGGCACGGTTCGGGTAGCTTCGTTCAAACCAGCATGCTCGTAGCGCCAAAGGATTCCATCCCAGGCGAATTCCGCCCCATCGATTTCGTGCACCACCGTCACTGGAAGCTCCGGCAGTCGGTAGGCCTGGCCGGGATCCGAGGACAGTTCCTGAGATTTTCCCGACCCGGCTGCCGCCCAAATCCAACTGAGTTGATCGCGGCGGAGACTGACCCGCACCTCCGTCTTGGAAACATCTTCTAACACCACCAGCACAGTGCCCGCGCGGACATAGTCGCCCACCTCTGTCGTTTCGCGGATAACAACGGTTTCTACCTCCGAAGGGGAATAGATTTCCGTGCGTGCCAAACGTGTCTTTGCTTCCGCTAATTGAACTTGGGCCCGACTCAACGCAGCCTGAAGGCCATCTCGGCGAGCCTGGGCCGACCGCAGCTGGTTCTGGAGTGTGACCAGGGCATTCTCCGCCTTGAGCACGGCCCGTTTGGCCTGCTCGAAAGTCTCGTCGCTGATAATGCGATTTCGATGCAACTCTTCTTGCCGGGCAAAGGTACGTTTCTCAAGCTCAAAGTCGGCCTGCGCAACCCGCAGCAACTCTTTTACATTGGCGATTTCCACATCCAGCTGCTCAAGAGCATTCTGTGCCTGACGAACCTCCTGCTCTAAGCGATTCACCTGAAGCTGATAATCCGTGGGGTCGATCCTTAGGAGCAACGTCCGGGGAGGAACGTAAAGACCTGCGCGGCAGAGATCAGCCTTGTACACCACCGTGCCGTCCACTTGAGCTGCCAACTGAATCTCGCGGTGGGGGACCACAACTCCGTCGGCTTGAATTTCGAGAGGCCCAGTGTGTAGTCGGACCTCAGCCACATCGACCACCGGCACAAGCTCAACTCGCGGGATGCGGGCTTCGCTGGGACGCAGCATCACCAGTCCTAGCGCCACGGCAATCCCCACAACGAGGATGATCGCGGGCATTATCGTCCGCCACATGGTTCCACCCATCACGAATCTCCCACTACTGGTAGCTTCATGCCAAAAGGTAGGGATATCCACCTTTGACACAGAACCGGTGCCAACGATCCCGCCTCCTGAAATCGGCGGTGCGTCTTTTGACCTCCATCGTTTTTCGGGGTGAAGCCGCAGGGCAGGTCGCCCGTGTCGTTGCGTCCTTTATTTCTTGATGTCCCTCGCACCTCTGGCAGCCGGTAGTGCCACCGAGGTGGCGCGCCCTCCTAGCCGAGACTGCTTCATCCACACGACTGTCAACAGCAAATCCGCAGTAAGGCGAAAGCGTTTTTGGTGCACCACGGAAGAATTTTCCGTCACGCTATAGCTACAGTCATTTTCCCGCCACTCTATACAGGGAATAACCTCTGAGCTTTCACAATCGTGGACAACTTCACCGACTAATCGGCACTTACGGCACAACTCACAAGGTTGTCGACGCCTAGCCCGATAAATTTTTCTGACGGTTTCCCAAAGTCTGGACCTAAAGGTTTTAGGCCATGCAATGGATCTCCGACCGAGCGACGTACCCCACACTTTATCGGGTCTAACTTCGTTTTGAGCTCGATGTAAGTCTGGAGGAGTGCTTCTCGGCAACAGTAGCCAGAAATTCTTTCCGCTGCTTGCTATCCAGGCGTGCGGGTGTCTCTACGCTCTCCAGGGCGCAGGGTGCTAAAGACGCGTCCGATACCTCGTTTATTGCGGACATTTCGTTGGCTGTCGAACTGGGTTGTTCATCGAATTTGCGGGGATTCTTTAGGGCAGCCGTAGCTTCCGGCGGCGTCTGAGCCTCCTGTGACAGTTCGGCCCAAGAGCCAATGGGTGGGCCTGCTCCTAAAGCCGCCAACGAGAACCTGGTGATGTGATCGACAAGTTTGTCCACACTACACAATTCTCGAAATTTTTCCGCACCCAAGACCACGATGAGCACTTTTCGTGCCGTGCGATAGTACACGCATTGGGCCACAATACTAAGCATGGTCCGCAGGAGGAGATCCTCCGGAATCTGCGGCGGGAGAAGTTCTTGGCAAATGCTGCGGAGAACTTCCATTCCCGCGCGAAAATGATGCCGAATCATCGACTGACATACGGGAGTGGGATTAAGCACCTCACGAAGAAGGAGTTCCTCCTGCCACGAATGGGGATCCAGCTGAAGGACCCGCTCCACCATTGTGGCCACAAAGCTGCGGAGCTTCTCGGCAGGCGCAGTGTCCGGAGTCCAGGAGGGATAAAACGGCGACTGAGTGAACTTGACGGGATGGGCGGACGCAACGGTCTCGCGATAAAGGTTTTCCTTACTTCCGAAGTAATAGTTGACGGCTGCAACATTAACACCAGCCTTCCGGCAAATTTCCCGCACTGTGGCAGCCTGAAAACCTTTTCGGGCAAAGATTGGTCCTGCCGCCCGGATGATTCGCTGACGAATTTCGGAGTCGGTCATGGTTTTGGGACTCGCCTGCCAAACGGGTTTTCTTCCCTCTCCAATCTTTACCCCGGCATGAGGATTTCAAACATGCGTTTGAAACGATTATATAAAGCATGCGCTTGGGGGGCTAGGATCTTTTTCGGGCCAAAATTTAGGCCTTGCGGAGCAAGTTGCTTTCAATGTCGTTCGCTCCCCTGTGAATCGTTAGAAGTCGAAAGGGCGGAGCTTACCTCCTTCGGGTGGGATTAGCGCCAAAGCGTTAGATTGGCGTCGCGCGGGTTTCGCGCTTTGCCGTTGCAATTTCTGGCCTTGCCGGGCAAGGTTCCGTCGCATCACACTTGGCAATCGGAGTGGAGGGTGCGCGGGAGCGCCACCGGGACCGACACCAAAGTCTCTAGTCGTTGCGGCTTTGGCGAGCTAGGCGCCTTGCCGAAGGAAGTCACCTCACAGTTTTTGCAAGAAGGGTTTCCAAGATTATTAGCACGCTGATGTACTTGATCTGCGAGCTCGTAAGCATTAACGCGGAAATAGCTACGACGCATAGAGTGCGCCGAAAAAGTGTATTCGTTCCGGAGCCGGGATTTACTCGATCTATAACCGAGCCTTTCTCTTTGAGGGTCACAATTTAGCGAGATCCTTGACCGAAATGCTTTCAGGGCAATCGATACGGAACTCCACAGCCAATCCCGGGCGAAGCCGCCATATTACCTATATTGGGGCATTAGTCTCTCCACTCAATGGGGTATTCTGCGGGCCGGGGCCAAACAGGTCGTCGCAAAAAACGGCGATCATTGCCGGGATACTGTTTGTGGGACTTGGTTTTAGTGTTACGGGGTGCGTGGCACCACAGCTGGCGCCACCCGAGGCCGTTTTTCCCCCACTTCCCAACCCAATTACCGTCGCCACTAGGGATCCCTACGTTGTTTGGGAAACTCTCGCTGATGTCATTGACGACTATTTTGATATCGAATATGAAGAACCAATTCGAATTGTGGAAAATGCGGTAACCGAGGGTCGGCTTGAGACCTACCCAAAAGTGGCGGCCACAGTGTTGGAGCCGTGGCGCAGGGACTCAGTGGGGAGGTACGAGCGATGGTTCGCCACTTTGCAATCGGTGCGGCGCCGCGCTTTGGTCCGGGCGGCTCCGTCACCACAAGGTTTTCAAATCACAGTGGAGATTTATAAGGAATTGGAAGACGTACCCCCGGAAGAGGTAGGTCTCTCCCCCGCGTCGTTCCGGAATGATTCCTCGCTGACCAGAGTTACGTCCCCGAGTGGGATTGCCAGGTCGACAAGCCGGTGGGTTCCAATAGGGCGCGATTTTCTTTTAGAACAGCGGATTTTAAATGAGCTTGCCTCACGATTGAGCCTTGCTCCTCATGCCTCCTTCAGCGGGATCCAATCCTTTCCGCGCGAAGGCCTAAGTGGTTCGTCAACTTCGCCCGAACTGGTCCCTATTCCTTAGCAGGTCGCCGAATTGGCGGGCATTCCTTAACAGGCAGCACATTCGTTCCAGCTTAAGCGGCCGCTCTCCGTAAGCTAACTTTTTGAGGGAACATGCCGCTTTTGGAGTTACGTTCCCTCAAAGCGGTGGATTTCCCCGGAACCCTCCCAAGGTGCTAGGTAACGCTGCCGAGGTGCTCTATTTATGTTCAAGTCGTGTTGTGTTCAAGTCGGTCAGGATCACGCGCTTCCGATAGGAAGGCCACTCCCTGGGGCCCTGAGCCGAATTGCTGAGGTGAATGCAGGTGCTAAGGTAAATCCTTGCCGCGTACGAAGGACAATCCCCGATGCCCACCGCAACGCGGTCAATAGGTAGCCGGCGGAAAGCTGCCAGGCGTCAGTCGTTTTCCCTAGTCGAGAGCCTCTTGGCGATCGCTGTGGCGGCGATGGCCGGATCTGCAGTTTTAGCCGGCGTTTACGCCGCCGTTCATAGTGCCGAGCTATCGATTCGCCAAGCGGTGGCCCTGGCGATTGCGGAACAATGGCTCGATGAGATTTACGGAAGTCGTTACTCGGAGGGGGAGTTAGCGCCTTACACCCTCGCACTCGGCCCGGAATTCCAGGAACGAGCTGGAAGTACACGGGCAGCCTACGATGACTTGGACGATTATCACGGACTGGTGTGTCAACCGCCCACAGATCGTTGGGGTGTGCGGATAGGTCGGGACGATGGTGCAGGGACCAGCCGTTGGGAGGCCTTAGCGGTGAACTGGCCCCTCCTGGATGCCGTTCGCGTCGAGTGCTCTGTCAGTTACGCGCGGAAAGACGATTTTCGCCGGCCGGTGTCTGCCGGTTCGGTGAGCGACTATCGCGCGATCGAAGTCACCGTAAGTTTCCGCCAACCTGACGGAACGTTTGTTCCGGTTGGCCGACTCCGTCGCATAGCGGCATACTTGCCACGGTTATGAGCTCCGGCATTTGCCCTAAGAGTTATCGAAGAGTAAGTTCATTGGAAGCGGCCTGTTTGACGACCCGGCCAGTTCTCCCGCTTGGGTTTACCAGGCTGCGCGGGATCGTTAGCATCACGGAACTGCTAGTCGGGCTGGCACTTGTGGGATTGATCGCCCTGGCTTGCGGTGTCCTTTTTGTGGCCGCGGAGCGGGCCTCCCAATATGCTCAGCTGCAGGCAGCACTTGTTCAAGAGGGGGAGCTGTGTGTGGAGCGAATTCGTCGGACCGTGGCCCAGGCGTACACCACGGCCGAATTTCCCGGCTTTATTGTGTTGGAAGAAATCCGCGGCCACGGGCGATTTCCGCAGATACTCATCGTGTGGTATCCGGAAGTGCCAGTGGAAGGCGATCGGCGGCGCCCGCTGGCTAATGAGCTTGTGATCTTTTGCCCCAACCCGAATCGGCCGGAGGAACTCTTAGAAATTCGGCCGCTCAGCGCCGCCGGCTTATGCCCCGAGTGGAACCAGCACACGATGTGGAAAACTTTGGCAACCGAACTCATTACCTCTAGCGACGCCCGGCGGGTGGTTCTCACTAACCGGCTCCGCACTGTAGCCGACCCCACAGCGGGACCAGCAGCTCGGCGCGCCGGAGTGTTCTTTTTCAGTATGTTGCGCCCCTCCGAAGCCGAGTTGGAAGACTTTCGCGCTGGTCGCCGCCCTTGGAACAGCCTCTCATGGGTGCACGGCATCCACGGGCCCCAATTTGGTCTGCGACAACATTGGTTGCGAATGGAGATCCAGCTCGCTGTTCGGGACGATGCCTCCGGCGAGATGGGCGGAGAGGTCTTCGCGGCGTTCGGATCTGCGGCTTTATATTACGGAGTTGGGCGAAACCCGTGACACCTTGTGTGGTTGCCGGCCAATTCCGTGGGGGCCTGCGGTCGGGCGTGCGGACAAGACTGAAGCCAATTAACAAAGAACGAAGCGAATAAAGTTGTATGAGCTAAGCCGGGGCGAGATTGTTTCCCTTTTTATGCGAGCCGGTCGGTGAGTGTCGGGGGATTACCAGGGAACCCTAAGGTCCGTCCTTTGGGTGAAACGCGGGAATCGACCGAAAAATCGATTTTGTTAACAATGCGACGGGTCGTTCCGCTGACGTGGGCGGAAGTGGGCTGCTGATGTGTGCCGGCCCCGGCCATACTGGGATTGGCATTCACCTTGGGCCGGCAGTATTTTGGGCTGCGACATCGGCACGTAGTAGAAGACCCCGTGGGAGAAGTGCCCCTGGGTGTAACCATGGGTGACAGGAAGGGGAAGAAACCACAGAGGCCACCACATCGGGCCGGTGCGGCGCTTCTGGTAGTGCTTCTTTTTACTGGACTTGCCGTGGCCTATGCTTATGCAGCGCTACGGACAACGGCCGTCCAACAGGCCATCATCCGAAATCTCTCCGTACAGTACCGCACGCGACAGGCGGCTATCAGCGGGATCTTTCTCGCCCTTAAGCAAATGCATCATTCCTGGTGGGAAGGTGTGGACACCAGTTTCACTGCCGCTGTTGAGGACGAAAGCAGCTTTACGGCGGTTTTTCGCGCAGGCGACCCCGAATTAGGTCCCTCTCATCCACGTTGGGAAGAATATCCCTTCCGTGTCACGGTGGAGGTGCGGGGGGAAAGCACAGATGTCAATTCCGCTGCAGTAAGGGCGCGGAGCCAGCTGCGAATGGTGGTCCGCCTTGTCCCTCGGCAGGTAAGTTCCCCTCCCACAGGCTGGAGCGATGTCGTCAGCTTCACGCTTTGTCAATGGCGATCAGGCACATGCAGGATTCAGACGCCTTGCCGAATCGCAGGGCCTGTGCGGATTCGCGATAAGCTCGATTTAGCCAACTCCATTGAGTGGTCTTCCGAGGCGCGGTGGGACTATCTCTTTGGGCTCCAGCTGCTGAGGTGGGTAGGGGTGGGCGATTTTCGCCCCTTCAACAGTGTGGTGTACCTACCTTATGGGCGACAGGATTCCGGCACTGTGAGCCTTCTCACGATAGCCCTTGGAGTAATGGCCGTGGATTCGCCCGCGGCCGCCGTTTACTCCTGGGTCCAGCTTCCGGAGGTGACCAGCTACCGGCTATATCCTGGCGGCAAAGAGTATGCGCAGATACCGTTGCACACCTTGTCGCTGGAGAGCATCGAGTTGCGTCCAGACCCACTGACAAATCCCCTCGGGCTTTTTTTGTGCCATAGGGACCTAACTTTTAGGGGGAATGTGCAAATTGTTGGGCACCTTCTTCTCAGGGGAAATAAAAGCGCGCTTCGCGTGGTCGGTCCCCAAAATGCCTTGATGGCACCTGCTCTGCCCCCCTACGCAGAGACACCGGAGGCAGGAGAGCTTCGCGTTCGCCTCCCGGCGCTTGTTGCCGAGGAGTCACTTATACTCACGGAATACGGCGAGCTTGGAGGCAAGGGACTTCTCTTGATCCAAAAGGATCTGAATATCGCCAAATCTTCTCAGGAGTTTCCCAAAATGACGTGGGAAGGCGCAATAGTTGCTACTAATTTTCGGATTGAACCCCGTACCGAATGGGAGAGGTCAGATAAGTGGTGGAACGCCACCTATTCTGAGTTTAAGAGCCAAAGGTGGTGGGGAGATGGCATCTTTCCTCGTTGGCTAGAGGATACAGCCGGCCTACAATTTCAACCGAAGGTTACGATCGTGCCTTCGCCGGATCGGACGAGTTATCATTGGTTTCCGCTAAATGAACCGTTGTTTGTGCCTCATTTGGCGGATTCCACATCGCTCGAGCCTGGCAAGGCTGGCCTACGTTGGGAAGTCCTGGCCCTCCGTCAGCATGAAGCCAATTAAGGCAGTCGCATTGTCTCAGCTGAAAGCAGTGCTGCAGTAGTAGTGCCCCGCGCGGCGGCTTTTTAATCTTTGGTAAAGGAGGTCGCGGCTGCCTCATTGGCTCCCGAAATTAAAAACGATCACCAGGGTAAATTTCTGCCCCCAAGAGGGAGTTCACGGCCTGTGCCGTCGGTGCAAATCCACTGCAGTCATGGGGACTTTGGCTTAACGACTGCATCTTAATCTCGACGCGGGGCTGAAATGCCTGGTGGATCAGATCCCCCCTAATACGAACGGGAAGATCGAAGTCCAACGGGAAAGTGGTCCCGCACTGCACTAGAGCCGGCTGCCCCGTGAGAAACGGTTGCCCTCTTCCCGGGAAGCGTCTCGGAGCTTTGGCAGAAACCGAATCGGCTCTGCAGGAGAGGCGGGTATGTTTTGGCAGTGCCCCAAGTTTTTTCAGAATAGGATGCGCGCTTCTAGTAAAGAAGGGTGCAGGTTTTCCTTATAGTGAGTCGTTGGCCGGCACTGTAGTATATGAGTCCGAAGTAGCGGTGTCCTTACCTCGCTAATAGGATGGTCGTTGTTGGGCAGGTCCAATATGAGCTTCGTAAAACTATTAGCTCGAAGGATGCTCGGTAAAACGTAAAACAATGTGTAGAGCCCTAAAGATCGAAGACGTCACCTGTTCAGGTTTATGATCCGAAGTACGGAATCTTAGGAACTAGCCGATGTCTCCCCGATGGCGCACTCCGCGACGGGTTATCCTTTCAACAGCCTGGAGTATGGCGTTACTGAGTTTCCTAGTGTTGGAAGCTCACGCCCAGATGTCTGGCACCCAGCAGAGGACGCGGACGTCGATCGGCCGGGTTCGTTCCCTTATGGAAGAGCTCGAAACGAGGGGGCTTCTCACCCTTCAGGACGGGCGGGCTGCAGGGGGACCTCGGCAAAATCCGTTTGCTCGGCCCACTCCGTGGAGCGGCACTCGATCGGCCGGGCCGAGACCTACCGCGCCGGGGACTTTTCGCTTGGAACAGGCGGTTCGTGCCGCTCCCACCCCCACGCCTTATGCGTACGGATTCGCAACGGCGACTAACCGCATTTATCCCCCTCGCCTTCAGGTGGCTTTTACCGCCGCTCCGGCCGATCCCGAATTTCGCGCGGCGTGGTTGGCAGAACAGCTTCGGGAAACTCTTCACTTAGGCCCGGAACAGAAAATTGTGGTGAAATTGGAGGGCGAGAAGGCCATACTACAGGGTGAGGTTGCGTCCGACCGGGAGAAAAATTTGGCACGACTACTGGTCCTCTTTGAACCGGGGGTAAATGACGTGGACGACACGCACTTAAGGGTTCGCCCGGCTGATCCCCAAGAGCTTCCTGATGGCTCGGCCGTGCCGGCACTGCGGAGTCCGAACTGATTTCGGACCTCAAGTGTGTTCCCGCATTGTTGGGTGTGTGGCATCCCCTCTGCTGCGTCGATTCTTCTACCATTTCCGAAGGAGCTTTTGACCAAGGGTTGGCCTCTTCCGCCCCGGCATTGCCCTCAAGATTTGGTTCAGGCAGCGGACTTCGGATCCAACCTTCTTGCTGCGTCTGCAGGCCGAAAATCTTCGCCGCCACATCCGGAGGGATATCAATAGTACTCGTGACAATTTGACGTTTGCTTTCCACGGGGGGCGGCGAACTTTTGCTTGCCCCAAGTTGATTATCGTCCGGAGAAGGACCCCTCCGCCTTGCGGAGCGAGAAGCATCCCTGTGGCTCTCAGGTGGCACGGAGCCCCGATCCTTCCGACTCAGGTCGGTTTGTTCCTGGTCTGGGGGCGGAGGCCCAGGGAGGGTCTTCCGAACCGGTCGGGAGACAATCACCTTGCCCGTCTGAGCGTCTTCAAATCGGCTGATGATCATCAGCCGCCGTCGAGGGCCACCCAGCTCGTCCACCGGCAGCCACACACTGTAGGAAGGTCCCAGCTTGGAACGGCTATAATGTTGCCGTAGATGTTCCGGTAGGAACACATACTTGCACAAGGGAGCCGTGGGTGAGTCTTCGTCGCCAGTGTCCTCAAAAAGGTATACCGTCAACGTGCCGTCCACGAGCACTGGTTTTTCTTGCGGGTGCTCGAAGAACATAATCCGCCCGCCAAATCCCCGAATGGCATTCGCCCCCGGCTGACTAAGGACCGTATCGGTCCAGATGTCCACCATGTGCAGGGGCGTGCGCGGTTTGGGTGGAAGTAGCTCCGGGAGTTTGTCTGGTTTGAGGGAAAATGTCGTGGAAGCCAGCGGTGTACACCCGATCACAACAATCGCACCAAGGATAGCGCACAACAAGTGATCCGCGGCAAACTGCCGCCGGGAGAGCACCTCCTGGATCCCTCGCCACGTGACACTGGTCATGATAGGTCCGTCAAAAGTGAATTCGAGAGCTGACAACTCGCCTTAAGCGTTTTCGGGTGGTTCGGGCAAAGCGTTCGGCTTCCTCGCCACAGGCCTTCTTTATGCCGAGGGGACGCCGACCGGGTATATTTGAGGTTTCTCAACCGGTGTCTCATGGTGCGCCTTGATGACCCTGCAGGTAATCTCCTGGGTGAAGATGGGCAGGAGGAACGTTCCCTTGCGGGTGTGGAATAACAGTTGGTTGCGGGAGAGCACCCTGCTGTGCCGGCGCCGGGCGTACCGTCAGCTTTTCGTGGCAGGCAGCCCCTCGCCCGGGAAGGCACCGTGGAAACAGCGTGGGGAAGATCACCGGCACTTCGGTAAGGTGGCCTGCCAGGCCCTCTTCGGCAGGCAGGCCGATTGGCCCGTGGATGCTCAGCACATCGGACAAAACGAAGTGGATCCGCGCGGTTTCCTCCTGCTTAATCCGCTCGGCATCCTCCGGGTTACGCACCACGCGTGGGGTGAGGATTATTAAAAGTTCCGATCGTCGTTCGCGAGCGCTATCTGTGCGGAACAGCCGGCCCACCAAGGGAATATCGGCCAAGTAAGGAATGCGACGGGAGCCGGCCGTATTGTATTTCGTAATCAATCCGCCGATCACGATCGTCTCCCCGTCGCTCGCACTCACTGTGGTTTGAGCTGTGGTGACGTTAACCGATGGGGACCGGATGACTTCACCGCCGCTGATGGACACGGGAATACCTTCCGATTCGGGGCCGAGCTCGGACTTTTCGGCATCCACTTGCATCACCACTGTGCCGTCGGGACTGATTCGAGGAGTCACCGAAAGAATAAGCCCCACCGGTTCCAGCTCCACAGCATTAAACTGCGTTCCAGCATAGAATCGCGTGCCAATGATGCGGGGAACTCGCTTTCCGACTTGGATAAAGGCTGGCTGGTTGTCGAGGGTCATAATCTGCGGGCGGGAGAGGACCCGCAGTTGCCGGCGATCCTGAAGGGCTCGCAGAAGGATACTGAGGTTTTCGCTACTGGCCGAAAAGACCAGTCCTCCGTACCCTAGCTCTGTATTAATGCGGCCAAGTGAGAAGTGTGTCAGTCCCTGGGTGCCGATCTTTTCACTTGTGGCCAACGATCGCGCACTGCCAGCATTACCCAGCGGCTGATTGTTAAAATTAAAGCCAGGGCTCAGGGTCGTAGCAACAACACTGCGGTCGAAAAGGACGGAATCCTGGAGGCCAAATTCCGCTCCGAATTCGTCCACACGACTCAGTTCTACCTCCACGATGAGGGCCTGAATGATGACCTGTGGCGGCACCTCATCGAGCCTTTCCACCAATTCCATAATGTCCGAAAAAAACCGCGGTGTAGCGCTAATGATCAGGGAGTTGCTCACCGGTTCGGGGACTACCACCACCTCCGACTCGATTTGGAGGAAAGGGCTGAGAACTCCTGGGGCCGCCAACTGAAGCTGCCGCTCGGTGCGAAGGAAATCGTTGATAGATCGGGCCACGTCCGCCGCCGGGGCGTTCTTCAACCGATATACAGTACTTATTCGCTGTCGCACTTCCTCCTCGTCCAGGCGAAGAAGCAGCGCTTCGACAATCGCTAAATCGCCGCGCGAGCCTGTGGCAATGATACTGTTTGTGCGTACATCTACAGAAAAGCGCAAGGGGATGAGTGTGGTTTCTCCTTCAGCCCCGGCCAGTTGTGTGCCGATCGGCTGAGGCGGGAAGAGCGTCCGCAGCAGATTAGCAAGTGCCGTGGCATCGGCGTTTACGACCCGGAAAACTTTAATCTGGGCCACTGCCGTGGGGGTATCCAACTCGGCAATGAGCGCGGCAATAAGGTCCATGCTCTCGGCCGGTGCAGTGACCACCAGGGTATTGGTCTGGATGTTGGGAACGATTTGCACGTCGGTCAAAAGGCCAGAGCGCACGATCTCCTGTTTTTCCCGGTCGATTCCCACCAGCTCGAGGACGGCCGATTTTCGTTGCAGACCTCCTACCGCGCCGGAAATGGCCGTTTGCAGGGTGCTCGCCACATCGCTGGCCAAGGTAAACCGCAGTCGAAACAGTCGGGTTTGCAGCACCGCTTGGCTTTCCCCTTCTAGTTGACGAATCAAAAGTTCCACTTCCCGCATGTCGCTGGGCGAGGCCCGCACAATGAGCGCATTGGTGGCCACATCGGCTATTACCTGGACATCCGGTGAAAGTCCACCCCGCGCAATAAACGCACTGGCAATGGTCGTCCGGGCAATGGTGGCGTTGGCCCGCTTGAGGGGAAAAATCCTCAACTCCGTATGAGGGCTCACCGGCTGGTCAAGCTTGCTGATTAACACTTTGATCACTTCCATGGCCTCGCCCCAGCCAATCAAAAGCAGGGCATTCGGTTTGACAAGCGGCGTCATCGTAACCCGACCCTGGCGACGCCCCACTAGTTCGGTTTGCACCTGCTGAATCAGCCGGGCCAATGACAAACAGTTGACATGGCGAAGGGGATAAACTTCGATTTGAGGTTCCGCCAGCGCGCTGAGGCGCTCAAGCTCGGCAATGATTCGGCTTAATTCTTCCACATCGCGTTGACGTCCCCGGAGAATCAGTACGTCGAGGTCAGGCAGGCTTTCCACTTCGACATCGCCGCGAAGGGCCGGGATCAACGGCGCTTGCTCAGCTGCTCTCGGGGCCTCGGCGGGAAAAGCCTCGGGCGAAGCGGGCCCCCCTGGCGGGAGCTGCTGTTGGTAGGAGGCAAGTTGCACCTGATTATCCGCCGGATAGAACCCTTGCGTTTCCCGTTTAGTCGCCGCCTCCTGAAACCGCGGCGTCGCCTTTCCCGATGCCCCAAAAAGCGGCGCCACCTGCTCGACGAGTCCGAAAGGTGCTCGCCCGGATGACGTCCCCGCACTTCCACTCTTGTCGTCTCGGAGGGGATTGGTACCTCCCTGGCTTGGCGGCTTGGTGCGACCGGTCCGGAAGGCCTCGACCGCCTCCTTTAGTTTTTCTGGGTTCACGCGGCCCATCGGTAGAACGCGAACGACTGTTTCCCCCGAGTCCGGACGATCCAGGGCGCGAACTAAACTGGCCATCTGCCGGGCGAGAGTCCGAGGACCATAGATCCATACCCCACTATGGTGGGAATCGAAGCCGATATCCACCCATCGGCCTCGTGGCTCCACGAAACGGAATTCGGCTTGGGTCGTTTCCGAGCTTGGGGCCGGTTCCAGCCGGGCTCCAAGCACGAGGGAAAGCTCCTCGCGAATTCTCTGGAGGGGAACGTGAGTGGTTTCCACGAAAAGGCTTTCAAGTTCCTCTGGTTGCGCTCCCAGTCCAACCCGATAGTCCGGCCGACTGCGAGGCACCACGATACTGACGGGTGCCTCCGGGGCTGGTTCCAGGGATGGGATAGCCGAAGTGGGCTCTGTACCAACTTCGGGTGATCTGCTTGTGGCCGGAAGGGGGGATAGAGGCGGGACACCGCCCGCAGTCCAGGGGCGAGGAAACGGTGGCCCTAAAGGTGTTGTTGGACCACCCTGGACCGCTCCGTCCACCCCACGGGTCGGGACGCCAGCATCCGGGCTCAGCCCCCAACTTGTCAGCAATTCTTCTAACTGACGCAGGAGAGTTCCCGGCCCCACGATGAACACTTGGCCGGTACCTGGATCCCCTGCCACCCGAAGGGATGTATCCCCGGAAAATTGCCGGCGAATTTCCTCCACGACCACTCCAACGTTATCCGGCGTACACCGAAAGGTCCGCAGCTGCAGTCGCTCCCGCGGATTGATTTCGGCAGGTTGGTCAAGCCGGGTTATTAGCTCTCCCACGACTGGCAGGAATTCCGGCGGGGCAGACACCAGAATTTGATTGTTTTGTGAATCAGTGATAATTCGTATATTGGGAAGCCCGCCAAGGATAGCCCGGAGTGGGCCTTCAAGGAATGCCGCGTTGCGGTGCCGAACCGGGTAAGCTTGAAATTCCAGCCGCTCCTCGCCTTTGCCGAAACCCGGTGCCGTTCTGCCGGTCCATTGCTGAGCCCAAGTTATCGACTCAAGCTTTAGCCCGCTCCCGACAAAAAAAGCTGCAACTGCCCCGATCACCAGCGCAAATACAGGCTGCAGCTTGTCTTGAACCGGCTTTGGTGCAACAACCATCGCGACAGAGTTCCCGGTGTTCTTATAGAAGATGAATCCGGCGTTCTTATAGGATAGACAGATTCAATATGGCGATGAGCCTACGAGGCCAAGCGCATTGGGCAAGTTCGTGAGACGCCTGGCCTTAAACCTCCGGTTAACAATCGGAAGCAGAGTCTTTGCATGCCACGGTTCGGGTGTTACCCCGCCGCGACATCCTTGGCATCAAGACTCTAAATCCAACGCGAGTTCACATCCAAGAGAAGCAAACAAGCAAAAGTTGACAAGTCTCTCTAAACTTGTAGAGTACCAATCTTTCACGCATTCTGCCCCAATAGTTCCTCCAGCTGGAATTCTCCGGCTTTAAGTTAAAGCTTGGATCTTATTTCCGTACGTTAGAAGCTTTTCCTACGTTATTTCCCTACTTTGGAACTTTCTCTGCCTTGTGGCTCTTTCGTACCGTTGGAGCGAATATCCTGTGACAAATTTTTTCTTCCCCAATTGGCGGGAAACTTGTCTTCTCGCTCAACAAACGTTTATGCCAGAATTTTCGGGCGCCAAAATTTCGGACGAATCTCACTCCGAACGCGTCTTTTCCCCTCCTTGGAGGAAAGATCGAATCTGCCTCGGCGAGAAGTCCCGCCCAACTGTCCAATTGGGCCACCCGCTTTCTGCCATTAGAAGTTGGCAAAAATGGGAAACCCCGTGTTCCTGATCCTTCCCGAGGGCCGTCCTACAGGTTGGCTTTGATGGTTGTAAAAAAGCCTTTGGCCCGATAGATACGGCCCAACCGACGAGAACCCCTCAAATTGACAATCACTTCCCTGGTGTGGTGGGATCCTAAGTACCACGTAGTTTAGTGACAAGATCACTTCGTTAAAGAACACCGCTCTGGGGGTATAAGCTACCCCATTAAAGATGTGTCCTGGCATATCGTCCCTCTGGTGGGTCGCCAATGGTAAAACACATTAGGCAAGCTTAAACCTGTTTTGAATTGTAAAAAACGGGGCGCGATTCCCTATGTCTTGTCGCTTTCACCGTGCGGCTTTGATTCTCAAGCCGTTCCGTTTGAAAGCCTGATGCGGCTTGCAAACCGGCATAGCTCGGGAGCAGGCACCGATTTCTCAAAATCGCACATTCGCGCCCACAGTTTCAATGGATGGTGGCCTTGACGTGTCCGGAAGGTGACAAGACCGCAGGTGGTGGGACTAGTCGAACTATCACATACCGGACTAAAAGCTGGCACGCCGCTTGGTCAATTGCCGCTTTCTCCGCCAAGGCGCAACTTGATTGGCAGCCGGAGGAATTTGCGAGGGGAAAGCGGGTGTGAAATGCCGGTACTTTTGAGGAGGTATCGGCCGACCGGTTTACCACTCCGGCTTGGGTTTAAGTGAGGAGATGAAAACGGCGATGCACACGTGGGAAGAGCCTTCCCTCCGGCTTAAGCGTCGGCATGGCTGGTGAAGCATACGCTGGAAGGACGACCACCAATGGCTTTGTAAATCGGCAAGACTTCTTAAATCTGCCGGCCATTGCTTGCAGATCGTAACCTAGAGGGCATAAAATATAAAGGCCGTGTCAGAAATCACATGCGGATGCACCATCTCTTCGCGGGGTGCTGCTAATGCCCGCTTCTTGGTGGCTGATTTTGATCCTTGTAGGTGGGTTGGGTGGTGCCGGTGGTTGGCTGGCCACTCGCCTTGCGCACCATTGGTGGTGGACGCGAACTTTGGGCCGGGCTTGTCGACAGTTTCATTTGCAACGCGAGAGGCTTGAGGCCCGTTTTGTGAAATTGGGGCAGAATCGCTCCCAACCCGGCGCACGTCGCTGGATTGATTGCCGCTTTGAGGATGAAGTCACTTATGCACGGAATCGCCTCACGGGCGAAATTTCTGCCTTTGTCGGGGTGAATATCGAGCTCGAGACCAGCGATTACCTTGGTTCGTTGGAGCCGAGCACGGCTATTCGTTCGGGTACAGCCGTCTTCCGTTACGACGGGCGCAGTTGGGATACCGACGGTCGGGTCATTTATGACCTTAATCCTCAGGAGGCTATCTACTTCTATAAAGGGGATCTCAAACCGATCACACGAGAAAGTGCCCGCCGCTCCTAGTCCGGTCCGTGGGCTTGGTTTCGGAGGTCGTTCCCGCTGTTGCGATTCCCCCGACCTTAAGCCAACTCCAGAGAGGGGGAATTCAGGGGTTTTCCAACCCCTTTTTGTCCGCGGAAAAATTTGTCTTGATTGGCGGTCGCAACTCTCAATTGATGGGCGCAACTTTAAGGAAATGTTTAATGCGAAGTGATTGGAGCATCTGGTATGAGCAGCTTATCAAACCGCCGTGGACTCCGCCTCCTTGGGTATTTGGAACCGCTTGGTCGGTCCTTTATCCCATCATCTTTGTGACCTTTGGGTTTGTGCTGGTACAAATTGTGCGGGGCAAAATCCCGCTGTGGGTGGGGATCCCCTTCCTGATCAACCTGCTGACCAATTTGGCCTTTATGCCAATCTTTTCGGGATGGAGGAACCTATGGTTTGCCACCGCCGACGTCCTGGTAATTTGGGGAACAATTGTCTGGGCGATAGTGGCTGTGTGGCCGTACGCCCGATGGGTCGCCATCCTCCAGATTCCTTACCTTCTTTGGGTGACATTTGCAGGTGTCCTGATAGTTTACATCCTCATCGCCAATATGTGACTTTCCTATCAGATGAGTTCCCTCAAGCCGGGCGTTCTTTCATCACGTCGATTGTGGGCGTGAAGATCGAGGTTCGGAGACCACCTGCGCTAACGCGACTGGGGGGACACTTGTCGGCAGCTTAAATCCTGTAAGTCCCTGCGATCCGAGGAGGCACCACGAACCCTAAAAGGCGTTGTGTTCGCCAAAAGCCGGATTTCGAAGCCGCTACTTAATCGCTGCGTTTTGGCCACTTGTTGGACGAGGAGAAAAGCGGCGTCTCCCGGCTCAATCGACGCGCTGTCCTTAAACTCAAGGTGAGCTGGACTCCCGGCTTGCCTCTTTGCCGGCTCCAGCTTGGGGACGAGTCTTTTTGGAATTCGAGCGAGCGGCACCCTTCGGTGTGTTTTCGGCGTGTTTTTAAAAGGATGGGCCTCTTTGGCAAGGCATCTCTTACTTTTCCCACGACATCCACTGCCTTAAGAGATTTTGAAAAGCAGAGTTGCCATTCGTGCCACTCCCAGGGGCAACATCTGTCCCGAAGGACCTTGCTGCGGGGCATCCAGCGGGTGTGGAGGCAGCTA
>CALKER010000006.1 GCA_938084835.1 uncultured Thermoguttaceae bacterium
GTTCACGGTGTGCTTCGCCATTGGCCGATTGCCCGGTTGGATCGCTCAATGGCGGGAACAACATGAGGACCCCTCTGGTCGTATTGTGCGGCCTCGCCAAATCTATGTGGGAGCACAAGAAAGCTCGTATGTCCCCATCGAACAGCGAGAGGCGCCGAGCCCGGGATGATAAATGGATTGCACAGGGGGCGGCTGGTTGCCTTTTCCTGTGATGCACCTTCGAATCAAAAGAAGACCGCTAAGCTGCAAATGGGCTCCCGAAATCTTGGGAGGTAGCGGGGAGGTGACGCCTTATGCCGCTTGTTCTTTTACCCGTGGGTGATGCCACCGAAGTTCTGGACACGATGTACCCCTATTTCCGCCTTCCGGAGGATGGATTTCAGGTGGTCGTGGCCGGTCCGGAGGCACGATTGTACCACATGGTCCTTCATCAAATCCCTCCGATGGCCAACCCGCCGTGGGATATCACTGAGGAAACACCCGGTTATTTCATCCAGGCGACGGTTTCCTTCCGCGAAGTTCGGCCTGAGGAGTTTGTTGGGCTATTTCTCTCGGGTGGCCGTGCGCCGGAGTACTTGCGTTACAATCAGGATTTGCTGCGAATTACCCGACATTTCTTCGAAACGGGAAAGCCGGTAGCGTGCGTTTGCCATGGTATTGAGGTACTTTCGGCGGCTGGCTGTATTGGCGGGCGAACCGTGACTACAGTGGCCAAGTGTGCGCTTGATGCCGCCCAAGGTGGGGCGAGGTATGTGGACCAGCCGGTAGTGGTGGACGGTAACTTGGTCACAGCACGGATTTGGCACGATAACACCTGGCTTCTTAAACACTTTGTACAAATGCTTAAGGCGTGGGTGACTGCCAACGGTGACCCCGGGGAATCCATCGGAAAAACGACCTCGTAAGCTAAAGCCTCTGACAGGGCAAAGTGAGAGGAAATTGCATTTTGGACCCTCGCACATGGAGGAGGCTGCCTCAAATGACACTTGGGCCGAAGCCTCGGGGAAATCGGCGGAGTTGCCGGCAAAGGAATAGTGTGAATTTTTGTCCACTGGCTTAGCATCTACGAGGTTGTCGATGTTTCTGAAGCGGTGGAGGGGCTTTGGGGTGAATCGGATTGGGTGACGCTCAAAAATCCTAATGCGTTCCTATCGTCGCCAAAGCCGCATGCTGCCCGAGCTAGCAGCAATCGGCGATAACTTCGTGGATGAGCCTTGTTATCAGGATCGGTATCTAACAGCTAATTCCCGACGTGTTTCCAGGCTCAATGGCTCGTGGTTCCTGCACGGAAGTTGGGAAATGCCTCTAAGAGCGGGGATCTCGGGAGAGTGGCGAAATTTTTAGCAGGAATGAGCTGCTAAACCCTCGTGATCGTTTTTATTGGTGTTCGGAGATTGGTGTAACTGTGGCTCGTTTAGCCGAGAGTATTGCAACAAACAGCGGGTGATAAATATGCAGCGCTTAGTAGATCTTTCTCAGCCGCTCTTCGGCGGTATGGCTAGTTACCCGGGGGACCCTCCATTTCGGGCTGAGCCCTTCCGCACGATGGCTCAACACGGCGTGCGTGTGACTCAGCTGACACTGGGATCGCACCAGGGCACGCATGTAGATGCGCCGGCTCATTTTTATGAGTTGGGCAAGACGGTGGATGCCATCGAGCTCGGGCGGTTTTTCGGTCCGGCTTTTCTTGTGGATCTTGCTCCAAAGGGATCTCTGCCTCCCAAGACCCCGATCGAGGTAGGGATGTTAAAGCCTTTTGCGGGGCGATTTGCTCCTGGTGGGCGGGTTATCGTGAGAACAGGTTGGGAAAGCATGGTGGGCCGGGAAGGTTATTTCACCGATTTGCCGTCGCTCACCTTAGAAGCGGCTCAGTGGATTGCCGACACGGGAATCATCCTGTTAGGCTTGGATTTGCCGACACCCAGCAAGATCGCGGGCCGACCCGTTCATTATGCTCTCTTAAAACCAGGCGTCGAGATTGTTCTTTTGGAGGGGCTAGTCAATTTAGCCCAGTTACCGGCAGAATTCATTTTGGCGGCTTTTCCCTTGAAGCTCGAAGGCGGTGATGGCTCCCCGGTCCGCGCCGTTGCAGTCATAAACGAATAATCTTTCGGTCTTAGTTAAGGGAATCCTTTGCGGCACAAGGTCCGGGTGAGCTGTCGGGTGGAACTTTGGTCGCGTCATGAGGGAAGTGTGGAATTAAGGCCAACCATGAGCCACACATACGAAGAGACTGATTTTGTCGCGATTGCTGAAGTCCCAGCCGAGCCGGTGTACCTCCCGCATTCATCGATTGAAATTGTGCGACCGGTTACTCGCCCGCGAGAGTTCCGGTATATCTTTTTCGACTTTGATGGAACGTTGAGCCTCATCCGCGAGGGATGGCAGGATGTAATGATCCCCATGATGGTGGAAGAGTTGGCGGCCACCGGGACCTCGGAAAGTCGGGAGGAGCTTGAGGCCTTAGTTACAGAATTTGTCACGAATCTTACGGGCAAACAAACGATTTATCAGATGATCCGTTTGGCCGAGGAGATTCGCAAGCGGGGAAAGGAACCAGAGGACCCCTTAGTGTACAAAAGGCGGTATCACGAGCGGCTTATGGAGCGGATTAAGCATCGTCGGGAGGCGCTCGTGAAGGGACTAATTTCTCCTGAAGAGATGCTGGTACCCGGGGCAATTCCCCTGCTTGAGTTTCTATCTCGGCAAGGTTGTTGTCTTTACCTTGCTAGCGGAACGGACGAATGCTACGTGTGGGAAGAAGCCGCCCTGCTCGGACTTGATCGGTATTTTTCTCCCCACATCTACGGTGCCCGGGATGCATATCACACGTTTTCCAAGCCTGCCGTGATCGATCGGATTCTCACGGAAAATGGCGTCGACGGGAGCGCCCTTTTAGGATTTGGCGACGGCTATGTTGATATCCAAACGCTGAAAAGCGTGGGAGCGGTTGCTATGGCCGTTGCCAGTGACGAGCGTTTTCGATCGGGGCGTCCTGATCCTTGGAAGCGGGCGCGATTAATTCGCGCAGGGGCCGATCTCGTCATCCCGGATTACCGTGAGTGGGAGCGACTTATTTCTTACCTGTGGGGAAAAGAGATTGATGAAAGCCATTAAAACTGGTACTTAAAGGCCCTTGCAGCCACGGTATGTTTGGCCTGGGAAATAGTTCCCTCCAATTTCCCGCGGCCACGTCTCTTCCGGCCGATGCGAACACTTTTGGGCTCTACCAGGGCGTAAATATCCTCTCCGGTGGAGGAACGACTCCGCCAGATAGCCTAGTGAGCCCGGGGTATTTTCTCTCCGTATCAAGCCGTTTTTTGTTTAGCCTCCTGGGCAGGGATGAGCTTCTTTCGTCCTAAGACGACATCCTCGGTGATCACGTAACGGGCTCCCGGCGGGTGATCCGGTATCTCGAACACAAGATCAAGCATGATCGATTCGACAATAGCCCGTAAGCCTCGTGCCCCTGTATCGCGTTCTAAGGCCAAGTCGGCGATAGCCTCGAGAGCGGCATCCGTGAATTCCAGCTCGTGACCCTCCATCGCAAAAAGCTCTTGGTATTGTTTGACGAGGGCGTTTTTCGGCTCGCGGAGGATGCGAACCAAATCGTGCCGGCCGAGAGGGTCAAGCGTTGCAATTACAGGAAGTCGACCGATAAATTCCGGGATCATCCCGAACTCTAAAAGGTCATCGGTGGTTACATGAGAAAGTAGCTCGCCGACATTCATTTCATTCTGGCTGGCAGCCCTCTGCGCAAACCCAATGGCTCGTTTTCCCAAACGTCGGGCGATAATCTCCTCCAGCCCCACGAAGGTGCCGCCACAAATAAACAGGATATTGGTGGTATCGACCTGGATGTATTGTTGCTCAGGGTGTTTGCGTCCGCCTTGAGGTGGCACATTGGAAATTGTCCCCTCAAGCATTTTGAGGAGGGCTTGTTGCACTCCCTCACCCGAGACGTCTCGAGTGATGGACATATTTGGGCCGCGCTTGGCAATCTTGTCTATTTCGTCAATGTAGACAATTCCCCTTTGGGCCGCTTCGATATCAAAATCGGCGGCATGGAGGAGGCGAAGGAGCAGGTTTTCTACGTCCTCCCCCACATAGCCTGCTTCCGTAAGCGTGGTGGCATCCCCGATGGCAAATGGAACATCCACAATTTGGGACAAAGTGCGTGCAAGAAGCGTTTTGCCTGAGCCGGTAGGACCGATCAGAAGAATGTTCGACTTGTCGATGGCAACATTTGATTTCTTCCCCTCTTGCATGATCCTTTTGTAGTGGGTGTAAACGGCTACTGCTAAAACTTTCTTTGTGCGGTCTTGACCCACTACGTATTCATCAAGCTTGCGGACGATCTCTCGCGGTGTGGGGATGCGGGTGAGGGTCGCCTGGGTAGAACCGCGGCGACGTTTCTCTTGTTGAAGAATGGATTGACACAACTCAATGCAATCGCCACAGATGAACACATCCCCGGGGCCTTCGACCAGGGGACCAACTTCTCGATAGCTTTTCCGACAAAAAGAGCAGAAGGCATTACGTCGCACGGTGCCGTTGCCTCGTTGCCCAAGGGTGCTGTCGCGATCGATCGGCATTGTGATTACAGTCGTTAGCGAGAGTGAACCGGCTGTGGGCCTAAACCTAGGTTACTCCCTAGCTTTGCCCCCTCCGTTTTTGTCAGTGGTGTTGCAGCCAAGAGGAACCGCCCGCGTTTGGGCTTTTCCCCGCTTGGAGGGCAAATCTTGGGGAAGCGAACGCCTCACAGTAACTGATCGGCCACACTCCCGCGTCGATCAAGCCTTGCCTCATTGCTCGGACTAATCGGCCGGTTAGTTTTATGCTTCCAACCAGAAGCAATCGCTTCCATCGATCAACTTTCACCGGTCCCGATCTCTCGTAAAATCGGTGGGAAGCGAACCTTCCTTACGTTCTCCCATTTTTTCTTGCCGCTGGCTTTGCGTGGCCAAATTGGCTCGGATCCTTTCGTATTCTTTCTCCGTAATCAGGCCACGATCACGTAAATTCCGAAACTCTGTAAGCAAGTCGATGGCAGACTGGTCGTGTTGTCGGATTTCCTGCCTAATCTTGCCTAATAGGAAAAGCCCCACGAGGGCCAGAATCACAAGTCCGGCCGTAGCAAGGATCAGTTGCGCAACTGGTTCCGAAAAGAGTGTCCAATCCATTAATTGGGGTGCAAGATGCGTCAAGGCTCCGAACTTAAAAATCTGAGTTATCCTACATACGCAATTATGCGTTTTGCACGGTTAAAGTAAAGAAAATCTTTAGGTGATGTCTCACAAAGTGGAGGGGAGAAACAGCCGGAGAATACGCAGCTTAGTTCGGTAGAGGGTTGGGGATTCCTGAGGGTCTTCCATTGAATGGAAGGTTGTAAATTGTCAGGATCTCTCATGAGGTCGGACCGAAGCATTCGGTCAAAGGTTTCGGCAGACGTCGCCACTGACCCTGAGTCCCGGGACATTCTGCCTATGGCCTGATTGTCCACGACGTCGGCAAACCAGAGGGGATCTATCAAGTTCTTCTTTTGCCGGGTTCGCCTGTCAAAAATGCAGTGCTTTTAAGTTTGGAAACTTTATAATCAATTCAGAAAAGGCAGCTCCTTGAGTGGTGGCTCATTTTATATCTTGATCAACCGTCGGCTACAAAAATTCCTTGATAAGGGGTAACCATAAGTTGGTTTGGAGTTGGGAGGAGAACTGGGCGGAGGGTGATCGGCCACTTAGAATTTCGGGCTAAGCGTTTAATCAGCGCATCGAAGCACTAATTGGTCTTTGCCTCCGGGGGGGCAATCTCCCCGAACAGCGGTAAGTGGCGATAGTAAACCTCGAGTATTAGGAGGTGCAGCGCGGTAACGTAGATCCTGCCTCCAGCATGCGCCCATCGATCCGGGACAGGTCGGACGGGATCCCAACTCCCCGCAAAGGGCCCGGACTTTTCTTGCGCCGGTAAGAGAGCCCCCTGCATTTGCTTGTTCCAGTTTTCCCAAGGTTCGCCGCCAATATGGAAAAGCACTTGGGTGGCGTAATACCAAAAGTAGGCATCGCGTGCCTCGGGATTCCTGGGGTTAATCTCTGGCGGGGATCCGGCAAGATACGCCACGCCCTCGACCACTTGGGGAGTGTGGCGGCTCCAACCTAAAAGGAGTCTCATGAGAAGGCCTTCGGCCGACATTGCCAAATTGGCGCGGTTGGGGAAGGGGGATTCCGGACTTGGTTTCACGAACGGGTTATAGCAATATTTTGAGCCCTTGTCGATGGCCGCAACATTCAGCCATCGTTCTACCTGGGAAAACACGTGCGGGGAAACGGACAAGCCGGCTAATTCCGCACTCTTTAGCGCAAGGAGCTGCCACCCGGACACAGAGGTGTCGGATTCTTTGACCCAAGTGGGATGATCCGGATGCCTCGTGTAGCGCCAGCCCCCAAACTGAGGATCTTGAGCGGAAACAATGAATCGGATTGCCTCGCGCGCTGGCTCTCGAAGCGACTCGTCACTGGACATCCCGTATGCCTCGCACATAGCGATGGCGGCTATCCCATGAGCATACATCCGCGGTCCCCGCAGGGGTTCGGTTTCTTCGTCGAAGATGGAGCCATCAGCTTTTTGCCTCTGAAGGAGCCAATTAAGGCCTTTAGCGACGGTGCGAGCGTATTGGCCATCAAGGTGCGTGTAGCCGGCTCCGAGGAATGCGAGGATTGCTAACCCTGTGGCCGCTGTGTCCGAACGATATTGGAACCGCGCAAGTTCCGGATAAGGAGTTTGGTCGTCGGGCACAGCGTCCAGTCGCCATCTGCCATCGGGAAACTGGTAGCGGGCGAGAAATTCCAGACCTTTTTCGACTGCAGATTCCGTCTCTTGCGACCCACCAAACTTCTCCGCCACACGGAGCCTTTCGTTAGGACTTGGCCGGACAAAACCTCGCTTGATCTGCGGACCGGAAGGGCCTGGAAGCGACGGGAGACCACCCGGGAGCGTGCCGGCACGCCGTACTAACGCCGGCTGGGTAGGCGCAACAAGCGGATCACCTTTCGGTGAGCCGGCAAGGGCATAGTGGGAAGGCGAAAGAACCCCAGGTATTCGGCCGGAGGGAGGGAGATCGCCCCATTGGCTGGGTTCATTCCCCAACAATGTGGGGGTTCGCCGTGAGGTGAACAGGTTAGGCCCTACGAGCTCCTCACTGGGCTCTCGCATGCCAGCTTCGATGTTCTCGCGACTCTCGGAGGTTGCAGTCCTTCCATTCCGACTGAGTCCCGGGAAGTCATCAGGGCTTGGACCTATGAGCCGAGTTAGCCCCGGCAGATTTCCCTCGAGGTTGTGCCGGCCTGGAGGTCGTGAACTCCCCGCCAACTGCGTGCGTAGGTCATCCACCTCCATAAGGGCTTCGCCAACTCCTGTTCCCTCGCTGTTTTGGGGAAGACCGGCAGGGAATCCACTGGGCCACAATGCCCCCACAAGGTCGTTATTCGCGGGCTCGTATGAAAGTAGGCCCGGGGCTTGGTTTGTGGTCCTGCCTCCCTCGGTCAACCAGTGGTCCCAATGCCGTTCTCGCTCCTGACCGGGCATCGCTACGATATGGGTAGTTCGTCGGCTCTGTCCAGGCGCATTTGCGGCTCCCATGGAGGGCATCGGCTCAAAATCTTTGGCGAGGGTATCGGAGTCGTACCCTGATTCGGTAGAAGCTAGTGAAGCCGAACTCGGGGCTAGTGTCGGTGACTCTTCCCCAAGTCGCACGTTACGGAGCCTACCTGAGTCACCCTCCTGGTGTCGAAGAAAAGAATGGTCGAACGCCTCACCATCCGCCGCAACTGTCACCTTAGGGCCGGCGGAATCTTTGGCCTTCATTGCCCAATTTTCATTTCGCTCAAGATTCAACCCGAGCGGTGAAAGTTGACTCCGCCTCTCCGCAGTGACGGATTTGCTCTCCCAGGCGGTTTCATTTTCCCAAATGGCTTCTGCCCGTGAAGAGGCGCGAGCTTCTCCTGAAATCCGCTGCAAGTCAATCGGAGGTGCCTGCACAAGCTCTGTGGTGGCCATTCTGGGACTCGGGGGAGGGCCGGCTTGGCGGCTAGTGGCCAGCTCACTTAAGCCCAAATTCAGTCTGACCTGGATCTCCGGTGCAAGCGAAGAACGGGTTGTGGGCCGTGCTAGTGACGAATCCCCAACTGGGGACAAATTTTGGGAGGATGTTCCCCGGAGGTCAGAATCCTCAGTGATTTCCCGGGCAATTGGTGACCTCGCCAGCGGGAAAGCTCCTGCCTGGGCAAGGTTGTCGAAGAGCTCCGGATTGGATCGCATACTGGAAAGATTGGCCCTGGGCCTGTGAGGCGCGGGCTGAGGAATGAGCTCCCTCAAGGGCTGGGGCCGCCGAGCAGGGTTAGCCTCTCCCGGCGCCTGCCGCGAAAGTTGGATCTGGGGCGTCAACGTCGGCCGTCGGGGGGTGGGGGCGCTCTGATGGGCCTGCAAACTCTCGAGCTCAGGCCTCATTGCCTCGGCCACTAGGGCGATGGTCCCGTCAGATGTTGCCGTTGGCCGTAGAGGGGGCGACGCAGCAGCTTCTGGCGCAGCCGGCCGGGATGGTGCCCGAGGGCTGGTACGCCGCGAGACCTGAGGGTCACTTAGTTTTTCTCGCTCCGCTTGCGGACGCGAAACTTGAGCTTTAAGCGGTTGCGAGGGGCGAGCTTGCACCGGCAGGGATCGATCTTGTCGGGGACGCATCGCCAGATTATTTGGCTCTTCCCCGTACCGTTCCAATGGCGGAACATCCCGCAAAAGCTCTGCGGGTTGAGGTGGCCGTGGGTGCGGTGATGAGGCATCTAGCTGTTGATGATCAAAACTCGGGGCTTCCGCTTTTCGTCGCTGTTGGGGCTCTAAGGTTACCCGGGGATCCGCCAGCACCACCTCAGTTGGTTGTTCGAAGATTTCAGGCGGCCGTTCGCCCCGAACATTAATCGGCACTCCGTAATCGAATATCTTTGAAATAGAGGGGTGAGGACGGGTCAGGGCCGGAGCTCGGGCGGCTAAATAATGAGCTGCTAAATACGCGATCAACACAATGTGAATGAGCAAGCTAAGAAGGGTACACAGCTGCATCCGTCGCATTACCCGACGGTCAAGCCAACGGCTACCTGCAAGGACTAAAACCAACATGAGTCCAAGTAAGCCTAGGCGTACGTACCCGCTTTCCCACCAAGAGGTTGTTCCCAGATCAAAAGAGCTGTAACGGACAATCCACCAGCCAACAACAACGGTGCAGACAAGAATCGCCACGACGATCAGCCAACGCTGCTCGTCGAAGTCGTGCTTGGCTCTCGGTGGGAGTGGCTCGATGTGCCAGCGAGTGCTGCCGTCCATGTAGTTTATCCTAAACAGATGGAGTTTTCCCGCCTTTAGATCAAGTCCCGATTCCCAGCCCCCAAACGGTTAATGACAAAACCGCCGCGATCGCGCGGTTTTTCGCCCATTTGGAAGTTCGCCCTGCCGAAGGGAGATGGTGCGACGACAGAAGACATGAATCTCCCGCTCACAAACTACTGTCCCGACCCCGTTGTGTCTCCCTCCCATACCGTGGCCTTGTAATCACGTATGTTGGCGCGCAAGCAAGCATTGATTGCCGCCACCACAGCATCCCATACGCATCGCCGGTCGGCACGGATAACGACGGAAACTCGGTCTGGATTGGCATTCCAAGCCTGGACCAGCACCTCTTGGAGTCTGGGCAGGTCTAGCTGTTGGCCCCTCACAATGTATCGTCCTGTGGCATCGATGTTGACGAAAAGTTCCGAGGGCTGACTAATCAGCGGTCGTGCCTCGGAAGCTTCCGGCAAGGGGATATCCAACTCGCGCTCCTCTTCCGCAAATTTTGTTGCTACGAGGAAAAAAATAAGAAGCAGGAACACCACGTCGATAAGTGGTGTCAAGTTGAGGGAGGCAAGAGCTTTTCCGGTGTCAATTTTTACCGCCATGGTTTAAACCAGTTAATCCCCGGTGAGTCGCTCTCGCTGCTGCCCATTGCAGGGCCTTGAGCGTTCCTTGTAAGTTGGGCGTGTTTTTGAAGTGAGTTTGGGCAAGAGGCTGCGACGGCCGAGCTCTCTCCTCTTCCCCATCACAATGGCATGTCCGGTGAGGCGCTGGCCGCCTCGGGCACAGGTCCCGGCCGCCTGCGAACACCACTGATCACCGGAGGTGGAGGCGGCGGAGTTGGTTCTTGGATTTCGTGGCCCAAAATTTCGGCAAATGGCCCGTCGGCAAAAAGCCGCAATCGACCTTCGAAGCGTTCCAATTGCGGTAAGATTCCAAGCATCACTTCGTCTAGCTCTCGGAACAGTTTTTGGATTCGGCCTTCAAAAAGGTGCGCCATTACCGCGGCAGGAATGGCCACGCTTAGTCCAGCAAAGGTGGTGACCAGCGCCACGTAAATTCCGTCAGCTAACACCTCCGCGCGGTTTACTCCCAGGGGGAGGTTAGCGGTGACGAAGAATGCCTGGATCATGCCCCACACCGTCCCCAGAAGCCCTAAAAGCGGGGTAACACCCGCCGCCAGACTGAGCCAGCGGACATTGCTGTACAACCGTGAGGCCTCACGCTCTTCTGCATCTCGAAGAGCTTGCTCAACTTCCGTTTGGGGCCGACCAACTTTCAAAAGTACCGACCGAATGACGTTGCTAGCAGCTGACGGGTACAACTGACAAAGACGATACGCCAGCCGGGGATCGAAGCCTTCCGGTCGAGCTCCGAGCGCTCCCAACTGCTGGAGAAGCAATGCGGGCAAAACCTTGCTGCGACGAAGTCCTAGGGCTCGCTCTAATGCACAGGCCACAACAAGAATCGACATAAAACCAATCGGAATCATTAAATACCCGCCGCGGACCAACAAGTGTAGGATCGGTACGCGGACCTCTGCCGGTCGCGCGCCTGGTCGGAGGGTCACTATTTCTGACTGCGACTCTTCGACAGGGCGGATGTTTTGTTGGGATTCTGCCTCATTTGTGCCCATACCTTGTTCTGATGGCCTTGGCCGGTCGAAACTCGGTGGTTCAGCAAGCGCAAGCAGCACGTTTTTGTCCACAGAAAACGATCGCTGCGGCGAAGCTAGGGACAGGTGATTTGAGTATCCGAACGCCTGGTTGGCCGCAAGGAAGACTATTTCGCGGCGAAGGGGGCCTGACCAGCCCTTTCCAAAAAAGATGGCCTTTCCATCCAACTGTGACGCGAACGCCGGTTCAGCCACACAGAAGCTCAGGGCCAATGTGAGGACGATCCTTCCTGACACCGACAACAAGACCTGGCAACGGAAGGCCCAAGTGGATGGCCACACTGACAAATTGCAACGGAAGAAGGGCGCTGCGGCTACCATTGAGTTGTTCCCTCTTTCGGGTACGCGATTCGCGCACACTTTTGCAAACGTCGGTAAAAGCTCCTAAATCTTGCCCAGTTTTCTCTACTGCGAACCCAAACCCATTATAGCTACGAGTTTGATCAACTTTCGATCATTCAACAAAAAATTCTCATGGCAACCAACCAGCTTCCTGCCGGGAAAGGGCTGCCACTTTTAATCCTCGGCTTCCGCGTTTGCCTTTCCGGCAACTCAAAGCATCCAATCTTCCCGCAACCCGGGCGATGCCAGTAAGTTAGCCGTTCCGGCTGAAGTTGTTTCTCGCGACCAACAGGCGATCCTTGGGTAATCCATCAAAATCCGGACCTCCTTTCGCTAAATCGCAAAATCCGGACTGACATGAGCAGGGCCGAGGTAGGAAGACCAGCAGACACACCGCTGTGGCCACAATTTTTCTTCGAGGCTTAATTTTTTCCTGGGTCGCTGGTGCTTCGTGAAGTTCCCACTCAGAGTCAAGACGCGGGGCGCCATCAAAACGTTGTTTCCTGGTCGTTTCTTGCCGCTTCTGGAGAGAACTGTGTTTTGGTAAAGCCGCCATGTGTGTGAGGGCTGAAGCACCGTGCATGTTGTGTCCCGAAATGAATGTTGAGGCCCCGCGCAGGGGTTTATCGAGCACACCCCTTTTGTCAACTTCTTTAAACGGGTGGCTGCCGCTGTGGCGACCTTTGAAACCTATCTGGGCTGTCTACGGAGACCTTTTTTCGGGGTTGCTAAGAATCCCGAGTTTTTTCCGGGCGGTGTCTACTTTTGGATCTCCTGAGGCTGCGAATTTATCCACAATTTCCTGATAAAGTTTGCGAGCCTCTTCTGGTCTTTTTAGCTGCTCGTAACATCGAGCTGCCTCATACAAGCTGAGCAGCTGGAGCGCGGGGTACCCGTACCCATCCGCAACGGCCATAAATTCGAGAATTGCTTCTCGATATCGCTTTTCGTGAAAGTGGATTTCGCCGAGTAAGAACCGTGCCCGTGCCGCGCTTTCGGAATCACCCGAAAGACCAGCTTTCTTCAGTGTGTTTACGGCTTCCTGAGCCTGGCCCAATTTCCACAAAGTCCATCCGCGCTGGCATAACGCATCCACCAGGTAAGGAGATTGGGGATAGTCTCTGATACATCGCTCGAGATAACGCTCACTCTCCTCCCATAGGCCGAGCTGGGCAGCCGTCTCTCCGGCACGCAGAAGAGCCAGTGGACGAAATTCCTCCTGGGTCAGCTTGTCTAATTCTTTCACCAGAATTTGATACTGGTCCCAGGCTTGCTTATACAGTTGGCTTGCCGACTCGAGCAAAACTTCCTCAACGGCAAGACCATCCGACGGTGCAGGGCCCCGCTTTTGTTCACGGGCAAGCCGCACGTAGCACTCCGCCAACATCAACCGGGCGTCGCTTGCAAGCTTACCTTTTGGGAGGTGTTTCAGTTGAAAATCAAAAACTTTGCTTGCTTCCGCAAACTGTTTTAAGCGAAAAAAGCACCATGCATATCGGTGAACACAGATTTCGTAGAGATCGACTCTGCCAGCGGTAGAACTGAGGTTACTGGCGCGGTGATAAGCCGTAGCTGCTTCGCGGTAGTTTTTCTCCGCGAAAAAATACTCCGCCGCTTGATAGACGACCTCTGGGTTAACGTCCTCTTTTTCCGCTTTTTTGACAAGATCTTTGAAGATTTCTGAGGCCTTTTCCGGTTGATTATTCAATTTGTAAGCCCAACCTAGTTGATACAAAACCTCACTTTCATCAACTCCTGGAGAGGGGTTGGCGCGCAACTGCTCGAGAATGTTCAGTGCAGGGCGTGGCTGCTCAAGTTCTAGGTAACAAAGCGCGAGGAGAAATCGTGCCTGTGAAGCGAGGGGCCCGTCTCCCAGCATTTTGAGCGATTCTTCAAGAACTTTTCCTGCTTCGGCGGGACGATTGAGTTGTAAGAGAAGTCGCGACTTCAATAGGCTGGCCTCTCCAGCCAAAGAATGGCTCCCATGACGTTGGAGGAGCTCATCCACTACGGAAAGTGCCTCCGTGTGTGCTGCCAACTCGTTTAGTGTGGTGGCAAGGGCATAACGAACACGAGCTGCCAGATCTTCCTGCAAATTCTGCTGAAGTAATACGCGATAACGATGAACCGTTTGCTCCCGCTGACCCAATTGATACTCCACCTCGGCCAACCAAAAGTGGGCTTCATGCGCGATCGTGTTTGAAACGGCAGAATTCGTTAGTGCCTCAAGCAGCTCTTTGGCCTTCGGGAATTGTTTCTGCCGGAGGTATGCTCGGGCTAGATAGAGCTGGGCTTCTTCGGCCACACGGAAATGTGGTGCGGTCTTAAGTGCCTGCTCCAGAGCTTTAATGGATTCCCCAAATTGTTTTTGCTCATAAAAGCTTGCCCCAACAAGGTAGTGAGCTTCTGCTGCTAGCTCCGGGTTGGTGATAGCTCGCACGACTTCCGAACCTTGAGCGACCACGTCACTGTAGCGCCGCTTCAAGAAGTTGATCCACAAAACCCCCACCCGCGCCATCTCCACTAAAGCTCGATCTTTGCCAAATTGGGAAATGAGTGAATTGTAGGTTTTTTCCGCCTCATCAAGTTTGTTGCTGAGAAGATAGGCCTCTGCCATAATGAGGCGAGCCCGAGGCGCCCGAGGATCAGCGGGCGCCAATTCGAGGAACCGGCCGAGAAAGCCAATCGCTCGCTCGGGTTGCCCGAGTTCGACTGCTAGCCACCCGGCGCGAAAGGCGGCCGAGATCACCGCCGGATTTACTGCTTGCTTTTCCGCGAGAGCTGCAAGTGCCTTTAGAGCTTCTTCTTTTTTCTGCGGTATTCGATCTAGGGCCTCGGCACGTACAAGTTCGAGTTGATCAACAAAGGTGGGGGTTTTGACGCGTCGGAGAAGTTCCTCTGCTTGGGCGAGGGCTTCCTCCGCCTTGCCCGCATCGAGCAGAGTTTCTGCAGCAAGCACAGCGGCCTCTTCGGCACTTGAGCTGCCGGAGTCAATGACGGCCTGGAATTCGCGAAGGGCGTCTTCCCACTGTTGAAGTCGACGCAGCGCTTTGCCCGCCGCTAAGGCGGCTCGCTCCGCATACTCGGTGTTGGCATGCTGTTGCCTTAGCTTTTGGTACAATCGCACAGCCTCCGGCAGTTGACCCATAGCAGCAGAAGCATCGGCCAAACGAAGCAGTGCGTAGGCGGCTAAGGCCGCATCGGGGGAGCCTAGCACCTCTTCGAATCTTTGTCGCGCTAAATCGTACCGCTTGGCGGCGAAGTATTGGTCTCCCAAGCGAACTGCCACATCCGCTGCCAGCGGGTCGTCCCGAAATTCTCGCAAGAACGCCTCGAACTGAGCGAGGGCTTCCTGAGGACGCTGAAGCTCTTCAAAGCAAACCCCTAGACCATATTGTGCTGCTGCTTTGATTGCCGGAGGCAGCTGCTGTTCCAATGCCTGTTGGTAGCACCGGGCAGCTTCAGCTTTTTGCCCGATTAAATAAAACGCTTCGCCCTGGCAATAGAGGGCTTCTCCCCGTCGGGGAGAGTTCGGATAGGATTCAAAGAATCGGTTGAAAGCCTGAATAGCTTCCGCGGCCCGATCTGCTGACCCTCCTTGAGCCGTTTTCAACAAGCTCACCGCGCAGAAAAAGAGCGCTTCTTCACGTCGCTTAGGGTCTTGCAAGCGTTTGGCAGCCTCTTGGAAGGCTGCGGCCGCCTCGGGAAAAGCTTGGCGATTGTATTCGCACACTGCCCAAAAAAAATAAGCGTCTGCCACGCGAGGGTCTTGGGGGTATTCCCGGATAAAACGCTGCCATGCTTCGGCAGCCAAGTCGTAAGATCCTCGCTCTTGAAGCCCGGCAGCCGCCTGATAATCCGAAGTCGCTGCAGGCGAAAGGCCTGGCGCTTTTGCTTGACCGAATACTGCAGCATTGACCAAAGATAAAACGCTTAGTCTTGAGTGACCGAAAACGCCCGCATCCGCGCTTTGCGTTGCCTGTGCCAACAGAAGCCAAATGCAACCGAAGGTTGACCAAATGAGTGTCGAAGTAATTTTTTGTCTGCGCGGGCCAAACTTGGTGCCGCCAGAAGGCCGAATGTCGGAAAGGCCAAGCATTGGTGCCAATAAAACCCCTTCGGTCATGCACTCGCTCCTTGCTTAAAAACTTGGTTGTAACCAAGGCCAGTCATTTCCCGCCGTCTTTGAGCATGTGAAGACCGGAATAACAACCCTGGCTAGAAATAAAGTCCGGAACATTGACACCGGCGGGCGCTTCTGTGAGCAAAGGAAGGTAACTCCTTTATCTTCGAGTCTATGGCACCATTGCAACGACTACAAGCTTTTGTTAGAGCGGACAGATTCCGACAACTCGTTATTGCACCGAATTTTTCGTTAAGTGCGAGTAAAAATTCCGCGCCCCGGGTTTGCAAAAATCAGGCCATGCTGAAATGTCCTTCTTCATGAGTTTGGGGGCTTGGACGCACGACGCTCTTTCCGGAGGTTTTTGCCTCCTTTGGGGAGGCGTGCAGGCCCTACCCGCTACCTTCCCGTCATTTTTGGGGCTGACAAACGGTTTGGCAAAGGTGCTCGAAAGGCTAGGTGGAGAACCTTTGCTCTCGGACTCCCCACACCGGCAAGCCCTCATACCGCGGACTGCTTGGCTTGACTGTCCCGAAAAGCAAGTTTTGATCCCGCTTTTGATTAGTCAACCGGTCCCAGATTTACATTCGCAGTTCGCTTCCCGGGGCCTACTAACGGATCACTCCAGCGCTCTCAACGGATGTGCGTAAAAGTTTCGCTGGGTGTTTGCAGCGATTACAATAGAGGCGGTAGGGATTCGGAATGGAGGATGCGAAAAGTATCTCCCTGGCCGACTTTGGATCGCGGTTGGCCCAGGAACGACCAGAGTTTTTCCGGACCGCGTCCGGCCAATTCCCTAGCTTCATAAGTACATTGCGAGCCCATTTACGGGCCTTTCTTAGAAGTAGATGGGTACCCCTATTGAGTCGGGATTGGCAGGGTCTTCGTGGTTCCTCGCGACTGAAGCAAGTCGGTTTTCATTGGGGTAAAAATCTCTCCGGGGTCCGGAGCTCGGAGACGTACCGTCGGTTAACGGGAGTGCTGCTTGGGGTAGTTCTAGAGTCCAAGAGCGTCGAGGCCTAATAATTTACCTTTTTGCGCCGTACCTTTTTGCGCCGTAAAAACCGGACCCTGGAAGGTTGTCAACGGTTGGTTAAGCAAAGGAACACAACACATGGAATCTCAACGAGTTGTGTCAAAACGGGTTTTGCAGTGGGGCCTGGCTTCACTCCTAGCCACCTCGTTTGTGCTTTGGAGTTGGGGCGCCGGGGTGACGGACGGTTGCTTGGCCCAGCCTCCGAGCGAGGAGATGCGGGAAAGCTCTGGGGCGCCGGGATCGATTTATGTGCTGCCCTACATTGTGGTCATTTTGTGTATTGGGCTTGGCATATTTGTGGTGTGTTCGCCGACGCGCCGCCGCGACAGGCCGAAATCGCTTGAATGGAAGTCGTCCACTGGGCTGGCGGAAGCAGTTGCCGACACCGGACCGCCGGTAATCATGGTCGGGATGCGGATCGACCAGGTTATTAAACTTCTGGGAAAACCTAAGATTGCCCGAAAAGGCTCCCAAATTTTCAGGGAACTCTATGAAGCCGGTAAACTTTCGGAGGAAGATGCGGCCAAGGAATACTTGACGTTTGAACATAAGGCGGGCAGATATGAGCTTGTTGTTCTGGACAAACGGGTGGTCCAAATCAAAAAACAACCCGTAGCCAAGCAACCACCGGCCAAAAAGTAGCAGGTTGCCGCGGGACTTCCGTTTGTCGTTAATGCCTGTTGTTGGTGGAAATTAAGGCAGGACCTCTTGCTGAAAGTCGCTCTTTAGCGAGGATTCGGGGAGGGGACGCAGCTTATTTGTTGCCATCGATTGCGATCAGACTGTTGAACCCGCATCGATATTACCGAAATGGTTACCAACTTAGGGCCAAAGCGAAAGGGGAAGCGTAAGAGAAAACTTGCGGTAAAGAAAAATTCCATATCGGGTACTCCTCTCCCCGCGTTGGGTGCATTCCTGATCAGTGAGTTTTAGCGGGTGCGGGTGCTGTCTTATCATGCTTTCTATCAGATTCACCCCACCAGCCTCGGGAAACAATTTCACACAATTTTGTCTGGGAATGTGTCGCCCAAAGGAGCATAAAAATGACAAATCATGTGGATAATGTGTTTTAAGCGACTGCTTTGAGCCGATCGTCAAACGCTGGCAGAATTCCCTTTCCGTGATAAAACTCGGCGATGCTGGAGACCACAGCGGTTTGTTCGTCCAGTGTTAATTCGGGGAAGATGGGTAAAGCAAGAACCTCACGCGAAACTCGGTAAGTGTTAGGAAGATCCTCAGGACGATACCCAAGGGAGGCGAAGCATTTTTGTTCGTGTAAACCGATGGGGTAGTAGATCTCCGTACCAATGGCTCGGTTGTGGAGAAATTCGCGAAGGGCATCGCGCCGGCCGCCGGGAACGCGGATGACAAATTGGTTCCACACGTGATAGGCTTGGGGTAAGACGTGCGGTAATTCGATCAGACCTTCGAGGCGAAATTCGCGAAATAGCAAGCAATACCGCTCAGCATTTTCCGCCCGTCGGCGTACCCAATCCGCCAGGTATCGAAGTTTTATGCGTAACACGGCTGCCTGGAAACCATCTAGCCGACTGTTGATGCCGACCGTTTGATGGAAGTATCGGGGGTGCATCCCGTGGCAACGGAGGAGTCGTAAGCGCTCCGCCAGGTATTCGCTGGAGGTAACGAGCATGCCGCCGTCCCCAGCTCCTCCTAGGTTTTTTGTGGGATAGAAGCTGAAGCACCCGATCTCACCCCAGGCCCCCGCATAAGACCCGAGCCATTTGGCGCCGACAGCCTGAGCCACATCCTCTACAATTGCCAACCCGTGCGCTCGAGCTACCCTTTCGATTTGATCCATCGGAGCGCATTGGCCGAAAAGATGCACAGGAATAATGGCCCGCGTCCTTTCCGAGATGCGAGTGGCCACGTCCTCGGGAGATAGGTTAAAGGTCCTCGGGTCGATGTCGGCGAATACCGGGCGAGCTCCGAGCCGCCACACAGCACTAGCCGTGGCAAAAAATGTGAAGCTGGGCACAATGACCTCGTCACCCGGCCCGATACCCAAGGCCATCAAAGCAAGGAGGAGGGCATCGCTGCCTGACGCGCAGCCGATCGCATAGCGAAAGCCAAAATATTCGGCAAACTCTCGTTCAAACAACTCTACCTCCGGCCCTAGGGCGAAGGCACCCGAATCCCATACTCTTCCCAAGGCCGAAAGCACTTCCTCTCGTAATGGCTGGAGTTGCCGGCTGAGATCGTATAGGGGCACACCCATCCGTGGACTGGCCTCTTGCTTGTTCGCCATGGTCTAGGCTGATCTGTGGATTACCTCTGAACTAGGCAACATTTGGGGTTTTGAGTAAAGAAAAGTACCGGGTAAATTCCCTCGTTTACTTTGCTTGGACGTCAGCTTGGAGCTTTTCTGCGGATTTTGCCTTAGGCTCGTTTCGGTGTCGCGGCCAATGTTTTTGCAAATCAACCTCATGTTGCTTCGGCAGAGGCGGGTTCTGCACCCGGCAGAAACTGCCTCGGTTGCTTCCCCGCAGGACTCGAATGAATGCAAAGGTTATGAGATTACGCGCCGGCGAAGAGCACGGTCAAGAGGAGATTGCCGGAGTGGGCGTGAAAGACAGCGATTCCCACGGTCACGTTACTAGGTAAGTGTGTCGGATGATCCGGATTCACCCTTGCATCCTTGATCCGTCCGCCAGCCAAAGTGAATATCTCGACCTATTAAATGCTGCTGGCAGGCATTTAATTTTGCTGGGGGCTGTAGCTTCTGTTCATTCTGCTGGGAGCTGTAGCTCCTGCCTTTGTTAGAGCTGAGGGTGTCGTATCGTCGTAATTACGATCTTAGCTTGAGAGCCTCTGGCCTTTTTGGTGCGAAAACTTTCGGATTCGCCGGAACCGTGCAGCTAAGGGAATAAGGTTTGCCGGCATTGCCGCGCGCTACTTGCCTGGAACTCAGCGAAACCGCGTGCCAGGTGGTAGGGAGCTAGGGGCTTCTACGGCCATTAAATTTGGGCAGCAGAACAAAGTACCTTTTTCCCTGAAGGGATGGCCGCGTACCTTGCAGGGTCGGCCACCAACGTCTTTTTAGAGGAGCATCGTATTAGAGAAGTATCGTGCAGGGTGATCGGTCTAGGCAAGGGACCCAAGCTTTGCACCTATGGCTAATTTTGCTCGAATTATGGGACTCGGTCTCCGTACAAATCGCGTAATTATCGGAATGAAGTGAAGGTCAGACCGCGACTCTGCCACAAAGAGGGGAAATCTTTTTGGGAAGGGTTAGTAGCTTTTAGCCCATGCTCGCGAGGGATGCGCAATGCCTACTATTGCGGGGGAGGTAAGAGGGGCGCTGTTTTTCGCGGTAAAACCTTGCATAGGAGAATACCGCCAAAATACAAACCGCTTAGGGGTATCGCCATTGCGATCATACTCCAAGGATCCGGTGGCGTGAACAACATGGCGAGGGTGAAGATGACCACAACGGCTATCTTCCACTGATTCAAGTAATTCTGAACGGTAAACACCCCAATCCGCTCAAGAAAAAGCATCACCAAAGGCAACTGAAAGGTAATTCCAAAGCCCAGAGGCAAAATCAGCACGAAATTCAGCCATTCGCTGATCCGCGGTTCCGGATCAATATTGAGCCAAGAATTGAAGGTTAGCAAAAACTGGAGCACCGGTTCAAACACGACGAAAAATGCGATGAAGACCCCAGCCAGAAACAGCGCCAGGCTAAAAGGCAAGAAGATGTAAACGAATTTGCGTTCGTGCCAATAGAGGCCGGCTGCTACAAACCGCCAGATTTGGAGAAAAATCCAGGGACTGGAAACTACAGCTCCCACTAATAAGGCTGCTTTGATGTAGATGGCAAAGGCCTCATGAGCATTGAGACTGGCGGTGCGAACCCGCCTGTCTTCCTCAATAGGTCGCCAGACCGTGATTCCCACCAGCCTAGAATTCCCGTCGCCGTTACCGCCTTCTGGTGCCTCAAGTCCCAACCTTTTTCCGAATTCCGCCGGGTTGACAAAGACCCTTTCTGGGAACATTCGTCGAGTTTGGGCTTCCTGGAGTGTTTCCCCGCTGTAGCCAAGCTCTGTGAGCTCCTTCAAGCGAGACTGAACAATCTGATTCGCCTGAGTCGTGTAATAACGAATCAGTGCCCGCCGGAGGGGAACTTGAATCCAGTTGACGACTGTATCTCCAACAAATAGCCCGATGACAAACCCAATCATCAGTCCCACAAGCGCGCGGAAAAGACATCCTCGGAGCTCTTCTAGGTGTTCGCCAAATGTCATGGTCGATTCCCGGAAGAGATCCTCATCGGACTTCCGCGGGAAGCGGAATGCTTGTTTTACGCGTTCCCAAAGCTTCATGTTGTAGACTAATGGAGCTCCGAAGATAGCCCGCGAGTTGACCCTCCCCTTTTTTGCCGCAAGTTCCCTTTGCCGGAAGCTTGCACCCACAAGTTATGACGCTGGGCGCAATAAACGGGAAACCAGTATCTTAGTTCCGGACTTTTTTAGTTAGATGCGGGGAGTTTGTTTCCTCGGTTAATGCTGTTCTCTTGTCAATTCGTCTCTGACCGGGCGAGCGAATCGTCGGAAAAATATATGAATTTTCCGCCGGGTAGGTGCTTTCCGGGACCTGGTTAGGTGTTACCAAGCCTTGCCGACTTGGAAACCCTTCCCCCGGGCGGGGCTGGCCGAGCTCAGCGGGGCTTCACCACAATCTCAGCTGGAGACGCAGCGGGTGGACCGATGGTTTTTTGCTAGTTTGCGCTCCGGTTGTGCAACGATTCCGATAACTTGGATCATTTCAACATCAGAAAACCCCAATTACATTTTTCAGCATCATACCTTACTCAGTTTCAACGGAACAGCGTCGAGTTGGCGGAATAATGGTCCTTCCAGGGACTTCGCAGAACCGTGGGGGCTTGTGTGCTGGTCGCTGCCTAAGCGGTGTAGATCGCCTGCATTTGGCATAGGGGAATCCGAACTCAAGTGTAGCGTTAAAAAGCTCGGTTGAGTCATTCCGCGGTTAGTACTTCCTTTTGGGCGAAGGCGTTCAAGCTCCACCTTGTTTGAAAGATTTTCCGCTAAATGCTTCACAAAATTTAAACCGAATTGGGAAAAACATGGTATGTCTATTAGTCCAATTGATACTCTGTCGTGTCGATTTTTAAATTTGGCCGCGCCGAAGCCAAAAGCTTCCGAGTTAGTAAAGACAAGGTACCCTCGTAGCATGAAAATCGGCAGCAAGCTTTGTAACACGAAGAAGAGTGAGGTGCCGGGAGCATCGGCAAGTTTGGCGGTGTTTGAAAGCCTCGGTTACGCAGCGAAACTCATTCAAGCAAAGTAGTTGAGCATGGCGAGACCTCCAAGAATACTTCCGCCTCTTTTGTTTGAGCCCATCTATCAAGATTTCGTTTGGGGGGCCCCTGCTTCGGAAAGCCAATTTAAGACACTATTTGGTCGCGCAGTGCCTCATAACCGCATTGCAGAGTCTTGGGAAGTAGTTGATGTCCCTCCTCAGTGGAACAGTGTGGTCCGATTCGGGCCGCTCGCCGGCCGGAGTTTGAGGTATCTAATTTCTGAATTTCCAAATCTTATTTTCGGGCCGGAATTCCCTGCACATAGGTTTCCTTTAATTGTTAAGTTTCTTGATATATATGGTTCACTTTCGATCCAGGTCCATCCTAGCGACACTCTTGCTGCCCACTTGGGTTACCCGTCCCAAGGGAAGCACGAAGCATGGGTTATTTTGAAGGCAGGTCCAGGCGCTAAGATATGGGCGGGCCTCAAAGAGGGGGTGACTCCGGAGCAGGTGGCCAGGGCTTTGGGAACTAACGGAATCGTTGATTTGCTATGGGAAACCGTTCCGCGTTCCGGAGAGAGTTACTACTTTCCTCCGGGGACGGTGCATGCCGCAGCAGGAGGGCTCTTTGTCGCTGAGATTCAACAGGCAAGCCTACTCACCTTTCGCCTGTTTGATTGGAACCGGAAAGACCAAGCCGGGCGTTCTCGTCCGCTTCATATTGAGGAAGGCAGGCTAGCCGTGGACTACTCTCAGGGGCCGGTGTTGCCTGTGCGAGTCGCCCAGGGTGAGGAATGCACGGTGGCACAGAGTCTTGTGGAATGTCCAAAATTCAGCATCCTATACGCCCATGTAAAAGACCGGGTCGAAATAGATCTGAAACATTCTTTTAAGCTTGTCGTCTTAATCGGTGGCCGGGCAATTCTATCGGGCGCAGGGGAGGAAGTTCCTCTAGGCCCGGGTGACGTTGTTCTGGTGCCATGGTGCCTTAACCGGGTGAAGTTACGAACGATGGACGGGAAACAGGTCCGATTTCTAGAAGTGAAGCCAAACGCTGGATGAATTTGAGAAAACCTTTTAGTTTCTGTAGCCAATTGAGAGAATTTTTCGTCGACACGTTCCTTGAGAAGGAATTCAGCAGCCCGTTCCAACTAACACTTGGGAGTATTGGCCCGATCGTAAAGCGTTTCTCAAAAGTTGGTGGAGGGCAAAGTTGCAGGGGTTCGCCGCCCACTTGACCAAGCCTTCCAAACAGAGTGGGTGTTAAGGCTGGCTTCGGCCCCGCCGGAGGTGTGCTAAGCCCGCACGTTAGCCTGGGGACGTGATCCATGTGGCCCATTTTTCGGCAGGAAGAGACTTGAAGGTCGTCTTAAAGTTTGGCGGCAGAGACTTGAGCAGGGTATGGAGTTGCGGGTTCGCCGAATGGCCTTACTTTGATTGGCTCTGCCGAATTGATACGCAGACGGCTTGACATCGGCCTGCTCCGTGTCAAGATGCCCGAATCGGTCGACGTCGATCCCTCGAATCGGTGAGCTCGTGTGGTGGGGGGACCTACAGAAAATCAGCGAGTTACTTCTTGGGAATTTGCACCAAGTCGTGAGTCTTTCCAGTTGGGGCAGCAGCGGTGTCAGGGCCAAGTTCAAGCGAACAGACAGGTAGTTTCGCTGTCCCCGGCAGATTGGCGTAAGCTTTTTAATTTCGAGAGAACTCCACAGCGGCTTGATAGAAAGCGTCCACGTTTTGTGTGGGGACATTAGGGGGCATCCCGCCGCCGCAGGACAATAAAAGCCTTCGGTGGTCGGGTAGGCTGGCTAGTGCTTGCCGGACCGCTTCGCGGACCTCTTCAGGGCTTCCTTGGGCTAACACCTCGCGCGGGGGGATGTTTCCAAGAAGGGTCACCTCCGACCCAGCTGCGGCCCGCATCTCCGGTAGGCTATGCTGATGAGAAAAATTGTAAACATTAAATCCCATCGCCGTTAGATACTTGGCCACAATCAGCCCGTGACAATCATTGTGGAGGATTTTCACGGGCACATCGAGAGCGTGGCCAACATCGCGCACATAAGGAAACGCGAAATCCCTGAAGGCTTGTTCGTCGAGTAGACCCATTAAATCGTCAAGAATTAAGAGTCCGCCGATACTTGGGAATAGAGAAGCCTGCCACTGTACCCATTCGACGACAAAATCGGTTACAATCCGGAGGAGCTTATGGATTTGCTTAGGATGGGTTTTCAGGCCGGCCAAGAATTCCCCATGGCCAATGAGAAAAGAGCTGATGTTTAGGGGTCCCCGGCTGACGGCAAAACGAATGGCATGGCCTTCCCTCTCAATCATTTCCTGGCGATGGAGGAGCCGTTTGATTACAAAGGGGCAAAGGCCATCTGTGCGGCAATTAGGTTTTTTCAGCCGATCGATTTCCGAATAGTCTTGAATCACCCGTTCTGCGAAGGGGAATTCGTCTTCTGGCCAGATGCACCGAGCTCCCCAGGCGGCCGGTTCCGTGCACATGCCAAATTCCGCCCAAAACCCGGGAAGGAAGATCACGTCCGGAAAACGTTGGACAACACGGAAGTTTGTTTCCAGCCACATCCGCTCACTGGTATAGTAGTCCAGGATGGTGATTCCTACCCACCCGGGCAACCATGGACTATCGATGATAAATGCCACCGGTACGGGTTTTAAAAGTTCCCCTTGGACGACCCGGAGTAAATCTCGCCATTGGTTGTCGGTCATAAGCGGAAAGCCTCGCGCGAATCGAAAGATCCGGCCTGGTCACTGGTTTGTTTTTGCCTGACGCGGGTTGTATCAGTTCAACTGAGTAAAGGGCCGATTTTTCCCGGCCGGCCTTTCACCGAAATGAGCTGCCAATTCCCGGAGAAAACATCAATTTACCCGCATCCTGGGACATTCGGCTAGCCAAAGAGGCCTGGTCCTCAAAACGTGCCACATTTTCGGCCGCTTAACAGGAATTTTTGCCCGACATTAAAACCTTGCTGTCCAAACGTCGTCAAGCGGTGGAGAGGTCTCGCGGTTTGCCACGTGCTTTGGGGGCAGTTTCGCAGAGCAGCTTTCCAGTTGAAAACCTGGGTCGTGACGGTGTCACTCGAGGAAGTTTTATCGTTGCCGCGAAGGCTTGCTTCGTGCTCCGGTTAGCGGGGCAGGCGGGGCAGGAATAATTAGCGGGGCAGGAATAAAAGGAACCAGGTCACGTAGTTAGCCACTCCGTGGAGCCCCCACAGGAAGCGAATGGTGCCGATTTGGTGTCGGCCTCCCCAGCCCATTTGGGCGACCAACCAAATTAAAGAGCCCGAGAGCACAAGGACCAGTGCTAGAAAGAACAATCCGCCATCGATCAACCATACTGTGGCAAGACCAAAGACCGTGGTTGCCCCGGCTCCGATAAGGGAAGCTTTGGCAATCCATCCGGAAGCCGGCGCTGCCAGCCGACTGGGCTCAAAACTTTCTCTTTTCGGGAAGCCGTAATTCACACGCATAAACTGAAAACAAACCTGCCAAGCGCAGAGGTTCAGAAATGCTAAAGGCAAAAAGGCAATGTTGGTAGGGTCCACCAGCAATCCGCCGACGACAGCCGGAAGCGTCGACGCGAAGGCATCAAACAGCGGGGCGCGCCATGGGCCCCCATGCTCCACTGCTATTCCCTGAGACCTTGGCACGGAGCTTGCTAACGCGGCAAGGTAAGCGACGATCGCAGCTAAAAGTACGTCCAAACTCTTTCCTAAAAGCGCAAAGCCGGCAAAGGTACAAAGGATCGACACAATGGTGGGTAAAATCCCACTTGGCCTTTCGAGACCGGGATTTTCCTGCATAAACTTTACAGGGATGAGAAGCCTGAGTTTGAGCGCCATCATTGCGGCCGCGAAGAGGAACATTCCTACTCCAAAAGCACCGTTAACAATTGTCTCCAATGGAGGATGCAAAGGTGCGGAGGCTGCCGCACCCACCAGAAATGCCCCTACCCCAGCTACGACCGAAGAGAAGTGGGACTGGGTTATTCCCGACCAAATGTTCTCGGTTGCTTTTGGTGAGGTTTCAGGCTCAAGGAAGGTGGTTCGCCAGGCCAACGACGCAGCCATGACCAATGCTACGGTGCCGCCAATACTGTGGATGGAGCCCACCGCTACGACAAATGTGTTTTTGCCCGTCAAGGCGAGTTGCCAATTGGCCACGAAATCGATAAACCAGCGGGGTACCCCGTAAAGGGCAAGCCAGCTCACAAGCCCCAGAACTAGCTGGAAGATCAGAATAGCTCCAAGTAATTTCCGGGATTTTTCGTGCAACCGATTCCCATTGTGGGCACTGGTGGTGGGCCGTCTCATCCCACTAAGCAAAAAAAACGCACAAAAGCCCAGGCCCACAGCCGACAGGACGTGGGTCCAAGTCCAGAAATAAAATCGGAATGGCCCACTTGTCACCGATATGTGCCGGAGTTGGACTCCGACCACTCCCTGGAGATAGATCCATATCGCCAGCAGCATTGGGAGACAGGCTGAAAGCCACCGACCGGCAGTTATTCGACGATCAGAACCAGGGGCCCTGCCGGTTGGCCACCCGAAAGCCCCGAACCATATTGCTACGATAACTAAGGGAGCGGACGAAGCCAAAAGTTGGGCACTTGCTGCGCTTCTTGTGTACACGTGGAGGCCCCCAAGGATCACCTGCCCCATAACTGCCATTGGGGGAATCATCACGATCAGGCGATCGGTCCAGGAGGTCAATTGTCTCCACTTAAGCGCACACCAAGTGAAAGCCACCAGCAGTGTGAGCCACCCGAGGAGACGATGCAAGTGCGCCCAAAAAATATCCCAGCACCCTGCAAGTAAATACGGGATCCAATAACGAGGGGGGAACAAAAAGGGAATATAAGCGAAAGTACCTGGCCAGTCCGGAATGGCACCGCCGGCTCCGAGGCTGCTTACGACCGCTCCCGCGCCCACCGTGCCCCAAGCCGCGCTCCAGAGAATTATCGATGCTGTTTTGACTACAGTATCCGAGGATAGTCGACTCATTTGTCTCGTCCGGATGATCTTTCTAGACCTGACTGTCACGGGCCGAACATGCCGCCGGGTGGGTACGGCTACTTTTGCGCGGTGGTAGTTTCTCAAGCTCGGGGCATCTAAGCGCAAGCTAGTCGGCTCCGACGGGCACATCCTGTCGGGGTGCGTATTTATGAGGCCGGTCTCTTGTGCAATTTCGACCTTCGCCATAAACAAGGAAAGTTTTTTGCCGGCGAAGGCCAAGCGTTTCGGTGGGTTACCCCGGAAAGCCTTCCCCACTCGGGCACAGGATGTTTACATCCTTTTTTCTTCCAACATCCTATTGAAAGGGGGTGTGGATCGCCTTTTGTCCTGCAGAGATTGCGAGTACAAAGTCAACAACATGCCAAATTTCTTCCTCAGACAGGGCACCCGGCACGCTACCTGACGGGCCAACACCCGCCATCGGAGTCCCCTTTAGCCCGACGTAAATGCGCTTGTAGATATCTTTGGGATCGGCACCTCCGCGAAAGAGGTCCTCGCGGAGGTTACGAACACGCAGTCGCCGGAGCGGAAGCATAAAGTGAATTTGCCGGTCAGACTTACGCAGCTGTAGCGGGACCCGTTTCACGTAATTCCAATCATCGTAAAGATCATTAGCTTGCTCTCCGTCGGCCGCGCCTTCCGCGCCGTGGCATGTAGCACATTTAGCTCGATCGCTCAGGTAGATTTCTCTTCCTTGTTTAATTGAATGGCGAAAGGTCGCATCATCTGGGGGATAATCAGCACGCATGGGAGTGACAACAACCTTCTCGGGCTGGTTTAGGGCAAGGTCCCACTCAGCCCAAATTGCTGCTACGTCCTCAGCGATAAAACGCTCTTTGAATATGACACTCAAAGGCAGTGGTTCGTCTTCGTCAAGGAGATACTGCAGAAGAAGGAGCTCTACTTCTCCGCGAAGGCTCAGATAGATGACGTATTCAACAAGAGAGTCAATCTCTTCGGACGACAGGTGCGAATAGCCGGGCATTGCCGAACCGGGTAGTCCGCGAGCAATGGCCCTGCGGAGATCTTCCCGTGCCGGCTTAGCCCCTGCGATTGTTGATGTGTAAACAAACACGCCCCGCCTAAAATCCCGCGGGTACGGATCCATCACCAAGGCAGCCGGTCCGGCACCGTCACCTGTGATTCCGTGACAGGTGGCACAATAGCGTCGGTAAAGACCTCGTTCTATCGATGCGGTTCTTTGAGGGGTTAAGCTTCCCACGGGTTCCCCTGCCGACCTCTCCAGGCGTTGACGATCTAAAGCCACCCCCGGAGGAAGCTTCGGATTGCTTGGAGTGCCAAAAAGCTCGCGGAGAAAGCTACTGGCTTCCTCAAGCGCGAGAGGTGTCGCGTCGCTTGGATTACGCCCCTCCAAGTTTAGTCGAAAGAACGGTTCTTCTGTCCATTGGCAGCCGCCAATGAGCAAACAGCAAATAGGAAGTATGTACGTTAAGGAAAGGAACACTGCCCCAGCGTTGATGACACAGCACGAAAGAGAATCGCTCGGCACGCGGGAAGTGCTACCGCGGGGTCCTGGCTGTAGAAATCCTGCGGACCTGGAGCCCGCGTTGCGCCGCAATACGTTGTTCAACATCTCTGTGACGGTGTCGTTATGGTTAGGATGATCGTACAGCCTATCTTCATCTTACATCCGAGGTTATTTACGAACCGGGCATTCACTGGGAACATTAGCTGCCAGCTTGGGGTAAACTGCTCTCTCAGTGTCGCTCCCGACCCTTGGAACAGGTCGACTAACGCTCGGCTAAAGAGTGGCAAGAATTGCCTAAGGGATCCCGCGCTACAGAACAATAGGCTCGACGGCTCAACTGCGTATCCCTTGGGGGCTACAGGAAGATTTGCGGGGAAAGGCGGATTGTTCCCAAGTCGGTAGTGACCCCCGGCTTGATATCTATTTCAAACCTACCCCGCGGCCATTGGGGCGTATTGAGGTAGCCCACTCGCTCATGCCAAAGCTGAAATTCGTGCAAACCAGGGGGGATCATCATGATGTGGAACGAGCCATCGGTCTCGGAGATGGCCATGTACGGATTATCTCGCACCAAAATGTACGCGCTTTCCCAGGGATGGTAGTTGCATTTGACCAAAAACGGAGCCGTCTGGGATCGCCGGAATTCCCACAACGCCTCGGCTGTAGGCCCCGGCGGTGGCGTCAAAATGATGTTGGCGGGTCGGTCTCCCAATGGGGAAAAAGCCACGTTTTGGGCTACCGGGTCCGAGTTCACAATATACAGCTTTTGCCGCGGAAACCACACGGTAAGACAGTGGGGGATGAAGATACAGTCCCGGTTATCAAGCAGAACTCGATCGGCAACGGCTGCCGTCATTTCCGGTGGAATGGCACCGACCCGCGACCGTAAATAAACAAAAACGTTGGCTAAGCCTCCGTCCGCAGCCACCATAAGGGATTCATCTCGGATATCAAACTTTCCACAACATTCAATATCGCGGTCTACCACAAGCTTTTTTCGCTCCACAGGAGGACCATCGTAAACAAATCGCCCTTTTAAATTACCCCAAGACTTGGTGGCCCCGCGAACGATGCGGGCAATCGCCACAGTCGCTGCAAAACCGCAACCGAGTCCGCCCTTTCGAAGAAACTGCCGGCGGCTGTACCCGGGAAGTTTTCTTGCTCGCACGTTTGCCTCCTTTAATCTCTGGCAGGTTCCAACGTCAACGGCTTCCCTTGCTCCCGTATTGCGTGATACTGGCCAGTGGCCTTTCCCCAACACCGTCTATAATCCCTCGGATCTTGCCGATTGTCCCGGTTTCTCGAGCATCCGCGGAAGGGAGATTCGCTCCCGCAGGAAGTCGGGGTAGTGTAGAAGCAGGTCGGCTAGAGCTTCGATCTGAAATTCCGGTGGACCCGGCAGAATTTCTTGACCTAACGGCGGACCAGTTGGGGGGAAGTTAGCCGGCATGGTGGTGTAAGGGATAACGCGCTTTGGGGCGGCAAGCCAGCGCCTAAGGAATTCACCTTTAAGGCGACCGGCGACCGCATCCAGCGGGGGGCCTACAGCGACTGTGGATAACTGACTCGGGCTCTGATCCCCAATCACATGGCACTTTCCACAAAACGTTTTTTGGTCCACAAGGATCTCTAAAGCTCGTAACCGTTGTTTTTGCCGATCCGACGGAAGCAGCGGGGTCTTCTGTCCCTGTCGGGGTTGCACCCCCGAAGGAGCAAGTTGAGCATTCTGACTTGACCCCTCAGTAAGTTCTCCAGGCGAAACACCTGGCGGTACGCCGGGATTTGCGTGTGGCAAACCTTGCAAGGGAGATACACCGGAAAATGTGTCCTCGCAGGGGATGGGTCTCGGTGCGCCCCCCCAAGCTTCGCCAGAAGGGAACTGCTTGGATTTGGCAACCAACTCCGACCACTGGTCCCCTAGGTCCCAAGTGGGACGCCTCTGCCGATTTATATTGGAAAGCAGCTCGAAAAACTGAGCAATCGCATGGGCCTCGGTCGGGGATAAATGATAATGCGGCATTTGGTGAATGACGCTCGGGCGAATGACCCTGGGTTGCAGGAGATATTCCGCCGTCCAAGCCGAGGGTGTTTTTTCCCCTTGCATAGCCAGGGGCGGAGGAAGAAGATTCCACACGTCGGTGGGGGTGATTGCTCTCTCGTGTGCGATCTCCGGACCAAGGATCCCCGCTAGCCTCCCGCCTACGGCACTGCGAAAAGCCAATATGTGTGGTAATTCCCCCGGCAGGGGCGAGGTTCCCATAGGTTCGGCAGGCAGGCCAGCCTGGGTGGAACCAAGATCTTCAGAGTTTGCCTTCCGTAAATTTGCCGCAATTCCACTTGCTGCCTCCGGCGCAAGCAAGACGTGCCGTCGAGTTTCTCCTCGAAGGATCTGCCCATCACGAGTTGTTGCGGGGAAGCCACCCGGGAGTAACGGATGATCTACCGGAGCTTTAGCCCAAGGTGGTGGAACCAGCGGCGAACAACTGCCAGTGGCCTCTATGCGTTGCGACATCACCCTAAACGGATCCTGAACTATCACCTGGGGGCCGCCCACATCCCAAATGCTCCACGTGGTTTCGTGCGGGATCGGCCAAGCCGACCACAGATTAACGAAGTAGGTGGGACGATCCTCTGCATCCGGTTCTTCAATCGGTTCCCAGGTTTTGTCGCGCTCCACCATCCCCCATAACTGGTCCGTGAGAGTGAGCCGACGGGAAAGTTTGGGCCTTGGTACACCTGCTTTTATCCGCGTTTGAAGCCAGGGAAAGGTCGGTTCCGTGACTGAGACCACCAGTTTTTGCGGGGCATACTCTACCACAAATCGTTCCCAGTCAAGCACGTGGCATTGCGCGCACCCAAGCCGGTCCACTAATTGAAGCCCGTCTGCTGCCAAAACCGCGTTTTTCTCGAGTCGTCCTTGCGCCCACTCGGGCACCGGTTGATTTCCCAGACCCAATACGAATGTCATCGCAGCAAGGAGCTCGCGTTCATTCCAGGTGAAGGCCGGCATCTGCAGCCGGTGGGTCCAATCTTTTTGCCCTGTGCGACCGTAATCAAAAGCTCGGGGCCGCTGAAGTTTAAGCCACAAAAAACCCTCTTTCCGCCCCTCCAAAAAATCTGCGAAAAATTTCTCCGCCTGCAAAGGTTCAGTGCGGGCATAAATTTCCCGCGTGGCATTCCCTGCTTCCTCGGGGCTGATTCCCTCGGGGGAGTCACGATTAGTGCGTTTAAGCAGCTCATTGCCCCCTTTGCTTAAACTATTCCGCAGAGGCAACCGCGCGGAGAAATTAGGATCCTCCCCAGGGCGCGCGCTCGAATAGATCCATCGCGCCACAGCGGTCGCGAGTTCCCGCTCCCCGAAGTCCAACATTTCTGGCCATTTGTCGGCCCATCCGGTTAAGGGTGGTCCGATTGAAGCTGCTGTTTCAAGGCCGGGGACTTCATGACAAGCGGCACACCCCCGGCGGCGCATGCTCTTTAGGGCTACATAACGTTTCCGTGCCTCCGAATTGGTGGGGAAACTTAGAACCTCTTCGTCGGGCCCCAACCGCGATACATCTTCGGGCGGAATCCCCTCTCGCGCCCACCGATCGGCGTTGTCGCGCGAGGTAAAGTCCGCAAGATAAAGCTGGGCAAGCTCAACGATCGCGTCCTCCTCAATCTGCGGGATTGATGCTGAACTCCACTCCCCGGGCTGAGTCAAAAATGCTATCAGGTCCGGAATGACTGATTGTCCTTCCCCGTTCGTAACGGACAGCGCACTGCCGGTCGCAGGGTGTGCCAGGCCATCTAAAGGCAATTCCTTTTGCTGTGGCGAGGCAGACTGCCCTGCGCGGGTGCTGCCGGCCATCCCGGGCGTATTCAAACTCATGGTAGGCATTGTCGTTCGGGGCGAAAGCTTCGAGGGGGCCACGAGCCAAGCCCTAAGCCAAGTCTTTCCCATTTCGGGTTTTAATTTCTCCGCCAACCGACTGAGTTCAGGTCCAAAATCCGAAGTTGCTTCCGGGAAACTGGTATGGGCATGACACGCTACACACCCCTGTCGCCGGAACTCTTTCCTACCGGATGTGGGGTCTCCCGACCGCCCCATTGCTGGGTTAAGTATTCCTTCCGCCGCCGTGTTGAGCGACAAAGTGGCGGTCTGCCTCTTCTGTGTCAGGTAAAACACGATGGAATGAATTTCTGCCCATTCCAATCTATAAGTCCTAGCGTGGTCACTTTCCGGCAAGTGCTCATACAGACCGAAAAACCGGGGCATCCGACTGTGCCTCGAGTATGACTGCGGATCCCAAATGAAGGAGGCCATCCACGTAGGAGAAAGCTTCCACCACGCCAGCCGAAGACTTGGGCCGACTTTTCGCAGCGGGACCGGCGAATCCTGTTCCGCGGGCGAAAGAATTTTAATTCGACTCAATAACTCCCTTACTGCTTGTGTGGCCGGGGGGATGCCCTCCGCTAAGAGATCCTCCGCCACTCCGCGAAGCTCCCATCGAGCCGACTCCTTCCAAGGGCTTTGCCGGAGACTTGCTATCGTTGGCACACCTACAGGTGGGAGCTTTACATTTTCCAGAATGGCTTCAGCTAGTTCATGCCAAGCCAGCTCACGCCGAAATTCGGGGCCGATTGATCTTCCAAAGGCGTCGGTGCCTTTGATTTCATGACAGCCAAAACATCCCAACTTTAGCACGGTGTGATAGCCCTCGAGCCACCGGTGCCCAACGCCGGAACCTTCCCAGAGATGGGGTGCAAGAAGCTCCGGACGGTGGTGACACCGGTTGCAGGTGGCTTCTATAAGCTCTTTTGGGTGCATTGTCAGTGTCCATCGCGTGTGCGAGCGGCTGGGCCGGTTTGCACCTTCCAAATGACGGTCACTTACTATGTGCGAATTTGATACCGGACTGGTGGAGTTCGCTCTGTGCCCGGCCGAGGCCCAATCGGCGGCTGCCCCTTGCCCCCCATGGCACACGGTGCACCCAAATTGCTGTGCGGGATGTGGGCTTTGGGGTGCGACGACTAGCTCCGGGTACGGGTGAGCCGCATACGGATGGGGAAGTCCCCGCCGGAGGTAAACTTCCGCTCCGCCCGTTTTCGCTATGGACGCAAGCAGCATTTGAGCAGCCTGCCCGGCACTGGCAGGGCGAGAAGTGTTGATGGCTACAATCCTGTCACCGGGTGAAAACCCGGCTTCCGCACCTCGTGTCCCGGGTCGTACGTCGGCGATAATGATCGCCCTTTTGCCAAGAAACGTCACGTCCGCCAAGAGAAGGCCGACTTCATGCGCAAGTATCCGGACGGCATCGCCAATTTGAGACAGTTGCCACGGTGCATCTGCCCGGTTGGATAACGGCCCGTTAGGCAAAAAGGTGTTCTCGTCTCCCCTGCTAGCTGGATCTAACCCGCTCAGCAAGATGCGAACCATTCGCTCGGGGAGTAGGTCCACACTTGGAAACAAGTGTAAATTCCGAGGCGACATCCCTTGGTGACAAGTTATACAGCGATCGACCCGAGGAACAGGACCAAACGGCATCTCGAGGGGCAAGCCTTCTAGCCGGAGCTCTTCCACCTCAACGCGCCGCACAAATGGCTCGAGGAAGGGCAATCCAAAAATCCAGCGGACCCACCAGGGTTTCGGCCTTGGGGGCTGGAAGGCCAGCTGTTGTTCCCGCAACGCTGCCTCCGTTGCCCATTCCCGATCGAACCGCTCAATCTCCTGGAGCAGGGGGACAAGGTGCTCTCGGTACTCCAGCTGATAACGCTTCCAAGGACGATTGTGATCGACAACAAGGACAAGCACGGTCGTTCCGACAAAAGCACAGGCCGCCAAGCCGAACAAGCAATGAAGCTTTCGGATATCAAAGAAAAAATCGGGAGAAGAAACGGATACGTCTGATCGACTCGAAGGTTGCTTCATGAAGCGACTTCGATTCTGTGTTTTAAAGCGGTTTTTATTTGCGGGAAAAAATCACACGGAGTCCCCGGCTTGGCCCAATCTCAGAGCCCCTTTACGGGGGCGGAGCGCCAAGCTGTTCCGCAGCTGAGTCGAGCACCACCTCAAAGCCCCACGATGCAGGCGGAGCCTTACCGAATCCTCCACCGTGTGCACCGGTTCGGCCATTTTGGGGCTCTAGGCCATCTTTCCAGCCAGGAGGGTGAGTTCAATTTGTCCAAATGGCGAGATTTTAAGCCTTGACCGAGTACTGAAGGGTTTTAGCCTTTTTTCCTTACAAAACCGATTTCTCCCTTCTGGTTCTCCCGGCCCGAATTGGTTTTCAAATGACCTGCAATATGACTTGTACTCATTGGGGTGGGAATCTATCCCCTCCGGCATGGAACGCGGGCCATTATTCAATCGGATCTTTAACCCAAAGATTAAAATTTGCACCGCCCTGAAGCAAGTGCCGAATGTCCTCGCCGGTGTCCAACTTACCGGGACCGATCTACTAGAACACCAAAAGCTTCGGCGGGCGGCCTACCGTTGCCGAAAAGGTGCTAAGTTTCGCCATCGAAATCTGAGCGATCGATGCTTCCTTCCAGCCGTAAACTTCTCCAGAACAACGGTCGTCAGCATTTTATGCTCTTACGACAAGATCGAACCTGCGATATGTTTAAAAGACGGGACGGCAGCCCCGCCGCCCCCTGGATCTCCCGCCCGAATGTGGGTGACGCTTTGCCATTTTTGGGGATGCTGGAACTGTCTTCCCCAATTGCCGAAGTAATGTCCGGCTAAACTCGTGAAATTACTGCTTTCGCCCGCTTCGCAAAAAATGCCTAAGGGTAAGCCTAGGAGTGTTTCTCCTTTCTCCTTCGCTAGTTTTATGTCTCTTCCTGATATGGGAAGGGGTGTAAAGTACCACGCTTGGCAAGAGTCCCCTTCGTCTTAACCCGATTTCGCGGAAAAGTTTCAATCGTCTTCTCCCGTCGTTTACGAACTGTGATGTAAATGTAAATAACGGCTTTCCTGAAAGGAGAAGCGTAGCGGGTTTGGTCAAAGGCAAATTGAGATCAGAACGTTTCGGGCAGGTGGACCCAGGGAAGGAGCTTCAAGACCAGATCAACTGTGCGCGCTTTTCTTTACGCGATTTTTTGATATGCCTCCTCTGCATCCTGGAGCCATCACACACTCAAGCGGATGGGGAGGGATTCGAACCCCCGGTACCCTTTTGGGGTACTGCGGTTTTCAAGACCGCCGCCTTCGACCACTCGGCCACCCATCCAAGCTGACCAAAGAAAATGGCCCCTCACAATGAGTTTCGCAACTTAAAAACCATTTGGGCCTGTGTGTCGGGAGCACCCCCAATTCTTTTCCCGCCATCTTGTCAATCCAGGGTTTCAAACCTGGGGGGTTAATGGCATTTGCCAACCACCATCAGAGCCCGCGTTCTCTCGAGAGGTTGTTGTGGGAAATTCTCGCCATTTTCCCACGACCACTGGAGCCCGCCGAAAGCGGAAACGGCACGCCAAACAATACTAAACTTTACCAAACGATACCAAAATAAGGAAATCCATGGTTCTTTCGGAAACCGAGCCCAAGGCAACGAAGCTCGTTTTGTGCCACTCGTAATTTTCCGTTCGTTCTGTGGTTGCTGGTTTCGTCTCGCCAAAGCATTTAGCACTAGTTTCGTAGTGTTAATTTTAAGATTTGCTTGGACTGGAAACAATGAAGGTTGATTTGACCGGGTGTTGCCGTAGGCATCCGGATTTACCCGGAAGACCCGGATATTCTCGTTCAAGTGAGAGTTGGCGGCGAAGATCGTTTTAAGCATCGAAAAGACCGATGGTCGCTTTTTCGCCCCTCCAACCATTGGGTATCCGACAGTTGCCGCCTCTCCGAATCTTTGGGTGGGCGGGGGCTTGAAGAGTCGTGGGATTAAGGGACGGGAACGTTGGGAAATCCACTTCGTGCGCTGAATCCACCGGGCCACGACCCGGGTGACCTAGGCCCTGCCTCACTGTTCCGTAAACCGTGCAATTTTGGAGGGAGATCGTTGTTCGAAGCGGCACACTCTTTTTGTCGCACTTTATGATTTTTGTTTTTACTTCTTATCCTTTTTGAGTTTTGCTGGAGGTGATTAGTTATTCGAGTGAAGACACTGTCACTGTTATGGAGGAGATGGTGCGAAACTTCCAGCTGTTTTTCTTGAATGCTTCCGCTCTTATTTTCGCAAGGTGCACTAACCCGGAATTAAGTCAAATGTATTGGTGGATCATCCCCCTGCCGGATTCAGCGGCGTTGGGGGGCCAGGGGCCAGTTGAAGCCTTTTTCTGGCGGCACCCGCCGGGGTACGTTTGCTCTCCCTGAAGCCCGCTGACGACGGAAATTAAGCCTTTTCCTTCGAAAGTTGGGTGGTTTTCGTTACGGGGGGAATATTTTCGCGCCCTGTAGCAATCCGTGGCCCAACAGCCAGAAAAATTGGTAATTCTTGCAACCTCGGCGTGGCCTGATTACTATGTCGGAAGTTAGCGGTAGTCCGTTGGAAAGCCGCCGAAGAGCTAGCTGATGCGGCCTCTGAGGAATGGTGGCGACATGTCGGAAATTTTGTTCTTTGTACGAGCGGTTATCTTTAGCGCAATAAGGGCGGAGAGATTTGGCTTAATTGGCCTTTAAGCGAGACTGTTCGGGGAAGCATAGTTAGAGTAAATAATACGAGGGAAACCGGTCATGCGGACCTATTTGGCAGTGGCACTTGCGGTGGGCGGGATTCTCAGTTATGCCAAGGTTGGTTTTGCCCAGGATCCGGTGTTGAGTCGGCTTTACGGGTCGGCCGTTCACGAGTTTTACGGCGGCAACTATGCCAAAGCCCATGAGCTTCTCAGCCGGGCCATCGATATGGGGCTGCAAGATCCTCGGGCCTACTATTTTCGGGGATTGGCCTACCTGAAGTTGGGCCGCCCAGATGAGGCGGAAGATGACTTTCGAACTGGCGCGGAGATCGAAGCTCGGGACGCGGGGATTTTTTACGACGTGGGGCGGTCACTTGAGCGAATTCAAGGCCGAGCTCGAATGATTCTCGAGCGCCATCGCCTTTCCGCGCGAACGACAGCTTATCGTCGAGCTTTGGAAATTCATCGCGAGCGATACGGCGAACAGCAAGCGCGCCAACGTGGCTTCATTTTGGAACAGGCTACTCCCCCTCCCCCCACTAAGGTAGGTCCACCTGCCCTTCCCTTGCCCCAAGTGGAGCAAAGTCCGGCACTTCCCGTACCCCCCTTTGGTATCCCACCCACCGGAATGAGAACTGCACCTCCAGCTGAAATGGGACAGGAGGTAGTCTCGCAGCCTGGCAGAGAGGTGGCACCAAAGGAGGTGCAACCCGGAGAAAAAGTCGAGGCGGAGAAAATACCCGAGGCATGGCCCCCACAAATGCCCGGGGCACTGCCTGTTCCGCCCTCTCTCCCCTTGCCGCCTGGTCAAATGCCAGAAGAGGAGAGCCAATCCATGGGGGAGGAGGTCGAAGCCACTGAAGACACCGGTGAAAACGCTCTGGAGGAGGAAACAGAGACGGAACTAATTGAGAGTGAAATGATGGAAGAGGAGTCGCCAGCCTCAGATGAACTGCTGCCCCTGCCTTTTTTTAATCTCGGGAGCTAGTCGGGGTGTATGCCCGCGGCGGGATTGTCGTGGCTCTGTTATCTAAAGCCTGTTCCAACTGATGGAGGTGGGCTGAGTAAAATAGCTGGCTTACAGGAAAGAGTGCGCAAATCACTAGCCTACCGATGGTTATTACTTATCGCCGGTTAGGAGCCTAAATGGCAGCACCCGTACAACGGAGCTTTTCTGGTATTCACCGGCCAAATCGAAATTCCCGTGTTTGGCCAGGCTAGTAGCCCGGCTTTGACCGATTGGGCAGTGGGGCTCCTAGCAGGGGGGAGGTTCGGCTCTCGAGCGGACAGGCCTCTTTGCAAACTGGTGTGGGGCGGAATCTCCCGCGGCCCATTTGGGGTTATCGCATGGTGGCCTGTAACCGACGAGGAAGTGCCGCTCTTCTGCTCACATCTTCCGCAACATGTTTTTGAGTGGCCCAATGCCCATTAGCCGCAAATTAATAAAAGGTGAGGACCGGCGAGCTTTCCGCGGTGTCGTAAATATGTGTGGCTTCGTGGCAAACCGTCGCCATGAAGCAGGTTGCATTACACCCTATAAGATGTGCATTCCGCGAGAAAATTTTTTTGGGGCTGATGGTACGACTTTAGATTTTGCCGCAATTGGTCACAAAATGGCTCATCCCTACCATGCACGGGCGGATGGAGGTTCTTCCGAAGGGCATCGCAAGTGCTTATAATGCCAGGTGAGTTTGACTTGTAAAAAGTCAGACGCAAGCCACCTGGCGGTCGAGGCCAGTCTTCCCGTTTACGACTTGTGTACCTGACCCTTGTAAACGAATTAAGTTCATTAGTGGGAGTGGCGCGAGTGAAAAAGCCTGCTGCCGGCAATTCGTGGCAGAGCTCCGAGTTCTGAACCTCGTATTGCATTAAGGCCTTGTTAATCTGTACATCAACATCTGAAAAACTTGCGGTAGCAGGTTTTTGTGGACCGAAGGTTAGGGCGAGGCACGATTGCCGGTTGTGGCCGGAAATGGAAGTTGACTCTTTCGTAGACCCGCACGAACAGATTTCCTGGCAATCGCGGCCACGCATATATGTAAACACAACAAGTGGCAAACGTCGGGACGGTATTCATCGTTTTTGACACCAGAAGTGTCGAGGAGGGGAGTCGAATGTGGCAGCGCTTAGGGCAAACACAGACGATCTTAACAATTTCACTGATTATTTTCGGAGCGATTGCTGGCTATGGATCTGCAGAGCAGCTAGCCTTAGAGGGTCCTCCACCTCTTGAGCCGGATGCCTCAGGGTGGCAAGCTCTTTTTGCTCCCGACTTATCCGATGCGATCTATCCGCCGGGTGTGTGGCGTTTTACCGATGGAGTTCTTAGCGCTGATGAGGATCAATGCATTTGGACCAAGAGGCGTTACAAGAACTTTATATTGTCCTTGGAGTTTAAGACCGCGGAGGCTAGTAACAGCGGTGTCATTGTATACTGCAGTGATTTGAACAATTGGATTCCCAATTCGATCGAGATTCAGATCTGCGATGACTTTTCGGAAAAGTGGGCGAAAATGCCACCCACTTGGCATTGTGGCGCAATTTTCGGACGTCTTGCGCCGACGAAATCTATGGTTCGGAAGCCAGGTGAATGGAATCGCATGGTCATAAAGTGTGTGGGACCGATGATTTATGTGGTTCTCAATGGTGAACTTGTGACCACTATGGATATGAGAAAGTGGACGTCCGCAAAGGTGAACCCTGATGGGAGCTCGATTCCACCCTGGCTTAGCAAGCCGGCGGCCGAACTACCCCAAGAAGGGCATATCGGGCTGCAGGGAAAGCATCATGGAGCGCCCATTTACTTCCGGAATATTAAAATCTTGGAGCTTGCCGGGGAGTGAGCTCGCCGGTTCTCGCGTCGGAGCCCAGCGCCTGTGTTTACGCCAGGATCCGCGGAAAACAATTCTCGCACATCTGGCCTTGGATGATGAAGTCTTTTCTAATTGTGGGTATAATATTGGACATTATTCGGTAAAATTTGAAGTCGTTCCTTCCTTTTTCAGAAGGTTCGGCGGGCAACGTCTACCTTGGTGCGCTACTGCAGTGAATCAAATGAGCGAGGGTGTAGCGTGCACGAAAGAGTAGCCTCAAGTTGAGGAGCTCAAAAAGGTCCGACTCGGCATGATTTCCCTTAGGTTCCAAAGTAATTTATTGGGGGAAATTTAGGAAATGCTGCGAGTTCCTGTTTGGTTGCGAATCTTCGGGTTGACTTTCTTTTTTGGGGTTGGGGGTTTTTTGGCCGCACCGTGCTTTGTTACAGGGGCGGAGCTTCTTTATCCGCTTTCGGCCGTACGAACAGGTGACGGGTCAGTTTACGTGGCCGATTTGCATTTGCCCGGTGTGTCCCTCATCCGCGATGGCAAGGTCAGTGTCTTCTTTCAGGCGTCAAAGAAATATCGCACGCCGCTTAATGCGGTTCGGGCTTTGGGTGTTGATCCGTCGGGAAATCTTCTTGCTGCCGACACGGCTACAAGCACGGTTTACCGTTTTGAGGGCAAGGAACCTCGGTCGTTAAGCGAGCGAGGCTTGTGGACACCCATGGACGTGGCGGTCGATCGCGAAGGGAATATCTTTGTCAGCGACCTTGGTACGCACCGAATTTGGGTACTTCCGGAGGGACAGGGGCCTCCGCAATTGGTCGTTGAGCTTCGAGCTCCCCGAGGACTAGCTTTCGATCGGACCGGGACTTTGTGGGTAGTAGCTCATGCTGAGCATCAACTGTGGCGAATTGTCGACGGCAAGCCCGTCCCTGTAGTTAAGGGTAGGCCGTTCCAATTCCCTCACGACGTGGCTTTCGATCCGGAGGGTAACGCATACGTCACCGATGGATACGCCTCGGCTATTTGGAAAGTCGATCCTCGAGGCTCTGTAGAGAAATGGGTTGAAGGTAAGCCCCTTTATCGACCCGTGGGGATTGTGGCGACGGAGTCAGGCTTCCTTGTGGCTGATCCTTGGGCTCGTAACGTTTTCGAGATTTCCTTTTCCAAAGAGGTGAAGCCCCTGGTGCCATAGTGGCAAGACCTTTCAAGACGGGGACGGCAAACCTTCCTGGGTTTGAGGCGGTGGCCTTTTCACACCTGGTAGCTTTTCGTGCCCGGTAAGCCGCGAGACGTGGCCGCAATATTTTCCGCCGGCTCATCACCGATCTGCATAGATCTTGGGGATACCGCTCTTTACTGCCCTTGTCAAGGAAAGGACTCACAGGCGCGGCGGCTGGATTGGCCCAATTCCACGCGCTTCTTTCGTGCTGGAACCTATGTTACAAATCGTGGGACAAAACCTTAAGATAAGTCTTTCCTTCTAAATTATTTGACGAAAATGCTTGGCTTCATAATATTGGGCGATTGCTTTTTAGTCGTCGCGCTTTGGTTTTCATGGGAAGACTAATCATTCGGATGCACTCGGCGGTAATAAGTTGGAGAAGAACGACGTGAAGGCGGCAGTGAGAGCACGTTTTGAAGAACTTCGATCAAAGGCGGAGGCGGCGCTTGCGGAAGCGCGAGCTGCCTTTCGCATTCGGATTCAAGTGGGTTCAGCTACGTGCGAGAATGCGGCCGGGGCAACGGTGGTCTTCGAGGAGTTTCGCAAGCATATTGCTGCCTCTGGACGCACCGATATTGGCTTGCATCGCACCGGTTGTACGGGGCGTTGCAGTCGCGAGCCGATTGTCACGGTCTTTATGCCAGATAGCTTGCCGGTGAAGTACCAATTCGTCAATCGCGAGTTAGTCCATAAGATTTTCACTTCTCACGTGCTTGGAGGTCATCCGCTGCTGGAACATGTGCTGGATGGGCCCCTCACGCACTTGCCGCGGTTTAAGCTGCTCTATTGTACCAGCCCGCGATGCTGCCAACTCCAGCGTGAGCTGTGGGGGCATAGTCCGGAGGAACTTTTACGAGATTTGGGAATCGGTCCTGACCTGGTCCAGGTGTATGAAAGTAGCTGTTTAGGGGCCTGCACCCCGGCTCAGGTAGGAAAGCTCGCCCATGTGCTCGTCCAACCGGAGAAAACGCTCTATCGCTTGCGAAGCAAAGATGAATTGCGGGAGGTATTGGAGAAGCACCTGCTGCAGGGCCAACCGGTGGAGCGGTTGGCTGTGCCGGGGAAAACGGTGGGGCGCAAGTTTTTGGAGCTTTATGGCGACGTTGCCTTTTTTAACCGCCAAACCCGGGTAGCTTTACGCCACAATGGTGTCTTGGATCCGACCAGCATCGAGGAATACTTCCATTATCGAGGTTTCGAGGCATTGGCCACGGTGCTCGAGCGGGATAACCCTAGTTGGGTGATCGATCAGATTACCCGGTCGCGGCTGCGAGGTCGTGGTGGAGCGGGGTATCCCACAGGCAAGAAGTGGGCATTTGCAGCCGCCTCGGCTGAGCCTGTCCGCTACATCATATGTAACGCCGACGAGGGGGATCCTGGCGCCTTTATGGACCGAAGCATGCTGGAAAGCGATCCCTTCAATGTCATCGAGGGGATGATCATCGGTGCTTTTGCCATCGGTGCTTCGCGGGGGTTTGTCTACGTTCGGGCGGAATATCCTCTGGCAGTGGAGCGGATTCACAATGCCATCGCCGCTTGTCGGGATTGGGGTCTGTTGGGGGAGGATATTCTCGGCTCCGGCTTTTGCTTTGACATCGAAGTGCGCCTTGGAGCTGGGGCTTTTGTGTGCGGGGAAGAAACAGCACTTATTCATTCGATTGAAGGGGAGCGTGGTCAGCCCCGACCGCGGCCCCCATATCCCACAGAACGCGGGTTGTGGGACAAACCCACGGTGATCAATAATGTGGAAACTTTCGCGAATGTACCGGCGATCATTAACTATGGCCCGGAGTGGTTCGCCCGTTTAGGGAGTGAGGAAAGCGGTGGCACGAAAGTTTTTGCGTTGGCTGGAAAAGTGTGTCACACCGGGTTAGTCGAGGTACCAATGGGGACCCCTCTCCGAGATATCGTCGTAGGGATTGGTGGCGGTCCACCTGGGGGCAAGCGAATCAAAGCGGTACAGACGGGCGGTCCCGCGGGGGGGTGCATTCCGGAATCCATGCTCGACTTGCCGGTCGACTTCGGCACGTTGACCAAGGCCGGCTCGATCATGGGATCTGGCGGAATGATTGTCATGGACGAAACCGACTGCATGGTGGACATCGCAAAATACTTCATGGAATTTACGTGTGACGAATCCTGCGGGAAGTGTACCCCGTGCCGAGAGGGCACAAAGCGAATGCTCGAGATTTTAGACCGCATCACCTCCGGGAGGGGAACCTTAGAGGATCTGGGCAAATTGGAGAGACTGGGGCGATTGATAAAGAAGTCCTCCCTCTGCGGACTTGGTCGGGCCGCGCCCAATCCCGTACTTAGCACCCTGGCACATTTCCGCGACGAATACGTGCAACATGTTACGGACAAACGTTGTCCGGCCAAGAAGTGCAAGGCACTTATTGTCTACGTAATTGACCCCGAGAAATGCGTCGGATGTACGGTCTGCGCTCGCAATTGCCCTGTAAGTTGCATTTCCGGTACTCGCCGTGAACCGCATGTCATTGATCAATCCCGGTGCATTAAATGTGGTCGATGCTTTGAGGTATGTCGGTTTGATGCAGTCAAACTGACATAAAGCGACGAATTTTTCCAGTTCGCGGATGGTAAGAGCGCTTTCCCACTCCGCCGGAGAGTCGGCGTAGGAAGCTTGATTTAAGCCGGCTTCTTTCCGGATCAACCCGCAAGGCATATTTAGCTACGAGCTAGTAAACTGGATAGCTTGATTTTTTGCGAGGGTAGCATGGCCGAAGTAGGCAGCCCGAGGAAGACCGTGTCAGTTGTGATTGATGAAACTCCCGTGCGGGTCCCCGAAGGCACCACCATCATGGAGGCAGCAGAACTTATCGGGGTGTCGATTCCGCGGTTATGCTATCACCCGAATTTGAGCATTGCCGGTGCATGCCGGGTGTGCATTGTGGAAGTGGAGGGGCTGGATCATTATTTGGCTTCTTGTCACATGCCGGTGTGGGAAGGAATGCGGGTGCGAACAAACTCGCCGGAGATCCGGCAGGCGCGGCGCGACATTGTCGAACTCCTCCTCGATAACCATCCACAGGACTGCCAAATTTGCGAACGCGACGGGAATTGTGAACTGCAGAACCTTGCCTATGCGTTGGGGGTTCGTGAACGGCTTTTTGCCGGTGAGCGAAAACGCCCGCAGCAGGATTTTTCCAGTCATTCGGTGGTGCGTAATCCTGAGAAATGTGTACTCTGCGGTCGCTGCGTGCGGGTCTGCGCGGAGATTCAAGGGGTCCATAATTTGAGTCAACACGGTCGGGGATTCACAACTGTGGTAGCACCGGCTCATTTTGCAAAAATGGATGAGTCAGTGTGCATTCAGTGCGGCCAGTGCGTTATGGTGTGCCCTACTGCCGCTTTCTTGGAAAAGCCATCCACAGAATTGGTCTGGCAAGCTCTGGCCGATCCCGAAAAACATGTCGTGGTGCAGACGGCTCCCTCGATTCGGGCTGCCATTGGGGAGGGATTTGGCATGCCGCCGGGCACACCGGCAACGGGGAAAATGATCACGGCTTTGCGTTTGCTTGGCTTTGACGCCGTCTTCGACACTGACTTAGGAGCCGACCTTACCATCGTTGAGGAGGCGCACGAATTTCTCATCCGCTTGGAGGACGGAGGTCCCTTGCCGCTGATTACGTCCTGCTCGCCGGGGTGGATTAACTTTTTAGAAAAGTTCTATCCAGAGCTTATCCCATATGCTTCGACATGTAAATCGCCGATGAGCATGCTTTCCACCCTAGCCAAGACCTATTACGCCCAACGCAAGGGAATCGATCCCAAAAACATTTTCATGGTAGCGGTGATGCCCTGTGTGGCAAAAAAATTTGAGGCAGCTAGGCCTGAACATCGCATGCCTGATGGCACCCCGTACACTGATGCGGTCCTCACGACCCGGGAATTGGTATGGATGATCAAATGTTACGGCATCGATTGGAACCGGTTGCCTGACGGCCAGTTCGACCCACCCCTTGGGGTGGCTTCGGGGGCGGGAGATATTTTCGGCACCACGGGTGGGGTTATGGAAGCGACCCTTCGGGCCGCGACACGACTTGCCACCGGCAAAGGGGTGGAGCGTGTTGACTTCGTCGAAGTTCGTGGTGTAGAGGGCCTGCGGGAGGCATACGTAGCTTTGGGGGAGCGCTCCATCCACGTTGCCGTGGCCAACGGGTTGACAAATGCCAAGATCATCTTGGAGAAAATTGCTTCCGGCCAAGAGCAGTTCCATATTGTGGAGATCATGGCTTGTCCGGGGGGCTGTGTCGGCGGTGGCGGTCAGCCTTATCCACCTCCGGGAGTGCCCGTTTTGGATCGACAATTACTTCGCGAGCGGGCCAAAGCCTTGTATACCATTGATAGTCAGAAAACGTTACGCAAGTCTTACGACAATCCTGCCATCCTCGAGCTTTACGAAAGCTTCCTCGGCGTACCCGGTTCACCAAAGGCCCAAGAGCTTTTGCATACGAGTTATCGAGCACGTTTGCCACGAGGGATCCGATGAATACCGGCTCTCAAACGAGAACTAGTACTGACAATTGGCCAGAGGTGGAAGCAAGTTGTCGGCGGATCCTTGGGGATCGCCTGTGCCAATTCATCGACCAGGTTAAGAAGGATCCACGGCCCGAAAGTCACCTTATTGCAGTGCTGCATCAGGTGCAGGCGGAGTTTGGCTATCTGGGGACATCTCAGCTTGATGCTGTGGCCCAGCTGATGCAGATCCCTGCGGCCAAGGTTTCGGGGGTTGCTAGCTTCTATCATTATTTCCGGCTGGAACCGCGGGGTCGATTTGTGGTGAACATATGTTTCGGTACCGCATGTTATGTTAAAGGTGCCGACCGGGTCGCGGAAAAATTTAAAACCGAGCTCGGTGTTAACCTTGGCGAAACCAGCAAAGATGGGATGTTCACCGTGGAGGCCTGCCGCTGCCTGGGAATGTGTGCTCTGGCTCCGGTAATCACGGTGGGAGATGACGTGTGGGCACAAGTAACCCCTGATCGCGTGCCAAGTATCCTTGAGGGATACATTGCCCGGGCGAAAGGTAGCTAACTATCCCGCCCAAATGGTGTCGGGTGGCATATAGCCGTGCATGTTTACGTATGCCCCCTCCGGCAGTTAAATGGCTAACGCTGCACCATTAACGTGGAAACATTAACGTAAAAATTGCTTTCAAAACTCCGGATGCACGATCACCACTGCCATAGCCTGGCCAAAGCGGGAATGATTGAGACAGAGAGCAGAGAGAACATTTGTGGTTTGAGCTGATCCGCTTACCACGTTGACAGGGCACGTTGGATCGGGAACCTCATAATTGAGAGTAGGCGGGATCAATCCCGCTTGCAGGGCAAGTACACTGGCGGCCAATTCTACTGCTCCCGTTCCTGCCGCCAGATTACCAAAAAAGCTCTTCGGGGCCGTCACCGGAACATCACCCAGGACAGAGGCGATAGCCTGGGCCTCGATGCGGTCATCGTGGACGGCACTGAGACCGTGGGCGTTGACATGGCCAATTTCGTTCGGGGACAGACTTGAACTTTCTAAAGCCTGACGAATGGCCCGGCGAATGGCTTCGCCCGCGGGAAGCTCCCCGGGGGGGCATCGCTCGAACGTAGAAGCAAATCCGGCCAGTCGGGCCAGAGGCTTTGCCCCCCGTGCCCTGGCGTTTTCTGCTGTTTCCAAGATAAAGGCAGCCGCTCCCTCGCCGAAAACCTGTCCGCAGCGGTGTGCGTCGAAAGGTCGGCAGGCTTTTTCCGGCGGGCCGTCCCACTCAGCAGAGTCATAAACTTTTCGACGCGACCATACTATGGGATGAATCCGACAGCCTGTGCCCCCTGCTATCATCACGTCGGCTGCACCCCGCTCCAGGACTCGTGCAGCCTCGGCGACTGCTGCCAAACTGGAAACTTCCCCCAAAACGATAGAGTTATTGGGGCCGCGGGCATCCTGTGCAATACCGATGTGACACGCAGGCATGTTGGGCAGGTATTTTAGCATCCACAGCGGGAACATCTCCTCAAGAGCATGGGTGCCCCATCGCGCAAAGTCAAAATGCCCATTGACGATACACTGCCGATACGCCGGCGCCAGCTCTTCCAGCTCGCAGGAGATCATATCGGTACCAAAGACAATTCCGAACCGCTCGGGGTCGAGCTTCCCGGGTCCGACAGCAGCTTGTTGGCAAGCAAGCTCGGCCGCCACAAAGGCTAGTTGAATGTCGCGACTCATTACCTTGAGCGCCTTGCGTGGACGGACCCAGCGTGAGGCTTCGAAATCCGAAATCTCCGCGCCGAGTGCCGGCGGAAGGGGGGCGCCGTCCAAAACGGCTAAACGGCGAACGGCTCCCTTACCAGTTACTAAGGAGTGCCAAAACGCCTCACATCCTATTCCAATGGGCGAGACGACTCCCACTCCAGTAATAACAATGTCGGTTTTCAGCCGCATTTTTTCTCTTATCCAATCCTGACTACCTTCTTAGAGGGACTAGCTTCCGTAAATTATCTGTCTTCTATGAACGATTCGTCCTGAAGAAATATCTGTATTGCGATCAACTTAGGAACCACCAATAAAATAGCTACTCGAGAACAAGTCACCGGTCACATTTTAATTGGCTCGCACTTTGCCCGGCCGATAAAGTTTTTGCTGGTGGCTGATGGGTCCGCAGGTCTGGAACTTTGCAAGGAATCGCAGTCGCGGGCTGCGTGGTTTTTTTAAAAGCCATTCTTCTCCAAAAACTCTGTGCGACGTTTTTCGTGTCGTTTGAGGAGGCAAAAGCGGGCATCGCCCTCTTCATTGCAGCGAGTTAGGCCGTGGGATTGCATTTACCATAATCGTACTAACTTTGTACTGATGCCTGATTTAGTTCCCTCCTTGTAGTATTGTTCCCCGCCCAGAGTAGGAACCGGGCTCAATTAGCTTCTACCAACATGCGGCGCCTCCGGCCAGCCGCGTGAAAAAAACCGTTAATTGTCGTGAGAAAATCATTCCGCGACTACGGCTTTTTGATCCAGTGGAGTGATCGGTGACCCCCAATAATGGCGTAGCTTCGCTTGAAATTGGAAGGGCTGGGATGGATTTTAGGCGTGAAAAATTCTGATTACGTGTTGGCAGATTGACGGTTCCGCGGCACGGCCCGAACTCCTGTAGGCTGAGCAATTACTTCGGGGCAGTTTGTATGGTCATGATGAGCCGATTAGGCGGGTGAGGGGACTTCCGTTGGAGGAACTTCTAACGAGGAGCTTATGGAAGAGCTTATGTCGAATACATGCTGGAAAACGTCCTGTACCACAAATGGGGTAGTGCGTTGGCTGAATTGGCTCCGCTGAGACTTTAAGGAAGTGTCCTCTGATGCCCCTTCCGGGGTGGCTTAATCCTTTGGGTATTGAGGCTAAACCTGGATGCCCGATAGGTCGAACCGGTGTAACCTTGAGAGTCCCCGAAGCCTCATGCCGTGGCTTAGCCAGTTCCAAGCGCGAGCCCACGTTCGGAAGGGGGTGGCCTAAGGGTCGTAACCGGCATCACGCAAAAAGTTTACTAAGTCGATTTCTTTTGGGGGTATTTCAAGTTTATCGGTTGGGGGCGCCTCGCCCGCAGTTGCTGAAACAGTACTTCTGCTTGCAAACTCTCGGGGGAACGACCTCAGATCTTTGTGCCTGCGGGCATGTTTACCAGCTATTTGATCGGGGGAGATGCGCTTGCCAATGCTGGCAATTCTTCGAGAAGCGCTGAAGTCCCGGCTGACTGGGAAATAATCCAATAATCCAAGGCAAAAAAGTTACGGCTGCCTAGAAATGTACCGCCACGATAGAGCGGGTACTATGGCCGGAGACAGCAATAAAGTGAATCGGGGCCCGGCCTAGGGCTGAGCCCCGAGTTCCACTGCAAATTTTTTTGGAGCAGGCGAGATCATAGGGCTTTGGAAGCACGGTATTCTCGCTTCAAGCCCCCGCAGCCATTCTGGAGTAATGGAGGAATAGCTCCGTCCCAACCTAAGGCACTCAATCCCGGGGGAGGGAGCCCCGTAGGCTGAAGACTGCGCACCTTAGGCTTCTGGATATTCGCGGTCGGTGATGATTCCGGGCATGGGTACTGGGTAAGTTCCATCGGCCCGGAGACGTACCGGTGCAGGAGAATCCGCCGTCAAGGTATCCACATAGGGGCACAATTCGACAGGGTGATTCAAGGCTTCTTCGAAGGTGACAATTCGGCCCATATGAGCCGCCATGCGACCCATGGCGGTGACTAGACTGGCAATAGCTCCTCGCTCGACCTCGTTGTATTTTTCGTCCTTAACAATTGCTTCGAGGAGATCTACCCATTCCATGACATAGGGGCTGGGTTCCGGTTGGGGAAAGGCCCAGATCATTTCCTCTTTGGTGAACCGATGGCCGTTGAAGGTTCGTACCCGTCCAGGATAATGAGCAGAAGTGGACACAATGGCTGCGCCCTTGGTGCCGTGGACATAACTTGCGAATTCGTTATGGCAACCATTCATGTTGCGACCAAAGAAAAACAGCTTGGTACCGTCGGGATACGTGTATTCGACAGAATAGGTGTCAAAGTTCTGGTCAATGCCTGTCTCCCGATAGTGGCGTCCCCCTAAGGCGTGGGCTTGGATAGGCCAGGCATCCTTCATCCACGAGCATTCATCGATCTGATGAATGTAGTAGTCACTGAAGACACCCCCACTGGCCCAGAGGAAGCTGTGGAAACGTCGAATTTGAAACAGGACCTCGGGCATTCCTTCGGGCTTGCCACAAACGGCCGACACTCCCGCCATCCGGTATGCTCGCATGGCGATGATGTCGCCAATCTCTCCGGAGCAAATGCGATCGTAAAGTTCTCTTCGGCCGCGGCAATGGCGCACCATTAAGCCCACACCCACTTTGAGGTTCTTTTCGTCCACCTGGCGCGACAGTTCTAACATCCGCCGCGTACTGGGGCCATCGACCGTAACCGGCTTTTCCATGAACACATGAATACCCTTCTGGATGGCGTAGGCCAGGTGCACCCAACGAAAGGCAGGAGGTGTAGCCAGAATGGCCACATCCCCCGGACGAAGGCAGTCCATGGCTTGCTTGTATCCGTCGATCCCCACGAACCGTCGCTCTTCCGGCACATCCACGTATTCTGGATAGCGTTTGGACAGCTGAGCGTAGCTGCCGCGAACCCTGTCCTCGAACACATCGGCCATGGCCACGAGTTTCACCGGTACAACTTTAGCCTCGATGGCATCACTTACCGCACCAGTGCCACGGCCTCCGCATCCGATCAAGGCAAGTTGAATTGTGTTTGATTCGGCCGCGTAAACCCGCGGAACTGCCGACATAGCGGTCGTCACGCCAGCCATCGCGGTTGTTGTCTTCAAGAAGTAACGGCGGGAATGGCCACGATCGCCTTGTTGCTTCATCGCGTTGCTCCTTAGCAAAAACCGAGGCAAACTGCTTCAACCGAATTCCAACACTGCGTTACGAGGCCTCTAAAAAACAATGTCAGTCTTCATTTTTCGCTTTTTCAATGCCCTAGCAATTTTCGCCACAGGGCTCTTCGACAAGATAAACGCCGGGCTTCACTTCTGCAACAATCTCGGCAGGTTTTTTCGCCGGCCAAAGTTTAAAACAAGGAAGTGGGCTGATGCCGAGGGTGCCGTCCAAGCGAGTCCGGGAAAGTATGCTTGCCCCACGACTGGCCGGTCTGGACTCGAAAGCAATACACGTATCACACGCTGCAAAAGTATGGGCTTACCCTGCCAGTGGAAAGTAAGCCTACAAGTCCGATTACGGAAATTCAGCTCTCTTGGGGCGGCCCAGCGGTCTCTCGGGGGAAATTTCTGAATTGGTGTAGACCCGGTCCCCGCCAGAAAGCTTGCCGGAAACACCGGGTGGGTAGGTAGGGAATTCCGCTGTGAGAGGAGATCCTGGATGGCCCGCAGCGGGGAAACGCTGTTTCGAAGGATATCATTCGGAGCCGAACACCCGTAATCTTAGCATGGCAAGATTGATGTAATTGCTCTGAAGACTTCACTCCTCTTTAATCTGACGGCCTCCTTAAGTCTTTGCAGAGTCTTGACGCTGCGTATCATCGCCGGCTATGCACCCGAAATGGCAAGCAAGCGCGTGGTGCCTAAGAAACATCTATTCCCCTCGGCTGATTTTGGCCATATGCTGCGCCGATCCTAAAATGATCTTCGCGGGACTCCGAGAGCCTGGTTTTCTCGTACAGTGCAGGGTGTAGCATTCAAGTTTGAGACGGTAAGAAACTTTGCGGCCTTTGTGAGGGTTATCTAAGTTAACCTAGTTGGGCAGAATTGATGATTTACCTTGTCATATTACTAGTGATGTAAGGCTGTCTTAAAAGAACCTTGATGGAATGCTGCGACTTTTTGTTGGAGGTTTTTCCCGGAAGCCGCACGCCTTACAGATCAGCATTTGGTGCCGGCAAGGTGAGTTTGGCAACGCCGGATGGTGTTCGATTTTTTGCGTTGAAAGGGCCGATTAATAAGCTGTTGAAAAGGCCGATTAATTAGTCGGACATTGGAGATTTAGACTCAACCCTAAGGCGGGGAATAACCGGGAGAAGGTTAGCTCCGAAAAGGGTAGAAGAGGTCAGGTCCGAAAAAGGGGACTGGTGTTTTCCGAGTGGTTGTAGAACTAGGCAGTAACCCCGGAGGGGAGAGGCTTCCCAGAATTGGAAGTAGCAGCAATAGGGTGTGACCGTTGCGTTTGTCGCACCGAAAAATGCACGAGACCCCGGAGCTTACGGTCTTTGCGCTGAAGCAATCACGTCACAAAAATTTGCCCCCGCGGAGCGGGGATGGTGGAACGGGAATCCGGATTTTTCCTGCAAGTTCTGTCATTTGGAACGAAGTCTTGTCCCAGCGTGCAGGCAGGCTTTATCGGCGGATGTACCCACAGCCTTGTGAGCCGATAATGCCAAGCTAGCGCTTCTTGTCGACACCGGGCAGGGGTGGCAACTTGTCGTGCGTTTGGAGGAGACTTCGGGCATAGCACGCGTTGGATAGCACCTCCGCGGAGGAGAGTTTCCGAAATCGAGACACGCTGAGAGAGACCCGACAATGTCCAAGTTGGTAAAAGCCATGGTTGAGTCCCCCGTGTTATGGGGGGCACTGTTGTCGGCACTTTGGTATGCCGTCATCCTCTTCGGACCGGCTAATTATCCCTCCGTTCGCTCGCTTTTTGCCGATCACCCCGTGGAGTATGTCTCAACCGTCCTCTTTTTCGTCGGGATTGCCTCACTCGGTATGCGACTGTTGGGGATCGGATACGAGTGGCGAGCTGTCGACAAATGGGAGAGGGAATTTTCATTCCTTTCTGGCTCCACGCGCAGGGAAGAACTTCCGGAAAAAGTAAGCACTTTATTGGGAGAGGTTCGCTTCTTGCGGTTAGGCCGACGTCTGGGAGAACTCGTGAGACTAGCCCAGGGCGGTGCCGACAGGGCGACTTTTGAAAATCAGCTCCGGCACCTCGCCGAAAGTGATGCACTTGCGGTCCAGACCAAGTCGGCGCTTGTTCGGATGTTTATCTGGGCAATTCCCATACTTGGTTTCCTGGGAACTGTGATCGGCATAGCGATGGCACTAGGGAGGCTTGCCCCGCAACAGCTTGAGGAGAGTCTCCCTGAGGTCATGGCCGCCTTAACGGTCGCCTTTAATACAACGATACTTGCCCTGGGACTGTGCTTAGTGCTCTACTTCGGACTTTACTTTGTGGAACGCACGGAGGCGAAACTTTTAAGCCGGACTGACCAAGTCGTCGAGCAAGTGGCCGCGGTGCTAGCTCCCGCTGAGTCCGACTTGGGGGCTTGCCAAGTACGGGGAAACTTTGGTCTTAATGCGGAATGCCTCAGTGCTGTTCTGCGGGCTCCCTTGGCTGCGTGGGAGCTTGCGGTGGAGCAATTTGTGGCATCCCTGCGGAATCTGGGAGCGGAGCTGTCGACACAGTTGGCTCAGGCCGTGGGAAAATCATTGGAACAGTCCTTAGCCCTGCACGCCGAGCGGATGTCAACGTTGGAAGCTAAGTTGCTTGCCGAGCATCACGAACGACTGCAGGAGTTGTGTCGTTACTATCAGCGGCGGATTAACGGTTTGCAGGAGCTTGAGCGTTCGGTGGAAGAGCGGACGGAAACATTGCTGAAGGCTTTGGAGGGGACCGAGGTCTTACGCACACTCCAAGAAGCTTTGAACCGAAACTTGACAATTCTGGCCGGCGCTCGGCAGTTCGAAGAACTGGTGATGAGTCTGACTGCGGCGATTCATTTGTTGACGGCCCGAATCGAAAACTCGCTCGGTACTGCAGCAACACCCGATCTTCTCCAACTTCAGGGGATGCGCAAAGCCGGCTGAACTGGCCAGGGAGGTTTGGGCAAGATGACGTGCGCGCAGCGGCCGCGAAGGTATCAATCTCTCTTGGCTTCAGGACCTCCCGGTATCCCTTTTTTCCCATTTATTACTGTTCTTATCGCCACCATGGGGGTGTTGATCCTTCTGATTATCACGATCGGGCAGAGGGCCCGGCAAGCAGCTGCGCGTCAATTGGCCGCTCAACGTGAGGTGCAGAAGGAGGAATTGGACTCGGTTCTTCAGCTTCTGGAGTGGGAAGAGGAGGTAGTTCGCCGAGACATCCACGCAGGAGAAGAAAAGCTTCGAGCCACCCGACTTGCCCTCGCCCACGTGGAAGATCACGCTCGACGGTTGGAAGCACAACGCAACTTTCTCCTCCGCGTGCTGGAGAACGAGCAAAGTGCCGGTCACCAAACACAGCCGGTTACGCAGCTAAGGGAGCAATTGGCTTTCCTGGATGAGCAGATCCAGGCCTTGCGCCTTGAGTTGGAGTCGGCCAGCGGGAGGCAAGGCCGTCGCTACTATTCCGTCATTCCTTACCAAGGGCCCTCTGGTACCACGCGCTGGCCTGTTTACATCGAGTGTCGGCGGGAAGCCATCATCCTCCAGCCGGAGAAGATAGTGTTCACACCGGAGGATTTCGAGGGCGAACTCGGGCCGGGAAACCCCTTGGAGGCCGCTCTCCGTGCTGTCCGGGAGTATTGGGCAAGACACAACGTTGGTTCCCCAGAGCCATACCCCCTTTTATTGGTCCGCCCCAGTGGGATAGTGGCCTACTATGTGGCCCGGGCCGCGTTGGAGCCATGGGGAGGCGAGTTTGGATATGAGCTTATCGAGGAGGATTGGGACATATGGTATCCGCCGGCCAATCCTCAGCTGGCGCAATATCTTGCTTCCGTGGTAAACCAGGCCCGGGCCCAATCACGAGCACTCGGAGTGGCAGCGCCACGACGGATGGCCGCGGCTGCCCGCCGGTTTGTGGTTTCTCCGGAACGGGGCGGCCTTGTTCCCGAAACAGGCGCACCCTTGGCATTCTACGGTTTGCCCAGGGAACTAGAGATTGACGAGGGCCACCGCTCGCGATCGGCAATCGTCGATCAAGGTGGGGATGGTCGCGATTCGATGGAAGGGGGAGGGATATCGCACCCTTATTTGGATGGGACGAAAACCGCGCCAAATTTAATGAGTAGCAACGATTCCGGTTCCGGGAATGAAGTTTTGGGGGAGACATACGGGGCTTGGTCAATGCCGGGGCGTATGGCGGCAGCTTCGCAGGGTGTAGGCCCTCAGGAGGGTCGCTCTGGGACGAGCGGGGAGGTAGGTGTCAAGTCGGTGTGGTCCGAGAACTCCTCGCCGGAGTCTGCCAATCGCGCAGACCCGGAGCGGCTACCCGGACGAGAACAGCCTTATCCTTTCTCAGTGACGCATTCGCGAGGCCTTGCCGCCCAGAGGGGTGTCAATTGGGCAATTCCTGCTACTTTGCAGGTGTTGACCCCATTATGGCGGCCAGTGCGTATCCGTTGCACCGACCAAGCATTGATTTTTCAACCAGAGAGAGGTCAGCGACAGGAGAGTGTCATAGTGTGGCGGGACCCACCCGAGTTAACTGTAGACGAATTAGTTCGGCAACTTTGGCAGCATGTAGAAAGTTGGGGGCCCGCTGGAAAAGGGATGGCTTGGCGACCTGTTTTGCGAGTGGAAGTCGCGCCCGGCGGGGAGGTACGCTTTCAGCAGCTTCTGCAGCTTCTCAATCAAAGTGGTCTCACAGTGGAGAGGGTGGAGTAATTGATAACTTGGCATCAAGAAAACATTTCGTAAGCTCCGGGGCGAATCGGGTAAAGACCAAGGGGATAACTAGCTCGTGAAGCGATAACTCGCATGTGCCTAAGGAAACTAGCTGGCTCCCCCGGTGGTAAGGATCTTTCCGTTAGGTCCGTTGCCGGCCACATCTGCCGTTCGCGCGGAATTGAGGGTGCACCGATCGATTCATGTCAAGTTGAAGGCCAACTCTGGAATCGGCGAAATTCGCAATCTGGTTTTGGATGTAACAACCTTGAACGGAGTTAGTTGGGACAATGTGGAGGGGTTGCCTGGCCAGGAATCGTTCTTGGATATCGTAGCCAACATTGTCGGTATCCTTATTATTTTGGGCATTGTAGTAGGGATCCGGGCTCAACGGTTTCCGGTAGAATCTGGCCAGGTCGATGCCGGCATGAGGTCCTTAGAGACCGCCGTGGAGCAAAAACGTCGCAGTCTCTCAAGAGTCTATCAAGACCTGCGGAACCTGCAACTTAACGTTCGGGCCCTCGAGGCGGAAAGACGTCGTCAGGAGGGGCGGCGAGATCGCATCGCCCTGGAAGTGGCAGCCTTGGAAAAGCTTGTGGGTGAACGACTGCGACAGTCAGCCGAAATGGCCGAGGAAGCCGTCCAACTGCAACTGCAAGTTCAGGAAAAGTTGAACCTCCTTCGTGAACTTGAAGCACAAAAAACTCAGTCGCAAGCCCTCTCGGCGCAAATCACGGAGATTCTTCATTACCCCGCGCCAGTAGCCCGATTTGTGGATGGAAGGGAGCTTCATTTTCAAATCGCTAATGGACGTATTGCCTTCATTCCCTTGGACCGGCTCGTGGAGCGGCTGAAGTCGCGCAGTAAAGCTGAGGGATCGCGGCTTGTTAATCAACTGGAATGGACGGACACCGTAGGCCCGGAGGGTGGATTTCAGATGCGTTATGTCCTCCGCCGGTACGATGTGCCGATCAACCTTCCCGGGGGTGGCCGGGCAACAGCAAGTTACGCCCGCGTGGAACATTGGGTGTTGCTTCCGGTTTCCCCGCAGCTTGGAGAGCCGGTGGAAGAGTCGCTGAAAGAAGGTTCGGAGTTTTGGCGGATAGTGCGAGCCCATAGTCCACAGATGTACACGGTTACGATTTGGGTGTATCCGGAAAGCTTCGAAGCTTATCGGCGGATACGCTCGGCCCTGCATGCGGCCGGCTACAGCTGTGCTGCCCGACCTTTGCCCGCGGGTGTTCCCATCTCTGGCTCGCCACGGGGCAGCCGTTCTGCCGTTCAGTGACTGTACGGCTTAGCCGGCGAGTCGCGTAGGTGGCTGACTCATCCTGGACATTCCTCCGTACTAGTCGTGGCCATGCTTCAACGTGCTCAAGTGTTTGGAGGTTTGAGCCTCTAGCAAGAACTGCCTGGGCACCAAGCAAGCCACCGCGACTTTTGGTTGGGACAGGTGGATAGTACAGATTTGTCAGGACGTAAATGAAAACTGCCCTAGCGACGTAGAAGGTCGGTGGCATTGACCGGAAATTTGCGCGGGACCTTCGGAGGTTTATTCACCGGTGATTCATACCGATGGGCTGTGGTGGGGACGTGGGCTTGCGTTAAGTTGGCAACGTCAGGTAGGGCACCTCGGCAAGCAAGGTTCTTTCCCGCGGGTTCTTGCCGCTGACTGAGCCGACTATTCTAAACCAAGACCGCCCGTGTTGGCCTGGTTCTGGAAGCGCGGATGGCTTTGCCGCCAGGACGAAGTCGATTTTCGAGTTTCGCACATCGCGCGGCGGAGAAGCCGCCTCACCTTGTCCCACCGGCGGATTGGAATCTCTCCTTCAGCGTTCGCGGCTGTCCCTCGGGTCTGGTACTAGCCATTTTTCATCAAGGAATGCTTTCCGGCTCTGACAGTTGCTGGGCTTTGACCCGTCAACTGGTTTTTAGGCCATGCCCGAGTTGCTCATGCTCACTTACTAAGCCCAAGCGTCGGCGTGGTTTCCCCGCAACCTTTTTCGCCGGATAGTGGCTGGCGAGTATGATTTGAGATAGGTAGAAGGGGCTCATGGGCAGAAAGGGTTTCCCACTTTTTGCCGGTGAGTGGAGTGTGGGCAAGAAAGCCGGGAACCCTCTCTGGCTTTGCGAATACTCAGGAAGTCTGGGCCATGCGGATGACGGCGGCAAAGTTATCTTTACGAATCTTGCTGGTTCTCACTGGCAGCTAGAATCCGACTTGAAGGCGATTAAGACTTTTGCAGACGTCAACGAAGGCGTCTGAGTTTTTGGAATTATCAAGCCCGGCAAGGATAGTTGGTTGGGAGTATTCGCTAGGCTTTGGAGACTTGTATGCTTTCGCCCGTCGGCTTGCTTTTAAGGGGGATGCTCGGATTGGTTCCGTTCCGGTTTTGATGAGGGGGTGGCCATGGCGCAATGGAAAAGAGGAATATTTGTCGGAACGTCTGGGTGGACTTACGACGACTGGCTGGGCGTGTTCTACCCGCCCGATTTGCCTGCGGCCGAGCGGATTACCTTTTATGCGCAACATTTTCCTGCGGTGGAGCTAAATGCAAGTTTCTACAGGCTTCCCACCGCCAATATGATTGCCGCGTGGAATCGGCGGCTCCCTGGCGACTTTCACATGGCCGTCAAAGGGTGGCGGAGTATCACTCATCTTTCTAAACTCGTTGATTGTGGGGACAAAGTGGAATTGTTTGTCTCCCGGGTGGAAGGGTTGAAGACACTGCGGGTTATTTTGTGGCAGTTGCCGCCTTCGCTTCATATAGACTTAGAGCGGATTGACAACTTTCTCGGATGTTTGCCCCAGAAATTTCGTTACGCGGTTGAGTTTCGGCATAAAAGCTGGTGGACGGATGAGGCAGCAAAGCTCCTCCGTCGACACGATGTTGCCTTTGTGGCGGTTAGCCATCCCCGTCTGCCGCCCGATGTATTCGTGACAACTGATTTTATTTACGTACGTTTCCATGGGCTTGGTAAGCAACTCTACCGATACAATTATTCCGACGAGGAATTGGAGGAATGGGTAGAACGGGTGCGCCCCTACTTAAAGAGTTCCAGTGTTTATGCGTTTTTCAATAACGATTGGGAGGGACATGCAATTCGAAATGCTCGGCGGTTTGCGGAGATGCTTCGTGCGTCCCTTTCGCCGAGCTAATCAGGCAGTAGCTCCGGAGTGGGCTTGAGAATCAGAGATTTCATTTGTCGTTGTCAGTCCGTAAGTGGCTTAAGAGCAGCGGGATGATAAAGAGGAAAACTGGCTTACTCTGCTGGCCGATATGGAGTTGTCAGAATAAAATTGACCCGAGCGTTTCATTATCATGTGGCTCCTCGGCGATGTGGTAAATCGTGCGGTGAGAAAGGGTGTGTCTCTCCCGTTTGTGAGGCCACAACACGATGTGCGGGCGATTTACTCTACGCGCGTCTCGCGAGGCGATTGCCGAACAATTTGAGCTCCTTGAGGTTCCACCCATTGCTCCGCGATATAACATTGCGCCGCGGCAGAATATTGGAATAGTTCGTGTACGTCCGAGGGATTCTTTGTCCCAGCTTGAAAACTCCCGGCGAGCCAGAAGCGAGCATGCAGTTTCTCCAGGGGGGACTGCTGACAGAGAGTTTACCTTTGTGCGTTGGGGACTCATTCCCCACTGGGCGGACGATCCAAAGATCGGCGATCGGCTGATCAACGCTCGGGCCGAGACATTAGCTACTAAGCCGGCTTTCCGCATGGCCCTGCGGTATCGACGCTGTCTCATTCCTGCAGATGGCTTTTATGAATGGGCCAAGTCGGATGGTCGAAAAAAGCCTTACTTTTTTCGTCTTCCCCATGATCAATTGTTTGCTTTTGCGGGATTATGGGAGGCATGGGAAGGCCCGGATCATTCGTGCTTAGAGACTGCTACGATCATAACTACCGATGCCAATGATCAAGTCCGCCCAATTCATGACCGAATGCCTGTGATATTGATGCCCGAGGCCTATCGGCTGTGGTTGGATCCCAGTGTCACTCGTCCGGAACCGCTCGTGCCTCTTCTTCAGCCTAGCCCAGCACTTGCATTGGAAGTCGTCCCAGTCGGTCCATGGGTAAATAACCCGGCCATAGACGACAATCGCTGTGTCCTCCCGATGGGTTAGATAATTCCCCCAGGAGGGATGCGGGTATTGACAGGTGTCTGATTCGAACCCAAGCTAATGGGTTTTTGGCCTTTTCCTTCGCGTGGTGCTGTCCCCGGTGAGCTGAGGCCTATTGGGGGAACCCTCATGTGATGTTAGTGTGTTTCATCACGCGCGAGCGATAAGACGCCTGGAGGCATAGCTGTTTTCGGCCCTCGCGTCTTGCTGAAAATCTGGGGGCATTCTCCTGCGGGCCGGACAGTTTCCGAAAGGGACGCGGAGGCTTTTTGGCAGGTTGCTTGCGCGGGGACAAAGTGGCGTGGCCTCATCATCCCGGTCCGGTAGCGCTGTGGGATTGCGCTGTGCAACCACGTGCCATGGTAGACCGGCTGCGCCCCTTGGCTACCACGAACGCGGTGGTTTCAATTCGACCAGGTAACCGTTTGTGCTGGTTCGTAACTTGCTGAAAAGAGGAGTGTGTGATGGAGGTCTTAATCTTCCCTACTTATGAAGAGATGAGTAAAGCGGCTGCTCGAATCGTGGCCGACCTTATCAACGCAAAGCCCAATGCCGTACTGGGACTTGCCACCGGGAGTACTCCGATCGGGCTTTATCGCGAATTGGTGCGGATGCACAAGGAGGAAGGCCTCGACTTTTCGCAGGTGGTTACATTCAATCTGGATGAGTATGTAGGATTGCCAAAGGATCATCCGCAAAGCTACCATTACTTCATGCGTGAGTATCTTTTCAATCACATAAACATTCCTCCGCAGAATATTCATATCCCGGCGGGAACCACCAGTAACTACCATGCTTTTTGCCGGTGGTATGAGGAGCGAATCCGGCAATGCGGCGGTATCGACCTCCAGATCTTGGGCATCGGTGCCGATGGCCACATCGCGTTTAACGAGCCGGGAAGCTCTTTAGGATCCCGCACCCGGATTAAGACCTTGGCTCGGCAGACAATCGAAGACAACGCCCGATTCTTCGGGGGTCGGGTTGAAGATGTACCCATCTACGCGATCACCATGGGTGTGGGAACGATCTTGGAGGCGCGGAAGATCATCCTCTTAGCCAACGGACGTAATAAGGCGAAGGCGGTAGCGGCGGCCATTGAGGGGCCGGTCACAAGTATGATCACGGCAAGCGCCCTTCAGTTGCATCCCGATGTGACATTTTTCCTCGATGAGGAGGCGGCAAGCGAATTGAAAATGATTGATTACTTCCGCTGGGTCCAACTGAACAAGCCGAAGGCGCCCCGCACATAACCCCGCAGGGAAACTTCGCTTGGGTGGAAGAAATATGGGAAAAGAGTGAGAGTCGCCGAGAGGTTGCTCAAGAGGGAGCGATTTGTTCAGCTCCCCAAGAAGTTTGGGGCAATTGTCGTGCTGCCGACTAGGCTGGGCTATCTCGGGATCGGGAAAATGGGAATGGTTGCTAGCCGGTGGGGGTGATCGTGCGGAGTTGGTGGCCGGGATGGAGGACCTACTAAAGTTTCGCGCATGGTTCGCGCTTTTCGCCAAGCTGGCCAGCGAGGCAAAGAACGGATAACTCGCAGTTGGTCATAAAAAAGGGATTTCCGAGAGGAGGATGTCCATGCGACTTGTGCTTTTGGACCTGCCTCATCCAAAGCGGTATCACTTTGAACCTCTGGTCTTTAGTCGGCCCATTTTCGCCCTGCGATCCGGGATGAAAACGTTGGGGGAGAAGCTCGAAGCGCGTTTCCGGCCTGACTCGGTCGCCTGGCTTGTTCCAGAGTACATGGCGGAAGTATGGCGGGCGCAGACCCCGTGGCCGGTGAACGAGTTGGCACCACTTCGCGATGGGGATGAGGCCCTCCTGGTGGTCCACGGTCGTGTCAAAGCGCACGGATGGGAGTACGATGCGGCGGGCAAAAGTGAAGCAATCTTGGACGAGGACGGGTATGTCCTTCTGGCACGGGTGGAGCGAGCCGACCTGCATAAACTGAACTACGAGAGTGTGGAAGGATTCGTGCAATCCCTGGCCGAAAGCCTTCCCCACGCCTCTCATGCCATCCCTACCTGGCAGTATATTTGGGAACTCATCCTCGAAAATCCTGAGGCACTTCGGGAGGATTTTCGCCTTCTCGGTCGCTTCGGGATTGAAGGAACTGTGGAACAACCGGCGGCCTTCCGCGGGGACCGCGATGATGTCTTCATCGCCCCAGGTGTACAGGTGCATCCAATGGTGGTTATCGACACCACCGGCGGGCCTGTTTACATCGACGCCGATGCGGAAATCCACCCCTTCACCCGAATTGAGGGCCCTTGCTACATCGGCAAGCGGTCTATTCTTTTGGGGGCAAAATGCCGCGAGGGCAATACCATCGGACCAGTCTGCCGGGTGGGGGGAGAGATCGAAGAATCCATTATCCAGGGATATTCCAACAAATATCACGATGGTTTCTTGGGGCATGCTTTCGTGGGCGAATGGGTCAATCTTGGGGCTTTGACCACCAATAGCGACCTCAAAAATGATTACTCCTCCGTAGAGGTGATCCTCGACGGCAAACGCCCGATTCCTACAGGGTCGCCGAAAGTGGGATCGTTAATCGGAGATCACACGAAAACCTCCATTGGAACGCTTCTAAATACGGGGGCTTATGTTGGGGCGATGAGCATTATTGTGGGTACGGGTAAGCCACTCCCGAAGTTTATTCCCTCTTTTGTATGGTATCTAGACGGGCACTTCAGCAAGGGCTACGGGAAGCAAGCTCTGTATAAAACGGCGGCGGTGGCCATGGGACGCCGTCGCTGCGCCTGGACCCCAGCGATGGAAAAAATGTGGGACGCTATTTATCAGATGACAGCTCCTATTCGCGATGAATTGATCCGCAAGAGCCGGCGGTTTCCAGCGGGATAGATGCCGCGGCAAGGACTACTTGAAGCGGTCGGAAATTCTCGGGCCGATCTTTCTCGAGGAGCCATGCCCCCTAACACCCCTGGAAAGAAAGGCTGAGAAGGGACATCCGGCCCATTTCGCGGGCAAGCCCCACCTCGAGGCAGAGAAAATGTGGGTGTCGATCGACCAAGCGGCCTCAGCTCTTTCTTCGCTGGGCTAAAGGGTTGAACGTTGATAAACGACCTTGGGAGCGAACACCAACCGCATGAGATGCTCTCGCCCCAGGTTTTTGTCAACGGGGTTGCAGGCTTGAGGGGTCACCTTTCCCGTCCGACTGCCTTAATTGGGACGATTGGCGGACCGGATTTCATATAAAGCTGATACTCTTGGTCCAATTCGGCCAGGGACTTGTCTGTCAGCCGGGCGAGGGTGAGGACATCGTCCCGGTTGGAGTAAACTAAGTCCAGGTATCGGACGGCGGCCTCTCGATATCGCCCGAAATCGTAGTGTAAGAGAAACTGCATCACTGCCGCACATTGCGAATAAAGGGCGCCAAGATCCGGATAGCTTTGGAACGCCTCCATGCCCAGCTTTACCAGCTCCTCTAAAGGAATATGCTTGTTGCGGTGGATAAGGTTGTAGCGGGCATCGCACACACGTTGACTTTCCCACCCGCCTACTAGGTGAAAACCAGCCTCTTCTCGTAAAGTTTCCATATAGAGGGCGGCACCTTCGGTTATCCAAAAGTTCTGTCGCAATCCTCCTTGAGGCGAGATGCGACGAGTTTCTGCGAAGAGCTGGTGAGTAGCTTCGTGAAAGTAGTTGGTCCAATCTGGTGGCTGGGACCAAAAGAAGTACGCTGTCCGTTGGCCTCCGGAGTAGATCCCCGTGATATTGATCCGATCCACCATCGGAAAAGCATTTCGCATTGCGTTGCGAAATCCCTCTTGATTGGCAAAGCACACAATACGCATTTGCGGTAAGGGAGGCAGGCTGCTGCGCCCTTGAGGATCAAATAAGGCGATTACTTGCGATTCGCTTGCATAGTAGCGAACGAAGATTTGGCGCCACACCCAATACAGCGTGTCCAGTTGTTTCGCTAACTGGACACCCGCCTCCAAGCTGTGGTTGGTGATTATTTGGTATCGTTCTGTTTCCACGACCCATCCATTGTGGATATCGGTGCGGAGTTTGGCTTCTTCCTCCGCCGGCACCCACCGTCCGTCGACCGGCCGAAGGCCGTTTTCATAGCGTGTCAAATGCTGCCGTGGGATCCACCCGAAGCGATCATCCCAAATTTCGCCTCTCCGAAGGCGTCGCAGTTCATAAGCGGTCCGCCATTGACCCTGGTAGGCCTGAAAACCGAGGATACGCCGGATGTTTTGATCATCTGGGTTTTCCCTTAAGGCAGCCAGCAACAGCTCTAGGGCCCAGGTGGCCCGACCAGAGCGAAGGGCACGCCGCGATAGTTCGAAGAGAGCACTCCCTTGGCTGCGGCGGAGGCGAGCAAATTGGGCCTTCCATTCCGCCTCCTGGTCATTAACTCCCCCGGCTGAGGTAAGCACCCCCGTCTCCCGGGGGATGACTGGCAAAAAGATTTTATCCGGATCCGGCGCACGGAACCATGCCCGCGTAAACGCTGCTTGCTCGGCAAGGCCGCGCTCATCGCACCAACTAGCCAGCTCTTCTAACTGGCGGCGATATCTCTCCGTAAGCTGCAGGTAAGTTCGGGTCAGTTCGTCGGCTCTGCCTCGGCTTGCGATGAGGATCAGCAGAATATACAAGCTTGTGAGGGTAAGCCCCCATATGGATCTGGAGTTTTTTGGAAGGCAGAGTTTGACCGGTGTTAACATCCTGTCCGCACGATAGCGTGAGCTTGCCTGGTAGATGCGCGACTTCTGGGGTCTCATGCAAAACCCATGGCTATTCTGAAGGTGCATCCTGTAAAGCGGCATGTTGATTCCAAAGAGTATATTTTCTCCAAAAGTTTACCTTACGTGGTGTTATGGTTTTTACCATTTTTCGAGCTTTACAGCCACTCTGATAAAAAGGTGGTGTAAGGGGAGCGGTAGTGGTACCTCTTTTACGCAAATTTTAAAGGCGGCGGAAAGGTTGGGTGGCCGGACCGGTGAAGAAAGGGTCATTTTCCGCTTAAGCGGTCTCGAGGGGGGCGGGCGCAACTGGCACCTCGATGAGAACTGGTCGATCACTGGAAAGGGCTGTGATGGCCGCGTCGCGGAGCTCGTCACACGTTTCCACTCGGAAAGCATCAACACCGAAGCTCGTTGCCAATAAGACGAAGTCGATGGCTGGCCGGTCAAGGTCCAGCCCGCAAAAGCGGCCGTGGGCTGCCCGCGGTAAACCCAACACCAGGGCGCAACTTTTGAGAATCCCGTATTGATGGTTGTTGGCCACCACAATTGTCACCGGAATCCGGTAATGGGCGGCCGTCCACAAGCCTTGAATCCCATAGAGTGCCGCACCATCCCCCAATAGGGCCAAGACCGGTCGGTCGGGCCAAGCCAGCCGTACTCCAAGGGCACACCCTAACCCCCACCCAAGAGCCCAACCCTTGTGAGCAAAAAATCCCTCGGCAGTGGGGAGTACGCCGGCCCGCTCGAAGTAACTGCCCGAGGTAGTTGGCGCTTCCTCCACCACCGCCACTTCTGGAGGCAAAATGCTGGCCAGAGCCTCAAGCATCGCCAGCGGTGGAAGAGGTCGATTTGTTTTCTCGTGTTGTGCGCGTTGACGAAGTTGCGCTCGGGCGGTTGCAATCTCTTTTTGCCACCTTTGCCGCCGCGCACGAACAGTGGGACGATCCCCCTTCATGAATTTGCTTATGGCAAAATCCAGCGCTTGCACGATGGCCTCGATGTTCCCCAGCAAACCCAGAGTTGGGGGATAGTTTTTGCCAATCTCGCGGTCATCGTCGTCAACGTGGATGAGCTGAGTTCTCTCTGGAATAGCCGCAATATCGCCATGGTAGATGTATTCCTCGAAAAGTTTTACCCCAATGGCAAGAACAAGGTCGAAAGTTTCGAGGCCAGCGCGAATCTCCGGTGTCCAAAACGGTAACAAACCTGCTGCCAGCGGATGCTGGGGCGGAAAATTACATCGGCCGTGGGCGTAGTAGGGTTCGTGAAAAACTGGTGCGCCAAGTAGTTCCGCAAGGTGCACAAGTGCCATCTTTCCGGCGGCACCCAATGGTTTGCTTCCCAAAAGGATCGCCGGCGATTCCGACTCAGCCAGAACCCGGGCTGCAGCTTCCAAAATATTCGGGTCGGGAACTGCCGCGCGATGGGGAAGCGTTAACGAAGTAGGTGCGGGAACATCCGGCATGACAGCCATTTGAATATCAAGTGGCAGGGAAAGGAACACAGGCCCCGTCGGTGGGCTGAGGGCAATCTGGAAAGCCCGCCGCAGAAGGGAAGGCAGCGCGTTAAGGGTGCGAACCTCGGCCGACCATTTCGTCCACGGCCGAGTCACCGTTACCATGTCCCCCCAGAGGATGGGGTCTGTATGAATAAATCGCTGGTCCTGCTGGCCCGCTGTCACCACAAGCGGGCTACCCGCCCGATAGGCGTTATACAGCATTCCCATGGCGTTACCCACACCGCAACTTATGTGCAGGTTTACCACGCCCATCTTTCCACTGGCTTGGGCGTATCCGTCGGCCATTGCCACTGCCGGAATCTCGTGGAGAGCTAGGATGTACTGGACACAGGAATCCACAGCAGCGTCGTTGAGGGGTAGCTCCGTAGTGCCTGGATTGCCAAATAAGTAAGGGACTTCCACAGCTTCCAAAAAGCGGATGATGTATTCGGCACCAGTCATAGCAGTTCTCCCCTTTCCAAGGCAATTCCACAGGGGGCTTTTCAGGAAACGTCATCGCATAAAAGCGCACACACCCTGCCGACCGCTTTCTCCGAGTCTCTAGGCAAGTGTCGATTTTCCTCGAAAAACATGGCACGGGGCCAGACCCCTCGCTGTCCTCGAGGATAATCACCGGCTTTTGGGCGATGTTACCTGGCAGCTTCGATGGCATTTCCTCAGGGGCAGCTGCTTTCCCTCAATGGCCGCGGGAAAGTGCGGCAGGACGGCAATCCCTCGTAGCATTGTGGTACTCCGAAATCGTGTTGTAAGCGGATTGGGGATCGGCCACAATAGGAGGACGGGGGCACCGGAGGCTCGAGTGGATCGCTATCGTGCGAAATGAGTGCAAACGAAGAATAATAAAGTGGTGGATTCGGTACCACAAAATTGTGGTGGCTCCTGGAGCTAACAAATTCGTCTCTGGAATTTGGGGGTCAGAACAAAAATTGGTGGGAAAGGATCGCCCTAGTCGATGGAGGGTATCAACAATGAGGAGTTCAACACTGAGCGTATTATTTGGGGTGCCGTGGCTTTTGCTGCTTGCGGGGCCAAATGCGCGGGCCCAGGAGAGTGAAGCTCCTTCCGTGCGAGTGGTAATTACCATTGGAGGGCATGGATTTGATGCTGACGGGTTTTATGGAATGTTCCGCGCCATGCCTGGCATTAGTTACGAGGTGCTCGAAGTTCCCCAACAGGCTCACGCTCTCGGGCCGGAGTTGAGGGAAAAAGCCGATTGCCTCGTACTTTATGACATGGTTGCCGACATCTCCGAGGAGGCCCGGCGGCAGTTTGTTGCGCTACTCCAAAGGGGAATTGGTGTGGTGTCTTTACATCACAATTTAGGGGCTCACCGGGGGTGGGATGAGTATCGAAAAATAATCGGGGGTAAGTTCATTTTCGAACCGTGTGTCCTCGATAACACATTTTACGATCGTACGCCTTGGAAGCACGGGCAGCGGTTGCGGATCGAGGTAGTAAGAAAGGACCATCCCATCACGCGTGGATTGGCTAATTTCGAAATTAGTGACGAAACTTACGGGCGATTCTACACAGCACCGGATATCGAGGTGCTTTTGCGAACCGATCATCCGGACAACAATCCGGTGGTTGCTTGGACGCGCCATTACGGCCAAAGCCGTGTGGTTTATATCCAGTTAGGGCATGATCGGGGTGCTTACGACAATCCGGCCTATCGAGAGCTGGTCCATCGGGCCATCCTTTGGGCAGCTGGTAAGTTGAATGACTAAAGTAGGTCGGATGAAAACAACTTACTCGGCTCCGCTAGTGACGGTGTACTCGGCCGGAGGATGCAAGTCGGCTGCTGCCTATCCGGCTTACACTCCCGCGAATCCTCAGCCGAAAGCATGGGCATTTTCTCTGGCTGAGGAACGCGTGAGCATTCTTTGCCTTAAGTGGTTTGGACCAGGCGGGGACATGGTTCGGGAAACGCATTGAGAGCGCGAAACGATATTCGCGGATGTGTAGGCGAAATGTTTTTTCCCTGTGCCAGTTGCAGGGCCGAGATTGGTAAGGACTCCGCGGCAGATGTTGAAGGGCGTATCGAAGCTGTGAAGAAGATTTGGCTCAAAGCGGCAAGCACTCTTCGTTCCAAGTTTTTGCGGCGAGATCTCTGGACCGTTTTGGCACGTGGCTTTTCTCGGGTGGGTACCTGGGCAGCCGTTGGCGGAGGTTGCCTGTGGGTACTGGCTTGTGTACGGTTTTTGTTTCCAAACTCGGCTGGGAGACGCCGGCTGCGGTTGCTTGCAGGTACTGTAGATGAATTTCCTCCTGGTTCCGTTGATGGCCGATTCCAGTATTCTCATGGCGTGTGGATTGCACGGGGAACAAAAGAAGATGCTGAGCACATTCGTGCATTTGATGCTTCATGTACACACCTGGGTTGCCGGGTGATGTGGGACGAGGCTGGTCGGCGCTTCCGCTGCCCATGTCATGGAAGTCAATTCTCAGCGGAAGGGGCAGTCCTTTCCGGTCCTGCAACCCGGCCTTTAAAGCAATATGCAGTGCGTGTCCTTGAGGGCCGGCTGGTGGAGGTGGACCTCGAAAGTGCACCCTCGGCGTGGGGGACACCCGGGTGAGGATCCGCATTTGAGCTTGGATTTCGCGGGAGAGCCGGTCTTCATGGCTCGTTTGCCTTCCCCTGGAAGTTTCCAAGGCAATTCAATGACTGGCCTTTGGAAGAGAGGATTCAAGCGGTGTCAGCAGGTGAACGTTTGGAATCGCAGCAGGGGCCAGAAGCGATAGCCTCAGGCTCCCAACTTCCCGTGACGGAGATAAAACGTCGTTGGCTGACTCGGTTTCGGCAGAGCATTTTTCGTGAGCCAATCCCACGCGATCGTCGTGGCCGATTGAGAATCATTCGAGCCAATTTTTTTCTGCATCTTCATCCATCGCAAATCCGAAAGCATGCTCTGCTTTTCCGTCACACTTGGTGCATGGGGGGGATCGCCTTTTTGCTTTTTGTAATCGAAGTGATCACCGGTGCAGCACTTATGTTCTATTATCGCCCGACGGCATCACACGCCTACCTTGATATGGTGGCACTTCGGGAAGTTGTTTCCTTAGGGATTGTGCGGGAAATTCACCGTTGGGCAGGGCACGCCATGGTGGTAGCCGTTTGGCTTCATATGTTTCGCGTGTTCTTAACCGGAAGTTATAAACCTCCGCGACAATTCAATTGGGTGGTGGGGGTGGGCTTGCTGGTGTTGACGATGCTCATGGCGTTCACGGGGTATCTCCTTCCGTGGGATCAGCTTTCCTTCTGGGCAGTCACCGTGGCCGCCAACATGGCAGCTGATACCCCCGTGTTGGGACACGAAGGCCCCGGACACACCTTGCTCCTTTCACCCTGGGGCCAAATGATAACTCGCGAGTCTGATGCGCGATTTGCCTTACTTGGGTCGTCTACAGTTAACGAGGGAACGCTGAATCGGTTTTACATCCTGCATTGTATCGTTTTACCACTTGTGGCAAGTGTTCTTATGGGCGTTCATTTTTGGCGGGTTCGTAAGGACGGCGGCATTTCCGGCCCGCTCTAAGGCGTTAGTCACCTCGGTAAAGAATTTAGAGGGCGGATAGATCGCTTGCCGGTTAGCTAATGTTAATCAGAAGCGGAAATTCGTCAACACTTTAGGAAGTAACGGCTGCTTGGTTGAAATCATGGTCTTCAATTTAATTGACACCATGATTTATGTTTTCACGCCTCTGGCCCTCGCATGTATTAACGTTTTGTGGGCGCTTAAGGCCAAGAGGAGGCAGGAGTGGGGCTGGTTCTGGGTGGCAGGTCTTTTGAGCATTCTTGGTCTCACAGGCGCGGTCACATCGGTGGCAGGCGGGCAAGTGCCCCTGAAACCATGGCTAGGGTGGCTTGCCGTTGTGGGCCGGTCGCCCGCGGGTATTGCCCTCATGGTATGGGGAGCAATCCTTCTTTTTCTGTGGAAAGCTGCTTGGTGCACGCGCCCTGAAGTGGGGTGGCTGCTAGTCAACATCGTCATACTCGGTGTCGTCTGGATGGGGCCTTCGCCCGATTGGATCCGGCGGCTTGCCGATAGCGAGACGTTTGCCGTCAGCGCGATGTTATGCGTTTCGCTCTTTTTCGTGTGGTACGGTGTCAAGCAGGCCTGTGACAACGACCGGAGAAGTAAACAAGGGCAGGGACCCTTAGAACTAGAGCTTGCCGCGAAGGTGCCCACATGGCCCAATTTGGTTTATATCGAGTTGATTTGTATTTTAGTTGTGTTGACGCTTATTCTTCTTTGGTCGCTTGCCTTCCCAGCGCCACTGGAAGCACCGGCGAATCCCTCGTTTACGCCAAACCCGGCTAAGGCCCCGTGGTATTTCGTGGGAATTCAAGAGCTGCTGGTATATTTTGATCCCAGCTTAGCCGGCGTGGTGCTACCGTGCTTGCTAATCCTTGCTCTGGCGTTGTTACCATATGCGGATATAAACCCTCGGGGGAATGGATACTACACTTTTCGGGAGCGGCCTTGGGCTGTGGGTTTTTTTGTCTTTGGGTTTCTGGGGATCTGGTGGTTCCTCATTGTATTAGGCCTGTTTTTCCGTGGTCCAGGCTGGAACTTCCTGCCCGCTCAAGTGAATCTGGCTGGGAGTTCGACGGAACCAATGAGCCGACCGCTTTCGGAGCTGTTTTGGAGTATCCCCATTTGGAAGGCCTTGGGATTTGGGATGACTACTGGTCAAACGATATCCGAGGGACTTCCACCGGCTATTCGCGAGCTCCCTGGGCTGCTAGCACTCGGTGTTTATTTTGGAATCTTGCCTTTCTCTTTGGCGCGGGGACGTTTACGGCACGTGCGAGCCGAAGTGGGCACGGTTGCTTTCTGGACTTTTTCCCTCCTCCTCTTACTGCTGGTGACTGTCCCGATTAAGATGCTCGCATATTGGATTTTCGGAATTAGTTACATTGTGGCGTTCCCGGAGATAGATCTTTATTTTTGAAGTTAATGCTCCTGCTGAGGTTTGGCCTTGCCCGCACAAGTTTGCTACCGTGTTGCGTGTCGGCGAATCCACTCGATAACTCGTTTTGTGGAAGAGTTCTCAGATGCGATGGGAGCTTGAGGGTCTGCCAGCGCAGGAAGCAGCTTGCCCGCAAGTTCTTTACCAAGTTCCACGCCCCATTGATCAAAGCTGTTGATGTCCCAAATGACTCCCTGCACAAAGATCTTGTGCTCGTAAATTGCAATCAATTTTCCCAATGTGTGTGGATCGAGATTTCGTGCCAAAATAATGTTGCTCGGCCGATTGCCCGGGAAATACTTATGAGCAACCAAGTCTTGCCGCCAGGGCTGTCCCGTTTTCTTGGCTTGCTCTTTAAGTTCTGTTTCTACTTCTTCCAAACTCCTGCCTATGGCCAAAGCCTCCGTCTGGGCGACCAGGTTAGCCAGGAGCTTGGCCTGGTGGTCGGGTACCGGATAGTCGCTCTGGGCAAAGCCGATGAAGTCGCACGGGACAATCTCCGTGCCTTGGTGAAGCAGTTGAAAGAAGGCATGCTGGCCATTCGTTCCCGGTTCTCCCCAGACGACCGGGCCTGTGGACCAAGTAACAAATTCCTCGCCCACTGCCGGATGAAGACGAGCTTGCTTGCCATTCGATTCCATATCGAGTTGCTGCAAATATGCCGGAAATCGTGCCAAGCGTTGACTATATGGGAGAATGGCGTAACTTCGCCAACCAAAGAAGTTGATGTACCAGATGCCAAGCAGAGCAAGGATGACGGGTATATTGGTTCGAAATGGACGATGGCGAAAATGGTCATCGATTTCCCGAGCGCCTTCCAAAAAACTCAAGAAATTTTTCGCGCCGATGGCGATCGCTATAGGAAGGCCAATGGCCGACCACACACTGTACCTCCCGCCTACCCATTCCCAAAAAACAAACAGTTGATTGGCGGGATCGAGCCCGAACTCGGCGACCTTTTGCGGGTTGGCGGAAACCGCCACGAAATGCCGTGCTAAAGCAGTTCTTACGTTTTCTGCTGAGGCGTGGGGAAGCGAGGCAAGAAGCCACTTGCGCGCGGAGATGGCGTTGGTCATGGTCTCGGTGGTTGTGAACGTCTTGCTAGCGACAATGAAAAGTGTCCGTGCAGGATCAAGATCTTGGAGAGCCTCGGCTAAATGGCTGCCGTCAACATTGGAAACGAAGCGCAACGTTAGGCTTCGATCGCTGTACGGGCGCAGTGCCTCGCAGACCATAGCCGGGCCTAGGTCGCTTCCCCCGATACCCAGGTTGACGATGTTGGTGATGGGATCACCTCGCCATCCACACCTTTTGCCTTGGCGGATTTCCTCCGCAAATTCGCAGACTTTATTCAGCACCGACTTAATTCCAGGCAGCGAGTTAACCTGCTCCATAATGTTCTCCTCGCCCACCTGGAAGGGAGCGTCTGGCCGACTTCGGAGCGCCACATGGAGGACAGCTCGATTTTCGGTGCGATTGATCGGCCGACCTGTAAACATCGCCTCAATCGCCTCGCGGAGGCCGATCTCTTCACTCTCCGCCAGACTAAAGAGAAGTTCCATGGTGCGGTCGGTGACGCGGTTTTTCGAATAATCCAAGAAGATCCCGCAATCCTCCACACTGAAGCGTTCTGCGCGGCCCGGATCGTCACGGAAAAGCTCGCGGAGGTGAAGATCCCGAATTTCCTGGAAATGTTGTTCCAGAATTCGCCACTCAAGTAACGAGGTAAGTTTCTTCCGTGGTCGAGTTTCCCACGGATCCTGGATGCGCGTGTCGGCTGCCATGGTTATTCCCCGTTTTGACTCAATAACTTTGAAACCAACAGTAAAGAATTGCCGTCCATGTCGACTAGGTCTAGATTTGACGCCTGGAATTTGGTGCTCATCCTTAGCCCGGCACCCCACCGGCCTAAAAAGGGGTATTTCCCTTACTTGTCGTAAACCTTGATTTTTTTCCGAGTTTTTTCTCTTGCCGCTTATCTAGCTTTAATTTGCGTTCGTCCTTCGCCAGTTTCCGTTGGTCCTTCGCCAACGGGAAAAGTCGGATCTCACCGATTTATGGTGCCCTGGGGAACCGCAAGGGTTGGTTTGCGATCGCAGCTTGAGAATCCCCGACGGCAGCCAAATTTTGGGTACTGTAAAACCTTTGGCGCGAAGGTGTGTCCCACTAGATCGTTGGGGCGCGAAATTCCGCTTCTAGGATACGTGGTTTCACCCAAGGCCGGAAGCCAAGCGAGTTCCCAAATTACTGAAGGATTGTGCTTTTTGTCTCGTTCATTTGCGACCACTCCAAAGTAGCTATGTCGTATCGAAACTGAAAAATTTTGGCTTTCCGAGAACTCGCCTATCCTATCTCATTCATTGGTGTTTACGGATTCACATTTTTTCCTAGTCGCCTAAAATCTTTTTCCCACTTGCCTAAAATCTCGAATCGCGGGATGAGGCGAGGAAATTTCCCCGGGTTTCCAGAGACAATACGGGAGTTTGAGCTATTTTCGCCAAGCGGTTGGGCCGGGTTGGGACTGGTTCTCCCCGAGCGAAATGCAGGAGGCACCGCTTCGTTGGAGGTGGCGTATTGAAACGACCTATTAAGGAGCAAATTCGGCAAATAACCCCCCTTGTGGGGATTTTCTCTTTGTCATTTCCTGCATTAAGCAGAAATCGTGATATTGTCATTGGCCCAAAGCTTATAATCGACCTCGGCATAAAAAAGCAGTAAGTTTCCAATTGTAATCAATTAATTTTGGTGGCCTAAAATCTTTTAGCGGTCAGTAAAGGGCCGTCAATCGAAGGTTCCCGGTGCAAACAGAGTAAGAGAACCTTTCTACGCGAAGGCCCTGCGGAGCGACCCTGGCAATTTGCCGAGCTCTTTCGTGCGTGAGGTGGCAATAGGCGATTCAACCTTAGGTTAAGCGGTTAAAATAACCGGATTTCTCGTTGGTTTGGCAGAGCTTTATTTAGAAATTTGGCAGTTGCCTAGACCAGATCGTAGGGATGAAAGCTAAAGTAAAGGAACGTTCAAGGCGGTTTCCATCCAGTATGCACATTTGTCCAACGGGAGGTCTGCGTGTGAGCCGCTTGTTAGCTGGCGCAATTGTATGGACTGGGTTACTGGCGTCACTTAGTGTTACTTGGGGTGAAGACGCGATGCACGATCGCCGGAATTGGCCTGAATCTTACGCGGTGGCAGTCTCGCCGGTAGCGGGGGAGAGGGAGGATATTTCCGAAGGTCTGAGCGCCTATCGGAGCATTCGCCATTTGCCAAAGTCAACGACCTTAGCGACTTTGAATAATGGTTTAACAGTCATCGTTCAGGAAAATCATGCTGCTCCTGTAGTCACTGTCCGGTGCTATGTGCGGAACACAGGAAGCGCCTTTGAAGGCAAACACCTCGGATCCGGTATCAGCCATGTGCTGGAACACATAGTTTCTGGCGGGACGACAACTCGTCGCTCTGAAAAGGAAATAGAACGGATTATCGATTCCATCGGTGGGGCCTCGAATGCCTTCACCTCGTTGGATGTGACCGGTTACTACATTGACTGTCCCTCGAAGCATGTGTTTACGGCGTTGGAGCTTTTGGCTGATTCCATGCTGCGGTGCGCTTTTGCTCCGGAAGAGTTTGAGCGGGAATTAAAGGTTGTGCGTCAGGAGCTGGCTGACGGGGAGGCGAACCGACGTCGCGTGCAGTGGAATTTGCTGAGCCAGATCATTTACCTCGAGCACCCGGCTCGTCATCCCATTATCGGTTATGCCGATGTGTTGATGCGCACCACCAAAGATGAGATCGTTGCTTTTTATCGTGAGCGCTATGTGCCCAACAATCAGGTGGTGGTTGTCGTGGGAGATGTGCAAACGGAGGCGATCCTTCATGCTGTGGCTCGTTATTGGGGTGATGCACCTCGCGGAAGCGAGTTGTTCCTACCGATGCCGGACGAACCACTGCCCTTGAGTCCCCGCGAGGCTTGGCGCGAGATGGACGGCAACACGTTCGATTTAACATTAGCCTGGCCTACTATTCGCTTAGGCCATCCTGATCTGTACGCGCTCGATCTTGCTGCTTACGTTCTTTCTGAGGGGGAAAGCTCGCGGCTGGTTCGGCGACTCCGGTATGATCGTCAACTGGTGCTCAGCGTGCGGGCAAGCAGTTATACGCCGCAATTTGTGCGGGGGTGGTTCGGTGTTTTTGCGGTAGCAAGCCCCGATACCTGGCAGGAGGCAGAGGAGCAAATTTTGCGAGAAGTCTATCGCCTTCGGGAAGAACTAGTTTCGGATGAAGAACTTGCCCGAGCAAAGAAACAAAAACTTACGGAACATCTCTTCGCTCATCAACGTGTTCAGGCAGCAGCCGGCAATTTGGCCATGAGCTTTCTGGCCACGGGCGATCCACTTTTCGACGACCATTATGTGGAGCAAATACAAAAAGTGACGGCGGAAGAAATTCGACGCGTGGCCGAAAAGTACTTCCTTCCCGAACGCTTATGCCGGGTTGTGATTGCTCCTAAGGGGTATCATTCGCCGAAACCACAGGTTGCGGGCGGCGAAGTGGAATCGCCGGTGCAGCTTTATCGTTTGTCGAACGGACTTCGGGTGTTAGTGAAGCGACAGGCCCATTTGCCGATCGTCAATGTGCAGGTATTCGTGCTGGGCGGTGGTTTGGCGGATCGTCCGGATCAAGCCGGACGCGCCTCCCTTGTTGCAGCGATGCTTTCCAAGGGCACAGATCGGTATTCGGCGGAGGAGATCGCTCGCTTTTTTGATAGTATTGGGGCAGAGTTTTCGATCCAGGCCGGCCGTAGCACCTTGAGCGCTACCCTCACAGTATTGCGAGAGGATTTTCCCTCAGCCCTGGCCATGCTGAGTGAATGTTTCCTTCGCGCTACTTTACCTGTGGACGAATTCGAGAAGGTCAAACGCCTTGCCCTGCAAGCCATCGCTCGAAGAATGGATGATCCGCATCAAGAGATCATGGAATTGCTGGCTGATTCGTTGCCCGATTCCTCCCCCTATCATGTGGTCTTAGGGGGTAAGCGGGAGACGGTAGCTAGCCTTACAGTGAGTGACCTGCGGGGATATATCGACGAGTATTTCGTGCCAGAGAATATGCTGGTGACAGTGTTCGGGGATATTGATCCACCTCAGGCTCTTCAGTTAGTAGAGCAGTACTTCGGCGGATTGGCTCCGGCGGAGAAGCTCCCTCATATCTGCTTTGAAGGCTCCAACGCCATTCCTGAGAATGTCCGCCAGCATAAACGGACTGGTAAAGAAACGGGTCTTGTAATGATGGCCTTTCCTGGGGCAAGCTACCTAGATTCGAAGCGCTATGCCACGTTAATGGTGCTCGATGCTATTATGTCTGGGTACAACTATCCGGGGGGTTGGCTCCATAATGAGTTGCGGGGTGCAGGACTTGTTTACATGGTGCATGCTTACCAGATGACAGGACCGGCTCCGGGGTACTTTGTGCTGGTGGCCCAGACTGATCCCGGCCGACTGCAAGAAGTCATCGAGCGGTTCAACCGAAATATCATGCGTGCGAAGGCAGGCGATATTAGTGAGGAAGAGGTGGAGACCGCCAAGCAGATGATCATCAACCTTCGCGCCCAAGAGAAGACCACTCTGGCAGCCCAGGCGACGCAGGCGGCCCTTGATGAGCTTTACGGTTTAGGGCATGAGTACGATCGAAACTTCGATGCCGTAATAGAATCGGTCACCCGCGACGATGTTATCGCCGTGGCTCAACAAGTATTTAGCCAAAACCACGTGTTGGTCACAACTTCGCCAGATCCCACGCCTTGATAGCAAGTGGGGGGCTCGTCTTCTGTATGTTTGTGGTGGCCATGATCGCGATGGTAGGGGCCTTTTGTGCACTAGATTCGGGACTCTCTGCCTATCGCATAAGATTTGAATGAGCGAAGCCTCACCGCCTAGGGCACCCGGTTGCAAGTGAGACCGTACATAGCAAAGCGATCCTGCCAGCTGTGGTAGGAGTGTTTTGGGAGTTCAAAGGGCCGTTGAAAGCTGCGTCATTTTCCGGGGCAAAAGACTTGGTATTGTAGTGACTGACAATTGCGACTAGCCGAAAAACTTCCCCGCGGGTTCCTCAGCCGTTCGGGTTTAGATTTGTGTCAGGCCAGCTCCCGCCCTTAAGTGTTCATTTTCCATAGTTTTGGCTCGGTGAGCGGCTGCTGCGCGAGATCGTTGCGCAAGTCGCCTTCAGGATCGACCGGAACATCCTTCTGTGTCTAAGAGCTATTACCCTAAGCCTGAGATCCCTCGATGGCAACGCTTGGCCGGTGAAGCGCGAACGAGACCGGCCAAAGCTTACTCATTGATTTTCGGGAGTAAGATAGTTTCGCCACGATATTTGCGGGTGTTTGCAGGTTGTGTCTACAAGGCCTTACTTCTGGTAGGAAATCTTCATTGTGTCAAACACTCGACAGATTCTTGCGAGGATGGCCTCCACGTCGGCAGATTGGGAACCGCGAAGACTCTCTGCTAAGCGGTGGAGGGCTTCGCGGCTGAGGACCTTCTTCTCGCAGTACTCGAGCAAAGCCCAGGCGGCCGCCGCGGTGGTCCGCACTATCCCTTTACCATAACGTTTCAGCGCGCTTGCGGGCACCGCCTCGTCAACGACCTCTGAGCCAAAAGCGGCTAAGAGGGCAAAAGCTTTGCTGGGTTGAGGCACGTTACCTTCGATCGCATGCCGCGTCGTAAGGAACATTTGTACACTACAGGTGTAGGCGGACCGAGGTACGTCCTCCGCGGTTTTGAATATCTGCGGATGATCGCGCATTTGTTGATCGATGTTTTCAGCAGTCAACGCCACTTGCATGAAGCGCGGTCCGCAATCCAGAGGAATACCCGGCTCGTGAAAGCCCCAGTGTCCATTCTCACCAATCCCCATGATTTGGAGATCCAGTCCATGTTCCAAAATGAGCTGCTCATATCGCCGCGCCGCCTCATCTGGATCGGCCGCATCAGCCTCAAACAGGTGTACTTTCGCGGGGTCGCAATACGGGGCCAGTGGTATAAAAAAATGCTTGAGCAGCAAGTAACGGAAGGAGGCGGGGTGGTGAACAGGCAAAGGGTAATCATCAAATTGGAAGAAATGCGTATGAAAACACGCTTGTTTCAGCCGATCCGACATTTCCACCAAATGCAAAAACGAATCGTAAAATGCAAAGGCAGACGGGGCCGCCATGATGATAAAGCTTGCCTGTCCTTTAGCCTCCACAAGTGCCGATAACTCAGCAGCCAGACGGATTGCCGATGCCCGCCCCATTTCTTGTGGAGTGCGGTATACCACCACGTTAACACCGAACTGTTGAAGCACCGTCAGCGGTTGGGGTGCATCGAGTAGAAATTTCGGAGCTGCCGTGTTCTCGTGGACAGTTGACACATCCGACTTGCCGTATGATACACCCATCATGATGGTGGGTTCTCCCAAATTACGCACGAAATGTTTTCACGGTAGTTTTGCCAGCCGAGCCGCACGGTCAGTCTGAAACAATCGCTTGCGGCAACAGCAGTCGAAACTTTCGCCTGCTATTAATTGCGAACATTTTGCGTGAGCCGACGATTTGTCGTTTACGCGAATACTATACGAACCTATTGAAACCTGTCAAGCTGCAGGCCCTGGACTCGCTGGTTAGCCAAACAGCTGTAAGCAAAAATTGATTATAGAATGCAAAATCTTGGCTTTTTAAAGAGCGAACCGCTCGACGAATAAGATGCGCTTTTGGGTAGTTGCCATTTGAGATGGATAAGTCCCCTCTACGCAACTAAGTTTCATTTTTTCTGGCTTGGGTTGAGCCTGAGCAAGCTCCAGGCCACAAGGCGGAGTGGGGAACGGATAATGGTCTGGGTGCGAAGCGAAAGTCATTCCGGATGGACACACTATTGGCTCACCCGGTTGGCACCTTCCAGCCCTTGGGGTGGGGAAAACCGGATGGAACGAGGCTTCCAGTTGGTCGGGCTGTCGCATCTGGGAAGTGGCCGGTGGCATCTCACGAAATAGCTACTATTTTTGGAGCTAGCCGCCCCGCCTTAACAAGCGCTTGAGGAGTCTTGCATGGGTCTCTTTCCGCTCCGGACGCACCGAAACTTGCTTAAAAGACTGTAAAAAGCCGCATTAATTCGTCCGCCCCTCGGGCCCCCCGGGGAATGAAACCTTCGAGGAATTCCGATCGCGAGCTATTGACCCTCGGCGTGTAACAACGTCGACGAAATGTGATCCCTCGAGGAAAGGAGCATGAATTGAATGCATCTTGCCAGTTATGCGTGGCTCAGCAGTCTTTGCGCCTCGCAATAAAAAACTCGATTGGATCTGCGGGACACCTTTCGCGCGAAGATAATTGAACACATTGCGGACTTGGGGGATCGCAAACCGCCAGGACGCCGTTTGGTGTACGTTATATGCACACGTGGCACGATGAAGTTCCGACGACACTGTATACGCGATAAACGTTGGGTGTGCGGCTTTAACGATTTTGGCTCCATCGTATGAATTTGTAATATTAAGGTCGCGTGTTGCTGCGCGTTTTTTCCAGGGTACTGTTAGAAGCTATACTTCATGGCTAATTCGAAGTGATCTGACTCTCCGGGGGCTCGGCCTTGATAATGGGTTTTGAAATGTTTATATTCGAATCCGACGAGAAATTTCTCCGTTATGTTATATGAGATGTTGCTGTAAATAAAGTCGTTATATAGCCGGCCGCCAGTGTGGACATCGCGGTTGATGGGATCATCGATTCCGTATCCAACAACGCTGCGGAGCTGTTTGGTCCAATCATACCAAAGCTCCACCCATCCGCCGGTCGACCGGATGGATCTGCCCGTAACAGGGTTAACACCCTGGACAATACCGCCCATGTATGGGCCGAGATTGGCGCCAGTGAAAAACTCACCTTGGAACCCAAGCCGCTCTGTAATCGGCACATGTACGTCCACGTTGCACGACCAGGTCTTCTCCTTCACATCGTCAGTGTCGATGGCCAGATTTCGAGCATAGAATTGCTCTCCAATGTGGCCGGAGCAGCCAAGGGTAATTGGGCGACGTCCCTTGCCTCTTTCTCCCAAGGTGACGGCAGTGCGCATCTGAATGATGGGCCAACCTTCGTGGTCTCCGTTGAGGCCGGCCAATTCGTCGGGCAGATTGGTGGCCATGGCTCCCTGAAGTGTCAGCAGCAAAGTATCGGAAACAGGAAAATACCGTTCATAGCGGAGCTGGGCGCGGCGATATCCCAGGTTGCCCACTCCCCAGCCGACCGAGTACATCAGCGTGTTAGGGAGTAACGGTGACATGAGATCCCATGTTTGGCCAGCAAGAATCCGAAAATAATCGTTTTTCACTTCTACATAAGCATGCCGAAGCATGACGCTTGCACGATTTTCCGAGACTTGCACCGGCGAGAAGAAGTCGATTTCCACTTTGCCACTACTTGGGGCATCAGCGAGGAAGGGAATTTTCGGTCCTGCCACATCTAATCCCAGTCGGGTGGCTCGGGCACTGACGTGGAATGCGTCGTAATCGCGGACATCGGGAGAATACACGTAGAGGACGTAGTCACCGTCAACGGTCCGCTGCGTCTCATAAGCCATGTTAAACCACAGAATCCCGTACGGCACAATCCGAAAATCCCCCTTTGTCCACGCGTATTTCTTCGCCTCTTCACGCACTTGTTCTAGGGTTACCTCTTGCGGTGGTTGAGCCGAGGGAGGATTTGATGCTGTTACAGCATCTGCGGGACGATGGTGTGGCGCTGATACTAACCCGGCGGCTGTTCCGGCCACCGGAACACCGGCCGGGGGATAGGCAGGGTCAGGCAGCATTGCGGGGTTCAGTGAGGGTGCACTTCCCAAAGAGGGCATCCGCGAATAAACCCAGCTTGGATCAGTCGGATAAGTGGGGGGCGCAGCCATCGAGTAGGGCGGAGCAACTGGGTAGGTGGACGATGGCCACTGCGGAAGGTTTGGTATTCCCGTCATCTGCGCCAGTGCTAGAGGAGCTGCGCTCGCAGAAAGGAGAACAACAGCGCCGAACAAAAGAAGAGTAAATTCTTTAAGAGTAAATTCTTTTTTTCCTCTTTCCATAGAGCGTCCGTCCTTGGACTGCAATGCTCGGCAGAGCCTTGGTTTTGAGGCGTAACAGGGAAACGTAACTGGAGGTTTCGCGCACAACGCGCCCCTCTTAACCAAGATGTGAGCTCGGCCCCAAACCGATCTTCGCGGCTCCTTGCCCTTATGCCGCGCTCCGGAAAGCCTTGGTCAAGCGGTCAGAGGGCTTTTTTCGTTTGAACACTCAAAATTGGGGTAAATATTTTTTCTTCGACAAATGACTCCTTTTAGCAAAGGGACCTTGGGGTCGCATGCGTCGGAGTAAATTTTGAAACCCTAGCTGTTCTGCGTAACTAGGGTATCTGGGATATCTGAAGAAACTCTGCACGATGAATTTTAGTGCAGGTTTCGGGGTTGCCTGACCCAGCCAGATCTTGTTCGCCCATTTTGACAGCGCCCCTCACCGTTTGGCTGCAGGGCGGTTCTAAGAGTTCTTCCTTTTGTGTCGGCTAAATTGGGATCCATTTTTAGTCCCACCATAGTGATTGTTGCACCCTTTCGGTTTGACCGTCCCACCCGGGCAGAAGGAGCGGCACACTTCCCACTAATTCTCTGCTACTCTTCAGCTTCCGGGGAACTTCCTTATCTGCTCACCATGGGCAGAGTAGCCCTACTGCTTCGCGGAGTTGGATTCCAGGCGGGGTTGTTGAAGTCTCTGATTTATGTCGGGATATTCAGATTTATGTGGGCGTGTTAGGATTCCGGCCGCTCCCGCGCGAGGAGCGGCTACCGTTACGCAACGATCTCAAATGCCCAACACGCATAAGCGACAGGGGAGCTTATGAGGACACTGTCCACTAGATCGAGCAATCCTCCAAAGCCGGGAATCCATCTCCCAGAGTCCTTTCGAGCGACGTCGCGCTTGATAAGCGATTCTGCCAGATCACCCAGGATACCGAATACTCCAGTCAATATGCCAAAAGCAAGCCATCCCCACGGTGGGGTATGATGCGCTGCGGATAAGCCCGATCCCGGGATAAGGACCTCCAGTACCAGCCAAGCACCAAGACACGAGCTTGCAACCGCACCCACTGCTCCCTCGATTGTTTTCTTGGGACTTATCCCCGGTGCCAACTTGCTTCGCCCTATGCTTTTTCCTACTAGGTAGGCCCCCGTATCACCCATCTTTACGGCAGCAAGTGTTGCCAATAAAGCACGGAGTCCCCACGTTAGCCTGATTTGCACCAGAAAACTGAATAGAAGCCCAATGTAGAGCATCGCGAAAACAGAAGCAGCAACATTGACTGTAATTCCTCCCGGTCTGGTGTACCGACGCATTTCCGCAATGAAAACGAGCATTAATCCGGCCGCAAGAGCGAAAAGTGTCCAGTCGCTGGGCGATGTATGCCAACGTTCGTAAAGCGTTCGCGCAAAACGGTACCAAAGTGGCGTAAACCAACTGCTGCAGATTACTATCGCACAGGACGTGTAAACCACCCACCGGATGGGCCGCACTCCCCCCGATATAGTAAGTTCTAATACCTCCTTGGTGGATGCCATCGCGAAGATCATGAGTACCGGAAAAAGGGCCACACCGGGTATGTCCAAAATTTGTTCTAGAACATGATCAAGGTAACAAGCCCCCAGGAGGAGGCAAACCAGAGAAGCGCCGATAATTATGCGCCAAAACAAACTGTCGCCCTCCGGTTGGGGCAAGTTCCCCTGTGTTGGGCGGGCAAGTGTCGCGGGTTGGGTCATAATTGGCCTCGCCTCGGGGGATGAAAGTGTCGGTCTAAGAAGCCAGTAAGCTGAATCGCTTGAGCTTCCAGGGCTCAAAATAGGAGCCGTCAGTTGGGCCGAGTATTTCCAATCCTTTGCATCGGATGTGGAGGGATGCGTTCTCTTCGGGTCCGCCCCCAAATGTACTCTCCCTGAGTTCCACTTTACACTTCTGCTCAAGCTTTCAACTCAAAAAGCTTGAAGTATTCCGGATAAAGTTTCAATCCGGAGGCTCCGGCAATGCCGGTCCAAGCTTTTTGTCGAATGACGCACTTGACTTTTTAACCTGAGCGACCGCTCCGGGGAGAAGTTCACTCAGTTCCCAAGCAAGGCTGGAAGCTTTAAGGGTTGCCTTCACGGGGGGCCAAATACGTATTGAGTCCCAGCGAATCGGCAAGCGTCTGTATGTTTGCCGGAGCTTCATCAGGAGTGATCCGTTGGTCCCGGTTTCGCCACGCCAGAGGGGTTTACGCTAGGCAAAGGCGGCTTCAATCGTGTTGGGAAATTGCCTCCCCGTTGTGGTTGATCATCCGGCGCGCTGCGTGCGAGAAAATCAGATTTTCTCCCCATATTCCTATTAAAAATCTGCGCGGCGGGACGTTCGGGCAAAAACAGCCCGTTTGGAAGTACCTGCGGCTTAGTTTCAGATGATCCAGCTTTCTTGTGGCTGTTTCTGCCCCGCAGCGGTTTTTTGAGAACTTTAAGCAATTGGCACATTTGAGGGAGAAGTCGGCAGTGAGGGGTTTAGCGCCGGCATTTTGGGCAGTGTAACCGTGGTTTGAGGCTGGAATATGTTCGCCTGGTGGACGGATCGGGTGACTAAGAAACTTGGAGAAAAAAACGTGGCGCGCAAGTTCTTAACCACTTAATTGGTCCATTTTCTCAGGGCATGAGCTATGTACGGGTCTTTGTTCCGAGTATGCCCCAGGACTTGAGGAAGGGTGTCACCGGTGGAGTCAAACTCTTAAGCCGTTTGAGATTGCCTGTGCCGGGGTTAAGTTCTGGTGACAAGCTCAGACTACCCGGTGTTTCAGTTTTTGTGGGGGTTGCTCTCGGGAGGTACGAATTCTACGGCTGAATTTAAGAGGAATGAAACTCAACCGATTTGAGGTCCGGCCGAGTGAGGATAGTTTGTAGGTTCGGTGGCCATTGGGCCCCCACAAAGGAGGGAAATTCGGGGGTGCGTTTTGGATGTGCGGGAGTGTGGGCGCGGGAAGCATCGGCCGGAGTTCAGGGTTGCCGGCTCAGCAACGAGCTCCGATCTTAACGAGCTCCGATCTTAAAGCCCTCCAAATCGGCGTGTGCGTCGGGCATAGTCGCAGATGGCTTCGCGTAAGTGGAGTTCGCTAAAGTCGGGCCAAAAGTCGGACGTGACCCACAATTCGGCGTAGCTGATCTGCCACAATAGAAAATTGCTCACTCGCATTTCCCCAGCTGTACGGATAAGGAGATCCGGGTCCGGTAAGCCGCTGGTGTAAAGATGGGAAGCGATAACTTCGTCGGTAATATCCTCTTCGCGGATGTGTCCGGCAATGGCCTTGTGCACGATTGCCCGGACCGCGTCGACAAGCTCCGCTCGTCCACCGTAGTTTATCGCAAGCGATAAGGAAAGCCCGTCGTTATTTGCCGAAAGGCTGACCGTCTTGTCCATTTCCCGGAGAACATGTTCGGGGATACCTTCGCGACGGCCCAAGATGCGCAGGCGGATTCTCTGCTGGAGGATATGCCGCCGGGATTCCACCATAAATTGCCCGAGGAGCTCCATCAACGCGGAAAGCTCCGAAGGGGGCCGCTTCCAATTCTCACTCGACAAACAGTAAAGGGTCAGATAAGGTATGCCCCATCGGACACAGGCGCGAACCACTTCTTCGACAACGCGCACACCGCGGCGATGGCCCTCAATCCGCGGTAAACCTCGCTGAGCCGCCCAACGCCCGTTGCCGTCCATGATGATGGCGATATGACGAGGCAGTTTCTCGGGGGGTAAACCAAGATCCTCCCGCGAAACACAAAGCTCGCGCACAGTGGCTTCTTGTGGTGCTTTCGTATTCATCGGCTAGGGGCTGATGCCCGTTCCCCTCAAAACGACTGGTAATCTCGATCTGAAGAAATTTAACTCCGCGTGGCGATTTCCTATGTCGTTTAGAACTTTAACTTGCCGCGTTAAAAATTTTCTGCTGCTGGGATTGACGCAGTGTTGGCTCTTCTTTGTGAGATGGTGCATAAGTAACTCGGGTCATGTGGATCGATTTTTGGGCAAGTTATCCCGAGGCACAAGGTGCTCAGGAGCCAAGGCCCTCATGCACAACGACCGTATCCAAGCGGTCAGGCCCCACGGAGACGATAGAGATCGGTCTGCCTAACAATTCACAGATTCGCCGTAAATAAGCTTGTGCATTCCGTGGCAAATCGCCGAAAGACCGAATATTTCGGATTTCTTGTTGCCACCCGGGCAAAACATCATAGATGGGATGAACCCTGCGGAGATCGTCGGTGTGACTGGGAAAATCCGTCATTTGATGTCCGTCTAGCTCGTAGGCGCGGCAAATCCGCAGCTGGGGCAGTTCGCTGAGAACATCCAGGAGCATTACCGCAAGTTCGTCCACACCGCTAAGCCTTGCCGAATATCGTGTTGCGACTGCATCGAACCAACCACATCGGCGGGGACGCCGGGTAACCGTTCCGTACTCGTTCCCTCGCTCGCGGATGTGTTGACCAATTTCGTCAGTTAATTCGGTAGGAAAAGGACCCCCGCCGACACGCGTGGTATACGCCTTGATTACTCCGATTACCTTGGAAATATATTTTGGGGGCACACCGGAGCCGGCGGTAACCCCCAATCCGGAGCTGTTGCTGCTTGTCACGTAGGGGAATGTGCCGTGGTCAATATCCAGCAGTGAGCCTTGGGCGCCTTCGAACAATATTGACCGCCCGTTTTCGGCTGCCTCAAGCAAGAACTTAGTTGTATCGGTGACAAAGGGACGCAACTGCTCTGCATAGGCCGAGTATTCCTGCCAAATACTCTTAGGGTCGAATTCGACCTGACCATTAAGACCGGCAAGCATGAGTGACTTCGTCTTCGCCACCTGTTCGATTCGCTCTCGTAACCCCGGGCGATACAAATCCCCCAAGCGGATGGCGAGCGAACGGCCAGCCTTATCTTTGTAACACGGGCCTATCCCGCGGAGGGTGGTCCCGATCGCTTCCCCACCGAAGACGGCGTTAAGCAATCGATCTTCCTCAATGTGCCAAGGGAAAATCACATGAGCGCGGTCGCTGATGAGGAGATTCGAGCCAACTTCGATGCCCCGCTGTCGAAGCGAATTAATCTCTTGGAGGAGGACACCTGGGTGAATCACCACTCCATTAGCGATGACGCACTGGACATGCGGGCGAAAGATGCCGCTCGGCACAAGCGAGAGCTTGAAAGTTTGATTGCCGAAAACCACTGTATGCCCTGCGTTTGGTCCCCCCTGGTAGCGAACCACAATTTCATGCTGGTCGGTCAGGAGATCGACAATTTTGCCCTTAGCCTCGTCCCCCCATTGAAGTCCAATAACGCACGTGCAAGGCACCGAAACACCCCCGAATTCTGTTACTACGGTTCGCAACCTTTAAAATTTTCCTCCAAGGTGGTGACGAGTCCTCGTCAAGTTTGAAAAACGCTCCATTCCTTCCGGAAAGCCTCGTAGTCCACCAATCCCCGGCTCGGTGAATTTCCACGTAAGATCAAAAAGCCCGCGCCGAGGAGCTTTTATCCCCCGGCTGTCAGCCTCCGAAGCAAGCACGTCATCGGTGAGTATTTGCTGCCGGAAGACGCCGGACCAGCTCGTCCACCTAACGAAATGATGAAAATCGACCGGTCCATGCCACCGTGTCGATGTTCAGTTTGATTGTCAATTTGTCGATGATATATGCCGTGCTCCAGATTCTGACGCACAGCGAACCATGCCCGCTCTGGCTAACCAGGCTGGGGAGATCTTTACCCAACCAAAAGTCTAGGTGATCGATGAAGCCATCGTCAAGCTTTTTAGGGGCGGGCAGGGACAAGATGCCAGAGGACCGGAGGCGATGGGAAGGCTGGTGCAAGAACTTTCAAAGCGTGCTGTTACCACATTTTTAAGCACGTGTGTTTTTCTCGGCGGTTTTTAATTAACGCGCTCTGAGGCTCAATTGGCCGGTTGGGATATCTTTAAAAAAGTCCGCAGGCGGGCCATCTGACTGGGGAAATAAGTTCGGTTGGCGTGGCTTTCGTTTAGTTGCCAAGGACAATCCACACGAGCCTTTCGGGGTCAGAGAAGCTGTGAGACGCTTTCTGCCATTGCGTACCTTCATGCCGAATTCTTTGGTCTTTGGTCACCTTTAAGTCTCGAAAGTAACTGTGGATGAAATTTGCCCTCGCCAACGCATAGGTTGTGAACCTTGTTGATGTATTTTCGGGAAAGGCCTTCCCAAGTGAGCCTCACTAGCGAGGATGTTCCTGGGGTCAACCTGATCGGCGAGGGCTGGAGCGATTCTAAAACTTTCCACTAGCCAGGGACAACTTCGCCCGCAACGCGTATGAGGCTACCATCGCAGTAAAACAGTTCCCCAGGCCAATCCGGCGCCGAAACCGCTAAGCAGCAAAAGATCCCCGCGCTTGATGCGCCCTTGCTGGATTGCTTCATCGAGTGCCAGTGGAATACTGGCGGAGGAGGTGTTCCCATATCGGTCGACGTTGTTAAAAACTTTGCCTGGGTCGATTCGGAGGCTCTCCACGGCAGATTGAATGATTCGCATGTTGGCTTGATGAAAGACGAAGAGATCAATCTCTTCAAGTCCCACGCGGGCGACCCGAAGCACCTCCGCGATCGTTTGGGACTGGAGGCGGACAGCCCATTTAAAGACAGGGCGGCCCTCCATCTTTAGGTAAAACGAGCCATTTTGGGAAGCCTCCGGACCAAAAGGATATCGGGTTCCGCCAATTTTGCGGTAAAGCAGGTCGGCTCCAGAGCCGTCGGCCCCCAAAGCATAAGCTAGTAACCCCTGATCCCTGCTCCCTGGGGCCAGAAGCACGGCACCAGCCGCGTCGCCGAAAAGAGGGTAGGTCTGGACGTCCTTCGGGTCGACTACGCGGGAATTGCAGTCGGCTCCGATTACTAAGACTCTTTTGTGGCAACCACCCGCCACAAAGTGTATGCCGGTTACAAGGGCGTAAACGAAGCTAGCACAAGCTGCTTGGAGGTCCATTGCCGGTGCGGTCACTCCTAGACGGTCCTGGACTAAGCAGGCCGTGGAGGGTAACAAGTAGTCGGGCGTATAAGTTCCCACGATGACTAAATCTACTTCCTCGGGGGGGACTTCCGCTCGCGAAAGGCACTGGACGGCTGCCTCAACGGCCAAATCGCTCGTGGCGATGGAAGCCGGCGCATGACGTCTCTCCAAAATGCCGGTCCTTTGCAAGATCCAGTCCGCATCATAGCCGAGGTTAGCAAGGTCCTCATTGCGAATTGGCTGGGCCGGCACACTGCTTCCGACGGCCACAATTTGCACGCCTGTTAGACTTCCCACGCGTGACGGCTTTAGCCCGACCGCCCGGTCGGCCACTCGATTCGGTGTCGACTCCTGTCCCAAACTCATAGATTTCTTCCGAACCCGGGGTCGATGTCGATTTCCAACTCACTCGGCAACTTCAACTTCATAGTTGACCGAAGTTTCAGATTCAAACGTCTTGCTCCGCTTCCGGGGGATTGGGCTGCCAACCCTGTTTACACGGTGCCGCATCAGATTTCCCCTAACGGCGAGAGCGGAGTTGCCCAGCTGTTGCTCCAGCCGAACGGATGCCCAAGGACCGTTGATTCGGAACGGCGGTAATTAAGGCTTGGCGCGCCCAACTTCGTCGAACTTTTCATTCAACCAGGAGGCGGAAATATCACATTCGCTGCGAGGAATTCGATTATTTTGCAGAGTGCACGATTGTTATAATTTTTGTCGTCTTTTTTTGGCCAATCTCTCCAAAAGTTTGGTTTTAGGGTAACCTGCGCCCTGTTTTGCTTCAAGTCGGACCTAAGCCAACTCTCCAAGGTTGCACCGATTTGATTGCCGAGGCTCGTAATCGTGGGAAACTGTATGGAATTAAAGTTTTCGCTGGATAAGAAATATCGCAGTTCTTTTTCTAAGGAAACTGTAGCTGGGAGACCATTGCTTTGATTTTTGAGCCGCTGACGGCAGCAAAATCGGCTTCTGACCTTTGGGCAACTTCCCCCCCAAACTGTGGTGTAACCTGCGGGGTGAACGGTCTGGAGATGAAGCACAATTATGGTCCCTCAAACGATGGAAAGTACCCCTGCAGATCAGGTGGCATCACTATTTGGGAATGGGAAATATGGGACTGGGAGATTGGTTCTCAAGGCCATCGAAGATGAATCTCACGTTTGCCCATACACAACTTTGGGGCCACGAAACGTAAGTTCGTCGCCGGGGGCTAAAAAATCAACAAAAAGGTGGGAGATAGGCAGACCTTTGGCCATGAAACCCATTCCCAAAGGCATCTGTAGGTGATTTTAGGCCCCCTGTTGCTACGAGCGGGAAGGCCCAAGCTAACTGATTTATAGTGGCGGTTTGAGTATCGCGACGTGGACTGATTTTCCGTTCAAGCTAGCCTCTCGCTAAACGTACGAACCAAAACATTTCGATAAAACATTTCGATGCGATCGGATCTCTAAAACTCCTGACCTGTCGGGAGTGCAAATTACTAGTGATACTTACTATAGCGATTTAGTAACAGCGGCTGAGGTGGAGAGGTGGACACTGCCTTCGGTTCTGCTCAATGTGGAGTTATCCTATTATCTTTTTCGAACTCGGCCTTCCGCGATCTGGGGGGCCGGGATAAAACGGAGCCGGTCCGTCGGAGCGGATCACATCCCTTAGCTCGCTCTGATCTTTGCTCTCCGTGACAACCGTTGAGTAACACCCAGGCTAGCTTTAGGCTGAGAAATTCACGGCAAGAAGTTGTCACGCACAGTTTCGGAAAGAGCTTTCCGACTTGCAGGAACGTTCCTTTGGAGTTTTCCTGATCAGTTGTGTGAGCGACTATTGTCCCTCCCCCAACGCTAATTCTTTGTAGAGCAAGCTTGGTTGAATGTCAGTATTATTTTGGTATTTATTGCTAGAATATTCTTTATAAGCTCCTCTAATGTCATGGTAAAAGATCTGGCAAATGCCTACTCCAGGGTAGATCTTCACCGGATGGATGGCAAACATTTCAAGCGTCCAAAAACCACAGAATCCCACATCACCGAATCCAGCCGTTACATGCACGAACAAGCCAAGCCGGCCGATCGATGATCGGCCCTCAATCATGGGAACAAACCCATGAGTTTCTGTTCTTTCTACGGTTCGACCGAGGTACAGGCGAAAGGGTTCGAGCACTAGCCCATCGTCCGGGATTATTAGGCGTCGGGTTTTTGCCGGCTTCCGCATATCGAGGATTTCTTCCTCGTACACTAGTAACTCGTTGTGCAGTGTTAAGTTATAGCTGTTGGGATTGAGCCGGCGCTCGTCGAATGGCTCGATAATAATCTTGGTTCCCAAATTGGCTTTGATTTCCTCCCCGGACAAGATCATGTGAGCATACCCCTCCTATCAAAGTCTCGAGCGAACTTTTTTTCCGCAGTTTGGAGCCGCCAAATAAATATCCGAAAAAGTTTCTGAAAGCGTTTCTGGACTCCAAGGTCGGTGGCACCCCGAGGGGGCAACTCGGCGAAATAAAACGGGCAGTAGGGACGGATTTTCCGGCTTCTATCTCTTCAACGGTCAGTTCGCTGTGTCGCTAGTTCTGAATTCTTGGGCCGGAATGACTTAGTTTCGCAGTCGGTCTTTTACAGGTGTAGGCCTGGCCTGATGAAAAACGGGTTTTTTTCCAAAAGAGCGTAGGTCCCATGCACGAGTAGGCCTGGCCACATGGCAGGACGTGTGTGAAGCCGACACAACGTTGGTCCCATACCGGTAGGCCTCGCAGTTGCGGTATTGGCCGGAAAATGCTGGAGGACATTTTAGCTGTAGAAAACACCTTTCGGTTCGGAACCTCGGGAAATATTGTCGGACAAGAAGGCGAATTATGGGCCGGAATGGCGGCGTTAAAGTGCAAATTGTTGCAACACCTACGTAACCTAGTTTATGGCTCCCGCGGGGTTTTACCACACCTCCAGGCGATAAGGATTTACGACAGCCCCAGGCTATAATTATCCAGGGTCTTTGCCTTTCACGCGTGGTTCATATGGTGGGGCGCGATTAACGGAAAAATTTGGCTGTACCCCTCGGCCCTATTAAGTGAAATGTTTATGCCATGAATCGGGATTGGTCTCGGCAATATCCTGCTGATGTAGTGCGAGGGATTCCCCCGAAGTTTGAGCCGGCCGAAGAAGGTACCGAACAGCTTCCTCAGCCGCAGGGGCATATGGTTGACCAGGCTCGTATCGTCCAGGCCGTGCGGGAAATTCTGATAGCCATCGGGGAGGATCCCGATCGGGAGGGTCTTCGGGAAACTCCCCGTCGAGTGGCGCGAATGTATGCAGAACTTTTTAGCGGGCTACACGAAGACCCTGGGATTCAGCTTCGTAAGTTTTTTAACGAATCGTATGACGAGATCGTCCTCGTACGGGACATCACATTTTGTAGCATGTGTGAACATCATCTGTTGCCGTTTATGGGCAAGGCCCACATTGCCTACCTTCCCAACGGGCGAGTGGTTGGGTTAAGTAAGTTGGCCCGGGTGGTGGATGTGGTGGCACGCAGACCGCAGGTGCAGGAGCGGATGACGGAAACCCTTGCTGACCTTTTGGTGGAACATCTTGAAGCCAAAGGTGTGGGCGTCGTCGTCGAAGCCATCCACACGTGTATGACTATTCGGGGTGTAAAAAAGCCGGATTCGATCTGTATCACATCCGCGATGCGGGGTGTGTTCCGGGATAACCTTTCAACACGTGCCGAAGTCCTTTCGCTTATTCTCGGCCAGCGGAAAATCTAGGTGGGAAAAGGTAGAGCTGCCTTTTTGGGAACCGTCGGTTACGATTTGTCGCTCGAAGCGAGGGTAAGCTGGTTAGTTTCCCTGGATGTGCCGCTGCTGGGATGAGGCTTCAGCTTTGAAGTATGAGCGTGGGGAAAGTTACGCAGGTGGGCTATGTCAAAGCAGTCGATTCCCCAGTCCGCCAAGGATTTGCTGAGTGGTGATTTCTTTGAAGATCCTCCGGTTTCTCCCCGAAGCTCTCCTAAACCCAATCCCTCCTAAATCTAAACCGAAAGGTATTAAGCCTCCTTCCGGCTGGGTAAATTAGGAGAAGCGAGGGTTGGCTCGAGAGAGAAATGGCTTGCGGCCGAAGGTGTGCAGATGTGGGACCTGGACGCGGAGCGAGCTCGTCTCCTGGATGATCTTCGCGGGCTGGTGGCCGGCGAAGTTCGCTGTGATCCACTATTTTGTGGGCTTTATGCGTCGGACGGGAGTATTCTGGCCGTCGATCCCTTGGCTGTGGTTCGACCCCTCCGAGTGCGAGATGTTGGAGCCTGCGTTCATTACGCAGCGGAGCGGAGGATTCCCATCATCCCGCGCGGGACAGGTACGGGTTGTGTTGGGGGAGCCATTGGGCCGGGTATCGTGCTCGATATGTCACGATTTTTCCGGCAGGTTACTACTACGCGAGCCGGAACCGTTCGCGTTGCTGCGGGTGTGACTTTGGAGCGATTGAACCAGGCCTTGCGCCGGGCCAACCGTTATTTTCCTTGGGATACCCCCAGCGGTGCGGTTAGCACTATCGGAGGATTACTATCCCGGGCAGCTTTTTCCCCTTATCGCCTGCGTTACGGTGATATTGGTCGGTATGTGGTATCGCTCCAGCTGGTGCTGGCAGATGGCTCAGTGGTGGAAGTTCCCAATCAACCAACCTCCGTATTCGAGGCGGTTTGTGTTGGCCGAGGTCATTCGGAGTGGTGGACGCGGCTAAAGCACATGCTACGGCAGCACGCCGCGGAAATCGCTGAGGAACAGGCCACACCCTTGCGCCGAACAACCGGCTATCGACTGGCGAAGGTTCTTTTTCAGGAAGAAGGCCGAGAAGTAACCAAGCAACGAATGTTTTGCTACCAGCCTGGTGCGCTGGGTCTGGGGGATGAAGCTCTTTGGCCGCAACCTACCGGGCAGGCGGGCGTCTCCGGGAAGCAGCCGTACGGGCACCACCAGTCCGCCTCCGGCCCGGGATCCAACGAGACCTCAAACGAAGTTGGGATGGTCGACTCCGACCTGTTGCTGAATCCGGCTCAGCTTTTCCTTGGAGCGGAGGGCACGTTAGGCGTGATTGTTGAGGTAGAGCTTGCTCCTCCGGAGCAACCGCAAGCTCAGGGCCTAGTGGTGTTTTTCTTCGAGAGCTTGGAGGAAGCCCTCCGGGCACTGCCATCGACCGGCGTGGTAGAACCGTTGGCGTGTGTGGTCGTCGATCACCGTCATCTGTCGTTATGCCGGGAATTTGAGCCGCGCTTGGCGGCCGTAGTTCCTCGCGAAGCCCAGGCCGCAATGGTGGTGGAGATTGAAGGCTCGGACAGTAGACAGCTCCGCCAAGTGGTGGACGCTTTGCGAGTGGCAGTGCAAAGCAAGGCTAAGACGCTGGGGCCGGGAGTTTGGGCCTTGGAGTCGTGGGACCGGCAGCTTTTCGCCCAGCTTCTCCAACCGGTGCCGGCACCGTTGTACCGTAGCCGCGGTGGCCGGCCTGTGCCTTTCGTGGACGATGTTGCAGTCCCGGAAGCAAAGCTCCCAGAGTTTTTGAGTGAGACCTATCGGTGTCTTCGCCACGCGGAATTGACGGCCACAATATTTTGTTCGGGGGGAGATGGGCGAGTCACCATTCGGCCAATTGTTGATCTGAGCGACGTGCGTCAACGGGAAGCTTTACTTAGTGCTGGCGAGGCCATCTTCGATCTGGTCTTGCGGCTGGGAGGCTCGATTACTGCTGGCGGAGGTTGGGGGTTAGTGCGAAGCCCCTATTTGTCGCGACAATTTCCGCATCTGGCGCGGGTATTTCAGGGAATTAAGACTACTTTTGACCCTCTCGGCATTCTTAACCCTGGTAAGATTGTTGCCGAGTGGTCTGTCGATGAGTTGCGGGAGGTCATCCGCGGAGGCGGGGCCCTTCGGGAAATCCGCAGCATTTTGTCGGCCAAAGCTTCAGGCCAGAAGCATGAAGCACCGAGCCCAACCGGTAGATGGGCGACAAGGCCGCAATTCTCCCATCTTGTTGATATTCTCCAGCCTTTGCACTCTGCGGCTACTGCCTGTTTTGCCTGCGGCGGGTGCCGCCATCAGTTTGCCCAGGGGCGGATGTGCCCTGTTTATCGTTTTTTTCCCGCAGAGGAAGCATCACCGCGAGCCAAGGTTAACATGCTCCTAACCACGCTTGGGAGCGGGGGATCCCTTCGCGCGGTGGCCTCGCCCAGGTTTCGGGAGATTGCCGACCTGTGCGTTCAGTGTCATATGTGTACGATTGAGTGTCCCGCTGCGGTGGACATCCCTAGGCTGGTGCTGGAAATGAAAGGGCAGCATGCGGCGGCTGCGGGGCTTTTGTTTTCGGATTGGATACTGGCTCACTTGGATCTGATTGCGCGGTGGGCTCTTAAGGTGCCACGCCTTGCCAATTGGGCCTTGCGCACGCGGTGGACCCGCTGGCTCATGGAACGGATGTGGGGGATTGCCCAAGGGCGCCGGCTTCCCAATGTTGCGACGGAATCGTTCATGCATCGGGCAGCACGGTGGGGATGGACGCGCCCAAGAAAACAGCGCGGCCCACGGGTTGCGTACTTTGCGGATCTTTATGTCAGCTTTTTTGCCCCCGAGCTGGGTGAACTTTTCTTAAGGATCTTGGAACATAACAATGTGGCGTTCTTTGTGCCGGAAAAGCAACGGCATGCTGGGGTTCCGGCCATTACTTCGGGCGCTTTGGACGTCGTCCGCAGGGTGGTCCGCCGTAACACTCGTGTTTTGGCCAATGCCGTTCGTTCGGGGTATGAAGTTGTCTGTACCGAGCCGGCGGCCGTCGTGGCTTTAAAACGCGAATATCCGCAAATTGATGGATCCGCCGATGTTCGGCTTGTGGCTGAGCATGTCGCGGAGGCCTGTGAGTTTCTTTGGGGGCTTCATCAACAAGGCAAGCTCCAACTTGATTTTCGGCCGATACCGTTGACAGTCGGCTACCACCAGCCGTGTCGATCGAAAGCCTTGGGAATTGGTCGGCCCGGGGAAAGTTTGCTGCGGCTCATTCCTGGGCTCCAGGTGGTGCCGTTGCCGGATATGTGCTCGGGCATGGCAGGAGTATTTGGGTTAAAGAGTAGCAATTACCGCGCGAGTCTGCGAGGTGGTTTTCCGTTGATTGCAGTGCTTCGTGAACCGCAATTTCAGGCCGGTGTTACAGAGTGTAGTGCTTGTAAAATTCAGCTGGAGCAAGGGGCCGGCAAGGTGGTCTTCCACCCTATCGAGCTTCTAGCCTGTGCCTACGGATTCGTGGAATTGGAAAGCTTATTCCGTCGGCATAGGACGCGGCCGGTACGTGAGGGCTCCTCGATCAGATGATGCCCCCCACAAGGCGGCCTGCGCGACCTGGGATGAATGGAGACAGACTGGCCATCGGCGAAAGCGCCCAACTGCATCTGGCATGAAAGGCAGTGGTGTCCGAAAAAGCTTTTTGAGGGCCGAGGAGCGCAACTTAATGACCGACAACCACAGTACGAATTTTTCCGGAGTGAACGGTGAAATAGGTTCTGCCGTCAGCACGGCTCACGTTCGAGTAACGGTTCGTCTGTTTGCCATGGGAAGGGAGCTAGTGGGCGCCAACTTCGTGGAGTTGGCAGTGCCGGCAGGTTGCTCTCTGGAGTTCATCAAGAGGACGCTTACCGAGCGATTCCCCGCGCTCAAGCCGTGGATGCCGCGAATGCTTTTTGCCGCAGACAATCAGTATCTTGGTTCTGACCACAGGTTCTTTGCGGACAGAGAACTCCTTTGCTTCCCGCCGGCAAGTGGGGGATGAGAGAAGATTTGCCAGTAGCTTTGGTTGCGAGCCCTTCTACTTGTTTATGCCTTAAAGTTTATTCGTCGCCAGCGTGCTTGCTGGGAGAGTTCCCGACACGTGGAGCGATGATGGGAATCGCCGAATTTTTGGGAAAGGAGGGTACGGTGACTGGAGTCCAAGAAGCTCCTATCGACGTTCTCTCAGTGCTGGAAGCAGTGCGAGATCCTTCCGCTGGAGCCGTTGTGATTTTTGTTGGTACCGTAAGAGACCTTTCCGAAGGCAGAGCGGTGTCGTCCCTTGAGTTCGAGGCAGCACCGGAGATGGCTAGGCATCAACTGGATTTGCTGGCACTTCAAGCTAAAGAGCGGTTTCAGCTTGTTCGTTGTGGTCTCGTACATAGACTGGGAAGATTGGAAGTGGGAGAGGTTATTGTTGTAGCTGCCGCTTCGGCTCCGCACCGTCGGGCGGCATTTGATGCCGTCGAATGGTTGATCGATCAATTGAAAAGAGTGGTGCCTATTTGGAAGAAAGAACATTACCAGGAAGGTTCGGCGAGGTGGGTTGATCCAGGGTGTGAAATGGCTTCGGAGGAGCCAAAGGGATGACCCGGCCGGCAGTGCTCGTGGACGCCTGGGGGCGAGTCCATAACCAATTGCGGGTCTCTGTGACCGATCGCTGCAACCTGCGGTGCCTTTATTGCACCGGCTGGCGGCCCATGGTTTTTCAACCGCGCGATGCCGTGCTGAGCTTCGAAGAGCTGATTCGGGTAATCCGCGTGGCAGCAAGTCTGGGTGTGCGGCGCATTCGTTTTACGGGCGGGGAACCCCTCTTGCGGAAGAAACTGCCAGAGTTGGTGGCACGGGTCCGGGAAATCAAAGATGTTGCCGATGTCGCGCTTACTACAAATGGGACGATGTTAGCGTGCTTTGCTCAGGAGCTGCGGGCGGCAGGAGTGCAGCGGGTGAATATCAGCTTGGATTGTTTATCGCCCGAGAAATATACTCACCTGACGGGAGGAAACATTTACACGGTGCTTGCTGGCATTGAGGCGGCTTTAAACGCCAATTTTCAAGAGCTCAAGCTTAATGCCTTGGCAATTAGGAATTTCACCGAGGACGAAATAGTTCCTTTGACCGAGTTTGCCAGAAGTCGTAGGATTCCGATCCGTTTTATAGAACTTATGCGGTCCCGCGCTTCCTCGGAAGTCGAAGGTCTCCAGCCGCTCCCTGCTAACGCGGTCGTGCGTATTCTTGAAGGCTTTTACGGGCTTTTGACTCCGTGCGATACGGATCCGGCACATCCTCATGTGAGCCTCTATCGCTTGCCGGACGGCGTTGGGGAGGTGGGAGTGATTGCCGCTGTCACAACTCCCTTTTGCCATCGGTGTGATCGCCTGCGACTGTCTGCAGATGGGAAACTGCGAAATTGTTTGTTTGCTACCAAGGAGTGGGACCTCCGCAGCTTGCTTCGTGCGGGTGCTTCGGACGAGGAGATTCGCGCTGTTTTTGTGGCTGCCACGGCGACCAAATGGTTTCAGCGACCGATTGGGGAGAATGGTTTTCCTGTTTTGCCGCTGCCAATGCATCGTGTCGGTGGCTGAGCGCCACGACTGTGCGGATAGGATCTTCCCTCCGGCTGTGAGGGCCGGAGAGGCCAATTTTATTGGTGGGAGACTTCTAGCTTAAATCGGGAATGCTTTATGCCGACTCGTCGACAACGCGCTCGTAGTAAACCGGTATGGTATGCCGAAGGCTTGCACTTTGAGTGTCAGGCCTGTGGACGATGTTGTTCGGGCCCGCCCGGCTACGTGTGGCTAGATCCGGCGGAGGCGTACCAAATTGCAGATTTTCTCCGCTTGAGTCCGCACCAATTTTTTACCCGCTACTTGCGGTTGATAGACGGGCAGTTGAGTTTGATCGAGCTTTCAGGTGGGGACTGCATCTTTTTGGATCCCGAAAGCCGCTTGTGCCGAATCTATCCGGTTCGTCCTCGGCAGTGTCGGACGTGGCCTTTTTGGTCATCCAATTTGATCAGTCGACGAGCGTGGGAGGAAGCGGCAGCGCGTTGTCCCGGATGCAATCGTGGTCGGCTGTATACACTTGAGGAGATAGAGGAGCTACGCCGACAAATCTAGCTGTTGGCCTGCGGGGACTAACGTCCCAGGGAGTGATCAATGAAGGGCATTTCGTCCCGCGTTTGGGGGATCAATCAAGCAAAGCAGCTTCCTCTACGCAATAAGCTCCGCGGGACTATCTCGCTTCCCAACCGAGCATGGCCGCAAACCACGGAACCTAGGTGAGGAATGCGACGGCGTCTAGAATTGGGCTTGACTTACTTTTGGACGAACCGGCTGCCTTTTTCCGTGAGGTTTGGAGTCGGCACCTCTTCGCTGTAGTTCTGCCTGGGTAGTTGTCGGCTGGTGAGCCGAGCTGCTTGAGGCCTGGATATGGACTTGCGGGTTTGGAGCCACTGCCGGCTCCTCGTGGCGGGGAAAATCACGTCTCGAGGATACAGGTGGGACGTGGACGGCTGCGTTTGGTTCCGGCGAATTTAGGTCAGAGGAATCAGGAGTTTGATAGCCTGTTGGGCAGTGATCTGTGAATTCCTCGAGGACGACATCTTGGTCACCAATATCAGGCACCGGCGTCGGAGTGATCGGGACATCAGCTGAGCTCTCGTCCGGTGCGGATGGTGGACAGATTTGGGATGATGGTCGATCTAGTGCAGCTCCCGGTTGCGGGGTGCCGGGATGTGGCGTATCAGGCTGGTCCTGAGGTGGGTTTTCCCCTTCGGCCGGGACATTATCATTACCTGTGTTTGCGTGGGCGTCGCGGGCCTGGACACGTTCGGCCTCTGATGATGTTTGCTCTAACGCGGGGGCGTTTCTCTCGGTGGGAAGCACCGCCCCGGCCGAAGTGGTGTCACCTACCTGGGCTTGTTCTTCAGAGGTCCCCGCTAGGAAGGCTTCCACATCCTCCCATGGGGTTTGGGGCTTGGGGTGGGATTCAGCCGCGGCGAGCAATTCGCGTACAGTCCGCACAGGATGACTCATCAGTATCTTTTTGTTGTCGTCAAAAAGCGATTGAACACGAGCTAGGAGTTCCCCCTGTCTATTGACGATTTCCCGAACTTGGCATATTTGTCGCTCCGCACTCAAAGCCGCAATTTCTGCTTCGGTGCGATTCAGCCGGACCGTGATTGTTTGCAGCTGGCGTTCGGCTTCTTCCCGCACCCCTCGCAGCCGGTCCACAGACTCGCGGTAGCCCGCGGCCTCCGCTAATAGCAAGGCAATTTGATGTGTGGCCTCCTCAGCCGAATAGGTGGCGCCGTGAACGACCATCGGAAAGTTATTGGACCGTTGGGCCAACTGGTACTCCGATCGAAACATATGGGCAAGTCGCTGGGCATGGTAGAAGAAGGCTTCCTGCTCATGAATCTTTCGGGATATGTGCGCAATCTGGGACAGAAGCTCTTTTCGGGCAGCAGTCAGATCAGCTAAGTCTTTTTCCAGTCGTCGCATCACAAAGGTGAGGTAGCCGACCGGATCCTGCTGCCGAGCTTCCTCGGTCCACCCGACCCTCTCCGTGATAAACCGCTCGATGGGCACACGAAGTCCCGGAAAGTACCCGTAAATAAGCCCACTCACGGCAGCGGTCACAATGCCAATGCCAAGTACCGTCGAAACTAGCCGCATCATGGCAAACTCCTCTACAAGTGTGATAGGTATGGTGCGTGTATTAGATCCTTAACTTTAGGCAAGGGCCGATCGTGCCATTCGCCGCAACGTTGCTCCGCTAAGATAAGACGCGGCAATTCATACAGGCTTGCCTAAGTTTTCTAGAAAATCCGGTGGATTAGCCCCGTAGGTAAAAATCGATTGAAAAAGTCGGCTTTGATTTTGGCTCGCCGGTACCCAGTCGTTGGCGTTGGCAGCAATCTGCGGAAATTCGCGAGATTGGTTTCGTGAAAGCCCGCTTTTTGAAATGGTCAAGTCATTCGAGGGTTCGGATGAGGGCGGGAGAGTCGGGGGGATTCTTGACGGGTGACAAGGATCTCCGGGGGTTTCTTTTCGGCCCGCAGCCCGCCCCGGGCCTTGAAGGAAGCGAAAGGGAAGCTTCGCGAAAAAAGTAGTGGGAGGAGCCTAGGCATCAAACTTCCAAGCAAACAACGCGTTCAGTTGCTCCTCTACAATTTTGCGCAAAATCTCGCCCCGCGAGCGTCCTTATTTGTGGGACCTAGTCCCTGAAGGAGTGTTTAACAAACAAATACCTCTCCAACGGTGAGACGCCCCAGCGGTGCGGAATTCCCACGGTCCGGGACATTGGAGCTGTTGAGATTAACAAATTCGGCTCGTGTGGTGGGGCTTAATCATTCATCACTACAGGGCCAGGTGAGCTTAACCACTTTTTATGTTGCCAGCTCTTTGTAGGGTCACTCTCGCGAATCCGCAAAATTTCCTACCCTGTTGTTTTCTTACCGAACGCTGATTAGACTAGGTATTTGAACCCCACTGTAGGGGGAAAAATTTATTAGACAACTGAGCATGGGGGGGCTTGGATACGAGGACCTTCTCGTCGCTGGTCAACTTGGTTCTAACGATTTTGGTCCTTTTAGGTCCCGCAACCTGCCAGTTGAGAGCTTTGCGGCAAAGAACCTCACAAATGTCACTCCCGGCTGATTCGTTGGAAGTTCGCGGTCCGGCTTCCAGCGGGAGAGCTGTGCGTTCGCGGAGGATGTGGCTATCGAAGAACGGTTTTATTCACTCGTAATTTGTGAGAGATCACTTAGTTAACCATATATGTGCAGGAATTTTACATACGTACAGGAATTTCTGGCTTTATTATGTTGGGACCGCGGTCAATTCGGGGTGTTTCTGACATTTGACGCTAGGTGGTGAATTTTTGCGCAAGGGAGGCCCGGTCTCCCCGTCATATCTTAAGGGTGGAGGGCACGAGATGCTCCCAAATCCCCAAGCTCCGCTCGGAAGTACAGAAGAGATTGCAGCGCCACGGGAAGGGGAGGGATGCGAGCCAAACGACTTGGAGAAGTTGATTTTGATTAGAAATTTGTTGCTGTCATCTCGCTGTTTACCGCCAGACGTGAGGAGCCTGCTGCAGTCCGACGATTGGTTTGAAAAGCTCCAGCAAGCAGCCGGGCAAAGTCCGCAGCAGTCGAGAGCGGTGTCTGCAACCGCCGAAATAATCGAGCGAATTAAGCGCGCTCTCGAGGAGCGTGCTCGCCGGTAGCTTTAATTAGTTAAGGGTGCTGTCAATGGCGAATGTAACCGATCGTCCCCCAAAGTTCCAAGAGTATGTCGGTCAGCTAACCGATAATCAAAGGGCGCCAAGCGGATGGGAGAGCTACAGCCTCGTTGACGAGATCGCGGTTCTGGTCCTGGCTGCATATCGTTACACGGAGGCGGCAGAACTTTTGCGGACCCATTACCTCGACCCATTGGCGCGACGAGTCTTAAGTGCTCATTACAAACGGGGGTATCCTCCTCAAAACGTGACGGCTGACGATCTTGTTTCCGAGGTGTGGATAAAGCTTTTCGATCAAGGGAGATTAAGATATCGACAGTTCTTAGGTCTGTCGGGACTTAGTTTTTGGTTGCGGGCCGTTTGCGCCCGGACGCTGAGCGACCTTATCAGACGCCAGAACCCCAGCGGGAAAAAGCAAAACGCAAAATCAACTAATGGGGCAAACGCCGCTTCTCGGAACCTACCACCTGATGACGAGGTAGCGTGGCGTGAAGCTGGGGAGCGAATTACCCAGCAGTATCTGAGATTATCGCTTGAGGATCGGGTGATTATAAAGCTTCGTCAGGATGGCATACTTTCCAACGAAGTGATTGCGGAATTGATCAACTTGGCCTTGGGCGACGCTGCCTCCCGCAAGTGGACCGCCGCAAGTGTATCTCGAAGATGGAATGAATTGTGTCGTGAATTTCAAACCTCGCTTCAAAAATAGCTTGGTTAAGCGGTTGCTGGGTAGGGGCAAAAAGGTCGAGGATGATCATTAAAAAAGGAGCTTGCCGTTATGAATCGGCCAAGTCCGAGCGGGGATTCTGAGGTAATCACTCATCTTAAAACGATGGCAGCTGCCTCCGCGAACAAGGATGCTAAAGACTTCGCACTCTTCTTGGACGGAGAGCACGCAGAGGGTCATTTTGTAAACGACGAGAACCTCTTGGGATGTCTTAGTCAGAATTTGCTAATCCCGGAGGAGCGAGCAAAAGTTCTTTACGAGTTGTTAACTTGCCCGGTGTGTCGTGAGGAATTTGCGTGGCTGGTGCAAGTGGGTGGGGTTATCTTGCCGTCAAGACGTTCGAAATACCAAATTGCAAAAGAAAGGTTCCGGCTAGTCCGGCGCTTGGCGCCGGTTGTTGTTGCTGCGAGTTTACTCGCTGGGGCTGTTTGGTTATGGGGATTTCGCACTGAAACAATTCCTGTAGCCAGGGCCCGCGCGGCACTTGAGTCCGGCAGGTACATGCAAGTCCTCGACATCGGTGTCCAGTTCACAGGTAAAACGGGCAGGGCCTTGTCGCCCGAGCTTGGTCACTTGGTAGAAGAGGCGGCCTATCGTCTGGCAAAAGGATCGCTTGGGGATGGAAACTTCCGCGAGGTATTTTCAATTCAAGACCGGCTGTCTTCACTGGGTGTGGAATCGGCTCGTGTGAAAAATCTTGCTTTTCAGGCTCAGAGAGGGTTGACAGTTGAGCGGGCACTCGAACGGTTTGGAAGTCTCCTCGATTTCGGCTACGATTTGCGCGGAAGGTGCCTTATTAAATCAGCTTTCTTCAGGCCCCCACTGCCGTTGCCCGATAAAAACGGGTTGGGGACGTCAGGGGGCGAAACTCCTCCGGCTGATCAATCTGCAGCTGCTGTTGACACACGGGAGCAGGAAGATTTGGGCTTTGCGGTTGACGCGGTGGCGAGAAGACTGGTGGCAGAATACGAGCAGGCCCTGAAGAATCATCCTACCGAGACAAGCTTCTTCCTGAATTTTGGCCATTTATGCCTCAGTTATGGGCACCTCGAGCGCGCGAGAAACTTATTCGCCCAGGTGCTTAAGTTCGAATCGGAAAATAGCCTTGCCCTTCTCGGCTTAGGGCTGGTGGCTTTTCAACAAGGGGAATTTGAAAAAGCCAGGGAGTACTTCTCATCGGCTGTGAGAGTGGACCCGAGTTTGATTCCAGCACGAATTAACCTGGCGATTTGTTATGAGGCGCTCGGTCAGACGGAATGGGCTGAGGCAATGTGGCAGGAGTTGCTCATTCGAGTCACTGAGCCGCAACTTCGCGCACAAATCGAATCTCATTTGGCCACCAGGAGCCAACGGGATTAAATAGTCACGCGGGGTAGGCCCACATTTCGGTTAGTAAATTTGAAGGTGTAGACTGTCGGCAGGGAATGTACCTATGAGGTGGCAATATCGTTGGCCCAAGCTTGTGATGGTTTTGTACGGTTTGATGCTGGGTGCCCCCTTGCACGGAGTTGCCCAGGAAGTGGCGGCCTCTCAAGCTTCCGATCTTGGCTCGTTTAAGCCCCGCTGGCAGGTAGGTCAAGCTTGGGTAGTAGAAGCTCACGTCCCGCGATTGCAGCTGGCCACGGAAGTCGATCGATCCCAGGCTTTGGTTTCGCTCCGCTGGCGCTTTGCGGTGGAAAAAATCGACAACCTGTTAGATGAGCCTTGTTATTTGATCGAGGCACGGCCCCAAGATGTAGAACCAGAGGGATTATGCCTCCGATTGTGGGTGAGCACAGAGGCGCTTTTGCTAAAGGGTTGGGAGCTGTTGTTTCCGTGCGGCGGGGTGGTGGCCTCAACGGGCGAGATGTTCCGCGGAGGTGATTTTCCTGCTTATCCGGCTTCTGTGCCTTTCATGCTTGTGCCCATTGCGTTTCCGGTATGGGAAGAAATCCCCTTAAAAGACATTGCAGAATTCCACTACGAAGCCCGCGTGGGGCTTGCTGCAGTGAAAGATCTCCAGGAGTCTCGGTTCTCTATTGCGATCAGTCAGTGTGTGGACAAGCCCGACGAGCGCTATGTCAAGTCGGTGTTGAACCGGTCGGTTGATCAACTTGGGAATCGGGACCTTTTGAGAATTGAGCTTCAGAGTTCCTTGGGACATTGGCAGCAACTTTGGATGGCGGGCCAGCCCTGGCCAGTCTGGGCAAGTAATGGGATCGTTACATCCCGGTTAGTGAGCGAGTAGCAGGTAGCGAGGACGCTGCCTTGCGAGGAGTCTCAGAGATGTTAAGGAAGCCTCTTGCGATCTTCATGGCGTGGGCTGTTGGCGTTGTTTCCACTTCGTGCTTAGGCGAGGTGATACGCGATGAGGGGCAGGCCAAATACATTCCCTGGTCCGGTTATTGGTGGCCGTTTTGCGAAGGAGGTCTACTAGCCCCGTTACGTCAATATGACCTCTTGACCGGTAAGCAAGCGGCAGAGTGGGAAAAGCGTCATGGCCGAACCAACCCAGCGGCACCGCGTTGGCACGGTTACTGCCATGGACAAGCAGCGGCGGCAATCATGGAGCCGGAACCCCAACACCCTATTTTTGTCAGGACGCCGCGCCTACGGGGCGGTTTGGAGGTTTCCGTAGGACACCAAAAGGGGTGGTTGGTGGCCTGCCATACTGCAGATTTGGCCGATGTCCACGGCGACCGCTTCGGCGACGAAGAAGGTTCGGAAGACCCCGATGATTTAAGACCGGATCATTTATGGCATCTTTTGCAGCTTTATGTTCGTCAACGCGAAGTACCTGTCGCTTTGGATATCGAGCCTGGTCCTGAAGTGTGGAACTACCCGGTCTTCCGGTACGAGGTCATTGGTGAGGGCGATGGGGAAAATGGTCTTTACCGTGCGCGTCTTACGCTATGGATGACTGATAGTTCCGTTTCGCCTGACTTTGTCGGTTCGCAAATCAGAAAACACAGTTACTTGTTTACTTTTACGCGCCGCGAGGGTGCCGTGGTCATGGGTTCCGGGCAGTGGATTGGGCCAAGCCGGTTTGACCATCCGGACTTCTTGTGGTATGCGTATGCGGTTGTGCCCGAAAACCCGGAGGTTCATTATCGCCTAGTCAAGAAACTCCTTCAAAGCGGCAGGACCTCTGGCCCGGAAGTGAATCCGCCAGATGTTCCTCCCAATCAGCCGGGAGGTACGCGTGAAGGCCCTCCACCGGATCGGCCGCCCGCCTCGAGGCCAGATCAGCTCGTCTTAAGCCCTCAGGAGTTTCTTGCACTGGTGACCGCGCGGCGATCTTCTTTCAAGTTTGATGTGACAGTCGACCGGTTTGATGGGGCAAGGTACGCTCCAGGGGACGAATTTGAGATTCGCGGCGCAACGGCCGAACCCGGATACTTGTACTTGTTTCTGTTGAATCCCCGCAGTGAAATAACACTCCTCTATCCACCGGCCGGGGACCAGCAACGTGTGGAGAACGAGTTTCAACTGCCAAGACAGAACGAGGCAGCACGGTTTCATGCTCCCGCGGCGCCTGGGCTTTACCGGCTGAAGGCAATTATTACCGGTAAGCCCATCCGCATTGTGGGGCTTGGGGAGTCAGTCAGTACGCAAGCCGAGGCAAACCATGGGGCCAGGCCGGGTGGGCCAGACTCCCATGCGCAAGGGCAAACCTTAAATTGGCATCCGGCCGCAAAGACGCTCATGAGGGAGGTGTTGACACGATATGCCAAGGGAGAAGAAATGCCACTAGGTGTCCATGTGTGGAATCCCGAAGAAGTCGTGGGCCGTTTTGCTCAGGACGAGGTGGCATTCTACGTTTATGAGCAGACTACGGCGGCTCAGTCGAATACGGCTAATTGACCACGCTGGCTAGGGATCGACGGGGAGGGTTGTCCCATGAAGGTTTTGTTTGGCGTTTGTGCCTTTAGTTTGGGTGTTGGCCTAGTTTGCCTGGGCGGCCAACAGAGCTATCGTTCAGATGCCGGAAATTCCGACAAGATTCGAAACCCACACCGCGCCTTTGCGGTACGCATCGACGTGGACCGACCGACCCGAGTTTATTACGAAGGCGACGAGCTACGCATCCGCGCGCAGTCGTCCCGCGATGGGTACCTTTATGTCATCAACAAACGTCCGGACGGGCAGGCGTTGTGCATCTTTCCAAACAAGTTTTATGCCGACAATCGAATCCGCGCCGGCGATCCTGTCACGCTGGGCGAAAGAAGTGCCGGGTTTGTTTTCCGCATTCGACCACCTTTTGGGCGGGAAAGTCTCCAGGCGATCGTTGTCGACCGAGAAATTGCGCCCGAAAATCTTGGTGCGACAAGCTTTTCCTCTGGCGTTTTTACCCCTGTCGAGTGGCCAAAGCTGAAAGCCGTTGTAACCGAAGCTAACGCGGCTAGTTGGGCAGAGCATGAGGTGGAGATCGAAACTAAGCCCGGAACGGAGCCTGCCCCACCGCAAAGGCCTCGTCGTGTAGCCTTGCTCATTGGCGTTGGAAAATTTAAATTTTTACCTGCCCGTGAGCTCGGCGCACCGGCTGCAGATGTTGCGGCCATGGCCGGGATGCTAGAACGTTATTCAACCTTCGAGGAACTCTTCACCCTTGTGGATGAACAAGCCACACGCGAGGCCATAGAACGTGCTATTTGCCAAATGTTGTCGACGAAATCTTGCCCCGGCGATGAGGTGCTCATTTACTTCTCCGGCCATGGTGGCCGATGTGCCGATGACAATGGCGACGAACGAGATGGCTTTGACGAGTACTTAGTGCCATTCGACGGGCGGTTAGTGGGCACGGCACCCGGTACTCCCACCGGGGCCAGTTGGGCCGACGCCGATCGCGAGACTATGATTGTCGACGACGTGTTTGCTCGATGGCTCCAGGAACTTGATAACCGGCGGGTCGTGGTGATCGTGGATGCTTGCTATAGTGCAGGGCTTAGTCAGTTGACAAAGTCCATAGTCCCACCTTCCGAGGTAGGCGTGGCTGCCGGGTTCCTTGACGATATCGGTGCGGAGTTGACTCTTTTGAAAGACCTCGGTCACGACGTGTCGCTTTTGGCTTCATCGGATGCAGACAAACCCTCGTTAGTCAGCCGAGACGGCCCCTTGTCAGTAATGACCCGATTCTTTGTCGAGTGCGTGGAGTCAAAGCAGGGACCACTGTCGCTAAAAGCCATTGCTGATCATATTATCCAAACGGTGCCACACTACGTCCGTGAGTATTTTCCCAGCATACCGCCGCAAGTACCCAGGCTCATTGGGGAAGACGTCGCCGCAAGGGTGATTATTAAGCCGTAGCCTTTTAGTCACAGGTTCACCTTCGCGTGGGGAAGATAATGGGAGGCTGGGCCATGGGAAGCATCTATGACACCACTACCTGCAGCAAACCCGATGCATGTGCGGCTGGCTATTACTTGCGCCTGTGGTCCCTTGTTGTAAGCTTGGCGTGGATGTTGGCGCTGGGAGCTTCCTTTGCTGCTCCCGAACAGCCGAAGGGGGTGGAGGATAGCAGCGATGCAGATGTTCGAGTGGCTCTTCTCATCGGCGCTGCCCACTACCGCTCTCAGGAGCTGCGGCTTCCTTGGGCGAGGAACGATGTGGAAGAGCTCGCGAAGGTGTTCCAAGCCTCAGGATTCTATGTGTATAAGTTTATCGACGAAAACTGGGAACACTCCCCTCCCAGTGTTGCCTCGTCACCTAGGGCTGAAAGGCGATGTCGGGAGAAAATCCAGCAGGAGCTTGCGGACCGCCTGAACCGAAGTACGGATAGGACCATACTCGTTGTTTACTTTACAGGCCATGCTTTCGTTGACGGGGGGCAGCCGTACTTCGTACCGGTGGATGGCGAGCTAGATCGGCTTCGGGAGACTGCCATCCCCTTGACATGGGTCCGGCAGGAAATGGAGAAGGCCAGGGGGTTGCTCAAAGTGCTCATCTTGGATACCTGTTATTCGGGTGCGCCGGGAAGTGCCGATTTATGGACGGCGCTGCGGGACGCGCGAGGTGTCTACGTGCTTACTAGTTGTATGGCCAATCAGCATAGTTTTGTGTGGGACTCGAAGGGGCTGTCGGTGTTTACCTACTGGCTTATTCACGGATTAAAGGGGCAGGCAGATGGCTTTGGGGAAGGGGCAAAGGCCGATGGTCAGATAACAGTTGACGAACTTTATTACTTCACCCGGCACTATGTGCCCTTGACCGTTTCGCGGCGTTTTGAAGCCAGCCAAGTTCCTGACCGCATGGTGGGGCCGGGGGTACCTGTGGAGCGAAGTATCCTCCACGTGCCTCAAAGGTCGCTTAAGGCGGTGCTGGACGAAATCGCCGAGCAGATTAGCACCATCTTACATCTGCAAGGGATCAAAACTGTCGGTGTTGTTGACTTCCGTGTGGCGCCGGAATCCCGGAAACAACATCCCCGGCTTGGGGAAGAGGCTGCGAGATTCTGTGCCGACAGAGTTCAAGAGAGCCTAACACAGCGTTCGGCTGGTGCTTTTCGGGTTGTCCTTCGGAGCGTTCTCCAGGAGAAGCTGAGGGAACGTGGTATCACCAGCGCCAATATTCTCGAGGCCCCGTTGGACGATTTAAAGGTGGTGGAGGCGATCGGAGTGCAGGCGATTGTGGTAGGCGAAGTCAGGGGTGTCCGCCCCGAGGATGATCGGCGGGGAATATCCTTAGTGGAGTTTCGGGTTAGGCTTCGGCCGACGGATCTTCCCGCTGTTCAGTTTTCCTGTGCTATGGTGGGCACATTACCGCTAGAGTTGTTACCGACAACCGATGTCAGCGCTGCCGTGAGCCCGAGTGGCCACGTGGAAACACCCTCGGTGCATCCAATGGCCGACAGCAACTTTCCTTATCGCGTTTTCTTGCGGGTGCGCGGCCGCGAGTTGAGGGGAAAGTTTGTTGATGGCAATTTGTATTTCCCAGTGTCGCCTGGGGATGTTTTTACCATAGAGTTTGAGCTCGATTCGCAGAAAATTCAACCGCAGTTGGACGTAAGCAAAGACCTCATTCTGGTGCGGGCTCTTGTGGACGGTCGGAGCACGTCCTTGGAAATACCACGAATTGTTGAAGACGGACCATTTGCCAAGTCTGTGGAGCCGGAACAAGTGGTGGAGCTTGCTGCTCAGACGGTGCCGATTGATGAGGCTGCGGCATGGGTTGTTCCTTTGTCCGAAGGGACCGTCCGCCGGTGTATTCCAGGCTTTCGAGAGCGGTGCGAACCGCAAGGTTCGGGACAACAGCAGGGAGGTTCCTCCCAAGGGGACACCAGGATACCAGTGACCTTAAAGTATCGAGAATTTCTGGTAGTCGAGGCGAAGGATCTCCCTCCCGAACACTGGGATTACTCGGAACAGCTTGGCGTAGTTACGGTAGCCTTCTACAGCGCACGCCCGGCAAAATTACGGACGCGGGGCTCGCCACTGATTGTCCGTCCTGGCGCTGGGGGTGAGACGACCACCGTTATGTGGACGGACGTGGTTCCTGACAGACTCTTGGCTGTGGTTAAGGTTCGTTACGTACACGAGGATTGCTGGAAGCGGTTGGAAGCCCCGGCTGTGGATTTCAGTCGGTAAGCACTGACTCCCCGTTAATCCCACAGTTCTAGCCAGTATACGTTCGTGCCCCAGTGCTACTCGGCAACAAAGACTTCACGGCGTGTTTTTAGAGATTCCGTTTCCTTTTCCCCGAGAAGCAGGGCATCGCGGGCCAGCCGTCCATCCAATAGGTCAGAGGGGCGGCCCGCTTCGATGGCAGTTAGCGCTTCCGAAAGTTCTTGGGCAAAGGCATCGATTTCATCACCATCCGCCAGCTCTGGACGCTCTACGCGCCCATCTTCTGTTAGGACGGTTACCGGAAGATTGGCCCACAAATCATAAGCCACCGTTGCTTTTTCGAAATAAACTTCAAACGCATGGTTGAAAGGCCGACCCTGTTGGAAAATCACCCCACCTAGAGCCGATACCACCAGCCTGGGATTGTCAAAAAGGAATTGGGTTTGGTAGAACTCCGCAACTTCTCCGCGGAGCCGGCCGATGGTTCGCACGGCGCGGGGCATGCCAAACAATAGGCGGATGAAGTGAGCATCGTGAATGTGAAGGTCTACAACTGGTCCGCCGCACCCATTCGGGTCCCAAAAATCTTTAAGCCACAGCGGATCGGAGATAATTCGCTCGAAATGCCCGCCGAGAAGTTTTCCGTAACGCTCCTGGCGTGCTGCTTCGTAAACGAAGCGGTAGGGGGCGAAAAAGGGCAGGACCTGTCCTACCATTAGCTGCCTGTTGCATTCTTCGGCGGTTCGGACCATTTTTTCGGCATCGGACACGCGAAGGGCGATGGGTTTTTCGCACAACACATGTTTGCCGGCTCGCAGAGCTGTGATCGCCGCCTGCGCATGGAGCCACGGCGGTAGGCAAATGTCCACCATATCCACTTGTGGATCCTCGACAAAATCGTCAATCTCCTCATATTTGGCGATCCCTTCTAAATTCATCACGGTTCCCTGGGGGCCAAAGTTCCCCTTAATCGATCGCCAATCGCCGTGCAGCCGATCACGGTCTTTCTCACACATGGCGACCACTTTTACCCTGTCTCCTAAACGCTGATAGGCAAGATAATGAATCATTCCCATGAAACCGATGCCGACAATACCCACACGAATCATGGAATGGCTCCTTTCGATTTCTTAGGATTAAAAAGATGCTTCACCCATGGGATTAACTGTTCGGCCGCAAGGGAGGGCATTAAGCAGAAGGACTCAAAAGGCACCGGATTGTGACCTTCTTGAGAAACTCAGGTCAACAACCGCAAAAATCTTTCATAGGCTTGGTCCCAGGCTGCAGTGTTTTTAGGTTCGTAGAAGTTCATGGGGAAGCTGAATCGAATAACTTCCCGCGCTTCAGCAATGGTTCCCACATCGCCCCAAGCGACTGCTTGCATCATAACATTCCCCAGGGAAGTGGCCTCGACGGGACCGGCGATAACGGGTCGGCCACAGGCGTCGGCCGCCGCCTGACATAACTGCTCATTTTGTGTACCACCCCCAACAATGTGGATAACGTCGATTGTCCGCCCAACGAGTTTCTCGCATCGATTAAAAACAAAGCGGAATTTCATGGCGATGCTCTCAATCGCACATCGCACCATAGCCCCTTCGTCTTCGGGTACGGGTTGTCCCGTACGGCGACAAAAGTCGCGGATGGCCTGCGGCATGTCCTGAGGGGCGAGGAATTCCGGTGCATCCGGATCGATAAAGGACACAAGCGGCTTGGCAGCAGCCGAAAGGTTTTTAAGTTCGTCCCAACCCCAATTTTTCCCCGCCAAATTCCACACTCTGCGACATTCCTGAACAAGCCAGAGTCCGGTGATATTTTTGAGCAAGCGGATCGTTCCCCCAACTCCCCCCTCGTTGGTGAAGTTAAACTCGAGGACCTCGTCCGTGACTACCGGCTGTGGGACCTCGACACCCATCAAGGCCCACGTGCCCAAGCTGATATAACACCAGTCGGGTTGTTGTCCTGGTTTGCTGGCAGCTGGCACGGCCATTACCGCGCTTGCCGTGTCGTGAGTTCCGGGGAGAATCACCTCGGCGTCGGCAAGGCCGGTCTCTTTTGCTACCCCGGGGCGGAGCCGGCCAAGTTTTGTGCCCGGCTCCGAAATGGGCAGAAAGATCTCCGTGGGCAATTGGAATGCCTCCAACAACTCCTTGGCCCAATCGTGACGTATGGGATTGAAAAACTGAGTGGTAGTGGCATTGGTGAATTCATTGGTCTTGACACCGGTCAAAAGCCAGTGGAAAAGATCGGGGATCATGAGGAAAGTTTCCGCCATCTCTAAAAGCGGCGACTGACCCCATTTCATCGCAAGAAGTTGGTACAACGTGTTAAACTGCATAAATTGCAGCCCGGTATGTCGGAAGATCTTTTCTCTGCCCACCATGTCCCACGCCCGCTCCATAACCCCGTTGGTGCGTGGGTCTCGATAGTGGTAAGGATTTCCGAGCAGCACGTCACCCCGCCCCAAAAGACCAAAGTCCACTCCCCAGGTGTCAACACCGATACTCGCGACTCCTTGACCAAATTTTTGCCGGGCTACCCGCAATCCGTGGAGCACATGAGTCCAAAGCCCCAAAAGGTCCCAATGAAGGCTTTCACCCACGGGCACGGGGCCGTTATCGAATCGGTAGAGCTCTTCCAAAATAATCCTGCGTCCGTCAAATTTGCCCGCCACGTGGCGACCGCTGGAGGCACCCAAGTCAATTGCGATGTATACTCGTTCTGCCATGGCTATTCCTACACTCTCACCCAAGTTTTGATGACCGTGAGGTTTCTATATCGGGCCACTTACCTTGTACCGCTTATAAGTGGAGGTAAATCAGCCCCTTGCGTCAAAAAAAAGGATACTCGGTGATCCGAGATTGGCCCGCGCCTCCCCCGTCTGGATAATATCCCTGATTCTGTGATTTCCGGAAACTTGACCGCCTGCCGGTAAGTTCCTCCGCGGAATGAGCCCATCAACAGAAAGGTTCTTTTGTCGAGATTGTTTTCTCAATTTGGCGGAGGGAATGTTCCGGGTCAAGCCCCACCCGTCAATCTTTTCGATGAAATACCCCTGAAGCTTTTCGATGAAATACGCCTGAGGAGCCATGCCGACTGGAGAGGTTGCCTTTTACTTTGTTGCTAGCTCTTGGGTTTTGTCTCGAAGAAAGAAAACAGGAGCACGGGCATGAGGTCGATCGACCCTTCTGAAAGCGGATTTCCCCGTGAGCACGCCGCGATTGATTTTCACGCCCAGACGGATCCCTGAGCTAGAGGACGGAGAAATCTCCTTCAGGAGCCTTGGGCCACCCTCTATGCCGGTTTGGGAACAACAAGGAGGATCGAGACATGCCGAAAAACGGCAAGGTCGGCGGATCCGTCCCGTTCGGTGAAGGAAGGGCTGGAAGCGTGAGCCAAAGACGGCTTCGGGAACTTTATGCGGCCCGACGTTCCCGCAGCTCCACCTCTCGATGACGCAGAGGTAACGTTTCCCGCTGGGGGCGGTATTCGGGTACAATCCGTTTGAGGGCTTCAATGATAGGCTCTGGGTCCTCATTGGCTAATTCGATGAGGCGTCGGAGTTCTTGAACAAAATAACTGGGTACTTCTCCCGCCCGGCCGGCGATCAGGATCTTAGGATGCCGAGTGGGAATAAGCTTTTCGTCCTGCGCGTAAAGCTCTTCGTAGAGTTTTTCTCCTGGGCGAGGACCGGTAAATTCGATTTCGATGTCCTCTCCCGGGCGAAGTCCGGACAGCCGAATCATCTCTTCTGCCAGATCGACGATCCGAACCGGTTCGCCCATTTCCAACAACAGGATTTCGCCGCTTGCGGCAATGGCGCCGGCCTGGATGACAAGCTGGGCTGCCTCCGGGATGGTCATAAAATACCGAGACATGCGAGGATCGGTAACTGTGACGGGTCCACCTGCCGCGATTTGCTGCCGAAAGACTTGCACCACACTGCCGGCCGAGTCGAGCACATTGCCAAAACGAACTGTGATCCAGCGGGAAGAACTGCGAGCCTTAAGATATTGGATATAAAGTTCGGCCACTCTTTTGCAAGCGCCCATGACGCTTGTGGGATTGACCGCTTTGTCGGTGGAAATCAGTACGAAAGAGTCGACCGGCTCCTGTGCTGCTAAGTCGGCCAGTCTTTTTGTTGCCAGAATTATATTTTTGACGGCTTCGCCCGGCTGAAGTTCCATAAGGGGCACGTGCTTGTAGGCGGCGGCATGGAAAATAATGTCGGGTTTGAAGTCCTGAAGCACTCGCCGCATCCGCCGGCGGTCGAGGACATCGGCGAGAACCACTTTGAGCCGGCTCTGCTGCCCCCGTTGCAAAAGTTCCTGCTCCAAAAAGAATTGTCCTGTTTCTGAACGGTCCACCGCTACGAGGCATGCCGGCCGAAAGCGTAATAGCTGTCGACAAATCTCCGCGCCGATGCTGCCAGCACTGCCGGTGACAAGGATTACTTTGTCGTCGATCCAATGTCGGATTTGCTTAATATCCAACTCCGTAGGTTTCCGACGCAGGAGATCTTCGATGGCCACAGGTCGCGGCCGGATAACCACTTTGTCCGTGATTAGTTGCTCGTAGCTGGGGAGGACCTTGACGCTGATGTTAAAGCTGCGGGCCTCCTCCATTAGCCGACGTATCTCCTTGCCGGAAAGGCTCCCCCCGGCAACTAAAAGCTCACTGACCCCATGATGGTCGGCCAGCGTACATGCCTCCTGAAGCGTACCTAATACGCGGACTCCCCCAATGCGTTGACCAACACGGCTGTGGTCGCGATCGACAAATCCTACCACCTGGTAGGTGCACTGGCCGCTGCGGATCATCGATCGCAGAAGGGATTCACCCTCTTCATTGGCCCCCACGATGATCGCGGGAATCTTGTCCTTGCTGAGGAAAAACCGCCAGGATCGCTCCGAGATGATCCGACAAGCCGCTTTTAAGCCCCCTAAAAAGACGAGAGTTGTCCCCCAATCCAGCAGGAAGATGCTTCGGGGGATAAGACGGGCTGGAAGAACGATGCGGTCCACAACCACGAGGGTGCATGATGCCACCGTCGCCGCACGCACCAACAGCACTAGATCATAGAAGCTCAGAAGCCGACCCCAGCCCCGATGCAAACCAAAGCCGGAGAAAACAACCGCTTTGATGAAGCTGACAACGCCGACCGTAACTGCCCAGGTACGTAGTTCCGCAGGGCCTAAATCGAATTCAAATCGCAAAAGAAAACTACACCAGTAACTTAGGATAGACACCCCAAGGAGGATGAAAAACCCGAAAAGATCTCGAAGGGCTCCGCGGGTCTTTCCCCCCTTAGGCAAAGTATGATCCAGCAGCTTCGTTGTAAGTATCTTCACCGAGGAGTTCCTCAACACGAAAAAGATCAGAGTCCGAAACTGAATTTATGAGTGCCTCTCTTCCGAGAAAAGCCTTGATTGTAGAGGCAATCCGAGTATGCCAGGGCAATTCAGGTCCACAATTGCGGAGGCTGCAGCACCGTATGAGCAATCCAAGTCTGCCAGGGAAATTCTAACTCGAAGTCCCATGCGGCCTGCCACGGGGGGACCCAAATTATATTGCCAATTAAAGCCCCTCATCAGGCTCACTGCCGATCCGCACAAATGGGCCGCCAAGTCTTCTTGCTTATTCTGCACTCCCTAGATTTCCTATAAGGTGCTGTTCTCGCACGCGTCGCAGCTTGGCCCGGACCGTCTGGTTTCCTGGATTGCGGAACGCGCACCATTGGAAATGTTTCTCTGCTTCGCGAAAATTTCCGATCGCAAGCTCGGCCTCAGCCAGAGAATATCGGATGCGGTAGTCGGACGGCGAGTACCGAAAGGCGTTTCGGGCGGCGCGGAGTCGCTCGGCATTCCGCCCGAGCTTTGCGTACATTTCTGCGGCCAAAAGATGCAATGCTGCGGCTTGCGCTGGTGGGGCAAGTTCCGCCTCTTTCTGCGCTTGATCTGCAATTCTTTCCCGCAGATTTACGAGTTCTTCGTCTTTCACCCTGGAGCTGTAGTGGGAATGAATGAGTTGAAGCACAGGTAGATCCGGATCGAACAACTCCAGGAGGGCATTCATTTCCATGGCTGGGCTGTAGGGGCAAATTCGCCCGAGAAGTAGTCGTACAATCCTCGTTTGGTACACAAGGCCATAGCGTGCTGCTTGTTGCCACCAGCGGAGACCACTCTCGGTATCGCCGGCTACAATGGCCCTTTGTCCGACTAAAAAGAGGATATTGCCATCCCGTGGACGAACCCGCAGGGCTTGTTGCACTAGAAGCTCCTCAAGTGGAGGGCGGGAGTGTTCCAAAAACTCGAGCTCGGCCAAAAGGAGATAAGCTTCCCCGAGAAGGGGGCAGAGCGAGATCGCTTGCACAGCATGGCGTTTGGCAGTGATTAGATATTGGTGGCGATCCCCTAAGATTTGACTCAGCCATTGTGTACGGGCTTCGGCCGAAGGGAAAGGTGCGCGGTTGGCCGCGTCGCGGATATGGGCCAGGGGGAGGGGAACATCTGAGTTACCCTGTTCCAAATCGAAAAGCTCGAGATACCGCCACGCTAACTCAAGGTGTGCCCGTGCGAACCAGGGAAACCATCGAACAGTGTTGGTCAACAGCGAGATGTTTTTTCTGACCTGCTCTTGGCGCCCGTCATCTTTTTCTTCCTCCATTGAGGAGTAGCAGTCTTTCTGTCGCGATGTTGTGCCGCCTGCGGAAGAGAAGTCCGTCGTCTCCGGAAAAGCGATTGATTCTGTTGATGAACCCTTAGGCTCCCAACCCTGAGTTAACACACCTGCGTGTTCGCAAGGCTCGGCTCCTCGCGACGATTCGTCTGTCCCATCAAGAGGAGGGCTGCCCCTCAACTGGTCCCAAGTGCACAAGTCATCGATGATCCTGGTCGGGATGGCTCGAGCACGAGGGGTGTGAGCGTCTGGTCGGTGAGCTCGGGGTGGATGGCTGTTGGTGGCCTCTGTAGTTATTTCTCCTCCGTGAAAAGCAGCGGCCGTCGGTGTCGCCGAATGGAAGCCTCCATCGCGGCGTACGGAAATCAAATAATGCTCCCAAGAGGCGGAAGCTAAGGCAAATTGGCTCATCCACACAAAACCCCCACTTGCCCAAAGTGTCAGGCCAACCAAGAGGACGATCAATGCCCCTTTGGGTAGCGGTTTCTCCCCGGCTGGACTTTGGTGCGGCAAGCTAAGCTGTGCCAGACGGCATAAGCAGCCGGCAAGAATTACAGTAAGAGTCATGCAGCCCGGCACGTACCACACGAAGTCAAAGAAACTGTGAAAGACACTTGCCGAAAGTGACGCGGCAACTGCCCCCGCCAACACCTGTAGTTCGGGATCAGTGGTGAAGCGGGCCGCTCGCCAAAACCAGCTGGCTATGGTCGCAATTCCAGCCAGCAGCAATACAACTCCTGGGAAGCCGGTCTCCAGCGCCAGCTGAAGATAGCCACTTTCGGCATGGGTGAAATACCGTGGGAAATCATGTCGGGAAAGGTAAATGGGATACACCTCGCGGAAGCTCCCCGCGCCACTTCCCAGCGGGGCAAAATCGGGGAGCGCTTTCAGTGTGGTTGACCAGATCAGTCGCCGGGCTGCATTGTGGTCTAAAGCCTCGAGATTACCGGATGTTAATGACGCTAGCCGTTGACGGATTTTGCCTCCGCCGGCAGAAAAAGCCAAGACGCCAGCTAAAAGGCAAATGAGCAAAATCGCCACCACAAAGCGAAAACGTAAGACGCGTGAATACCCGAGTGCCACCACGAAGGTTGCGATGGCTACGACACCGGCCATCACTCCGCCGCGGGAAAGGCTGCCGAGGATGGCAAGCAAAAGGAGGCCTACTCCAGCGGCTACAACAACAGCAAGGAGGGTCCCTTTTGTTGCGGAAGCTCTGGGAAAATGGAATCGGCCGGCCGATAGGGGACTAGTTGATCGCATGAGGAAAAACAAAAGGGGGCCCAGAGTCAACACCAGGAAGTGTGCGAAGTGATTTTTCGTGCTGAAACTGCCGGTCAAATATTCGGAGGCTTTTCGGAAGGGGTGTTCATAAATTCCGAGGAAGCGGTCGGTTCCCCCTGCGTACTGGGCAAATGCGAGTACCGCTGCGATAATCCCGGCCGTTCCAATCCACCCAGAGAGCCGAATTAAGTCCTCTTTCCCCTGGAGGCTATTGATCGTGGCATAAAACAGGAAAACGTAGCAAAGAAAGATCCAGAAACTATGGATTGTTTCGCTGGGAGCAAGAGATACGAGTGACCAAGAGCCCAGAAGCTCCTGGCCCGAGCCGGTAAACCACAAGGGGAGTAGTTGTTCGACTCGCGGTGAGAGATACTGCAGGAGCCCCAGAGGTAAGGGTAAAAGCTGGCTGAGGATAAGAGCCGTTCCGCACAAGATGAGCCAATCTGCGCCGCAGAATCGGAGCGAGGGGCGCGGAAGCAAAAGGGTGCGAATCACACCGCCTGCGGCGGCCACGAAGGCACACAAAATGAGGATCGCTTGTCCCCAGGGGTGCCGCCCCCCGAGGAAAAGCGGCACAAGGAACATGGCGCCTCCAAGCCCCGCAAGTGATATGGCCGAAATTCGCCAGGCAACAGTCCGCCCCCGCGCAATTGTTGCATCCCGTGGTGGGTGCGCGGGGAATGGCGGTTGGAATCTTCTTATTCGGCGTTGTTTCTTGGTGAGCATCGTCGTATGACTCAGCGGCAAGGAAAACAAAGAAGAGTTTGTGACCTTGCGCCTGCTTGAGAAAAGAAGCTCCGGCTAAGCGGCCCTCCTTACCCGTTGGACCCGCATGAGCTGGGAGTCGGGCTTACTTTCGGATGTCGGTGCTTGTTCTTGGCTTTTGTGGGTGACTTCGAGTTCGCCGGACTCTTCGGGCTGGGGCTGGAGTTGATCGCGGCCTTCCTCGGCCACTTCTTGCTCTTGACCATAGTAGCTTTCATAACCGTAGCCGTAATATTCGTAACCGTAATAACCACCCTCCCGCGAGTCGATTCGGTTGAGTACCACTCCAACAACCGGGATGCGCAAGAGAGCAAAGGACTCCACGGTTCTGAGGATCATACGTCGAGTGGTTTTCGCTGGCTGAAATACAAGTAGAACGGCACCTGTGAGCCGACCGATAACTGCGGCATCGCTGGCTGCCAGAGTTGGTGGGCTGTCCACAAGCACCTGGTCGTAAAGACTCTCCGCCCAAGCCAGAAGCTCCGAGAACCGAGGACTTCCAAGGAGCTCTGCAGGGTTACCGGGTCGTGCGCCGGAGGGAAGGATGTGCAGGTTTTCAAGGGGGGTGTGGAACAAATTGGCCCGAACAGCAACCTCCACGTCTTCTGAGCTACGAATCACCGCGGACAGACCTTCGCGACCGCGCATCCCAAGAAGAGCCGTCAGCCCAGGCCGTCGTAAGTCGGCATCGATAACCAAGGTCTTTTTGCCAGCCTGTGCCATGGCAACGGCTAGATTGGCCAACACCGTGGTTTTTCCTTCCCCCGGTTGGGCACTCGTGATCACAAGGGCGTTGGTTTCGTGCTCGGTCAGTGCAAGTGCGGTGCGGAGTGTGCGGAACGCTTCACTCTCCGCCGCGTTAGGATGGGCAAAAGCTGGCAGGGAGTGGATACCACCCTCCGGCGTTATGCGCAGGTTTCGCACGGCGGCCAGCACGGGAACTCCGCTTGCTGCTTGCAGTTCTTCAACGGTGCGGAAGCGATCATCCAGGATATCCACAATATAAATGATGCCAAGGCCTAGCCCGATCCCTCCGCCTAGCGCCGCTAAAAGGACAAATCGCCAATCGGGCGAAACCGGGATGGGGTTGACCTCCGGCTCGGCAATGACAACAGCGCGAACTTCCTGCCCCCTTTGCTGAGTATCGATTTCGGTGATTCGCTGAAGGAGGGCCTGACGGAGATTACGCAGCCAATCCACCTCCCGAGCGAGAATATCGATGCGGGCCAGCGTCCCGGTTAGCGCTACCGCCTCGTTCTGAGCTTGTTCGTATTGCTGGGCTAAGGATTCTTCTAAGAGTTGTGCTTCGGCGACCTTCTGGGTAGCAATCTCTAGGAGGGTCGGCGCAATTTCACGGGCTTGAAGCGTTTCCGTGCGAAGGCGAAGCCATTGGGGATAGTTTTGCAGAAACTCTTCAGTTCGACGAATCTTTTCCCGAAGCGCGATGACCTCCGGATGGGCCAGTCCATAGCCCCGCTCTGTCATCAGGCTCTGCAATTTGGACTGATCCTCCAAGAGCGATTGGGTCAGCCGGGCTAAAAGGGTGGTATCCGGGGTGCTAAGCCCCAGACGATATCGGATGAAATCATGGCCCACGAGATCGGCTAGCTGAAGTAAATGTTGATGAAGGTCTGCACCACTTTCAATTGCCTGTCGCACCTGATGGAAGGTGACCTCTAAGGCAATCCTTTTGCTGCGTGCCTCCATCAATCTGGTATTGAGATCCATCGCCCGCTGCACGAGAGGATGGGTAGCTCGGCTGTCGCTTGAATATCCGAGATCTGCCGCCTGTTGCCGAAGGGAAAGAAGTTCGTTTTCTTTCGCTGCCAAGCGCGTTTCTAAGTGGGTCTTTTCTTTAGAAAGAATGGCCAGAATTTCCTGGGCTGTACCTTGGTAGGTTTCCTCAATAAATTTCATGTAGGAGTTGATCACCGCATCGACCACCACTGCCGCTGTTTGGGGGTCTTTGGAAACGTAACGGATCTCCATGATATTAGTGTTCTGAGGCGAGCTGATGCTCAGGTTGTTCTGTATCTGCTGAACCCAGCGTTCGCTCGGCTTATCCGCCACGTCGATAAGGTGTTCCGGCGGTAGTTTTTCGAGGGCACGATTCAAAACTTTCGCGCTGCGAATAATGGTGCGGTGCGTGGGAATAAGTGTTCGCTGCCAGCGATCTTCAGAAGCTAATTGGGGAGTGCCTATCTCCTGGTTTGCTTCGACAATAAGGACCTGCGCGCGAGCCCCATAGTAGCGGGTGGCTGCAAGCAGATAGATTCCCGCTACCGCAAGGCATGCTGCCAAGGTGCCAAGCAAAAGGTGGTAACGTGACCGAACAGCCAGGAGAAACCGCGCCAGCGCATGCACCATGTGGGCTGCCGACACAGTTTCCCCAACAGCTACCACACCAACCGGATCGCTACGCATTCCTTCTGTCGACGCCTGGAGCAAGTCAATAAATCCTCCTTGACAGAGGAACCGAGGTCGAAGAACTTGCGACGCTCAGATTCTTTGTAACCGATTAGCTCCCACGAAGATCCCAGGGAACAATACCTATGTTTCCGATGTAAATGCAAGGGGTTGTCGCCACTACAACTAACGACCGATGCTGTTGCCGAAATCCGATTGGCCCAGCGCGTTTATCGATAGAGAAACCAAAGTATGAATCGAGTGATGGTCCGCGCGATATTAGGAGTTGGAGCCTTTTCGGGTGTCCGCATGACCATATGAAATGTCTCATCCACGGACATGTGTTTTAGCGCCTTTGCCGTAAGAACTGGTGTCCTAAAAGATCGGTACGGAGGCGCTGACCCCAAACCGGAAGAAGTATCGCATGGCACGTTCGAGCATGGTGATTGGTGTATCTTCAACACTGATCACATCGCCGGGGGCAAGGCGAAGGTTTGCTTGAGGATCAGTTTTTGCTTGCCTTACACTGGCCACAATTTGCACGGGCTGCCCACCGATGCCCCGCTGCCGCATGATCTGCACGCGGTCTGCCAATTCTGAGCTTCGTCCACCTGCCATCGCCAGGGCATCGAGGAGAAAAAGATCTTGTCCTGGGGGGATATCAATCTTGCCGGGACGATTCACCAGGCCAAGCACATACACGGAACGGGGGGGCTGCTTGGAGATTATGATTACGTCCCCATCCCGAAGGCGGTATTCACCGGCAATAAGGCTCTCACCGTTAGCCAGGTCTATCACGATGGTCTCGGGACCCGGTGGCGGGGAACCTTTGCGGGAGGATGCTCCCGCTAACAGCAAATTGGGTTCAGCGGTCTCTTGGCTGACCAGTTGGGGACCGATATTCGAATACGATTGGCTCCGGTAAATTTCAATCCGGGGACCGGCGTCGTCAGTAAGACTTCCTGCTGCCATCAACGCGTCGAGGAGCGTACTTTGTGTTGCGGGCAGCTCATAGACCCCTTCCTTTTTTACCGCTCCGATGACGACCACCCGGACGGTCCGAGGCTTCTTAATGCTGACTGACACAACAGGATTAGTGTAAATGCCCCGGTCTCGAGCGGTTTGAGCAATGACAGCCTCCGCTTCGCTGGCACGCAACCCGGCCACGCTGACTCTTCCCACAAGGGGGACGGTGATGGAGCCATCCTCGCTCACGCGAAGCGGTATCGCGGCCGGCGCGGGTGGAGCGGCTTGCGCTGCTACCATCACCTCCAGAAGATCGCCCGGTTGAATTGTGTCGGAAGGGGGAAGTGATCGGCTCAGTTTACTGAGAGTCTCGCGGTAAGAAGTGGTGGCGGGTGGGGCCTGAAGATCCGCTGGTAAGCTCCTTGCGTGATAACCTCTCGTGGCGCAGCCAAAGGCTGCCAACGTCACTAGCAGCAGCACTGCAATCCAGGTTTGGTGATCACGCGCAATCATTATTTCTTCATCGCCGGAAGATGAGCCAACTTTGCGGTGACGGCGCATCGTTGCTGTTCTCGAGGATCCTTCGGCCGCCCAAAGTGGACACTCTCTGCTACAGCCGTTTCTACTTCTTCTTGCTGTTAGATTGGCCAACACAACGGCACCAAAGCCTTCTACCCCCTCCTGTACTTTTCACAGGCCCGAAGAGTTATTGGCCGACAAGCTCAAGCCCTGGCCCAATTTTCGGCTGGTGTAAGCAAAGGGCCGATCACACTTGGATCGGTGTCGCTTTGGCGTGTAAGCTGCTCTAGCACCGCGACGCGAATGGCATGGGAAAGAAGTTTCTCCATCCCGAGGTTACCAGCTTCGTACTTGATGTGAGGGCAAAACTCATCCTCTTTGCATGTGCAAGTACTGGTCTTCGCCTGGACTTATCTTGCGAAATTCTTGTAGGTAGCCCTAACCGCAGTGATTTCCCTTGGGCTGTGTGGGAATTCGTCGAAATCCTTAAGAGAGAAATAACATCACACTGTCTCACCGGAATGGTGAGCTTGGTGGCAAACTGGGACTTGACTAGTGCGATTGGTCGACTCGCTTGAGAAAAGTTTGATGGAGATCAGGGACTAGCAGGGGCTTTGTCATCATCGTCCGCCAAAGCAATCGCCACTGGCACGGCCACGGCCACGGCGACAATGCCGCCGATAACCCATGGGTTTCGAAGGGCTCTTGCCAGCCTGCCTTGTCCCCGGGGGAAAATTTGCCCGCGGACCAACTGGTCTCCTTCTACCGCCACCAGCCCCGGCTGGGCGCCAGGTGGGGCATTGGTGGTCGACCACACCCGACATTGGGTTTCCGAATTCTCCGCAACAACGCGGTAGGCACCGGGGGAGACATCACTGAACGCGAAATAACCGTCTTTTGTCGAGCGAGTTGCCGTCAGGAGCACATCCCCGCGGAAAAGTTTAATCTCTCTCTCACCCAGAGGTCGCCCCTGGCCGTCGAGAATCGTTCCCACGAGGACCTCTTTTTTGTGTCCGAGCTGTTTATGCAGCACAACATCCTGAATAGGTGCGGGCGAGGTCGGCCCAACGTTCTCTGCGGAGAAAGCACAGGTTTGTTCGAGCATCCATGCAACCAACAGGGCCGACAAAAGCCGCCAAATTCCCTTTCTTGGCATCTCTCATCCTCCGTGACTAAATTCAATAGCAAACAACCCTTGCCGACAAAAAGGTGCTGCTATCCGCTACGAGAGGGGCAAGCCCGCGAGGGTCGATCTCTTATCCGGAAACGAAGAGACCCTATGCGGGCAGGCACACGTGCCTTCCAGTGAGGGTGGAGATTATCCCGCCGCTTTTTCCGAAAAGACAAGGGCAGTTTATTTTAGGGACATGGGTGGTTTAGTCTACGGAGGGGACGGGGACTTCCAAAGGCCCAGACCGCTGAGAACGTTTGCGCGCTAGATCCGCACCATATTAGCCTCATTAGCCTCGAAGTTTGAGGAATAGGACCGGGAATCTCCAAAAGGATCCAAGGGGCAAAATTTCAGGATTAAAAATTTGGTAGGAGATAGCGGATAATATTTCGCCTATCCTTCCTCAGTTTACCGGGATGCTCAGCTGTCAAGGTTTCCAAAAATCATCTAATTTCTTTTTCCCTGGGAGCCGGGGAATAGTGGAGTAGTGGTTTTTTGGACCTCGAGGGCATTGAGTGGCTAAAGGTTTCACTTCAGGACGTTCGTCCTGGGCGGTACCTACCATTGGCCTTACGGCGAACTTGCATGAAACGGCCAAAAGATGGGAATTACTATTAACCCAATGACAAAGGAGAGGATATTGAGGGGTAGTCCCAATTTTAGGTAGTCCCGTGGGGAGTATCCGCCCGGACCCATCACCATCAAATTGGTGGCATAGCCGATTGGAGAAAGAAAGCTCAACGAAGCACCCAGGGTGATAGCAATGATGAATGGCCGCGGGTCAATACCGATTTGGCCTCCTGCGGCTACTACGATGGGGAACAAGGTCACCGCCACTGCGTTATTCGTCACAAATTCGGTGAGGATACTTGCGAATAGGTACACCACGGCAAGAAGGATGTACGGATGCTCACCGCAAGCCCCCACTAGGTACTGAGCGATTTTGGTGGCTGCCCCACTTTTGTCAAGCGCCTTTGCCAGACCGATGGCCGCACCAATGGTTATCAGTAACTGCCAATCCAATGATTGGCGTGCCTGAAGTGTCGACAGACAACGGCATGTGACCATAATTAGAGCCGCCAAGATAGCCCCAACGGCCGGCTCGCCCACTAACGGAGCTAAGGACCTGACGGCCGGAATGCTTCCCGCAATCAGCCACATCACATATCCAAGGAAGATCACACCAGCTATCCCCGCTTTTTCGTGCTGCGGGGGCTCGAAACCTTCGACGTTCGACACCAAGTAAAAGTCGCGACTGTGTCGATATTGGGAAACGAAGTTTGGCCGTGTTTGAAGCAGCAGGGTATCCCCAGGCTGAAGGCGAATATCTCCGATCTTAGTGGGTAACCGCTCACCATTGCGATGGACCGCGATGACTACGGCGTTGTATACTCGACGGAAATTCCCTTCGCGAATGGTTTGTCCCACAAGCGGGCAGGAGTGCGAAACCACCGCTTCGCACAGATGCCGAAGCTTCTGGCCTTTCTCCTGAAGCCGGTATCGCAGTTCGCCGGCGGGTACCAGTCCCGGAATTTTCACTAGGTCTACAATGGTGGTCACCACTCCCGTAAACACCAGGCGGTCGCCTGCCTGGATGATGTCCTCCGGAGTGGTGGGAGTGATCACCTCTTGCCCGCGATCAATTTCCATGAGAAATAGGCCCCGAAGGTGCCGGAGCCCAGCTTGCTCAATCGTCTTTCCTACCAAATGGCAATTAGGTTCCACAATCATTTCTACTAAATACTCCCGGGCCTCTTGATCCAGCTTTTCCACCAGATCGAGGCGATTGGGAAGCACCCTCTGACTGATAAGGAGAATGCACAAGGCACCACTTAAGGCAACGGGGACGCCAGCATACCCTAATTCGAACAGATGCATCGGTCGAAATCCTGCCTCCACCATTAACCCTTGCACAATCAGATTGGTGCTTGTGCCCACCAGGGTGCACACCCCGCCCAAGATCGCAAGAAAACTCACCGGCATAAGGACTTTTGAAGGGGACACACCGCGCTGCCGACACCAGGTGAGAAGAAGGGGGACCAGAATGGCCACGATGGGCGTGTTATTGAAAAAGGCGGATAAGACCAAAAGTGTTGGTGCTAACACCATCAAAACTTCTTGAGGGGTTCGACAAGCACCTATGAGGTTATATGCCGCCCAGTCGATGATTCCTGTCGACTTCAGTCCCCCGGCTACCACCAATAAAGCTGCAACCGTGATCAGTCCGGGATTAGAAAAGCCTTCCAACGCCTGATTCGGCGAAATGACACCTGTGATTACAACGACGATGAGTCCGCATAAAAACAAAACATCAAGTGGCAGATTCCCTCGCCATTGAATGACAACGAAGATACCAACGATAGTGACAACGCTGATTAGTTCCGGAAGATCCCAACCCAGAATCATAGTTTTTATTGCCCATCGCGTTGCGAAAATTGTTGTCTCTTAAACGGGTGTTCAAGCCCGCACTTCGGAGTCATGAGAACTTCAGGGTGCCATTAGGTGGGCGATCAAGCAGTAGGTAGTAGTAGCAGTTGGTTGTCGCCAAAAAGCAGCAAAAAGTCAACTTTGCGGCTTGATTGCGAGATCCTAGTTGTTGCCCTTGACGGTTGGGGTGCTGTGAATTGTTGCAAAATTTGGCACCATTGCTAGTCATCGAGTATGTCGTCTGAATGCTGTGGAAAAAAGAGATTGTCAATACAACAGCGCGCGTAAAATCATTCTTAGGTTTTCCACAAAGCGTTACCCTAGCCTTTAATCCATGGATAACAGTGGAAGGGCAAATTATGTCAACGGCTTTGCGCCCACAGCTTCGGTGCGACGACTCATATAATAATGACACATGGCCAGAGCCAAAGCATCTGCTACATCGGGCGGTTCTGCGATGTGCTGTAGTCCCAGCTCTCGGGAAATAGCTCGCTGGATTTGGGATTTGCTTGCACGTCCGGTGCCGGTGAGCATTTTTTTGACCTGCGTGGCCGAGTAATGCGTGACCGGGATGCCGGCCAAGGCGCACGCAAGGCAGATAACCCCTCGCGCATGGCCCATGAGCACAGCCGTACGAGGGTGGGCCGTGTGAGTGAAAAGTTCTTCCAACGCGGCAACTTTTGGGGTCCAGAGGTGAAACAGCTCATCGAGGGAGTGGAAAAGCTCCTTAAGGCGATCTTCTAGTCCCGCCCGGGGCGACGGGCGAATAACTCCCGCCTCGCAGAGGAGGATCCTCGAGCCATCTGCCTCGATAATCCCGTAGCCCGTGATTCGCAACCCGGGGTCGAGGCCCAGAATCCGCATAGGCCAGGTCCTTGGAAAACTCGGTGCCATCGGTGAGGTAGCAAATGTTGTGGCTTGGGGTCGGAGAGCCTCGCCCACTAAGCATTGGCAGCACCGTGTGGTGCGCCCTCGCTGGGGTTACCGTTGCATAGTCCACTCCGTGCCGGTGGGGCGATCTTCGAGGCGGATCCCCAACGCGGCCAATCGCTCGCGGATCCGGTCCGCGGTCGCGTAATCTTTGGCGCGCCGCGCTTCGGCGCGGATGTCGATGAGAATTTCCATCAGGCGATTTACAAGTTCATCCTGCGGTACGGATTTCTCACGAGGTGGATGCCGGAAAAGCCCGAGTGTGGCTCCCAACTCCCGCAAAGTTTGTGTCCCGCGCCGCAGGTGGCCGAGCCGCTGTGCGTCCCGGCAAGCCCTTTGTTCCAAGTTTTCTTCATCGCAGAATCGGTTGAGCCGCCGCACAAGGTCGAAGAGAACTCCCGTGGCTGCTCCGGTGTTAAAATCGTCGTCCATTGCATCCAAAAAGCGCCGGCGCAGCTTAATAAGCTCTTCCATGAAAGGGGTTCCGTCGCCCACTAGTTCGCCGGCTGCGCGCAAGCGCGGATAATCTAACCGATAAAAATCTTCGCCGGTCAAACGCTGGTACCGTTGAAAAAACCGGTAGAAGTGTTCCAACGCGGTGCTCACTTCCCGCAGGCGACTTTCGCTAAATTCGATCGGCCGGCGATAATGGGTGGAAATTATAAAGAAGCGAATCATCTCAGCATCATAATCTTGGAGAAGTTCTCGGAACGGACTGGCCCCCCGTGACTTGCTGATTTTCGCTGCTTCCTGCGAAGCGAGGTCACCCTCGATCGGGCGGGTGGCACGCCCACCAACTTTGCCGATCTCGTCGGCTGCCTGCATCAAGCCGTTATGGAGCCAATATTTCACCATCGGCCTACCGAAGCGCGCCTCGCTCTGAGCGATTTCGTTTTCGTGGTGGGGAAAAATCAGATCCAATCCCCCGCCATGAATATCGAAGGTCTCCCCCAAAATTCGAGAACTCATCACAGAACATTCAATGTGCCAACCGGGTCGGCCAAAACCCCATGGGCTAGGCCAATTGGGCTCACCTGGCTTGGCGGACTTCCATAATGCGAAGTCGGCCGCCGACCGTTTCCGTTCCGCCCAATCACCTCCCTCTCCGCGCAGGCTCTCCAACGATCGGCCACTTAATTTGCCATAATCAGGCTTTTTACTCACGTCGAAATAGACGTCTCCGTCCGATACGTAGGCGAAGCCTTTGGCTATCAGGTCTGCAGTGAACTCAATGATGCCATCGATGTGCTCGGTTGCGCGCGGGAAATGATCCACAGTGTCAATGCCGAGTGCCTCCAGGTTAGCCAAATAATCGGCGATCATATCCTCAGCTAACTCTGAGACAGATATCCCCCGACGGCTAGCTTCGTTGATAAGCTTATCGTCAATATCTGTAATGTTAATTACAAAGGTAACCTTGTAGCCGTTATACGTGAGATATCGCTTTATACAATCGAAAATCACCGGCCCCACCATGTGGCCGATATGGCTCGGCCGATAAACTGTGGGACCACACAGGTAAATTCCCACGTGACCAGGCCGAACAGGCTCAAATGGTTCCAGTCTTCTTCCCAACGAATTGAATACGCGAATCATACCAATGTGACCGCCTTTAATAATAATTCCTTACTCAAACTCCAAAGTCGGCTCAATCCCTCGTGACCATGGTCGGTATAAGTTCAGCTGGGATACACATTCCTATTCGTTTTCCTTTTTGTTTGCCCTTGTTGCGCGAAGATGCAACGTCGCGCTGGGGTTGGTTCAGGAACCATTAACCAAATTAGCAAATTGTTATCTCGTGTTGCCTTGCTAAATTGGGAACTCCACCGCGAAACTGCAAGGGGAATCCGCTCTCCGGCATCCTCACGATCCCCCGGCACCAGGTTGCGTTTGATTGTCGCCTACGGTCGTCGGGTAGATTCAAGATTCAGCGGTGCTAGTGGGAAGTTTCGTGCCGTTTTTCCCAGCTTTGGCTCCTGAACTTTACGACGTTGGCCCGATGCTATACCGCAACATCTGATTATTAAAAGCCGCGGCGACTTAATCACTAGAAGCCGTGGTGACCTACCGAGGCCTTCTTGCCACTCCTTAGACGGGTACCAATCCCCCTGAGTGCGTCAATCTTACTGACGAAGTGATAACCGATTTACTTTCAAAGTGAGGGCCAAGCTTACTGAATTCAACCCACAGAATCCATCGATTTCCTTTCTGGGAAGCAACACCGATTGACTCTTGAGGCTCAGCGCTGTGTGACAACCACGGAGTATTATACATTCTCTAGCTTGTTGCCGCACATAGTAATGACGGAAATTTAGAGCTCAACAGGCGAAAGATCTTTACTTTGATGGGAAATAAACGATTAATTCACCAAACTTAGAGACCTGCGATTAACGTGGATGCGATTGCTTAACATGCGTCCCGTGCGCTGGCTGGGTTAGGCATCTTCCGATTAAGCAATTCCGGTCTATGTGCCAGTGGTTTTTGCGGGAATTTCCCGGCGACCATCTTGCTGAAACCGGTAGGGTTTGAGCGCGGAACTCGATAGGTCGTTTTCTTGCTGGCTTTCCAAGAACATTATCCATTTGGCTTTGCGTACCAAATGGGAGAAGATACCTCGTACGGTCGTGGGCAAAGTTCAAGGAGTGCGGTCTTTAAGCTCCTTTCCTTCTCTAACAGGTTTTTGCTATGCCGATCGGGAAGACCCGATGCGATGACTGGTTCTAAATTTTCCCTGTTGGCTTGGATCGTAAACGGAGAGAGACGAACATGGTCGACGTCGCGGGGAATACGCCCGTTTTAGACCGAAAGCAAGCGCGAGAGCTCGACCGTCGCGCGACGGAGGAGTTGGGAATTCCATCGATTGTCCTCATGGAAAATGCGGGACGAGGGGCAGCGGATCTTCTTTGTCGGTTAGGAATCAACGGAACGGTGCTCATTTGCTGTGGTCGTGGGAACAATGGCGGGGATGGATTCGTGCTCGCCCGTCATCTTGACCTTCGGGGTTACCCGGTTCGCGTGGCATTGTGGGCAGACCCTGCCACGCTTACCGGCGACGCAGATACCAATTATCACATCTTGGTGCGTTCGGGCATTCCGATTAAGGTTTTTTTGACGGAACAAGATTGTGAACATTTTGTCGAGGAGTGTCGGAACGCTGCGTGGATTGTAGATGCCTTGTTAGGTACTGGGTCCGCAGGAAAACCGCGCTCGCCAATTGATCGGGTGATCGAGGTTATCAACCAAAGCGGCGTCCCTGTGTTGGCACTGGATCTTCCCAGTGGCCTGGATTGCGACACAGGCGACGCTGCGGTGCCAACCGTCCGAGCGCGACATACATGCACATTTGCAGCTTGGAAGAGAGGTTTTCTGGCGCCTCAAGCCAAGGAGTTTCTCGGCGAAGTGCACGTGGCGGATATCGGCGTGCCACGCAGTTTGCTGCAACAAATCCTGGGGATTCCGCGGTAGTCCGAGATTGCCTGGCCCGACAAATTTGATCCGGCGTAAGACATTCTTTTTCTAATTCTTTCTTTTTGTTGTTGTTTGGGTTCCGCTTAGCTTTTCTTGTGACGCGCGGTTGTGCCTCCTCACACTCCGGGCTTTAGCAAGGGAACGGTCGGCCCAGGAAGTTTTCCCAACACGGCTGCGGGGGAAACCCCGAGCCACTCGTTGAGAAGCGTAGCATAGACGCAACGAAAATCGGTGTGGTATCGAAGGCCCCCTTGGTCAAGGTCGCTAAGGCTGGGGTGCTCGCCAAGAATACCGCCATTGACGGCAGAACCCACCACAAATAGCGACGAGGCTGCACCGTGCTCCGTGCCATGACGACCATTTTCCGCCAATGTTCGCCCGAATTCGGAGAAAGTCATCAACAGCACACGATCCAAAAACCCGCCTCTTTCCGCCATGGTCACAAAGGATTTGAGGCTCCAGGCAAGTTCGCTCAGCAATGCGTCATGGTTTTCTAGTTGATTCGCGTGGGTGTCGAACCCACCGGGTGGTGGTCCTCCGAAGTCAACATAAAAGATGCGGATACCAAGCTCGGCTTGGATAAGCCGCCCGATCAACCGGAGAACCCGCTCCAAATCGAATCGGGATGCGCGAACAAGGTCATCGCTTTTTTCGAGCACTGCTATCACTTTACGCCTAAGATCCCAAGCTTGCCGTGCTACCTCGCGAACGAAGTCAACAAGCGTGGCTTCCGCTGCACTCCTGGAAGCCTCTGCGGGAGTAACGATCGCACTTAGACTTTCGGATTCGTATGGAGGCTGTGTGTCCACAAGATCATCTTCCCTGGTGATCCTGGGGACAAAAAAGTGCCTTCCGATAATTGCTTGAGGAGGCTTGCCCCTACCCACAAATACGGCATGCACAGCTATCGGATTGTGTGTCAGGAGCTCGTCACAGGCCCGACCGAGCCATCCGGTTCGTTCCACCTCATCGCCAGGCCTGGCGGTGTGCCAATCTCGCAGAGCTTCATCATGACCCCGGGAAGAGTTCGGGTATCCTACGCCTTGAACCACGGCGAGTGTGCCTGCCCTAAAGACGTCTTCGAGTGGTTTGAGCGCGGGGTGAAATGCCAAAGAGTCGGTTACAGGAATCGCTTTTTGGGCCACGATCCGTAATGTCGGACGCGCCTTGTGATAAGCGGAATCCTCAAATGGAACGACGGTGTTGAGTATGTCATTACCGCCGGTCAACTGGATTATGATGAGCGCGCGATTCTTATGGTGGGGAACCTCACAACTTTCTTCGGTGGTCGCCGCCAGCCGGCGCGCTCCGAAGGTCACCAGAGGTACGGGAGCTGCCGAAAACGCCCGCCAGAGAAGTTGGCGACGCGTGAGGCCATCAACCAATTTGTGCTGAGGGTTCTGCATAAGTGGAGCTCCACAAGCTTCGACTCGAGCCACGCTTAATATCATCGGGTTTAATTCAAAAACCCGTGGATATCACTTTAACCAACAAGCCTCGCACAACAATTTCCGGATGGCACCAGCGATTTGTATTACTAGGAAAAAAACTGAAGTAGCCGTCCCTTGACACTGTTTTCGCAAGTTTGGCTTTCTCCCAGCTTTGCCAACATTGCGGCGACTAAAGAATGTGCTTCTATTCAAATGTTCGCTCTTTGTGATTTAAGTGTTCAGTGCCCGTGGGTGCATCTAGAGTCAAGTAAGTTCGTACTCGGGGAGAAGCAGGAATTCGGTTAACAAAATTTTCGCTGCCTGCCCAGGCGCGAAAGGCCGAATCTGCGTCAGACTATTCCAACGTTTTTGGAGTGCCTCCTCTACACAAGGTTCGAGGTCGTGTTGATACAAAAGTTCCGCCAGGAATTTAGGGAAGTCCCGAATTGAGGCTTTCTGATATTTTTGGGCAGTTTTCCAGGGATCAAGTGTGCTCTGTGCCGTGGGGCCACCCACAATGCGCTTCAGTAAACGCTTTCGGGCGAGATAAGTTCCCTGATGAATCCAGTGCTTTCCCGCAGGCCAACCTTCGAAGCTAGGCGGATTGCATAAGTCTTGTCCTGCACTGGCAAGCTCTTCCCCGAGAGGAGCCGTGGGGATAAGGCTTTCGAAGGATCGGGCTAAGCCAACCACAAGTTCCACCGGACTTTTGATCTTGGCTCGGTAAGCGAGGGGAGAAAAGAAAAGATTCGATCGAAGGATCCGCTCCACAACCGCGTGGACCGAGTTTGTCGTTTCCAATAGTTCCACCAGCGGCCGAAGGAGTGCCGGAGGCGGGCTATGTTCGTCGCTCACGAAATATTGGTAGAGCTTCCGAACGATAAATTCTTGGGATAAAGGATGACGCCCCACCAGCTGGACAAGCTCCGCGACAGTTAGATCACCCGTCTGGTCGAAAATCGTCTTGGGGTCGGTATCCCGCTCGGTGGGTATGAAGCGCAGTTTTTTGTTCAGCACGAACCAACCTGTCCACACCCGCGCCACTTCCTCCGGTTTGAGCACACGGTGATTGTGCGGGCCTAGAGCCACATGGTCACAAAACACCTTGGCCCAATGAATATTTGGTGCCATTTTGCGGTGGGATGGAGCCCCGCCAGAAAGGAGGAAAGTGGGGTGAAGAGCTACTTCTGCCAGAATATCCTCCCACGAGTCGCGGCATTTTTGTCGCAGGCGGATAAGGTAGTCCGTCAACAGAGCCGGATCGCCCACACGGTCGCCGGCAATAGCAAAATGGGTGTGCCAGAAGAGCGTCAGCTTTTCTTCGAGTGGAAATGGTGACTCCATCATCCGGCGGAGCCACCACGCGCGAATTCCAGCCCACCCCTGCGTCCGGGCTGCATCTTTCAACAACGTGTCGTATTCGCTATGGAAGAGCCCAAGTCCCTCCGGCGGAGTTAAAAGCGCCGTTATCGTCTTGGCAGGTCCATCCTCGAGTGCTCGGCTAAGATCCCCGTATCCAGGGGCAAATGCCGCACGACGGTAAAGATGTGCAGCTTTTTTAAGATCCCAAGGCTCCTGCGGATTCGAGTTGTATTCGTCCCAGGCCCATTTGGGATCGATGGCACGGAAGCTGGACATACTTGATCGAAACGTTGCCGTTTTCATCGGGACTTGCAACCTCGTAAGACTTGCACCGCCTATTTTTGAATAACTGTCCCTAGCCCTAAGGCACCGGCGGGCGGAAAAACTGGCCTGGCTCCCGGAGTTTTTTACAACTGGGAAGTTCCGATCAGCCCATGGTCTTTCAATAACTTTGGGTGGAAAGCCCAAATAGGTCTCCTCAACGGTTAAGGCCGAACCACGTGGGCAAGCGTCCCTCAAGGAGGCGCCTCCGCGGGTGTAACTAATCGGCCCAGAAAGCCTTAAACACAAAGGGGGATTTCTCCCCCTGCGATTCCACTGTTATCCTTTAGCCAATCGGAGGGATACGCGTGCTTATCGAGAACAGCACTCTCCCTGAGACAAATCGACTAAGGGGAACGCACATCACATGGCATCCGCTTAGTTTCCCCTCGTTTGTTTACAAAGGAAGCCCAATCGTCAAGCGTACTCGGGGGCCGTTGTTCACCCGCATTACCTCAAGCCTTTGCTGGCCGAGTAACTTTACCAACAACAGAAGTCCGGCGACTTCCTCTTCTGCTTTGTCTCGGCCGTGACCTTTTTCCACCATGTTTTGCCGCACCAGTGTCTCATAATTGACTTCAAGGATCCGCAGCAGTGCTTCGCGGTCAAGCTCGGCAACAAGGTTTCGGCCTGGCAGGCGTGCTTCGGCCCTGGTTGTATCACGGAGGAAGCCAATCAGATCGCGAGCGAGTTGTTCGGTGGTTGAAAGGATTAAGTTATTGCCGTAGGCTGCCAGCGCTGGCCGAAAGTTGAACCGCACATCCGAACGCTCGGCCTCACTTAGGCCCGCCGTGGAAAAACTCGCAACAAAGTAGCGCACTCCCTGATATTCCTGGCGGTCCATGATAAGTCCCGGGAGCGCTTGTTGACCTCGGGTGAAGTTGATGAGCCCTAAGGCCTTTTGCCAAGCCTCCTCTGCCATGGGAACGAACCGCTCTGGATCTTTCATCCGGAAGATCAGCGCTATACCAGGGATGGTCACGACCGGCACACCGTACTGGGGATCGTAGTCTTGGGCGGAAACCACAATGCGTATTTCCGGAGCCAGATGCGGTAGGACTTCTTGACTAAAATGTCTTCCGGTAAAGAAAATTCCCATCATGTTTTCGAAAAAGATCAAGCCGCTTGTCCGCTCCGGAAAAATTAAATCCTTAGCCGCATAAAACCGGGATAAGTCGCGGTAAAGTGAGATCGCTAAAATTCGCCTGGGTACCTCGACGTTGACAAAACATCCAAGGTTTTCATCGGGTAGAGAGAATGCCGTTGGGTGATCCGCTTGCGGAAAGACGCCGTCGGTGAGAAGCTCGATAGTCGGCTGTTGTTCTCTAAATTGCAGCGATCCTGCAATCCAGGTACTCGCCTTGAGGGGCTCCATCAGGTCACCCACCAGAAGAGCACCGAGCGGATTTCCACGGAGTGATTCCGCCAGGCGGTTGGATCCAAGCGGCTGCCTTAAAAGCTGCATGTTAACAAATAGCCGAACTATAGCGTCTGAAGGCAGGGCAGCTAATGCCTGTCGATAGGCCTCTTGCCGTGCCAAAGATTGTGTCCCGCCCGATTCACTGATATCGACGATGGAACGTAACAAGTCGGGTTTTGTGGTCCAGATTAAGCGGGAGTCAGCAAGAGTATACGCAGTTTTGCCGCCATCGAGCGTCCAGCCAGTCCAGCCTTTGTAAGTCTTCGAGGCAACTTGGGTTGGGTCTCCTAATTTTCGAGCCTCCTCTTGAGCGTGCTCGAACACAACCGCATGCAGTTTTTGGAGAAGTTCGGCGCTTTTGGTGTCGAAGATGGCGAGGAATGTTTCCCCCGGAAAAGCGGCCAAAAATATACTACCTCCGAGAAGTTTGTCGACCGCCGTTTGCCAATCGGTGCTTAGTCGATACTCCAAGTATTTCACAATACCCATCGCCTGGGCAAACTGTGGAGACTGCAGGAAGCTTGCCCCTTGCGGCAGTTTTTTGATCCACTGATAAATTTGCTCCGACATCACAGCGTGGACAACTTTCGAGCTATCGGGTATTTCAACCGTGATCGCGGCATTTTCCGGCACCCACTCAGTAGCAGGTGGGAGAGGCTGGGCATTTGCTTCACAGAACAGCGCAAATCCTAAACTTGCAATGACCATCAGTTGCGCAACTATGTTTCGCAAAGTATTCATGGTTCATCTTCCTCCTAGAAAGCCGTGATCGATCCCAATCGTCATTAAAACTGCCACTAGCCAGGCACTACCCCGTGAGCGCAAAATGTTAAAAGCCCCTCTGTTGCCGTCGAGCTCCCCGAGAGAGAGGGAGGGATTTATCAATCGATCTTCTCCGCCCAACATGGCCTTCGGCCGTGGCTGCCCGCCGGCAAAAGCCCCAAGGCCACACCTCAAGTTGCGATTTTCTAGTTGGGCCATGCCGGTTTCTTTAGAGCCCGCAATTATCCCCCGTTGAGCTCGGTCTTAAAGCCGCAACTGCGTGCCCACCTACCACGGCAAGAAAGTCCGACCTTCGTCTCTCATTCCCCGCGAATGGGGGTGCGTGTTAAGGGATATGTATCGGGCACACCGGTTCACGACACTATCCCTGTGGCGGGGGATCAACACAGGGTTCGGGAATCGGTGTCTTGCGATGATGCCTGTCCTCTTGCTGTGATGCCCCTCCGCGGGAGCATCAGTAGCCCGCCGGAATGAGGAATCCGAGCCCAACGGCCTGGTCCGCTGCGTGCCTCACTGACTCGGCGGCAAACGATCCTTGTAAAGCCAACCGCTGCCCAATTTCACGCTGGACGTATTCACCGAGGTTATTCCGGCAAGGTGTTGGGTAGCCCCTTCGTCTTCCCGGCGCAGGGGAAGACGTTTCCTCCCGCTGTTCATCAGAACCACAGTTTCGAAATATGGTCTCCGATCAAGTCGCGCGATTCGGTGGTTTCTGCCCTTCCGATGGGTTATTCGCACGAGAAAGTTGAAAATTGGTTTTTTTCAGGCACCGGTTTTTCGAAGGAAAGTTGGAAATTGAAGCTGGGTGATTGATTGGGTCTTGGAGTTACGTGATTGGCTCGGTGAGAAGTCCGAAAATAAGAAATTACCCGAAATGGTACTCCTTGTCTCCGCTGCGAATGTGGCCAAATATTCTACGCCGCTGGGAGAAGGCGTTCTAATTTTCTGTTTTTCTGTCCACCCGAACTCGGGAGTAATACCCTGGGAACTGGAAGGTCTGGATTGCGGAAGAGGGGGCGAGAGTTGCCACGCTGCCCGGCTCAACTTTTCCAAATTCCAACAACGGACATCGATCCAAAGGTAAGTAGTTTTTACCAGCTTCTGGAAAGGTGTTATTACAGACTCATCGCGAGAAACTAACGATTGCCCGTTTCCAGACCAGTCGGCTGACCCTCTTTGCCTGTACTAATTTTGCCTATGCTCATCGACCGAATTCGTCCCTACCGGGTCGTTCCCTAATTGCTCCTTTTCCCGGGAGCCTTGAATAAGCCTTGGGGTACAAGTTCCCCAAATAGCGGTGATTGCCTTAGGGAGTATTGCTTTTCGTCCTATTCGAACAGGGGGGATCTATCCATCTTACGATGCAGTGGGCCAGATTTTTTCTCGGCCAAGGTCCTAAAAAATTGTCGGTGCCGGCAATTGTCGGGAGAAGTTAAACTTGGCAGGCTGTGCGTCCAACCTAGGAGTTGGTATTTTCTTTTTTGCAGTCTCGGTGCCAAATGGCCACGGGGGATTACGAAATTTGTACGGACAGGCAAGTGAAGAGAAATACCATGGCCCCTCATTCCCAAACCGGGACTAAATGGGGACGATACCCACTCTGTGACACGCCGATTGGCTTAGCGTATCTTTGGACCAACAGTCCCGTACTCTCCAGCGGGCGAAATACCCAAAGAATGTCGGCCTTAGTCAGGCTGCTCCGGGTTAAAAATAAAGCAGCGCCATTCCTGGCCACCGGCGAATCAGTGACCTAAGCCCTTGGGCATGGTAGGGAAGTTTCCGTAAGTCTTCACCAGGTGGTCTGAGGCGGGGTGCGCCGCCGGAAGCTTCCGACCATGAATCGCGCACTAAGAAGATGGTGGGCAAAACCACTTTGATAACTTCACCCCCCAAAAAGGAAGCTGCACCCCTCGATGTGGGGGTGTGTAACCCAGGTAAAACCGCCTTGAGACTCCACACGCAAGGTTTTTTTGGAATGTGGAAAGGGGTGCAAGCCCCCAAATGTGGACGGGGCAGGCAAACTGCGTGGGGAATTTCTCGGTTTCCTCATTGTTCCTGATAGTTGCGCCCGAGAGACTAACAGGGGAGGGTGTCCGTCGGACAGCAGAGCCACGTAAGGTTTGTTTCCGGCCGTTGCGAAGTTCAAGGGCCTCAAACTTCATCTTGGGGGTGGTTAATCTTGATATTCGGTGGAACCTACCCATATTTTATAAGTGGTAGGGCGACTCGGCGAAATTGGAGAAAAGCTCTGGGGACTGACCGGGTTGTGGCCAACACGGGGGGAGGAGGTAGCGAATGCCAACCGTTTTAGTCGTGGATGATTCGCTCACGGATCGGCGGTTGATATGTGACCTTCTCCGCCGCCAGTCGGACTGGAAGATCGAGCAGGCTGCGAGCGGCGTGGAAGCGTTGGCCCGAATTCAGCAAAACAAGCCCGACGTTCTTGTCACCGACCTCCAAATGCCGGAGATGGACGGGCTGGAGCTTTTAAATGCGATTCGCCAGCAGGAGCTTGATGTCCCTGTCATTTTGATTACCGCTTACGGTAGTGAGGCCCTAGCCGCCGAAGCCTTGCGGCGCGGGGCTGCCAGTTATGTGCCTAAGACCCAGGTGGCCTTTAAGCTCCTCGATACCATGGAGGAAGTCTTAGCACGGGCACGGGCCGGCCGAATTCAACAACGGCTCTTACAATGTCTTGACCGTTGCGAGTTTACCTTTTTGCTCGATAACGACCCCAGTCTTTTCGATCCCTTGATCGATCTCGTCCAGCAAATGGTTGCTGCCGTGCAACTATGCGAATTCACGGGGCGACTGCAAATCGGAGTGGCTTTAAAGGAGGCGCTGTGGAACGCTTTACTCCATGGAAATTTGGAGATCAGTTCGCATTCCAAGGTTCGCGCGTGGGATAAGCTTTTCCAACATAAAGATTACAGCTTGCTGAATGAGCGCCGCCAGCAGGAACCCTACAGTCGGCGGCGAATTTTTGTGGACGTCCGCATCACAGGGGAGGAAGCCCGTTTTGTAATTCGCGACGAGGGGCCGGGTTTCAACGTGGCGGCTTACGTCCGGCCCACGGACCCTTGGGCCACTGATTGGGAGGGGGGCCGGGGGCTAGCGTTGATGTATTCCTTCATGGACGAGATTAAATTTAACGAAAAAGGCAACGAGGTTACTATGATCAAACGGCGGGAGAAGGGCGAGGAGCAAAAGCCCAGTTCGGTGGCTGCTGCCGGCGCCGGCTAAACCCGGGTGAGTTGAAGTCGCTGACTGCCGCTCAGGCTCTTCCCTACATTCTCGATTCGGTGAGACGATGACCGTTGGTTCCTACGGAGAAAAGTTTCTTATAGAGAACATCCGAAAAGGGGATGCCGATGCTTGGCAAAGACTAATCGACCATTTTGAGGGCCGGCTTTTCGCCTTTTTTCGCTCACGCGTCAGCGATCAGAGTGTCGCCGAGGATTTAGTGCAGGAAACCTTTGTGGGGTTACTTCTGAGCTTGAAACATTTTAATACGGAGCGACCGCTAGAGCAGTATCTCTTTTCGATTGCCGCTCATAAGTTGACGGATTATTTGCGAAAGGTTCGCAGCCGGCCGGATCTCCAGTCGGGGGTCACACCTGATTCGCAGGCTCTCTCGGGTTTGGTCGGTCGCGAACGAAGCGCAAGCAGCCTCTTTCAAAGTCGGGAGCGAAGAACTTGGGAAGAGAAGGCTTTGGTTAATGCGCTTCGCAAGGTGGTGAGCTATTACAAGGCTCGTGGCTATTGGGAAAAGCTGGCTTGTATTGAGCTTCTCGTCCTGCGGGGTTGGCCCAATAAGCGGGTGGCAGAGGCCTTGGGGATCTCGGAACAAGCGGTGGCGAATTTGAAGTTTGAGTTTTTGGAGAAAGCTCGGGAAGCCGTTCGGGCGTCAGGCCTGCCGGCTGACGTTCTCGCTGAGCTTCGGCAACTGCACGCGAAATAACCGCAAGGGGGATCGAGAAAAGGCCGGCTTCAAGAAGGTTTCGGCCGATCTCCGGGGACGAAAAAAGCGATGTGTTCACTGAAGGCGTGCGGCAAAATACTGGTTTAGAAGTAGCAGAGGAGGGCCGAGTTGACGGTCACGGCGGTGGCAATCAAAACCGCGCGATGTGCCTGACACAAAGGCAGGAGGTACATTGGAGGCTGGGCTTAAGGTTTATACTGGATAGCGATTTCTCCTAAAAGGATTGCGCAGTCGATGCGAAACCATAGGGAAGTCACGCGGGAGGAATGGGAGGCCTACCTCGACGAGGCATTACCCCCGGAGGAGATGGCAGAGCTTGAACGATTGTTGCGGGAGGAACCGCAGGCTCGCGAGGTGGTCGGCGAGATTCTGGCTCTGTGTAACCGGGGAGTGCTGTCAGTGGCGGCAGTGTGGCGCGCGCATCGGATAAGTTGTCCTACCCGCGATGAGTTAGGATGTTATCTCCTGGGACTACTCGATGAGGAGGTCGCGCGGTATATCGAGTGCCATCTTCAGGTAGTGGGTTGCCGGTTTTGCTTGTCGAATCTGGAAGACCTTCGCCGGCGCGAGCACGAGGATCCCAAGGAGTACGTTCGTCGCCGTAAAAGGTACTTCGAGTCGGCTAGCCATTTGCTGGAACAAAGGAACGATGATGGAAGCCAGGGCTGATGAACGAGTAATTGCCGTGTTGAAATTTGAAACGGTTATGTGGCTGTCGTGGGCACCACGATGAATGGCTCCTCCCAGGAATTGCGAAACTTTCCTTCAGTGGGGGACACGCAAGCGATAACCTTTGCCGGACCAAGTTGGCAAACCTCATGAAATGGCATTACGTGGATTCGCACGTACGAAGAGCCAAGCGGATGCGGCAAGAGAACTATCGGGGACGCTGCCGTGCCATTTTTTCGGTTTCACTTACTTGGATGACGTAAAGAGAGGCGGAGCTTCGGATTTGCTCACCCCTCGATTCGGGAATAGCGTGGTACGAACGCTCACAGCCGAGCCGTGACCATTGCACCGGCGTTGGGCCTTGAAGAGACCAATCGCGGCAGTCATCTGGGTGAAATGTGAGAGGTTTTGCCGAGCGTTGGTGTTAGTTGCAAACTTCATGGAACGCCTGGGTTCAGTTTGCAAGTCTATCTCTGATTAATCGGATAAAGTTTCGGTTTGATCAATCCCTTAGATCGTCGCCTGAAAACTGGGAATGATCCTGGGCGGGGGAAAGAGCTCCGTGGATCGCTAAGCAATCAACTCTAGGGCTCGAGGTGGAAACACTTCGCAAAATGACTGTGTGGCCTTTCTGAGCTTACCAGATAAGGTCGCGTGGGTGTAAGGAAGAGTTCGAGTAAGTATTGACAGCTGAATGAGACACGTTGTCCCCAGTCAATGGGAACGATTCACCCTCCTACACCTGTACTGCTAATTTTAGCGGCTTTTAGCCGGTATCCGCAGGCGCTCGAATGGGCCCGGGGGACGGCACAAGCCTCGTGGGGGGAAATAGCCCTAAAAAGCCCTGTGTTTTCGTTTCAGGAGACGGATTATTATGAGCCCACTATGGGCAGCGGGTTGTTGAAACAATTTTTCGCTTTCAGCGAGCTTATTGATCCGGGACGTATTGCAGATTTGAAAATTCAGACAAACGGCTGGGAATGGGAGTATAAACAATTGGGGCTGCATCCGGAGCCGCGGCCCCTTAATCTAGACCCGGGGTACATCGCCTTGGGAAAGTTGGTGCTTGCGTCGACCAAGGACTTTTTTCATCGCATCTATCTATCACGAGGTATTTATGCGGAAGTCACGTTGTTTTATCGGCATGGGAGCTGGGAAACGCTGCCGTGGACATTCGCAGATTATCGCCGGGCTGATTATCAACAATTCTTTTTGCAGTGTCGTAGCTATTTACACCGGCAGTTGAAGGAGGCAGGGCGGCTGTGAAGTTAGCAGTCGCAGTTACGTTGATCATTCTTGCGGCAGCTGCCTTCGCTATCAGCTGGCTGAGTGGCTTCCTCGTTCGTGCATTGGCCCGTCGACTTGGTTGGATGGACAAGCCCGGCGGTCGGAAGCACCACCCCCAGCCCATTCCCACCGGCGGAGGTGTGGCTGTTTGGCTTGGCGTGGTCCTGCCAATGGGTGGGGCGTTTGGGCTGGCTTTCTTGTTGGAAAGCCCTTGGGGGAGCGCCTTACCTGGTGTGGCGGTTCTGCGCGGAGTTTTGCCCGCGGAAATTCGAATCCATGTACCTGGATTTCTGAGTGAGGGATTCCGCTTGTGGACGATGTTGGCAGGCGGCATTCTGTTAGGATGTGTGGGGCTTTGGGACGACCGGGTGGGTTTGGATTGGCGGCTACGTCTTGTTATTCAATTCGTTGTGGCCGCAATCATGGTGGCCCTGGGATGGAGAGCCAGCTTGTTCCTATCGGGAGTTCTGCTCCCCTCGCTGATCTCGATTGTGTGGATCGTCGCGCTGATTAATGCTTTCAACATGCTAGACAACATGGACGGGCTGGCTGCAGGAGTGGCTGGCATTGCTGCCGTGATGCTGGCCGCCGTGATGTTCTTAACGCCCAGGCCCGAGAGTGGTGAGCCGCAGTTATTCATCGGTGGTTTTCTTTTGGTATTAGCCGGGGCCCTGCTAGGATTTTTGATGCACAACTGGCCACGGGCACGTTTGTTCATGGGCGATGCGGGAAGTTACTTCATCGGCTTCGTGATGGGCCTGATGACGCTGGCGGCGACGTTCACGGGCAACTCCTACCCACCCCATTCGGTGCTTGCCCCTCTTTGTGTGCTGGCAATACCGATTTACGACATGGCCACGGTGATTATGATCCGCCTTCGTGCAGGAAGAAGCCCTTTTGAGGGTGATCGCAGTCATCTCTCCCATCGTCTTGTGGAATTGGGCCTGACACCGCTCCAGGCAGTGCTGACAATCTGGCTTGCAACGGGCACCTGCGGGTTGGGGGCACTGCTTCTTCACCAGGTGGACACCGCCGGTGCACTGATCATCCTGTTTATTGTGGTGGCCAATTTGGCTTTGGTACGGATTCTGGAGGCCGCCGGACGCCGATCTCACAAGGACTGATGCCAACTCGTGCTCTGCCCGCCGCTGGGACTACATCCACCAACGGCCGGAAGGGATCACCTCCGCGGGCGCGATGGGATCGCCCAGCCTGCTTACGCCTCCAGTTATCCGCGGTACTTATGCGGGCGTTGACCAGTGGCGTGTGGTGTAACCACTTCGTCCTCACCAGCCAAATCACGCATGTAGCATTGTGGCGACAAAAGCGGAAGTAATTTCCACCTTAGGAGAATTTTAGGAGAATATTGGGCGGGGGCTAATGCTTCTTACCCAATCGTCGGTGCGGCAGCGGCTCTGCTTGATGCACAGCCAACAGAACCTCGCTACGTTGACACCTGGGAGTCGCTGATTCTACCCAGGGTGGGTGTCGGGACATAGGAAGGCGAGGGCCGGATGACTGTTGCGCGGCGGCCTTATAGTTCACGTTTATTGAAAATGGTTTACGTTTATTAAAACTGTGTAGGAGTTAGGAATTTTCGCGAAACCTCGGGCTCGTTAAAACTGTGGAGCTAAAGGGCGCTTGAATATTGGTTAAAAAGCTTAGGTTCTTTAAGTATTGCGTTACGTGGTGCCGCCAGTCGGGGAGTTAGTTGATGCCATGTGGATTCGGTTGGTAGTCTTTGGGAATGGTTTTGATGAAGCATCATTCCGGGCGTGAAAAAACCTCTGCGGCTCGGGGCGCTCAGTCAGCCGAGCCACTTGGTGGCCAGGGTGAGGCTTCTTCACCTGAGCAGAAAGCCTATTGGCGAGAAAAGTGGCGTGCGTTTTTCTTGGCACTCGTGGTAGGACTATTTTTTGCACGAGCTTTCTGTCCCGGCGATGCGGTCGGTCTTGGCGAGGGGATCCATTTTGTTTTGCTGTGGCTTTTGGTTGCGGCGGGCTGGTTTAGTTTACGGGTGGTGCATCTCGAGGTGCCGATTGTGTTCGGAAAGGGGGACGCACTGCTCCTCGCGGCGACCTTTTGCTACGTACTGGCCGGGCTTATTAACCTCCCAGGGGGCTATATGCGAGCGGTGATTAACTCTGTATGGGAGTGGCTGGGGATAGTGGTGGGCTTTGTTCTTCTACGGCAGGTTCTTCGCCCAGGGGCCGAGGCGCGAGCAACCTTGGTGGCAGGAATCGGGTTGGCGGCGGGAGTCGCGATTTTCGGTTTGTACCAGTTTTTTTACGAATTTCCGCAAATGCGCGCGGCATTCTCCCAAGATCCCCAGCTTCTCCTTACCCAGGCCGGAATTGCCATTCAGCCGGGGTCTCGGGAGGAGGTCCTTTTTCGTAGCCGCGTTTACAGCACCGAGCCGCTGGGCACCTTCGCTCTCGCTAATTCGCTGGCAGGATTTCTTTTGGCTTGGTTCCTGGCGGGAATTGGGCTCGTTGTGGGGCGGCTCTCACACCGCGCCGCTCATAACGTTTTGGGTAGCGGAAAGTCATATAAGCCCGATGAACGGATGTCCCCATCGGAAGGTCCCCGGAAGGTCACCGAAGGCGTAAAGTCCGCGTCATCGTGCCAGAAAGAAAGAAAAACTCCTGAGCGGCGTTTCCTTGCAAGCCTGGCACAGGTGCTTTCTGCAAATGGTGTGCCGGCTTTGCGGTGGCTTGGAGCCTTAGCCCTGCTGGGCACAATTTTCTGGGTCTTATTGTTGACAAAAAGTCGGAGCGCTCTACTTGGTGCTATTTTCGGGGTGTTTATTCTTGTAGCTTTCAATTTGTACAGATTCGTAAACGCAATCTGCGTAACACGGGGCTCTAGTGGGTCTGCTGTGGGAAATTTGCAAGCATTTGGTGGGCGTTGGCTCTTCGGGGTAAAGTGGGTGCTTAGCCTGGCCTTTATTTTTGGTGTAATAGTTGGGGCAGTGGTGGTGGCAGGATTTCTCGCGGGATGGGACCGGCAGGTATTAACCGAAGCGTCCAAATCCTTTGGCTATCGACTGCAGTATTGGATCGCCACGTTGAAACTTGTCGCCAATTATCCGATCCTCGGCTGTGGCCCCGGCAATTTTCAGATCGAGTACCCTCGATACATGCTGGCAGAGGCAAGCGAGGTTATTGCTGATCCCCACAACTTTATTCTTGAAATTGCAGCCACTGCGGGGATCCCGGCCGCCTGCCTCTTTGTAGGCAGTTTGGTCATTCTGCTTTCTGGAGGGCCATGGGACGGCCAAGGGGCAGACTATGGCGATTCGGATTGCAAAGGCAATCGAAGGGGGAGGCAGCCTCAACAGGTCCTAGCTGCGTCGAGGACTCCGGGGAGTCCGTCTAAGCCGAATGGTGGTGCAGGCAATGCAGGGGCCCCAGGGGCTTTTACCGATCCTGTTGAGGCAGATATTTTTGCCAGCACATATTGGCGTGGATCTTCCCATATAGTGCTCGGAGCTATGGGAGGGGTTTTCGGAGGCTATCTTCTAAGCCTAGTAAGCTCGGTACCGGCATCTTGGATGCTGGTCCTTGCAGCTGGGAGTACCATTGCGACGGCTTTCGCCGCATGGTGGCCATGGATTGTTGGTTCCCATGCGACTCCTGCTTTGTCTGCACGAGTAGCGGCGGGCGGCCTACTTGTGCATTTGTCCGCTTCTGGAGGCATTACCTTCGCCGGAGTCGCTGGATCACTGTGGATGCTTATAGTCATCGCGGCCGCTCGCTATCCCGGGAAGTACAAAGGGGCGATGACTCCGCCGATGGCAAATCGGCAGATGAAGCCTCTTTCACGAAGGAGTATGGGTGATCTTTTCGCAAGGGTGGCTCGGGCATTGTTCATCGGCTTGCGCAATAAAGCCCAGTGGAAGCTTAAATGTGGGGTATTTCGAAGACTTGGCGCTGGGAGCCGGTGGATCGAGGAAGCTATCGGCCGGCAGAGGTTGAGGCCTGTGGTTCGACTCCTTCCGCCAATTCTTTTAGGAATTTTGGCGGCTTTGTGCTACACAACCGCATATCGGCCGGTGCTTACATCCCGGGGCTTACTCTTGGCGGCCCAGCGGTTGGGATCTGGGAATGACACTCTGCAAGTGCGCGAGTTGTTATTGCGGGCTGCTAAAGCGGATCCCTTGGCTCCGGAACCGGCTTTGGCCCTTGCTCAATTGGCGTGGGATAGGTGGGTGATTGCGGGCCAAGCCGGGGCAGACCAAGAGTTTGAGCGATGGGCTCAAAAGTTCGTGAAGCTTGCCGGGCAATCCGCTCGGGCCTGGGAGACCGTTGGGGACCTCTACTGGGACGCCGCACAAAGGACGGGTGAAAAGGGGCTGGTTGGTCGCGCTGCCGACGCATTCCGAATGGCTGCTGATCGGTTTCCCACTAACGTTTTGATTCGAGCCAAACTCGCTCGGGCCTTGGTCAGCTTGGGCCTTACAAGGGAGGCACGAGAAGAAGCTAAGCAGGCGCTCATCCTCGATCGGAAGAATCCACATTCAGATCGTAAGCTTAGTCAGGATTTTCGAGCGGAAATGATCGCGATATCAGAACTCTCGCCGGCCTCGGAGCGGTAAAATTGTGAGTGGCCCCGGAGCCCTAGAATTGTGAAAATTCCAGATGAAGGAGGGAAAGGTTCGCCGACTGCACCAAGATCCTAATGGCGTTCGCTTGTTGGGGGGTTAAGACCCAAACTATTGTGCGGCCATTTTGGTAAATATCGCACGAAAAGCCCCGGCTTCTGAGCCTTATATCCAAGCGTTTTTTTGCAGGCTTCCATGTTACCGGGAAACGAGGGATAAACAGCCGTTATAGCCCGGAATATTTGGCGGGGGAGTAAATTTCATGGGTGATGTCCGCAGGTTCATTCTGACTTTGGTGGCGGCTGGCGGATTGGGAGCGCTGGTCGGATTTGTTTGGGCTGGCAGCGAGTTTTGGCTTTGGCCAGCAATCGGAGCTGCGGGAGGCCGTCAAGATTGGCAGGCGCGACTGGGTGGCTCAAAAGGGGAGCCCCGGGCAGTTGTGGACTCGGTCGTTTACGACTTCGGTGTTTTGGATGAGCATGCCAGCGGCAGTCACGATTTCGTAATTCGCAATGAAGGAACGGCTCCTCTGGTGATTGAGGAGGGTTCCGGCACGTGCCGTTGTACCACCAGCGTGGTGAATCGAAGAGTTGTTGAGCCCGGGGAGGAAACTGTGGTTACGGTACAATTCAACTTGAAAGGTCACTCCGGTCCTTATTCTGAATGGACTTCGGTGTTTACAAACGATCCCCGAAATCCGCGTATTGTGTTTACGATACAGGGTAAGGTTGTTAAGGCAATTCAGGCGGTTCCCTCCGAGCTGGTACTTACGCGCGTTCCTGCGGGTCAATCGGCTTCGGCCGAGTTTCGCTTGGTGGGTTTTCGGTCCACTCCTCTAGAAATCGTTGACTTTGAATGGTCGGATAGCTCCTTGGCAAACTACTTTGACCTTGAGCTGGAAAAATTGTCACCCGGAGAGCTCGCGGATCATGAGGGTGCTAGTGGAGGAGTTTTAGGAAAGCTTGTATTGAAACCTGGCTTGCCTTTGGGCTCTTTCAGCCAACAACTGAAGTTTCGCACGAACTATCCCGAGGCTCCGGAGATCGAATTGCCCATTCGCGGGACAGTGGCGGCGGAAATCTCAGTCGTTTCCCGCGGTTGGGATGAATCGCGGTCACTCCTCCGTTTGGGAACCTTTCGCAACGATGCAGGTTTTGAGCACCGGTTCTTGATCCGGGTCAGCCGCACGCTCGCCGACCGAGTTTCATTCAGCGTAGCCGAAATCTTCCCCAAATTTGTTGAAGTACACCTGGAACCACCAAAACCACTAGGGGATGCCCCGGCGCTTTTGATCCCTGTGGTTGTGCGGTTTCCGAGGGGCTGTCCGGTGGGAAATTATCTCGGTTTAGAGGGTGCGCCGAACGCCTACATTCTCTTTCGCACTGGTGTCGCTGAGGCTCCGGAGCTTAAAATTAACCTAAGTTTTCTCGTCGAGGGCTCTTGAGGGTCGGCAACATTCCGAATCAAAGAAGGTAAATCATCATCAACGCGTGATCTGTTGTTCGGATGTGACTCTCTGCCGGTCGGAGAAGGAAGGAAAGGAGAGCTTTAGACTTGTGTCCCGGCACATAGTGTTGCTTGGACAGATGTAAAGGATGGTGGGTTAGTTTGATGTGGGTAAAGTATTTTTCCTTGGGGGGAGGGACCCAGTTCTTGCTGGCTCTTCTCCTTGTTTTCGTGATTTTCTCCGGCTGTGGACGACAAGATCAGCCGCAAAGCGGTTTTGGTCATGTTGAAAAGCTTGAGGCCCTTTCACCCGACAGGCCCGCGAAGTGGCCTTCTGGCGTCCAAGTAGGAAACGAGCCTTCGCCCGTTTTAAGCCATGCGGTGGCGGACCCATCATCGTTGCCAAAGAGAGAGTCACTCCAAGGTGATTCTGATCTTACGGATGAGGGGCAACCGTTAAGCTCTGAGAGTGCCTCTGGCAGTTTAGCTGCGAAGCGGGGTGGGGATCTTACGGGAGCGACTTCTCCGCAGGGTGTGACTCGGGTAGAGCGTCCGGTGCGGCCAAACCCCCTACGTGATGGGTCTGGTTTACTTCCAGAGAAGGTAGGCCTGCGGGAGGGGCGGGAGCCTCAAACGGGTTTTGAAGTCGCGGAGTTGCCGCGCAGGCCCGGCAAGGGTAAAGGAGCTCCTTTTGACCCGATCAAGGAAAATGGGCCAATCTTTGTGGGGTGGCCCCCGCCCAAATTTGTTTTGGTCTTGACCGGGCGTGAAGATGGCTACTTGGAGCCTTGCGGATGTGCCGGTTTGGACCGGATGAAAGGGGGGCTAGCCCGCCGTCACGCCATGTTTGCGCAGCTTAGGGAAGCGTGGAACTGTCCGGTACTCGGCTTAGATGTCGGTGGGCTAATCAAGGGATTCGGGCGGCAAGCTGAGCTAAAATTCCACCTCATCATTCAGGCTATGCGCCAGATGGGCTACCGGGCGATCGCTTTTGGAGTGCCGGAGCTTCGGCTGCCTGCTGGGGAGCTTCTCGCCGCGAGTGTCGAAGAGGCCGACGGCGCGCTTTTTATTTCCGCAAACGTGGCTTTGTTCGGCTTCGACCAGGGTTTTACTCCGGGTTATAAGGTGGTGGACTTGCCAGGGGGTAAGCTGGGGGTGACGGCAGTTTTGGGCGATATGTGGCAACGTCAACTTCACAACCCCGATGTGCAGACAGCTCCCGCAGAGGAAAAGTTGCAGAAGATTGTTCCCCTACTGGAGAAAGAGGCAAATTTGTTGGTGCTGCTGGCCCACGCTTCGCGGGAGGAATCGTGGCGGCTTGGCGAACTTTTTCCCCAGTTTGATATCGTGGTGACTGCAGGGACGCCACCGGAGCCGCCGGCAGAACCAGCCCGGTTCAAAGACGGAAGGCTTTTCATCGAGGTCGGTACCAAAGGCATGAACGCCATCGTGCTTGGGTTTTATGATTCTGGGGAGAAAATCCGGTACCAACGGGTCCCATTGGATAGTCGCTTTCCTCAGGCAAAAGAAGTACTAGTGTTGTTGGCGGAGTATCAACAGCAGTTGAAAGATCTTGGATTAGAGGGCTTGGGCCTTCGGCCGGCCCCAAATCCCAAGCTGGTGGAAATGGGTCAGTACGTGGGCTCCCGAAAGTGCCGATCGTGTCACGAACTGTCGTATGAGGTGTGGCGGAAAAGTGGACATGCCAAAGCTTGGCGGACTCTGGAGGAGCTCGAGATCCCGCGCGTGCACGATCCGGAGTGCATCAGCTGTCATGTCACCGGCTGGCATCCCACCGAATATTTCCCTTATGAAGGTGGATTTTGGAGCGTAGAAAAAACGCCCCACTTAGTTGATGTTGGGTGCGAAGCATGCCACGGTCCAGGGGAAAAGCATATTCAGGCGGAGATGGGCTCTGACTTTGACGCTCAGGAGAAATACCGCCGTTTAGTCCGCGTTACGTTGGAAGAGTCACGGGACTGGCAATGCGTGAGCTGCCACGATTTGGATAATAGCCCCGATTTCGACTTTGACACTTACTGGCCTTTCGTGGCTCACTATGAGGAATAGGAAGCGGGGTGATTACGAAAACCGGTTGTTGGGTCTTTCACCGAAAGTGTTCCCGCCTTCTGTTGCCGATGAAATCGGTCTTTTGTCAGTTTTGGGCCTTCTCTAACCAGTTTCCTCCCTAAAACGGATAGCGTTAAGATCCAAGGCTTTGCCGGTTTAAACGTCTACGGGACTTACTGATCGGGCCGTTGTGAAGTTTTAACCCTCCGCCTCTCGGCTAACTTCCCGGTGAGAGAAGTTGGCATTAGAATGGTGGAGCCAGAACACAAGCGGATTACAGGAAAAAGGTTCTATCGTTGCCTAAAAATAGGAAAAGCCATTCCGGCAAGGGATGTTGCTGGTCAGCGAGCTTTGATTACAGTTGAGGCGTTTGCCACCAGGCCCCCTCTAAAGCTTATATGCTTCGGGAATCGCCACCGCGATTAAAATTAGCGCCGTTGGAGCCTCTGGCAGTGAAAACCAGGCCGGATAGGAGGGCGTGGGAAAAAGGATTCAGGATTTATCTCGCACCACTTTGGGGTTCAATAGTGGAAAGAGCTTAAACGCTTAAAGTGGCGCCGCGCTTGGCGAGTTCGGATTGTGCCGGGTCTTATTCACTATCTTTAGTGGATAATGCGCATTTGAAGGCTGGGTTATGCACGAGCTGTTGACTCTCGTTCTGGGCGGTGGTCGGGGGACACGACTTTACCCTTTGACGAAATTTCGCTCTAAACCGGCAGTGCCGGTGGCGGGGAAATACCGGCTAATCGACATACCCCTTTCCAACTGTCTGAACAGCGGTATGAATCATATTTACGTGTTGACGCAATTTAATTCTGTGAGTTTGCACCGGCACATCAGGCGGACTTATGTGTTTGATCCCTTTTGCGATGGCTTCGTCGAGATTCTAGCGGCTCAGCAGACGCTTACTGCGGAACGATGGTACCAGGGTACTGCCGATGCCGTGCGTCAGAATTTGCGGTATGTTGACCAACCGGGGGTTCGCTTCGTGCTGATCCTGTCCGGGGATCAGCTTTATCGCATGGATTTTCGCAAGATGCTGGAAACGCACATTCGCACGGGGGCAGATGTGACTATCGGCGCTGTGCCCGTTCCACGGGCAGCCGCTTCCGAATTGGGGATCATGCGGCTTGATGACAGCGGTCGGGTGGTGGGATTTTTGGAGAAGCCCAAAAGCGCAGAAGAGCTGGAGCACGTCCGCATCGATCCGTGTTGGTTGCGAGATCATGGAATCGAGCCACAGGAGCGTGAATTTCTGGCCAGTATGGGGATTTATCTATTCAGTCGACCACGGCTGTGCGATTGCCTGGAAAAGACCTCGTATCAAGATTTTGGCAAAGAGGTATTTCCCGCGGCTATCCGAAGCTTTCGAGTTTTCGTCCACTTGTTCGACGGATATTGGGAAGACATCGGAACGATCAGGTCGTTCTACCAGGCGAACTTGGGTTTGGCCTCGCAGCAACCTCCTTTCAGCCTGTTTTCGCCTGATCTGCCCATTTTTACCCGTGCTAGATTTTTGCCGCCATCTCGGCTAGATGGGGTGACCCTCCGCAATAGCCTGGTGGCGGATGGATGCCTGATTGGAGCTGGCTCAGTAATAGAAAATAGCATCATCGGGCTGCGGAGTCTTATCGGCAAAAATGTGACGATTCGTAATTCGATCATTATGGGAAATGATTATTACGAACCACCCCAGAACGACGCTTCTTCTCAAATTCCGCCCCTGGGTATTGGCGACGACTGTATCATCGATGGAGCTATCGTCGATAAAAATTGCCACATTGGCACTGGGGCTCGCATCGTGAATCTCACTGGCGTGCGGGACTCGGAGGAAACTTGCTACGGGATGGTGCGCGACGGCATTGTTGTCATTCCCAAAGGGACGGTCATTCCCTCGGAATTTGCGTTTTGACTTTACGGTTCAACAGAGAGCGAACCGCATTTGCAATTGATTCCTCAAAGCTTCCATGCCTTGATTGGGGCAAGATATGCTTCCGATTTCATGGCTTCGATACTTGGGGCGGAGGGGGGAGAGCGGCGTTGGCAGCTGGCCCATGGCGCTGCGGAATAGATCTTTATCATCCCGCAAAGTATAAGGTCGGAGCGAAAACGGTCACTACTTTCCCCGATAAAGAAGAACCCTAGGTATGCAAAACGCGGTGTTGTTTGCGGGGGGCCTGCGACGGCCACGAGGGAAATATCGGGTCACTATTTCTTGTAAGCAGAATATTCGCGCTCCCGTCTTTCGGTCCGAGCACCGAGTTAGCTCTTAAGCTCACGTCAGTAGGGATTGCGGCTTTTTGCCAGGGCCAAAGGGGGTTGATCCCTTTTCACCGATGAGTAAAGATGCGGGAGCCACGCTTTCGCGCGCAGGGAGGCTGTCCGCTAGGCATGGCCTGCGCCACAAAGTTGAGGCCACGCTTTCATGTGTGTGGACGATAGCCTTTAGGTGGGATTAGTCAATCCATGCTGCCGCTTTTAACTCCTCCCGTACCGAAAGTATGAGAGTCGCTGCACAAACGGAACCGAGTCTTTGGACTGCCAGAACCCTTCCTTGAGGAGGTGTTTTGGCCGTCAGTGCTTTTGTTTTTTCTTCGGCAGCATTCGAAAGCTCGTGATTCCCCCTGACAGGTTCTTCACAGCAAAGCCGTTTTGCTTCAGAATTCGGCTCGCATAATAGCCGCGCTGACCCACAGCACAGTGGACCCAAATCTCCCGGTCACGCGGAAGCTCTGCCAGGCGCGCTCGCAACTCGGGAAGTGGGATGAAGAGGGTTCCTGGCACGGCAAATTGCGCTCGTTCCGGCGGATTACGGACATCCACCACCACGGGGCGGTCCTTCTCCGGCATTTCCCACCATTCATCCCAGTAAGCGTAGGCGCTGTCCCCTCGCAGGATATTGGCGGCGGCAGACCCCGCGATGTTGATTGGATCGCGAGTGCTTCCAAATTGAGGGGCATATGCGAATTCCCCCTCTTCAAGATCGAAAACAGTAGCCCGCTGTTGGATGGCAAGGGCCAGCACATCGATTCGGCGATCGACTCCTTGTCCCCCGACGATTTGAGCCCCCAGAAGCCGGCCGGTAGTCGGCTCAAAGAGCAGCTTGGTGGTCATCCGCTCCGCCCCAGGATAGTATGTGGCATGATGTGGCGAAACCGTGTACGACTTCCTATACGCTAAGCCGCATCGCCTCAGTTGTTTTTCCGTCGCGCCTGTACTGGCCAGGGTTAGCTCGAAGAAGCCAACGATATGCGTGAGCTGACATCCGCGGAAGCGAGTGGGTCGCCCCACAATATTTTCCGCAGCCACCCGGCCTTGCCGGGCAGAAGGACCAGCTAACATAGGAAGACACCATTCACCTGTGACCCAATGTCTCACCTCTACCGCATCTCCCACCGCCCAAATTGCCGGATCGCTGGTACGCATGGAATCGCTTACGCGAATCCCACCTAATTCACCCAACTCCAATCCGCAGGCTACGGCAAGATCTGTATCCGGGCGAGCGCCCGCCGCAACTAAAAGGATGTCGGCGGTCAACTCAGATCCATCATTGCACACAAGCAGCAGTTTCTCTCCGGCAGCGGTTTGGATTCGCACCAATTCGGTCTCCAAATGAATATCAACGCCCTTGCTGCGGAGGTGCTCCTCCAGTGGGCTGACCATCTCGGCGTCCATAAGGGGCATCAATTGAGGCAACCGCTCAATTAGGGAAACCTGAAAGCCGCGCCGCAAAAAGTTTTCCGCCATCTCAATACCAATAAAACCTCCCCCTAAAATGGCTGCCCGATCGATAGGCCGCTCCTCCACGAATCGGCGAAGTCTCTCGGCATCTGTAAGTGTGCGGAGTACAAACACTTGAGGGAGATCAATGCCGGGGATTTGTGGAATGGCCGGCTTCGACCCAGGTGCAAGCACGAGGGCTTCATAGTCAACCTCGAGGGTCTCTCCACCGGTTAAGTTTCGCACCAAGAGCTTCTTTCGAGAGCGGTCGATTTTCTCTACCCGGTGGGAGGTGTACACCTCGATCGCAAATACATCGCGAAGCCATGCCGGAGTTACCACCAGAAGCTGACTTCGTTCGGGAATCACTCCGCCCACGTAGTAAGGAAGGCCACACGTGGCGTAGGAGACGACGGGACCCTGCTCGAAGATTTTGATCGAAACCGTTTCATCTAGACGCCGTAAACGAGTCGCGCAGGCCGCGCCCGCAGCGTTTCCGCCTATAATGACCACCTGACGTGCTGATTCGGTTGTTTCACTCATCGACCTAACCTTTCCGCTATTTAGCGACAAACAAAAGCTTGACCTTCATATGTTTATTAATCGTGCACCCGTAAAACTAAGCTGGGGAGAACACTTTGATTAGCTTTTGCCAAGGACTGGGAGCCGCCAACATATTGGCGGTTGTTGCGGAGGCCGCCTTTATGCCTAGGTTACGTCGGGACAGGTTAGCACGTACCAGCTGAGCTTACCTGCATGCATGTCCGCATCCCGCACGCCGAAGCATGTGAATCGCGCCGGTGCGACAACTTGAACCTGCAGAGACAATCAAGCCTTTAGTTAGCGGATGGCCAAACAATTTTCTACAGAAATTTAACCCTGTGCATCAAGTGGATTAACAAAGTGAATACCACGTGCTACAGCACCGCATGCTATGAACCGCGGCGGATATGCAGGAAGCAGCAACCTTGTTCCCCAGGCCTCCACGTATCAGCATGGAACTGAAAGCCAGCTCCTAGGAATGTCCCATCGTCGATTTTAGCGGCGATGCGACAAAGGGTGGCCACAATGTCGTCACTGAGGCCAATTCTTTGCCATGTTTCCCGCAGTGGACAACTCTGGAATTTAATATCCAACCCCTCCTCGTCGCAGCGGGTAACAATCGGCTGAAACATTCGTCCACCGTCAGCCAGGTTGGCGAGAAACGCATCGCGCAAACCCGCCAAGTCGTTGGGGGCAAAAGGCCGATATTTCTCGCTGCGCATTAGCCCACGCCGATAGATAGCTCGACTCATGATTTCCTCGGCGCGCGCAGGTCCCACTGCCTGAGAAAGCTCGTCATAAAAAAGCCAATAAAGAATAGCCCGGTTCTCGAAAGCCTCATACAGCTGTCGACGAAGCAACTCTTCGCTCACGGTTTCACCCTTTCGCCTGACAACGCGTTGCCGCGATACCAATTTTCTGGTTGATTACCGATCCGCAGTCAGCTACTTGCTTTCTGGGCTCGAACTTTTCCTCTCGAGGAACGCAACAGTCTCGCGGGGTTGGAAGTGTCCATCTCCGGCGATCGTAATTTTTCGCTTTACGGCGATTCTAAGCGACCCTATAGGCCGGCGCGACGTTTTCCCCACGGATCGAAACTTTTGCAATGATACTCCGCATGGACCAAGAAACCCACTCCGCGCGGACGAATTTGGTGAGAACTCCTACGTGCTCTCCTCATCTTTAAAGTAGTGTTACGAGCCAGCACGATTGCATTATACCCCGGGAGTCGGTCTCATCCACACACTGCCTCAATACTAGTGAGCTGTGAGCTGCAGGAAATTGCTGGGCTCTCGCACCGTTTGTGCCGTCGACGATTGTGATTCGTCGTACGCGTGCCCGAGCGGACTGGGTTTCAGGCCATAGCTTGGCCACAGCCATGTGTTGCTTTCTGGACTTGTCACAGCCTGGGCAAAGCGAAAGCACGACCTACGCGTATCGAAACTCTGTGGTGGAAGGCAGCTGGACACTAGTGATCCAGTGTTTGTTCTGCCCAGCATTCGCCGATATTTCATTCCCACTTCACGCAGATTTTTGTGGTCATTGCAACAGTAACCATTTTCCTCCTCACCCCCACCTGAGATGACAAACCAATAGCGGTGCGGCATTGTTTCATTTCCCCGGTGTACAACCGGTGGTGCACGAAGGCACCCTCACTAAGTTCATCTAGCTTGCCGGAGCTTGTCGTCTTCCCGTCAGCAGCTACGAAGTTTTGGTCCCACGTCAGCTGGAGTTGATATCTTGAAACAAGGTGTTTTCCCCTTGGCGTTGGCATGATTCATGGGGTATTGTATGGCTACAAAATCACATTTCCCATTCCTCGCCGCAAAAATTTTATGGTACGAGCGCCGTGGCTTTTTGCGTGCGTGGGCCGCGAGGTAACTCGCATTTGGCACAGATCGGGGGTGATTGATGCCCGCGTCTTTGATATGTTTAGGTGTCGGTTGGATTTGCACACTCCAGCGAAAATTGGCACCCGTGTGGGGTTTGATAGGCGCCTTCCTTGCTAACGCGTCGCCGAGATAGTTTTGCCGCATAGCGAAGAGCGGGCTTCAGAGACCGAAGTTTGGTTGACTTTCTCAGCCTCGAGCGGGTTGGGCTGCGGGTGAGCTCGGGGTTCGCCGTGCACTTCCTGAAGGGTCTCGCCGTGGAAATGGTAGGTCCACCTAAATCTAAGAGGGAACGGATTCACAACGGTTACGGTATTTCGATGGTCGGACGTGATCCTCCGCCGGCTCACAGCACAAGACTAGCGCTTTTGGGAGTGTGCTTTCTGGGTCTCAGTATAGCAGCGCTGTGGATTGACCACCCGTTGAGTGCCCTATCTGTGGCGGACAAACTGCCGGATTTTGTGGAGGAATTGTGTAATGCCGCTGAGCCATTTGGAGACGGTCTGACTGCCGTTCTTTTGCTTGTTGTGCTTGCGCGACTGGTCCGGCCTGTCCGACCATATCTTCCGCGAGTGGCCGCGATCACATTCGGTGCAGGTCTTGTGGTAAACATAATCAAACGGCTTATTCCGCGATTCCGCCCAAGACACTTTGACTTCAACCTTTCTGTGTGGGAAAGTTTCGGGGCGGTGGTTGGGCCGGACGGGCGTCTCGGGACTATCGAAAGTTTCCCTTCTGGTCATGCGGCTACCGCCTTCGGTCTGGCAATAGGCCTGTCGTGGCTTTGGCCGGAAGGCCGCACCGCGTTTTGGATTTTGGCAATCTTGGTGGGTTTGCAAAGGGTGGAAACGGGCGCCCACTTTTTGAGCGACGTTCTGGCGGGTGCTGCCGTGAGCTGTTTTGTGGGGGCAGCTTTTCTTTCTGATCGAGTTTTAGGCCGACCCTTCGCTAGATTGGAGGAATATCTTCGGGAGCGATGGGCAGCGGATCTGGGATCTCCTTCAAAAGACGCTTCCAAAGATTGTTCTTCTCCCGTGGCCCACGAAGCTCATACGTAGTCCCTCCACGGCAGGTCCCGGGAGGTCCGAAAGTGTTCGAAGTGCCTTTTAGATAACACGATTTGCGGTGCTTCCCATTTGTCGGAAGGACTGTGGTTCACCCCCCGAATCGCCCTCAACCCTTAAATTTGCTTCTAATGGGCCTGCCCACTCCTTCAAAGGTCTTTTCCTGACTGAGGGTGCACGTCCCCCAGGGCAACCTTTGGACCTGTGGAAAAGCAGCCTTTCCTGGTATCGAGAGAGTTTGTGGCGGATCGAATGTTTGCTTATTCGGAGACATGTTGTGTGTCTTCTTTCTTGAACTATCGTTATTTCCGCTTGTTGACCCATTCACTGCACCGCTTTAGGCTGGAATTGGGGAAATTCTAGGACCTTTGGAGAGTTGCGTCGGTAATGAGTGCGTTTCTTAACGGCGGGATTGGGTTGGCGTCATACCCCTGCGTTGGTTGTTGGGAAATGCCGCGGACTTACCTGACATGGCTGAGCCAACCATAATAAGATGGCGGCCATTCAGCGGGCAAACTTCAGTTTGCAGTCGGCCGGATGATTCCGGGTATTACTCGGGAACGCTCGGCATGAGCCGACCCCCAGTTTTGGGGGTATAATTCGAACAGCACGTCTTCAAATTGGGCGGGGACGTTGAATGCATAGTGGGAGTAGTGGCTCGTCAGGACTCCGGGGGGCGTTATGGGGAAATATCGATGCGTGGGATGTCAATCGTTGATCAAGTACGTGGGCAAGGGGCCGGGATGATTCCGCGATCGGCTGGGTTTTTGGTTTTGGCCGCATTCTTCCCACTTACCTTAAGCCTGGTAGTCAGTTGTCGTCAGGGTTCGGAGGTACCCGCGAAGAGGGAGGAACTGCGCCAGGTTGAGTATACCCCTCCCGACATTCCCTTGGTCCGACGAAAGCAGGTTTTCCGGGAAGTGCAGAAACTGATTCATGACTACGAGGAGAAGTCGCGCGCAATCCGACAGGAATTTGCCGAAGGCAAAATGTCGTCGCGGGAGCGGGACCTATTGCTCAAAGAGGCTGCGGAGCGACACGAATTTGAGCTCAAAGCAATTCTCGGCCGCTATGGGTTGCGATTAAAGGATTTACCCCATATCCTGGCCGAAGCTCGAGACAAAGGCTGGGATTAACGCATTGCACCTCCACGGCATAAATCAGTAGTGAAAAGGGGTTGTTGTTCACGGTGCTATACTTAAAATAGCCGCCTGTTTCACGGGCCTACACTAAACTTTTCTTTTTTTCTTTTGCGGTACAACTTCGTCCTTGGCCTGCCTTTCAACGAAATTGTTTTGTGGACGAAGTGCGAAGCTACCACCGACCCCATCGTTTAGTAGGTCCTCGGGTACCAGAATTAGCAACCCGGATCACGTTCTTGGGGTTTTTCCTCGCCGGGTGGCATGTCCACGAAGAACAAATCGCGGTCCGGCCACGAGCCAGGGGAGTGAATGTCCAAGAGCTCAAGCGGTTCGCTTCCGGTCACGAAGGCATGATGTGTCTTTGGCGGTAGACGGATGAACACTCCAGGCGAAAGTTCGTACGGCTGCCCATTGAGGATTGCTTGCCCATGCCCGGAGAGCACATAGTAAATTTCCTCGGCCTCCCCATGGTAACTCGTGGGGGTTCGGCTATGGGGCGCAATGCGTGCCAAATAGCAAGTTAAAGCTCCCTCCTGATGTCGATCGATCAGGGCTTGGAGCTGATAACAGCCTAAGTGAAGCCATTCCGCCTCTTTACCAGCGTGACGATAGATGATGTCCATCCGCAGGAAACTCTCTTGGTTCGCAAGTTGATTTTTGCCGGGCCTAAAGCTTCTCGAACTTGTGAGGACGCAAACTTCATTTTTACGCTGCAGGCTTTTTTGTGAGCATTATATTAGATGCCTCGAGGGTGACCCCACCAAAACTGTAATGGCGCTTAGAACTGGCGGGGTGCTCGACCACCAGCGGGCGGATCATCGCCGCTGCAACATATGCCCTGCAAGACACCACAGTCCAAACACAACCGCAACAGCCCAAAAAAGTCCCCAATGATCTTGGAGTCGCCCGATAATTTGATCGACGAGAAAGTGGGTGACCTCCGCCAGTTTGGGTAATAGCTCGTTAAAGTTTGAAATATCTGAGATCATCAAATATCTAATCATACTAACTGATCTAAGACTTCGGATGTTCTTAGGGCGGTAGCGACTAAGTCGGAGCCGTAGCGGTGCGAAATGGCAAATTCGACCGGGTGAGGGGCTGTGGGAAGCATTTGGACACGGGTCACCCCGAAGCAAATTTAGCTTCGGCAAATTCTGCTTAGGAAAACTTACGCCACGGTTCAAACTTCAATGGTCTGAGTGACATTCACATCAAGTTTAGAATGCACCGCATCAAAACCGGGACCGTCTCTGGCAAAGAGCGTTGCTAGTAAGTTGAGTTTGGGCAGAAACGTACGAAAGATAGGTCGAGGTAAGGCAGAGCGTTGAGAGAAATTGATTGCCGGGCGTCAAATGAGAGCGGCCAAGGCCACTTGAATTGATGCAATGGCCTTCAAGCCTGAAAGCCCCGCGTCCGGACATTCGACCAACAATCGGTGTCATCCTCCCGCAACTTCAGATGGGACTGCGGTTCTGTATCGGGAGTAAACCCCTTCCAGGCTATTTTCTTACGGGATAACCCGTATTAATGGGGGTACAGACATAACATTATATGGTTATGTGAAGCTGCTCCCGGCGGCTTCGGCCTCTTGCTCTATCTCGCATAGCGGTAATAATTCGGGCGAAGCGACGTTTCGCTCGGGCCTATCTTGTGCATAGAAGTGAGCTTGCAGCTTCTCCGGCTGCCATACTTTTAAAGCCGGAACGACCCGCTAAAACAAACGGGACAATTCCTGGTAGGTTCTCGTCATGGTGTACGGATTATGGCAGGGGAAGGCGCCGATATCGTTGAGACAATTCGATTCAGGTATCGAGAGGCTGGCAGCTTACGTCTCTTGAGGCGAAGTGTGGGCGCTCAAAATAAAGAAAGCACTTCGTATGCCGGGATGAGGGGTAGCGCACGAAAAAAATTAATGGGTAGGGAGTAAAAATTTGAACCTGGAGGGTTGAAACATGTCCGTACGCATTGGTATTGGACACGATTGCCATCGGCTGGCCATTGGCAATCATCTCATCATCGGCGGGATTGAAATACCTCACGATCGAGCTGCCGTGGCCCACAGTGATGGGGATGTGCTTTTGCATGCGGTGACGGATGCGATTTTAGGGGCCCTTGCCGATGGGGATCTTGGGGACCATTTCCCTGATTCTGACCCGGCCCACGCTGGCCGGAGTTCCCGCGAGATGCTGCTCGAAGTGTGGGACAAGGCGCGCCAATCCGGATGGCACCTTGTGAACCTGGATTGCACCGTGATGTTAGAGCGGCCGAAATTAGGGCCGCTGAAGGCTCGGATCCGTGAAGCTTTGGCGGAGCTGCTGGGGGCGTCACCGGATCAAATTAGCGTGAAAGCAAAAACGGCTGAAGGGATTGGGTCTATCGGTCGGGAGGAGACTGTAGAGGCCTGCTGTGTTGTTCTGCTCCGTAAAGGAGGGGAAATTTAACAAAGCGTAAATCAGATAAACTTATGGGACGGTGAATTGAAATAAGCCGAAGGAAGGCTGGGGAGGTTGGCCGGTGATGCGAAGACATAGCATTCAAAAAGGTCGGTCGACCTCTCGCTCCAAACAAGTGATCGGGGGTGTTAAAATTTGAAACACATCACGGGATAATCTTGGGTGTAGGATGCGGCAGCTTGGCTCGGACGTAGTTCGGAGTGCGAAAAGCGGCGCGCAAGGAGTAATTCATCGGTTGAACATGTGACAGTAATTTGAAGTCGCACCTATGCCTATTTACGAGTATCGCTGCAAGAATTGCCAAACTGCTTTTGAGTATCTTGTGAGACCGAACGATCAGCCGGTGTGCCCTCAGTGTAGTGCTCGGGGGGAGAATTTGGAAAAATTGCTCAGTGCGCCTGTGGCCCATTCGGAGGGCAAGAGTTCCCAATCTCCAATTGGTTGTGAGTGGGGTCCTGGGCCGAGGTGCGCCTCATGTTCGCGATTTTCGTGACGGTGGATGTTTGTGAATCGGCGTAGCCTGTCGTAGGTCTCGGCCTTCTGCTGGGCTGAGCTCACGCTGGAAAGTGACTTCGTGTGCGCGATGCTTCGCAGGCTTTCCCTCTGGCGGGGGGCACGAGCATCGAGCGATGGTAATGTGCCACCGTCTCGGGAGGTTGAAGTCGTCTTAAAGCCTTGTCTTTTGGACCGATCCGGCGAATTCCCCGAACATCTTCGAACCGTGTGGCGCGAATGCTGCACAATTTATGGGGTTTTTACCTCAACCCCTCAAAACGCCTGCATTTCCTGGTTGGGTGGCGAGAATTAATTTCGGGGTTGTGGTCGCAACATCAGGAAAACGCATTTTGGTTCGGGGTGCTCGGATTTAAGCAGTCAGTGGCTGTGCCTGAGAAAAAAGCAGGTTATGGCACCACGAAGACACCGGCCGTCCATGCCCCGGCTTGGAAAAGTGCAGCTCGCAGAGAAAGCGGCAACGGATCGAGCATATACGGGGCACAACTTCCAGGTCGATAGTAGCCAAGCGTATAGATGCATTCGTTCGCCGGATAAAGCCCCATCTTGTACGGTAAAATGGGGATGGTTGCAAAGAAATGAGCGCTGGAAATGATCGGCTGGAGGATCGGCCCGAAAGAATGACCATATCTTTCAACCTGGACTTGCTCGAAATAAGCCGGTTTGTGACACAGCGCGGAGGCCTTCCACGTGAATGTCATGGGCGTCCAGCCTCGGTCGGTGGGAGCCAAAACTTTTTCTGTGCTCATCGGGCACAGTTGCGGAAGCTGGCCTTTTCCGGTGGGTACCTGATGGCTTAACGAACTGATGGGCGTAAGACCTTGTGGCAACTTTCGCTCGTCACCGGCAGGTTCGGGACAGGCATTGGGGCCAAGCATTGGTCCCGCGGCTAGTTGATCTTCCAAAGGTTTAGTCGATTCGATCTCCCGCGGAGGAGACGGTAGTTCCCCTAGCTGTGCCGGATTTTGCGCAAGTAGCACCCAGGGTGGCGACACCTGTTCCTTTCGGTCGATGTGTTCGTGGGCAATGCTAGGAATAATTACAGTGAGACTGTCGCTTCCTTCCGCATCGTCTGTCCGCTTAGCAACCCGACCCGGGCTGGCTGTGAAACGGAGATTCCCGCGCACACCCACGCCGGCTGAAATACCTTGCGGCTCTTGAGGCAGGTGAGGTTCCGTGGTTTGCATGCGTGACAACCCTCTCGCCTCATCCTGGGTGGTTGGCCAAGTCTCCTCGCTCTTAAGGTCGGCAAACGGGTTGATCCAGGGATCGGCCTCGGGCAAATTTGCCGTGGGCACCCGAACAGATGACGATGAAGGGAGGGGAGCCGGCCAAGAAATTTTGTCCGAAAGTTGGGGAGTGGGAAGCAGAACGGCGGTTTCTCCCTCAACCTTACGGAGTCCAGTTCCGAAGAGAGTTTCGGTTCCAATTGAAGTCATGTCCTGTGATGGGGTCGGAGTGCGAGTGGCTACTGCCTGGTGCTCCGTAGGGAGCCATCGCAAGGGACTGCCGAATTTACCTGTAGAAATGACGAGGGGAGGCTCAGTGTAGGTATTGGCGAGGGCGGACATGACGGCAGCTTGTGAATGCTGATTGGAACGCGCATTCTCGTTTCCCCTCGTGGGGTGCTCCGATGCTCCCCATGCAAATGAAGACGCGAATATGCACCCCAAAATCATCATCAACAGACCTATCACTTGGAGGGTGGGCCAAGAGTGCCAAGCCCTAAGCCCCCCGACAAAGCTTGCCCGGTAGCCGGGCTTCCCTGGGAAAGTGGGTCCGCACGAACCTTTGGAGCCATTGGGGGCTTTCGACTTGGAGGAGCCTTGGGCCGGTGCAGTTGTTTTGCCGTTGCTAGAAGTCGGTATCCACCAGTTCCGTGGTGTAATTAGGTGCTTCCTGCGTGATGATGATGTCATGGGGATGACTCTCCCGTACTGCCGCAGCGCTGACTAGAAGAAAAGTGGTTTTGGTGCGAAGCTCCTCGATATTTCGCGTGCCGCAATAGCCCATGCCGGCTCGCAGTCCACCGACAAGCTGGTAGACAAAAGGTCCTAAAGGCCCCCTGTAAGGGACGCGGCCTTCCACCCCCTCAGGGACCAGCTTTTCCACCCTGCCGGTCTGGCCCTGTCGATAGCGTTCTTTAGAACCTTGCACCATCGCGCCGAGCGAACCCATACCGCGATATTGCTTGTAAGCGCGGCCTTGGTACAAAATGAGCTGACCTGGGCTCTCCTCTAAACCAGCAAAAAGTCCGCCGATCATCACAGCATGGGCGCCGGCAGCGATGGCTTTCGTGATGTCACCCGAGTACCGAATACCTCCGTCGGCGATGATGGGTATTCCCGAAGCTTCGGCGGCCTTGGCAGCTTCCATGATGGCGGTGATCTGGGGAACCCCCACACCTGAAATCACGCGTGTGGTGCAGATCGACCCGGGACCGATGCCCACTTTCACCGCATCGGCACCGGCTTCGATGAGATCCCGGCAGCCTGCCGCGGTAGCGACGTTGCCAGCTACCAGCTCGATGGACCAAGTCCGTTTGATTTCCCGGACGGTATCCAGAACGTTCGCGGAGTGGCCGTGGGCACTGTCAACTACCAAGACATCGACGCCGGCCTGGATGAGCTTCTCGGCTCGTTCGTAGTCATGGACGCCGATAGCAGCACCGACCCGTAACCTTCCTAGAGAATCACGACAAGCGTCGGGATAGCGTCGGAGATTGTCAATGTCTTTTATAGTGATAAGTCCCGTCAGTTTAAAATTTTCGTCCACCAGGAGGAGTTTCTCCACTTTTTTTCGCATAAGGACTTTTTCCGCCTCTTCGAGCGTGACATGACCTGTGGCAGTGACCAAGTTATCCTTGGTCATCACATCCGCCACCTTGCCATCCCAGTGCTCTAGGAAGCGAAGATCTCGGCGGGTGATAATCCCTAAGAGTTTCCGATCGTGATCGACGATTGGGATGCCGGAAACTTTTAATTGATCCATCAAATCTCGCGCTTGTTCTAAGGTCGCGTCCGGCGGTAGCGTCGCAGGATTAAGGATAATGCCATTCGCGCTGCGTTTGACTTTCAGAACTTCCTCCACCTGGGCGTCGATCGACATGTTCTTATGGATAACTCCCAAACCGCCCTGCTGCGCAAGTGCAATGGCGAGAGCACTTTCCGTCACCGTGTCCATTGGGGCACTAAGGATCGGGATATTCAGGCGGATTTTTCGCGTGAGGAAGGTGCTCACATCCACCTCGGTGGGGACAACGTCACTTTTTGCGGGTTCCAGAAGGACATCGTCGAATGTTATCGCGTGATATTTGATTCTGTCGTTTAATGGGGAGAACATCCAATTGTCCCTTTACAAACAAATGTTTCCTGTTCGCTCGCAAAATTCGCCTCTAAACTACAGACTTGCCAGATTTTTAGGGAGCCAATCGAGGTCAACTAAGGCTTTCAACGTACTGGAACGATCCTCGACATAGCAGGGAAATTCTTCCCAAACTGCTCTCGGCCAACCGACCCTCTTGAATAGCGTGGCTTTTCTGTTGAGTCTCCCAAATACCAGTTCTTCCCAAAAAAGTCCTATTAACCGAAATTGGACAATCAACCTCGAGATAACGAACCTTCTCAAGAAAATATTTGTTGCCGATAATGTTGTCGCCTGAGTGAGAGGTCGCCTGGGGCAGTTATCTTGCTTATTTTTCCCACTTTAAATTGGAATGAAGACCGCGGAGCATGAGAGCATTCACCGTTGAGAGCCACATCCACTCCGAGGCAATCGATGACTCTGTCGAGAAACTTCGCTCTCCCAAACTTCAGACCGCGACGCAACGCAAAATTCAGACCGTAGTGTCATACGAGGAAACCTCGGTTTTCCTGCGGGAGTTAGCTAATCGGCCTGGCCGTCCAGCCGGTCGAACCTCCGGCATCTGAAAATCCCAGATTTTCAAGGAAGCTTTTTCTCTTTTCCCCTTTATGCCTTAATCCACCAGAGACTTTTGGATCCCCAGATTTGCTAGATAACTTAGATTTCCTATCGCACTTGCGACATCTAAAAATCCTCGATTTTTAGCGAAAAGTTATGTTTTTTACGTCCTATGCCTAGACCCGCCAGAGCATTTAGCACCCCCGAATTTACCAGATAACGTAAATTTCGTTGTTACACTCGAAATTAAAAAATGGGTTGGCCATAATTTTCTGGGCCGAAGGTCTTTAGGATAGTGATTTTAGTCTACCGTCTATGCCTTGCTTAGATGAGGAGGGACTGACTGACTTCCTCGAAATAGCGACGGATGCCCCGAGTATTTTCCTGGCTTATAAGCCGGCTCCGGGCGGCCAGCGTTGGTGATGTTCCACGGATAATGTCACCTGCACCTTGCTTCTTGGGCGATCGTTTGGTAGTACGGGCAAAGTACCAGTAATGCGTGCCACGCGAGGCGGCCAGGGTATTAAAAAATTCCAGCGGTTGCCAGCACTGTTCGGTGTGGAGCAATTTGGACAATAATTCACGTTTTCGTGATGGGGTTTCTCCCTAACTTATGTGATTTGAGCGGTGGTAGATTCCCGGCGGTTCTATGAAGTGGTAAGTGGTCAACGGCGTGGCGTTCTGGCCGGGATGGTTCGGGCGCTTCTTGCCGCAGCGGAGATCCCCTATACTTGGGTGGTTCAGGCCCGAAATCGCGCCTACGATCGGGGAACCCTCCGGACCCATTGGGTGGGCGTACCGGTCATTAGCGTCGGCAACCTCGTCTTAGGTGGTACCGGGAAAACACCGCTTGTGGCTTGGCTTGCTGGTTGGTTTCGGGATCGTGGTATCAAGGTTGCTATCTTGAGCCGGGGTTATGGCGCCGTTGGGAAAACTGGCAATGACGAGGCCAAAGAGCTCAGGTGCCTTTTACCCGATGTGCCCCATTTTCAAAACCCTGACCGTGTTGGCGCAGCACGGCAGGCAATTAATGAACTGAAAGCCGAGGTGTTGATCCTCGATGATGGATTTCAGCATCGTCGGCTCCATCGCGACTTAGACATTGTCCTACTAAATGCCTTGGAGCCATTTGGGTTTGGTCATGTCTTTCCTCGCGGCACGCTGCGGGAGCCACTAAGCGAACTGCGTCGGGCTCATGTGGTGGTTCTTTCTCACGCGAAATTCATAGATCCTGCTTTTCGGGCAAAAATCCGCAGTACCGTACAGCAGTTGGCTCCTGAGGCAGAATGGGCGGAAGTCGTTTACGAACCACAGGGCCTGGTCAGTGCAAGTGGAGAGATACAATCGATCGCCCTTTACCGGCGTCAGAACGTCGCTGCATTTTGTGGGATTGGGAATCCCGCAGCATTTCGCTTGACGCTCGAGGAGTGCGGCTTTCGGGTGATCGCTTTTCAAGAGTTTCCGGATCACCATTTCTATCGCGCGGAGGAGCTCCGGCGGTTGGCGGACTGGGCCAATCGACTGGACGTGTCGGCAGTCATCTGCACGCCGAAGGATCTAGTCAAGATAGCAAGCAACTATCTTGGTGAGCGGCCTCTTTGGGCTCTTCAGACAAAAGTGGCCTTCGTCCTAGGGGAGGAGGCCCTCGAGAAGCGTCTGGTAGCCTTGTGTCCGGAAAATGAGCGAAACCGTCCGGCCAGAGGCACCTAGCTCACATCATGGGGAAACGGGGGTCTCCGTCAATGGCAACCTGTGGGCAAACTGCAGGAAACTTTGCCTTATTTATGCGAATAGTTCCATTTGCAGCCACCGCCGCACCTTCGTGTTACTTAATCGAGAATACCATCCTTCCATTCCTCCGCGAGGAATCACTTCGCTGCTTCGGTGTGTCGTAAGTCAACTCAGCCAAAAACTTAAGTTTACGAGCACGCCCCCCTGACCCGGCTGGTTTGGGAATCCCTCAACTTTCCTAAACCTACCTCAGGGCTTTTAATTGGACGATTAAACCTTGAGAGTTTGTACACGTGATCGGCTCGAACGGCTCTGGCAGATGGGGAGCAGAGGCACGAGCTTTTAATGCATCTCGACTTCGCAGGTCCCAATTCCCGGTCGATAAAAATTAAATTGCACATTGGGATGATCGGCCAAAAGCGACATAGGTACCGATGAGTCAACGATTTTTTTGGCGATCATGAGCGTGGTCAGCCGCATGCCGAACGGATTGTCGTGATGACCTGGATGCCAAATGGAAACCTTCTCTGCCTTCCATGTCTCCACGGGGCCGACGGTGGCAGCCTTGGTGGGAACAAGCCCTACTTGGCCGCCACCACTGGTCCGGGCATTTTGGATGATCGTCATGGGATGAAGATCGGTGATTCGGGTTTTCAATTTGCGATATTCTTCAGGGGGAGGTGGCTCGTTTTTCCATCGTCCTGTGCGTTTGGGCGGGTCGTTAAAAGCCCAATGCTTAACCTCCCCTTGGCCTCCCTGCATGATCACACAGCGGATCTGGTCGAAGGAGCGGGAATATTCATCGAGATCACCGGTCGGGAAGTGAATGTGGGACTCTGGCATGCGGAGCTTGCGATCGATGCGGTTGAAGCATAGCTCCATGTCAGCCCGCGCAAAGCTCAGGGGGTGATCGGTGGAAACCGGTTTTCCATCATCGCCCACCCATTCGTCCATGCCCCAAAAATGAGCACTGCGGATGTCCAGTTGTAAACTGTTGACGATTCGCGCTACTAGAGGGAGTTGCTCCGTAGGACCGATCGGCCCACAAATACCAGCGGGGTTATCCTCTGTAGATTGCCGCCATGCTTCGATGTACTCAAGTGCCTCCGCCAGGTAAAATTCTTCTAGTGTGTCGTACATGACCACTTTGAATCCCGGGCGCGAAAGCCGTTCCATCGCCCGCGGGGTGAGTTTGGCCGCGTCGGCCAAGAGTTCCGGATCCAAGGTAGTGTAATCCCACCAATCCGGGGCAACCTTGCTGAGTGGTCGTGCCATCGTTGGGGACTCCTTTCTGAAACACTGGTCCACACTGTTACTGATCACCTCCGATCAAGTGCCTGTGGTGATGTGGCATTCTACATGGAGTTGGCGAGCGTAAGTGGCTCTTTAGGCTTACGTTTAACTTATCTCGGTAACTTGAGCCCTTTCCGTGGCTAACTTGTGCCGGTTATGCCACGGTTGATTTTCCGCTGAAAAGCTCCGTCAATAAATCGGTGCGTGGATAAGCATGGCCACGGTGCTGAATAAACGCTTCGGCAGCTTCCACGCCGATCTCTGATCCGCGGAAACGTGCATGCCGCCGCATGCCTTCCACATACTCGTCCACGCCGTGATGAGCCAAAAGCCAATCGCGCTGACTGGCATGGCAAGCCAGCACTTCTGCCTTCTTGTCCATGTAAGCCGAGATGTCGACGTATGTGGTGGGCTTGACGACATGCCCAAAGGGATCCACCGCCTCCACCGGGTCGCAATAGTAGAGGTAGGGGACCTGACTTTGGGGATGACGGGGGAATTCAGAGCAATTCGGTGCCCCGTAGAGGAAGCTTGCGGCCCGCGCCAACGCGGAACAAATCTCATGGTCCATCATGTAGTCCTTCGGCGCATGCGTGAACACCAGCGTAGGAGTCACGCGACGAAAGAGGTCGTACACTTTTTGCAAGGTGGGCTTATCGTAGACGATAAACCCGTCACGCTCGTCCAAACAATGGTAAGAAGCCCCGAGAAGACGCGCGGCATCTTCTGCCTCGCGAGTGCGTCGCGCACTTATCGCCCATTTGCTCTCTGTCATGGTGCCGCAGTCACCGGGCGCGGCAGTGGCAATGTGGAGTTCCCATCCCAGTTCCCCAAGACGCAACATCGTCCCCGCACAAAGGAATTCCACGTCATCCGGGTGGGCCATGAATGCAAGAACAACTTTACGCTCTGGCAGCAACATACTCATCCCCCAAAGTGGCGAAACAAAGGTCGCTTTTTAAGGCAAGAGTTTCTCTCTCGGAATACTCAAACTGGCATCGTTTATCGGGCCGGCTGCGGTGTCCCCGGCTTAAAGACTGCTCGGGCCTCTTGCCTGCTTTTTAGTGGACAAACCGACAGCGCCTCAGTACCCCTCATCTTTGCTGCCGACCGATTGCGCTTTTTTTCATTGGCTGGTGATCTTTAATAGACGACTTACCCCCGCGCACTGTGGCAACCGCCTCGGCCTTTAAAACCGACGGGTACTTTGTAACGCAGGAAGGCAAATACAAGATCCTCACGTCCCTACCCCAGCGTTTTGGTATCGCCTCGGGCCTGCTTAAGCCACAGGACCTCCAAGCGCGAACTCTTCGGGTACGTGCCGGCTGATTACTCCGCCGAGGCCAGTGCCGGTACCCACAAACTAAGATGCCGGGCATCTTTGACCACGAGGCCCCTTGAGGACCAGACCGGATGCGCCCAAGTAGGCGTATTGGCTACCTTCCAACGGGCCAGTGGCTGGAAAGTGTCGGCCGAAGGATTGAACACCACAAGTTCGCTTCCGGTGGTCAGGGCAAGCACAAACTCTCCCAAAACAAGAAGGGCTGCATTCTCCCCCTGGCGAGGCTCGCTCCGCCAAAAGATTTTGCCAGAATCTGGGTCCATGGCGAAGAACTGCCCCCGCTGCTCTTGGGCAAATCCCACTAATCTTCCGCCAACAAGCACCGGCGAGTTCATGTACATCGAGACCTCCTTGTTTTGCCAGGCCAATTGGGGAACGAACTTATCCCCTTCGGTCACGATCCGGTATGCGCTCGTGCCCCGCCGAAAACCTGAAAGGATGAGAAGATCCTTCCAAACCACAGGTGTGACGATGTTTACGTCATACTGCGTGGTGAAAGGAATCTGCCACAAAACCTGACCCGATTTCGGATCCACGCCAGAGGTAAAGCGTCGCGACTGAATGACGATTTGACTTTTTCCGGCCAGACGTGCCAAAATCGGCGAGGAGTAGGCGGGCGTGTCGCCAGTCCATTCCCACACTGTCTTGCCGGTGGCCAATTCCCATGCGGCAAAGGCGCCGGAATCTGGTCCACCTACAAAGGCTAGGACCTTATCTCCATCTAAAACAATAGGCGACGTGGCGGTGCCGAAGTCTGGCGAAGTTTCCCTGAATCTGTTTTGAAAGGTGTGTTGCCATTGCTGTTCGCCGCGGCTTGTGGACCAGCAACTTAGGATCCCGCTTATGCCGAGGGTGACAAGCTTATCTTGGTAAACAACGGGCGTCGACTTTGGGCCTTTACCATGCGCGTGGGCTGCCGGATTGACTTCGTAAGGAGCCGGGTATTTCTGACACCAGAGGACTTTGCCGTCAGCCAATGCCACCGCTCTGACTACTTCCTCTTCGCCTTCGCGACTGAGGATGTAGACGGTATCGCCAGCTACCACTGGTGAGGAATGCCCCTCGCCAACCTCAAGTTGCCAAGCAAGTTTCCAGCTCTGTGGCCAGCTGGCTGGCGGGCTAATGCCCAGGACGTGCCCATCGCGTTGGGGTCCCCGCCACTGGGGCCAGTCCTGTCCCCATGCCACTGAAACACATAGAATGCCAATAAGCGTAATCGTCGCTAACCTTATCGATCGAGGTAACTTGAAGCTGTCGCGGGACCGCATTTTCGTCCCCTCCTTAGATGCTGAATGAACGGTGAGCTGCTACCTTCAACTTCCCGAAACGTCAGAACGATGGCTTTTGCGAAAAATTCCCAAGTTGTGAATAACATTCGCTTGTTGAGCCCCTGAGATGCTACTAACCTTCTTCACTTCCCAGTGAACCGGCAGCTCTCACGCGCGACGCAAACCCCGCCGGAAACGCCAGCTTGCCCACCCCGACCAGCGCGTTATGGCACTCACTCCAGTGAGGGGAACACCACTTTGCCGTGGGCCTGAGCTTCCGTATCTTCATATGCGCCGAAGAACTCGCAATTCAAATCAAGCCACAAAGTTATTCGTGCTAAGTCCTCTTTAGGCAAATTAACCCCGTAATGCTCGGGCCCCAAAAAGTGAAGCAGTTTTGCTGCCCGGGCACCGAACTGCCCCGGGATTGTCCTTGATCCGCCGTGGGCCGGATCATTTATTGAGCCGTTAGCTACATGGTAATAGAAACCGTATCGCGGCGCCAAATTTGTGTACGACCGTGTCCACTTGTGTGGTCCTTCGACAATCCCGCGCAAATCAAGCGCGTTTTTTTCCAAGTGACAGGGCACACAGTGCTTATCTAAAACCGGCTGAACTAAACGGACAAAACTAAATGGATTGGCTCCTTCAGGCGGAGGAGTGACCGGAGAGGGCGGCCGCTGCAACGCTAACGGGAGAAGTCCCCCGGAGGGAGCTGCACGGTGACGCGCCTCGTGGCATCCTTGGCAACTTGTCGATTCGCCTGGATGAAAGTAGGTGCCCGATCGCATCGACATCACCGCCATGCCATTTTCATCGAGGGCCTGAAAATAAACAAGCTTCCCCGCCGGGAGTTCAAAGTATGCGCTTCCATCTGCTTCAACAGGCACTGTGCCTAGAACAGCACGAGCGTTGGTTTGATTGGCCACACCAATCCGCGGCTCGTTGGGAGGCGGTGTCGATTTCGGCAGGACTTGGACAATACGTAAATGAGTGATCTTGGTTCCTGGCGGCCAAGAAAAGTCACTGTCGTAGACGTTCAGCACAGCTACCTTGGCAAAAGGGGAATGCCTTCCATCCTGCCAACCCTTGTGGCCTGCTGGAATCGCTGGAGGGCGACTTCGGGGACGAAGTGGCATAGGGCTGGCACAGGAGATCTGAGGGTCACGATAAATGAGTTCGCGGTTTCCCCAACGGTCCATCCAATAGATGCCTCGATTCGTGGCTGCCGGATCATACACCACGAGGTACTCTTCCTCACTCAGGGGCCAAGGTGTCCCGTATACCATGTACGGTCGGATAGGTCGTCCCTCAGCCTCCGGAAAGGGCACATCCGGGGTCAGCCGCTCTAACTGGGACATGGCGCCGTCATCTGGGATGCGAGGGTCGATGAGCACAAGCGAACCAAATTCGTGACCGTGGTGGGCCGCGGCCACAGCCACGAATTTAGCCGAGCCAGGAATGGCCCGAATTTGCATTTGCATCCATGGCCGGAGCTCTCGCGCTTGAGGATAATTCCCGTGAGGGGCTCGGGGGTTTCGGCCGTCGGGATAGCAGATCCACATGTGATGGGCCACATTCGTATCCCGGTCTACGTAGTCCCATCGCGTGTAAACAATCATCCCGTCATGGGTCACGCTAGGATTCCACTCATGTGTTTCGTGGAAGCTCAGTGGCTCGATATTAGAGCCATCTGCCTCCATTACATGAAGCGTATAAACTGGGCAATGACGGCCGCACCGTAGATATCCCCCGCGACGGGTGGAAATAAAGGCTATTCGGCCGTCTGGCAGCAGGCACGGATCGAAATCGTCCCACGGACCGTCTGTGAGCTGTTCCACGCCACTTCCGTCTACGTAGCTACGGAAAATATGATAACAGATCTCAGGTGACCACTCATAAGCTTCTTTCCCTCGATAGCGATCCCAGCCCTTGGCCTCACTGTAGGCGAAAAAGATGGTTTTTCCGTCCCAGTCAACTTCCGGAGAAAGAAAGCTGCCGGAAGAGAGCTTGGATCCGGCCAACCGACCTTTTTCCACCACTGACTGCTCCAGGAGGTTAACAAGTTTCGGTTGTTCTCCCCATGGGTCGATGAGCACGAAAAGACCTCCCCCCGGTACCGCGTTTACGCCATAGTACTGATCACACATATGAAAAATGCCTGCAGGATCATGCCGTTTGATGAATAACAGCAAGTCGAAATCAAGAAGAGCACTGCTTAAGGCAATTTTCCGCAGAAGAGTTCGGACTGCGAAATATGCCTCCCGACGTACGGTCTCCGGCACAAATGCTTCATTCGTCCACATTTGGATGCGCGATTTCCAAGCGGTAAGAGCATTACGGAATTCCGCCACATCGGCTGGGGCTTTCTGAAGTTCCCGCCTTCTTAGCAGGTCTTCTGCTCGTTGAATTAAAGCCTCAAGGTGTTCTAAGGAGAAACGCGGAAGCTCCTGTTCGCGGGGGGGAGTAATATTCGGAAGAGCAAGATGGCTTCGGTAGATTCGGAAGCGGTGATCCTCAGCTTCCCACTCGGCTTCTAAACTCTGCCGAACGAATTCGGAGATATCTTCGGCTCGCCTTTCCAGAACCTCCCGTAACGCAACAGTGCTGCCCGTCGCCTCGACTCTCGCTTGCCAGCCCCAACCCCCGGCAAAAAGGAGGAATAGAAGTAGGGTAAGTTGGGAACGGTGGCAACACAAGATCAACAGGGCCAGTCCCTGCCTGAAGCGACGCGGGAAATTCCCGAGTGCGAAATCTGGATTCCCGAGCGAAGCGGGGAAGAAAAAACGCATCATTCAACCTCCCCCAGTTACCGCAAAGGGTGGGGCCTGTCTTACCGATAATCACCCGTAAGACCGGAGAGCTAACATCGGCTCACACCTACCCTGCCATTTTTCATTCCTTGCTGCTCCACATTATCGGCACTGCGCGGGGGTAAAGCAACCTGCTTAAGCTAGAGGCATCCTACCAAACCCCCGGTCTATCCTGGTCACTGGGCGATCGAACTTGACAGGAGCTTCCCCTCTAGGGCTTTCTTAAAAACACCTCAGGCTCTGAGTGATGAGCTAACTCTAAAGAATTAGCATTGCATCTCCATAGCTGTAGAAGCGATACTCCTCGCGGATGGCCTCCTGGTATGCCCGGCGCATCAAGTCAAAACCACCGAAAGTGTAAACGAGAACAAGGAGGGTGGATCGCGGCAGATGAAAATTGGTGAAGAGGGCATCGGCAGCTTTAAATTCAAAAGGCGGGCGAATAAAGAGATTTGTTTCCCCTCGAAAAGGTTTCAATCTGCCGTCGGCCGCTGCTGTCTCAAGTATCCTCAGGGAGGTAGAGCCGACGGCGACAATTCGCCCTCCTTTTTCCCGGCAGGCTAAGATACGGCGGACGGTGGCTTCGTCGATTTCGCCCCACTCGGCGTGCATTCGATGCTGGCTGACGTGTGGAGACTCGATCGGTTTGAAAGTTCCTAGCCCAATGTGAAGCGTCACCCAGCACAGCTCGATTCCGGCATTGTTAAGCTCCGCCAGTAAACACTCGGTAAAGTGGAGGCCAGCGGTGGGAGCTGCCACCGATCCCGGCCGCCGAGCGTAGACAGTTTGGTACCTTTCTCGATCGGACTCCACCATTTGGCCATCGCGGATATAAGGAGGGATGGGAACCCGGCCGGCCCGCTGAAGAATCGTTTCCGCAGGTTCGTTAGATTCCGGGCGAACGATCCACGTGCCGTCGATGTCCCGAACACCTACCAATAGGCGAATGTCTTCCCGGCCTTCTAAATCAATAAGCGTGATAGTCTCTCCGTAGCGAAGCTTCCCGCGAGTTTTACCAAGGACGCGCCAAAATCCGCCAGGCTCTTCGCGTAGGAAGAGGCCCTGCCACCTCCCACCGGTGCCGGTCCGGTAACCTACAAGACGTGCCGGAATAACCTTAGTGTCGTTAAACACAAGGCAGTCGCCCGGCCGAAGGATCTTCGGTAAGTCGCGGACACGATGATGCGCAATACTGTTCCGCTGACGCCGAACCACCATGAGTCGGGCATCCTCTCGATTGGGTAGGGGCTCTTGAGCGATGAGTCGCCGGGGCAACTCGAAATCATAAATCCTCACGTCGTCCCACCACGGTTGATTTTCGCACCCCCTAAGTGTGGTATCTTCCGGCTGCGGAAGTTGTTCAGGCGAGTGGGTATTGGGATGGCAAATCTGCAAGCCGTCTTTTTCGGGTTCGCGGTTCATGGGCTTGGACATCAGGGAGCCACTCGTGCGACAAATGGAGGGTAGAGGTTAATCTTCTCTAATTGTTCCCGTTGTCCTCACAACTGGATTGCCCAGTTTTTCTATCCTTGTCATTTTCTATTTTTCTCAGAATTGCATAATTTCCGTGTGATTCGTCAGATTTAGCACCTTTTCATCGTAATCGTTCCACGTTGAAACCACCGGCTCCCAGCAGTTCGGTGCGCAGGTGTCTTTTATAGTTCTCCGCCGTCTGACTCCGGTCGACCGCACGGGGAGTCTTGGGCCAATCCACGTCGGAGCGTCCGTTGCAGATGGTGCACTATTACAGTCGCGGGCCACCCTTTGATGAAATTTGATGATAACGTTATTACTTCCTAAGCCTAAAGAGTAACTGCCCCCGATCCTAGCTCATCAGATGGGACAAAACCCCCATTTTGCAGGATTCTGTCCGGGCGATTGGAGTCAGGGCCCTGGGAAGGACTTTGGGGCTTGAGTTGCGTGTCTCGCAACTTGAGCTCCCCGCCTTAAAATTCAGTCATCCAACTCCGATCCGAAAGCGAGGCGATCGCAAAGGCTAATTACCGCCAAAAATTTTTTGCCTCAAACCGGAACGAGTCATCTAACAAGCTCTTGGTTATGAGTTTGTCCACCCAAATTATTGTATTGCCGATGGTTGCTCGGCCGAGTTGCAACCCTTTGCGCGGTGCTGGGGGAGATCCGGAGGACGGACCCAAGTTCTTTGCTCAGCATCTGAGCAGGTATCAAACCAAGTCCCAGCTATTAACTGGACAGAATTTGAATTAGCTGACAATGTGCCAAGGATGGACTTTCGGCAAGGTTGCAGGTTGAAGGGGGAGGAACTGGGTAGCCCAAGTGCCCTATAATCTAGGTTCGAAGATTCACTGGTATTTCGTCGCTGACTGCTGGATCCTGAACAGGGCCGGATGTTGAGAATGGTGGTGGGGGCTGTGAGAAGGCGACTTTACGTACTCCGACTTTAAGACATCGGTATCACGGGAAATTTTTTGTTCAAGTGGGGATGCGAACTTCAGCAACAGAATGGCATTGGGTAAGCTGAGCAGTTGCTTAAGGTGGACGATAGTTCTCTACTAATCTGGCGGGGTAAAAAACTAACGTGTCGAACAAGGGACGAAAATTTGGGTAGCGCATGCCGATCGCGAGAGCCGGAAACCGTTACTTCCCAAGGCTGTGTATGACCGTGGAACGTGGCCCTGGTCAGCCACGTAAATTATTGGAATGAGACCTGAGCTCATCCGCGAATCAGGGCCGTGGCCCATCGTTTTATGCATCACCGAACTCGAGCCCGGGGGTGCCGAGAAGATTTGCGTGGAATTGGCCACCGGGGTAGACAAGAAATTATTTCGGCCCCACGTGATTGCCCTTCAGTCAGCACCTTCGCCAAACCGGTCTCAGCTAATCACACAGCTTTTGGCGCATGGGATCTATCCGCAGTTCTTAGGCGCCCGCCACTTTGCTCACTTTCCCCGAACGGTAGTTCGTTTATGGCGTCGAGTAAGACAGATTCGTCCTGTCGTGATGCAGGGTTTTCTATTCCATGCCAACTTTATAGGCCGGTTAGCAGCTCGGATCGGCCGGGTACCGGTAGTGTGTGCGGGTATCCGGGTGGCGGAAAGAAGTAAGCGGTGGCATTTATGGCCGGAATTGCTTCTTCGGGAGTTGACCGACCGGTACATATGCGTGAGTCGTGCTGCGGCGGCCCATCTTATGGTCACCTGCGGGGTCCCCTCTGAAAAACTTGTGGTTATTCCAAACGGGATCGACGCGAAGGCATGTGACCGGGTCATTCCGGTGCGATGGAGCGACTGGGGGTTGCCGGCAAATGCTGACATAATTCTCTTCGCCGGGCGATTGGATTTTCAAAAAGGAGTCGATTTCCTCCTGAGAATCGCCCCAGAGCTGGTGGCTCCGCAAGAAAATATGGATCCTTATCTTGTTATTATCGGCGATGGACCTCTTGCTCGAGCGGTCGGTAGCGCGGTGGCTAGCTCAGAGCTCACAGGGCGAGTGCGTTACCTAGGATGGCAGAGAGAACCCCTTGCGTTCATTCGCGCTGCCAATGTCGTTGTTCTCCCCTCCCGGTGGGAGGGCATGCCCAATGTTGTGCTTGAAGCCATGGCATGTGGCCGGCCCGTTGTTGCGATGGACGTAGAAGGTGTGTCGGAGCTTCTGGGAGAGAACGTTTCTTTACAAACTGTGCCGTGGGCGGAAAGCCACCGCTTCCCGCGGCAAGTTCGCACGATATTGCAGAATCGCCAACTAGCTGAAGAGTTAGGCAGGAAAAATCGGGAGCGTGTTGAGAGGGAGTTCACCGTAAACAAAATGATCGCCTCCTACGAGTCGGTGTGGCTCGGCTGTCTGGCGCAGTGTGTTCGCTTTAGCAAAGCCATCACTTTGAAAGCTTCCCAGCAGACAGGGTGCTGAGGGTTTCTCGAGCTTCTTCCTGCAAACTGGAACTTTGGCCTCACTAACGCAAGTTTAATCCAATCTGTGTAGCGGAAGCCCGCGTGAGAGTTTCCCCCTCGCGGGCGGAGGCTGCTTGATGACGCGCTGCGACTACTGGATGGCGACGTCGTTTCCCCCTCGCGGGCGGAGGCTGCTTATTTTGTAGCGGGAGACTTGTCCCCCTGAAGAGCGGAGATCGCTTACCGTGTCTCGGGCATCTCATGGATAAAAAAGCGGTTTCCACCTCGCGTGCAGAAATGGCTTAGGAGCGGCAAACTAGTTAACCAGTCACACCCTTGGACGGTCCTCCAATTAACAGAGGTTGCATAAATTTTGTTAACTTAATCGTCTTTGCCAAGGAAAGCTGGGCTGACCGGCAACGGCGATAACGGAATTAACGGCCGAAGCCTACGAATTAACGCCGGGGTTAAGAGGGTTGTCGGGGGCCGTTCACCGCGGATCGCCTCGAGGAGCGGGCGGTGGTCCCTCTCGGGCGAGGCATAAGAAAGGCCACAGCCAATACCAACGGAAGCGCTATCAGAAACCACCGGGGGCGGAAGGCAAGCAAGTAAATAAGGATAGGGAGTGTCAGGAAAAACCACTCTGGTAGTTTTTCCAGCTGGGGGAAGGCCAGCCACAGGACGACTAAAAAGGGCCCCAGCCGAAACGCCGCCGCGCGAAGCGATTCGGTACGCCCTATGTCTGTTGGCCACAGCGAAAGCGCTGCTCCTAGCAGCAAAAGTGATATGCCGAGTATTCCGATCAGAAGTCTTCGCATACCCCCGGTTCGGCTCAAATGTTCTTCAGATGGCTCTTCTCTTCGTTATTGCGGAAGATTTCTCTCCGGGAAAATTGCCTGCGGCTGGCAACTAGAGCAACCGATATCCGCATTTTCCTGTTAAGAAGTGCTACCGCCGATGTGCTACGAGCTTTGGGCAAGGCTCTGCGAAATGCCTTGCAGGCCGAGGCGAACGCTTGTAAGCCACCGCGGACTTGATCGGTTACGGTGGCGTAGCGGGTGACTTTGGGCCTCTGAACACTCTCGCCAGTGGTTCGTGATCCGGGGCCAACTGCATCTGGACCTCGAAGATTTTTCCTTCTCTTTCTACTAAAACGGAGATCTCGTCTCCGCCATAGTGTTGGTGGACTACTTCATAAAAGTCGCTTGCGCGACGGATGGCTCGCCCTGCCGCTTGTACCAGCCTATCTTTTGGCTTCAAGCCGGCCAAGTCCGCAGGGGAGCGGGGATCGACACTTGCGATCACAGGGGTGGCCAACACAGGATTCTGATGCGCAAAGCTTACTCCACACTTTCCGGGGAAGAGGTCTCTTCCTTCCGCCAGTCGGGGCAGCACGTCCTGAATATCAGATAGGCGTACGGCGAAACCAATGCCGGAATCGTGCCATTCCACACCGGCAACCGGGTCTTTTCCGTCAGGCGAAAAAGGAACGATGACCCCGATTACTCTCCCATAGATGTCAATTAAAGGCCCCCCATAGTTGAGGGGGCTTGTGCGGGTGTCGGTCTGGATTCCCTTCCCCCATATCCTATTACGAGCGCTCAGGATGCCCACCCCCAAATGCGGCCGGTCGGAGATTGTCCATCCGATGGCAATAGTCCACATGCCCACCCTAAGTTCGGTGGGAGGGCAGGGCTCCGGAAGGAGCATCTCACAATTGCGATCGACTTTTACAAGAGTTACCATTCGGTTGAAGTCCCGCCCCAAGATTCGCCCGGGAGAAATCTGCCCGTCAGTAAACCGAACAATGAGCGCTTCGGGTTTTTCCACAAAAAAATAGGTACTTGTAACGATCCATCCCTGAGATGCCACCACCAAACCTGAAGCCACGGCTCCTCCGGGAAATGTCTCGCCCAGGAGTGTTTGTCCTCCCACCCATTCCAGCCGCACCACAGATCTGCTTGCCCGATCGGCGGCCGAGCGAAAGACCGCTTCTTCCAGACGGAGAAGTCGGCGGTAGGTGTGGCGGGCAAAAGGGGCTGTACCCTCTCCACTGGGAGCTTCTGCTGGCACAGCGCCGAGAATTGGCTCGGCACCGGCCGAGGCTTCAGGAGTCAACCCTCCTTGAAGGCGGGCGCACAGAATAAGGCAACCAATAGTTGCGGTCACCTTCACTGATGCCAAATTTCTAACTGTACCTAACCACAACGCAAAGAACTCCTGTCTGCGGCTTCAGCCGGGCACGGGGAAGCGCCAGGCTTCAACCGGGTTTTCCCGGGTGGGGACTGACCTTCTCGCATCGTTTGTGCTCAAACTGACTCCAAAACGCGGGCTGATTTAAATCGGGGAGTTTAGATATTCAATCGGGGAGTTTGCATTCCAACTCAATAAACTCATCCCCCCGCTGAATTCCCAGTTTCACACTCTGGCCGCGAGCCAAGGTGTGAAGATAATTTCGAAATTCCCGACATGTTCGCACTATTTGGCCATTGACGGTAACAATGAGGTCGTCGGCAAGTAGTGTGGCGCGATCCGCCCACGAGCCGGGAACGACCCAATCCACAAAGGCCGGTATTTGGGGTACAAGTTCTGGCACTAAGTAGATGCCTAATTGTTCTGGCGTCAGTTGGGTTGCAGCTCTTTGTTGGGAAGCCGGTCGGGTGCTTTCGCTTGCCGTAAACGGTGGTGAATTGCGATCGGCAGACCCATAGCGGGCTAAGGTTGCTTGGACCCAGGAGGCCACGGTGGCCGCTGGAATCGCGTAGTGTGACCAAACTCGGGTACGCTGGTGAAGCACCGGCTTACCGATAAGGCCCACAAGTCTTCCTTCCAAATCGACCACGGCACCACCGGCCGTTCCCGGCGCGCTTGTTACAAAATCTAAAAAAAGCACCTGCCACTCGACAACTTTCCCCGCGATATCCCGTCGTCCTGTTAAAGAACCCCGACCGGAGATGATCCCTCGCTGAATGCTCACCGGTTCCTGGCCAACGGCAATTCCGAACGCATTGTGGAGCGCGTAAACCCACTGGCCCGGCGAGGGATCCGTCACGAGGTCCGAAAGGTCAAACCAAGCGGGCAATTCGCTGTCGATTTTGATTAAGGCCAGAGCGAGTTCCAGCTCCACGGCCACCACTTCCCCAAAAAATCGCCGACCGTCGGCCAGTGTCACCGTTACGGCCGGTTCAAGTAACACATGACTCCAACACGTAAGGACCCATCCATCCGGTGCCACAGCGATCCCGGTCTGGAAGGGTTCCAGCCCGAGGTAACCCCCGGCACCCACAAGCTTCACCACTTTGCTGAGCGCTTCGATTACCGGGTCAGACTGGATCTCGATTGGATTACTAAAACTTGCCTCCTGTGCTAGGGGATCGGGGCTTTCAGTAGCGAATCCTGAAAGAGAGACCGGGACAAATAGACTACTCGCAATGGCTCCTACAAGAACGTGCCAGAGCTTTCGTTGCGCATCGCGGAGAAGTGTGATAATCAGTATCATTGCCGCATTCATCACACGGTTACGTTTCCTTAAATGCGGAAGTTTGTTCAAGCCGGCCGGAGGGGCTCTCCCCTGAATATGCCAAAAGCCTTATTTCGACTGTGCTGGGACCGATAAGGAGCAAATTTTTCTTGATAAAGCTCTCTTGAGCCGGTCCCGCTGAAGTTTGCTCCGCAGCGTCCCAGTAATCTGGCTAGCAAATCCCGGCGGCCCCGAAATTGGTGAATTTGCCTACCCTGAAATGCTCCTAAAGAATGTGCTCTGCCGGAGTCACATTTTCGCCGATGGATGCTATTTTAGGGGAGGTTTCCTTGTCTGAGACATTACTCGACCTGCAATTCGGTGATGCGGAGATCTGCAAGTCTTTGCTCACCAACTTGGATAATGACTACTTTAGGCATCAGGGCCATTTTCCCCCGAATCGTTTGCGGGTGAAATGCTTCTAGGTGAAATTCCCAAGGATCCTCCCCGGCATGGAGATCTAATTCTACAGCCAGAATCAGCCCATCGTAAACAAGCCACCGGGTGCGAGCCACACCGAACGTGGCTTCGAGTACATCCACCAGAAGCTTTTCTCCACGGTAGGGAAGTGCTCCCCAATAAAAAAAATCACTGAAAACGGCCGGTCCCTCTGTTGACAGGCGATACCACATGAAAAGGCCAGCAAGTAGCCCGCGGATATCCGGCGGCATCAAAACTTCGGCAGCGGTGCTTTCCTCCGGGATCCATTGGTGATTTTGTCCACCAAGTTCGAGCCGGCATCCTACAGGGGTTAGCTCTAAGGAAAAACTTTCCCGAGCGTCCCATTTTCCCCGAATACGCCAACTACTTCCGGCAATGGGCAGTCCAGCTTTCTGCGAGCACACCGACCACACACGTCTTTGATGAAGGCGATTGAAATGAAAGTTCGCGAAACCTCGTCGTGGCTCATAATAAGGCCGAAGTTCTTCCGGGATTGACACTTCGGGCGAGGCCTCGGCCAATGATTCGGGCCAATCCTCCCCTCGGGGCGGAAAGGGTTGAAGCGGTAAGGCGTCCAATCGCTTGAGGAGCTCTGCCTCGGAGTGAAGTGGCTCTAGGCGAAGCATCACTTGATACTGCTGTTGCCCGCGCCGAAATACGGCCGGCACTTGCCAGCCTGGGGGAAAATTGGCCAAAACATTTTTGAAGTCGTTGGGATTGGTAATCATCCGACCGGCGAAGCTCAGGAGCTCATCATCCCGGCGAACACCGCGGCGCCAGGCGTCGGATCCTTCCAAGATGTCACTAACCACCGGGCGGCCTTCCACATCGGTTGCTATTCGGAAACTCACGGTCGCATGATCCACGATTCGGCCCCCATGAAGATGGGCCAGAAAATTCCGAATTTGGTGAACGGGCACGGCATATCCAACACCGACGTTGACGCGCCCCCGGCGGTCGAAAGAAGCCCGGCCATTAATCCCGATAAGGCGTCCTCCGAGATCGAACATCGGTCCCCCGGAATTTCCCGGGTTGATTGAGGCGTCCGTTTGTAAACAGTCTGCATATTCCAACATCGTACCTGCGGGGTGCTGATATCGCCGCAGTCCGGATAAAATGCCCCAAGTGACCGTCGGCTGAAGATCGGTAGCCAGCATAAAGGGATTGCCCATGACCAAAACTTCGTCACCAACGGTTAGGCGATCACTGTCTCCCCACTGAACACAGGGGAAATCATCTCGGCCAACAAGCTTTATTAACGCAATGTCCCCTACTGGGTCCCACCCGACAGTGATGGCGTCATAAACCCGGCCGTCAGAAAGCCCAGCTTTCAAAGCGATTCCGCAAGGCTTAGCTACGTGGAAATTCGTAAGAGCAAAACCGTCGGGGGAGATGATCACCCCCGATCCGCCGCCATCTCCATGTGTGGAGAAAAGAGCCACAACCGTCGGTGAAACTTGTTCGATGATCCTGATGCGCTGCTCCTGGCGGGTTAACACTTCCTGAGATATGACCGGCGACGAACCATGCCAATGAGGTGGATCGGCGAGCGGCTGCGCGGAAATGCTTGGCTGAGCTTGCGCAGCTGTCGCGAATGTCCCGTGGCCGGTCGCAAAGTTCCACCGCAAGTTGCTGTCTACCCCCAAAATGGCCGCTAAAACCCCGATTAAGATGGCCAGATGGGAATCACCACAAGCATTCAACGCCCATTTATCCTCCAACGGTAAACACCTCGGGAAAAATATCGTGGCTTGATGACGTGGGGGCCTGCTCTTCATGATTCCACCTAAATCAGGGCCGGCAAGCTTACGCCCCGAAGCCGGATGCAGCAATGCCGCTGCAAATTTTGTTTGGGGTAAAGGATTCGGGTACGCAGTTTCCGGATGTGCCGAGCACGGTTTCCCTTCCGCTTTCTTCCTATCGATTTTTGGTTCCTCTGCTCTCATTGTCTCCGCTGGGACAGGGAAGTCTAGCTCGCCGCCGCGGAGCTTTTGGGACTTTGCGGAGGAATACCAAGTAGAAACTTGGCCGCAAAAAGCGAGTTCTTACGTCGGAGCACAACTTTCTGGTTGCTCTCCGATTACCCTCGGGAGGTAAATAACGCCTGCCATGTGAGTTTGTCCGGTATGCTTATCGCGCGGGTGGCGAACGGGTGACTGACTCTCCTGGGCGGTAGGGCTGGAACGCACCACCCTTCAAGCCGGCGGCAGCCTTCTTGAGTAGCAAAACTTCCGGGGAACCAATATCATCGAGCAAACCTTCCTCCGGGCCTTGTTATTTCTTTGGTTGAGAAGCCCACCTTTGGTCGTCGCGGGTCACACCGAGTTCGGTCGAGGTGTTTCCGCGCGCAGTCGGTTATGGCGGGTCCCCAGGAATCGCAAAGGCATATCTGTCAATGGTTTCCGCGCGCAGTCGGCTAGGGGGCAGTCGAGCAACGAATGGCCGTGTACACAGCGGGATCACAGCCGATTATTTCGCCTCGGCCACAACCGTTTTAGGTGCGTCAGGAAGTTGGGGAATGAAGTGATGTAAAGAGTTAGCTCCGGCGAGAGAATGAATCTCGATGGGCACGGCCGATTGTTCTGCGACGACAAACGGCACCCGGGATCCGACTGTGAGCTGCCGGCGGTCGAAACATTTCCGGCTGCGCGGTACAATCAAGACATACCAATCGCCGCAAAGGCCAGTTCTACATTTCTGGGACCTTATGGTTTGACTCGAGGCTGACGAATTACGGAGATACAAGCATGGCGAATTTCATCCTTTTTGGAAAGTACTCGTCGGAGGCTCTGAAAGGAATCAGCGCAGCTCGAACCGAGCAGGCAAAAAAAATCGTGGAAAGTTGTGGCGGAAAGCTTGAAGGGGTTTACGCCCTGCTTGGAGATGTTGATCTTCTCCTTTTGGTCACGCTCCCGGGTGTCCAAGAGGCAGTTCGACTGTCTTTGGCTTTGAGTAAGGCAACGGGAATTTCTTTCAAAACGGCCCCGGCCATTACGGTGGAAGAATTCGACAAGTTGGCTGAAAAGGTGTGATTGGTAAAATAAGCAATTGCTGAAACAAGGATAAATTGGTCAAGGAAGGACATAGAACTGTCGGAGTAGGCCTTCCTTCGACGTCGCGTCCGAAGGGATCCAGGGGGAAATCCGCGCCCCTTTAAAAAACGACAGTCAATTCGAGGTAATTGTGTGGTCCTCGCGTACCCGGGACATCCCGGGAAATTCCGCGGGAATGGTCAAAGTATGCAATGGGTGCTGGGATCCGATGGCCACAAGGTTCGCCCATGCTTTTGCCGGCAGTGCGCGTCGGGATCGAAAAGCTAAGGTGTAGGTGGTGAAGTTATTCGACGTAACGGCCTGTCTGACAAGAGGTTTGAACAAACGTGGGTGGCGTGCAACGATTTTCCGTATCGGTTGAGCCAGAGCTTCTTGCGGCATTTGATCGGTACTGTACTCGGCACCACTTCACCACTCGCAGCGAGGCTATTCGGCAGGCAATTCGGGAGCTTTTGACCCGGGAGGCGTGGGAGACAAGCGGCAAGGTTGTGGTCGGCACATTGACGCTCGTCTATGAGCATCACTGGGCCTCCGTGCGAGATCGCCTCCTGAAGTTGCAGCATGAACACGCGGATCTGGTCGTCTCTTTGGTTCATGTGCATCTGTCTCATGAGCACTGTTTGGAAGTCATCATTTTGCGAGGGGAGGCTGGGCGGCTTCAACGTTTAGCTTACGAGCTTCGTGGTATGAAGGGAGTTCTTAAAGGAGAGTTGGTCCTGGCGGGGGTGGCAGAAGACCACACTCATAGCCATCAGGTGTAGAGGTGGTCGGGGGCTCCGGCTTTTGGAGAGTTTGCGATCGCCGTGGCACGATCTTGCAACGCGGCAGCGTGGAAGGCCTAGGTGATGCCCCAGGGGTTAAGCCCTCTGCGTTCTGTGGAGGCATTCGGCCGGTCTTTACCCGCGATTGGAGAAGGGTGCCTTGGGCTGTTGTTAAAGGTCGCACGTGGCCTCCAGGAAGAGGTGAAATTCGGGCGAAGTTCCCGGCTGCGCTAGCCGCCGCTAAGACGACTCGGCCGACCATCTTAACCTGCTTGGGAAGAACCTTCCCGCGGTTGCGATAAGCTTGCGTCCTGCCGACCGATGGTTTCCCCGCGGTTGTTCATTCCACCCGCACTTGCTGCTTTGTTATTTTCCTGCCGACATAGACCGTGGTGACTCCAAGGAGCGTTAACGTACGGGGCTTTGAGCCGGACTTTGAATGGAGAAGGGAAGCCCTAAATGCACCGTTGTCAAACCAGGCGTGGGAGTTGGCCGGATCGACCCAGGGGCAAAAGGCTGCAAACCTCGTGAATTGTCTCGACTTAGACTTGTGAGGCATCCCCCGGCGGAGGGACAAGCTAAGGGTTTGACTTCAGATGATGTCGCATCTTCATTTTCGCATATGGGTTGTTTGGAAATCCCGAGCTGGGCTTCTAAAGACATCACGGGGCTTTCGGAGGTTGCATCTTCGATTCCGACGCCGGGGAGGTTCTGAGAGTTAGCAACTATTGGGTAGTCGGGGGTCTCGCCAAAAGTTTGGTCTACAGCTACAAGCGGACCTGCCGGTAGCACTGCGGAAGAGGTTGCGGCCAAATTATTCGGGGAGACAGTTGTAATTGTGGGTGGGGAGACAGTTGTAATTGTGGAAGTATCTGGCACATGAATGGTCGGAAGCGGATCGTCGGGCCCAAGCCGGAGTATCAAATTAGGCGCTGGTCGCGGGCGCTTGCCCAAGGCAAGCTGTCTGCGGTCCAAGTTTTGTATGAGTTCCGGTGAGGTTGCCCGAAGCGGAGGCGAACCTTGCCGTACCCAAGCCAACCACACTCTTTGGAATTCATCCACGCTGTTGTACCCATAATGGCGAGCTAAAGCCAGCTCCCAATCGCCGGTTTCCATCGCGGTTTCTAAGAACTCCACGAATTTCCGGCGTCCTCCCTGTTGGATGAGGTAGTCGGCAAGGACATGTCCTTGGGCGTAGAGTGTGAGCATGTCGGGCGGATATTGTTGTAGGGCAAAAAGCCGGGAGAGAGGCATAGCCTGGCCCCTTCGGAGGAATTCGTGAAGCATTCGTTGATATTTCGCCCGCTCGGTGGGATGCTCGACACTTGTGGCCGCCCCTTCGTCAGCCCAGCGGGGCAGAGGGCGCCGAAAGTAAGAGGCCAAAATCATGTGCGTGATTTCATGGGGAAGGACGGAATCGATAATCCTCTCTGCCGGACCTTGAATCGTCATCCGCCAGCCGAATACCTCCCCCCGATCGAAGACGAAAGTGGTGGCCCCGCCGGCGCCCAAATGCGGGCCTACGTGGGCCGTCACTATGCATGGGTTAGCCCAGTCCGGTAGGGGTGTACCCAGCCACTCCACGGCAAGCTGATGGCGATGAGATTCGGCCGCCTCGGCGAACTGTTGGGCAAGTCGGCTGTCGCTGGTATGCACCACGAAATTGGCAGTTCGGAAAGATGCCCCCCAAGTAGGGTGGTACCCAAACCTGTTAGGCCAAACCGCAAGAAAAAGGGCACCCCAGACTAGCCAGGGTGCCCCACGATTTGGAAATGATGGTGCGGTCGTCCTTAACCTGCGGAACAGCTCCATCCGTTCCCTCCGCCTCCTGCGTTCAGCTCTCCTCCCATCCGTGGCGAGGCGTTAGCGTACCCGATCCCACTTGAGGAACCAAGACCACTTTTCGAGAAGAACAATCTCTCGATCGGTAACAGGGTGTCGGGTAATCTCTCAATCTGTACGGGGTATCCGGAAAGAGTCGTCAACCTGGGATAAACGGGCATTCTTAGCGGCCCAGCGCAGTTTTAAACCGCCTTAACCACTTACCAAAAACTGCGAAAAACCGTCAATTAAACCTGCAGCAAGAACTCTGCAGAAGTCATTGGATCAAGACCAAAGGGTCCATCCATGGCCTTGCGCTGGTGACGGGCGCCGCACGGCGTGTAGCTCGGCCAAAGACTTGTGCGAACACCACTACTTTGGCAAACGAGGGAAACTTTACGCTGATAAGAAGGGAAATGATTCATCAATCGGGGCTTGGGCAAGTTCGACTAAAAATTGTGCGAGTCGTTCCACTACCACCTCTAGAACCCGACGACCTTTCTCTGCCGTGGCTTTGTGCGGGTTTCCGGCTCCAGTATTTGTTGTCAGAAGATGCCACGCCCGAGTGATCGACACCCACCCTTTGTTGATAGCATCGAACCGCGTGGGCGTTTTCCTCCCTTCGTCGGCGGCCAGAGTGCCGTTGGCATTCCGCAGTACGAGCTCCGGCCAAAAAGCCAAGGCGAGGGATGTTTCCACTTCTCCTGCGTGGTCGTCCGGTTCCTCAAAGATCTGGTGGTAACAATCCTGAAAGATGGCATACCAATTACAAAGGAACAAATGTGCATCTGTTCTTCCGTATAACTCCCGGAGCACGCTTTTGATCTCGTTGCCACCGTGACTATTAAGGAGCAGGATTTTCTTGACACCCTGGTATGCCAATGAGTCCACAAGATCTGATAGCACCCGAAGGAGCGTGCTTGGACGGAGATTGAGCGCAAAGGGAAATTCGCGCTGGTTGGAGACAGTCCCGTAAGGAATGGTGGGCAAGAGAATGACCCGGGCACCGCGCTGCCAGGCCGCTTCGCAGATTTTTTCCCCGATGAGGTCGCCCTCCCGTGTATCCATCGAGTACGGAAGGTGCAGGTTATGGGGCTCGGTCGCACCCAGTGGAAGCACGGCTACCTCGTATCGATGTTGTCGGATGATGCCGTACGGTATGTCTGCCAGTTTCCAAGGCCGAAAGGGCCCAGTGTGTGGTGCCTGGTTCATAGGCGCTCCTCAAGTACTAAAAGACCTAATGCGAATTCTTGCGCGGCGGAACGGAGGACACTACATAATAAACTAAGCGAAAGGTAACCTCCTGACCGAAGGCCTGTCTTACCACTCCCCAAATGGTGAGTCCTGGATGGTCTGGAGTAAGTTGCCTTCGATTGTACGGTCGTCAACTCCAGCCGGGGAGGGGTCAAGGCCTCCACTCGCCAGCTACCGGGCTGTACAACCTTGAGGTGTGGCGCTTGCGCTACCAGTACGCCGGGCTTTTGCGCCGAGACGCCCCCAACAAAAAACGAACGGGGTTCGACGCAAGAGTTTCCAGGGATTGGCTTGTCTTACTTAGCGGTTGATTAGGTCTCTTCGGATGCCAACTCGTGGGTGGGCAGGAGCCCAGGTAGAGTGCTTGAATCACCGATTGCTCGGAGCTCTCGTGCTCTAAGGGAAAAACGCAGGGCTTTCGATTCTCATTTGGAGGCGGACTGGTTGTTCGCCTATTACGGCTATGGCCGGAAAGTGGTTTCCGAGCCACTAAGGTCCCAATGATCATCGGACACGCGTGGCTTCAAAAAACTCTCAAAAAACTCAAGCATTAACTCGGGAAAATAAGCTGAGCAGTAGCCTTTTGTTAGAAGTCTATGGTTAGGACGGATCGTCTGCAGGTATGAAATCTTTTCCCAGGAGTTATTCCAAATATTGCCGCTGATTGGGTACAATATCGGCGGGAACGTTAATGTGCTTCGTTGGAATCGACTGATCTTAGGGAGGAGTTGGCCAGATGGATTAAGGCGACCAAATTAGGGGGCAAGTCGGGAGTTTGGCTTTGAATTTGACGATAGCCCTTGCCCCCCGGGGAAGTTATGACCTCGCAGGGTCAGGAATTTAGGTCGGCGGACAGGTGGGGTAATAAACGGAAAGTTGGGATTCTATCTGTTTAGGGAGGGACTGCCGTGGCGTGCGTAGCCGGGGGTTGGCCTTGGAAAAGATTGGGGTGTGTAAACCACCGTGGCGACTTTCCCCTGTTACGGGTGGGACTACTTATTGGACTGATTGTACCGGGAATTCCCTTGAATGAGGGCTTCGGGCAACAGGTGGCCGTTCAAACTCCGTCGGTTTTTGTTTCGGAAGGATTTTCTGAGACGATTGGGACTTCCTGGGCAGTGCGAGGACCGAATTGGTTCGCACAGTTCGGAGGAGCTCCAGGAGCAGTGGGATTCGGGCCACAAGGCGTCTATGGAGCCGGAGCTCACCTCGGATTTGCTTGGGCCAAGGGCGATTATTCGGGCTACCTGTGGATGTACGGCTACCAAGGATGTGTCCGCTCGGTAATCGGTGTCACTCCGGCAGTGGTGCTTACCCCAGGTTGGCCGGGCTGGGTGGCGGACGTGTCCATCTCCCCATTTGTGATGGGGTTTATTCCCGTAGTTGGTTGGGCCCCTGGAATCTTCCATTATCCGCAGGGTTGGTCGAGCCCGTGGTGGTATCAGCCTTATTGGTGGGGGCCTGGGTGGCCGTACTTTCCCCATTTGCCGCCGCACAGATCACCTGACTCCGAAAGGCCCTCACCTCGGCCGCCATCTCGCCCTGATTACCGGCGTTCGTTTCCCGAACATCGTCGCGACGCGTTCCCAAGAAACCCTGCTTCCCCAACTGGCGACATCCCGCGGAGTTTGGAAGGTAAGGTAAGTCACGCGGGTACAGCGGCAAGAGATAGCGGCCGGTTTGACGCTTCCTCTGAAACGGTTGGCGAGAGGTTTGAGAGCTCCGGGGGAGGCACGATTTATGTTGGCGAGGAGCTCCTCCTTTTCGGCAATGGTTTTTCCCCTAGTGGTGGGGGAGGGGTTACGAGATTCGAGGGTGTTCATCGCGACGAAAGAAGTTCTGCGGAACTTCCCGTTGCGGGTGTAGCCGAGTTGAAGGCTTTGCGAGCCCGCGAAATCCAAGAGAAGGAGCGAGAGGCCCGTCAACTGTGGGCCAAAGCGCTTGCGGCGGAATCGGAAGGAAAACTCGGTGTGGCCAAGGTTTACTACCGAATGGTGGCCGCTCGTGCCTCAAGCCAGCTGCGTGATGAGGCAGTTCGGCGATTGGCAGAATTGGATCGGTCGGGCGAAAGACCGGGCGAGAGGCTGGCCCGCGTTGCCGACAGCTCCGTGCTCGTAGAGCCGCGGAGATAGCCGGGTCAAAAAGAAAATTGGGAGCCGGTCGCGTTAGCTGCTTGGTTTGCTTTCCGCAGCACATGTGCGGCGCGCAGCGGGTCAGAAAAAGAATTTTTTTGGTTTGAGGTTACTGAAAAACGGCAGACATGGTTTACGTGCGATTGGTGCGTCTTGCTCAACGTGGCGAGTGTTCGGAAGCGCAGAGGGATTTGCGCTCGGAAGGTTTCCCCTGGCTTCTGACAGAGTGAATTGATCCCGCTTTAGGGAGCTGGATTAAGAGGGAAGGCAGGCTTGGGCGGACTTGTCGAGAGCAAATCGCTGATCAGGAGACGCTCGATAGAGGCGGCTCATACGACACATCCCTTGCAATGTATGAAGCTCAAAAAGCGAGCCGATAGGCGCCAAAGATCTTTCCATCGGCGTAAGGTGGCTCCGCGTAGAGGTTAAGTAATTTGTTCTAGTGTGTGAGCACTTGAGGCGGTGCTGATTTGAGGCTTGGGTTCAGAAAATTGGTAGAATTCTCGGTTTTGCCTTTATTAGCAACTTTGTCCGAGCTAAGAAGAGTGTGGGCAGTCGCCTCGATTTGGGCTTTTTCAAGTCTGCCGTTCAACGTGGTAGGTTATGGCTTTGCATGATGAGATGGTCTTTTCCACGTGGCCAGAGGTGGAGGAAGTTGATGGCAATCATTGATGAGGAGCTGCAAACAGGTACACAGTATCCCTCCGGGGTTCTTCCGGAGCGGGCTGTGGACATTGATCCGCAGGAGACGCAGGAGTGGCTCGAAGCTTTCGACTATGCGCTTCGCTCTCGTGGAAGCACCCGAGCGATTTATCTTTTGGAACGTCTTAAGCAGCACGCTTTCAACCGTGGTGTGCCGTTTGTTTCGTCGGCCACTACCCCATATGTCAACACCATTCCGCCGGAGCTAGAGCCACCGTATCCAGGGGATCGGGTAATCGAGCGGCGGATCAAGAGCATTATCCGTTGGAATGCGATGGCGATGGTCGTCCGGGCCAACCGGGATTCTCCGGGTATAGGTGGACATATTTCCACATTTGCTTCGGCGGCCACGCTCTACGAAGTAGGTTTCAACCATTTTTTCCGCGGCAAGAGCGGGGAGTTTCCGGGCGACCAAATTTACTTTCAAGGGCATGCGGCCCCGGGAATTTATGCTCGGGCATTTGTGGAAGGTCGGCTCAGCGAGGAGCAACTTCGCAATTTCCGTCGCGAACTAGCGCCAGGCGGGGGACTGAGCTCCTACCCTCATCCGTGGTTGATGCCTGATTTCTGGGAGTTCCCCACGGTCTCGATGGGGCTGGGACCAATCATGGCAATTTACCAAGCCCGGTTCAACCGCTATTTGACTAATCGGGGTATCAATCCGCGGGCGGGCGAGTGTCGCGTGTGGTGTTTTTTGGGGGATGGCGAGTGCGATGAGCCCGAGACTTTGGGAGCCATTACCCTGGCGGCCCGGGAGGGGTTGGACAACCTCATTTTTGTGGTTAACTGCAATCTGCAGCGGTTGGATGGTCCCGTGCGGGGAAACGGAAAGATTATTCAGGAGCTCGAAGGTGCCTTTCGGGGGGCCGGCTGGAATGTCATTAAGGTCATTTGGGGTTCTGACTGGGATCCCATTTTCGCTCGCGACACCGAGGGCTTGCTCGTCCAGAGGCTCAATGAAATCGTTGACGGTCAGTTCCAGAAGTATTCGGTAATGCCGGGGAGTTACATCCGCCAGCATCTCTTCGGGGTTGATCCACGACTAGAAGCTCTAGTTGCCGATCTGACGGATGAGCAGCTGCGGCGGCTTCGCCGCGGTGGGCATGATCCCGCTAAGGTCTATGCCGCGTACCGGGCAGCCGTGGAGCACCGCGGTTCACCTACCGTCATCCTGGCTAAAACAATCAAGGGCTACGGTTTGGGCGAGGCCGGTGAGGGGCGCAACATTACGCATCAACAAAAGAAGCTCAATGAAGAGGAGTTGCGGCAATTTCGAGACCGATTTGAGATCCCCATTCCCGACAAACTGCTTCCAGAAGCTCCCTTCTATCGGCCGCCCGATGATAGCCCCGAGATGGAATACCTCCGGGAGCGGCGCCGGGCCCTTGGGGGCTTTCTCCCTCGGCGAAAACGTCCCACGGCCAAACTTAAGCCACCGCGTTGGGAGGATTATGCCGAGTTCTTCGCCGGCAGCGAAGGTCGGGAAGTCTCGACGACCATGGCCTTTGTGAGGCTGCTGGTCCGCCTGATGCGCGACCGGAATATCGGCAAGTATATTGTGCCGATTGTTCCCGACGAGGCCCGCACCTTCGGAATGGAGGCCTTGTTCCGCCAGTTTGGAATTTACTCAAGTAAGGGGCAGTTGTACGAGCCGGTGGACTCGGACACCGTGCTCTACTACCGCGAGGCTGTGGACGGGCAGATCTTGGAGGAGGGGATTACTGAGGCAGGCTCGATCTCCTCGTTCATTGCGGCGGGAACTTGTCACACCACCCACGGCTTTCCAATGGTGCCGTTCTTTATTTTTTACTCCATGTTTGGGTTCCAGCGGGTGGGTGACCTCATTTGGGCTGCAGGGGACATGCGGTGCCGAGGTTTTCTCCTGGGAGGCACGGCAGGACGGACCACTTTGGCGGGGGAAGGCTTGCAACACCAGGATGGCAACAGTCACCTTTTTGCCCTGGCTTATCCCACGATCGAAGCCTACGATCCCTGCTATGCTTATGAAATGGCGGCGATCATCCTTGACGGCTTGCGGCGAATGTTTTATTTCGAGCAGGATGTATTTTACTACATTACGCTGATGAACGAAAATTACGAGATGCCGCCGTTGCCCATGATTCCCCCGGGACCGGTAAGCACGGTTTCTGAAGCGATCTGTCGGGGCATCTACCGTCTTTCGGAAAAGTACGTGGGAACAGAGGAACCAAAAGTCGTCCTCTTTGGCAGTGGGGCGATCCTGCGAGAGGCACTTCGGGCTCAGCAGCTTTTGGCAGAAAAATTTGGCGTTTCCAGTCACGTGTACAGTGTGACAAGCTATAAGCGGCTTTATCGGGAGGCGCGGGCTTGCATGCGGTGGAATAGGCTCCATCCGGATCAGCCGCCGCGACGCTCCTTTTTAGAGCAGATGCTGGAAGGGGAGCAAGGTCCGGTAGTAGCCGCTTTAGACTATGTAGCAGCAGTGGCCCTATCGGTAGCGCCGTGGGTTCCCCAGCCGTATATCGTTCTGGGTACTGATGGTTTCGGTCGAAGCGAGGCCCGTCCGGAGTTGCGACGCTTTTTCGAGGTGGATGCTGAAAACATTGCTCTGGCAGCGTTGACGGAACTGGCTCGCTTGGGCAAGTTCCCGCGGGAGCGATTGGCCTCAGCGATTGTTGAATTGGGGATAGATCCGGAAAAGCCCGATCCCGCCATCTCGTAAGGGTTTGGCTAGGCTGCAGTGACATTCTTAAAACCTCCAATTCTTTTGTCGCTGTGGCGAAGCGGGCGGTGTGTCAGCAGTTTTTCTGGTGACTGGCGGTTTTCGGAAGTGAGTGTAACAGTCGCGTTGGGTCTCAGGGCCACCCAGTAACAAGGGGAAAGTGGTGCTACTATGCCGATCGAATTTCGTTTGCCGTCTTTGGGAGAAAATGTTCGCACCGGTGATGTCGTTAAAGTTCTTGTCAGGGAAGGAGATGTCATTGAAGCCAACCAAGGAATTTGCGAATTAGAAACGGATAAAGCGGTAGTGGAAATACCCTGCCCACATGCAGGACGGATCCTCAAGCTTCATATCCAAGAAGGGCAGACGGTAGAAGTGGGGCAGGTGTTGCTCACGTTGGCAGGAGTCGGAGAAGCAGTTAGCGAGGTTCCCTCGACCGGAGTTGCAGTTGGGGCTACAGCTGGTGTGGGACAATCGGCGCCTGAAGGACAACCGTCTGCCACAACGGCAACTGGGGCTGCGGGCAGCTCGGGACCGGACGGCCTTCGCGGGCAAGCCCCCATGGGGGTTCAGGTAGCAACTCAGCCCCTCTATGGCGCTGGGGAACCAATTCCTGCGGGGCCCCTTGCCCGTCGACTCGCTCGTCAGCTGGGCGTGGATCTGCGATTTGTTCGTGGCAGCGGTCCCGGCGGTCGGATCACGCCGGAAGATGTGGAGGCAGCCTCCCGCACTTTGATTCCCGGTCAGGCGCCGCCGACGCCAACGGTCGTCCCGCCCCCTGCGGCCGCTGCTCCCTCGGTTACTCCTGCAGAGGCCCCAAAAGTCCGGGGCCCCTCTGCGGCGGCAGAAGTAACAGTTCCCAGTCCTCCTCCCGGCGAACCAGGCCGCGATGCGTGGGGCCCAATCCGTCGCGAGCGGATGAGCCGAATTCGCCTTACCATCGCTGAGCAAATGGTGCGATCGGTTTCCCATATCCCCCATGTCACTAACTTTGATGAGGCCGATGTCACCGACCTGGAGCAGCTCCGTAAGCAGGTGCCGGAGAATTTTGTCGGTGCTGGTGTCAAGTTGACAATCATGCCTTTTGTGATGAAAGCGGTGGCACTAGCGCTCCGCCACCACCCGGCTGTCAACGCCAGCCTCGACATGGAGCGCCAGGAAATTATCTACAAAGAGTACGTGCATCTGGGGATCGCTGTGGATACGCCGCGAGGGCTGGTGGTACCAGTGGTACGAAATGCGGATCGAATGAGCATCTCCGAGCTAGCTCGAGCCTTGGCAACCTTGGCGGAGCGTGCCCGGAACGCTCAATTTGGGGTCGAGGAGCTCCGCGGTGGCACTTTCACAATCAGTAATTTAGGTGCCGTTGGGGGGCGATTCAGCACGCCAATCATCAACTATCCGGAAGTGGCCATTCTCCTTTTGGGCCGATCCCGGTGGCAGCCAGTAGCCCGCGATGGTCGAATTGAATCCCGGTTCATGATGCCACTGAGTCTTTCTTACGATCATCGCTTGATCGACGGTGCCACCGCGCAGAGGTTTCTTAACGAAGTGATCGAGTGGCTGCAATCGCCGGGCAAGCTGCTGTTGGCGGAGTGAGCTAAACGTTGACTCTCCACCTTTGCCCTATTGAGTAGTGCGCCCTCGCAACGAAAATAAAGCTGACGAAGTCAAAAGAGAACTGTGCGGCACCAGAGGGTGGGGAGAGCTTTTCCGCGCTCAAGTCGCCTCAAGGGCATTCCGCGGAGTGAGAATGAAACGTGGGACACTCGGATAGTTCGGCACTGAGGATGAAGTGTCCCGCCAGGAATCGGTACAAACTGTTTTGAGCAAAATTACTCTGGGAGGAGTGGAATGGAAGAAGCGGAACTCGTGGTTTTAGGTGCGGGTCCAGGGGGATATGCCGCTGCCTTTCTTGCTGCCGACCAGGGGTTGGAGGTTACCCTGGTGGACCAGGAACCGCGTTTGGGTGGAGTATGTCTTTTGCGAGGATGTATTCCTTCCAAAGCTCTGCTCTATGTCGCCCGAATGATGCACGAAGTAGAAAACCTCCGGCACTGGGGTGTTGACTTCGGTCAGCCAAAGGTCGACTTTGCACAACTCCGAGCTCAAAAGGAAAAAGTCATCGCCACTTTAACCGGGGGATTGGGACAACTTGCGAAAAAGCGGAACGTGCGGGTAATTCGGGCTCGGGCGGAGTTTGCCGATGCCAAACGCCTGCGGTTGGAGCCGGTGGATGGGCAACCGCCTGAAGTTTCCGAGCTTTCTTTCGAGCGACTGATTTTGGCATGCGGATCGCGCGCCATTCGGCTTTCCCTCTTTGACGGGCTCGGAGAACTTGTGCTAAGCTCGCGTGAGGCGCTCGATTTGCCCGTCATCCCTGAGACACTTTTGGTGGTTGGGGGTGGTTACATTGGTCTTGAGTTGGGCATGGTTTATGCCACTCTGGGAAGCCGGGTTACTGTGGTGGAAATGACCGAGGGATTGCTCCCCGGAGTCGATCGAGACTTGGTTCGCCCCCTGGAAGCACGACTTCGTAAGCTATTTGCCGGCATTTACTTAGAAACAAAAGTCATCGGTGCGGAACGGGTGGGGGATGCCGTGAAAGTATTTCTTGACGGCAAGAACGGGAAAGACAGTGCCGTTTTTTCTCGCATCTTGGTGGCCGTGGGACGTCGCCCCAATGGAGACCAGGTGGGGGCCGAGAGAATCGGTTTACGGATGACACCGCAAAACTTCGTTGTTGTGGACGAATTTCTACAGACTTCGGTACCAGGGATTTATGCGATCGGTGATGTCGCGGGGCAACCCATGCTTGCTCACAAGGCAACACACCAGGGAAAAACCGCGGTAGAGAATGTCTTGGGTGAAAGGGTTTCTTTTCAGCCGCGGGCCATTCCGGCGGTTGTATTTACCGAGCCGGAAATCGCTTGGACGGGACTTACCGAATCCGCGGCTCGAGCTGAAGGCCGGGAGTTTGATACAGCAGTCTTTCCTTGGGGTGCGAGCGGTCGGGCTCAGGCGACGGGGGCCACCGACGGCTTGACAAAGTGGATTATCGACCGCGCAAGCGGACGCGTGCTCGGTTGTGGCATCGTGGGGATGGGGGCTGGGGATCTGATCGGCGAGGCCACCTTGGCAATCGAGATGGGGGCCCATATCGCCGATGTGGCGGGGACAATTCATCCTCATCCCACTTTGTGCGAGACAGTGGGGATGGCAGCGGAAGTTTACCTGGGAATTGCCACGGATATTTATCGGCCTCGCCAGGCACCCGCTCCCAAAACAGGCAAGTAAAATCTAAAATCGCGGGAGATGGTTTCGGATCTGTGGACCGCGTGGCTCTTCGGCGCAAGCACGGGGAGGCTTTTGTCTCAATAGTTCTAGTCGAAAACTTGGGGCAGGCCGTGGGAAGTGGTGTGGCTTGTGGCTGTCGCCAGTGCCGGGCTTAAGTCATGGTTCTGTAACCCGACCATGTCCGCCCGCTGTCATGGGCCCACTGCAGTGGCGAACCTTTCCCCGAAAGGCACCGGATTGTAAGTCACCCGTGCGACGTCTAACGGTTAAAGGTCCCCGAATATTCCGTCGGTCCGGGCGGAAAAAAACTTCAGACCTTCCAGTTTTTGCCTAGGAAACTCCTTTCGGTTACACTTCGTAATGGGTTTTGGGGAAGGGAACTGATGCGGCGAGGGTAAAAGGACCGTCACCAGGTCTAGTGGAAGGTCCTCGTAACGCGAAGAAACTGGGATTCCTAAGTCAAGAGTAGAGGTTATCCGTTCCGCAGACGATGCCGTGGATCGTCCCGGTGAACTTCGAGATGACAATTTATCCCCTGTCGAAGCAGATGTAAAGGTTAAAATTTGCCCCCGGCCGGGAGCTCGGGGCAGCCAATCGTTGTGCGGGTCGACCGCAAGAGCCGCCAGGTAATTTTTCCGGCCGGTTGGACTTCGCTCGGTGGAGGGCCTGGTGGGAGAGCGGAACTTTCGGCGGTGGTGGAGTGCCCCTTTGTCCTGACTGAGCGGAATCGGTCCCCTTGCGGGGAACTCAACGCCAGCGTGGGGAAGTGACGCCTTCTCGGAGGGAAAGGGCGATGGAAACTCAGGGGTTTGACGTGATGACTTTGATTCGGGTCGTAGTAGCCGTGGGAGTTGCTTTTGTGGTGGTAGGGGGTGGTTTTATGCTTTATCGTGCAGTTGGGCCAGAGGTGAGTCAGCCAGAGTCCGCGGCGATGCGAAGTATCGACCTGGCTCCGGTAAAGGAAACGTCGCAAAGTTTGCCCCCCGTGGAGCAACTCATAAGTTCTCGAATCCACGGGGAGGAACCGCAGTTTTTGGAGGCCCGCCGCGTGATGCTTGTCGAGCACCTCATGGGTCGGGATATTACCGATCTCAGCGTCCTGCGGGCCATGGGACGGGTGCCGCGCCAGAAATTCGTTCGGCCAGAGGATGTACACCTCGCCTACCGTGATCATCCCCTTCCGATTGGCTACGATCAAACCATTTCCCAACCTTACATCGTCGCGTTAATGACGCAACTTGCAAGGCCCCGGCCGGAATCGCGGGCCCTGGACGTAGGTACCGGCTCCGGGTATCAAGCGGCGGTTTTGGCCGAAATTTGTCAGCAGGTTTTCAGCATTGAGATCATAAAGGAGCTTGCAGAGACGGCAGCGCGGCGGCTGGCAGAGTTGGGGTACACAAACGTTCATGTTAAGCACGGTGATGGCTATCGCGGTTGGCCCGAGTATGCCCCCTTCGACGTGATCATTGTGGCAGCGGCCCCAGATCATATCCCTCAGCCCTTGGTAGAACAATTAGCCCCCAATGGTCGCTTAGTAATTCCCGTGGGCCGCTTCTTTCAGCAGCTGGTCGTCGTTGAAAAGCTTCCTGATGGCACCGTGCGCGAAATCCCAGGGATTCCGGTAAGCTTTGTGCCGATGACGGGCGAAGCAGAAAAAAGGCAATAAATTGCACCCCCGGGATTTGAAAAGTACACGGCGATTTGCTGTGTCGCTTAAGTAGGTGGGCCGAGAAAAATTCCCGAGAGTCTTTTACAACATCGCGTCCAGGTTTTTCGGCGGAGACGATCCCAGCCGCTGGCCCACGTGACAAAGCTTTCTCGGAAAGACCTGATGAGGTTCTTTGCCTTCTCTGAATACCCCTTCCGCACTGGCACATTCTGTTGACCGGCTTTCTCCAACTCCCCCTTGTGATTAGGGATCACCCCTTGGTAGGCAGGTCCGCACTTCAGGGACGAAGAAGCAGCCGACATGTACCTTTTTTAAAGCGGTGGGCTCTGGACGCGGGATACGGCCGATAGGCGTTGTCCGCCTTGCGAGGGGCGGTCGATGCGGATTCGGAGATTTCGATACGCACTGCCGTGCAATCCTGACCTCGGAAAGAAAAGCCCCAAGTTTTCACGCCCGTTGCCCCATGTGACAGTCCCTTTAGCCAGTTCCTATGGTACCTCTGGCCAAAATTCGTTCGCAGGAGCAGAGGCGTGCACTAAAAACTGAACCGGGCCTAGGTACGTTTGAGCCATGGTTGGAAGATGAGTTTTGAATGTACGAGATTTAGCGCTCCCGATATGTTCCCGGCAGAGGGGGTCGTTTGCCCCCAGTTACAGGTCCACGATGACCTCTGCCTCCCAATACCCCTCGGGAGTTTGTTCCACGCGTAAGCGATGGTACGTGATCGCCTTAATCTCCAGGTGAACCACATGCCGGGTTCGATCGAGAGGTTCGCCAGTGGCAATGGCTTCCAAAATTGCCCCGTCAAGTTGAGAAACGTGTACAAGAAAGTCGCGGAACACGAGGCGCTGGCTGTCAAAAATATAAAGGAGCTCGGCCAGCCAATCGTATAGAAGATCATCAAGTCGGGAGGCCGAAAGCTCTATCTTCCTCTGACATTTGGCGATGATTTCCTCCGGATTTTCGATCAAAGCAGCCGTCAAAGCCCGGCCGGCTTCAGCAAAAAGCTCTTCTACGGTGCCGGCTTGAACATGAATACCTAAATCGGCCGTGTGCGGAAGAAATGTGTATGTCATCCTGCTTTTTCCGGGACGCTATTGGTCTGGGTTTGCTTGTGGGCATTTGGCTTACTAGCGAACACGCAGTGCCAGGGGGCCACCCGGAGGCTTAATCGGCACGGATCATGCGCCACGGATCAAGCACGTGCTCGAGCTGTTCCCCGGACAGGATCCCTTTCTGTCGGCAAATTTCGCGGATGGTTTTTCCGGAGGCCAAGGCTTCTTTTGCCACAGCCGCAGCTTGCTCATACCCGATCCAGGGCGTCAACGCCGTGGCCAAAGCGAGGCTTTTTTCCACAAAGGAGAGGCACACCTCCCGATTGGGCTCCATGAGGCGCAAGTACCTCTCAGTGAAAATGCGCAGACCCCGGCTTAACAAATGGACGCTTTCCACGAGACAGACGCCCATTATAGGCATCAGAACATTAAGCTGAAATTGACCGCCGGTAGCGCCGCAGAAGGCGACGGTGGCATCGTTGCCGATCACGTGCGCAGCCACTTGCATCAGGCTCTCACAGAGGACAGGGTTGACTTTGCCCGGCATGATTGAGCTTCCCGGTTGAAGCTCCGGTAAGCGAATTTCGTAAAGTCCGCACCTGGGGCCGGAGCTTAGCCAGCGAATGTTGTTCACCACGTGAAAGACGGTAATTGCCACAGAGCGAATCTCTCCGCTAGCTTCCACCAGAGCATCGCGTTGACTATTGGCCTCGAAATGATTTGAGGCTTCGACAAAGGGAAGTCCTGTTTTTTCCGCTAGGATGGCGGCAACCCGCTGCCCGAATTCCGGATGCGTGTTGATGCCCGTTCCGATGGCTGTACCACCGATGGGCAGTTCGCGCAGGGCTTCGATTGCCTTCCGGGCACGGTGTTGGGAAAGCTCGAAGTGCCGCGCCCATCCCGACGCTTCCTGCCCCAGAGTCATTGGTGTAGCATCAGCAAGATGAGTTCGGCCGATTTTAAGGACGTCAGCCCAAGCAGTTGCTTTTTCGTATAAGGTAGAAGCTGCGGCAGCTAATGCGGGTGCAAGCTGTTGATGAACCTCGCGTGCCACGGCTATGTGGATGGCCGTGGGAAACACGTCGTTGCTACTCTGGCCGAGGTTCACATGGTCATTCGGGTGAATTGGTTTGCCACGCGCGGAAAGGTCAAACCCCAGCAGTTCATTGGCTCGATTGGCGATCACCTCATTGACATTCATATTTGTGGAGGTGCCTGAGCCCGTCTGGAAGATGTCCACAGGAAAGTGGTCATCGAACTTCCCCTCATAGACCTCCCACGCGGCTTGACAGATAGCGCTAACCTGGGCATCAGTGAGCGGGTTTTTCCTGAGCTTCCCGAATCGCCCCAGTTGATGGTTGACCACTGCAGCGGCCCATTTGACAAGTGCCAGGGCGCGAATGATCTCGCGCGGCATAGGCCGGCCAGATATCGGGAAATTTTCCACCGCTCGCTGGGTTTGCGCACCATAGTACGCCTTGGCAGGTACCCGCACAGGTCCCAAGGGGTCCCACTCTTCGCGAAAGGGTCCTTCCTGACTCATGGCTACATATCTCTCCGAGGATGAACTTCAAGCCTTAGGGTGTCCTCTCGGCACTTCGTAGTGGGCTCGTTGCCCTCGGCTTCTTCATGGACGGCGAGGTTACAGTGGAATTCTCTTGCCCCCGAGCCAATGAACGAACGGCAGTCCTGTGCAACTCGTCTAAGTTGGGTGGCTACATGCCCCCGCAATGGGTAAATCTGCCCGCAGTTTGGCATGACGGAAGTTCGTTTTTACCAGAATTTTCACCACCCCAAATGGTGGCCGCGGCTCCATGTGGCCGCTTAAACCGAGTGGGGTTGCCCGTAACTCGGATTATAAGGGTTTTAGCTTGAATTGGGCGTCGGGTGCGGCCTTGAGTTTTCACGAGGCCACCGTGGAACTCGCCAGGGCGAAGTACATAAAGGAAGAATTTCCCCAAAAATTTCTGAGGAGAAGGCCCTAGCAGTTCACCGTGCGAATCGATGTGCTTGAAGGTTCTCCCACAATTGAGGTTCGGAGCTTGAAGACTTGCCGTAGTGCCAAGTCTGGGCGGCCTCGCAGACGTCTCTCTTCACGGTTGGAGGAATACCGTATGTGCTATCGTTATCACGGCTGGTGGGAGATGTCTTTCTACACGGATGGAGGGATGGGCCATCGCCGTAAGTCTCCATGGCAAGCATCGCCCATCTCTCCAGGCGGGTGGAAGGTTACGGCAACATAGCTTGGTGCAAAGTATCCAGGAGGGCGTCTCTCCACACGGATGGAGGGTGGGATCCTGATCAGTATCGCATCGCGTGCACGTATCACGTCTCTCCACACGGATGGAGGGTGGGATATGGGCAACTGGCACGACACTTAAAGCGTAGGGTCTCTCCCACGGGAGGGGCCATGTGGTTAAGATTTGGGCGGAGACCAAAAGAATCGGCGGAAGTTCGAGCGGTTTGATCTTTGAGAGCTGGCTGCCACCCTGGAGGCTTTGCAGCTTCTTGTCCGGGCGGCTTGAGGAGGGATACAATCGCGTTCACGCTACGGGAGACCGTACCCAGAGGTCGCCACCCGGCGGAGTTTGCCCATTTGGTTGCCTTATTCACGGATGGTATTTTCCCTCTGGTCGGGGCCGGGCACCTAAGGGAGTTCTATCTGGAATAAATAGCAGTAAATGGCCGAGAGCTTTAATTCCGCATAGGAACGTTTCGACGGTGGCTTATGCCGTGTTTGACGACGGCGTTTTTAATCACCTTGTGAGGACATTTTTGTGGTTGTAACGTTTCGTAATGGGGTTTTCCTAAGGTTTTTTGGCCACGGCGACGTCGAACCTCGGCAACAGATGAGGAAATAATGATTTTGTCTTATTACGACCATAATTATGGAGAATAGTTCGGGTGGCGGAAGGTCGAATTCGAATCGAACCACGGGTCCTAAAAGGTTTTCGCGATTATCTGCCGCCGGCGATGCTAGTGCGTGAGCAGATCATGGAAACTGCCCGGCGGGTCTATCGGTCGTATGGGTTCTCTCCGATTGACACACCTGCCTTGGAGTATCTGGAAATCTTGGCCGGTAAGGGCGGGGATGAAACCGATCGACAGCTTTACAAATTTCAGGATCATGGTGGAAGATGGGTGGCGCTTCGCTTTGACCTGACTGTGCCTTTTGCGCGATTTGCTGCGGAACACATTGCGCAACTAGGCACACCGTTGAAGCGCTATCAGATTGGCACAGTATGGCGGGGAGAGAACCCCCAGCGGGGGCGATATCGGGAATTTGTGCAGTGCGACTTTGACACTATCGGAACACGCTTTTTGGCTGCCGACATTGAAACGGCCTTGGTCATTCATGACCTTGTTGATGCCATTGGGCTTCAGGAGTTTACAATTCGCATAAACAGTCGCCGGGTGCTTACAGGGTTGGTGGAGGTTCTCGGTCTTGAGGAAAAAGCGGTCCCGGTGCTGCGTGCCTTGGATAAGCTCGGCAAAGTGGGCCCCTTGCAAGTTCTGGAGGAGATGCAAAAAGCCGGCATTTCACACTCAATGGCGGAAAAATTCTTGTCGCTTGTGATTTCCGCAGCGGAAAAGAGAAGCAATGCGGAAATCCTCCAGGCTTTGGACCAAGCGGTCGCCGGGAATTCTGTGGGTCAGCAAGGAGTTAATGAGCTCAGCGAACTGATTGCCGCTTTGGAAGCAGCAGAACTTTCACCACAGAGGGTTCGCCTCGATCCGACGATCGCCCGGGGACTCGATTATTACACGGGTACTGTTTACGAAACGTTTTTATGGCAAGCGCCCGAGATAGGAAGTATTTGTTCGGGTGGTCGCTACGATAATCTCGCTGCCCTATATACAGACCGGGAGCTGCCCGGGGTAGGAGCGTCGCTGGGATTGGACAGGCTTCTGGCGGCGATGGAGAAGTTGGGCCTTGTTCCGGCCAAAACAACTCCAGCCTCGGTGTTTGTGGCCTATTTCGATCCGGTTCATTACCACGATTATATGCGAATGGCTCGTAAACTGCGTCAGCTAGGGTTTGATGTGGAGCTGTATCCCGAACCGAAAAAGATCGGTCAACAGTTAAAATATGCCGATAGGCGTGGTTTTCGGGTGGCGATCATTGTGGGAAGCAATGAATTTGCGGCGGGGGTGGCCAAAGTAAAGGATTTGACCCGTGGGGTGGAGCAGGAAGTCTTGCTTGATCCCGAATGCCGTCAACTTGCTTTGATAATTAGCCAAATTGTCGCAGGTCAGACCAACCGTCAGTCCCTTGAGACGCTCCAGAGTTGACCTCCTTGCAACCTGACCGACCGATTCTCTATCGGCCTGTGTTGACAAAATCCGTTTGATTCGCCAGGGTCCGCTACATAGAGACGAGTTTGCCAAAGAGCGCCACATCAAAAGCAAGCCCAGCGTGAAAGTTTTCTCCACGGCAAGCAATGGCGAGGAGAGATGGTCGTTAGATACTGGCTCACGTTAGGGAGGTTTCAAATGAATTGGGCTTCCAGGTGGGGATATGGGATCCACAGCTCCTGCTTGCTTCTTGGGGTGTGGCTGGCGACTATAGCGATACCAGTTCCAGCCGAAACGCCGGGCCCCCGACCAAATGTCGTCTTCGTCATCACCGACGACCAGCGATGGGATCATATGAGCTGCGCTGGGCATCCTTTCCTGAAAACCCCTCATCTTGACCGCCTTGCAGCTGAAGGCGCGCGATTTGTGAACGCCTTTACCACCACTTCGCTTTGTTCTCCGAGTCGGGCCTCTTTTTTGTCGGGGCTTTATGCTCATTCTCATGGAGTGCTAGATAATTTCACGGATTTTCCGGCAGATATTCCCAGCTTTCCGCGACAGCTTTGGAAAGCTGGCTATCATACCGCTTACATTGGTAAATGGCATATGGGTGAGGAGGACGATAGTCCCCGGCCAGGTTTCGACTATTGGGCAAGCCACCGGGGGCAAGGCACGTACTACGACAACGAATTTAACATCAACGGTATCCGGCGGGTACTACCCGGTTACTACACACATGTGGTGACAGACCTTGCCGTGGAGTGGCTGCGCAAAGCTCGGCCGCCTTTTCTCCTGTGCCTTGGCCACAAGGCACCGCATACTCCCTTTACGCCGGAGGAAAAATATCGCCACGTCTTCGACCACATCCCGATCTACTATCCTTGGAGTGCTTTTCATCTGGAGGGAAAGCCCCGCTGGATCTCCGAGCGATTGCCTACATGGCATGGCATTTATGGGCCGTTGTTTGGCTTTCGGGAAAAATTTCCGGATACCTCAGCTGCAGGTGTTGTGGATTTCGCAAGATTTGTGCGCGCATATACGGCAACACTCCTCTCTGTTGACGACAGTATGGGACGAATTTACGAAACTCTTGGTGCCTTGGGACAGTTGGACAACACGGTACTAATCTTCGCAGGTGACAACGGCATGCTCCTTGGCGAACACGGAATGACCGATAAGCGGACAATGCATGAACCTAGTATCCGCATACCCTTGTTGATACGTTATCCGCCGGCGATTAAGCCCGGAACGGTTATCGAGGAGATGGTCCTCAACTTGGACTTGGCGCCTAGCATCATCGAGCTGTGTGGGTTGCCGCCTCTAGAGGGAATTCATGGTCGTTCCTTTGTGCCCCTTTTGCGAGGGGAAGAAGTTGCGTGGAGAGATGCCTGGTACTATGAGTATAACTATGAGAGGCAATTTCCCTATACCCCTAATGTGCGGGGAATCCGAACAAAAAAGTGGAAATATATCCGTTATCCTCATGGCGACGGGGGACCCGACCGCCATAAGCCGGAACTCTACGACCTGGAAAATGATCCCGAGGAGCTCGTTAATCTTGTTGATGATCCTCGTTACCGTGCAGTAATAGAAGAGCTTGAATTGAAGTTGCGAAAACTTCAGGAGGAAACAAATGCTTTGCCGGATCGCATGCCTATTGATGAAGGAATAAAAATTGAACTGCCCGAAGAAAAAATCCGGTGACAAGGGAAGGCTTTCTGTTGCCGCTCGGCTTAGGTGGGGTAGGGAGAGCGAGCTATAAGTGGCAGTGTTCCCCTAATTTCGGGCTACGCAGACAATGGTGCTGGTCTACTTCGGCCAATGCGGATCCGCGTGTCCGGCGGTTGACCCGCCGTCGGGGAGGCTTGTGTTCGCAGATTGAAACTTTTGGGACGTGCCCTGGAATGCGGTAGAGTTTAGGGAAGGTTTATGCTTCGGCCAACCCTGGAAGACAAACCTTGCCCGAGACCAACAACCTATATCCCAAGGTGACATTGCGGAGTACTGCCCGCCGAGAGGCCCCGTGGGTTAAGGTTTTCCTTCCCGGTCGAAGTGCGACTTTACGCCAAAAAACAAAAAGGCCAGTGATCGAGGTAGGGGAGAGATTCTGGTCTCAAATCCGGCACTACGGGATGGTGAGCAGCGAATGGAATAGAAGCTTGACCTTAAAGGCAGGCAGAGATTAGCGCGGCTTCCGACAATCGGACAACATGATCGCCTGATGACGATCGCCGTAGGCCGGCAAAATCTTATCTAAACCGTTAAGCGCTACCACCTGCCGATTGAAGGGACTTAATCCACAGAGACGAAGTAGACCACCTCGATTTTGGATACGACGCACCAGTTTTAGTAGCTGCCCCAGGAGGCGACTATCCACGAGTCTCACTTCGTCAAGCTCAAGGATCACACGAAAAACGAAATGCTGCTCGAGAATTTGCCAGATTGTTTCGGCCAGATCGTCAGGCGTCTCAAGTTCGTTGCCTGGTTTTAAGCGAATAACTAGACAACTGGGCCCGCGTTCGACGGTGATTTCCCAGCCTGCGGCCAGCGCAATCATTTGCGGTCTCCTCCGGTTTGACGCCTTCAGTGTTTTTGGGCAATGATGGCCCTTTTTGTGAGTAGGCGTTTGCCCTCCGTCGGCAGCCAGATTCCTTCCGGCCAAACTCCGCCGCCATTTTACGCCATTAGAGGACGGAAAAGAAGTGGGTGTTAGGGTTTGTTTCCGAAAATTTCGAAATTGGCCGATAAAAAGCGCCGTCCGTGTCTAAGTTTAATTTGGGGAACACACAGGAAAAATAGGCATGAAAGTTGCTTAAAGCTTCTTTCCCCCAGTGCTTAGCCGTTAACTCCTCCGAGGCAATCCGATGCCCGTTTATCAACCCGATCTTAAAATGGGGACATGATTTCCCCCGGCCCAACAATTTTTGGTCAACAAGTGGTAGCAAAAAAATTTTCCGGCGGATTTCTAACTTTGGGGCTCTCTCGCCACAACTTTTGGTATCCTCCGAAAGTGTCGCATCGTTATTCCGGCGAGCAAGCGCCTCGGTTTAGTCCGGCGCAACGGGCTCATTTGCGGGAGTGAGAATGTATCTCGCGAGTTTAATGAGACGGCGCGGCAAATGGTTGACGTTTCGGACAAGGTCCGAATGCCGAGCGCCCGTTTAAGGTGCCTGTGCCTAATCTCTTTATCAGGTGGGTGGGGTGGTCTGTGGAAAATACCGCCTTATCGCGGCTTTGACGCGAGGCGAATCGCTAGTCACTTGATCAGTGTTCGGCACAACAATGACACTAAATTTCTGATAAAGACTTTTTCTTAGAGCGATTCTTGGGTTCACCGATGGAAAGCCCGTTATTCGCAGGTATGGCCACGGCTATCTGAAATCGTACTCCTCCAACTTTCCACCAAACTCGCGCTGTGGGTAGGTGTTTGGGTTGGCCATCCGCGATACCCAGTCCCCCTGGACTCGATAAAAAGACGTTGGTTCATAGCGGTTTTGCCCATGAAAAAAATCCGGCGTTGCACCGATAGAAAGTCCCCGAATTCTGATAGCCTGCCCTTGTGGCCGAAGCGTCATGGTTTCGGGGGGTGCGTCGTCTGAAGCAAGCTTCGTTACGTGACTGAATTGAAGTCCTCATGCGCGAACGAAAAAGGGCCTTTTTGGGGTGAGCGACACAAGCTCTTCCCGGGCAGGAGTGGGCTCTGCGGTAGGGGAAACTTCAGAGAAGAGTTTCTCTGAGCCCCGTTCCTTCATGTTTTACTCGCCGGAGAGTTTGCGGCTGTTTCCTGTCACCTTGAATTTTGCGCCTTGGGGTGACACAATACGTCACAAGATCGCAGCTGGAAAGGCCGAGACATGCTTGCCAAGCTGAAGACCTTTTCTTTGGTCGGAATCGATGCCATTCCCGTGGAGGTAGAGGTCGACATTTTCCCGGCTGAGTTTTCGAAGACCGTGTTGGTGGGGCTGCCGGAGGCTGCTGTGAGGGAAAGTACCCACCGCGTGGAGCGGGCGATAGTGAACTCTGGGTTCCTTGCGCCCGACTGTCGCGTAGTGATTAATCTTGCCCCGGCCGAACTTCCGAAAAATGCAGCTTCGTTCGATTTGCCGATCACGCTGGGAATTCTTCTTGCTAGCGGCCAGATTGTAGGAGATAGAGTTGCCGACTACGCCGTGGTGGGGGAGCTTGCGCTTGACGGGGGCACTCGCTCGGTTCGCGGTGTTCTTTCCATGGCCATGGAGCTGGCCAAGGAGAACAAGCTGCGGGGACTGATCGTTCCTGCCGAAAATGCTGACGAAGGGGCCGTGGTCGACGCAATCGAGGTCATTCCTGTGACCTCTCTGGGACAAGCGGTGGGGTTTTTGACCGGCCAGCTGGACATCCCGCCAGCTCCTAATCGCTGCAAGGAGATTTTTGCCACGGAAACCCGCTATGACGTTGACTTCGCTGATGTGCGAGGTCAGGAGATGGCCAAACGCGCGCTGCTTGTGGCGGCCGCTGGTGGTCACAATGTGTTGATGTTGGGTCCGCCAGGCTCCGGCAAAACTATGCTTGCCAAACGCTTGCCCACCATCCTTCCCCCATTGACGCCGGAGGAGGCGTTGGAAACTACCCGCATTTACAGCGCCTGTGGGCGACTAGAGAAAGGCCGCGCCCTTTTGGTCACCCGGCCGTTTCGTGCTCCTCATCACACCGTCAGCGACGCCGGGCTTGTCGGTGGAGGGTCTGTGCCCACTCCGGGTGAGATAAGCTTGGCGCACAATGGGGTACTCTTCTTGGACGAGCTTCCAGAGTTTAATCGCCGTACCCTCGAAGTTTTGCGGCAACCTCTGGAGGATGGTGTGGTCACCATTTCTCGTGCTTCTGTTTCTACCACATTTCCCGCCAATTTTATGCTTGTCGCGGCTATGAATCCTTGCCCATGTGGGTACCGGAACGATCCCCGTCGCACCTGTCATTGCACGCCCACCCAAATGGAGCGCTATTTGTCGAGGATCTCCGGGCCTCTCCTTGACCGAATTGATATTCACATCGAGGTACCTGCAGTTGCCTTTCGTGAACTTTCTAGCAGCCATTCTGGTACCCCTAGTGAAGTACTCCGCGGGCAGGTGGCGATGGCGCGGGAGGTTCAACAGGAACGTTTTCGCGGCCTGTCGACCAGATACAATGGCGATATGACGTCCCGGCAAATCCGCCGCTTTTGTGCCTTAAGCAACGATTGCCAGGAGCTCATGCGAAAAGCGATGACGGATCTCGGGCTTTCCGCCCGCGCTCACGATAAGATTCTGCGAGTGGCGCGGACGATTGCCGACTTGGAAAAAAGTCCGGACATCAAGCTCCATCATTTAAGCGAAGCCATAAATTACCGTATGCTTGACCGGCAGTTTTGGCATTAGTCTTGCCGAATGACGGAACAACTCTCCTTTTCCAGGACGAGGCCCTAATGGCGATGAGATCTTTTGAGATCTCTGGTGCCCTCTCAAAGCATGGATCGACGTGCTAGTCGTGATCCCCACTTGGACACGAGCCGGCTTCTCTTTGAATACGATAGCGGCGCAGAAACCTGAAGTCCTCACGCAGCAACGATCCGGAATTTTCCCGGCAAAAGGTACGGCCGATTGTTCTTCAATCGCTTTGTTTGACTTCTGCTTGACGGCAAGCCTTGTTAAGGCCGGCCTTTTTCACTGGATATCCTGGGCTGCTCAGAGGAATTGTTGGAGGATTTTATCAATCTCTGATGCCAAACAGAAATCGCGCTCAGTTAGGCCCGCCACACGGTGGGTCCATATCTCGATCCGGACGTACCGGTAACTTTCAAGGTGAAGATCTGGGTGGTGGTCAAGTTTTTCGGCGATGTCCGCGATTCGCTCAAAAAGTCGAATTGCTGAGAGGAAGTTGTTGACCCTTAGACTTTTTTGAAGCCGACTTCCATCACCACTCACGTGCCACCCAGAAATTTGCGGAAGACGCGCCTCAATTTCCGGCAAAGTCAACGGATTGTCGCAATGCTGGCCACTGGAATCAGGTTTGCCGCCGCCTAAAGGTGGATCACTTCTTGCCACGGCCTCCTCCCACGCAATATCACTGCCTGTCCGACGCGACTTTCTGTGGACCAAGGAGGCAGGAGCCGATCTTCTGCTCCTGCCTCCGGTTGCCACGCTCAGCACTAAGTCACATGGAAAGGTGCCCTTCGTTCGTAGAGCACACTTGTAACGCGGGACAGAGGGGACCTACGCCAATTTGGCCATCCCTAGGGCAACATGGCTGGGTAGTATTGCCCACAACTGCGATTTATTTTCCTAGCGGCGGCCACCCATCTGCGCCGCAGTATTGACTTTTTCTGCAAGCCGTTCTTTAGGCCTTCGAAGGGACATGGATTCCACTTCCCAGACATACCCGTGGATGTAAACGTCTGAGGGGATAAAAGGACAGCTTCGCAAAAGCTCGACTTGCCGAAGACAAATTTCGTCTACGTCCTCGAACGTGCGGATCCACTTGGGAAATGTGCCGGGAGGAAGCTGCAACTCAGGGAGAGCAGGATCTATGGTGACGGAATCGGGATCAATTCCTTTCTCGCGAAGGGCAGAGGTGAGGTATTCTCCCGTGGCAGTCATCATCCCGCACTCAGTGTGATTGATGACGATGATCTCTTTCGTGCCGAAAAAGTTTGTGGTAAGCATAGCCGACCGAATGACGTCGTCGGTCACGAGGCCGCCAGCGTTGCGAAAGATGTGGGCATCGCCATCTCGAATTCCCAACGCTTGGTTGACCGGCAACCGTTCATCCATGCAAGCCAGCACAAAGAGCCTGCGATTATTGGGAATTCCCTTTTGGCGACGGAGAGCCCAATTTTCTCTTGCAGCGATCTCCAGGTCCAAGTGTTGAAATAGCATCGGCGTCTAACCTCCTCCACTTTGGCGTCTTACCTGCGTTCCCGCGATTTCCACGGTAACCCGAACCGATACAACGAACCGCTACCATAGGCCTGCAGCAACATTTTTAAATTGATAAGTTCATTTATAAAAGTACAGATTTTATATCGGTCGTTCTGGGAGTCAACCCTCGATAAAAAATTTTTTTGTCAATTTTGGAATGTTTCCGATCTTCGGACGGTTTCCAGGGACATGGGTGCGGGAGTGACAGCTGGGCCGGTTTGCGAGCTGCTTCGAATGTCTGGATGAGGCTACTGCCAGTTGAGACACTTCGGTGGCGTTGGAGATCAGTTTTTAATGATAAGAATATTGAGGGAAGGTTTGGTCTGGCCCCGCAGGACGTCCGATTATCCCGCGAATTGACGGCCTCAACGTTTTGTTGAGTCCCCATATAATGAGGGGACTGAAACCACCACAAATCGCTTTTTCGGTGCTTCACAGTTATTGCCTGGATCATGTTTCGCCGTTCCTCGGTACCCGACTAAGGTGGGGAGGCTTACAGCGGCGCTTGGATCTTCTTAGCGGTCTGCTAATCTCGGTTGAGGCCAATCCGTTCGGCTGAGGAGTGGCATTCACCCGACGAGGGAGCTTTTAGGTGGAATGGGCCAAATCAGGATTGCAACCGGCTTTCGGCACAGTCGTTGAGGCCCGCTAAGGGACGAGGAGTAACCCAAGTTGAGTGGGGGGCGGCCGGGACAGCTCTTTCGAATGGGTAGCATGACGTAGCCGCAGAACGTTTTTGGACAAGAGGAGTTTTAGCATCCGGGCTAGAGACCCGTCTTACCGGTAATCCCCGGACCGGGTTTAGCGCTGCCGGCCGGGGACCGATTCTTCGTCACTCCCAGGAGCCGAAGTCTCTCCGCTCAGCTGTTCCTGCTGCGTCGTTGATCAAGCAAGGTACGTTTTACAATTAGGGTTTGCGTGGAAATTTAGCGTTTGCGTGGAAAATTGGTGCCTCGCGGCAGAATTTCGCCGGAATCTCCCAGACTTAGAGTACGGTGGGAGAGCTTCACGGACCGTTCCCCCAAGCCTCTTACCCTTGGTAAACTGGCGAAAAATTACAAGCGCAAGATCCTCGCACCACTTTTGTCATCGCGAAAGTGGGCCCTTTGCAGAAGCCTTCCTGGGACGTTACTCGGTCCTCTACGGCTTTTGAGCCGTTGGGGAAGCAACCTGCGTCTGTCCTTCCGCTATCGTCGTTTCGGGCGGGCAACTTTTTTGGGCTTCGGTTTTGCGCGGCGCTTCAGGGGAGACGGGCGAATAGACTCCTGTTTAGCCAGAGTGTCGATAACCTGCGCAGCATCCGGAGGAAGACGGTCTTTCAACTGCCGCCAGATGCCGCGTAGTCTCCAACGGCGATACCGCTGGTAGACGGCATTCCAATCCCCGAATTGGGCAGGAAGTTCCCGCCATGAACAACCGCTGGCAGCTCGATGAAGGAGGGCTTCGAGAAATTGTCGATCAGACAGTTTTGTGGGTGCTCCGGTCCGTGTGCGGGCCTGTTTTAACGCAAGTTCAATCTGCTTCCAAACCCGTGCCGACAGAGAGGTTGCAATTCGACCTGATTTTGCCATTTCGCTCACCTTCTTCCTTCGTCAACAACATCCATTACCCGTGATTGAACCCCATGACCACTCGGGTCTTCCCCGCGACCGCGGCACAGCCTCCAGAACTATTGGCCCTCTTACAGGGTTTCGAGACTCCGCTGTGCATGCCCAGAGGGGATGCTTGTTAAAGGGTGCCCGAGGTAAAGCCGGTTAGGCTAATCCGGCCTCCTGTGGCGGACAACCGGTGCTTTTGTCGCAGCGCCGGTAACCCGGGGGGTGTCCCCCTTAAAGCAACCGGGCGGCTTTACCGCGCCCTTTGCTCCCTTTAATTGACCCAATAGGAACTTCTCTACCTTGCGACGGTGAGCCTAGCGGCTATGTCTCGGGCTGTTTGGTTTTTAAGCGGAAAGGCAATTGTGGGTAGCTCTGCGATATCGGAGTCGTTGGTTGGTTTGGTCGGCCGGTTAATTATCTGGGGAGGGTGACTCAAGCAGAGCCGGACCTAGCCCTTTGCGGGGCCAAAAAATTCCCTTTCCGCGGAAATTGGATAACTCAGTCTTGGCAACGCACAGAGCCCCTATAATCACTATAAACACTTCCCCTGGATAAATGTATCGCGTTTATGACTCAATTCTACAATTTAACCACAGTTTTCCCTGTTCACTATTATTGCGAATATTGAGTTGTTAGACAATAGCAGAAACAGCTTTGTCGATACCAGCCTTATTCCCCAAAGTGATTTCAGTCGACTTCGGCACTATCCGAGGTTTACGGCACCGGAAAGGCTAGCTAGCCGATCGGAAGTGCCTGGTCGACGCCGGTAGTGCGCCCTGCTTGTTTGCGCGTTGGAAACGTGTAAATTTGCGTGTTATCGCCCACATTTTCAAGCTGATGTGGATCTGGGATACCTGTTGGTGGGAACCGCCGCGGATCAATTTGTGTGCGGTCAAATAGATCCCGTGGCGGACGAATATTCCGAAACTTCCGTGCGGCGGTTTACTGACAATCGAAGGCATTTTATCAACTAGATCCCGACAGAATCGGCACTTGAGGGCAAAACCACAACAAAATCTCCCCATTTATCAGTTTCGCTAAGTTTTCGCACGAGGGCAAGCCTTCCATGTCGAACGATCGTTTGCGGCAGCTGATAGCCCAGGAAGCCGCCCGGTTGATGTATTTTCGTCACGAAAAGGAGTATCATCGTGCCAAACTAAGGGCCGCTCGCCGCATTTGTGGGCGTCAGCCCCGGGAAGCGGAGCTCCCGAGCAATCGCGAGATCCGGGATTACATCGCCACGTTCGCCCGGATGTACGAGGGGGAGCGACGGTCGGAGCGACTGGATGATATGCGGCGAGAGGCCCTTCGCGTCATGCGAGTTTTGCAGGCCTTTCGTCCGAAGCTCGTCGGTAGCGTTCTCACCGGACATGTGCGGCAGGGATCCGATATAGATCTCCACGTTTTCTCCGATAGTGTGGAGGCCGTCTGCCATGCTTTGGAACAGGAGGGAATCTACCCGGAAGTAGAGGAGAAGGTTGTTCGCAAACAGGGGGAACTTCTTCGTTTCACTCACATTCACTTCGAAACACGGTACCCGTTCGAACTGACCGTGTATCCAGCGAAGATGGTCGGGCATGTTTTTCGAAGTTCGATCACGGGCCGGCCAATGGAGCGTGCTTCAATCGCCCAGGTTGCTGCCTTGCTTGGGGAGAAAATAACTGAAAGCCCGCCGGACGACGGCTTACAGGAGGATCAGCCTGCTGAACACAAACTGGATCGTTTTCAGGTCTACTATTCGCTGCTTGTCCCTCTGGAGCATGTGCATGAGAACGTGGCATACCATCCGGAGGGGGATTTGCTTTATCACAGCCTGCAGGTGTTTTCTTTGGCACGGGATAAGCTTCCTTATGACGAAGAGTTTTTGTTAGCTGCTTTGCTCCATGACGTAGGCAAGGCCATCGACCCGACCAATCACGTGGAAGCCGGTTTGGAAGCACTCGAAGGGTATATCACGGAGCGCACAGCGTGGCTGATTGCCCATCACATGCAAGCGCAGCAGCTTCACACCGGCGGAGTCGGTCAACGCACGCGTCGGCGGCTTCAAATGTCTGAAAATTTCGAGGAATTGCTCCTTCTTGCAGAGTGTGATAAAGCTGGGCGAGTCCCCGGCGCTCAGGTCCCGACCTTGGAGGAGGCTCTGGAATACATTCGGAGCTTGGCAGAGCAATTCGGAGAGTAAGCGGCCACCTCGCATCAGCGACAAGCTAGTTACTGCGGTTTTTGGAAGTTTAGCAAATTAAGGTCGTCAAGAGTGTTCTCCGGTATAGACACTTTGCCATCACCGGACCGCTTGCCCGGCGCTTGGGGGCGACCCTGTGATCGACCATCCGTGAAACGTCCGCTAAGGTTGGGAACTTCCTGTAAACCAAATTTCGCGCAGTAGTTCGACGCAGGAGAGAAGTTTCCGAGCTTTCAGCCTTTTTGGGATGTTGGCGGCCGTTCCCACGTGGTTACGTTACGTTCCAAGCCCGTTGTCCGGCAGGATCTCCGCGGTGGCAACTGACCGGAACTCGGCCGATACGCTGGCTTGTGGTTCTCGCGGGGCGCGGGCTGCTCTTTCTAATAGGATCCTTTCCCGTTTTACCTAATCGACTGCCCCTTCCTCGCTCCAACCGAATTGACCTATCAGAGGTACGAAACGGCAGGTAACTACGCTTTCCCACGCGGGCCGATTGTCAATTTTTCGTACGCGATATAGAGTTTGTTCGCTTCGCGATCCGATCGGAATGACGAGATATCCGCATTCTGCCAACTGCGCGAAAAGCGGGTGGGGCAAATGTGGAGCGGCAGCGGTAACCAAAATTCGGTCGAATGGTGCCCCCTCCGGCCAGCCGAGGGTGCCGTCTCCCCACAAAAAGTGGACATTCTGAATTCCCAATTTCGCCAAGCGCTTTGCAGCGCTGAAGGCAAGTGTTGGATAACGCTCGACAGTTACAACCTCTCCACTCAAAAGGGCGAGGATGGCGGTCTGATAGCCGCTACCTGTACCGATCTCTAAGATGCGGTGGTGCGGCTCGGGAGCCAGGTATTCTGTCATTAAAGCGACAATTGAAGGTTGGCTGATCGTTTGACCCCAGCCAATACTCAACGGCCTGTCCTCGTAGGCCTCAGATCGACAAGAGGGGGGAACGAACTCCTCTCGCGGAATTTGTCCCATCGCCCATAGCACGCGTGGGGAGGTAATACCGCGCGCGGAAATTTGCCGAACCAGCCTTGCCCGCTGCTCTTGTTGATCATCGACCGCCACTGTGGTGGCCCTTCAGCATGCCGACCTAGATTGTGGACCCGCACCGCACCGTTTTCCGTCTATTAGAGGCAGGGGAAAACATGCCGGAAAGGCTACCGCGGTCTCTATGCGGTTATTTCCTAAACAGGTAGCCCAATTGCCTGCCATAGAACTCAGCGGCTTTCCCACACGCGAAAATGGGGATAACGAATCTAACCGTAAAGGTGTCGCTTTCCTTAAGTTTGGGAAGACTGCTTTCTAGCCCCAGCTGGGGCGGCTTGGGATTGAGCCTAATTTTGTAATAAAGCGCTCAAAGAATGAACGGCGCTAACTCACTTTCCACCTGTGTTGACTGACCGATCCGTGCGGTGGCTTCTGGCTAACGAGGGCTAAGCCCTACGGATGCTCCAGTGTTGATTTCCGAATTTGTCTCGCCCCTTTGTTTTCGGCCGGGTGAATCCTCCTTGAAAAAGCTGTGCCTCTTCGGAAAGCAGGAAACTTACGAGGCGTTTTCCGAGAGACATTCGGAGCCCGCTGAACTTGGTTTCCAATCGACGATCTGCAATGTAACACGGCGTTCGCCGTTGAACTCATCGAGCATGGGGTAGAACGCAATATCGATAGGTCCTGTGAGTGTTGCCAGTTCCTCCATCCAATGGATTTTCTTAAAGGCAATACCTCGGAAGCGAGCCGAGCCGTGTGCAAGGAGCATCCGCACGTGTCTTCCGCCACCGCAAGGTTCTGGAGGTTGCAGGAGCCGAACGCCCGTGGCCGCAAGCAGCGGGCGTGGGTTTCCATGGCCGAATGGTCCAAGACGTTCCATCTCTTTCACCAGCTCGCTAGTAAGCAGGCCAAGGGGTATTTCGGCTTCGATGGAAAGCACAGTCTCTTGCGGTGACGACGGGCAGACCCGGGCAACATATTCGAGGAATTGCTCGCGGAAGGCCGGGATGAAACGATCCTCGAGGCTAAAGCCTCCGGCGCCTTCGTGACCTCCGAAAGTGCGAAGCCAGGCTCGACACTGACTTAGAGCGGCAAACACATGGAAACCCGGTACTCCCCGAGCTGAGCCAATTGCCGGCCGCTCCCCCTGAGAGTCGCGAGCGATGAGAACCACGGGCCGGCCCAACTGCTCCGCCAATCGACCTGCGACAATACCAATGACTCCTGGGTGCCACTTGTCGCTCTCTAGCACGATGGCTGGTAGGTTTTGCCAACCTTCCTCGTGAAAGATCCGCCAACATTCCTGGATAATATCGTGCTCCATAGCTTGCCGCAGACGGTTTAGCTCATTGAGCTGTTCGGCGAGAGTCCGCGCCTGATGAGGGCAATCGGTCAACAAGAGGTCCGCGGCAAGCTGCGCGTGACTCAGACGCCCTGCGGCATTTAACCGGGGAGCTATTTGGAAGGCGATTTTTTCCGAGTCTCGCGGCTGAATACGGGGGATGCCCCCCACATCGAGGAGGGCCTTAATCCCGACGAATGGGCTATGTGCTATAGCGTGCAAACCTACGTGAACCAGCACTCGGTTCTCCCCCTGGAGAGGGATTACGTCTGCAATCGTGCCGACGGCTGCTAACCCTGTTGCATACACAAGGAATTGGCGGAGTACCTCCGAAAGCTTTTCCGTACCGGCCGCCAGCCGACATAGCTGCCACGCGAGCTTAAAAGCCACTCCGGCACCACTAAGGGGTGATCCCGGGTCAGCCGATTGATCCAATTCTGGATGCACGATCACCTCTGCCGGCGGTAATTGGAGCGGAAGGGAGTGGTGGTCGGTGACGATCACCTCCAATCCCTCATTTTTGGCTAAAATTACCTCGTCGATCGCTGAAATGCCGCAATCGACCGTTACCAGGACCTCGGTACCCCCGGCTGCAAGACTTTCCACAGCAGCTGCGTTCAGACCGTAACCTTCTTCGATTCGACTCGGAATGTACCAAGAGGCGCGCCCCCCCAAAAGTCGCAGGCATCGGCATAGCAAAGCCGTCGCGGTCGTCCCGTCGACGTCATAGTCGCCGAAGACGGTAATCGTCTTGCCCGCCCTAATGGCCGCAAAAAGCCTTTGAGCAGCCTCACCACATCCGGGCAGTTCGGATGGATCACGAAGGTAGGTAAGTCTTGGTTCAAGAAACCGATGAGCCTCTTCCGGGGTCCGGATACCTCGAATCGCTAAGAGATGGGCAATTAACGGATGAAATCCAACGGCAATCAAGCGATGAGAGGATTCAGGGAGAGGCTGAAAATATTGCCAGCGTCTTGCCATTCGTCAGCCGACACCATGCTGTCCTGGTGGCACCCGGCTTCCAAACTGTCGGGCCCCAAGACCGTAACGAATTTCATTACCCGTGCCCGTGAGCAGTCCGCCAAATCACCGGAAAGAGGCGACATCACCGGAAAGGGGCCACCCGGTTTTCTCCAAAACCCATGCGGGCAGTCCGCTGAAATTTTGTGAACCGCCAAACCAAATCACCCCAACCCGAGGTGGCCTCCAGAATTTTCCCCAATTCATCCAGATAACAAAAAGCCCCAAAATTTCCTTTCCTTCTCGTGTTGCCTATTCTAGCAATACGAGATTTAACCAAAAACGTCAGAAATCTGACTTGAGGCTCGTTAATCACGATTAGCGGAATTTGCGTCCACTAGTCGCAAAAGGATGACGCGCCGCCGGAAATTTCTGGTAAAGTCTCCGCGGCTTTTAATGAGCAGCCTCAGTAGTTTTCCTCCGCACCGAGAAGCTGCTCTCCGCAAAACTATTCTTGCCTACCATTTAGCCGCTCAATACAAAGTTCCAGACTCGGACCAATGGCAAAAAGTAATTTTTTTAGCCCTAACGAGCTTAATTGCTTTTTACTTTTTCTTTTCCACGTGCCAAGTGTGGCGACGGCACCGAGGGCAAAATTTTCGGAGGCGAAGCTTTTCGCCCCCTGACTTCCGACGCAATGCATAGTTATAATCCTTAGTTTCTTCGCAAACCAAAAAGACGGTTTCCGCTTTCTTCTTTTTTTTGCCCTTGCCTTTTTTCGCCATCGGGTCGCTCCAGAAATCGAGACAAAGCCTATCCAACAGATTGTTTGCTTATCTAGTGACCAATCTTTCTAAATTCGGTAGTTGCTCCGATTATAGCCGCTTTTGGGCGCCTGAGAAGCCCCGGTATTTACTCCCTGCATGGATGATGGAGTCCTTTTGAGCTCCTTTTCTGTGGCAATTAAGCGTCCTTGGATTTTCTATTACGACAACCCATTCTCGCATTGTTTCGAAACGTTATCAATAACCTGCTGCTACTATGGGGGATAACTCGCGTTCCATCGTTGGAGGCAGAAAGGAACGGTGGAGAATAGCTAGTTTATCGATTATGGAAAAGTGTTCCTTTGCTCAATAGAAAGTTTTCGGCGTATGGTGTCGGCTTATCGCCAGCTAAGAGCCTTTTCGTTCGGGCTCGCCCTTGCCGAATTTTCTAGCTGCATCTGGCCTGAAACGAACATTCCGAGAAAATGAAGCAGGCATCTGACGTCCAACCCGTGTCCGTGCCGGGTTGGCCGCCTAGGCCACAAAGATGAAAAGGAAGTCGCGGGGGAGGAGGCAATGATGGCAGAAGGCGCTACCAAATCGTTGCGGGTTGCCCTTGTCACAGGTGCGGGGAGGCGTCGCGTGGGGAATGTGGTCGCCCGAGCCTTTGCGCGGCGCGGGTACGCGGTGGTCATTCACTATCGGGGGGCGGCGGCAGAGGCTCGCGAGACTGTGGATGAATTAGAGGCATCCGGCGTCCGAGCGTGTGCTGTTCAGGCCGATGTGTCTGTAGAGGCTGATGTCGTCCGAATGGTTCGCGAGATTCAGGATCATTTCGGGCGCATTGATGTGCTTGTAACCTCAGCGGCAATCTGGGAGCCACGTCCCCTGGAAGAGCTGACTGGCGACGACCTGCTGCGTCACTTGGCGGTTAACCTTGTGGGAACTTTCTTGTGTTGCCTCCATGTGGGGAGGGTCATGGTCCGTCAACCGGAGGGGGGAGCCATCATCACCATCGGTGACTGGGCTATCGAGCGACCGTACCAAAACTATGCCGCGTACTTTGCTTCAAAAGGAGCCATCCCCACTTTGACGCGAACCTTCGCCGTGGAACTGGCCGCTAGAAATCCACGTGTTCGTGTCAACAGTATTCTTCCGGGACCGGTCATGCTCCCGGCATTAGTCGAGGAGGAACGGGCGGAAGCTATTGCCGGGACTCTCGTTCAGCGAGAAGGTAGCCCAGAGCATGTGGCCGAGGCCGCTGTTTTTCTGGCCGAGCATGATTACATCACGGGCGTCTGTCTTCCGGTGGATGGAGGGCGGACAGTAGCCCCTTTTACTCGCGGCACCACTCCGCGGTAAACATGGATGGCCTGTACTAATTTTGGGGGTGCCTCTTCTGGGATAGGAAGGTCAAACAATGGGACAGGTCGATCTCAGAGAAAGCCTCACTTGACCAAAGAGAAGATCATTTGCTAGTGTACCCGAAAACATTTTTGTCCGGTTTTCCTTCAGGGCGTGCAAAGAATTAAGGAGTAAGGTTCCGGTACCACTTCCGAGCAGGCTAGTCCCTCATGATGATTGGAGCAAAGAACGCTTGGAGACATATCTGAGACCAAGTCTCAAACGAATTTAGGTCCGCGAGAAGTTCCGAGACGGGGCGGAATGCGGCGTCCCTAATATCCGGTTCCGCCGGAGTCACAGCGGGTTTTGCCACCTCAAATAGGTGCACCACTCCGAGGTGGACCCGGCCAACATCAGTTTGGTCATCGTTGATAAGGCCAATACAACGTTCCGTCCACGTGGTATCCACACGTACTTCTTCTGCTAGTTCCCGGCGGAGCGCCTCGACATACATCGCGCGAGGATTCTTCCGGATCGAATCACCCCGATTAATGTGTCCTCCTATGCCGATACTTCGTTTAGTCCGGAGTCGCTTCTCTCCTTGTCCTAATCCCCGCGTGTACTGGAAGAGGTGCTGCACCCCAGTGTCGTCCGTGTAAACGAAAATAACGTACGGTATAAGCTGCTTAAGGGAGGAGTCACACTCGGCCTGGGAGCGGGGAACAAAGAAACAACGCCCTTCTTCAAGGAAGGCCGAAAGGTAGCGGTCCGCTTCCGGCGAAAAACCTTGGAAATAGCCGACCCGAAGCAATAGTTCGCGGGGAACTACGAGAATTTCTTCCTCCATGGCTCTTTGGCCATCTTTCCGACTTTGCCACAGCGTCAACCCCTTAGAGGAACGCCGAAATTTTATTTTAGTAGTTCCCTGGCCGAATGGGAAGGCACCGTGGAACCAAACTTACAAACGTCAGCCCGTGTGTTTGTACTCTTAAACCCCGTTTCTTCCAAAAAGTTCGTCACTTGCGGTCGCACAGTTTTCCGCCACGTTTTTATTTTTATTGGTTCGGGAAAGAACCAGCAGTTTTGTTCGCTTTTTTATCTCGGTCCTCCACAGGTGGCAGATTCCCATTTATTACGCTTCGGGGACCAAAATGAGCGCCGGTATCGCTTTTAAGCTTTTCCGTCTCTGCCGGTCGTTCCATTTTTCCGACTGGGGAGGTCGCAAGCTTTGCTGAGAGGTTAACGCTGAACCTCTCACACCGGTTCTTTTATTTCCCACGGTGGCCGATATGTCCGCCGGAATAGTTCCATGGCCCGGGGATTGTCAACAATATGATCTGTCTGCGGATCGATAATGAGCTTTTCTCCCCCTAGGCGGTAACTAATGTTGGCATAGTGAATAAGCAGACAGCTCAGGTGAGCTTCCTCCGGAGGAGCAGAGGGTTGCCTTCGCGTGCGAACGGCCTCGATGAAATCCTGTTTATGCTCGGGATCGGGAAACCGTCCGAACATCTGCGCTGCGACAACAGGCTGGCGGCTCTTCGGGCGATCGAACACCTGCCAGCCACCCCCATGTCGGCCAAAAATCATGAGGCCCTCGGTACCGTAGATTTCAATCCGCGTAGCCGTCTGCGGCCAATAGGGAAACAGGTCGCTATTGCGAACCTCCGGATCAATCTTCAGCATGTACGGGGTATAAAGTGTCAACTCGAAGATCATCAGTAATTTGTCGAATTCCCATACGGCCACCTGGGTATCGGGTGTTTCAGCAAGGCCCTCGCTGGCCCAACGACCTCCTGTGGAATAGACCGTCTTCGGGTGCCCCACCCCGCATAACCAACGGGCCAGGTCGATTTGATGGCTTGCGTCGTTAGCGATGTCCCCCCCAGAGTAACGCCAGATGTGGTTCCAATAATTAACAAAACCGGCATTATAGGGATGCTCCGGTGCGGGGCCATTCCAGAGGTCCCAGTCAAATCCGGCTGGTGGCTCACTATTCGGTACTACCGGATGGTTGGCCCAAAGTTTTTGGTTGAACACTTTGCACATGCAAATCTGGCCCAGCTTGCCAGAGGCGATATATTCGCGCGCTGCTTTGGCGTACGGAGCCGAGCGATTTTGCGTCCCGTGTTGGACGATTCGTCCGTACTTCCGTGCTGCTTCGATAATCTTTTGCCCCTCCCAACAGTTATGAGTCATGGGTTTTTCTACGTAAACGTCTTTCCCGGCCCGACAAGCCCAGATAGTTGTCAGTGCGTGCCAGTGGTCAGGAGTAGCACATACCACCGCCGTGACCGCTTTATCGTCGAGCGCTCGGCGAAAATCCTGGACGCACCGTGGTTCTCGCCCCTGTCGGGAGGCGATCTCCTTGGCTTTTGTGAATTGACGTGAATCCACATCGCAGAGATAACCAATTTCGCAATCTTGCTGTGGTCGGTCGAGGAAGCCGTGCGCGAGGGCATTTCCGCGTCCTCTAATCCCCACAACAGCCAAAATAACCTTGTCATTGGCCACAGCTGCCCGGACCGAGCGCGGGTTGCGAAGGATCGTCAGCCCGGTGCCGATCGCCCCAGCTTGGAGTGATTGGGTCAGGAAGTCACGACGATTTCGGTTTCGCATATGGAAGTCTCCGTTTCTTCTCGGGGGCGAAGATTGGTCGGTTATCCCTTCAGCGTGGTACCCAAACAAAGGCGGAGGCTGCTTTCTTCATAAATGCCGGAAAGGTAAGCCCCCAACATGCTTGCTCTGAGGCCTGGCGGACCTTGGAACTCGTTGTGTTGCCTCACAATGCTGTGTCGGCAGCTGCTTGTTTTTTCCTTCGTCTGCTTTTTAGAGTGGCTAACAACTGACCGAGCTTGGTCGGAGCGGTATTGGGCTGCAAAAAGCTGCTCCTTAGGGATCCCTCGCGGATTGGGCAAATCGATTTTACTCCTGGGTTGGGCTTCGCACAAACCGAAGCTTAGTCGAAACACGCTGTGGGAGGTGCTCGGGGCGGGTTGGAAATCAAGGTATAATCATGAGCATACTCAGGCGGTATTTTCGCGAAAAGGAGTTGCACGATGCGATTTACCAAGATGCACGGTGCCGGAAACGACTACGTTTTTATCGATTGCTTCAGCCAGCCTGTGCCGCCTAATCTTGGGGAGCTTGCCCGGCGGATGGCCGATCGTCATTTCGGCGTAGGGAGTGATGGTTTGATTCTTATCTGTCCCTCCACCGTTGCAGATGCCCGGATGTGGATGTTCAACGCCGACGGGTCCGAGGCCGAGATGTGTGGCAACGGCATCCGGTGCCTGGCTAAGTATGTTTACGAACACGGTATCTGTAAAAAGACTAACCTGCGGGTGGAAACAGTCGCCGGCATCAAGGAGGTCTTCTTGGAGGTGGAGGAGGACCGGGTGTGCAAGGCCCGCGTGAACATGGGTGCCCCTTCACTTGCTGCGAAAGATATACCCACTTTATTGACCTCTACGTCCGGAGACCCAAACCAGCCTGTTGTGGAGGTTCCCTTGGAGGTGAGCGGCGTGGAGGTTAGGATCACTTGCGTTTCCATGGGCAATCCGCACGCTGTGATCTTTGTAGATGAGCTTCGGGATGATTGGGTAGTGGGGTTGGGACCGGCTATCGAAAGGTCGCGATTTTTTCCCCGGCGCACTAATGTAGAGTTCGTCCAGGTGCTATCCGCAGAAGAAGTCCGGATGAGGGTGTGGGAGCGGGGAGCAGGGGAAACGTTGGCCTGTGGTACTGGCGCCGCCGCGGTCTGCGTGGCTGGGGTCCTTACTGGGCGGACGTCCCGGGTCCTTAAAGTCCACGCTCTCGGGGGGACATTGGAACTAGAGTGGGACCGCGCCCTAAATTCTGTTTACCTCGCAGGACCCGCGGAGGAAGTTTTTTGGGGAGAATGGTTATTGCCGTGGTAATGTTCTCCGCCGGCGTCCTGCGCAACGGATCCGTGATATTTAATTTGGAAAATCTGGGGAGAATATATAGTCTAAGGCTTCTGATGGTATATGGGGACATGGGGGAGATCTTTAAGAGATCGCATATCTTGGGGATAACCTCGGGTTGCCGACCCCAAGTGTTTCTTCTTTTTTTGCATTCTCGAGCTCGGATCGGGAGATCACTTCAACTTAGAGAAGGTAAATTCGCTCTAATTAACATAGGTCAGAGGGGAGCCAAAGCGACAGTCCAACTGCTTGTCGGGGTGCAAACGTACTTAGATACCTTTTCGAAATAAACTTAGATACCTTTTCGAAATAAATTAGTCTGAGCGCAGCGTTGAGCAGCCTTGTAGAATCCTCGCCTGAGCAAACGATGCCTAAAATCCCGTGCCCGACATTCCGCATCGCGGAAAGCATGAGGTCCTAAACCACCCAAAACCACGGCGTTTAGAGGATTTTAATTGGGAGACGCAGCGAATCATCCCCAAACTGGTGCAGGATCGAAGGAAACTGGCACCCACCCATTCAATTCTCGGGAGTGAAAAAATTCGAGCTTCCAGAGGGAAGATGGCGGCGATTGAGGAACGCGTGTGGAGTTCGGCAGCGGTCGGCGTGGCTACGATGGTAGTCCGCTTGTGGATGCATAGCCTACACTACCGGGTTGCATATTACGACCCCCGTGTCGACCCTTTTCATCCTGAGTGTAAGCGTCCGAAAATTTACCTTTTCTGGCATGAATACCTGCTGTGTCCCCTCATCGTCCGCGCCGGCGTGCCAATGGTCCTCGTTGTCAGCAGGCATCGCGATGCTGACCTTCTAGACAAAGCAGCCAGGCGACTAGGCTTCTTAACAGTTCGTGGATCCACTTATCGGGGGGGAGCTCAGGCCCTGCTGAAAATTTTCAAAAAAGATTGTCCGGTACACATTGCTATTACCCCTGACGGTCCACGTGGCCCTCGCCGTTCGGTCGCTCCCGGTGCGATTTTTCTAGCTTCTAGGCTTCAAATTCCGATTGTCCCACTTGGGTTTGGATACGATCGACCTCTTCGAATCCCCACCTGGGACAGGTTTGCTGTCCCACGCCCTGGCTCCAGGGCTCGCTGTGTGGTCGGACCGGCAATCTTCGTGCCCGAACATCTTACGCGAGAAGGTTTGGAGCCCTACCGCAGGCTAGTAGCAGAGCAACTCGGCACGCTTACCGAGCTTGCAGAGCAGTGGGCTGCGGGGCAGGCGGAGTTACCCTATTCGGTACCACTGTTGGCCCGCTTCCATTTCGAGAGATACTTTCGAGCAGGGGAAATCGATGGATCAGCTGATTCAGCGCAGGGAACTTTCCCTGCATGTTCTCATCCCAAACGCCGGCCTTTTAGCTTGTGATCGGGGGTCCTGCGCGCTACACGAGAAACTTGATAGGTTCAATAAGCGGCTAGGTTCGGATTCACCGGGAATCTTCCCAGGAAATCCCTATGCCCATGTCAACGAGGCATCTTGGATCATTCCGTTTTCGGAACTTAAGCCGAGAGACTTGTCTAGCTCGCACGCCGGGCTTTTCGAAATGGCTGCTGTCACTTGGGAGGGATTGCGATCCGAGTTAGTTTTCGCTACAGCACCCCGGTGGCAAGTTGTGCCATGACGCGATCGGTTATAATCTGCACGATCTTTTCAATTTCATCCGCCGAAAGCCGGGTCGAAACGGTATTACTAGCCCCAACACCGTTGCCAGACTGCTTTCCGTCCCCAGCGGCCTTTCCTGTGCCGGACTCACCGAAAGAGGATCCTTCTCCGGTGGAGCAAGCTCCCCCGGATCGATACAGGGGGGGTGGGAAGGCAACGGGGGTCACCTTGGATTCTCGCCAGCTATCGCGGAATACGTCGTTCGCACACAACTCGCAATTTTCCAATTGTAGGCGTGGGTCGGCAAAGCCCAGCTTTTGCTTTAGCTGAAGGAGGGCTCGCTCTTCGGGTTCGGTGAAATACGTAACCCTTCCCAAGCTCCGGGCCAGAAGAAGCATTCGGCAGTAGCTGTCTAACACCTCTGTCCACCAAAATGCGCGCTCAAGCTCGGCGTCGTAGCTTACGGTGCCATGATTAGCGAGGATCACAATATTGGTCTTCTCGACAAAAGGGAGCACCGTTTCCGCAAACTCCTGAGTGCCAGGGGTTCGGTAAGGGGCAATTGGGACATTGCCGAGGAAAATTTCCACCTCCGGGAGGACGCACTGAGGAATTGGTTCGCGAGCGATGCCAAAGGCCGTGGCATGAGGGGGATGGCAGTGAACCACCGCACGCATCTCTGGCCGCGCTTTCATTATCGCAAGATGTAAGCGAATCTCGCTGGTTGCTTTTTTCTCCCCTGCAATTTGATTACCATCCATGTCAACAATGCACAGATCCTCCGGTTTCATAAATCCTTTGCAGATTTGGGTTGGAGTGCACAAAACTTCTTTCTCGCTGAGGCGATAACTTATGTTGCCGTCGTTCGCGGCGGCGAACCCCCGCTGGTAAATTCGGCGACCGATTTCGCACATTTGCTGTTTAATTTTGTATAAATTGATCATGGCACCGGCTCCCGTTTAGGAAGCATGAGATGACCCGCGGAGCGGCCTGGACCGGTACAGAGCCGACTCCGCCGGAGCCAATGAAGGTTGGCCCAGGTTAATGAATGATCGGAAGTCTTTTTGTCACCACTTCCACTGGCTCGACCAATACCGAATCCAAAAGAGCGGCGATATACGCATCTACGGGCTTTTCCTCCGGGTGAAAGGGTTGGGCAGCTTCGCGCCCCTCGCTAATAGCGACGAGGGTGTCCAGCCCTGCCGCTAATTCGTCGTATGCGACAACATCTTCCACCTCGCCCAGCCGATCGCTCCCTAAGTCCTCCAAGGTTAAGGGGATTACGATCTTATACGTAGCACCTGTCATGGCGGCATGACAACGGCTAAGGACGACTTTTCCGACGACCCGACCAATTCGCACCACCACACCCTTTCATGTGAACACCCGCCGGGGACTCCTACCTCCAGGGTCAGAATCTTTTGCCTTCGTGTTCAACCCGTCCAAGGCGGGCGCGTTTCCTTGTAACCCCACCTACCGAAAATGCCGTGCGCCCTACGGGCCGGCCGGCAGAAGTTCTTGCCACGGAGGATTCTGCGGCCCTAAGCGGATAAATCGGGACAGGATTTGAATGATTTGCCACACTGTATGTTTTCGAAAATCGAGCACAATTACGTTGGCCCCGATGTCGGCCACATTCTCTAACATCTCACCGAGCGAGGTGGCCCAGGTCGCGCGCAGAACCTTATGCCTGTTGGCCAAGCATACCGCAAGAGAGGGATGCCTCGTCAAAATCGCACCCAAGCAAGTAGGCTCGGCAAGCAAGCGCGACAGGCGCTCGCTGGCTGTGACGAGGCAATCTCCCTGCTCAGCCGAGACTAAAATGCCTTCGCGGCGGAGTTGATCGATGATTTCAGCCGCCTTCAGCCGCCGGCTAACCACCTCAATATGCAGACGGATTAGTGAATTACCATTGGCCGCCGGTGAAGACTGCCACGATTCACTCTCGTCGGCATAGACCAGGGTGACTGAACGTTGAGCAAGCTCGTCCAAAACCGCAGGAGACACCACGGCTCGTGGTGGCACAACCAGATATCGCACACGTGGAAGGAGCGATGCAATGTCATTTAGGGTGATTACTCGTTTACGCAGGATGAATCGGTCATCGGCCACCGAGGAGGGAGGAGAGCCGTCATCTCCGCCCGCAGCAGCACTAGTTTTCGCAAGGTCCGTCCTGGTCAAAGAGTCGGCAACAGGGTCCGGCCGTGTGGGTTGACTTTCCGCGGCTGACCCACCAGTCGAGCGGACCGGCTCCGGCCCTGGGCAAGGTTGGCCCGCCGTGCGGCGGACAAGTTGGACTCCCTGGGCCTCGAGGGCCGAGAGGACCTGAGCTACGATCTCCTCGACACTGATACCCGTGGGGGGCGGCATGCTCATCCCTTCCAGAACATCATCTCGCCAGGCTATATATTTCAATCACGCAACAAGGTTACGATTGTGGGATTGGCAACCGATTATCATCGCATATCGCGATTACAGACCAACGTACGGGAGTGGTGTCGCTTCTTAACAGCTCGCGTGTTCCTTTGCCGTCACTCGAGATGATGACTAAGCTTCCTCGGCCTGCTCCGAGGCTATCCACCGCTACGATCGGTTCGCCATCGGGAGAGCGACCATCCGATGCAAGTGGTTGAATCACCAGTAATCTCCATCCTTTCATCGAGGGATGCCGGACTGTAGCGATAGCATGACCGACAACAATTCCAACAAGCATTTGCGCTCTCGCACGAACAATTCGATCTCCCTACGGTCCACAATTTCCTGCTTTTTTGTGAATAACAGACCTGGCTTCATACCACGCTTTTTGTGGTCAGTTGCCCTCTTACATCAATCTGGGGGAGCGAGGCACGGGAATTCCGACTTTTGGCCGGCTTCAGCTTTGCTGAACAAGCAGGAAGCGACCGAGGTTGCGCTCCGCCGTAACTTAGCTTAATCCTTTCCCAAAATTCGCAAGTTGTCGACCATCACACAGTGACGGGGACGCGTAAACGTCAACGGAGTGGTAACGCCTTCGCCTGAAGGTCCAGCAATCGAAAATGAGAGATATCCTTCCCCGCCAATACCCAGCCCTGCCAGACTCGGCCCATTTTTGACGAACAGCACGGTATCCATTCGCTTGCCCATGCGGGTGATGTTGTCGATGTTTCGCGAGTGAATGATTGCTGTATGGCGGAAACCGTGCTCGCTGCGGTAGGCCGCCTCAATTGCTTCGTCCACATTCCGACACCGTACGAAGGGGATAAAGGGCATCATTTGCTCGGCTTGGACAAAGGGGTGGCTTTCATCCGTCTCTCCGAAGAGAAGTTCCGTGCCCGCCGGCACCGATCGTCCCGCCGCAGCCGCGAGCACTTCCGCGTCGCGCCCAATGAACTCTTTGGCAGGAACGTCGTGCTTCTCTGCACCCTCACCTACGGAGGTGAATGCCACCTGGGTAAGCTTATCGATTTCGCGGCAGGTGAGCCGGACTGCCCCCGCCTTTTCCATTTCGGCTACAAGGTCGTCAAAAATACTATCTACGGCAAACACCTGCTTTTCGGCAATGCACAGGAGATTGTTGTCATAGGCCGCACCCTGGATAATGGATCGGGCGGCTCGCGCCAAATCCGCTGTTTCGTCCACAACCACGGGCGGATTTCCAGGGCCAGCCACAATAGCCCGCTTAGCGGTCTGCATTGCTGCCTTGACTACGCCTGCGCCGCCCGTAACACAGAGGATATTCACCTCGGGGTGGCTAAAGATCTGCCGGGCCGTTTCAAGCGTGGGCTCCACAAGGATGGTAATCAAATTATCGATACCGAGATCGCGATAAATCGCCTCGTTGTAGCGCCGCACACCTTCGGCTGCCACTCGTTTACCACCAGGGTGGGGATTAATCACCAGGGTGTTGCCGGCAGCAATCATATTGATCGCATTACCAGTCAGTGTAGGTAGCGAGTGGGTGATTGGCGTAACCACTCCAATCACCCCAAAGGGAGCATATTCGATAACAGTTAGCCCATGGTCACCGCTGAAAACTTTGCTTTCGAGAAACTCAATACCGGGGATCCTTTCCCCACATACGCGAAGTTTTTCCACCTTGTGCGGCAACCTCCCGATGCGCGTTTCCTCGAACTCCATTCTTCCCAGTTCTTCAGCCTGTTGGATGGCAATGCGGCGAATGTGATCAAGAATTCGTTTGCGATCGGCTAATGTGCGGCGCGATAAAAGTTCGAAGGCTTCCCTGGCTGCCGCCACAGCGTCGTTGACGTCCGTAAAAAGTCCTAGTCGGCCCTGATAGGTTTTGGTGGCGGCATGCACGGCTCTGCCATTAGCTCCTAGCCGCTGAAGTACTTCCTCCACTACAGAGCGAATTAGTGCTTCGGTCACTTGCATGGCTTTTGGCCCCCGCTCTCCAAAAAGAATGTGGAACCAAAGGGTAGGTCCTGGTGATAACGCTTTTTATTGCTCAAATCGTTCCATTTTGAAGCAGGATCAATGAATCAGTGCGTCCACCTGCTCCTCCGTTTACTTCCCGCACCCACGTTGGCTTACCGGGAGTGCCGTCTCCGGGCTCGTGCGGGACCTCTTTGGCCGATTAAAAAGTGCGATTTCCAAAAACATGCCGGGAGGGTTCTGGTTTGTTAGCTTATTCCTTCAAACTAAGGGTCCCTTTGAAATCGATTTCGGCAAAACCGCGCCGCCCAAGGTTAGGAGGTTGGGTTTTCCCCCTCCTGCTTGCGATAGACACAATGATTTTGCACGAAAACAGAATCCACAATTCCGATAATCACCGCGTCAACCGGTAGGTTTTTTGTCTCAGGGGTTAATCGCGCGCTGGACCCTTGAGTGACAAGCACATACTCGCCCTCTCCCGCACCAACAGTGTCCACGGCAACGAGTGTGCGGCCGGTTGGTTTCAGATTTTGCCGTGTTTCCGGGTCGAGGCGGTATGGGTCAATCAGAAGGAGCTTTCGCCCCTTCATGGAATCTACCTTTTGTGTGGCTACCAGCGATCCGGTTACTTTGGCAATGAACATCGGCTCACCCCTGCAAAAGCTGTTTCGTCAGGCGAGCGACGACTAATTCTTCGTTTGTAGGGATAATCCACATTTGCACTTTGCTGTCCGACGCATGGATAGGGCTTTCACCCTTTGCCCGCTGGTTAGCCTGCTTGTCAAGGACAAAACCCAGCTCTTCCAAACCAGTGACGACCATTTCTCGGAACTCGGGTTGGTTCTCTCCAATTCCCCCGGTGAACACTAGGACATCAGCGCCACCAAGCTCCACAAGCGAAGCGCCTAAATAGCGTCTCACCTCTGCTGCGAAAAATTCCAAACTAAGCTTGGCCCGAGTATTACCAGCATGAGCTGCCTCCATTAGGTCACGAAGATCTCCGCTCAGGCCGCTTACCCCAAGTAACCCCCCCTGAGTCGCCAAAATCTGAAGCACCTCCTCTAAAGTTTTCCCAGTTCGCTTAAGGACAACGGGCAGCGCGAAAACGTCAAAATCGCCAACGCGGTTATTCTGCGGAAGACCACTCTGAGGGCTCATCCCCATACTTGTAAACAGGCTTTTCCCGTCGCGAATGGCGCACACCGAACTGGAGCCCCCAAGGTGGCAAGAGATGATGCGGAGGCTAGTTGTTCCGAGGATTTCTGCCGTACGCTGAGCGATATACCGATGACTGGCTCCATGGAAGCCGTAGCGGCGTACCCCCCATTCGGTGGCCCATTCGTACGGCACTCCGTAAAGCCGGTTGCGCTCCGGGATCGTTTGATGAAAATCGGTCTCAAAAGCTGCCACCAAAGGGATGTGCGGAAGTTTTTCCCGGAGGATTCGCATCGCCCGGACATAAGGTGGATTATGGGCTGGGGCGACGGAATTGAGCTCCTCCATTGCGGCAAGAAGCTCTTCATCTACGAGTCGCACACCAGTAATCAGGCCAGCGTGAACAGCTTTAAAGCCGACGGCTGCCACCTCGGCGGCATCCTTCAAGCAGCCGAATCCCGGCTCGGTCAGTCGCTCCAGCGACCAGCGAAGGGCCACGGCGTGATCCGCAACAGCAAGCTCCTCCTCTCGATGTTGCGAACCCACCTCAATAAAACACCGGCTCGACGGGGAACCGATCCGCTCTACGCCTCCCCGAGCCAGCTGAGCTTCCGCTGTCATGTCGAACAGCCGATACTTGAAGCTTGTGGATCCTAGGTTGGCGACCAGGACCTTCATGGTCTTCTCCTTGCCACCGGTTGCTAGGGGTCTTTTAATGGGCAGAATCGCTGGGGCCGAGAGCCGCAGATGCCTCCCTCAAAGCAGGCCCCCTGCGCTAGCGAGTTATCTGCCGGCAAAAAGCTAGCTACCATCTAGGAAGAGCTATTTTCCAAGCTATTCCTACGAAAGATAGGCAGCGATAACACCCTCCGCCGGCCGGGGGATTATGTGGCTTGCAATCAGTTCCCCAACCTTGGATGCAGCGTTGGCACCAGCTTCGATAGCCGCGCGCACGCTTCCCACATCACCCCGGACAATTGTCGTGACAAGTCCCCCACCGATTTGTACACGCTTGACAATTTGAACATTGGCCGCTTTGGCCATGGCATCGGTGGCCTCTACAAGTGCCACAAGTCCACGGGTTTCCAAGAGACCGATCGCGTCTTGCATGGTTACCTCCTCTGAAGTGTGAGCCAATCGCCCAACGATTCATCAAACCTGCAAAGTTGTTTTCGTTACTTCCGTACATTGCGTTGGTTGGGATTTATCGGTTCCGAGCCCATTCGGGCTGGCGGAGGGAGCACTCATCGGCCTTCTCAAGCAGTAAACTCCCAACAGGCACACTATTCCGGGGCCACCGGGCAGGCCGAAAAACACCTCACTCAAATTTAGCTACGCTCTCTTCCAGCATTACCCCTCAGGATGCCTCGCGATTTGGCAATCTGGTCCGCGCGCATGTCCCGTGTGTGTTTGCCGCCTCGGTACCTTCGGGCGAATGCCTTTTAGTCGCTTCCTGCCTTGCCGGCTGCCTGAGGCAATACCACGCCGAGGTCTTCGTGCGGACGAGGGATCACCTGAACGCTGATCACCTCACCAATTCGGCTGGCCGCGGCTGCGCCGGCATCAATTGCGGCCTTAACTGCCGCTACGTCGCCGGTGACAAACGCACTGACCAGGCCACTCCCGATCTTATCCCAACCAAGAAACTGGACATTTGCAGCTTTAAGCATCGCGTCGGTGGCCTCGACCAAGGTGACGAATCCCTTGGTTTCGATCATCCCGAGAGCTTCCATTTGTTTGGCCATAGAAGTTCACTCCCTCTCAGAAAACACTTCGTTAAGCGTCGACCGCTTGCAATCCATTTTCCACAGACTTTCCAACTAAGCTGTTCCCCTCGTCTGGCTCTACTCCGAGGAGCGCCTCGCTATCATGGACCAACTGTTCCCTCAAAGCTGTCCCCATCAAGCGATCTCGGCGAGCGAACTAACAACTTACTCGTCGCCAAAGCACGGGTGTGGGTGCCGGTTCTATTCCTCCGCTGCTTCTGACTACGGTGGTCTTGAGGCCGAGCGGATGATGGGCTCTTGTTAGTCGGAAAACATCTCTGCGAGTCTCAGTGGAGTTCACCACGGGCTTAAAAAACATTACGGCCGAAAGAGCTCAACAAACTCCGCATGATCCAAATCGGCAGCATTTCCCTCGTCGGTATCGAGGTGGACCTCCAGCTTCATCCCTTCGTTGACTCGCACGACCACGCCCTCGAAAATTGTAGGGCAGGGTGACTGAACCCGCAGGCACATGTGGTCGCCGTCCTTGACGCCATAATAGCTTGCGTCCTCGGGGCTCATGTGCACATGTCGCTCAGCACGGATGACACCTTCTTTTAGGTCAATAACTCCCGCTGGCCCCACAATGACACAACCCGGCGTTCCTTTAAGATCCCCACTTTGTCGGACCGGCAGGTCTATCCCCAGCGAAATTCCATCTGTAAACGCCAGCTCTACCTGAGTCTGTTTCCGCGGAGGTCCGAGGATTCGCACGGAGGGAAGCATTCGACGCCGCGGACCGACTATCATCACCGTTTCTTCGGCGGCGTAAAAACCCTCCTGATACAGGGCTTTCATGGGTGTTAACTGATAGCCCGGGCCGAATAAGATCTCCACGTCCTGCTGACTAAGGTGCACATGACGAGCCGAGATGCTGACAACAAGCTCGGGCTTTCCAGGTGGGCCACCCAAGTGCCTGAGAACGATCTCCCGGACAATCTGCTCTACCAGTTTACGGTCCACGGTTGTGACCGCCATTGGCCAGCCCTTGCGCAAAGCTCTGAAGGAAAGATCTGCTTACAAAGGTCACCTTTCAGGTCAGATAACCGCTTATACCGTCAAAACCCTACCGACCGGCAGGAACGGAACTCACCAGGGGCGCCAAAACTAAGCTGACGCCGGCTGCCTCAATTCTAGTGCGCCATTCCGCGGGGAGATTCTCATCGGAGACGATCACGTCGACTTCGCTAAGGGAACAAAGATGGGCAATGCTTTGCTGCCCGAATTTCGAGCTATCGGCTACGACAACAACCTCGCCTCCTGCGCGGAGCATCTCCTTTTCGGTCTCTACGAGGACTCGGTTGTTGTTAAAGCAGCCCTCCGGGTTGACGGCAGCCACACTAAGGATTGTCCGCCGCACACGTAACTTGGAGAGCATTTCGACCGCATACGGCCCCATGGATACGCCGGTACGTGGACAGATGTTTCCACCAATGAGAACCAGATCACAGTTAGGATGAGGTGCAAACAGATCCGCAATCGGGAGGGAATTGGTCACCACATGAAGAGGTCGGCCGGCCAGGAGCCGTGCCACTTCGAAGGTTGTTGTTCCGCCATCGAGTATGAGGCTTTCGCCATCCTCAATCATGGCTGCCGTTTTTCGCGCGATAGCCTGTTTTTCTTCACGCCGCACTGGCTGGCGAGCTTCGAAGTGGGGTAGCGCCGGGGCACTGCCCACATACAGCACGCCACCATGCACCCGTCTCAGAAGGCCCAGGTCTTCGAGAAGTTCCAGGTCACGGCGGATGGTCGACTCCGACACCCCCAGCTCAATGGCTAACTCCTGCAGAGCCGCAAACCGCCGCGTCCGAACCAGCTCGATGAGCTGGGCGCGTCGCTCTTCGGCTATCATAATCTTGCCGTTCATACGGCGAACTTCCTCCTTTCATCGCTCATTTTATCTCTTAGTCTTTTATTTATCAATACTCAATGATTCAAGTTCATAGCAAACATGCCAAAATTTTATCAGAATTTTAACGAATTTTCATCGAACTTTCGTTTAATTCCCGCGTCGCTGCGTGTCATTTTGGTCACACCCTGTCCCTGCTTCATCATAAGATAAGATTTCACAGCAGTTTAGAGCGCCATAATTGTGTGGCCTTCTAGAACATTAGCTCCTTCAATTTTGGCCGATCGTCTCGCACCAAAGCTAAATAGGTACCTTATAAACCTTGTGTTTGACTGAATTGCCAGTGACGGAATTGTGAAGAAACCGAGCAGAAGATAGTCCAGGCTGGCGTAGCATATGGGAAGAAAGTGCGCAAAAATCATCTTTATTGTGAAATTAGTATAACAGCAGCGACGCCGAATTGGGTCTTTCTTTATTGGCTGGGATTTGCTCCATTGCTCCGGGTCGCGGTCTTAGAGTTCCGAGGCGGTTCTTGGGCGGAGTTGTAGTGCTGAGACGACCTGGGTGCTGCCGACCAAAAACTTCCGCCACGCCTCCTGAGGCATCTCCCCGGCCTAAGCGAAGTTCTTACGTGGGCTCATTCCCCACTTTTAGTGTTTTTGGTGATTGGTTGGTGATTAGATTTTTCGAATGTTTTCCGGAGTGGCCCAGCGAAGAAACAGCGAGTTCCGCGGAAGAAGTTTCCTCACTGTGGCGCGATGCCCACGAGATTTGCCACCGATAGTGTAAATCGGAGTTAACCGTTTACGCCTGCGGCGTTCTTCCTCATTCTTTTGATTTCGCCTTTGAGGTTTTTACACAAGGCGAAGGTGTTCTGGGGATGCGCGGTGGGAGTTTGGCGGGCTAAACGGCCTGTTTGCCTTGCGTGTCACTCAACACGTAAGCTTGGCGCCTGACATGCTAGACGAACGAGAATCAATCGCTTGGTTTAGACCGAAGGAGATCTGCAGGGCCGTCTGCTGCCCACGAGGAGCTGTCGCTCCTTAGAGTTGCGTTGCCGCCTTACGGCGGATAAGATGAGCGTAAGATTTGGCACCAGCGTAGCAAGCGGGAACAGATCAAGACCGAGATAAATGGCAAGGACCTTTGTACGTCCCCGTACACGCTTGCGTATTCCTACCCCCTAAGGTGCTTTGGCACGCCGTAAGCCCTGCTTTTTGCCGATTTTGTTGTTCATTTTGGGTGCCACCTATCTCTTGAGCCAGCGAGTCGGTACGGTGTGAAAGCTTCCTAGACGATGGCTGTCGTCTACGGCTGCTAACAAAGTTTGGAAATCGCCACATCAATAATCCTTGGCACACGAAGCCACGTAAGGTCAGACAGCTTTAATTCCTAAAAGCTTTGCTCAAACGGAGAGTAAACAATGGTGATCAAACGCCGAAACGTTCTTCAGGTATTGGGTTTAGGACTGCCGGCGGTCCTTGTGGGGCGGAGGGCTTTGGGAGCTGTGGGGAAAGATGTTCCGCCGCCGGGCCCAGCGGCTGCTGCTCTTGCGCGGAAACTGCCCCGTTGGCGAGGCTTTAATTTGCTTGAGAAATTCAACGCCGGTCGGCACGGTCCCTTTGTGGAGGAAGATTTCGCGTGGATGCACGAATGGGGATTCGACTTCGTTCGCCTGCCCATGGACTACCGCTGTTGGACCGATCCGAACGATCCGTACCGGGTTTATGAAAATGTCCTGAAGCACATCGATCAGGCGGTGGAGTGGGGGCAGAAGTACCGCATTCATGTTAGTCTTAATCTTCATCGCGCTCCAGGATATACAGTGGCGCAACCTCCGGAAAAGCTTAATCTGTGGCGGGATGAGGAGGCGCAGCGCCAATTTGATTTCCAGTGGAGCACCTTCGCCAAACGGTATCAGGGAATTCCACCTTCTCAGCTAAGTTTCAATCTTGTTAACGAGCCGGCCAACGTGTCATCGGCCGATTACGCGAAGGTAGTGCGGCGGGTGGTAACGGCGATCCGCAAAGTGGACCCGGAACGACTCGTCATCTCCGATGGTTTGCAATGGGGGCGGGATCCCATTTTTGAGCTGGTGGGGCTCGGTATCGCGCAGAGCACTCGGGGGTACGATCCAATGCCGGTGAGTCATTACATGGCATCGTGGGTTCGGGGCGAGCGCTGGCCTCGTCCCACTTGGCCTTTAAAGGAGGGAGAGCGCGTCTACGACCGAAAATACCTCGAAGAGGATCGCATCCGCCCGTGGAAACGCCTTGAAGAGCAAGGTGTGGGGGTGCACGTGGGAGAGTTCGGTGCCTTTAACAAGACACCTCACGAGGTGGTGCTGGCATGGCTTGAGGATTTCCTTGGCTTATGGAAAGAAGCCGGCTGGGGCTGGGCCATGTGGAATTTCCGGGGATCCTTCGGGATTCTCGACAGCGGGCGCGAGGATGTCACTTATGAAGACTTTCGGGGGCACAAACTCGATCGCAAGCTCTTAGAGCTTCTACTTAGGTACTAAAGGCTCAAGAAGATCTCGAAACATAGCCCAAAGGAGGGTTGCTTAGGCGAGACGGGACGCCGAGCAGGGGCGCGTAACTCAGCCAATGAGTTTTTACAGAGAATTCGTAGGCTTCGCGCGTCATTCAGGTACTTCGATGAGTTCAAGAAGGGGAACAACCCCTTTTTTCGGATCAAAACGCCCGAAAAGGAGCTCGCTCAGCAGCTGATGTCCGAGAAAGGATCGCTTAGCCGGGGCAGCGAGGGTGCGATAAAGCACCCAGTGATTCGCGCCAACTTGTACACGGTACGCAGCCGCAACATCGGGTGGCGCTGCCAAGCGGTTTTGACCTAACGTCAAATGCCGCCACGTACATTTTTCCTTCGCACGTCTTTCCCAAAAATCGAGCCATAAAGGGGCGAAGAAGGCCTGGCCTTCGAAACAAGCCGCCACTTGAAGAAGGCCGCCTTCGAGGGAGACTGGTGGTGGGATTGCTCCGGATTTCCACTCGCAGGCGAAAACCGGAAGAACTCGTAGTCGAGGCCCGTGGCCACGAATTAACCATCCCTCGGTATGGTGGGGGACACTTTTCCACCGATAAGCGTCATCCACCGACATTGTGGTGGCATATTGCCAAGTACTGCTTTCTTTACTGCCCGTGAGGGCTTCCCCGAGAACAAGCCATCCATCCTGGCGGGTGAGCAGCACGTGCCGCGAAAGAGTAACGCTTTGGGACCATTCTTGCGAAGCTTCTAAATAACCCACCGCCCGAGAATTGTGTCGGCACACAAGGCGCCAAGGCCCGACGGGGCGAAGTGCCTCTGGGCGTCCAGTTAACCCCTGGGGCCGAGTGATAATCGTTGTCGACCATAGCCCCGTGAAAAGGGGACTACCCTCGAGGCTTGCTACCAAGTGGAAGTGTTCCCCCCTTACTTGGAGCTCGATTTTAATGCTCGATGCGCCACGGCCCCGCGATGGGAGACGGAATCGTGTCTCAAACATTTGATCTTGGGAGTCGTAACACCCCCCCTGGTACCCGGCAGGACGAGGTGCCGCAGACTTAAGCCGTACGGGTTTATGATTTTTAGCTGCTGACATTTTGCGTTATTAGTTGCTACGTTCGTATCTCGCGACGGAAATTTCGCCGGTCCTTGTTGGCAACTTTCACCTTCGGCCCAAGTTCTCACAAACAAAACACGCTCCTCGTTGCTTGGGACTCATGCCGGCGGGAAGCCATTTAAGGCAGGATATCAGTTGGAAGGCAGGGCCTGACCACCTTGGGAATCCCAACGCCCCGAAAGTCCCGCCGACCCTGGCATTTTCCGGTTCTGACGTGGCGTTAGAATCATTATGAAGTCCTTTGAGGATCATTATAAAGTCTGCGCTTGCAAAGCAGTGAATAATCACCCTGCCGCAAATCCGACAAGGAGGCCTACGACTTGGGGGAGCATGGGATCACGGAGATCTGTTTGAGGTTTCAGTTGCTGCGGTGTTCCGTTGTTTGGCTGAGTGGGAAATGCTCTCGGGCATCCCACCGGGTAGCCTGGCTAATCCTTTGTAGTGTGATTTTGATGGGATGTACGCGCCCCGAGGTGCTTCGCCCCCCGGAAAAACGCGTCGAGCCTAGGTGGGGTGAGCTGATGGGGCCTTCGTTGCCGATTGAAGGCAAAGAGGTAGACAACGAAGGGAGCGGTACTCTTTCAGACGGTTTTAGAGTCGTAGACCAAGTCTTGCCCCCTCCGCTTAGCGGGCAAGGAGTAGCGGAATTCCCGGTAAGTTCCTCCCACCCGCCCTCTGGGCTTGGAGGGGGGGAGCCAGCGCCGCCCAAGCAGGAGGAAATTGACGGCCTCGCTGTAGTGCCGCAACGGTCTCGGTCAGAGCTGGGGCCAACTGTGGCTGAGAAAGAGGCCCACGCTGAAAGACTGCCAGAGCCTGCAGACCCCGAGCACAAAGAGAAAAGTCGTGGTATCGATGTGGCGCGGGATGAATCGCCTGGATCACCCCGGCCTGCAACGGCGGTTATTCCGCTTGTTTCTGACCTCAGTCGTTTACAGCAGCTTCACCCATTGTACCCCGTGTGGATCGATCCGGTAGACCGTGTGCTTATCACTGTGGGTGAGGTGTGTCAGACCGATGTACCCTTAGAGCTTTTTGCCTGCAGCAGGGGTTCGAAGGAGCACGAGTCGATTGTGGTGATTGCTGCACCCGGGTACGTCTTCCACGCCGGTCTTCTGGCGTTAGGGGCAGAGGCGGGGGCTCCGGTGCAATTTCACCCGGAATTTCGCCCACCTTCCGGAAGCCACATCGACATCTATGTACGCTGGAAGGAAAACTCGGGGGAATTTCGGGAAAGTCGCGCCCAAGATTGGGTTCAGGACGTGTCCGCAATGTACCAAATGTTTCAGGGTATAGTAGCTAATCAATTTGAGGATGAGCTTCATCCACATGATCAGTGGGAAGCTTGGAAGACGATGACTTATCCTTGGGTGTTTGCTGGCAGTCAGTTTATACGCGACGAAGATTCTGGGAGGGAACTCTATCTTGCCGATCTGGAGGGTGTGCTGATCTCTGTGGCCAACTTCCCCTCGGCGTTGCTCGATGTGCCCATAGCCAGTCCCACTACGAATGCGGCGCTTATCTTTCGATGCTTTGCGGAACGTATCCCTCCGATAGGAACCGAAGTCACTATCATTTTTAAACCCGCCGGAAGTTAAGATGGAGGGCCTGGCCGGAATCGGTTCGCTTGCCGTCAGCTCACTTGCATCGAGCTGCAATTGAGCAAAATATTCAGAGCCATGAGGACCTTGCTCTTGGGCGCATTGGGTACTCTAGCAACTGTTCGAGAGGGCTACGGGCAAGCTGAAGCGTGGGAGCACCCCCAAAGAAAGAGCCGGAGCTAACGGATCGACAATCGCTGGAGTCTCCGCACCGCTTACAAGGAATTCACTGGCCAAGTTGATAAATACCAAAGCCACGCGGGAGGCATCCCCTGCGCGGGGTGTGAGTACCCGTTTTTTCGCAAACCCAAGTTTGGCGGCGTTTACGCGGAAAGATCCGTGGGCCAGGGGGCCAGCCCTCAGTTACGGCAGCTGTTTGGGATGATCGAGTAAACTGACGCTCTTTTGGATCGGCGACTCACCATACTTCTAGAAGTCGCATTCTCATGGCAGGGACAGCCACGCGGAACATCTGTCCGTCGACAGGAATATGTGTTCCCTGGAGTCGGTCCACCACTCCCGAAAGCTTCGTTAATTGCGGATCGAGGAGAGTTACCTCAATTTCCGAGGCTTCGTTCTCGGAGAGATTGCTAACCACCAGGAGCCAGCGGGCCTGGTCTTTTTCTTGATGGCGGTAGCCACTTACTTTCGCAGTCGCGGGTTGAACGTGGATAAGATGTTCATTGCGCCAGTAAGGAAACCACTCGGCTTGCCCCACGTTGAAAGCCTCCATGGCTCGCCACAGGGAAGCGATGCGTTCCAACATCGTGCCGACATCGCCCGGACGAACTCGGACGTCATGAAGAAGGGTGATAGCCAAGGCCTTTTCTAAAGTCCACTGGGGTGGCCTTTCGTATACGAGAAATTCGCAAGGCACACCGAAATTTCGGCCCATAAATTCTGCCCGGAAACTTCCCAAGGGGAGTGTCTCCAGGGTGGCGGCTTTCAGAAGGGTTTCCTGAAGTTGTTCCCCATCCCAATAGCTGTGGACGAAGCTTAAAGTGGCCGGCCCACAATACGTGCTTTGATGGGCATTGATCCGCTTTCCCCGAGCCGTTAGGGCACGGTAGAGCGACTCCATAAATGTCCGGACCTTTCTCAGGGGGTAAGTTTCGCGGAGGGAACCGTCGCGAGTACGATAGCCGCAACCATGAGACTCGTTGGCGCATCCAAAAGGCTCAATGGTGCCGTCGAGATAAACCCCGTCATAACCGTATCGATGAATGCTTTCTATTATCCCGTGAAGGAGTTTTTCACCCCAAGGGCTGGCCAAGCACACAATATAGTCGCGTTGGACAGGGGTCCGCCAGTAGCCACCAAGATAGCTCCCGCGAGGCGAGAGCGTCAACACTTGGTCTGCCCACTCCCCAAATTCTGGTGCCAAGCTCGACAGCTCGTAACCGAAATAAAGCCAGAGGGAGATTTGCCGGCGATGACAGGCGGCGATCAGCTCTCGCAGCTGCTCTTCTCGGTTGGTACGCCAATAATTTTGAATGGGAGTCCAGTGCTCGTGGAAAACGAGTGTCCGCACCCCGAGGCGTGCGGCTTTATCGAGTGGAGCTTCCGTTTCCGAACTTGATGGTTTTTCCACGCCGTAAAAGGCACCGTGGGCAATGTGCCAGGAGTGAAAATCGCTCGGCCAGGGCTTCACCGGCGTAGCCTGAAGCATCAATCGAAAGGTCACAGGAATGCGCTCCGGCGTTTGGTCCAGAAGATGCACGCGGACCATTGTGGCCTCCTCGCCGGGCAAGACTTCGAGCACGCTGGCCGGATCGGCAACCTGCCAGTTGCGGCAGTCCTCTGCCATAACGGCCAGGCCCCCCTCTTCCCAACCAACCCATAGCACCGGTTTAAAAGGCAGTTTCAGACCGTGACTTGAGAGTTCGCCGCTATTTTCGGCCGAGCCCCATCTTCCGGGCCAATAGTGGAAAAGCCGCGCCAAAGTTTTCCGTAAAGGAATTTCTAAGCACAGCCGCGTTAATTTACTCGTCGGCTTGCGGGCTGGGGCAAGCTTCACATCAAGTAGCATAAATCCGTCGTATTCTAACCGGGTGAAGACATTCACGAGGACATCTTGACTGTCCCACCAGCCCAAAAACGAAGCAAACTCGTCGGTATGTTCCCAAAGCTCGCAGGCACCCGCGGTCCAAGTTAAGGGGCCTGTATTCGTCTCGGCAAATAGGGAAATTGGCTGTGCGAGAAGATCCACGCCGTTGGTGATGATTTGTGACGGCAGAGGACGACCTTGCCATAAGATCTTCCGGCCCCAAACGTGGGCCACCAGTTTGCCGTTTTCCTGTGTGACGGCTACCGAAGTCCAAGGTGGTGGTACTTCCGCCAAGGCTACGGGGAATGTAAAGAAAACCGCACTTACTATTGCCAAGTGTATACGCAGAATTGACCGGAAACTATGTCGACTCATGCATTCGACATTCGCATCCATTAAGCCCCCCGCAGGTTTGTTCCGCGGTTGGGAAACGGCTTTTTTGGCAGTGTCTAACATGTATTCACACTCCTCGTGAACGGCCCAAACCGAGATTGTTTGTTCTCCGAAGCCTTGTGCTCCGCTTATTTTGTTGGATGCCTTTGTTTCGATTACTTCCACGGCAGGTCAGGGTGAGGACAGTACTAAATCAAATTATAGAGAGCTATATCCGAGGCTGCGCAGAAGGGGACAGGCCGATCACATTTGCCGCGATGTGAAGCGCGCAACTTCGGCTCAAGGCTTAGGAAAAAGTTTGCTATTTTTGCGGGAGATTTAAGTGGCAATCGGTCATCCGAGATTGGGCACTACTAATGGGCCTGGCTTGATTTCTGCAGGCATGGCTTGGGCTTTCAGAACATTCGCAAGAAGGCCGTTCTTCGCAGGGCTTTGCCAAGACATTTCATCTTAAGAAGTTGCCCGCTTTGTCCCAATTGCCATCTCGTCACAACACAAATAGTGGGGTGACTTGCTCGTGAACGGATCCGCAACGGCCTTTTGTTTCCGGGGTCTTCGCACACAAGAGACACGTAAGGACCTCCTAAAAGATTCCTTCTGGGAAACGGTGGAGCGATTTCCTGCGCTGGGGGACGATGGATGAATCCTTCCAAGCCAAGCTACAAGTAGCGATTGTTCTCAGGATGTGGCAAAGTCTGGAGATTTTTCCGACTTGAGGTAACGGCTAAGGTTCCTTCCCAGTCGGACGATTCTCCGAGTAACTTTTGGGACTGTGCGGCAGTGTGCGGGTACTACCCGGGAATGGGGAGCCACCAATCGAGCTTGTATCGGCAGATTATTTCATGCAGCTGGCTCTTGCTGGGTAATACAGTGGACAGCTCCAAGCCCCCACACAAGTTGTCGTGCCGGCAGAGGTACAATTCGTCGGGTAGGGAACAGTCGGGCGAGGATTTCACAGGCGATGGTATCGGCCGGGTCGTCAAAACTGGGGACAATCACGGCTTCGTTGGCAATGTAGAAGTTGACGTAGCTGGCGGGCACCCGTTGATCTTCAACAAAGGTGGGTCGTGGCATTGGTAAGGCGACAAGCTCTAGTGATCGTCCTTGGTAATCTTTGGATTTCTCTAGCAGCTGGCGCAATTCCCTCAAGGGCCCGTAATTGTCGTCCTTCGGATCTTCTTCGGTGGCGACAACTACCACTCGGGGAGCTACAAACCGGGCGAGCTGATCGACATGCCCGTCGGTATCGTCTCCCACGAGCATTCCATCTACCCAAATTATGTGCCGAATACCCAGGTACTCCCGCAAGTAGGTAGCTAGGTCGTGTTCAGTTAGGCCGGGGTTTCGAGAGCTGGATAGGAGGCATCCCCGGGCCACAAGACCCGTGCCCGCTCCATCGGTATCGATGGCCCCTCCTTCTAGAACCACCGGTGCCACAAAACGGTGATAGCCCAGGAGCTTGGCAATTTCGCTGGGAATTGCATTGTCCCGGTCGTACGGAGGGTATTTTCCTCCCCAAGCGTTATACTTCCAGTCGACCAGCGCAGGAGGTAACTGTTGATTACGCCGGGCCAAAAAGATGGGACCACTATCGCGAATCCATGCGTCGTCGGTGGGAACTTCGTAAAGCTCACAGCCCCGCAATCCGCCTACGCGGGCCTGAGCCTCGGCCAAGACCTCCCCGGGGTTGGCAAGAATGCACACATTTTCACCGGCATCAATCAACGCACGGACAAGCTGAGACCACAAATAGGGGATACCGTCAAACAAGCCGGGCCAGCTTTCCTTCTTATGAGGCCACGCAAGCCACGTGGCACGATGCCTTGCCCACTCGGGGGGCATGAAATAGCCCTGTGCCGCTGGTGTCGCTTTCGCAGACAATTGCCGAGCTATGAATTCGCGGACCTCTTCGGCGGTCAGCATGTCCCTGGTGTTTGTGCCTTCCATCAGAGAATTTTCCGTTTGCCCATGTGTAGGGGACATATCCAGTTGTGATCAAAAGTCCTCAGGGATGCCGAGTTCCGCTAATGTCCTTCGCAGCCACTGAAGGGATCGTTCCAACATAGGGCCGCTTTGGCCTTCGCATTCAATACTAAGAGTGCCGGTGTATCCGGCGTCCCGAAGAAGCTCAAGGCAACGCCGGATGTTATCGGCGTTAACACCATCCCCTACGGCACAATGGCTAATAGCAATGCCCGTTTCCCTGCCCCGTGTGGCGCGTGCATGAGACTCGGAAACATCCTTGATGTGGACGTGGGAGACCTTATCAATGAAAAGTTTAAGAAATTCCACCGGGTCCTGTCCTGCGATATAGGTATTACCCGTGTCCATATTCATTCGAAGGTAAGGGCTATCAACGAAGTGAAGCATCCGCTCCATGAATTCTGGCTTGGTGGTAAAATGACCGTGCGGCTCTATGTTGACAATAATCCCGTGGGCCTCGGCTACTTCAAGGATTTGCTCATAACTGCGGCGCATTAAGTCCATGGCTTCCTGTTCTGTGAGATCACTTGGAGCCTTTAAGCCGTCGGTCGTGTCCACGCACGGACAACCAATAAGATGTGCCCATGCGATCGCCTTCATCACATAAGGGACACCTCGAAGTGGGCCATCCTTGCCCGACAACGGGTAGGCGGCATCAATCTGCGAGAATTGAACCCCGAAGGAATCCATCTTTCGCCGTAGCAGCACCGGATCTTCGTAGAGCGCCACATGAGGCTGGTAACCGAGACCGTGGATCCAGCTGACACCATCGATGACGCCGCATTCAATGTAGTGGAGGTCGTGGTCCCGGGCCCACTCCAAACACTTTTCAAAACTGAAGTAAGCCGAGTTAAAGGCATCCGTGTGAAAGCCGATCTTCATGGACAGATCTCCGAACCAAGCGAGATGCTACAATCGCGGTGGAAGCGGCCGACAGGACCTCTTTTTTGCCAAGTCCCTCAAGGCCACCTTTTCCCACTTTGAGGCAAGCTGCGTCTTCCGGGAGACACCGAATCCCGGAGACAGCTACTCATCCTCAAGGCTGACGTTCTCCGAGCAACTTCACCGCCATTTTTTCGACGAACCCCAGGCATGCGGCAATATCGGTTTCAAGTTCGGGAGAGTCATGCTCATATTCGATAGTGAGCACGCCTTTGAACTGTTGACGGTGTAGCTCAGCCAACACAGCCGCGTAGTTGGCCACTCCGGTTCCAAGGGGGACATCTCGAGCTTCCGGTTTGCCAGCCTCGATCACATCTTTCAAATGCATAGTAATGAGTCGTCCTTGCAGCATCCGCAGGCATTCCACTGGGTCCAAACCGGACCGCAACCAATGGCCTGTATCGGCACAGGCTCCGATGCGAGGGCTCCTTCCTTCGCACACGCTGAGGACACGCTCGGGATGCCAATATTGTGAGGTGGGGGATTTTGGGTGATTATGGACGGCAAGATTGATGTGAAATTCCTGGCAAAGCTCATCCAACATTGGAAACGCTTCGCGAGGCGGCTCCGCCACCAAGGTTTCTACGCCCATCTCTTTGGCAAATTCAAAGACTTTGCGGGCGTGATCTTTGTCCGTGGACAGACCCGCGTAGTAATTGACCATTTTTAAGCCCAGCGCCGACATGCGTTGTTTCATCTCTTGACGTTTTTCTGAAGGAAGCGCCTCGCTGGTCGTTAGCCCCGGTTGATCGTCGGCTAAGCGCAAGAAGAATGCGGGCTCTATAAACCTTATGCCGAGCTTAGCGATTTTTTCAATAGCTACATAAAACGGAAATCGGCGAAAGGTGTACAGTTGACAAGCGAGCCTCCAGCCGAGCTTCTCCGCGGCTGACTGAGATGAGCTAGCCCAAGCAAAGGCCCTACTCCCCTGCGAAGGCGCCACAAGCCAAACGCTTGCGGCACAAGCACCATGCAAAAAGCTCCGCCGGGCGAGTGCCATGCCGCATTGGTTTTTGCTGCCAGCGTTGTGGGACATTAGTTTTGCCTCCCATTTTTTCGCTTATGAGCTCTCGAAGCGTTGCCAATTTTCTCACGAAGCTTCGCACCGGGTAGCGGCGAAAAACAACCCTTCGTCGGCAGGTAATGAGAACCACCAACGAAAGACAGTGTTTGCCCTCCGGGAACGGTAATCTGCGTAATGTACGGAGAAAGTCTTGCAAATTCGTCGGGTTCGTGCCCGAGCGGTATGCGCTTGATTCATTGAGAGAGGTTACAAAACAATTTACCTCATGTCAAACGGAAGGGGTGTTGTCTGAACTGCGGAGAGCTTTTCCCCAAATGGGGTCGGCCCTTGAAGGCTTCAACACGTGTGCCCCCGCGAATATTACTGAATCACCCGCCATTTTGCCTCGCGCTTCCATTACCTACCAGCTTGCCCCGCACTCTAGGGGGCATCCTTTAAACCGGAGCCTTCCGCTGGTATCGTAGGCTTACTTTAGTGGATAAATTTGTAAAGGCACCCTCATGTCGGGAGTCGCCTGGGCGGCAAAGCTTAGTTGATCAATTTGGAACTCGCACTTAAGTTGGGTTGGAAGCTTGGTTTCCAGCAAGTCTTGAAAGCCCCCTTAGTCGCTATCCTTCGAACCCAAGCCCCCCAACTGGGAGGTGCCTCGGCATCCTCCTCTCTGATGCAGCCTTCTTCCATATGCCGGTCGATTTTTAGGATGGTAAGTGTTTTTAGTTGCGAGCATTTTCCAGAAGTCGAAGCAGAGTGTCGACAATTTTAACTGATGCCTCAATTTCCACAAAGTTAGTGCCCAACCACGTCTCGTAGCCCCCCAGCGCATGTTGCTCGGGTGTGGGTAGATAGCCGAAATGCCCGTTCGCATGCGAAATGACGAATGTCCGCGGCAGCACGCTTTTTTGCTTTAGCTCCAACCCGATCTCTGCAAACACTTCGAAGGGCATTGCACAAATACCTACTTCCCCAACGCGTAACACTTGAAGCGGGATGTCAACTTCGTCCGGAGCATCCACAAGGTTTAAAACTCGCTGGGCGTAAACACGTTCGTGTCCATGGTATTTGGGGGCCTCCTCAGGTTTAGCAAGTATGGCCTTGGCGTATTCCACCTGCTCCGGAGTGGGTTTGCGTGCCTTAATTCGCAGATCAGTTGCGGCGGCGCCCAGCTCCACCCAGTCGTGGAAGGTAACTTCTTGCAGTCCCTCGTGAACCCTCTGTGCGATGAGATGGCCCACGAAGCGCATCCTCTCGTACGGACGCCACCGTCGCTCTTCTCTTTGCAGCCAATTAATGTTGTTGACGTCTCCGCTTGCTCCGTTGCTTAGAATGCCAACAAACGGGGGATCAAGTCGATCCGCACTAAGAAGTTCCTGAATTCGATCCACAAAAACCCCAAAATAGTCAGCAGAGATAACATTTCCTGCTCCCGGACCAACGTAATGGAGCCCGTAGTTGGCCAGCACGGCTATCGGGCGACCTTCCACGGAGCGCACGGCGAGGAAACAAATCTCCGGGTCTGTTGGTCCAGCTGCTTTGAGGATATTAGGATTCCCTTGGCCGGGGTTCATCACAACTTGATCAGTCCCGCCGAAGGGATTTGGGGTTGGGGTCCCAGGTTTCATAAAGTAGCGTCGATTAAATACTTGGGAGGGCTCGGCTGTAGCCCCCCAAGCTATTTGTGCCGGTGCTAGGTTGTTGACGGCCAGGCGCACCGCATCTGCAATTCGCCTCACCAAAAATGCTTGGTACTCGGTAAACGAATCTTCTTTTTGAAGGCGACGATCACCCCGGGCACTCACCGAAGAGTGCGTGTGGGTTCCGGCAATGAGGATGTGTGTCGTGGGGATACCGGTCTTTTCTTGAATGATAGACTTCGCTTGATCGCACACGGCACGTGATGGGCCAATGTTGTCCACAATTACTATGGCCACTTGTGTGATGCCGTTGTCGAGCACCAAAGCTCGTGCCCAAAGCTCGTCATGAATGTGCGTGGCTGGAGGGGAGGTCCAACCACCTACGATGGGCATATCGAGGAATGGCGTGATGTTGCTCTTCGCGGCCCCGGCCTTAAACACTTTTTGGGGTGGTTGGGGATCCTCAGCGTGTGCACAATATTCTCCCCAGGAGGCCATGCCCACCGTCGCCACCACCGCCATCACTAAAAACCAGCCGGCTCGACGTATCATCGTGGAGGCTCCTCACGATCTGTGGGTTTTGGGACAACCTTTTTTCGCCTCCCAAAGGTAGGCTTTGTTTTGAACCTTCGTGCGAAGCCAGCGCCTCGCCTTGGCATCGGTAAGGCTACGAGGGTACTTGCAGGTTACTGATTTGGTTGGTCCCCTTTTTAGTCTTTGCGCGGATTAAGCGCCTATCCCCATCCAGATTGCGGATCAAGCGTCTGTGCTCATCCAGACTCCTATACTCATCCAGATTATAGTGCTGGAATTCCACGATCAAAATAGCTGGCAAAAAACAAAACGGATTCAACAAGCGTTCGAGTTTAAATTCAGTAGTGGAAAGTTGAGGAAGTTCAGGGGACCGCTTTTCGTCTCACGGCCGAGGACCGATAATATTGCCGGAGTGATGCCTCCCGGGATCGACACAAGCGGAGGTATGGAAATTCACTTAAGCGAGAGGATTGTGGATATGTTATCGCTTGCTGGGTTTTTGTTCTTAGGCTTGACAGGCGGGATGCTTATCGAGGAAGAGCTTGTCATAAATCCTGTGCCGCGGGTTTTAGTAGACCAAAGTGTGGAAACGATCAGTTTTCAAAGCGATTCGGGAGGTTTTCGCGCCCTGAACCAGTGTCGGCTGAGCGTGCAAGATGGAGTCCTTGTCATTGAAAGCGACGGCGAGGATCCTTATTTTTCCCGACCCTTTAATCTTGCGGGTGACGCCTGCCAGGTGGAAGTAGTTCATCGCACGAAAGAGGCAGGTAATCTTTCTTTGTATTGGAGCACGGGGAAGGAGAGGGGGTTTAGCGAAAGTCGGGCGCATCATCGTCCTATTGTTTCCGATGGCGCGTGGCATCGGTACATCTTCAAGCTGAGCACGCCCGGTGGACTCAGAGAGCTAAGAATTGATCCGGGCTCTCGTCCAGGCCGGTATGAGATACGCGAAGTGAAAATCAAAACTTTCCGACTTTATCCTCTTGAGATCGATCGGGCTCGCCAAGTTGCCGGCGCGGTGGAATTCCGTCTAATCAACCGTGCGGAACACTCTGTGCGATTTTTGTATGAGGATAGATGGCAAGAAATTTCTTCCGGAGCCAGTGTGGTCATCAACAAGCCGATAAGAAAAGATCGTGTGCTTGAAAGGGTATTGGTGCAAGTTGAGTGCGAGGGGCTTCCGGCCCTTAAGCGAGAAGTTTACCTCTTTCACGACGACCATCCATGCCCTTGGAAAGCGATTGCGGCGAAAAGAGCCACGACCTTCGACGTGGAAATATGTCCTCAGGCAAACGCTGCCCGCATTCGGAGCGGCGGCAAGACCATAGCGGCGCTTGCTCCCCTTGTGGCAATTGGGCGATTGGGAGCACCGGGTATCTTCGCGGTTGTGCCCGAGCTCAAGCTGCTGGAAGAGGAAACGAATGGGGCACTTTTGGGGTGGGAGGAGATTCGGGTGCGACTCCGCTTGGAAGGCCAAGAGTTGTTGCTGGAGGTCTGGTGCGAAGAATGCGCCGATTCGCAGCTGAGGCGTCAACTGGCCTGCTCCGAGACAGATCCTATCGAGCTTGAAGGTCCTGTAGTGCGTGTCTTTGGGGCTTTGGACCAGGGGTTGTTTGCAGGTCTTGAGTATCTGGGGAAGGGGGAGCCAAGCTCCTCTAAGGCCGATATCGAAACCGAAGAGCACATTCGCTTTGCTCCAGACCGTCTTAAGGTCACAATGCCTTTGATGGCATTTGTGACTCCTCAGGGCAGCGTGGCCATGACGTGGGAGAATATGAAACTGCAGCCGATTTATGCCACCCCGAACTTTTTTGACGGCACGGCGGAGCATCGCATGTCGCTTCGCGGGCCAGAGATTCAAGCGACCCTTCGGGTTTATCGGGGTCGGTTGGAAGAGGGAATTCTTTGGGTGGTGGCCAAGCGTGGCCTTCCCCCCTTGCCGGAGCCGCCACGCAGTCCTGAGCAGCAGGACGCTTTGTGCCTGTGGGCGCTTACCCAGGGGCCTCTTCGTGATAGTAATGGCTGGGGACATTGCGTGGAGGCCAATTGGCCGCGGCGCTTCTACGTGGACATGGTCTCCACGATCTGGCACCTTTCGGGGCAGCTTCCGGAGGTACCGGAGCTTGTCCCAAACGGCGCCCATCTCCCCAACGAGGCTGCTTGGCTTTTGACGGGACGAGCCGGACAGTGGGTCGCCCACCTTCGTGGTCGAACAGATGAGCTGCTCCGCCAGCAGCAACCGGATGGTTCTTTCCGCTACCGAGGCAAGTTTCAGCGGGGGCACTTTGAGGATACAGCAAGTGGACACTGTGCGAGGCCCGCGGCACTCCTTCTGGAGGCAGCACATTTCCTCGGGGATCCGCGGGCCCTCGAAGCCGGGGTGAAAACCCTAGACTACATGAAGCGATTCTCCACGCCACGGGGTGCTCAGACATGGGAGCTATCGTTGCATACTCCCGATATCTTGGCAAGTGCCGAGCTCGTTCGAGCTTATGTCCGCGGTTTTGAGTTGACCGGCAACAAAGAATATCTTCGGGAAGCCAGGCGGTGGGCATTGAGCGGTATCCCGTTTGTTTACCTATGGGGTGAATACCCGGTGATGGTTTATGCTACAATTCCTGTTTATGGCGCAACCCATTGGCGGGCTCCCAACTGGATGGGCTTGCCTGTTCAATGGTGTGGCCTCGTTTACGCATATGCCATAAATATGCTGGCGGAATATGACCACACTCTCGACTGGCGTCACCTTGCCCGGGGCATTCTCATTGCTGGCCAGCAGATGCAAGTTCCGGATAATCATGGGCCCAATGCAGGCCTTTTGCCCGATGCCTTCCGACTGAGAGAACAACAGCGATTGGGACCATTCATAAACCCCTGCGCCCTGGTCAGCTTAGATCGGGCACTGCGGAAGGAGCTCCACCAAGTGGTAGTGGCTGTTGGGGAGGGACATCGGGTAGTTGCTCCGTTTCCAGTGAAAATTGACTCTGGCAGAGCAATCATCAACGGGCAGGCGGGCGTTAGTTACCAGATCGTGGTCGATGGTACTCGGGTAGTGGACGTTAAGTCTGTTGGTACCGATGTGGTTTCCTTGGACTAAGTGGTAGCAGGCGGGCTTTTCATCAAATAAGCCGGGGGATTTGCGCCCTTCAAACTGTTAGCAAAAGGGCCACTTGCCTTTACGGGCTTTTGAAGGCAACATCCCAGTACAGAGTCGCTACCGGACACCCGGCCCGTGCGTGAAAGATCCCCTTCTGCGATTCGTTCCCCTAAACTTCGAGGCAGTCGGAATTTCTTGAATTTTACTGCTTGCGACGTAAGCTTGGACAGCAATATAGCGGGTGCGTTTGAATAGGATATTTCCCTTAAAATCTTGGTCGTCGAGGTCAAAAGGGGTCACCCTATGGGAAAAAACCAAGGAAGCTTCCACCCCCAAAGCCGGGCAAAAACGCTCCCCTTGGGGCGGTGTTTTAAGTGAGGCTACCTCGGGATGTTGTGACATGCCGGCGCTGGTCGCTCGCGAGGGCGTAGGGATCGCGGAATTTGGGCGTACCCTTCCCCCCGGAAAGCAGCTTTGGTGGGCTCGCGGAGATCTGGCAGCGTTTCCGTATCCCGCAGGGTGATTCTTTGGCGCATGGCCCGCGAGGATTATTCGCCCTGAAAAATAGCGTAGGCTCGCACGAGATTCTCCAGAGGGGCCAAGCGGCCGTAGACTACAAATTCCTGCGGTAGCTTGCCGGAACAAAATCGTCGGTAAATTCCGACAAAAAGTTTGAGCTGTCTCGCGAAGATTGTATACTTGAAAAACTGCGGGCCGTTCGCGAAGGCAATCCTGGGTATTTATAAGGCGGTACGCAAACTGAATTCCCACCGGAGGGGCAAACGCCGTACTCCCTGGCATTTGGAGGAGTTTCGGTGAAAAACTCCAGCGGGATGACTCGGCCTTTGTGCGGGATTCCCCTTGGTCTTGTGCCCAATTTACGGTTGGGAAGCTGACGAGGCGATTCCCCTTCTTGGGCGATGGTAACTCGCCGTTAGGGGAAAGAAGAGTTGGCCGGAGGCTGTTCTGCCGGCACAGCGGAATAAATTCTTCGCGTTTGGTACGGCGATACTATCCATGAGTGTAGCAATCTCCGTTGATGAGATTTATGAGGCGGGCGTTGTGGGCGCAGGTGGTGCCGGATTTCCCACCCATGTAAAGCTTAGAGCCCGGGTGGAGACCTTAATTTTGAATGGAGCGGAATGTGAACCGCTTCTTCACAAGGACAAAGAACTGCTAAAACAATTTTCGGAGCTCGTGCTCGAGGGCGTCGCCCGAGCGAAGGAACTTGTCGGTGCCTCCCGGGTGATCTTAGGCATCAAGGAAAAATATCACGACGTGATAGACGCCGTGCGGAAAAGCGGACATGGTTGGACAGAAATCGCTCCCCTGCCAGATAGCTATCCCTCTGGTGACGAATTTGTCCTTGTGTACGATACCTTGGGGCGGGTTATTCCGCCCGGAGCGCTTCCTCTGGCGGTGGGGGCGGTGGTGATCAATGTGGAAACTGCCTTCAACATTGCCCAGGCGCCATCAAGCGCCGTAGTGGATAAATTTCTCACGGTGGCGGGGGCTGTTCGCGAGCCGGTGACACTCCGAGTCCCGCTGGGAGTGACGATTGAGGAGTGCGTGCAGGCGGCTGGGGGACCGACAGTTGCTCGGCCGTGTTACTTTTTGGGTGGGGTGATGATGGGGCGAATTACCAGCGAGCCTACCACGCTTGTTGATAAAACCCTGGGTGGGATTATCGTGCTTCCTGAAGATCATCCTCTGGCAAGGCGATATCGCCACTCGTGGACACAGATTGTCCGTATTGGTCGTTCCGCATGCGATCAGTGCGGCTACTGCACCCAGTTTTGCCCTAGGTGGCTTTTAGGACACCCGATTGAACCACATCGTGCCATGCGCAGCCTCGGCTTCAACTTGGTGGGACATTCTGACGTAGCCGGCACGGTCTTCTGCTGCGAGTGTAATGTTTGCTCACTATACGCATGTCCGGAGGACCTTGACCCAAAAAACGTGTGTGCGGAGAACAAGCGTCGGCTTCTTCGGGAGGGCAAGAAGTGGGCTAGTCCTCCGTTTGATCCCGCTCGGGCCCAGCTTCACTTGGCTGCCCGACGTATTCCGATCCACCGGCTTATCCACAAGCTGGGATTGCAGCAGTACCCGAATGTGGGACCATTATCGCAGCGGCAGCTCACTCCGCGAAGGGTGGGAATCGCTCTCAAGCAGCATGTTGGAGCTCCGTGCCAACCGGTTGTCAATGTGGGACAGTGGGTCAATCGCGGCGAGGTGGTAGGCCGGCCGCCGCTAACGGACGGCAAACCGTCCCTTGGTGCCCCTGTTCATGCATCAATTTCCGGTGTGGTGAAAGCTATCGACAGGGAAGTGGTGTGGATTGAGGCCGGCTTCGACTCTCCGGCCCCAAATGTAAAGAACGTCCAGACGAGGAGCTCTGGAACATAAGCACCGTGGGATGTAGAGCAAAAGCGGCATGTGCGGCGCCGCCCACCTTTTCGAAAAGTAAAAGTGCTAAAAGATTCTGGTGGATCGCTAGAGGTGAGCCTTGGACCAACGCTTATGTCAGGACGAAAACCCGTACCCGTTTTTCGGCAATAGGGAAAGCTATGATGTCGATCTCCCAAATGCGATCGATCGGTGCCATCGAACTTTCTAGCATCGGCGTCGGTTACCAAATCCAAGACGACATGCTAAAGGCAGCCACTGTACAACTCCTTTTGGGAAGGACCATTTGCTCCGGCAAATACCTGATTGTCGTAGGCGGGTCGGTTAGTGCCGTGGAAGCTTCCATGCAGACGGCCCTGAGCCAGGCCGAGCACGCGATCATTGATCACCTAATTTGTAATAACGTTCATGAATCGGTTTTCCCCGCTTTGGGTCAATCTGTCACTCTCGATGCTGACCACGTGGGAGCTTTAGGAATCATTGAGACGTTCAGTGCCGTCAGTGCTCTCGCCGCGGCTGACGTGGCTGCCAAGGCAGGCCGGGTCACTCTCTTTAGGATCCATTTGGCCATGGCTTTAGGGGGAAAAGGCTTAATTTTTCTCACTGGCAGTGTGGCCGATGTTCGCGCCGCAGTTCAAGCGGGGGCGGAAGAGGTCAAAAAACGCGGGCTCCTTGTCTCCCAGGTTGTTATACCACATCCGAGCCGCGAGCTTTTCGCTGAATACTTATAGGCCGATATACCCTTGGCACTATCTCCCCAACGTGTACACTCTCCGCTGTCGATGAGGTTGGGGGTGCATGTTCCTATGGCGTACCTCACCAGTGTTGAAGTCGTCTCCCCCACCGCTACAGCGGTTAATGACCCTTGGCCATGCTTGAGCGCAGCAGAAGTTCCCGCTTGTCCTCTGGCCGTCAGAGGGCAGGAGATCTTGCGAGAAGCTGTTTTTGGAAATGCATGGGGCTGTTCTCACCTCGCGATGTTTACAGAACCACCATCGCGGGGATCAAGTGCTAGGTGATTGCAGGTTCCGTTGGTGTGCCCATGCGCCTACTTTGCACCGAGAAGGAATTCTTCCAATCGGTTTAGTGCTTCTTCTAACGTTTCTAAGCTAGCGGCAAAAGACAGCCTTACGTAGCCTTCGGCGCCGAAAGCGGAGCCCATAACTAACGCCACCCCGTGCTGGGATAAGAATTCCAAACACCACTCTTCTGTGTTGGTAATGACCTTGCCATTATAGGTTTTACCTAGATAGGGCGAAATGTTGACGAAAGCATAAAACGCACCGGTGATGTGGGGACATCGTATTTGAGGGATCGCGTTGAGCCGCTGCGTCACGTAATCCCGGCGGCGAGCAAATTCGGCACGCATCTGCCCCACGCACTCTTGCGGACCTTGAAGGGCGGCAAGCGCGGCGTACTGGCTAATGCTGCATGGATTGGAAGTTTCTTGACTCTGAAGGTCACCGATCGCACGCGCAACAGGTGCCGGGGAAATCGACCAGCCAATCCGCCAACCCGTCATGGCATACGTTTTACTGACGGCATTGATGACGATCGTTCGGTCCACCAAACCCGGCTGAACAGTCGGAAAGCTAGCATACGGGAAGCCGTCATAGACGAGCTGGTCGTACACTTCATCACTTAACACCATGAGGTCGTGCTCGACCACAATATTGGCAAGCTTTTCCAGCTCTTCGCGCGAATAAGTGGCTCCTGTGGGATTGGATGGGCTACACAAAAGCAAAAGCTGTGTACGCGGGGTAATTGCTGCCCGCAATTGTTCCGGTGTGATTTTAAAGCAATTTTGCTCGTCCGTGGGCACAATTACCGGTCGTGCACCAGTTAGTTTGACCAGCTCGGCGTAGCTAACCCAATAAGGTGCAGGAATGATCACTTCATCACCGGGGTCGAGGACGGCCGTGAGGGCATTGTGGATGGCATGTTTTGCGCCATTAGAGATCACCACTTGATCGGGGGTATACTTCAACCCATAACGACGTTGATAGTCGGCAACAACGGCTTGCTTTAACTCGGGAATACCGCTGGCCACCGTGTAACGTGTATTCCCAGCTTTCATAGCCTGAAAAGCCGCTTCGCAAATATGCCACGGCGTTGGGAAATCCGGCTCTCCCACACTAAGGTCTAAGACCTTCCGCCCGCTCGCCTTTAGCTCTTTGGCTTTTGCAGACATTGCCAGAGTCGCGGAAGGCTCAAGAGAGCGAAGAATCCCGGAAATTTTCATCGGCATCAAATCACACCCCTCAATCACGTGAAACCTGGAACCCAGTTACGTGCTAGAAGAAGGAAACGTCGATGGCCAGCATCACACCTGCGGGTTAGCTGCCGCAGGGTCCGGAACCACGGTGTACCGAAGGTCGCCATCGCTTTTGCCAGTGCCTGGCCCAAGCCAGCTTTGAGTCGACAGCCACTGACCAAACCTCGGTGCCGGCCGGAAAGGTAGCTAAGCCTTCGTTGACGGTAAGGAAATGCTCACTCTTCCGGTGCCGGCTGGCGCTTCTTCTCACGAGAGCGTTATCATCGGGTTATCGTCCCCTCCTTGCGAGGAGGGAAGAGACCCGGCCGGAGGTAAAATTCTTCCGCTGGTCTTAGGGTAACAAGCTAGGGATGGACCCTGATTTGGTTGCCGAAGTGGCTGAGTTTTTCGCTGGCAGACGGCTCACCAACAACGATGGGCCCTCTCCGGACGGTTGAAGGCGCGCTTGGGTGAGTACCGCTTACCTCGCTCCCGCTGCCATCCCCTAGGGGACGGAGCTTAGCAGCGACCAACGCGTAAATTTCTTTTCTTCGAGCTTAAAAGCAGAAGAACCTTATCGTAGTGCCTACACTGCTTTTCGTCAAGCTCCGTGCGCCGGAAAATGATTCATTCGGAGCCGAGCTAATTTACGTCGTTCCGGACGCTGATGGCAGAAAGGAGCAATCAATGTCTTCGTCAAAATACGGCATCTGGCTGGTGGGAGCCTGTGGAGGGGTGGCGAGCACTGCAATACTTGGCCTTGCGGCGTTAAAGCGGGGCCTAATTCCCACGTGGGGACTGGTTTCGGAATTACCCCAGTTTGCAGGTGTGGGACTTCCCCAGTGGGACGACTTTTTGGTGGGCGGCCACGAGATTCGTTGCGCCTCCCTTGTGGCGGAATTGCGGCGTTTTGCGATCGAGAATCGCGCGCTACCACCGGAGCTCATCGAACTTTGTCGCGAAGAGTTAGACGCGGTTCAGACGGAAATTCGATGGGGCACCGTGCACGGGGCCACTGAGGTGATCAGAGGCCTAGCGTCTCCTGAAGTGCCTGAGGATCGCTCCTCGCGGTTTGCTGTGGATCGGCTTGAAGCCGACTTGCGTGCATTTCGGGAAAAGTACCGCCTCGACCACCTTGTGGTTATTCACGTGGCGTCCACCGAGCCACCCCTGGCCGTTGACGAAATTCCATCACCCTGGCCAAAGTTGTGGCGTTGGCTCGAGACCGAGGCGGCCTGCGCGCTTCCGCCAAGCTCGCTTTATGCCATTGCTGCATTTCGGTCTGGATGTTCGTACATCAACTTTACGCCCTCGCCTGGTCCCGATCTTCCCCCACTGGGCGAGCTTGCCGTTGAGCAGCAAGTACGCTATATGGGATGCGACGGAAAAACGGGAGAAACTCTTCTTAAAAGTGTACTGGCTCCTATGTTCGCCCGTCGTCACTTGCGCGTCCTGAGTTGGGTGGGACACAACATTTTCGGAAATTTAGATGGTAAAATTTTGGATCATCCAGCCAACAAAGCGTCGAAAATCGCCACCAAAGACCGTCTCCTTGGTCACATCTTGGGCTATCGGCCCCAAACTCTTGTCTCCATCGAGTTTGTGGAAAGTCTTGGCGACTGGAAGACGGCTTGGGACCACATTCATTTTGCCGGATTTTTTGGGACAAAAATGGTCGTCCAGTTCAGCTGGCAGGGCTGCGATTCGATCTTGGCAGCTCCGCTTGTTTTGGACCTTGCGCGCTGGACAATACTGGCTTGGAAACGTGGCCACGTGGGATTAATGCCCTTTCTAGCTTCCTACTTTAAAAGTCCCTATGGGATGGCAGAGCACAACTTTGAAACCCAGTTTAAAATGCTTGAGGCTTGGGCTTTAGCACACTAACCCTTTGGCAAATAAATTGCAAATAGAAAGGTAGACCCTTGTTGACAAGTTCCGTATTTCTCTGTTGTGTTCTGTTGTAAAACAGCAAACCGGTTTTTGTCGGTAAGGCACAATGAGAAGGAGTGTTCCCTATGCACGTGCGTAAACAGTGCCCGTGGAAGGTGGGCATGATGTTAGGTATGGTTTTGACGGTAGGTCTTTGGCAGGGCGCTGCTGCTCAGCGCGACGAGATCAACTACGACGAAAGCAAGGTGCCAAAATACACCCTTCCGGATCCGTTGGTTTGCCTTGACGGTACGCCCGTTTGTGATCCGCAAACTTGGTTCGACAAGCGCCGCCCCGAGATTCTTGCCTTGTTTGAGAAATACGTGTACGGCAAGTCTTTCGGTCGGCCCCCCGAGATGTGGTTTCAGATCACAAGCCTCGATGAAAATGCACTCAACGGAATGGCCATCAGAAAGGAAGTGACGGTCCACTTCACCCGGGATCCTGAAGGTCCTGCGATGCACATTTTGATTTACATTCCCAAGAAGGCCAAACCACCGGTGCCGCTTTTTTTGGGGCTAAACTTCTACGGCAACCACACCATTCATCCGGATCCGGGAATAACCCTATCGCGGGCCTGGATGCGACCGAATAAGGAATATGGCATTGTCGACAACCGGGCAACGGAGGAGTCCCGCGGAAAAGCAGCTCGCCGATGGTGTGTGGAAAAGGTCCTCGACCGCGGCTACGCTTTAGCGACTATCTACTATGGGGATTTAGACCCGGACTACGATGACGGTTTTCAAAACGGGGTGCATCCGCTGTTTTATCGTCCTGGCCAAACCCGGCCTGCCGCCGATGAATGGGGGGCAATCGGAGCCTGGGCTTGGGGACTGAGCCGCGCGATGGATTATTTTGAGACTGACCCCCAGCTTGATGCCACCCGCGTGGCGGTAATGGGTCATTCGCGATTGGGAAAGACGGCTCTGTGGGCAGGGGCCCAGGATCAACGGTTTGCCATCGTCATCTCGAATAATTCGGGATGCGGGGGTGCGGCCCTCAGCCGACGGCGTTTCGGCGAGACCGTCCGTCGCATCAATACGGCCTTTCCTCATTGGTTCTGCGAAAATTTCAAGCAGTTTAATGACCGCGAAGACCAACTACCCGTGGACCAACATATGTTGATTGCCCTCATTGCCCCGCGCCCGGTCTATGTGGCCAGCGCGGAGCAGGACCTTTGGGCGGACCCGCGGGGTGAGTTCCTGGCGGCTAAAGGGGCGGATCCAGTTTATCGCCTCCTGGGAACCGAGGGGTTGGCTGTTGACGACATGCCTCCCCTTGACCAACCAGTTATGAGCACAATTGGTTACCACATCCGCCGCGGAGGCCACGACGTCACGGAGTTCGACTGGGAGCAGTTTCTTACCTTTGCCGATCTTCACTTTAAAAAGAAGGTAAATCCTACCCGAAGGTAACCCCCGCTATTGGTCCAGCCGTCGCCCGCGACAAGTCAGGTTGTCTCCTCTCGGAGAAATTTTGGCGGCAGGGCCGGGCCGGACGCCCACGGCACAACCTTTCAAGTTTGCCATGGGAATCCGGAAGGCAAGTTAAGGGGACCCAAGGAGTTGTAGCGAGAAAACGCAAAATCGTTTTTCTTTGAAGGTTCTTTGGGGGAGCGTATCCAAGGGCTAACTGTGCTCGCGGGACGAAATTTCCGCGGAGGTTAGGCATTTGCCCTTGCGTGGCCCACTCGATGCCTCTCCAGATCGCAAATTTGGCACCACGGGAGTCCCTCGTCCACAAGCCGCATTCCAACGAATGGTCAAGCTAAGTCTCGATCCTCAAAGAGCAACAAGGCCACAACCATGGCAAGAAAACAGTAAAGGAGAGTGTAAACACCGGCCATCAGTAAGTAGGTGGGTGGAATGGCTCGACCGGTGGAAATCGCAGTCTCGATGCTTAAGTGTCCTAATACTGGAAAGACAGCAGCAATCAGGTTTCCCACAAATCCTACAATGGGAAACCGCCCCACTGCGGAGTTAAGGATTAGCGGTGTGAGATGCCCTACCACATAAATGGTAAAACATATGATCAAATTCGGGAGCATAGGAAGCCTTGTAGATATCGCCACCGCTATTGATGCCAAGATCACTGCTTCCAAGAATACCAAGATCAATCCTGGGACGGTCTGGATCATCTCGTTGAGGCAATCGATCGAGCGTGGCTCAGGTAGGGCATTTTCACGCGCATCGTAAACAACCTTGTAAGACACACTTCCGAGAAAAAGTGGGCTGAGAATCAAAAACATGAGGACCACCGGCCCGATGACCCCCAAAAATTTGCCCACCACCAGCTTCCACCGGGCAATGGGCTTGGATAGCAACGTTAATGCCGTGCGTCCTTCTACTTCCTCAGAGATGGATACACTGGCTGTCCAAACCGCCAGGATTACGGCAAGAACTTTGATAAGAGTGAGCCCTTCAGCTTTCAGCATTTTGATGTCTTCCCCGAAAGTGTTGTACGGAATAAAGGGGAAGAGAAATATCGCAGTTACTCCGATGGCGATCAGAACGTACGCAAGCGGCTGCGACAGAGCCTCCTTGGCGGCCGTGCGGGCGATCGCATAAACCCGAGGCGTGAACTGTTGTAACAACCAGCAAATTAACCAAAACGCGACGGCAATGCCTGCCGTACCAACCGCCACCACCCACAACGGCCGAACCCAAGTCAGAAGCGCTGCCAAAACGATCAAGCTACTTCCGGTACCCATGAGGAACTCCCGTCATTTTCACCCAGCACTCGCGAGCTTCGCACTTAAATGGAAGCCTATTGTGCGGACAATCAGTATCTCTGTAAGACCGGTGACGTATCGCTCCGTCCCTTCTGCTATCTGCCTTCCGACATTATTGGTACGATGGATTTTTGCTATTAGCCTGTGGAGAAATTTCTTAACGAAATCTTCCGAAGTTCTTTCTTCGATTGGATCTTCGCGCTACTATTTTCGAAAAATTCTGTTGTCATAATGGGAGGGTGTCACAAGCTTAAGCGGGTCAATTGTCTTGGATCAGTGACGAATTTCAAACCTGTCGAAATTGCCGGTTACAGGCTCTTGGATGATCTCTTCCCTGCGTACGAATCGTCCCATTTCAGTACGAATGTCGGTCAAGAAACGATCCAAAGCCTCAGGTGGACCCTCGGCCACGAGTTCCACCCGACCATCCGGGAGATTCCGTACGAAACCCGTAATCGGGTATTTCCGGGCACAGTGGTAAGCGGTGTAACGGAACCCCACGCCCTGAACCCGGCCCTCATAGAATACGTGCAACCTTTGATTTTTTGGGGGAGCCTGCAACGGATCCATTCACTGGCTCCTAGTGGTTCACGACGAACGGCTCCTAATGGTTCACGACGAACCCACCCGGCGCTCAGCTGCGCATTTCTGCTTATTTCTTGCAAAAATTAGATGCATTTCATGCGAAAAAACTGGATACGTACAAACGGAGTTGTCCCCCGCCGAAGATCAGTTCGTTTTACCCAAAATGTGCCAACTTACGTAATTCGATTTGGTCTCCAAACTTCCGGTCCGACACCCGTAAACCTAACACTCTAACTTCACAGAAATTAACGCTATGATGATTAACATTCTCGCGTATTGCAAGGTCTCCATTTTAAGGCCTAGTAGGTTGAGGCCATCCGTCAGCGCACTACCTGCCTCAACGCGCTACGTGCCTCAAAATAGGATAGACATCTCGACGGATTAAAACCCAGCCTTTTTGCCTAACAATGGAAAATTGTTCCTCTTCTTTATAAACTTTTAGTCCAACCTTGGAGCGATCTTCTTCGAACGGGTTATGGTTTTGGGGTCAGACCCGCTTCGCAAACGGGGTGGCCGGAAAAATTCCTGTAACCGTCCTGCCCACGCGGATTCGCGGAGGGAAAGCTCCGGGCCGGAATGCGACCTCTCTCGGCACGAATAATCGTGACTGGGCTCCCGCAGTGTTGGGGAACCTAATTTTCACTGAATTTCTTGGAGCCCCCCAGTCCGGCTTATTGCAAGTCGCTAAGTGACTCGTGGCGCTTTAACGGACAACGAGCGGTCAGACCCTGAACTACCCAGACACTCACCACTCGACCAGAGTTACCCGCAGCCTACTGGTACCTGCGCAAAAAATCGGAGCCGGATCGAAGCTATGGAAATAATGATTACCGAAATAAAAGAGGCCCTACCGCAGTGGCCAACGTCGCTTCCTCCCCGACCACCGGCGGAGGCCTCCCTTTCTGCGATGAGAGCCGGTTCCAAAGCGAGCTTCAAGCTCCGCAAGTTGCAGGTCGATGTGCCGCGAGAATGCTCGAAATGCCTCCCGCGGGAATATTATCGGACGCCCAAGGAACGAGCGAGCTCGGCGATTCGTCCAACACCAGGTGTTCTTCATGGCAGTTCCGACGAAAGAAAGAGGGCCTTTTCAGTTATTAGCCGAACACTTGGATTCAATTATTCATCGCGGAATCTAACGGGGCAACCCGCCCCTTCGCGTTTGCCCCTAAGGTTCCTGCTTCACCCGCTGCCAAGACATTTTGTCGATGCCCACTTTAAAAGTGGGGCCGTCTTTAAGGGGCCACGAAAGCACCCGTCAATGGTCCGGCCAAGTGCAGCTTCTACTTGAAATACGTTTTGCCAAGAGACTTTTCTCAATAATTTTGACCACCTGGTTTGAAATAATTAGTCCGCAAGTAAAGCTCTCGTTTGTCACGGTAAGGTTGGCGGTGATCCAGCCCCCTTTCGGGAGAAGGGCCTTCCGCGAAGAGTTTTTAGAAGGTCACTTGTGCAACTATCGCGCCGGAGGGATTAAGCAAACAACTTCTAACAACAAGAGGGCGGAAGTGTAGGGCAACGGTTACGGAAAAGCAGGAATTCTCTTTGGTTTTTTGGCTTTTTTCCGGGGAAATCGTGCGCAACTAGAAAACCAGTGGCCGGCGAGAAGCTCAAGGTAACCGACGAGACTGGCAAACATGAGGAGGAACGTAACCGAATAGTGCAGATGTTTAGACTCGGTTCCAAAGCGATGGCGATATTTCCGCCAACCGGAGCCGCGAAGCAAATGTATTCTTTTGATGCTCGTTACTCGTTCTTTTGATATTGGTAAGTCTCGTCGGTGCTCGCCAACCGAACATAGCCCCGATATAGGCGGAAACCTTGTCCGGTTTTGACTTGGTGGTTCGCTAGTTTTCAGATCGAATGTAACCGTACGGGATCGAATACAACTATATTCCTGATATTTGTCGAGTTACGGCTTGACATGCCAGAGTGTTAAAATCAAGAGTGTTAAAATCATGGGTGTGGCCAAATTACCGAATAATTTGCGGCTGGAAGCCATCACCCTCGTTGAAAACGTCGCCTAAATACTAAGATCACTAAACATTCCGCTTTTTTCCTCGCAATCCCATGTCAGAATCGCCAACGCAACTCGGGAACGTCGTACTTACTAAACAAGCCCAACAAAGCTGTTCGGTAGCAGGCTCTCCAAGTGCTAGCGTGCCGGGAGGTATTGATGTGCGTTAATTCAACGTGGAAGAGTGGTTTTGAGGGCACTTCCTCGTCTTTGGATAACCTCCCCCGAGTAAGTGCGATTGCTTGCTAAGAGCTGACTGCGGTATAAACTCCTCCGCGGTCTCCTGCACGAGCTAAATTTTAGAGCTTACCGTCACGAGTCCCAAAAGGTGCGTTGAGAGACCGAGGTCGCTCGCCCCGTAGTTCCCCTAACTAACATAGTGGAGCGGGTAGGAGAAGGCGGGCGATAATTCCCCTGGGATGCAGAAATTTGTTGACCGGCGTCACTTTGGACGGACCTAAGTTCCAATTTTGTTCTTGGCCTAACAAAAGCTTGTTGCAAAGGGGCTTGGCTCCATCCCCAGTTAAGGTGCTGGGGCGCTCCTGGCATTTTGCCCGGTCAACATACGATGGGGGGGATTAACCGATTTACGATGTAAAAGTTGGGTCTTGTGGGCTCGGGCAGCCCCACGAAATTAGTCTTGCTCGGGCTAAATTCGAGAGGTGGCGCACCGCACCGGCGCCTTTGATCAGCCTCAGGTTGAGGCTGTTAGGCGGGTGCCACATTCGTCAACGTGCTTAAGATTTATTCCGTTTTTAGCAGGAAAGGTGTCCGGTAATTCTCGCGAATTAATTGCCATCGGAAAAATCGCTTTTCGAGGTGGGAACGGCAGCCTTATCCGCCGCTATTTGTTCCCGAAATTTGGCGTAATGTGCTTTTCATCAAATTGCCTTGCTTTGCTCGACGGGGGGGCCGATGAGAAGAATAGACTGTTCGGAGATATCGTTGGGACACGGATGACCCTCGTTCGCCCATTATCCTATCCCTCGGGTTTGTGAAGGACACTCCGCACTCGGGGTTGCCATTCGAGCTTGATACCAAAAATCGTCCTTGCAGGAGTTCTAGGTAGCAAAAAATCGACTGGCACCACGTACGTAATAACGAGCGAGCTTGGAGTTTATGCGCGAGACCGTCTTTCACGGGTAAGATTTCGGTCTCGAGTTTTTTGAGAGCCATGGCCCAGATCGGGCATACCGTGAAAGGCTGGTTTAGAAAGGTCAGGGGAGGGCTTGGGAAAGAGATGGGGGTTTCCCGAAAGGCATGCAGTTTGGTACACTGCTTTGGTGTTGACGATCGCCGTGAACGACCCTTGTGGGTGTCGATTTTGGTTGTGACCTTAGCGTAAGGGGGCATCGGGCATGGGGTCGAGGAGGCGCAGGCGTATGTAAGAAGTTTCCGTGCCAAGCGCCTCCGAATGGGATGAGCTCAAGATCGGGGTATCAGCGATCAATAATTAAACGGCAGAAGGGAAACAGTATGCAAATTTTCGGTCCTGGGCACATCCATGGTCCGCAGGGGGTAGGTGCTCCCCATTTGCCGCGGACGGCTCCCGCTCCTAAGTCCGCGGGATACTCCGTTCAGGATGAGGTTCAAATTTCCGAGGCTGCCCAGCGTTTGGCAGATAGCAACCAGGCCGGTGAAATCCGGTGGGATCGCATAAGGCAGATTCGGGCGGAGATTGCAGCAGGCACTTACGAGACGCCTGAGAAATTAGAAATAGCTCTGCGTCGGCTCCTCAAGCGTTTAGGCGAGCTGTGATAAATCGCAGTCTGGACGACGACTCGCTCCGGTGTTTTCTTTTCGTCGTCGACGCTTTTGAATGAAGCAAGCAGCCAAGCTGCGGACGAAGCAGCTTTGAAGCTTTCATTTACAAAATGTCCGCTTGGAACTTGGGGTAAAGGGGAAAAGGTTGTAAGCTCTAACCCTTCTTGCTTTCCCAAGATGGGGGCCATTTTGTCTCAGCAATCCACTCGAAGGTTAAAAAAATTTCGCGGGCTTGGAACCTGCTGGGTTTGCCTGGCAATACAGAGATAGGAAGCAGGAATCCCCAAATTCCTTCCGTGTGGCCACAGGAGCTACTCTTCACGATCGCTTCTTTTCAATGAGGATCAGAATATCCTGCCCTTCCAACTTTGGGAGCAAGTCGTTGCTGGAAATTGCTGTGCGTGAGCTCAGATCGTAATCCTGAAAGATGAAAATTGCGGCTGCAGCTTCTTCGAGGGCTGCCTCAATGGCAGCGGAAAACACGGTACACAGAAGTATTTCATCCCAAGCGCGGATGACTTTAGGGGTCTGAATGTCGATAAGCGTAAAACTTGCGAGTACCTTCTCTCCGAGGCGGTGGAAACCTTTGAGGGCAAGGATTTGTTGGCCCTCCCAAGAGCAAAAGGTGACTTTGGGCCAAGCCGAAGCATAATTTTTGAGTCGGCCATAGTTGAGGACATGAATCAATACAATCCCCCCGGGACGGACAGCCGCCAAGAGATTTTGGACTGCCTGCTTTACTTGGGTCTCATCCTTCACGAGTGACAAAGAATTGCCAAGACACAAAGCGGCGTCAAAAGTTTCGACCTGTGGGGGCGGGGTAACCAAGTTACGGATGCTCCATTTCAAGCCGGGTGGTTCGCCGAAGCGGCTTCGCGCAAAATGGATCATTTCTGGACTGGCATCGGCCCCTTCAACTTCTATTCCCCAGCTGTGAAATTCAGCAGCATGGCGGCCCGTGCCGCAGGCCATATCGAGAACCCTCTGGACACCCCATTCCGAGAAGATTGCCCGAAGGAACGGGAGCTCGAGCCCCAGCCGCTTCTCCCAGTTGATCATCTCGTCGTAAACATCGGGCGGTAGCACAAACGACTGGTTCGGTTGACTTGACATACACAGCATCTTTTCCTCCTCCCTTCGGAAGGCTGGGCTCTGCACGCTACTTCAACACTCGCCCCTCCGTCTTGGCGGAGGTACCTGGTTCAAATTACAAGTTTACCGGAATTGGCTTGCTGGGAATCTTTATCAGGCAGAGTGGGCGAGACAAGGGACGTCGCTTGCTTGCCGATCGAAGCTGAAGTACCTTGAGCAAAGCACGGGTCGGCACGGGAAAAGCTGGTGTCCCTCCCGGGCGGCAGGCTTCGGAGGTTCCGCAAGTGGGGATGGGCAACCGTTGGCTTAGTCCCATCTGCAATCGGATCGCTTCGCCCGCAACAACGCACTCTGTGTTTAAAGGGCTTACTGTGAGCGACCTGTGTCCCGGCGCTTAAAGGACTTTGCCAGACTTAAGATAGGAAGATAAGTCTTGCGGAAGACTCAGGCGGTTTCGAATCGATCAAAAAATCGGATTGGTGAAATCTTTTGAGGATGGTACGAGCGACTCGGGCAAATTGGTACGATTATCCTCAATATTATGATCTTGCGTTTCGGGATGAAACGAAGCGGGAAATCAAATTTCTGGAAGGAGCTTTTGAGCGATATTCGCTCATTCCGGTGCGGACGGTGCTTGAACCCGCCTGCGGAAGCGGCCGATTAGTGGCCGCTCTGGCGTGTCGCGGCTATCACGTCATTGGCTTGGACCTTAGCCACCGTGCGCTTGTTTATGCGAGGCAGCGTTTGAACCGTCTCAGGCTTGCCGCATGCCTATTTAGGGCGGATATGCGTCATTTTGCCTTGAGTCGGAGCGTGGATGCAATCTGCTGTACGTTTGATAGCTTTCGTCACCTTTTGACCGAGCGGGATGCACTTGCCCACCTTCTACGTGCAGGCGAGTGCCTCCGCCCCGGCGGAATTTATGTTCTGGGACTTCACCTTCTGCCACCCGATGCTGCGGACGAATGCATCGAGAGATGGCGTATCCGCCACGGAAAGATGCAGCTGTCCGTGACCTTGCGAGTGGTTCGGGTGCAGAGGCGCCTTCGGCGAGAATGGCTGCGGATTAATCTCTTAATCCGGGGACCAAAAAATCGTCGGCGGATTATAAGTGAATTTCCCCTTCGGCTTTACACCGCCACACAACTCCAGGATCTTCTGGAAAAATGCGGTCATTTCGACCATTGTGCTACGTTTGACTACTGGTACGAACTGGATCACCCATGTGAACTGAATGATCGGATGAGTGATACCGTCCTGATTCTCCGCCGGTGCGGTTGAGCCTCCGGGGTGACAGGCCGCAAACGACGAGGTTTGAATGGTGTGAACCCTAGCCGCGGGCGCTCTTAAGGATTGCGCTCAGGGTGAAATCTTTGAGTACCGATGGCCCACAAAAGTTGTGGACACACCGCGGAACTACCTGTGGGGGCCCTCATTAAAAAGGATGTAGGTTCCAGATTTCCCCGCGACGGCGATGTCCGGTCGGCCGTCCCCGTTCAGGTCGCCGATAGCAATTTGCATCCCTGTGCCTACGCCAGTTCCAAAGTCAGCAATGGGAAAGCGAGTGAACTTCCGGGTGCTCGGGTCCCATTTGTAGTAAAACAGTGCTGGGGGATCTAAATCCCCTGGATCTCTCCCCGCATGCGCGCGAACCCGTTTACCCGTCACAAGCTCCGGCTCATTGTCGCCATCAAGATCGACCCACGCAAGACAATGAACAACTGACCAGGACTTGTCGATCAAGTGCTCCTTCCAGGTCGTTTGTCCATCTGGGGTTGGTTGCCCTTGCTCCCACCAGTAAAGCCCATAGTCGTGGGCTTTGCCCCAAATGATATCGCCACGTCCATCGCCGGTAAGATCGACGATCAGGAACGGGACACTTGGGTGAGGGAGGGCGGTTTCCGGATGGAATTTCCACGGTTGGCCGAAAGGATCCCCTGCGGGTCGTTCATACCATCCCACCTCGGTTGCCAGGTCTTCTAGCCCGTCGCCGTTGATGTCTCCAAAAGCATATCCGTGCCCACCCCCTTGATCTCCAATGACAATGCGCACCATTTCCGGCGTTCCGTCTTGTTGACGCACGATGTTGCCCGAGGCATCCTTGGCCATTCGCCAAACCACGACCGGCGCCGTTTTCTGCCAGCAGACCACCAGAATTTCCGGGATTCCATCACCATCGAAATCATGGAGGACATATTTCTCATTTTGTCCTCGGCCTTGGAACAGAAGCCGTTTTTCCCATTTATAGGCGCGCTCCAGAGCTTCTTTGCCCGGGTTACGGTACCAAAACACCTCCGGTTCCATCCAGCTGCCGGAAATCACATCGAGCCACCCATCCCCGTCCACATCGAATAAAAGGTCGCCGTTAGAGGCATAGAAATCGCCCATAGTTGGCTCGATGCATCGGATAGGGCGAGGAATCCACTCCGGGGCCGCGTACCATCGTTCGCCCGCTACGACATCGGGTAAACCGTCATTGTTGATGTCGCCAATGGCACATCCCTCATTCAAGTCTTGACACAGCATACGGATAGTAAATCGCAACGGATGATGTTGTTGAGCCGCCACTTCGTGTCCGCTAGTCCAAAGACATAAGCTGACGAATACTGCGAGTACGCGTATTGATTTCTCGACATGCATTTTTCTTCCTCCCAAGTTGCGTGGGGTTATCCTCCGAAATGAGGTGCGCCATTTCGAAAAGCCGGAGTATGCCTTGCCCACTTTACCACTTGACCGAAGATATACTTCGAAATTGCCTTTTTCCCATCCTGCACGGCGAGGGTCGCAAAAATTCGATTTTTAGCGAGGTTGAAAGCCCATGAATCTGCTCCCCTTACCGGCGTTGACAAATTCTTCGAGGCCCGTAGCCTGGCAGTTATCACGCTGCGAAGTCTGAGGTGTTTTGGCTGCCTAGCCTAACGTCCTTGTTGTTCTTCGAGCTTACATTTTACTGGGATATCCTTTGGCTTTTAATTTACTTTCCGTTAGGTTAAATTGCAACATCCGGGAAAGGGTAGACGTGGGAACGAGGTTGCCGGTTCAAAATAGAATGGGTTTTGCTGCTTGTATGCTCGTGGTACCAACTCGGGGGTCCGAAATGACCGGTTTCTACTGGCCGCCAATGCGGTTTTGGGAGGTGGGCGAAAAGTTAATCGGCACCGGTAAACAATTCGTACTTGTAAATCCCGTGGTTTAACTGAGGCAACAGCCATGCAGGGCTTGGTCGAGCAAGTTGCGACAATTTTAACCGGTGAAGGCATCAAGCTTTTTGTGCGAAGGTGCTTGCCGGTGTCTTCAGGAGAACGAGCCCTTGTGGTTTTTATCCACGGTTTTGTCGAACACTCCGGCCGGTATGTGAAGTTTTTTGATAGTTTGTGTGCCCGAGGAGTGGGAGTAGTAGCGTTTGATCTTCGCGGTCATGGACGCTCGGAGGGTCCGCGGGCCTGGATTCCTTCGCTGGCCGATTGTTTGGAGGATTTGTCGCGGGTGTGGGCTTGGGCGGGCCAAATTACCAGAGGGGTCCCCTTATTCTTGATGGGCCATAGCCTTGGCGGGTTACTTGCTGCGCAGTGGGTGGTTGATAATCCTGGGGCCGTCCATGGTCTGGTCCTATTGGCCCCGGCAATTAAAATCGGGGCAGTGCCTGCGTGGATTGCGTGGGTTGCCCCGGTGCTCGCTCACGTTGTCCCCTGGGCAAAGGTAATGCGTGTGGGTGTGAGGAGACTGTCCCGGGATCCAACGGTCCGCCAAAACTTCCAAACGGATCCGCTCGTTTACCACGGCTGGATCCCCGCACGAAGTGGCAGCGAGATCTTTCGAGCTGCGGCGTCTTTCCGCAGGCGGGCTTCCCAGGTGGCCGTACCGCTTCTAATCCTCCATGGCACGGGAGATCGAATTTGTAGTCATGAAGGGAGCCAAGAGCTGTTTGACCTCGCGCGGTCGCGGGATAAGACGCTCCGGCTCTACCCCGATTTGTACCACGATTTGCTTCACGAACCGGAAGCGGAACGTGTTCAGGAAGATATTATTAGCTGGTTGGAGACCAGGATTCCCTCGTGAGGACTTCTCCTTTCTTCGCTCCCAGCTCCAGTCGAAGAGCTGGTGCGCGCCTCTTGCTGCAGAATCCGGGGGCAAGGAGCTTGGATAATTGGATTAATATTACGGGAGAACCCCCTGATTCTTGCCCAGCTCATCTAAAGGCTGCGAGAGAAGTGAGCGGAGAAGCTTTGGGAGAAACTACAAATATGGCGTTAAATATGGCGTTGACGGTGCCCCCCGATGCAGCGTTCGCAGACTAACTTCCCACGGGAGAGGTGGCGGTGTCCATGAGCGCTGGCACAAGAAGGGCGGTTGTTTTATCTCTCCATCGGGCAACGAAACCCGCGTAGTCTTCCGGAGTGTCGATCCCCCCGTTATGCTGCCAAACGAAACCCACTTTTATGGCATACCCATGCCATAACGCTCGAAGCTGCTCGAGGGATTCGATTTTTTCGATATCTGGTTGGCTTAATTTTGTGAATTCGAGCAGTCGCTGAGTGCGATATGCATAAATCCCAATGTGCTGCCAATAGCAGGGGGGATCTTTCTGGAACAGGGTGCCATCGTTGGACCTCGGGTAAGGAATGGGTGAACGACTGAAGTAAAGCGCTCGCTGACGGGCATCCAGGATAACCTTTACGGTGGCTGGATCGAGAAGCTTATCGCGAGAGCGGATCGGACTTGCTAACGTGGCCATATCCACGTGGCCATCAGAAGTAAGAAGATCAACAATATGATCAATCGCAGCCGGGGGTATTTCTGGCTCGTCGCCCTGAAGATTAACCACTATGTCTGGCCGAAATCCCTTGGTCATGAGAAGTTGGACCGCCTCTGCCACGCGATCCGTACCGGACAGGTGATTCGGGCTTGTTAGGCATACCTCAGCCCCGTAAGCCCGAGCTGCCTCCACAATCTCAGCACTGTCGGTTGCGATGAGCACGAGGCTGGCACGCGTCGACTGTTGTGCTGCTTCCCAAGTGTGGATGACAAGTGGCTTACCCGTTTCGGCCAGCAGCATTTTCCTTGGCAGGCGAGTGGACCCCAGCCGGGCCGGAATCACTATTACCACCTGTTGATGGAAAGCGTTCATGCTTCGGGTACCTCATAGGGCGTCGATGTTGAGGTTCTCTCCAAACGAAAAGGTCCCGGTGCCACAAACTTCGTTTCTTGAACCGTAGCGAGGAACTCCCCGGGTGTGCAACGCCGAAAAATGGGGTAAAGAAGAGCGATCCAGCTCGACATCACCCGGCGTTTGAGTCACATGAAAACCAGGTAGATGGGCTGCTCGAAAGGCTCAAAGAAGGAGCTTCTGGACCAATTGTGACTCGCCTCCCGCCCACCCTACGAATTGAGGCTTTCAAGAAGCCGCTCTAAAATATTGCGCGGTAATCATCAAAATATTGGGCGGTAAGCTTCCACCGAGCTCAGTCCATAAGACAATTCGGTGCAAAGTTATTTTATATTCTTATGCTGATTCGAGCGGGGACGATGAACCTTTCAGATGAAACGGTAATCGTTGCATGAAAGAACGAGAAATTGCCTGGCTGGATGTAAAAAATAAAATGCCGATGCTGGATCGAGGAATACGGGTAATGGACGGACCCGATTTGGAGGATGGGCCAAGGGAAGAGTGCGGGGTGGTTGCCATTTATCAGCTTGGGGCCCTGCCCGGTGGGGCAGAAAGCCGCCTACGCGATGGCCAGCCGGTCACAAGATTGCTGCCGCAAATGCTTCTCGATGTCCAGAATCGTGGGCAATTGTCGGCCGGCGTCACTGTATTTTCTCTCCACCAGCGACGCTTGCTCTCGACCCACAAGGCGGTGGGGACCGTATCCGAAGTCTTTGAGCACCAGGATCCGGAAACCGCCGAACGACTTCTTCGAATGCTTGACGGCGTGGCGGGCATCGGTCACGTGCGTTACGCCACGTGTGGCACGGAAGATTGGGATTACGCGCAGCCGTTCGAGCGACCCCATATTAAGCGACAAAAGTGGTTCGCCTTTGCTTTCAATGGCCAGCTAGCTAATTACAAAGAGTTGGAAAGTCAGATTCTTTCTGACCCGACGAACAGTCTTGCTCTTCGGACGGATACCGAGGTGATCCTGCACCTCATTTCGCAAATATTGTCCGGAGCGGATCACGTGCCGCTTGTTGCCATCTGTAAAGCCTTTGCCGAGAAGTTTGACGGTGCATACAGCTTGGTGTATCTCGATGCAAGCGGTCGGATGATGGTCGTCCGCGACCCTCTGGGCTTTAAACCGCTGTGTTACGCCGCGGATCAAGGGTTGTTTGCTGCGGCCAGCGAGAGTGTGGCCTTGCTAAACATTGGCTTTAGCCCTGATCAGATCCGCTCATTGGAGCCGGGTTGTGCCATCCTCATCGAAGACGGCACATGGCGCATAGAGCGCTATAGCACCTCTCCGCGCCGGGCGCACTGCTTTTTCGAGTGGGTTTATTTCTCCAATGTGGCCAGTACCCTTGATGGCCGCAGCGTTTACCTTGTTCGCAAAGCTTTGGGGGAGGAGCTAGCCAAGCTTGAGACTGTCCCTCTCGACGAGGACACCATCGTGGTTCCCGTCCCCGATACTAGTAAGGCAGCGGCGGACGGGATGGCCTACAAATTGGGGGTACCGTGCCTCGAGGGGCTGATTCGAAATCGATATACTGGCCGGACATTTATCGAAGGGAGCAATCGGCGGGAATTTCGGGCCCGGCTGAAATACACACCGCTGCGCGAAGTCCTGGAGGGAAAACGCGTGCTGTTGGTAGAGGACTCAATTGTGCGCTCCACTACGATGCGGGTGCTGGTGCAGCGCCTCCGCGAAGTGGGACGGCCTAAGGAGATTCACGTTCGTGTAGCCAGCCCGGCCATTATTGCTCCGTGCTTTTACGGGATCGATATGTCTACAGTTCAGGAGCTGTTTGCGGCTCGCTACACAAGCTCGCCGGAGATTTCTGAGGCACTCGCTGCAGAAATGGCGAGGGACCTTGGGGCAGATTCGTTACGATATCTTTCCATTGAAGCCTTGGTGCGGGCTATCGGGTTGCCGGGTCAAGATCTGTGCCAGGCCTGCATCACGGGTCGATATCCAACGCCCTGGGGGCAACTCCTTTACGATTTGGCCCGTCAAGGCTGGTCAGGGCAACAACCGGGGAGAATTTTGGAAACGGCGCGTGATGGAGCGTTTTCGGCTCTTCGGTAGACCTCGTGTGCTGTCATTCTGGCTCCGGTCTCCTCACGAAGTATTCACCTAACTTTTTTCGCTAAGTTTCTGATGCTCCCGCCGCACCTAGTTCAAGCCGCGAGAGCCCCTTGGGTAGGTCGAAACAACAGATGGTCCACTGTGAGTCGCCCTGGAAAGTTGTCGTCCAGGTGTGGGCCTCAAGCATGAGGGCTCCGCCGACTCGGCGAAGGGTGCGGACATTGTTTTCAGGAAGTTTTACCAGGCGAGGCTCCTGCCTGGCAGAAGCTGGCACCGCCACGGTGAATGCGGGGCAAGCAAAGGGGGCATAAAGTTCCACAGCATTACTGCTGAAACTGATCCGCGTCAATTCTTTTGCTGCCCAGTACCGGGCAATTTCGCTTAGCTTCATCCACACGAGATGCTCAAACCGGCGGCGAAGCCTGTGGACAACTTCTTGAAAAATTTTCAGACCGATTTTCTCGCCGTTAAAGTAGATCCCCGGCCAATGACAGACGAGGATGGCGGGTTCTCCTTTGAGGATGACATCCACGAGCCGTCCGCTGCTTAAATCAGCGGTAATGAAGCGGTCTGAATCCCCCGGAGTAAGCCCATCCCACCCTCCGAACCAGTCGCCCGTGCAACCAATGATCGACACTACGCATCGCGGGTCCGGCCCTTCTAGATCGGCGGCATATTCGACCCGTGGTGCTACACTTCGGTTATCCGTGAACACATCGCGGAAATAGTGCGGGATCTCCACCCGGAAAACATCACGACAGGCTGCTAAGGTTGCCTGGGCAAGTTGGGGACGCGCCCGACTGCCAAAACCACCGGGGGTGGTGATTCCTTCGCACGGCAGATCAATATTGCGGAGGATGCCCAACGCATAGGCGATGTAATCAGTCAGTTCCTCCACGGACCTGCCCTCACTCCATCCCCAGTTTTCCATGAAACGTGCGGAGCGCTCGGGATAAGGCCGGCCTGTCTTAGTATCAATAACCCACGTGTGGGTCACCATTTCCGGATGGATGTCCCAGTCCCGCAAGAGGTGCTTTTGGATAAGTTCGATACTCTCGACCAGCTGGCGATGGGTCCAGCCTGGAAGGAATCGGTCCAACCAACCTACGCAGGCAGGGTAAGGAACAACGCTATATTTGCCCTTGACTCCATGCTCGGCACACCAGTCGGCGAATTCCCGCACGAAGGAATCCGGGATTTCGCGCGGAAGCTCCTGCCAGGGCTTCTTGTACTCATCGCGATTAGGCCAAACTTCCGCAAACTGGGGCATGGCGAAATGCGCAAGATTCACCAAACACGTCGAGTCATCAATAATAAACGACACCGGGACACGCATGCGGGGATTAAGCACACGAACTTCCGCCGCTTGGGGAAGCCGTTGGCCTGGCTCTTGAGCGATCGCCCTAACTAGGCCAGGGGCGGTGCTGCCGACGACGGCTCCCACTCCCATTCGAAGGAAATCCCGACGTGCCAGAGTTGTCATCGGAAATCCTCCTTTGAGTCACCAGATTTCTACAGACGAAAAACCGTACGGCCTTCAGTTCTTGCAAGCAAGGCCAAGGGTGTAACAGTTGGCCTTTCTGGCTCAAAGCCGCACGTATGAGATAGGCTGAATTTTGCTGCCTTGAGGACAAAATCCTTGCTAACGGAGATTCCTTTCCCCAGGTAAGCAGCTGACGTGTCGCACCTGCAATCGCGAGGGTTTTTCGGATCTTCCCCAGCTAAGTTCGCGCAATTAAGGCGGAAGCGGCACTTTTCTTAGCATCAAGCTTCGGCCGGCGGTATTGAGCCTGCCAGCCAGGTTTTCTGGATTTCAACGCTTCCAGATGTGGATACGGTGTTACTGTCTGCCCAACAGAGCTTTCAGGTGCTTAACACTTCGCTCCGCTTGCTCAATGGTGCCACATTCAACGGACAGGACAATGTCTCGAGGAGCCCGCCTCAAGATGTCGATAACACGAGCCCAGTCGATAACGCCGTCTCCGCACGCGCAACCGACCGGTGTTCCTGTGACTTTTCCCCGCTCCGCCTCGGCGTGTTCCACGGAGATGTCCTTTGCGTGGACGTGGATCAGCCGGTCTAAGACATGTTCCAGCCACGCGTAGGGATCCTGACCGGCGAGATAGGCGTTTCCTGTGTCCAAATTAATGCCAATAAGGGGGGATTCAACCAAGTTGTAAATGCGATCGAGACCTTCGGGTGTTTTCGAATATTGGGCGTGACACTCCAACCCGATCATAATCCCTCGCGGTTCCGCCACCTGAACTGCTTCGTAGAGGGTGTAGCGCATAAGAACGAAGTCTTCCTCTTCTGTCGTCCACGGGGCTTTGAGGCCCTCATCGGTGACCACCATCGGTGCCCCACATTCTGCCGCAAATCGAATGGCAAGCTTAAGATATTCCCCATGGCGATCCGGGCGACCCAGGGGTCCATGAGCGGAAAGGGCCGATATTTTCAAACCATATCGTTCCGCGGCCCGGCGAACACGGTAGGGATCGTCGAAGAGGGAGACGGTGTGATAATATCCGGCTTCGCTCATTAGCTCCCGGCCAAAGTGCACCATCGGCTCGATGTACTCGTACCCAAGCTCGGCCGCCTTTTCCACTCCCCATTCGAAAGGTTTCTCGTGTCGACGAGTTGCCTCAAGGTTCATCCCGATGTAAATCTCACCCATACAGCTTCTCCTTTTATGAACGAATTCCTCGATAACCCGGTCCAAAAAATTTGTCCGCAGGGGCCTTCTCGTTTTGCTCTGCCCGCAAAACGGTGGTTATCATATTAGCCGCGGAGCACCTTCCTATTTTCTTGCGGGAGTCAGCTTGCTACAAGCGAGCGGTGAGATTGTTTGTCCTCGAGATTTTATTCTCACATTGTCCCCTCGCGTCGAACGACGAACAACTTAGGGATTGCAGAATCTGGAATAAGGTAGTAGGGGAATAAATAAGTATGGGGGCATGAAAAGCTTCTCCTAACTTAACGAGAAGATCGGTGGGCACCGTAAGGTCACCCCACAACGGCAGAATTGTTCCGCTGAGAACGACCCGCGGGTTACCGTAGGCCACTCGTTTTTCGCAAAAGGGTTTAACCAAGTCGTGGAATACGGATTAATTCCGGTGGTGAGAAAGTCACGGCTCTTCGCCACCTGTGATAACGAGGTGGCGAATCGGAAGCCAATTTGCTCGGCTACGAGGCGTGAGTTGTGGCCGAAATCTTAAATGCTCACTCATCCTAATGCTTGATTTCTAGCTTTCCGGGTTGTTTAATTCCCGAATCAATTGTCTGCTGGCTGGTTTCGGCTTGGTGGACGGGAGGAAAGTAAAGTTGGATCGGGTATTTCGAGGAAAGAGTATCCTGGCTAACCTTACCCTTCAAATCGCTTTCAATTGGAGAGAGGCCAATGCAGCGAAGAGAATTCTTGAATTTGTCCGCGTTGGCAGGCACAGCTGGAGCTTTCGGTTTTTCCGAGGTGGCAAAATCTGCAGCGGCAAGCATAGCTTCCAAAGAGTTGTATGAGCTGCGGGAATATCGATTGGCATCTCTTGCCAAGCGAGATGTTTGGGAACGCTTCTATGCTGAGGTGGCAATTCCCGCTTTAAATCGGTTGGGCTTGGGGCCCATCGGGACATTCAAGTTGGCTGACAATTCAAGTCCGAACCTGTGGGTGCTTATCCCCCATGTTACCGTGGAGACGGTGTTGACGCTGGCTGACCGGTTGCTTGCTGATAAGGAATTTTTGGAAAAGGGAGCGCCTCTTCTCCAATCTGCCGCGGATGATCCGCCATATTTGCGGATGGAAAGCACCCTGTTTTTGGCGTTTGACCACATGCCGAAGATGGCTCTACCGGCGAAGGGACCAGGCCGGCTGTTCCAGCTTCGTGTCTACGAAAGCGCTACGCGGGCAAAGAACAAAAAGAAAATCGAAATGTTCAACGAAGGCGGCGAAATCCGTATCTTCTTGAAAACGGGCTTAACTCCTGTGTTTTTCGGAGAGGCGATCATCGGTCCAAGAATGCCCAATCTCACATACATGCTGGGGTTTGACAGCAAGGAGGAAATGAACGCGGCGTGGAAGCGTTTCCTGGAGGATCCTGAGTGGCTCAAGTTGAAGGCGGACCCCCAATACCAAAACACTGTGTCGAATATTATCAACCTGATCCTTCTGCCGGCCGCGGGATCGCAAGTGTAATTCTCAAGTAGAAACAGTTGACGCAAACGAAGAGTGGTGATCTGCCCGGCTCGTTGCGAGGTGTGTACTTGGGGCTGGTGGTGGCACGAGGGACCGAAGTACCCGGGGCTGTAAGTTTTGGGCCGGCGGGCCGCGGGTCCTCCCAGGTGGTATGGGGCCGATCCCCCAAACTTTGTCGGCGATTTTCCCAGGGGTATCCCCACTCCGGACAGAGAGAATGCAGTCTTTAGAGGCTACTGGCTTGGGGAAAAACCGAGGAACGCTTGATCATCCGTTTGACCTGTGTGCGAAGAGATTGTCCTATGGCGCCAAATCTGTCATCTGAGCAAGCATTTTCCGCGCTTGCGGGGTTAGTGGTCGCTTCGATTTTGTTAGCCGCGGAGGTTTGCGTCGCTACTGAGTCCGCCACTGAGTCCATGGTCCGTAATGGGGATTTTTCGCGGCAAACGGTGGAGGGTGGTCCTGCGGAGTGGTCGATTTGGGAACCGGGGCATCGACAAAATGCTTGCCGAGTTCGGCTTACCAGCGACGGATTGGTTGTGGACGCTCCGGGTCGTCCCTTTGCCGTGGGTGGTGTGACGCAAATTATTGAGGGGATTCGTCCCGGTCGTGCATATCATATTACTGCCACATGTGCGCTATGGGAGATTGCGACCCCGTACCGGTCGGTTCTCGTTCGGGTAACTTGTTTTGCTGCTCAGAGGCCGGTGCATCCCGCTGGCGTGCTCATCCGCGGGCCTTTTATCAAGGAGGGTAATCTTGCAGCTTTCGATGATGTGATCATGGCTCCAGAAGGGGCCGAGAAGGCAGAAATCTCTTTGGAGGTCAAATGGCCAGGGGAGGGTGCTGTAACGTGGAAAAGTGTCCGCATGATCCCATGTGAACCACCGGCTCCGCGGCTAGTCAAGGTGGGTACTGTGCATTTCCGGCCTCGGGGAAGCACTCCCCAGAGAAATCTTGAGCTCTATGCTCAGTTCGTCCACGAGGCCGGAAAGTTGGGGCTCGACATTGTCTGTTTACCAGAGTTGATCACAGTCGTGGGAACCGGGAAAAAATCGTTTGAAGTGGCACAATCAATCCCGGGTCCGGATACGGAGTTTTTGGGGCAGGCGGCGAAGGCTGCTCGCGTATGGGTGGTCGTTGGGCTGGCAGAAAAAGATGGTGACGATGTTTACAACACGGCCGTGCTTTTCACTAGGGATGGACAAGTCGCAGGCAAGTATCGCAAAGTCCATTTGCCGCGGGAAGAGTGGAAAGAGGGGATTGTGCCCGGGAGAGAGTTTCCCGTTTTTTCAACTGACTTCGGCCGAGTTGCCATTCAGATTTGTTACGATTGGTTCTTTCCCGAAAGCCACGCGAATTTCGCCTTGCGCGGGGCCGAAATTCTCTTTGCCCCAACTTGGGGGGAGACCTATGCGGATTCTGAAGGACGAGTTCATGGAGAGAATGTTTTTCGTGTCCGCGCTCGGGACAATGGGCTTTACTTGGTAGCGTCCGTCTACGATGGAAGCAGTATGATCATCGATCCCATGGGGCGAATTCTAGTATCTAACGAGGGGAAAGAGGGGCTCTTTTGGTGCGAGATTGATCTCTCCAAGCGAGAAGAGTGGCCATGGGTTGGGTATTGGCGGGCGATTGGGCCGCGAGACCGCATGCCTGGCACCTACGGGATGCTATCCGAGGATCCGCCGCAACCGACCTATTAGGGGACGCGTTGCCAATGGCCGCAGATTGCGAGAAAAAACCGGCGTTTACTTTTTTTCCCTTTTTGGTAATCTTTGTCGTATGGAAGATGGACAAAGATTGTTACCTGAGGCAGGATGACTTCGCGTTGACGCTACCTGCGGTCTTTTGGGGGTTGAGCTCACCCTCACACTGACTCGGGGGTGCCTGTCCGGCAACAGTCTTTTTTCCGCTAACCCTTGTTCGGCTAAGTTTTGCGGCTTGGGCAACTTGTATCCGCTCCGGCAGGGCAATCGGGGCGAGTGTGTGTATCTTGCGGAAACGTGGTACTGAACCAGCCAGGGCACCAAGGGGGATCGGCCGCAGCAGGTGTGCTCACATTTCGACCAGGATTAGCTTTTCCCCACCAATTTGCGAAAAGATGCGTAGTCGGAGGCGTGCTTTTCGATGCGCTTTTTCAAAGAATTCCCGATACCACAGTTGCGCTTCGAGCTCTCTGAGCTGAGCCAAAAGCTTTTGTAGCTCAGCGCCTCTTGGGGCCTGTTTTTTGTCGGGAGGATTAATCTTCTTTTCGATTGCTTTGCGCTCTTCCTCAATATTGGTTCTTGTAATGCTGAACGCCTGGGGGGTGCGGGGGATGTTGCGGAATATGTTGGCATCGAAAGTGAGTCGCAAGTTCACAGCATTGGTCCGCGATGTAAAAGCTAGCCTCATCGGCAATGCACGTTGGGTGTTTCCATCGCGGTCTTTCCGCACCACAGCCAACTCATAAAGGCCGTGCGGTGGAGCCGGCAATTTTTCCTGCGACTGAACATCGCCGGCGAATCCTTCCAGCCCCACAATTTCCCAAAGAAGAAATTGTTCCTCGGGCAGCCATTTAACCGGGATATTGGCGATAAGGCTCCCCCGATCAAGGTCAAGGGGGGGTAATTCCGCGCGAACAATCTCTCGAAGGCGAATTACTCGACTCGTACTTCCCACGCGTATTTGTAGCAGACAATTGCGGAGATGATTTGCTTGGGGGTAAGGTGCTCCGGAATCCCACTGGAAGTAAAGCTGACTCCCCTCCCGCCAAAACTTCGCTACCGGAAACGTTTGAGGCTTTCCCGAGACTTGGGTTTTCAACTCGACGATCCAACTCGGCTCGCTTTCGGTGGCAATCGCCTCCCAAAGAACAAAGGTCCACCCTTTTCGAAAAGCTTGATCTCCGCCAAGGAGCAGCAACTGCCAAGGGGCCTGGGGGTCACCCCCAATCCGACCGATCTGAAACGGGGGAAATTCTTCCTTTGAGTCTGGCCGGATAAATTCGGGCAATTCCACCGCTTCCGGAAAATGTTCGAACGGATTCTCCGTTTTTGCTTTCGAGGCTTCCGTTCCGGTGGCCGCGGCGGTCGCCGGGAGCTCACCCTTTTGGGAAATGGTCGGCGCGTCCGGGGGAGCCGCTACCGCTTCCGGTGTTTCCGGGGATTGCGATGGCGGCTGTGAATCGGATGCTTCCATGGAGAGTTCAGAATGATCCCCCTCTGTCTTCACTGTTATCCCATTAATGTCTTGAAGGTCGGATGCGGTTGTAGCAACCTGCCGTTCTTCTGGCTGAGGAGGAGTTTCTTGTGGGGGTGAGGCGTCCAAAGGTGGGCTCGGAGCTGACTCCGCTTGTGGAGCAGTGTCGAAAACAGTGGGATCGAACTTCATTTCCGGGGGGACTTCGGCAAAAGTTAGCCTGTCAGGTGAGCGTCGACTCTTGGCTGCTAAAAGGATGGTCTCATCAGGTGCGGAGGCACGGCCCCTGGGCGCTTGCCGGGTTTCCAGCGCCCGCCAAGCTCCCAGACCCACCAAAACCACTCCGAGCACAACGCCAACACCCGCGGCGCCGAAAATGAGCTTCTGCCGAGGGGAAAGCCCGTGCCACTTAGCGAAAAACTGTGTCCATGAGGGGCGCGTGGCACGCGATTTGCCAGTGCGAGCTGCCACAGTTGGCGGCACCAGGACTACTTCTTCGAGCGTAGGAGCAGTGGTTTCATCCTCCGCTGTCGTCTCGGATGCCCCGACTTTATTCTCCACCTCGTGCTCGGCGGACACTTCCACGGAGACGGGAGATTCTTGCTGAACCGTGGTCATAACTTCATGCTCACCCTCCTCCTCATGGACGCCCAAAGAAGAGGTAACCACCACTAGCGGCTGCAGCTGTTCCACAATTTGCCCGGCCGTTTCCGGGCGGTGATCCGCTCGGGGATCGACCAGTCGGCTTAAAAGTTCGATAAGCTCCTCTGGCAAATTATCCAGCTCTGCCTTCCAACTTTGGTGCCACTCCAAGGCCGCGTGCCCATCCTCGGGCGGACGTGGCACTTTCCCCAAAGCTGCAAAGAGGAGGCACATCCCCAACGAAAAGAGATCGCTCTGCCTCGTTGGCCTATCACCACTCCGAAGTTCCGGGGCAAGCCAAATCGCCTCTTTCGCCTCGGCTTTCAGGTTCAGAGCCTCAGTGCCCTGAGCTTCGGACAGCCATAAGGAGAAGCCTCGATCGAGGAGTTTCACTGCCCCTTCAAGGGTTATCATCACTTTGGTGGGCCGCAGAGCTCCAAACACAATCCCCTTCTCATGGAGTGCCTGGAGGCCATCGGCGACCTCATACGCCAGCTGGGTCAGAGCTTCCGCAGGCAGCGGTCCTGAGTTTTGGACCAGTTGTTCGAGATTCTCGCCATCCACGAATTCTAAAACGAGGAAATATCGACCGGCATCTTGTTCCGCATTAAAGGCGCGGACTAGGCGGGGGTGGTCTAGTCCGGCCCATAGCTGTGCTTCTTGGAGGAACCGATTTCGCCAAGTTTCCGCTTGGGACAACGTCTTCGCTAAAACCCGCAGGACCACACGTCGCTCCATCGCACGGTGTTGGGCCAAAAAGAGCGGGTTAACTTCATCCGGACTGAGGACATCAATCAGTAGGTATTTGCCGAGAACGATATTTCGTCCAAGGACAAGCTGGCCGGCTTGCCACCGAGTGAGCTTGCCCGATCGAACAAGTTCGGTGGCAAAAACCTTCGGGTCGGGGAACTGTTCCGCCAGTTGACGAAGTTGATCTAATTCATCTGGAGGAAAAGTGCCCGCCCGTTCCAGTTTTTCTAGTATGGCGTGAGCCATGACCTCTCTCACCCCCACCTAAAGAGTCAACACCACCTCGATTGCCCGAAGTGGAGATAAGTGTCAAATCTTCAATTCATACAGAAGACTCAAATCCACATGCCTATGGTATTCTATGATGCCGCCTTACTTGCGAGGTTACCTGCCAAGGCAGTTTGAGTTTTTCCGTTGGGTAAAGAACGCCATCTCCCACGCGCAAAATGCTTGATATCTAACTTTTGCTAACGCTCTTTCAAAAGTCGGAATGCGATATCTGTGTCAAACCGCGGTGTTACCAGTGTGAGCGTCCCGCTGTCGCACCGCACCGTATCTTTTGCGAGGGTGGTCCCGGTCACTGGGCTAAGCCATTCCACCTGATACATGCCAGCGGGCACACGAAGTTCAAGCGTAAGCACGGTGTCTTTTAGGATATACTCGGAAAGATTCTTCGGACGATGGGGGAGGGCAACACACGTGTAGCCTGCGTAAGCCACACCAGGTTCGCCCAAAATGCGGACGTTGAATCCTCGAGGTTTGTTAACGAGTACCTCTTGCGATGGCTTCATGCGGATAAAGTCGAACGACTCAATAAAGCGCTTAAGAATTCCCAGCTGTTGACGAAGTTCTGGTGATCCACCCCCCGGAGATTTGTACTCGCGAAAGGTTCCCTCAGGATGCGCACAGGTAAAGGAGTAATCCAGGTGGCTAAAAAGTCCACCCCCCGCCAGGATGAATTCCCAAGCTTCTGTGCGGTAGAGGATGTCATCCCGACCGCGAAAACCCGTTTCATTTTCCCCAATGACTCTTCCCAGATGGTAATTGAGGGCCACTGCATCTGGCGGCGTACAGTAGTGAAAGTTCAAGATGGCAACATGGGGATGGGGGTCATCGACCTTTTTCGAGCCATTGGCGATGTTCATCGAGATCAGGTGCTTTTTCGGCAAGCCGCTTTCCGTCTCAACGATCGTCTCGATGATTTTATATTGCCAATCAAGCGGCACGTTTTTCACATACGGCTCATTGCAGACTTCAAAATAAAAATTATCGAATTCATTGAGCACCTCTACCACTTTCCGCACAAACGCCACCTGTACCTGAACCAGGTCCGGATGCTTTAGTGTCAACACCTCCGACGAGGGACAGTTGCCGATGCCGTTGATGTTGTTGCGGGCATTCATCGGCGAGGCCCGCCACAACTCCTCATCGTACAATGGGCAAAAGAGAACGAATTCCACCACGACCCCATGACGGTCGGCAGCTTGCATAAACCGCCGAAGACGATCAAAGTAGCGAGGATCAAATCTCTTGAGGTCAAACTTATTGCCGCCGTCGTAATAGCCTGGCTCAGGGCTCCGAGCCCAGGGAGCCAAATAATGACCGGGCTTCGGCGCCAGCGTGTTGTCTGTGATTCCGAAAGAGCCTGGGACTTCGCGGTAGGTTCCCGAGAACGTCCGGGTGTGGTTGAGCCCATCTTTGGCTAAGGCCGTGAAATATCGCTCGAAGTCGAATTCAGTATTCAAAAGGGCCCCGTAATGCTCGCCCGAGCCGATGAGGATTGTGGGCTTGCCGCGCCACAAAAAATAATGCGGATTATCGGGATGAAGCGATAGTGGTTCGGAGGCAAAGCCTTCAGATGCGAAAAGGAGAAGCAAAACACACCCTAAATCCACCGCCAGCCAACCGGCCACTACTAGCCGGGTTAATTTGCTCATAGTTCTCTGCCCTCGACTACGATTTGTTGAGTGTGAGTTAGATTACGGATTATTGACTGTGGGAGTCAGCTTCTGCGTCCGTGATGGCTCCCGCTCTTTAATGCAACCCGACTTACCCCATAGAGATAGCGGATGCAAGACCGGCTCTGGCTGACCCTCTTCCCCAAATTGCTTGCTTTTGCTAAGCAATTTGGAGTAGTCCATCCTTGGAGGTTTTCGTTGCCCGGGGGTATTACCCCAGGGAGTAAAACTCGCTCTACGTTGGGGAGTGTAATCTTTTCTGTAGCCCTAAATTCTTCACATTACTCAAATCGAAGCACCTATTCATGTGATGCCCAACTTCACACTGGTGCGGCGTAAATTTCAGCACAGGCAAGTCCCCAGGTAAAGCTTTAACACTGGCGAAGTCGGCCCACTATTGTGGTCTTGCTTTTACTGAGAGGCTCACCGCGGTTACTAGCACGACTACTTGCCCATTTGTGACCCCAGCTATGTGTGGGGTGGTAGTTAACTATGGATGTAGCGCCGCATGAACTTGTTTTCCATTTCCAAGCGGTCGAGCTCTGCTTTTACTAGGTCTCCGATTGAAACTATGCCCACCAACTTACCCTCCGATATTACCGGCAAATGGCGAATTCGTAACTGGGTCATTATATCCATAGCTTCTTCCACCAACCGCGAAGGGTCACAGGTGAAAACGTTTTTGGTCATCACTTCGGAGACCTTCGTGTCGGAAGGCGAGCGGTCCTTTCGGGCGACAAATCGGAGAATATCGCGCTCAGTAATGATCCCGCACGGTTTTTCCCCGTGTTCCAGATCGCGTTGACAGACCACCAAAGCCCCCACGTTATGGCGGACGAGTTCTTCGATGGCCTGATCCACCGTTGCGTCCGGATCGACGGTGTACACAACACTTCCTTTATTTTTGAGAATATCTGCAAGTCTCATCAGAACCACTCCTCAAATTCGTCCCTGCCTCAATGGGGCCGACTTCGCGCGGAAATTCACTTCTCCCGAGATTTCACTATTTTCCCCCGCGTTTGGCCACTACTTGCAATTTAACGGAGGGAGCGGCTCCGGTCAAAATAATAGTCGTGCTTTTGTGAAGCAAACGGTGCTTTTGGCCTAGGTCGCCGGAACTGGCCGGTGGAAAGTGTTTTAACTTTCGGGGCTGGGCCAGGTACCAAGTGCTTCCAGCCTTTAAGATTCTTGCCGAGGGGACCCACTCGGCTAATTTTCTGGGGTTTGTTGGTTGTAGGCTAGTCTAAGAAGCGCGGCAGCCGATGGGCGCCGATTGTGCGGCAAACCGGCACCTAACCGAGTGGAATATTTGTGCTGCCGGACCTTTGATCCTTAAGCCTTTCGCCCGCCTTTCCCAGCAAACTTGCGAACTTTTTGGGAAAATTTTTTTGTATGTGGTGGCCAACGGTGAGCTTACCGGAGGCACGACAGCACGGTCGGTTCTTACGAGATTTTCCTCCGCGAACGTTTTTCCGGATTAACTTCAAGGTAAGCCGACATGTCAACGATTTGTGGGCCTAGCGAACTTTGCTTTTTCGCCACAGACTCTGGCATTTGGATCGCAGCGGCCTTTGAAGAGTTGACCAACAATCCTGAAACGTAGACCGTGGTTGTTGTCAAGAAGGTTTTACTCCGGCTTTACTCCCGCAAGCTTTCAAAAAGTCGGCATAAAGCTTTTCGGCAAGATGCCAGGTAATTTGCACCCGACGAATCCCGGTCGCACGCCCGGTGTGGACGTTCACATCAATCATGCAGCCGTTAAGCCGGACGTCTTCCGTTGCCACGGTGAAGCTGGTAGGACGGAATGTGCGAGCTGTTAACAACACCTGATCGATACGTCGGCCAATGATGCTTTCGTGGGGGCCGGTCATCCCCAAATCGCACTGGAAGGCGGTTCCGCCGGGGAGAATGGATTCGTCGGCAGTCGCCACGTGCGTGTGAGTTCCAAGCACAGCGGTGACACGTCCGTCGAAACAACGGGCGATCAGCTGTTTTTCGCTCGTGGCTTCGGCATGAACATCCACAAGAACACAACGGACCTGCTCGGGAAGCGACGCGAGAATATTTTCGATGGCTTCGAAGGGGCAATTGGCAGGATTCATGAAGATTCGTCCCACAACACAGGTAACAGCGACGGGTGTGCGATCGACGGCCTCTACAATTGTGTACGGCCGTCCCGGTGCCGTGTGGGGATAATTCGCAGGCCGGACAATGCGATCCGCCTGGTCAATGAATGCCAGGATCTCTTTCCGCCGATAAACATGGTCACCCATGGTCAAACAGTCCACGCCGGCGGCAAGCAATTCCTCGTAACACGACCGGGTCAGTCCGGAGCCTCCCGCAGCATTTTCCGCGTTGGCCACCACAAAGGAAAGATTTTCGAACAGTCGCAAGGCTGGGACTACTTTTTTCACAATTTCGCGGCCGGGCTGACCGACAATGTCCCCGATGGCTAAAATCCGAAAGGCATTGAAAGGTGGAGTGGACGGAACAGACATGGGTGGCCAAAACTTTTCGGTCTTTTCGCTTCCCTGTGGCACCAACTGGCTGGGTGGTTCAACCTCGGATTTTACACCCTCTACGAATCTAAGACGGCATGAATTTTTTCACTCGCCCCATCGACCTGGTTTATGGACGGCAGGGTATTCGCAACGCCGTGGGACTCACGATGGAGCCGGTCCCGATATGTTGTGGCACTTAAGCGAGGGCTGCAAAAGCGCACGTGTGGGAACCTCCGCCCGGCGAGGCACCGACAGGTGTTTCCTCGGTTAGATCGGGGCTCGGCCGGCGCGACACAGAATCCTCAGTGCATAAAAAATCGGTTATTAATTCGAAAAAATTCCTTCTCCCACAACTGAAGCGGAGCGCCGAGAGTGTGGATTTCTATCGGGCAATTTCCGTGAAACGAATTTCTCGCAAGACGGTTACTTTAATTTCGCCCGGGTAGCTGAGCTCCGACTCGTATGCCTTGACGATGTCGCGGCAAATCTTTGCGGCCATTTCGTCCGTGGTGTCTTTTGCCCGAAGAATTACTCGCATCTCGCGGCCTGCCTGGATCGCGTAAGCTTGCTCCACACCTGGGAAGCGTATGGCAATTTGTTCTAGTTCTTCCATGCGTTTAAGGTAGCGTTCCAGAGTTTCGCGACGGGCTCCTGGCCGTGATGCACTACAGGCATCGGCTGCGGCCACAATGGCGGTGTAAGGACGTTCGGAAGTATAGGTTTCGTGATGACACGCGGCCGCGTGAACTACCTCTTCGGCTTCGCCGTAGCGCTTAAGGAGTTCGGCTCCCACCTTTGGGTGGCCACCTTCAGCCTCGTGATCGGCTGACTTACCGATGTCGTGCAAAAGTCCGCATCGCCGCGCAAGGAGGCCATCCAGCCCCAGCTCCTCTGCGATCATTCCCGCAAGAAACGCGACTTCCACACAATGTCGGAGGACATTTTGGCTGTAACTTGTGCGAAAGTGCAGCCGCCCCAGCAGCCGAACAAGCTGGTCGTGCACATGCGTAATGCCCACTTCCTGGCAGGCCTCTTCACCGAGCTTCTTAATATGCTCCTCAAGCTCCTGCCGTGTTTCCTCAACCACCTCTTCGATCCGAGCGGGGTGAATGCGGCCATCGGCAATCAATTTTACAAGCGCAAGTCGCGCCACCTCTCGCCGGACGGGATCAAAGGAGCTCACCACCACAACGCCGGGAGTATCATCAATGATGACATCCACGCCCGTGGCCTTTTCAAAAGCACGGATGTTGCGCCCCTCCCGGCCGATGATGCGACCTTTCATTTCATCGTTAGGAATGTCCACCACACTGGTGGTTGCTTCGGCGGTATGTGCTGCCGCATAACGCTGTAAGGCAGAAAGGAGTATCTCTCGGGTCTTTTCCTGACAGGCCTCCGCCACGCGTTTTTCATGTCGATAGACAACAGCCGCGACCTCCTGCTGCAATTCTTGCTCTAACATTCCGAGGAGTCGCTTGGTAGCCTCCTCTTTGGTAAGATTTGAGATCTCATGGAGAGTCTGTCTTTGCAAGTCGATAAGTTTGGAAAGCTCTTCGGACCGGCGATTGCATTCCTGGATCTTTTCTGCCAACTTCCGCTGTGTATTTTCAATAATCCGCTCCTGCTTTCGCAGCTGTTCGCTTTGCTGATCAAGAGCATCCTGGCGTTTGTCCAGGAGGCGTTCCCTTTGATGCAGGTCTTCGCGGATCTTTCTTAGTTCGGCCTCGGCTTCCTCCTTGTAGCGGAGCGCAAGCTCCTTCAGCTCAATTTCTGCCTCCCGCCGGCGACTCTCGGCTTCCTGTTCAGCGCGGGCGATGATCTCCCGGGCTTTGGCAATAGCTTCCTTTAGCCGGAGCCGGTCCCAAATTCGAATTGCCACGTACGTGACGACGGCACTAACTGCCCCAACCAACGCGAGTTGCAAATACTGATCCACAGCGGTTTCCCTCGATCCTCCAATCATGGGGTCGTCGGTGGAAATCCGCCGGGTCGAGATCGACAAGCATCTGCCGAGAGTGAGCCCGAATTACCAGTCCGACCACAGCCACGGAGCTGAAGGCCCGAGCGTGAGCACAATCAAGATGGGATGCGCAAAGGCCGCAGACGGCTGGGGGAAATCCTCACAGAATGGTCGAGGCAAAAACTCCGGGAGCAGGCTTTTGTAAGCCTTATTGATCCCCTTCCTAACTGCGGCAGGTTGCACCAATCGTTCCAAGTGGCCCCCGAAGGCTCGAGGGCATTCTTTCTGCCCTTCTGCCTCCGAATATCGATAGCCACCAGAGCTCCAACGGAAGTGGGCAATGCCACCTGCCGGAGTTCCCCACCTTTTCCAAGCCCTCGAATGCCCCCCGACTGCCGGGTAAAAATCCCCCAAAGGCATAGGGAGGGCCTTCAAACGATTTTGGCACCTTCTTGGAGAGGTCGAGCCTCTCCTGTGCCAACCTATCACAAGGAGTGATAGGCTGAGAATTAAAAGAATCGCAGCCGATATGCTTGCCACTATCGGGAAAGTCACGGGCTCACTAAATCCTCAGGCAGTGCTCTTTCCGGCAGAACTCCAACCGTTTCTAGCAAACATCAGCCCGACAACCTAATTGACCTCTATCTGCCGCGTTCGACGACCTAATTTCGCCTTAACCCGCAGTCGAAATGAGGTATGAGACACAGCTAATCCTCAATCATACCGTTTCGCCGGCAATCTGCAACCTCGAAGAAATTAGTTTACTGTATCGGTCATATTAGTAATATTAAGTGAAAGTGGGGATTGAACCCCGTCCGCGGAAAATCCCGTGCCCGTAGGTCGGCCGGGATAGGGTAGTCAAACCAATTCTTATCTCTCGGATAAATTTGATGGGATGAGCGATTAAATAGGCCGTTTATGTCTCCAGAGGGGGCCAAATAATGGGGAAAAACCCATCCCACCAAAAAGGGGAACCGCATTCCAACGCGGTTCGAGGGATCCGATACGAGCCTTGGAAATCGGTCTTTCTCCTCTCGCACCCACCTTTCCTGGACGAAAAGCCCGCACCTTGGTCCGGAAGTTGCTCACCGTGGCCTGGGCGACGGCAAAATGACACGCAGCTTCCTAATGGCCAGCAGACCACAAATTATTGGATGCTAGCCTAGCTCATTCCAGATTCAGCTGAATCGTCATACCCGGGTGTAGCCACGTTGGCCCGTTGAGTTCCAGAAGAATAAGCTCCCCGACTAGCCAGGGACCATGGGAGGGGCACGTCAGGCCGCCTTGCATGTTAGCCTCCTCAGCCGGATGTGATTTGCAGCAGTGGCTCTGCCTGATCGGTGTGCGTTTTCTAGGTCACCGGGACTCTATGGTTAGAGATTGAGCCTCCACGGAAGCCACACTTCGGCTTTGTTCACTCCGGGTACTTCGGCAACGGCCAGAGCACTAATCGCGTACAGGGCTCTTGTAATCCAAGAACCCGGGAGTATGCTGAAGCGGTGAATGGTTTGGCACGCTGGGCGCGCATAGTTAGCACCACCGGGAGGCTGAAAAATGGGTCTAAATAATTTCGCATTGACGACGCTTGATGCAGTGGTGTTTGCATGCTACTTGCTGGCCGTTGTCGTCTTCGCCACCTATATGTCGCGGCGGGAGAGGACTTCTGAGGACTATTTCTTGGCCGGCCGAGGTCTAACGTGGTTCCTCATTGGGATTTCTTTAATTGCCTCGAATATTTCCACGGAACATTTCGTTGGGATGGCGGGTGCTGGGTTCAGCACAGGTCTTGCCATTGCCTGTTATGAATGGACCGCCGCTGTTGCGATTGTAATTGTCGGGTTATTTTTATTGCCGCGGTTCCTTGCGCGAGGAATTTATACGATTCCTCAATTTTTGGAATTTCGCTACAGCCCTGGTGCCCGGGGAGTGATGGCCTTCTATATGATGGCGGCCTACATATTTGTGATCATCTCCGCGGTCCTGTACGCCGGGGCATTGGGCCTGGATACCATCTTCGGGGAGTCCGTGAGGCAATTGTTTAGAGAAACTCCTTGGTTACAACAGTTGGGGGTGGAGAACTGGTTGGGAAGCGGATGGGTCATTGTAGCGGCAGTGTGGTTTATCGGGCTTCTTGCAGGCTTTTATACGGTATGGGGCGGGTTGAAGGCAGTGGTATGGGCTGATCTCATCAACGGGCTGGCTCTCATTTTGGGTGGCTGTTTAATCACAGTTTTGGCTTTTTCGAGTTTGGTAACACAACTGGGTGGCGGAGATGTGGTTCACGGGATCCAGGAGTTTTTCGCCCGCGCTGGTGACAAGCTTTCCGCAGTCAAGCCGTGGAATCACCCTGAGGTACCTTGGATTGCCGTGTTTATTGGGGGGTTGTGGATTCCGCAGTTTTTCTATTGGGGCTTAAACCAGTTCATTACGCAGCGGGCGTTAGGAGCCAGAAGCGTCGCACAGGGGCAAAAGGGGATGGTCTTGGCGGCCTTTTTAAAGATCCTGATGCCGTTTATCATCATCTTTCCCGGTATCGTGGCTTTTGAGCTTTACAGCGCTCAAATACGCGAAGCCGACCGGGCTTTTCCCCATTTGGTGCGAACCATTTTGGGGCCGGGCTTACGAGGATTGATGCTAGCGGCTATGTTGGGAGCGGTAATGAGCTCGCTTGATTCCATGCTCAACTCCGCATCCACAATTGTCACTGTGGACCTGTACAAACGGTATTTGAACCCGAGGGCAGCCGATCGAACACTCATTCGGCTGGGCCGAATTTTAACGGCACTGTTTGTCTTGATCGCCTGTTTATGGGCACCTCAGCTCGGTTGGATTGCCGGCGGCAAAGGGGTGTTCGACTATATTCAAAGGACTTGGGGATTCATCACCCCGGCGGTGGTGACCGTGTTTTTCTTCGGTCTAAGTTTTGGGCGAGTCAGCGCCCAGGCTGCTGTGGGAGCGCTGCTTCTTGGGCCAACTTTTTACATGTGGTGCCTCAAGGCCATGCCGGAGGTCGCCTTCCTTCATCACATGGCGTTTACCTTTGTCGTGCTCAGCTTGTACATCCTGGGCGTGAGTTTGTTAAGTCCGATTCGTGATGAAGAATTGAAGGGTGCCATCGCCGGCATTCCAAGTGAGGTGCCCTCACCCTGGGCCGTGGCGGAACGTCCCCGAGGCCTGTGGCGGGCCTTTCTTATCCCCATTGTCACTGTGATTTTGGGAACCTATTGGATGAGCATGGCGCTGTTTGATTTCTCCTGGAGGATCCTGGTCTCTATTTTCCATAATTTGCAGATGGAAAACGTGCCCGAGTGGTTACCCTTCGTCACAACTTTCGTTCCCGTGGCCGTGTACGCAATCGTGACCTTGTGGTTGATGCATCTACCTTTCCCACAAGTGCGGTATGTCTTGCCGAAAGGGCAGCGGGCGCCCCGTTGGATGCTTCGGGTGCTTTGGGCCGTGCTCGGGAGCCTGGTGTTGTCCGTACTAGTAGGCGTGCACGTGTACCTGTTTGCGATCCTTGGATTACGGCCTACCTCCGCCTCGGCTGTGAGTGATTGGGAGTTTTATCAGCGGCTTTGGGATACGAAAGTTGTTGTCAGCATTCCGCTCATTATGCCGATGCAAGCGGCGGCTGAGCAATTGATCCCGCTGGGACACTTAAAGCTCGGACTTGCCACTTTGGAGCTCGAACTTGCTCCACTCCTTTGGGCGGCAGTTGTAGGCGTAATCATTTTCCTCGCGTGTGTGGTGTTGTGGGCGATTAGTTCCCGTCCTGGGGTAGCCGTGAAACCGGAAGTAACCATCGATCTTTCCCCGAGCCGCGGCGCCAAACTGGCAGGGATAGTGGTCATTTTACTGGTAATCCTTGTATACTATCGCTTCTTTTAAGGTAATTTTCCGCAAGAGGCTTCTGGCGGGTGCTTACTTGCCTTGGGAGAGCCACGAGCAGAACTGCGTGTTTGTTAAGGTAAATGTACGCTTTTTCCAAACCGCTGCGCCGCATCAATTAAGGAAGGGTAGGGTGTGTACGTTGTAAGTCAACGCCTCGAAAAATTCTGTAGAAAGCCCACCTAACGAATTGTTGCCACGATATGACGTTCTTCCGCTGCGATCGGTGGCAACTGTTGCTTCGGCTCTTGCGTTTTCCCGAGGAATAGAGGGGCTTTGAGTGGAAGGCCATTTACCTTTACTTGTTGCCTAAGTGAAGGGGAGGGGCATTGTAGCTCTGCAGTTTTTCGGTGCGGCGTCCGAATCGATTTCGGAAGTTGGCCTTTTGTTCCCGCCTTTTGATGCCGAGCAATACACGGAGTTGAAAGCAGCCGGCAGGTTTTATTCACTTGCTTCTGTCTCCTCGATCGCTTTCCAGATGAGGTCGTGAAGGTGCGGAAGTGTGGCTAAACGAGGTGCGATTTTTTGCTCGGCAAAGATGCGAACGCGTTTGACGTAGTCATCAAATTGCTTTTCTGCCAGCGTACGAACCACCGGTGAGACATCTCCTAGAGGCCGGTAACGGTCTTCTTTCGGGAAGTAGACGTCTACAGCAAACTCTACTTCGCGTTTGACTGGTGGTGCATCGATCAAGATGGTGTGCTCGTTGATGAAAGAGCCCAAGGCCCTAGCGAAAATTTCTGCGAGGGTGGCGCTGCAATGGACGAGCCAACGATACCGCCGGCCAGCTAGGCGACGATAAATTTCGCCGTGTTCGAAGAAACTGTATTGGGCCACCCGCTTGTACAACGCTCGCGTGGGACCGAAAAGCCCGTTAAGGAGCCCTTCTGCCGGTGTTCCACTACTGCAACGAAGCAGCTGGGCGATAACCTCCGCCTCTGTCAAGCGGAAAACCTCCCTGAGATTGAGCCTTTGGCGGAGGAGGTAGATCGCCCGCTGAAGCATGGCCGTGGCAGCACGCACCGCGTGGTGCCAGTAGACCTCGCTGAACATGACATAACGGGCAAACACGAGAAGTTCGGCCGCAGTTTTGCCCTTGTCCGTAATAGCTAGTCCGTCGCCAGCGGCATTCAGGCATAGACTGCCGATTAGCCGCTCCAGATCGAAATGTCTGCCGTAGGGTACCCCTGCATGAAGACTGTCGCGAAACAGATAGTCCATTTTGTCTACATCAACCGGTCCGGAGAGCATACTCGCCGCCAGTTTTTTCCCGGGGGACGCGGCACGACCCGATATTACCGCGAGCACTTCCCTAGGGGAAGTGTCCCAGTCGCTGGCAAGGAGTTCCGCAAGGGGCGAGGCTTCTAAGAATTCGCGGGCCAATTCCTCGTGAGGGGGGATTTCCGGAAGCTCTAAGTCCTCGATGGGATGGCAAAAAGGCCAGTGGCCCACGTCATGCAGCAAAGCTGCCAGGATAAAAAGCTCGGCCTCGTTTGCGGAAATCGTGGTGGCAAACCGAGGGTCATGAGCCAGACGTTTGGTCGTAAGCAGGGCAAGACGATAAACTCCCAAGGAATGTTCGAATCGCGTGTGGAGGGCTGCGGGGTAAACCAGAGAGACAAGACCCAGTTGCGTGATCCGGATAAGCCGGCGAAATGCCGCTGTGTCGATGATCCGACGTACGCGTTCCGTCAAAGGTACATCAAGCTCGGGCGGGATCCGCACAAGCTGCCGTCGGCTATCAAGGCCCACGATTTCTGGAATGGCAAGGATTTCCCTGCGGCTCATAAACCTGGCCGAGGCATTTCAAGCCGATCTTCTTACTTTACCAAAACAGTGCTACTGCAACGACGCCTACGAGCAGCCAGGCGATGAGTGGGACCCGGCCCAACGTAGGAGTCCATGGAACCAGCGTCTGCGTCAGCACAAATACGGCAATGGCTCCCGCACCCACCACTAAAGTTCGCGGTGCGCCCAGGAGAAGCCCCGTGCAGTACATGGCCGGAGTAAAGCCCCGTCGCGATTCCGGCCCCCATGACCAAGCTGCCAAAAAAACCACAAAGGCGGAAGCCACAAGGCTTGCCCCTGCCAAAAAAATTGCCTCGATCGGATCCGGACTTCGAAAAACACCGAACTCCGGCAACCACGGGAGGACAAGCCAAAGCAGTAATCCAAGAACAACCGCCGGAAGAAACAATGTAAAAGGAATGCGTTGACTCTCCATGGCGATCACCGTAGCCGCAAGCAATGTCCACAGCAATACCGATAGTTGAAAGGTTCGCATTATGATTAATAGCCGAGGAGGAGAATCTGCTGCGGGCTTTGTGGCCGTGGTGTCGCCCAGAGCTTCTGCGAGGCTCCATGTCGGAGGCCACGATAAGTGCGGCAAATCCCGGCCGGGAAGAGAGCTTGCCCAAAATACTGCGGTAAGAAGAATCGCACTGAGAGCTTCCACAACGGGATAACGCATCGAAATGGGCTGACGGCAATCCCGGCACCGGCCCCGCAACATAAACCAGCTGAGTATTGGGATGTTGTCATACCAGCGAATGGCGCTTTCACAAAACGGGCAATGGGAGGGAGGGTAGACAATGCTTTTACGTTGAGGAAGCCGATGAATCACCACGTTGAGGAAACTTCCCACCACTGCTCCCAAGCAAAAAATCCATAGGAGAAGAAAAAGCCATAAGATTTGGCTCATCGGTCTCCTCCATTGCCGGGAACCTCTTCATGCTTATGGCGCCCTCATCGGCAGCAAGGTGCTGGAGCGATGGGCTGGCCGCCTTTCTCCAAGAAGCGAACTTATTACCTCATGGTTACGGGCTAGGTTACCGCTTGTGTCGCGCAAATTCCAGGGAGATCGGGAATCGCTCCCGAAAAGTTGGATATTGACAGGCTCTTTCCCTAGCGCCGCTCCGCCGCCCTGGTTAACGGGCGTTGGGAATTGGGGAATGAGGCGTGGAATACTCCAAGGAATTCTGTTTTTGACTTGTTGCCTGAGGTGCCGCGCGTTTTACTTTGGGTTGTGTGAACTCTTTACTCGATGATTTAGGGTTCAAGAACGATTTTCCCCACGAGTGTGCCTGCTCCGCCCAAGGTATTAGCTTCCTGAAGCCGATGGGCTTCGGCTGCTTCCGACAGGGGCATCACCCGGCCGATGAGTGCGCGCAGTTTTCCTTCTTTTGTCCACTTGTTGATATCATCGGCGCATTTTTGCTGCTTTTCCGGCGAAGCATTGAACATGGCAAAGCCAAAGGCGGAACAGTCGCGAACATAAAATGGGCCTACAGGGAAGACGGGACGGGCATCCCTGCCGGCCATCAAAATCAGTCTTCCGAAAGGCGAAAGAAGATTTACGGCCCGCTCAAGATTCGGCTCGCGAAGGGTCTCCCACCAGACGTTGACGCCTTGAGGTGCGACCTCGCGGAGAACTTCTTCAAGGTCCTGCCGGGTGTAATCGATGACTACATCGGCGCCAAGTTGTCGGCACAGCTCTGCTTTTTCCGATCCCCGGGCAGTAGTAATGATACGAGCTCCGACGATTTTGGCCATCTGAACGACACAGGATCCCACTCCCCCGGCACCGCCGTAAACGAAAATGGTTTCTCCCGGTTGTAATTTGGCTTTATCAAAAAGTCCCAAATGGGCAGTGATTCCGACTAGGGCTAGCGCCGCTGCCTCTCTATCCGAGACGTTGTCCGGCGTGGGGTATAACCAGCATTCGTCCACTAGCACGTATTCGGCAAAAGTGCCTTGTCGGCCTAATAAACCTTGGTTACTTCCCCAAACACGATCTCCCGGTTTGAATCGGCTGACTTCCGGCCCCACATCTTCGACTACCCCAGCCAGATCGCACCCTACGATAAAAGGTTTCGGAAGGTCCCAACGGATCATTCCAGCACGCACATAAGTGTCTACAGGGTTCACGGAGACTGCGCGGACCCGCACCAGCACTTGGGAACCTTGGGGAGCTGGTTTTGGAAGATCTCCGTACGTAATCACATCGGGTGGACCTGTACGCTCAATGTAAGCCGCTTTCATAACCGTGCCTCCCTATAAAGTGGGGATCCCTGTGATTGCGGAAATGCCGCAGGACCTCGGAAGCCTGCCACCTTCCACATCGGGTAGCAAGCCTCCAATCCGCCAGATTACCAGGAATATTACCGCTAAATCCAGGGGTCGTGAGCAATTACGAATTTTCAATCACTAGAGGCGCTCAACGCGCGCCCCCTCTGGCCAGTGGCACCCATTAGACTTTGCGAACGCCTCAGCACATTGAAAGCACCGGTCCGCGCCACTCGCCCAAGAATCAGGGCCTTAGACTTCTCGAAGCATGCCGGCGAGCCACGGACTTGACAGGGCTTAACGTGAGCTCTCTTACGCATCTGCCGCAGTTAAAGTATGCTGAAAACGCAAACAATGCAAGATGGGGGTGGGGCTACGAGATTGGGGGTGGCACCATTGTAAGGTTTGAGGCACAGCTAATTTTTCGCGAGGTGTTCCGGCCTGGCGCAGCTCGCGCAGTCCGGCCGGATTGCAAGCCAGGGCGTTAAACTATTGCACGGCTTTCCAAGTCCGACGAGGGTTGCGCTCAACGACAATCGAGCAAAGGCAAACCGAACTTAGCAAAAGTTATGAGTCGCTAAGCCGCTTACGTGTTCAGGGGAATTCGCGATGGGGGTAATCATTAGCTTTTTCGGGCTCTTTGTGATGCTCCTTGTGGCCTGGCTGTTGTCTGAAAATCGGTGGCGAATGAATTTTCGGCTCATTATCTCTGGGGTGGTGTTGGAATTACTCCTTGGAGCGCTGTTGCTTTGGACACCCGCAGGTCGGCAGAGTTACCAAGCAGCTGGTCGTTTTATCACCCTTATCAACCAATGGTCTGATGTGGGAGCTGAGTTTGTATTTGGCGAAAACATCCGCCAAAGTCCCTTTGCTTTCTCGGTTCTGCCGGTGATTATCTTCACTGCGTCTTTGACGGCCATTCTTTTTTATCTAGGAATTCTTCAGTGGATCGTGAAGGTGATGGCTCGGGTCATGGTGTGGGTGATGGACACGTCGGGCGCAGAGTCACTGGCGGCCGCTGCCAACGTTTTCGTTGGAATGACGGAAGCGCCGCTTGCAATTCGGCCGTATCTGGCCACCATGACGCGTTCGGAGGTCATGGCTCTTATGACTTCCGGAATGGCTACGATCGCTGGAAGTGTTATGGCCGCGTACGCCATTATGTTGGCAAAAGTAGGAATGGAACCTGGGCATTTGTTGGCGGCGTCGCTTCTTTCAGCTCCGGCGGCTTTGGTTATAGCGAAAATTATGGTGCCTGAGACACAAGACTCGCTCACCAAAGGGATTGTTCGGGTGGAGGTGCCCAGAACTGATGTTAATCTTTTAGACGCCGCCTGTCGGGGAGCCTCCGAGGGACTGAAGCTCGCCCTAAACGTAGGAGCTATGCTCATCGCCTTTGTTGCGCTTGTCGCCATGCTTAATTGGTTTTTGGCGCTTCTGCCTGCCCTCGGCGGGGAACCGCTCAGCTTAGAGCGGATTCTGGGCTGGGGGTGCGCTCCACTGGCGCTTGTAATGGGAGTGCCCTGGTCTGATTGTCTTAAGGTCGGCATGCTGCTAGGTAAGAAGACCGTGCTCAACGAGTTTCTAGCCTATATGGATTTAGTGGCGATGAAGGATCAGTTGTCGCCGCGGTCCTTTATCATTGCTACCTATGCGTTATGTGGATTTGCAAACTTCGGATCGATTGCTGTGCTCATCGGAGGATTGTCTGCGTTAGAACCTTCGCGACGTTCTGACTTTGCCCGTTACGGTTTGCGTTCGATGATCGGGGGAAACTTAGCAGCCTTTATGACCGGCACTGTAGCCGGTATTTTCCATCCATAAGCGGCTTAGCCGCAGTAGGGTAAAATTTTGCGCGCGCATGGGAATGGCCCCTTCTAGGGATTTGCGGTTTGCTAGGGTTTACGCCCGGGCCACCGTGAAGAGTGGTCCTTGCAAAAGTTTCTGTTATCGGCACTCTGGCAGTTTTCCTGTGAAGGTCGCTGCAGCTAGGCCTAGCTGCGAAATTTTTTTGGGCGAAGCAATCAGAGCCCCACTTAGCGCTGAAAAGCACGGCGGTACCTTAATTTGGGTGAATGAACTGTAGTTAATTGGAACTCGATTGGATTAACGGCATCAGTTTGGTTGGATCTTGCAAACGGTTGAGAAGCGAGTCAAACGTGGATGCTCAACGAGGTCACGAGCAGTTGAATCATCCCGACACCTTCGCGGATTCGTTGTGGGGAGTATCCGCAGCGTATTTATGGCGGGATACCTGTGCGGGGATGATACCCATGAAACCGTAGGCTGGGGGCTTAGAGGCACCGCTCGGCCGCGTACTTGCGAAAGCTTGTTTTGTTAACGGGCTTTCGATTTTTTCAAATCATGCGCCAGGCAACAAGTGTGCTATGAGATCGGCAATGGAAGTTCCCTTTCGGAGAAGCCTAGATATCGCTGCAATTGCGGTTTTGTTCTTGGCCTTTGCTCTTCAGGGTGCATGGCCTGTTCCGGATGTTAACGAGCCTCACTATGTAGGCAAGATGATTTCCTTTTGGAATAAAGACTGGGTACGTGGTGACCCTTTTTTGGAGTCAGCCGATGCGCATCCAGTTTTCTTTGCTATCTTCGGATGGCCTTCCCTTTTCTTGGAGGCTGAGACTTTCACCTGGCTGGCTCGCTTGGTGGGGTGGTGCCTGGTCGCGGTCGGATGGTACGTATTGGCCCGGCATCTGTTGCCTTTTCGTTGGCAGGCGGTGATGGCGGGAATTTTGTTCGGTTGTTTGCAAGAGCGTCTTAATGCCGCTGGTGAATGGGTAATAGGGGGTATTGAGGCCAAGGTGCCTGCCTACGGATTTGTATTCCTGGGCTTAGCCGCATTCGTGAGACAAAGGTGGAACGGGGCGTGGTTATGTTGGGGAGTGGCTTCGGCTTTTCATGTCCTTGTCGGCGGGTGGGCTTTCTTGGTAGGCTTAGGCACTTGGGCGCTACACGAGCGAAGTTGGACCGGCTTAAGAAAGGTACTCCCTGGGCTGCTAGCGGGCGGAGCATGGGCGTTCCTGGGGCTTGTTCCCGCAATCCGCTTGAACTGGGGGGTGGACAGCGAAACATCGCTGTTGGCAGCACAGATCTATCTTTATCGTTTGGGACATCACTTGTCGCTTTTGCGTTTGGGCTCCGGTGCCCTGGACAAATTCCTGCTGTTGCTTTTTGTTTGGTTTCTTCTCAGCCGTCTTGGAAGTTTTGAGCCCTCTTGCAAGCTCTTTCGCTGGTTTGTGGGAGGCTCGCTCGGCCTTGCTGCCGTTGGTGCGGCCCTTAGTTTTGCGGAGTGGTTCTTGCCTGAGAAAGCCCCGATGCTGCTACGTTTCTATTGGTTTCGGCTGGCGGATGTCATGTTGCCCGCGGGCGTGGCGATTGCAGCTGTTGGCCTGATGGGAGCTTCCGGCCCGGCGCATGCCGCGGGCACGCGCACGTATTGCCTTATTGTGGGTGGGGTCGTCGCTTTGCACCTAGCTTCGTGTTGTTATCTTCGGGTCACAGTCCGCGTGCCACGGGCGGACGAGAATCAAGTCGAAGATTATCTCGCCTGGAGGGATCTGTGTCGATTTGTAAGGGAAAGCGGTCAAATTCCGGCGGGAAGCCGCTTTTTAACCCCACGCACGTCTTACACCTTCCGGTGGTATGCCCGTCGGGCCGATCTTGTCAACTGGAAGGATATCCCTCAAGATGCTCCCTCCATAGTCCGGTGGTGGCATACCCTTACCGAAGTGCACGCCTATCGGGATTCCGCGGGCCGGATGAAGTGGCTCCCAAGTATCGCTCACGCAGGTACTTCTGCGGTTCGCACTTTAGCTCGAAAGTATGAGGTAAGCCACGTCATTGCGCCGGTGTGGCCCCCGCTTGAATTGCCGGAGGTTTATAGGAACACCACTTACGTTATTTATGAAATTCGTTGAGGAAGAGGCTGTCTCGCCCTCGGATGGGAGGGAAGCTCAACAGGTGTGAAAACTGGCAATTCATCTGGCGGAGACTGCTTCTCGGTTCAAGGGCAAGCTGTTTCCGGACTGGCTTTCGGCAGTAAAATTCAGTCGAGCCATTACCCGCTCGCGGGCTGTCGCCACGTTGTGCAACCGATTGCGTGTAATATTCTTTAAACTGTTAGTACCAGAAGTTTTCCCAGAGAACTTTGGTTAAAGAGAAATTTGATGTTGACGTGTTAGAACTTCAGGGACGTGGGATGACAGTTCGTCAACCTTTTGCAGGTGTGTTAGTCTCCAAAAAGTGTAGTGCTGTGTTAGTGTGCAAAAAGTAGAGTATAGCTGCCGGGGCAGGATCAGCCAGCCCCGAATCTTTGGGTAAAAGGCTTTTTGCGTCTGGAGCCGTTGGGCGTAAGAAGTGGATTAGCCCACGTGGGCAAAGATGGCCAGTGCATGGGAGACGGCGGGCGCCCGTAGGAGCTGATCGCGGGAATTGTTAAAGGCCGCTTTTACCTGGGGAGGGGCAGGAGGTCGCGGAGCAACGCAGCCCTGCTTTTGCAGAGGATCAAAGTTTTGGGCAAGCTCGTGCTAACGCTTTGATAGGTCGGCTGGCAAAAGACATTTTGGGCTTTATCTAGCGGAGAAAAGAAGGGATCGCAATTGACGATGAAACGGTACGTTAAGACTTTGTTTCCCCCTGTCCGGTTTGGATTGAATGGCACCTTGGGAGCTTTTCTGGGTGGGAGTTATCCGAAAGTGCGGACCGTTGGAGTGTTTATTAGATGGGAACTTTTCGCCTTCCTGGTGGGCTGGGTGGCGCTGACCACCGGTGGCTTCGGGCAGCCTGTGCCCTTGGACTTGGGTTTTGAATCCGAAGGACATCTCAAAATCGACGCCGAATTTACGGTGCCTCAGGGCGACAAATCGAGCTTTTTGGTGATTAGGGCGCGAATTCGGCCGGGCCACTACATCTATTCCCTGACACAACCCCCGGGGGGACCTCGCCCCACGCGGATTCGTCTGAAAGAAGCTTCCGAATTCCGTCTGGCGGGAGAGTTCCGAGCAAGTCCCCCTCCTCAAACGAAACAGGACCCGCTTTTCAACAACTTGCAAGTGGAATTTCACTCAGGGGAAGTTACTTGGTTTGCACCCATCGCCTGGCAACCTGGTGTGAATCTCTCTCAAGCGGAGATTATTGGTTCCGTTCAGGTCCAAGTATGCGATGAAACAACCTGCTATCCTCCCCAGGATTATTCATTCAGAGCCCGCCTGGGTGAAGGGGCCCTGATGCCAAGCCTTGAGGAGGAAGTTTCCCCGGTGTTGATGCCAGATGCACAAACGACTGCCCCAGATCAAAGACCTTCTCAAGAGATTGCTTTGACGGTGTGGATTGCAATCTTGCTTGGGGCTTTCGCGGGGGGACTAATCCTTAATCTCATGCCTTGCGTGCTGCCGGTGATTAGCTTGAAATTATTCGCTCTTATCCAGCAAGCAGGGGAGAGCCGACGACGGATTTTGATGCTCAATTTATGGTTTGTTTTGGGTCTAATGAGCGTATTTATGGTGCTGGCCACGTTGTCGGCAGCATTTAATTTGGCTTGGGGCGAGCAGTTTACCTATACCTGGTTTAAGGTGGCCTTGATTGCTCTCGTGTTTGCTCTGGCTCTTAGTTTCTTAGGTGTCTGGGAATTGCCAATTCCTGGCTTTGCGGGTAGCGTTGGGGTGGGGCAGCTTCAAATGAGGGAGGGGGCGGTGGGTGCGTTTTTCAAAGGGGTGTTCACAACCATTTTGGCCACACCCTGCACCGGGCCGTTCTTGGGAGCCGTATTCGGCTTCACCTTGGACAAACCGCCTCATGTTTCTTATCTCATTTTCGGTACCGTCGGTCTCGGTATGGCATTCCCTTATGTGATCGTGGGGATTTTCCCGCAGTTGATCCGTGTTTTGCCCAAGCCCGGTGCGTGGATGAATACCCTCAAAGAAATTATGGGATTTTTCCTTTTGGGAACTGTTGTATATCTGTTCAGTACAATTAATTCTGACTATTTCATTCCTACGCTAGCCTTTGTGGTCGGATTATGGCTTGCCTGTTGGTTGGTGGGAAAAGTGCCATTGACGGTGGGCAGATTGGGGCGGACCATGACATGGATTGCAGCCTTGGGCATCACCGCGGCCAGTGGTGGCTTTGCTTATACCGTGCTTGTTCCCGGTCAGAAAATTCCCTGGGAACCTTTTACACCCGAGCGATTGGAAGCAGCCCTGCGCGAAGGAAGGACGGTCATGGTGGAATTTACGGCAGACTGGTGTCCTAACTGTAAATGGAACATGGCCACGGCTATCGAAACTAACCGAGTAGCTCGGTTAATAGCGGAAAATAACGTCCTTCCCTTGCTTGCCGATTGGACGGATGAGTCCCCCATGATTAAAAACTTCCTCACTGAGCGTCTACGCCGGCGATCGATTCCGGTTCTTGCGATTTATCCAGCGGGCGGTACCGAACAGGACGTGATCATTCTCGATGGCATTCTTGTGGAAAGCCAAGTTATCGAAGCCCTGCGGAGAGCCGGACCCTCCTTAACTAGAGGGGGTTAACTGTGCTTGACGTGGGGGTTGATCTTGGATAATTTTTTCGCCAAGATCTGCCTCTTAGAATTTGGATAATTTGGTAAAAATCGGAAAAGCAAGAATTTACAAACCTAAAGTTCGCAAACCCAAACAATTGCGAACGCCGAAAATGTACCTTCCTCGAACCCGGTTCATTCGCATTTGAACCTGGCTGGTGAGGTTCTGGAGGAAAGGTTAACGCGAGTTTCATTACCAGTTAATCCACCCGTTAGAGGGAATATCCAGGCCTTTTCTCCCGTCCGGTGTAGCTGGAGAAACTTGTTGATCTTTCGACCCTTTCGGTTTTCTTCTCATCTCGACTGAAGCGTTGCTCATCGTGCGTAGAAGGGATCCCACGCAGGAGCATCCCGGTAACCTTTCCCAGGTTTTTTTAGATCAGTCTGTTTTTGTTAAAAGCCTCATATCGGGGGTTGCTCTCTTCTGTCGATGGAATGTGCGAGTTAGGCAAAGGTGGGCCCGGCTTTTATGCCCTTACTTATAATCTCCCAAGCGCACGATTATGGATAAGGTGGGCAGAGTTTGCGGGATTGAGCTAAGAGGCTCGCCCGCGGTGAGCGTTGCTGTCGATCCTGTAGAAAGGTAAGTCGCCTTACCACTGCAGGACATAAGGCTCGGAAAGGGTGTATCCATTTCGTCCGGGAAAAGCTTTTTTAGGAGGGTAAACCGTGAAGCGAGGACTTTCCGTGAAAGTCGGACTGGCACTTGTAGCAGGATTTCTCTGGGCCGGGTCGGCCAGGGCTTTAGATTGGCTTAGCCGACCCCAGTATGACGCGGTGGCTTTCGCTCAAGAGGGCAGCCCATCAGGGCAGGCACAGTCCTGTACTACTTGTGGGGATCTTACTTGCAACGAGTGCTATCGATGCCCCGGGTTGGTTGGGGGTGCGGAACTCCTCTTGATGGATCCCCACACATCTGCCGGGAATAACTGGGGCGGCCCGGGTGGTCCGTTTACCGAGTGGGGTTATGAGCCGGCGTGGCGCTTCTGGCTTGGCTATCGCGGAGCCGGCGGCGGCGGGATCCGTGTAAGGTATTTCGAGTTCGATCATAACCAAACCTACTTCGACCCAGCTAAGCCGGAAAATGCACGTGTTCGAGACATCAATTTAGATTACGATGCTTGGTACGTTGACATTGAATATTTTGATGACATTCAGCTCGGCAAGTGGAATGCTTTGCTCCACGGCGGCGTGCGCCATGCAGAGCTTACTCGGTTTGATTCCATCCGGTGGGAACAGGATCCGACCGTGTATTCTCAGAGAGTCCTTGCCAAGGGCTGGGGACTGGTTGCCGGGGTGGAGCTTCGCCGCCCGACCTTGTGGGCGATTGACCTTTACGCCGGCTTGCGGGCTTCTATCCTCTTTGGCGACAGTGTCGGCCATGTCTTCGAGGACGGCGATCAAGTGGACGGAAGCTTCTTAGAAAACGGCATCGGAGCTATCTTCGAGATCGGCACAGGTGTTGAGAAGACCTGGGACCTTGGAAACGGTGCGCAGTTGTTCGGTCGAGTTGGAACGGAAGTCCAATACTGGGACGGTTTTATCCGTGAGTTTGGCGGTTATGAGCAGGGAGAAGCTTTCGGGCTGTTCGGCTGGACGTTTGCGATCGGCTTAACGCGTTAAGCCTGAGCTCGCAAGCCATTGCCACTTGGAAGGACCTAGCCTGAACTCAGAAAAGGCGAGACTTTCAGGAAGTTTGACAAGCCTACGGATCCCAGCTCCCTAACAGCTAGAATGCAATTAGCCTAGAAATATTGTCTCCTAAGTGATGCACCCCTTGCACAATCTAGGCTACGTATTTCGGCCGAAATATTCGACGCCGTTATTTTTCAGGGCTTCCCCGTGCAGGTGTCGACCTGAAGGTTAAATCTGGAAAAGGTAAAGCCAGTATGGGGTGACCGGACTATCGCCGGCACCCCATTTTTGTTAGTCTAGTGGCGGTAATAACTCCCGCAATAAGTTCGGGTTTTTTCCGGGTCTCCCACGTTTTCCCAAGCACCCCTTTGACGGAAAGGAGGCAACTGACTCAACGGGGACACGGCGGCTGACTACACAGAAGCGATTGTGCCTCCCTAACCCGGATGATCTGCTCTGGTTTGACGATCAAATACCGGTGGCGCCCGTTCTCATCCTGCCGAAAATGCGTCCGACCTTTCTCATCAACTTGGATCCACCCCGGAGGTGAAAGATCGAAGTAGCCGTGCTGCGGGCGGACGGCATACAACACCGAAGTTAAATCCCATGTGGGCTGGTCGTTCGCAAGGCCACGGTAGTAGTCGTAGGCCTCACGAAGGGGATGATGTGGAACATAGCGATAATCAAGCTGCATGCTCAAGGCTGGGTGCGGTATAGCCACGCCAACTTCATAACCGCTCACCACGATCTCTGTGGGCCACTCCGCGAAGAGTTTTTGTGCTGAGGGAATATCCCATCGGATGTTGAACTCCACGAAATTTTGTGCCTGAAGTTCCTGGCTAAAAGCCCCACCCATTACGGACAGCAGCCGGACTTTCTGTCTTGCCAACGCCTTTCCGTCCAGTGACGAGACTTCATCTGGTCCTGAATCAAGAAGCCGCGCCAGGTTCGTGGAATATCCCACTTGCACAATTACGATGGAGTGATCAGGTTCTGCAGCCAGAACCTGCCGGAGGATGTACGTGGCCTCGGGAACATCCTCGCGAGTGCGAATGCGATGCGGGTATCGCAATTGCCCGTTGTTTTGCGCCTCGGCCACTCGACGAATATATTTTCCTTCCTCCGGCCGGCTGCCGCCCCGCACCATTCCGATGGGGATATTCGGACGTCCATAAAAAGTGTTCATTAGTTCAACAAAGCGAGCGGCATAGACATTGTCCTTTGTTAATGTCACCGCCAGAAGCCGACACTCATTTCGGCTCTGAAGGGCATGGATCATAGCCAGTGCCATTGCATCGTCCACGTCGTTTCCCAGATCTGTATCGAAAATGAGTCGGACCGCTTCCGGCGGTGGTTGGGCAATCAGGGGCGCGGGGACCGACAGGTAACCCAAAGCTGGTACAACGACAACTATTACCCCGATTAGCCGGTTGAGGACCGAATTGTTTAGGAACCGCCGATCAGTCTCCTTGTACAAAAATGGCCACTGGTAACAACGTTTGCACATAAGGGGTTGATCTTTGATTCCACCCATCGAATACTTCTCCCTTTAGCATGTTGCCGTTTCTAGGCACACCGAATTTCGAAAAACGGCTCGGACCTTCGGGATCGCGAGCCATTTGTTAACGAACCTGATCCACGCTAGAGGAATATTCTGATTTTTTACTCCTTGACAAATGGTTTTTCGTACGTGCTTTTGATTGGGGGAAAACGATTGTGCCGGAGGTACTTCCTGAAGATGCCCGCTTTACGCTCCACATGGCATTTTGCTTCCGATTCATTCGTCTATTCACACACGTGAAGCATTCAGCATTGTTTCTAGGTGTACCGCTACGGACTCGGCCAGCGAGGGTGGGTGGTATCCTCCCTCGAGCACGCTTATCACGCGGCCTTCCGCATAGGTGTCTGCAAGCTCGAGCACGTGCTCTGTCAACGGACCGTAATCTTCCGTTTCCAAGCCGAGGTTACCTACCGGGTCAAGCCGGTGCGTATCAAATCCGGCACTCACGAAGATTAGTTGGGGCCGCATTTTCTTGGCAAATGGGTGCAGATGAGCAGCGAAGGTGTCTAAATATTGCTTCCGCGAGATACCAAATGGCACCGGGACGTTGCAGGTGGTACCAGCCCCGGCTCCGGCGCCGGTTTCCTCCGCCCGTCCTGTGCCGGGGTAAAACGGCCAACGGTGGATCGAGAAAAAAGCGACGTGGGGATCTTCCCAAAAAATCTCCTGAGTGCCGTTACCATGATGGATATCCCAATCGACGATAAGCACGCGCTCTAGCTCGAAAAGCTCGACAGCCATTCGCGCTGCTACAGCAACATTATTGAAAATGCAAAACCCCATAGCTCGGTCAGCCAAGGCATGATGTCCCGGCGGGCGGACCAAACACAAAGCCTGCCGATCTTCTCCCTGGAGTATCGTCATCGTGGCATGGCAAACCGCGCCCACCGCTTTTAGGGCGACATCAAAAGAGCTGGGACTTACTATGGTGTCCGGATCGGCTTCCCCACCACCTGATTTGGCAAGTGACCAGATTTCGTCAATATATCGCGGGTAATGGACCCGGGCTAGCACTGCCCGTTTTACTGGTTCCCAGAACGGGGTACGGCACCGCTGCCAAAGTCCTAGCCTGCTTAAATAGTCCGGAAGATCGCGTATCCTTTCCGCATTTTCAGGATGACTACCGGTTTCGTGATGCAGAAATAAAGGATCGAAGTACACAAACGCCATTGGTTGTTGCCCGATCCTTGTGGGTCAACGAAGTTTGATATGTGGGGTATAGTTGGTAGTGGCAAACACCTGGGGACTGCTGGCTGAGCGTAGTCGCTTTTGAGTAGCCCGTGGTGGGCGAAATCCGGAAAGATCCCTGCCGCCAAACTGGTCCTCCAGTGACCCGTTGCCGGGTGTACGACGCCAAGGCTTTTGTAGCTTCTTTGTCGCCTTAGCGTCGGGCCTCTGTTTACCCTATCACAACGCGGATGCGCTCTCCGTGCCAGCACGGTTGGGTGTAGGCATCTGGGCCCCAATTTGCTCTCGCCACTTTTTAAGTTCGGCCTGCAATTCAGCTGTCTTGGTGGGGTTCTCCCTGCTTAAATCATGTTGTTCCCCCACATCGCTGCGAACATTATACAACTCTACTCGGCCATCCTCGAAAAATTCGAGGAGCTTCCAAGGTCCTTTGCGAATCGCGCCGACCGGAGTGGTTCGCCACGTCTTCTTTTCTCCCCCCAAATAGCCGGGGAAGTGCCAAAAAAGTGATCGCTCCGGCCAATCCGTCCGGGATGGGTTCTTCAGCAAAGGAACGATGCTTACGCCGTCGAGGGGGTAATGGGTTGGCGGTTGAATCCCAGTTACCTCTAGCAAAGTGGGGAAAAAGTCCACACTGTGAATCGGTTCGCCACAGGTTGTGCCGGCGGGAATGACACCTTTCCACCGGAAGATAAAGGGCACACGGATTCCCCCTTCATAAAGCATTCCCTTGCCTCCCCGGAGCGGGGCATTATCAGTTACCTCGTCGCTGGCGATTCCCTCCCGGCTGTATCCGCCAACACCCCCATTATCGCTGGTGAAGATGATCAAAGTGTTTTCCGATAGACCAAGTCGGTCGATGGTATCCACAACCTGCCCCACGCTTTCGTCCAGGCTTGCGATCATCGCCGCGTATACAGGATGGTAGTGTCCACCCACTGGCCGTTTGTTCTTGAATTTTGCCAACAACTCTTCCTTAGCCTCGTAAGGTGAGTGAACCACAAAGTGGCTGAGCACCAGAAAGAACGGTCCCTGCCGGGCGTGACGACGGATAAAATCGATCGAAAGCTCCGTAAGGAAGTCGGCAAGATATGTTCCCTGCGGATAGGGCCTGGCCGGCCTGGTTACGAAATCAAAGTGTCTTCCCATCGATACCACTGCCTCTTCGAATCCGCGGAACTGCGGATGATAAGGCTCTTTTTCACCCAGATGCCATTTACCAAAGTATCCCGTGCGGTAACCTGCCTCTTTGAGCACATCCCCCAGGGTGTGACATCGAAGCGGCAATTCGGTTACGTTGTCCACCGGTCGCAGTGGACGAGTCTGCCAGGGGAAGCGATCAATACTTCCTACCGTGTACACTCCCGTACGCGGTCCATATTGTCCGGAGAAGATCGCAGCACGCGTAGGTTGGCAGTTGGGACCGGCTGTGTACCCCTCGGTGAACCGCACTCCTTCTGCCGCTAAACGGTCGATTTGGGGAGTCTCGTAAAATTGGCTTCCGTAGCAGCCAAGGTCTGTGTACCCGAGATCATCAGCAATGATGAACACGATATTGGGTTGATGGGGCCACCCTTGGTGTACCTGCGCCGACGGCATCGCCTGGCGGGAGGTCGTTGTTGATAACATTCCCAGCAATGCAACAGTGAGGATCCAAGAGCTGGGTAACCGTTTTTGACGCAGCTTCTCCGTTTTCATCGCGCGCCCTCCGCCATTGTTCCACTTTTGTGGGATTGCACCAAATCCTCCGGATTCCCTAGGAGTTTGCCAGCTATCGGTTCCCGGATCTATTCGGGTCGTACCGCAACGACTAGGCCTTGCCCCTTGCCACCACGCAAGCATTGCGATTTTGGAGCCAGAGGGTGACCAACCTGGTCGCAACTTACCACCAATCCTTACCAAACATCCCGTATTTTTGGCCTTAAAGGGCCGATCGCTCGACGCCCTTGTGGCACTGGGGTATCTTTCGGATCGGGAAAGTTTGAAGGTCATTCTAGCATTGAAGACGGCGGAGCGGTATGGGCCTGCGCGCTTACTCCGTCGCTGAAGACCTTCTCCACACAGCTAATCGCTACTCCCCGGGCAAATTGGGTTTTGATCCGGTCCCCCACGTTTACCTCACTTGCCACCTTGAGGAGTTTTCGGTCAGGGAGGCGATAGGTAAGGCTGTAGCCTCGCGACAACACGGCAAGTGGGCTCAGAGCTTCCAACTGAGAGCTTAGGTGGCTCAGGCGTTCGCGAAACCATTCTAAACGTGCGAGCATGGCCCGATTGACTCGGGGCGATAAGTCATCGAGGCGACGCGCACGTTCGAAAATGCATTCCTTTGGTCGGCGCAGCCAAGAGGACCGCGCTGCCAGATGGTAGTGAAGCCGCCCTTGTTTAAGCTTCTCCCGCATGGCTACCTGCAGCCGCTGCCCGAGTTGGCCAAGTTGCGCCGCAAGTTCATGACGATCGGGACTAATTCGCTCTGCAGCCTCACTAGGTGTTAATGCACGGACGTCGGCAGCTAGATCGCACAGCGTAAGGTCGATCTCATGACCAATGGCCGAGACTACAGGCAGCTTTGAATTTGCCACTGCCCGCACGACAATCTCTTCATTGAAGGCCCAAAGGTCCTCCACGCTTCCTCCACCCCGAGCCACCACGAGGCAATCAAAATCGGAGGCAATTTGATTGGCCAGGCGAATGGCTTCCGCAATTTCCTGGGGAGCTCCTTCACCTTGGACCCGCGTGGGAATTAACAAAATAAAACCCCCGAGCCACCGACGCGATAAGATCTGCACAAAGTCGTGAACAGCTGCTCCTACTGGGCTTGTGACCAAGACAACCCGGCGGACGTATCGCGGCAGCGGCCGTTTCCGCTCCCGATCGAAAAGTCCTTCCTGAGCCAATTTTTCATAAAGTTGACTCAAGGCAAGCTTCCACGCTCCCACTCCTTTGGGTTCCACGTGTTGAATAATTAGCTCGTACTTTCCTTGTGGGGGGTAAACATCAAGATATCCAAAGCAGACAACTTCCAAGCCCTCATGAAGCTCAAAACGCACATCGGAGATCACCGCTCGCCAGATAACAGCAGGGAGCTGTGCTTCTTGGTCCTTCAAGGTGAAATAGACATGCCCAGAGCGGGGACGGCAAAGGTTTGAAATCTCTCCAACCACCCATACGGCTGGAAAAGCCTCCTGGATCAGCTCACGAAGGAGCACGGTGAGTTCGCTGATGGTTAAGATATAAGGGCGGGGTGGCCACCGTGGATGAACTGTGTCTGCACGCACCTAAATTGGTCCTCTGGTAGTCCGATTAAGTTTGCATCTTTGTGGTTAGCGGGGACAAATTGCATTTGCGAGCTGGCCAGCGATTTTTGCACCTTATTTCGAACTTTCGTTTTTGTGATCATTTTCGGGTAAAGCTGCAGGGGTAGATCCCCAAAACGTTTTTGGCCAATGTGACTGATTTTAACGGTAACAATCGCGGAAAGTTAATCCCAGCCTGGCCCCAGAAAGGCCCCCCTGCAGCACCAACGGGGGCTAAAAGCGAAAACACCCTCTGATCCGCTGCTTTTCAAGGCCGCTCTTTCAAGCTATCTTACGAGCAATTTAATTCTGAAATCAATTTAAGCCCACACACGTCGAGAAGTTTCGTGTTGGTACTTGGCAAAACTATCACATGTTAAGCCGAGGAGCGATCACCGCATGGACTTATTAGAGGGTATTCGCACGCGGCGAAGTATCCGACGGTTTCAGGCTCGTCCCGTGCCGCGGGGGTTAATTCGAACGATGATCGAAGCAGCCATGTTTGCCCCGAGTGCTCGAAATGCCCAGCCGTGGCAGTTCGTAGTGATTGACGATCGGCAGGTCCTGGCCAGCTACGGGAAGAAGCATCCGAATGCCGAAATGGCTAAGGATGCACCGTTGGGGATCCTCGTGTGCGGCGATCTTCGCCTCGAATTATCCCCGGGATATTGGCCTGTCGATTGTGCCGCAGCTGTGCAAAATCTTCTTTTGGCAGCGCACGCTGTGGGACTAGGGGCGGTATGGACAGGTGTATATCCCCGAGAGGACAGAATGCGAACGCTGCGAGAAATGTGCGGGCTTCCCCCGGAAGTTCAGCCTCACAGTTTGGTGGTGATTGGCTACCCGGCTGAAAGTCCGCCGATGCCTGATCGGTTTCGGGCGGACCGGGTCCACCATTTGCGGTTTGGCCAACTCTATTCTTGGGAGGCCTAAATTAGGTTCTTCCTCCTCCGCCTGGGGGGAGTCGCTCGGCTTGAAGATTTCTCGAATCCTCGCCCGGCGGGGCTCAGTGCGGCGGTGCTATTTAAGGAAAATTTGAATTGGAACTGTCCATTAGGGGGTGATAGCCAGTGGGTTACGCAATGGAAATCGCATTTTTGTCTTCTGGCCGTCAAATTGCCTTTTCCCTCCGAGACCATTGCGATAGACTACGCGACAGGAACCCTAGCGGGCCATAGCTCAGCCTGATACAATAGCATTGCGATAAACACAATAAGAATGGGCGCCTTGGCGGGGTGACCGGACACATTACCCCCCACCCGGGACTTAGGAAGGCCCGGAACTCGGCCCATGGAGATGCCGCAATGTCGGGAACCACCTACCTTACTAGCACGGCAACTTTGACCTCGGTAACGCTCACCCTCGGGGGTCATCCCCACGAAAGGCCGGTCGCAAAGCTTGTCGAACAGTATCAGGCAATCCTTAAGCAAGAACGTCTTAGCTGGACTGTGCATCATCGGCTAATCCGGCGGTTAGGTTCGGGTGGACAGGGGGTGGTATACCTCAGCGAGCGGCGGGGGACCGATCATTTTACCTTGCCGGTGGCGCTAAAGATCTTCTCGCCAGAAAAATACGAAAGCGATTCTGCTTACGAGGAAGCCATGGGGCGGATCGCCCACATTGCTGCACGCGTGGCACAGATCGGGCAGGATAATCTCATCGACGTCCATAACTGGATCGAGCGTTACCGTGTGCGGATCATGGAGATGGAATATGTAGACGGCTATGACCTGGCTCGGCTGTTGACCAATAGCATGTTGGGTCGTGTGCGAGAAAGGGTCAGCGAACAGCGTTGGTGGTATATCAACGAGGTGGTCGCCACTGCCGGTCCGGAACAACCGCGGCTGAAGCCAGGCATCGCCATTGCCATTATCCGAGAATGTTTGGCGGCTTTAGCGGCCCTTCATCGCAAGGGGATTATTCACGGGGATCTTAAACCATCGAACATTATGCTGAAGCGTACGGGCAATGCGAAAATAATCGACGTGGGGTCCGCCTTCCCCGCGGATGATCCGCCCCGTCCCCGTGCCTGCACTCCGCAGTACGCTCCGCCTGAGGTGTTGGAGGACAAGCCGAGCACTTACACCTCCGATCTGTGCAGCCTCGGGTACGTATTGGTGGAAATGCTGGCTGGCCGGAGGCTATTTGGTCAACTTCGCGATCGGGACGAACTTATTCAGGCCAAGTACTTCCTCCCCCAACAGCTGGAACACATTCTACCGGCGGATGTGGCCAGCAGTCGCCATCTTATGACGTTCTGTAAACGACTTATCGCCCCGGATCCTGCTCGACGTTTTCAAAGTGCCGAGGAGGCAGAAGTCGGTCCCGACGGTGCGGCAAACTTCCATCGTGAGCTTGTCAAGGGGAACTTAGCTAGCGAGTACACGAATGATATCCGCTACTGGTTGCAGGAGCTGGGCGAGGACGAACCTTCGTGACCACGTTCCGATGTCAAGCTCACACTAACATTAGGAGGGCACTTAAGGGCGGCGGGCGCCTTTCGGCCAGAGCCGAAGAAGCTTAATCTTCATCCCCTTTTGCTTCGCGTGAAAATTACTGTGTTTGGCACCGAACTGGCTATTTTCAAAAGAGCGTAAGTTTTCCGCCAACAGACGCGTCGAACTTGTGGAAAGGTCCCACGGGGCAGTTGGCTACCCACTTAACCCGAGGCTATTTTTATCGAAAGCTTTTCGACAGCGCCGGCCTGTTGAGCTCTTTTGGCTCATTCTGAAAAAACTTGGTAGATTCCGAAGCTGGCGGTTCCACTGCCGGCTGCCCTTTCATCAATTGCCTGTGTCATCCGACGGTGACTCCCAAAGTCGCGAAACTTTATCATTAGCGAAGATTGGCGGAGTCTGCTTGTGGTGATGCCGTATTCCATGAGTTAGTTTCGTTTACAACCTGCGCAGAGACAGTGTCCCGCGCGGTGCTTGCAGAGCGAAACAACAGATCGCCTTTTTCCGATGGAGGACCAAGCGATCGGACAAAGGCAGCAAATTCCGTCGGATAGGGTAAGGTACGGAACCTCTGCGGCAGAAGTAGCCAGAGATAGTATGGCCAGAAAAAGCTTGCTTGTTCTTCGCCAAAACTGCAAACAAAGTCTTTCCCCACAAGGGCGATGCGTTCCTCGGAAAACCCTGGCTCAAGCCACAATCGGCCAGCCTCCAAGTCGAAGCGTACTCTTAACTCTTCGAAAGGGATTGAGGGGCCGGCGGTGAGTGTTCCCGCAACCATGCGGAGCTTTAGTGCGGACCACCACTGTTGGAGGAGGTCGCTGTGTAGTTGACCACCGGCGACACGAATTACTCCCGTGACCTTCCTCCAGTGGCCGTTCCTCCATTGGGCTTTCTCTACCCATAGCTCGGAATCTCCATGAAGTAACCCAGCATAGACTCCTCCCAACATATCGTTTGGCGACGGGATGATGAATCGCCCTGACAACTCTGCCTGTTGGCCCGTTTCGTCAACAATATACCACACGTATCCGCGGAATGAGGCCCGCGATCCGAATGCAAGAAATCCGGGAAACCAAAGGCCAAGGAAACTGCATGGTAACTCCGTAGGCCCACTATGAAATCCGCAAGCAACCCCGGATTTCTCCCCCCATGAACGGACAAACCGAATTTCAACCGGACTTGCTCTCGTCTCACCAGCGGGCCAAAGCCGCACCAACAAGCTCTGACCTTCTAATGTGGACGCAAGCTCGAGCTGCCCCCGGGGAAAGATGAGAGCCAGGTCCCGATGGGTGAACTCTAAATGGGTTATCTCTCCCACAACGTGGTAGAGGCGTGGTTGACCAGGAGAAACATTTTCTGAGAGCTTGCGGAATAAGTTTTGTGTATCCCCAAACCTATGGAAATTTAGAAGGAACTTGTTTATCTGGAGCCCGTAATTTGCCGGAGAGAAAACACGTTTCGTAGTCCACAGAAGCTCATCCACATAAAGAGCCGGTGGCTCCGCACCGGGGTGCCCCAGAGAGAATCCCTTCAATCGCAGGCTGTGCGGTCGCGGATACTCCACCACCGCAACGTGCACTGGGTGGTCCATTAACAACGTCAGCTGCCGCTCAAGTAGCTGACGGTAAAGGGGAGTGCGGATCCAAATGGCCCACAATAGCACGCCGGTAGCCGGAAGAATCCCCAAAATTCCCACCGTGGTTACCCGCAACACCTTTCCGAGGTGCTTCCATGCCATAGTTCAACCTACAATCCTACGGTAGATCGAATCAGGCGAATCTTCCCGACGCCTGGCCGGGGAGAAATTGCCTAATTGTTTGGAGGTGCCTGTGAAGCGTGTTCCGATGGAGAAGTACTTGCCGATTGGCTTCGGCGCTCCAGCCATTTGCGGGCTGTGGTATAGTACAAATCGATTCGGGATTTGACCTCGTCGATGTGATCACCACCGAATTTTTCCATCACCGCACGCGCGATTTCAAAAGCCACCACATTTTCCACAATCACACTGCAGGCGGCGATGGCACACACGTCGCTCCGCTCATAGTCAGCTTTTTGCGGTTGGAGTGTATCGAGGTTGATCGAGGGGAGAGGACGCGCCAATGTGGAGATAGGTTTCATCGCCGCCCGAACTACAATGGGTTGGGCGTTCGTCATTCCGGCCTCCAGTCCGCCAGCGTTATTTTGTGGTCGAACGAAGCCAAGGGTACGGGAGCTGGCCTCCTGCGAAGCATACTCAATAGGATCATGCACGCCCGAGCCGTGTCGGCAGGCAGCTTCGAAGCCGAGGCCAATTTCTACCCCTTTGATGGCTTGGATCGACATCACTGCCTGGGCGAGTCGCCCGTCAAGTTTCTGATCCCATTGCACATGACTTCCCAGCCCGAAAGGTGGGTTTTCTACCCGAACTTCGACAATGCCCCCCAAGGTGTCGCCCGCGCGACGGACCTCGGCAATAAGGTTCACCAGCTCTTCGTCGCGCTCGGGTTGTAATGTGTAAAGGACGCTTGCATCCCGTAGAGGGCGAAGCTCCCGGACGCGACCTTCGGGCACGTGAAGTCGAATTGATCCCACAGCCACTACGTAGGCAAAGACCTCAATCTCCACCGCATCCAAGAGTTGCTTAGCCAGAGCCCCTGCAGCCACTCGACCGGCTGTCTCCCGCGCACTTGCTCGCTCTAGGACGGCTCGAATTGAGCTGAGATACTTAATGGCTCCGGCGAGATCACCGTGACCCGGCCGGGGACAGGAAAGATCATCAAGCTTGTCAATTCTATAATCTTTGTTCGGGATCCAGAGTGCGATTGGGCTTCCGAGAGTGATTCCCCTCCAAATACCCGTCAAAATTTCAACCCGGTCCGCTTCGATTCGCTGCCTTCCCCCCCGACCAAAACCACCCTGCCTCCGCCGAAGCTCCGCATTAATACGCTCTTCATCGATCTGAACGCCCGCCGGGAAACCCTCCACCAGTGCGAGGATTCCCTTGCCATGAGATTCGCCCGCGGTTCGATACGACAAATTCGGCATCGTAAAAGACTTTCAATCGCAGCTTGAACAAAATATTTGCACGAATCGAGGAAAATTTTAGTGTGGTTAGAAGTGTTTGTTGTGGTTGGTGGAGTTCCGACAACTTAATGATCCGGATATCCACGGGCCAAGGAAAGTCGGCAAGTGACGACACCGCCTCGGTCCCTTAAGGCCAGATTTGCTTTAGGCCAGATTTCCTTCGCGCCCCACAACCCATTCGTTTAGAGGTTCCTACCGCCCATTGTACCCGGGCGATTTTTGGCTCTCAGAGGCCAACTTTTACCACCGAGCTAGCGGCCTCCGGGAGAGACGTTGCCGACACTTTACGCGTAAGTCAGGCGGGACTTTGTAAGGGCCAATTGTTACTTTCAGCTACAAGTTGGGGCAACGGAAGCTGCACGAACGATTTAGTCCTTGGGTGCTTGGCATCGGGTCAATTTAAAATATGAACACAAAATCTGAAAACGTTAGCCCGCAAAAATATCGGGGACCTGGGCAACTTTGCTATCTTTATACCCCCATTTAGGAGGGGCAGGAAGTACTTAGAAGATTTTTCGTTTTGCGTCTTGAGGATCCCCGGGGAACTTCTGGGAGCCAGCTAAAAAATTTCTTTCTGCGAGCGTTGATCATTGAGATCAAAACCAATTAACGGCTTTACCCGTGTGAGTTTGCTGCTGACGGAAGTTTCGGCCTTATTTTGGAAGAGGAGCGACGTCGAATTACCCCCAACTGATTGGTGTTCGGGCCGGCAAACTTTGTGTGGCTCGTTTCCTTTGAAGCGCACCATTCCCGGGTATCCGACTAAAAATTTGTCGGCAAACGTCGGGGCCGAGGTAAGATAGGAAAAGTATGGGGGGATTTATTCTTCCTGTTTGACTCCGTAGATATTGAAGTCAGGGGCCTAAACTTGGTGGAAAGGGGGCTCCTGGGGCTGGGCATTTTGGGGCATGTCATGCTTTTATCAATTTGGCAATTCGTGTGTTTGTTGATTTGGTAAACCACGCGCCACCGCGCCTTTCGGCTCTAGCTAAGGGACTCTTACGACTATGGCATCCGTTTGGCTGCGTGTCCTCGACGGCCCAGATCGCGGGGCAATTTTCGAAGATCTTCCCACCCCCGTGTGCGTCGGCCGGGAGAGCGGCAATCACGTTCAGCTGCGAGACGAGCGGGTGAGCCGATTTCATCTGAAAATTCAGGAGGAGCGCGGCCGAATCGTCTTGGCCGATTTGGACAGCACCAATGGGACGCGAGTCAACGGAGAACCGGTCCAAGTTTGGCACCTTCGACCAGGCGATCTCATCCAAATTGGTCGCACGGTGTTGTTGTACGGTTCACCGGACCAAATCACCGAACGGCTCAAGGAACTTCGCGGGGCCGTGGCGGCCGGGCAGCCGGTAGCCCCCATGGCTGATGCCGATGAGCTGGATACCACGGAACTTTATCGACAACTTCAGGCGGAGTTCCTTGCAGGTGATAATGTGGAAGATTTTGCTCCACTGCACCTTCTTCTCCCACCGGAGCTTCCATACGATCTAACACCAGGACAGGTGGCCCAATTGGGTGAGCTGCTTCAATATATCCACCTGAGGCTTCGATCGGTCATACGCACCGGCCGGATTGTATTTTTCGGAGATCGCGTCACCATCGAACAGCGGGCTTGGCAAAACCTCCTTGATCTCTCCGGACAGATCGCCACCTATCTCCGCCAGATCGGTGAGCCCGAGGAAGGATCGCAGAGTGATTAATTCGTGAACAGCAAAGGCAGCTTGCGTGGGACCAACCACGGTCTGCTTTACCTTCGGGCGGGGCCTGCTCCGGAGTTAGTGGGGCAGCGACGAATCCCCAGTTTTTTCCTTATCAGATTTCGCTACCGCAACATGCTGATGGCCTCCTAACCAATGCTGGCGAACAAAGTTCATGATCACGAGTGCCGCCTCATCAAGATGAAATTGTTTGTGGACGTAACCCTGTAGGAAGGCCACCTTGTTCATCCCATAGACGTCGGAGCTTGCCTCGTCCTGGCCCAAAACATATCCCCCGGCTTCGCAAATTGCGCGGCAACCTTCTACACCATCCCGACCCATACCCGTCATAATTACGCCAAGTACTCGCGATCCAAAAACCCTGACGGTAGTAGTCATCATCACGTCAACACTTGGTTTATGACCGCTAACGGGTTGGCCGTCTGTGATGCTAATCTTGGCCGTCCCACCTATTTTGGTCACCTCCATGTGGTGTCCTCCGGGAGCGATGTACACGTGGTTAGGCTGGAGAAAATCTCCATGATCGGCTTCCTTGATCTCAAGTTGGGAGAGGGAATTCAATCGCCAGCTTAGCGCTTTTGTGAAATTGGGAGGCATATGTTGCACGACCAAAATCGGGGGCATGGGAGGCGCAAGGTCGGCAAAAAGGCGGGCTAAAGCAGGGGGGCCTCCTGTCGAAACTCCAATGGCAATCACGGCCCTGGCCAGAGTTGGTGGGGCATCGATGCTTTTTGATTTTTCTTTGGTTGCTCCGGGTGTAGGCCAACGCACACGACGTTTGTGAGACTGTCTGATTTGCAAGATTCGACGGATGTCACAGCCGGCAGCCAGTCGGATCTTTTGGACAAGCTCCGTCCGAAACTGCTGGTCGTTTTGCACTCCAAATTCTGGCTTGGCTACGTAGTCAAAGGCGCCGCGCTCAAGTGACTCGAAGGAAATGCTCGCGCCTTTTTGCGTCAATGTGCTGACCATGACCACCGGCAGAGGGAACCTCTCGATGATTGCCTCCAGAGTGCTGAGGCCGTCAAGCTCCGGCATTTGAATGTCCAGCGTGAGGACGTCGGGTCGAAGCTTGGGGATGAGCTCGAGAACTTCCCGACCGTTTCTCGCACGTCCCACTACTGTCATTCCCGGCGTTTTGGAAACGATATCACAAATAATCTGACGAATAACCGCAGAATCGTCGGCGACTAAAACTTTAATTTCCGATGGTGCTTCAGTCATGTGCGTTGACCCTTGTGAATCGGCACACGGTGCAGAAGTTTACGGTGAGGGCTGGCCGACGGGCGTGCGGACTTCCAGCACGCACGAATCTGAGGTCCGTCGAGATCTGCCCCAGAAGTACTCCAGGAGGGAAGTTTCCTTGTGCCCCCACCACATTTCACGGACACGATGCTGAGTTTTTAAACAAATTTCTTGCCTCCCATGGTCTGGTTACGCCGCTACGAGGAAGGTTGGCCCAGGCTGCAAGTCCGCTATCCACGTACCCGGCGTAATTCAAGCCAAAAATGCCTCTTACGCTTGCCAAAATATAGGTCACAGTGGGGTGGCTCTCGGTTAAATTAAATCCGTTGGTTACCGGAAGGATTGTCCAACTTTGGAGGGGTCATCACGCCTCGGCCGGCGGCTACTGGTACTGAATCCCACTCGAGAAAATCTCGCCCATTTGCTTTAGTCTTGAGAGGGCGGCTCGGCACGAAGTTAAATCGCTTCGCCAGTTTCGCAAAAGGCACGCTATGAGAGTGACGATCTCTCGAAGGGACCGGCTTGGGCATGTCCGCCGTGGTGGGGGTGCGATATCGGAAGTTCAGGGTTAGTGTTGGCTGAAGGTAAAGGATCACTATTGTGATCCCCACTATGGCGGGCCAATTTTTCAATAAAAAAGTAGAATCGGTATTGAATTAGCGATGCTTATGTTTCTGATAAGTTTGGCCGGCTCAGGCCTAAAAAGTTGCACAGGCCCTATGTCCGTGGTGAGTTATTCGGATGGAATCGCTCCCCCTAGATATGACCTCGAGAGGATGCTCTTTGGCATTGCGTCCGGGTAAAAAGGCCTCAAACGCCCGAATGTCCCGCACCGGGGGTCGCGCTAGTGGTAGCTAGATGGGATGAATTCACGCGTTAAACTTCCGTGAGGTTTGTCCGCTTTTGTCTTAGCTCATTTTGGGAATTTTCGCCGAAGAGGGTGGGCGGCTCTCCCTGGGTAACTGCGGGAAGGTTTCCACCGAGAGTTGGAGGTCAAAATATTGGTGCGGCGTGGAAGGTAGGAAGTTGCGTAGGCTCCAATCTTTCAAAAAAGGGCGAAGAAAAGGCATTGTGTTAAACAATAACGCGGCGTCTTCGCGGACTTTTCTTAAAATGGAGTCAGGTGGCCGCACGTTACAATAACTTAATTGCCCGAGCTTTACTCCACAGAAGAACGGGTGGTATGTTCTCCCTCTAGGTTAGCATGACCCCCTAGGGACGGTCTCAAACTACACTTAATGGTGGGTTCGTCAAGCCGTACCCGGGTTGCGGAGTGAGAAAGGATTAAAAGATATAGCGGGCGATCCGAGCGGGTTCACCGTCCTTGATAGGGAGGGAGGCACGCAGGGGCTCTCCGGCCCGCGCGGGGAAAACTTGTGGAGGCAAGAGTGCTAGACGGCGATGATAACGGGCTTTCCAGCCTGCGCGCGGAAAACTCGCCTTGTGCACTGACCGCCATTTTCCGGGGATGGAATCAGCTCGCGAAGACCGCATGCGTTTATACGGACCGCCATTCCGACAAGAGAGGGGATATCTGAATGGAAGCCAATGACGGAAAAAATGGCTCGCTACCCAATCCGAAACCGCAAGAAACAGCTGGGCGGGGCCAGCGATTGTCTCCACCTTTGATTTTACCCCCTTTGTTGTGGGTGACCGGTTTACTGCTAGTTTTGGCAGCAATCGTTTGGCTGACAGGGGCACCCGCTACGCGCATTCGCCTCACATACGGGCAGTTCAGACAGGAATTGGAGCGGGGAAATGTCACGGAGGTGGTCCTTCAGGGAGCCAAGGCGTACGGGAAACTAGTGCCAGCTGGCGATGATCCGAAACCCCGACCGTTTTGGACCGTACTCCCTCGCCGAGCGTTGGAGGATCCGGAGCTGGACCAACTCCTGTTAAGCAAATTAGGGCCGCGGTACGGGGCGGAGGAAGTCCCCGATAATACCGGCTATTTGGTCATAGGGTATCTTTTGGTGTCACTTTTCCTCTTTGCTGCTGTATGGATGTTATTTCGACGCAGTCGCGACCAAATTTGGGGTGGAAGTCTCCTTACTGGTTTTATCAAAAGTCCCGTTAAGCGATACCAATCGACGGGCAGGAGGGTAACTTTCGTCGATGTAGCTGGACTAGAAGGTGTGAAAGAGGAACTTCGGGAGATTGTGGAGTTTTTGAAAGATCCGGCGAAGTTTCAGCGGGTCGGGGCAAAGGTCCCCAAGGGTGTACTGCTCATGGGACCTCCGGGGACCGGCAAAACGCTCTTAGCTCGGGCAGTGGCCGGCGAGGCCGGGGTGCCTTTTTTCTCGATTAATGGCTCGGAATTTATCCAGATGTTTGTGGGTGTGGGCGCAAGCCGCGTGCGAGATCTTTTCGCCACGGCTAAGGAAAATGCACCATGTATCCTTTTTATTGATGAGATCGATGCTGTGGGTCGGCATCGGGGGGCCGGTTTGGGGGGTGGACATGACGAGCGAGAACAGACGCTTAACCAGATTCTTAGCGAAATGGACGGGTTCACCCCCAATGAATCGGTTATCGTGATGGCAGCGACAAACCGTCCCGATGTGCTTGATCCGGCCCTTTTGCGGCCAGGGCGGTTCGATCGGCATGTGGTGGTGGATCGCCCGGGTTTTCAGGGACGATTGGAAATCTTCAGAGTCCACACACGAGAAGTCCCGCTCGATTCCGATGTGGATTTAGAACGCTTGGCCGCAAGTACTGTGGGGCTAACGGGGGCTGATATTCGTAACATTGTGAACGAGGCAGCCCTTTGGGCGGCAAGGCAGGAAAAAGACCGAGTAAGCATGGCCGACTTTGAATATGCTCGCGATAAGGTCTTGATGGGCACCCGACGTGAAGAGCTTCTTACGGGGCGGGAAAAAGAAATGACAGCTTATCATGAAGCCGGTCACACGTTGGTGGTATGGATTTTGGGGGGGCCTGAGCGCGTCCACAAGGTGTCCGTAATTCCCCGGGCTCGTTCCCTGGGTGCTACCCAGTTGTTGCCGGAAGGGGACCGCTGGATGGTCAGTGAGACGGAATTACGCCGGCGGTTGGTGTATCTCCTTGGCGGGCGAGCCGCGGAGGTAATTCGTTTCGGTGAAGCCACGGCCGGGGCTGAGGACGATCTCAAGAAAGCTACTCAGCTTGCGCGGCGAATGGTGGTGCATTGGGGGATGAGTGAACGGCTGGGTCCTATCGCCTTTCGCACCGACGAAGAACACCCCTTCCTGGGTAAAGAGATGGCGTCGCCCCGAGAATTTAGCGAACATACGGCCCGACTTATTGACGTAGAAACTATGCGGATCTTGCGCGAATCTTTTCAGGCAGCAGTGGACGTGTTGACAGCCCATCGCGATAAACTTGATTGCCTTGCTCAGACTTTGGCGGAAAGGGAAGAGCTCGACGAAGCTGCGATCGAGGCCTTGATCGGGCCCCCGGCTTATCGCTCTGCATCTCAGGAGAAAGCACCGTGCGGCTGGGAGGAGGGAACGATTTGTTAGATCGTTTGCCCCAAAAGCCCCTCAGGTGCTTCGGTAGAAAGCCAACCGTCCACTTACCTTGAGTCTTGCCATCGGCTCTTCCGTAAAGAAAATCAACAGTAGCCAATGGTTGGACCACTGTTAAGTGGGGTTTGTGGGGGTTGGACAACGACAAAAACGTCTCCTATAACTTTCGAACGGACTGCGTTGCTTTCGGGAAGCTCCAACGCCCTGAACCTGCCTGGAACTCGTGGTAGGTTACGCGCCCATGGAGCTGTCAGAGTTCGTCGAGGCTCGCATGACGGAAGCCGGTGAGAAGCAACTTTTGGGGCCATATCTCGCTTGCGAGGTGCAAGCAGAAAAACAAGTTAGGGTGTAAGTTGAATTCCTTTTTTCCCCGGGGTGATCACTCCGCCTAGTTGCCTCGGATCCGTGACGCTCCGTGACCGGAATGCGTATCCTCTGCCTAAGGCGCCGATAGGAAAGGGTTTAAGGAATGACATGCGACAAACTTGGTGTAGCGATTGTTGGTGCAGGGCAGGTCTCATACGCCCACGTGGCAAGCTGGCTGAGAAACTCTCATTCGCACATCGTATGGATTGTAAGCCGGCGGTTGGAGAGTGCCCAAAAGTTGGCGGAACATTTCCGGCTCCAGTGCCGGTTGGGTACGGACTTTGAGGCGGTGCTCAACGACCCGGAAGTTCACGTTGTCAACATTAGCGGACCAAATCATGTGCACACGCCGCAGGCTGTTGCCGCAGCCCGTGCCGGCAAACATCTGCTGGTGGAAAAGCCCATGTGTTTATCAATGGAGGAAAATCGCCATATTCGTGACGCCGTTGCCGCTGCCGGTGTGAAATCGGTCGTAAGCTTCGTGCTCCGGTGGAACCCGCTTATTCGAAACATCAAAGCCCTCTTGGAGCAGGAGGTAATCGGTCGTCTCTTTTATGTAGAAGTCGATTATTGGCACGGGCTGGCAGAATGGTGGCCTGGTTTTCCTTGGGGTCGTACTTGGGCTAGTGGACGAAGTACCATGCTCACCGGCGGATGCCATGCCGTTGACGCCATTCGCTACCTCACCGGCGACGAGGTGGTGGAGGTAGCGGCCTTTGCCAATAACATAAAGGGAAAGTTCGAGTATCCAGCCAATGTAGTGGCTATTCTCCGCTTTGCTTCCGGCGCCGTAGGGAAAACATCGGCACTCTTCGACGCTGAGATGCCCTACCAATTTAATATCGATCTCGCTGGAGCCGAGGGGACTATTCGGGACAACAAAATTTGGTCGAAACGGTTATTCCCCGGGCAAACCGGTTGGACAACTATGGAAACCATCTTGCCGGATTCGGGGGCGGTGGAACACCATCCGTTTGACGATGAAATTAACCATCTTGTGGATTGTATCCTGCGGAACGAGGAATCGCACGTCAACGTAGCTGATGCTTACAAGACGCACGAAGTGTGCCTTGCCATCGACCGTTCGATAGAGCTTGGGGGCGCTCCGGTCCGATTACCGCTGGAATAGACACAATAACCGACTCAATTCCCCTGTGCCTTTCAGAGCTCAAGATGCCTACTAGCCCTCTTGGGGCCTGGAGCCTACGTCTGTCCGCGGCAGCTAGCCCGGTCGCGTAATCCCCCGTTGTGCGAAGCGCAACTCGTACCGAAAATTTGGATTAATCTTTAGGAATTTGGGAGCCTGTTGATGTCGGAACCTAGCTTTGGCCGGTTTAGGCTGACCCTAGGACTTGCGGCCTAATAAGATGCGGCCTGCCGCGCCGGAAAGTTTAAGGGAGCGCTCGTGCTCAGGGACTACCGATGAAGAAAACCGGAGGATTGATTTGCGCCCGGAGCCCACCAGCCGCAGCCTTTTATTTGTTAATATTTTCCCAGCTTGTTAGGCGGCAAGTAGGTAACGTTGGGTGCCCGCTCATCTGTGGGCCGGTCAGGACCTTAGGTGGGAATGTCGCGTAACGCGAAGTGCATCGCAACACACGGTCAACGATCTCCGAGTTTGAGGTGGCGTCTCAGACAACGGTCAGACGCGGTGTCAACAGGTGGTGTTTCGGCTTTCCAAAAGAAGGCGCGTCCGGATTCCGCTTGAGTCGTTTCTTTTTTGGGCCTGTTTTTGTCGCAGGTAAGCTTGCTGAGCGCTCCCAATTAGAGGTCACATCGGCTGGCTAAAGATTTGCTTTGTGAAGGACCAACGTGACGCACTGCTACCTTTGGCATGACGGAGGAGGGAGTGGGTGGAACCTCTAGCATGACTCCCCGACAGCGATGGCTTGCGCTTTTAGAAGGACGGTCGGCCGACCGAATCCCGTGTGATTACCAGGCCACGGCGGAGGTCACATTGCGGCTTTTGCAGGAGCTCGACTGCCCTGACGAAGAAGCACTTTTTCTCTTGCTAGATATCGATGCCCGGCGCTTTGTCGAGCCCCGATGGAAATGGCCACATCATCCCCATGACCCCGAAGCTGATATGTGGGGAGTGCGATATCAGCGGGTGTCCTATGGCTGTGGCGAGTATCTCGAGCCTGTTTACCATCCCTTAGCAGACGCGGAGACGCCGGCTGACATTCACCGCTTCCGCTGGCCGGAGCCAGAGGATTTTGATTATTCCGCAGTCACGGAAGCTGTCGACCAAATGGACTCCTACCGACCAATTCACGCGGGGCACTTCGAACCATTTATGATCTACGGCTTCATGCGCGGTTTGGAGAAGGCCTTCGAGGATCTAGCGCTTCGGCCGAAGATTGTCGATGCCATTCTCGGCCATTTGAGCGATTTTTATGAAGAGCACCATCGACGGATTTTTGCTTCCGGAAAAGGACGGATTGATCTGACTTGGGTGGCTGAGGACCTTGGTTCGCAGACCGGCCCGCTCATTAGCTTGGCGACCTATCGACGCTTCTTTCTCCCGCATCAAATCCGGCTTGCCGAGCTGGCACGGTCTTTTGGCGTACACGTTATGTATCATTCCGACGGCGCGATCTGGCCTTTCCTACCCGATTTGGTGGAAAAGGTGGGGATCGAGATCCTCAATCCCATTCAGTGGCGTGCCGCGGGGATGGATCGTCGTCGGCTTGTGGAGGAGTTCGGCCGGCATGTAATCTTTCACGGATCTATCGACAATCAGCAGACTTTGGCCTTCGGCACTCCGCACGACGTTCGCCGCGAAGTGGCCGAGAGTGTCGAAATCTACCAAAACGCCCGTTGGATTTGTGCTCCATGCCATAACATCCAACCAATTACCTCTACGGCGAATATACTGGCTCTTTACGAAGCCATTCATGAACTTGGAATGGCAGCCTAACAGATGAGCCCAGAAAAGACTGGCCTAAAGGTAGCAGCCTTTTCGCGGCAAGCGCAAATGGGTCCGGTTCCCACTTCATAGAGGAAATGTGAAAGGTTACGAGCGAATAATTAATGTGACCTAGGGTGTTTACAACCGGAAAAGCTAAACCGGGAGAAGACGAGCCTTGGAAGTGCCGGCAATTCCAGTTGAGACCTCCAGGCCCCTCGAAGAGCCGGAACAATATCCGCCGATTTTAGACGCCTGGTATGTGGTCGGCCCGACGGCCTCCGGGAAGACGGCGGTCGGTGTGGAGCTGGCCCGCCGGATTGGTGCAGAAATCATCTCCTTGGACTCGATGGCCGTTTACCGAGGCATGGACATCGGCACTGCCAAACCCACACCTGAGGAGCGCCAGCTCGTACAGCATCATCTGGTCGATATGATTGAGCCAGTCGCGGAGTTTAGCGTTGCCCAGTACTTGCAGGCCGCTCATCAAGCGGTGGGAGATATTCGTAACCGCGGAAAAGCGGCACTATTTGTCGGCGGCACCCCCCTTTACCTCAAGGCACTTCTGCGAGGACTGTTCGTTGGGCCAGCAGCTGATTGGGCACTTCGTCAACGATTGGAGGCTGAGGTCAAAGCGCACGGTTCGGAGTACCTTCATCGACGGCTCGCGGAGGTAGATCCGCAAACGGCAGCCCGGCTCCACCCACGAGACGCACGACGAATCATCCGTGCCTTGGAAGTTTTTCTAAAAGTGGGGCGTCCTATAAGTGAGTTACAGCAGCAATTTGATCGGGAAAATCCGCCGGAGAATTGTCAAGTCTTTGTGCTGGTGCGGAGCCGGGAGGACCTTCGTCAGCGAATCAGGGTTCGCGTCACCTCCATGATGCGTGAGGGATTGGTGGAGGAGGTGGCAAGGCTTCTTGAGCGCTTCGGCACCTTAGGTAAGACCGCTCGTCAGGCGGTGGGTTATCGGGAAGTGCTCGATTATTTGGAAGGTCGGTGCTCTCTGGAGGATTTGCCCGAGCTCATTGTGCGACACACGTGGCAGCTTGCCCGCCGACAAATGATGTGGTTCCGGAGCCTCCGCGAGTGCCGATTTGTTCCAGTTGGTCCGGAGGAACAGCCAGCTCTGATTGCCGAGAGGATCATCAACTTGGCCGAGCGCCGCGGCGGTTCGGCTTAACTCGGAAGAGAGGTTTAGAGATCTATTTCGGGGTTGGCCCCGTGGTGAGAAGGAAGTCGGAGGGCTCGGACGGTCAGGAGACGACGAAGGTTTTTTTCCGCGTGCCGAGTGCTCCTTTGTAGGACAATGCGATTGTGACAGGATTGGGAAGCTTGTAACTACGGAATTTTCGTATGGCGCTTCTTGCTGGAGGCCTCGTATCGGAAAGCTTCTTCGCGGGCGGGGAGTTTTGTGGTAAAAACTGATGGCACGTCACCGTTACGTGCGGGAGGAAAATGTCGGGAGAAAAAATGGTTTATCGGCTTAAGTCCAAAGAGGGAAAATCTGGTGGGGAAGACTTGATTTAACTCGGGTGATTGGCCGAGGCCTGCAAGAATAGCAGGAAGCCGGCGGCTGGTTTGCATCTCTCTCCAGGCGACGAGTCCCGCACAACCCGCGCGAATCCCGACGTCGTCGCCTACTTTGGAGGGCTGAGGGAGCTTCATTTCTGGAAATTTGGGCTAGCCCTCAGGAAAAAATTTTATAGGAGGAGGGCCGCGAGACACTTCAATTGACGGGTTTGGCCTCGTTTGCAAGTGAGAGGCAGGAAATCTTTCCTGGCACAAACGTGGGTTGAGGTCCTTGGTAGTGGTGTAGCTATGTCGGAGAATCTTACCCCCATGATGAAGCAATACATGGAGGCCAAGCAGGCCTGCCCTGATGCTTTGCTTCTTTTCCGCATGGGGGATTTTTATGAGCTCTTCTTTGAGGATGCGAAGATCGCTTCCCGGACGCTGGGAATCGCTTTGACCAGTCGGGAAAAAGGCCCGGATGCGCCGCCGATGGCCGGCTTTCCTTACCATCAATTGGACACATACCTAGCCCGGCTAATTGCGGCAGGTTTTCGGGTGGCAATCTGCGAACAAGTAGAGGATCCTCGGGAAGCAAAGGGTTTGGTGCGGCGGGAAATTACTAGAATCGTTTCTCCCGGGACGGTTACGGAAGAACTTCTTCTGGATCCGCGGCAGTGTAATTATCTGGCGGCGGTGTGGCCGGAAGATCCCGCAGGCGTGGCTTGGGCAGAGCTAACCACTGGCGCTTTCTGGGCGTCGACCGTACCACGGTCTCGGTTGGGTGATGTGTTGACACGTATTTGCCCGGCCGAGTGCCTTCTTCCGGAGTCGTGTGCTCTTTCGTCGGAGGAAGCTTTTTGGCTGAAGGCCATCACCAAGCGGCCGGATTGGGTCTTTGCGCTCTCGGGCGCTGTGGAAAGGCTTACAAAGCAGTTTGGTACAGTAAATTTGGAAGGATTTGGGTTTGACCACCAACACGACCATCCTGCCTTTCGTGCAGCTGGTGCCCTCCTCGAATATTTGTGGGAAACACAGCGGAGCTCGTTGGAGCACATAGATCGTCTGCGGCCTTTCCGACTGGGGCAATGTTTGGAAATCGATCCCGCCACGCGATTGAGTTTGGAGATCACGCGGACTATTCGGGAGGGCAAGCGAGAGGGTTCCCTTCTGGGAGTTATCGATCGATGTATGACCCCAATGGGGTCGCGGTTGTTAGCAGAGTGGTTAGCTGCCCCCCTTGTGGATATCGCCGCTATCCAGGAGCGACTAGATGCTGTGGCGGAGCTCGTGGCTCAGCCTCGATTAGTGCAGTCGGTTCGGGAGGCGCTTCGCCCGCTGTGTGATGTGGAGAGATTGTTGACCCGGGCAGTGGCGGGGCGCATCAATCCTCGCGATCTTCGCCTCTTGGCCGACACACTCCAGCGTGTCCCTCAGATCCGGCGGATCTTGAACGATGTTTCTTCTTCTCGGCTTTTGAAGCTTGTTGAGGAAATCCACCCTTGTCCCGAGCTGTGGGAAGAGCTCGCACGGGCACTTGTGGACAACTGTCCCTCCTCGGCTCGGGAGGGAGGCTTTATTCGACCTGGCTATTGTCCCGAACTTGATGAACTAAGAGAAATTGGTCGCGGCGGAAAAGATTGGATAGCTCGCTACCAAGCGGAGGAAGTAGCTCGCACAGGTATACCCACGTTACGGGTGGGTTTTAACAAGGTGTTCGGTTATTACATCGAAGTAAGTAATGCTTATCGAGAGAAAGTTCCGGATCGTTACATCCGCAAGCAAACGCTCAAGAACGCCGAGCGATTTATCACACCGGAGCTGAAGGCCTACGAAGAAAAAGTTCTCTCAGCAGAGGAAAGATCGCAGCAGCTGGAATACGAGCTATTCCTTCAGCTTCGGGCACGGGTGATAAATGCCCGGCAGGTGCTGAAGGATACGGCGGCTGCTTTAGCGGAGATCGATGTATTTGCTGCTTTGGCCGATTTGGCCTTAAAACAACAGTATTGCCGACCGGAAATTGTTGACGAACCGATACTTCACATTGTTGATGGGCGTCACCCCGTTCTGGAAACGACTGATTTGGCCTCGCAGTTTGTCCCCAATGACACACACATGGATGATGAGGCGGGTCGGATTCTCATCATCACCGGGCCGAACATGGCGGGCAAAAGCACCTACATTCGCCAGGTGGCGCTTATTGTGCTACTTGCCCACATAGGGAGCTTTGTGCCCGCTCAAAAAGCTACCATTGGGCTCGTAGATCGCATCTTCTCGCGCGTGGGAGCCAGTGATGAATTGGCCCGCGGTCAAAGCACTTTCATGGTGGAGATGCTGGAGACAGCTCGCATTCTCAATTTGGCAACCGAGCGGAGTCTTGTTATTTTGGATGAAATCGGGCGCGGTACAAGTACCTACGACGGAATATCGCTTGCCTGGGCAATTGTGGAGGATATCCATGATCGCATAGGTTGCCGTACCCTCTTTGCTACCCACTACCATGAGTTGACCGATTTGGCGCTGGCATGTGAAAAGGTGCGCAACTTAAATGTCGCGGTTCGCGAATGGAACGATCAGCTTGTGTTCCTCCACAAAATTATCGAAGGAGCAGCGGACAAAAGCTATGGCATTCACGTAGCTCGGCTTGCTGGCATACCCAAGCCGGTCATCGACCGGGCAAGGCAGTTGCTCGCTCAGCTGGAGAGCGCTCCTCTGGATGCCACGGGGCGACCTAAGTTAGCGAGGAGGCGGCGGGGAGCTTCGACCGACAGCCCTTACCAACTTATGCTGTTTGTGCCAGCTTCGCATCCCGTGCTGGAAGCAATTCGTCATTTGGATATCAATTCGATTACACCGCTACAAGCCCTGGAATTAATTGCCGAGTGGAGGGCGTCACTTATTCGCGATCAGCATGCAGCGGAGGAAGTGAAGGCACGTTCGTTGACGCCGCATGGGTGAGGAAATCCTCCTTGTTGATCGTTGCGGGGAATCTTTAGCGTCACCATGTGCCCTTAAAGTATGGCGGCTTTACACCGTAGTAGGGCGGTGAATAGCTCCGGAAAGATGGGAGAGGAAGCGCAACATGGCGGAGGTGATTTTACCAACACTTGTGGCAAAGGAGTTCGGTGGAATTCGGCGGTTGGAGGTGCCAGGGAGCTCCGTAGCGGAGCTGGTGGAAGCCATCGACGCGCAGCATCCCGGTTTCCGGGAACTTCTCTGTGCGGGAAGCAAGATTCGGCCGATGTTCAGGATTATTGTTGATGGAAAGATCGCTCTTGAGGGCCTCTCCACACCGGTTACCGCTCAAAGCCGGGTAGAGGTGTTACCTGCCTTTGGCGGTGGGTAAGCAAAAGGCCCATTTTAATCAAACTTGCTCTAGTTCCGAAGCCATGATATAAGCCATTTTTCGGGCGAGCGTGAATGTGGAGGAGAGATCCGGGCGGTTGACCCATGTTTCGGCCTGGGCGAGGGTAAGCAACCAGGCGTCGGATCTTGGTGATGTTCGGTTTTTAGTAGCCTCGCTCAGGGGGGAATAGGTGTGGTGGTGTGATTTTTGTAGGAAGTTCTTCGCAATGCGAAGGGGCAAGTGCTAGTTCGAATTGGGCAAGCTGGCCTTGGCAGGTTTGGCGGCAGTGTTCTTTCCGACTGTGGAAAGGTGTAACAGTCGTTTAGATCCGAGAGGGATTAGCGGAAAGCGGAGAAATTTGCCTCTCAACAAGCCGAGCAAAGGACTTCCCGATGACTTTTCGATTTGACAGGCGCCGGTGGTTGCAAAGTGTGGGATTGCTTGGCTTTTTCGGCAGCTGGATCATCTCCGAAAAGAGTCGGTCGGAGGAATTGCCGGCAACTGAAGGCGGGGGGTTTACAAGCAGTATTTTGAATCCGGCGAAAGTTCAGGACACACGTTTTGCCCCGCGGTTGAGCAATGGTCAAGTGGTGCAGCCGGCCCGAGAGGTTCCCATCATTTCCCGAACGCAGGTACTGGTGGTTGGAGCTGGTCCGGCGGGGGTGGCAGCTGCTGTGGCGGCTCGGCGTGCCGGGGCCCAGGTCACGCTTGTAGAGCGGTACGGTCATTTCGGGGGACTATGGACGGGAGGCCTCGTCCTGTTAGTTTTGGGACATATCGTCACTGGTGGCAAGCAGGTGTGCATGGGAATCGGTGAGGAGATGCTCCGCCGCTTGGAGAAACTCCCGGGAGGCATTATCAATCGCAAGCCGGGGCAAAACCCGACTGTGGATGCCGAGGCATTAAAGTATGTCATGGTGGAAATGATTGAGGAAGCAAACGTGGAGGTATTCCTTCACTCCTGGGCTGTGGATGCCATCCTTGAGGAGGAGGGCGTTCGTGGGGTTGTGTTCGAAAGCAAATCGGGACGGCAAGCAATTGTGGCCGATGTGGTTGTTGACGCGACGGGTGATGGAGACATCTTTGCTGCAGCAGGGGCGGAATTTGAGCATCGGAGTCATAACATTGGTTTGGTATCGCGGATCGGTGGTATTGACAAAATCGATAAAGAGCGGGCGGCGAAGACACCGCCTCCGCGCCGGCTCGGGGGGCCCACCCCGGCTCCAGGTGTCAACTGGGTGAATCTCACCGGGCCGGAGGCCGATGGACTGGATGTGAGGGTACTTACCCGCTTGGAATTGGCTCACCGAAAGTTCATCTGGCAGCATCTTCAGAAAATTCGTCAACTTCCGGGTTATGAGTCACTTTTCCTCCTCGAGACTGCTCCGCAGCTAGGCGTGCGAATTACTCGTGTCCTAAAAGGATTAGCGACTGTTCGCTATGCGGATCTTAAATCGGGGCGGCGCTTCGATGATGTAGTGGCGGTCGGTGGATCTACCAATGGTCAGCATGGCGAGTGGCAAGTGCCGTACGGGGCCTTGGTTCCTCAGAAAGTTGACAACATTCTGGCCGCAGGTCGCTGCATTAGTGCTGAAATGCAAATGGCCGACTTGGTCCGCCTCATCCCAAATTGCTTCGCCACGGGACACGCGGCAGGGGTGGCTGCCGCTGTCGCTGCATTAGATCGGGTGCGGCCACGCGATGTCGATGTCCGCAAAGTTCAGAAAATCCTTAAAGAACAAGGGGCTTACTTGGGGTAGTACTTTGAAGCCTCCCTGGCATAGCACCGGGCAAGTAGCTTGCGGGTGGAACGGTTTCAGATATTTATGAATCTGAAAATTCGCTTTCGCCTAACCAGACGTGGCTGGCGGCATTTTGTCCGTGGGATCGTGTTGGTTTTCGCCCTGTCGATTGTAGTCTTCGGAATAGGCAGGGGATGCTGGTGGGGGACACTGCCGAGCGGGATAAGCCCGCTTCTTGCCTTCGCGAAGTGGAGGACGAGTGGCTGGGAGGCTGTAGTTGCTCTTGGAGCCTTCCTGGGACTGATAAGTCTTTGGCGGAAGCGATGGTTTTGTCGCTGGATCTGCCCGCTAGGGACTTGTAACGAGCTTGTGTCTCGGGCCGGTAAGAAAGTGGGACTTCCGGGGCAATCGGCGTGGCCTGTAGGTCAAATACTGGGCACAGCGATCGGCCTGACCATTGCCGCGGGTACGCCACTACTGTTATGGCTTGATCCACTTGCTATTTTCGGAAGTGGATGGCAGGCCACGACGGTGGCCGGGGTTGGGGGTACCGCGCTTTTTCTTCCTTTGCTTGTGGCCTTTGCTTTCAGCTTTTTTGGTGTAGGACTGTGGTGCCGAGGCCTTTGTCCCCTGGGGGGACTTCAAAAAGTTGGGCATGGGCTATTTAAGTTTCTGGGAGCGAGTTTGCAACGGGTGGTTTTCCGTTCGATGAGGTTTGGGAAGCAGGAAGTTCCCGCCGCGGATGTCACCGGGGCAGGCGGGCCTTCTAATCCCTTCGACTACCGAGCCGAATTTACAGCGGCGAAGATACCCCGTCGGATAATCGTGGGCATGGCGGCAGGAAGCCTGTGGAGCTTTGTGCCGTGGTGGTCTTCTTTGGCACCACGAAGACATCTTCGGCCTCCAGGCGCGCCACCTTCCGAGTTGCGATTTTTGAGTTTGTGTGTCCGTTGTGGCAACTGTTTACGAGTTTGTCCGGCGGGCATCCTAGTTCCGGACTTGTCTTGGGCCAGTTGGTCCGGGTTGGCCGCGCCGGTGGTCCTCTTTAAGCAAGAGATGTGCCCGCCGTCCTGCCTTCAATGCGGGAAGGTATGCCCCACTGGGGCGATCGAACTTAAGCAGATTCCAGATAAATTTGAGCGGCCAATTGGGCGGGCTGTGGTTGAAGGAGAGATCTGCCTGTTGGCTGACGAGCGAGAATGCGGGTTCTGCCGGGCTCACTGTCCCACACAGGCAATTCGTCTTCAGTTTACGGAAGAAACTTATAGTGTTTTGCCGGTGGTTAACCCCGCCAGATGCACCGGCTGCGGCGCCTGTGAGATTGGTTGCCCGGTTGAGCCAAGGAAAGCCATTCGCGTCGTTCCTTGTCCTTCGCCTTAGTCGGCAAAGCTCGCTTAGTTATGAAAAGCGAATTTCCGTTTCTTGCCGAAGGCAGGTGCGAAAACGATGAGGAACAACAGGCTGCATCCCATCGTGGCTGCTAAGGCAGGATATCGCCACATCCGCTGACGTTTGGCAAATTCCAAATCTATCCACAGCACACCTTTTGGACCGGGGACGAGAACCCCTTGGGAATAGAATACCGCACGGGCAATCTCATACCCACGCACACCGATCCATGGCGCATGAAGAACCGTGTGTGATTTACCTCCCTCGAAACTTGGGGAGAAAGTGACGGTGAGTCCTCGACCGTCCGTGTCGGCTACCAATTTCCACTGGCCTGCCGAGGTGACCCAGCGGCGGGTATGGCTCATTTCCGCAGGTCGTCGCGAGGAATCGAGCTCCCATTGCCATCCCGAGGAAGTGCGAGTCCCACGAAATACATGGGAATCATTCCATGCCGCCAGCTCGGTTCCTTCGTTTACAAGTCTTTCGATCCCTGTCATCGGGATGTTGTTCCCGTGGCCGGTATCAATGGCTCCGTAAAGCATTTGAAACTGGGCCTTTTGGGCGGGAAGGTCAATCGCGTACACGCATATCCCAGCGGGGGTGGCGACGAGCAGCTCGTCTTCTACTAGCACGGCTTCTCGCAGGTCGTCCCAAATGAATCTGCCGCGGCTCATGAGCGGCACGTGGGCCTCCGGGGTGCTCCGGCCGCATCGGAGTTTTGGTGGGTCCGTGCGCTGCAGCTCCACATATATGCCATCCGGGGGTTGGACCCAACTCCAAAAGTCCGGGGCCAAAGTGGCCTTGCGATAGGCGGCGTCAAAGATCTGCTCGGCAATCTCGCCGCTAACGGGTATCCAACGTCCTAATTCCCCTGGTGGGCCAACTTCGAAGCGAAATGCTTCCTTACTACCCGTTCGTGCATAGAGCTCTTTTTCACGATCACTTGGAGTTAACGGCGAAGCGACAACTTCTCGTACATCGGGGAGTTGTCTTTCGGGACCGATGCCAAAACATTGCGCAAAGATCCGGCGGATACGGCGGTCCGTAGTGCCGAATTCCACCGCGCCTCCTGCCGTAGCAGCCCAAACCGTTTGTCCAACGGGGGCAATAGCCACTACGTAATCGAAAGCAAACTTTCCATCATGAAATAGCTGGTACGGTGTGTCAGGCAGGAGGTCTGTGTTTTTCAGCTCCACCCGGGCTCCCGTTGTTAACTGCCGCCACATAAGAAGCTCGTTGTTGACAAGGAGGTCGGCATCTTGAAACGGATCTGACCCGGAGAAGAGTACCCAGCGATCTGGCCGCTTCTGGTGAGGGTGACCAGGCTCAAAGAGAAAGAGGAGGGGGGCACTTCCAGGGTTTTGGTCGTCGTTGCATACAACGAAAACCCGGCCCGTGACCACGTGATAGAACATTCCTAGTGGCCGTTCTAACGATAGTTTTCGGCCTCCGTCAGGTGTATCACCCATGGCATAAAGTTTTGCCGGGTAACTGTCTCCTCCATTGAAGACCATGATCCCGCCAGCGGTGGCCACAAAGAGCTGGCCCTGGATGCTCAGAATCGAACGAAGACGAGGAAAGGCTGGACTCGGCGGGGTTGGATCGTAAAAGCGGAAGGTTCCATCCTGAATAAAAGTGTAGTTGCGCGGAATTTCCGCCCGACCCGCATGAAATCCCACCGTTACCTGCCGGAGGCCGTCTTTGCGCCAAAACCAAAATCCGTCGTCCACAATAGTTTGGGCGTGTCGTGCTTCGTCCGGTGTGGTCCTACGAAACGCCTTTTGGTTTGGATCCCATCTAAAGCCGCGGAAAGGATCATATTCGCCGGCTTTTTCGCCACTGGGTACACCCTTTATGCCTAAAGTGACGAGTGCCTTCGCAGGTTCCACATATTTTATGAGGCCCAGCGCAGGCGGCGATGCCGGGGCGAAAAAGTCCCACCGCTCTATAAAGTCGGCAGCAAAGATCTCAAGATCGCTACTGCTCGGCCGCTGTTGGGAGCTTTCTGGAGGGAAGAACCATCTAACGATTCCTCCGTCGGTGGCAACCCACAAGGAGCCGTCATGGCTTTCTACGGAATGCCGGACGTCGTGAGCGAAAGCAACGCCATCGGTAGTATCCACCAACCATACCGGTTGATTTCCCCAAGTAATCGTCAACGGTGCTTCATAGGTGGAGGGGACGTGTCCGCCAAGAAGTCTGTAAGCAGCAAGGTCGGCGGCTGTCCAACCGCTTGGATTGTTAAAAAGCATACAGCGAAGCCTTCTGTACACGTCTTCAGCAGGGGGACTCGAGGGCAGGAGTACCCATCGGGCCTCGGGGGCTTGAAACTCGTAATATTTTGCCGTCGGCTCTGGTCCGGCCAACGCGACTTTGGCCACCAGCCTCGCCCGAGTTGAACCGGCGAGCCCTGTCACACGCGCATGAGGTATGCCATCCTCTTCAAGACTGGCATATCGGCGCCGCCATCCCTCTTTGGGTGCAACATCAACTATTCCGCCCTGGGTCGCCAACATGACCAAATGTCCGCCTGGGCCTGCCGGGAGTACCGCTAGGTCATTGACAAGGTCAAAGTCGAAGAGCCCCGCAGGGGCCAGGAAGTCTGTAGATTTATAAGCCCTATCATCGGCGAAGCGTACTTTCACCTTTCCCCCCACTTGACGCGATTCCACAAACCAGGACAAACTCCAAGTCTCATATCGTCTGTGCGTGGCTATAATCCACTTCCTCGTGCCCTCGTCGGCTTGACGCCAGAGCTTCCCGGCGCTTTCCCTCGTGTAAAACACTCCTTGATGCTCAATCACGAGCCTTTCGGTTTCCTTTGGGCCCACGGAGAATAATTTCGTTGACTCGTCTGTCACCCTTCCGCCTGTCAGTGGCACAGGAAGGAGCTCATCCGGTTGAGAAAATCGGCGTTCGATAACGCCCCGTTTGGACAATAAGAACACTGAGTCTTTTTCACCCTGACACGTGGTCACCACGTCAAAGTCGAATCGAAATCCGCCTTGTGGGTCCTGCACAATTGCGACCCGTGTCAAAGTCTGATCTCCCCCAGCCAACCGGTGCCAAATTTCGGTTTCCGGCTGTGCGGTGACCTTCCATCTTCGTGATTCCCACAGCGTATGTTGTTCGGCAAAGGGATCTTCGCCGTTAGTGGGTATCCATTTTCCGGCGGCTTGATCCCATTGGAAAATACCGTTGGCTTGGATGAAGAGCTTACCGTCTCGCACGCAAATCCGCTCCACGGGATCACCGGATGGAGAAGGCGAAACGTCTACAATGACGGCACCAGGCACGCTGACGCGGAGAACGCCAGCATCGCTAGCGACCCAAAGCTGGCCCTGGAAGAAAGTGACGTCGTTGACTCGCTCGTAGTCAAAAACGTCCGGATATCGCGGATGCCGAGGATCGATGGAAACCGAAAGAAACCTCCCCGATTCTTGCCAGGGCCAATGGCGTTCCAATGTTCTGATGGGAACGCCATTTATTTGCGAGCGTCGCACACGCCATTGCCCACCTTGAAGTAGAAGCTCTGAGCGTTGTTCATATAGTTTATAGAGGGGTTCATCTTCGGAGAGTGGCCGCCATCGACTTTGGTCCCACACCAAAAGTTCCTGTTTCTGAGAGTCCGCACGCTGAAGAGCCATCACCAGCCAGGTCGTCTTAGAGTCCTCAGTTAACAGCTCGAACGTTCCGCCGGCCTGCCAGTTGTAGGGAGAATCTTGTGGAAGGGAGATTTCTGCATAGCCCGCGGGATTGATTCGAATAACTCCAGCGCGGGTGATTGCCCAGATTCCTCCGTGGTATGCCACAATCGCCGTCCACTGGTCAACATGAAGGCGTCCACAGCTTAAATCGAGGCCTGTAGTGATGGTCTTCGACAGCTCACGGGATGGATTTTTTCCGGGGATGGTCAGATGGATTTCCGCATCGCTTCTCCACCGGCAATATTTTCCCTCCCACAGAGGACGTGGCCGGTTGGGAGCAAGTTGAGCCGCGGCTACCTGAGACCACCTGCCGCCTTGCAGAACCCACGCCACTTTGGGCATTCTTCCCAGTAGGGCAAGTGCCGCGCCGGGAGGTGCTTCAATGGTTCGGCATTGAGCCTCGAGGGCCTGGAGGGGAACAGCCTCGCCTGTTTCAATTTGTTGGGGTATTCCAACTCCCGTCGCCCGGTCATAACGGACCGTCCCATCGCGGGTGTAAAACACAATTTCTGTCTGCGTTAAAGCCATACCTCCGATCAGGTCGAAACCAAAACCTTGTGAATCTAGGTGGACGGGGCACCGCTCGCCAGATGCTGTCATCATGGAAAGTGTGAGAGTCTGGGCTGCATCCTCTATGGCCCAACGGGGGCCCAGCACACTGTTGCGCAAAAGATCGGCTAAAGGTTGAGGAGGTGGGGATAATTGCTGCTCATCGGATGTTGCCGGTCGAAGAGAGGCGCTAATGCTATCCCAGACTAAGCGCGGTCCGCCAGGCCAAGAAATGGTGGCTGGGGGACCAGGATCAAGCGCGGGACCCTCACCCGCCGAAGTGGGGCCTTGATGGTAGCTTGCGGGTACAAGTCGCCCGGCGGAACGTGCGAAGATGATTGCGCCTGCCGGTGTTGACACCAGGAGATGGGATTCAATGCTTAGTATCCCGCTCGCCCACTGCCACCCAACTCCGCTTTGACCACTACGGCTATAAGCGTATAGGGGACCGCTTAGGGGGCGTTTTTCCGAAGGTTGGCATCGAATCTCCAGCTTTATTCCTGGTCTATTCGTTAGCCACGATCCTTGAGGGTTTTCAGCAGTTACGAAGCAAGTACCCTTGTGTTCGAATGGCGAAGGCCGGGCGAAAATAGCCTGAGGCATTTGCCCTTGCGGTAGTGCCACCTCGCGCCAGCCATTTCGCTCGAAGACCCGGATCGTGCCAGCAGCAGTCAACAAAAATATGTACTCTGTGTTGACAGAGATGTCGACAAAATCATCCTCCGGAAGCTTTCCCGAAGTTAGATCGGCCCATGTAGCTGAACCGGACCGGCGGACCCGTACTTTAGTCCCTTGAGGGTCGATTTCCCACAGGGCCTCAGGCTGCTTGGGAAACGACAAGGCCTCCGTGCTCTTCAGTGGCCGGTAGCCGTTCGTCTGTGGGTCAAATGCGAGTAGGGTACCGTCCGGCTCACTGGTTACGAGAAGGTTGCCAATTCGCACAAGCTGCCTGCGGAAGCGGGGAACACCGGCCGGCTCAAGGAGTTTTCGCCAACCGAGGATACCCTCTGTGCGATGCCACACGGAGCCATCGCTCAAGGCCACCATTAGGTGCCGCTCAATTGCGGCGGCGCAACTGATGCCCACTTGTGCAGACACAGGGAGGCCGAGCTGAAGATTGGCACTTTCGACGTTGAAGGTAGGCTCGTGCGCCCGGAGACGAAGAACGGCTCCGTCCGCACGAAGCGCCCACAGTTCGTTGTGATTGCCGTTTAAAGCTCGCAAAGGACCTCCGAGGGGCACGAGCTTTTGGTTAGGTATATCGACTTCGTAAAGAGCTCTTGCCTGCGAAGGGGTAAGAGCTATTAGAAGAAGGCGATCGCCAGCGAGGACAAACCGTTCGGGTCGGCCATTTACTGCTTCGGTTGCCCGCCATGCAAGGGTTCCCGAGTCGAAGGTGACCACTCGGGTACGATCACCTTCTTCAAGTGCCAGTATCAACATGTTATGCCATTCCGTGGCGGCTCCAATCGGAGACCATGCGGGAACGCGGAGTCGACCCGTGGGATCCAACAGGGGATACCATTGGCCGTCGGCTTCGCTTGCTAAAAGGCCCCCCTCCGAAGTGAGAATTACTAAACTTTCATCAACTGTTGTTACGTCTTGGACACCTGCCGGAGTTTGGACTTGCTCAAACGAACCAGTCGCATCGCGCCAACGATGGAGACTGCCGTCTTTAGTTAACGCAAATAGCTCTGGGGACGGTCCCCCCCTTCGAACAAACCGTCGGACGCGATTCAACTTTTGTTGCCAGCGGTGTTGGGACAGGTCATAAGAGAAGGTTCCTGCATCCTCGAAAGAGCAGAAAAGACTGTCCTCAATCTCGGCTAAAGCAGCAACCCGAAATTGTTGCCCGCGAAACTCGGGAGGCGGTGGTGCGAGCAGTATGGAGCGACTAACTTGCGATCCGCCAACGACGGAAATAAGTTCAATCTGGCCGGAGGATGTGCGGACGAGCACGCTTGTGGCATCACCTACGAAATCGGCAGTTTGCTGGGGATGGCCCAGTACTTGCCAACTCGGGGACTCTGAACCTGCGAGGCGGTATAGCGTCATTCTCTCGGGCGCGTAGGCCCAAAGGGTGCCGGCGCCCTCGTGAAAGATTTCTACTTGTTCCGGTGATTGCTTCCACCACCCGCGGCGAAGCAGAGAGTATTGCCACAGCTGGCCATCCGCAGCGGCGCGGAAAATCCACAAATCCTCGGGTGTCACCCATTCTGCTACCGCAATCGTCCCGGAGGTGCTGCTACTACTTTGCATAGGTGGTCCCAAGAGCGGTTTCCGCTCAGAGGTTGATGAAATCGCTTCTTCAAATACCTCGGAGTAACACCCTGCCTGCGCGTCAGTCGGTCTTGTGGTTACCGCTGCCAAAATTCGGCCATCGCCAGCCTCCCAAGCGTCGCACCGCTCAGCCTCGGAAACTAGCCGACGGACAAATCGCCACTGACCCTCACGAGAGTTAAGGAGTTGCACCTCTTTGTTGAGCACGACCACTAGATCGCTTGAGGAAAGCGACAGAATTTTTCGCACTTTGTGGCCCTCTGGCGTGCGAGTGCCCGTCTCCGTTAGGGGGAGACTAACAAACTGCCACACCGGAGGACCAGATTGCTGCCGAGCATAGATGTGCAGGGTGCCTTGTTCCGTACCAAGGAATAGATCTTGGTCTCTCTCAGCCGCAGCGCTGACCTTCCGATCGCGGAGGCCACTATCCGAGCTCGCGAGGAACAATCGGGCAGAAGGGGACTCGTCGTCACTAATGCCTCGGATACCACGACCCTGAGCGAAGAATGCCATCCAGCGTTTTCCATCTCCTGCCAAACGTTGGGCCTGCAGTGTTTTCTCAGGGTTTTCGGGGTCTTTCACAGGCAGGAAGTCGTCCTCCCTAAGGCGATAGACCCATACTTCCCCAGCCTCTTTCCCCGGCTGCGTGGCCAAGCTGTACAAGAAACTTCCTGTGGGGGCAAATGCCACACACGTTTGACCGGGCTCTAAACGGAAGCTTTTCCAGTCATGGTCCCGTTGACGAAACCGGTGGATCCCTTCCGGCCCACCTAGAAAGAGGCTTTCGCTGAACTCCTGCGCTGCCGAGACCGAAGAAATTCCACCGGAGAGTGGGGCCCCAATCAATACCAGCTGATTTTCCTGATCAACAATACGGAGGAGGCGTGCACGGTCATTCAACTCTTCCGGTAACCGGCGAAGCACCAGGAGCCCGTGAGCATCGGCGGCAATGGACTCCACATGCGAGGCTATTGCTGGTTCGATCCAGAATCGGCGGTTCCTGTTCCAAAGCCATAACTCGCCGTCTTCGCTGAGGACCCATAAACCACTTTCGGTAACTTCAAGCTTCCGTGGTCTGGCGGACAGAGGGGGCCAATCGATTTCCTCCCAAGAATGCGTGGACAAACTGTATCGGGCCAGGCGTTGGTCAGTAAAGGCCACGTACAAGTCCGCGCCGAAGGCGCAACAGGCATCCCATGTCGGAGGCGCGTCGGATATTGGCTGAGGAATAAAGAGAGGCTGTAAGGACAAGTGACCAGCTTGGGCCAGGAAGAGATGAGCTGGCGAATGAGGTGGCTGGATCACAGCCACCAGAAGCTCTTCCGTTCCCCGTAGGGCGATTACATTGTCGGCTACGTGTTTCCAGCGGCCCGTTGACAGCTCCGATGTGGGAAATACGTAGAGCTTGTTCTCATCCGTTCGCGCCCATAACTCACTTTTAGTGCAATGAAGTTGAACGATTTTTTCAATAGCCGGCAGCTCTTTCCACCGCTGAGTGGACATGTCATAGATAGCTAACCCGGAAGATGTGGCCACTACGAGCGAGGAACCTGCCGCAGCCGCCGTCACAATATCTTTCACCCGTCCTGCGAATGCGGTGGGAGTAAATAACATCCGCCAATCGCTGCCATCATATTGGGCAATTTCTCCTGCGATAGTGACCGCAACCACATGCCGGGAGCTTAAGCTTGCTAAGTCAACAACACCTGTAGGGCATCCATTGTCCGCCGGATTAAAAGCTTGCGACGGCTCATGAGAGGTGCCATGCCACTGTCCGATTCCTTTGCTTCGAGTGCCAAAATAGTAGTCCGATGTGCCCGGAATTCGCGAGGCAGCTGTAAGCTCATCTTCAGTCAACTCTGGGAATCGTCTTGGACCAATTAAGTCTTGCCACACCCAAAGTTCGTCTTGGCTTGGCGGTCGATTGTGCGTAAGCCGAATACGGCGTGGCACCGACCCTGCCATGGGCTGCAGTTGCGAGCGCGCCCAAACCCAAGAAGAGTTAGCGGCGATTTCCCGGACGTCCTCACTTTTTAGTCCCCTAAAAGAAACTGGGAGACTGGTTCCGCCACTATCCCAAACCTGCCATAGCCCCTGCCCTGTACCGAGTAGTGCAGAACCTTTTTCTTCGGCAAACAGACAGCGTATGTCCCTTGTGGGCAGAGGCCCAGCGGTGCCCACCCAGTCGTGGGTAGAGAAGAAGTAGCGGGCCAACCCCAATCCATCCCCCTGCTGGAATCCCACCCACAAAAGGTCTGCTTTGGGATGATAATCGGCCATGCGACAGAGCTCGGCAGTAAGGCCGGGAACATTACGCTCGGAGACGAGCACTTTTTTTTCGATAAGGCTCCCCTCGGACCCAATTGTCAACGCTACTAGCCCTTGCCCGACAGTGACGCACCAAAGCTCGATTTCATTGGGTTTTTCGACGCGAGGGTAGATGCGATGGACACCCTTACTTGCTAGCCCAGAGATGGTGGCCAGCTTAGTCCATTTGCCATCTTTTTCACAACAAATGTCAATGCCGACTTCGTGGGCTACGAGAATTCGGTTTGACCACCGATAAAGATCGTGCACGCGGTTGTCAGCAATTTCACCGCTTTCGGCAGTGATGTGAGAAACCCATCGTCGCGTGGGAAGATGGTAAATGCCCACGCCGGAGCGAGAACTCCCGATAATTAGCTCATCGGGCCGGAATCCTTGAGCCACGCTGGTCAAGGTATTGCCGGTATCAATGCCTAGATGGGAAAAATCAAGAAAAGGAAATTGCCAGAACTTTGGATTCTCATGACTTCGAGACCAGTCAGCAAAAGTCAAGCCTCGGCGTAGATTCTCTTCGCACACAAAAGTTACCCACGAGTGTCGGCCCCCACTTGCCAGCTGAAGATAATTTACGTCATCGCTTAGCAGAGAACCCCGGGTACTTTCGCGAGTCAAGGCTTGATGCCACATGTGGGTCGCACGGTCGAAGCGGAGGATACCGCCATGTCGACTCCCTATCCAAAAGTGCCCGGCATCGGTAGCCGGCGCCTCCACTGCTATTGTGGGATGCGACTCGCGGTAGTTAGTAGTCCAACGGTAGTCGGGCAGCTCGCGGATAGGCGACAGCACATAGGCATACCACATGAGTCCGCCGGGCACCATCAACAGAACAAGCGTCACCAGCAACCAGAATTTGACAAAGATGCTCGGCGGGCGCCGCTCATCCTGCACCGGTGTGTACTTCGGACGATACTCGGGTGCCGAAGCACTTTGTTGCGGGACCTCAAACTCTTCAGCCAAGATCTCCAGCATGGCCGTGGCTCCCAAACCCGTCTGTCATCTCAGATCATGTTGACCCCGCGTCAAGAAACGCCTGAGGATAGGCGGCGTAAAACCTTTTTAGGTCATTTTTTTATCAACCTTCCGCAGTAGCCCAGGGTGGAATATTTAATGACCCAAGAAAGTACACAAGTGCCGCGTCCCTTGGCCCCCTTTGGCGGAGCGATTACGTGCTTTTGCCGGAACTAGACTTCAAACCTTTAATTTTTTGGCGCCATCCCTGGGACCTATGGGCTGGGTGAGAGGTTGTAAGATAATTCTGGGCTTGAATTTTTTACGTTCTCAAAAGTTGAGCATTGGCCGAAGCTCTCTCCGCGCTTTCCCAGGGCCATCTTCCCCCTTTCCTGCTTGAACTGTGGCGCCTTAGTAGCCAGCCGTTGGTGTTGCTTTCCTCCCCTCGGTAAGGTGCTTTAATCGCTCGTAAAATCGTCGCGCATGCGACATTCCTGCTGCACAAAAGGCTGTGAATGCGTGACGGTAGGCTTGTACACGAACTGCAGGATCCTCTACGTGGGTTGCTAAAAACCAGGCGATATGCCCTTCCAAAAGGTCCGCAACTGCTGAATTGCGACACAGAGATAGCCCCGCGCGGGGTTTCAGCTCGGAATCGGTGCGTAATTTCGGGCGGACTAAGATTTCTTGAGCGATGCGAAAGTCATGCAGATCGCAAGCTAGCTCGACGACTTTCCAGAGCAGTGCCCGTGTCGGCCGGCAGGTCGAGTGTTCTAAGCCTATAACAAGGGCTAATACATCCTGCGCAAGCCGACGGGTGTCCTTAGTAGGGTGAAGGTAGCAATCGATTTGGATCAAACCTATTGCGTAAGCCAAGGCCTGGGATTGGTAAGCTGGCGGAAACTGGCGTATTCGCTCGACAAGCTTCTCCGGGCTCTCGAGGCTGCCGGGCAACAGCTGGCTCAAACCGGTGTATTGGCGCAATTGCAGGCAGCGGCGGATGGCCCCAGCTCGGGTCTTGCCGATCTCTTCCCAAAGGTTTGTTGCGGATTTTTCGTCGCAAAAGTTCCAAGCCGCTACTTGGGCAATCAAGCCTACCCGAGAGATCTCGTCGTATTTTTCGATGGCCCACGCAAGTTTTGTCTGGTTTTCGGCCAGTTGCGGTGGATCGAATAAGTGATATTCGATAAGTAGCTCCACCGATGTAACCCAGCGGTAAAATAGCCTCAGCCAAAGATTGGAATCGTTCTGCGCTTCGAGCTCTTGGCTAAAAAGCCGTCGCTCGGTGGCATCCAGGATCTCTTCTAGCCACGGCGTATCCAAGGAGGCAGGGCGTACTCGGCCGTAAAGCAGACGGGCACCAGTCAGACCTAATGCTGGCCACACGCGGAATTGACCAGAACTTTCCAGACGATGGGTACGATACCAAGCGGCAAGTGCCGTAAATAAACGTCCCCATATTCCCTGCGACTCGAAAGGCATCAAACCAGAGCGGTCCCATAAGTCCAGTGTAGGGGCTTTGTGTCGTGTGCTCTTGGCCGGCAATGTGACTGCCCGAATGGCGTCGAAATAAAGCTCTACAAGCGGTCGCCGAGATGCCTGTGTGGGTGGCCCTGGGAGTTCTTTGAGCGTTTCCGTGGTCGGATTTTCCGCTATTTGGTAGGTGGCTTCTACGACGCGTTCCAATGTCACAAAGATGCGTCGGCCCAAAATCGGAACAAGGCGAACAACCACGGACCAATAGAAGCGCGATCCGGCATATGTTAGTACCACAGCAAGCGCCACAAAACAGACCGGTCGATGATACCACATGTGGTAAAGGCATAGCCAAAGCAGGACAAAACCACTGGCACAAAGGGCAATTAGCATATACCAACTGCGGTGAGGCCAAAGAACAATAAGGACACTTAGCCCGCCAGCCAGATAGATTAGCCATTTTAGGTCAGTAAGTGGACGTTCGAGCACTAAGGGCAAAAGAACCTTATCGTGGAACTCACCCACCCAGCTCCGGCCGAATAGGTGGTGCGGACCGATTGACGAAATAGTCAGAGCCGCCGAGGATGTAATGACCACCACCGCGAGGAATGCCGCACCATGAATTCGCCAGGAGGTTGGAGGTCGCGAACTTTCCATCTCTTAAGGCTCCCCCCAGCTATTCCCTCATAAACCTTTTTCCATGCTCTCTATTTTTTCACATCCAAAGGTCGTTTCGTAAACAAACACTTGGCTGCAATTCCCTTGAGTGATGCGGCCTGATGCTGCCTCGCCCACAGCCACACTTCTTGGACGTGTGACTTTTTCCCCGGGGCTTTCATTACCCTCTAATCCAGCAGCGAGGCCGAGCGTTTTGTTAGGTCATCCAACCTTTTGGCAAGTTCTTCTGCCCCTTCCTTCAATTCTTCAACCAGCCTTTCGAGTGCTAAAACATTTTCCACAACGCTGGTTGGGGAAAGGTTCGGCCCGCGTGGAAGTCGCGCGCGACTGGCAAGGATGCGGGCCTGGGCGGAAGCTCGTTCCGCATCTGTTTGCCGACGTCGTATTTGCGCACTTTGACGTCGCACCTCGGCGTTGGTTTCAGCAAGAAGAGGTAATTCAGAAGCCTTGTTTTTTTCCCACAAAAAAGCCAATCGGCAGATCCGTCGACTCCACATCCCGGCGGAGAGACACGCCGTAAAAACGCGGAACCAACAGGCCACGGGTAGCATATAAAGACGAGCAAACAGCTTACGGAAAAGTCGCCCAATCCGCCAAATCATGAGGTGACTCCTTTCCCGAAATGAATTTGTTGGACTACCTCGGGTGTTTTCTTCCTCGGATCAAGGTTCTCCGGAAAACGAAGCACCAAGCGTTATCGTTTACTCTCCTACCGCATCCAACGGCGCAAGGGTGCAGAACAAAAAAGTCAAGCTCCTGTGCCAGCCATTTGATCTCTAACGCTAGTCCTCCTATCGGGGTCCCCCTCGACGATTCCTCCTTCGCCAGACATAAAGCTTGCGGAGGATCACGCGTATCCTGGAAACAAAAAGCCGAAGCTCCGTGCGCACCAACTTTTGGTCCGCTTGTAAATTTTGGCTAGTGTTTTGCACTTCCCTGCTGATTGTTTGGAAAATACGTTCCCAGGAAACTGCTAATTCTCCAATTTTCGCCTGCGCCCGCGTCAGGATTTCTTCTAGAAGCTCAAGCCGGGCGTCACTCCCAGGTGGCGAGACGGCAGAGTGCTCGGTATCCCTTTGCTGCGGAAGGGAAGAGGAAGCTTGCGGCAGCGTTGACAAATTCCAGAAAGCTGTCATGGCGATATGCTGGCCTTGGCGATTAAGTCCCTAGTTGCCACCCAAATGCGTTTACAACTTGAATTGCCGGTTTTAATGCCGCCGCTCGGTTGCTACGAAAAAAGGTTAGTAAGCATAGGCAATTTATTTCGGCTGTTTTAGGGACATGCCTACTTGGCTCACCCTCGTTCTTCATCGAGCGCTCGGTCCGACCAAAGGCCCTTCCGCTGCCGGAGTGTCGGGTCTTTCTTGTGGCGCGTCGTTCGACCTTTGAGGGTGGAACTCATGCATCTCACTGGGATAGAAACCGTAAGGCGCATTAAGCAAAACACGCCAGAGCAGTTGTTGAATGCGCGCAGCATTTTGATCGTTCGGGCGACTCTGAAGTTCGCGCAGAAGCTGGCGAACGTCCGCTACAAATTGTTGGCTTTCCCTCCCAACCGACCGAGCTGCTATTTGTAATTGCTTGAAGTGTTCGTTGAGCTGAAGGACCGCCTCGCGAAGCCCCGGCGTCTCTAACTGGATCAGTCGGGCCTGTCTATCTAATTCTCTTATCTCCGTCCTCAATCTGAGAATTTGCTGCTGCAGATCGGACCTTTCCTTTTCGATTGCGTCTTTTTCTCTTTGAAGTGAGACATGTTGTGCCTCAAGCGCCTGCTTTTCTGCTTCCAGCGACTCCTTTTGTTTTTCAATCGCTTTTAGGTTTTCCTGCGTCTTCTTTATCTCTGAGGTCAGATGTTGTCTTTCCGCCGTTAAGGCTTGAATGTCGGCCTCTGCACGTTGTTTTCCATGCTGATACTTTTGTTGCAATTTCTTAAGAGCGATTATTTCGTCGGAAAGCTTAGCCCGAGTGGCAAGCAGCTCCTTTAAAAGTTGCTCCGCTGTGGCTGTTTGCATCTTAAGTTGTGCTACTTGGTCGCTAAGCTGTTTTACCCCATGGAAAACACGCTCGAGAGCCTCCACCGTTGCTGTGGCAGATTGCAGCCTTGCCGCTGCGTCACGAACCTTGTGGCTAATCCTGGCTATTACCCGCTGCCACTGCTGCTGAAGGCCCCGGGCCTGCGACTCTAGCGTGGTCTCAAGTTGCTTCAGCTTTGGAACTTGGATTTCCATTTTCCGCCTTGCAGCGACAAAATTCCGGAATTTCTCTTGCAGTTCGCGAGTAGACTTTGCCAGTTCGTCGGTCAGGTTTTGAATCTCCGCACGGCCCTGATTAACGGTGGCAAGTGCCGTGGCAATTTCTTCTTGCGCAGAGCGTAGTGCTAATTCAGCCTTCGCTCTCTCCGCCTTAAATGTGTCTAAATTAGTTTGCAACTGATCAAAAAGCGTAATCCTTTTTTGACAGAGGGTGAGATGAAGGTCCATAACCGCCCTAACATAATGCTCCCAGCTTGGGGCCAAGTAGGAGGTAATCTCCTCTATTTTCTTGACCTCTCGTTCTGCGGCCTTAATGCCCTGACTGAGAGTTTGGATCCGGTTGTGTAGCTGCACCCAATCCTCCAAGGCCTTGGTGAGATGGGCGTTAAGATCACATCCGATGGTTTCGTAAACGCCCTGGACTTTTCCCGCTGTCGCGGCGATGTTGGCATCTATGTGGTCGACGATTTGTTTAAGGGTTTCCTCAATCCCAGATTGCATCAACACGTGGCTATGGATGTTAACGAGGCGGAGTGCCTCAGGAAGAGGGACCACACTTCCGTGAGTAATACCTACAGCGATTAAGTACGATTCCGCATTCTCGGCTTGACCATCGATATTGACTCCGGTGATGAGCCAGCAGTCGATAGGCCCCTCGGCTCCTTGATTTAAGTACTCCAGTAATGTTTGTGCCATGGCCGGATCGTCGAGCCTGGGGATCAGCTCTAAGCGGCTTTCGCAGAAGATGTTGATTCCCCACCCTTGCCAGCGGGGATCTTGAAGGAAAATTTCGTCCGCGCCAGCAGACAAGATTTCAGACAGCTCGAGCGGCACTTGGCTGATAAGGATGTGCCGCCCTGGGGCATGCGGACGTGGGGAAGGAAGGTACACATAGCCAAATTGGCTTAGCACCGCAAACGGTCGTTGAAGAAATGTGCGGAGTCCCGAAGGGAGTGACTGCCCCTCCGAGAAAAACACGAGAGCGACCCGACATTGACCGCCCAGGAGATCCTGAGTTTTTTCGTATTTTCGTTCCAGTTCTGTGAGAGCGCGACGATAACGATCGATTTGTTGCGCAAGGCTAACATGCTGCGCAACCACCCTTCTGGCCTTTATTGCGCGCAGCGGCAGCTCGACGGGAGCCGTCATCTGCTGGACTTCGAAAACCTGGGAGTGGGGAAGTGACATATCGAACTTTACGGAAAAAATTTGGCGTGCAGAGTGCATTCCCCCTCGCAGATCTTCCTCTTTTAGCTTCAACCACCCGTGCTCCCCTTGGTCGATCAGTATGTACCGAGCCTGCTGCGGATCGTATAAACGGCTAAGAGAAACCACAGGATGACGAAAGCCCCATCGGCAGTAAAAAATGTTTTGCGCGGTGGGGGCAAGCGGATAGTAGGCACGGACATTTGGGGGTAGTCGGTTCACCCAGTCAATTACCCGACGATCCCTTCGAAACCCGGTAAGGAACAACAAGATTCCTGGGATTTTCGTTATGAGGGTCACGCCGGGAAAAAATTGGCATTCCACATAAAGTCCCTGTGGGAAGGATTGATAAGTCGTAAGGGCGATTCTCTCTACTTCTCTCTTATCGCCGTTGGTCACAGCCAAGAATAGGGAGGAGAAATGGCCCGGAGGTTTCCGCCGCCCTTTGAGAGGGACCCGCTCTAAGCAGTCATTAAGTGAAAGGGTAGGGCCTCCGGGCAATGCGGGCACTTCGCGGCCACCAAAAAGAGAGACAAACTTCCTCACTGGTTCATCAACAGTTGGGATGAGAAGGCCCCAGCGGCCTCTGCCATCTCGGGGGGCGCGAATACCAATCTGGCTTCGAGTGGCCACAGGGAATTGCCCAGTGACCAATCCATCAACAAACTCGAGGAGTCGCTCAAGCGAATCAAATTCTAAGAAAGAGCTTGGCTCATCCTCCAGCTCGGGGTAGGAGGTAGACACAGCCGAGGCCCTGGCCTGCGAGGTCGCTTTCTCCTGGGGCGCCCAAAGAGTTGTTTCTTGTGTCTTGGGCTCGCTTTCAACGGTAGCAGAGGGAGAAAGCTGTTGTAGTCGGCTTTGTACGCACTGGATGGCGTCGCGCAGATTCAGACATTGGCGCAGGTGATGGGCCAGTTCCAAGTCCCCGAAACTTGTTGCCTTGTTGGCGAATGGGTTGACAAATTGCGTGGCCATCGCATATTCGATATCTCCAGTGAGCTTCTGCAGCTCGCCCAGGAGGCTACGGTAGTCCTCGGGGCTTGCCATTTCTGTAAACTCCTGACGAGGTGCGAGTTATCGGGAGATCCTCACCGTCTTATGTAAACAGCTGTTCGCCCCGGTAGTCCCTTAGTTTTGCTATTCGTCTTTTATGCCGGGGGCAGGCCAAGCCAACCCGGCTTGGCGGTGGGCTGAGTTAGCACCCTTTTGAGGACCAAAGACTAAGTTGAGCAAGGCGGCGCGGACGTCATGCTCGGTAGCGTCGGTGAGAGCCGACCCGGCCAGCCACTGCACCTGTGCAAAGTCACGAAATGAGGCCACACCAAAATAGTCTCTGCTTCTTGCTTCGGCCACCAACACCGTATTTCGGCCTGCTTCTGGTGGGCGTAGCGGCACGGCGAAATTAGGCAAGAGATGAAGCAGATTCCCTTGTGGAGTGATAATTACCGCAAAGGTGGCAGCGTATCCCGCCCCGGATGATGCTGTGGTAAGGAGGATATAGGGATCAGGGCTTGGAGCGGCCGCACCCAGCACTTTGCCCAACTGAAACGTGCCTAAATTGTTGACCAGGAAATACCCTGGCACCAAATCATCAAAATAGACGCATTGATGAAGGCGATCCTGATGTTTGGGGACTTCAAAAAGTCGGAAACAAGAGAAGATGGAAGGAACCTTACGCCGATACGGCCTGACGAAAACGCCAATGTCAACTAACATTTCGTCCTCTGGCACCTGATGCGCCAAGTCGTAAATCATGCGATAAACGAGTGCCTTGCTCAGTCCCCCTTTCGATGGCTGCTGTATTGGAGGCCAATTCGGATTTCCACTTCTTGACTGATTAGATGGCGGAAAGATTTCTTCCTCGATGATAAAGACAATGAGGACTCGTAAAAATGGAATGAAATCATGTGGGGCTTCTTTAAAGGGGACGAGGGGGCGTCGGTTCAGAAGTTTGTCGAGCCCTAAAGCTTCGTCGAAGTCGAAGAGCGCCCATTCTGAAGGCAGAATGTCGTGCAACTCGTCTTGAGGGATTCGGCAGCGCAGGCCGGTATACCCGCCGCCATCCCCCGGTTGCCGAGAGAGGTCTCGTTTGCCGATTATCTTAGTTGGGATACGGCGCCAGCGAACCACATGTTCGGGGAGAGGTGGTGCTTCGCGAATACATTCGTCAATTAACTCATAGTCCAACAATCTGTGTCCCTGAGAGATCCGGCTGGCCGCCTTGATTGCCAAGGCGTCGATGGGTGTTACAAAATTTTCCGCCGATGGACCGTTCAGTGCTGCGACCAACGACTTTCCTAACAAGTTGGCGACTTCTGATGCATGGCACGATGCCGAACTCAAGGGCTCTATCGAAACGACGGTCCTCCGCAGCTGCCGTGTTAAAGCTTGGATCCCGACAACAACGGCCTCGTCCTGAAGCCCTACGGCTGCTTGCTGAACAATTTGTGCGCAACTCCGAAAATGGGGATGTTGAGCAAGTTGGGCGAGGGCCTCCTGATATGTGGAAACGGGTGTCGCCAGCCGTAATGCGGCTTGAGGACGAAGGAGAAGGACTCCTAAATCGAAAACAAAATACTTAGGCATCGTCCACCCGCGGTCGCGAAGCGCAATCCACCACTGCCGCTCCGCCCTTTGATGCAACGTTTTGGCAATGGGATCCACCGCTGTTGCGGCATAGGAGATCCAGTTATCGTGCTCCGCAGCTTCCACCATGGGTAGCGACCCATTTCGTGCGAAAGTTGATCATCAAAGCCCGGCTAAACCACAGCAGCAATATATTCATCCACAATATCTGACAATATCTCTGCAGAATCAATATCGGGGGTACAGTACTTAAAGACACACAGTTCTTCTGGGGTGAGCACGTCGCGCCGACTAAGCAGAGCTAAAGCCCGCGCCACGCGAACGAGGCGTTCCGGAGTTCGATCGCTTATGGCAAACTCCCAGCGGAGTTGTCGGAAGAGTGTAATGAAAGCGTCACCAAACCTAAAACCGGCTTGAGCACTGCGGTCAGAAAATAGGTCTACGCCCCCGTACATCACGTGAATTACTTTGAAAAGCAGTCGGAAGTCGTTGACACAGGCGACCGGAGCCCTCGCTGGGTAACTTGGTCCTCCCCCGTCATGCCGTCCAGGGTGATGATCCATCGCCTGAGAGTATTGGTATCGCACCGAGCGATCAAGAAGTTGGTCGACCTGGCTGTCATCTACGGGCTTACTAACCACCCGAATCGGGAAGCGGTCGTAGAGAGCTGCGAGTTCCTCGGCGTCGGGTGGCTCGTTGCTGGCGCCGAAGACATTCACCAGGCGAACATCGAAAACCCGGCCAGCATTGTAGTAGATCCGTTCGTTGATGATGGCAAGCAGGGAGTTCAAAATTGCACTGTTGGCTTTGAAGATCTCGTCTAAGAATGCAATTTCCGCAGAAGGAAGCATGCCTTCCGGGTCGCGATAGAACAGAGACAGACGCAAAAGAGCAGCGATGTTTACTGGTCCGATGATTTCCTCGGGCGTGGTGAAGCGCGTCAGCAGATACTCAAAGAGCCCGCGTCGTCCCACGCCGAGCGAGCCAACCCTAGTGCCCTGGCTCGTAAGCGACTCCCGGACCCGCTCTGCAAATAGCTCAATGTTTTCGTGCTGAGGTCGTAGGCCAAGAAGGGCACAAAACTGTCGCACAAGTAAAGACTTCGCCGTACCCGGCGGTCCCAAGAGGATCATGGGTACCTGAGCTATCGTGCAGGCAAGAAGGAGTCGCACAATTTCTTCTTTGCCCTCCAAGGTCTTATTGAGCTCGGTGCCCAAGGCTTCGATTCGGGTGAGACAGGGATCATATGCCCGCTGATAGACGATCTCCAGCATTTCGCGTTCCGAAAGTCCCCGAATGCGGTCCGCAATCTCAGGAGCAGAGAAATCGTATACATCGTGTGGATTGCAATGTAACAGCTCGCCAAGCATTATATTCCTCCTTTAAAAAGATTTTGCCGAAGTCGACAAACCACCTTGATTGCTGCCAGCCGACAGATCAGAGCTACCTGGTGGTCATACGTCGCGATCTTGGCCGCTGTTTTGCGCAGCTCAACGAGTTCGTTTGGGAGTTGGTCCGATCCCTTCGAACTTTCGGTAGCCGGCTTATCGCTTCGGAGCCAGCTGTCAATCACAAACTGTGTATGCCGGCGGAGCTCTTGCCGGGTGGGCTGGATTTCTCCGCGACGCCAGTTTGTAAACACTAAGCGAATCTCGGGATCTATCCAAACGGCATGTGTCAGCCATTCTTGAAGAAACTTGCGAAAAGCTAAGTTGCTCAGAGTCTTCTCTAGATCGTCGAGCTGTAATCCCGCTTCTTTCGCGGTTAAGAGAATCGATTCCAGAAAGAGGCCAGATTGAACTAACCGCGAAGTTTCTCCACTCATCAACCATTTAAGAAGCAGCTTGAGCTGCCGGAGAAAGAAGGCAGCAGAGCGCTCTAAGAGGAGGTTCCCCTCCGCCTGTTCGGCTTGACAGTTCTTCGCCGAGGACTCCCACGGTACCACCCTCTTCATCCTTATCGCAGCCAGCGCGACGAGCGCAGTTGCCATAAGTACCACCACATCACGGTTAAGATTTAGCCCTCCGTTAACGGCTTTTCGGGCCGCAAAACACAGCAAAGCTGTGACATTAGTTAACACCTGTAAAGTAAATCGCAGACCGTCACGCCCCCCTTCCTTCACGAGCTTCTTTAGGGTGAGCACAATTCCGGTTGCTTGTGGGTGAGACTGTGCAACTCGCCACGCTAGCTCCCAAGCAAGCCATTCTGTCCACGGCGTGGGTAGCTTAGCGGAAAGCATACTCAGTACGGGCGTCAACACGCTGGGATCGAAAGGTGCATTCGGGTGAAAAATCGCCCACGCTGGTGCAAGCTTTGTTAAAGGATCGATCGCTTGATACTGGAAATGCTCGCGAAGGAGATTGACGACCTTAATTCGGTCTATCGAACCTGTCTCCAGAAGCCTGAGGCACCAGCTACGGCGGAGATATTTAGCCAAGATCCAGTTTAATTCACGCCGAGCGTCGAGAATGGCCTTCAAACTAAGCACAGCCACGAAAAGATCGCCTGGTTGCAATGGCTCCCAGGAGATTTCTCCTCGATCGCCCCCATTGTGATCGAAGACTTGCACCGGCAGCTGGCAGAAATGACGCAAGTGGAACTGTTCAATCTGTTGGAGCGTGGCCAATGGGCCCAATTGACGGCAGGAAGCAACAAAGCGCACGGCCGCATAAACACTTAGTGTGAGCAAGCCACTGAAGCTGGAAATGGGGAGGTGAAGATCTTGCCGCCTAAGTGTCAGGTAAGTGGGCCGAAGCCAGGAATTTTTTTGGACTTCCGGCGAGAATTGCCAACGGAAAAGCATTCTTTGCCATAGGTAGAGGAAGCTGGGGTGTCCGCCGATTAAAGAAAGTAAAATCTGCTCCACCTTGGCCGACAGATTTTCCTGGACCTCTGGTGCAGGCCTTGTCCTTTTACAAGCCCTTTTTACCAAATCCGCGTAATGATCCCAGCTTAATTTTGGAGGGGATTTATCAAACTTTCGCGGAAGCTCGCCGTGCGATACCCACCGCTCTACGGTCGACGCAATCTTCGGAAAATCTCGCATGAGCGCAAAGGTGCGGTAGAGCTTTCTCCGGCGGCGTTTAAACTCCCAGTAGGAAAGGGCCAAGAGCCTGAGGGCTCGCAAGGGATCAAGAACTCTGATGGCGAGAAAGGTTAAACGCCACCAAATCGCCTGAAGACGGCGGGCTGCGTGCTTCATCATATGGCAAAACCTAACGGAATGTGCGGGTCACAGGGCTTTAGCCAACAGTGCGAGTTATCCCTCGTGTGCTACATGTGCCGACTGTTTAGGAGCAAGCGCGTGGAAAGTGGTAAACCCCCGGTCCACATTAAAGGCCCTCTATTCCGGCCCAGGAAACAGCCGCTTATCGCGCCCGATGTGCTTTGGTCCGAAAATTGGTGGAGGAACGTCGTCAACGCAAACTTTGCGGTTTTAGGTGTCTCAACACAGGTACATCCGTTGTTCTGACTGTTTGTCCTCAAGATGGGCATCACGCTAAGGCGGTAATTGCGCGCAAGGATCATGCGGCGAGCAAAACCAGCAGGGGGCTCTCACATTTGGCTGGGCTACCACCACTTGTTCCCTCACCTGGATCAAAATTTCCTTTGGAACATTGACAACGCATTGCGGGGTAATGGCAACGTCAACAGATACGCCGCCCCAAGCCATCACCCAGCTTCGGGCTTCGATGTAACCACCAGCTACATTGCGCCTGTGAAGAACAGTTTCCACCCGATATTTGCCGGGCAGGGTTTCCGGGACTGAAGGTCGATCCAACTGCGTGCGGCGCACAAGTTCGTCAAGTAGCGCGTTAATTTCCGGCCGATCGAGCTGCCACAACATTTTTGTGATCGCCAAGGCCCGGTAGATGTTTTCCAATTCGCGGAAGATAGGGTGATCACGAGCAATTTTGTCGAATTCCGCCGTAAACGACTGTGCGAAGCGCTCGTCGGCAGGATCGGCACGACCCACGTCGACAAGCTCGCCTCTTCTTGTAAAAGTTTGTTCTTCGGTAAGCAGCACCAAGGGTAATTGGCCTAAGAGCATCGTGTCCTCAGCGTCGTGCCGATAAACCACCGGGTTTCCCGAGACAAACCAAAATCTGCTCATTCGGTGGGAACTTTGGAGCCGAGGAGAATCGGAAGCAATAGCCCTCTTTGATTCTTCTAACGACTCTTCAAATGGCGAGCGAACCCGCGGACGTGGCAACTGTCCGTGGACAAAATCCTTCATCCGGTAGTCAGCCTCAACCATAACTCGGGCAAAGTGAGTGGCTCGGTGGACTCCGAAGACCAGCACTTTCTGTGGCGAGGAGGCAAGCGTCCGCCAGCGCTGGAAAAGAGAATCAAGGCGATCCAGGCGGTCCTCAGCATCAATTTTCCTGCTAAGGGCAGCAAGCTGTTCGAGAGTTTCTGGCATAGGGTCGATACTGCAACCCGGCGTTGCCACCCCCGTGGACGCGTTTCGCCAGGCGACCACAAAATCGTCTAGTCGAAGGGTGGGCCGGCCTGGCTCTTTCAAGCTAATGAGCGCCAGATTGAGCCCTTCCTCGTCCTCGAAAACACAAAACCCGCGGAGATAGGTCATACCGCAAAGGCGTTTGGCTTCTGGCGACTTGGCGATTGGGATGAGCTCTCGCACAGATATCACCCAACAACCTTGTTCACTTGGGACAGAATGGGCGCCAAACGCAGCCGGCAAGCAGCTTACTAGCAATGTGAGCCTTAAAATCCCGACTAGAATGATCGTGGCGAAGCTCAGTCGCTTTTTATTCATCGCTTAGACCCTCAGGTTGAACTTTATGCATCGCCGGTTCTTTATTCTCAGGAGAAAATATTCCCTCGAGTGGTCGAAGTGGCCCTTGACCCTCGCGGAGCTTCCTTTTGATTTCCTCTGCAATTCCCCTCGGCAAGGGCCGGGGATCTTCGACCGGCACGGGATCTACGAGCACTCCACCCAATGGTGCCACAGGTGGAGATGGAAAACGAGCTCTATCACGAAAGGGAAAATCAGGTGGGAAATGAATTGGTTTGTGGCTCCGGTCGGTATGCCACTTCCACATGACCCGAAAACATTGTGGCGGTTCCTCTGTCTCTGAGTCCTGAGAAGTTGATTCCTCGGGAAGAACGAGCACCACAAATTTTGTTTGCAAGTTATCTGCCATTGCAGCAACACGTTTGATAAGTTCCTCTCGCGGTAGCTGCAGTTCTTGATCCGTCAGTCGTAAGGTCTTAACTTGGTATCCCCGCTTTTTAAGGGTATCAACGGTCCGTTGAAACTTTCGATCCTCTGGAACTCCCGCCACAAGGATGCTGTCTTGCTCAGCACTCGGAAGGTTTAGTTGATCCTTGAGCGTTCTGATTTGCGTTAAAATCTGCTCCTCATTGAGATGCTCTGCATCCAGGACCCATGAGAGTTCCCTTCCCGTTTCATCACCTACGAGATACCACGGGTGTTGGCGACGGAGTATCTGCGCGGAGCTGCCCAAGCGATCGCCTTTGGGCGAAGCCTCTGGCCTTTGTTCATTCCAAGTTCGAGTCGCACCTCTCACTCCAAGATACACCGATAAATTGTCGGTGGAGCCACGTTTGTTTATCGGGGAAATATACAAAAAATTTTCGATTGCCCGAAGCAACTCCGCAATCTGTTGGCTTTTGAGGGGCTCTCGTGAACACAAAGTTGGAATTCCTTGGGACCTTAAGGCCTCTGCAAGTTGGTTAGCGATGCGAGGGTTACCCGCGACCACAACTGGCGCAATGGTTCCCTCGCCGAAGGCTTTCCGGAGGGTTTCGGCAAACTCGCGCGGCGACACCATACTCTTGGTTGCTAATGCATCATGGATATCTCCCCACCTTACGCGGCTAGCGTCGCTCAACGAAAACTCGGCGGACAATAACGATGGACCCGACAAGGGTCCTGAGGAAGCCCTGACCTGTGGGCTTCCAAGCGAATCGGTGAGTCTGCGTGCTACCTGGATGTGCCAGTTTTCTGGGCGGATCGATACTTCAAAGGCAAGAGATGGCGTAAACACCTTTACGAATTCTGGCAACACATCTGCTGCGGGAGCGCGGACGGTGCCGGACAGATCAGTAGATAACGGTCCCGAACTTGACTCCACGCGCCAAAGGTCAGAAGGAAAGGAAATTCCTGGGCTCTCGCGCGGGCGGTTAGGTTCGGAGTGGTCATTGATTATGACGTCCATCATCCGGACGTCGGACAGCCGCATTCGTGTTCCCCAGGGATCCCATGTCGCCACCAATCGCTGCTCTTTTGCCCACCTTGCCAGTGAGTCCCCTAAGGTGGGAAATCCGCGGAAACAGGCAGCAGTGAGGGTTCCTTGAGGTGCTAAAGCGCGCGCCAAATCGCCCAAGGTGCGAGATCGAAGGATGGCCGTCCCAAGATTAGTCCTGTAAACGCTAGGGACCAGAGCGGTCATCGGTTGGTCCCCGCTGAGACCGCCAATTAAAAACGCCCTATTTTCCACCGCAGTCGTTGGGTGCAAGTGCGATGATGAGTCGGGCGTTAACGTTATTGGCTGGATGAATTCCATCCTTAATGAGGTTTTAAGGCTCCTCAATCGGCGGAGCAGAGGTAACCACCGTACGAGAACCTGTTGACATACTTCGTCCAAATCTTTGGTTTCCCGGAAACTGATCTCTTGTGGAGACGCAACCACAAGAGTTGTGTTTCCCAGCGGCTCAATGACAGCTCCCAAAGACTGGTCCTCAGGGGGACATTCGATCCAAAGAAGGCTCGTGGCTTGTGTTCGGGGGAATATTTTCACCAAGGTCAATCCGAAACGGCTTAACACGTCTTTTTGGTAGCAAAGTATGAGGGGAAGTTCGGGAATCAAACATTGGAGCTCCGTTAGCGCGCCATCCAGGCATGCAAGAGAAGCCGCCCAAATCGATTCCTCGAGTTTCCCGGGGCTCGGAATGAGGATCCGCAACCAGATTGGTTTGGGACCATGGGTCATTCGGAGTATGCGAATTCGCTCAACAAAATTCGCCCTCTCTCTGCAGAGATCTGCGTCTTTAAAGAGGAGCCGTCTGCTCACCGTGCTGCCGCCGGCTTCTTGCGTTGGGAGACTCGATGATTCTTCCCGGTCAATAGGGGTTTGAGGCGAGAACCTCGAATCGGTGCCAGCCGAACCTGGGTCCTCGAGCAGGAGGTCCCACAATATCTCCTGGGGATATCCGCCTTTGATTGATGAAATGAGCCACAATCGAACAGAATCGCGCACAAAAGATTGGAAAAGTTCAGGGACTTGACAACATCCTGCTTGCTCATCAATAAGTTGTACTACTAGAGCAGCTGTTTTTACGTGGCAACTAGGGGCCGTCTGAGCCGCTTGATTCTCCTCGCTCAAACTTGTGGTGGGGAGAACCACCACACCCAGAATCAAAGCTGCCAACACCTCTAGGCCTAAAGCCACACAACCAACGTGGGATTTGTTGGTGAAATTGGGCATCTGCAAGGTACCTTGACGAAGAGGGCCAGATTGAATCTCCTCGACCTCGTGAGGCTTTGTTGTCCGAAGGGCTAGGTTTTGTTTCTGAGTGGCTCGAGTCGGATTTCCAGATCTCACGCTCGGTGCCATGCTGAGCCCCTGCAAACCGTGACCTCCGAATCCTGGGAGCTCACCGATGATCTTTGCATGACTCGCAAGATAGCTAAGGGCCAAGGGCTTTGAAAGATGCAACGTGGCCTACCAAGAAGCTTCGTTAATGCCGATTGAGCTGAGGTGCCAAATGATTGCTCCTCTGGAAAGCGACCTATGCCCCGCGACCTAGAAACGCTGGCGAATCCAGATCGTTTCCTGGACTATTTCAGCAATAGCCTCTGCCAAACTTGAATGTCCGCAGTGGCCGGTAACTTGGAGGGTTTTCTTGGCGATTAATATCTTTTGGCACTTGGCTTACGCAGCTGTACCGTTTGGAAAGGTTTCAAAATTTTTTACCTGTGGACGTCTCCGCCCACTGCATTTGACTATTGACGTCGGTGGGGTTGTGCGAGAGTGGCTTGGCCATGTTATGAAACTCCGCTCTTTCCGCGGCCCCACCGGTTCTATGTGCTCTTTACAGATTGCCAAGCAGTTTTGGTTTTGGGTCCCCAGCTCTCAGCCTAACCGCTTGTTTGCGCAGAGCCGACGGATAAAGCACTAAATCAACAAATATAGTGGACTATTTTAATGGACTTAGGGTGGCACTAGTTTAAAGTGCTGACCTGGCTTCTTGCGCCCGCGGCTGCTGGGGAGTTTTGAAACGATGGTACTTTTCCAGCATTTAGGCCTTCGACCTGGCATAGCGCGGATTGCCGGCCTTTTTGTGGAAGCTTCTTCGGGTTAAACAGGTTTCCAACATTAAAGACGCTTCGTCGAGCGGGGTTTTGCGCGCAAAATTTTTAGATCGAGGATAGGTTCTCAGGTATTTGGGATGGTCTAGCTAGAACCTGTTTTTGGGGGTGGCGACAGCAGTCAGAAAGTTCCGCCGATAGATGAGCACTCAATTGTTGCACTCCACCGACAATTTGCCTTCGGGGCAACTGCGGAAAAATGCGCAAAGTGGTGCGCGAGTGTCGGTGATCCTGGTTTGTGGGCTAACTTTTTCCGATGTCCCTGCTTTTTCTGCATACGTGGGGTTATACCGGGGCTATCGAGGGCTCCCAACTTGGGAGATGGGACGCTCTCCCGACCGAGTGTATTTTGGGCCAATTCTGGCTTCAGTGGCTGTCTTTCGGGACCTTGTAAGGAATTGATCAATCCCAGGTGTGAGCGGCTTTAAATCGCGGCCCGTGCGATGGAGCAGTGAGAAAAGCCTTGCCCTATTACAAGTTGTGGTCCCACCCAGTTGTCTCTTCGGCTCACTCTTGGGGATAGCCAAATCGTGCCGTAACTGACGGTCGGCAGACAATCGTAGCTGTGGAAGTTATCGTGGGCATAGGACGGAGAAATTTGGCTTATTTGGCAGACTTTGGCTAATTGTTAAAACACCTGCAAACGAAGCTATTCTGAGCAAACATCGGGGCCACGTGCCCGCCTCGGTCCATGCCGCGGCAAATCATCTGTGGTCGACCGGACCACAGAAAGTAAGAACGCAAAACCTGTCAACTTTGGTTGAGTTACATCGATCGGTCTCTACAATTAGGGGCACCCTAGGGAATGCCAAGTTTGTGCCTACGTCTAGAAACCCGGAGGGATAATTAGTCGACCCCTCCCCTTCGAAGGAAAGGGGAAAAACCGAGGTGCTTTTAGCCAGCCGGCGGCAAACTGAAATGCCCAAATGAAGGGAGCTGCGCAATGTCCCAAGATTACCGTTTCTCATTTGGTCCGTGGAATGTTCATGAGGGCGCCGATCCCTTTGGTCCTCCGGTGCGTCCCTCCGTGAGCTTGGGGGAAAAGTTACGGCTGTATAAGACGTTAGGCTTTGATGGTGTGCAGTTTCACGACGACGATGCGGTCCCCGAATTGGAGGAGCTTACGCCGGGGGAGATTGTCAAGCGGGCACGGGAAATGAGAAGGCTTCTTCATGACGAGGGGTTGGTGGCTGAATTTGTGGCTCCCCGCCTTTGGGAGGATTCCCGAGGGATCGATGGGGGTTACACCGCAAACGACCCGGGCTGTCGACAGTGGGCTCTTGAGCGTTCTAAGCGGGCAATCGACATCGCACGAGAGCTTGGCACAGAGCTTTTGGTTTTATGGCTAGCCCGGGAAGGCACGTACATTCGTGAGTCGAAAAATCCCTTGGAGGCATTCCGCCACTTGTTGGACGCTGTCAACAAGCTTCTGGAATATGATCCTAAAATCGTCATTGCTATTGAACCCAAGCCAAATGAACCGATGGATCAAGCCTATCTTCCTACGGTGGGACACGCGCTTGCATTTGCCAGCCAGACTGTTGATCCTGCTCGCGTGGGAGTACTTATCGAGACAGCCCATGTGATTCTTGCCGGCCTTGACCCCTCCGACGAAATGGCCTTTGCACTTTCCATGGGGAAACTGTTGAGTGTCCATCTTAATGATCAGAACGGCCTGAAATTTGATGAGGACAAATCCTTTGGTTCTGCGAATCTCCGGGCGGCATTTAATCAGGTGCGGGTCTTGGAACTGGGTGGTTACGCTGCCACAGGTCGATTCGTGGGACTTGACGTTAAGGCAATGCGGACTCAAAAACCTGAGGTGGCAATGCGGCATCTTGCCAACAGCCGTGAGGTGTTTTTACGTTTAGTGGAAAAAGTTCGGACATTCCCCAGGGACTTGGAAGCCCAGTGCATCGCCAATCGTGATTATGAGGCCTTGGAGATCGCAATCCTTCGGCACTTGATGGGACTATCTCCTGCCCTGTAACCAATGTTTGGGGTAAATTGGGGAAAACTTGTCCTAGAGCTCGGGCAAAGAAGCGCCTATGGTGCCCGAGAGCTCGCGGAAGCATGTGACCGTGGTTTACTCCCCAAAAGCTTGGCTTGGCATCCGGGGAGCAGCACTTTAGGGTCAAACGGCGTTAGAGCGCTCGAAGGACGAATCGCGGTAGTCCTGGATCGCCAAGTGTGAGAGCCTTTAGAGGTGACAACCAAGATCGTGAAAAAACCCAAGCCGTGGACGGGTGGGTGCCCATTTGGCGGAAGCCTCCGACCAGTAGGGCAAGGGATCGATCGCCCTGGCGAAGATAGCGACTAGAGCCACTATGTTATCAACGCGGGTTTTTGGGAATTAAGTGGGCCGAGCTTCGCGAGGATCACTTCCCAAGCCGAGGGAGCACTTCCGCTCACTCCTCTTCGTCGTCGGAAATGGTTACCTCATTTCCCTGCGCATCGTAGCAGGTGATTTTCAGATGCTCGGGGCTTACGCCGGAGACAGCGGAGATTTCAATAGTTCGTCGACCATCTTCTTCGATTTCCAAAATTTTCCGGCGTTTTTTGTTATTTAAAAACTCGGCCACCTCAGGGCTGACGGCCACATGGATATGGGTGACCTCTGGATAAACGGCAGCAATGGGAAGAAGGGCGCGGATCACCTCAATAGCCATGGTTTCGGTCGTTTTAACCACACCCATACCGTGACAAGTTGGGCAGGTGGAAAACATGAAGGAGCGGAGGCTGGGTCTCATCCGCTGCCGGGTCATCTCGATGAGACCAAGAGGACTGGTGCGAAGAATCTTAATCCGTGCCCTGTCGCGTTTAAGAGCCTCGCGAAGCGCCCGTTCCACGGCACGTCGATGTCTTTCTTTGCGCATGTCGATGAAGTCGTTGACGATAACACCACCCAAATCGCGAAGCCGGATTTGCCGGGCAATTTCCTTGGCGGCGATAAGATTAAGTCGGTAAGCAGTTTCTTCGGCCGAGTCATCCACTCGAAAGCTCCCGCTGTTAACGTCGATGGCTACCAGGGCCTCTGTTTGATCGATTACAATCGACCCCCCCTCTTGGAGCGGCACCACTCGTTGATGAATCTTGGCGATTGCCTTTTCCAACCCGTACTTATGAAAGAGGGGTTCTTTTCCGGTGTAAAGTTTTAGTCGATTGACAAATCGGGGCATGACGAGCTGTAAGAATTCTCTCGCCCGCTCGAAAGCGTGCTCCTCGTCGATGTATATCACGTCGATGTCGCTTGTGAAGATATCACGAATGGTGCGGATAATTAAATCGTTTTCTTCATAGAGCGGGCAGGGGGCTGGAAGTTTCTTGATCCGCCGGTAGATTACTTTCCACAGGCGGAGCAAATAGGCGAGGTCGCGTGCGAGCTCCTTTTTTGTGCGGTCCGCGCCAGCAGTGCGAACGATAAACCCCAGACCTTTGGGCGGTTTAAGCTCGGCCATGAGTTGACGAAGTCGCCGCCGCGCTTGTTCGTCCTCGATTTTGCGTGAAACGCCTACCCGGCCGAGTGGCGGCATGAGCACCAAGTAGCGCCCCGGGATACTGATGTAGGTAGACAGGGTGGGTCCTTTATTGCCTAGTCCTTCCTTGATCACTTGAACAATCACTTGGTCACCGCGGCGGAAGATCTCCTGGATGGGGGGCTTAAAACGTGGTCGGCCTGTCGACCTATAATAGCGTTCACCCGCCAAAGTGTGGTTGGGTTCGTCGTCCCCCCAGTCGGCAAGCACCTCAGGACCGAGCTCGCCGAAGCCCACGTGGCCCTCGGCTGGGGCAGAATGCGTTACCTCTGGAGCTGTCCGGGACAGGGTCGAAATATGATGAGGGTCGTAGCCGGCCTGGCGAAAATACTGGGGCTCTACGTCACTGACATGCAGGAATCCGTTGCGGCCTATTCCAAAGTCGACAAAAACCGCCTGAATACTGGGTTCTAAGTTGACAACCACACCTTTGTAAATGTTACCGACGCAGCTTTCTTGTCCCGTACGCTCTATGTAGAGCTCTTCGAGAACGCCATCCTGAACAACGGCAATTCGGCACTCGTCTTCCTCCCGAACGTTGATGAGCATTTCCTGTTTCATCGGTCTCGCCTTCGCTCCTGCAATTCTTGGCGAGGACCGCATTCGCTGAGAAAGGCCGGGTTATCAGGGGTAGCCGGCATTGATAAATGTTGACCAAAGCCCCCAAGTATCATCGCGGGCTGGGCTCTCTTGGCCTAGATCTTCGTCCGCCAGCAGAACAGCCGCCCGCACAACTACGCCGCCAGCCTTTTCATAATCCCCCAATGTCAACAAGCTAAGCACCTCTCGAATGGTTGGTCCGCCCGACTCGCTTGGGCGCACGCAAAGCCATAATTGGTCCTCATGCAGTCGGACCGCTTTGAGATGATCTTTAAGATTCAGCATCTGCCCGTGACGGCCGTGGCGAAGTGGCCAGTGGTCCAGGCAGTTTAGTCGTTCTAATTCGGCGCTTAGCCTCATTTGGAGGTCGCTATTTACTGCCAGGTGGTATATACACCACACTAACCGGGGCTTAGGGGCCGAGGCGGGCAAGTGGCGCAAGCTTAAAAACTCTAGCCCCTCTACAGACTTCTGGTTGAGTTCATCAAGTAACCAGTCGAGCTTCACCACATCCGCCAAAATGACCTCTCCAACCTCGTTCCAACCTTCAATTCCCAGGGGCAATGGCGAGGGAAAGATCATGAGCGGCTTAGGGTGATAGCCCTGACTTGTGGCAAACCGGACACCGCACCGGCGGAATACCCTTTCGATTGTGCGAACCAGGTCAAGATGCCCAATCCAGCGAAGATTACCGACCTTCCGAAAGCGAATGCGGACCCGAAATTTTTGTTGCTCCTTTTGATCCGGATGTCCCGATTGTGTCCACGCAGTCGACGAGGCCAGAGTAGTCTGCACTGAGTTTTGCGGACAACCTCCGGCGCTCATCGAAACTAGCCTCTCCGACAGCTTTGAGGTTTTATGCGGTAAAATAGCTCGGGCTCAAAGGATGTTCCAAATTCAATCACCACTTTTCGGAACGACGCAGCTTACGGAATTTGGCAAAACTTAAAAGTTATTGTGCTCCTTCCCTTACTTTTGGCGCTGAGGTCCCGGACCACTTCCCCAAGCATCTAGGGACGGGTAAGGATCGTACCACTTTCCGAGATTTTTCCAAGTCGAGGGACACTTCGTTTTAAGCTTGGTGGCCTTTTCGGATCGAGGCTTCCCGCGATCCTCACCACAAAGTGTTTGCAAGAAGCAGGATCCAGAATTTATTCAGACCAAACATTTTCAGGGCGTGCAAGATGCCGCCTTACGAGTTGTGAAATCCGTATTTCTCCAAATTTTGCCGTAAATTTCATCGCTTTTGCCTACTTGCAGCACTCCTCCAAGTTCAATTCGGGAAGAACCTTGCGGAGCTCTCCGCGTAAGAACAAATCGATGCTCTGAGCCGACTCGAGAGCCATAGCCCGCCGAGCCACCTCTTCGCACTGCGCTACTGTGACCGAACAGCACACCCGTTTCACTTCCGAGATTGCAAACGGGGGTACACTGAAATGACGCAGCCCCAAGCCGATCAAAAGCATCGTGTAAAGCACATTGGCGCTCATCTGGCCGCACAGACTTACTGGCTTACCGGCCCGGTGGGCCGCCTGAATTGTCGAACTAATAAGTCGCAGCACCGCTGGATCGCTGGCATTGTACAAAGACACCACATCACGATTACTCCGATCGACAGCCAGCGTATACTGAATGAGGTCGTTGGTGCCGATACTGATGAAATCAACTTCCTCAAGGAAATAGTCGATCATCATCACCGTGGCCGGCACTTCCACCATCATTCCAATTGGCAGTTGCCGGTTGAAACGCACCCCATGTTCTGCCAGGTCTTCCATCACATCATGAACCAGCATTTTTGCCTGACGTAATTCTGTGAGCGTAGTGATAAGGGGAAACATCACCCGCACATCGCCGTAGGCGCTGGCCCGCACTATGGCTCTGAGTTGCCTGCGGAAGACGGGGACATGCCGCAGCGAAAGTCGGATGCTCCGCAATCCGAGGAATGGATTTTTTTCCTCGCTGCTTGAATCGCGTAAATAAGGGAGTTTGTCCGCCCCGAGATCGAATGTGCGGATCACCACTGGCCGACCTGCCATTTTTTCGGCTAGCAGACGGTACACCTGGAAGTGCCGCTCCTCATCAGGTTCAGTATCCGTGCTTAGGTACAAAAATTCGGTCCGGTATAACCCGATTCCGTCAGCCCCCTCGCGCAAACAATGGTCAACCTCATGAGGAAACTCGATGTTGCCCAGGACGTAAATTCGTGTTCCATCACGAGTGACCGCCTCGCGGCAGCGCATCTCCCGCAGATGGGCAAGACGATGCCGGTATCGCTCGCCTTCCAGCCGATAACGTTCTAACGTTTCTCCGTCTGGGCGGATGATTACTTCCCCGTTAGTGCCGTCAACAATGACCAAGTCTCCTGGAAAGACTCGGTCCAACATTCGTCCTGCCCCTACGACGGCGGGGATCTCTAAAGCCTCCGCGACAATGGCAGTGTGGCTGCCCGGACCCCCAATTTCGGTCACAAAACCCAGAACATAGCGGGTGTCGAGATTAGCTGTCTCACTCGGCGTAAGGTTATGGGCCAGCACGAGTACTGGCTTATTAATCTGAACAGATCGGGCAGGCTGCTGGCCCAACAAGTGCCTCAGGAGCCGATGTTGAATATCCGCAATGTCATGGGCCCGCTCCGCGAGAAGATTTCCCTTGAGCTGCTTAAAGAACTCCAAATAACGACCGAAAACGGTCGCCACCGCATATTCAGCAGAAAAATTCTGTTGACGAATACACTTTTCCAGCTCCTCCAAAAGGTTGCTATCCTCTAGCATTTGACGGTGAGCTTCGAAGATCGCAGCATAGCGGGGTCCCAGCTGGCGTGCTACCTCATCGCGGTTTTCTGCGATTTCTTCGGAAAGGGATTCAATCGCTTGCGTCAATCGCTGCCATTCTCGGTCTGCACTTTCGCCGTCGATGTATGAGCGCGGAACATGCATTCCGCCCGTATCTACTATTAGGGCTTCTCCTATGGCTATTCCTGGCGAAACTCCGATCCCCGTCAACTTTATCATCATTTTCAGTCAGCTAGAAACCTGCTAATATCTGGTCGGCACTGCTAAGCTCCCTTCTTGGCTGTGCCACCTTAGGGCTCGGAAGCAGCCCACCGCTTGCGTTGATTGTCTCAGAAAGCGGGGGGAGCGGAAGACCGCTTTCGGTGCCCATGGGCCTCGTCTGGTCCTTGTCAAACCCCAAAGAGCCTTTCCTCTCAAGAGATACGAGAGATACGAAAGACTTCCCTGCGTTCACACCCCATCACCAAACCAACGCGGGAGTCAGTTTTTTCCTAGGACGCGGTTCTGACAATTCCGTCTTAACTATGGTCGGCCAGGGTTTTATTCACCAGCGGTTGGGCTCTTCGCGAGCTTCGTGGAACCGAGCGATTGCGAAAGGGACAGCCAAGTCTTTATTGCGAAGCTTGGTTTCCTAGATTCTCTTCGCTTGGAAGTTCAAAGCCGTTCTCAATAAGCCGGACGACCGCCTCGGCGGCAAATTCAGCGTCGGGGCCAGTTGCCTCGACCAAAAGCTCATCGCCTTCCAAGGCAACTAAGGTGAGTATTTCTAAAACATTAGCTGCGTTGGCTTTTTGTTCTCCTTTACGAAGAGTGACTTCGGCATTCCATTGTTTGACCGCGGAGGCGAGAGCTGCGGCCGATCGCAAGTGGACACCGTCAGGTGCCGATATCCGAGCTTTCCGAACAACCGAAGGTCCCATCACTTTTTGCGGCCCACCTTCCCTTTCGGGTCAGTATTGATTCTAAATGCTATGAGCTCATTCCTAACGTAAAGATCTTAAGAAGCCACCACATGTTTGACCGGGCTGCTCTCCTCTCCGGTGCCTTTGCGGCTAATAAGTGAGCTCACGTGCTATAACCAATCTTGAGCCAAACATCCAAAAGGGGGAACGAAAAGCTGCGAAAAATTCTAGGGTTGCTTCCCCTGAGAATTTACGATGACTTCACGCTCCCACTCGGATCTGCAGCGCTTACACCTTAGCCCGGACCCGAGGCTGACCGTTGTCCGCTTCCTGGAGCAGCTGCTGCACCTCCTCTGCCGTCTGAGCTTGTTTCAATACGCGGGTAAACTTTTCGTCACGGAGTTGTCGGGCGATATGTTCTAAGGCCCGCAAATGATCTCCCGGGCGATCTGGCGGGGACACCAGAAGGAAGAACAGATGAACCCGTTCTCCATCCAAACTGTTGAATTCAACCCCTGTTCGACTCAAAGCGACCATTCCCACCACTCGCTGTACGCCCGGGTGTTTTGTATGGGGAACGGCGATCCCGCGCCAAATTCCCGTGCTACCCAGCTCTTCCCGTTTGAGAATAGCTTTGACAATTCCTTCGTAGTTTTCCGGATTGACTGCCCCGGCTTCGACAAGGGCCTGAACCATCTCCCTAATGGCGGGCTCTTTCTCTTCGGCTTTGATATCAGTGCGAATGGCGGCAGGGACTATAAACTCCGAAAACTTCATTGATGACCTCTCCCTTTAAACACGCTTTGCGAGGTTCCTTCGTTGGCCCAAACAAACCCGTCGCCCAATCAAGTCACTGATTTCGTATGTACGTCTCCATTTCGTGGGGGAATCCTCCAGCGGCTTTCCGCATCCCGCGGATTTTTTCGATCGGCTTGAAACGACCGAACCAAAAATCGGTTGACCCCAGTCAAGCAGTTTGATTGCCAGCTTCTTCTCCTGCAGGGGGCGGGATTTCTAAATATTCCACCCGTTTTGACTCAGGGCTTCGATGCCTTTCCTGAAGGCGTTCCTTATACCGGCGAAGTTGACTTTCCAACTTTTCCATAACCACATCAAGGGCGGCGAATAATTCGCCCGCTTGGTAACTCGCCCGGAAGTCGTGCCGATGCTCTGCCGAGACCAACACATCCACACTGGGCGCATCACGGTGGTCTAGGTCCACCGTTACCTCGATGGCCATCACCCGGTCGAAAATCCTTGTGAGTTTCTCCACCTTTTCGCGGACTCGTTCCTGCGTTTCCGGGCTTAACGAGCCATGACGGGCAGAGATCCTTATCAGCACGCGATGTCTCCTACGACTTTAGAGTCTGAAAGAGGTCACTTGAATTTTCACACTTGCCACAAAGTCTCGGCGCCGATTTTCCTGACCTCAAGTTTAAGGGCGGACCTAAACGCTTTTTAAAACGGCTTTGCCGCCGACGAACGATTCAAATGGTTCCTGCGGCCGAAGTAATACTTCGATTCGCCTGTCGATCGGTTGCAGAGTTCTCCCGGTTGCAGTCGCTCCCCTCGTTTGACCTAACACAGTTTAGACCCTGGATGAAGGCACCGATCCCCTCAGGTGCCTCACCCCCTCCACGATTTGGGAGGGCATTGGTCTTCTTTTTAAGGATTGTAGTCAGAAATATGTTCGAAAAATTTCTGGAATTCTGCACCCCGTTGTTAACCGCTTACAGAATATCCGGCCAATCTCAGCGAATCGCGGTTCCGCTTGAACTCCACCCCGCAATGTCACTTCTACCTGGCTACACTCCTTATTGGCTACCGCCAAGTAACGTCTAATTACTGCCGCCAACCTCCAAACCGCCGCGAAGCCACGGAGTGCAACGTGATTGGTCTTTCCGTTCTCGCTACTGCGTCCCTGGCCTAGACGGCGAAGGCCTATCGTGTCTCCCGCTAAGGTGCTACCTCGTGGCTTCCATTTTTGTCACAGGGTGCGGGGTAGGGCTTCCTTTGGAAAAAATGGCACGACCGAGGCAAGGGTCAGCGGGGTTCGGTGCGTCGGCCCCTCCGCTAGGGCTTGATCCCCAAATTCGGCCAAAACCTTTACCGCCTCATCCCCACCCTGATTTAATTTTGAGCCGAGGTACCGAGCTAACGCGGCATTGGCCAAATTCTCGTTTTCGGAATGGTCGGTAACGCTTGATGAAACTGTTTTTGCTACGGCCGAAACCCTTCTTTGCAACGGCCGAGCAGTTACTTCGGAAAATTTACCGTTGATCCCACGATACATCCCGCTTGGCAACTGGCTATTCCCTTCAATTGTAATCTTTTTGGCGGCCTGTTGCAGCACGTAATCAAAAATGGTAACATAATTCGTGATTATACTTATATTTCTTTGCGAAGCCTTACGGTGCGAAGTTTGACGTCTAAACTAAAATGCCGTTCTTACCTCAATCCACAGCCCCCTGGGAGCTCCCTAAGCGGATCTGCACTTTCGGGACCGAAATTCGGAAGCGGAATGAGGAAAACCGACATTTTAAAATTTTCGTTGGTGCAACGCTGGGAGCTTCCGTGCCCAATTTTGGTGCTTTTTCCGACTCGGATGCTCTAGAGATGGGGAATCCAGTACTAGCTGTAGGGGGGAAACCAAATACAAATCTAATCCATCATTTAGGGTGGATAGCTTACACCCGATGGATGGAATGTCTCTGGACGGGACACCGTCGGTCGGTCTAAAGCTTCCAATCGGAGCTCCGCCCGAAGCTTCTGTTGGAAGAGCTTCCCGGAGATCGGATCGAAGCCACGTGGGTTTTGATGGTAGGAGTTGATTGGAAGAAGTTGCCGTCGTGAGTTGCCTCTCGTCGCTAACGCACGTATTTTCCGAGTTTTTTGCCCAGCGCCCTCAGGCCAAAACGTTACCTGTGTCAAAAAAATTCCCGGGGGTAAGGGCGGGGATCGCCCCGGGGGTCGAAGGCTGTGAGCGGTTCAACTTATTCGCTTTGTTACTGTCTTTACGAAATATAATAGGGCCATCACTCCGACGATATAACCGACCCCGCCGATAATGTCTTGTAACCTCGCCCGAGCCGCGTGTTTTTCCACCATTGCCTGCAAGGAAACAACTTCTACCCGGAGATCGCGCAGTTCATCCAGAAGTTTCTTAAGTTGATCGACCTTTTCCGCATGGTGTTCCAAACTGGCTTCCGTCCCGGAAGTGGGAACAACGTGGGGGCCTTGAACTTGCATGGTATCTCTGGGAGAGGGGTTAAGGTCTGCATCGGCATCTGCTAAAGTTTTGTCCAGAAGGTCGTGCACTGAATTTTCCCCTCTGACTTCCACCGACCGCTTCACGAGGTGTCCAAAGCCTGCGTCTGCCAGCAACGTATAGCGTCCTGGGGCGACGGCCCCGAGAGCGAATTTTCCCCCTCTGTCGCTAATGGTCTCTGCCACTAATGATCCGTTTTGAGCCTCTAGCTTAATGCGGGCGTTTGCGGCGGGTGTCCCGTCCTGAAAGTAAACTTCGCCGGATATTGTGTGGCCCTCGCTGCTTACGAAGGCGTGGAGCCGATGGGCCAATGCGGGCGAGGAGGATGGCACGGTCAAAATCAACATTCCCAACGCCCACGTCAAGGTAACGCCGCTGTTTCGCGGCACCCCAATCTGCTTTGATAATTCCGCCCTCACTGTACACAAAGCTCCCCACGATTTAGGCACATTCGGCAGGTATTGCTTTTGGTACCACAGATTCGTCTGTTCACTTCCTTTTGCTGCCCTGCGGAGGCCCGGACGCACACACCAGCATAGTTGCCTTCCTTACGATTCGGAGGCCGTAACAGTTCCGGAAACGCTTGCATTCCACATATTCTCAGTCCCTTCAGGCAATTTTTGTAATCGGGAGCCGGTCCGGCACTACGAATCTTTTTGCCGAAAGCTGATGACAGACTCGCGGAACTGGCGCGCGAGCCTCGGCGTTGTGTCACCCAGGGGTCTGCGTGCGGCACCCAGCGATGGTTCTAACGGTTCCTTCGATGGGTTTTATAAGTGAAAAATATCTGGTTCAGAGACGGTTGAAGAAGTTTTCCAAAAAGGAGATGTCATTCCCGCATGGGGGCGCACAATTCAGGAACTGCCGTCGGAGGTCGAACGCTTTCGGGAGTGTCAACTGCGGGTGGCTCCGGATGGGGCGCGCCGGTAATCAGTTCCGGCCGAAAGCGGAAGATGGCTGCTAAGGCGGCAGCGCTTACAAAGCCTTCTACAATGGCCCAAACACCACCCCAGAACACAAAGATGGTGGCTAGCGGCACAAATGCCCGCCCGCTGACGGCTAGGGCCCCCGCCAATAAAAGAATCCCACCCATGATGCCGATCACGCCAGCAGCAAATCCGGCGGCAAAGGCAGTGTGTGGCCCCCGAGTCAGCCACCGACGGCACAAGTAGTAACAAACCACTGCCGGCGTTGCCATGCACACAGTGTTCACGCCTAGCGTTGTGAGTCCTCCATGCCCGAAAAGAATTGCTTGAAACCACAGCGCCACCAAGATTGCGGGAAACGCCTCCCAACCTAAAATCACTCCCACCAGACCATTGAGAACAAGATGAAAACTAACGATCCCAAAAGGGATGTGAACAAACGAAGCCACAAAAAATGCAGCGCTGAGCAAAGCCGTCCGGGGAATATCCTCCTCCTTTAGTCGCTGAAGTGCCACGGCAGTAGCCCCCGCTGTGGCAATTCCTCCGGTTACCAGGATCGCAATCCCGGACAGGCTTCCTGAAATCGCACCTTCCGCAATGTGCATAGGAACGGCTTTAGCTACAAGTAGTCGGTTAATTTAGCGGATCAGTCGTGATTTGCGAGTGTAAAATTTGTAAACGACTTTAAGCTGGCAGGGGTTTCTTCATTGCCTCGTGGTAAATCATTTCTCAGCTGCCATCGCAGACTCGGCTGGAGCATAAAGCCGCATGCCGCCCTGCTTTCTTAGACGGGGAGGCAACACCTCACTGCTCCATTAGCAGCTGTTTGTGGAGAAATGCCGTGTGTTGTTTCCGCCTACGGATTGACCAGTAGAGCCTGTGCCGGAGCAGGGGCCGCATAGATCCAAAGCGTGCCGCCGAGCTCTAACCGAGCGGGTTGACCGTCAGGACCAGGACGCGATCCCCCATCCACAAGCGCCGCAAATCCCCACCAGCCTGCCCAGGGGATGCCGTAGCAAAAGATCCCTTGGGCATCGGTTTTTATCACTTGGGTGAGCCGTACCTCTTGCGCAACTTGCACCCGATTTCCCTGGTTCAAAAATTCCACTTCAACGTCGATACTTTCAGCCGGTTTTCCCCGGTAAAGAACCTGCCCGCGGAAGCAATTCCCCACCCAAAGTCCGTAGGGACGGGTCAGGGGGACAATTTCCACCGGTAAACCAATCTCACGATTCCACCCCACTTGCGCCCCGGCAAAGTGAACGATGACTTTTGCCGAGTGTTGGATCCACGCTCTTTCGGTCTCCTCCCAATGTGGTGGAGCTTCCACCAGCAGAATGTGATCGCCAGGCCGCCGCAGGGGGATGGCCACGCTCCACCATGGCCCATCCCTATCCCCAAGGTTGATAAGCTTGTCCCTCAGGTTGATCGTTGCCTCTCCCACCTTAAGGAGCACACTAACCGGGGTGCCAATGGAGATCGGCGGGGTTTGCTCCATCGGGTGTCCGAACAAGATGCGACACGAGATTTCTGTTGGCTCGTCCGATTCGACGGCATCTGTTGCGGGAATGACAACGAGAAAATGACCGGCACTAGGGCGTGCCAGCACTGCAAAAAGTATCACGGACGCAAACGCCGCCGCCAACCGCTTTAGTCCCGCAGCCGCAGCATGCGCCGTACTGATTGTTTTCATGGCGAGTGGCATCGACAGTGTGCTCATGCAAAGACTCGAGAATGACCAAATGGTACTAGTTTGCCCTTGTTGGTAGCTTCTCGGCCAATTGGTGCCAAGAAGATTCGAGCTTTAACAGTGGGGCCATGCTGTTCGAAACAGATTGCGCGAGATTTTACTGGTGTTACCGACTCCTATTTTGTATTACCGCAAAGTTTATCGCACGGGTGGGAGGAAGGGAAGAACCGAACTTGGAGAAGGCCATAAGGCGAGAGGCTAATACGGCCCGGCGAAGAAAACCAACGAAGAAATTCCTTGGCCAAAAAAGGTCCTGCAGCCATCTGACAAGCGATACCCAATTCACGCCTTCGTTCGCCTCTGGACGACAGGACTACCACGGTTTCAATACTTTATTGTCTCTATCAAGCTAGTGACTTTCTTCCATCTAAGTTTTTCCTTCAGTTGGTACGCGACGCGTAGTAACCGATTGTTGCGCTGCAATTGGAAAAGGTCAGTTGCATTAGAAGTTTTGTGGACAAAGATGTAGCCTTTCGGATCAGTTCCTCCCTGCGGGTGCTTGCCGCGCAAAGGGAACGATTTTCAGCCGCGGGCTTGCCTCGAAGATTTTTCACTAGGAAATGACAGACTTCACACGACGCAAAGCATGGGGTTTGACCTGGGGAATCGAAACCACCGCTGGAGGCGAGGAGGCGTCCATTCTAAGGTATTTAATTCGCCGAACTCGGAGTTGATGAGGCTGGGACCATTGGAAAATGAGTTAGACCGATTCCTTCTTGAAATGTCGAGGTGGTTCCCTCAAGCGCCCAGGCTCCTCTAACGGCGCCCCAGCTCAATCCTAGGAATGTTTGGTGGTGAGACTCTTTAGAGTTTGGAAGCATTGGAAGTGGAAACATCAGCCGGAGCACCGCGGCGGCAGTTAGCAATTCTCACGGCCGTGAAACATAGCGCCGCGGACTGCACTTTGCGGCCCAGCGGGGTGGCCTTCGTGGTTTCCTTCGGTCATGTGGCCGTTCCAATCAGTGAGTTATCGCGTCGAAGAAAACGTGTGAGGAGTGATTTATTAAGCTGTATTCCCGTGGTGGTGGGTTCATACCCCCAAGGTTTGCCTTCACTCAGACGGGGTTGAGCTTCCCAAGATCTCCTCGCGGAAGCTCCCATGCCAGATGGGGGCGAGAGAGCGTCAAGCGCCTTTCGAAATCCTAAGGCAGGCGGATAGCCTTCCTTAGGGGCTTGATCATTGCTCAATAATCGGAGGAGGTCTCACACTTAATCAGACATGTTTTGAGTAAGTTAATTGAGTTGAGACTGCAGCGCGACTTTAGGTCATCTCCCTCGCGGGTTGCTTTAAAGCAGCCCTGGTGCCACTTCCGGTTTTAGGCTTCGATTCAACGTGGCATCAAGGTGGATCGGGAAGAGCCGTTGCGATGCTTTGAAGTGGCGTGTGCAGTAGTTGGTCTACTAGTTGAAGCGGGTAGTTGAATCGGGGTATTCAGCGGGCTTTTGGGTGAGGGAAAACTCCCAGAAATGCTGCGGTTGCTGGTATTCCGGAATGCTCTTCCCGAAAGCTTGAACGCTTACGGTTTTTGAAGGATGGGAGGAGGGCCTTAGACGGGCAACTTCCGGTACTCTTGGACCCAACCAGCATATGATTGAAAAGCTGCGTTCGGTTGGCTAGGAATCTCGCGTAATCTGCCGGCAGCGGTAGCCGATTGGCCGTATTAACCAGTTTGTTCAAACGATCGGAGCGGAGTGGGGTACGAATCCCTGCTGCAGCATGAGTTCGTCCTGAGAAGAAGATGTAGACAATTGGCTATGCCACCTCGCTTACTAACCCGAGCCAAATGTAGCACCGAGCGACACCGTGCCTCCAACGGATACATCCTTCTGCGAGGAGTCCGTGTACATAACTTGCGTATTCCGGAGCTGAATATTCCCCGGAATCGTTTTGTGGTGATCACTGGGCCTAGCGGCTCGGGGAAAAGCTCGCTTGCGTTCGACACGCTCCACGCGGAAGGGCAGCGGCAGTTTCTGGAGAGCTTGTCTCTTTACGCCCGACAGTTTTTCCAGCAACTGGAACGACCTGAGGTTGATTTGATTCAGGGTTTGCCACCCACGATAGCGATTGACCAACGTGGCGGACAATACAATCCGCGAAGCACGGTGGCCACGGTCACCGAGGTCTACGATTACCTGCGTCTCCTTTATGCCCGAGTGGGAATACCGCATTGCCCCCAATGTGGTGCCGAAATTCGTCCACAAAAGGAGCAGGAAATTGTTCGGGCGTTGATGTCTTCTGGGGAGGGTAGCCGTCTTGTGCTTCTGGCTCCCTTGGTGCGGGGCAGAAAGGGGGAACACCGCGAAATCTTGGAAAAAGTGCGAAAGGCTGGTTTTGTTCGAGTCCGTGTGGACGGAGCTATTTTCGATTTGGAGGAAGTGCCGCCGCTTCGTCGGCAACAGAGGCACACGATCGAGGCAGTGGTGGACCGGGTGGTGATTCGTCCTGGGACGGAAATGCGCCTCGCGGAGTCGGTTCGGCTTGCTTTGCGGTATGGAGAGGGCACTTTGGTGGTGCAAATTTTCCCCTCGGGGGCAGGTGAGGATTCGCCGGCGGAAGAGCGGACAATTAGTTCCCTGCGTGCCTGTTCTCAGTGTGGAATTAGTATCCCGGAGCTGGAGCCGCGAACTTTTAGCTTCAATAGCCCGTACGGGGCGTGCCCTCGATGTGATGGTATGGGACAGCTCGACCAGTTTGATGCAGCGGCAATCTTTTCGCATGAAGAGAAGCCCATCGACCAAGGAGGTCTAGCTTTATGGAATGCGCTTGATAGCAGGACTCAGCGGCAGATTCAATCTCTCTGGCAAAGTACTTTGGCGGGAACTGGGTTGGATTGGCATTCCCCGTGGAAGTCGATCCCGCCGGCAAAGCGTCGGGCGCTTCTCCAGGGAAGTGACGGGGGTGGGATGCTTGCGATTTTGGAGAAGTGGTTCAGGGATCTTGACCCGGACCAACAGGAAAGTTGGAGCGGTTTTCGTACCCAAAGCGTTTGTCCGGAATGTGGGGGTTCGCGGCTCCAACCGGTGGCCCGGCATGTACGGGTTGCTGGGTGGGGCATTCACGAGCTCACCCAGCTGACAATTGCCGAGGCCCTCTCGGTGCTTGGCAACTTACCTTTGGAGGGAATTTCGGAGCTCGTGGCACGGCCAATCCTTCGGGAAGTGGTGCATCGGCTGGAATTTCTACGGAACGTCGGTGTGGACTACCTGGCTCTAAATCGACCTGTCAATTCGCTCAGTGGTGGCGAACTTCAGCGAGTGCGGTTGGCCGGTGGTTTGGGGGCCGGACTCGTCGGCGTTTGCTACATCTTGGATGAGCCATCGATCGGGCTTCACCCCAGGGACAACGTCCGGTTGATCCACTCCTTGCGGAGCCTGCAACGGCAAGGAAATACGGTGATCGTTGTGGAACACGACGAGTCGGTAATGCGGGAAGCGGACTGGCTTGTGGACTTGGGGCCAGGTTCAGGGAAGGACGGGGGCAGGGTGGTGGCTGAGGGACCTCCGCAACAGGTGGCGCGCGAGGCGCGATCGCTAACGGGGCGCTACCTCAGCGGGCAAATGGCCATACCGCTTCCCGACAAACGTCGGCGCCCTCAGCCAGGTCGTCGACTCGTGTTGGAAGGGGTCCGCACCAATAATCTCAAAAACATTACGGTAGCTTTCCCATTAGGCCTTTTGATTTGCGTTACAGGGATAAGTGGTGCCGGCAAGAGCTCTTTGGTCAACCAAACTTTAGTCCCAGCCTTGCGGCACTATCAAGGGCAAGCGCGGTTAAGGCCGGGATCTTTCCGCCGAATCCGCGGAGCTCACCTTGTTGACAAAGTTATCGAGATTGATCAGTCCCCTATCGGTCGTACACCACGAAGCACTCCGGCTACGTATATAGGAGTATTTGATTTTATTCGTCGCGTTTTTGCCGACGTGCGGGAATCACGTGAGCGAGGTTATAAGCCGGGCCGATTCAGTTTTAACGTCCGCGGAGGAAGATGCGAAACTTGCGAGGGACAGGGTCAGCAGCGGATCGAAATGACATTTCTCCCGGATCTTTACGTCCCTTGCCCTTGCTGCCAAGGAAAACGGTTCAACGAACAAACGTTGGAAATCCGTTACCGCGGAAAAACAATTGCCGATGTGTTGGAAATGCGTGTGGAAGAGGCCATTGAACTGTTTGAGAATTTTCCTGCTATTCGCCGGCGACTCATAACGCTGCGGGACGTAGGTTTAGGCTACTTAACATTGGGGCAACCTTCTCCGACCCTTTCTGGAGGTGAGGCTCAGCGCACCAAACTTGCAGCGGAGTTGGGGAAAATTTCTTCTGGCAAATCGCTGTATGTCCTGGATGAACCGACTATCGGTCTGCATGCCGATGAGATTCGTAAACTCCTCGAGGTCCTCACCAGGCTTGTGGAATTAGGCAATACGGTCATTGTGGTGGAGCACCATCTGGATGTCATCAAGACTGCGGACTGGGTCATCGACCTAGGCCCGGAAGGCGGCCAGCGCGGCGGAGAAATTGTGGCGGAGGGGCCACCGGAGGTTGTTGCAGCCTGCGAAAAGAGTTTTACGGGTCAGTTCCTCCGTCAAGTTCTTACCCGGTAGCCTCAGAGGAAGGTAAATGGTCGTTGGGGTAAAGGGATCTACTCTCCGGAGGCCCTTCGCCGGTTAAGCAACGAGATTCAAGAGCAGTTTACCGGTTTTTCTGAAGCATTATCTGTCAAATTTCAATTCCGCGGGGTGGTGTTCCTTCTACTGAGCGGTTGGGACGCATCTTTTAAGTGCTAACAGTTGCACGTAGGTCGCTGTTAAACTTTTTGAGTGTTGGTAGCCTGGTGGGGGTGACAGGACTGTAAGATTTCTCCATTTCGTTCGCGTTTGCGGTTAGGGGGCACACTCGGGAGATGCTTTGGCGCAGCAAAGTGTTGGAGACGGCTTCAAACTCTAAGGGGCCGCGATAGAATCGGGGATGTCAGCTTGAAGGGGCAAGCCGAGCCAATCCACGCATCCGTCAGAATTCGGGTGCGATTTTGATGCCGGGGAGTTATTCGCCATCTTTCGACGGCTAGGGGCACTTGGTACGAAAGGATGGCGTCGCGAATAATCCAATTTCTGTTGGGCAGACGGGTATCTTCCCGAGGAATCTCTGGCAATTGAAACTGCGGGCGCTTGAGCGGGTTGACGCGGAGGCACAGCGATTGTTCGCCGAACTAATCAACTCAAAAGCAAGGCGTGAGTCCCATGGAGGCTCTTTATTCCTGTGCGGTGCAACCTAACGGTCTTTCTCACGAAAAGCTTATGCGGCGATGGGAGACCCCTTGGGGTGGGACGATTGTCCTTCTTTTTGACGAGCGGGGTCGGCTTGTGGCTCAATTGGGTCGTGGTGCTGAATCAGGGGGGGAATGTCTGCGGCTTATTCCCGGGGTAACTTGGGAGGAACTTTTTCCCGGTGTGCCTTTTGCCGGGGGTACAGGGCATCGGCCGCAGGAGGAAGCGGGCGCTGGAGCCGGATCAGGCGCGGAAGTTTCGCCGCAATGTTTCCGATGTTCGCTCGACGGGGAGGATTATTTCGCCGATATTTACCGACTCCAGGCCGTGGCTCGTGGTTTTTATGTGGTTGTTTTCCTGCGGCAAAGTTTTGCGCCCCGTTATGTTGACGAGGCAAGCGAGCTTGAGAAATTTTGTGCCACTTATCTTGGCACCTCTCGTACAGTTCGGGAACTGGTTATCAAGGCCTGGGAAATCCTGCGGAAAGGGGAGCCACTGTGGTTGGAAGGCCCTTTCGCAGTAGGAAAGCGATTTGTTGTTTACCAACTTCACCGATTTGCTGGTAAGTCCCAGGATTCTTTGTATTTATTTCAGTGTGCCGGGGCGAGCCTTAGGCGGTTAGCCGGTGTGCTGCCGACAGAAGCGTTGTATGCCGAGCCAAGTAATTTCGAGGAATACAAGGTAGTGAACCTTCTCGGCGAGTTTCAGCATAACCTTACCGACCGTTACACGTTCTTGCTCCACGAACCCGGCAGTTTACCGCAGGAAGCACAGTCTTGGGTGGCAAGGCTGTTAGAAGCGGCTCTTGATCCGGACTATGGTGGCAAACAGCCCGCGGACTGGGGCCAAAATGCACGTCCGTGGATCGTGGTCACTAGCAGCGAGTCGCTTGACTCGCTGTGGTGCGCCGGGAGAATTCATCCACTCCTTTATTTGGCCTTCCGAAATGCGGTCTTGCGATGGCCAGCCCTGAAAGATCGTCCTGAGGACATCCCGTTTTTAGTTCGACGCTTTGTCGATGAATATCGACAAAAGCATGGACATGGTCCGGTTGAGCTGGGGGGCGACACAATTGCGCGTTTGGTTGTAGCTCCTTGGCCAGGGAACATTGCCCAGCTTAAAACGGCTATCATGTGTGCCTGCGCTCGTGCTCAAGGACCGAGATTGCTGCCGGAGCATTTGCCTCCGGAGTTGGTTCGCGCGCCATCTGGTTCGTGGGAGTCATTGGTCGAGACGACTCCTTCCGGAGTGTTCAAAGGGTCATGGTGTGCCGGATCGAATTCTGGGAATGGGAGTCACGCTTGGCCGGTGGAGGGGAGTGTAGTCGGTAGGGTGGGGGTTGAACCTGGTTTTGCTTTCCGGCTTGAGAAGATTCTGCGTGAGGTTAATTGGAATGTGGCGGCTGCAGCGAGAAAACTGGGCGTGAGTCGTACCACTCTTTACAAATGGATGCGGCGGTGTGGGTTGGGGCGACCGGAAAAGTGAGAGCCGACGTTCTTCCCTGGCGGAAGTAAGCCGGAGGCGGAGGGGAAAAGTGTGGCGCCTGCCAGTCGCAATCGTCAGTGGTTAATCCTTTTCCAAAAAAAACGGGGGGAGCATCGGACCATCTCCCCCAGAGCGGCATTCTGGGCAGAACTTGGGATCTTCCTCCTTGTGCTTTTGGCCGGCTTGATCGGGTTAAGCATCCTGGTGAGCCGTATTTTCTTGCCTTATTGGCGTGCCATCAACGATTATCGACCCCGACTGGCAGTCGTCAGAGAAATGCGTATTTTAGAGCAAAAGAGCGAAGCGGGCGCGGTCTTTCGGCCGGAAATTTTGGTGGAGTTCGAAGTGGATTCCCGAACGAAAGCGGCGTGGGCCTTTGATCCAAGGACACCCCTCGGCAACGGGTATTTGCCGGACCGCAGGGCTGCCGAGCGGGTACTTGGTAGTTTTCGGCAGGGCGGCTTGTGTCTTGTTTATGTCAATCCGGAAAATGGCACAGAGGTGTTCGTTTTTCGGGAGTTACCTTGGTGGATATGGCTCGTGCTTTTTGTGCCGCTTTCTCTCGTCATTTTAGGGGGGGTGGGTTTGGCCATGGTAGTTCAAGCGGGCAAGGAGCGCTCGCTTCTGGCTCAGGTGACAGCTTCGAGTTCGCGGTTTTTGCTTAAAGCGGGGGCAGCTAGTAGTCAACTTTGGCCCACGATCCCGCCTCCGCTTAGCTCCCAGGATAGCCCGGGCGTTCGGTTGCCCATTCGGTTGCCTCTGATGCCCACTGAGCTCGGTAACTTTTTCGGATGGTTCTTGGGGAGCCTGTTGTGGAATGGTGCTTCGTTAACAGTGCTGACGTGGGCTTGGACGGGAGTGTGGGCGGGACAGCAAGATTGGCTATTTTTTGCGTTTGCCTGCCTTCTTGTTGTGGTGGGGGCGGCCTGGCTGGGAGCTATGGGCTATTTTGTCGCTCGTCAGTGGCGAGTTGGTCCCACAATAGTGGAGATCTCGGGTCAGCCACTTATACCGGGCGGGCGATATCAGGTATATGTGGCCCAGTTCGGCCATGTTAAGGTAAATCGGCTGTCTATAAGTCTTGTGTGCGAAGAGCGTGTTGTCTTTCCGGAAGGCACCGAAACGCGTACGGAGTCTCGAGAGGTGGCAAAGATCCGCTTGTTCCGACGCGAGGCTTTTGAGGTGCGCTCCGGGTTGCCTTTCGAGGCCTTCTTCGACTTGGATTTGCCCGTGGGGGTGATGCACAGTTTCCGGAGCCCTCATAATCAAATTGTGTGGATGATTCTGGTGGAGAAGGTGCTCGTGGGATTAACTCCGATAAAACGGTATTTCCCGGTGGTTGTCTATCCGCGGCAAAGTGGAAAGGTGACTATATGAGCGTCGTCGGTGGGGATTCTTTGCCGATGGTGTTCTTAAGGCTGGATCGGGATCGCTCCGTTTATTTCCCTGGGGATACTCTTTCCGGCGAATTTCGCATTGAAGGTTTGTCTCGGGTGGCTATTAATGCGATCGAGGTTTCGGTATTTTGGTACACGGAGGGTAAGGGAGTTTCCGACCGAGGCATTCATGCTATTTGGCAGTTTACGACAAGCGAGCGAACGTTCGATCCCCGTCGACCTCAAAGGTTTTGTACGATCGTTCCGCGCGCCCCTTGGAGCTACGAGGGGGCGATTGTGAAAATCCGTTGGACGGTCCGCCTGCGGGTGATTCTCCGTGGCTTGCCAAGCATAGTGTGTGAGGTCCCATTTCGACTCGGAGATCTCCCTCCGGCGGGAGGCTTGTGATCGCGCGTGAACCCTCCGCGAGGAGTGCCGGAAAATGCATTGTCGGGAAGATAGTTGAGGACCATCGCTTTTGAAACGCATTGGTCGATGGATGGGGCCAACAGACTGACACGGCTATGAGCGACGACTGGTTTTTCGAACCTAATCCATTTGCGGCGGAGACGATTCGCGCGGGGGTGGAGCCCTTCGTTTTTCCTCCTGGGATCACGAGCCAGAGTCTGTGGACGAAATTCGCGGAGGGAGGATGGCTGGGCCAGATCGTCGGCCCGCATGGTTCCGGAAAGACCACGTTAGTTCGAACCCTCTTGCAGCATCCGCCTTGGAGTAAGGTGCTTGCCGAGGTTTATGTCTGCAAGGCCAGATCCTGTAAACTTGTTGAATGCCGCGCGGCAGCTGAAGGTGACTCGTTTTGCAAAGTGGTCAAAGGTTGTCTGCGTACCAGGGGTGGGAAACTCATCGTGATCGACGGGGCCGAGCAAATTCCCATGATGGTACGTTCCATGATTTTAGCGCTCGCCATGTTGCGGGGAATTAAGCTCCTTGTGACGTCGCACAAGGAGTTTCGGCATTTTTCTACGCTTTTGCACTTGAAACCCACGTTTCCGCTGGCATGGGAACTTGTTTCCGCTCGGTTGGAGCGTGCTCGGCAGTGGCGCGCGGCGTGTGGCCTGCCCGGGGTAGATCTGAATGAGGACGTCGTCCGTGTGATTTTTGAGAAACACCGGGGTAACATTCGGGAGATGCTTTTCGAGCTTTACGACATCTATGAGAGCTTGTCCAAAGGGCAACAAGTAATTTAATGCGTTTGCTTCATGGGAGTTTCCCACCCCAAATTTAAGGGTTACAGGTTTTGGCCTGCGTGGATTACCGCAGGAAAATATTCGCTGCAATTAAACGAACGGGAAGCAGATTTGAAAGCGGAATGGGAACCAGCTTGGGAAGCGCCATTATTGTTCGTATCGACCGGGGGATAGCTGGAACGCATTTTTAGAACACGTGGAAATGTAAAGGTTGCGGTAAGCTTAGGCGTAAACGAAACTTTAGGGCTGAAGGTGCGTTCTTTGTACTTTTGACCAGCCTGGCACCACTCAGAAACTTTAGGGAGAATTTTTTGTTCCCAAAGATCGTTCAGACTGAAGAAGAAATGGGTCACGGCGTTTAGGTATCTAGCAAGCAGGGAAAGCGGCGCCTTCAGGCCAAGCCGATATAATCGGAAATATCGTCAAGGTTTGCCTTTCCGGAAAATGCAATCCCATTTATCAACCTCCGCCGTCTGATGGGTGCAAGAGTTGATAAAGGCAGCCGATAAGTGATAAACATCACGGCTATCCTTAATCCCCTCTCATCGCTGCGTCAGCCGTATGCTTTGCTTGAAAGGCCGTGCGACACCCTAACCGTTTTTGACGTTTTTGCCGCACGGCCAGAAAGGTGGACGCTTTGTTAAACAGTAAGGTCTTTTCCTAAAATTTCGGTTCGGGGGTTCAGAATTAGCAAAGAAGTTTCCTGCACGGGAAGTGCGCAGAGGGCGGGCTCCGGACGACCTGTCGGGACGGAACTTTGTGATCGCCTATTGAAAATCGGATATTCTGGCATAATCGCAAAAAATGAGCTAAATTGATAAGGAAAAGGTGGGTGTCGCGTGTGGGTGGGTACGACGCAGGCATTGGACCCAAAGTTGGGATCGGATGGCTACTGCGAATAAATATTTTCTTCCGGGTGGCCCCGAAAGCCTGCATGGGATCCGGCTGCACGGCTCGAATCATTAGGAGTGGCAGTCACCGCGGGGGCTGTCTTTTAAGGCAGAGCCTTGGAAAATGGAACTACTTCCGATGGGAAGGAGCGAGGCATGAAGGGACTTTTAAGAGCTTCCGCTTTTATCTTGGTGCTGGGGGCTGTTTTTGCAGGTAGCAGCGCCCCAATGGTTCAGGCCGGCCCATTTGATTGGCTTAGCCCTGATTGGTGGCGTCCGCAACCTACCACCGTTTATGCACCGGTGGTAGGGTCAGGTGTTACGACGGTTTACACGCCGGTGACCACATCTCGGCCGGTAACCACCACGGTGACAAGTGTGGTACCTGCCTCTACGGTGGTTTATTCGCCGGTGACGCAGACATGCTACTATGCCCCGGAAACTCGGTACCGCTGGGTCTATGGTCGTATGCCTGTGACCACCTACCGGCCCGTCAACATCGTGGACCCGTTGACTGGCGCCGTGACATCAACATATCAACCTCAGACGCGTTTGACGCTGTTGCCGTGGCTTCATCGGGAGCCGTACACGACCTATCGCTTGGTGTGTAGTCCCACAGCACCGGTGGCAGTAACGGAAACCTCCTACGTCATCGGCGATCCTTGTGCGCCCTTAGGGGAGGTCCTAGAACCATCGGTTGGGCTTCCCGGTACCAGCTGTCCGCCGGGATGCGTTCCCGCACCTGGGACGGGTCCCTTGCCCAGCCCGACGGAAGCTCCTGTTAATGGTGGCTACGCGGAGCCCCGGACATTTAAAGAGGGGTCAAGATATGGGGCTGGTGATTCTTCGGCGTATTCGGTGCAGCGCCCGGCGGAAAACGGCACAACGGTGGTCCCCAACGGTGCTGCCGGTGGTCAGAATGGTGGCAGCTCCTGGTTGCCACCACCGCCAAGCGGGCAACAGCAGATAATCCAACCAAGTGGCAAATCGGCAGAGTGGAATCCGCCTGCTGCATCGCTCCGGCTGGCGCAACAGGTAGCTTTTGAAAGCAAGGGGTCGCCTTCGGTACCAATGAATCATTCGTGGTCATCCCCTGGCGTCACCGGGCCTCCTGTACGACATTCATCAGACGGATGGAGACCGGCCCGACCATAAATGCTGCACGGGAGACCGGTAGGCCGAGAAGTAGCAGGCAGGAGGTATACCTCTTTCCAGGTGAAGCGGTTATAGACGGGGGTCAGTGTCCAAAAGCTTGCGGAGGGGATGACCCCCGGAATCGCTTAGCCAGTTCGGCAAGTCGCTGGCCGAGGCGGCGGGCGCTATCAAGTTCCCCGTCGGAAATGCCCGGGTCGAGCGGGCCGGTCATTGCGCCGGCGCCAGGTTCTCCCCAAATATCTTCGCCAGCTTCGTCTTCGAAAAGTGGTCCGGCCACAATCATCCGATTGGCAAGCATAAACAAAAGGAGCGACACCATGGTGTGCTCCTTTCCGCCCATTTGACCACCGCCGGTAGCAAAGGCACCGCCGATTTTATCTGTAAAGTCGACTCGCCATTTCCAGTTCCACAGGTCCAAGTGTTGCTTCATCTCGCCGGGAATGTTGGCAAAATAGGTTGGACATCCCAACGCTATCGCGTCGGCAGCGGAAAGCTCTTGCGCAGTTACCTCGCTAATCGCACGGACAAAAACTTCTACCCCGCCACAGTTCCGTGCTCCTTCAGCCACCGCATAGGCCATTTTCTCCGTGTTTCCCGATCGCGAATAGTATACCACTAACACGAGGGGTGACCGGGACGAGGGGTGGGATTTTTCCTCCACAAGCCCAATGCTGGTGTGGGAAAGGGCGAAAGATAGCAGTGCAGCGCTCCCGTCAGCTCTTGAGGGAATCGTCAAGACCGCTAGAAAAGAGGCCATCAAACGACCTGTTGCATACGAGTAAATCCTCTTGTGTGAGCTTGTGATGCGCATGGCATGGTAAGCTGCTGTTGTAGTCATGGCACGGTCCTCCATCATTAGGTCTCCTTTTGGCCAAACGGTTCAACTTAAGGTTATGCGGTAGGTTCCGATCTCACTGGGGGCATGGGCGGGCCGCCTCAATTTAATCGCTTGGGCGATAGGAAGGGAGAGTGGGGAAATAGGGTTGGATTTGACGACTTCAACCGTCTCTCCCGATTAAAAACCCCATCAACGGGGATAGATAACACCACGCCATGAGGTTAGTTCATTATTTGCCGGACCACGTGGGCTACGAGAGTGCGTTCCCTTCTTGTTGACGGAATGACGGGTTTTTTAAAATTTAGGCAGTCGAAAAAGGGTTTTTTTCATACATTCCCGCAGGCGGATGCGGCCCATCGCGTGGAGGGTCTTCGTTTATGCGGCAGGTTTCACAAGAAGTGACTCCGGTTGGGAGCATCGGACGTCCGACGCCGAATTAAGGACACCGAATCAAGAAGTAAAGATCATTGATCAGGAATTGGGCTGTGAATAAAGCTAACTGGCCACCCCGAGAACCTGGCGTGCAAAGTGGGCCGGATGGAACCGGTAGCAATAATCCGCCAAAATTCAGTTATCAGTTGGTCGCTTTGCCCCTGGGTTGGGGGATGACGGGAGTGGCTGTCGGCCTTGCCGTGTGGGTAGCAATTATTTCCCAAGCGCACTCTTATCTCAGTGACGCTCCGGAGGTCTGTGTCAACTGTCATGTGATGCGTTCGGCTTTCGCGAGTTGGAGTCACAGCAGTCACCGCGAGGTGGCCACATGCAATGATTGTCACGTGCCGCACCAAAGCTTCTGGATGCACTGGCTTTTTAAGGCCGAGGACGGCTTACGCCACGCTACAGTGTTTACACTGCGCAGGGAACCGGAAGTAATCAGGCTTTCCCGACGGGCTGAACCGGTGGTGGAAGGAAATTGTCGCCGTTGCCATGCAAACGTTCTTCATGATACCCGGCTTGCCTCTTTTGACGAGGGAGGCGTCCGCTGCTGGGATTGCCATCATTCTCCGCATAGCGAGCCGCATTCCCTGAGCAGTTTTGAGTTGTGGATATCCGGTAAATAATGCTTGAGCGTTATGCTTGTTACACTTGGCAATCAGGATGCGGAGATGGGCGAGTACTAAGGGTGCCGAGGCAAACAGAGAATGCGGCTCCTCGGGTGGCTGTTGATCACAATTGTCTATTTGGCTGGTGTATTTTTGGCTAGGCACGACCACCCTGCGTTTCAAAGTGTTTACGACTCCCCCACATGAAATGGTAAGCTTTTACAAAGCGGCGATGGGCCGGGTAGGTGGCATTGGTCCCATGAGGGGTGCGAAAGGTCGTGCGCGGGGATCATAACCTTTAAGCGGTCGTGCGACTTTCTTAAGCCCGATGAAAAGTCTAGGCCTCACGTAAAGGGAGTAATTCAATGCGGAGCTGTCAAGCTTGGAAGCGGTGGCTTCCCTGGTGTGGGTGGTGCTTGTTTTTTCTATCGTTATTGGCAGCTTTGGGCTTGGGCCTTTTAGGCACATCGATAACCGTTCGTCGGGCGGAGAGCGTCTTGCGGACAGTGCTTCAGCCCATCCCGCCGGGGGAATCTGATAGCTCGAGGTGGGCGGTAAATTTTCCGCGCCAGTACGATCGGTATTTGTTAATGAAAGAAAGCCAAACCAAAACAAAATTTGGTGGAAGCTACCCGCGGGATTATTTGGAGGAGACACCACAGCTTGTTCTGCTTTTTGCCGGAGGTGGATTTGCTAAGGATTATCGTCAAGCGCGTGGGCATGTGTGGTCTCGGGAGGATCTCCTTCATACCGCACGCTTGTCCCCTGCTTCCCCTGGGACATGCTGGGCGTGCAAAAGCTCCGACGTCCCACGCGTGTTGCAGAAGTTGGCACCGGCGGAGATGTATGGGCGTCCATTCCAGGAGTTGGCTGCGGAGATGAACCACCCCATTGGGTGTTTGGACTGTCATAATCCCGAGACCATGGAACTAACCATCACCCGGCCGGCACTCCAGGAGGCACTTCGATCTTTAGGGCGAGATTTGGATGCGATTTCGCATCAAGAGATGAGGAGCTTGGTGTGCGCTCAATGCCACGTGGAATACTATTTTCAGGGAAAGCAGAGCTATCTAGTCTTTCCGTGGAAGGAGGGTACTTCTCTTGAGGCAATTGAAAAGTACTACGAGGACCGGCAATTTGCTGACTGGACGCACAGTGTGAGCAAAACGCCACTAGTCAAAATACAGCACCCCGATTACGAGCTATACCTTACTGGGATTCACGCTTACCGTAATGTTGCCTGCGCGGATTGCCACATGCCGTATCGGACGGAAGGAGGGGTGAAATACACCGATCATTACATTCGAAGCCCACTGCTTAATATCGCGGGTTCTTGTCAAGTGTGTCATAGATGGAGCGAAGGTGAGATCCTGCGGCGAGTCGAGACGATTCAGGCAAGAGTTCGCTCGGTACGTGATCGGGTAGAGGACCAACTGCTGCGACTTCACTTAGAGACAGGCGCTGTTGTCCAGGCGGGATTGTCCGAAGAAGAACTGACGAATGTTCGGGGTGTGATCCGCAAGGCGCATATTCGGTGGGATTTCGTGGCAGCGGCAAATGGGATGGGATTCCATTCACCAGCAGAGTCCCTTCGCTTGCTGGCCGACGCACTCTATTTCGTCGCGGAAGGACGTGTCGAGCTGAGTCGTCTTCTCACACAACGAGGGATTGGCTTTCCGCTTGCGGTACCGGATAGTACAACAAAAGCAGCCGCCCAGTCGGTGGAAAAGCAGTTTACGGCGGGACAGCCGCCACAATTGATTCCGTAGCGTGATTCCATACCGGGGAAAACCTGGGCTTGAACTTTTTGTTACGGCCGGATCGAAGAGGAGAATCCACCCTCTCGGCGGGTGTCTCGTCGACTTTGCAGGGGAAAGCGAAGTCTGGCACCGCCCTTCGGTTGTGTCGGGGGATTAGGCTTTTCAAAGGCCTCTAGATCCCCCGCCAATGACAATTCATTCGCCACAGAAGTGTTGGGGGTCGAATTTTCATGCCGCGGCTCGTCTTCGCCTCGGGTTTGGCCGATCGCCCAAAGCGAAACAGCGCCGTCGGAGGCTCGGCCCTTCGGCGAAGCAGGCCCCGTTGCCTGCGAGGTCCCAGTTGTGGTTTCGCCATCGGAGACCGCCGGAAACCACGGATTTAGTTGCCGCAGCCGAAGTCCGAACCATTCCTCGCGAGATATTTCCCACGGGGCGGGGGGTTGAAAACGTCGCTGCGACGCCGAAGGGTCTTGCTGGCCGAGGGTTAATACGGGCTCTCGACCCCGAACCAAATCAGAGTAGTGCGATCTCACGGATGTGACACTTTCCGGCTGATCGCCGCGGGAGGTTCCACCGTCTTTCGATAGTTCTTTAGTTCCTTCGTGTAAAAGGGTAATCGGGTCCACTTCCGGTGGTATAACGCCGAAGGGGGAATTAGCATCAAGTAAATCTCCGTGACTTCCTCCCGATAGGTTCCGCAATTGGCCACCGGCAAACGGATTGGTACGTGAATTTTCTCCAACCAGTTCAGCCGAAGTGTCCACCGTGAAAAAAGGTTTCCCAAACTTTGCTGTAGACCACAGCATCAGTCCAGCAGAAAATGTTATTAAGATTGTGAATATCAGGAAGCTACGATCCAATGGCATTAGAAAGGCCTGTCGGAAATGGCTCAATACCCAATTTCTCCCCCGTAATTAACTTTACGTTTTTACGTCATTGAATTTCGACTTTACTGGCGTAATACTCCACTTTTTGGAGGTAAAGTACCGTCCCAGGTTCTTTAAGAAAACTTTTTGGGGGCTCTGCGCGGTATTTTTGCTCGGTTATGCCGGTGGAGACCGACCCCAACTTTTGCAAAACCTTGCAACCATCTCGCTCCAGACCTGGGAGTCTTGCATTTCTATGGCCCGTGGCGTGAGTCGGTACGGAAAGCCCTGAATCTCCTCATTTTTTTCGGTTTCTCAGAAATTGTGCGCGAGAGATTCTCTGCGCGGCGGAGTAAATAATTTGAGCATTCGCTGTAAAGTGACACGGCTTTGCCTAATTGCCATTCGATTTCGGCTGTCCCAAACGGTAAAACACGATCGGTTATTGCTATTGCGACATATGTCTCTGAACTATTTGGCTAAAAATGCCTGGGAGTTCTTTTGGCTTCCGCTATTTACTTGGAGCGGCTTTGGTTTTTCGCGGTGGGAAATGAGCGCTTAAAAGATAAAAAGATAATAAGTAGCGGCTAGATAATAAGGGATAAGAGTTGGGCGTTGTGAGCTGCGCACAAGGAGCGGTTAGCAAGGGTATTGTGAGAAGCGGAGCCGACGGCGTTGGATTGGGAAACCGCTGTGTGTCAGTTGGAGCGGGCCCAAGGTGCCTTGCGGGCGGGCAACTACGAGTATGTGCTCGCCCTGACAGAGGAAATTTTGGCCTATGAGCGGCAACTTCCGGAAATTTGGGCCCTTCGCGCCAAGGCCTTCGCACAGCTGCAACGGCCTTTGGAGGCTTTGGAGGCGGCCCGACGATATGCCGCAGCCAATCCTGACGATGCCTCGGCTCAATGGGAGCTCGCCCAGTACGCTTGGCGGGCCGGCAGGCTCGGCCTAGCTCAGCAGGCAATGGAGAAGACGCTCGAAATAACCGGCGATGATCCCACTTTTTTGGCTAACTATGCGTGGTTTCTTTCCTTTGAAAGAGGCCCGCGATTGGCAGAAGGGGTAGCTCGACGCGCCGTGATGGTAGCTCCTGATTCCTCTACGGCTTGGGCGGCTCTGGGGCTTGCCCAACTTCGCCTCCATCGGATGAAGGAGGCAGAAGCCTCCCTGAAGCGGGCCTTACAGCTCGACCCAAATGATCCGTGCGCTCAATGTGCTACGCTTTTTCTCCTTAAGGAGGAGCGCGAGAATGAAAAAGCTGTGGCCCTGGCCAAAATTCTCGAGGACAATCCGGGGGCTGAGCCGATCGCAGATTCCATTCGCCGCGAGATTGCCCGTCGCATGATGGCCCGAAAATTAGTAGAACGCGGTGTCGCTGTGGATGTCTCGCCCACTCCTTTTAATTGGAGGGGCCCGATATTGTGGACGATGATAGGTTTGACCGCAGCGTGGATGATTTTTATCTTTCAGGCCAAAGATCTGTGGACATTGGGAATATGCATAGGGGTACCGCTTATTGCCGGGTGGATTCTGCACCATCTCCTAAAAGACTAACCGAGCTTAGTCCTGGTCAAATCATACGCTTCACTCCAGCAAATTGAGCTAGCGGCATTGACGTTTGGCTATTGCGGATGTCACTGTGCTACCAGAGCGCAGCCACAAAAAGCCGGAGATTCGTTGCCAGTGGGACAATCGGCGCTCGAGGCTACGCCCCGGAAGCCGGGGTCGACCTATACTTCCTTGGAACTCGAGTCACTTCGTTAGATAACATGGTGTAAGCCCACTGTTCGAAACTGCCTCGCGGTACCGTGTTCATTATAGCTCGGCATGGCGAATAGCTATCGGTGACCGATTCGGTTAGCAGCCTAAAGTTGTTTTGGCTTATTAGGTTAGTTCGAGGTTGCGATGGCTCATTGGTTGGGCTTTTTGATTGCGAGTCGCTCACCACAACGGTGCGGCGCGAATGAGTCGACCAAGAGACGGTCGTAACCCGTAAATGAATGTCAGGCTGGGTGCCCCCCAGTCACTTGGGCGTAACTTTTCGGCGACCTTAGGGAGTGATTCGCGGGAAAGTTGCGGGGAAGTGTCAGCGTCTGCAAAAGGCGGCTACGAAAAAAGTGGGCTATTTTGGGGACTTTAGCGCCCTTACTTTTTCTCAAATACGGGGTAGTGGGTGTATAGTTTGGAACCTGGCGCGATCGGTGGTACCTTTATCAACCACGATAAAGGGTGTGTCGCCCGTTTGCTTTGAGGATGGCATTCTTCAAAGCTCACTGTTGGGCTGCACGGCCAAAGGGTGTTTGTCCAAGGAATACTATCGGCCGGATGACCACTGGGAGGGGAGGAGCGGCTTGCATGTATTTTGAGACGGGCACCATACGGCGGCCGTGCTCTTGAGGGCATAAGAACCGGCCCGCGTGTGCTCCAAGCAACACTCTGGGAGTTTCCCTCTAGTTTTGTGACGCACCCACAGTCAGCATAAATGTGGGTAGGAACTGTTTCTGGGGTTTCGGACTTTTTGGAATTTAAAGTGGAGCCCTGATTTTTACTCTAAGTCGCCCATTCTGTGATATTTTGTGGCTGTAAGAAGGTGATCTTTATGCGCAAGGTATTGATCGGTCCTGTGCCGGCCTTTACGGGTTGCATTCGGCCACCCGGGTCAAAAAGCATAACTAATCGGGCCCTCGTGTGTGCTGCTTTGGCCATGGGACAGTCACGATTGCGGAATGCCCTTTTCAGCGAAGACTCCGAAGTGATGGTAGCCTGCCTTCGTGAACTAGGCTTCTCCATCGCGGCCGATCGGGCCAACAGAACGCTCGTAGTCCAAGGGGCGGGTGGCCGGATCCCGGTAGCCGCGGCCGATCTGTTCGCCGGAAATAGCGGCACCACGATGAGATTTCTTACGGCCATGGTGGCGTTGGGGCAAGGCCAATACAGGCTGGACGGGACCCCCCGAATGAGGGAACGACCTATCGAGGACTTACTCTCGGCTCTCCGCCAGCTTGGGGTAAATGCCTTTTCAGAATTGGGTAACGGCTGTCCCCCTGTGGTTATCCGGGCTCGTGGAGGTTTTGGGGGAGAGGCAGAAGTTTCCGGTGAAATTTCGAGTCAATTCCTTAGCGGATTACTGATGGCGATGCCTTGTTCCTCCTTTCCGGTCCTGCTTCGCGTACGGGGTGCATTGGTTTCCCAACCGTATGTGGAAATGACCCTTGCCGTCATGGAAACATTTGGGGTCTGCCTCGAGCGCGAGGATTTGCGCTGGTTCCGTTCCCCTGGCAACCAGCGGTATGAGGCTCAGGAAATTTGGGTCGAGCCGGACGCCTCGGCTGCCAGTTACTTTTTCGGTGCTGCGGCCGTTACCGGTGGTACAGTCACGGTGGAAGGGATTGGCCGAAGAAGCCTCCAAGGGGATGTAGCTTTCTGCAATGTTCTCGAAAAGATGGGCTGCCGCGTGGAATGGCGGGATGACTCAATTACCGTCTCGGGCGGTCCTCTCCGCGGCATCGACGTAAGCATGGGGGCTATCAGTGACACTGTCCCCACGCTGGCCGTAGTAGCCCTCTTTGCCAGTGGCCCTACGACGATTCGCGAGGTACCTCACATTCGCCACAAAGAGACCGACCGGATTGCCGCCCTAGCCGCCGAGTTGCGCAAAATGGGAGCTGAGGTTCGAGAATTTCCAGATGGACTTTGGATCTGCCCTGGCGATCTCCGAGGTGCTGAAATCGATACTTACGACGATCATCGTATGGCCATGAGTTTTGCTTTAGCTGGTTTGCGTGTTCCCGGCGTGATGATTCGCGATCCCGCCTGCACAGCTAAGACATACCCAGAGTTTTTCGAGGACCTTGCGGCGCTGACGGGCACAAAACTAGTTTACTTGGATTGACTTGGGGTTTCTTGTTGATGGCCATCCAAAAGTGTTAGAGGTGGGCTGCTCTCCGTAACCAAGCAAATCGCCTCAACAAATTTCGCTTTTGACTTGATAAGCTTCCACCGGCGTCCCGATCTGCCGGAGCTTACTTTAAGCAGGATTTGCTAAACGTGACCAAACGATAAAGGAGGGCCAGCTTGTTCGGCTAGGTCCTCGGCCATTAAACCTTCGTTAAGGCGGATTTATTTAGCTCATCGGGGGGAGTAATTCCGTGTGTCGACGGCACGCCGTATCGCAAACGGGTTTACAAGACCTTCTCGGGGGCCCTTTGGTGGCCCAATTCGCCGCTTCTTTAATACGAATGGCTCCGCCGGTTCAATTTCCACCTAACTCCTTTTTGGCCTGCGAAGTTTGTCAACCTCCGCCCCGTCTTCCACGACCATGACCGCCTGAGGAGGTTGTGGAACGGTGGTCTTCTCCAGGCAAAGCTGTCCACCAGCTTAATCGGGGAGACCAAGCAAAAACGAAGCGGCTTTGGCAACTTGGGCAAACTAGCGAATGTCCCAAGTATTTCCAGAGGACGACCAACCTTCGGCCACATTTCCGACAGCTGTGGATGAAAAAATCTGTCACCGTCTCTTCTCCTCCACGCCCCATTTAGTACACCTCCACGATATGGCACGCGGTCGGTAATCATTGCCGGCCGACCCGGAGTATTTGTGGCTTGATGGCTTTGGCAAGAAAGAGCCCCGCCCCTCCGGGTTTAACAGCGCGATTGTGCTTGTGCTTCCAACGTCAGAAAAGCCGTCGGGCTTACCCAACCCAGGGAGTTACAAAGATTTTTTCGTTTTTTCGAACGAACTCCAAACTAGCTTTTTTACGAACGAATTCCAACTTGCCTTCCGGTGGCTCCAGCGGTGCCGATTGACGGTGTTTTTTCCGCCCTGTCTCGCATGACCGCGTTGGGGACCGGTTGTCTTCTCCCTCTAAGGGGACTCCCAGCCCAGGGAGATAGGAGATACTTATTCCCGAAAATTAGGGGGCCCTGGGGTTTAAGTCCTTTGCTCTCTAGGGGAGGAGGTGGCCAAGCGAAAGTCAGCCATCAAAAATATAGCCCATAGTTTACCGGCCGTCGGGGCAGATCCCCCCGTTTTTCGCATTGGGGCAAAATTGCGGGAGGTAGGATACGGTGAGGAGCTCTGCCCTCACGTCGCGGAAGAACTGCTGGGGATCTTTCCGCGCACATTCCCCGAAGCGGGGGACCTCAGACGCAGGCATTTGCCTTCATCGGATAAGATCGTTATGCTTTTGAGTTCTGTCCTGGACACAGCATTGACGGTTTTTCTGGCGCTTTGCCACTTGGCGACCATGAAGCCCCAGTAATTTTCCATCGGAAATGAAAGTAGATGCGGTAAGGAGCTAAACTGCCGATGACGTCGCCACTGATTCCGACCCCGAATTACCGGCAGAGGACTCAGACTATTGGATTTTGCTCGATTTTCCGAAGGAACAACACCTTTTTGGTGGTTCGGTGCGGGTCTTTGCTCGGAGTTTTGGCGCTGGTGGCCATCTTTTGCGGTGGATGTCCTGCGGAAAGGAAGCCTGCCATTCCGCCGGAGGCTCCCCAAGTTAGCTTGCCACCCGTAGGCCCAAGCGTTGGCCAGCCAGAGGAAGCCGCGAAAAGTTTGCCGGCTTCCGAGCAAGAACGTGTGGCTCCTCCGCCGCCCTCTCCGGAGGTAGAGAAGGTCATCAAGCGGGTGGAAGCCTTAGGTGGTCGGTACGAGCTTGACCCGAAGACGGGACAACTTCGCATGATCGACCTGCACTCTCGTCAGTTGCCCGCCACTGATGCTGATCTGGCGCTTATTGCTACGTTGCCAGCACTCGAACGCCTTTATTTGTTTGGGGCGGAAATTCACGACGAGGGTGTCAAGGCCATCTCGCAATTGACGAGTTTGCGGGAGCTCGTCCTGGAAAACACGGAGATTACGTTAGAAGGGGTCAAAGCACTTACGGCACTCCAAAATCTTGAAAGTTTGAATCTCCGCCGAAGCACTTATCTTGACGACGAGGCGTTGAGGCTCATTGGTGGCATGACGTCATTGAAACGGCTTTTTCTTCTCTACAACAACTTTACCAACGCAGGTATGGCCCATCTGGCCGGATTGGAAAACTTAGAGCTTCTCGATTTGCGTGGATGCCTGCAAGTGGGCGATGATGGGTTGGAAAAGCTTAAACCTTTAAAAAAGCTCCGGGTGCTTCGGTTACGGAGCTATGCGGTCACTGATGCCGGTTTGGAACATCTAAAAGCATTTCCTAATCTAAGAGTGCTGGCCCTCGAGGATTGTGGAATCACGGATGCCGGCGTGGCACACCTCCGAGATTTGCCCCTACAAAGCCTAACGCTTATGCGCTGTAACCTCTCGGATTATGCTTTGGAGCATGTGGGGGGGATGACCCGCCTCCGCGAGTTGGTTCTCCGCGACAACTTTATTACTAGCGGCGGGCTGGTTCATCTAGCTGGCCTCGGTAGCCTGCGAATGCTTGATCTGAGCGAACTTACGGGGGTGGATGACAAAGGCCTTGAGGTCATTGGCGGGCTTACCAGTTTGGAAACTTTGGATCTATGGAACACACGCATCTCAGATACAGGCGTGGCTCATCTTGCTAAGTTGACAAATTTGCGGTGGTTGAGCCTTAAGAATACGGACATTTCGGACGAGGGGCTCAAGCACCTTGAGGGGCTTACCCGCTTGGAGTTTCTCGACCTAGAAAATACTAGAATTAGCGACGGTGCCGTGGAAATACTTGGAAGGATGAAATCTTTGCGGGAACTCAACGTTCGCTTGTCCCGCATGAGCCCTGAAGGCGCAGAGAAACTCGAGAAATTGCTCCCGAAAATAAAGCTCACATTCTGAGATCTAGTTAGTGCCACGGCGTGGGCGTGGAAACTCCCTCATAGTGCCGGGCTGGCTTTGGCCGTCTTGAGCTGGCTGGGAACCGGCAAGATGGGTCTTGGTCCGGCTTGTGGTGCCATCCTCCTTCTGTGGATTCCCTCGCTAATTCCAAACAAGCCCCTCGCAGTGCACAGGCTGAATCGCGCTTTTACCAAACGGGGATTGTTGCCGAAATGGGGACTGTTGCGGAGCCGGCACGTAGTCTTATTCAACGTGTTCCGAGGGGGAAGCTGTCAAAGAAGTGGGTGGTTGGTTTATGGGCCTATAAACGTTTTGCTAACGCGGCGATTTGATGTCCTTCGATCAAACCGAAGAGCCGCAGGATCAAAAGACCCGGCTTCAATACGGCGCGCGAGAGCCGACTTCGGATTACCTGTCGCATCGTAGGAAGCGGCAAGAGGTTGGTGGCTACGGCTATCGGCTGGAGACCGGCTCGTTCGAGCGCACGGCCAATAGCTTTGCGGGAGAAGAAATTCACATGAACGGGCGGCCAGGTTTCAGTTCGGCGATCAAACCGCAGGTAGGGGTCGCGTACGTTAGGAGCCGATACAAGAACGTATCCCCCAGGCAGTGTGGCCTCCCGCAACTGCGAAAGAAACGGAACGGGGTTGGGAACGTGCTCGATGACTTCAAATGCCGTGACCACATCGAATCGCTGGTTGGGGAAAGCGCACAGAAACTGCGTGAGATCTCCCTGAAAGATTGGTAGTCCTAGTGATTGCCCCACCGCGGCAGCGGAGGGTGCGGGTTCGACACCGCGTACCTCCCATCCGTGAAGCGACGCGATGCGAAGAAATCTTCCTGCACCACATCCGATATCCAACAGTTGTTGGGACCCAAGCGGGCTGGGGAAGTGACGAAAGAAAAAACGCTCGGCAAAGGCGAGGCGCGCCCGTCGGTCCGTTCGCGCAGCCTCAGCAAGAAGTGCCCGGTATTCATCAGATTTTTGGTAAAGCTCCTCGTAAAGTGTCTCAGGAGCGGCTGGGCCCCGGGGAGTATCGACGACGGCAAAACAAAAATAGCATTCCTCGCACTTCCAGATCGGGTGCCCGGGAAAGGAAATCCACAGGTCTTTAACGCTCGTGCTACATATCGGACAGGGAGGACCCAACATAGGGGCGCGATTTGAGCTTAGGGAAAAAGTTTGCTCGCTCATCGAAAGTTTTCGGCATACCTGTGCCGGAGGTAGGTAGTGGCTAAAAAGGTTTGTGCACACTAGCGGCGGAATTTCACTCGGCCGCCAACGATCACCAAGACAGTACGCCCTTTCAGCTCCCAACCAGCAAATGGAGTATTTTTGCTTTTAGAAAGAAGCTCCTCGGGTTCCACACGCCAGCGAAGTTCTGGGTCGATGATGGTTACATCGGCGTCGGCGCCCGGCGCCAGGGTTCCCTTGTTGAGGCCCAGGATACGTGCGGGATTGATCGTCAATTTTTCAATGGCCTGAGACCAGCTCAAATGACCGGGTTCGATAAGCCGAGTAATCACCACGCTTAAAGTAGTTTCAAGCCCGACCACACCAAATGGGGCGCGATCAAGCTCCTGCATCTTTTTTTCTTTCGCGTGGGGTGCGTGATCGCTGGCGATAACGTCAATAGTGCCGTCGCCCAGCGCTTCCACAAGGGCCTCTAGGTGTTCCCGAGATCGCAAGGGGGGATTCACCTTGAAATTTGAATCGAAGCTTCGGAGGGCGTCATCCGTGAGGGTGAGATGGTGTGGGGTGACTTCCGCCGTTACGCGGACACCTCGCGCTTTGGCCCGGCGGATGGCCTGGACACTTCCCCACGTAGAGACGTGCATGATATGAAGCCGGCCACCGGTGCTTTCCGCCAACGCGATGTCGCGAGCTACCATGGCATCTTCAGCTACCGCGGGCATACCCTGAAGCCCAAGGATGAGCGAAATGAGCCCCTCGTGCATGACTCCCCCTGCGGTGAGCTCCGGGATTTCCGCGTGGCTCAAGATGGGTTTGTCAAACATTAGGCAGTATTGCAGCGCCCGGCGCATTAACTCTGCATTGGCGATGGGGGAACCGTCGTCGCTAAAAGCTACGGCGCCGGCTTCTACCAACTGTCCGATTTCCGCCAGTTCCTTGCCTTCGCGATTCTTGCTGACGCAGGCGATTACGGCCACGTGGCAGTGATTGGCGCGCGCTGCCCGCTCGAAAACAAAGTGGACGGCAGCCTGCGTATCAATTGGGGGATCGGTATTGGGACAACAGGCCACCGTTGTGAAGCCCCCGGAAAGAGCCGCCAGTGTTCCCGTCTCTATCGTTTCGTCCTCCTCCCCGCCCGGTTCCCGTAGATGCACATGCATATCGATGAGGCCTGGGCATACGATCTTGCCCTGCGCATCTATGATCTCCTCGCGACCCGTGGGTAAAGCATCCAGGGCAGCGATTTTCCCATCTTCGAGAAGTAGGTTTGTCACACGGTCTAACTGCTGGCTGGGATCGATAACCCTACCACCAACGATCAAGAGCCGTTCCATGTGTGTCAGATCCAGCTCCCTAGTGATTCGTATACGAGTTTTGTATTTCCCAACCCACACTCTGCTGCAAGGCGGAAAAATCTCTGCGCACTAACTGCCGACCTGGCGACTCCCACTGATAAGAAGCCACAGCACGGCCATGCGAATCGCCACCCCGTTTGTGACTTGGGTAAGGATCGCCGAGTGCGGACCATCGGCAACATCGGGGGAAACCTCTACTCCCCGGTTTATAGGACCGGGAGCCAAGACCAGAATCCCGGGTTTCGCCCGGGCCAATCTCTCTCGATTCATGCCGTAAAGATGAGCGTATTCTCGCACGGACGGAAATGGCCGGGTAAGTTGACGCTCGAACTGGATTCGCAAAAGATTCAACACATCAACGCGGGGAAGAATTTCGTCCAAATCGTAACAATATTCAACGCCAAGCTCGGCCCAACGAGGAGAAACTAAAGTGGACGGCCCGCACACGATCAAGTGTGCTCCCAGCTTTTTGAGGCCCCAGATATCCGATCGGGCTGTCCGGCTATGAGCGATGTCCCCGATCAAAGCCACTGTCAAACCTTCTATTCGACCAAAGCGTTGGCGAATGGTGAGAATGTCCAGCAGACCTTGAGTGGGATGCTCATGCGGACCGTCGCCAGCGTTGATCACCGAGCATGCTAGGTGCTGTGCCAAAAGATGTGGAGTCCCCGGTGTTTGATGCCGGACGATCACCGCCTCCACGCCCATGGCTTGCAAGTTCTTCGCTGTGTCGACGACGGTTTCCCCTTTGGAAAGACTGCTGGTGGCGGCCGAGAAGTCGATCATATCGGCACCCAGCCGCCGCGCCGCTAAGGCGAAACTCGTGCGTGTTCGGGTAGAATTCTCGAAAAATAGATTGACGCACGTCTTGTTCTCAAGAAGGGGGATCCTTCTGCGTCCCTCGTTCATAAGCCGGCGGAACACCTCCGCCGTGTCCAAGATGATGGTGATTTCCTCGGCCGATAGCTCTTCCAATCCCAGAAGATGTTTGCGCCGCCAGCCTGAGGGCGGACTTTGCAATTCCGGAATGCCAATTTCCATTGCTACCGCGCGTCCCTTGCCGTAGTAGTTCCCTCCGAAAACGATCGCTCAAGTCATTTGGAAAGATTTACCCCATTCCTGGTCGCAACTCTCAAGCCAAAGTTTGGGCCGGCCAACTTGCACTGCGTTGGCCTCACCCCACTTTAAAGTATTCCACCGCCAACGTCTTCCCCGCAATGGGTCCCGGCGGAAAACTTCTCACTTCTGCGATACGCAACGTTGGCCAAGTACGTCCTTTTAGCAAGGCCAAGCTTTCCCGGCAAATTTTGGCGACCTATTCAGTTTGGAGTTCCGCAATTTAGAGCCGCTTTTAGCCATAGAAGTTGTTCCGCCCTGATTTTTTGCGCGGGATAAGCGTCTGAATGGATCTCCCAAAGCGTCCTGAGGTGATTCGAGGCGGGATTAATCCACTCTCCCGAAACAAACTAGGCACATGTCGTCGCTTTGCGGACGGGCGCCTACAAATCGCCTAACATCGGCAATAAGCGACTCACCCAACTGCTCAACATTTAGGGGGGCAGACTGAAGGAATGCCTCCAACCGCTCGAATCCGTATACCTCGCTGCGTTCGTTCATGGCTTCGGTGATGCCGTCGGTATACAAGATAACACTGTCCAGACTTGAGAGTTGAAGGGTTTCCGCGCGATAGGAGAAACCAGGCAACACCCCAAGGGGAAGACCGGTGAATTTTTCCCCGATGCGGATTAAAGACCCGTCACGTTTGCGAACAATCGCCGGGGGATGACCGGCGTTCACCACTTCGATTGTGTGGTTGGCGGGATCAAGCACTACGGCGATTATGGTGACAAATCGGTCCTCCCAACGGCTTTCGCAGAAGACCTCATTAAGCCGGCCTAAAGCCTCCGCCGGATCCTCCGCGGTGAGGAGCAGTTGCGGGGTTTCCGCGGAAAGTCGGGCCACTAATAGCGATGCCGAGAACCCTTTCCCGGATACGTCCGCCACGACGATGGCGTACCGATCGCCGGAAAGCTTCACGTAAGCAAAGTAGTCGCCCCCAAGTTCCTTTGCCGGATCGTAAAAGTCGAAGAAGGCGTATCCATCAATTTCCGGCGGAGCCGCCGGCAAAAAACCCTGCTGCAATCGCTGAGCGTTAGCTAACTCCCGACGAATTTCGGCCTGTTCCAGTGCGATTTCGTGAAGTTGTGCGTTCTCCACAGCAATGGCGGCCTGACAGGCTACGCTGGCCAGCACCTCCAGATCATCATCGGTGAACCGGGCCAGTTGATCGCTCGTGTCCACCTGAATGACTCCGAGCACTTCTCCTTCCGCGCTTAACATGGGAGCACACATCACCGAGTGGATTTGAAAGTCCACAATGCTCTGAGCCATTTCGAACCGCATGTCAGTGGCAGCATCGGCCGAGAGGATGGCCTCCTTTTTCTCCACAACTTGTTGGAGAATGGTGCGGCTAATCCGCATCGACTGGTGGGCTCGTTCGCGACGCTGTTTGGCCGCCCGCGGAACAAACTTGCCTGTTCCTCGTTCCTTCAACAGGATGAAGCCACGCTCCGCTTGTGGGAAGATGATAAATAAGGCATCCAGAACCTTTGGAAGCACGTCTTGGAGCGTAACCGCACGGGCAAGACTTTGGCTGATTGCGATAAGGGCCTTCAGCTTTGCCGCGGGGTTGACCACTACTCGGGCGGCGGAGTAAGAGCTCGCCACATCCAAGGTGGACATCACCGTCGAGGAGCTTGTGGAGACCTCATCCTCCACGATGGTGGCCTGAGCGCTTACCTCGCGCCCCCTCTCTCTGGTGGATTGATTCCCCTCATAAGTGTGGAACACAAATTCCATATCGCAAATGCGGATACGATCATTGTCATTTAGTTTGGAAGGATGATCAACAATTCGGTCGTTTAGATAAGTTTTGTTGCGACTGTTTAAATCTTCAATGTAATAGTCTTCACCTCGGCGGAAGATTCGAGCGTGGTAACGGCTCACCGCCGGGAGCGGAAGGACAATGTCACAGTTTGGATTGCGGCCAAGCACAATTGCTTCTCGGGTGAGAGGATAGCTCTGCCCGGGATTTTCCCCGCGGAGCACTCGAAGAACAGCCATATAAGATTTTCCCTTTAGCAAATCGCCAAAACGGGAACAGCGGCCATCGCGGGACCTGACTTACATTTTAGGTCCCGGTAGTCACTAGCAATTCCTACCGCGAGATTTTAGGTCCTATTCGACGTGTTGGTCAATTAATCCTCGGTTGAAAGCTTTCCCAGGGGAGCAGGCTGGAGGTGCGAAAAGAGTTTTGAAGAGGCCAAGAGAATCTCGAATCACGCGGCATTGTCGGTTGCTGTTTGCCAGGTTCCCAAGCTGTCAGCCGGTGGACGGTAACTTAGCGCGTTACAGACTGCGGGGGCCTACTTGCAACTTTGGGCCACACGATGTGCTCCTAACAAACGCCGCGTAAAGTTATGGCATTCTTCTGGCGGCCTTAACCTAGGCCTTCTCCGTTTGAACATTAGGTAAGGTCTCGCCTTGCCTGCGGTGGTTCATCCTTCTGCCCTTCCAAGTTGGCCTACATCTTCCGGCTCATGAGGAATTCGTGAATGGCCTCCTCCCAGTGCGGCAGTGGTGGCGCGCCTTCCAGTGTTCGGTACTTAGACGAGTCAAGTACGCTGTAATGCGGTCGTCTCGCCCGGGCGGGATATTCGGCGGAGGTGATCGGAAGAATCGGCACGTGAAATCCCGCCAGCTCCACAATTTTTTGGGCAAGTCGATACCAAGTCGTTTGGCCTCCATTGACCACATGGAAAATCCCCCAGTACCCCTTGTTCATTAAGAACATAATGGCCCGAGCCACATGGGGAACATAACTGGGAGAACATACTTGATCATTCACAACGCGCAGGGTCTCGCCCCTCTGGGCTTTTTTAAGGATAGTTTCGACGAAATTTCCCGGAGAGTTTGGCCCCAGTTCGCCGTACAGCCCGCATGTTCGCACGATGATGTGCCGCGGCGTCCGGGCAGCCTCAAGCTCCCCTTCCCATTTTGTGCGACCGTAAACATTGATCGGAGCCGGAGGATCATCCTCCTGATAGGGTATGGTCCGTGAAGTATCCCCACCGAAGACGTAATCTGTGCTAACTTGAACCAAGACACAGCCGGTTTGACGGCAATATTCCGCCAGGTACCCCACGGCCAAGGCATTAATAGCGCGGGCCAGTTCGGGCTGGTCCTCGGCTGCGTCAACCCGCGTGAAGGCAGCAGTATTGATGATTGCCGCGGGGGTGACTGATTTTAAAAAGGCGTGCAAATGTTTCTTGGACGTGATGTCAATCTCAGGCAGGTCGGCGGGTATGGCGACCGGTCCCAACATCCGGCAAAGTGCTTGGCCCAGTTGTCCTCGGGCTCCTGTGACTACGACCTTTTGATATGTCATCATGTCCTCGCCAACGTGATCTTCACCCTGTTCGTTAGCTTTTTCTCCCCAGAACCATGCCGGTCCGTCCCCATTTGACCTGAGGATTGGAGACTTCACCCGGCTTAAGATTATTTCCCCTGCTGTGGCCGATCAAGGCAGTGAAATTCATAACGCACGGGCCCATCCTTGAGCTACAAGAGCGATAAAAGCCGAGCTTTGACCAGGAAGTTTGTCGGCTTCGCTCACCTCCGTTATGGAGGGCAAGCGGACTGGCAAATTCGTACTTCCGTCAATTAGGGAGCGGCGGCGGGTTACCTCGCCGACCACCCGCGATTTGCTCGGCGCTGGCTTTAACGTAACTTACCGTGCTGGGTCTTTTGCCGAAGAGGGTGCGGAAGCCAAGGTTTGTTTGCCACAGTGGATTGCGAAAGTTGGCAAAGTGGGCTACGTCCAAGGAAATGGCCAGTTAGTAAAGTTATCGGGATTTTGCCTCAGCTTCCAAATGAATTGGCGGGAGCACACTGTTGGGGAGCCTCGCCTATTTTGGAGGCGCACCTTGTTTTTAGGTGCTGGCGTCTTAGCTGAACGACAACTTACGTCGCAAAACCCGCTAAAATCGGATGGTTCTAAGAGGGCCAGTTGCTTCCAGCACAAGCCGGAAGTTGCGAAAAATGCCCTTCGGGAATTCATTTAAGTTTTGAGCCGATAATGAGCGCTTTAGGACCATAGTTAGGTCGCGCTTCGCATATCGTTAGATCGCCCGAGCTTTTTCAGAGGTAAAGGGGTACAAGGGTTTTCTCGCGGGCGGTTGAGAGCTGTCACAGAGCCCTTGGCCTTGATCGATCGAAAGGCGCGTTCCCATGCGTCGATTTTTTCGGTTGTTCGAAAAAACAGTCATCAGTGCGTTGTTGATTATGATGTCGATTGCGGTCTTTGTTTCGACTATAGAGCTGGGGGTCATCCTCCTTACAGAGCTCAGAAAGCCACCCGTTTTCCTCCTTGACCTGGAAGAAATGTTAGAGGTGTTTGGATTTTTTATGATGGTATTGATCGGTCTCGAGCTACTAGAAACGATTAAAGCCTATTTTGAGGAAAACCGTATCCATGCCGAAGTGGTGTTTCTTGTAGCTTTGGTTGCGGTGGCGACGAAGGTTATCCTCCTTGATTATGAGAAATTGACAGCGTTGTATCTGGTGGGTCTGGCTGCCATTATTGTTGCGCTAGCAGCAGGGTATTTTCTGGTGCGGGCTGCGCTCGGCTTATTCGGCCAGGCTCAGTGTCCTGCTTATCTTGGTGCGCACCGGGCGGAGGAGTCCCGCTAAATCGACATAACGTTGCTGGAAAGAAGTCATACCTAGTGGGACAAACGGTTTGTTAAGTAAGACGCTAGCCACCCTTGCCTCCGTATGTCCCTTTGATCTTTGCGATGCACCTGATGTTTTTGTTCGATTACAGGGCGGCTTTTGAAGGAATCGAAATTGCTTTTTCTATACGGCCAAAATTGTATTGGGAACGGCAGACCATCGGTTGGCCTCACGAGATGGTTGGGAAATGCGAAGGACGTCGGTTACACTCGCGTGCAGAGCCGGCGGCATTCTACCGCAGTAGGTGTGGCTGGGGGTGTTGTTTCGCGGAACAACAGGGTGAGAAACGCCAACGACTATTAGGCTGTTTCAAGGTGAAAAGGGCTATCGGGGCGGTCTTCGTGACGAATTTCATCCACGGGTTCCTTTCGACCCCAACCGGCATATAGTTTATTAGGGCAATTGAACACCCATCCCGGAAGATTTCCTACATTGCGGTACGCGTGCACCACGCGGGGCGGAACGATCACCGCCCACACTTCCCCAGCTGGTAACACTAACGACGTATGCTTGCCGCACGAGTCAGACTCCGGGCGATTGTCCCACAAAAACAGCTTAAAATCGCTAGTTCCTAAAAACACAAAGTGATCGCTCTGGTGCAAGTGCTCGTGAGGACCGCGTGTTATCCCTGGGAGGGTCTGACTAATGTAGGCCATCACAGGCCAGAGGTCCTCGCATAACTCGTCCTGCCGAAAAAGTTCCACCAGCCAGCCCCGCTGGTCTTGCCGAAGCACCAATCGGCGTAACAAAACACCGTTGATTTCGCTCGGGTGATAATCGTTCATACTTCGACGCCGACATTTTTTGCTAGGAGACGCGTGCCGCAGCTTTTACAGATGGACGACTAAGCGCAGAGGGCCGCCATTAATCTGCTGTTTCTGGAAAAACCCCGTGACGCGATTGCGCCGAGGAGCAAAACCAAACACAAACTATGTGGCTCCGGCAGAAAGTATAGCTCTTCGTGGCCAAAGCAAGGGAGCTCACTGTGCTATCCTTTCGCCCCTGGCGGATGTAAGGGAGGGAAAGATCCGGGCGTAGTCCACTCTTTAGCCCAATTTTTCCGAATTTACCAAACTTACCTGTGGGATGGGAAGTCTGCCCTTGGGTTATCTTTCTCCGATTGCGACATTTCCTGCCTTAGCAAGAGGGGCAGCTTTTTAAGCCTCCCGATAAATAGTTGCCTAAGGCTTGCGGAATTACTTGAGGAGAGATTTCGCGGTCCGAGTTTTTGGAGAAGGTCTAATTGGGCATGAATCTGTCGAATGGTTTCGTCGGTGAGATGGACTCGACCGAAGCGGAGAGCGTAAAACTGTTCGACAATACGTTCGGGGATCTTCGCAATCTCGCCCATTTCCCTAAGCTGGGGAAGAAGATTTTTGGCGCGTGTTGCCAACTCCCGCGGAGTTTGCCCGGGCGGTCGTCTTAGTCCCCAATGATGCAGGAGGCGCTCCAAGCGGCGATAAAAGCCGATGATCTGTTCTTGCGAGGTCTGTCGGGCACCAGTTCGCCACAAGATCGTCAAAAGGCGGAGCAGGGGGTTGCCTCGTTTTCGAAAGATCACCACTAGAGCGACAAGTGCAAGCAGGCAGGCGGCCAGGAGAAAACGCTGGCGTTCAAGGATCTTTAGTACGCGGGCGAAGGCTACCCCTATTTTTTTGACCTGCTCCCCAACCGCTTCGTAAGAAGATTCAAGCTGCAGCCAAAGCTTGCCAGCCAAAGCGGAGATTGGCCGGTAGATGGCTTCCTGCTGCCTTGAGCGATCCAATTCTACCACATAGTGTCGCCACAGGAAATCCACCCAGTCAAACAATTTCCACATCGTCCAATACAAACGGGAGGGGAGGGATGTTTCGGGAGGAGGGGTGGGATCCAGCCTGACCCAAACTGCGGGCGCTCGCTCCCAAATGGGGCCTGTCAACCGCAGCTCCCCGGGTAATTGATCCATAGGCAAATAAACTTCCACCCAGGTGTGAGCATGAAGCTGCCGAACTTGGAAAAATCCTCCTATGGGATTCCATTCCTCCGTTTTAAAGCCTACGACTAACCGTGCCGGCAAGCCCACACTGCGAAGCAACAGCACCAAGGCCGTGGCAAAATACTCGCAGTGGCCGCGCGGATTTCGGGAGAGGAAGTCTTCGATGGGATCAAGCCGCGGGTCCCTCACTTGACCTTGCAGAGTGTAAGAAAAACGTCCGGAATCGCGGAGTTGACGCTCGAAAATGCGTGCCACCAAGTAGGAATCTCTCCCGTCGAGCTGAAATTCGTTCATCCACCTCTCGGCCAAAGCATAGACGCTTGGGAGACTATAGGGACCTTCGCGTGCGGGGAGTTGTCGTAGTGTGGGGTCTAGTTCCGCCGGGGTAAAAGTCGGGCTAGCCAGCCACTGTTGTCCTTCAAAGAAGGCCGGCGTGAGGAATTGGTAACGAAAACGAGTCGGTACGAGGTCGGTGGAGCGAACCAACGTCATTTTCCGCATATCTAGGAGGATTCCCGGATTGGTCGATTCTGCCAGAATTGGCCAAATGCAAAACAGTTCTGGGCGGTCCAAGGGTTCGATAACAATATCTTGGCGAACCAAACCCGTGCGTTGCAGTGACTGGGCAGCCGGCAACGGCCACATAGCAGCCGTGCTTAAATTGCCCGGATGGGACCACTGCCCGTGGGAGTACTCGGTGAGGATGGCTCCCCGCAAGTAAAGTGGTCCGTGAACAGGATACCGCTCCCCCGTTGCTGCATCCTCAAGGCGAAGCCGCAAGACCTCTTGAGGGTTTTCGATGACCTTTCCTAACTCGCCCAGCCGTACCCGGTCGCTGAAGCCTACGGTACGCACCGCCATGCGCGCAAAGCCGGAAAAGGCGTGGTGCCGGGGGCGAGGCATTAAAAAGAACAAAGCCACCGTGACTACCAACGTGGTGAAAAGGACCCGGCGGACATGCCTTCTCACCAGCCTTACCACGTGTCTCTCGGTGGCTTCGTTGGTGCGAAGAACCGAGCGGAACACGCTTCCGCCGCCCGAAAAACGAGAAGTTTGACCCTCCGCCGTGGGTAGCGCTGCGGAAACCTCGCGAAAAGCGCAAAGAAGCCCAAGCGTGGCCGGGGCCAACGCAAGATAGGCCATCAGTAAAACCCCAAAGGCCACGCTTTGACTCAGAACTGCCGCCACCACCACTTGCAAGAGCCCCAAAAGCCCCAACGCCCAGCAAGTCTTGTCGTCCTTTTCTTGGAATAAACAAACAATTTGCATGTACACTAAGATGTTGGCGATACCGATGATTTGGGCTGTGCCCCGAAGTTGCACAATGTTCCAAATGAGGAGGCCTAAGAACACGCCGCCTGCCAGCAGATTGGTTATAAAAGAATTCAATCGAATCCACCTGAGGAGATCGGTCAGAACAAAGGCAGCTAAACCCATCCCCAGAACCAACAGGGGAACCTCGATGGAGCGCTGCCCCATGCCAAGGAGGGTACTAGCCAACACGGCCCCCACCACCACGTGGATTTGTAGGGCGCGCTGGAGCACCCGCAGCCTCGGCAGAGGCTGGCCATCGGGCAGAGCTTCGCGCCCCCCGCCGGCTGTAAACAACTCTTGCAAAAAGGAACCGTGCTGCGTGGCGATGCTGAACATAAACTTTAAGTTTCGATCTTGCCAGGTTGCAGGCATTTATTACGTTAAAGATATTGGCATGTTTCGTGGAGTGCCAGTGCTTCGTCTTCCCTTAATTCAGCACTGCGCTAACCAATGCAAAGCTATATGCCACGCTGCAAGACTTTTAATGCCCTAGGCTAAAAATTTCGTCAACTTCTGCTCCCGGTACCTGGACGATGTAAGGCATGACCATCCCTCTTCCGCCGCGTGAATTCGTTGGAGCCGACCGAACAAGCTGCACAAGCTGGGAGGGACGCCAGGTGATGATTAGTGAACGGGTTCCCGGTCGAGCCACTCCTTGGTAGGTGCTCCAAAGGTCGCTAAACAACTCGTGTTGTCCGGGTTCTACAACCGCCAGATGTTCCAACGAAATGCGTAGCAGTGAGGGAGACGCCGGGCCGTAAACCCAAACATTCTTTTTTGCAGCCACACCGAAGAAGATGTTGTTCCCGCGTTCCCTTACAAAATGAGAAAGGACGGTGGCGGCAAAACTGATGAGATATTCCACTTGTCCGTCCGAAATGTCCTCTGTTTGATAACGCACAAGGTCCACAAGCAGGGCTACATCCTGATTGCGGGGGAGTTCGAACTGCCGCACTACCCACTTCCCGTGTCGGGCAGAGCTTCGCCAATGGATCTTGCGCAGGCTATCGCCCCGCTGCCAATCGCGAACCCCGAAAAATTCATCACCCCGACGACTTTCTCGGGAGTCGCGATGGGGAACTGTTTCCCGAGGTTCACGCTGTTCGAAGCCCCATCGGCCGCTTAACCTACCCAATCGTGGGCATACCACTAGCTCGTCCCACAACGGCAACACGATTTTTCGCTCCACAAGGCCGAAAGGGAACTGCGTGGTTACCGTTAAGGGACCAAAGCGGTACAGTCCTCTTCGCGCCAGTCGTCCCTCATAACTAACGGTTGTGCTTTCGCCCGGTGCGAGGAAGGCCACCACAACGGAAGGTCGTCCTTCCTCAGATGCTCGGCCGGGGCAAACTCGTAACACCTGGTCGGTCACACGCACAGCGCAAACTGCGCGGCGAGTGGATGTGTTTTTCACCTCCAGGCGAACGACCACAAGGTCACCAGCGCACACCCCCGAGGGTAAAACTCGCCGAATCTTTAGAGCTCGGCCGACGGCTGTGGCCAGTCTGAAGTTATAAACAATCGGTCCGAGGAGCATTCCCGCGAGAATCAACATGATGTTGATTTGGCGAATGACCGCCACAGCAGCTACTACCGAAAGAATCAACGCGTAGTACATGCCTGGGCGGGTGAGAGCTACCCCGGCCAACGTTTGGTACCAAACGGAGAGGTTAAGCAACCACTGCGGGAATGTTAACTTCCCACCCGCAGTGTGACTCCCGGTCAAGCCTGAACCGGTATGGTGCGGATCCTCGTTTTGTCTTGTTTGTTGACTCATGTGGGAACCGGCACCTCCTCCACCAACCGAGCAAGGAGTGCTTCCACCGCACTACGCTGTTCCCCGCGGAGATAACCTCGGGGGATAACGCGATGGGCAAGCACTGGGACAACAAGAGATTTGACGTCGTCTGGCACTACATAGCTTCGCCCTTCGACAAGGGCCAGGGCCTGGCTGGCCCGGTACAAAGCTAGGCTTCCCCGCACGCTGACTCCGACATGAAGTTCGGGACAATTTCGCGTGGCCGCCACGATATCAAGAATGTAGTCGACTATGGCGGGCTCCACATGAACCTCACGAACGGCCGCCTGAAGCGCTAGCACCTCCTGACAGTCGAGGACCGGATAAAGTTCGTCGACAGGTTGCCCTAATCGATGTGCTTGGAGCAAAGTGCGTTCGCTGTCCCGGTCCGGATAACCAACAGATATCCGCAAAAGAAATCGGTCAAGCTGACTCTCGGGCAATGGGTACGTGCCCTCGAACTCCAATGGATTTTGGGTGGCAATGACCATGAACGGCTCCGGAAGATGCAACGTTTGGGCATCGATGGATACTTGCCTCTCAGCCATTGCCTCCAAAAGCGCGCTTTGCGTCCGCGGAGTGGTGCGGTTAATTTCATCGGCCAACACAATATTGGCGAAGATTGGGCCTGGGACCACCACAAATTTTTGTTCTCGCGGATCGAAGATCGTGCTTCCCGTGATATCCGCGGGCATTAGGTCAGGCGTAAACTGAATGCGATGAAAGGTACCGGTGACACTGCGGGCCAATGCCTTGCCGATCAGCGTTTTGCCTACGCCCGGGACGTCCTCCAGCAAAACATGTTCGCCGGCCAAAAGCGCCACCACGCACAGGCGCACCACCTCGCTTTTTCCCAACACAACGCGGTTGATGTTCGACTCCAGCGTCTGGATCAAATCACTTGGGACTAAGTCGGGCCGAGCTAAGCCGTCTTGGGTTTTGCCCACAGTGGGACTCCTTATCGACAAGCCACACCATGATCGGTGCCATCATCTCCACCGGAAGATTAATTACCGGTTGCCTCCGGCGATGGGAACCCGGCAAATCTGGTCTCGTTGCTCATTGAGCTGGAGCCTGCGCGATCAATTTTGCGGGATCCACTTTGACTTTTGCGGCCAGAGTTTGATCGAAACCGGCAAATTTGCTCTACGCACTTTGTCAGAATCTCGATACGTATCACATCCTGGCCGTGGAGGTGCTTGACAGTTGTGCAGCAATTTTCCAATTTGAATCAACATATCTTCGGTTAACTTTCAAAACATTGCATTTCTTTTCGACCCCACCGCAACGCCGAAAGAAGTAGCGACTCCCCCCAGAAAGCGGAAACAGCGGGCGCCAAGGAGTCTGCGACTTGCCCAAGGCTCCCTTGGTACAAGCTTTTAAACACCGATTGTCGGTCCAGAGTAAATTTGCCAAATTTACTCTGCGCCTCTCGAATTGTGTATTCTACTCGCCGCGGGGCCGAAGAGCACCGCCCCGCGTTATCAGGTCCTCGTCACAACGCTCAAGAAGTGGCCAAGGCTAAGGAGCAGGGAATTGCTTAGCCGGGGGTTTTTAATCTGCCAACTTGGGGGGCAGAACGGTGAGCGAATTCTAGATAAAAAGCTTTCGCCTTTTTGAAGTGCTTTCTTCAGCCAAACGCTCCTTAAGCGCCGGCGATTGAGTTGGGTGGTTGACAATTGAGCCACGGGAAACTGAACCCCGAATTTAATCACTCGCTAAACCGGAATATTTAATCACTCACTAAATCGGTCTCAGCGATGGGGTGATATGTCCTGCCAGCGCGGTAGGTTGAGACCTACTACAAATTGACCTTCCCGCCGCCGAAGCCTATCCTTTCTAAAAGAGTTGAATCTTTGCTATCCCGATGAGGGTTTATTGACGCGGGATTGGCGATAAAGGTCTTCCATATCGGCAATTGAGTCCAACGGAAAAACGTTGTCGAAGACATTTTGCGGAACTTGTTTCTATTGCCGGACAATGGCACGGGTGCTTGCAACTACGGATGACTTGAGTTGAAAGCGCATCGGGGGGTGTAAGAGTAGGTTGCGTAAGATGTTGAAATCACGCGGGCTATGGCATTGCTCCTTCTCAGAAGTTTTAGCGGGAAAGTATTCATTCGAACGGGGAAGATGATTATTCGAAATAACAATAAGAGCCTCGACCTTTATCAGCGGTTTTAACGTATTGTGAGTGAGACTAAACCAGAGGGAAAGTGGGTTAATTTAAGGCACGGGCGGGCTTGACTCGATATGGCACTTAACGAGAAGTAGGATCGGAAAGTTAGTTAATCAAGGCACTGTGGGACCTGAGAGAGAGTTGGGCCCAGCAGCGAAGAGAGAAAGGAGGTTGGCACAAAATGATAGGAGTGTTCGATCCCCTATTTTGGATTCTGGTCGGGCCGGCGCTCCTTCTTGGGATCATTGCCCAAATCTGGGTTCAATCGGCGTTTAGCCGAGCTCAACGGGCGTTGGCACCTTATTCCGGGGCTGAGACGGCCAGCCTGATCCTGCAGGCGGCGGGAATTCATGATGTCAAAATTGAGCCCGTCGAGGGTCTTCTAACGGACCATTACGACCCGATTAGGAGAGTGATTCGGCTTAGTCGCGGGGTCTTTGCATCGCGATCGGTGGCGGCGATGGGAATCGCTGCGCACGAAGCTGGTCATGCCCTCCAGCATGCCGAAGGTTATGCGCCGCTGGTCGTACGAAATGCCGCCGTCGGATTGGCTCATTTCGGAAGTGGCGCAGGTGTCTGGCTGCTTTTGCTAGGCCTGATTTTCAGCATCCCCGTGTTAGCTTGGGTGGGCGTGCTGCTATTTAGTGGAGCCGTCTTCTTCCAAGTGATTAATCTTCCTGTGGAATTCAACGCCAGTGCTCGGGCGAAAGCCGTCCTCCTTCGGATGGGCCTTGTCGACAATCGGTCTCAGCGGCTGGTTAATTCGATTTTGACGGCAGCTGCTCTCACGTATGTAGCCGCCACACTCCAGGCCGTTTTGTCACTTATTTACTACGTGATTATCTTGCGTAACCGCGATTAAATTTGCGCTTTAAGACATCGCAACCCGACTTGGACCTCTTGCCCAACAGCTATCGTCCGCTTTGTAGAGCGGTGCTCCCGAAAGAGGTCAGTTGGAGAGGGATGTCGCTCTGCAGCAATGGGGGTATTTTGGGTACCAAATTCGGTTACCCTAGAGGTGCGTTTTTGCGTCGAGCTCCCTTGTCGGCACCATCAAAAGGCCATCGAGACCGCTACACGATCATGCTGCGAAAGGTTTGGAACACATTCGGCGAGCTGCCGGGACCCAGGCTGGCAGTCGGGTGAAATTGCACGCCAAATGCCGGAATATCGCGATGACGCAATCCTTCCACCGATTGATCATTCAGATTCACATGCGTCACTTCTAGGCAGTCGGGCAGGGAGTCTGGATCAACCGAAAACCCGTGATTTTGAATCGTAATTTCCACCCGGTTGGTGCTGACATTTATCACAGGATAGTTGGAGCCGTGGTGTCCGAATTTCAACTTCAAGGTTTCGGCCCCACAGGCGAGTGCTAGCAGTTGATGGCCAAGGCCCACTCCGAGGATTGGTCGTTTGCCTAAAAGCTGTCGGATGGTTTTGGGAGCGTAAGTGACTGCTTTGGGATCTCCCGGCCCATTGGACAAAACGATGCCGTCTGGATGAAGTTCGAGAATCTCCCGAGCCGAGGCTGTCCCCGGGACGATGGTGACGCGGCAACCTGCATCAGCGAGACCTCGTGCGATACTTTTCTTAATGCCGAAGTCAAGACAAACTACATGAGCTGGTTGCCCGGAGGGCTTATCGGGAGGGGCAAGCCGAACAAGCGGGGACTTCACCGTTGTCGCACTCGCTGTAGTTGCCTCCGATGAATCGTTCCAACAGAAGGGGGTGCGACACATCACTTCCTGCGTCAGGTCGCGCCCAAGCAGTCCCGGCCAAGCGCGGGCCTTTTCCACTAAGCTTTGATCGTCGAGATCCACTGTGGAAAGAACTGCTTTCATTGTACCTGCAGAGCGGAGTCGCCGGGTTAAAGCCCGTGTGTCGATGCCCTGGATAGCTACCGTGCCATGCCGCACCAGAAATTCTTGCAATGAGTACTGGGCCCGATAATTACTGTACATGCGGCTATACTCGCGGACGACAAGTCCGGCTGCCTGCACTCGGCTGCTTTGCATATCCTCTTCGTTTATTCCGTAGCTTCCGATGTGTGGGTACGTCATTACCACAATTTGATTGCGGTACGTGGGATCGGTGATGATTTCGAGGTATCCGACCATCGACGTGTTAAAACACACCTCACCAAAGACTTCCCCTTCTGCGCCAAACGATACGCCTGTATAAACTCCTCCATCTTCCAGAGCAAGCTTACCAATCGCGGACATTTTCCGAACTTCTCCCATTTCATCCGGGTGTTGATGACAGACGGTGGACCGCTACGGCCTGCGTTTCAGGGCGACTCCTTAGAAGTTGTTATAACCCCGATAAGCGATATCCTTCAGGTTTCCTGTTACGAGTGATGGCATCGCTTTAAAGCACAAAAACTGGTTACGATCCCGCACACTGCTTTGCTCAAGCTCCGAGACTGATGTCCCCCGCCAATTGACGTGGACTGCAGGGCGCGTTGTTACCGCTTTGGTAACAGGTTTATCGGGAATGTTGGCAGCACCTTCCTGCCCTTGGCGGGATACGGCCTGAAGGCTCAAGCTCCTTGCCAGCTTAAACCTTGGCCGCACTCTTCATGTTGAGGGCTCGCCCAATTTGGCGAACCGCCTGCCGTAACCTGTTTTCGTTTTCCACCAGCGCCATGCGAAGATAACCCTCGCCAGCCGGGCCAAAACCTCCGCCCGGACTTACCGCAACATTAGCCTCCTTCAAAAGCTTCATGGCAAATTCGAAGGAGCTCATTTGCGTCACCCACGGCTCGGGAATCTTGGCCCATACAAACATGGTGGCCTTTGGTTTCTCAATAGGCCAGCCAAGTCGGGCCAGTCCGTCACAAAGAACATCGCGACGGCGTTGGTAGATCTTCGCTTGCGCCTCGACGGCCGCCTCTGTCTCCCGGAGGGCGATAATGCTGGCGATTTGAATCGGTTGAAACATCCCATAGTCGTAGTAAGTCTTAATCGTAGCCAGTGCGCGGACCATCTCGGCGTTTCCGCAGCAAAACCCCACACGCCAACCTGCCATGTTGTACCCCTTTGACATGGTGGTCAGCTCGACCCCGACTTTGTGTGCACCTGGAGCCGCTAGGAAGCTGGGAGCTTGATATCCGTCAAAGCAAACATCCGCGTAGGCAAGGTCACTTATCACCATGAAACCGAACTTCGTTGCCAGCTTCACCAACTCGCGATAAAAGTCTGATTCCACCACAGTTGTGGTTGGATTGTGCGGGTAGTTGACAACGACCACTTTTGGCCGCGGTTGCAGCTGTTGACATGTGTACGCAACGTTACTTAAGAAACTTTCCGGGTTACTTGCCTCCAGAAGGATTTGGTTGGCACCCGCTAAGGCGACGCCGAAGGTATGCGCCGGATATGAGGGAGCTGGCACAATCGCTGTGTCACCGGGGCCGAGAAGTGCCAAACACATGTGACTAAAACCTTCTTTAGACCCCAAGCAAACGACAATTTCCCTTTCGGGATCCAAGCGTACGCCATACTTACGGAAGTACCGTGCGGCAACCTCCCGCCTTAGGTTCAGAAGACCCCAGGCCTCGCTGTAACCGTGGTTACGGGGATCCCGAGCAGCCTCCGCCAATTTTTCGATGACCACACTTTGGGGTGGGTCGCTGGGGTTGCCCATCCCAAGGTCGATCACATCCTCGCCGGCGCGTCGCTTCTGTTTGCGAAGTTTGTTAATCTCAGCGAAAAGATATGGTGGCAAGCGCCGCAATCGTTCCGCCACCGGAATAGAGAAGCGCTGATTTGGATCGAGATTTTCGGTAAACTCTGTCATTGGTTGGACCAAAATAAGTCAACAGCTTTGTTGCCGGATGCTCTGATAACTCTCCCCGTTAGATCTTGTGTGGTGGCTACCCGAATTCTGGTTGAAGAAATTCCCTTGGTGCTGCGGAGTTGGGGGCACTTTGTCAGTCGGGGGCCCTCATCCCGATTGAAACCTGAGCGTTTTCTATCCCCGTGAGCCTAACTTTTGCTTTAGAGCACGATTTGAGGCCTTTCTTACGCTCTAAGCTAACTTGACTGGCCAGGTCAACTTTATTGGTCGGCCATCGGGCCTCGGAGGGCAATTCAATCAACCCACATTGTGGAGAATTTAGGCCTGTTAACCCTCGGATCTTTGCCATCGCGCCGCTGCCGCCCTTACCCCGTCCAGTTGTGCTGAGCACGAATCTTCCCAAATTACCGCTTCTCCCCGAACAGGAAAAGAGGAGCAGTTTAGCCGGCATGCCAAAGGTCACAGGCGCCAAGGCTCTACACCAAGAAAATATCGCACGCAAATTTTATCCCCCGGACGTCAAGAGGTTTTCTAAACTGAGCCTTTTAGTCAGGAGTGCCTGCGAACAAATATCCAAAACGTTTTTCGGACAAATTTTCTATAAAATTATTTAGTTTATGGGTAAAGTTTCAATTTCCGTATATGGAGTGGTCGCACCTAGCTGCTTTAGCGGAAGCGAATAGGAAACATGGAATTGCGTGTTGGGAGCAGGCCTAAAGGGGCGAGCGGAGGCCGCGAAGCATTCACGAACGAAGGACTAAAAGACGGGCCCAGGCAACCCTCCTAAGGGATTGCTAGAATGCCAATATCCCGAAGAATTCATGACTATGGTCTTCGTGGATCGCCTCCCCGGAGGTCGGACGGTTCTATTGTTTCCGAATTGGTTTGCCCGAAGATGAATTGACAAGTCCTAAGTCCAGTTCTCGCCACAGGTTAAACCTCGGTTGCGGATCTGGCTGGGAGCACCCAAATTTGGGTGGGCATTTCTCGGCTTAATTTTGTGTTAGGAAGTTTAAGTTGAGGCTTTTTTGCAGCCGGATTTGCACCGTTGGGGTTAACGGACCGGTCTTGCTGGGTCGAATTGAATATTTATCGTGTCAAAATTTTTTTGCGATCGCTTGGCGCCACAGTTTGAAAGATTTGTTAAAATGTGTGGTGCTGGGAGTTTCCTACGGAAACCCGTCAGACAGGCCGAGTTGGTTTTCGTTAGTGGCGATGGGGGCTATATTGGCCGCTATTTGAGGTCACGATGACGGCAGCTAAGTTTGCAATTTGGCTAGTCAGCTTGCCATAGTGAGACTCCACTGAGCGGCGATTATTTCGCGAGTAAGACGATCTGTTTTGGTGATTCCGCCGGCTTCACGAGAGGGAATGGGGAACGAGATTTGTCGTTGAGAGCGTCGGATACGTTCGGGATTAATTATGGAACTTGTCCGGTGCTGAAGGCAGTATTCCGGTGAGATATTTAGAGCTGGTGCCCAGCGGGCACAAAAGGGGTTGCGAAAGTCGCCGGTCCAATTTTGTCCACCATGGTTGGCGGGAGTGAATGAGATTTGGTTGCCAATTGGGGCGTAGTGCCAGGGTGAGTTCAAATCGCATGAAGATTGCAGTGGGAAGTGATCATCGCGGGGTGACGGTTCGCAGGAAGGTGGTAGATCTCTTGCGAGGTCTCGGCCACGAGGTGGTCGACGTTGGCACTTTCTCCGATGGGCCTTGCGATTATCCGGATGTGGCAGCGCAAGTGGCGCGGATGGTGGCGCGACATGAGGTGGAACGGGGAGTCCTTGTCTGCGGCACCGGATTAGGGATGGCGATCGCCGCCAACAAATTTCCCGGCGTACGGGCCGCGCCGTGTCATGACGAATTAACAGCGGAGCTTAGCAGACTTCATAATGATGCAAACGTCCTTTGTTTGTCCGGGGACATGTTAGGGCCGCGGCTTGTAGAAAGAATCGTGAGAACTTGGTTCCAAACGGAATTTGAAGGTGGGCGGCACTCCGTGCGGCTCGAGAAAATCCGCGAGCTTGAATGCCGCAATGGCAAGCCGGGGTGACAAGACCATCCGGCTTATGGTCAAAATTTTCCCGCTATTGCTTAGGGTTGTTCGCGCTTTACTTCGAGATACATTCAGCGTGCGAATCTTGAGAAATCTGGGTTCTCGGAAGCAGGAGCGGTGGGCCAATTTGCGCCTGATTCAGCGTGGCTACAATGGCACGCTACCGGCATGGACTGACGCGTTCAACCCCGGAGATTATGCCTCGCTATGTCAAATTGGTTTCGCATTTGTCAGTGTCGTTGGTAGCCAGTGTTAGTTCGCCCTACTCCGGCCGGCATTGGATTAGCTCATCAAGGGGTGGGAAATCCTCCCAGGATCCCTCTTTAAGGGTACGGATCGCTTCATCCAGAGCTTGTTTCATCGCATGGGCGACGTCCGAACAGCGGTCGGCCACGCTGTTGAAATCCCAAAAGTCATCCGGCTTAATGAAAAGCTCGGGTAGATCTGCGTCCCGATAGTACCAATGGGTAGTTCGTAAGGCGTAGGGCCCATTGATGTGGGTGGGTACCAGGCGATTGCGCACACCGTCTTTCTCCTCCGTGAGTATAGGCATTAAGTTTCGTCCGACCGCTTTCTTGGGAACGGCATGCAAAAGTCCGGAAGCGGCCAGGATCGTAGGGAATAGATCCGAGGGCTGGGCTAACGCCGGCGTACGTAGGGCTGTTGGAACGCGCTCTGGCAGCCGAAAAATCAGCGGTACGTGGACACTTTCTGAATAGAGGGGAGGAGCTTCCCAGCCAATCCAGCCGTGCTCCCCTAGTGGAAATCCCCTCAACGAGAAGATGACCAAAGCAGTGGAGGAACTGAGGGGCCACTGCATGAACCACGCACGAAAAGCCTCTAGACAGTTGTCTAACACCGTCACCTGAGCGGCGTATGCCTGGAGGATTGCCAAAAGAATGTCGGGGTCATCCGTCTTCCGGAAGGGCATGTTCGGAGGAATAACCCCCTCGTAAGGTGGTGGGTCACCTTCGTCGGCGTAATGAGCGCGTAAGTCAACCGGCGCATCCCATGGACTGCTCACACCGCGTAGGATGATCCACGCACAAAACGGTTCCTGCATGGCTTCTAAAGCCGCGACACACCGGCCGAACACGTTAGCAAGGTAGCTTTCGCCGGTTTCTTCGGCGGGGAGCTTTGGCCAAGGCGCTTCAACAAGAACTCGGCTTCGGAAATGGACGCCCAATTCCACGGGGAGCAGATCCCAGCTGTCGGTCACCAGCAAGGTGTGCACACCAGCATTGTTGAGAATCTCGGCAAGCGAAGGCGACCCAGTTGAGTCCTGCAGCGGGTGATGGCCAGTCCAGCAAGCCCGGATCACCACCGGAGGGTTCACATCCTCGACCAAGAATTGGTCAAAGGTTGCCGACTCAAAAGCTAGTTGGTCCCACGCCGGAGTATGGATCCACGTATTCCCGTAGGCACCGACGAAGTTACGATGCAGTCCGTCCAGCGCCAGACAAATCGTGTTCAGCATACGACAATCTCCCTTGGACATTTCATAAACGGGAAGGGGCGAGATGGGTGTGAACATTCCGGATTTGACCAATGATGTTTAACAACCGAAATTAGTCCATGGCCCATTGCAGCAGTTGGTAACCCCTGAAAAAGGCTCAAACTTTCTTTCGGTGGGCCCGGAAAAAGTCCGTGTAACTTGCATCTTTATTCCGACTCCTAGCTTCCGTCCCACGCTCACAAGTACCCACGGAGTTAACAGGGATTTTTTGTCCTCGCGGGAGAGAGCTGCAGCTTCGGTTTTTTTCTGGTTTGGTTCCCGGTGGCGATGGCTTCGAGCCAAGCATCTCTGCAAGGGGAAAGTGGGGTTCGCAATTATTTGCTGATCGCGAGAGGTCTCCGACAAGCACAGAGAAATGTTTTTCTCCTCGGGGACGTCTTTGATAATCAATTCCGTCAAACAAATTCTTTAATCGCGTGGCGATATCACCCCGAATAAACCCCTCCTCCACCTATCGCGGCCGTTCCAAAGTACTGCTAAAGCCTTCCACATCTCAGGGACGCCGGAAGAAAAACCGAGCGCTCGAACGCTAATATCCCTTCTGCTATCACTATCGGAAGTGGCTATCTGCGCAGTCGCGAACAGCACGTCAAGGATAGTCCTGGTAAATGGGCAAGATGACGATCTCTGGGACGTAGACCCGATCGGGCAATGAGGCCACAGCCAGCACCATTTCCGCCACATCTTCCGGCTGGAGCATTTCCTGGAGCCTTTCCGGGGGCACGGGGGTGGGGCGCTGGGCCAAGATGGGTGTGTTCACTTCGCCGGGATAAATGTTTGTGATGCGGATCCCGTTTTCCTTTTCTTCCAGGGCAGTGGCTAGACCCAACCCGGCCAAAGCAAATTTCGAGGCACAGTAGGCCGCGCCGGCCAAACGCGAGACGCGTTTCCCGGAAACGGAAACGATGTTGACAATGAGCCCCCTTTTCCGCTGCCGCATCGCGGGAAGCACCGCCCAAATACAGTAAAAAGCGCCGGTGGCATTTATTGCCATCATCTCGTCCCAGTCCTCGGGCCGAAGTGACTTCAGGTCCCGATTTGGGACATTAATTCCCGCATTATTTACCAAAATGTCGGGGGTCCCCACATGTGCCAGGATCTCAGCAAAAACTTGTTCCACGGCGCTTCGTTGGGAAACGTCGCAGGGGTAGACAAAAACCCGGCCGGGTGCGCCAAGTTGTTCCCTTGCCTCAAGAAGCTTGCCAGGATCACGTCCGAGGATGGCCACCCGGGCACCAACTTTTAAAAAGGCCGCTGCCGTAGCTCGGCCAATCCCGCTCCCGCCCCCGGTGATGACTACAAGAGCTTGCGACACGTTCACTCTTGCTTTACTCCCGAGTTTTATAAATGTGCATCTGTGCTGCCATCAAATTCGTACGCCGGAAGCGCTTCAAGAGGATGTGGTTAGTCGAAGATGAATGGGATGGCTCCTAGTCGAGCTTCGGTTTCCTCCATCAAGGCATCTTCCTCTTTTTCTGATTGTGCCAAGTAAGTGACCGAGAATCGCAAATAAGGACCTGCATCATCCCACGGCACCGTGCATACCGAGTGTTCCGTGATTAGATATTCCGCACACGCTTCTGCGGTAGGAAAGATCGGTCCCCCCCGGATACCCTTAGGGGCCGGCACATACAGGAAATAAGTCCCCCCGGGCATCCGGCACCGAAAGCCCACTCGCTTCAATGTGTTGACTAACTTCTCTAGTCGCCGCTGGTACTTAGCGCGGGCCAATTGCGGTACCTCGCGATGCGCAAGAGCGACGATGCCCGCCTTCTGAATGGCAATGAACTGTCCTGAGTCGCAATTATCTTTAAAATCGGCAAACGCTTGAACGATTCGTTCATGACCACACACCCATCCCAACCGCCACCCGATCATGTGCCACCCCTTTGAGAGCGAATGGACTTCGACGCCCACCTCCTTGGCTCCTGGAATCTGAAGAAAGCTCAGTGGTGGTCGATTGTACGTAAACATAACGTGTGCTGCGTCCTGAATAACTACAAGGCGGTGGCGGAGCGCGAAGTCTACCACGCGGCGATAAAACTCCTCGGTGGCTACCTGACCGGTGGGGCTGTTCGGATAGTTCAGCACCAGGAGTTTGGCTCGCCGCAAGATTTCGGGAGGAATGCTCTCAAGCTGCGGAAAGAAATCGTTTTCCGGCAACAGCGGCAAGGTATAGACCTCACCCCCGTAGTAACGCGTGTGAGTCGCTGCAACGGGGTATCCCGGCACTGTCTGGATCGTTACATCGCCCGGGTTAATGAAAAGGCCAGGGAGCATGGCCAAGGCGCTTTTCGACCCGATACAATGGTTGATCTCCCGTGCGGGATCCAGCTGGACGCCGAATTCTTCCGCCATGAAGCGTGCTACGGCTTCCTTAAACTCGGGGATCCCGTTGTCAGCGTAGCCGCGGTTTTCGAGGCGATTTATCTCCTCGGCCATGTGCTTTCGCACTGGCTCCGGAGCCATTTCATCGTTTTCGCCGATTCCGAAGTCAAGCAGCCGACGTTCCGGATGCTCCGCCAAAGCTCGCCGCTTTGCCCGCTTGATGCGCTCGAACTTATAAATTCGCGTGCCCTTGCCGTACGCGGCCCCTCCAATTCGGTCGGCGAACAACGTTTGGAAATACGGTTCCGTATCAACTAAGTGCTCCATCGGCGAACCATCCTCTTTTTGGCGAATGGCGGGCGCACCGCCCAGATGTAGCGTTCGTATTCCTCCGATACGACAAGTATTTTAGCCAGCCTAAACTGCCACTCCGGTTTAAGCAAAATTCTTTCTTCCCAGTATTGGGATCCAAAAGTCTCACTTTGCGAAGCTTTTCCCTTTATCCCCGCCGTTTAGCGCAGATAACTGTGCCGGCTTGAAAAGCGATAACCCATTGAAAGTACGGAACCCGTGTTTGGCTTACCAAAGTTTCGTAGCTTCAAGCATTTGCCCACCAGTGAGCTCCGGTTACGGTTTCCACTCTCGGGGATCCCCGACGCTATTATCCGAGGTTGGCTTCAGCCTCCACCCGAATTTGGAGAATGCCGAAGAAATTTCCTATGCGTCTTTGAATTCCCAGCCCTAATGGTCACTACTGCGCGTCGACTAGCCCTTGGAGTGGGCTCCGGGGAGGCGTCAACCCGATAGGGCTGAACACTCCACTCGAAAGCCGGGATGGCCCTCTTAGGCTAATGACCTCCTCGACCGAGCTTTCCGATGTTTTTCGGTCACGCGCCTATGCGACTTGCATGGGCACGGGTAGGCAGGAGGATTATAACTTTGATTCTGAATTTGAGTGCGGGGACGGGGAGCACTTTTAAACGTCGCGAAACTTAGGTTTGAAGATGTTAAGGTACCGGGTACTATATAAGACCTACTCAGCCGTGAACCACCTCGGGCGGCGGCATTAATTTGGCTATAAGAAAACATAATTGTGCAAATAAAAATAATCGGCAATTTGATGGAATCGGTACTCTGATTCGGGGCAAAGTCAGGGGGATCCTGCCGGAATTCCCTTCTCCAGAGGGTGTCTTGCCGGTTACGAGGGAATCGACTAATTTTTCTCATATGGCAACTGGACCAGTTCACCGGTTTGCCAGGCCGGGACGAACTTGTCCGGTCTTCAAAATGGCTGCCTACGCAGGGCGCCACGGCTTTGGTTAGTAGTTCCAGCGATTTGAGGTTTCTGTCCTTAAAGAGAAAAGGAGGTTTGGGTGGTAAAGCTTATTTTGCGCGAAGGTGAGTCAATTCAAGAGGCTTTGAGGCGCTTTCGAAAATTGGTTGAACGAAGCGGCATTAAGAAGGAGATGCGGCGTCGAGAGTACTACGAAAAGCCCAGTGAAATCAAGCGACGCGCGCGCCTGCGCGCTGAACGCCGTGCCCGCCGCCAGCAACAGCTTGCCGGGTTATGATGGGCTCGGACCTGGTCACAAGGTATTTAATCTAATCACGACTAAGTGCGTATTCTTAATTATTAATCCGAGCGAGTGACCCAGCGTTGGTTCGGCAAGCGCTTGTAGACCGCTTATGGAAATTCAAATCCAACTCCGCCGGGGCATTAAAAGGGGAGCGGCAGGGTTCCGAGAGAACAAAAGTTCTGTTAACTCGAACAGAAGTTCCGACAACTCATTGATTTGTGCGGTCTTTCTCTTTAATGCTCACCCTGGTTGCCCTAGACTTGAACAGTGGCAGTATTGACGAGGAGCGATCCCATTTATCGGCAGGCAGAGAGGGGTATAGTCAACCACTTAAGGTGGGGTTAATTCACCGTGTCGCCGGGGTTAGGGGTTGGTTTATTCATTTGAAGAATTCTTCTCGGGATTGAGCGATCCTTGCGGCGCCGGGCTTGCTAGGCTCGGCCGGTGCATCCGGCATTAATTCTCCCTTGCGGCGGATTGTCGCTCCTCCACTGTGGTGTTTCTCCCTAGTCGCGATCGTCCGACATCCCCTAAGTTTATTTGAGTGAAAGTTGTGAGCCATGAAATTTTCGCTGAACGCGATGGCCGTTTGTCGTAAAGTTTGGTTGCGGACCGGTCAACGGGTCCTGGCGGTTATGGAGCTTAACAGTTGCAGCTGTAAGGTTATCAAACCCCTAGCGCCTTTTTTCCGGAACTGAGCCGTGCGAAGATTGTAAGCCGATCAGGAGGCTGACCTTGAGTACCAAACCGCGTACGTTGGGTGATCTCCTCCAGGAGTTTAGCCAGTACCGGCGAATGATGCAGGAGGAGCTTCAAAAGGTCATCGTTGGCCAGACGGAGGTGATCGAGCAGATTTTTGCCGCAATTTTCACACGGGGGCATTGCCTCTTGGTCGGAGTCCCGGGACTCGCCAAAACATTAATGGTGAGCACATTGGCCAGGATTCTTGATGTCGAGTTCAAACGAATTCAGTTCACTCCGGACCTCATGCCGTCGGACATAATTGGTACTAACGTGCTCGAAGAGACTCCGGAGGGTCGACGTGAGTTCCGATTTGTGCCGGGCCCGATTTTCACCAACATTCTGCTCGCAGACGAGATTAACCGGACACCGCCCAAAACCCAAGCGGCGTTGCTTCAGGCTATGCAGGAGCGGGAAGTGACCGTAGGCCATCAAACGTACCCGCTGCCTGATCCCTTTTTCACCATCGCCACGCAGAACCCGATTGAGCAAGAGGGAACTTATCCGCTACCGGAGGCCCAGCTGGATCGATTTATGTTTAATATCAAGGTGGACTACCCCACCGCTGAGGAGGAGGAACGGATTCTTGCCCTCACCACCCGCTCGGAAAAGGTAGAGATCCACAAGGTGCTGTCGGCGAAGGCGATTGTGAATTTGCAGCGTCTTGTCCATTCGATTGCGGTTAGCCAGTATGTGGTCCAGTATGTGGCGCGACTGGTCCGGGCTACGCGGCCGAAGGACCCGTCGGCGCCCGATTTTGTGCGAGAATTTGTGGACTGGGGTGCCGGACCGCGGGCCGGCCAGTTTTTAATCCAAGGGGGTAAGGCCTTAGCAGCTATGGACGGTCGTTTTGCCGTGGCCATCGAGGATGTACAAAAGATCGCAGTCCCAGTGTTGAGGCACCGAATTAGCGTTAATTTCCACGCGCAAGCGGAGGGATTGACAAGCGACGATATCGTGAGGCGGCTTCTGCGGGTTATCCCGCCACCTGCGATTCCCAAATACGAGCGATGACTTCCCCGGAATCCTTGTTGCGGGGCCCAATTAGCGCCGTGCGTTTAGACCTCGGAGGCAATAGGCCCGCATGGTCACGCCCGAACGATTTTTAAAACCTGAGGTGATTCGCCAGATCAAGCGGCTGGACCTGCGGGCCCAATTCATTGTCCAGGGTTTCCTCCACGGTCTTCATGCTAGCCCGTTGCATGGCTTTTCGGTGGAGTTTAGTGAGCATCGGAAATATACGCCTGGGGACGATCCCAAAGATATCGATTGGCTTGTTTATGCAAAGACTGACAAGTTTTACGTGAAAAAGTTTGAAGCGGAGCGAAATATTACCGGTTATCTGCTGGTGGATGCCAGTGCCTCGATGGGATGGACCTACCGGCAGGAGATGACCAAGTTCGAGTATGCCGTGTGTTTGGCCGCCGCCCTTAGCTACTTAATGATTTCGCAGCAGGACCCCGTGGGCTTGTTTATCTTTGGCGAACGCTTGCGGCAAAGTTTATCTCCAAAATGCAAACGAAGCCATTTTGGCGACATTTTAGCGGTGCTGAGTCGAGCTCAACCCCATGGCCCAACGGGAGTGGCCTCGGTGCTCAGTCAATTGGCGGTGCTTTTGCGGCGGGCGAGCCTGATTGTTTTAATGTCCGATCTGCTCTGCCCGGTGGATTCCCTCATCCAGGGGCTACATCGCCTAAAGCATCGAGGGCATGATCTCATAGTTTTTCACATCCTCGATGAAGCAGAGGTTCACTTCCCCTTCGAGGGTGTTTTTGAGTTTGTGGATCCAGAAGATGGTCAGGAGATTTCCGTGGATGCTTTGGGTTATCGGGAAATATATCTGGAAAAACTGGACAAATTCTGCGAGACCCTTCGGGCAGAGTGTTCGCGGGCACGAATTGACTATCTCCGACTTGATACGAGTGTCCAGTTCGATAAGCCGTTGATTGAATATTTGGTCAACCGGGCCGCGCGATTTTGAGAAAGGAACTCGTCTCTTCTCTTCTGCCACCGCACAAAGTGCGCAGGAGTTTTTTCCTTTAGCCATCAACCGGCGACAGTTGGCATCCAAATTTGGCAAATACGTCCCACTTCCGCCTAAGAGGCCAAATGAAAAAGTCGCAAAATCAACTGGAACACATCTGTATCGGCGAGGGGTTTTTCGGGGAGAAAGGTCGGTCGGGAAATCAAAAGCACCGTTCGCTGCCAGGGGGCCTCGGCGGGAACACCGTGCGAGCCTTTGACCAGTGTGGGATCTAAGGGTATTCCGCGGGCATTGGGATCCCAAAAAAGTTCCACGGGATCATAACCAGGCTTTCTGTGGATATCCACACCGCGAGTAAAGGACGGCGCATTAGCGTCATCCATCCACCAATAATACGCAAACCAACTTGTAGGCTGCGCGATAAGCACGATGTCGCCGCTTCTGGGGTGGTCGAGCCCCCACTGTGCTAATTGCTCTCGCCGCAGAAGACGGTCAACGTCAGGTTGGGAGCGAAAGATCTCTGCCACCTCTGCTACCGTGGCCTCTTCCCCATCAAGCACAAAGACGTGGGCTATCTGGTGATCCGCAAGCGCGAAGGCCCGGGAACGGTCCCAGTCAATGTATTCTCCATCATCTCCTGCATACACACGAAGGTAACCTTCTTCACGAAGGACTCGGTTTGGAAAGCCGACGCTTCCTACAGGAGTAATAACGTATTCGCCCGCTATGATCCAGAGGAGGTCTTCATCGTAAACGGCCTGCATTCCCGACGCAAGCTCGGCGATGAGTTTGTCGGCCTCACGAACAGATTCTTGAGCCTCCGCACTTTCCGGTCCGGTTCGCTGGGCCTCGTAATCGAGCAGAGGTAAATAGATGTAAAAAAACTGCGGGCGGGATTTTTCTGCCGCATAAACAGCGGAGCGGACGATCCATTCTGAGGCCTTGGCTCCTGCCAGAGGCCCCCAATAATGGTGAAGGGGGAAGTCCCCGAACTGCTCGCGCAGCTGTTCATAAAGCGTGCTCGGCTGCGTATAGCACCATGATGTTTCCCTGCCATCGGGATGGTGGATCGGTGCCGGCGTACACACAAGATCGGCGTCGGCTCCCTTTGTATGCAGAGCAAACCACACGGCTGAAGTCCGAGGAGGCGAAGCCCGCCGAAGATGCTGCCACAATAAAGGCCGTTCGAAACACTCGTAGGGAGAAGTCCACATTTCCACCTGCTTTCTCTCTCGCCAGAAAAAGCCGTTGGCCACAATCCCATGTTGGGATGGGAGTACCCCTGTCAACATGTTGGCCTGTACAGGACAGGTCAAACACGGGAAGCTCGGGGTAAGTTCGGCAATCTCCCCTCCTGCCACCACCTGACGAAGGTTGGGCATGTTTGCGACATCGCGCTCGCGGAGATTCGGCACTGAAAGGAGCATAACCGACTGCTTTTTCCTCATGAAAGGTTTCCTCCACGATCGTGTTGAATCACCTGTGGTGTAATCTTAGGAGCTATGGTTCTTTCAACTTGAATTTTTTGAAGTGGGGCCAGGAATGCCCCGATTTCCCCATGATCCACTTTGAGTGCTTTATTCAACATCACTGTTTCTCTTTTTACCGCGGGCTGGCCAACCGGGTCTATATAACCACTGGAGCCATAAATCCGGGGATCCGAGCCCTATATAGTAGCAAGCTATAGATTTGGAAGGACGGCCTGATCCCAAAATTTCCTGATAAACGCGAAGGCCCGGCGGGCTACCTCTGGGGCGTCATGACTGTGGCGGTTCAGCTCAACATGAATAGGCCCAGCAAAATTTGCCGACCGCAGTGTCGCTAAAATCTCGGAAAAGTCAATCTCCCCCTCTCCAAAGAAAAGATGTTCATGGACACCTCCTCGCATGTCTTCCAGGTGCATATTGATGACCCGGGGGGCCACTGCCGCAAATGCCTGAGGAAAGGGCCCTTCCCCTTGGCATTGGAGGTGGCCTACGTCGAGGGTAAGCCAAAGGTCTTCTCGGGCAAGATCCTCGCATAGTGACTGGTAGTCCTCAAGGGTGGCGATTAGCATTCCGGGTTCCGGTTCTAAAGCGATCCGAACATTGAGGCTGGATGCGTAATCGAGAAGCCGGGATAGACCGTCTTTTAGCCACGTCCACAGGATGGGCCTTGGGTGTGTTTTATTTGCCTTTCCGGACCAAATGGACACGCAATGACTGCGAAGCGCAGCCGCGCAGCGCACAGCGTGGAAGTAAAACTCGAGTCGCCGGTTGCGACCTTCCGGTGAAGGACTAATCAGCGAGGGCTCATGTTTATGCCGCGGATCGAGCAGATAGCCAGCGCCAGTTTCGATTACTGAGGCCAGATCATGTCTTTCCAGCAATTGCTTCACCTGATCAAGCTGTTGGAAAAGCAGAGGCGAACGAGGATTTAGGGCGTGGTGGTCGATTGTAATGGCAATCGACTGATAACCAATTTCGGCCAGTATCTCAACCGCATCTAGAAGATCATGATGGGCAAAACCGTTTGTGTTATATCCTAGGAGCACGACTGGCTCACGCCTTCCGTCCAGTTAAAGGACTATCGTGACTGTTAGGCCTAATGATTGGTTCACAAAATAAGGTTGACTTGTTGCGGTGCCGCTAGATTATATCGCTCACCGGCGAGCAGATCTGCAGGTTCGGGGAATTGGCTTGGGCATTTCCTTGACTGGTTCCGAAATCTTCAAGTTAGGCCTCTTGGTGAATCATTCCCCAGGGTCGGCAAGGAGAGCCTCGAAAGCTTAGGAGCTGAGGCGAACCGGCGGTATTCCCGAATATTCTGGTCCAACCGAAAATTTTATGGCAAAAATTGCACCAGGCGGGAGTAGCCCCAAGTCACAAAGTTTTGTGGCTTATTGCTAGAAAAATTACCCCACTAGTTAATGGCTTTGCTCACGATTGCTGGCTCTGAGCCCGAGGTTGTCTTCCTGATGCTTCCGCCTGACGCTAGGTCTTGGCAAGTACCCGACGTAAGTTAAGACGAACTTTACCTCACCCGTGCATACATGGCGTAATATCACCTGTGTTTTCGATCTCAAGGCCCGCCGAGCTTTGCAGTGTTCGTGCCGCTGCGAAGCGCTTCTGGGGGTGTGTCTGTGTCCCCAACACTAGAAAAGCGAACTTTTTGAATCGACGTAAGCACTTGTCGGAGGATTTTTCTTTTCGCTCAATTTTTCATAACTTTTCGCGTCGCTCACAGTCCGGCGGCTGCCTCATCAGACACCGGGGCTTAAGTCAATCGAATCCAAATTCCCAGGAGTCCTGCCGGCACAAGGAGAAGGACAATAATGCCTGCAGCAGTCCCGCCGGCGTAAGCGAAGCAGAGCGTTGCATCCCACACAATGATCCAGAGGATCGCTTGCTTCACTGCTTTGCGAACCATAGTGGGGCTAGGATCAACCACGGCAAGGGCCAGCCGGTAGCCGAGAATGACTGCGATGACCACAAGGAGGACACCCCATTGTGCCCACTGGGGCCGGACAAACGGACCGGTCTGTGGTAAGGAATATGGAACCAAAGCCAAAAGGAGAAATCCAGCGCCCATCACCGCCGCGGCGAAAAGGAGATCCCGGCGGCGGGACTCCGTCTCTTCGCGTCGGGCAAAGAGCGTAATTCCCGCTACGTAGGTAGCTAGCGAGACGGCGCCCCAAAGATGGAATAGGAGGGAGACTTCTTGGTCGGCCCACCCGACGGATATTCCGAGAAGGAAGTTGAGGGCCCGACACAATCCCATCGCTGCTGGTCCCAAGGCTGTAGGTTTAACCCACAAGTTGTAAAGCACGACACAAGCCGCAAGAAGTAATCCCAGCAAGAGCGGTTGAAAAGACTTTCCCATGGCTGCAAGGGCGATGACTGCCCCTAGACCGACCAGCAGGCACGTTCCACCGGCTCCCTTGGCTACGCCCAGGGAAAGTGCGCCTGAAGGAAGCGGCCGTTCAGGTCGGAAAAGCCGGTCCTGAGGGAGATCGACCACGTCGTTAAACACCACTCCCCAAGCATAAAGCCCGGCGGAGGCACAGCTAAGAAGCATAAGTTCAATCGGGTCGATAAGCCAGAGATTGCCTTGAGCTGAAAAATAGCCTGCCCACGAGTCAGCCAAAGCCGTAAACAAATTAGGGAATCGGAGGAGCTTGGCCACAGCGACAACAGAGGAGCCGGAGAAAAAGGCTTGGAAGGCCAGGCGTGGAAAAGCTCCGATAGTGCTCAGATCATTGGTCTGTTTTGACCCCATGGTACGGTGCGTGATCTCTCCAGCCGTTGGAGCAAATTGCTGCCGGCTTCAACGCGGGAATGCAAATGTCCGAGCTCTACAGGGTAAAGTTAAAGGTGCGGGCGACCCACCGCCAGAGGCGGTAGCCCAAACTTTGAGGGGCTACGTGGATTTTCGCTCGCCCCCGCAGCCCGATTTGCATCAGCCCCTCTTCGTCCTCCAGAATCACACAGCCTTGGAATGACGGTGCCACAGGCCGCTCCACACCAGTACGATCGACCTTAGTGGGAACTTCCCCCCCGGCGCGGGTACCCAATCGAGTCCGTCCGACCTCCATCGCGTGTGCGGAGATTGCATCTACAGTGCCGAGGAAAGTCTTATCCGGCAGGATGTCGAGCTTGATTTCGACCTTTTGCCCCGCACGGACAAACTCGATATCTGCTTGATTAATGACCAAAATGGCTTTAAAGCGGCGGGGATCGCCAATCAAACAAAACTTTGTTCCGGCCTCCAAGTAAGCCCCGAGGTTTTTGGGATCGAGGGGAATACCGGACCATGTGGGCAAATGCCCGCTAGTGGAAGGCATTGGGGACGTCCACGGTGGCGGTAGAACCGTGCCCGCGCGAGGTGCCCGGAGCTCCAGCCGGGGGACTTCACTTTTTTTTGTCTCAAGCTGATCTCGAAGTGCTTCCAGGGTCTTTGCTAGTTGTTCCAACTGAATATTCGCTGTGGGATCGGCGTATCGAACGAACTGTGTCAAATATTCGAGTTTAATTTCCGTCCTTTGGCATTGGAGCTCAAGTCGCGCGATTTCCAATTCCAGGTCTACACTGCGCAGTCGCGCCAGCAGTTGCCCGGGTGCGACTGGATCGCCCGGCTTAACATGAAGCTCTTCGAGGACACCGGGAACGGAGACGTAAACGGTATCGGCGTCATGCGGTTCCAACTCTAAGGAGCTCACGACGCGATATGGTAGAGGGACGAAAATAACTGCCGCAATGAGCAACACCACAACCGAAACACTTATCCACATACGTACTTTTTTCACTTGGTACCACCTCCCCGGCACATAGAAAAACCGCCCTATCGCGTACAAAGGTTGAAAGATTAGCCCGTAAAGCGCTATCGCGATGATTGCTTGGCCGATAATCTTCAGGCCGTAGGGCTCGAACACCCTGTAAAGAAACATCAAAATGGAAAACAAGATCACCCAGCGATAAACCACGGCAAGCACGGCATAGACGACAAAAAACACTTGTCGTCGCTTAGGCATGAACGGATCTTCCTGCGGCTCGATCCCGAGTAGCCAATGGGCTAGGACTCTGTTGAGATATTGACCTGCCTTCTGGCGGAGATTCGGAATCTCTACGAGATCGGCCAACACATAGTAACCGTCGTAGCGAAGAAGCGGGTTACCATTAAATAGTATTGTGCTTACTGAACCAATGAACATCACATTGAGAGCTAGATAGTGGAGAAGTCCTGGCTCGGTGTACCACCAGATAAAGGTCGCCAAGGCCGCCAAGGTTACTTCCACAAATATCCCAGCGGCGCCGATCGCCGCCCGATGGTATTTGTGTGGAAGCATCCACGAGTCTGAGACGTTGCAGTACAGGCAGGGAGTTAACACCAACAACATCACGCCGATATCATGGCACTCTCCGCCGAAATGTTTGGCGGTCAGCCCATGTCCGATTTCGTGGAGGATCTTCATGAAGGCCAAAGTGACTGCTAACCAAAGCCAGTTTCCCGGACCAAAAAACTGGTAAAATCCCGGCAGCCGGGCGGTAAAGACGTCGAATTCCACAAGCACTAGGGTTAACGCTGCAATCCACAGGGCCACACAAGCTCCGAGAAACCACGGGGAAAAGAGCCAGCGGACTTTCGGATACAGCCAGTTCAAGAATCGCTCGGGATCAACCCCTTTGAATCGAATGGCGAGGACGTTCCCCAAGCTGGCGATGAGTTGCCGCCGAAGACGCTCCCGACGTCGTTTTTGCAGCTGATAGGCTTGGCCAGGGGCATCACTCACTACGAGTCCGCTGCGATGCAGTTGCCCCAGAAATTGTTGCAGCTCATCAAGCGTAATTTTTTGCGGGGGAAAGGTAGCTTCGAAGCGGCGCTGGATCTCCGCCAAGCTCGTATTCCCATCAAGCATTTGCAGAATCGCAAATTCCTCTTCCTCGAAACGGAAGTAGTTCAGCGCGACAGGATCTTTGACGATCCAATACGTTTTTCCTAAATAACGGTGCTTGCGAGCTTCAAGATCTGCTCGTTTCTTGATGGGAAGACGCCGCTCGGCGCTAGCAAGCAGACTTTCGGCAAGGCTGGCCATCTCTAACCTTTGGCTGGTTTAACGGAGCCCTTGGGAGCGGTTGGCACCAAGGTTGACTGCAAGATGTACTCAATTCCTGAAAATGCCATGACCTCTTACTTGGGGGGAGATCGTTGCCACCCTAAAAAGCTCACCGCCCGACCGTTGATCGGCTTTGATACCCTTGGCCGGCGATGAGCGAGTGGCGGATTTACTGTCTTACCGTTGACACACAAGTTCCCGTCCAAAAACCATGTCCAAAAGACCGGTTCTCAACGAGGTTGGGAGCCTGGAAGGTTGGTGAGTGGCCCCACCCGTTTTCGCACAATAGCTAGGTCCGCAACAAGGCCTGGCCGGAGAACCCATTGACCCTCGATTTGCCTATTTTCCACTTCGGCCCAAATCAGGTATCTTCCGCCTGCTTCCACGAGGGGGTTGACAAAAACCACGCGACCGGTAAAGACCTCCTGAGCGAGGTGTTGCCCGCTTCCACTCGCCCCACCGAAGGTGGTCACGCGGACCTCGACGGGTTGACCGGCAACCTCGGCTGGATGTACCTCGCTAACGGCCAAATAGCCTTCCACTCGGACACGGTCCAGCCGAATTACCCGAGTTACCGAATCCCCGGGTTTGACCCATTCACCGATGTTGCGATGAATCTCCACAATAATGCCATCCACAGGCGAGCGGATAACGTGGCGCTGAAGGGCAAGCCAAGCCGCATCTGCTTCTGCTTCCCGGATTTTCACAGCTACCTGCGCAAGGTTTAGGTCATGTTCTGCTTTTTGTTTTTGCAGGTCCAGTTGGTCGCGCTGAAGATAGAGCCGATTCATCTCCAAATAAGGAACGGAACCGGGTGCCCGGCGATTAGCTTCCTCTGCCTGCCGCACCTCCACGCAAGAGACTTCCCAAGCCTTTTGGGCGGCACGAACACTGATGTCATTGCCTGCCTCTAGACGGGCACCTTCTAGCCTTGCTTTTGCCGCCAAATAGCTTTTCCACGCTTCGCGATCTTCGATGAGGGCCAAGGGTTGACCTCGTCGAACTTCCATGCCCTCTTGCAGGCGAAAGTGTTGATACTCCGGCTGCCCATCTCTTAGGAGGTAGTCCCCTTTGTCGTCAAGAAGGGGAACGGCGTCGAGAAGGACTCCCTCGGCGCGCGCTGGTACTTCCACATCATCGATGAGAGAGATAATACATCGGGGGACGAGAATCGTTTCTGCCTGGCTTCCTGCCGGAAGACTGCGAGCAGCTTGACCTATCATGATTTGAGTCACGATTATGCTGCTCAAGAGGATGCCCATGATCACCTCCGTGAAATGTTGATGCCACCGCGAATTTCATCCACTTTTAGGATTTGAATGATGGCCTATTCGTCATTTAGGCTAGCATGGTTGTTTTTAAAAGAGTCGAAACAGTATACGCGTCCGCACGAAATCGATTACATCGTGTAATAGCCAATACACCAAGGAGACCCTACCACAGTAAACCTTGGCACTCACCCCTGCTCCCGGCCGCACACCCGGAGGGAGATCCGATTTATCGATCGCCACTTTGATCAGAACCACATTGCCGTGATCGTCGCGGACCTCGGCCGCTTGGTGAATTTCCTTCACTTTGCCGCGGAGAGTCCTATCTGGTTGGCTTGCTAGGACATACTCCACTTCTAAGTCGTCATCGGGATTTCGGGCTTTGATCTGGGTTCTCATCCTGGCGATATGTCCCATACGGCGCTCGGGCATCAACACTTCAAGCTGCCAGGGACCAGCGGGATTGGCAACTTCCATCAGGACGTCCCCCCGCCGCACGGGGCGCTCGCGGAGGAGGTTTTTGACGTCCCACGTAATGACTTCCCCATCCGCTGGACTGTAAATAGTCAGTTGTTTCCGCTTTGCCAGGAGGAGTTCTCGCTGTTGCTCTAAACTGCGAAGGGTCGCTTCGAGCTCAGCCAATCGGCCTTGAAGTTGAGCTCGCTCAGCGTCCGAAAGCCGACCTTTACCGCGGAGAAGAACCTGGTGCGTTTTGTTGATATCTTCCACCGTTGCCGCCAATTCACCCGTGACCCGGCGGATTTCTACTTCTAGGTCAGTATTTCTCAAGCGGGCAAGCTCTGTACCGGGAAAATTGGCATCGGCTTTCGGCCCGAAGACTTTCGTTCCATGGTCCACGAACACCTCTTCCACTACCCCATCCATCCCTGCGAACACCCGATAACGTTCGACAGGTTCCACGGTGCCTTTGGCTTGCAGCTTAAAAGGCATAGGAACGACAAACAGGGCCACTAGCGTGGCAAGGAGTGCTCCCAGGACTGCTACAGTTCGTGGGAGATTTCGTGCAGCCACAACGACACGCCATTTTCCGAGCGCCCGCCATACCGGCAAGAGAAACAAACTGTGGTGCTCTAGAGCATTGGCTAAGGCTGCGCCGCTGTGCTCGGCTACGATTTTTATCCTGTTGACCATGGTCTCGGGCAGCCGAGCATCTTCGATTCGCTCAACGATGAGAGCGCCAACCACAGGAGGAGGTTCCGGTCGTTTGTCTGCCTCCTCTTCTACTACCGGCTCGAGGTGCGGCCGACGCAGGGGGATGACAGCAACCGTTTTGGAGTGGGATTGATCCACATATTCATCTAAGGCTTCCTCGATTTGAGGGGCCATCTGGCCGGTATCGCCTGTGTACCACACCTGTTCATCCGCGGCGGTGACCACGGTGGCGAGGTTCGTCAGCAATCGCACGGTGTTCGCGCGACGATCGATGACATCCTGACCGCTGATGGCCTCGATTCGGCATTTACTTCCCCGGCGAATGGCCACGGTAACCCGGTCGCAGCCGATTAGCCGTCGGCCTTCGTTGGCGATCACGTAGGCGGTGGTGCGTGGATTCAGATTGCCATGCACCTGCCGAATAAACTCCTCCATTTGGCTCCAGAGAGCCTGGCGGTCGGCCAGCTGGCGGAGCTGTCGGCTCTTGAGATATTCCCCCGCCAGATCGCACATTTGGGTGAGAAAACGGAGGTAGCCCCGCTGAGTCTCTACCCGAGGATTTGGCCTTTGGAAAATCTCCACCACCCCTACTTGCTCCAACTCGGTGCGAAGGGGCGCCAGCACCAAAAGCCACTCCGTGGGGTTACCTTCACCGTCGGAATCACCGAAACCGGAATATGGAGCGACTAGGATCCCCTCTTCCGAACCCAAAACGCGATAAAGAAGCCGGGCGTGACGTGATTTGTCTTCCTCACTACAGTCCTGAAGCTTGGCCTCCTGAATATTGACCTGGTAGCCGAGGGTGAGCCGACCTCCTTCCTCCGCCAGCCACACTGCTCCCCCGATCGCAGCCAGGCCGCTTACAACTCGAGGAAGAAACTCGCGGTAAAACTCATCGGGAGCAACATCCGAACGTGCCAGCTGTGCAATTTCATTGACCAAGCTGCGGATTTGCGCCCGTGCCTGTTCGATAAGTTGCGGATCGATCTGTTGTTCGAAGCTCATCGCTCACTTTTAGGCGGAGCTGAGTGTGAAAACTGCATTTCTTAGGATGTACGGTCCAGGATCGACTTGGCCCAGACTAAGGCGCCGAAACTTCTGCTCCAAGACAAAACCCCCTTGAGGGCAAGCGGCAATCCCTTTTCAAACTGGCAGTCAACGGTCTACCGCGCCTCCGGCTTTAAGGTGCCGGCCAGGCCGCTATTATTCCAAATTCAGCCTGGTATTCCTGGTACGCTTCGCTTCGAGATGCTGGATCATCAGGCCCAAACATGTGAGGCTCCGAATGTTTTGCCTGTCCTACCAGTTTGACGCCCCCAGCATAAGGCAGCGGGTGAGCCAGGCTTTGACCCCCAGCTTAAGGGTTTCTTTTGAAAAAGTTCCTTAATTCGACCCCGATGGCCCGCGTGCTATAAAGCATCCCCGCTGGACTGCTCTTCCCACAAATGTAGTATACCGAAAGGCCTACGGCCGCGCCGTATCTCAAATCTTGTTTCAAAGCACGAGGACGTAAATACGTGTCTTGGTTTAAAGCATGATAATGCAAGGACGTGCCGGTGACTTTGCGGTTTCAGGCATCTCTAAAGTTTTGGGCCATAGCGCCCAGAATGAGGCCCCCAGGTGACCAGGCTTACAGGGGGCGTGGGGTTCCCGACACGCGCAAGGTAACACGAGCCGTGTGGTCTAGTGCGGTTGGGGTACGGGGGTTTCTCCCACACCGAAAGTTCTCGGGATGCGCGAAGACCTTAGCCTGAGACATTTGCCGAGCGCGTCGGAAAATATCCCCAAGATTATCTCCATAGTGATACTGGCGGCGCCCGTGGAGGAGGGCTAAATAAAGAAGCCTAAATACAGTTGAATGGGAGGTTCGAAAATTTCTGAATTTGCCGGTCACATCGGCCGATTTCCGCATTGAGGAGGCGGGAAGATTTGGGTCGGAAACCAATTATCTTTACTAAGTTACTAAGTTTTAACCGAGTTGAGGCGGTTGAGTTTAAACTCAGCCCCTCAGCCCCGTTAAGTAAGTTCGCACCAACATTTCCGAAGGGCAAGTCATCGATGAGGAAAACAGCACTTCACACGTGCGCCCGGTTCCTGTTGGCCCCGACCCCGCTAGCTTTGATGCTGGTGGGACTTGGATTGGGCTCGGCGTTGGGCAACGATTCAAACATCCGCTCGCCGGGCAGGGGTGGACCACCTTCGCATAATTCTTACAATTTTTATGAACTTAGATGCGGAGGTATGGGGAGCTGCTTATTCCCATACTCGGTGTACCCGGCCGCGCCGTCACGAGCTAGAATGTTCCCGTGGATTCACGATCCATCGTTGGGTTTCGGGCCGCGGCCCGTACCACAACCCTTCGTTTCCGGACCTCCAGTAGGGACAGTGGTTTACCCGTATTACACCGTCCGAGGCCCCCGAGACTTCTTGCTGGCGAACCCGCCTCCACTTGGGCCTTGAGTGGTCAAGACAATACACAACGGTACGTCAATGCGGCATTTGCTCCAAACATGAATCCGGGATTCGGTCCGGAGGAGTGTGAATCGAAAATTTTCCGGGGTTTTTCTGAGCTTCGCATAATGGGAATGCCCGAAGGGCTTCCCATTTTTGTTTGGATTCGAAATTCATTTGGAAAGTCACAAGGTGACACTATGTCAGGGGACCCGGAGCGCCCCACCTGCAGGCCCTGAACCGCGTGAAGCCCCTTCGAGCTTATGCGCTATTACCTCGGGCGGGCGAGATTGACCTATGCCTTATTACCTGGACTGACATGCCATGGTTTGCGAAATTTTCGACTGCACCCACCTCTTGCTTCATCCTTGGTTCATGTCGGGCGTCAGGGAGGGACCTATTTCTCGGGGTGGCTCCCCGCGGAATCGGTGCGGCGGTGTCCGTCACTGAAACTGCTATGGTTCGTCCTCTGGCAGCCCCTGGATATCGTTCAAGCTCCGCCCGAGGCGCCGCCGCCTTGGCGTGTAAGTGATCTGCGGGGTCTCCGGTGACCCAACTGCCGCATTCGGTTGATGCCGAATAATCTCAAGTAGCCGGCGACTAATATCTTCACTTTCCGGTGGTTTGCCGATGTCGCCGACAGCGTCGGCTACCCCGAGAAGCACTGCTCGCCGTACTCCGAGTCGAATCCATTCGAAGAAATTCATCTGAAATTCCTCCTTTCGGTCGGTGAGACCCTTTCAGCAACAAACTATTTCTTTGACCGACAGCTAGAAAAAATTCTCGGTTATCCTCCTTCCCCCTGCCAGCGACTGGGGTTTGATGCGGTTGGTAATCGGGTGACCTTTTCAATAAATTCGGATTTCTTCCCTGTTCGATCGGGGGAGCCATATGCGATAGGCAGAAAGCTTGACTCCCCTATCCGTTGGATCAAGGTGAACTCCCTCACTACACCCCCTCCCCGCGGTTAACGAATTTGGTAGCACATTACCCAGCACCTCAAGAGGGGCTCAAAGACTTAGAGAGTTCGAATGAATTACTGAGTTTACTCAGACAGCGTAGAACATTCAAAGTTTTCAGACTGTGTATATTTCCTTGTTGCAATAATTCAACTTGCCCTTCATCTTCAGGCTTATAACTTTGAGCCGCTCAGGGACCTCAAATACTTTTGGAGCCCACGGTCCCTGATTACCACAGGGCCCAATGTTTTAGGATCGTCCCCCGAGACCGAACAATACCAAACCGGAACTGTCACAGTCGAGAGATCTCTCGAAAGGTTCCGGACGGCACCCGCAGACACCAATTTGGCTCGAGACTATTTTTTGCTGCACAGCGGCCACTTATTGGACCTTTGCGCCACTAAGTTTCAGCCAGCAGTTTAATTTCCCCCTACCGCCGGGGCGCTAGTGGAATCACCATTCGATCCCATATCTCCGCCATTGGGTCGGTATCACCGGCCGAGCAGTTGCGGAATGAGCGGAGGAACGTTCTCGCTCAGAGGCCTTTGAGTTCCCCCGGCGAGGCTCTTCGGGAATGAGCCGGGCTGGGCATACATCGTCAAGTTGGTGGGCGGGGAATGGGACTTTGATGCGAGAGCTTCTCGTCAATCGTCCTTCCCGCGAAGGTTCCCGTGTTCGAAAAGGCAGTGGCAAGCCATGATGTGCCTATCAGATTCAGTCAGCCTTGTGTTTGGGGCGAGTCCCACGGCTTCTCACCTAGCACTTCCCACGGGGTACAACACTCGGATTGAGGAAGGAAAAGCGTTAAAATTATTGGTTTGGGGGTAGCTCCAGTGTCAGCATCCCCAGTCCTTTCTTGGTGCGGCATTAGTTTTAAGGCTCACCGGGGGTCCAAATTCCCACAGGCCCATGCCAACGCGCAGGTCATGACGCGAGTGAAGGGAAGGCGACACGATAATCCCGGTTCTCAGCTATAAGGCTTAAACTCATGGCAAGAAAAAGTTCGCAAAAAACCCAGGATTCATCGAGCGAGCGGGGTGACACAGTCGGCGTAGGAGCTTCTCTGGAGTTTCCGCCTTCACTAAAGACCGCTATAGCCCAAATTGAGAAGGAATTCGGGGAAGGAGCTATTATGCCACTTGGCTCGGCTCAGGTGGCCCGGATCGACGGGATTTCCACCGGCTGCTTGTCATTAGACATAGCTTTAGGCGGGTACGGAATTCCCCGGGGGAGGATTGTGGAAATCTTCGGTCCGGAGTCGAGTGGGAAGACCACAATCGCACTACACGTGGTGGCGCAGGCTCAAAAAAAGGGCGGCATTGCAGCCTTTATTGATGCCGAACACGCCTTGGATCCGGCCTGGGCCAAGAAAGTAGGCGTTGATTTGGAAAGCCTCCTTGTTAGTCAGCCGAGTTGTGGCGAGGAGGCCATGCATATCGCAGAAATGCTGGTGCGATCCAATGCGGTGGATGTGATTGTTGTGGACTCAGTGGCTGCCTTAGTCCCTCAGAAGGAACTGGAAGGGGATATCGGCGACGCCCAAGTGGGCCTGCAGGCACGACTCATGAGCCAATCGCTTCGAAAGTTAACCGGTGCGATTGCCAAGAGTCGCACTGCGATGATTTTCATAAATCAAATCCGGGAGCGAATCGGCGTGATGTTCGGAACGCCAGAAACGACCCCTGGAGGCCGGGCGCTGAAATTCTATGCCTCATGCCGGATCGATGTCCGGCGGGTGTCGGCAATCAAGGAGGGGGAGGAAGTAGTCGGTCAACGGGTCAAGGTCAAAGTGGTCAAAAACAAGGTAGCACCGCCTTTCCGAAGCGCCGAGTTCGATATGATGCATGACGGGGGGATCTCGTATGAGGCGGATGTACTCGATTTGGCTGTGGCCCACCGTATAGTTGTGCGTTCTGGGACGTGGTTGCGGTTCGGCGAGCTTCAGTTGGGCCAAGGCCGGGAAAAGGCTCGAGATTTTTTGAAAGAACATCCAGAAGTCACCGAAGAGCTCCGCCGGGAAATTCTTCGGGCAGCCGGTATCAGTGTTGAGGACGGACAGTGATGTGGATGTGGCCGAAGCGTTTCGTTTCGCGAATGCCAGGACCATCCGGAAAACCTCGCCCAATTCAAAGGCGGATGGAGGCCGATCCGCGCAAAAAGACGACTCAGAGTCAGTGGCTTGTCAGTTTACTTCTCTGTGTGGGAGGATTCGGTCTTGCCGATAGAGCACAAGCGCAGGCCGACGTGGCCCTTAGTCCCGAGGCGGCGGCGGGAGGCTTGGTAGCCGCCCTGGAAGAAGCATTGACAGAGGCGATCGCGCGGGCAGAAAAGTCGGTCGTTGCTCTTTATCGCGTGCCTCGGCGGAGCCCGGGTGATCTGTGGCGAGCTGAGCCCCGTCCGGATCCTTTTTCTCGCCAAACGGTCCCCTTTTCGGTACCGCAACCTGCGGAGCCTGACTTTCTGCCAAGTGAGTATGGAACGGGCGTGGTGGTCGACCAGCGGGGGCAAATCTTAACTGCTTATCATGTGATAGGGGAAGATGTCGACAATTACGAATTCTTCGTGACAACTTGTGACCGGCGAACCTTGCCCGCTGTTCCTTTTGCTGCCGATCCACGAAGCGACTTGGCCGTTCTCAATGTAGCTGCCGAGGGTTTACAACCTATTGTTTTTGGTGACGCCTCTCAGGTACGGAAGGGGCAAATCGTTATAGCCTTGGGCAACCCGTTTGCCATCGCTCGGGATGGCCAACCAAGTGCAAGTTGGGGAATTGTGGCCAACATTCAGCGGAAGGCTCCCCCGCGATTGACAACCGGGGAAAGCACCGGGCGAACTACTTTGCACCATTTCGGCACGTTGATTCAGACCGATGCTCGTCTCAACTGGGGGACGAGTGGTGGTGCTCTGATCAACCTCAAAGGGGAGATGATCGGCTTGTTGACGGCTTTGCCCGCGGTGGCCGGTTATGAGACTGTTGCCGGGTATGCTTATCCGGTGGATGAGACTTTTCGGCGTGTCGTGGACACGTTGAAACAAGGTCGCGAGGTGGAGTATGGGTTTTTGGGGGTCTCTCCTGCCGATTTAACTTTGGAGGAGAACATCCGCGGCATTCGGGGTGCTAGGGTGGACCGAATCATTCCAGGTACCCCGGCAGAGGAATGTGGCCTGCGTGCGGGGGATGTGGTGGTGGCGATCAACGGCAAGCCCATTTACGACGCAGATGGGTTGGTGCTAGAAGTGGGCCGTCTCCCCGTGGAGGCGAGGGTTCGCGTGGATTTTGTCCGTGATGGGCGGCCAGGCCAGGCCGAGGCTGTCCTGACCAAGTATCCTGTTCGAGGCCGTAAAATCGTTGCCACACCGGGGCCTCAGTGGCGCGGTATGCGTGTGGATTACCTTTCCACAACGATGGACTCAGCTGGCGGACTGTTAGTCGCGAGCTTGGGAGGCCGTTCCGGCGTCCTAGTGATTGAGGTGGAAAAGGGTAGTCCCGCGTGGAAAGCTGGCTTACGACCCGGGGCTTATGTGGTCACGATAAACGGAGTCCCCGTGAACAGCCCGCGAACTTTCTTTGAGGTTGCTCGGAGGATCTCCGGACCTGCGCAACTCGTTATTCGCGAGCAACTCGGTGGGCCGTTGGCAGAGCTGCGCATCGACGCAGATTAGCCGGACAATCGCCCCTTGGAAAGGACGGCTCCCTAACATCCACACCGATTAGCAAGGTTAGGAAAGAAAAAGCAAAGGTATGCCTCGGGTAGGAATCTGAGTCAGCAAGAGACGAACTCAGATAGAACTAGATTGCCGTAATGTCCAGCTTAAGCCGCGGACAATGCCGGAAACGTCCCTCGGTAGTGTCATGTGAGGCATTGGGTTGGGCTTCACTTGCTGTGTGGCTACGACAGAGGCGTGTGACCGGTCGCAGGTTGGATGAGAAAACTCGCCGGTCGAGTGACGTAGCGGCAAATTTGCAAGCCGGTATTGAATGAAATCGGATACCGCTAGGAAATTAATGGGCGTAGATACTGCGAGAAGATCCTTCAGCCAGAACGGGGTAAATCGATCGGCAGGATGCAAGCCCAGAAAGTCCCCTGGGAAGAAGCTGGCCCTTGTTGACTAACGGTGAGCCCAGATCACCGAACACGCTCAATGGCACGAAGCGCATAAATTTCTGTGGTCTCGCCCAACTGCACCTTATATTTTGAACTTGGTGGAATCGAAACACCCCAGTCGGGTTTGTAGAGAAATGCGGAATTTTGTTGCTTGCTGATCGGGAGAGTTCAAGCCACGGGTTATTTTTGGTGGATTTTTATTTTTGGGAGGGAACCTGGGGGTTAAGGAAGTGGTTCAGGCTTCAGCCGTGCTGCGCGAATATCCATTTGTCCATAAAAAAGCCAATTGTTCATAAAAAAGCCAAAGGTGGCTTTAGGAAATCCTCAAATTCTTGATTGGTACCGATTGAAGGAGTGTTCATGAAAGCGGACGAACTTCGGGAATGTTACCTTACCTTCTTTGAAGGGAAGGGGTGTGTTCGCAAACCTAGTGATGTTCTAGTCCCGCGAAATGATCCTACGGTGCTGTTCACCCCTGCGGGGATGAACCAGTTTAAGGATCACTTTCTCGGCCGGGTGAAGCTCGAGTTCACCCGGGCCACAACCTGCCAGAAATGTCTGCGAACGGCCGACATCGATAACGTGGGTCGAACACCGCATCATCATACATTTTTCGAGATGCTAGGTAACTTCAGCTTTGGCGACTATTTTAAACGGGAGGCCATTCTTTGGGCTTGGGAGTTTTTGACCGATAAAAAATGGTTGGGTATTGACCCTGAGCGTATTTCTGCCAGTGTCTTTTATGAGGATCATGAAGCAGCGGAGATTTGGTTAAAGGAAGTAGGGCTTCCGCTGACGAGACTGGCTTATTTGGGGGAGGACGAGAATTTTTGGCCGGCCAATGCCCCTACCGAAGGGCCGGACGGAGTGTGCGGGCCATGCAGTGAAATTTTTGTCCAGACACCATTTGGCAAGGTAGAGGTATGGAACCTTGTGTTTACACAATACAATCGTGTGGGGCCACCGCCAAATAATCTTCGTCCCTTGCCAAGTAAGAACATCGATACAGGAATGGGCCTTGAGCGAATGGCAGCGGTGCTGCAAGGGGTGGACTCAAATTTCCACATTGACATTCTTCGGCCGTTGGTGGAGGCTGCCGCTGAAGTGTGCCATGTTCGATACAACCCGGCGGACGACACCGGGCGGCGCCTTCGGCGAATTGCTGATCATGTGCGGGCGTGTACCTTTGCAATCCATGAAAACGTAATTCCTGGGCCTAACAAGGAGCGATACGTCATTCGCCGCCTTATTCGTCGGGCTGTCCTTGATGGATATCAAATCGGCATTCGCGAGCCTTTTTTGCACCGGCTTGCACCAAAGGTGGTAGAGCTCATGCGCAACCCTTATCCCGAGCTTGCCGAGACCGTCGAGCGTGTTTGCCGTGTCATCAAAGAAGAAGAAGAAAACTTTCTGAGCACGATCGAGGCTGGCCTTGACCGAATTGAACGTTTGTTCAAGCAAATGGAAAGTGAAGGCCGGCGCATGGTCTCAGGTCCGGAAGCTGCTTACATCTTTCAAACTTATGGATTCCCCCCGGAACTACTTGAAAACCTCGCCGCTGAGCGGCGTTTGACCTTCGACTGGGAAGGATTCCGCCGGGAAATGGAGCGTCACGGGGACCAATCCGGGGCTGGGCGAAAGGTGGAAGTTTTCAAATCGGGTCCACTAGATACTCTCAAAAAAGCCCTCTATGGAACGGGCTTTGTGGGCTATCAGCAATTGGAAACTCCAGCTACCGTGGTGGGGATCATCGTGGGAGAAGCTCTTCGTGAGACTTGGACGGTGGAAGACCAGAGGTTTGTTGACGTTGTTACGGTTGTTCTAGATAGATCGCCATTCTACGGAGAGCGGGGCGGACAAGTGGGCGATACCGGTTGGATTGAAGCGGAAGGAATCCGCTTTCAGGTGCTCGACACCCAGGTGGAAGACGACTTCATTTTGCATCGTGGCCGGCTGCTTGAAGGTAAACTCTCACTGGGGGCTTTGGTCACAGCCAAAGTGGATGCCGAACGCCGTGAAGGTATCCGTCGTGCTCACACCGCTACCCATTTGCTGCACACCGCCCTGAGACGCCTTCTAGGACCACATGCCTTGCAAGAAGGCTCGAAAGTGGAATGTGACTGGCTACGCTTTGATTTCGGCCATTCCGGGGCATTGACCTCAGAAGATCTCCGCGCCATCGAAGAGGAAGTCAATAACCGTATTCGTGCTTGCGAGGTGGTGACGGCACAGGAGATGCCTCTTTTCGAGGCCAGGCAACTTGGGGCCCTAATGCTTTTTGGCGAGAAATACGGTGACGTGGTACGTGTGGTGCGGGTGGGGGACTACAGCGTGGAGTTGTGCGGCGGGACCCATTTGGAAAATACCGGTCAAATCGGAATTTTCCGAATCGTAGACGAAAGCAGTATTTCTGCAGGTACCCGTCGTCTTGTGGCCATTACGGGGAAGCGTGCCCTCGAGGAATTCCGCCGAACCACTGCGCTGTTAACCCGAGTGGCCCATCTTCTTCGCGTAGGACCGGAAGAAGTGCCTATGCGAGTGGAGACGCTCCTGAAGGAGTTGCGTCAACTCAAGAAGCTTGCGGAATCCGGCGGGGGGAGCCCGGCTGTGACAGCGGAAATGCTTTTGAACCGGGCACAGACCGTAGGCGAAGTAAAAGTTGTAGTGGCGGAGCTTCCGGAGGCTAACGTGCCACTAATGCGGCAGCTAATAGATCAACTGCGTCGCAAAGGTGCTCCTTGCGCTGCCCTCCTTGCTGCCCGCGAGGTGGAGAGCGGTAAGGTGAGCCTTGTGGCTGGCCTCAGCCGCGATTTGGTCGAGCGGGGCTTGGATGCTCGGCAATGGGTCCGCGAGCTAGCTTGTCTTGTGGGGGGAGGTGGGGGTGGCCGTCCCGATTTGGCAGAGGCGGGCGGAAAAATGCCCGAAAAGCTCCCAGAGGTCTTACAAAAAGCTGGCGAGTGGATTCGCGATCGCCTGCCTGCTTCATCGGTCTCGGATCGCTCCGGGTAATCCATGCGCTTGGAATCGAAATCTTTAGAATAGGCATCGGCTCCAGGGTTGCGTTGACAAATCCGGGCCATGTTCGTGGCATACCCAGCCGGCCCATGATGGTCGGTCCTATTGGCATTGACATTGGCCTGCGGGCTAATGGCTAAAGGTAACTAAAAAGCCTGATTTTTCACGATATTTTCTTCGTGTTCTCCCTTCGGCAGCGCTTCGGGCGGTTACTTTACGAGAGGCTGACGAGTTGTTCGGTGCGCGACTGCGAGAAAATCTGTGCACAACAACTTAAGCTTAATGCCCTTTCGGTTTCACTTGTTGAGGCCGCATTCTAACGCTCTCATCAAGCCAAGCTGTCCGCGTAGATCGAAGCCTGCCGTAGGAGCCATCTGTATGGAGTTGCCTGTAACCCGAATTGTTTTTTGGATCGCCCGGATCCTGGGATGGGTGCCAGCAAGATGTTTTAATCCGAATGCAACAACCCGCAGCATTTAAGGTGGGTTTTCAGCAAGGCTGCGAAGAAGTTCGATTCCGCGCGAGAGTGTCGTTTCATCAACAGCATATGCGATCCGGAAGTGGGTGTCTTGTTGGCTAAAGACCCCGCCGGGAACAAGGAGCAGGCGATATCGCCGTAAAGCATGTTCGACGAAGGATTTGCCTGTACCCCACGGAACGTGGGGGAAGGCATAAAAGGCTCCCGTTGGCGGAACAAGGTCGTAATAATCGCGAAGACCTTGGAGGAGCTGATCCCGCTTTCGTGCGTAATCCGCGATGTGCGAAGCGACGTCTACCTCCAAGGCGGTTAGCATGGCCCATTGAAACGGATGCGGGGGACACACGAACGTATACTGTTGGATCCTTATCATCCTATCGATAATGGGCTTGGGACCGTGAACAAACCCCAGGCGCCAGCCCGGGACCCCATACGTCTTACTAAATCCTCCAGCGACAATTGTCCAGGGGTTGAAATACCCCGGAGATGTAAACGGCTGATCATAGCAGTAGGCCTTATAAATTTCATCGCTGAGAATGGCGATGCCCTGTCTCATGGCAAGCTTGGCCACTGCTTCCACTTCTTCGCTGCTGGCTACGACTCCTGTAGGATTATTGGGGCTATTGATGATAATCAATTTTGTTTTTGGGGTAAGGGCCGCCGCCAACTTTTCTGGATCGATGGTGAAGCGTGGATAAGTATTGATATAAACAGGCTGACCCCCGAACAACTTCACAAGCCTGTCATATACAACAAACCAAGGATCGAAGAGGATTACTTCATCACCTGGATTGATAAGGGCTGCTGTTGCCAAAACCAAGGCCCCACTTGTGCCGCAGGTAATTATTACCTCGCGGTCGTCGCCCTGGTATTCTTGCCGGATCTTCTGGCGCAACGCCTCCCGAAGCTCTTCAATGCCTTGGGAGATGCTATAACGATTTCGACCGGCACGAATCGCCTCAATTGCCGCCTCTTGAATTTTGGATGGAACTTCGAAATGCGGCTGGCCTATGGACAGATCCACGCGGTCCTCTAAAGTGCTCGCCAGCTCGAAGATATGTTCGATGACGGAGTGGCCAAAGAGTTCCGTCCGCTGCGCAAGCCAGCGTTCTACCATCATCCGCAAAACCCACTTCTGAGGGTTGACAACCCGCTCGATGGCAAACCTATCTCCCGCAGGGGCTTTTCCATGCCAGGCTCACCTGTTTTGATGAGGTCGGCGATTTGGAAATTGGCATCGCCTTTGCGCTGGATGGTTACCGCTGAGCATTCACCTGTTGTTTACAAATTTGTTAACACTTGCCGAGCGAAATAAAAAAGTGTTTCAACCCTTGGCCAAAGGGGAATCGATCAAGACTTTAAGGCTTGGAACCATTGTTGTAGTGTCCCCCGTGGGCGGAGAACCCAGGGCGTAGGAAACCAGCTCGATCAGGGCTGAAAGACACATGGCTGCCACACTTCACGCTGGCCGAGCCTGAAAGCGTTAGGCCGTGCGAGCTGGAACACGAGGGGCCTGCCAGCGTAAGCCGAGAGCATCCCAAAGCTTGCGCATGGCCTCCGCTGCCTGCCGCGTGGCTGTTTCCCGGCGCAAGCCGATGAAGGGTTTTTTATCCGGCACCGGCGTTACTGGCCCGTTGTAGCCGAGCTCACGCAAGGTCTCCAGATAGGCCACCAAGTCGATGCCACCGACCCCAGGCAACAGCCGTTGAGATTCGGTTATTTCCGCGAGTTCGGGCCGAGGGGACGGTAAATCAGCGAGGTTGACGGCGACGATGTTTTCCACACCTAAGTTGCGGATTTCTACCGCAGATGCCCCGCTGACCTCCCAATTCCATGGGTCGCAGATGAATCCCAAGTTGGGAGCATCGATGACCTTCACGAGCAAAGCCAAGGCATCCAAATCGTAAATAAACACATAAGCTTGCCCACCCCGAAGGTTGGGCGCTGCGCGAAAACCAAGCCCCAGTCGCACTCCTTTGTTCTGAAGCACCCGGCAGATTTCAGAGAAGCGACTCCGGTGGAACTCGAAGTTCTCGTGGTAAGGTCTTCTATCCCCCGCGGGAGGGATCATGGCCACGCATCGCGTGCACCCGACCTCCGCGGCTACGCCTGCTTGATACTCCAGCTTCTGAAGATTTTTCTGAAATTGCTCGTCATCCGTCTCAATATCAAATGGCAGCTTAAAAGTTCCCAAATAAATTCGTGCACTGTCGATAAAACGACGTGTATACGCCAGACCGTAATGCTCGGCGCGGGCTGCAAAATCTACAATGTCGAGATCGATCCCCTCGAAACCATAGGTAAGGGCAAGCTCGATGATCTCGCTTTCCAACCCATGAATTGCTAAAGCCGCTGGATCGAGGTTGCTAAACATCGCAAACTCCGTCAGTAAATTTTTCCCTAGGCAATTCCACACCAAATTTTGCTCGGTGCAAACTACCAGTGATTTGACGTAAGAATTTCTCTTAATCGTGATTTCGTCCCGCTTTGCGCCAAAGAGGAACTCCAGCACAAGACGGTATGTAGGTTGACTATAGGTCAGTGGGGCAATCAAAAGACAGCCCTACTTTTGCTTAACAATTCGGATTCCCCAGTGGTTTTACTCATTTTTCAATTCAAAATGCCCTGCCAACAGGAGAAAATTGGTTCCCACACTTCTGGCCGGGGCAGTATTGCCAACGGGTTTTTCATCAATAGCGGTTTGGTCCAAAGTCGCGGTTCATTTAGCTAAGTTTTGGGTCGCATCTCTAAAACCGCATCGCTTCTCACGCTGGGGAGAGTTAATTATGTCCGGTGCGCCATAGCGCCCGAAAGGGGGAGTGGGGGAAGGCCGGAACCTCTCAGGACATCGAAAAGCCAACGGTTTGTTTGGGGATGTCCTAGGCAAGCCAGAAGCTGATCGGCCAGGTAACAACTTGGTGAAAAGATCGTAGCAAATATTGGGTATCACGCTAGGTATTTCAGGTCATACATGGGTTCAAAAGCCGGTGTCAAAATCTGGAAGACTCGGTGTCACAATGAGGTTCTTTCATTGAAAGTTAGTTAGTTGGCGAGGCAAAACTTAGCTGCCACTTTGACAGCCGAGATTGTGCCTAATAATGTCAAAAGGCAAATCCTGGAAGGTGAGGATCAGTCGTAAGTCTATCTCTGATAATGACTTATGAAGGTTAATGTTAGTTGCTTTGATTTTAACAAGCTTTGGCACGAATTTTGCTGATCCACCTGGCGTCACAAGTAAAACATTGCCAAAAGCTTACAAACTCTCCCATTTACTAAAGCAACCGCGGTTTTCTAGAAGATCCTCTCCGTTGATCCGATGCAACTTTCCCGACCTTGGCACCTCCAGATTGTCCTTGGTTGGGGCGCCTGGGGGTAACTGGGATAGCCCGCCTGGCGGAAGGAGGCCGCGAGGCGGTTCCACATAACCACCAGCCGCTACTTGGCTGGCGTCTAACAGAAATTTAGTCTCGGTCAGGCATGATGCCGAAGGCCGCGGTTCAGACCTGCCGACCAACCAGAAAGCATCCGGCTGGTTGGAAGGCAGCGGAAGGGGTAGCCGGATGCGAACCGCTAAGGAGAAGGAGGTGAGGGCATGACAAGGGCATTGGTACCGTGGGATGTTCGGCTCCCAAGGCTGTTTGAAAGCTTTCGACGGGAAATGGACGAGCTGTTTGAACAGTTCTTCGGCTCCTGGGAAGACGGCCGCGAACAGTGGGCTGCCTTCGCTCCCCGGGCCAATGTGGCGGAGACCGACACCCACTACGAGGTGACGGTCGACCTACCTGGCGTAAAACCCGAGGAGTTCAACGTGGAGCTGAAGGACAACCAGCTGTGGATCACTGGCGAACGGAAGCATGAGCACGAGGAGAAAGGCAAGACGTATCATCGGATCGAACGGCTCTACGGCCAATTCCGGCGAGTAATCCCCTTCCCGGCTCCGATCAATGCCGAGAAGGTGGAGGCCGAATACAAAGATGGCGTCTTGCGGATCCTCGTGCCCAAGGACGAGGCGGCTCAACCCAGGCGGATTACGGTCAAGACCGGGTGACACGCCTCGTCCTCGGAGGCTTGACGCCTTGTAGCTGCCTCCGGAACTCAATTCTTCCCTGCCTTCCTTACCGCGGCCGGGCCCCTCCGGGGGGCTGGCCGTGGTATTTTTGTCTGTAACGACTCATAGCTGGATGGTTTAAAGGCTTAAGTCTTCCTCGCTGCTAAGTAAGGCTCGCATTTAACGTCTTCGTGTCATCTGCATTCCGCATGTCCCATACCCACCAGGTGCGCTTCCGCCGAAACAAATTCCTGGTAAAGAACCTTTCTTAGTGGCCGATTTTTGGATGGAAAACATGGACCGCCGAGCGTCTACTAATCTCTGCTTAGCTCGTAAGCGAACACGCCAGGCTCACACACCAGTCGCACGATTTGGTCTTTAACTTCAAGGGCTTGAGGCTTGCCGGGGGTTCCCTCCAAAGCAATCGGTACCACCTGTGTGGGTACTGGAAGCTTCCAAGGCAGCGCGGCCCACCGAACTCGTATCTCCCACGGTCGCAAGCCCTGTCCTGGTAGCGGAGTGACAATGAGCCTTTGGCCTTCGGGGTGGATGCGACAACCGCCTACGGTGACGATTGGTCCAAAATCGATGGGGTGTCTGTGCGGGTTTTCTCGGGAAGCCCCCGGGTAGTCATCTTGGTTAATCGGCTCCCAGGACACGGTGGTAAGCAAGCCATTTCGCACCTCACACCGGAGGCGGCCGATGCGAATCCGCTGTGTGCCATCGTCTTGGCCAGTAAGTGGCAGTCGGTGCCCAGTTCGTGGGTCATACCACCCGACCCGGAGCTCAAACGGCTCGGAGGGGTCCATTTTTTTCGGAACACTCGCCCTCGCCACAGCTTCCACCACACCTGGTTGGATTGGCGCGCGGATCTCCGTGGCTATGGCCGCCTGGAAAATGATCTCCCCACTTTGATCGCAGAAGTGCAGAAACGGTCGGTATCCTTCCGGAATTGGGTCTTCAACAACCCAGCGCAGTGGGAGCTCCACAAATCCATCCGGCGCGATTTTTACTTCTTTGACCTCAAGGCGAACTGCTCGAATGTCTCCGGCCGGCTGGCGTCCGTTGACGTAAAGCCAGTCCGGGCAAATGCTCATCTCGGTGATAACGCCGTCGCGGCGGGCAATGGAGGCCTCGATGAGGCCGCGGGACGATTCCAACCGGGCGAGGAACCCGTATGGCGGTAAGATGTTTCCTTCCACGACCCAGTCGCTCGAGCTTCGGTTCACCCATACTTTAGCACCGTTACTCCAAGTAACGATCTGCCGGTGGATATCGTCATCGAAGAAGGTTACCCGGTCGATAGTTTGCAGAGCCAGAGCCCGGGCTATCGGTTGCGTCAACCAATATTTTCGGATCACATGATAACCGAAGGGAGCGTCCACCATCGCCGGGCGCCCCGTGAGGATTTCTGTGGTGATGTAGTCGTCGCTGTAGATGCCATGGAGGCGAGGGTCAAGCCCGGCCTGGTAGCGAGACGAATAACCGGCGCCGTGCAAGATAAATCGATGATGATGAGCGGCATCGAGCCAAGGGATTCTCTCTGCATCTTCGCAAGGCCAATTCCACACGGCCCAGCGATAGCGTCCTTCACCCACAGGTGGCCCCACCCGGAGGTGATTAGCTGTTGCTCCGTCCAGCCAGCCAATAAGTTGGTCATGCCCGCTTTCGGAAATCTGTGGGGCATTGTTACCTAAATAGTCGCGAATCCATGCAAAGTGTTCTCCCCAGGAATTGCGAGTGTAGATGCGGTCAACAAACCGTCCATCAGCTGTCCAATAGTCGTAGGGCTTAATACTGGCCCACACATCAATAAAGTATGCGGTGGGAGCAAGATGCTCTTTGATAAGTTGAAGGTTGCTTCTTAAAAACGGGGCGACTTGATCGGCTCGGAAGCGATACGATTGGGCCTGCCGCCCCTCGTTAAACCAGGCTCGCACCGGTTGGCCGGCGCGCGTGAAGGCAATTCGATCTCGGAAGGAAAAATGTTCGGCGTCCGGATAGAAATCGATGTAGTTGTCGTGGAGTGCGAAAAGCACCTCATGGCGGCGGCATGTATCTATCAACAATTTCATTTCCTCAGTTGTTCCCAACTGTGGATTTGGCGGGAAAATCTCAGGTAAGCGATAGTCGTACCCCCAACGCTGCCAGTTGTGCCATAGGACCATAGCGTCCGTCAGACCGTAGCGAAAAGCTTGCTGCAAAGCCCCAACACTTTCTTGGTACCGCCCACGCCATAAGTCAAAAACGAAACGACCGGCAACAAGGGGTACTCCGGAAGCCGCCTGCACCCCGCAAGTGTCTCGGTAAATGGCAACGGCCTCCCAGGCCGAGGTGTGGGGAATAAGCGTCATCGTTACCTTGTGGGGGGTGTGGAGAGAAGCATGGTGCCCGTTCGCCTCCACCCGAAAATCATCGGGAGGAACATCAACAGCCTGCAAGATACACTTGTCCCCAACAAATTCCAGGCCGACGAAAGAAGTAGCCAGTCGGTGCCCATCGAACCCGAGGGTGAAACTCCCCGGCCTTTGAACAACATTTCCGTGGCCGAGATAAACTCGCCATACGGGTTCTTCCCACAGGTTGATAGCGCTGTCCTCGAGGTGAACGTGCCAAAAGGGTTTAGGCTGAGGAGTGTTCTCTAGCCAGAAACGAAATCGTAGGCCTCCGTGGGTGACTTCGGCTGAAATTAAAAGATCGAATGGACCATAAGGTGTTTCCAACCGGTGCCGAATTTGCCGAAGGCCTGCTGTTGACTCGTCTTCCACGGCCCGCAAGGGAAAGGGCGAGTCAGGAGTGTCGAGTCGAACGCCCAAAGCACGAAGTTGAAAGCCATGAAAGCGAATTTCCTTGCCGGCCTCCGCCCTTGCAGCTACTACCGCATCCATCCAGCCCCGTTGTCGAGGCCAAAGAACAAACTCCCACGATTGCCCACCAATCGTTGCCTTTCCCAGTACTTCTGGGACGATTTTATCCGCGGAGACACGTGCGGTTTTTGGATCCCCTACCTCCAGGATGGGCTCCCCCCAATACGCTTGGTCCCAACCGGTGTTCAGATTCGGTCCGGGATGAGCTTCCAGCTGAAGCAAGATCGATTTGCCGGCGTATGGGGTCAGCTCAGCGGAAAACGGGCTCCAGGATTTACGTGTGACATGGTGTTCGAAAAGAACTTCTCCTGGTGTTCCGGCAGGTGTGTCCCACGGCGCCACTCGCACGCGGAAGGTCACCCCGTCCCCTTGCCCTACCGGGTTAATTCCGGCATAAAAGTGGAGTCGTACTTGTGTGCCCTCAGGGAGGCGAAGCGGTATCTCCCACCACACAGTGCCTCCTTGCTCCTGATACCACGGAGGGTGCATAGAAATCGATTCGCGGGTAATTTCGTCAAGTGTTATTCTGTTCACCTGGGCGTTGGCCCGATGGGGTTCAACAGTCCCAGTCCAACCTACTGGGTGAACCTCTGCCGTTTTGTTCACGGGCAAAGTCACCACACGGAAGACGGGTAACTCCCATAACCGTATCGCCGAATTAGCGTGCGGGAAAAAGGGAGACCACGCTGGGACCATCGGGGGTGGATATCGGGGTGCAACTTTTGCCTCCACAACAACAATAGGGTGGGCCTGGAACTCACACCCCGCATCCGTAAAACGAACAAAGGCATGAATAGGATAGTGCGCGGGATAGGTTTGTGGTCCGGGGACAACCCAAAATTTCTCTTCAACTGTCTCTCCGCCCCGTACCGTAAATAGTTGGGCATCTGCCGGCTGAACGTCCCAATCGTCGATTACTTTGATTCGCCATGTGCCTTGGATCGGCGTAGGGCCACGGTTTTCAATGACCAATGCAAGTTCCACGGGCAGCTCCCGCGCAGTTACTTCTGCCGGCCCCTTTATTCGTACCCGTAGCGGGCCAACTTCGTCTATCGGCGGGTTGAAAGCCAGGCATGCCGGCTGCCAAAAAGAGCAGGCGATAAACGTGACATTTACGGAGATTTTGAACAAGTACTTGCGTGCACAAAGAGGCACGGGCATGACGGGAATGCTCATGACTGGGCTCCGCCGAAGGAATTGTCTTGGGGGTTTTCTGGGAAAGATCCCTCACCGCCACCATGATGGTGCCCTATTCGATACCGCTTAGCTTTTGTCCCCTCCGGGCCAACAAGGCGTCTTCCGATGGTGCCGACCTTTAGCGCACCCCATGTTGAAGGCAAGATCATTCAATTTACTGGGCGGAAGATTTCCGCTGCGACATACCAGCGACGGGGAACTTGGCAGCTTGCGGTCACAATCCCGCACATAGAGTGTGCCTTGAACGACCATCGGTCCAAGTGTTCACGTGTCACGTCGGGCAACCGGGTCCACGAGCTAACAGCCGGTGTTGGCCCGGGGTTCTCCGGGGAATTTCTCCTAGGCTACTCCCGGATCAAACCTCCTGCAAGAGCCGGAGGAGATACTGACCATACGAGTTCGAATAGCCCCGCGCTAGGCGTTCTAGCTGCTCTGCGGAAATGAAGCCTTTCCGAAAAGCTACTTCCTCGGGACAAGCGATCTTTAATCCTTGACGGTGTTCGATAGTAGCTACGAAGGCGGCCGCCTCCAATAGTGCCTCTGGTGTTCCTGTGTCCAACCAGGCGAAACCGCGTCCCAATAGTTGGACCCGCAGCTGATTTCGCCGAAGATACTCTAAGTTTACGTCGGTGATCTCCAGCTCGCCCCGCGCCGATGGTTTTAGCGAGGCGGCGATTTCCACTACCTGTTTGTCGTAAAAATAGAGTCCCGTGACAGCAAGCGACGACCGCGGGTTTTGGGGTTTTTCCTCGATGGAGACCGGTCTACCGGCATTGTCAAGTTCGACCACCCCATACCGCTGCGGGTCCTTCACAGGATAGGCAAAAATGGTGGCTCCTTCGCGGTGGGAGGCTGCCTGAACGAGCATCTGACCGAAGCCCTGCCCGAAAAAAATGTTGTCACCCAACACAAGGGCCACCGGTTCGTCTCCAATGAAGTCCCGGTCCAGCAAAAACGCTTGAGCAATGCCTTTCGGCTCAGGTTGCACGCAATATCGGATGGTAATTCCCCACTGGCTTCCATCGCCAAGAAGCCGCCCGAAAAGACCGATATCGTGGGGTGTAGAAATGAGCAGGATGTTTCGTATCCCCGCAAGCATGAGAGTGCATAAGGGATAGTAGACCATCGGCTTGTCGTAGACGGGCAGAAGTTGCTTGCTGATTGCCCGAGTCATGGGGTGAAGCCGTGTGCCGGCTCCCCCGGCGAGAATTATTCCCTTGGAAATAACCGGTTCCGCCGTCATCGCACGAGCCTTTGTTATCTCAAGGATTTACCGAATTAAAGTGCCTTCCACTGATCGAGACGCAAATCGGTAAGTCGCTTGCAAACCTGAGGCCTGTCTCCGCGCAAACTTTCGTTTCCCGTTTGCCTTCGAAGCTTCCCATAAAGCCACGAACGGCTTTTAGCCTCCTGCAAAAGAGACGGCCTCGGAACAGTGGCCTGCGGCAGTATCTCGGGGCCCTTAGCCCCCCCCTGAGATTGTGCCTCACCGGTCTTTAGTGCGTTAATCTCCTCGAAGGCTCAAGTTAGGACACAGACATTCTCATTTTCATAAATGAAGGTTTTAATTGTTTACGAAAGGGCCTTGTCCAATGAGGCAGTCTGCCCTAGACCCAGCCTTTCCCGCTGGTATTTCCCGGAAGTTACACGATCGACCCAGGTGCGATTGGCAAGATACCAAAGGACGGTTTGCTTCAATCCTTGATTAAATTCGATCTGTGGGTACCACCCGAGGCGATGCATTTTTGTAGAGTCAAGAGCGTATCGCCGGTCGTGTCCTGGTCGATCGGCTACAAAGGTAATAAGTGAACGGCAGGGACGATGAGGAAGCTCAGGGCAGAGTTGGTCGACGATATCGCAGATCATTTGCACGACGTCAATGTTTTTCCGCTCGCAATCTCCGCCAATATTGTAGGTCTCTCCTGGAGTGCCGGCGCGAAGAACGAATTCGATGGCACGGCAATGGTCTTCCACATGGAGCCAATCGCGGACATTTTGTCCGTCCCCATAAACGGGAAGTGACTTACCCTCCAAACAATTGAGGATCATTAGCGGGAGAAGCTTTTCCGGGAACTGATATGGCCCATAGTTGTTGGAAGCGTGTGTTACAATCACAGGAAGACCGTAGGTCTTCCAATAGGCCCGCGCAAAATGGTCACCCGCGGCCTTCGAAGCTGCATACGGCGAATTTGGTGCGTATGGAGTCCACTCGTGGAACTTTCCCTCAGGGCCGAGGGAACCGTACACTTCGTCCGTAGAGATGTGTATGAATCGGAATCGATTCTTTTCTTCTGGCGGCAAGGTGCTCCAATACACGCGGCTGGCCTCAAGAAGTCGGAAAGTTCCAACTACATTGGTGTGAACAAATTCCGCCGGGCCATCGATCGATCGATCCACATGCGATTCGGCTGCAAAGTTGATCACCGCCCAAGGCCGATAGCTCTGAAGAAGTTCCAGCACAAGAAGACCGTCGGCGATATCTCCTTGCACGAACACATGCCGAGGATCGGGAAGAATGTCCGCCAGCGAGTCGAGATTGCCCGCGTAGGTAAGCTTGTCGAGGTTCACCACCCGGCGGGCTGCCTCGAGAGGGGGGATTTTCGCAGGTTCGCCCTGAACCCATTGGGGCCCCTTAAGCCAATAACGCACGAAATTGCTACCAATAAAGCCTGCGCCGCCTGTGACCAAAATGGTATCCAAAGACTCGACCATTAAAGCTGGCTCCCCGCATAGTAGGAGTGATGCTCGAAGCCAATCATAGCGCCTAATCAAATCTAGTATGACAAGTAAGATCCAAATAGTGAACCATTTACAGTTGGGGCGCGTGGGGATCGTTTTCGGAAGTGCCTGCGGAACTGGGCCAAAGCGCTGCCATCGGTAAAACAAAGGGTGGAAACCCAAAGAACTCTGGCCCGAGGAAAAACTGGATGCTTCCTAAGTGTGTTTGCTTAATAGGCTCTGGTGTTTGAGGGTGGCGCGCTTGAACATCCCACTCAACCAGCCGATGTCGTTCGTTCTAGATTTAGGCTGGGGATCGTTCCATTTTTAAGTTCCGTACCGGAGCCACTGGTAGGCAGACTTATAAATTCCCCCACTTAGGAAAATACATCGCTAGCCAAGGGAAGGGTGTACTTTAGGGGAGAAATCTCGCGCGAATACCGGGAGGTTCTCTGCGGGTTTCGAAAATGTAAAGGATTTAACGGATCTTTTGCGGTTAGCGGTTAATTGACAGCCCGAACTTCTGCCTTATTTTCGGGGCGGGTTTATACTATACCACGATGAGGAGCGCCGAAATTCACGGGGTGAATTAAATCGGTCGGACGTCCCAAAAACAAAAATCCTGGCCAGAGAGTGGCCAGGAAAAAGAACTTAGTAGATAAACGTAATGATATCTTTAAGCTGTTGTGGCTATCGTGGCTCGCGAAATTCTCCGCTACAGCCCCCCCACCGGCAGTGCGATCCGTTGACTTAGATCTCACGGCTCGGCCCGTTTTGATCGGTTAAGTTGTGGCCGCCTTGGTAGTCTCGGGGGAGGGGTGTGGTGGGAAAGGCCTAACCCTAGGTGTCGCGCTCCCATTCGTCAGCTTGTCAGGCGGAGACATCGGGAATCGGCGCCTTAGGCAACGGCTTGATTTCCGGCGGCGGGGCTTCGCTGGGCGCTACGGCTGGGGTCGGCTCACTAGCTGCCTCGTGTGCCTGACAGCAAATCGTAGGCCCGCAACCAATAAGCTTCAAAATTGCATTCAAAAGGCCGCCACACGGGCCACATTGCACGACCGGCTGCGACATCCGCGCTCGGATCGCGTCGAGAAGTGTCGGCCGGCGTGCTGAGGGGCAGCAGGAAACTTTGGGGGCTTCTACAATGGGCGCCGGGCATATCGGCACTTTAGGAGCTGGAACAGCAGGTGCAGGGCATTGAAGCGCCGGTGCCACGACGACTTCGCGGATCTCCTGCCGGACGCGAGCTACCTGGCATTGGACACGAGGAAGCACCGGAGGCAAGCACAGCGGCTCAGGCGCTGGGCACACTACTTGTTCGCACCGCTGAGGCGGGCATGGAACCTCCGGGCAACACGGCCCCACTATCAGACTCCGAAGGCCCGCAAATAGGTCAGACACCAGAGGTCTGCAACAAACGATCTTTTCCTCTCCTTGGGACTCTGTCGCCTGACCCAGTGCCGCTGAGGCAACTGCAAACCCTGCAAGGAACGTAAAAGGCACAAGGAACCTTCTCATAGTCACAGCTCTCCGCATAACCGAATTTCAATGCTTTTCACCGACATACGCTTGGGCGAGGTTCTTTTTGGGCAAGCTTTGGGGTGGGCGAAACTGGGCTGGGGCCCTTCCGCCGTGGGTCACCGTTCCAGCCTGCAGATTTACTTCCCGTGAAAAAACCGCTACGGCTTTAAAGTGGAATGCCCTAGGGCGAGTTTCGTTCCGTTTCCTGCGGTTCGCGATGCTGGCGGTGGGCACGGTTGGTTAGGGTCTTCAGGTCCGCCTCTCACAATCGTTTATCGACCGGGGGAAGGGGTGGGCTTGAACACTCGGCACCGCTTTAGCCAAGGCTAATCGGGAAGCGGAATTGTGGCTCCTTACCGATTGAGTGGTGTTGGTGAAATAAGGAAATCTTGCGGATCCTCATCTTTGTTCCGCGTGACTATTACAATTAGTGGTCACGGAAATTTGCTCCATTCACGTCAACTTTTCATTCGGACGGGGCTCGGTGAGATGAGCTTTATCTGATGGGAAGATCGACCTTTGGCAGAAAGTCGAGGAAAATGACGACAAGCCACAATTTGCCGCTGACGGGGCAGGTGGGAGGGAATCCTCACAGTGCTTTTTAGAGGAATTCGCCGGCAGGTTATGGCCTCTTTAAGAGGATGCACACGCCAGTGGGTAGAAAAATGTTTTTTAGTGTTTTTTAGATTCTCATGGTGACGGAAGGTGAGGACAGGCTCAAGTGTTAGAGGGGAGAATTCTGGATTACTTCGTCATAGCCGTTTATCTATTTTTGGTTCTCGCTCTTGGGTTTCATCTCGGGCGGGGGCAGAAAACGGCTCAAGCTTTTTTGTTGGGTGACCGGAGTTTACCCTGGCTTGCTGTGCTTGGCTCCATCGTGGCTACCGAAACAAGCTCAGTCACCTTTCTCAGTGTTCCGGGCTTGTCTTTTGCCGACAACGGCAGTGGCTTTTTATTTTTGCAGCTAAGTTTCGGTTACATCCTTGGCCGCTGCTTGGTGGTGGTGCTCTTGTTGCCCCAATATTTCACCGGTTCGCTCTTCACGGCCTATCAAGTTTTGGAAAGACGGTTTGGCGGCGCAACTAAATTTACGGCATCTGGTCTATTTCTTTTAATGCGTAATTTGGCTGACGGTCTTCGGCTTTATTTGACAGCTCTTGTTGTTCAAATACTTTTGGGATGGCACATCGCGGTTTCGATTCTCATACTGGCGCTGGTGACCACAGTGTACACGCTTTATGGCGGGCTACGCTCGGTTGTGTGGAATGATTGTCTGCAGTTAGGCGTTTATCTGCTGGGAGCGTTTGTTTCTCTGGCGGTGATTGCCACTTATCTTGCACAGGCACTGGGCCTTGAGGGTCTTGCGTTTACGGCGGGAATTGCTGAGATAATTCGCTTCGGACAGGACACCGGGCGTTTTCGTTTCATTGAACTTCGTTTCGCCTTAACAGAGCCTTACACCTTATGGTCAGGGTTATTGGGAGGAATTTTTGTGTCGCTCGCGACTCATGGCACGGACCAGTTGATGGTGCAAAGATATCTCTCCGCGCGAGGCCTTCGCGACGCAGGCAAGGCTCTTGTGCTCAGCGGGTTTGTGGTGACCATGCAGTTTGCCATTTTCTTATTTCTCGGCGTAGCCTTGGCTGCCTTTTACCGGGTCGTCTATCCAGAAGCCATGGCACTTCGCCCGGATCAAGCGTTAGCCTATTTTGTGGTGCATCACCTGCCCCCTGGCGTTTGCGGTCTAGTGATCGCGGCGGTTTTAGCCGCGGCCATGTCCACACTTTCCAGCTCGCTCAATTCTTCCGCTTCAGCGGCCATCAACGATTTTTACGCTGCCTGGCGACCAAGCGACAGTGCCACGGGAGCTGATCTCCTTTGGCATAGTCGCGTTGTGACGCTTCTATTCGCTTTGGTCCAGGTTGCGGTCGCACTTAGTGGACCATATTGGACTCGGTCGGTAATCGAAAATGTGATGGCCATCGCCACGATCACAAGTGGAGTCACTCTAGGCATTTTTCTGCTGGGAGTGCTAATTCCCCGTGCCGGGCAGGCGGCGGCACTCTGCGGCCTCGCCAGTGGTTGTTTGGTGGTTGGTCTTGCTGTTTTCTACCTGAAGGTTAGCTGGCCGTGGTATGCAATGATCGGAGCTCTAGCAGTGCTGATCACGGGAGCTACCATACAAGCCTTTGGTCACAAACAAACCGCCCCGGCACCGCAGCTGGACTCCTGAAGCGATAGAGTTCCTATGAGCGGCACGTGAGAGTTCCCGCTTCCAGCTTGTTACCATCGTCAATGCCTCGAAGGCAAGCCGGAGCCACTAAATGAGATGTGAGGGGCGCGACTCAAAAATATCGTCGTTCCGCACACCTGGGGAATTTACATCGTGGTTTGCCTTCGCCGGTCGGCCAACGGTTATGCCCCCTCAAACGGATCGCGGAGTGGCCGCGATCGCAGGACGTTGGCCTCTTCGTCGCCGGGAAATGAAATGGTATTGGGATCGAAGCGTAGTGGCCGGTCGAGGATCCACGAAATGGCCGCCGCATGGCAAGCAATGTGGGAGTTTCGCATGATTTCCGCGTGGGCGGCGGGTTGACCTCCGCGCCGAACACAGTCAAAGAAATTTCGTGCGTGAGCGGAAACATCCAGCCCCTTGACGCGTTTTACCCTTTCTGGAATATCCGCGCGCAAGGAAGCTGGTTGAACCTCGATTTCACCTTCGTCCCCCGTCTCTACCCAGCCTTCGTCCCCGACAAACCGGACCGGGCAGGTACCGAGTCGGGTGATAAACTGTGGACTTCGGTCGCCAAATGGCGTCTTTAAAAACTCGAGGATCAGTCGCACACCGTTGGCGTAGCGGCAAATTATTCGCTCTTTTTGCGGTTCGAACTCCACAGGCATGGTATCATCGGCACCAATGGCCCATTGGCACAGGTCAACGGTGTGGGCGCCCCAGTCGAGGAGTCGCGCTCCCGAGTCAAAGTCCCATTGGCCTCGCCACTGACCTTGGACATAGGCAGAATTGTAAGGACGCCACGGCGCCGGGCCCAGCCATAGGTTCCAATCAAGGATCTCTTTCGGAGGCGTTTTTTCCCTGGGGAGCCAACTGTTCAGAAGGATCGGCTCGTAAACCGAAGCATACAGTGTGTGGATCTTGCCGAGTTTTCCGCTGCGGGCTAATTCAACCGCATACTGAAAATTGGGTACGCTCCGCCGTTGCGTTCCCGCCTGGAACACCTTCTTGGTTTGGCGGAACACTTCTGCAATTTGCTGGCAGAGTTCGATGGTTAGACCGCAAGGTTTCTCGCAGTAGACGTGCTTTCCGGCTTTGGCAGCCATCATCGAGGCGGTGGCGTGCCATCTGTCGCCGGTGGCTACCATGACCGTATCGATATCTTGGCGATCAAGCAGCTCGCGAAGGTCACGATACACTCGGCAGTCCTGATTGCCGTAATGTTTGTCAACAAGGGCCTTGCCGGCCTGGCGGCGTTCTGCGGATACATCCGCAATTGCCACGCAGCGGATGTCGGGAAGTTGAAGCATGGCCTGAAGGTTGTAGGTGGCCCTGGGTCCGATTCCGATCACCCCCAAGGTAATTCTTTCACTTGGGGCCACCTGCCCGGCTAGTCCGAGGGTTTGGCTTGGAATGACAATCGGTGCAGCTCCGGAGACGGTCATTAGGGCCGAGCCCTGCAAAAATTCCCGTCGTGTCTTTTTTCGCAGTGCTTCTTTTCTGCTGGGCCGCATAGCTTCGAAACCTCCTCGAGTTGATCTTTAACCTCTGAAGTGGGCGAATCCGCGTCCGCTGTCCTCCCCAAGCCGATACCCAATTCCTGAGAAATGGGTTAGCTGATACCCGATTCCTCAAAAATGGGTTATATGGGTTACTTATACACACGGTAAGTTTCTTTGAATATCCAAGGCTTTGAGCGGTCAGAGCCCCCTTGTTGTCACCGTGTAAGTTCACTCCGGACGTTATCCTGCACATGAGTATCAAAGCCCCAATTGATTAACTGCGGCAGAGCTTTCGTGGGGGCAAATCCGGTCGTGGGCTTCCCATCAGGGCGTCACTTTCGTCGGAAAGCCGGTCCTGGCGAGCACATGTAGTTCATACCGGCAATAGGCCAGCCGGTTGCTCGGCGCAGATCGTATGGGCTCCTGGGGTGAACGACCTGCTCATTCTGGAAGAACCTTCTGCGAAAAATTTTGCAGGCCCAGCTCCTCGAAACCCGCGGGAAAGCCCTTTCTGCCCGTGCCAATTCGTTGCCCGGGGCAGGTGCTACGATTAAAATAATTGTGGATCGGGCCGGCGGCAATCTCGGCGGGGAAATTCGCGCTCAGAGCTTCCATCGGTTGACCCTTGGGTGGGTGGTAACGTGGGTTTCTCGGAAATCGATCGCAATCTTCTCGAGCGATGTCTTGCGCGGAAACCCCGCAGTTGGGAGGATTTCGTAGATCGCTTCCTTAGTCTCTTCTACCACGTGGTGGACCACACGGCTGCTGCTGCAAATATCAGGCTTTCTCCCGCCGACCGCGATGATGTTTGTGCAGAGATTTTCCTGCGCTTAATTGAAAATGATTTTGCTATTTTGCGACGCTTCCGGGGTCAAGCAAGCTTGGCTAGTTATTTGGCGGTGGTGGCTCGGCGCATTACGTTACGGCTCTTACGGGAAAAGATGCCGCCACCCGGATCGGAGGTTCAGTTGGGCCAGCTCTTGCACGTAGCGCCGCCGATCGAACAACAGTTGGGATCACGCGAGGAGGTTGAACGTCTTTTAGAGCGCCTGCCGGAAACCGAGTCGAGGGCTATTAAGCTCTTCTATCTGGAAGGAAAGCCCTACGTGGAAATTGCACGGGCTTTAGGTGTGTCGGAAAACAGCGTCGGACCGATCCTTTCTCGTGCTCGGGAAAATCTCCGGCGACATTTGGCCACCCAAGCCGCCTTATCTCAAGAAGATCCTGGGTAAGCCTGATTTCCCGCTTTGCTTTGAGTTTGCTGGCGACCCGTTGGGCTGCGCTGCTTTTCTCGGAAGCTAGTGTACTGCTTAAATAGGCTCCGGTTTGATACTAAGGGCAATAAGGCATCTCCCTGCTTAAAAGTTCTCTCTCATGTTAGGTCGCGCAGGATTGCTTCCCGGCCGAAAATCTCGCAGCAAAGAGGACTTCACTTAGTTCAAAGGGCTTGTCGAGTACAACAACGTTGCCAAGCGAACTGACCTTCCTTGTTTCCTCCGGGCAGGGAAAGCACATCAGTACGATGATTAGTACCGCGGGATTCGCCTTGCGGATTTTTCCCACGAGTTGACATATTGGCCCAAGTTCCGCGAGCATGTCAACAACACATAGCTGAACTAGAGATACCGCATGGGCTAGGCGAGCCTCCCCCACGTCCCGCATCCAAACCGGTTCGAAACCAGCTAGTGCCAAGATGTCTGCAAGAAGTCGGTAATTTTCGAATAGAGGCGTTAACACTAGGGATAAAGGCGGGGGTACTTTTTCTGGCGGAGGATTCGAGGGCGAGTTTGGCAAGTCCGCTTTGTCCCTCGTGTCGAGCCAGATCCGTGTTCGAAATAATGCATGTTCCTCGGGTGTCATGGTCGAGGGAAGGCACGCGGCACTACAGTACCCGTGGCGAAAAGTCCGTTGAAACTCCGTCCAAAAAAATGGCCACTTGTACCAGGGTATTCGCAGAACTCCCTCGACCGCCCGGTGAGTTCTTGACTCGCTTTCGGCCCAGCTGTCGGTTACCACCACGAGAGGGACGAGGGGATGTTGACCGGTAAGCTGGCCAAGCCAATATTTTTCGCGAGCAGTTACCGGACCAGTTTGAAGGAAAACAATGAGGTCCGGGATACCGGCAAAAGATTTCACAAGCCGGGAGGCCGCGTTAGCGTCCGCGGCCAACCAGACTTTCGCCTCACATTCGAGGGCCGGGCGAAGGTTCGCGAATTCGTTCCGGCACGAATCGCCAACAACAAGAACTACGGGACGATGCCCCGGCTGGTCATTCTGGGAAAGAGCTAGCTGGTGTGGTTCTTTTGGAGGCAAAGACCGAGTCGAATCGGAAGCGGGATTCGTATGCCAGACTCGTCCACCCTGAACCCACTCTGCCGGAGCTAAACGTCGGGGAGATTTTTCTCGGATGCGACAATCCATTGCCATGCTGCCTGTGCGTCTTGGGCTCCGCGTAAGCCTGGTAAAAAGCCCTCTTGCGCAAGAAGCCGACTTAACCGGGCAAGAGTCCGTAGGTGCTGGCGGTCGTCAACAGAACAAATAAGAAAGAAGACATCGGTTAGCCCGGAGCGATTCCCGCCGAAAGGAATACTACTTTCCGTGATACCGAGAGCCAGGAAGGGTCGCTCGAGAATGGCCGGCATCGGGCGGCGCGGGTGCAGCAGCGCCACTCCGTTGTCCAAAGCTGTGGAACACAAGGCTTCGCGGGCCCGAACTGCTTCCAACATCGCTTCCGGGTCCCAAAGCCATCCGGTCCTGGAAGCCAAGGAGATGATCTCGCGGAAGACACCCTCCCGACTACGGGCCCCTAAAGGGATAGCGATTGCCTCCGGAGGGAGGAGGTCGGCGATCCGAATTTCCTCTGCTGCGGCGCCCCATAAAGGCCGGCTGAATGTGTTTTCCCAGCTGGCTAGCTCATCTTGGTCGGCCAATCCGATCCGCTGTTCTAGCCACTGATGTACTTCCGCCCGAGAGAACCGCCATTGACCGCGGACCCTCCGGCCAGGCAAAGTCCCTCGCTCCGCCAACCGCAGAACTTGTTCGGGTCGGAGGTGTAAGTACTCAGCCAGAGAGCGAATGTCGAACTCTTCTTGCATGCTTTTCCTTTGCCTCGCAAAGTCGCTTCCGCCAGCCGGCGGAACATACCTCGGCAATCCGCGGCAAAAATTTATGGCTGATCAAGAGGGCTTCGGGCGAGCGAAAACGCAGACTATTAAATCTTTACCCGCGGCGGAACTTTATAGCGTTAAAACAGGATGTTTCATCCGCGAATTGAGCGAGGTTGAGAGTACGTTTGACTGCTCGGCCTAGATTGGGGCTAATATCCTTCCCTCGGTTTATCAACCCGGAGAGTTTCCAAGGAGGACAGCTCCGGCTCAACAGGCCGCTAAAGTGTCGGTTGAGTATTTGTACCGGATTTTACTCGGGGAGTAACGGGAGAAACGGGCCTTTTTGCCCACGGCCTGCGTACTGCACGCAGTCCGCTATTTGCGTCGACTTTGGCAATGTTACCTCCCTGCCAGCTAATTTCGCCAAATCTTAAGATATTAGTTCGGCACGTAGCAACGCTAATAAAAAAGCTTATAACACGCAGCAACGCTACCAAAAAGGTCCTTCGCCACTAAGAATAGACGAGTTAAAAAATGTGCGAGCAGACGATTCGAAAAGCATGACAAAATGTGAGATTTTCTGCTGCCTTTGCTGGTGCCTATCAAGGCTGAACGCGATCTAGGCTTAAAAAGTATGATCATCTCTGTTATAAACAAATGTCGATTCATCGTCCGGTCGTTTTGAAAGTCACTTTATTGCTAAACCTAGTTTTGATTTTCCTTGTGAGGCACAGATCTGCCAGGGCTTCAGATCTAAGGTGGACGCTTAATCATGTGATGTAAGATCTGAGCCCGGTGTTGATTCCAGTCTTCATGACACACCTGGCTAACAAAATATTTCGGGGGCGACCTTGCTAAGGCTAGTAAGACAGAATACGGCAGGTGGATGGCAGTTAATAACCTTCACTTGAGTGTGACAATAGAGTCGCGACTACCTTGGGGAGTTAAGCGAGTAAGTTGGGAAGTTTAATTTATTGGATGCCTCGGGCAACTACCCGGCCCTTTCGCTTCCCTCCGATGGTCTAACGTGGCCTTGAGAACATGCTAATGGTTAAAGCGGCTCTGGGGCATCGACAAAAGATCATCGGCCAAAGATCATAAGTAATTGCGGAGGGAATAAATCGTCGTCGGTAAGGGATTCGCACGACGGCCGAATATGGTCACTAGCTTCATAAGCGAATCAAGGATTTGGGGTGCTTCGTTCTGCGGCCTGAAACGAGCTTGTATAAGATTAGTAAGTTAGCATCGCGAGAAAATTGTCGGCGTGAGCAGACTTATTTTCGTATAATTAGTAAGGGGTTTCAGGGATTCCTTAAGCTGGATGAAAATGGGTAGCTTTGTTGCACCCGTGTATCTAGGACGACGTGCCTCATAACGTGACGGTCGTAAATATGAATTCGTCCGTGTGGGGTACCGAACCTCAGGAGACAAAGACGCTCTTTTCACCGTCAGTTGTGCCGAGGAGTAGGGAAGACATGGCTATTACGCTGACAGAAAACGCGGCCCAAGAAATTCACAGAATATTTCAGTCTCAGAATCTCGAGGAGGACACAACGTATATACGAATGGCAATTTCCGGGGGTGGGTGCAGCGGACTCCAGTACAGTTTGGGTTTCGACACACAATACGATCCCGCGATCGATGCCAAGTACGAACAACATGGGGTCACAATTGTCACGCGGAAGAAATACGCCCTCCACTTGGACGGGACGGTAATCGACTTTTATGAAGGGCCCTTAGGCCGTGGCTTTACTATCGAGAACCCGAATTACCCGCGTGGTGGGGGGTGCCCGGGTTGCGGGGCGAGGTAATCAGGTGAACCGGGCCTCCCAGACGGTTCGCGCCCATGGGAAAAGTTTCTTCCGGAAGTAGCATTTGATTTATAAATCCGTCATGTAGTTGCCATCGAACTTGTGATCTGGGGCGGGGGACGTTTCAACCCTGGGTCAATCCGTCTCGCTGGTGAGCTTTTTATCCTTTTCGACACTAGGCCTCAGGAAAGTGGGCGAAATGGTTCATCGCGTAAGGTATTCCCCTGATGAACCCGGTGTTGGATTGGTTTTCCCCAAGATTCGAAGTAGGGGTCGTGGCTCACGAGAATGATCTGACGTTCCGGAAGTAGGGTCTCAAGTCCCTTTCGAAATAGTTCCCTCCGAGACAAGTCCCAAGTGAGGAAGACATCGTCAATAAGCAGTGGCAGCTCGACCGCCCCGGCAACACGGTCCAACACTGCGATTCTCACTGCCAAGGCTAGTTGGTCCCAAGTACCTTGGCTAAGCACCGAGAGATCGACCTTGAGCATCGCTGCGTCATTGATGGCGGAGTTTGGCTCCCTGGGGACATGAAGGCTGAGGTCGAACCTCGAAGTGACGCGGAAAAAACGGTCGGCCTTTTCGGTCCATTGACGCATCAGGTTGTTGATTCGGTCCTCCAGGGCCTGCAAGTGGAGGCTGGCAAAGGAGTTCTCTGCGCGCTTTAAAATCTCGAAAGCTATCTTTACCGCTTCCGCCCGAGTCTGAAGTCGACTTTTTCGATGTTTAAGTTCCTCCAGGTAATCTTCGGCCTGAGCGATGTTGAAATCCGCATATTCTGCCGATGCGGCTTCGCAACGTGCGATTTCCTTTTGGAGGTCCTCTCTTTTCCTGAAAAGCTCGTTTAATCTGTCTTGTACCTCCTGCACTTGATGAAGGAGTTCCTGGTACTTTTGACCGGCTACCTGCGGAGCCTCACCTAATAATGCCGCCACTACAGGAGACGCATGTGCCAAGTTGTCGAGCTCCCGGCGGAGGTTCTGACGCCGGTCCACAGTCTCTGCTTTCCTTCTTTCCAATTCTTCCGCATTCTGGCATCCGAAATGAGTGAGAATTGACGCGATTTGTTGCTGGCACGTTTCCACCTCACTGCGGAGCGCAAGGATCCGCTGAAGTTGGTTTTCAGCGTACTTCACATCATTGCCCGCGAGGTTTAATAGGGCTTGAATGGGCAAGGGAAGTCGAGTGGGAGACAAAAGTTCGTCGAGCTCTTTCCGCCGCGCGAATGCTTGTTCCCATTGGGCAACTTGTTGTTGATAGAAACGAAACCTTTCCGTAGCCCGCGCCAATTCGGTAGGATCCGTGGTGCCGACAAAAGCAATTTTGGTCGCAGCCTCAGCAAGTCGCTGATGCGTTTGGTGAAGGGCTTCCGAAGTGCGAGCCAATTCGGCAGCGGCCTGTTCATATCCGGGGGGCGAAAGCATCGGCCGGTACTTACGGAGAATCAACCAACTAGCCGCGGCGCCCACCGCAGCAGCGAGGATCGCAGCCGTGAATCCTACGATGAAGGTGCCCGAGCCAGATGCCAATAGGCCCAGCGCGAACATTACCGCCATAATCAAAAGCATTACGATGAACCCCGCCCCGGCGCCTCCAACGATGGCAGCAGTTTGTTGACGACGGCGATCAACACGCGGCGCAAGTTGCGCCACCTTGCTCTCTTGCTGAACCAGTATTTGCCGAAGCCTTTCTACCTGGCCAACAAGTTGAAGATATTGGTCGATGATTATTGGGGCATCGGGGGGGAAATGTGCAACCACCGCAAATTCGTGGTCGATTTTGCTTCGCTCTTGGTGGAGGGATTCAAACGGTAATAGTTGCGAGCATTTTTCCCGCCATTCAATCAACTGTCGTTGCCATGTTCGCAATTCTTGACTGGTAGCGTTGTTTAAAGGAGCTGGCCAGCTCGCAAGTTCCATCTGTTTTTCTTTTAGACTTTGGGTCAACAGCTGGATGCGGACGGAGGCCTGCTCCAAATTTTGGGCAAGTTCTTCCACCGGCGCAAGTTCTCGCCGCAGAGCTTGGCTTTTTTCTACCGCTTGGCATTGGCCGACTAAGACATCATATTGGCGCTGAAGGTGCTCCCGTTCGGCTTCGAGCTCCGCTTGCTGGCGACGAAGCTTTTCTAGTTGCTCACTCATCTGCTGGCAGGAGCGAATACGGTCTTGCAATTGCCTGATGTCCTCTTCCACAAGATCTAACTCGCCAGGATTACGACCATCGTGTGTATGAAGACCAGCTTTATTCGTGAAACGACTCAGCGAGCGGTATCGCCGAACGAGGTTCTCGCGAACGCCATCGATGGTAGCCTGTCCTGTTCCGATGATGAACTCCTGGATTATTCGCGGGTCCAACCGGTGGGGCCAGGGCTGAGCGATCAAAGCGATATGAGAAAAGGCCTCGGCAGTAATGGGAGCGAAGGAGTGAGAGACAAACTTGCTCCAAGCTTGCTTTTCTGGGGTCTTCGACCCATGGCGAGCCCTGCCCCGAAACACATTCCGCCAACTGCCGTCTGCCCGTGCTTGCGCGGCGGAGGTTTCCCCCGACTGAAAGTCGCGGTAGACTCGGAACTGCTTGACGTGACCGCCGGAGGGACTACTGCCCTCTTCGCGGGTAAAGTACAGCATTCCTTTATGGGTTGTCCCTGGAGCACTGTACCAGTGCGGAGCCGGGGGTTGATATCCCCAGAGGATTGCCGCAACGCAACGAAGTAGAGTGGTCTTGCCGGCTTCGTTTGGGGCTATGAGAACCGACAACCCCCGAGACGGAAGCTCGAAGACATGATGGCCACCCCAGGGGCCGCAGTTCTCAAGCTCGATTTGGGTGATAGTGACCCGCGGCATTTCTCCATCTCTCCTATGACGTACCGCGACAATCATCCCCCATTAACGTTCTGCTTCTCGTCGGAAGCACGAAATAGCCTCCCACAACACCATCTGCGCGAGATTGTCATCCAATCGGCCCTCTTGCCTCCATCGCTGCCATTCCCGGACCCACTCCCCGAGGAGACTCTGCTCGCGGCTAAGGAGCTCGATGTCCACAGGAGGCACTGGCTGGATGTCTCCTTCCACAACGAGTACCGGCCGTCCCTTTTGGGAAAAGAGTAACTGACAGTCTTGCACAAAACTTTGGGACGAAACCGTGCCGGTTAATTCGACAACCACGATTTCCTGGTCAGAGAAAGGAATACCTGCGGGGAAAACTTTCCGGCTTACCCGCTCTACAATCTCTTCAGGACGTTCGCCAGCGGTAATGTTTTCGCGAACCAGTTTCCACTGATAACCAATAACACCGGGTGGCTCCACGAAGTTGACCGTCACGGCAGGCCTACCTGGGTGTTGGGGGATTCGGGATGCGGTACTCACTAACGCCAGACTTCCTGTTCCCCGGTCAAATGCCGACTTGCCTACCGGAGACCCGGGATAGCACGCAAGCATCCCTTCTATAGATTTAACCCATGGCTGATGAATATGGCCCAAGGCCGCGTAGTGGTATCCTTGTTGGCTCCACTGCTTGAGGCGAATACGAAAACAACGTTCGCTTTCAACGATTTTGGTGGGAAGGAAGTTTGGATCTTCTACAGTTCCGTGGGCCAAAAACACGTTCAACGCATCACCGCTTACCGGCGGGGCTTCTAAAACTTGCCCCGGGAAATTTTTGCCGATTTGGAAGCATGCGGATACTACCCTGAGCGCTTGGTCGAATAGCTCGCCGGCAGCAAGAGTGAGCACTTCCGCTGGCTCCCAAGACTCGACTAGGATTCCGGGCCACTTTTGCCGTTTGTAAACAACGTTGGGATAGCTCATTTCGTCGTGATTGCCCGCCGTGGTGACAACCGGTATGCCGCAAGTCACCATTCGCGTGAGAGCCTGCATGGCGTTTCCCACGACTTGTGGTTCCGAGGCATGGTGATCAAAAAGATCCCCAGCAATAAGCACAAGCCCCACGGGGCAATCCGGAGAGCAAACCCAGTCAGCGATTCGATCAAGAAGTGTATCGCGGCTAGATTTAACTTGCTGGGCCAGCTGCGGGTTCACTTGCCGCAAGATTTCAGGTGGAGGTGCCCCTAAGTGCAAATCCGCAAGGTGAAGAATAGACTGGCGGTTCATGACACACGAGGGCTATACTCATTAGTGATGTTACCATTTTCCCCGTACATTGTCTTAGACTTGGGCATCGCGGGCCAATCTTGCCCCTGCGTCAGGTTTCGTAGACAGCAAGCTGGAACAAAAAGCTCTGTTTTTAGATTCCCAAGCATTAGTTAGCTTTTTTGACAGCTATCGGCTCTGACGGGTGTGCCCGCTAGCCCTGGGCAAGTCATGCGACGGCCTCGAAGGTCACCCTAATACCGAGGCTTTCGGCACTAACTGAACGGGTGTAAAGCACTCCGCGTTTTCGAGGTTGGCGATGCACTTCGCGAGCTCCCGCCCGGAAATTTCCATGTTGAGTTGCGAAATTTTTTGCATTTTCCGTTTATATTCTTATGTACGCTTCGGGCGGAGACAATAAGATGTGCCGAATAATCGCATGCCTTTCCTCCCCGTTGTGTGATCTGGTGTGAGGGAAAATGCCTTGCCAAGCCGCGGCGCAAGGATTATCAGCGATACTAGCAATTGCCAAAAGTTTAAGAATGTTGCTGGGGGATCAGGCTGCTGAGGGCTTTCGCGTTGTTAAGTGCAAGAACTCGATGGTGAGTGTGGCCGGTAACGTCGCAGTGCTTCAAGAACGCGGGAGATATCGGGAGGTAAAGGGGCTTCGATTTTCATCCACTTTCCAGTACCCGGATGAACGAAACCCAATCGCCAGGCGTGGAGGGCCTGTCGGCTTAAGATAGGTTCTTCGGCTGGGTGGGAAGACAGACGGCAAATTTCGCTTAAGGTGATAGTGGCCCGGCCCCCATAAGTGCGATCACACAACACGGGACAACCAATGTGGCTGAGATGTACACGGATTTGATGCGTACGACCGGTTTTGGGTCGCACGCGAAGCGCTGCAAAGCCATCGAAGCGTTCAAGTACTTCATAAAAGGTTTCAGCCATCCGGCCCGAGGGTGAAATAGTCCGGATGGCCATCTTTTCTCTGCTGTGGGGATGTACCCCGATAGGCAAGCAGATAACGTCGCGGTCGCGGTCCGGTCTCCCGACCACCACGGCAAAATATTCCTTTTCCACCAGGCGGTCGTGAAATTGTTGTGCCAGCCGCGAGTGAGCAAGGTCGTGCTTTGCCACCAATAGGGCCCCACTTGTGTCGCGATCTAATCGATGCACCACTCCCGGCCGGGTCGGCCCCCCCAGGGTACTGAGCTTCCCCCCAAAGTGAAACACAAGCGCGCCGGCAATTGTCCCGGACCAATGTCCCCGAGAGGGATGCACCACCATTCCCGCGGGCTTATTAATGACCGCAAGCCAATCGTCCTCGAACAGAATTTCTAAAGGGATGTTTTCCGGTTTGGGCGACTGACGGGGAAGCTCCGGCAAACTCACAACGACATGCTGACCTAGCCGAAGCCGATAGGCCGGTTTACAGCCACGATTATCCACTCGGACTCCACCGGCAGTGATCACACGCCGGAGAAGGGCTCGGCTGTACTGGGGGAAGTGGTATACTAGAAACTGGTCAAGCCGCCAACCTACCTCGGCTGGGCTTACTGCAAGCTCCACCGGTTCAAGGGACAAAAACCGCAGTTCTGGAGGATCGGGCGGCATTACCCTGAAGCGGAATCGGTAGTAACGTGATTGAGGTTTGACTGAGGCTTTTCCGCGGAAGGGACACTGGTTTCGGAATCGCTAGTTCCCACGTTATCGGAGGGAGCCACGGTTTGAGCAGGAGCTTGAGCTTCGTTTTCCCGGGGGCTCGGAGTGTTTAAATCGGTGCTCGGCAAGTCTTCCGGAGCAGCAGGCTCATCCTCTCGACTTTCGGCGCTACGTTCGGTAGGCGCAGCCAATTCCGGCAGATCGCCAGTATCTCCTTTGACAGCCTCCGCTCCAGTTGCCTCTAGTGGTGCGACTAGTGGTGCCTGTTTCTCACCTAGCGAGGGCGAACCCGAAACTCCCTCCGGCATGAGTTCCGGCCGCGGATCGAACTTGGCAAATTGGTCGTAGAACCGCTTCGTCTCTTCCATTTCTAAAAGCTGTAATCGTTCCCGGGCGAAGACAGCAAAGGGACTTGTGGGAAATGTCCGCTCTATTTCGCGATATTTTTCAACTGCCTCCCGAAGCAGACCTTGACCAGCCGGCGTACCGGCTAAAGCTTCGAGCGTGCGAGCGATCCCAAAGGAGGCTCGGGCCCGGAGGTCGGGAGTACGGCTTTGACGTTCCACCTCGCGATAATGTTCCAAGGCCTTTTGCAGATCCTGCCGGGCGATAATCTTGTTGACAAAAAGTTGGTCACAGCCAGTGGCAAAGTAAATGTCGGCTGCTGCCAGTCGGGCAAGTTGTCCAATGGTGCCCCCGAATTGCTGGGCCACATCCTCAAGAGCAGTAGGGCTGTTTTGCACAAGGGCCCGGCTCAAAGCGTCGGAAGCTCGGGCGGCCGCCGCACTCGTGGTGGAACGGTAGAGCACGGTTGCCAGCCATGCCACGACAACAAATACTGCCCCCCATGCCAGGGGACGTGCGTAGGGCCGAAGGGACCGCGCCACCTTTTCGAGCCAAAGAGCAAGTTCGTTTTGTTCGATACGGTGTCGGTCTTCAGGCATCTCGGGCTCCAAAACTGTCAGTTATGCTTGTGTGTTTGTGAATGTTATATGTTTGTGAATATTATTTCGACATAGATTTAACGGTGAGTTTCCCTCCCATGCTGTCCCGAAGGAGCGTTCGCTTTGGTCGTCCTCATACGTCCACCCCGAAAATCTAAGCGGAACCAGTTCTCGGACTCGGGACGCCAGCCCTGTTTTACAAGCGGTGCCGGAAGTGTTTGTCCGAATTAATGATAAACCCGTTTCCGCCGGTTTCCGAAGCACCCTCAGTTCCCGATCAAAGGCTGAAGCGCCTGCTAAAGAAACATTCCTATACCGATAATCATTATCAAATTAAAAATTTTTTTCGTAAATCGGAGCTCGTCTTTTTTCGCCGCTCGGCATCGGAGGGCGAACATCTGCAGCTGGGTTTAATCTACTCCTTTTGCGAAAAGTTTGTCAACCTGGTCAGGCTTGGAGCCACGAAAAGCCACCCGGGTGGGGCTGACCGTTTTAGCGCTAATTCGTAGGCTTGGTTCTCATGGAATACCCCGGCCTGAGCGGGTCTAGTGTTCAAGCAAGATCAACAACCGAGATAAGAATTGAAGCCGTCTCGTAAGGTCAATAACTCCAACGTCCCCCACCCTTCAGTCGCCGGTATACCGGAATTTCTCTTGAAGGCCCGTAGCCCGAGCCCTGCGTTTCAGTCAGCCAATACCTGCTCACGAGTTCCCACACGGTGGGCCAATCTCTACATGGAAAAAAAGAGGGCAGATCTGCCAAGGAGGTGAGGTGCTTATTCCAAACGGAAATCGTTTGGCCCAACGAACCTGATGTAACCGAGAAGATTTTCGCGAATCTGGGAGGAAAAAACTTTGCAAATGGTTGTTTACTTCTATTATCACCAATCGGAGATATCTTAACTTATCGATAGCAATCGGAGATACCCTAGCTTATTTGATGTTTTTCCTTTATCTCAGTGATAGGCTCATCTTTTCGTGGGTTTAGCTAACCTGCGCTAGCTGGCGCAACTGGCTACGTAATCGTTGGATTTTGGCAAATGCCTCGGCGATTTCGTCCATGTCGCGGCTTTCACCCAACAGGAGTGTTTGGGGAAGCCAGAGACCCTGCTGGGCGAGGAGATCGTTGTTGGGGCAGACATTGGCCTCGCGGTATTGCCGCAGTCGTTGCTCCGGAAAGATGCGACGGAAAGTCCGTGAGGCGAGTGTGTTTTCGAGGAACGGCTGGTGGTTCAGCCTATCAAAGTACATCGTGGTGCACGGAATTCCCTCCGCTCGCAGGGCCCGGAGGAACACCTCCCGCGGCAGGCCATCAAAGGCTTCGGGAAGATATCGTATACCAAAGAGGTAGTAGGCTCCGCGCACTACCGTCGGGTAACGCTTCTGGGGAAGGATGCCAGGGATTTGCGTGAGGAGGTTTGCCAGGTACCTCGCATTGGTATCGCGGCGAGCGATTTCCTCCGGCAAGGTTTCCAATTGCGGCAGAAGAATAGCCGCCTCCAGCTCGTGCATCCGATATTTAGTGCCAATCGTCCGGGCAACCGTTCTAGGATCCAGGCCCATGTTATGGAACAAGAAGCAAGCTTCAAGGAGTTTGGGATCATCCGTGACTAAAGCACCACCCTCTCCGCAGGCGATTTGTTTACTGGTCTGAAAGCTAAAGCAGCCGATTTGGCCGAAGGTTCCGCACTGTTTCGTACCGTATTGGGCAAGATGTGCTTGGGCTGCATCCTCCACGATGGCCAACTTGTGCCGCCGTGCCAGAGGGACAATCCGATCCATATCGCAAGGCAAGCCCGCAATGTGAACAACCTCGATAGCACGAGTATTCGGGGTAATTAACGCTTCGATCTTGTCCGGGTCCATCTGGAAGGTATCCAGATCTACGTCGACGAAAACCGGTAGGGCCCCGTTGATTAAGATCGCCTGAACGGAAGCCACAAAGGTACATGGGGAGACGAGCACTTCATCACCGGCCTCCACCCCAATAGCCCACAGCGCGGTGTGCAGAGCTTGGGTACAGCTACCGGTGGCCAAGCAGAATTTTGCCCCGACTAATTGCGCAAAGCGGTTCTCGAACTGGGCCACGACTCCAGAACCCACCATAGCACCCTGGAGATCTCGACCCCACCGGCGGGAACGGAACGCAGCAAGGAGCGACTGCTCGATTTTCGGCGCGGTGGGCGGCCAAGGGGCGAAGGGGGATCGCCGCACAGGTGTTCCCCCAAGTGCTGCCAGCACATTTGCTCTGCCTTCCGCTTGCGACCAGTGGGTGGGCCAAAATCGCCAAGCGGCCAGCCCTGATGAAGCTACCGCCATTGTTCCCAGAAATCTTCGGCGGGGAAGCCAGCTGGATCGCATGACCTGAACCTCTCCCATCTGTGGAAAAGTACGTATCTACTTCCGAGCTTTTTAAAGCTGGGTTTGCCGGCGAAGTTTCTCTCGGTGTCATTGTACCTGGGAGTTTCAGGTCACACCACTTTTGCGGGACACGTCAATTTTCCGCGGGTATTTGGCAATGGAGCGAGGGAATCACTAATTTTGTCGGAAGGGTTGAACTCGATTCTAGGGCTGGGGTGGCTGCTTTTCGGAAATGCGCTCATCGAGAAGCTCGGCCAGTGCCTTCTTCAGAACGTGTTCGGCGTGGGGAGCCAAACTACTAGCTGTTGGTTCGTAGCCTCCCTCACGATAGGCAATTTCCGTACAGATGTAGCCGGGGGCGATATCCCCATAAGCTGCAACGGCCACGAATTTTTCCGGGCGGAGCGACTGACAGTAAAGCTGGTATTCCACAAAGCATTCTCCTGGCAAGAAAACGATGCTCCCGTCGTTGATGAATAAGGCAGCAAGAAGGAAAGGCTGGGAAGCTCGGTGGTGAAAGGCAAGCTGGCATGCCGCGCGAACACGTTGGACTGGATCGAGGGCGGCATCCTTGAGGCGTGCCTCGATATCCGAGGGAGCATATCCAGGATCGCTCCTTGCGGGTAGGAGCACGGGCTCGGTCCGCCACCCCATAAAGCGGATGGGTTCCAGTTGCGTGTGACGGACCGAATCGGCCATAGCTCGATAAAGGCGTTCCGTGAGGCGGTCACGGGCTTCGCGCGAACCGTCGTTGTACTTTCCCATGGTAATATCACCCGCGCAGCCGGTGAAATAGATTTGGACGCACTTCTCTTCTTGCTCCAGGCGTTCTCGGGCAAACCCCGGGACATCCGCCGACGCACGGGGATCGCCGTAAAAACTCTGAGGGTGAGTGGCGTAGAAGTGCAAACGCACAAGGGGTTGACCGTTATAGGCAAATGTCACCGTTCGCAACAGCGGGTCAATCACTCCCTCAGGCATATCCCGAAGTGCCGGATCTTTACACGAACTGTAGCGGACAAGCAGCCTGCCTTCCGGAGTTTTGACCCGCCGCGTGGCTGCCACTTTTTCCACAGGAACTGCAGCGAACCCCACCTGGTTGATCGGCTGAAGACGTTTCAAAGCACTGCGAACACTCTCTGCCACTTGGTCCGCGGCTTGGTTCAAGAAGGAGAAGTCCACATAAAGTGGTTGGAAGCCCACTTGGGTAAGCAGCCGCTGGGCATCGCCATCAGAATAGGGAGCCGTATGCTGATGAACGGTATGCACCACCACATAGTCTGGTTTTGTGGCCGCAGCCTGAGCGATTTTCTCGATAAAGAGGCGATGTGAGCTATTAGCAAGGCCACACCAGTCCAAAGAGCACAGCACGTAACGATTGTCCCCGCATTCCAGAATAATCCCTTTGGCCAAAAGCGGCGTTTCTACCACCTTCACTGGTGTGAGCCAAATGAGGGGATGGCCATCAACCGGTGGGGTGACGTCGGCTACAAACGTGGCCAACTGGTAATTACCATCCAATCCCAAAGAAGTTGAAACACTTGCCGTAGTAACGAGCGATGCCAGCAGCACAATGAAATGTTGTCTTTGCATCGTGTGGGGCTCCTATAGATGGAGAGCTCTTCATCAAACACGAGAGTTCTTTCGCGGGCTACCAGCTCCGGATGCCGGTAGTTTTACACACGTACGGGGAGTCTGCGAAAACATGGCTAGATTTTTACGTACGTTTCGTTTACGAACCCTGAGTGGATTTTACTCGCTGAAAACGGTAGGTCAATTTCCCGATTATAGGTAATAGTTTGTAGCTAACTGGGACCGAAACCGCGTAAAATTTGTGCAAGGCAGAAAATGTGGCGAAGACGATCGCCGGGAGTTGCGATGTAGGCTAGAGTTCCTGTTGCTTCGCCACCGGGGTGCGTCAGGAGGAATCGGGTCTTGGATTGGCCGGTCGGCTGAATAGCGGCTTACTCATAAGTAGTCGACACGGTGGGGATAAATCGAACGCAGTCCCTTGCTGTGTGCCAGTCCTCCAAATTCCATTTCCAAATGGTTTGTCAGCTAGCTTGGGCCGAGGCATCAGTCCCGCTCCAAAAGCTTCTCTGCGGTCTTGCCTTTTCGTCATCGTGGTCCTAATGAAGATGACGGGGGTCGTCAACTTACTTGGGTTCCTTAGAGGGACGCCGGAAGGGCTTAGTTGCCTTTTGCGACAACAAATTGGCTGTTGCTTGATCAACCGGCGATTTTTAATAATTTTGCTTCTTTGAAGAATGAAAAGGAACCGTTTACGTGGCTGTTAAGTGTGCGGCAAAATCGCTGACGTGACGTTTGCGCCAGAGTCTTTGGCATTTATTGCCGATTTGATGAAGGCAGAGCGCCACCAAATATGTCCCCACCGCAGCAAGTACGATGGCACTTTCCGCACTTACCGCGGTTCCGTAAACGGCAATACGAGGCACGGTGGTGAGCAAAGCAGCCAACACCGTACCGGCCAGCATCATGGCTCCCACAGTTTTCACGAATAGTCCGGCCGTGGCTGCCGGCAGGGTCAGAAGCGTGATCACCATGACTAGCCCCACCACTTGACAAAGCACTATCACCGCAAGTGCGGACACGAGTAAAAGCACCGTGAGCACCAAACCGGTTTGTACGCCTTGGAGCTGGGCTTGCTCTTTGTCTGTGCAAAAAGCCACAAATTGCTTGTGAAACAGCAGGGTGGTGAAAGCGATGGCCGCGCTCAGCACACCTAAGCTCCGGAGCTGGTACCAGCTTACGTACGTGATATTTCCGAAAAGGAATGTCATCAATGGGATTTGGTATCCTGGCGTCATTTTGGCCAAAAGGACACCGACGGACATGCCGAGTGCCCACATAGCGGCAAGAAGGGTCTCCGGCATGGTTCCCCACGAATTTTCACCCCAGGCGATGAGGACGGCAGCAAACACGGCGACAATCATGGCACCTATCAGGGGGTCGAACCAAAAGAACGTGGTGGGGTTGACCGCGCGGAGGTAAACCGCCAAGCCTACCCCTCCCACGGCAGCGTGGGCAATCGCCCCACTGAGGAGCACCATCCGGCGACCAAGGATGTAGGGTCCTATTAACCCACAACTCAAGGCGCTCAAAAGACCCGCTACTAAGCCGGTTAACAAGAAGGGATTGTGGGGAAAATCCCGAAAAAAGCCAATCATCTTTTTGTGTTGCCACACCCGTCTTTTTTCTGTGATTTATCTTTCTGTGATTCATCCACGGAGAAAGGGACTACCAATTCTCTAGTGCCTTGCCGTCTGACCGAGGATGCGGCATCCTTGTTGGCAACCCGCGTCAAACAGGGAACAACTGGGATTGTGAACAATGCTGCATTGCTTAAGGCCATACACCGACTGAAGATGTTCTACAGAAAGCTCATCGGTACGGTGAACTGAAAGCCGTCTGTTCAAGCAGGCGACACGCCTCATATGGGTCGTGACAAAAGCAACGTCATGACTGACCAAAATTATGGGGATTGTGCGATTAAGCTCGTGAAGGAGATCGGTCAAGTTCTGCTCTGACGGGGCATCGATGTTGGCGGTGGGTTCATCCAAAAGGAGGAGCTTAGCGTCAGCCGCCAAAGCCCGGGCAATCAGCATGCGTTGACGCTGGCCCCCCGAAAGATTTGCCACAGGTGCCTGAGCTAAGCTATGCAAGTTGACTAACTCGAGCGCTTTTTCTGCTGCCAGCCGATCGGCTTGGGAATAGAACGGGCCCCAACGAGATTGATGTAGCCGACCCATCCGCACCACATCCACAACGCGTAAGGGCAGATGCGTTTGAACCTGGGCCGCCTGAGGCACATATCCCACCAAATGACGCACGCGACACGGATCGGATCCAAAGACACGGACACGCCCCTTTTGTGGGCGAATCAACCCCAGGATGATCTTCAAAAGCGTTGTTTTTCCACCGCCGTTGGGGCCGATCAGCCCCAAAAAATCATCCGGGTAAACGGTCAACGATACATCATCGAGCACAGGCTCCGGGTCGACCCCTGGCCGATACCAAAAAGTAACATGATCGACTTCCACAACTGGCGCTTGCTGACCGTTCATAGCCGAAAGCTTTGCCCTTCCCGCCCACGAGCTTTGGCAACTTACCTGGCTGATTTCCGCAAAGTGTAACATCCCGTGAAGATTGGTCAAACCGCTGCTGGGGACATCCTGTGTCCGGGAGTTGCGTTGTCGACTATTGGCCACCCTTGGTGCGCGTGAACCCTCTCGTCTATGTGAAGATTCAAGGCACGAAGTTGATCACATTTTGTTTGCCAACCTCATAGGGCGAACTCAGAGCCCCGGCGAACGGTTAAGTCGCTTTTCCCGAAGCTCAGCAGATTGATTCTCCATTGGTGCTTAAGGCTGGGGACCGCTTCGGGCCAGTTGCGACTTTCGGTCTCCTGGGAATTCTTTAGTCGACAGCCAGCTTACTGTTTGGAACTACTAGCAAGCAAGTTTTAACGGGTGGGTAGAATTCAGGCTTTTGGCGCGCCTTTCATTGAGGTTTTTCCGCGTCTTTTATTCCACGTCTTTCATTTATGCTGCCGACAAGATTCTCACAAAGCATTAAAAAGCAAAACGGTCCGCAAATTCGGCAAATGCCTTTAATGTCTCTTCAATGTTTTCGGCAATTGGATCGATGGTGACGGCAGTAAGTCCGAGGCTGTTGGCGAGAATACGGCCCGGGTGTTGCGGATTGTCGTTTTCTACAAGAATACCTCGGGCACCAGCCGCTCGCAATTCCGCTTGAAGCCGCGAAAGCTCGGCCTCGCTGGGCAGCTTCCCCTCGTGTTCCACGGCTACCTCAACCAGCCCGTACTCACGCGCCACATGACCCCAGCCAGGATGAAAAACAAGTACTCGCCGGCCTTCTACTCGCGATAACACCTCCCGCAATTGTGCATCAAGCTCTTCCATCCGTTGGGAGAAAACACGGAGATTCGCCCGATATGTTTTGCAATTCCGCTCATCGAGTTCGCAGAGCTTATGAACAATCAACATCGCCTGATTTTTCAGAAGGCGGGGAACCAGCCAGATATGCAGGTCCAGATGCCAGTGGTGATGCTCAATGTGATGATGATCATGTGACTCGGGGCAACAATCCTCAAGGGCGTCTTCGTCATCATGGGATTGATGTCCAGCGTCGCAAACGTCCCGATGAGCCGGCTCCTTACGCAGCGGGCTTACCTTCTGGGAATCCGCGTATGGTGTCGCAACGACTGGTGTGTCGGTTCCATCGAAGTCACCTCGGGTATAACAACTTCTTAAGTCGACCGGGTGGAGCGATGAATTGTGAAGAAGGCTCCGAAACCACGGTGCCTCCTCGAAGGGAAGACCCAGCCGAATTAGCATGTGGGAGCGTAATATGCGAGACACTTCGGCGTCCGTGGGCTGGTAGGTCTCGGCGCAAAGACCCCCTCGAGCCAGCACCACAATTTCCACATGGGAACCAGCCAATTGCTCCACAACCCATTTATAAGGAGGAGCTACCACGGTAACACGGAGGGGCTGCGACTGGTCAACTGTTTGCGGTGCTCGCGTTTGACGAGCCTCACAGCCGCCAAGAAACATCAGGGTGCACACCACTAGTATCGACGGCGTCTTTGCCTTTCGAGAGGAGGGAGCGAGGCCTATGTCAACGGCTGGATCGCTCATTGATGGAATCTCCTTTTTTCTTAGGCCGAGTGGTTTCGATAAAGCGACATTGCCGGCAATGAAAGCTGAGCTTCGTTTAAAGTCGTAGCTCAAACAGACGGTGGCTTGATATGAGAATGATTTCTCATTATCTTGAAGCATTATAGAAGTCGAGGAGGGGCCAAGGCAAGGAGCTACCCAATCCTCAGGAAAAAGATGAAAATCGAGGGACTACTTTCACGGGGCAGAGCAGCCGGCTCCGGCGGACCGGGACATAGGGAGTGAAGTTTAAGTCAACCGGTTCTTCCCTGAATTACGCCAGGGGAAACCAATGGCGGTGCTGGGCAAGCCAGGCCGACACGCCTGCGAACTATAGTCGTGATTCCGACAATTTCCGGGACCGCGGTGGCAGAAGCCTCACTTGTGCCCGGTAGGGGTGAAACTTAGCGTGAGGATTAAGCGGCGCTTGGCAGAACTTCTTGAAACACTCCCCTCGCGATAAATTTACGGGTGGGAAGGGAGAGATGCGGCGGCCAAAAATTACTGTGTTACGACGTGATACTAAACAACGTCGGGCAATTTTAACTGTCCTAAGAAATGCCCGAGGACCTCTTGCTCCAAGGGAAATCTGCCGGCGGGCTCAACGGCTTACGCCTGGTCTGGGTCTGGCCACTGTTTACCGTAATTTGCGAAAGCTAAGTGAGTCGGGAATTCTTCGCGCTGTGGAGCTTCCCACCGTGGGTCGTCGCTTCGAGTTGGCATCGGTCCCACATCACCATCATTTTGTGTGTCGCCTGTGTGATCGGGCATATTGCACTCGTTCTTGTACGCAAAAATTGGCCGATTGGGTACCTCCTGGCTTCGTGGTGGAAAGTCACGAAATAACTCTTTTTGGCATTTGTAGGGATTGTTCCAACAGCTAGGCACTCCGCGGCCAACTGATTTTGTCTCGACGTGCCAGTTTTTACCGAAATGCTTTTCCTCGGTGTGTGGAGTTTTTGAAAGACAAGTGGATACTTTAGCTTTCCTATGGGTCAACAACTTGTGATATAGTTAGGGATCATTGCTCCCTCAATTTGGGGGATAAATTATAAGGTTAGCGATTTCCGTTGAATGAGTTTATTGGTTTTTTGCGTTTTTCGCGCTACTAGCCCAACAAATTCAACAACGTCCGACTAAAGGTGATCGATTTTCCGCGCTTTTCGTAGGTTTCGCCCACTTGCTTTTCCGGAAAATAGTGAACAAAGCGACGGTTATCGCCATAACTTTGGTTGAATTTTCCTTCGGTTAGCCGGGCATCGTGCTATGACGCAACCTAAGCTTTTCTCAGAGGCAAATAGAGGGTTTTCGAAGCTCTGCCCCGGTTCCTCCCGCGTTCGCACCTCAAGATGTCAAGAAGGGGCGCGGCTCCAACCCTCGGAAGCTTTCGCCGGGAATTGTGTTTTAGGAAGCCGTAGTCCGCGGAAGGTTCAGGGTGTTGAGAGGCAGGGGGGCGGAGGACAAGCTATCAATCAGGTCCCACCGGTCCCGATACGTGCTTTGCACAACCATTCCCGATGGACGGTTGGTCAATTTCGGGAAGGTCCGGAAGAGGGAAAAACCTGCAGCTGCCTCTTCGCTCCTCGTCACGGCTCACTCCCACTTTTCTGCGGCACTGATTCACACTGGCTTGGACTGGCGATTTCCGCAGGGCAAGCGAATTCGGCCCAAAATAAGCGTGTCTTCTGGAGGATGCTTCCTACCGAGATGTTAACGGGCACGATTGAAGGATGTGCGCACGGTCATGACGGATGAGCCACGGAGCTGAGAACGGCCCTGGCTTGGTGCCGGACGGATCGGTAGCCAATGGGCTGTGGGCTGAAACGAGCGGTTCCAAGGCCACGGAGGTGCAAAGTCATGAGGAAACTATTTCTTATCGTCGCGAACTATGCCGGGAGGCAGAAGGGGCGTTTCCTTCGGTGGCAAGCTGAGGGTCGGACACTTCTCCCGGCGCACCATTTCGCGGGTGGGCCTATTCTTAGGTTGATTCTTTCGCTCGGGATTTTAGGGGCCTGCTTGTTGCTTGCTAGTGAGGGGATACTTTCCCATCCTTGGGGAATCGTGGCTGGGGTGGCGTCCGGTATCCTTTTGGCAATGCTGTGGGGCGAAGTAAGGACCAGACGGTTTCACGAACAGCTTGCCGCTGCCGCCCGCGAGATTGAGCAATTTCGCGTGCTTGTGGCTTCGCGAGAGGGGGAGCTATCTCAAAAAACTGCGGAGGTTCGCCGGTTGCGCTCCCGCCTGGAAACACTCTACGAGACCATTCCCGATATCGTGGTGGAGGTTGATCGCAACTACGTGTTTATCGCAGCCAACTCCGCCGCGTTTCGATTTTATGGGCCTAATCTCATTGGGAGGGAGGCCAAAGAATTTTTCTTCTATCCTCAGCCTGTGTATCCGCGATCGGAATGTCTCCTTACTGGGGAGGTGCAGGCACTTTATTTAAAGGATTGGTTACGCCGGCAAGATGGAGCTTGCCGGCTCATTGCTTGGCATGCGCGGGCAATCCGGGACGAGAACGGGATGATTGTGGGCATCCTCGGCGTCGGTCGCGATGTGACGGAAAACCGGGAGTTGGAAGCCCAAACTCAGGCAAAAGATGAACTTTTCAAGGCAATAAGCTCTGCCGCTCAAGACGCCGTCATCATTCTTGATCATCTGGGACGCACGACCTTTTGGAATGATGCGGCGACCAGAATTTTCGGTTTTTCCGCAGAAGAGGTTATCGGGAAGGAACTCCATCCGATCATTTGCCCGCCGGAACTATTGCCCGCCTATAATAAGGGTTTTACGCTCTTTGCACGCACGGGCCAAGGATCGGTCGTCGGTACCACTCTTCAGCTGGAAGCGATTCGAAAAGACAAAACTCGGGTGCCGGTAGAGTTATCGGTAGGTGCTTTTCGGCTCAATGGATGCCATAATGCGGTAGCGGTCGTACGTGACATCAGCCGGCTCAAGCGGTTGGAAGGGGAACTAAAGCAGAGGGAGCAAAAGTTTCGCCTGGTAGCGCAGCAGGTCCGGGACAGCCTTATTTGGTCAGCCGATTTGTCCGCTCGAATTGAATTTGTAAACTCCGCCGTCCTGAATTATTTAGGTTTTGAACCGGATGCCTTGGTTGGTCAGCACCTTTCGGCGCTTATGGCCGCCGAATCGTGCGAGCGCCTGATGAAAACCCTTCAGGATAACGGCAATCAAGAATACGGATTTTCTCCGAACCTTGTTCTGGACGTGGAATATCGCACGACAGACGGATCACTGGAAAGAGGACTGTTGCACGTCTGGGTGATCCAAGGGCAGCAAGAGGGCACCGGATCAATCCTCGGTGTGAGCCGAATCTTGGAATCATGCCAGCACATTACCGACGGAGATGGGAATGATCATCGTGCCGTTCCGTTTGGCGAGTCACTAGTTGCCTCGGCGAGCTATTGCACCGAACCGGAGATGATCGCTCACTAGGGGTGAAGGTTCCAAAGGGCCGCTTAGCCGATTTCGTGGGAGTGTGTCTCGGGCGACCACGGGGCAGAGTGATGAATCGCAAGGTAAGGCCGTAAAATCAGGCCAAATTCCGAGAGTACTAAACTGCTTTTGCCAGCGACTGGTCCGGCAGGTCCCACCTTTTGGCATTTAGCAAGCAGTCGATGGGGGCCCTCGCTTTTCTCTTGACGGATATGCGAAGACATTGTTCTTCGCGATGTGGCTAGTGGATGCCTCAAAAATTTCACGGTGGTTGATTCGAGAAAGACGAGAAAGATTGTCCTCCCTCATTTAGAGAAGTGGCACTGTAAGCGCCCAGGATGGGAAAGAGCCTTTATTTGGGTGATCTGCGAGGGTTTCGGTAAGGCTTGTGGAAGGGGTTGAGCAAAAGATCCTAAGCACCCACTTCAACAACAAAGAACCCGGCGGCTAGAATTCGGTCTTTCTAGCCACACCGGGTAAAGAATAACGGTAGGGATGAAGGACATTACGCGGTAGGTCAGAGCGTATTCGTATTATCGCGGCCCTTGCGTACCAAAGATTGGGCCAGTCGCTTAATTTGGATGTTCTTTCCCATTTTTTAAACAGGGGATCCGGTGCGAAAATTATCGATTCAATTCGACACCGAATGTCACCCCGTTGACGAAAGCGTAATCTGCGGAGTTACGCGAAACGTCGATACCCATGTTGGGTACCTCGTAATTAATGATTCGGGACGCCCGAGCAATGTTGTCGATCCACATCCCTGTCCATCCAACCCGTGCGGAGATGGCGGAAGTGATTTGATAGGAGAACGCCACTCGCAACTCCACCATGGGACTGAACTCGTCCTCGTGCTCACGATAAACGAATGTCGTGGGTCCCATATTGGAGATTTGATATTGCACTAGGGTGGTAGGATCGAGATTACTCCCTAAGAACCCTTCCAATCTTAAGTTTTGTTGATTAAAGCCGAATACGAACTTGCTTTCCGCTGACCAGGTCCAGCGACCGAATTTTCGGAACCACCGACCACCTATTTGTGGACCAATAATATGGTTTTCCGCAATGCTGGTCCAACGGCTTTCATCAAGTGTACCGCCGGTACCGAGACAGAAGAAGTCATCGTCAAATTCCGCGTAGCGAACCCCAGCCAACAGCTCGAAGAACCCTCCAAACCGGTTAGGATGCATTCGATATACGTAGTTAAGTTCGAGGCCCCAAAAGTCTAGGCGGTTTTGTGACTCGAACTCGGTAAATCGGACGGGAAGGTTTTGGATATCTGTCAGGGCGCTATTGATAGGTCCCTGAAGGTGATATCGGGGTGGTGACTCACCAAAGGGAGGATCGGAAAACACGACGCTTACGCCGGGGGCGATGAAATAGTCGCGCTCGCGCTGCAGCTTGAACATGCTGAAGTGTATCCCGTGATGGCGACCTTGATTGCCCACGTCGAAGCGGTAGCCCCCCTCAAATCCGCCGTCGATAAAACCGTTAGTCAAGCTGTTGGTTTCCACGGCGGTGACAGTTTCCGAAAGATACACGAGCCGGGTGGCTCCCTCTTTTCCGATGGTAGTTTTACCTGGTCCGTTGATGTGCCAAGTGAGCCCCTCAAAGACAAAGAACATTCCCTCGTTGGCGCGGGGCCTACCGCCAAAGAAAGTAAGATCCGGCGGGGCAAACCATTCCATCGATTCGATATTTTGGCCTTGGCAAAGGACCGCCCCACCCCAAACAACTACTACCGCAATTAGGAGGCGAAGCATTGTTCGCAACATGATTCCTGTGCGCCCTCGAACAGGATGGTGAGTCGCAGCCGATTCACGTCCAGGTGAAGTTCCAACACCGAGAATGAACACCCTGCCAGGGCAGGGTTCAGCCTTTCACACACTCTCCGTCAGTGACGATAGTATCGGACAAATTGGCCAAAACAATTGAGAAAGAAGAGCTAAGCCGCTTGATGTTGGGTTTGTCTCGGGAGGATGGAGGGGATAGGAAAACCAGAAAAATAGGTTGGATAAGAACTTGGATGATTTAGGGAAATTTCCGCACTTAGGTAGTTGCATGATTTCCCCCGTTGATTTGGAGGCTCACGAAGGTAGACGCGGCGTGTGCAGACCTCACCTCGGTTGCAGGGGTATTTGTAATTTCCCGGCCTACATCTTAAAAATTGCTGTTGTTAATGAGTCCGGTCCACTGGCTTCAACAACCTGAGGTCGGCCTTTTCGTTGACCGAGGATTGAGGCAACATTACTCTTTAGCGACGACCGCCCTAAACTTCTTTCTCCGCCTCGATTCTGGCCGGACCGTGTGGCGATGTCCCCCTGGTAGGGCAACGGGTTTAGCTGGTAGGGCAACGGGTCTAGAGTGGATTAACAACCCAGGGAAGTCAGAAGCTGTTCTTCGAAGCAGGTTCACCCCATCGCGATGCGATTAGCCTCAGGGTGAAGAGCTGCGCTGAATGGTCGAATCGGGGCGGGAGGTGCCAACTTGCGGATGCGAACTGTCGCCCTCAAAAGTGCACACTTTCGTGATTTACGTCCCTTGGAAATGCCTTGGAAATGAATTAGAGGAGGTAGAGTGGTTAATTGGTTTCGTTAAGACCTTTAGACAGCAAGAAATGAGGCCAGTGGCGCACTCCGGAGTAAAAATCGGGGAAAGCTAACACGCAATTCGAGAACTAAGGGTTGGTTGAATGCTTGCAAGGCATGTGTGACCGGGCAGTCACCTCTGCGCCCCACGGGGCCGAGTTTGATACAGCTGGGTTGCGGAATCGATAATCCATCATTCAACGACGGATCAAAAGTAGACGCGGAATTCCTTACGCAATTTAGCCTTCTCATGTTGCCGAGCCGACTGAGATTTGCCTCCCAAAGGCTGCTAGTGTCCCAGGGTACTATTTTGCCCATACTATCGTGGGGGCCTAAGCCACCATGGCAATAATCGTGCGCGCCGGGGCTCAGCAATCGATTTAGCGAATTCCCGGGGTCGCGCTCCCTCGATAGCAGGCCCCGGCTCGTTCTCGGGAAAAGGATCGAACTGCTGGGCACGACTTCGTTGTGCCGCGAGGGGGGTTGGATCCAAAAGTTGCGGAGTTGCCAAGGTCAGACACCCCGAATTTGGGGCCCCAACTAGGATGAGCATGAAAATAGCGAAGATTTGGCGAAGGCGGGATACGCGCATGTGGCACAATCTCCCGAGGGCCTCTTTTCGGACACATCCTCCTAAAGCCTGGAAAAGGCAGGTTCACGGTTGGTCACAAATGCTTTATCGGTCTAGTCTAGGATTCGATCCAAACCACGAACCAGGCAGGTAGTAGGTGTCCAGCTCATCGCGCATTCTTTCATGGTTTTCCGTATGATGCATACTTACCTCAGTAAATCGATCTATTTTGCAGTGCAATTTTGGCACGGAGTTGGGAGCTGAGGAGTCGGTGCTGGTGAGGAGAGACGGGCTCCGGTCGAAATAGGAAACTGAGTGCTTCAACATCGCCCCGTCGCCCACCGGCTCGCGCGCTTGCCCATTGTGCGAAATTCGGAAGTTTAGGCGCCCGGGATAATCGGACGCTCTAGGTACGGCCGAGGCGGTAGAAAGTCGGGACGTTTAGATTTCGGAGTTGGTCATTGGCCCGCCTTCGCTCATCGTGCGTCCCAATAATTAACCAATATTACCTTTTTGCGACTTACTCTCCGAGGCCAGTTGGTTGATGTTATATAAAGAAATTGATTTCTTATTTTTGTTTTCCAGACATCCTACAGTACCCAGACTCGCTACATTACGGAAAAAGTTACATGCGGTCGGTTGATTCAGTCATTTTGGCATCGATTTTGCGCTCTTTGGCCTGTGGGCCGGAGGCAATGTCATCGTATCGGCACCTCCGGAGCTGCGAGGTTTTTCGAACCGTTTTGGCTCAAAACGGCTTGGTCGCGGAAATCGGCCATCTTGGATCGGAAAAGCTTAATTGCCGTAAAGTTTGAGAGTTTGCCAAATAAGTCTAAGGACTTTTGCATAACTTAATGGCAAAGGAGAAGAAGAGTGTCTCTGGAATGAGAAGTGCCCACGTCATCGGTAAAGTACGAGTGATAGGAAGCAGTACCAAAAACAAAAATAGTTGGTCCGAAGGTAAAAATAGCACGCTTCTGCTCAACTTATTTTCGGGTTCCCAGCAATCTGCTGGGCAGTCTGCAAAGGGAGTTGGAGGATCCTGGCATTGATGCGGTCTGCGGAGGAAGCCCTGCATCCGTCGTTTCTTGATGAGGTTAAACTTCTCTCTCAATGCCGCGTGGAGCGCCTGCGTCGCCAAGGGCCAGGGGGACAACATCGTAATAAAGTGGAGACAGCAATCCGACTGGTTCATCTGCCAACAGGTGTGTCGGCCGAAGCCAACGAGCGCCGCAGTCAACAGGAAAATCAACATCAGGCCGTGTGGCGGCTTCGGTTGAAGCTGGCCCTTGAAATTCGCCGACCTATGGGGGACTACTCTCCACATCCTGCATGGGCACGCCATCTTCATCACGGAAAGATTCGCTTAAACGAGGAGCACGAAGACTTTCCTGTGCTTTTGGCCGACCTGCTCGATCGCCTACACTGGGAAGGTGGTGATGTCCATTCTGTGGCTCGGAAGCTGGGCTGCACTGCAAGCCAGGTTGTTGCCCTACTACGAAAAGAACCGCGGGCCTTGCACATGGTCAACCAATGGCGCATGACTTCCGGAAAGCCTTGGTTGCATTGATATTTGTTGGTCAAAAGCGCGATGGACACCGCGGTCAATCCATCCTGACCGGAAACACCATTTTCCAACGAGGAAGAATTTTTCGGTATGGTACCTGTCGAGGAAAGGAAGGAATCCACCAGCCGCTTCATTGTCGGGATAGACCTTGGTACTACCAACTGTGCTGTCGCCTATGTGGACACCTTAGCGCCAACGTGGCGTGTGGAGGTATTTGTAATCCCGCAGGTAACAGCACCCGGCCTTGTGGAAAAGCTCGTAGTTCTTCCGTCGTTCCACTATGAGCCAATGCCGGGGGAGTTCGCTCGCGGGAGTCTTTGTTTACCCTGGCATCAAAGTGAGCCGCCTTTTGTGGTGGGGGTTTTCGCGAAGGAACATGGGGCTCTCCATCCTGGACGATTGATACACTCGGCTAAATCCTGGCTTTGTCACGGCGGCGTTGACCGGCAGGCACCCCTTTTGCCGTGGTTCGGGTCTCAAGATGTGACCCGTATTTCACCGGTAGAAGCTAGTGCCCGATACCTGAGGCATATTCGGGAGGCGTGGGATTGGCAGTTTCCGCAAGCCCCGCTGGCGGAGCAAGACGTAGTCCTGACCTTGCCGGCCTCTTTTGACGAAATCGCTCGGGAGCTCACAGTTCGGGCTGCTCAACAGGCCGGCATTCCCAGGGTGACATTAATCGAGGAGCCACAAGCTGCGTTTTACGCATGGATGTACCTTCAGGGTGACAAATGGAAAGACCAGCTTCTGCCACATCGTACGGTGTTGGTTTGCGACATCGGAGGGGGCACCACGGACTTCACCCTAATTCGTGTGCTGCCCGGGAAAGCCGGGGATATTCGCTTGGAACGGATTGCTGTTGGTGAACATCTGATCCTAGGTGGAGACAACTTCGATTTGGCCTTGGCTCATTTTATCGAAAAACGGGTGGCGAGGGAGGGGCAACTTGATGTACGCTCCTGGGGACAACTTGTCAATCACGCGCGGCGGTGGAAAGAGCTGATGCTCGGAGATTATGCGCCGGAAGAGATTACGGTGCATGTGCCGGGGTCGGGCGGGCGAGTTATCGGAGGGGGATTCCAGCTGCAACTGCGGCGGAACGAGGTAGAGCAGTTGTTAGTTGAAGGTTTTTTCCCGAAAGTGCCGCTGGATGCGGAACCCTCTCGGGTGGCCGGCTTCCGGGAATTTGGTTTGCCATTTGCTCCGGATCCCGCGGTCACCCGGTATTTGGCGGCCTTCTTACGTGCCCACCGCCATGCAGTGGAGGATGCCTCGTGCCGGGAAGCTGTCCGACCGGATTTCTTACTGTTTAATGGTGGAGTTTTCGAGTCCTCCCGATTACGTCGTCGCGTGGTGGAAGTAATCGAAAGTTGGTTTCGCAGAGAAGGTTCGCCGGATTGGTCTCCACGAGTCCTGCAGGGGGATCGGCTGGATCTGGCTGTAGCCCGCGGCGCTGCTTATTATGGGATAGTCCGACGTGGACGGGGTGTACGAATTGGCTCAGGATTGCCAAGGAGTTACTACATCGCTGTGGGGATGGCTCCTTCGGGTGAGCCGTCTTCTACTGCCGCCCAAAATGCTAGCTTTGAAGCAGGTGTTTCGGACAGACCGTGTGGCCCCTTTTCTGAGGAGACGCATGGAGCGCAATTAGCCTTGTGTATTGTGCCCGCGGGACTTGAACCGGGAGAAGAAGTTTCGGTCGATCAAGTCGGTATGGAACTTCTCCTTTCCCAGCCTGTGGAATTTCCTCTATTCGCCTCTACCACCCGGACGACGGATCGACCCGGTCAGTTGGTGCCTATAAGCCGAGAACATTTCACTGCGTTGGCATCTTTGCGCACGGTCCTGAGGCATCGGCGACGTCGGGAAGCGGGGAGGATCCCCGTCCGACTTCATGCTCGGGTTACCGAAATTGGAACTTTAGACCTCTGGGTGGAGGAGCGGGAGAGAAAGATTACCTGGAAACTGCAGTTTGACGTCCGGAAGACCTATGCGGCGGAGGTTCCGGCCGCTGGTGTAGGCCCTGGTTTGGCAGTCGTGGAGGAATCTGTATGGGAATCCTGCGAGCGGATTTTGGAAGAAACTTTTGGGGAGGGTGCGGTGGCTCCGCCAGAGGGGGTAATGAAGTCCCTTTCGGTAGCTATTGGCACCGACCGCATGGATTGGCCCATCACTCTGTTGCGACGGATGTGGGAAGCCCTGATCGAGCGAGAGGCAGGTCGGCGACGAAGTCCCACCCATGAGGCGCGCTGGCTAAATCTTGTAGGCTTTGTGCTGCGTCCCGGCTTCGGGGTGCCACTTGACGATTGGCGGGTGGAGGAAACCTGGCGGCAGCTTCAAGGAAAATTGGTGCATCACGTGTCCTTGTGTCGCACCGAATGGTTTGTCATGTGGCGACGAATTGCCGGTGGACTTCCCGCTGGTTGCCAGCAAGCGCTGGCCGAACCGCTTGTGGCAGTCCTTCGCAATTTTTCCCGGCAGTTCCGAGCTACCGGTCACGGGAATCTACCTTTCAGTGGCCACGAGGGGGCCGAAATGTGGCGCTTACTGGGTGCGTTGGAGCTGCTGCCTGCGGCGGCCAAGGCTGAGATCGGATGGTTGATCCTCGAGCTGCTTAGTAAGCAAAAGTTCAAGTCACAACGCTCCGCTCTCCTTTGGGCCTTAGCTCGGATTGGAGCACGAGAACCCAGTTACGGTCCCCTTAACTGTGTTGTTCACACGGACATTGTGGCTGAATGGCTGGAGCAGCTTCTAAAACTTGACGCACCGGATCCGCACTTCCATTTTGCAGTCATGCAGCTATCGCGGCGCACCGGGGACCGTTTTCGCGATCTGCCCGACCGCTTGCGGTCTCGTGTGGCGGAGTGGCTTCGAAAACATGCGGCCAAGGAGCGACTGATTGAGCTCGTGCTGAAGGGTGGAAAGCTTGCTAGGGACGAAGCCGAGGCTGTTCTCGGTGACCGATTGCCCCTCGGGCTTCGACTGGTGTAAAAAACTCCCCGGTGTTTGGGCTCACGGCAGGTAGCGAATCGACTAGCCTCCAACATTCCGAAGCACGTTCTGATAATGTTGATTGGGAATTATTGTTTTAAGTTTAAGTCCTGAAAGGCAGGGTCGAGCTTGGGAAGTAAAGCAGTATCATTGTGGCTGCGGGGACGAGTCGGATGGTTACCTCGGGAGAGTCATGGTTTCGTTAAGTTAGGATCACCAAATATCCTTTCATAGTGGAAACTCGAATTACCGCATCCATCTCGGTTGACATGGATCTGACATTTCAGCATGCCACGGTCGAGAAATGAATGAGGGGTAATGGCGCTTCGCCGGCTATCTGAAGGTTGGGCCAGCTTGCGAGGAAAAGGCCGGGCAGTAGTTGATGGTCAGTGCCGAGGCTTCAGACGCCTTCACAGGCTTAACCCTTCAGTGACGGAACGGTAAACGGGAACGGGAGCCTTCCCAGAGAAAACTTCACTATCGCACTTGGGGTATTTTTTGTGGGAGTGCACCAGAAACCGATGACTGATGATGCTCTTCGTGACTTGCTTTTTCAAACCGTCCTTATTTTTGACGGGCCCATCGGCACCGAGATTTATCGGCGGCATGTGTTTCTCAACCGTTGTTATGAGGAACTGAACATCTCCGAACCTGGGTTGATCGAGGCCATTCACCGGGAATACGTCACAGCAGGTGCGGACGTGTTAACAACGAATACTTTTGGGGCAAACCGGAATGCCTTGGCAAAGTTTGGCTTGTCTGACCGAGTGGTAGATCTCAACCGAGCGGGCGTGGCGTTGGCCCGGAAGGTAGCTTCGGAGATTGCCAGGCCGGTGTTGGTGGCGGGCTCCGTCGGACCCATTCCGTCTGATCCTTTCTCGTCAATCAGTGTTGAGGAGGTTCTGCGCGAACAGGTAACATCCCTTGTAGAAGCTGGGGTCGATTTCATTCTTTTCGAAACACAACACTCTCGGGACATGATACAAACGTGCGCTGGGCTTATGGCTGAGTTTCCGGATATAGCGTTTATTGTTTCAGTGGCAGTTTCCGATGAGGGTGAAAGCATTAGGGGAGAGACTCTTGAGGGCCTGGTTGGTGGTTGGCCCTCTCACCTCAGGTCCCCCACTGCGTGGGGACTCAATTGCGGCGCGGGTCCGAGCGGCTTACTCCATGTGTTGGAGCGGCTTGCAGGTTTGACCGCGCTTCCAGTGGTGATTCAGCCCAATGCCGGTGTCCCCAAGGCGGTGGATTATCGAATGATTTATCTTTGTTCCCCCGAATATTTCACGGAATATGCCAAACGGTACTTAGCTCTTGGCGCTCGAGGCATAGGGGGTTGTTGTGGGATTACGCCGGAACATATTCGAGAGATGTCCCGGGCTATTAAGCCGCTTGCGCGAGCTTCGCGAAGCATCTCCGAGATCATCAAGGCTCCCCAACAACTGACGCCAAAAGAGCCCGTCCCTTTGGAGAAGCGATCCCAATTGGGCTATCGGTTGTCCCACGGGAAGTGGGTAACCAGCGTGGAACTGCTTCCACCGCGCGGCTGGGATATAGCGGGGATTATCGAGAAAAGTCGACAGTTGGCAGAAGCCGGGGTCACTGCTATTAATATCCCGGATGGTCCAAGGGCTAGTGCCCGGTTATCCCCGCTGGTGACAGCCGCCGAGATCCAGCGCAGCGTGGGAATTGAGACCATCCTTCACTTCTGTTGCCGGGATCGAAACCTGATCGGCATGCAGGCCGATTTACTCGGCTGCGCCGCGTTAGGGGTACGGAACATTCTATTTGTGACGGGTGATCCGCCCAAGCTCGGAAACTACCCGTTTGCCACAGGCGTCTTCGATACTGACTCGATCGGCATGGTGGCTCTTCAGCGGCGGCTTAACTCGGGACTGGATCTGGGGGGTCAACCGGTGGAACCACCAACGCAAGCGGTCATTGGCGTCGGGCTAGATCCTACCGCAGTGGATCGAAAGCGGGAGATAGACCGGTTTCGCCGTAAAATTGCTGCCGGGGCTGAATTCGCCATCACTCAACCGGTCTTCGACCCGGATGCCCTTCTCGAGTTTCTCGAGCAGCTCGGTCCCTGTCCCATTCCCATCATTGCCGGTGTGTGGCCACTTGCCAGCCTCCGCAACGCCTTGTTTTTAAAGAATGAAGTCCCCGGCGTAGTCATTCCGGAGGCGGTTCTCGAGCGACTGGCTGCCCAGACCTCGCGAGAGGCTCAGGTGGCTGTTGGGATCGAAATTGCCCGCGAATCGATCGAGCGAATTCGCCGGCATGTGGCCGGAATCCAAGTTTCCGCGCCGTTCGGCAAGATCGAGCTTGCGTTAAAAGTGCTCGAGGGATTTCTCGGTGAAGTTCCTTGACGCTCCCGGCGCGCGGGCTGTTCGAGCTTATTTACATACGCCTGCTCAGGGACGAAACTTGCGGTCGCCGGTTTAAATTTGTTGGCGCCTGACACCCAGCCCTCACGCAATTGAACGACACTTGCACACCAGAGGACATGAGCTTCTCCGCAGTCGGGTCTTCGAGTCCTGACGGTTGCTCCGCTCCATCGGGAGTACAAGTTCCTTTGCCAACTGCTCGCTTCACGATTATCTTGCAACCAAGGACACCGACTTTTGGAAGGGTTACGGAAGTTGCGGTGGCTCTACAATCGGATACTCCCCGGAAAGTGCCTCGAGGAAAGCGACAAGCTCCTTCACATTTTCTTCTGTGAGTTGGGCCGCCCGGACGGCTTTCAATGCAGAAGCAAGCCCGGGGTTGTCGATACCGCCCTGAGCCATAATCCGCACTGCTTCCTCCAGGGTTGCCACGCTGCCATCGTGGAAATAGGGTGCTGTTTTAGCCACCTCACGGAGTGGAGGAACCCGAAACTTGCCGAAATCAGCCTCGTCCCCGGTCACCGCCATCCGGCCTTTGTTCGACGGTTCTTTGTCCAAACCAATTCCAGCATTGTAGAACTGGTAGTTACTGAAAAGCGGCGGCGTGTGGCACACGGCGCAATTTTCTTCGAAAACCCGTAAGCCGCGAATTTGCTGCTCCGTGAGGGCAGTTTTATCGCCTCCCTTTGTGTACCGGTCATAGGGGGAATTTCCGCTGAGAATGGTTCGCTCGAAAGCAGCGATCGCAATGGCGATTCCATCTTTGGTTACCCCCGTGCCGAACACATCCTGAAATCGCTGCCTGTACTCGGGTATTTCCGACAGTTGCTTCACCAGCTCATCCAAGGAGTGTCCCATTTCCATGGGATTCTCGATCGGGCCAAGGGCCTGCTCCTCGAGGGATCCGGCCCTGCCGTCCCAGAAAAGCACCGGCGCATAAGCGGTGTTGATAACCGTGGGCGAGTTTACTGGCCCCAAATGACCTCTGATCCCCTTGCTGACAGGCAGATCCTCTGCCCACGCCTTTTGCGGATCATGACACGTTGCACACGAGACCGTTCCATCAGCACTTAACCGATTATCGAAGTAAAGCATTTTGCCCAGTTCTACTTTTGCCTTCGTCATCGGATTGTCAGGAGGAATCGGGACAGGGGGGAGACCGAGGGGAGGCGTGATTGTAAATGGTTCGGATTCTACAGTGGGTGCAGCGAGCTGAGGTTCCGCGGGCTGAGACGTCCCCTGTGGCATTGGCCGGGCTGCTGTCGGCTGCGGAGTCGATGGTTGGCTACATCCGCCCATACCCCACATCATGGCCAACCCGATGGCAAAGACGGCGGTAACAAGCATAAGCCACGGCCAGGTTCCTCTTCGACAAGCAAGTAAGCACTGCCTCGCGCTATTCATCGTTTGGTCTCCTCGCACGAAACCTTGAAACTCCGACCTCTACCTCAAGTTGTTGACATTCGGAAAGTAAGTTTTAGGTAAATCCTTTTAACGAAACGTCGCCCTCCGACCTGAGAAAAAACCAAAGCTTTCCGTTGACGACTTGTTTCTTTATGAGCGTCCCATGGTTGTAGGAGTCGCCGGAAGCAGCCTCTTCGCTTAATTGCCGGGCAGCCCAAGGCAGACCTTTCCCGCGTAAGGTATTCCGGGGCCCCTCCGCGCGCTCAATTCGTTTGCATGTTGGGAGACGCGTTTAATTTGATCGTTGACAGAACCGTCACATATTATTGAACCGACAGTTATCACCACTTGCTAAGCCGAGGTGGTGCTTCAAAGCCTATTGGCTGCTTTTTGCCGATTACGTGGCGGAGGAATGGCTTTAGCGCCAAGTCATATTTTGCCAGGCAAAAATTTTGTGTCAAGAAATCTCGTAAAAAATTTCGTAAGGAGTGTGTCGGTTATGCGGCGGCTTTGGCCGCCATGTGTTGCCGAAACCGAGTCTCTTCCAGATGCCGATGGTTCTACAAGGATTGGAGGAAGCTTCCACGTGGTTTCACGGGGAAATGCTCATCTGGAAAAGGTCCCCCATAGGTTGGGTTGAATGGAGGGTAAACCTTTCTTTAAGTTCGACCGCTGATTCCTAAGCAAAGCTTGATCACCAACGGCAATATCTGCTGCTGTGCGAAGTCCGTCAGAAGTGGGTAACCTCCGGATGCACGAAGCCTGGATGGTCCTCAATCGTAGCCGCGCTAGCAATGAGATAATCGCAGAGTGAGAGCACCAAAGGATCGCGGTACGGCGCCAGCTCTTTTTTAAGAGCTAAGCCTCGGCAGAACAAGTGTCCTTTCTGTCCGCTACCAAAGTTGCCTAACTACCGCTCGACTAACAGTCGCGCGCAATTCACCACTGCTTTTAGTTAGCATAAGGGTCATTTTGCAGACGACATTCTTCTTCAAGCAATGTCCGTAGCTGTTGGCATAAGGCAGCATGTTTCGGATCGTTGACCAAATTTTGCAGTTCCCAGGGATCGTCCGTCAGGTTAAAAAGCTGAAAAGTTTCCTTGTTCCCGACACGGTATCGAATGAATTTCCACGGCCCCTGCCGGATAGCTCGTTGCTCCGCACCGTAGGCAAACAAAAGCTGTGGCCGACCTTCCGTACATGTGCCTCGAATAATTGCTACGAGGCTACGTGCATCGATGTCCCCTAGTGGGGCGATCCCCAAGAGTTCACAAATCGTGGGAAACAAATCATGAAGGTATACAGGAACACTCGACTGACCATGCGGAATTCCCGGCCCGACGAGGATAAGCGGCACGCGAATGCTGTGCTCATACAAATTTTGTTTGCCCAGTAGGCCATGTTGGCCTACGGCCAACCCGTTATCACTTGAAAAGATGATCAACGTCTCCTGAGCAAATGGTGATTCTTTGAGGGCTGAAAGTATCTTTCCGATCTGACTGTCCATGTGTGTTATCATGCCGTAATAATCAGCTAGATGTTGACGAATTTCGTCTGAATTTCGAGGAGAGGCAGCAAGAAGTTCGTCGCGGATCTGCGAGACACCTATGTCGAAGGGGTGTTGAGGCAGGAAATTCGGCGGCATCGGGATTTTCGTGGGATCATACATAGTGGCGTATCGGCCCGGGGGTGTCCGCGGATCGTGGGGCGCAGTGAACGAGGTTAGCAAAAAGAAAGGTTTTTCACCACGATATGAATCAAGAAAATGGCATGCTGCCTCGGCAAACACCTCGCTCGAGAAACCTTCAACAAGGCGTTGGTCCTTCGGGGGATATTTTCCGGTGGGGTCGTAGTCGAAGACCGGGACCTTAAAATGGTCGCTCATGCCACCAAGGAAAATGGCCTTCCCCTGAGAGAAAGAACGGGCTAGGGAAGGTCGACCATTGTGCCACTTGCCCGTGATAAACGTCTCGTACCCGTGCTTCCGCAGCAATTCCGGCAACGTAGTCGTATTTGCCAAGTCGTTTGGAACTCGCCATAAGTTGCGGCCACTCCACAACATGGCCCGGCTTGGGATGCATACCGCCGGCACATTTGAACCCATGATGTAGCATTGTCGGAAGGAAAAACCCTCATGGACCAATCGGTCGAGCACTGGCGTTTTCACCACAGGATGACCGAAAGCTCCTATCGCCTCTGCCTGCATATCGTCGGCAAACAAAAAGAGAATATTGCGGATCTTGGCGGCCGCGGGGGATTGGGGCTCATGGGCATTTCCGGCGAGGGCAAGGCTAAAACATAAGCTAATAGTTGTAAGGATTTCGCTGTACATCAGGTCACGTCCTCCTGATCTTTTCTGAGGCCATTTAAGGTCTGCTTGCTGGGACTATCATCGCCGGAGGCTTCGTGACAAGCGGAGGCTTCCGCTGGGCGGTTGCCAAAGGTGTCACTAAAGCGGATTTCAACAAATCAAACTCCGGAAGGACGGGCGTTGTTCTACCTAGCGTAATTTTCTTCTCTTGGTTTTCGGCACGCAATGGGTGCAAACGCGAGGTAAGCGCGACGGAAATCCCCTTGGGCTTCGGCTTAAGGAGCACAGCCCGGGCCTTGACGGTCTTTAGAAGAGCGACACCGCTGCTTTCTTTACCAATTCGACGTTGCCGCCGGGTGATCCCGTTCCCTTCGCCCGTTAGCAGAAGCTTAAATACTGCCGGCCGGGTCCACTTGGCTTCGAATCGGGTGGTTTGCTAGTTCGTTAAGGGGGCATTGTTCAGACTTTTCGAACCGCTTGAAACCATGGTGGTAAGGAGCGGGGAGTCTCTTGGGGGGCTTTGCGGTAGATATGCCTCTCGACGGGCAACTGGCTTGCGAAGGTCTGTTCGTGCCCTTGATACCCACATTCGGCGGCCAATATCTCGCGGAAAGGCTTGGAACCGATTATATTCTTCCCGGTATGAACGCGCCATCTGCCTTCCATAGGATTCCTTGTTGCCGTCAAAAGCCCGCCTTACCGGCCAATGATTCCCCGGCTCCGCGGGAGAGGGAGAACATTGTCATTTTGGCCTTGCATCAGATCTTTTTCCGTCTGGGGTGGCTATTTAAGACGGAGACGGTGGTAGTTCCCACGCTTGTTGACTACTTAGCAGGACCTGCCTGGGTGCGAGGCTTGTTGCCCACTTTGAGCCGCGTGGGACAGAGCCTCCCTCCGATTTTTCTCATTGACCGGATGAGCAGCTGTAGCCGATACAAATGGTATTTGGCGTCCTGTACTGCATCCATGTCGTTGCTTTTCCTGGTGGCGGCTTGGATATGGAACATCACAGAGCCACAAAAACCTTCGTGGGTATGCCCCGTAGTTCTTATCCTTTACCTCGGATTTTTTGTGGCTAACGGTTTTTATCAGGTATTTTTCGGGAGTCTCCAGGGAAAGCTCATCCGTCCTGAGCATCGGGGTCAGCTTTTGCAGCTGTCCACCTTTATCGGAACGATACCTTCGGTTTTCTTGGCGTGGTATTTGCTTGGGCCGTGGTTTGCTCACCCGGCTACAGGATTTGGGAATATCTTCCTTGCGGCCACGGTGGGATTTGGAGCGGCGTCGCTAGCTGTGCTTTTTGTGGCCGAACCGCGTCAACCGGAAGAGCGATCAACTCCTTTTGGCGGTGACGCCACGGGGTGGTGGGATGCTTTATCGCAAGATAAAGACCTCCGCCGGCTTTTAGTGATCTGCGCCCTTGTGAGCACGAACTGGATGCTCTCGCCGCACTACCAAGCATTTGGAAAGGCCAAGTTTGATGCTGCACCTGGACATTTGGCAGCGTGGGTCATGGTTCAGAGTATCGCCGTGGGAGTGTTTAGCCTTGTTGTGGGATGGGTGGCCGACTGGAAAGGCAATCGTTTAGCGATGCGGCTGTTGGTTTTCGGGAGTGCGGGAAGCCCCTTGGCTGCACTTGTTATTGTCGCACTGGGCGCCCATGTGGCTGCTCAGTGGTATTGGCTTGTTTATGTCTCCATGGGGCTTGCCCCGCTGGTGGGCAGGATCATCTTTAATTATGCCTTGGAACTTTGCCAGCCGCGGCTTCATCCAACCTATCAAGGGATAACGAACCTTGGTTTAGCCTTCCCCTTGGCTTTCAGCCCGTTTTTGGGATGGATCATTGATGTAACCAGCTTCGAATTTGTTTTTGGCCTGGCTGCGGGGGTATTACTTTTGGCTGGCTGGTTGACCTTCTTTTTACCCGAACCCCGCTATCGGTTGCCCAGGCCCATGGTAGCGGGTGTGCCGCCCCAAAGCCCTGAATGAGGACTACTGTCTGTATTGGGTATGGAGCTGGTTGGGCCACGTCGCACCGACGGAGCCCTTCACGTTGAGAGCAGCTCAGCGAGACGCGGTCAATTAGGGGGAGGAACCGGCTGTCCGATCGATTTGGTGCACGTTCGCCCACGATTTGCCGCAGACTTTCCCTGCGCCGGCCCGGGCTGCGGTCTTCGTTACCTTATCCTTGCCGCCAGCGTTGTTTTTGGGAGAGCCCAGGTTGATGGCCCGGTCAGTTGCGGGGGTGCTTATCAGTCCCAAAGGCTTAGCCTTATTGAAGGTGATCCATGCAGGTTGAGAGAGGTTCCCCTTAGGTCTGCCGTGGATCCCCTACTGGCTTTTGTATCCGTACACCGGGGTTCCGGTGGGCATAGTAACCGATGTGGGACCACTAAGCGGACTTTGCCTTCCAGGGCACGGCGCATCGCGGGTTGAAACTATGCGCGGCCTCATCGGAGGTCGTCCAGCAGTTTTCTTTGTCCGATGAGTCTCCGTGGGGAAAGGGGAGTTCCCTTGTCGGATTGCTCCTTGGCTTACCAAGGAAACACGTTATGTCGAGGAAGTCATTCTCACGGCTTTTTCCGGAACACCACTACAATAGGCTTTCGAGCAACAACCTAATCTTACGAAGTTCCGCAAGGTGATCCACCCCGGGTAAGGGTTTCATATCGACACAAAGGGCGCGGTCATAGTTGTAACGACCCAGTAGGCTGAGGATTTTGCCGTATTCGATCTGGCCTTGCCCGACGCGGACTTGAAAGGCATCTGGCCGAGTATCGCGGAGGCGAAGGTGGCGGACGAACGGAAGGATAGGATCCAATTTGAACTGCTTATCTACTTTGTAAACGTAATAGCTCGGGTCCAAGGTTATCGCAAGCCCTCGCGCATAGTTACAGAAGGTGGCGGCGTTGAGTGGATCATGACTCATTCGTCCCGATTCAGTCAAAAGGCAGACTTTGACCCCTTGAACCGCTGCCATTCGCACCAAGGTGACGAGTCGCTCTACCTCCGCATTAAACGGAGTGCCTAACTCGGCGGAGCGGACGGTTATGGTGACGACTTTCAGCGCTGAAGCCAGCCGGCAACATGCCTCGAACTCCCGCAGGTATTCCTGTCCCTGCGCTCGGGAATCCAAGCTAATGGCAATCGGCGTTAGCCGGGAGGTGTCGCGGCAACGTGCCAAAACCCAATTCAAATCGGTCACTAACTGCTGAGGGGTAAAATGGCCATCCTCTTCATGAATCATAATTTCCAGATACCAGAACTCAAGCTCGGCGAGCTGTTCGATGGCCTCTTCCCAAGGTCGATCACAAAAACAGCGTGTGGTTGCTGCTACAAACACGGGTAGTTGTCCCTGTTTCCCAGGTCCAGAACCTCAAAGAATGCTTCGCACCGTTTCGAAGCCTCAAACGTTATGTTTCAGATTCCATTTAAGTGATTTTTCTCTGCAACTGGTGGGCGGGGCGCCTTATCGTGGAGAACCCCGCCGGGTGATCCTGAAATGCACCGGCTAGAGAAAGAACCAAGGACCGGTAAAGATCTCTCAAGCCGGCAAATTTTAAACAGATTTGACTCCAAGAAAAACCTTGTGCTGTGGCCCTTTTGGCAGATTGGTTGCCGCGATGGCCCTCTTTTTGATGCCACCTTCCCAGCCGGGATCGACTCACCGGAAGAAACCGAGGAAGAAGCTAAAGACTTGCCGGTCGTCGCCGTCCTCCTTAGATATGGGAAAGGCAAAGTCCAGTGCCACCGGAGCCGGGCCCAACGCCGGAATCGTTATTCGAAAGCCAAAGCCGGGGGCCACACGATATCGATCTCGCCATTCGTCAATATCTGGCTGTACCGCCCCGGTATCGCAAAAGATGACAAGTCGTAACAAATCGTCGGCCGTGAGCGGAAACATGTATTCAGCGGAAGCTAACACCAAAAAGTGACCGCCCACTCGGAGGCCGGTGGCTGGATCGCGCGGGCTTGCTCCCCGAAACGAAAACCCCCTCAATGAGGAGTAACCTCCGGCAAAATAGTGCTCGTAAATCGGGGTGTTGCTCCCCGTGTAGGCCACTCGCCCTGAGAGTCCTAAGACATGCCTTCCGGAACCATCGGGATGTTGCCTTAGAAGCAGGTAGCGGCGTACTTCGAGCTCCGCACGAGGGTAGTCAAAGGATCCCACGACTTGCTCAAAGCTAATCTCGTAGATGTGCCCCTCAGTGGGGAGGAAAGCGCTATCGCGGGTATCGTGTATCAACGTCACTCCAAAGCCCACCAAGGTATTCGATCCGAGAACTTCGTCGAGGTCGCTTACTAGCCCCGGCGGTACTGCGGGATCGTAGATTTTGATTTCAGCTGCGCGGATGGCAAACGTTCCCGATAAATCATGGGTAAATTGGTAGCCTAGCGCAATTCGGCCTCCCACACGGTCTTCGTCCCATTCCGCGTATCGCCGATTGTAGAAAAACGCGCTGAGGCCGAGGCTCACATCTGTATCCCAGAGGTAAGGCTCTTGGAAAGTGGCCATGTACCGTTGAACTTCGGTGCCCGGGACAGCTTCCAGACGAAATCGCTGACCGGCTCCTCGCCAGGCGATTCCGCTGCGAATGTCTTCCCAGCTTCGGGGCCAACGGCGCCAGTCGAAATTTTGTTCGTCAATAATGATCGATCCGATAAGTCCGGCATCCGAATTGATTCCGGCGCTCAGCATAATTCGGCCGGTCCGCCCCTCATAAACTTCGGGTTGGAGGGGCACCGGCAGCGTGGGTTCTTGATCCGGAGAATCGCCCCGCAGGAGAGGCAAAACGTCCGGAGCGACGGTCGGGGGCGGCGTGGGGGAAGGAATCACTCCGGCGGGCGTAATCCCACCAAAACTGCCACCACTTGGCATCGCCTGGGGATCAGTCGAAGAGGTACTGGCCGGATATCCAGTAGATATGCCCGCGGCGCCATCGCCCAAGGGGTAAGGCGCCTGTTGTGCAGGAACGGAAGGTGAACTTCCCGGGGAAGGCGACGTAAACGGAAGACCCTCCCCATGAACCGGGTTATTGGAAATACCCAAGGTCATCCCTGGGTTTGGTGCGTTTCCCGCTGGCACCGAGGAAGGTGACTGCGAGGTTGGATCACCGCCAGAAAATTGGGTCGCCTCAGGAGGTGAAATCGAAGTGACAGTAACGGGGGTTAACCCCGGAGTGCTGGGCGAGCGTGAGTTCGTTGCGCGATTATCTTCTCCGGCGAGATAGCTCGACCTCCATGAGTGATTGCCCGCAGGTGGATGCGACCTCCCCTCCGCTGTACCACCACTTATCGTGCGGGGAGTGTATGGCTGAGGCCGCAGGGGCCACAAGCTTAGTCCCGCATCCGGTGTGTACTGTGCGCGGACAACTGGATCTTCTCGTGTCGGGTCATCAACCCGAAGTAACTTCCTCGAGAAGTCCTTTTGGTCTCTCCCACCGCCCGCGAGGTCGTCGGTCGGTTCGGTCTTTGAAGAAATTTTAGTGCTAACATCGTGGAGCGAACCTGGGGGATGCTCATTCGGGGGCACAGCTCTTGGCAGCTCCTCGATAAGTTTTGCCGGATCAACACCAGGGGCAAGTTTGCCTTCCAAGCGGAGCACGATAAAGCAATCCGCTTCGGGATGGGACCAGGGACTTGAGGCGGAATCCGCTTGCCAGTGGCTTTCCCCCGCGTGGGAAGGGGAGCTGAACCATCTCGCCGGCAGAAGGAGGTTTCTGAGGACTAAAGGCATGCGTCCAAAGGGTCCAAGGCTTTCCGGGCATTGTCCGCGAATTTCACCCTGCCTTTTCCGCGCAAGAATCGCTTCCACCTGTTCGGGCTCTGGGGGTACAACCACGATTTTTGGGGCAATCCCGCGCGAAGCATCTACTTCAAAAAGCCCAGAGGCCCGGAGCCGACGTTCGCTCGCACGCAGTTCGCGGATGTCTACGATGTCCCCAGGCGCCAGGGAGATTCTGTTTAGTACTGTACTCCATTGAGTATGGGTCAGCGAGTTATACTGGTCCTTTATAACGACGTCGATACGGCCTACCCGGCATCGTACGCCCTCTTGAATGGTATAAACAAGCTCAAGCTCCGGGGCCTGTTCCACAAATCGTGGTTCGGCGCGAATGTCTGCGAACACATACCCGATACTTCCATATTTTTCCTGAAGTGTTTTTACATCGCCGTCCATTTCGGCCTGGCTAAAGTATTTTCCGACCTGAAGCTTAAGTAATGGGAGAAGCTCACTTTCTGAGAAGAGAGTATTTCCGAGGAGGCGTACTTCGCGCACTTTGTACCGTGGCCCTTCGTCGATGATGAATCGCACTCGCGCCCAGGTGCGGTCTTCATTGAAATGGACGATAGGTTCTCCCACCTTAGCTTGGAAAAACCCCAGGCCCCGGTAATAATCGATAATCTGTACCTCGTCGCGGTCGAGCTGTTCCGGATCGAAGAATCCGCGCCACAGCAGGAACCAACCGGGTTTTGTCTGCACTTTGGTACGGAGCCGGGAATCGCTAGAGATTGTATTGCCGATGAAATCAGTCCATAAAACCCGCTGACGCGGCCCCTCGCTAATAAGAAACACGATTCCAGGATCATTGGGGTTTGCACCTTCAACCACCGTGACACGTGCCTTAGCGAAGCCGCGTTCGCGGTAAAAACTTTCTATTTTGCGTCGCGCTTGTTCCACAAGAAATGGGTCAAATCCATCGCCCGGGCGAATGCCTGCCTCCTCGAGGAGCCTTTTCTTTGAGTACCACTCATTGCCCACGACCTTTACGTACTGGATCAACGGTCGCTCGACCACTTCAAAGATTACAATTCGGCCTTCCGGAACTGGCTGCCAATACACGCGGACCGAGGCAAACAGCCGGGTTTGATTCAAGCGGCGGACATCCTCTTCAATAATCCGCGGATCAAAGGGACGACCCACGCGTGTCTTGATTTGTCCTAAGATTTGCTCTGTTTCGACGCGTTGGTTACCAATGATTCGGACTTCCACAACTGTGGGATCACCGGCAGATGTCTCTCCGGACGAACCGGAAAAATTGGCCGCTACGAGTCTATGGAGGGGTGTTGCATAACCAGAGCTAACCTCCGGCTCGGGGTTGGGCAGCAATTGGCCCTCGCTCGGGTTGATGTTGGGCTGCAAGCGTGAGGGTGAGCTTCCCCAACTGGGGGCTGCTTCCCCGAACGGTTGGGCAAAAGGACCGCCAGTAAATTCCGGCAAAAAAGTCTCTCCGGGTTGATGCGGAGCTATCGGTGGATAAGAGCTGCCGTGCGCCGTTTCGCGAAAGGGTGGAGCTATCGAGGGTTGGTGCGTACTCCCCGATGAAAGAGCTTGTAAGGAGGCGACGTGAATTAGTGGCTCCTCCGTGGGTGCCGCAAATACGCTGAAAGCGTGGTTGGATGCTTCACCCAGGAAACAAAACGCAACAGCAACTAACACACTCGTACTGCACAATATTCTCCGAGCGGCAAAGTTCAAAGGACGAACTCCTCGATGAACCCACCCATGGCGGCGCAGCGACCTACCTCTGGAGTGGAAAACAATTAAGTTAGGGCATCTGTTTCCGAAAAGTTTGGCCTGGGTCTTCAGTTCCGAAGAGTTTCGCTTTCGGGTTTCGGATTGCCTGCCACATCTGGCAAAGGAATAGGTTGAGCCCCTGGAACATCAGGTGGCGAGGACTCTTTTAGTCAAGCAGTCCTGTTTCGGGCAAGGTAACTATGGGAAATAGCTGGGGGCGCGGAGCGGCTGGCTCCGATCTGTACCGGAAACTCTTGGTGGCAGGATGTCTATCGGAGTGGCTGCCGCGAACAAGGTCGGTCAAAGGCGAGGAGCTGGATTTTCCAAGTTTTTGGGCACGCCGGTGATGTCTTTGGGCACGCCTCCGATAAACTCTGGATCCCAATCAGACACCTCTTCCCGCAAGCGTTTGTGGATATTTTACTTCCTAGAACTTCTAGATTTCCTATTTCCCACATGTTCCGAGTCTTATGGCCAAATTAGTTGCCAGTTCGATTGGGCTCGATGTTCGTAGGTGGGTATTGATTTGCTACTGCCGCCATGAATAGGCGGATTAATTTAGCGGCGCAGTATAAAAGTCAACGTAGGACGCAAAATAATGAGCTAGCAGATCGGGAAACACATCAGATCGGGGAACACGTGGGATTATCGTAGAGATCATAACGACCTTGCTGGAAGAAAATTAGCGTCGGCCCAATTTTGGCAAGATAAGCATCGTCCCAAATTTGTCGAAAAAGTGACCATTGCGGCATTTCTCAGCTTTTTGCGCGATCGCTTCATTTCTCCCGGTTTTTTGCTTCCAGCACCGGAGAATTGCTTCGCTCCATGCTGTCGATGTACCGTCGCAGTCGCTCGAGCTCATCGGTGATATGTCGCAGCTTGAGCATGTTCTCTAGCCGCTTCAGTAACTCGAGTTTATTTACCGGCTTACTAAGGAAATCATCGCACCCGGCGGCTACGGCCCGTTCAATATCTCCTAACTCGTTCAGTGCTGTAACCATCAGCACCATGATGTTCCGTGTTGCGGGATTGTCCTTGATGCGTCGGCAGACTTCGAAGCCGCTGAGTTTTGGCATCATAATATCTAGCAAAATGAGGTCCGGTTGAAAGGTGGCCACTTTCTGGAGGGTGTCAAGGCCATCGACGGCTACCGCGATCTCGCAATCAAGCTCGCTCAAAAATACTTCAAGGAGCTCGACATTCGCCGCGTTATCGTCCGCAATTAAGATCCGACTCTTTGCCATGATGTCTTCACTCCCTCCTCATTGATGATTTTCCATCGTGAGCACGAGGTTATGAAATGGCCGTTCTTAACGCTTTAAGTAACCGGAGTGTTTCCCCAAGTCGAGACTTCATCAGGAAATTGTGGCAGCTTTGTCAATTCGCGGCGCGGCCTTTACCTCACCGAGCACCACCCCCAGCTGCGCTGAGGATTCGGGGCGACCCGGCGCGGGCCGGGGTTAGTATTCTCCTGTGCCGAGAAACTCTTTTTCAACCGCATGGCATGTTACCTCGTGCCCGTCTAAATTAAGTCGCTGCGGCTCCACATTTCGGCAGACCGCACGGGCTATCGGACATCGGGGATGAAACCGACATCCTGGTGGGGGGGCTGACGGACTTGGTACGTCTCCCTTGAGTACAATTCGCTGCTTTCTCTCGCCCGGGCGGATGCTCGGTACCGCCGACAGTAAAGCTTGCGTATAAGGGTGAAGTGGTTTCCGATAAATCTCTGCTGAGGAAGCCAACTCGACGATTTGACCTAAATACATCACGGCTACGCGGTCGGATAAATATTCGACCACAGAAAGGTCGTGCGAAATAAAGAGATAACTCAGGTTTTTTTTGGCCCGCAGCGCCACAAGCAGATTAATAATTTTGGCTTGGATAGACACGTCAAGGGCGGAGAGAGGCTCATCGAGCACAAGAAAGTCAGGCTCGAGAACCAAAGCCCGGGCCAAGCTTATCCGTTGCCGTTGACCACCGGAGAATTCATGGGGATAACGGTCTAGGGCATCTTCGCCCAGGCCCACTTCAGCAAGTACTTGGCGCACGCGCTCGCGTCTTTCTCGCCAGCTGCCGGCATTATGGATAAGAAGGGGCTCCTCCACGATGGCCCGAACGGTCATTCGGGGATTAAGTGACCCGTACGGATCCTGAAACACCATTTGCATTTGGCGACGCAGTTTCCGCAAATCTTCTGGGGACTGCTGAAGGAGGTCCTTTCCGTCAAAAACAATTCGGCCAGAAGTGGGTTCGTACAATCTTAGGATGGTTCGCCCGACCGTCGTCTTACCACAACCCGACTCGCCTACTAGCCCGAAAGTTTCCCTTTTGTGGATGACAAACGACACATCGTCGACTGCGCGCTTGTACGCTATTACCCGTGAAAAAATCCCCCGCCGAATTGGGAAATACTTTTTTAGGTTATCCACTTGGACGATGATCGAACCTGAGGTGCTTATCATGGGAAAACCTATTGTTTTAGTCCTCGCCTATGCCGACTCAGCCCGGCACAAAGGCCGGTGAGTCGGTCCGCTTCTCAACACGTGTGTTCTGCTCAGCACGGAAGTTTCATCCCAAGCTGCCAACGATTTCTTTCGACTCAAGTAAACTGTGCCATATTCCGTTTTCGCACGTTCTGGAGAGCCTACCTGCCTTTTGCCCTTAGGCCGCACGCCGTGTGGTGCTAGTTCTTTTTCTTGTAACCTTAGCGCAAGTTGCCCACCTTTCTGCTGCCTAAGAGATTAGCCTTGCACTCAATTATTCGCAGATACTTGCAACTGCCTTTAAGCAAACGCCTTCATGGAGGGGGTGCCTGAATGTCAGCAGCAAGTTTGTCACGCTCCCATGCTTCGAAGTTGAGTTGGCCGGCAAAATGGCAGCGCGCAAACAGTCCGGTCCCAACGTGGTGCAACTCGGGTTCCTGTTCGCGACAGATCTGCTGGCAAAAAGGACAGCGAGGCCAAAATCGGCAGCCTGTGGGATAGGCTATTGCTTTCGGGACTTCCCCTTCGATTTCTGGAAGCTTGCGATCTTTGGCGATCCCAAGTGCAGGACGGCTTTTCAGCAAAAGGAACGTGTAAGGGTGATACTGACGTTGGAATGTTTCCGGCACTGGGCCGGTTTCCACAATTTGGCCTGCATACATTACGGCTAACTGGCTTGCCATCTCCGCTACAATCCCAAGATCATGCGTGATCAACAGGATGGAAAGCTTCAATTTTTCATCGGCCTGCAGTTCGCGAAGAAGTTCCAATATTTGGGCCTGGATCGTCACATCCAGGGCCGTAGTAGGTTCATCGGCGATAAGGAGGCGTGGCTGACACGCGAGGGCCATAGCGATCATAGCCCGTTGCCGCATCCCGCCGGAGAACTGGTGGGGGTAGGATTCGGCCGCTTGACGTGGGTCACCGATATGAACGCGCTCCAGCAGGTATATTGCCATTTCCCAGGCATCCCGCCGCGATATGTTTTCCTGATGAAGGAGAATGGCCTCGGCGATCTGGTAGCCGATGGTAAACACGGGATTAAGAGAAGTCATCGGCTCCTGAAAAATCATGGAAATTTTTTGCCCGCGAATCTTCCGCATCTCGCGCTCGGGCAGGGCGGTAAGCACCTTTGGCCCATCGTCGTCGTAAAGAATCACTTCCCCGCCCACAATTCGCCCCGGGGGTGGCACCAGGCGCATGATGGAAAGGGCGGTCATAGACTTGCCGCATCCCGACTCTCCTACCAGTCCTACGGTTTGACCTCTGGGAATGGCCAGAGACACCCCGTCGACGGCTTTGGCTACACCTTCATCGGTGTAAAAACAGGTGCGCAGGTCTTTAATTTCGAGGATAAGTGAATTTGTGTCCATCATTCGTGCCATCTCTTTGTGGCCGATTCCGGTGCCGAATTCCTATTTTCGAAATCTGGCGACACTGACCGCTTGGCGGCCTTTTGGCCACCGCCTCGCGATGCCTTATTAAGCGTGGCCTAGTGGGCTGGCCTCCCGTTGAAGGGTTTCCCTCCAATTTACAAACATTTAGCGTAGCTCTTTGCCAATTGGCGGCCAAAAGCAAGCTGAAGGAGCAGGAGTTATTTCCCCGCCTCCCGAAGCCGTGGGTCGGTGACTTCCTGCAAAGCCTCGCCTAAAAGGTTGTAGGCAAGAACCGTGAGGAAGATGGCTGCGCCTGGGAAGACAACCAACCACCACATCTGGAGATTGGCTCGCCCCGCGTTAAGCAGTGTACCCCAGCTGGGGTGAGGAGGGGGTGGTCCAAATCCTAGGAAGCTCAGCCCACTTTCGATAAGAATCGCGGAAGCCACCCCAAAACTAATGGGGACGAGCACCGGCGCCAGGGCATTTGGTAAAATGTGGCGGAAAATGATCCGCAGCCCACTGGCTCCCATGGCTTGAGCGGCCAGAACGAACTCGGTATTTTTCAGGCGTATGAATTCTCCCCGGGTTAAGCGGGCCACGCCGGTCCAACCGGTGATACCAATTACCACCATCACGTGCCAGATGTTGGGCTTTTCAATGATTGCCAGTAAGGCAAGGATTAACACCAGCGTAGGGATACACATCACCAGCTCGATTAATCGACTAAGCGTGATATCAACCCATCCGCCGAAATACCCGGCCAAAGCGCCGATGATAATTCCGATCACAGCTGCCACACCCGTGGACACAAGTCCCACGAGCAAAGCGGTTCGCGCGCCGTGAACAAGCTGGGCGAATACATCAATGCCTTCCTGAGTAGTTCCCATGAGGTTATAGCGATTAGGTCGGCCCTGGGCGCCTGTGGGGTTGCCTGGCTGGCCGGGCCATTCGTTGCTTGTCACACGGCGATAAGGGTCTTGGTAAATTAGGGGCCAGATTGCCCAACTGTGGGGATCCCGCGCTTTTAAGTTTTCCGGGTAGCGTTGGCGAAATTTATCTCGGAAAAAAATCTCCGGCTCCCAACGACGGTTGTAATATGCCAAAGCGGGAAAGTAGATCTTGCCCTTATACTTACAAATGATTGGGCGGGTGCCCACTATGGCTGGGGAAAGGATTCCAACCACCGCCAGGGCGATGACATAAGCAAGGGCCAGCATGGCCAGCCGGCGTCGCCGAAAACGGATCCACGCTTCTCGCCATAGCCCGCGAGGGCCCACTCGTGGGGCCAAGGCTGATGTATCGCGTTGGGGAATTGGGATTCCACCTCGAGGCGTTGACATCATTCCGACCCATCACTCCTCATATTTTTGATCACGCTTTACCGTTAGGCGACGGCCGATCTTTGTGCTCCGTAAAGATCCAGGGGTTTCGGAAGTAGTGACCTCCTTCCAAGACCCTCACTTTTTCCTGCCGAATTTTCTACATCGCTTGCTAGTTTGGCTCGCGCCGGCCGAAGCGGGGATTTGAAACGTAGCTTAATTTTTACCCGGTCCCTCGTAGAGCTTCGCGGGAAGGATCCCGCGGCTCCTCTCTCAGGAATAGGTCACTCGCGGATCGACAACGGCATAAAGAATATCCGCTAAGAGCTGTCCCACGAGTGTCAACACTGAAAACATGAGTACCAACCCCATGATCGTGGGATAGTCCCGTTCGCTAATCGCTTCGAAGAAAAGCCGTCCCATGCCGGGCCAAGCAAAAATCTGTTCTAGAATTACCGACCCGCTGAGCAGTCCAGGCATGGTTAAGCCCACCAAAGTCACGAAAGGAATAAGCGTGTTGCGGAAAGCATGGACTACAATCACTCGCGTCGGCGGCACCCCTTTGGCTTGAGCTGTGCGAATGTAGTCCTGGCGGATTACCTCCAGCATATTGGATTTAACGAACCGGCAAAAATAAGCCAAACTTCCATAGGTGAAACACAGCACTGGGAGGAACATGTGACGCATGATGTCCAGTACCTTGCCGTAGAAGGGAAGTTCTGGGAAACGGTCGCTATGCATGCCGAACAAGGGAAGCTCAAAAGGTGTCCCGGCCAAACGCACGGCAAAAAACGACAAGAGAAAAAGCGCCGCGACAAACGATGGCAGTGAATAGAGCATGTACAACAGGGTACTGAGGAGTCGTTCGTCCGGCCTCCCGTTGCGCACGGATGCATACAGTCCAAGCGGCACCGCCAAAAGGTAGGCTAATATCAGCGATGTTGCCGACAAAAGAAGTGTGGGGCCGATCCGTTCGCCGATGAGCGTCGTGACCGGCTGCTTACGCGAAATCGATCGTCCCAGGTCTCCCTGCAAGAGGTTGCCCATCCAGTGGAAGTAGGCCACGTACCAGGGCTTATCAAGGCCATACGCCCGCATGAGACGTTCTAAGTCTTCTTTTCGTAATCGCCGGCTGGGGTCGGCTTCCATGAGACGATCCGTGATGGGGGTGCCAGGCATATTGCGGATGAGAGCATAGACCACAAATGTTATCAGAATAAGCGTCCCCAAGCCAATCAGAATACGCCGCACCAAATATCCAAACATGGCCTTATGCCGTGCCTTTCAACATACCACAAATCGAGTTGCGCACCAGCAATTTCCTTGATTTCAATCGGTTGGGTACGGGCAGCCACGCGGGAAACGGTGTGCAGAAACGGCGCAGGCGGCCTTCCGAAGTCTGGCCTACTTTGGGAATCGCCTTCCCGGTCCGAGGGCATCATTCAGCAATAGAGGCCTTCTTGCTTTGTTCCATTCCAATGTCCCAGAAGAGGTTACTCTTGCATTCATTTCCTCGGGTCAAGTCCACAGTTCAAACTTGAATGGGGACCTGCGTAGTTTGAGGTCACGGCACAAACCTGACCTTGTAAATCGATCCGAAACCCGGGCCAAAATTGTAGGGTCCGCGGGGACTGAAGGTGTAACCACGAAGGCTTTTATTGAAGCCGTACATTGCCGGCCGGAAGTAAAGCCAAGTGTACGGCTGATCTTCGTAAAGGATACGGTGGATCTTTTGATAGATTTCTGCCCTTCGCACCGGGTCGAACTCTCTTTTGCCCTCCTCAAAGAGGCGGTCGACCTCGGGATTGGAATACAGCCCAAAGTTGCGCATTTCTCCTGTTTTCCAAATGTTTTCGGCAGTGTCCGGATCCGTGCCCGTTCCCCAACCTCCGTGGAATGCTTGAAACTGCTTGTTCCGAGTTCGCTCCTGCAGAACCGTGAATTCCAGCGGGCGAACGTGACAAATGATCCCGATCCGCTCCAGGCATTCCCGCATCAGATTGGCGATGGCGATGCGCACTGGAATATTTGCCGTTAACATGGTGAATTCAAACTCTACCCGCCGACCATCAATCATTTTGTCCAAAATACCGTTGCCATTGGTGTCACGCCAGCCAGCCTCCTCTAAAAGCTCTTCCGCTTTATCCAAGTCCTGCTTAAAGAAGGGCAGGGGAGGTTTCGGTGCCCAAGGAGAGCTTGGATGAAAGATTCCGTTGCACGGTTCGGCAAGGCCGTAGAGGATTTTATCGAACAATTCCTCGTAGTCGAAGGCATAAGCCATAGCCCGCCGAACCCGCGCATCGTTAAAAAACGGTGTCTGGAGGTTCCAACAGAAGTAGAAGTAAGTCCACTCCGTGGCATAAACTTTTGTATTTAATTTGTAGAACTGTGCATCGTTTGTTTGGTTTACCCACTGTTCGGCGGTGAGCATCATCTCGTCAATATCCCCGCGGGTCAGTGCCATTAACGATACGGCGGGGTCGGGAATCACCTTGAAGCGAATCTGCTGGAAAAACGGTTTTGGTCGCACCTGTCTTCCTTCGAACATGTAGTAATCTTCGCGGCGTTCGAGCACGATCTCCCGATTTCGGCTTCGGGACACCAGCTTGTAGGGCCCACCCGAGATCGGGGCGTCTTCCAAACGACGATGGTAAGCACTTTCCTGCATTGTCGGATCTTCAAAGATTGATCGCTCGTATATGTGTCGGGGAATCACCCCAAAGTTAATGTTCCACACATTAGTTGCGAGGGGAGCCTTGTGGAAAAAGACGACGGTGTAATCCTCGTAAGCTTCAACCCATCGAAGTTGATCCGTGCCACTTCTCATTGCCGGAATCGGCACCTTATCAGACATGATGACTTTAAAAGAAAACACCACATCGTGTGCGGTTATAGGTTTGCCATCCGACCACCGCAGGTCGCGTCGCATCACCACTTTGTCCATCATTCGGTCTTTGCTTGTTTGCCATGAGATTACCGCATCCTTGGCCGCAAAAGGCCGGAAATTCCAGTCGAAACTGAATAATCCGAAGCCTGTCAGTCCCACCACGTCAAACTCGATACTAGAATCGATCATTAGCGGGTTGGTACTGCGGACGTCTGCGGTGGTGTGGCGAAGTATGGTGGCGTTCCAATCGACTTCATTGTCGGAGGCAGGAAGTCGGCCGAGCGCCGAAAGAATCTTCGAGTTAGTTTCCGGTGAAACATTCATGAGCCGCAGTGCTTCCGCGACGGACGCCAGTGGTTTCTCCGCCGCTTGTCGCTGCCTTAGCAATTCAAGCGAGTCGAGAACGGGCTGGTCGATCCACTCGACTTTTTCAAGTTCCTCTGCGCTAGGGGCAGTGAAAGCCTCAAGAAGATCCCCTAGCACAAATGTGTCGGAGCCGATTTTGCTTCGCGTTTGACTTTCGGCGGCAACGGGATCGGGGCCTAACTTTCTCTGTGCGGGCGGGGCGCCAGTTGCGGCCAACGAGTCCTCTGGCTGGGACATCGGCTCTCCGCGTTCTTCCGGAGCCTCCGGTGTGACCCACCCGGAATCTGCGGAAGGCTTTTGTAACCCCTCCGCCAGGGTGTCATCGCTTTGGTCGGACCACCACGCGCGATCTGAAGAGGGGCCACATCCGATTAGCACCACTGCAAACAAGGTTGCGATCAGCCCACTCAGCCACAGCGTACCGAAGTTGGGCAGCTCAATGAATCGGTCTTTTGTTTTACAAAATGGAATCATGGGTGTTACCGTCATTTCAGACCTGGACTTACGCCTACGGAAGTTGCGATTCGCGTTGTACGTTATGCGGCTAACAGAATTTCCAATAATTTCTAAGGAAGTTCGCCTATTTCTTGAGGCTTGGCCCAGAGGACTAGGTCTCTTAGGCTTGGCCGGGCTAATTTTCGGGCGTTGCCAAGGGTAAAGCACGACCAAACGCAGTGTGGATCCATGTTGAAAGGGGGAGCCTTGCCTCCGCGGTCAGCCTCCGTTTGACTCTAGTTAACAGAGTAAATTCTTGGGAGGCCCAAAATGTCTCTTCGGTTTGACCAAGTTTACCACACTGCGGGGGTTGCGTCTTCCGCAAAATCGGCTGGGAAAGCCGGGTGTCAAGATTTCTTACGGCCAAATGGAGCCGATAGATTTTGGGGAACTCATCCGGGTATCAGACGACGAAACTCTCCAGGTAACCTTAACGGTTACGGGGATTTGTGTTGTCCATCGGCGAACGGTGGGTTCAACAGTCATCCTACGCAAATTCGATCGGCGAGGAGGAAGCTGAGGTGCAGCCGGCGACCATGACATGGCGCGGCTAAGCGTTTGTTAGCCGGGTGGAAAGCTCCCCTATTCTGCTACTCACCACGCCTTCATTTGGCTCCTTGAGTTAAAATTGGAAGCGCGGGTAATTTGGGAGATTCCAGAAAAATATTAGTGCTGTCAAGCTCTCAGAGTTTGGGGTTTAAAGACAGGTAAATGCCGCAATTTTGGCAAGATCTCCTATACAGGACGAAAGTTTCCCTCGCCTCACATGCTACAAAAGGAAGCCGCTTATGGGAGACGATTTCGACGGCCCTAAGATATGTCGCTAAAAGGCCGCGGGGTGAATTCGGGTGACAGGCAAACCCGTGCGCAGTGGCAAGGAACTCCTGCGGGGGATTAGGCGGCTTTTCCGCGGGGAGGTGAAGGCTGGTGGTAGGCGGAGTAGTAGCTTCCCGGTCGTCGCATAAGCAACCCGTTTTTTCCAACCGCGACTATCATCTGTTTGGTTCCTTCGGAAGCCAGTAGGGAATAACACCAAAGAGGGAATAACACTAAAGAGGGGTTTAGGGGTTTTGTGAGCCTTTTTCGCTAGGTTTTCATACGCCAGTGGCTCGTGGTTTCCAATGCCTTAGAACTGACGAGGGTTAAACACAGTGTGTTCCCGTGCATCCCCCGGGTTATCCCCGCGCCTCCCCCGAATCTTGCAGTAGGATCCACTTCATCCCGGTAATCTGCTTTAATAAGAGGTTCTCCCTTCGGACGCTTTATTTCGCTTTTTTCATACCTTTGCAATCATTTGAAATTGGATAGATGACTTCATTGATGTTCACAGTAAAGTAGGCATAGCGTGTTTGTGCGCTTTGGCTGGCTCGTTGTAGGGGCGGACTTTGCCTGGCGGCTTGTACGCGGGGTTCAGCCTGCGATCAACAAAAGCGGGCAAACTTTTTAGCCATCCCCCGGGCTTGAAGCTGGTTAGAAAAGACAACTAAACAAGAAAAGATTCTCGCAAGGCGGCTAAAAAATTCTTGCAAGAGCGCCCCCATCAACTACTATACAGGTGCCGGTTATGTATCTGCCAGCCTCACTAGCCAAAAGCAGTGCCGCTCCGACAAGTTCTTCGGGATCAGCCCAGCGCCCTAAGGCAGTTCGGGCGGCCAGCGCATCCTGTTGGTCTTTCGAAAGAATGGACATAGGCATTTCCGTGGCGATCGGGCCCGGGGCGATGCAATTGACCGTGATGCCGAAAGGCCCTAAATCAAGCGCTGTGGCTTTGGCCATGGCAATTAAGGCACCTTTGGTGGCGGAGTAAGCATTCCTCTTGGGCGTGCTGGCAAGCCCCATGATCGAGGAGATATGGATGATCCTTCCCCAGTGACGAGCCTTCATCTGAGGGACCAACGCTCGCGTCAGCGCCATCACGCTCGTGAGATTCAGCTCAAGGAGGTAGTCCCAATCTTCGTCGCGAATTTCGTCGATTGCCTGAGGAATGTTCCACCCCGCGTTGTTGATTAGGATGTCTACTCTTCCGAGACGCGCGAGGGCTTCTTTGGCGACCGACTCGGCCTGTTCTCTTCGGGAGACGTCGGCCACGATCCATTCCACCCGACGACCTGTCTGGGAAGCCATCTGCTGTGCTGCGTTTTGGAGCGATTCCTCCTTTCTTGCGCAAATGCAGAGATCAGCACCTGCGTCGGCGAGACCCTCGGCAATTGCGCGGCCGATACCCCGACTTCCACCTGTGACCAAAGCCACCCGACCGGAAAGGTCAAAAAGCTTTTGGATTCGCTCTCCCAATGCCATGGATCGATGTCCTCGTTTCCGGGCCTTTACATTCTCGCTTGATATTGGTTGCTGAGTGTGTAATGCACTGGTTCTAAATGTTGCTAGGGGACCTGTTTTTGGCTGCGAGGCGTTTCCCAGTCAAGAAGCTGGCTAAGCATGGCTTCAATCGGCCGCTGAGGAGGACGCAAAGTTTGAAATGGCATGCCCTAACAATGGAGTAAACGACTTGAGACCAAGGACACTCCTCACACTCTTTCAAAAGGAATCTGAGCCCGCGGCTAAAACAATGGCATTTTTGCTCGGTGCTCAAGCAAGGGGGTCATCGGCAGGTGCTTTTCTTGCACCCTCGTTATTTGGCGGACAGGGCTTCTGCCACAAGGTCGCCCACCTGACTTGTCGAGTAGCCCATCTGCCCGGCGGCCTGGCTTTTCATTCTGGTGCCGGTGACGATTTCGATAGCTCGCTGTATTCGGTCCGCCGCACGCGGGTAGCCACAGTGTTCTAACAGCATGGCTAACGCAGCAATGCACGCGATGGGATTAATGATGCCAAGCCCGGCGTATTTGGGCGCACTGCCGCCCATCGGTTCGAACATACTAGTGCCACCGGGCTCAGGATTAATATTGGCCCCGGCCGCCACTCCCATCCCACCTTGGATGATGGCAGCCAGGTCGGTTATGATATCCCCGAACATATTGGTAGTGACAATGACGTCATATTGTTCCGGGTTTTTTACCATCCACATGCAGCAGGCATCTACATGGTTATAGTCGGTCTGAATGTCGGGATATTCTTGCGCCACCTCTTGGAAAGTGCGCCACCACAGGTCGTGCCCGTACGTGAGCACATTGGTCTTAGCCACCAAGGTTAGCTTTCGCTTCTTGTTGCGTTTTCGCGTGTATTCAAAAGCCCAGCGTATGCAACGTTCACAACCCTTACGGGTGTAGATGGCAATTTGCGTGGCAACTTCGTCGGGGGTTCCCTTCTTGAAGAAGCCTCCCATGCCGCAATAAAGATCCTCAGTGTTTTCCCGGACCACGACAAAGTCGATATCCTCCGGACCTTTTCCCACAAGCGGGGTTTGTACCCCCGGGTACAACTTAACGGGCCGAAGATTGATGTACTGATCAAAGTGAAAGCGAAGTGTTAAAAGTAAGCCACGCTCGAGAATGCCCGGTGGCACCTTTGGATGACCAATAGCTCCGAGAAGAATGGCGGGGAATTTCCCCAATTCCTCCAAGGCCCCTTGAGGGAGGACCTCGCCAGTTTTAAGGTAGTAATCACCACCAAAGTCGAAGTGCTTTGTCTCGTAATGAATGTTCTCGATTTTTGCCACGGCATCGAGGACCTTCAGAGCCTCGGCCACCACTTCCGGGCCTGTCCCGTCTCCCGGGATGACAGCAATACGTAAAACATCGCCCCGGTGTGATTGAATCGTCTCTTCTTTAGGAAATGTTGCCACAGCAGCCATTGCCAACCTCACGTCGGAAAGGGATGTTTAGCTCTGCAGATTTCACATAAGTTGTTTACTCGCAAGGGCGGAGAGCACCTTTATAATCGCCTTTGCACGCGTCAGAGGTCACACTTTTCGAATTAGTCGACTTATGCCCCGTGGCTCATAAGTTGGGGCCTCCGCTAGCTAGGCGTTTTGTTGCACATATCCAGCAATTCGCATGATTAGCTCGCCATTTTCAAAAATGCCGTTATTTTAGCTTTCTGCGCTCTTTTCCACAACCGGGTTAAGCACGCGGGGTATCACGGGGAATTATTCCCTTTGGCGGCGTTATTTCATTCTCGCATAGGTTGATGGGCAATGGCGATAGCGTCTGCCGAGGTGAGCGACTTGACTATCCCTTGTCGCCGGGCTACACAGGGGCCTTGGGATGTAAAGGCTGATACTGGGGATTGGCTAGGGGGTCGCGCCCGGACGTGTGGCAGTGGGGAATTCTTGCCCGTGGTAAGGTTGTGGTTCTTTAGCCCAAGGAGTCAGCCCGCACCAGGCTAATAGCTTCTGCACGCCACACCCGAGACGGGCGTATCAGAAGAAAGCTCAACCATGCGTTAAAGGATCAGGACCGATGCGATTTCTAGGAAACGCGGTGGGAGTTGGAAGAACCAGTCATCTTAAAATATGGGGAAGAGGACTTTGCCTTGCGCTGCTCATGATACTTGGCATCGGCCTATGGGCTGGGGCGCAGGTGGCTCCGCTTCGGGGGGTTGCAGAGGCTTGTTGTTCGAGTAAACAGACTACACCTCGTGGGGCAATAGATGGGGAGCGATTTTCGGTCGATCCGCAATCGCTTTGGCAGCCTGAAGAGGGCATCGGCGAATGTTGGTGGAGCCTTCGTTTTCCCTCACCGCAATTGGTAGGAAGTATCCTCCAAATTCACGGCGACGGAGAACTGACGCTTCGCCAGGCTCCCACGGAGTACGTGTGGCAAGGAAGCGTTGACGGTGAGCATTGGGAGGAGCTGGCGGAGACCCGTATTGTTTGCGAAAAGAGAACGTATCGAATTCATCGGCTCGCCCGGGCCCGGGAATTGATAGCGCTTCGATTGTGGATTCGCGCCTGGGAAGGAACTTGCCCGGTGCTTCGCGAGGTGGAAGTCTATCCGAGTGTGGATGCGGCGATCGAGTTTCCTGATTGGGCGGTGATCATCTTCACGGACGTCAAGGTAATGAAGCCTCCGGATAATCCGCAACTTTTTGTTCAGCTGATCCGTGAATGTCCCGAGTGGAAAGATCTCCGCTTTCAACAGGTTTCATATCGAGATGTTGACGAAGTGTTCGTGGCGACAGAACCTCGCCCTTTGTGCGGCTTTTTAACGGGCAGCGTCACCGAGTGGTGCCAGGTGCCGCCTGAAACCTGGCGCGGCTTCGAGCAGGTGTTTAAGAGCCGCAACCTGCCCCTCTGGGGGGCTTGCGGTGGTGCCCAGGTCTTAGCTATTTTGTGGGAACATGGTACGGGGGGCCGATGGGATTGCCCGCGATGTCGTGATCCTCAGAAGCCCCTGGCACCCGTGTACAAACATATCGGCCATACGGGCCCTGCCCCTTGCGGAGACTATAGTAAAAACATTGGGGAGCGGGGAAAGTACCAAGTGCGATTGGTCGCACAAGATCCGGTTTTTGATGGGGTGCCAGAGCTTTTCGAGACAATGGAAGCTCATTACGGTGAGATTGCCTACGTTCCGGAGGGGTGGGTGCGGATTGTCACCAAGGGTCCTGCGGGTTTGACGGAAAACCAGTGTCTTCGGCTGGCGGATCGATACATCTATGCCGCACAGTTTCACATTGAGTTACCGGGAACTCCCGAAACTTCCAGGCGAATAGTCAGCAACTTTCTGCGGGTGGCTAAGGAATGGGGGGGCTACAATCCGGCCGGGAAGCCAGTTCCTCCTCCGGTGCCGTTTTCCACGCTAGAACCGGATTAATGCCAAAGCGGGGTGAAGTTCGCAACGATTGGCCTCCCGTTGGCAGTCTTGAGGCTCGATCGAAAAAGATATGTGGGAGATAACCTCCAAGAGATATGTGGGAGATAAGCTTGATGAGAGCCCCTGAGCATGTGTGGTGGTGGAAGCTTGTGATCGGTGTGCTCGGGATTTCCAGTGCTGCGGCCAGCGCGCAGCCCCCCTTCGTTACTGTTTATCGGCAGCCAATAGTCCTCAACGAGGACACAAGCTGGTGTTGGTTTCAGGATGAGCGTGCTATTCTCCACCGGGAAAAGATATGGCTCGGGGGTGTCAGCTCTCAGGGTGATATAACGGTCACCGTTTATGACCTGGCTACCCAGCAGGCCAGTGTTCATATTCTCCATCCGCAGCTTGAAACGGACGATCACAACGCACCCGCTTTGCTGGTATTGCCGGATGGTCGCGTGCTTGCTGCGTATACGAAACATGGCACAGACCGGTTCAGCCGGTTTCGCGTAACAAAGGGGCCGGGCGAGCCATCTGAATGGGAGCCGGAGCAACTTTTCGAGCACCCGGCGGGGGCAACTTATTCCAACCTCTGCTTTCTTCGCGATGAAGGCCCGCTTGGGCGCGTGTACAACTTTGTGCGGGCTGATCAGTGGGATCCCAATGTGATGATTTCCGACGATTTGGGCCGCAGTTGGCTACTCCTCGGACGGCTGGTTGACGGTGGTTCCCCGCGTGTCAGGCCTTATGTGAAGTACAAGGGAAATGATCGCGACACGATCCACTTTGTCATGAGCGAAGGTCATCCCAACAGTATGAACACCAGTTTATTTCATGGAATGGTTAGGAGAGGGAAACTTTGCCGGAGTGATGGAACGGTTGTTTGCGAGGATCCATTTCGCGGGCAAGTGCCCCCACCCACGGCGTTTACTAGGATTTTTCTTGCCGGTCAGGATCAAGCAGCCTGGCCTGCCGATCTTGAGCTTGACGCCAACGGTCGGCCCAGTGTTGTGTACTCGGTGATCCTCGACCCAGTACCTCGACAGACAGGCCGCCGCGGGCTGAATCATGCCTACCGATTTGCCCGGTGGGATGGCCAGAAATGGGTAGATTTTCATTTGGCATTTGCTGGGTCTAGGCTCTATCCAGCCGAGCCAGAGTACACTGGCTTGGCAGCGATTCATCCGCGCGATCCCAATATCGTGGTCATCTCCACCAATTCCGATCCAGTGACAGGCGAGCCACTCCTTGTTGGTGGAAAGCGCCGATGGGAGCTCTTCTTGGGGCATTCGATGGATGCGGGAGCTAGTTGGAGATGGCAACCTTTGACCTCTAATTCCGAGGAAGATAATCTGCGGCCGATTATTGTTGCTGAGCCTGAAGTGTGGGTGGTGATCTGGCTCCAGGGAACGTACGAGTCGTATACAAAATACAGACAAAAGGCTCTTGCACTTGTGTTTGCCAGCTCGTGACCTTTTGCCCGAGGCTGGATGGGACGATTGGAAATGTTCGCATGTGTGGGGCTCAAGTTAGCTTTCTTGACTGGTTTGTCCTAGAAGAAAAGGTCTTCGGGAGAAGTGGTTGCGGTAGGGGCAATGCTTGAAATAAAGGGGCTAAAGGCGTTTTGGGAATAAGGTTGAATTTGGCAAAAGCGGTGAGGAGTGCCACACGCGGAAGAAGAAAAAGCCCGCACACCTCTGGAACACCGGCTCGGGAGGCTGGTCTCAAATCAAAAGCTAGGCCTTGGCCCCAATGGGAGCGGGTGAAATGCTTGAATCGTTGTAAGAGATTGTCGGCTCGGGAATGACTTTCGCCGGAAGAGCTGTAGGCTTGCCTGTTTGCGGGCCAGGCGGTTAGGTCGCTAAGCGCGGGTTGAAGAAGAGGAGCCACGGGATGCGGCAGCAACAAACAGTGGCGTCAGTTTTGGTCCTCGTGGTTGCTTTCGGGTGCGAAGTTTTCTCCGCTCAAGAAGGCAAGAACTTGCCAGCCGATACTTTCGCCTCAGCCAAACAAGGCAAGCTTGCTTTATACACAAGGTTCCGCACATTGAGCCCGGAGGGGCCCGGGGAGGAAATCCGTTACCGGACCGTGTTTTGGGATCCGCACAAGACCGCCGCGATAGTCTGTGACATGTGGGATAACCATTCCTGTCCGTCGGCAGCCAGGCGTGTCAACGAGATGTCGCCGCGGATGAACCAGCTGCTTCATGTTTTAAGAAATCAAGGGGTGCTGATCATTCACTCGCCCAGCGATACCATGGACTATTATAAAGACCGCCCCGAGCGGCAGCGGGCGCTTGCGGCGCCGAAAATTCCCACGGAGGTTCCCCTACTCCCGTGGTGCAAACATGATCCGGAGCGAGAAGGGCCCATGCCGATCGATGATACTGATCCATGTCCGGACCCAGGGTATGAGGCCAAACGAAATTGGACTCGTCAAAACGATTTGCTGGAGATCTGCCCAGAGGACGCCATCGGCGACGGGTTTGAAGTCATCTATCTTCTCAAGCAGCACGGGATTGAGAATATCCTTTTTATGGGTGTGCACACAAATATGTGCGTACTCGGCCGTCCGTTTGGCATCCGACAATTGGTAGGGCAGGGTTTTCAAGTGGTGTTGGTCCGGGATATGACTGATAGTATGTACAACCCGGCGCGGCCGCCGTATGTTCGGCATGTGCGGGGGACCGAGTTAGTGGTAGAGCACATCGAGCGGTATTGGTGCCCGACAGTTACCTCGGCCGACATTCTTGGGGAACCAGCGTTCCGTTTTAAAGAGGACAATCGGCCTCACGTCGCGTTTTTGGTGAGCGATGATCACTATCAAGCGGATAGGCTTCTGCCCCAGTTTGCCCACTATTTGACCGACCAATTCGACTGTTACACCAGCGTCATCCACGGACAGGGCACGAACTATTTCTGGGGGATCGAGCAGTTGGCAGCGGCCGATTGCCTGGTGCTGTATGTGCGTCGCTTGGCGCCGCCGGAAGATCAATTGGAAGCCGTTCGCCGTTATTTACAGTCGGGCAAACCCTTGGTGGCCCTTCGCACGGCAAGTCATGCCTTCGTGCTACGGGGGCAGAGGCCGGCAGGCTGTGCCGAGTGGCCGGAGTTCGACCGCGAGGTCTTGGGCGGAAATTACCAAGGGCACACGCTCAGAGGCGGAAGTACCATTTGGATTCTCCCGGAGCGCGGCGACCATCCCATCCTAAAGGGTCTTCCTCACGAGCGATTTCCAAGCGAGGGAACACTGTACTTGACTTCTCCAATTCGGGAGGATGCAACCATCCTGATGATGGGTGAAGCAGCTAGCCGGACCGAGCCAGTTGCATGGGTTCGCCATTACGGGAATAGTCGGGTCTTTTACACCTCTCTGGGCCATCCCAAAGATTTCGACAATCCGGTGTTTCGCCAACTGCTGGTGAATGCCATTTTCTGGGCACTTGATCGGCCGGTTCCCGCCCCACGAGGCATGACCCAATGAAAAGCTTGTGGTTCGGCTCGCACGATTTCGTCCGAGCTTATCATCCACTGAGGAGATCCCATCCAAAGGGTGGTTTTCGGATACCTCTTGGTAGGGGTTCTTTTCGCCCTATTTAGAAAAAGTGAACGGTTTACAATTAATTGCTTCGGCTGTCGGCAAGCCCACGGATTACGTTCGGTTGTGTCAGCAATTAGGCTCGTGGGAGCTGAGCAGTCGAGGTGGAAGATGATTGCCCACCGGAAAAATGCTGCCGGCGTGGTGATTCGCTACGCTATTTTGTCGCTTCCCTATGGGACAAATCCTCACTTTTATCCCCCGGAGGATAGCCGGCGGAACCTTCGCGAAAGGTACGCCCCGCTTGAGGGGAGGACCTGGCAAGTATTGGATTGCCCACCGGTCGCGGAGGATTTTTTGATACCCGAGAATAGGTGTGCGGCAGAAGTTCATTGGGAGCTTGAGTTCCAAAACTGCAGAAAGTCCGTGTTTTGCCGCGGAAGTCGAAGTCGAGTGTCCATTAACCCCATAACCTAATTGGGAGCCCTTGCAAAGCTCGGTGAGGGAGTGAACTTTGCGGAATCGAGCTTTGGTGCGAACGTGCATACTGTGACGAGCTCTTTGCAAACTAGTGACCGGACAGAAGGAGCACCCATGAGTCCCCCAGGGACAAGGATGGCAGTGATCGTTCGGGGGATCGTCCAGGGCGTCGGGTTTCGTCCCTTTGTTTACCAGCTTGCACAGCGGTTGGGACTGACCGGCTTTGTCCGGAACGAATCATCCTGTGTCCGTATCGAAGTACAGGGCAGTACGGATCGTATCGAGGAATTTTGCCGCTGCTTGCTCGCGGAGGCACCGCCCCAGGCGAAGATTGAAGCCTTTGAGGTGATGTCAATTCCCAGGGTCGCAGAAGAGGGGTGCTTTGAAATCCGCGCAAGTAACAGGCCGCTTAAGCACGCTCCGGTTATCCCAGCCGATTTGGCAATTTGCGCTGACTGCTTGGCCGAGATTACGAACCCAAAAGAGCGTCGGTATCGTTATCCGTTTACAAACTGCACCAATTGTGGTCCGCGGTGGTCGTTGATTCGGGCCTTGCCGTATGATCGTCCTAATACGAGCATGGCGGGCTTTCCGCTGTGTGCCGCTTGCCGCAAGGAGTACGAAGATCCGCAGGATCGGCGTTTTCATGCTCAGCCGATCGCATGTCCTGATTGTGGGCCATCGGTGGCACTTCTTGCCGGCACTGGGGTGCCTCTGGCGGCAGGGGAGGAGGCACTCAATCGTGCGGCCCAAGCCGTCCGCCAGGGGCGAATTCTTGCTCTTCTTGGGTTGGGTGGGTTTCAGCTGATCGTGGATGCTACCTCGCCCGAAGCTGTTGACGAGCTAAGGCAGCGAAAAGCTCGACCTCATAAACCTTTTGCCTTGATGTTTCCGTCACTGGATTCGATTCGAGCGTATGGCGTCCTCTCCTCCGTGGAAGAGACGTGGCTGAAAGCTCCTCAGGCGCCGATTTTGCTGGTTCGGCGGAGAAGTCAGCCGCTGGCCGGTCATCCGCCAATTGCTACTCAGGTAGCGCCCGGGAATCCGTATTTAGGGTGCATGCTACCTTACTCCCCGCTGCATTATCTTTTGATTCAGGAAATCGGCCGACCTGTGGTCTGCACAAGCGGCAACCTTAGTGAGGAACCAATGGCATTTACGGTGGAAGACGGCCTTCACCGTCTGGGGAGAATCGCGGATGTTTTCTTGGTTCACAATCGCCCGATAGTCCGCCCAGTGGATGACTCGGTAGCCCGAGTCTTTCGCAATAGGCTGCAGCTTTTGCGGCGGGCCAGAGGGTTTTCTCCGTTGCCGATTAAAGTGGCTTCTAGTGGAGCAAGCCTCCTGGCTGTAGGGGCTCACCAGAAAAACACGGTAGGTTTGCTTTTTGACTCTGTGGCCGTGCTTAGTAGTCATATCGGCGACTTGGATAACAGCTTAAGCCTTGCTGTTTATGAACGGGCAATCAACGATCTTTTGCAATTCTATGGCGTAAAGGTGGTGGGGATTGCATGCGATTTGCATCCGGATTATGCGTCCACGCACTATGCCCGTAAGCTTGCGAAGGAATGGGAAATACCTCTTTTACCTGTACAGCATCATCATGCGCACATAGCCGCATGCATGGCGGAACACGGCCTGGAAGGACCGGTTCTTGGGATCGCTTGGGACGGTGCTGGTTATGGAGCAGACGGCACTCTTTGGGGTGGCGAATTTTTACTATGCCAGCTATCCTCATTCCGCCGTGTGGCCACATTCCGTGCGTTCCCACTCCCCGGAGGCGAGAAGGCAGTCAGGCAGCCGAGACGATCGGCCTTGGGACTTGCCTTTCGCTCCCAGCTGTCGGCGGGCTTCGATCGCTGCGGAATGCTTTTTGAACCAGGAGAGTTTGCTATCGTCTTAAAGATGCTTGAGCGGGGCCTCAATTGTCCTTGGACCAGTAGTGTAGGACGGCTTTTCGATGCCGTGGCTGCCCTTGTGGGTTTGTCGGCGCAAGTGAGTTTCGAGGGGCAGGCGGCGATGGAGTTGGAGTCTGCTGCCTCAGGGTCAACTTCTGCCCGTTATCGGTTTGTTCTGCAGGACGGTGACCCTCTTGTCCTCGATTGGGAGCCTGTGATCCAGGGGATTCTTGCCGATTTAATCGGGGAGATCCCCCGTGGAGTGATTGCCTGGGCCTTTCACGAAGCATTGGCCGAAGCGGCGTGTGAGGTGGCGTGTCGGGTCGGCGTCGGTACGGTGGTTATCGCTGGCGGATGTTTTCAGAATAACGTGCTAAGTCAATTACTTGTGGACAAATTGGAAGGCCAAGGATTCCGCGTCTTTTGGCCGGAGGCTTTCCCCCCAAACGATGGCGGTATCGCCTTGGGGCAGCTGGCAGTGGCGGCTTCTCTCATGAAAAAAGGCCCAGTCAAAGTATTGCCTCACACTGCCTAGAATTGTGCCAAGGCCGCCACGATGGCAGAGCAGGTTACAACCCGGGGCCAAGGCCTTCAACCTGGCGCAAGAGGTTAAGAGGCAAGATGAGTTTGAGCAACTCGCGAGCTGGACGCATTGGACATTGGTAGGAAAAACGAGATGTGTTTAGGAATTCCCGCAAAAGTTACGGACATTTACCACAAGGACGGGCTATTGATGGGCCGGGCCGAGGTTGGTGGGATCTTCAAGGAGATCTGCCTGGAATACACACCAGAGGTAAAAGTCGGGAACTATGTGGTTGTCCACGTGGGGTTTGCCATTAGTATTTTGAATGAGGCGGAGGCTGCCGAGATGCTAGATACCTTACGAGAGTTTGCCGAAAGTCTTTCGGAGGAAAATGGGGCAGCTCCTGAGTCGCAAAGGGGGACTTAGCAGGTACCGTTTTGAAACCGCAGTTTGCCGCCGCTTCGGCTTAACCGCGGGTTGAGAAGCCAACGGAATGAATCTTCGACAGGGGTAAATTTTGCCGGGCGAGGGCGCTAACGGCGAGTTTAAAAAGTGTTTCTGTAGGCTCAGGCAAACCCTCGTTATAAGGGAAACACGCTCTTCGGTCGGCAATGAAAGGGAAGAAATAATGAAATTTGTGCATGAATTTCGGGACCCGGCGAAAGTCAAAGCGTTAGCCGGGCAGATCGCCGCGGTGGCCACCAAGCCGTGGACAATTATGGAAATCTGCGGCGGCCAAACCCATGCCATCTTGCGGTTTGGCTTGGACCAGTTGCTTCCGTCCGCCTTGACTTTAGTTCATGGCCCAGGATGTCCTGTGTGTGTCACGCCTGTCGAGCTGATCGACCGCGCAGTTGCAGTGGCAAGCCAGCCTGGGGTGATTCTGTGCTCCTTCGGTGATATGCTTCGTGTGCCGGGAAGTGAAAGCGACCTGCTTACTGCCAAATCGCGAGGTGCCGATGTTCGGGTAGTGTACTCGCCGCTTGATGCCGTGGAAATCGCACGGAAGAATCCCACCCGCGAGGTTGTATTCTTCGCTGTGGGATTTGAGACGACAGCCCCTGCCAATGCCATGGCCGTGCTTCATGCGTACCATCGCAAATTGACAAATTTTTCACTTCTCGTCGCGCACGTTCTGGTGCCGCCGGCCATCGAAGCGATGCTCCATGACGGCGCAAAAATCGATGGGTTTTTGGCTGCCGGGCATGTATGTACCATTTCAGGGATTGAGGAGTACGAGCCAATTTGTCAACGCTTCCGGGTGCCTATTGTGGTTACTGGCTTCGAACCACTTGATATCCTTCAGGGAATCGAGATGTGTGTGCGTCAATTAGAGGCTGGAGAAGCACGTGTGGAAATTCAGTACGATCGATCTGTTCGCCCTGAGGGAAATCGGGTGGCACAGGAGATGGTAGCTCGTGTCTTCGAGGTGACGGATCGCAAATGGCGTGGGCTGGGGCTCTTGCCTCGGAGTGGTCTGCGGCTGCGGGAAGAATTCCGCCAGTTTGACGCAGAGATTCGCTTCCGACTTAGCGAGATCGTGCGCGAGGAAGCCGCCGGATGTCTGGCAGGACTTGTTCTCCAGGGAAAGGCCCGCCCGAGTGAGTGTCCCTTCTTTGGCCTTCAGTGCACCCCGGAACATCCTTTGGGGGCTCCCATGGTCTCTAGCGAGGGGGCTTGTGCGGCTTACTACCGATATCGTCGTGTGCCGACGGCTTCGGATGCTCGGGGGCAAGTGCCAAAGTAGGCTCGGGGGAAAGCATGGCCTTGGTGACAGGCAGAAACTCATGAGACTGGTATTATGGAAAAACGATAGCTTGGAAGCATAAGGCAAAAAAGTAGGGAAGGGGAAAGCAGAGTGACGAGTTTTTGGCCACAGGGTGTGAGCTGTCCACTTCCGATGGTTCACTATACAGAAGTACAACTTGCACACGGAGGTGGCGGACGCCTCATGCGGGAACTAATCCGGGGCTTATTCCTGCCTGTATTCTCCCGGAGGCTTGCCTTGACTGCCGAACTGCCTCTGGGGAGCCACGACAGTGCTGTCTTTTCGATTCCGGGTGCTCGCTTGGCTATAACCACCGACGGTTACGTGGTCCGGCCTTTATTTTTCCCTGGGGGCGACATCGGGCGACTGGCCGTTTTTGGCACGGTGAACGACCTGGCCGTGTCCGGTGCCGAGCCAATTGCCTTAGCGGCTGCGTTTATTCTGGAAGAAGGGTTTCCCATGAGGGACTTGGAGCGGGTGGTGATGTCAATGCAGGAAGCAGCCGAAATGGCCGGTGTCTCTATCGTCACTGGGGATACGAAGGTCGTGGATAAAGGCAAGGGCGACGGAGTGTTCATCACCACTACCGGAGTAGGACTCCTTGCCAGCAGGGTGGTGGTCGGACCGCACCGCGTCCAGCCTGGCGACGCTGTCGTTGTAAGCGGCGACCTCGGTAGGCATGGGATAGCCATTCTTTCGGTGCGAGAGGGGCTTGAGTTCCAGGGAACGATCGAAAGCGATTGTGCCCCATTGCACGCTCACGTGAAAGCGTTACTTCACCAGGGTGTTGACGTCCGCTGCTTGCGTGATCTCACTCGCGGTGGATTGGCTGCGGCACTTAACGAGATTGCCGCGGAGGCCCGCCTGGGGATCGTGCTCGAAGAATCTGCCATCCCGGTTTCCCAGGAAGTCTCGGCGGCATGCGAGCTTCTAGGGCTGGATCCACTGTATGTGGCCTGCGAAGGGCGTTTGGTTGCCTTTGTAGCTGCCAAGGATGCCGAGCGCGCTCAGGCTATCCTGCGGGAGTTACCTGGGGGGCACCAGGCCGCAATCATCGGCCGCTGCGTTTCTGATCACCCGGGCGTTGTGGTAGCTCGTGGCCCGTGGGGGACCGACAGGATCGTCGATCTGTTATCCGGCGAGCAAATGCCCCGGATATGCTAGCAAGTTTATTTCAGAATTAAAATCAACCGGCCTGCTGCAATTCTTATATGTGATTGTAACTCATAGGTAGGCAGCGTTTAATGTCTGCCAAATCTACGCGTGGTAGCACTGGAAGCTGAAGCCAGCAATGATAAAGTTGGTCAACTTCACGAAGCGTTATGGCAACCGTGTGGCGGTAGATCACCTCAATTTGGTGATCGAGCCGGGCGAAATCTTCGGCTTTGTGGGGCCAAATGGAGCCGGGAAGACGACCACTATTCGGTTTTTGGCTACTCTCATCAAAGCCAGTGAGGGAGAAGCCTGGGTTGGGGGGCACAGCGTAGTCCGCGAGCCACTGGCCGTCCGCCGTGTCCTGGGCTATATGCCCGACACTTTCGGTGCCTATCTGGGGATGCGGGTCAAGGACTTCTTGAATTTTTTTGCCGAGCTCCATCGCATCCCGCTTCCTCTGCGAAAACGTTCTGTGGAGTGGGTAACAGAGCGACTTGAACTCGGGGGAGTGTGGAATGAGTACGTCACTCGCCTGTCACGGGGTATGAAGCAACGGTTATCGCTGGCGCAGGCGCTGATTCATGATCCGCCGGTCCTGATTCTGGACGAACCTGCCAGCGGTTTGGACCCGCGTGCGCGGATCGAGCTGCGACGGCTTTTGCTTGAGCTCAAAGATGCCGGAAAGACGATCCTTATTTCCAGTCATATCTTGGCTGAGCTGGCCGACTGGTCTACTACCGTGGGAATCATTCACCGCGGAAAATTGCTTTTGAAAGGTCCGCTGCCTGTGGTGGCCCAGCAGCTTCGCCCGGTACGCCGAGTTCATATTCGTTTTGGGCGGGACGCCGGCACGGTGCTTCAAGCTATCGAATCGATGCCGCGGCTTCGGTGGGTCCTGCCGCAAAACGGGGTGGTCACTTTCGAGTTCGAAGGAAGTGATGAGGACCTTGCAGGACTTCTGCGCCGGCTGGTCAGCTCTGAGGTCCCGATTTATAGCTTCGCGGAAGAGGAACCTTCGCTGGAGGACATCTTCCTTCTGGCGACCGGCTCGGATGAAATCCCCCTTGACCACGATCGGCAGCGGGAGGAAGCGCGAGCGAATTTGTAGCAGGCTCTCTCGTTTTATTTCGTGTCTTTGGGCATTCGCAACGCCGCAGGTCCGGGCAGTGAAAAAAGGCGCTGCGGCTTATTCGGGCCACCGAGTTCTCGGGTTGAAAAGCTCTTCACCAACCACCGCAGTTAGACGCGGTAGGACTTCGCTGGTCACGCCGCAGTAACCGCACCTACCGAGCAATAGCGGGATGTTTGCATTCGAATGAACTTTAGCCTTGGAAAGCTTGCCAAAAGGTGGCATCACCCAGCAAACGTCGGCTTGGTTTACAACAAGGTGTAGACATCCCCCTATTTCGGAGGGGATGCTTTAGAGCCCATTAGCCGACACGTACAAACGAAGTACCGGGGCAGGTGCTTAAGGGAAAATATGTAAGTTGATGTCGGTTAATGGGTTATGCGCTTCGTCTTGTCAGGGTGAGGGCCCTGTAGCTCGCCGAATAGGACAGTTGGAATTTGGGAATTTTTGCGGAAGGTTAAGAGGGATCGTGGTTTAAAGTTTTCTCGTGAGGAGATACTTACTGCTTCCCCACCGCGGCTTATTTGTGTAGCCGGAGGCTCTTCCGTTCAATTTGGAATGTTCATCGGTCGAATGGCCATGGAGTTAACTTATCCCACCCACTAAAGGGTACGTAAAGTGCACACCCCCAGGACAAGGGGATATACACTCGGTTTTGCATAATCCTTTTTCTCCGTGCCAACGGAACTCTTCTCCGCAACCAGCACATCTTTGTTCACCCGCAGTTTCACCTTGCTTGCGCAAGCAGAATGCAAGCGGAAACTGCCGATTCGTGTGGGCAGCGGATGTTGGCTACTCCGGAGCTGAGGGCGCGCAACCCACTTACTGCATCGGAACGTTACCGGTTAAGGAGGAGCGATCATGATGACGCAGGGCGAAAGCCAAGCATTCACACTGAGCGGAATAGGAGAGGAATCTACCGGGCATGAAAGCACGGCAGCACTCGTGGGCCAGGGTGCCTCTGTCCCGACCTCTGCGAGTACTCAAGCTGCCTTTGTTGATCCGGCGGCGGTGGAGGAGGTCCTCTGCGCAGCCCGGCGGCTCTTCGAGCAGCGTTCGTGCTGGCCCGACTTCTACCGAGCCATTTTGGGGCCGGAGGGACTCATTAATCGACTTTTCACCACCCCGGAGGCCCAAACGGCGTTTCGCCGTAGCAAAGCCTATGGCGAGATTCAGAGGATGTTTGCGGCCCTAACCTGGCGCAAGCTCCGCCGCCGACGGGCCGAGCAACCTGTGAAAATCATCACTGTGCGAGTTCCGGAGAGTGTTCATGCAGAACTTGCCCGGGAGGCTGCACGCCGCGGGATCAGCGTAAACCAACTGTGCGTAGCCAAGCTTGTGCAATTGCTGGAGGCCGAGGCTTTATCCGCTACCCCCGAAGGCGCTGGAAGCGCCATGGTCTCCGCAAAGCACGACAATTCTCCCCGCGATGCCGGACCGTCTTCGGCGGAGAAGGTCGCCCTGTAGTTTCGGGAAGATGACAGAGCTAAAAAACTTTGCCCGCTGAAGCGTGAGGTAACCCTTCATAAATGAGCAAAATACTCCGAAGCCTTCTTACGCTCGGCCTTTAACCGAAGAAGCGTACGTAGGTAGGTCGGCAACCCGGAAATCAAGCTTCCGTGTGGTCCTCAAACAGATCGCGGGCACTTCAGTGCGCCGGGCCATCAGAGGCACTAGTTGGCTGGAATCATCCAAACTGTTCCCCACATCGGCAAAGCCAGCTTAACGCACGTTGATATTCGCTTTCCATCAATCAGCAAAGCAAAGATGGATTCGGTTGGCAGTCCCGAGGGTCTGGGCAACGCGGACACAAGTGCGCCGCAGCCCACTAAGGTAGCGGCGACGAGCTCTTTGATCAAAAAGTACGCTCCTGTAGGCGGGGAGTAGCTCTGGGAAATTGTGCTGAAGGAATCCGGCAATGCTCTCCCACACTTTGGGGCGACGGTTAAGTGCGTCGACCCAAATCTCGCTTGCCCCTGCCTCAAAGGACCACTCGGCCAGCCGATGTAAGTCGGCAAAAGTATCGGAAAAGCCGGGAAGCACGGGAGCAATCATCACAACTGTGCGGATCCCGCGCGCGGCCGCTTCCCGAATTACTCCAAGGCGGGCCGAGGGCGGGCTTGCCCCAGGTTCCCACAGTTGTGCCAGTTTGTCGTCCACGGTGCTAAGCGACACCCCAACTGTTACCCGCTCCATGGCAAAAAGCTCCAAGTCGCGAAGGACCAACGCACTCTTGGTCAATATGCTGACAGAGAAGCCCTCCCGGAGCAAAAGCTGAATTGCCCGACGTGTTAGGCCAAACCAATTCTCCACCGGTTGCCATCCATCGCAGGCGCTGCTGACAAAAACTTTTCCCCGCGGCAACCGCCGTAGTTGTCTTCGCAGGGCCTCAATTATGTTGAGCTTGACGTCAACAAATTTCCCCCAGGGTTCTTCATGGGGGTAGAAGCGCTCCATGTATCGGGCGTAGCAATATATGCAGCCGTGGAGGCAGCCACCATAACAGTTAAGCGTGTAATCGCAGATATCACTCCGATTGAGGGCACTGCGGCATGGGCGGATTCGAACCCGAACGTCGATCAGCAACGGAAGGGGCTGTGAGCACACCAAACCTTCCAGGGGAAGCTGTTCTGCTTCAAGCTTCGGGTTTTCCACTCCGGCTAAAACCGGACGCGGTTGCTCCCCCGCGGGTGCTGAGTCGGTGTTGACCACCACCCATGAGTTTTCCTCGGATGGGTCCATAAGTTGGCGTTTGTGTTGATTCTCCCAACCCGGCACGTCCGCAACTCGACCTGTGGAAGTGCTAGAGTCGTTCAGCTGCCTTCGTGACGCTGATTCCCCAGCGGTGTTTGAGTCGTCCGGGATTATTGATCTCTTGGGCTGCTTGCGAAACATCTGCTTTAGCTTTGGGGCCACTTGTCCCGTCTTTGGGGATTTTAGGTATCGAGAGTGATCCCGGCACAAAAGCTTCAGGTTTGGACATCATTTGCAATCCCGGAGCCTGTATTAAACGAATGAAATGGCCAGATTGTTCTTGCCTTGGCTATTTTCTTGGACTTCTCGCTTCTCGGCAACTCCTCATCCCGTGGGTATGTCTTTAATTGGCAGTGCCAAGTGCGACTCCCGCTGCTCAGACTCTAAGCCCAAGGAGTTTCCTCGTGATCTAGATTTTCGTGCGGAACTGCTCGCCCGAGACGTTTGGCGCAGCCTCCCGCTTCGGTCCGCCGTTGCGGCAGGGATAAACTCGGAGTGGACACAACTTCTTTCCGGACCGCCGCCGAAACACAATAACTAAGTCGAAAGCTGCCACGGAAGCTGCTGGCCTTCGTGGGCCTTGCTTTGGCCAAATGGTTTCGTGCCGCGTTTTCCTGCCTTTTACTCAGGAGAGATCGTCGATGACAGTAACCGACAAAAGGTGGTGGATGCCGTTGACCAGGCGAAAATTTGTAAGCACCGTCACCGGAATTCTTGCCTGGGGAAAGGGTCATCCTCTGCTGTGGGGCCAAGCAGGAAGCGCCGGGGTTTATCACGGCGAAGCTCCTCCACCACTGACCGAAGATCAAGTTCGCCATTTGCAGCAGAGGCGGTTTCTTGTCCGGAAGATTACCTCGCCTCCCGCTTTTCATTGGTTTAGTTATTACGATAAGTGGCAATTTGATCCAAAAGATAGATTTGTGCTGGGAATGCAGGTGACGTTCGACCTGCGTGCTCCCCAATCTTCAGACGAGATTCGCATCGGGATGATTGATCTTCACGAGGGCGAGCGATGGATTGAGTTGGATAAAAGCTCCGCCTGGTGTTGGCAACAGGGCTGCATGCTTCAGTGGCTCCCCGGGACAGAAAACCAGATACTCTGGAACGATCGTGGGCGGGACGGATACGTGTCACATATCCTTGATGTGAGGACCGGCCAAAAACGAACGCTTCCGCTGCCTATTTACGCGGTTAGCCCCGACGGACGTTGGGCCGTGACCCCCGACTTTCGACGGTTGGGGGACGTCCGCCCTGGGTATGGTTATGTGGGGATTCCTGATCCTTTTGCCCACCAGCTTGCTCCCGCCGAAAGTGGGATTTGGTGGATGGACTTACACACCGGGGATCATCGCCTGATTGTCTCGCTTGCGGAAGTGGCTGGAATTCCTTTTCCCCACGGGGAATTTTCGCACGCGAAGCATTGGTTTAACCATTTGCTTGTCGATCCGGAGGGGAGTCGCTTTGTGTTCCTCCATCGTTGGAGGCAGCCTGGGGCCCGGGGGTGGCTGACTCGGATGCTTACCGCCAATCCGGATGGCAGCGAACTCCGCGTTGTAGACGACAATGGCGTGACTTCCCATTTTATTTGGCGGGATGAATCACACCTGCTTGCTTGGTCCCGCTGGCAACTTCCCGGGGGCTTTTTCCTGTTTCGCGACGCACCGGAGCGTCATGTAGAGCTGGTCTATGCCGATCAGGATGGACATTGCAGCTATTTGCCGGGCGGCCAGTGGATCGTATGCGATACTTACCCGGATGCTCAGCGACTGCAACACGTGTATCTTTACCACGTGCCCACAGGTCAAAAAGTTCAGCTTGGGTCCTTCCTTTCGCCACCGCAATTTACCGGTGAGTGGCGCTGCGACACACATCCTCGGGTCAGTCGTACCGGGCGATGGGTGTGCATCGATTCTCCTCACGAAAAAGAGGGTCGGCAGATGTTCCTGATCGATCTCAGTCCCTTATGGGAGGTAATATGAGCGAGCCGATTTCCGGGGAGGAAGTCTTGCCGGCTTCCGTTGGCCGACGTTAAGCCCGCGGAGCCAATGAGTGGTCACAGCCAGCCGGCCCTTTCGTACCACCTTGCCGTTTGCCGCAAACGTTCAAGGAGCGGGAAAGAGGGGGCAAAACCTAGCTGCCGGGCGGCTTTTTCCCCACAGCAAGCCCAGGATCCGGCGGTTACCTCGCGAGCTTTGTCCCAGTCGAGGTACATGGGTTTGCGACGGAGTCTTTCTAGATACTCTACCCCGGTGGCAATCATCCACACACCTGGTGCTGCCACGCGAATGACGCAGATGCGTTTGCGGCCGAAGACCTGTCCCAAAAGTTGTCCCACCTCGGCCCAGCTGGGGTATTCCGGTCCTCCAGCGTAATAAAGACCTTGTGAGCGAATGGCGGGATCGGCGGCCGGATCGGTCGCCAACTGGTCGCTGAACGGCGAAAGTCGCTCGCCGGACTCAGCAGCCAGCAGGAGCAAATGCACCAGATCTTCCACGTGGATGAGCGAATACTGGCGCCGGCCGAAACCGGGGGCCAGATGCACCCCCCAGCGTCGCACACTCCGGAACATCGGTAAGCTATTTCGGTCGTGAGGTCCGAAGACCACCGGCGGGCGAATAATTGTGATTGGCACAAGGTGGGCATGTCGGCGAGCGGCAATCTCGCCGGCTAACTTGCTTCTGCCATAAAAGGACACCGGTTGATCAGGGTCCTCTTCGCGGCGGGGACGACCAAAGCGGGATGGCCCACCGGCAGCCAGCGACGAAACCATCACTAATGTTGGGGGATTACTTTGCCCAGCACACGCGCGGGCGACGTGCTCTACTCCGGACTCATTTATCGTCCACAAAGAGCGAGCATCCAACGTTCGGGTAACTCCCGCCACATGAAAGACCACGTCCTTTCCGGCCACGGCCGCCGTCAGACTCTCCGGATCGAGAACATCACCTTCCACTAGGCGGACGCCTAGTTCGTTGAGCCGCTCCACCGCCGATGTCGAACGGACGAGTACCGTAACCTCTAACCCTCGCTCCACTAGTGTACGGACAAGATTGAATCCGATAAATCCGCTCCCGCCTGTCACTAGTACCGAGTTCATTAGTCCTACCCAGTGTGTGGAAAAACCGGTGTTATCTCCTGTTTATGCCTCAAAAGCCCTGACAATCTGGATGGGCACGCCCACCCGAGGTACAATCTGTTCCTAGACGCCCGAGCTTTTCGGCCCGCGGCTAGACCACGATGGATTTTTGGGCCCCCCTCTGTAGCTCCTTCTTTTTGGGGACGTTACGAACAGGGGCCAAACCTTCGCTGCACCGCATAGCTGTCGGCGATGTATCGTTGGCCATCTTTCGGCCAGGTTCACCCGGCTGCCGCCCCGAAAATAAACATATTTGCTTCGCAGCTTTGCGGGACGGTCAAACAAAATTCATTCGGCGGAAAGGGATGGGCGTTCTGGCAAAAGAGGCACCGCAAATAATAAGGCGTAACCCGGTTCCAGTGGAACTTGCCCTATCCCGGTGCTATGGTTCCGCCACCGACCGAATTCAGCCCTCTCCTACAGGTTAGAGATCCGCCCCCTTCTTGGGCGGTTCAACGGGTGGAGAGAACTTGCGAACGATACCGCAGGGTACACATGCCTTCGGACTGTTCTGCCACGGTGATTTTAGCCTTCGCATAAGTTCGATGAAAGTCCCGGGAGGCCTTGCGGACTGGGAGTGTGTGCGTTGAAACACTCCGAGAGCATGGCCCATCTAACGCCGGTGCTGCGGACCGTTTGCCTACCCGGGAGACCACGAGTAGATTGGGGAATGTTCATTCGGCCCTCACAGTGTCACGCGGACCGCGCAGGGAGCTTCGGGTCCCGTTTGGTTGGAGTGATCTCCGTGATCGGTTTCGGAAGTTCTTAGAAAAAAGCCCCTGCAGCAATAAAGTGGACAACTGAAGCGATAAGGAGCCGGTAAGATGGAGCGCGAAAAAAGCGTAATTCTGACGGATCGAGCTGACACACTCTGCGGTAAACGGCTGCCATGTTCCTCCGATTTGGAGAAAAGCTTCTATCCGATGGGCGGTGAGAGGCCGGGAGGGGCCCACCAGCGGGCTTTTAACCCCGTGCGGGGAGCGATTGTGACGTTTGGAACTTTCATGACACTGACTTTACTTTCGGTCGGGCAGGCCGGCCCGCCTGGGGAAATTCCGCCGGTACTCCCGGGGACACTCCCCCTCGAAGAAGAAGGTGATCTAGCCTTACGCATGAACGACGGTATTCACACTTTTTTGGATAGCTACCTTACTGTGACAAGGGAAAGGCGCCTGCGGCTTTGGGAGCAAATCTTTGAATTGGTCGAAGGCCTTCCCGGACAGCGGCGTCAACAGGTCCTTGATAGCTTAGAAGAGCTTCGCTTGCGGTTACGCCAGATTTGCGGTGTCCGCGATAATCTTGAGTCTTCTCCGGAATTGCGGATCTGGGCGGCTGTAGATGAAGTGCCACAGCTTGCCCAATGTGGCGACGTTGACGTGTACGAGGTGTTTTGGCCTGCCTTCGATGCTGTTTGCGGCGAAGGGCTTTTGCTCGTACCCCGGGAGGTGTCTCCCATAGCGGATGTCGTGGCCATTCCAGATGCAGACCAAACTCCGGAAGAAATTTGTGGTCTTCACCCGGGGAGGAGTTCCTCGCGGCCCTGGGCGCTGGAGCTTGCTCGTGGAGGGTGCCGGGTGCTGGTTCCCGCTGTGATTAGCCGCACTATTCGGTCTCTGTACCGGGTCAAGCTGACGCAGCGGGAGTACATCTATCGGCCGGCCTACGAGTTAGGTCGGCATGTGCTGGGGTACGAAGTGCAGAAAATTCTCGCCGGGCTTGAGGGCTTGCGACGGTCGGATCCTCCTGCCGGGACGCAAGCTCCAGGCGCCTCAGGGGAAAGACCTCTGGCCCTTGCGGGCTGGGGCGAAGGGGGATTGCTGGCTTTGTTAACGGCTGCTATATGCGGCGGAGAAGGCTTCGCATGGCCGGAGGGGCGTCCCCACCCGGGCTTACCTTCTACCACATGGAGCCTTGCGGAGCGACGGCCACCGCCCACCCCTGACCGACACCTCCGGCTCAAGGCCGTTGTGGTCGGTGGGTTCTTCGGTCCGCGGGAGGTCATGTGGCAGGAACCGATTGACCGAAACATCTTCGGTTTCCTAAAGCACTTTGGCGGAGCGGAATTGGTGGTCCTGTCCGCACCGGCTTCTGTCATTGTGGACATGACACCTGGGCCGGAAGTCACCGTTCCCCCAGGACTGGGAGGCTCGCCAGGGCGATTAACTTCGGCCGACCCACATTCTGTAAGGGCGGAGTTCGCTTACGCGGAAGTTCTCCTGGGAAAACTACGGAGATTTGCGCCGGAATCGGCCCGGCCGATCTTAGTCGACGAAGTGCGGGGGGTCGAGGCGGGGATTTCCCCCCAGGCCGTTACGGCTTTTCTCCGCCAGCTGAGGGGAAGGGAAGAGGAGGTTCAGCCGACACCGGTTTTGCCCGTCTATTTTCGGGATCCCCGCCCGGCGGATAGGGAAGGACGGCAGCTGGCCCAGCTGGAACGCCACACCATGTGGCTTTTGGAAGAAAGCCACTTTGTTCGCCGCCAGCGCCTACCTTTTACCGACACCTTTTCGGCGAAGCGGGTGGAACTCGGCGATTATGCGCGCGCTATGGAAAGGGAGCGGGTGTTTTTCTACCATGACGTTATTGGCAAAATCGATTGGCCCATTGAAGAGCTCCAGGTGCGAACAAGATTGTGGCGGAAAGCTCCGGCATGGATTGGCTACGAGGTATTGATCGACGTATTCCGGCCGGGTGTTTTCGCCTACGGGATACTGCTCATACCGGCCCATCTGCAACCGGGAGAGCGCCGCCCGGTTGTCGTTTGTCAACATGGTCTGGAAGGCCGCCCGCAGGAAACCATCGAAGGGGACCACCGGGCCTACCACGATTTTGCCGCCCGTTTGGCCGAGCGCGGTTTCGTGGTCTTTGCCCCGCAAAATCCTTATATCTTTCAAGATAAATTTCGCCTTCTCCAGCGAATATTAAACCCGGTGGGTTGCTCACTTTTTTCGGTGATTATTCCCCAGCATGCGCAGATCCTGGCGTGGCTAAAATCGCTTTCCTTTGTGGATGGTAGCCGCATTGCCTTCTACGGGCTTTCTTACGGGGGTAAGACGGCGATGCGCGTGCCGGCAGTGCTTACCGATTACTGTTTGTCGATTTGCTCCGCCGACTTCAACGAATGGGTGTGGAAAAATTCAGCCATCAACACCCGGGGTTTTTATAGTTATGTATTTACCGGGGAATATGAGATTTTCGAGTTTGACTTGGGCAGCACTTTTAACTATGCGGAAATGGCAGCCCTGATTGCCCCTCGACCGTTCATGGTGGAAAGGGGGCATCTGGATGGGGTGGCCCCGGACGAGACCGTAGCTTACGAATTTGCTAAAGTTCGTTACCTTTATTCAGTCGTGCTGGGGATGCCCGAGCGTTGCCAGATCGAATGGTTTGTCGGACCGCATACGATCCACGGAAAAGGCACCTTCGAATTTCTCCACCGCTTCCTAAATTGGCCTGCGCAAGGGGCAGGGGATGATTCACTTTAGGAAAGATTCCCGCAAATTGACAAATCTACTGAAGCCCCCGCTGTGGGGGAGGCAGATTTTCTTCGCACACTGCCCCGCAAGTTCGATGGGCGGCCAAGGTCCCCCCATGGCTTGCCGATTCACCAAGGCGGTGCCAGAGGCCCTGGGGAGCAGGCGTTCTCTTGCCTGCGTTAAAAGAAGAATACCTTCAAGGAATAGCTTTCCGAAGGCCGCAAGACCGCAGAAAGTGGCGAAGACGCTTAAGCGTGGGGGAGCAACTGCCAAGGCGTTCATCGTGGTGTAGAGCCGTCGCGAGAAAGCTGCCGAAGTGGATCTTGCTAATTTTACTCGCTAATTTTACTCCGTGAGCTTTAAAAAGCTTTGATTCGACAGGCGTTGTGGCCAAAAACTTGGGAGGCTAAAGTGATGGGTGATCGACGGGCTTTACTTTTGACTTTGGCTGCTTGTTTGCCGTTATGTGCCCACGTGCCGAGTTCCGTCCAGGACAAGGTGGCGGGGGCAGTGCAAGAGGGACTAATCGGCTGGTGGCCATTTGACGAAGCCGACGGTAATACTGCAAGCGACCGCTCGCCTAATTCGCACCCCGCGACGCTGGAAGGCGAAGTGAAATTCGTCCCTGGCATTAGCGGTAACTGCCTTATGCTTGACGGAAAAACGGGATTTGCGAAAGTTATTGGTTTTAAAGGGGTGACGGGCACAGCTCCGCGAACTGTCTCGGCTTGGATCAAGACCGGGACGGCCTCCGGTCAGATTGTTTCTTGGGGCTCTCTGGAACCAGGAAGAAGGTGGGTGTTCGGCTTTATACGCGGACGGATTGGGGTGACACCCCATGGTGGCTACTTATACGTGAAGGATCCGCTTCATGATCAAAAATGGCACCATGTGGTGGTCGTCATGGAAGAGGGATCCCCTCCGAATCTTCACGACCATGTCAAACTCTATGTAGATGGAGTAGCTGCGGAAATTCATGACATCGGCCTTTTAGATCTCTGGCCCATCGACACGGGTGATGAGATGGATGTCACCATCGGTCGTGGCTTCCAAGGGTTGATTGATGACCTTCGGATTTATGGTCGCGCCTTAACAGAAGAGGAGGTGCGAGCACTTTTCTTAGCGTACACTTCACCAGCCCAATCCCAGCCGTAATGTGAGTCTTTCTGCTTGGAAAGGAGAATCAAATGAATGACGTAAAAACCACACGACGGGAATTTGTGGCCACTACAGCCGGCGCGATGGCGGGGATGGCAGCGGGGATCCAGTCGCTGGCTCATGCAGCTTTGGACGCGGGGAAACCACCGCTGCCCATCGATTCGTCGAAAATCTTAAATTACAACGAAAATATGGAATACCGGCGTCTGGGTAAGACAGAGTTGATGGTCTCGGCTGTTTGCTTGGGTGGGCATGCCCGAAGTGATTTAAAGGAACGCACGGAGATCATCAGCCGTTGCATTGACCTCGGCATCAATTACATTGACGCCTGTTGGGACAACGAGGTCATCCGCGACGCCAAAGCCCTTAAGGGACGGCGAGACAAGATGTATTTGGCTCTGTCCCACGGCGCTAAGGAAGTGCGAAATGAAGAGTATCGCACCTCCAAAAAGTTGTTGGAGGCGCTGGATGAACTGTTGAAGGCTTCGGAACAAGAGTACACCGATCTGTGGCGTATTACATGTCTGGAGCCAGGGGGTCGGCATTCATTCGATACTTCGTGCGAAATTGTGGACGCTTTGACCAAGGCAAAAAAACAGGGGAAAGCGCGGTTTGTGGGCATTTCGTCGCACGATCGTCGCTGGTTGAAGTTTATGATCGAGTATTTTCCTGAAATTGAGGTGATACTCTTTCCCTTCACAACGATGAGTCGGGTAGCTCCCACGGATAGCCTCTTTCCGGCCATTAAGCAGTGCGATGTGGGGGCCTTTGGGATCAAGCCCTTTGGGGCTGGCTCGCTCTTTTCGGGCAATAAGGCGGAAGACCTCCGGCGGGCGCGCCTGGCGATCCGCTACATCCTCGCTTCGAACACGGTGATCCCGATTCCCGGTGCCAACAGTTTGGAGGAAGTGGATAATTTGGCCTTAGCAGTGAAAGAGCGGCGTGCACTGGATGTCAAAGAGCAGGCCGAGCTGGAGGTTATCGGTCGACATATGTGGGCGACTTTGCCCCCGCGGTATCAGTGGCTGAAAGATTGGGAATATGTGTGATTGCGCACTTAATCGCCAGGTTCTCTCTCAAAGGTTTTGGACCGCGATCCCTGATATGACCAGGTATGGCTGGGTTGGGGTAACACTTCTGGGATGGCTAGTTGGCTGCGGTCCCACTCCCTGGGAAGGGACGGGGCACTTAGCGAAGAGTGCCCCTGAAAAAGAAGCAGTTGTGGCAACCTCAGAGGTCATGCCGCTTGACTCGCCCGAAGTTGCCGAAGAAGGTTCGACAGGGAAGGCCCCCCCACCTCAAAACGAAGAGGTTACCACGGCTCCTGTGGAACAACCGCAATCAGAATTCAACGGCGAGCCTTTGCTTTTGATGAACGAGGATTCGGAATTCGACGTGGACTTTATGGCCCTCAATGGTCGGTGCATGGTGTGTCATCTCAACTATTTACAAGACGAAATTTCCTTGGTCCACGCGCGAGCTGGCTACGGTTGTGCGCATTGCCACGGCGAAAGTGATGAGCATATTGCAGATGAATCTTGGGCCTCTGGGGGGCCGGGAACTCCCCCGGATATCATGTATCGCGCCGACGAAGTCGTGCCCGCCTGCTTAAAATGTCACGAGCTTCTGCCGTCAGATCCCGACTGCCGTTGTGAGTTTCCCCGATTGGCGCAAAAGAAGTCATGCACTGATTGCCACGGGACACACCGCTTGCAAACGCGAAAATGCTCATGGAAATGACTTGGCCCTGAAGTCAACAATTCCTTTCAGGTGGGCTGCGGTTCCCTGATAGCTGAATCGCCCGAGGTGCATTCCTCGTAGCTCGACTGGAAGGCAGAAGAATGTTTCAGACCGAACTTAAAAAGACTCAGGTTTTTCGCTCAGAACTTTGAAGGTGCGTAGGGGGAATTTGGGGAATCGGCTTGCCAAGTTGACACCTGAGGTTTCTGGGTACCCGCTAATGTTTCTGAGGATTCAGCCCGGCTTGCGCACCAAGAAGTATTCGTACGTGCCTATATCGTCGAACGTGGCTAAATCGCTCCACCCTCGATAAAACCAAGTAGCAACATCATCCCCGAACTCAACCAAAGTTGCCAAGGTAACAGCAGAAGAGGCCCCTGCCTGAGAGTTGAGGAGCCCGTTATGGGAAGGGGATTTTGGCGTCAAAGTTTTTGTGTGGATTTTCTTGCCACGGTGTTTCTGGGGACGACGGTGCTCGTTGCTTCGGTGCGTGCGCAACCGTCTCAGCCGGCCGCGGGGTTTGACCGGCTTTGGCAAGTGTACAAAGCGCGATGGCAAGATCCCGAGATTGAAGAACGCATTGCGAAAGGCATCGAGAAGTACCGCAAGCAAGATATCACCATAAAAGTAGTTGATGCTAGTGGGCATCCAGTTAGCGGTGTTCACGTGGAGATAAGGCAGGAGACTCACGCCTTTCTTTTTGGGTGTAATGCGTTTGTGCTCGGCCAACTTGGCTCCCCGGAGAAGAACCGCCGGTACGAGGGGGCCTTTACGCACCTTTTCAACTTTGCCACTATCCCTTTCTATTGGGCGGGGACTGAACCGAAGCAGGGGGAATTAAGATACGCGGAGGGATCGCGAGAAATTTGGCGACGTCCGCCTCCAGATCGTTTTCTCCCGTGGGCCGAGAAATACGGAATCACTCTTAAGGGACATCCGTTGGTGTGGCATGCCCACAACCCGGAGTGGTTGCCCAAAGAGCCGGCGGCCCTAAAGGCACTTTACCGCAAGCGATTCGGAGAAATCGCCGAGCGGTACGCGGGAAGAATCGAAATTTGGGATGTTGTTAACGAGTCGCTTGTGTGCCCGCCAAGCTTTCCTTTGTTCACTGAGGACCGCGAGTATGTACGGTGGGCCTTTCTCGAAGTGGCACCCCTTTTCCCGCCCCAGACGATTCTAATGATAAACGAAGTCGGGCAATTTAACACCCCTCCCCACGTCCTACGCTATCGAGATCAGATTCGTCAGTTGCTTGAGGCCGAGGTACCCGTCCGCGGGATTGGCTTGCAGTTGCATTTCTTCCGTCGTGAAGCATTGAATGATTATTTGCGGTCGGAGAATTCCCACCCGGCCAAGCTGCTTGAGGGCTACCGACTGCTGGGTGAACTTAGCCTACCGCTTTTTATCACGGAGATTACAATCCCTTCCGCCGGGGAACGTGGAGAGGAAGTGCAAGCGGAAGTCGTGCGAAATCTCTACCGTTTGTGGTTCAGTGTTCCTGCGATGGCCGGTATCACCTGGTGGAATTTGGCCGACGGAACCGCTGTACAGGGCGAAAATGAAGCTCTTGGCGGACTTTTGACGGAGGACCTTCAGCCCAAATTGGCCTATCGGCAATTGGAGCGGCTTATCCACCAGGAGTGGAAAACTCGTGTGGATGCTCAAACGGATCGGGAGGGGGTCTGTCATGTACGGGGTTTTTGTGGGAGGTACTTGATCCGGGTCGGGAAGGGGGAAATGTGGATGAAACAAAACCTGAATGTGGACAAAGCTAAGCCTGCTATTCTGGAGATTGTTTGGAAGGAGGATAGTTAATCATACCTAACACCTAAAGTTATTAGCTCGAGGTCTTTGGCACAGATGATTTTGGGAGCCACTTCCACATGGGATTGGAATAGAGGAGGAGGTTGCATCCCCCAGAATCTACGAGCTTAGCAGGATGGGCAAACTGCAAACTCTGGTTTGAAGTTTTCTTTATCTTATAATGGATCTTTCGAGATGCATCGTTGCTTACGGGCTTCATAGAATCGTTGCTTACGGGCTTCATAGAAACGAACGATGTCCTGCAGTTTTCCGAAACCCTGCAGTCCGGGAGGTATTGACCGTCGAGTAAATTCGGTTGCTTGCAGTGGGTGGAGGTTGCCTGCATTTGCTTGCGGAGTTTTCGGAAGCTCTTCGCAGCGCTTGCGGATTTGTTCTGCTCGCATTCCGGTCAAAAAAATCCCGAAGCAACACTCGCGTCCTATCCCGGTTGGGCGGAAGTAAGTTGGTTACGCGGGCAAAGAAAGCGAGAAGAAAAGGTGCTTATGCTCCTAAGCAACTTCGACGTAAATGCTTCAATAGGCGTAAACGAAATCAAGCTGGGGAATGCATTTGGGGCGTGCACAGCGAGGTAGGATCGGGCGGTTAATCCACAGGTAAGCGGGCCCGAAGGAGATCCGTGGAGAGGGCGTCGGCCGATCAAAAATAAGAGTTGAGAGAAATGGTGATCCTGGCTTCCGCGTTTTCAACCTATGGCCAAAATTTCATTGGGAGGGAAGGTCTTATGGGCCGTTTGTTGTGTGCTTTTTGGGCTTTATTATTTGTGGTGTGGATGGGTGCAGCGGTTCAGGCTTATGGGGAAGAGAACGAGCGGGCCATGCCTTATCGGAAACTCCAGCCGGTGCCGTTTACGCAGGTGCAGCTGAGTGACAACTTTTGGGCTCCCCGCATAGAGGTCAATCGCCGGGCTACCTTGCCCCATAACCTGGAATGGTGTGAGAAGACTGGGCGATTAAGTAATTTCGACAAAGCAGCCGGCAAAGTCCAGGGGGAATTTGAAGGCATTTACTTTAATGATTCCGACGTTTACAAAGTGCTTGAAGGCGCTGCTTACATTCTAGCAGTGACACGTGACCCGGAGCTTGACAGGCAACTGGATGAGCTAATTGCCCGCATTGCTGCCGCACAGCAGCCTGATGGATATTTGAATACCTATTTTACTCTTGTGGATCCCAAGAATCGCTGGGCAGATTTACACTATCGGCATCAGCTCTACCTGGCGGGTCATTTGTTTGAGGCAGCAGTAGCTCATCACCGGGCCACGGGGAAGCAAAATCTGCTGAGTGTCGCTCTCCGTTTTGCCGATCTCATCGTGCGCGAATTTGGACCGGGCAAGCGCTTGGATCCGGATGGGCATCAAGAGGTGGAACTTGCCCTGATCAAGCTCTACGAGCTTACAGGGAAGAGGGAGTATTTGGAGCTGGCGAAGTTTTTTATCGATATTCGTGGCGATGGTTCCCGGAGAAAATTATGGGGGCCCAATGTGCAAGATCACCAACCTTTTCGGGAGCAATCTGAGATTGTGGGGCATGCGGTACGTGCCATGTACATGTGTTGCGGTGCAGCGGACCTTTATGCGTGGACCGGCGAAGCCGCGCTTCGTGACGCGCTTTATCGGCTCTGGGAGGATCTGACCCGCCATAAACTGTATGTCACGGGCGGGATTGGAGCTCGAGCTGGTGGCGAAGCGTTCGGTGAGCCGTACGAGCTTCCTAACCTTGAGGCTTATGCTGAAACTTGCGCGGCGATTGGGTTGGTTCTCCTGAGTTGGAGGATGACCTTACTGGAAGCGGATGCGCGATTTGCCGATGTGATGGAGCGGGCCCTTTATAACGGTTTTTTGTCGGGGGTCTCGCTCGACGGTCGCCGCTTTTTCTACGTTAACCCGTTGGAATCGGCCGGTAACCATCACCGTCAACCGTTCTTCCCCTGCGCGTGCTGCCCTACCAACGTGGTGCGGATTATTCCGCAGGTGCCCGGGCTCTTCTATGCCTGGGACGATGCTGGCATCTACGTCAATTTGTACGCGGCAGGCAGTGCGGAGATCTTCTGGAGGGGAATTCCTATACGTATCCGTCAAAAGACCGACTTTCCTTGGGATGGGCGAGTCGCGCTCACACTTCTTTGTGACCGCCCGGTTGAGATGGCTTTGCGTGTCCGCATCCCTGGTTGGTGTCGGGACTGGATGCTTGCGATCAATGGAGAAAGGACGACTGCGAGTGTGGAACGTGGCTATGCAGTAATCCGCCGGCAATGGGATGGGGAGGATCGTGTTGAGCTTAATTTGTCGATGCCGGTGGAGCGGGTGGAGTCACATCCGAAGGTGGCGACCAATCGGGGTCGCGTGGCTATCCAACGGGGGCCGATCGTTTATTGCTTCGAACAGGTTGATAATGGCGGTCCTGTGCGGCAACTGCAGTTGGCCCGAGATCCCGAATTTCAAGTGGAATATCGTCCGGATCTTTTGGGCGGGGTGGTAACGATCCTAGCGACGGATGTGCAAGGCCACAATCGTGTGGCTATCCCATATTACGCTTGGGATCACCGCGATCCGGGGGAGATGATCGTGTGGGTGCGGCAGCAGGGTAAACCGCGGCGGGTGCCGGAGGAGGACCCCTCGTGGGCTGGCCTGTTGTACCGTTTTGTGGATCCCGCAACCCTGTCGGCCGAGGAGGTGCTGGACCTTGCAGAACTTGCTTTACCGTCGGCCTCGCACTGTAATCCTTCGGACACGTTGTCGGCTCTCAACGACCTAGTGGAGCCGACAGACTCCTGTGATCACTCTATACCTCGCTTCACGTGGTGGGATCGTCGCGGAACGCAGGAATGGGTGCAGTACGACTTCGGAAAAGCGGTGACCGTTCAGGCGGTAGGCGTGTACTGGTTTGATGATCGTAAAATGGGACGTCACTGTCGGGTGCCGGCCTCGTGGCGCCTCCTGTATCGGGAGGGTGACCAATGGGTTCCGGTGAAAAATCTCACGGCCTATACCACGTTTTTAGACCGATATAATTGGGTGCATTTCGAGCCGGTAGTGACCTCGGCGTTGCGAATTGAGGTGCAGTTGGATCCCTCCGGCCCGTGGTCCGGCGGCATTTTAGAATGGAAAGTCCGGTAGGAAGTAAATACCACTCAATGGGGAAACCAATCCCCAAACGTTGTGAAAATCGGAAAACTTAATACCACCCTCTGGTAGGGTCAAAGGGAAAGTACACCGTTCGAAAGCTTGCTTACCGGTGGTATGGCTTGCACATGATTGGTGTTGGAAAGTGTAGTGTTTGGAGCGCGCGGCCCAGCTGTTTTGTGAGTGAAAAGGTTGGAAGTGACTTTCACCCCACCGGTAATTCTGATTCAATGTGCCGGTGACACAAAGCGTTATCGGTTGAAAGTATGATAATTTGTGTCGAGCCATCGGAGGCGCAGAAGGTAAGGGATGCATTGAGTCGCATAAAAGATGGGCATGGTGAATCACTGTTGGAAGGAGGGGATACATCCGCTTTGCAATGACTTTGGTGTTATTCGATATTGACGGGACGTTATTACGAACTCGAGGTGGCTCCATTCGTGCGATGCAACGTGCTGCCGAAGTGGTCTTTGGCACTCCCGGTGCGTTTGAGCAGGTTCACTGCGCGGGGATGCTCGATCCGGACATTATTACGGAGGCTTTGCGCCCGTGCGGAATTGTGCCCCGAGAAGACCAATGGCAAGAGTTCAAGAGGGCTTATTTTAGTTTTCTTAGGGAGGAAACGCCGCATTTTCGGCTGGTGCAGGGTGCCGACGCTCTAGTGCAGAAACTTTGGGCGTCGGGCTCGACCATCCTAGGATTGGCCACGGGAAATTTCACAGAATCGGCCTTCATCAAGGTTGAGGCGGTAGGACTAGCTTCAGAGTGGTTTTACGCCAATGCATTTGGCGAGGAAGTTTCCACAAGGGCGGAATTGGTGGCCTTGGCGATCCGGCGGGCAAGGCGCTGGTACGGGCAGCCTGTTTCTCGGATCATTGTAGTGGGGGACACGCCGCGGGATGTCCGTGCGGCTAAGGCCAATGGATGTTTGAGTGTGGGAGTAGCCGCCGGCGGTTATTCGTTGGAAGCTCTCCACTTAAGTGGGGCTGATCTATGTGTTCCCGCCTTGGAGCCAAACCCACTCCTAGTGAACTTTTTACTGGATGGTCGGCTCTAAGATGCGTTTAATCTTTAACTAGAGCCACATGCCCACCAACTTCTCCGGTTTCTTCAACCCTGAGGTTCCAGGTTGTTGCAAGGTGCACAAAGCTTTTGCGTTTTTGCCAATTCAGAAGTTTATCCGTGACTTGTCCGTGAAAGTTAGCCCCGGGGGCCAGAAAATTTCGAAGCTTGAGGGATCAAACCTAGGAAACGTTTCTGGGACATCCCACTAGCCGATGGGCTTTGGGGGAAATTCTTCCACCCATCTGTGGCTGGACATCGCCTTCTTCACCGTCTCCGGAGACGATCACACCAACTTCCACCCATTTGCGGGTAGACCTTGCTCCGCGAAGCAGGTTTTCGAGTCAGCAAAGAAATGATTCAATCGTTTAAGCCCCCCGAGGATTGGGAAAAGCACAGCCATTAAGAAGAAAGCCATGGCGAAGAAAATTATGAGGGGGCGAAATCAGCTTAATACTTGCGAGAACAATATGATGGAGCAAGGTCGCAAATTGGGAATGATTAGCGGCAAGTTTTCATTATTGGAATTTGAACAGCTTGTTTGGCGAATGTCCCTATCGCCGGAGACTCCTCGGCGTAGGGCTTTTCGCTTTAAGGTGTAACACTTCCACCAGGAAAAATCGATCCTGATGACTACTCCTGGTTATAAAGCACAAGCGTTGCCGGGGGAACAAATGTCCAATGATAGGGCTTGGTGGCCGAGCCAGACACCCATCGGGGTGCTCGATCGCCGAACATAATGTCGGCGGTAGTGAGGGGACGGGATGCAGATATTCCAAACCATGCCCGACTAGCAATGCGGAGCTGGCGCTGCTGAGCCTGAAATTGGGCTCGCTCGATGATAAGAGCGCGGGCGTCTCTTGTCCATGGCGTGTAATACTGAGCGTACCAGGGGTCGATCGAGGGCGATGTAGTCTGGGGAGTGGTCGGTTGCGCGCCGCCTATGTGCCGGTCTTCCGGGGAGGGAAGCGCTCCCAGTCGAAGGGCTTGGGCACCGGCCGGTTTCGCCAGAAGGAAAAGCGGTAAAACCACCACCGCTAGGGTAATGAGTCTTCGCATGGTACTGTCCTTTGCAACCAGAAGTCTACAACTCCGGGCGTATTCCACCCGATTATTTCGCCATGACCAAGTATCCCGTCCGTGATTTGGTTTTTGCCACATGTTGCCCCCGGAGAAAGGGCGGGTTCTCGCGGGAGATTTGCTGCGTCGATTTGGGATATTTGAGCTTTTCGTGTGGTTGGTCAATTAACCCATGTGGTGGCCTGTTCCGGGGAATGACTGATAGCCTAGTCATCCAGGTTGCCTGGGTAGTGAACTGATGTCGGTCCCCTTAGACCAGGAACACAGATCTTTTACCCTTTTTCGTGGAAGACGCTCTTACCCCCGTATTTCCCGAGTTTCTGCACTCGTTGTCTGCTCGTCTTGTGGGCGAGCTCTCCGTTTCAGCGTCGCAAATTCGCCGAATTTAGCCCAGACCTCCAAAAGTCGTTGGGATAGCTTCGTAACGATTTGGCGTGTGTTACCAAATTGGGCGTAGGATCAATGTTCCATTTAGTAACCCAACTGTTCCATTTATTAAATCAAAAGTGGAAGTGTTTTTTGCTGCCTGCCGATAGGTGCTTTTCACTCGGAGGTCACAGCCAACGGAAGGTCGATTTGGAATTCTCAGGAGCTTCGCCGGGGAGGCGAGCTCAATTGGGGTAACCTCCCTCATGAAACAATTCGGCCGGCTGACGGTTGTGACGGCGCCAAACGTGGGGAAATTCAGGATGGGGCGATTAGGAAAGCTAGACGTTGTCGGCTTACACGAAAAAAAGAGCTCGGAGCCTAGGGCAACGTGACTCGCGGAAAGACACTGCCAAGGTTGATGCGATGCTATTCGCTTTCTTCCTCTGGGGGATGTGGCAATTCCTCGATTCGGCGATAGTATGCCTGACCGTAGTCCGAAGGCATCCGACTTTTTCCCACTGCAGGCCAAGGAGCCACCCCTTGCAGCTCCGGCATGATTTCTAAAAGTTGATCGACCAACATTTGAGCCAGGCGCTGCACGAACGGCTGACGGGCTCGTTCCCGAATTGTCACGGCTGTTTTCATCATTCGCAAAAGTTGAGCCCGCAATTTTATGGGTGGGGAGAGATCCTCCCCTGGTTGGACGAGTAGTTCTTGAAGCGGCACCCCCAGGGCCCGCTGCCATCGGTAGAGCGTACTTACGGGGATATCATTAAACTCGTTTTCTTCTAACCGAATTTGCTTAATGCTGACTTTCATTCGGCGGGCCAAAGTTCGTCGGGACACCCCTTCCAGCTGACGAACGGTTCCAAGACGGTGTAGCCGGCGCGGTTCGGGGGGAGCATCTCGGGGTATCTCTGCGGCATTTTCTGATGGACGCCAGTGAGGATGTTTGTGATTAGATGGAATGACGCTCATGAAAGTTCCTCACCAGTTTGGCGAAAGTTGGCTTGGAGATTCTGTGCGAGGCCTTTTCCCCGGGGACACGGCCTAACCGATGACCCAGAATGGCATGTGCCGATGGTCCTGGCTTGCAACCTGCCGCCACTAACGAGGCGAACGTGCCCCTAGGCTAGGGCGTCGGTCCGTCTTTTCCTGCTTAAAATGCGGTCGACACTGTCAGGGGACCGCGTGGCCCAGCTATTTGCCGACTAAATTTTGAATGTCATCACGGCACGCTACCAAGGTTTAAAGCCGGGGCTTGTGTCGGCTTGGATCAAAAAACCGAACCAACGTATGATTCCCGTCGTGAGCCGGCAAAAACCGGTGAAACGTAGCTCGATTCTTCAGTAAGAGGATGCCTCCTTAGGCTCTGGTGAATGCCACGGCCACCAAAGGTGAAAAACGGTCGCCAACTGTCTGATTTGATTTAGGACTCTTTTACTTCTCCCCAAGCTTGGTGTCAGGTGCCGGATCTTGCCCGTTTTTCGCATTTAACGCATCTTGCGGGTTTTTTTGGGCGAACTTGGCGCAGTGGGTAGAAACCCGGTCGAGGTGGAGTGATTGCGTCTTCAGAATGCCGTAAGGTTGGGGAGCATATTCCGTGCCAAAATATGCTTTCACATCAAAATCCTAAGCTTATGACTGCCCAAGAGTTGCGTAACCATTTCGTTAGTGATCGGGCGGCAAGATATTGAAAAGCGCGCCCAAGTGCATCAAACTGGATCAAATTGCGGGTCAAAAAGTGCTAGCGAATTGCAAAGTGGCGGTTCTCGGCCCGGTTACAGCGCTTGAGAGAAACCGCCGTTTCGGCGAGATCCCGCGGGGGAAACTGGCGTGGAGACGTTTTCCCGGCATATCGAAATTCGCCAAATCGGAGATTGCGTGGTTGTCTACTTCACCAGGTCGCGGATCTTGCACACCACCGAGCACGAACAGCTAGCTGAGAAACTCCGCGAGGTTGTTGAGGTTTATCGGCCAAGAAGTTTGGTATTGAATCTTCATAATGTGGTCTTTCTTCCGAGTGCGGTTCTAAGTCATCTGGTCACCCTCAAGGTGCGCCTTGGCAAGCAAGGTCGGAGGTTTGCTTTGTGTAATCTGCGACCAGAAATTGCTGAGATCCTGCGCATTGCCGGGCTAGATCGCTGGTTTACGATTTTTGCGGACGAGCAGGACGCTTTGGCGGCTCTGTCCACAACGGCGGGTGAGTCCCTGGGATAAATCTTTCGCCTGGCGGGAGAGTACTGTGTGGCTTTGGCAATTCCACCGTGAAGTGCCTAGTACGCTCACTGAGGCATCGCGCGTGCTATCGGAAATTGTTGCCGAATTGCAAAGGCAGGGGTGGTCGGAGAGGGATATCTTCTCCGTCCAACTTGCTGTGGAAGAGGCCCTGGTTAATGCGATTAAGCATGGGAATCGATCTGATCAATCCAAACTGGTTTCCACCCGATGTCGGGTGAGTCGGCAAGCGATTTGCGTTGAAATTGCCGATGAAGGGGAGGGGTTCGATCCCTCGCAGGTTCCCGATCCTACATCCCCGGAGCGATTGGAAGAGCCATCCGGGCGAGGAATTATGCTTATGCGGACCTTTATGAATCGCGTTACTTATAATGCAAAAGGCAACGTGGTGACTTTGGAAAAGACTCGTTCCGACGCCGAAGTTTCGGAAACCGCCTGAAGTTGCTCTCCTTTCGCAAACACTTCCTTCCTAAGTCTCCGGAGAAAGATTCCCTGATTATTTGCCACCAGGGGCAGCAAGTGGCATGTCCAGTCGACAAGTAAGGTAATCGATCCTCGATGCGCAGTTAATGTTCGCTTTGAAGTTTTGGTTCAATGTCACGCTTTGCGATGTAGGTTAATAGTAAACCTTACAGCGCAAACTTTGGGATTTAGAGGGCGGGACTGATCCGCCAAGTCATGGCTTGCCGCATCGTACGCTGTCCCGTCGGGATCACTCTCAAATGATGCCGCGGGCCCGTTCGTAGGCTAGGATTTTGTCCTCGTATTGAAGTGTGAGTGCGATATCATCAAGTCCTTTGAGAAGACATTCTCGCCGAAACGGCTCGACTGAAAAGCCCAGCCGAAGCCCCCACTGGTCCTCCAATAAACACCGTTCCAAATCTACCGTAAGTTGATACGGCAGTCGCTGCCGCGCTCGGCAGAAAAGCTCGTCTACCTGTTCTTCCGACAACACGAGCGGAAGGATCCCGTTTTTAAAACAGTTGTTGTAGAAGATATCGGCAAAACTCGGTGCGATTATCACTCGGAACCCATAGTCGGCCAAAGCCCACGGAGCATGTTCCCGACTTGAACCACAACCAAAATTTCGTCGGGTCAACAGAATGGTTGCGCCCTGAAATTCCGGACGATTGAGCTCAAAATCGGGATTAGGACTGCCGTCCGGCAGATAGCGCCAATCGTAAAACAAAAACTGTCCGAACCCTGTGCGCTCAATCCGTTTTAGGAACTGTTTAGGAATGATCTGGTCAGTGTCCACATTGGCTCGATCTAGTAGTGCGACGATCCCGGTGTGTCGAACAAGCGGCTGCATATTACTTGCGACCTCAGCAAAGTGTTCTTTGGTGATGAATTCCTAACCTCGGTGGAAAAATCACATTTTTCCCGGCACGGCGATTTATATCGGCTTTTGCGCAAGCCTTTGCCGTGCGGGGGACTATTTGTATTGCCATTTCCGAATGTCGACAAAATGTCCGGCGACGGCGGCAGCGGCAGCCGTGGCCGGTGATACCAGGTGCGTTCGCCCACCGCGTCCTTGCCGACCTTCGAAATTTCGATTGGTGCTCGAGGCACATCGCTCACCGGGCTCCAAGCGGTCTGGATTCATCGCAAGGCACATGCTACAGCCGGCTTCGCGCCATTCGAATCCTGCCTCCAGGAAGATGCGGTGGAGACCCTCTTGTTCAGCCTGTTGTTTCACGAGTCCACTCCCCGGCACCACCATAGCGTGGACCCACGGGGCAATCTTATAGCCGCGGACCACCGCTGCAGCGGCACGCAAGTCCTCGATCCGACCATTGGTACACGAGCCGATAAACACTCGGTCAACCCTTATAGCTTCCATGGGTGTACCAGGCTGCAAATCCATGTAGATCAAAGCTTTCTCGGCCGCGGCCCGTTCTACCGGATCTGTAAACTGGGATGGGTCCGGTACCTTTCCTGTCACCGCGACTACTTGGGCGGGATTCGTGCCCCAAGTGACTTGGGGTTCGATAACGCTAGCATCGAAGCGGAGGGACTTGTCAAACTTGGCGCCGGGATCTGTGGGTAAAGTCTGCCAGACGGCCACCGCCCGCTCGAAGGCCTCGCCCTGAGGAGCAAAAGGCCGGCCGCGAAGGTAATCGAACGTCTTTTCGTCGGGAGCTACTAACCCGGCCCGTGCTCCCGCTTCGATCGACATATTACAAACTGTCATCCTTCCTTCCACGGATAACGATCGGATAACTTCACCGGTGTATTCGATACAATAGCCGATCCCGCCTTGAACGCCGATTTGGCCGATGAGGTACAAAATAAGATCTTTGGGCGATACCCCGTCCGCCAGCCGTCCCTCCACGCGAATCTCGAGTGTTTTCGGCTTGAATTGTGGGAGTGTTTGTGTGGCCAGAACATGCTCTACCTCGCTCGTGCCAATACCAAACGCCAACGCACCCAGGGCACCATGTGTGGATGTATGGCTATCCCCGCAGACGATCGTCATCCCTGGTTGGGTGAGGCCAAGTTCTGGACCAATAACGTGTACAATTCCCTGCCGCACGTCGTTAATATCGAAAAGTTGGATCCCGAACTCTTGACAATTACGGCGGAGAACCTCGATCTGTTGCCGCGAGATGGGATCCAAAATGGGGAGAGTGCGGTCCGTGGTGGGGACATTGTGATCGACCGTGGCAAAGGTTCGCTCAGGGCGGCGAACACGCCTTCCGGCTAGTCGCAGGCCTTCGAAAGCCTGGGGACTGGTTACTTCGTGAACAAGGTGGAGATCGATGTAAAGCAGCGCCCGTTTGTGTTCGTCCTCAAAAACGACATGTTCGTCCCAAATTTTTTCGAACAAGGTGCGTGGTGCCATGAGTTGACTGTCTCCAAGATGGAGTCCTCGTGGTCGAGGACATTTATCGTTGAAACTTTCGTGCGAAAGGTGTTTTTAAACCACACCGTTTTGGAAGCACAGCTCAAAGTTTGGGGGAAGCGTGGGGCTGCTCCCCTGGCCCAGGAACCTCCAAAGCCCCAACGCAAGATTTCCTCGCCCAGGTTCTTCCCAACCTTGCTTGCAGGGCCGTGTTCGCAAGGTCAGACCGAAAACCCCTTTGTTTTTTCCAGGTAATTAAGTCTCGAGGTTAAAACAAAGAAGTCAGGGGTAAGATAGTTCTAGCCCGAGGCACGGGACAACTCGCGACAACAACATTTGGGGGGATTAGTACCCCTTACGTGGCGCCGCCAATAAGCCTCCTTTTAATCTCAGGGGAAATGCTGAAGGGCTTGCGCACCGAATTCGCCGGCTGGGGATTGCCCCGCGGCCTTTTGTTGCAGCCATACTGCTCAAATTTTGCGGGGAATTTTACGCCTCCTCAGAGAACTCCGGAAAGTACCTGCCAAGAATACTAAAGATGTGAAGTATTGAAGAACCTACGCCTCGATATCTAACGGCTTGCAGATTCCGATGTTGGGGATATGAGCTCTCGGGCCTGCACTTTCGTTCGGGGAATTCGGCCTCGTCCGAGAAGTTCATTATCTTTCTAGGGCGTCAAAGAACCGGAGCGGAAGATCGCTCGGCAGATCGGTGTTGAATTCGCGCGGTGTTCAGTGGGAAGGACCGTAGTTCGCGTGGGGCGCTATCCTGATCGGAGTATTCAGTTAGGAAGCTCGTGGGTTTTGCCCCACAAAACATTATTTATCTGGTGAGTAAACTTCCTGCTTGTTTAAAACCAAATTCTTGCGCCAGAACCCTTGTCGCCGACTTTTTAAAGTGTTTGGGTCCCGGTCCACCCGCATTCTTGGCCCACCTTGCGTCATTGTGTTCGAGCAGGCCGCGCAGGGAGCGGCAGTGTGTCAGAGGAGGCTGAGCAGGCGGTGGAGCGCGAATCACTATTTTCCCAGCTCAAAATGCGTCCGTTACTCACACGGCCCCGAGCTCTCCCAATGTTTGCTATGTACCAAGGTCGAACAGGCGGGGCTACATGGCATTTTGACAAGTCGTTTTTCCTCTATGGTCCACGGCCGGCTTCGTCGTATGATGAACAAGAGCTCGGGAACTTTTTGGGACCGCTTAGTTGCCACTTTGGTAGCCTGGCGCGGGAGTGAGAGCCGTGGCTGCTACTTTGGGTTTGAACCTTCCGTATGAGGTTCGCCTTTCGTGCCGTCGCTAAGCTATGGGTAAAACGGTAAGCGTTCCCCCACACAGATTTTCAATCGTCAAATTGGGAGTTCGTTTGGGGTGATGAGCTTCCAGCTGGGAAGCGAGGCCAAGACCAATGAACGGGAAATCCATCAATCAGAAATTTAATTTAACGGTGGCACTGGCGGTTGCGTTTTTTTTGTGCTTTGGTACCGGCGCTGCATCCTCGGCCTTGCAATCGCCCGGTCAGCAGGATTTGGATCAAGCCGTAATGCTTAAGGTTCAGGCGCGGACCTTTGCGCAATTGGCGGAGGTAATTCGCCTGTGTGAAAGCGCCTTGAAAAAGGGGTTAGAACCAAAGGATGCAGAATTTGCCAAGCAGCTTTTGGCAGGTACTCGCATTCAGCGAGGGCTCCAGCTGGCCCGCGAGATATTACCCCTCATACCGACCAATCATCCTGACTTTGCAAAGCTTCGCGAAATTGCTGTCACGGACTTGTCAAAAGGTCTAGAACACGACCCAGGTATAGCGGTGGCGTGGCTAGCGCTTGCGCGTTTGGAATTGTTGCCTGGGGGAAGTGAGCCAAATGCGCGGAGGGCCGTGGATCAAGCTGTCGCACACGCCGGCGACAATTCGAGCCTGCGGGCTGAAGCTCTTTTGGTGCGGGCGGCTCTAGAGCGAGACTCGGCGCGGCGGCTGGAGGATTTGACCGCAGCTATCGAGGCCAAGCCGGACGATCCGGTGCCTTATCGCCTCCGAGGGGCTTTACTTGCCGATCTTGGCCGGGTGGACGAGGCTCTGGCTGATCTCAACCAAGCTCTGCAACTGGAGCCAGATGATGCACTCACTTGGCAAGTAAAAGGCATGATTTTGGCAAAAGCTCAGCGATATGAAGAAGCACTGGCTTGCTTCGAGAAGGTCCGCGAGCTGGCACCCTCCGCGACGGCCCCACTTCTCGAACAAGCACGAATCCTTGGTCTTCAAACAAAATTCGAGGAGGCACTCCAGCGACTAAACGAGGTTGTAGAGAGCGACCCGGAGAATATCGCTGCCTTGCTCTTGCGGGCCAGTGTCATGGCGGAACTCAAGCGGGATGCCGAGGCTCTTCAAGATGTGGACAGAGCCTTATCGCTTGACCCCAACTTAAGTCTCGCCCTGCGGTTGCGGGTCAGTTTGCTGGTGCGGTTGGAAAAATTGGGGGAGGCGGCTCGTACTTTAGCGAGGCTCCGGGAACTTGAGCCGGAGGATGCCAATCTTTTGCTCCAGCAGGGCATTTTGGAGGCAGGCCTGGGTCGGCCTCGCAAGGCCATCGCCTTGTTGACGCAGTATTTAGAAACTCATCCGGAAGACTCCTTGGCATTAATAGCTCGCGGGAATTCCTTTATTTCGATCGGAAAACATGCCGAGGCCTTGGCCGATTTTGAAAAAGCCCTGCCTCTGGCAGGTCATGATGCTACTTTCCTCAATAACTTTGCCTGGATTTTGTGTACTTCGCCGGACGATCATCTTCGGGACGGAAGGCGTGCTTTGGAGCTTGCCCAAAAGGCCTGCGAGCTGCTCGAGTTTAAAGCCGCTTTTGCGCTCAGTACTTTGGCTGCTGCTTATGCGGAGCTGGGCGACTTCCAAAAGGCTATGGAATGGGTACAAAAGGCTGTGGAATTGGCGGAAGGCGAGGAAAAAGAACATATACAGAAGGAACTGGAATGCTATCGACAAGGTAAGCCGTTCCGAGAGCGGCAGGAAAAGCCCGATGCCCCCGAGGAGGAGTTGCCCACGAACTCTTCTGACGAGATCGTCGAGCTAAACTCGTCTCCCCCTGAGTAAGGCATGCCCTCCTAATTGAAATTCCAAGGGGTGGTAGAAACACCTCGACGCGAAAATGTGATGGTGTTCTCCGACGCAGACTTTGCCCCCCAAGGGGTGGACCAGGGACGATTTGCTGTCATTGAGGTTCGCGGAACGCTGTATTCCTGATTGCAGATCTCAAGCCTCGCCCGTAAAACTTTCTTGGGCAACCCCCTTGTAAGTGGGCCGAGTTAGGTCTGTAGGGATCCTAAGCGCGCCGGCATTTTCTCTTTATCCGGCGAAAACTTTTCCCCCAACCCCAGCTTATTGGCTGACAGTATTGAAAACAGCGAAAAAAATGAGGCCAAGATATGTGGACACCACAGCTCGCCGCTGGCGGGTGCGTCTGGAAACCTGCGGTTTGTGGACTCGAAATCGGCTTATTGCCCTGCACGCGAGATAATCCGCCCCGCAAAGGACCTGTGTCTTCGTTATCAAACCACATGTCGGGCGATGGCCTTCATGGAGCCCCGTCTTTTCTCATGGCTCAGTGGAAGGGGGTAAAACCCCTAAATTTTGAAGCCAAGCTTCGCACAGTCGTGGCCAGCTTTCCGTTCCTCGAATATCGCCGGCAAGCCCCACACCGTGACGTCCAATGCGGAACACATGTAACTCGGCAGGAACCCCTGCCCTTCGTAGGGCAAGGTAAAACACGACGCTGTTTTCTGGAGGGACGCCGCGGTCCTCGTCGGTGTGGAAGAGGAATGTTGGAGGAGTATCCGGGCGAACTTGTTTTTCACTGGAAAGCTCGCGGAGGAGGTTTGGATCGGGATTTTCCCCAAGAAGATTCCGTTGGGACCCAAGATGCGTAAACGGTTCCCCTAAAGCGATAACCGGATAACACAAGATGGCAAAATCCGGCCGGGAGCTAACCCTTTCGATGGGGTCTTCCGCTTGAGGATTCCCCAAGTCGAAATGGGTAATCACGGTGGAGGCAAGGTGGCCGCCGGCGGAGAATCCCATGATACCGACGCGGTCCGGCTTGATGCCGAACTCTTCGGCCCTTGCCCGCACAGTTCGCACGGCCCGAAGGGCGTCCTGTAGGGGAGCTGGATGTCCGTAGCCCTTACGGCGATGGCGGTAATCGACAACAAACGCTGCCATTCCCAAAGAGTTAAGCCATTGGGCAATTTGTCGGCCCTCGTGATTCATAGCCAAAGCCCCGTACCCTCCCCCTGGACAGACGCACACGCCCGCGCCCACGACCTTTTGGGGATCGGGGAGAAAGATGTATAACTTGGGGCAGTCCTCCGGGCGATTGCCTAACGCTCCTGGAGCACCTTCAGGCCAAAGGGGCTCCGTCCGGGCACCCCACATTGGGTCAACTTCTTGGCATTGGGCCGCCGGGACATAAAGCAAACCGCTCAAAGCAATCAGTAACCCAAGTATCGCCGGCAAGTGCCGAGGATAGGCCATCGCACTACTCCGAACTCTGGACAAAAAAATGTAGGGCTTGTAGCGGAAAACTAACCGCGAAGACAGACTCCGTATCCCACTTTGGAATAAAATTTCTCCTTTCGGAAGGCCAACTAGCCCCGGAGCTTCCCGACCAGGCCGAAGGATTTTACCGAAGTGTAGTGGACCTCACAGCACCTCGCCGCCGCGTCCTTGTTGAATTTTGGGAATGTAATTTTCCAGCTCGGCGCTTGTGGCCAGATCCGTAAGGTCCACAGTGGCTTTTCGCTCTGCCGAGAGATAGGCCGCCATGGTCAGCCGAGTTATTTCGACACCGTACTCCCAATCCAAAAGCGGCGGTTGGCCGCTGCGGAAAGCATGGGCAGCATCCACGTTTTCATCTGTGTAACCGTATAGATCTGCTTCGTTGGGCTGAACCGCTAGTAGTCCGCGACTGGCCTGGGCCTTTTCCAACGCTAGCTCAGTGTCAGCAAGTCCGGCCGCGGCCACATCGCCGATAAACACTTCTAGGGGCGAACGAAGCGTATTCATCTCGAATGCATACCCGGGGCCGATCCCATCAAGCGATAGCCTCAACCCCATTTTGTCATACATCCATGACACCGTAAACTGGGCCTTAACCATTAGATTAAGCTCGGGGTTTCGATAAGTGACCATGCCAGTGGCGAAGTCCTCTGCGGGGGTCCGAGCGTAATCCACCCCGTATTTTTTCCGCAGTTCTTCCCGCCAGCGTGGTTGACCCCATTTCAAAAGGGCTAGATCCGCGGAGACACTGACCGGTTGGAGAAAGCGGACCGGCTTTCCCGGTGGAGTGAGGGCATACCATCCGACCGCCAAACAGTGGCAACCCATATCGCTCATTACTCCGCCGCCTTGTCGCGTGGGATCCCAAAACCACGCGCTATGCGGCCCGGCATGTTCTTCTCCGGAGCGGACCAGAAGCGGCGGTCCCATTGTTGCCATGACTGGCCCAAGTTGCTGGCGGGCTGCTTTGACGCATTTCATGTGAATTTGATTCTCGAAATAGGCGGTAGGAATCCCAAGGGGCCGAACAAGTTCCATGATTCGCCGCGCCTCTGGCATGTTCCGGGCAAAAGGCTTTTCACAAATAAGTCCTTTGAGGGTATGGCCCGCCTTCACCGCGTCTGCAATTTCCTCCACCACCTCCACGCGGACAAAGTTCGGCGCAAAAATCGCCACTACGTCACACTGCGGAACCATTTGCCGAATGCTGGAAAATGGCTGGGGCTCACCCAGTCCAAGGCTTCGCGCAAAGGCGAGGAGCTCGTCGAGAGGATCTTTCGAGACGAATCCCACCACTTCGATTCCCCGGACTTGAGCCAAGGCCCGGCAATGAAAGCGCGCTACAAAACCACCTCCGACGATTCCGTACCTTAACGTTTGCATGTTCGGTCCTCCTCCGGCTGTCAACAAGTTCCTGCACTTTGTGGGATTGAGAATACCACACTGGCGATGCGGGCCGACTGCAGTTTTGGCGCACTGCGAAAATAAGTACCCGTCTGGCTCAGGGAGGTTAATTAACATACCCGCGCGTGGCACCGAAGAAAATCCCCGAAGTCAAAATCACACTCCGAGCAAGCGCCCGATCCTGGCAGGGGTCGGTTTGACATGGTATCGGGTGTTTCAAGGTTTTTGGCTCCACCGGAGTTCACAGTCGAGCTTGGGTGGTAAAGAGTAATGTAGTGGGCCCTTGCCAGCAGTTCCTTGGGCCAAGCTGCGATTTTCGGCTCCCCGAAAGTGAGCGTTCTCGAGGGTGGATTTTTCCGGGGAGCCTTTTAGCCTTGGCACCCTCCCTTACCGTGGTTCGGACCAGACCGCATAGGGACTTGTCTTGTTTTCCCAATCGCTAAAGCTTGCCCAATTCCCCCTCATCGGGACTGGACCGGAGATAGCCTTTGCTGTTGGTCGGAAAAGGATTCATCCAGTCACCCGTGGGGAGAAGCCCTCGGCTGAGAAACGCGACGCGGCAGGAAGATTCGTTCACACGCCGATAAGACCCCGGAGTTGGCAGAAAGGAACTTTTTTGACTGCGCGGAAGTCTGGGCCTACAATAATTAGTTTGGGCTGGTGGCGAAGTTGGTCAATGCGTGGCATCATTCAGTTTCTCGTATCAGCTGTCGGGGAGAGAGGGCTATGCCGAGAGTGAAAGCACTGACGTCGGAGGAGCTTAAGTCCTATAAAAATCAGCTTTTGCAGTTGCGAGCTCGCCTTCGTGGTGAAGTGTTCCAAATGGCCGAATCGGTTTTGGCCAAGGGACGGGATCAAGGAGGGAGTGGTTTCTCTGCGGCTCCTACCCATCTGGCGGAGTTAGGCGCCGAGAATTACGAGCAGGCCTTCGCGGTCAGTATCATCGAAACGCAGAGCACCGTCCTCGAGCAGATTGAGTATGCTTTGGAAAAAATCGAGGAGGGAACCTATGGCATCTGTGAGGAGTGCGGGTCGCACATCCCACGCGTTCGTCTTAACGCCCTTCCTTATGCCACCATGTGCGTCAAGTGCGCTGGAAAGCAGGAGCGACGGAGCTAAACTTTACCTCGAATCCATCGGGTTCCACCAGTCTTCGTAATTCGGGTACTCTCGGGTGACTTATTTGCGCTCGAAGTAGGGACACCCCACGGAAATATCTTGAAATGGTACGGTTCGGGATTGTTGCTTGGGTCTGTTTACTTGTCACCTTGACTGACCTTCTGACAAAATCGTGGGTCTTCTGGTGGCTAGGTGGGCCAGGCGAAAGGCCAGTGTGGTGGATTATCGAGGGTGTGCTCGGCTTTCAGACGACCTTGAACGAGGGCGCAGTCTTCGGAATCGGGCAGGGGTTCTCCACTTTTTTTGCAGTGATGGGAGTGATAGCGCTGGGATTGTTTTTAGCGTGGTTCTTTTGGGCTGCACCGAAGGACGACACATGGATTGCCGTGGCTGTGGGCGCCGTTTTGGGCGGAATTGTGGGAAACTTGTACGACCGTCTGGGGCTTCATGGTCTGAGATGGCAGGAGCCGTGGATTGGGGCACGTCCTTATCAAGTCGGGGATCCCGTATACGCGGTTCGGGATTTCATCTTGGTTATGATCGGGCCGTACCCGTGGCCTAATTTCAATGTTGCTGACTCTGCTTTGGTCTGCGCCATTGCCGGACTGATTTTGCGACTTTGGGCGATAGAACGAAAGTTGGCTTCAAAAAATCAGGTGGAAGTACCTGCTGAGAGCGTGCGGGGCTGATGTGCCTGATGCTTCAAACCGCTGCGACTGTTGGAACTCTCGACGTCTTCTCCCCTACTTAGATGGCTCGCGCTCGTCCCACTTGAAAGTTTTCGGAAATGGATGCCTTTGCCAAAAGATTATCGTGGCGGCAGGCTTCATTCTGGTAGGGGAGATTTTATCGGAATCAAGCTGTTTTAATCCTCGCCTGGACTAAGACTGAAATGCTTGACCTTGGACCCGCTTTGCTACGCGTTGGGCGGCTTGGTCAAAGCCGCGGGGAGGTAGTGGGAATGGGGCCCGCTTCTCCCGGCAATAATGGAGGCTCCCAGTGGAAAGTAACCTGTGGGTAAACACTCGGCCCTGTATTGTTTTGAGAGGGTGCGGACCAAGGAGGGGGTGGCGATCAGCGTGGGTCGTGGTAGTCGGAAGTCTTTGACGCCAAAACCGGTCATTTTGAGTGCCAATATTTCGGCCATTAATGATCCGTATTACGCGCCGTTGTGATTTCGAGTATTGTCGGTGCTCGGGCGGAGTTGATTAGAAATTGGGCGAACTGATTGGCTGGCGTTTGCACATTGTCAAGAACGGAGAATCCTTAGATAGGTGCTAAATACCTACGTTTTGTGGGCGTAGCTTGGGGGGGTGTTGTCGTGGAGACACAGAGTGCCCAGTAAACTTCTTACAACTGCCACTACTTTTGGCCCTCTTTAGGTCAAAAGCGGTATCCCCCGTGGGAAAGTGAAGGAGGATCCGTGGAAACCTTGCCTCTGTTCACCGTGTGCGTATCCCCAATGGCCGAGTTGAGGAAGGCCCCGGAAGAATGTCCCCAAGCGCTTAGCGACAGTATTCCCCGTGGGGGAGGTGAGGAAGGAACCGTAGATTTGAGTGTAAAGGTTCTTGTTTTAGGTTCATCTAAGACCCTTCAAAACCGTGTCTGCGTGGGGTATTATGTGAAGCGGTGCTTCCGGTGAGGAGGTACAGCTTCTAACCTGCGTGAAGAAATGCCAGAATTTACGGGGCAGAGGGCAGGGAGTCCTGCGAGAGGTGTTGCTTCGAAAAGGCGGCGTAGCTCAGTGGGTAGAGCAGCGGAATCATAATCCGTCGGTCGGGGGTTCGAATCCCTCCGCCGCCAGTTCGGGAGAATTGTGTAAGGCTTAGCAAAATAGCCAATTTTTGAGGTTTGGGAAAGACTGGAAGTTTTGGGCGACAAATAGATCTTGAATCAAATGAGTGAGATAGATGACGCTTAGAACATGGATAAAACAAGTGATATAGCTGAATTTAGGCCGGAATCGTTGGTCTTTGGGGGTTATACTTCAAAGGGGGGCAGCACATCTTTCCTTTGATTGGTCGCGGGCGACCATTTAGAGCCGGTGGGCGTCAGATTTTCGCTTTGTAATGCTTCCTGTCATTTTATCTCATCTTGTTGATAAGACTGCTCGTGATTCCCAGTGGTTGGTTGCAGACTTTCCGCGAGAAGAAGTCGATCTTAAAATGTTCGGCAATTTAAATGACTCTTCAGTGCTTGCGCGTTAATGCGTGATATCGGCGCGACTAAGTGTGCGGAGCGGCCAAGCGATTTTTTGTACTTCCGCCAGGAACAGAGGGCCAGGCAAGGTTGCCTTCCATTCGGGAGTTGGGCCTATTCCTTCGGCGTTACAAGCGCTGTGTTGGGACACCCATTATCATTGCGGTAGCGTTGCTCCGGACCGCCGGGAGCAAGAGAACACCACCGCCCACTCGATTTGGCATCCACGAGGGAGAGGATGTTATTAGGGTCAAAGGCCCGGATGGGTAAGGCGGGTGAACGGCCGTTGGATTTGGCCCTCCGTAGGATTTCCAGCCCCGAATAGGAAATGCCAGAAAATTAGTAACCCCGAAGAAATCCCGCGCTTGCCAGATAAACGTAACGGTTGAAGGCGCTTCCCCAACGGGCGACTCTCATTGGCCAGAACGTGTAGCTTTCTGACTGTCTCCTGCTCCAAACGATGGGCTTGTCGGTGATTCTCTCGACTCGTGGCTTTAGGGATCGTGGTGAACGCCTGCTTGATCTGTTGGTTCGCGAGGCGGAATATAGCCCGCCAGCGCTCATAAGCGTTGTCGCAAGGCTCAAGGCGTTCGTCGATAACGTCTTTCAACCAACGATTGTTGAACCACCAAAACTGTACCGGGATGCTGGGCTCCTCCCTAACGATGGTGGTTGGCAACGGTTTTGCCCCGAAGATTGGGGGCTCGGCATCGCGGAGGTTTTTTCATTGAATACCTCTTTACGCCTGTTTTGTGCGACCATTTTATTGTCAGATAGCCGGGGTTTTAATGTTGGCGTGGCCGGTGGTAAATGCTCGTTCAGGGTCAGGGACCTTTACGTTGATACGTCGCTTACCTGGAGATAGCTCTCGCGCCAGGTGTATCATCCAATTGTTCAGCGAGATAAGTTCACAAAGCATTTGCAAGGACTTTTCGAAATTGAATAACCTCTGTATGGCCAAGCTTAACTTCCGAGCAAAGAGGTGTGGGAAGTTCCTTACTGAAACGGCACACCGAGATAGGGTCATGACCTACGTCGGCACCGCCTGAGCTGCTACTGTTCTCCTGATGCTTCCTAAATAAGAAGGGGCTGGTCTTGCGGATAAATCCGTGGCGTGGTCTGTAGCTCCGGGGTTCCTTGCCTAACCAAGAAATTCGGAAGAAACGTCGCTCCCAATACAGTGTTCGATGAAGGTTTGTGGCATAACCACGCGTAAACTAAAGCAGCGGTTAGCCTGGGCTGGTGTCCGATCGCAATGTTCATTTGGCAAGCCGCTGGCGTTGGAGAGCTTTCTTTCGACAGGTGCACAGTTGACGCGGTTATCAAAGGGTTTTGCGGCCGAGGGCGACGATCGGAGAAGTACACGAGGGCATGTAGCTCGGGCGTACTAATAGAGTTGCAAGTTGGGGGTACTTGTAGCATCCCCCAATGGCTGCCGAAAAGTTGCGCACTCAAATCAACGAAGTGCCAAGCGGATACTTTCGGAGAAGAGCCTGGGCCGGCCCCACAAGTTCGCCGAGCTCGGTGTTTCCAAAGGCCGAGTTGGAGAGCCGTATCCCCCTCCAACCGCTTGGGTAAAGTTCGGCCAAGCAAACCGCGTTAGAGATCCCCTTGCGCGACCGATCCGCTGCATGCAGAAGCCCACCGCGATGGCAACAGCAGTCTTTGTTAACCTAGGCGAAACGCGTTTTCTTTAAGTGGAATGATTTTTCTCGGAGTAATGAACTTTCTGCTCTGGACCCCATGGCCGGCAGGACACCTCAAGCCCCTTGATTGCGTGCCGACTAGTTAACTAAAACTATTTGAATTACCCCGAAAGAATCTGACCAGATGTGGTCCATTTTAGCTCACACGGGGACAGTTAAGTTGGCCGGTGTGACCGCATGCCGCTTAGTCGGAAGCATTGGACGGCTGGGTTTTGCTCCTCAGGGCCCCGTTTACCGGAGGACGACAGCTTCGGTGGCTCCGGCAGTCAATTGGCCCGGCCAGCATTTTCCACCGAATACGGCAGGCTAGCACCGAATTTTTTGATCGAGCTGGATTTTGATCGCGCTGAAAAGGCTGCGCGTTCGTTGGTGTAATCACCATCGGTTAAAGTTTTCCCGCAACAGGATTAAATAAAGAAGTGATTTCGGATTAAACCCAAGTCTGTGCGGCATTTAAGGGGAGTAAAGCAACGGGTGGCACAAAAATTTTCGGTTAGACGGCACCAGGATCGTGCAGAACATTAGATTCGGAGAGCCTAGAAAGCGGAAATGGACCGTATCCATGACTGTGGATGTCATGAAGGGACGGCGCCGGATGATCCTTCTTGTTGACGGGTATCGGGATATCCGGACGGCGAAGACGGCTATTTGTCTGTTGCGTTACTGCCCCAACGAGGTGGTGGCAGTTCTCGACCGTGAGATGGCCGGGAAGACCTGTCAAGAGGTCTTTGGCCTCGGTGGTAACATTCCTATTATCGCAACTGTTCGTGAAGCACCACCTGGGGCCAATATGTTGACTATTGGCATCGCTCCGCCTGGTGGCAAACTCCCAGATTCTTGGCGGTCGACGATCCTCGAGGCCTTAGAGGCGGGAATGCATGTGATGTCGGGACTTCATGACTTCCTCAGTGAGGATCGGGAATTCTCTGCCGTAGCCCAGCGTCGTAGAGTCCAACTGATCGATGTGCGCAAAAATGACGAGCGCGATGTGGCCTGTCGGCGGGGCATTCGCCACCAGTGCCTACGTATCCACACAGTCGCCAATGACTGTAGTAGCGGGAAAATGGTTACCGCAGTGGAAGTGACACGTGGTCTGCAACGTCAGGGAGTTGATGCGAAGTTTGTGGCCACGGGACAAACGGGCATTATGGTTGAGGGGGACGGTTGCCCGGTCGACCGCGTGATTTGCGATTTTCTTAACGGGGCGGCGGAAAAGCTCGTGCTTCGCAACCAACATCACGAAGTGTTGGTTATCGAAGGCCAGGGGAGCTTATACGATCCGCGGTACTCGGCGGTAACGTTAGGACTTCTTCATGGTTGCATGCCCGATGGACTCATTGTTTGCTACGAAATGGGCCGGACGCATATTAGGGGCATGCCTGAATTCCCACTTCCGCCTTTGCAAGAGCTCATCGATTACTACGAGCGGACGGCCAACATTATGCACCCCTGTCGCGTAATTGGAGTTGCGGTCAACGGTCATTGTTATTCAGATGCCGAAGTTAGCGAGGAGTGTGCCCGGGTAGAGAAAGAATTTGGTTTACCCGCTTGCGATGTGATTCGGCATGGTCCGGATAAGCTCGTGGCTGCGGTGCTGGATCTGAAGCAAAAATTGGGCAAGTAGCGAGCCTCAGGAGCTTAGGTGCCCTAACCCTTTGAAGTTCCTTAGGGAGGGTTATCGGCTAAAGTGGGATCGGCCAGGCCTTTTAGTTGGCGAATTTCTGTGGATGAAATATCGACTCGGAAGAGACTCTCGGGGACAGTTTGGCACCGATCTCTCAAGCTCTCGGGCAAGGCCAGTTGGTCGGCAGTAACGAACCGATTCCCAATTTGCCGGCCAAACACAAGGAATCGGCAGTCAGCTGATATAAATTCTTGGAGTGCCTGTGTGAACAAGCTCTCTTCCCCGCTGTAGAAACGCCGATCAATGATCCGAATTAGGGTATCCACGCCCACTACGAAGATACTTTGGGGGAAGAGCCGAGCCTTTTGCACAAAGGTGGGCGCAGTCGTCAGAATCACCGGGATTCCGGGCGGGATGGTGTTCAGACGCTTTGCCAGGGAACAATAATCAAGGGGCGGTTTATCGGCGTTTATCAGGGAAATCTCCAAAATAACCGGAAGATTAAGGAGTCGGCTGGCAAGCTCGATCATCGCCCGGTGGCCCTCGTGGAATGGATTGAAGGATCCAGAGAGAATCGCCCAGGGGCGAGGTGGGATTTGAGCGCCATCTGCCCAGGCAAAGTCAAAGGGTTTCAGGCCGAGAAACACAGCCTGCCAGTGCTGGGGGGCCACAAATCGTTGGTGAAGGACCTCCTCCCCTGGCTTAAGTGGGAGATTAGGCCGTACAGAAAGCTCGCATGCTTCAGCAATAGCTGACAGGCACAGTCGAGCCGCCAGTTGATCTTCCGCTGTTCTGTGGCGAAGCCCCTTAATTAACACGAGGGAGAGGGCGCCAGTTGTACCCTCCGTTTGGTAGGCTACGTGAATGCGGTGGTCACCCCGCTTGGGCCGGTTGGTCACAAGACTGGCCGTACAGGCAACTCCCGCACAAGGCGGCTCACCTCCGAGTTGATCCCGAGCCCGACGGAAAGCCACGACAGCCAGCGCCTGTGCCGTTTCGGGGGCGCAGAATTGTTCCGGTGTGTGTCCTAGATAGCTGCGGAGAGCCCGTTCACTATAAGGGATGATCATTTCATTTATCACTTTGGACCCTCCAGGACGTTGCAGGAGCCAGGGAACGAGTCCCGCCCCGCCGCCGGTTAAAACAATGTTCAGCCAACGGCCAGCTTGGTATACCGTTTCCACTACTCGAGGAATCGATACAATTTCGGGGTTCACGGGTTGCCCTCGCTTAGCCAGCGTGTGTCCGAGATTTTCAAATTAAGCCAAGGGGAGTTGACACCACCCACTGTTGGCATCGCTTAGCTTTTTACTCTTGTTGTAAAATCCATAGTTTTGAACCGTTCTACCACCTTTTCGACGTTCATCTGTGGGTTATTGCTCGCACATATTGGGTCTTCGAATGGGCAGTGATCAAGAAATGTTCTAACACAAGTAAAGTTTTGACTCGGGCACAGATGGGGCCGAAGGGGGCTGCATTGGGTGATCGCTTATGTTTTTACCAGCGGAATTGCTGATCTATCCCGGTCCATTGGACTGCGTTTGGCAAACTTAAAGCTTGACTTTGCCGACAAAAAATTCGGGAAAAATCCGCTATGGCAATTTCGGTCGTTACGAGAGATTAGAAATTTTGGGGCCTCTGAGCACCCGACGGGATTTTGGCAGGGCAAAGGCGGGGAAGCCGGCCATTTGGACTTTGGAATAAGTGTCGTGCTTCTTGTGAATTGCTCAGTCCTTTTGCCCACCGGAGTTGGTGGCTGGAAGCGGAAGGCGGCTGAAGGGAGAAGTTGGACAATAACATCACTAGTCCGCGACCTGCAATAATCCAATTCCAACCTAAGATAGTGGAAGTAGGTGGGGGTGAATAATGTTACTCAGGAAGAGGTTAAATTTGGTTTGTTGAACTGGTGTTGGGCCTCCAAAAAGTTTGGTGGAGTGTCAGATCGGGGACATCTCCCAACGTCTAGCTTAGGGAACTGACCTAGGATTACCCAATGGGTATTTACGATCGAGAGTACTTTCGTCCTTCATCGGCAGGCAGCATTGGACCGATTTGGCGGCGAAGCGCCGTTTTTAATATCGTTTTTATCTGTGTGCTTCTTTACGTTCTGGACTGGCTCTTTTTCAGCGAGGATCACCGGCTGACGGCAGCCCTGTGCTTGACGGACGAGGTTTTGACAGCCCCATGGTTGTGGTGGAGGTTTGTGACTTACGGTTTTGTCCACAGTCCCCAGCCGGCTCATATTATCTTTAATATGCTCCAATTGGTTTTCTTGGGCCCGGTAATTGAGGCCCGAAGAGGGATGCGCGAGTTTTGGTTTCTTTTTGTGGCGATGATTTTGTGCGGCGGCGTATTGCATGCCTTGATCAATTGGGGGACAAACTATCGCCTTGTAGGAGCATCGGGTGGCGTTGTTGGAGTCGTTCTGCTTTTCGTCCTTTACCACCCGCATGCACGCTTAATGATCTTTCCTCTTCCCATTGAAGTGCCTGCGTGGTTAATCGGGCTGGTATTGGTGGCGATGAATACGTTCGGCGCCGCGTATGAATTGGGTTTAATCCCCGGCGAAGGACACTCGCGGGTTGCCTTTGTGGTTCACCTGGTGGGACTCATATTTGCATTCCTTTATTTCCGATTCGGTTGGCGTCTTTCCAGCGTGGTCGATCGATTTGTCATGAAGAGACCTCGCCTCTCGATCCGCTGGCCTCCAGCACCACACGAGCACGAGCCTGACGAAGGAGGGGATGTTTTGGATGAAGAAATCGATCGGATTCTGGAAAAAATCTCGCAGCAGGGCGAGGGAAGTCTCACCCGGCGTGAGCGGCGTGTTCTGATGGATGCAGCCCGGCGATATCGGAAGCGACTCCACCAACGGGATTCCGCCGATCGATCTCCCTGATGATGCTTCCTTGCGGAATCGTGCCCAGGGGCTTTCGGGGGTATTTCGAGGAGTGAGGGGATCGCCGAGGAGGACTCCCTGCACTGAAAAGCCAGGCCTAGGGAATAACGATTGGGGGCCGGGGGCTTTTCTCAGCACTTAAGGGATTGACCGATTGACTCTTTCTTTTCGTTAATAAAGTCGCTATAAATTGAATTTATTTGGCACTCAGGGCTTGGAGGTTTTGTCGCTGTTTTCACCTCTAGCAGCTACCCTGTAAAGAGAAAGTTTGACCGTTCTTACGGTCCAGTGGGGGCAACGCGTGGCGCGCAAGTCGGCCGGCCGACAAGGAACTTGCCGGCCAAAGATTTTGAGTGTTGGCCGGCGATGCCCGGATAAGAGTTTGAAGGGCATTAGGGCTGTGGAAAACCTGCCTTTGCCGGTCCCAGTTCACGGACATAACGGGGCAGAGATTGTGTCTGTGAAGCGGGGATAGGAATTCGAGATTCGGTTCCCACTGTCATTTTTTTCTCCACGTGTTGGCGCAGGTCCTTGCCGAGACCGCTGGGTGCCGGGGACACGGGATAAAGTTCATAGCGTTCGCGGGCGACTTGGTTTCGAAGTGCCGAGACGGCTGTTTGACGGTTCCTACGGGAATAGGAGGAGAGCTATGCCCCACGTAGTTTGTCAGCCGTGCGAAAACTGCAAGTATACGGACTGCGTTGTTGTTTGCCCGGTCGAGGCCTTCCGCGAGGGCGACATAATGGTGTACATCGATCCGGAAGTGTGCATCGACTGTGAGGCGTGTGTTGCAGAATGTCCTGTGGAGGCGATTTATCATGAGGATAGTGTTCCCGAGCAGTGGCGACACTATATCCAGTTGAATGCGGAGATGGCCAAAAAGTGCCCCGTCATCACCGAGAAAAAACCTCCGCTAGCAAAGGGGAGGTAACGTCGCGTGATCCGTATTCCTCGTTGGCAAGACTAACGATCCGAGCCCACAGGCGCACGTACCGGGGTAAAGGGCGGACTTCAGGCGTGAGAAAACCCATAGGGTCGATAGTCTACGGCCCCTAGGGGGAGGGCTATCGGTTTGACCTGATTCCGCGGCCTATGCCGAAGCGGTCAAAAGGTCCGCGAGGTCCTAAGAGTTGGAGTCGCTTTACCCGTTGGGCCTGGATGACGCCGTATGGGAGGGCATTCAGTCGCTTTGCGTCTAGGCGGCCGATGGTGTATGCCCAACTTTTCAGCTTACTCTCGGTCGGTTTTTTTGGGCCGGCGAAAGTGGAGGCGCCTCGCACTTTGCGGGATGGCCCACTTGCGAAGAGCTTCGCAGCGTTGGTAGGATGGGACATTAGGGGTTCTACCAGGCTCTGGGTTGGGTGAACGTCGGACGACAGGAAGGGAGCCGACCAATGATCCGGTATATCTGCGACTTATGCGGCAGGGAAATTGACCCGGAGGAGAACGGGCATTACGTTGTCAGCATCGAGGTACGGCCTGCGCTTCGGCCGCCTTCACACGGTTGCGAAGAGGGGGAAATCGATCATTTGGAGGAGTTGCAGCGCCTGCTCGAAAGTTTGGAAGACGATCAACTTGAATTCCCCCCAGCGGAGACGAGCTTGCGGTTCCGATTCGACCTTTGTGCGGAATGCCGGGATCGATTCGTCAGGCAACCATTGGGGCGCAAACAGCAAAAAGCGTGGCAATTCAGCAAGAATTGACATCTCTTTTAATTTGTCCGCGGGCGCGGGAGAACTTCCTGATCCTTCTCACGATTCGTTTTCCATTCGGTTGATAGCACTTGATGGTTACCAAAGCTCGTGGGTTATTAACAAGTTGCGAATCCTCGGCGCGAAACCTTAAATTCGGGGTGGGTTAACTCGCGGCTTTTCGGAGAAAGATCAAAAGAAGCCTTCCCGTCTTTGGTTTTCAATAACGACCGGCTTTCCCGCCGAAATTGACAGGTCGTAAAGACTTCATAGCCCACCCGTTCAAATTGGTTGTCCGGCCGAGAGAGACTCCGGCCCATCGACATTGTCTCCCCCGCACTCAGGCTTTGCTCGTGAAGAGACTTTAGCACGAGAGAGTTCCTCGCTAAGGTAAGTCCCCTTGATTATTTTTGAGTCCGCAATCAGTTTTTCGAAGTCCGTAATCAGTCGGATTGTCGAAAAGCAAAAGGTCTTCCTTAAAATTGACCCGATTGCATGGATTGTAGCCGGTTGGGCTGCCGTCCCGGGGTGCGATTTGGCATATCGGTGCGCCGAGGTGGCGCATACCTTCGTAGGGGAGAGCCCTTTTTGGTAAGGGGAAGTCCCCACAAGAGCCTGAAGGCAGTCCTTTTCATCGGGAGTGGACATTTGCGATGGCACGTCGGCAAAAGCCTCGCCGAAGGTTTATCCGCCGGCGAATTCCCGTCCCTTGGTGGATTTGGCTGATAATTCTCGGGCTCATGATCTTGGGCCGGCTTTTGCGCCTTTGGCCCACAGGCCCCCCTGGCTACTTGGAGCCCGGCTTTTACTCGGTAGCGCAGGTGGTGGATGGCGACACCCTTCGACTCGTCAACGGAGCGCGAATCCGGCTTATTGGTGTGGACGCACCTGAGCTTGTTGGCCCCAGCGGCGAGCCCGAGCCCTTTGCTCGCGAGGCGACCGAGTTTGTTCGCAGGCTGGTCTCCTTATCCGGGGGTCAGGTTCGATTAGAGTTTGATTCTGTACTTAAAGACCGTTATGGCCGATTTCTCGCCTATGTTTATGCCAACGATTTCTTTGTAAATGAAGAGCTTCTCCGACAGGGCCTCGCCCGAAGCCGACTCGAATTCAGTTTCTCTACCAGCATGAAAGCTCGATTCCGACGTGCTGAGCAAGAAGCTCGCGAGGCCAATAGGGGAATCTGGTCGGGGCAGGTACAGTGAGCTGTTTTCCTATAGATACCAGCCCCTCTGCCTTTTCTCCGCCACTATGGCCGAGTTGAAGCCAATGTTGTCGGAGGTTCCATGTAGTAGCAGTCTTCCCGGCGGACCCACGTACCAAGTCGAGGCCCGTGGTGTCAGGGGGCAGCCGCGAAAATTATTCCACCCTTTCGATCGCGTAGAATTCCGAGCGCGTACAATATCGTACGACGTTGTGGAGGGTTAAGGAATTATGAAGCCTGCGACATGGGACCACTTGAGTCTGGTAAAGTTATTTCGATATGCCGGATGATTCTAGAATTCCGAGGGCATCTGGAGTTTTTGTGTGGGACTACTTCGGGTTGCTGGCCTTGGCCGGTTGTCGCGATAATTAGGGATACGGGATTCAGGCAACATCGTGATGCCGGTTTGCGGGGTGCATCTCGAAGATCGCGCACTGGTAGTCTCTAGGGGCCAGACACCCCCATACATGCAGCGTTTCCTGTGAAAGCCACATTTGGGCCGAACCTCCGCAACAGTCGCGCGCAAAGGGGGGAGAATCGCTTAATATCCCACCAGTGAGTGTCGGTTAGGCCGATCGAGCCTTCCCACTGGCAGAAGCTTCACCGCCCGAACTGCCGGAGCCACAGCTTTATGACGATTTCCGAATTTCAAGAGTTAATCCGTACAATGTATGTAAAGAAGGACCTGGCCAGAGGGATTGACGGCACCTTTATGTGGCTTATCGAGGAGGTGGGCGAGCTTGCGGCCGCGCTTCGGAAAGGATCGGTAACCGAAATGGCGTCCGAATTCGCCGATGTGCTGGCCTGGTTAGCCACAATTGCGAATGTTGCCGGGGTGGATCTCGCTAGTGCGGTCAGTCAAAAGTACGGCAGTGGGTGTCCCGGGTGTGGTCAAATGGTTTGTCAATGTCCTGATGAAGGAAAACCATGAGGAAACTTGCCCTCGCTGTTGTTTTTTGGGCGCAGCTTGCCTTGGCAGGGACGGTGTTAGGCCTCTCCCCCCCGGAGGCCGGTTTGGCATCTGCTCGGGCTCAAACTAGTGAATTCCCGGTCGGGAGTGGTATTTCCCCGAGCCAGCACGAGAACGGAAGCCAGACCAAATCTGGAAATGACGCCATCGAAGTCACCGCGGTGCGGTTGCTTGCGTTGAGTGTGGGCTTTGCCGGGGTATGGCGTCCTGGGGCTTGGACGCCGTTTGCCTTCTCCGTAAAGCTTCCTCCCCTTGCGGCAGCAGAAGCGGCAGGGCAGGTCCTCCGTTTAGAGATAATTACTCCTGACGGTGACGGACAAACTCTTTGCTGGGCGACTGAGGTTTTTTCAGCCGGAGCCGCTTGCTCGGCCGTGTCCGGAAAAGGTGCCGGGGATCATTCTTTGAGGACTTTTCCTCCTGCCGTGTTTTGGCAGGAGGAGGACCTCCTCACCGTCAAGACATCTGTGCGGTTTGGCTCCTCGCGGGCATGGATCCGGTGTCGATTGTTTGCGGGAAGTCAATTGCTGTTCGAGCAACGGTTCGACGCCGGCCTCACCGTGGGTTTTCCTGCGGGACTTCGGGACACTCAAGAGATTTACGTGATTGTGGGTCAGCGGGATGGAGGTGTCAAAGAAGCATTAAACTTTTTAGACCGGCCCTCACATGACACTCCTGTTTCGGCCGTCTTATCTAGTTTGAATCAGCTTCCCATTCACCCTTTAGGTTATCAGGCTGTTAAGACCCTAGTTTTGTCGTTCTCCGAACCAGCCCTGCTTGATGGCAGCTCCAAGTGCTCGTTGGAACTCGCGGCTGTGGAGGCGTGGGCACGTTCAGGGGGTAATCTGCTAGTGGGGTTTCATCCGGCTTTTCTGCAACAGGCGCAAGCTGGTGGGGGGGGCCCCCTAGAATGGTTGGTTCCTGGAAAATTCGAGCAACCGGTACCGTTTTCGCGAGCTCGAGCCGCTGCCTTGGAGATGTTTGCCGGAGCACGAAACCCTCTGGGGGGAACAACCACGCGGGCGTTGGCGTCTGAATCGCTGGCCTTTATTAGCGAGCCCCGGGGGAAGATTTTGGCGGCCGAGGGACGCCTTCCGCTTGTGATCATGGCACCTTATGGACTCGGCATCGTTACGTGGTGTGCGTTTCCGTTGGATAGTTCTTACCTTCAGGAGTGGCCGGACCGAGGGGCATTTTTTGCCAGAGTCTTGAACTTGGCAAAAGGCACAAGTCTTCCACAAGACCAGCCAGAGAGTTTTACTCGCTTCGGTTTCGAGGATTTGGCCGGGCAATTGCGGGCATCCTTGGATCGGTTTTCTGGTGTGGTTCTGGTCCCGTTTGGCTTTGTCATTGCGCTCATGTTAGTTCACATTGCGCTTGTGGGACCCGTTGACTATTTTTTATGGCGGCGAGCGGGTGCGCGGAGGTGGATGGCTTGGCTCAGCTTTGCCGCTCTGGCCCTGGGGGTTTCTGCGGTGGCAAGTTGGCTAGGTCTTTGGGCAAAGGGGACGCAGCTTCGACTGCGACAAATTGATTTGGTGGACGTTGCGGTTACCGACGGTTGGACTCGAAACATCAGTTGGGCGCAGCTTTATAGCCCCGTCGTTGCCCAAGTTGATGTCTTTTCTCAGCCGCAAGCGCCAAAGACGGGGAGGCCCTTTCGCCTTGTTGATGGTGGCCTGGCTTGGTGGGGATTGCCCGGGGAGGGATTCGGAGGGATGAACTCCTTGCGGACTGGCCTCATGTTCCAGAAAGATGTTTACTTCTTGCGGCCCGGTCGTGACGCCCTGGAGGGCCTGACTCTGCGGGCTGGCAGCAGTAAGGCCATCACGGTCCGATGGATCGGAGTGGGGTCCCCACCAATAACGGGCGAGCTACGGCTGAAACATGACGAAGTAACAGGCTGGATTCGCTCCGAGCTTGAGTGCGAACTTGAGGACTGCCGGCTTTTCTTTGGTAAGTATGTTTACCAACTCGATGTCCTTGCTCCGCAAGGCACTTTGCTGATCGACAGGCGCACACCCAGGCGGGATGTGCGCGCTTTCCTTACGGGAACTCAGCTGGTTCGCGAGAAGGACACGTACCGCACGCAGTCAAACCCCTACGATTTGGAAAGTCGGGATTGGATTTATGTGCTGGACATGATGATGTTCCATGAGGCAGCGGGGGGGACCGGTTATACTGGCCTCTACCATGTAGCAGAGGGACCTGTTGACTTCACCCCTCTTTTACGGACGGATCAAGCAGTGTTTGTTGGAAGGGTTCGAAGTAATTCCGCCTGTGCAGGTTCGCAAATCCGTGTACACGTAAAATCGCGACCGGTCGATATTCATTACACTCGCGAGGCAGTTTATCGTTGCGTTTTTCCCGTAGTCGTGGACACAGGGGCCGTTGTTAAGGCCGCAGCTCTATGAGAGGAATTAGGAAGTTCGGCTTATTCTGCTGTAAGAGTCTTTTACTTTTCATTACAATTCGCAAGATGGCTTATAAGCTCCGTGTAATTAAAAACGCGTGAGAATAATGTGTGTTGAGGAAGATGGGGAGAGATGAACAATTAGAGCCTGTCCCCACCGGAATGGTGGGAGGCGCTGCCTCGGTCCTGGTAAATAAATTATTGGGGCCGGGTGCTTAAAGCATTCACTGGCGGGAGTGATACGGCTGGAAATCCTTGCACAAAGAATAAGTTTCAAGTTATTTAAGTCACAACAGTATCTGCCGTGATTAAGACTTATGATCTTACCAAGGTGTATGGTGAGGTGCGTGCCCTCGACGGTCTGACGTTGGAGCTCCAAGAGGGCGATTTGTACGGGTATATTGGCCCCAATGGGTCCGGCAAAACCACCACGATGCGGATTTTGGCCACTTTGCTCCAGCCCTCCTGGGGCGAAGCTTACGTTTGTGGATATTCGATTTATACGCATCCGAAGGAAATCCGACGCCTCGTAGGTTTTATGCCGGACTATTTCGGGCTTTACGATGACATGAAAGTGATTGAGTACCTGGAGTTTTTCGCCGCCTGTTACCGCATCAAGGGGCCGACGCGAAGGAAACTTTGCGAGCAGATGTTGGAGCTTGTGGACTTGGCATATAAACGCGATGCGTTGGTCACAAGCCTTTCTCGAGGAATGACGCAGCGGTTAGGGTTGGCTCGGACGTTACTTCATGATCCTCAGGTGCTCATTCTGGATGAACCGGCAAGCGGGCTTGATCCCCGCGCTCGCATCGAAATCCGAAACTTGCTGAAACAGCTGCGGAGCATGGGGAAGACCATTATGGTTTCCAGTCATATCCTGCCGGAGCTTGCCGACATTTGTAATAAGGTAGGAATCATCGAACGCGGAAAGCTTCTTGTTTCGGCGGAAGTAGCCCAAGTGATGCGGCAGGTTCGCCAGCAACCGGTTTTGAAGATTCGCGTGACTACAGGTCAGGAACAGGCGGCGCGGCTTTTGGAACAACACCCTAGTGTGGAACACGTAGACATTCGGGATGGGCATATTTTTGCCACACTTCACAAAGGTGTCAACGACTATAGCGATTTACCTTCCATGCTAATAAACGCAGGACATCGGCTGGTACTTTTCCAGGAAGAGGAAATTAACTTGGAGACCGCTTTTATGGCATTAACCAAGGGCTTAACCGCTTAGTCCCTGGCGGCGGTTGAGAGGATTCAGGACTGGAAAAATTCTCACTGCAAGGTTATGGCGACAGTATCCGGTTTGATAAGCGAGGAATTAATCGGTTGGCTAGAGGCCGAGGATCCGCATGCGGGTTTTCACGTGCCGCTCCTTCGCCGTGCCATGGCCCTTTGCCAGCGGCAAGACACCGGCGCGGCAGAGGAAGTATCTGCTGTGGCGGCCAAGCTGGAGCGTTGGCGTTACCAGCACTTGAGGGAAAGACAGGGGCAGTGGCAGGAGCGCGACTGGAATCTGGCAGATCTCCTTGACCACTTGGCCCGATTATTAAAGGGCCGGGCACATCTGCCTACGCGCAGTGCCTATCAGGCAATCCAGGATGAACGGTGCGATCCACCTTCGCTAGAGAAGGCTCTCGAAGCGCTTGATTCGCGCGTGCTTTTGCAAGCTGTATGCAATCGTGCCCGCGAGATTACCGAGGAATACTTTGCAGTTCCAGCTGGCGAGGGAATACCTGGCAGTTTGGGGTATCTCGGTCCGGGCGCTGGCAATCCTGAGAAAGCGTTCTCCAGGATGTTGGCTTCCCGGCAGAGACGGATGTTCATGTATGCACCGCTTTACCTATCCAGCTACTGTGTAAATTATTGTGCCTACTGTGGGTTTCGCTTTACCGAGCCGATTGAGCGTAAACACCTCAGTATTGCCGAAGCTCGGCGCGAAGCTGAGGCGCTAGTAGCTCAAGGTTTTCGGCACATTCTTCTGGTTACGGGGGATTTTCCCCAGCTTGTCAGTCCCCAGTATCTTGCCGAAGTTGCCTCGGCGCTGTGCGAACTTGGCGTCCATCTCGGGGTGGAGGTGGCTCCATTGGACACAGCAGGGTATGAGCTATTGGTCGAGGCCGGTGTCCGAAGCATTACGCTTTATCAGGAAACGTACGATCTTCAGCTTTATCAGCAGTATCATCCACGAGGACCCAAGGCATCGTTCATATGGCGTTTGGAAGGTTTGGATCGGGCAGCCGAGGCCGGAATGACACGGCTTGGGCTGGGAGTGCTCCTTGGTTTATCCGATCCAAAGAAGGAAGTGGTATTCCTCCTGCGCCATGCTCATTATTTGAACCAGCGTTTTCCGGACAGGCGGCTAGCTTTCAGCTTACCGCGAATTCACCAGGCTCCAGCAGATTTCGTGGTACCTTATCCTGTCGATGATGAGACCTTTATCCGCCTATATTGCTGCCTGCGAATTGCATTTCCTACGGCGGAACTTGTTCTTTCCACACGTGAAAGGGCTGAGTTACGCGACCGGTTGGCTCGCGTTTGCATCACGCAGATGAGTGCGGGTAGCTCCACGGCTCCGGGGGGTTACGCTCAGAAAAACGAAGCGGCAGCATTGGGACGGCAGTTTCCAGTGCACGACTCGCGTTCGCCGGAGGAGGTGTTCCGCGCGCTTGAAAAAGCCGGTTTTAAACTCATCTGGCAGATCGACTAGGCCAGGGTGGATCAGATATGAGAAAATTTTGCGAAAAAGAATCGCCGGGGATTTAAACTTTCCGGTTTTGCCTCCCCTCCTTAAGCAAAGAGAATGGATGGCCTGGCATTATGGTGAAAGCCTGACCACGATCTTTGGGAGTTCCCCCGCGGGAGCGTTACGCAGGGGGAGCCGGATGTGTTACCGGTTGCCGACGACAAATTTTCCCCGGGGGACTGTTGCGCGCGGTTCGACGACGAACGCTTTCGTGACCTCAAGTAACCGAGGCCCGGGACTCCTTGGCGCCGTATGAAAGGCCGGTGACGTAGCTGTCTTTCGGCCTTCTATTTAAGGGCCCAACTAAAATCCATTCGCGTCAGCCAAACCAAAGCACGTAAGCCAACGCCGTACACGGGCCATGCGCTGACCACGTCGCATGGAGCCGCTGCAATGTTTTGTGGCTTCTTCGGGACTTTGCGCGCTTTAGGATTAATTCGCCAGCAGTTGGGTCATGCCCACGGAGGAGTGACTGGTTACCGATGAATGCTTTCCGAAGAAACCAGTTCAAAGCCCGATTGCCGGTCTTCGAAAGAGGCTTTGAAGCTCTTGTTTTTTGCTGTTTCTCCTTTTTGCCGACGCGATCTGTGGTAAAATCCCAGTCGTTCGAGGCAGCGATACACCTCTTCGAGCGTTTTCTCGCCGAAATTAGGAATAGCCAGAAGGAATTCCGGGCTGCAGTTTAGAAGGTCTTCGACTGTGAAAATTCCCTTTTCTTCCAAACAATTGGTGGTTCTCACAGCGAGGCCGATTTCGGCGGTGCTCAGCTCTAGTTTGGCCCGCATTTCTTGCATCCGCATGTGAGCCTGATTAAGGGGGATTCGGGTCCGGCTCATGGTTGGTCTCCTTCCGGGGAGCAAGGACATCCTACAGACCAAATGTCACCAACGGGCTTTGTTCGATACCGAGCCCTTAAGAAATTAGCTTCCCAAAGATGCTACGGGACATTCCTCCCAAGCGCAACCGGCGTTGCAACCTGATTCCCGGCTGACCCAGGACATAGGGCAGATACTATATCACGCCCAGCCTAACCTTTCCAATAACCAATTGGCCGGAATTCCTCCCCCCAATATGTGGGGCCACGGCAGGTCTCTACGTGGACTACCTTGGCGCGGGTGCCGGCCAGGCAGTACGAAATGACGAGAAATGTCGCCTGTTCAAGGTCAAGACCGTGCTGCCGGCATCACTGGTCCTCTGGGTCCGCCGACCTCGGCGGGAGGAAAGGGATTCTGCTTCTTGCCGGCCAAAGTTTGAAGGTTCCCGGTGAGGTGGGATCAGAGTATCAACCACAGGCAGAGTTTCATACGGAGGAAGGTGACTTTCGATTCTCAGGCGGCACCTCGGAAAAATGCGGAAAGGAAAAAAAGATCGAAAGCAGTAATACGGCGAACAAGGGCCTACTACGCGAAGTAATCATGGCGCACAGCGTCCTCCTAGTCGGCGTCCATGAACTTTCAAGCTGGCGGGTACCGCGCCGCTTCTGAGGCTGCCAAGCCCTTGGCAAACTTTGAGGCTTTCGTCCCTTAAAGTTGATTGGAAGGACCGTGTGGGCGAAAGGCAATTCGGCGCACCGGGAAAAAGTGCAGAAAGTCTGTCAGCAAAACAAAATTTGGGTGTTTCTTGTGCGGCGCCATGGAGAGGAAACGTGGCCCTCGATTTTCTGGAAAGTCTTACGGAGCCCCAACGTCGAGCTGTGACTTTCGGTGAAGGCCCGCTCCTTGTGTTGGCGGGACCTGGTAGCGGGAAAACTCGCGTGATCACCTTCCGGATTGCATTTCTTCTCAATCAAGGTGTGGCTCCGGGTCAAATCCTCGCGCTGACCTTCACGAATAAAGCAGCTCGCGAAATCTCAGAACGCGTTGATGCTCTGGTGGGTTGGACTGGGGTATGGGTTGGGACATTTCACGGATTATGCGCGAAACTGTTACGACGTTATGCCAGATTAGTTGGATTGGAACCCAACTTCACCATTTACGACGAAGACCAGAGTGACCGACTATTGCGAGAGGTTGTGGCCCGACGTTTAGGCGGCAAACAGTCGCTTTCTGTCTCTGCCATCGCGCAATCGATTCACTGGGCCAAAAGCCACTTGGTATTGCCCGAGGGTTTCCTCCCCACGGATCGGGGTGTGCCACCCGACGTGCTTCGGGACATCTACGTGGAGTACCAACGTGAACTTTTGCGAAATAATGCAGTGGATTTCGACGACTTGCTCCTTCATATAGCCCGCATTCTAGGGGAGCACCCTGGGCTGAAGGCGGAGCTTGATGAGCAATTTCGCTTTGTTCTTGTTGATGAGTATCAGGATACCAACCTTGCCCAATACGCAATCATCCGATCCATATGTGTGGATTACCCCAATCTCACCGTAACAGGCGACCCTGACCAATCGATTTATCGCTGGCGCGGAGCCACGCTTCGGAATATCCTGGAGTTTGAACGCGATTATCCTTATGTAGAGGTCATACGCCTCGAAGAAAGCTACCGGAGCACTCAAAGAATTTTGCGGGCGGCAGAATCGCTCATTGTGCATAACTCCCGCCGGAAGGCCAAGCGGCTTTTCACCCGAAATCCGGAAGGACCACCCGTGCGACTGGTGGTGTTTCGGTCTGACCAGGAGGAGGCCGCAGGGATTGCTCAGGAGATTACCGGTGCAGTGAAGTCTGGCAAACGGCGGTTTCGGGATTTTGCCATTCTCTGCCGCGTCAACACGATGACTCGTCTCTTCGAGCTAGCCCTCCGGCAGTCTGGTATTCCTTATCAGGTGGTCAACGGGGTGGAATTCTTTCGGCGGAGGGAAGTGCAAGACCTTTTGGCATATTTGCGGTTGTTAGTAAATCCAAAAGATCACGAGGCGTTCCTCCGCCTGTCCCAAAGGCCCCCACGAGGAATCGGATTACGCACTTTGGGGCACTTGGGCGAGTTGGCCGGGCGTCTGCGGATGTCACTTTTTGAACTCCTCCAAAGCGGCTTATGGCGGCCAGAGTTTTCCGGCAAAACACGAAAAGCCCTGGATGGCTTGGCAGAACTTCTGACGGCGTTGTCTTCCACGCAGCATTCTTCAGTGGAAGGACTTTTGTACGATGTGATCGAACGTTCCGGGTATCGGGCATGGCTGGCTCAAGAAAGCCGGAGCGAAAGGGAGGATCGCTTAAGAAATGTTGATGAATTATTGGCTGCCGCCCGGGACTTTGACCAGCTGCAGCCCGGTGGCGATGTGGGGCTTTTCCTCCAGCAGGTGGCCCTGGTGGCAGAGACCGATCGGTGGGAGGATCGGGCGGATTGTGTCGCTGTGATGACGCTTCATGCTGCGAAAGGATTGGAATTTCCCGTGGTGTACATCGTGGGGTTAGAGCAGGGAGTTTTGCCTTATGAAGATTCTTGGCAGGATGTGGAGGAGCTGGAAGAAGAACGCCGCTTACTTTTTGTGGGGATGACTCGGGCCCGTGAGGAGCTTATCCTAACGCGCGCTGTCTATCGACAACATCGGGGCTACATGCGACTGACAATTCCAAGCCATTTTCTTCTGGAAATTTGGCGGGAGGATTTGCAGATTGATGACCGTTCGGAGGAGCACACGGGAATCGTGTTAGCGAGGTCAAACGACGGTGGATGCTTCGCAGGAAAAGGAGATTCGCTCCCCGCCACAAAGCATGGAAGCCTTCAAACACCTAACTTGCCGAGCGGACAGCTTCGGGTCGCCTTAGACCTCTTCGGCGCTCAAGGAGAGGTGGCTTCGGCGGAGGATTTTGAAATCGGTTGTCTGGTTGTTCATCCACAGTACGGGCTTGGGCGGATCGTGGCGGTTTCCTCCGGTGCGGAAACACACAAGGTCGCGGTTGAATTTCCGGGGCCTGTGGGGATTGTTCAGATTGCTCGCCCCGAATTACAGCTTCGGTTGATCCGTCACAAAACGGGTGCCCAAACAGATAGACAAGAGAAATAGCAGTTCGCTTCCAAGGGACTATCACCTTGGGTCAAAACGTTGTGTCGCGTTAATGTGATGTTGCTTTGTGCCTACAATTGGCATTGGCAGCAGGTACGTGTCCCGAGTTACAATGGGGCGCTGAATTGGCGGTGCCGATCCAGTAGTTGAAATTGCGGTTGGTGATCTGTTTATCTTTTCGAAGGATAGTGAGCGGAGCCCATTGCCATGGCAAGCGGGGAAGAAAGCCCGGGCTTAGGCACCTCTGCGCGTTGGTGTCCGATCGGACCGGTGGAACGTCGCGTCCTCGGGGTGTTGATCGAAAAAGCCAAAACTACCCCAGACAACTATCCCATGACTGTCGCTGCCATTTGTGCGGGCTGTAATCAGAAAAGCTGCCGCTTTCCGCTCATGCAGCTTGAGCCCGAGGATGTGGAGGAAGCCCTGGAACGGCTTCGGGAGTTAGGTGCAGTCGGTTATGTCGAAGGCGCAGGTCGTGCCTTGCGGTTTCGCCATCACGCTTATAATTGGTTTGGCGTCAACAAGTCGGAACTGGCAGTGTTGGCCGAGCTTTTACTGCGTGGCCCTCAGACCGAAGGCCAGCTCCGCGCCCATGTGAGCCGAATGGAGCCCATCAACGACTTGACACAGTTGCGGCCGATTATCAAGTCGTTAAAGGAGAAAGGCCTGGTGATTTCGTTGACACCGGAAGCCCGCGGACATGTGGTGACCCACACTTTGTACCTACCCCAGGAGGTGGAAAAAATCCGCGCGGAGTATGCCGGGGAGGCGATGGTGGCAGGACAGTCGCGGTGGGAAGAGGGAAGTCCTTCCTCGTCACAAGAAACGGTTTTTGAGGAATCGGTCACCCCTCCGGGCGCCAATCTGCCTAACCGGCACCCCCTCGGGGCGCGCTCTGATTTAGCCGAAAAGATTTTTGAAGAGCTTAGGTCGCTTCACCGACAGCTGGCGGAGATCCGTCAGGAGTTAGAGCGACTCTCCCAACTGCTCGTCCAGAATGGTACCGAAATTGGGGAATTGCGGCGCCGATTCGAACAGCTCCTGTAACGTAAGTTTGAGTTATCAATGAGTTGGATCATAGCTGTAAACTGGAGAAAATAAGAAAACAAGGGTGTTTTCGATGGATTTTCCATCATTGAAAGGCCACTGCCGTCCGGCTGACACCGAAACTCCCAAGTCATCGACCTTCACGAAAGAGTCAAGAGTCGTGATCCGGGGTGCAGCTATTGGCAGTGGCAGAGGCACGGCCGAGCTATTAACGTTCCTCCGGCAAAAATTCGGGGAGGTGAGCGAGCGGTGAATTGCCAGGTGATGTAATCATCCCATAGGAGGGGGGCTTCAGAAATGATTCGATTCCTCCAGGCTTGGGCAAATTTTATCGGGTCCCTGATATTAATTCTAATCTTTGGATTCGTAGCCTATGGGCTATGGGGTTTATACCAGCATGTTATGCAAAGGGTGAACTTGGAGAAGGAAGTCGGCCAGCTGCGCGAGGAGCTCAAAATTCAAAGCGAAGAAAACAAAGCGCTTCGCTCGAAGAACCAAGAGCTTATGCGCGAAGTGGAGCGGCTCCGGTTGGCCAATCGACTCCTCAAAGTCGACACTCGGTTGGCCATTCTCGATGTGTTGAGGCAGGAAGGGTCTCCCACGGAGCAAAACCTTCGCACCACGGTGGTCTTTCAGGAAGTGGACTCTACCGGGCGGCCAATTGCTCCGAGGCACCAGTTCACCATTGACGGGGATGTGTTGTACATTGACGCATGGGTCGCCAAGTTTCAGGATCAGTTTGTCGAACTCGGCGATGAATTCCGTGGGGGATCAATTTGTCTGTTTCGCCGCCTATTCGGGGAAAATCAAAAACCGTCAGAGGGGCTGGTTTTGGACCTGGAGGGCGATTCACCCGGGGCTTATCGAGAGGGACGGGAAGTCAGCGAGTTTGAGCGGGAAATCTGGGCTAATTTCTGGAAGCTGGCCAATGACCCGGCCCAGGCTGAGAAGAGGGGTCTGCGGGCAGTTCACGGCGAGGCAGTCTACATGAAGCTGGTCCCGGGGACTCGGTATCGCATTCAGTTACGGTCCTCAGATGGCCTTACCATCCTCCCCGAAGGTGAGGTGATCTCTATTGGTGAGCGAGCAGGCTGAAAAAGCCAATCCTGAGGCAAACCGTGGGCGATGTGGTTTCTCAGTATGAACTTTCTCAGCAACTGAGGCAAAAGACCTCGCCCGCGGGTGGAATGGAATTGGCCACCCTCCAAAACCGCGAGCTGTTCGGGCGGTGAGTGGGTAAGGGGACCTGAAGAATTTAGGAGTTTGGTTGGAAGACACCTCAACCCTTCGCACCATGAGCTGGGTGGTGGGCGACGGGGCACTCAATGGTAGGGGTGGGCCGAGGGCGACAGACACATTTAAAGAAAAAAGACGGACACATTCAAAGACAAAATTTTGTGCGAACGGAAGACCGCTTCTTACATGAGTATTCGTCTTACCTTAGCCCACAGTCCTGACGCCGACGATGCCTTCATGTTCTACGCCCTCTCGGAGGGCAAGATTGCGCTTGGCCCGTACGAATTCGAGCATGTGATAGCGGATATTGAAACGCTGAACCGAGCGGCCCGACAGGAGGCGTACGACATCACCGCCGTGAGTGTGTTCGGCTATGCATTCGTTGCCGACCGGTACCTGGTTCTGGAATGTGGCGGAAGCATCGGGGACGGCTATGGACCGGTAGTAGTTTCGAGGGGATTCGATACCTCCGCTGATCTGCAAAGTGGTGTGGTGGCGATTCCCGGCCGCCATACAACGGCGTTTCTGACCTTGTGCGCGTGGCTCGGATACGTGCCGCGATATGTGGAAATTCCCTTCGACCGGATTATGGATGCTGTGCTATCGGGGAGGTGGCAGCAAACCCCAATTACTGCAGGAGTGATCATCCACGAAGGGCAACTCAGCTACCAGGAGTCGGGTCTCCGCTGTATTGTGGATCTAGGCCAGTGGTGGAAGGCAAGCACGGGGCTTTCGCTTCCCCTCGGAATTAATGTGATTCGTCGAGCTCTGGACGCAAATGTCCATCGGGATGTAACCGAAATCATCCGGCGGAGTGTTCTTTACGCCCAAAGTCATCCGGACGAAGCTCTGCGCTTTGCTTTGCGCTTTGCTCGGGGTTTAGAATACACTCGGGTGCGGCGGTTTGTCGAGATGTACGTGAACGAGGCGACTGTACGAATGCCCGAGGAAGCGGTGGTGGGAATGCGTCTTCTGTTGGAAAAAGCGGCAGAATTGGGTTTGGTTGAGCGACGGGTGGAGCCCGAGTTTGCTCAGGCCAGTTAAGCGGCTCGCGGGCGTAAGCACCAGGTGCGGGGGGCTTTCGAGATACATCCTGCATCGTGACACAGTTTCTGCTGGCCACTTCGGAGAAGGGGGAACGCTGAACTAGTTAAATTCCCTAGGTTTGCTTTGCGCGAGGAAAATTGGGTATCGCTTGCTTCGTGAAATCCCGTTCGGGCCTCTCGCCAACTAAGGGGATTTGGCAGCGGGGACCACAGGTTCCGGTCCAGAAATGAGACATCGGCTCGCGGTTTTGTGCCGTCAGGGAACGGCGGCCATTCCCGTAATGAAAGTTTTACCCGTAATAAAAGTGTTATGTGAGGCCCCCTTGGATTGGGCCGGTGAAACTGTGGCGGGGCTTCGAGCAAACACAGGACCTGGGCTGGCCAAAGATCGGCCTAGCTCTTCACAAGTATTAATTTCCCGTTAAGAAGTCGCAGCATTTAGACCAACAAGAAGGAGGGCGAAATCTCTCAGTCAGTCTATGCCCTGGAGGATGTGGCTGTACGACGGCGCGGAAGATTTAAAAGCGAGCGATTATTACCGCAAGGGAGGAGTATGTCATGTTTCACCCGGGGCGACGAGTCTCTCCAGCGTTTACGCTGGTTGAAGTGCTGGTGGTCATCGCGATCATCGGAATTTTAATTGCTCTGCTACTTCCTGCAGTGCAAATGGCACGGGAAGCAGCGCGGCGGATGCAATGTGCTAACCATTTGAAGCAAATTGGTTTGGCCATGCACCATTACCTAGATAGCCACAATGTGTTTCCTCCGGGCTATATTGCTGTGAGGCCGGAGCAAGCGGAATGGGCATGGCCGGTTTTCTTGTTTCCTTACCTTGAGCTGGAAACTATGGCCAAGGAAATGGAAGTCAACAGATTTCGCTTTTTGGATGTGTTGGCAGACGATTACCTCAGGCTGAATCTTGTCACCCCGTTGTCACTGTTTCGATGCCCCTCGGATCGGACACCCAATTTTTTGCCGCGAGAGGTCCGTCACTTTGAAGTGGTGGGATGGCCGGATCGTTTTGAGCCGGCCACAAGTAATTACATGGGAGTCATGGGTTTTTGGGATCGGGCGGGGGCACTTCCCAACAATGGGATCCTTTACGGAAATAGCGCGGTGTCAATTCGCGATATCCCTGATGGCACAAGCTTCACGTTTATGGTGGGGGAGCGGGACCGTCGTTGTGGCGCAGGAGCTTGGTGCGGAGTTCGCGATCCGTTCAACAACGGCCAATACGGCATATATTATGCAGTGGGCCGGGTGAGTATTAAATTGAACTCCCCGCTTGATATCGGCGACGATAGTTGTCGGGAGGGTTTCAGCAGCGCCCATGCTGGCGGCGGACACTTCCTGTTATGCGATGGATCGGTTCAGTTTGTGGCTAATACGATCCACTTCTCCAATGCAGGAGTCGACCCCTTGCTACCTGACGGCCAGATTACCGGTCAAATTGCACGCGAATTGGGCCTTTATCAGCGATTAGGAATCAGAAACGACGGGGTACCAATTCGCGGCGAGTGGCCATGATGAAGTGCCTGGTAGGTGAAAGTCGGGCGCAAGTTTAAGCACTCTCCGCAGATCAAACGTTTGGTCTTGTCGTTGTAAACTCATGTTTTGCTGTGGGAGGCAGCATCGGCAAAACAGGCCCGGAATCGTGGCGGATTTTGGGCTCAGCGCAAGAAAGACATCAGTCGTCCTTAGGGCGTGATATCCTTCTTAACCCTTTTCCTGGAAAAATACCTGGGGTGATTGCAGCACTCTCGCCTGTTTTTGATTAATATCACGCTGGATAAGTCTGCTTTCTTCTGTTAAAGCGGCAAAAGCGACCGAAGAGAGGCTCAAGGGGATGCGATGCAAATAAGGTGCTTCCGCCCTCGGATGTAAAGTCTTCCATTGAGAAAGGCGGGGCTTGCTGTGCAACCTTCTCCCAAGGCATTTTCTGCGACAATCTCCCCTCCTTCGCGCGAGGGTCGAATTACCCAACAGATGGCCGAAGGCGACTCCACCCCTTCCGCGACTGAGTGATTTTGTTCACCGATGACGTAAACGTATTCGCCAGCGAACCCCGGCGAAGAGAGGAAAGATCCCTCCAGCTCGAGTTCCCAAAGTTTCTCGCCGCTCCTTGCGTCATAACAGGTGACCATCCCCCAACTGGCCAAGAGGATCACGAAATCCCCGAATGCCAAAGGGCTACAAAGATCCGGTAGGTTTTCCTCTGCTTTCCAAAGAAGGTGCGATCCAGTGACGTCGCCCCGTCCGTCAGCTCGCACCGCAAACCAGAAGCTGTATTCATTCCCAACATGCACGACTCCGTCCAACCAAACCGGAGAGGGCGCGTGATCTCCTTCCATCCCGTGGAATCGCCAAAGCTCGGTGCCGGAAAACGGGTCGTACGAGATAAGCCAGGGGGTGGACGCAGTGATCAGTTGCCACCGGTCCTGCCAGCGAACAACGATGGGTGTCGACCAACTATTTTGGACTGGACGAGGGATCTCGAAGATAATCTCACCCGTGGCCCCGGCAAGAGCATACAACCGCGATTTTCCTTCTTGTGGTCGGCTTCCTTGGTCGAGCTGCACAAAAACGCGATCGCCGAAGCATTCCAGAGAGGCAGCGTGGCCATATACGTTGTCCGGAACCCCGAGGTTTCGCGCCCAAACAACATTGCCAGCATAATCAATCGCGACTATGTCCCCCGGCGCAAAGATCGCGTAAACCCGATGTCCGTCCGTGGCGGGCGTGGGCGAAGCAAATCCGGTTTCTTTAGCAACTTTTTTCGGATCCAACGGCGGGCTGGCCCCGCTTGGAATTTCACGTTGCCAGAGCATTTTCCCGGTTTGAGATTCATAACAGAAGACGGCAAGTTTTTCCGGAGTGGCTCCCGTAAGAAAAATCCTGTCTCCCCATACGATAGGAGAGCTATTGCCAGGCAATGGTACCTCGGATTTCCACAGCACGCCGGTTCCGGTAGGGACGTCCCACGTGACAGCAACGGGACCCGTGCGTGAGATTCCCGCGCCCTCGGGCCCGCGGAAGCGCGGCCACTGCCGACAATATTCCCCCCAAAATGCCTGCGCCTCTGCCTGAGAAAGAGGAAGGCCTTCCCGGGCAACAGGAGGCTCAACGGCGGATCCAGGGGCCGGTGATATTGGAGGTACCCCCTCGCGCGATTTTTCGTACCATATCTCGTCCTGCTTGGCTACGTCCGTTGGACGGACGCTCCTGATCGCCATTTGCGATTCAGCCGGTGAGGATTGGTCCTCAGCCCCAGCCCTGGGCTTTGGCTGAAGGTCTGGCTTGATCTCGCGAGCGGAAGTCAGTGCAACTGCCCGTCTCCAGTCAACCGGAGGGCGAGCAAGTAAAGCGACACCCACCGCTAAGAGCACTGCAACAAAGGCCCCCGCGATCAACGCCTGAAGCGCCTCCCGTTTTTCCCTTTCCTCGACCTCGGAGGCCCAGACTGCCGACGGAACAAAAAGCCGATAACGCAGAAACCCGGCAATCACCCAAAGCACAATGGAGGCTATTCCGGCTGCGATCGCGATTAACGCGCCGGTGTTGAGAAGTCTTGTGGTGGAAAAATACTGCTGTCTCAGCTCCGTATCGAGCTTTCGAAAGGCTTCGACCACCACCATATTGTCGGGTTCTGCCAACGCTTTTTCCCGTAGGACCTGCCATTCTGCATTTTCGACAGGATTTTGTGGAGGATACAGCACTTTGACGAGGAAAGTGATAAACATTGTCGATACAGCAAACGCCCCAGTGACCGCCCCAGTTCGCACGAGTGTTCTTTGGAGGCTGCGCCTAGCGTCGGAAGCCGGTTCGATCACAATTTCTTGATGATTAGGTCTGGCACTACACACGAAACTTCCTCCGAAAATTGAAATTTCCGAGGAATATCCTTCAGGGGGGTATTATTCCATCTTGGGAACCAATCGTGCCCCTGTGCACCGGGGCAGGTGTTCAATTGAGACCTCCAGTCTTAGGTTCCCTCGAATGAGTTTTCAACATCTAGGTTTTTCTTCATCGGAACATCACCCGTCGACACATGCATTAACTGCCGAAAGGTCGGTTGCCGGTCTGGGTACTAGAGTGTTTGGAAGGCAAACTCCCGGAGGCGGGCTATGTGAAGTATTTGCCGCTGGATTGGCCGATCTCCCCCACGGAAAATTAGAAATGACCCAATGGCCCCACTTTGCTGGAAAGCGCTAAAAGTATTTTTATCGAAAAAATTAATTTGAGATCGCCCCGGCAAAATATTCACCCAGTTGCCGCTCTGTTTTAGTTATCGCTCCCCCGCAATCGGGGTACCTTAGCACTGGTGTGACTGCGCTTAGGTACTTTGAAGATCCTTCACGCTGCAGAACGATTCCATAAGATGCTTTGTCGGAGGGGCAAGGCCCCACACCGGCCTGGCGTGTCTTTTATATGGCAGAATATGCCAAGCAAGCTTATCATTTTAATGGAAGGAGTAAGTCAGCTTCGCGGGAATTTAGACGGCCAAAATCGCTTGGCACTCGGCTTGGCTTCCTCTTCCAGGTAAGGAGACGGATGCATGTCGCCACTTGCCGAACCTATTCTCCGTCGACTCGAGCAAATTCGTCAACAGTGGTGGATATTCAGCCTGATGACGGCCGTCGCTTTGGCTGCCACGGTTTCGTTAGGGCTTATCCTCCTTTTTATGATTGTCGATGCCTTGTTTATACTTCCTCAGACTACCCTAGCCGTCATGGCCACAACGTGGCTTGGCGTGACGGCGGTTCTCGTCGGGCTTGTGGTTCGGCGGGCCCGCAAGAATTTCCGCAGCTTGGAAGCCACCGCCCGACGCATCGAGGCGGAACTGCCGGAGCTGGAGAGCAACCTCATCAACGTTGTGCAGCTAGCATTCGATTCCAAAAATATTAATCGCGAGTTCGTGGATGCAGCTCTGGCCGATGCAGCCGCCAAACTGCGCCACGTCAACTTTGCCGAGTCTGCCTATCGGGAAACGCGATGGCGTCGCTTCCTTTACGCGATGAATACACCGCGAGATTTCACGGAGGCTTTGTGTCTGCTGGCGGCGGTTCTTGGTTTTGTGATTTTGGCCCAGATGTTTTGGCCGAATGCCAGTTCGGCCGCCAGTCGGTTGCTGCGCCCATGGGAATACGTCCCCCTTGTGGGAAGCGTCCGAATTTTATCGGTTGTGCCCGGTGATTGCGAGATCTTGGCAGGGTCGGGTTTGGAAATTGTCGCAGAAATTGCAGAGCGGGAAGGGAACGGTAGTCCACCCCCGGGGAGAATTATTATCAAGTCAAATGGTGAACCCCAGCAGATTTTTTCTCTCACCTCTGGAGAACCGTTTGTCCCCGAGGATGCAAAAGATAAAGACAGAGCCGGCCTTCGCCGGAAATACTCGTTAGTAATCCCGGCCGTGCTGAAACCGTTTGAATATCGGGTGGAGATCGGGGATTCACAAACGCGGTTTTTCCGGGTGCGGCTGGGAGAAAAGCCGATAGTGGACGAAGTGGAAGTGACACTTCGCTTCCCGGCATACATGAACCGGCCGGAACGCACGTTTACGTTAAAGGAGCCGGACCTCGAGGCCCCTCAGTTTTCGCAGGCTGAATTGCGTATTCGACCATCTGTGCCGATCCACAAGGGGCATGTTTCAGTCTATGGAGAAACGTATAGCGGCCGGGTGGAGCAGGGAGGGCAAATTCTTCGGGTGAGTATGCCTTTGTTGCGGGACGGCACTTTTACTATCCATTTGTTCACTTCTGCCGGACATACGGATCCCAATCCGCGAGTGAATCGGATTCGAGTGGTGCCGGACAATCCGCCGCGAGTTGAACTCCTTAAGCCGCCCCGACAATTTACCGCGGAAGTGGGAGGCGAAGTGGGGATTGCTGTACGGGCTTCAGATGACCACGGTTTAAGTCGGGTACGGATTGAGATGCTCGTCCGCACAGGGGAGGAACAGCAGTCTCAGGAAAATGTTGCCCGCCCGATTGTCTTGCGGGAATGGACCGAAATTCCCGGAAATACGGCTGGGGTGTGGGAGCATGTTTTGACGCTTCAGGGGGAGTCGTTTCAGGTCGGGCAGACGGTATTGGTTCGGGCAGTGGCCGTAGATAAACGCGTTGTGCGCGATTGGGGACTTGATCTTCGGCCTCAGGAGGCAGCTTCAGCCTGGCACGAGATCCGAATCGCCGATTCTGAGGCGAAAAAGGAGCAGCGTTCCTCGGAACTTGCTAATCTTCGGATAGAACTGTTCCGTATTTTGGAAAAACAAATTCGCGCTAATGCGCAGGCAGCGCGGCTTCAAGTGAGAGCAAATTTGGCCGATGCCGCAGCACCTGCTCAATTGGTTCGCGAGTTGCAGCTGGATATCCAGAAATCCACATTGTCCCTGGTGAAATTAATCGGGCCAGAATCTCCTCAGGAGCATCAAAAGATCAAACCGATCCTTAGTCGCCTTGCTTTTGGTAAGATGCTCGAGGCCATTAACCGGGCGGAGGATATTCTCAGAGCAAAGAGTGTGGACACATTACACCAATCGGTTGCTGCCCTGTTGCCCATTCAGAAGGAGATCATTGAAACATTGAGACAATTATTGGACCAGGTCCGTGCTTCAGAGGTGGAAGTTCTCGCAGAACTAGGTAAACGTCGGGGTGAGGACCTGCCGGAGGATTCCCGCAAGAAATTCGAAGAATTGGAGAAAAAGCTGGAAGAAGCGTTAGAGGCCCAACGGCGTGTAGTCGAAGCTGCGGAGAACTTGGCCAAAGCGCCGGTGGAGGATTTTACCGAGGCTGAGGAACAGCTTTTGAGAGCCCTGGCCGCGGCCGAAGACGATTGGTCGCGGTTTCTCACTGAGCTGACTTCGGATCTGAGCAAATTGCCGGAGCAAGATTTTGCTAATCCGTCTCTCCTCAAGGAACTTATTGAAATTCAGACCGAAATCAAAATGGCCGAGGATGCGCTGCTCCAGAAAGCAGTAGATATCGCCGTTCCGCTTGAGCAGCTTGGTTATGAGATGGCTGAAGAATTAAAAACCAACCTGGAGAAATGGCTCCCCGACACGCCGGATCGTGAACGCTGGAGCCAAGAGGAGTCGTTGACGGATCAAGACAAGGAGGCACCGATGGCTGAGTTGCCCGGGGAGCTTGAAGACCTTATCGGCGAATTAATGGAAGAAGAGGAAGCGTTGTTTGACGAGTTGGAGGATGTCTCCTCAAGTGCGGCCGATTCGCTGGATATCGGGGCTGGATGGGACACTATGGATGGACCTATTTCCAATATGAGTGCGAAAGGAGTAACGGGGAATCGTCTGCCAAACACGAACGAAATCGGGGGACGCTCCGGCGAGGGTCGCTCTGGCAAAGCAAGTGGGGAAATGGTGGGAGAAGAAGCGGTTGGGAAAGGTGGGCGGCGAACCCCAAGCCGCCTAACCCCTGATCCTTATATGAAGGGTCAAATCAAAGATCACAGCCGCGATCCTGTGGGCGGTGCCACCGGTGGTGGTAAAGAAAGCGGTGAAGGCGGCGGGGGCTTGGAAGGTCCACCACCACCTGATCGCGGCGACCGTGAGCGCAGCCGTCTGGCCGGCAAGCAAGCAGCACTTCGTAACAAAGCAGAAGCCATCGACTTACAGTTCCAAATCATGAATTTCCATCGCACGGAATTGCAGCGGCTCATCGAGCTGATGCGTCAAGTGGAAGCCGACATCCGTGCTGGCCGTTACCAGAACGCGCTTCGTCAACGGCAGGTGATGCTAGAGGGTCTTACCCATCTCAGGGAATATGTGGCCGGCGAATTTCAGGTCCGTCAGGATTTTACCCCGAATTTGCCGGCAGATGTCCAAAAAGAAATCTTAGGCAGCATCCAGGAACCATCACCCGCCGGTTGGGAAGAACTCAACCGTCAATATTTCGAACGGTTGGTTACTGGTAGTCACCGATAGCCGAACTTCGCTTGCTTCATGGACCCACGTTTCTTCTGCGTGGTGAGGGTTTCGGGAAAAGAAGGCTTCGACTGTTTCACTAAAGCTCACTTAGGAAATTTGAAGAGGGCGCAGACTGCTCCACGATTTGTAGACGTTCGGCTTACCGTGGGAGGTGTTCCTGCCCCCTGGAAGCAGCGGACAAGTTTGCCCTTATCTTAAGTTACAGGGCTCCGGCGGTTGAGGACGTCAGCCTTTCGAAGGAAGTAAGCAGTTCTTAGAACATGCCTTGGTAAGCACGCATGGGGAGAGTTTGTCCATGTTGTTGCCTTCGCGGCTGTGGATGATTGCAAGTGGCCTTTGGCTCCTTGCCGTTCCGTGCTTGATGGGCGGAGGCTGTTCCTCATCGGCAACAACTTCACGAGGCGATGCCTCCGGTAACCAAATGGCTGCCGGGGAAACTCGGTTGGCGTCGACACGTGGTTCTTCAATTGGCGAACGCAAGGCCACGGGTGAGCTTACTAACGCTAAGAGGTCAGAAACCCTAGCAACAAAACCCCGGGAACAACCGCGCCACGCGGCAGGCCACGAGGGCACCCCACAGGCGGAGCTGCCAAATGCTTACACGTGGCGAAGCCCCGATGGGCAAATCTTGACCATGGGAAACTTTGTTGATTTCGTGGATGACCAGGTGTGCGTCGAAACACCGGAGGGCCTCGGAATTGCGATTCCTTTTGGTCAATTGTGCGAGGAAAATCAGCGCTTTGTAATGAGCCAGCTGTATGCAAAGCAAAGTGGGACGGCGGATGTGTCCGGAGTGGACTTCCGGCTTAGTGGTGCTGATCCCATCAACCCTGATATTCTTTTTGACGACGAAGTGGTGGTGGAGGAAACCCAGTTTGTTGGCGGTGGTGGGCGGGAGGACACCGCGCAAGCTGAAGTGGCCGGTCCAAAGGCGGCTTCGCATGATCCCCGGAAGTTTGTGATCCCCTTCGATTTTGTTTCGCGTTTTGACGGTGGTCGATATGGTCAAATGGTGGCAGAAATGATTTGGAAAAAACTTTACCGCGAGGGTGGTTTTCTCCTTCCTGGATCGATGCTAGAGGTTCGCGACTTTTGTGCTTCCCATCAGATTCGCGTCACCCCCGAGACGCCATTGGATGAGGTGGGAAAGGTAGTGCGGCAGCTTTTCGAGGGGGATGTCGCAATCTGGGGGAGTGTGGAAAAAGCACCGGGGACGCTGTGGGACGAATATGACCTTGTGATTAAATGCGTTGACTTCTCCCAGGAACCACCTTTGGTCGTACTCGACCTGAGCGCCAGAACCAAGGCGGTAAGCGAAATCCCCCATTTGTATGCCGAAATGTTGCTCGATAAGCTTTATGATCGTCAGCCTTCTGCTCCGCGGCAGCCCGACCCAATTGCTGAGGAGAATTGGCAAAAGAATCCGAATCTCGTAATTGGTGGCGATTTTGAGCAGGGCAGAGGTGGGGTACCCATCGGGTGGGAGCGAGGCGGTGGTCAACATCGCGAGCCTTTAGGGCGGCTAGTGAAGTGGATTCCCGAGCCCGAAAATCCAATGAATCGGATCATTCGCTTTGAATTCTCAGCGGATGTGGGCGATACCTATGGGGTCATGTACTATAGCGAGCCCTTTCCCGTAGAGGAGGGGGCGACCTACCGATTTCAATGCCGCTGGCGTTCCAACGGGCCGGAGGTAAAAGTGTTCATCAAATGTTATGATCTTTTTGAGTCGGAGTACCAGCCGGCAGGGGTCATGAGTGCGGGGAAATCGGAGCGGTACGTTCCACAAGAAAGGCAACTCCGAGAGGTCTACCGAAGCCAACAAAATCTCAAGGGGCCTCTCAATCAATGGAATGTCCACACGGAGGATTTTACTCCTCGTCATACCAAATACACGCCTCGGTGGGGAAAAGTGATGCTTTACGCGTATCTAGGGGCAGGGGTTGTTGACTTCGACGATGTCGTGCTTAAACAGATCCTTCCACCGTCACCTGGTGAAAGTAAAAAGAAGCTCCGGCATTCGCTGGCAAGCCCGGTCACCGTAGAGGAAATGGAAGAAAATGTGCGGCGGAGTGAGGAATCGCGACAAAAAACGCATCGGGAAGGGCAACGTTAAGCCAAACCCAAGTGGCAATCTGGTCCCGACATTGCGGGAAAAAGTTCACCACCGTCTTTTCTGGCTCGTGGCGTTTGGTAAACAATCTGCCGGGTTAAAAATCGTGACGAAGAATTGCGCTTCCTAAGTACCGCAGGACCCTCCCAGCGGTCCTGTGTTTGAAAATGCCCGGTCCTTGATAGAGAAGAATCCTGGGAGAAAGCAGCTTGCCTTCTTGTCTCCAGCATGGCAGGATCTTGGATTCTCTCCGGCCACGCTGTCGGAGGTTCATCTGAGGGCTGCTCCGTAGCCTAGAGCTCCTCCAGCCTGTTTAGGAGATTAATCAGAGCGGCGGTGGCTTCCGTTTCTTCCGAAACAACTGCGGAAGCTCCTGCGCGTCTTAGCATCGGCTGGTTGAGCTGGTACCGACACCGGACGAGAATGGGTGCCTCTTTATTCATCGTACGCGCTTTTCGCACAATCTCTCCAGCCACGCTATCGTCGGGAACGGTTACCACCACCAAAGCTGCCTTGGGGACACCCGCGTGTTCGAGGACCTGGTTTTCCTGGCCATCCCCGGCGACGGTGCGAAATCCTTGCTGAGCGAACGCGTACAAATTGATGGGACTAAGGTCAACAAGACAGACATCCATACCCATCGTTTCCAGTTGTGCGGCGATGCTTCGCCCGATCGGCCCAGCTCCGATGACCACGGCCTCCCGGATGTTCTCCCTTTTCCGAGTTGGCGGCCAGGGCAGCCCTCCCTCGATTCTTTCCTCTACCCAAGAAAGTCCCAAGCGGATAAGTTGGGGGGTTGTTACAAGGGTCAGGATGGCTGCAAAAAGGAGAAATTCGTATACATCTCGGGATAGGACCCCTGCCTGTACAGCCGTGAAAAGTACGATGAAAGAAAACTCGCTCATTTGACCCAAAGCAGTTCCCAAACCGAAGCTAGTTTTCCACCTGAGGCCGGTCGACTTTAAGGCCACGGCTCCGGCCAGGGACTTCCCCACCACAATGGCGATGTAAGCAGAGATGACAGCCACCGGCTTTTCGAAGAGAAGCGCCGGTCTCATCACGGCTCCCAAAGCGACAAAGAAGACCGCGGCCGCGGTTTCGCGAAAAGGTAAGGTCACAGCGTCAATTTGCCGACTCCATCGGGTACCGCCAAAGATTAATCCGGCAGCTAGGGCGCCAAGGGCTGGGGGTAACCCTAAGTGGTACACCAGCAGGCAAATGGCGCCGAAGACCACCGCCGTAAACAGAACCAGAAGCTCTGTACTTTTTAGGCGCGACAAACGCTCCACCGCTATTTGCCCGACCAACTGACGGGCTGCCGGTACGAGCAGAATCATAAACACAGATTGGCCGAGCAAAATCAGCAAGTCCTGGCCGGTGGGGGCTCTTTCGCCTCCGGCAAGGAATGGTACGAACAGTAAAAAGGGCACTAGGGCTACGTCGCCAAAAAGAAGCATAGCTAAGGTCCTCCGGCCCGCGGGAGTCCCCACAAGCCCCCATTCCTCCAGGGCCTTAAAGGCAAGAACAGTGGAACTATTAGCCACGGCCATGCCGATGAGAATCGCCGGTCCTAGACTAACACCGGCCAACCAGGCAACGAAACTGGCCGGCACCAACACCAGGAGTGTTTGAACTGCCCCGCCGATAAGGAAAGCGCGACGAAGTTGCCACAAGCCATCAAGTGAAAGTTCAATTCCCAAAGAAAAAAGCAGAAAGAGCACACCTGCTTGTGCTATGGCCTCGATCTGAGCTACCGATACAGAATCGTTCGGGTCAATGACTTCTACCCGTGGGGCTACTTCCGGAGTTGAGACCAGGCCGAGTGCGTTTGGGCCGATCAGCGCGCCAGCAACCAGGTACCCCACCATCGGGGCGATATTCCAGCGTCGACAAAGCACGCCCGCCACCAAACCAGCGGCAAGAATTAGCAGTAAATTAGTTGGTAGGTGACTATGCTGATTTATTAGCACGGTTGGTCTCTTTGGTACACAACTGGGCTTTTAGGCAGGTATATTCCGACTGGGAATTCAAAGTAGATATAGCTCTGTGTCTGACATTCGGCCCCTGGTTCCAAAGGGCGGCATTAACCACGCGATACGGAGGCAGGGGGCATTGAGCGGAGGACGCCGCGCATTTTCCGTTGCTTGCCAAGGACAACCGTCAAACGACGGGTCAGTTTCGGCATCCAACCAACACCTAACATTCTTGGGGTTGGGTGACCTGTACCTAAGGGGGGTACTCACCCAGACTGAGGCCTGTATATCGGGATGAAGTGTTGGTACCAGATATCGCCCGCGGTTGTCAATCGGGAACACCTGACGGGAGAAGGCGCCGGCGACCACGGGGCCCCAGCTGCCGGAAAATAATCTCCGCTCCTATCGAAGCCGTAAAGGCGAACGGGAGTTCGGCGGGCCGTCTAGGGCCAAACAAAAGGTCTAAGCCACCTGTGAGCACAGACCTTGGGCTGGATGAGCTCCAGCCGACTCCGGTCCCAAGGACCGGGAAGCTTGAGGGAAGTTAACAGGGTAGGTTGAAAAAGGCAGAAGAATCGAGGATCGAAGTTCGTCATGGGCTAGTCTCATTAAGTAGTTGCTGGAAGCTGCTAGGTGGGCTTGCCACAGGGATGATTGTGAGAGATAAGCCTTTTGAGAGATAAGGCTTTTTCCTCATTACCGGGGTAGAGCTCTGATCCCTTTACAAAAGTTGGTCATCCCGCAGATCGGCCTCCAGGACCCGGAAGTGTCATTCCTTCGGCTTCCATCGCTCGAAGCTTGTAGATCAGAGCCCGCCGACTAATCCCCAGTTTTTGTGCGGCTCGGGTGCGGTTTCCTCCGCACTCATTAAGCGCGGCCAGGATAGCAGCTTGTTCCAACTGGGACAACCGACCGGTTGCCGGAGTGTGGTCTCCTGTGGGCAAAGTTCTGGTGACAGCCGGAGGTAAATGTTCTGGGAGGATGACATTGCCCCGGCTTAATAAACAGCCGCGATGAACTGCGTTGCGCAGTTCGCGAACGTTTCCCGGCCACGAATAGGTTAGAAGACATTCCTCCGCTTCCGGGGAGAACCGTACAGGATGGTGGGTCAGTTGAGTGGCAAAGTGACGCGCTAGCGGAAGGATCTCCTCCATGCGTTCCCGCAGTGGTGGCACACGAAGCTCGATCACATTAAGGCGATAAAACAAATCCGCGCGAAACTTGCCTGTGGTGACCATTTCTTCCAAATTTCGGTTGGTGGCGGCCACGAGTCGGACGTTCACACGTTCCGGTTTGTCTGCTCCCACTGGGAGTATTTCCCCTGTTTCGATGACGCGGAGGATCTTTGCCTGAAGGTGGAGAGGCATTTCGCCAATTTCATCTAGAAGCAAAGTCCCACCGGCGGCGCTTCGGAATAATCCCGGTCGAGTTTGTACAGCCCCGGTAAAGGCCCCTTTAATATGTCCGAACAGTTCGCTCTCAAGCAGCGTCTCTGGCACCGCGGCGCAGCTAATAGCAAGAAACGGTCCCCCGGAACGTCGGCTCCAAAGGTGGATGATTCGAGCAAGCCATTCTTTGCCCGAGCCGCTTTCGCCGGTGATTAGCACGGGAACCTCGGCGGGAGCCACCGCCGCAGCCGTTTCCAGCACTCGCCGGAGTGCCAGACTTTGGCACACGAACCCCTCCGGTAAAGGGGGCAAGGAGAACTTGTGTGCTTCCGGGAGAGCCCCTCCAGGAACAGACTCCGACACAACCGCAAGCAATTCGTCCAGGTCGAGGGGTTTTGTTAAGTAATCGGTGGCCCCAGCTTTCATTGCTACCACCGCCTGGCGAAGCTCGCCATACGCTGTAATCAGCACGATCGGGAGGTTTGGGGCGAACTTCCGTGCCTCCGTCAACATCTCAAGGCCGGATTGCCCCGGTAAACGCACATCAAGTAGCACAAGAGCCGGTAGGCTTTCGCGGATGGAATTGAGCGCTTCCTCCGCCGAAGCTGCCTGCTGGGTCAGAAAGCCTCGGCGACCTAAAAAGTCGCTGAGCAACTGTCGCTGGGCAGGATCATCATCCACGATGAGGATTGTGGGCGGTAAGCGACTCATGGGGGCCAACGATTCGGAAACAAGCACCACCGCCGGGCCGCGGACAATAACTCACTTCCCATCCGCATACCGTACAAATTCGAGCGACAATGGCCAGTCCTAGGCCGGTCCCATGCGGCCGGGTGGAGAAATACGGTGTAAATAACCTCGCTCGATTTTCTTCCGGCACACCTGGTCCTTTGTCTAAAACCTCCATTTTCCACTTTTTCCCGCCAGGCACAATTCGCACTTCTACACTTTCGTTTGGCGGCGAAAAGGCCACCGCATTTGTCAGCAAATTGAAAAGGACCTGGCGGAAAAGCTCACGGTCCACGCGAAGCCGGCGCACTTGTGGGGCTATTTCCCACCGCAAGCATACGCCTGCTTCCTGGAGGTCTGGCTGCAGGACGCCGTGTAATTCTTGCAGAAGTTCTTCGCAATCTACCCAGTCGGCTTCAGGGGTCAGGGGGCTGGCAAAGCTGAGGAACTGGTTAATACGGGTGGCCAAACGGTCACATTCCTCCACAATGGCTGCAGCAGCGGCTGCAACTTCACCCTCGGCAAGCTCAATTAGGGTTTGAGCTCGCATCCGAATCATATTGAGAGGGTTTCGGGTTTCGTGGGCCAGTCCTGCGGCCGCTGCTGCAAGGGCCTCTTGGTGTCGCACTTCAAGAGTTAAAAGGTCTTGCGATCTGGCCAATTTTTGCCGCTGAACGTAGGCTCCGGTGGCCATCAAGCAGGCCAAGGCAAGCAGCGAACTTAATCCCACGATCAGTGCCCGTAGTACCGCGGCACGGCGGCACTGGGAATCGAAGTCTGTACGGCTTAGAACGAGCAGAGCCTGAAAGTTTCCGCCAGCACTAAAGGGAGAAGGCAGCGACGGAGCTGGGAGGTGGAACTCTTTTTTTCCTAATGGGGAGTAAGGTTCTCGCCACCATGGTCCACGACTGTCGCCTCGGCGGGACCCTCCGGCTCCCGGGACCGGGGTTTCGGGGGTAAGTGTAAAGTGCTGCTTCAACCACAGCCCGTCGTCTCTCCACTGACTATCGCGGAGCAAATTCGAACCATGCCCCAGAGCGTCGACAACCTCCCGAGCCTGACTTTTGACAATCAAAACGTTCCCTTCTTCGGAGAGAATTCCAACCCCTTTGACGTGGGGTAGGGCCGCTATCTCCGTAAGCATTCCGTCGACTTGCTCCCAAAAGAACTGCCCCATCCGGCGGTGGCCTTTGATCCCGCCGATTATCGCCGAGAGTATAGCCCCACCCTGAAACTCCAAGTTTCGAGCCCAAATAGCTTTTTCTCGGTTATACTCCGCCCACTGCCAAAATCCCAAACCTCCCACAACGAAAGCGGATGTTACGGCCCAAGTAAACCACAAAGTCTTGGGCCGGCGCAACTCTCGCTGGGCCCACATGGACACCGTTGAGTGGGGGAGAACTTCATTATTGACACGCAAATTCCGATGATCTTTCTTCTGAATCCCTTTACTTACGCAACGTTAGTCCCTGTAGTTAGGTTGAGCTAGGGGAAGAACCTTCTGTGTGTTAAAGATTCGGACGGCAAGCAGCGCCGGCAAAAGCAACCCCTTGGAGGGCCAAGATTCGCTCGTTTTTGGTCACCGAATTTAGGGGATTTGACGACCCCAACTAGCGGTGGTACAAGGATTGATGGCCATGGCTACCCTCTCCCGCTTGCTGCTGCCGGCCGCACGGGCGGGGATACAAGCCCCTTTCAACGCCACAAGGCGCACCGTCAGCTGGGCCTCCTCCGTGAAAAGGCCCAGAGCAAGGCCACTCTGCCCCGTGCGAGGCTTGATATTTGTTGGGGGCTCCCGCCGCGAGGAAGTGACCTCGTGGCGTAAAGCCTGTCTGTCTTAAGGTTACGTGAGGATTGGCAGTTTTCGAGCTGGCAAAATGCTCTCACTAAGATTAAGGCTGATGGTGCATGGGATCGCCCTGCGAAACAGGGCCATCTCTTCAGCCGACGGCCGCCTTTAAAGCTTCAGGTCCTAGAACCCTAGCTCGAAGTAATCGCAGATGCCGTTACCGTTTTGGTCAATGAAGCGGAAACCCGGTCCGCGGGGTCCTCTTCCTAATCGCCCTTGGGGTCCTTGTCTTAGAGGGCTGCCTGGGGCGAGTCCTTGCTGCCCCCTTCCGAATCCCTTGGGGCCTGCGCCCCAAGTGGCCCGAGCTTGAGGGCCTGCCGCTGGTCCGGGGCCGAGCCCCAGCCCGAAGGGACACCAGGGGACGATGCCTTGTCCGCCCCGCGGAGGAGCAACCGCGGTACTCAGACGGGATGCAAGCTCAGCACGAAGTTGCCAAGCTTTTTGTTGGAGTTCTTGCACCCGTCTCCAATCCGTAGGAACTTGTTGACGAGCCTCCCAAAGTTCTGCCCAGACACGCGCGAGCTCGGCACGGAGTTCCTCTGACCTTTTCTCCCCAAGCGAAAGAGTTGCCTCACGAGGCTGTGACTTCGCTCCAGGTACTTCTTCAGCTCTTGCTTGAGGGAGGCCGTCCACCCACACACCACCGCCCCAAGCGAGCAAGAGTATCACACTAAATAACCCAAACGGCGGCCATACGAACGGAAGAGCACCGCGCTGACTTTGGCGTGTGGAGTGTCGCATGGTTTTTCTCCTTTCCAGCTGCGTAAAAAGTTTCCTCGTTGAGTCAGTTTGCTACCGCGAAAATCTCCAAAAAACACCCGGTGTGCAAAGTTTGCATAACCTGGTTCCTAGCGGGTGGAACCCTCTTGCACACTGAATCATGGGGGCCGAGGACTTACCCGGCATCTTTTCCGGGCAGAAAGGGCGGGAAGCGCTTCCTCGACCAGTATTTCCGCAACTTTCGTGCCAAAGCATCCGCGGCGGATAAAGGCTAGAAGATTGCAGTTTGCCGGTCGCGGGAGAAGATTATCCCCCAAATTTTTGATTAGTGGTGAATAGACGCGAGGATTCTTCTCCCCAGGGGACATGAGTGAGTTGACAAATTCTGCGATAGGCCTCAAGCTCTCGAAGTCGTTGGGCCTCACTCCATCCGAGGGCTTGAGCCATCCACATGGAAACTTGCCCGGCCAAGCTGGGCACGTCCTCACGAAAATAATGCCAACTGGTGCGGCGGATCATGACATCATCCAAATGGCACGCCCACTCCTCGGTGCCCATACGCCTCACGATCGTAGGGGAGGGCTCGGGTGGGAAGATGCCGACCAACGGTCTTTCATCGGCAAGAATTGCTTTAAATCGGTCCCAGGGCCGCCGCCGACGCCCGGACGCCCGCAAAATCTTTGCTACGATGTGCTCTCCCATGAGAAGGTAGGTTGTCAACTTGCCTCCGGCGACGTCCACCCACCCCGGTTGACTAAGGCGAATTACATGGGCCCGCGATATGTCTGAGGGCCCACCGCGACCTCGGGCGACAAGCGGTCGAAGGCCCGCCCACGTGGCACATAAGTCAGATTCTTTTAGTCGGGCCTCGGGGAAATAATCGTTGACAACGTCGAGGACATAAGCGATGTCGTCACCGTTGGCCCAGACTTCTTCTAAGGGACCGTTATAATCGGTATCGGTCGTCCCTAGCACGACTCGCTCACCCCAAGGGATAACAAACAGGATCCGCCGCTTCTCACATAACACCACGGCCTCCGAAACGGGAAGACGTTCTCGCCGAATAACAATGTGTATACCCTTGGTAAGCCGAAGCGGGATCCGGCATTGGGGAAAGCTGTTCGCCCATGGTCCCGTGGCGTTTACAACCCAAGCGGCCTTCACGGTGAACTCCTGGCCGGCGATTACATCTACAAGTGTGCAAATCCACTGGTTCCGCTCTCGACAAACATTCTTGCACAGGACATAGTTGACGGCGATCGCACCATGAATAGACGCCCCCCGAAGGGTGTCGATCACCAGTCGGGCATCGTTGGTGAGAGCGTCGAAGTAGCGAACTCCCCCTCGTAGTCCCTCGTCTTTCAATCCTGGAGCGATCTGCCTGAGCTCCTCGTTAGATACCGCCCGCGACGGCTGAAAATTCCTGCCAAAGCAGAGGGCATCGTAAAGCTTTACCCCACACCATAATTGCCACAAAGGCCACGGCGAAGTGCGGTAACTGGGAAAGTTGAAAGGCAGGGGCTTCACCAAGTGGGGCATAACCCGCGAAAGCCGGATTTTTTCCTGGTTCGCCTCAAAGACAAGACCGAACCGACCCTGCGCAAGGTAGCGAAGCCCCCCATGGAGGAGCCGTGTGGAGCGACTACTTGTACCGAAAGCAAAATCCGATTGTTCGACCAGCGCTGCGCGGAGGCCCTGCTGTGCTGCTGCCCACAGAGTGCCTGCTCCTACGATTCCGCCGCCGAGGATCAGTACATCAAGGGGCTCTGCCTGGAGCAATTCAAGGCGTTCACTGCGAGTTTTTGTTCCCACACTATTTTGCACCGCAACGGAGCAATGAAATTCTTCGTTTTTTGCTTCCTCGGGGCCCCGAGCCAAAAGGACTGGCCCCGGGACGGAGTATTTAAGCCCGCACAAAAAGAGGGCTTGAGAGTTTACGCCCAAAACTTTCCGGCAAACAAGTCAATACTCCACCGCCACCACGGAGTTGAGCCGCACGAGTTAAGCGGGGAATTAGAGCGTTTCGCGCCCCAAAAACCGTGCCACGGGAGGTTCGCGGCGATTACATTCGCGATGCCTCATTGGTTGTTGCCAATGGTTGATTCTGCTCGTCGCTACCTTGAGAAAATCCACGTCGCTAGCAGACTTTTAGTTTGGGAATCCCGGTAGCGGCGGGGCTTTTTGATCACCGGTTATTCGATCCCCTCTTTAACCTCTTCTCCTAGCGTACCGGTACCTGTGGTAGTGCGAACAATCGGACGGTAAAGCGGCAGATGGCGGTAGTAAACCTGGAGAGTCATCAGCGCCAACCCTGTGGCATAAAGTCGTCCACCGCGTTTTCCCCAATCGGTACCTTCTGGTTCCCAACTGCCGGCTTTGCATCCCTCTTTTTTCTGAGTTCTGATCAAATGCTCCCGCATCCGGTAATTCCATAGATCGAATTCTTGGCCTTCCATGTGATGGAGCACTTGGGTGGCGTAGTGGTAATAGTAGATCTGGCCTAAGGAGCTGGCGGCCTCCGGCGGCAGATTCTGCGCCAAGTATTTACAGCCTTCGACTAATTCCGGATCATCTTTTCGGCACCCGAGATACTGCCGGGTCAGCAGTCCCGCTGCGGTCATAGACAGTTTCGGCTGCTTTTCTTCCGCCCTTGGGTCGTAGGTGTAACGCGTGCGGATTAATTGCGGGGGACCGCAGGCACAAGAGTCCACAAATCGCTGCGCGCGAGTCAGGGGATCTCGTGGAATCATCAATCCCGCCAATTGCCCACTTCGAATGGCAAAGAACACCCAGCTTGTAACCGACAGATCGCCTGGTTGCTTCGGACCATACCGCCAACCACCTTCGGAATGTTGTGCGTCCATTAAATATCGGATAGCTAGCTGCGTGGGGACTTTCAGCCGTTCGTCCTGTGAAAGCCCATAGGCTTCGCAAAGAGCCATGGTCGCCAGCGCGTGGGCATACATATTTCCGCTTAATTTGCCGGCCTCCTTTGATTTAGGATCGCTCACCTGCGATCGGACCAGGAACTCTAACCCCCGCTGTACAACTCGCCGATATTCTGCAAGTTCACTTGGCCGATCGGGTGCACGGTTGTGGGTAATTCCCTCCCCTAAAAAAGGTAATAAACCAAAAGCAGTGCCGGCGATGTCGTTATCATCCACTTCCTTTTCGAACTCCGTCCAGCACGTGCATGCGGGGTTGGCCTCGTGGTAATATTTGAGCGACCAGCGTCCATCCTTGGCCTGATGCCGCTGAAGCCAGCGAAGGCCAAGGAGTACCGCTTGGTGAGAGTCCTCTGTGCCGCCGTATGCACGCATCAAAGCTTCCTTACTTTCGGCGGTAAGCCGGCCACCAAACGATCCTCGACGTAACAAGGGAGCGAGGTTGGGATCGGCCATAATCTCACGGGGCAAAAAGCCGGTCTCCCCGTAGCTGATTCGCAAGATTAGTGGGTCCCAGCGGCGAAATTCCCCAACCCGGCTCACCACCCGCAACGTAACCACTTGCTCCTTTGCGGTGGGCCCCACGTCAATATTTAGAATGGCTTCCTTCCCCCCGGCGGGGACCTCGAAGTCCGGGATCGTCACGCCTTCCGGCACATTCTCGACGTTGACGAAAACCGGTCCCTGATAGCCCCTTCTCTCCACAGGCGCTCGCACCACCTGTGATTGTCCCGGCTGAAGCATCAGCACACGAAAAGTGTTAATGCGTACGGGAGTTCGATCTACCCGAATATTGATCTGTTGTTCTATGGTCCGTCCCAGCACCCGTCCAACAAGCCGCAGTGTGTGTTGGCCCTCCGCGACATCCAAGGCTGCTTCCAAACGCAGGTCAATCTCACGAGCCCCAGCCAGCAGGTCGTTGATCGTAGCCTTGATTTTAGGCGGAACCCCCTCAACCCGCAGAGGAATGGTCCCTTCAAACCCACTTCGATCCACGCTCACTTTCACTGTCACCGGGCTACCGGGGAAAAGCGTCAAGTCGCTCACAGGGCTGAAACTTGGCAAAGTTACTTTGCGAATGGTGAGCGGCAAGGTTTGCTCCGCGGTAAGATCACCCAATTTGACGGTAACCTTAAGATCAGCTCTCTGCTCTTGATCGCCAAGCCTTTCATCAACGCGAATTTCCAAGTGCCCTTCGCTTTCCTCGGCCGATATTTGGCGTGCCGTAATGGTGACACCCTCCGGAGCACCGGAAACGGCAACATCAATAGGTCCTTGGTTTCCTGCTCGATCCACTTTGATGGGCACGCTTACGGTTTGACCAGGGTCCACGCTGAGTGGCGAAAGACTAGCTAGTTGAATAGGTTTAGGAGGGGGAGGTGGGGTCGCAGCCTCCGGTTGCATAGCTTGAGGCGGGGGTGTGCGTGCTCCGGAGCCCCCACAACCTACGGCGACAGACAAAGCTAAAAGTGCCATAACGAATGAGAGCGTAATCAGCTCCGTTCGCCATTTTTGGGGAGCTTGTTCGAATCTCCCGCCAGTGCTGATCTCCAAGACCAACCGGCTGGCCGAAAGCCGCAATTCTTGCATCTTTCGCCAACTCATTCCGCAACTCCTTTAATCCAGGTGATGAATGAATCGTCGACACGAGACTTTCGGAACCTCGTTGAAGTATGACCAGAACTTGCACCCAAACGAACCTTCGGTGCGCTTGCCAGAGAAAGCTTACTGGGGATTCAGCCTTGTGGGTAACGATGGATCTTCAGAGCTTCGCAACTTCCGCCGCCAAATAATTGTTTTGAAGCAATCCGACGCTCGCCGGGTTCTCAATGCTTCACAGCTGTCTTGAGGGTTGCGTGCTGCGGCTCCGTATCGGCCGAATACGGCTTTTCGCCTCCCTAAAAGTGCCCCAGACGATGGGGCGTTTAGATGTTTTTTCATCGCCTAAATTATTATCCAAAGCCGAAGCAAGCCGGTCAACTTTCCCGTTAGCCCAGATCAGGTAGCATGGATCTGTCACAGCGATTTTGAGACCGAATCGTGGCAGCACCGCAGACTTTTGTCCACTCAAATTCTTTAGTGGCACCCGAAGGGCGCCTTCCCAAAAGATTCATCGAGTTCAGACGCACGAGAAACGCCAGGGGCAGCTCGTCGCTTGCTATCGCCGCTCGCACCGCTCTGCTTTCCAGAGCGTGAATTATGGCAATTGGTGTGCTGGCTGAAAGTGAAACCTTTCCAATAAAGGCGAGTGCTTGCACAGATATTTGATCCCCCATTCGGTGGGGAATGTTGCAGGTTGTAGGGGCTTTCCGTGCGACCAGTCGGGCCTTTAAGACCGAGTGCATTAAGAGGAAGAAACCCTGAGTGCAGTAGAGGAAGAAACAGGATACTTCTGCCTAAACAAAAAGCTCAAAAGTGTCGAGGCATTCTTCCGAGCCGACCTTTGGAAAGCCAGGGCGACTCATAAATCCAACAGGTGGATTTGGCACCTGCCATCATTGATTACTGCCGAGGTACATTGCTTAAGTCTTGTTCAAAGGTTTGCTCACCTGGGTTCTCCCTATCGCCGGCTGGTGTGGCCGCGACCGATTTTGTTCTTGGAAGTTAATACCTGCGTTTTTTGTTCCCCCGAGTAGAACCCAGGTGCACTCTTTTGGAGCGGCAATTGTTCGGCATCAACCGAGGCCAATCTCTCTGCAATCTGCTGTCAAGCAAATAACAGCTCGCGTGTGAAGTCTTCTTGGTTACCATCTTGCCTTGCTTTCCTCTTTGGGCTCCGCTTTACTCCGTGCTCAACTTTACTGGGTCTGGCAGCCCGCGACGATCGAGGTGGTCGGTTTACGAGCTTTCAGAGTCGGGATTTTACTAAGGCGTGAGTTTATTTCTCCTCAAGTGTTAAAATCCAGTCTTCATGGCAACCAGGTGGTCAACAGGTGCTCAAACCCCGGGGTGTTTCATACACGACTAGGATGCTCGAGGCAGAGTTTGAAGGGTTCCACCTTTGAGCGTCATGAGGGAATTTACCGCCGCGGGTGGCGCTAAGCGATTTGCCTGAGGAACTTTAAGGCATACTGCAAACCCTTTAGGGGCGATGTATGCTCCAGTCCTTGACCGCCCGGAATTAAAATTTCGACGCGTGGTTAAGGCTCATTTTGCGTTCAGGTTGCTTCCGATTATTCGAGTTGTCAAATTAACGGCAAAAAAGGTTATGATTGAGGTGGAAGAAAATTTGTATGCGGTGAAGCGCGAGATCGAGCTAAGCCTCACTGTAACTGGTTTAGGGGACATCAATTCCGGATACAGCCGCTTCGGCTTATCACGAGGGCCGAGAGTGTGTCTTGATTTTCGAAGGGAATATTCAATGCAAGCGTGTAAGCGGCTTGGAAACGGTGGTGGGTTGGTAGCCTTCGGCGCAGGTCTCACAATGATGATGGCACTGCTCGATGGGTGGTTACCGGTCGGCATGGCCTGTTCGGACGGGGAGTCGGACAAGGCTACGATCGATTCTGCGAGCGACGTTATTGCCGAAATCCGACTCACACGAGCCCTGCAGGAGATTCATCCAGATTTCTGTTGGTATCACCCACGGGTTGCAGCGATTCCGGGACGGGGAACAAACGGCCAACCCCTCATAATCATGACTCTGCAGAAGCACCTGAGGGTCAGCGATTTTTATTCTGGGTTGTTCTATATGGTTTCTCGTGATATGGGGCGAACTTGGGAAGGCCCGCGGGAAGTGCCAGAGTTAGGGTGGCAAAAGCAACCTGACGGTTCCATTTTGGCGGTGGCCGATGTGACACCGGGATACCACCCCCAAACCGGAAAGGTAATTGCTTTGGGAGCGTACGTGTATTACGACCGTCACGGGCGTCAACTAGATGATCGGCCCCGGTTTTCACAAACGGCTTATGCGGTCTACGATCCAGTGAGGGATTGCTGGAGCCGTTGGCAGATCCTGCAGCTCCCCGAGGTAGAAAAATTCAACCTTGCCCGCAGTGCGTGCAGCCAGTGGCTGGTTGAGGCAGATGGAACCCTTTTGGTGCCTCTTTACTTTACCCCACGATGGTCCGTACCTTTGGCCGTTACCGTGGCCAGGTGCGAATTCGATGGCGAGAAACTCCGCTTTCTTGTTCATGGGGACGAGCTTACTCTCCCCGAAATGCGAGGACTTGCCGAACCATCTCTTGCAAAGTGCGGGGCGGAATACTATTTAACCTTACGGAACGACCTGCGAGGTTATGTGACCCGTGGTAAAGATGGGCTTAGCTGGGAGCCGATTCGTCCCTGGCTCTTCGACGATGGATCAGAGCTCGGCAGCTATAACACTCAGCAGCATTGGCTTGTATGGGGCGAGCATCTCTACCTTTCGTACACAAGGCAAGGGGCTAATAACGATCATATTTTCCGACATCGGGCTCCGCTCTTTGTGGCGAAAGTGGATCGGCAATCGCTGCGAGTGATTCGAGCCACCGAGCGGGTGGCGGTGCCTGAGCGAGGTGCGGAGTTGGGCAATTTTGGTGCTACACTCGTCGCCCCGTTTGAAAGTTGGATCACTGTCGCAGAGGGCATGTTCTTTGGGCAGGGACCACATCCGCGTGGTGCCGATGGCAGTGTATTCATATCGCGGATAATGTGGCGCGGTAACACTGAGTAACGACTTTGCACACCGAGCAGTGATGACTCGTCCAACCACCGGATTTTTTCTTTATCGTTCGGCCTCGGCGTGCAGATTGCGCTGTCATTCGACTTTCATTCCTCTCTTGCTGGGGAATTTAGCCGGTCAACCTGGGGAATTTACCTGGGGTATGACGGATCTTAGGAGTTAGGCCCCGGGCCGTTGTTTGGCTAACCCGGTTGGGCGCAGCGTCGTAAGAGAGACTACCACGGACGTGCTCCAATAGTGACCTTCCCCGTTTGTTAACCGATCATTCCCCGCGTTATGGGGGTTCGGAGCTTGGCTCGCCAGCCGAGTTAAAATCTGCGAACTGCGAGCGGAGAAATTCTTGCTGAAAGACAGCTCTCCCAGGTCGTAAGGCGATGTGGTCCCAGGGCAAGGGGCGCTCGAGCGGATAGGGCTCGTGAAGAAGGAGTTCGACATCGATCGCAAAGCGGCGGCAACCGTCCCACCAGAGTTCCGGCCGAAAATGCTCCGTCCACGAATCGAGGCGAGCCCCCTGACGCCAAACCCACTCGATAACGGCTCCCAAACGCCGGTCACCCCGAGAGAGAAGCCCTTCCAACAAACTTGCCTCCAGGTCGTGATATTTGAGCTGGACTGATGGCTTCCTCCTTCGCTCAACAAGGTGCTTGTGCGCGATCGCAAGATATTCCCGTCGCGCCATTCCCAGCCATTGAAAAGGAGTGTGCGGTTTGGGGACCAGGTTAGAAACATTGGCTACCACAGTTGCCGGTTTACCCGCCACCAGTTTGCGGAGTCGGGAAAGTTTTTCTGCCAACTCGACGATGCCGTCGAGGTCATCGATTGTCTCGCCGGGCAACCCGCACATGAAGTAAAGTTTAATGCGGTCGAAACCGCGTTCAAAAGCACGGCGGCACCCGGCAATGAGGTCTTCGTTTGTGATCTGTTTGCCAATGCGGGCACGCATGGAGTCGCGGGCCGCCTCAGGGGCTAACGTCAAACCGCTGTGGCGATCTGTCTCAAGCAAATCACCGACCAAACGCAGCTGCTCGTTGATCCGAAGACTCGGCACGGAAATACTGATCCTATAGGGGGCAAGAGCGGAACTTAGACGATTATAAAGCTCCTCAAAATGTGGGTAGTCGCTGGTAGACAGAGATAGGAGAGAAACTTCGTTGTATCCAGTATTCCGGTAAGTCTCGAGCACCGCCTTGACGATTGTTTCGACGCGGCGCCAACGAACCGGACGCTTGAATGGACTACTCTGGCAGAAACGGCAGCGCCAAGGGCAACCTCGCATTATTTCGATGGCAAGGCGATCCTGAACGCATTCTATGTTGGGAACGACCGGTCGCGTGGGAACTGGTATGGCGTCCAGATCGCGCACCACCGCGGGATAAATGATTGGCGGAAGCTTCCCGTCCACAGGTTGTGGAGGTAGCGCCCGACCATCCGGTCCAAAGCTAACCTTGTAAGCGCTAGGCACATAACACCCTGCGATTTTTGCCCCCAAACGGATGAGTGCCTCTGCGCGATTCATTCCTTGCTCCCGCAGTTGGACCCACTGCCGACACAACTCAGGAAGTACCTCTTCACCGTCTCCGACGACGAACACATCAATGAAGTCGGCCAAAGGTTCGGGGTTGACCGTGCACGGCCCCCCAGCGATTACAAGCGGATGGTGAAGCTCCCGCTGGCTTGTGCGAAGAGGGATGCCACCTAAGTCGAGCATGGTAAGCACATTCGTGTAGCATAGCTCATGCTGCAAGCTAAATCCCACCACATCGAACTGGTAAAGGGGAGTGAACGTCTCCAGGCTATACAGGGGCAGCCGATACTGCCGCAGAAATTTCTCGAAATCCGGCCAGGGGGTAAAAGCTCGTTCACAAGCCCAGTCGGGCAAATTGTTGACAACCGAATAAAGTACCTGGAGGCCATGATTGCTCATGCCAATCGAGTACACGTCCGGAAAGGCGAGGCATATTCTTCCCACAAGATCGCGGGCCGGCTTAATGACTCTGTTCCATTCGCCCCCGATGTATTGACCGGGCTTTTCCACGTGAGGGAGTACCCGACGAATGACAAACTCTTTCAGCTCCGTGTTCATCATTCAAAGACGACCTCTGTTGAATGAACTTTACGGGGTTTGCAAATCACCAAGCTGTACAACTGTGTGGCAAGGTGATAGCTTGACCAAATAAATCATTTGTTCTATGGCTCAAAAATCCATACCCTGGTTCAGGAGAGGCTTTGAGGTTGAGATGATCAATCTTCCGTAAAACTTTCGATCAAGGGGGCCGGACCCTCCGTCATCGGCTTGGTCTGCTCCATCGAGTGTTGCCATGCCCGCAAGTTGTCCTGACCCATGCCCGCACAAGCGACGTCATCCGGAATTGTATCGAGCACAATTCAAGAAGTCCTAGAAGGACGAGTGTTGTTTTAGGCGCTGGGCGCAAGGGGACCAACCCAATTGCAAAAGAAGCAGTGGTTGGGCTTTGTACTTTCGTCATCCAAAGCTGCATCAAGCACGAAAAAAGTCACGCTTCCAGGCGAGAAAGTCGGGTGGGGCGGATCGGAGAGAACTTCCGGGACTGGGACCGTCTCTGGCGTTCGGGGGTCAAGCCGCTCCAACGTACTGCGCGGCTCGTCAACTCGCCCAGAAATGCAAGCCAAATTGTGGAAATCGCGCCGATTTCGCCCTTGGGGAACAATTTGGAAAGTATGCGCGGTCATTACTGCCGAAAGGTTGGCTGCCTCAGAGACCATTCGGACCGGACGCTTCGGGGAGACCTCCTCGCCGTTGAGCGCATCTGGGTGGTTGCGGGATACGGACCGGACGGGTACTTTTACCCTCGCGATTATGGGCTGCGGCCACCCTCATAGGGACCGGGCGCATAGGGGAGACTTCGTGCCAAGAGGGGAGCTCTCCGGCGATTGCCATCAGGGAAAGGGAAAAGCATGAATGGAGCAAACCAAGGCCCACACAAAAATTCCTTAGGCTCTAGAAATGTCTTCACGTTCGCGGAAACATGAGCCGTATGGGAAAGGTATTGGGACGCAACTCCCTGGTCAGCTTTCGTGTCCGCCGACTTCCTGGAAGACATCACACCGCTTTGGATTCCTCCTGGTAAATTCGGCTTGACTTAGATTGCGAGTGAAAGCCTGGAACATCCTGCCCAACCTGGCTTGTGCTAATCGCTTGGCGGCAAACGCCGGAGGTAATTTCCTTCGCCGTTGATATCTTCGGGGCATTGAAAGCCCAATTTCGAGTTGTTAGGTTTGGATAATGGCTATTGTTGATGCGTCACGGTAGCTTGTCGACTGCGTCTTAGGATATTGATGGAGAGTATTGGTCCGCGGGACGCTAACGAGGGTTGAACTGATGGGCGCGAAGGTCCCAGGGGTGATCGCGGCCTTGGGGGGCTTGATGGGGGGGATTGTTGGCCTGGCTGGTGAGGCAGCTGGCCAGCCAGCCCTCTGGTTCCAGAAGGCTCGAGCCCAAATGGTGGCAGAGGCCATCGTGGGAGCCGGCATCAAAAACCCCCGTGTCATCGAAGCGATGAAGAAGACTCCCCGCCACGAGTTTGTCCCTCCGGAGCAACGGCACCTAGCTTATTACGATATGGCATTGCCGATTGGGTATGGACAAACCATTTCGCCGCCTTTTGTCGTGGCGTTCATGACGGAGGCTTTGGATCCGCAGCCCCATGATCGTGTGTTGGAGATTGGCACAGGTAGCGGGTACCAGGCGGCGGTTTTAAGCCCGTTGGTTAAGGAGGTTTACACCATAGAGATCGTGGAACCTCTTGCCCGACGAGCCGCTGAAACCTTGGCCCGCTTAGGCTATCGCAACGTTTTTGTCAAAGCTGGCGACGGTTACCAAGGTTGGCCGGAGAAGGCCCCTTTCGACAAGATCATCGTTACTTGCTCGCCGGAGAACGTGCCGCAACCGCTCGTGGACCAGTTGGCGGAGGGCGGGCGAATGGTCATTCCGGTGGGGGAGCGGTATCAGCAGACTCTTTATTTGTTTCGGAAGAAGGGGGGCAAACTAGATCGCGAGGCTTTACTTCCGGCGCTTTTCGTTCCCATGACGGGCCAAGCTGAAGAGGAGCGTCAGATAAAGCCGGATCCGACTCGACCGGCCCTTGCCAATGGCGATTTCGAGGAGATGCTGGAAGGTTCTAATCAGCTGGCCGGGTGGCACTATCAGCGGCAGTTGGAAGTTGTCTGTGATAATGCGCCAAGCGGAGAGGTATATGTGCGGTTTTTTAATGAGCAGCCTGGCCGGGTCTCGCAGGCTCTTCAAGGGTTCGGCATTGACGGCCGACATGTCCGTCGCCTCCGCTTAGAAGTACTGGTAAAAGGGGAGAATCTTCGGGTGGGGCGTACGGCTCAGGAGCGGCCGGGTATCGTGATTATCTTTTACGGGGAAAATCGAGAGGAGGTGGGCTCAGCATTTTTTGGACCTTTTCTGGGAAGTTTTGACTGGACCAAGCGGAGCACGATATTGCCCGTGCCAGTTCAGGCTCGGGAAGCTATTCTCCGGCTTGGACTTTTAGGAGGAACCGGAGTCCTTTCAGTCGATGACCTTCGCCTGGAACCGGTGCATATGCCTCCTGGAGGAAGGTAATCATTCCCCGGGGTAGTGGCATGGCAGTGCGGCACGAGACGAAAGGCTTGTCTCTAATTGGGGAAGGCCCGGTGTGGTATGCCCAGGGCGACAGGGGACGGTCATTGGCTCCGAGGTCGATTGGGTGTGCAGAACCGGGGGCTAGCTCCTTGCTGGCGCGGGGGCATGCGATCAACAGCGACGCGTTCATCCTCGGCGGATGCTAGCTCCTTGCTGGCGCGGGGGCATGTCTTTGGCTCGGAAAGGGACAAAGTTTTCCGAATGGACCGGTTGGTACTAACTCGCGGTATGGGATTCGGTCAGGCAAAGAACATTTTTTGCATCACCTTGTGAGATGCCGGGGTTTCTAGCCATGGACATCACTCAGATCTTTTGGGTTTTCCTGATCCTTGCCCTTCTACAGCCTTTGGTTCAGCAAAAAATGTTGGAAGCGGCTCGGGTGCGCTTAATCCGGCGGATTGAACGGATGCGGGGTCACCGGGTCATCGTGCTTATTCACCGTCAGGAGACGATGAGCCTGCTCGGTTTCCCAGTAATGCGGTATATCGATATCGAGGATGCCGAAGAGGTCATCCGCGCGATTCATCTAACCGATCCGGATATGCCGGTGGACTTAGTGCTGCACACCCCTGGAGGATTGGTTTTAGCGAGCTTGCAAATAGCGCGGGCGCTTAAGGCTCATCGTGGCAAAGTGACCGTGTTTGTGCCCCATTACGCCATGTCCGGGGGAACATTAATCGCTTTGGCGGCCGATGAAATCGTGATGGACCCCCATGCGGTGCTCGGCCCCGTGGATCCGCAGCTGGGGGATGTGCCAGCTGCCTCGTTAGTGCGAGTTGTTCAGCACAAGGACATCAACAGGGTGGACGATCGCACAATTATTTTGGCTGACGTTGCTCAAAAGGCTTTGGCTCAGCTTCGGCAGGAAGTCCTCGAATTACTGCCGGAAAGCATGCCTCGGGACAAAGCTGAAGCTTTGGCGGACAAGCTGACCCAAGGAACGTGGACGCATGACCACCCGATCAGCTTTCGCGAGGCTCAGGAGCTCGGTTTACCAGTTCGCGCAGAGATGCCGCGCGAATTCTACCAGCTCATGGAGTTATTTCCACAACCCGTGCGGCGTCAAACGGCTGTGCAGTATATACCGCTACCGTACGGCCCACATACGCCCAGTCGCGGAGAAGGGCGATAAAAGGGGTTTCGTTGCAAAAAGCCTCGCAATTGGATGCGGCAAGTTCCGCAGCTTAAAGCAGCCGATGCTCCCTACGATGGAAGCCGATTTGCCGCTTACCGGGCGAAAGCGTAAAGGAAGATTCTTAGGTCATAGGGTGGCGCATTTCGGAGATGCGGGGAGCCGTGCGGTGGCATTTGCCGAAGCAGCGCGTAAACTCCTTCGTTGGGGTGGGTCGCTGGGACCACAAAAGTTTGGGCCTACTTACGTTACATCTTGCGAGCCGACGCCGTGAAGGCAAAGTTCCCTTTTTTTGATTCGGCCATGGATGTGGACGTCTGCTCCCGCTCTCTCGATGGTGACGTTTTCCAGGTGCCAGGCTTTTTCTGGGAGGTCCACGCCCATGCCCGCTATCGCACTTGGGGCATCGCAACCGCCAAATACTTTGGGAGCCACAAACACATGGACTTCGTCCACCTCGCCCACCGTAAAAAACGAAGCAAAGACCTCCGCTCCGCCTTCCACCAGGATGTAGGTCATTTGCCGTCGTCCCAGTTCCTCCAGTAAAGCCTGCAGGCGCTCCTTTTGGTCTGGCTGAGGAAACCGCAGGACCTCGCATCCGACCTCTGTAAGCTTTCGGATCCTTTCCTGCGTTGCGTGGGGCCCGGCCACCACAAGGACGGGGCCCTCCTTTACCGTGCAGACAAGCCGGGAATCTACCGGCAGGCGAGCTGTGCTGTCGAGCACAATCCGGCAGGGGAGACGGGGGCCGGGTGGGTTAGGCAATAGGAGTGGGTCATCAATTAGCGCCGTTCTTATCCCCACGAGAATACCGTCCACTTGTCCGCGCAAACTGTGCACCACCTGCCGTGATTCCTCCGAGCTTATCCACCTGCTTTTGCCCGAAACGGTGGCAATTTTTCCGTCTAAGGTCATGGCCCACTTCAGGATTATCCAAGGGCGTTTACGACCGATAAGCTTCAGGTAGGGAGCAAGGAGTACCTCGGCTTCCTCAGCCAGGACACCATAGGTGATCTCGATGCCGGCTTCTTGCAACTCCTTGAGGCCTTTTCCTGCCACGCGGGGAAAAGGGTCTTCCAAGGCCACCACCACCCTACGAATACCGGCAGCAATAATGGCCCGGGTGCATGGAGGTGTCTTCCCGAAGTGACAACAGGGTTCCAGGGTAACGTAAAGTGTGGCCCCCTTGGCCCGAGGACCGGCCATTTGCAGGGCCTCCACCTCCGCGTGGGGACCACCATACCGGCGGTGCCATCCCTCCGCGATGACTTCTGCCCCGCGGGCAATCACGCAGCCGACCATTGGGTTAGGTTCCACGCGTCCCCGGCCACGGGCGGCAAGCTCCAAAGCCCGCCGCATGTGCCAGCGATCTAATTCGGAAAGATCCATGCGGAGCTACCCTTAGCGAAATTTGTAAAGGTTAAAAAACCGGGCGTCTTTACGGTTCCCAAGGGAGTTAAGCCGGCTACACCAATTCAGTAGCGCAGGATAGGTTTGCATACCCTTTTGCGGAGATCTAAAAGGCGTTCTGCCGACTTTTTTGGCCGTATTGTACGACATATTCGAAGCTTACTTTCTTTCTCACTTATACCATGAGGCACCGAATGAAACTTGCCACTCCGTAATAAATCGCAGGGCGGATTGACCCCCTCGGCCAGGGTGACTTGGGGCTCCAGGGCCCGGCTGAGCGCGGGCGTAATTTCCTCGAGGCACATTCTGATGGATGAGGCACTTTCTGCCGCAGCCATAGTCTTAGTACTCAGCTTTGTGGCCCCGAACTTTGGGTTTGGAACCGGCCCGAAAGATTTGGGCCTGTCGTCGAAGGTTTTTTTCAAGTCAGCCGTTGGTGAGAACCCAAAATCTGTGTTGCAAAATGCAACACCCAATTCATCGGGTAAGTCTCTGCCGCGGTCCAACCCACCCGGCTCGTTTCTCAATAAGCCGACTTTTGACTTTTCTAATAATTCTAATAAGTTACTTCGCCACCACATGGGCGATATGACGTAAACATTCTTTAATCATAGACTTACGTTTTTTACAGCCCTTATCTGACAGAATTAGAACTCCCTTCGAATTAAGTTTTGGCATGGTATATGCAATCGAATCTCGAGGAGTGAGGAGTAGGCAGGCCCGGCGGGCGGAAAGGGTTAGGCCGACACTTTAGGCCTGACCTATCCGCCCCATCCAGGGGGGTGAAGTAGAGGTTGTGTTGGCCCCTCGTCCGTTCTGTTGCCTCCTGGTTTGGCCTGGATGATCGCTCCACTAAAAGAGTGGATTTTCAATAGACGACTGGCCCGCGAGGGTCTCTGGGATTTGGGGCCGGCAGGTGACTTGCCCACACCTGCCGGATGTCACCGCGGGGTGACACCCAGAGACCCTGTGTTTTTGATACTACAAAGATTAACCAGCAGTTATCCCTAGTATTGTCAATGTAATGAAGTAACCGCGACAGAAAACCAAGCGCCCGAGGTGCAAACTTTTTCTCCCAGCGAGGTGTTGCTAAGCCCGCTGTGCCTCTCCGGGGCCTTCTCTCCTCCCATTCTTCCAGCACTCACTTGATCCGCAACCTAAATTTGACTAACCGGCCCGGACGGGGACTTAGCTCCCAAGCCAGCTTGTTACACGCGAGTATTCTCCCGAGTCCTTCGCGGCGGTAAGGGGCGCCACATGCCGGCCACCAAAACTCCGGAAAAAGCCAAGTCTTCCGATAACGGCGAATTAACCGCACCAGGCAGCGAAAATCCCGCATCGATTTCGCGCCCGTCGGAAACATTGCGCCGGGTGAGATCTGCCTTAGTCCTTCTATCCGTATTTTTGGGGGGACAAATTTGCGGTATCATCGTGACGGCCGTTGCTTTTCACCCTTATTCCCGGCAGCAGCTAAGAACTCATGTTAGCTTAGGTCGTTATCGTTTTATTGCGCCGCCCGAGGATCCTGGGCAGCTCCGCGCTTGCGAGTTTGAGCTCACAGTGGTGCTTCACCCCGAGAAGCTTCAGCAGGTGGCAGTACGATTTGAGAGGGAAGCCACACGATTTCGTCAGGCCGTGGAAGAGTTGCTTCGGCAAGCCCGATCGACCGATTTCGCCGATCCAAGCCTTCGCCACTTGAAGCGATTCATCACCGCAAAATTAAACGAATTGCTCGGTGTTAACGCGGTGACGGAGGCGTTCATCACAGATTTTCGTCCGGACTGGGGTCGGCTAACAGAAGAGCATCCGCAATCGTCTCCGCCAGAACCGCTGGGCTTTCCGCCGCGGGCTACTTTACAGTTGCCCGAGGGGCTAAGGGCCATCACTTCCCCCTAGTTCGGTTTTGTCTCCTTATTTTTTCGGATCGGTAGCGAAGTCGTCTACATCGGGGGTTTTCCCTCCTTGCGACACGCGGTGCAGTATCGGCGCTCCGAAAGCCTCGAGGTCTGCCGGTTTAAATTGGAGCGTGGTGACAAGCCTCCCTCGCGCGAGAAGTGTCAGGCTTTTTACGGTGCTTGTGGTCCAGTGGATCGCTACCGTGGTGGTAGGAGCTTCGCGTTCCTACCCCTTGCGCATCCGCGGACTTAACACTGCGGAAATGGGACGTGGGCACGGTGACAGTCTGAACTTCGGTTAGTTGACAGGAGGGCTTCAAATTGGTGTTATCTTGGCCCATGTTTACCCACTATTTCGTTTCAAGCTTTCAGAGCCGCCTCAGGGGCCATTACTTCCGCCAATATTAAATTTATTTCTCTTTCAAGGCACTTTGACACCGCTTGGCCTAGAGGCACTTCGCCGCGAGGATGGCCGAAGAACAGGGCGGAGGCTTTCCTTAGGGTGGAAAGCCCCCGCCGCGGAGAAGTGTTCAGAACTATCTCTGCGCCGTCCGCCAATTAGGGACTTAACGGCGTGACCCGTGGAGGAAAGAATCACTTCCAAAGGGCGAAAATTCCTAAATCTTAAAACCACTGACAAGCTCTCGAAGCGCTTGAGCCTGTGCCCCGAGTTCCTCGCTGCTTGAGGCCATTTCCTCGCTACTGGCGGCAGCCTGCTCTGTCACTTGAGCGATTCCATGGACGGCGTTGCGCACCTCCTGCGCTGCCATGGTTTGCTCCACAGCCTTCTGCGTGATAAGAGTGACCTTATCAGCCGTGGAATTAACTGTTGCGAGAATCTCATTTAGCGCGGCACCCATCTGGTCGCTTAGTTGAGCACCGGACTCAACAAGCTCGGTAGATTGCCGGATCAATTGAACGATCTCGCGTGCGGCTTGATTAGATCGCTCTGCAAGTTTACGTACCTCATCGGCTACGACGGCAAATCCCATTCCGTGCTCCCCGGCGCGGGCAGCCTCGATCGCAGCATTTAGGGCAAGAAGATTTGTCTGGCTGGCAATGTCGGATACCACTTGAATAATATCCGCGATCCGTTTGGCGGCATCGCGGATGGCATTCATTGCTGCCAGGGATTTTTCCACAGCCTGGTTGCCACGGAGAGCGTTTTCGCGACTTTGACGAGCGAGTTGATCGGCCTCAGCTGCCAAGGCTTGAACGGACTCGATGGTGCTGGTCAGTTGATCCACGGCAGCGGTGATCTGTTGCACACTGGCCGACTGCGACTGAGCGCCTTGGGCGACCATTTGGGAACCTTCCGCTACAATTCGTGAGCCTTCAGCAACCTGTTCTGCTCCGCTTTTTACTTGTCCCACCAGGTCTTGCAGTTTTTCCACAAAGGCGTTGAACCAGTGCGCCAATTCTCCTAGCTCATCTTTGCTAGTGAGCTCGAGCCGTTTTGTTAAGTCCCCATGACCCTGGGCGATTTCCTTCATCACATTTAAAGCGTGTCCGATTTGCCGGCGGAGATACCGCGAAGTACTAAACCCGAAGCCCACCATCACCCCAGCTACCATAATGGCACCCAAGCACGTCCAAGAGATCATGTTGTTAATTCCTGAACGGACGTACGCCAGAGATTGCTCAAAGTCGTCCTCGTACGCGCCTGCTCCAATAACCCAGTCCCAAGGTTCAAAGTAAGTAATCGCTGCAACCTTCCACCGGGGAGCCTTTTCTCCGGGGTTTTGCCACGGGTAGCGTTCGAAGGCTACTTCCCCGGGTTTAAGCTCGAGCGCTTTGTTGATAATCGATTGGATGAAGTATCGACCATGAGCATCCTTTGCCTCCCAGATGTTTTCCCCGTCCCGTTTACCTTGATGCGAGATAATGTAGTGCCCCCGTTTCTCGCCCGTTCCTTGGAGTATGTACACGTAACCAGTTTTTCCCACAGTGGTCCTTAGTATAGCCTCACGGACTTGGTTTATTTCGTCTCGGGGGATACCTACGTAAAGGCAGCCTAAAATTTCCCCATGATGATTTCGGATTGGTATATATTTGGTTACGTACCATTTATTTACCACAAAGGCGATGCCGGAGTAGCTTTCTCCGCGCTTGATGGCATTGGCAACCGGATTGAGCGTCCCATCGGGGTTGACAGCGGGGATATAAGTTCCCACGGCTCGGCGGCCCTCTGCTGTTAGTACGGTCGTAGCTACCCGGAGAAGATCCCCCTCCGCATTCATGCGTTGGAAGACGGTGCAAGTTAGGCCGGTAAGCTTCGTGACTTCATCAACCACCGGTTGCGGCTTCTCGGGATCGTTGGAAGGAGTTAGAGGTAGCTCGCCCACAAAAAATTGAGGCAATTCCACTTGAATCGTCTGGCCGGTGAACTGATTCTTGGCTGTCCACAAACTCTTTTGCGTGCCTAAATGAACGCCCCCCAAATCGACAAGCATCTTTTCGGCGACGGTAATGCCTCGCTCGAGTGATCGTAGGAGGCTCTGATGATAAGCATCAAGCATGTTGTAGACGCCTGATGCCACATGCTCGCAGGCGTGCTTGCCGAGGTTTAATACCTCCGTCTGAACTCGGGAATAGAGTGAAGTTTTGGCGGCCAAAAGTATGCCGATGGTGATTAGCGCTGTCATGATCACGCCGGCGGTAGTTGTAAGCAGCACTCGTCTCGAGAGTCGCATCTTGCAGTTCCTCCCCAAGCTTTGTAAAGGCTCGGCCTAAAGTTCTTGCTGTTGCTACTCGAAAAGCACGATTTCCTGGAGCAACAGGTTGCTCCGAATTTTCTTCTGTTTACGAATGGAAACGTCCCCACTACGTGCAGCTGATACCGGGTCAACTCGGACAACCCCATCCATGTGCACCAGCTAACTCGGAAATCAGGCAAGGTCCAAAACGCCACGGGAGATGTGTTTCGTCGCCCCTCGCGCTAGCTGTCAGGTATTTCTGCCAAACAGTAATGTTCGTTTCCTTTAGTGGAGTATAGCTTGATTTTTGTCTAAAGGAGCTTGGGATAGCTCCGATCGCCAGCTAAAGGAGATTTCGGGGCCAATAAATCCCCGGAACAGGCGGGAGGTAGGTAGATCGTGCTCCTAACTACCGACCAACTTACCTAGCGTTGTTAGATATCGGGAGAGTTGTTTTTCAGAAGGGGGATTGTCTTTTTAAAAACGGTTGTCTCTTGGGAAAAAATTCTTGCCTAGCCTCCGCGACACCCGATCGGGGGTTAAGCTTTTTCCAAATAGTAGCAGCATTAACCGATTGTAAAATTGCAAGCTATGAGTCAGATGTGCCCGTAATGCGCGTTCTTAGCTTTTTAGACTGCCAAACTTACTGAGTTGAGAACCGGAATTATGGTATGGTTCGTTCATTAATAAATTACTTTGCTTCTCTCGTTATAATGGACTGCTTTTCCGATGATCCTGGGACAAGGTGCCGGATTTCTGCTTTCACGGAAATCACACTAGGTGGCTTTTCCCCTTGGAGTAGTATCAACTTCGCTTTGATGAAATGTGCGGGAGTAATATCTTGGAAAGGTTCGATCTCAATTTGGGAGGAATGCCATGCAAAAGAAAAAATCGTTGCGGGGAATCGATCGGCGAAGTTTTCTGGAGGCGATGGCGGCCGGGGCAGGGATGTCGGTCGGTGGGATAGGTGCTGGCCGGATGGTAAGTGCGGAACCGCCTGGCCACTCCCTTAAGGACTTGTGGAGCAAGGTGGCAAGTATTGAGGGGTCTCAGCTGGCGGCTGGTGCTGCAGTGGTTGAGCCGGCTGGACCGGCCCGAGCCCGGAGGATCAAGCTGGGCTTGGTGGGCCAAGGCGGCCGAGGCCGATGGATTGCTCGACTGTTTCAAAAACATGGCGGATACCAAATCACCGCAGTGGCCGACTACTTTCCCGAACTGGCTGACCAAGCCGGTGAGGAGTTTGGCGTAGAAAAGAAATACCGCTTTTCGGGTCTAAAAGGTTATCAGAAGGTGCTCGATAGTGGGGTGGAGGCGATTGTGTTGAAAACGCCTCCCTGCTTTTTTCCTGAACACGCCAAGGCGGCGGTAGAGGCAGGGGTGCATGTGTATATGGCCAAGCCGGTTGCCGTGGATGTGCCTGGTTGTTTAGCGATCCAAAAAGTCGGTCAGCAGGCGAGCGAGAAAAATCTGGTTTTTTTGGTTGATTACCAGGCACCAACGGATCCGGTCAATCAACAGGTGGCGGATGTCATCCGCAGCGGTCAACTGGGCCGGTTGGCCCGGATCACTACGACCGGCATCAGCGGCGGGCATAGCGATCCGCCAAAAACTCAGACCATTGCCAGCCGATTGCGCGGCCTTATCTGGGATAATGACATTCCCCTGGGTGGCGGGTTTATCGTCTCGTTTGATATCCACGCCATTGACGTGGCTATTTGGGTGTTGGGGCGGCAGCCTACAGCGGCCGTGGGCGCCTGTCGGATAGCCAGACCAGAACCTCGGGGCGGTGATAGCCCCGATGTCTTCTCGGTGATTTTCGAGTACGAGGATGGCTTGCTCCATGACCATTGGAGTCAGCATTTGCCCAACCGCACCCCCGGCGAACTGAGCATGAAGGCCTTCACCTACAGCGGTCATGCCGTGATCAACTATTGGGGTCATTCAGCTTGGGAAATCCGCGGGCAAAAGCGTGTGGAAGCCCCTGTGGAAAACCTCTACGAGGCTGGCGCACTGCGGAACATTGCCGCTTTTTATAAGGCGATTTTGGAAGGCCCGTATGATAATCCAACGGTCCCTCGGGCAGTGTCCGGATGTTTAACTTGCATTTTAGGCCGTGAGGCCTGCTTACGCGGCCGGCGGGTAACCATGGCCGAGCTTTTGGCTGAAAACCGGAAGTTACCCCTGGACCTTACCGGCCTGGTGGAGTAAACGTTCTTCGGTCTGCCTCTCATGCCAGCAGTTTCCAAAGAGCATCCCTGGGAGGGGGGATCTTTGTCCTTAATGCCTGCCCCCTTTGGCAGAAAACGCATTGCTTTTTTCCTCCGGGCTCTTTGCCGGGTTCCTCAAGTCAAAGGATTTCAGCTTGAATCCGCTGGGAACCATGTTCTTTTTCCTTCGGGTATCTCGTCATGCCTCTGTGGAAAATGGCGAAAACAAATGATGCCGGGGCGAACCATGGGCAGGATGAATTGGCTGCCAACCGTTTAGGCACCAGCGAGCCCGTTAGCCGACGTATGTCCTACAGGATCGATACGCTGAGGGGAGATTTTGCGGAGAAGCACGTTGAAAAATAGACTTAACTCATCAACATCCGCAAAGAGTAGCCTAAATTTCTTTTTCGGAATCGGCCGTCCAATAGAGGTCATCGCCCTTTGGGAAAGACTTTCCTCCCAAGGCTCGACAGCCTTGGGAAGCGTCGTGGAAAGTAAGAAGTAGCAATGGTTTCTGTTCCGGCTTCTCTAAGGAGGTGGAAGCCGCGAAACCCCTATCAACTAGAAACCGAAATTACGCAGACAATCCCATCAATCAACCAAATGACCTAAGCAGACTTGGGTTGCATTCTGGAAAATCAAAGCGGTGCAGCCGTAGTCCAGGATGAAAAACAGCAATTGTTCCGCTCGTATTGAGCAGTCGTGTAGAGGAAGCCTACATTTTTAACTGCGGCTTGGCCCGCCACTGGCGTTAAGATCCTTGGAGGGCAACTAGACCCTCGAGTAACCCAATTATTGAGAATTGTTCGGTCAGTTCCACGGTGGTAATGCTGCCGCAGCTTAGGTTGGGTTGATCAATCGGCGGTTCAGAGTGGAGGTCACACGCCTAGCTCGGGTAGGGTTTCCAGGATTTATCTTTGTGCGGTGCGGTGAGCCGCACATTCCGGGAGGCGACGCAGGATGCATGGCACGGCGCGGGCCATGATCAAAATAACAAGTGGCAATTGGCCCCAAACACCAGGGCCTCAAGGGTATTCTTTTGGGAAGAAAGTTTTTCAAAGGGTCTATGTGTGAATCCCCTTATAAGAAATTGTGATTGGCTAGTAAGAATAAGAAATTGTGATTGGCTAAGAGAGCTAGTTTCCCTTGGGTTTAATTACCACTGTGAAAGACCAGTAGAGGGGGTACTCCGCGTATACGAAGTGTTACGTCTTCAAGAATTCCCTTTGAAGGGGGGCTTAAGCGAAGGAGCAGAATACGGTCTTCCGAAGCCGCGGACACAACGGTAGACGTAAATTCTGCTACATTGCTTTTCTCCCAAAGGAGCTTTCCATCGGGCGCGCGAAGTTCCACCGACACCCTTTCTGCATCTCCCTGACCCGATACTCCGAGAGCCAGCAAGTTATTCCCCGGCACACAAACGGCGAACACCCCGGCGGTTTGAAACAGATGAATTCTGTCGCGGACTCCCAGGATTCCAGCCGGGCACGTAGAGCGAACAAGGCGAAGCGTATCTTGCCCAGGATAACCCCGAATGAGATAAAGCCCGCTTTCCTTGGCATCGAAAGCGAACTCCTTTGTGCTTCCGACTTTGATGGATGCTTGCAAAATCACACGGCCGTTATTGTCGATGAACTCGATGGGGACCTCCCTAGGCGACAGGCTCCCAACAGCTTCGGCTGTGAGAACCACGTTGACAAAACCAGGCGTCCTAACCCACAGGGCATATGCCGCCTCGTGCCGTAATCGATGACGAGGAACGTGAGAGTCTTCCCATTGCTCGTGGCCAAGAGCGTGCTCTGCTGCGGTAGTTTCTAGCGGCACTATCGGCAAACCTGCTAGCGGTGAAATGGGACACCATTCAGCAATGAGCTTTGGTTCCAAATGGAACAATTTTTCCTGCTCTGGAGTCCGCACCTTAATGTCGCCGATTACGTCCTTTAAACCTACGAGGGCAGGGTCCTCCAAGGCCATCGGCGGCCGAGAAATTTTTTCCTCAAGCAGTAGGTTTTCGAACATTACTCCGCCAAGGGGTTCGGTGTCGTCGGGCCCGGAGACAAACAAAAGAGGCGCGCTAACCCTTGGCTTTTCCGCGGGATCGGCAATAGTACATTTGAGAAACCTAAGCTGAAGACCACTGGCCGGCTTGGAGCGGATGAGGATACCAGCCCGCTCGTTATCCTCGAAGCGACAGCTCACAACTTCCACTGTCCCGCGGACTGCCGCAGCCTGCGTGTTCCTGGTAAACAAGTAAAACGAGCGCGCGTTGGAGCCTCTTGTTACGCAATTTTCAATACGGATAAAAACCGGTTCTGACTGGGCATTAAGATTGCCCAGATAAATCACGATCCCGAGGCCCTGGTTGTCGTCAATCACGCAGTGGCGCATCACACAGTTGACGAGAAGCTCGTGAGGATGATTAGGCTCGAAGTCGATACCCGCTGCCGGTGGGGTCCCCGCGGTGCCACGTAGTGTCACGTGTTCGATCAACAAATTCTTTGCCGTGATGACACTGATTCCTTGCCGATAATTACGCTCGCATGTGACGTGGCGGATTATGACATCACAGTTTGGTTCCCCGTTGCGTCCTGCGCCAAGGTAAATGCCATCGCCGCCGCTTTCCGCTAACGTTAGCCCCTCTACGAGCACGTTTGAGCAGCCACGAAGCGACAACACATGACGCCATTCTGCCTTTTCATACGGGGGTGCCGCATAGTCTGACCGGTGCATCCGCAGGGTTGCGCCGTAACCGATAAGTCGAATGTTGGTTTTGTTTCTTGCCTCGAACAAGCAGTCGTTCTTGCCGCGAAATGCTCCCTTTTTGGCTACGACCTCAGTTCCAGGCTGGAAAAAAATCTCCTGATCACTCTCTAATTGGATTTTGTCAACAATCCAAGGCGATGGCATTCTCGGTACCACCACTCGCTGGGCTCCCGAACGAATTGCCGCCTGAAGGAACGCGGTGCTGTCCTCCGGATCGAAACCCCACCAAGCTGCACTGGCGGTTGTTAGGTTGCCAGCAAGCACCTCGGCCACAGCCTGCGGATTCGTCGCAACAAGGTCCTCGCCGCTTAGTGCGGTAAGAGAGGCTTCCCACCCCGAAATCCCATTTCCGCCCTGAGAAACTGTGGTCACGAGGATAGACGTCATCCACACGGCGAATGTTTCTCGAGCTTTCATAACAGGACCCTTTTTGGGTAAAACCATTTTTTCTTCGACGCACAGAGATCTGAACGACTCCTGGCGTACGCGATACTCCGGCGTGATAACTTACCGGAGAGAAACGCAGGCCGGGTGAATCACTCTCGGTCATTGTCTTGGTGGCTAAAGCCTGGCGGACTCCCGAACTTTTCGAGAAGGGAGTGCAGCGCCCCCAAGTCTACCTGCTTGGCGGCATCTGTCATAACTTCTGCCTGCGCTTCGGAGGCTTTTCGCAGCGCGGAGTTCATGGCTTCTACCAGCAACCCTTCCAAAAACTCTCGTTCCTCAGGTTTTAAAAGCTCCGGATCGATGCGGCACAAGGTAACCTCCTCGAGCGCATTCATTTCTATTTCCACAAGGCCGGCACCAGCGCTACCTACGATTTTTTTCTCCCGGAGCTTTTTGCGAATAGATTCAAATCCTTGCCACATCGTGGCAGCCTTTTGAAACAGCTCGCGATATCGGCCAAGGTCCTCAAAAAACTTAAAGAACCAGTTTCCGCCGGAACCAAACATCCTGCGTACCTCTCAGCTACAAAGAGCGAAGCTTTTTTCGAGCTAAATACCACGTGAGATTTAACGCAACTTGCAAGATAGCATTCGGGCAAGGTTTCCTAAGGTGCGGTGTTATCAAGGTGAGAACTGGATGCGCAAATGATCCTTGGGTACTAGCCAAATCATCACAGGTTTGGCGAAGTCAACCTGGGCTATTATGGCATCTTGGTCTCCCCCGCGGCAGCTCACGGCTTGGCAAGGTGGGTCGACAAACTTGTCTCCTTACGATTAATCATGCAAATATTGCTGTGCAAGCTTATTCACGTTCATGCCGAGGGGAGACACTTTTTGGCGGTGAAGGTAGGGCATCGAAGATTTCCGCTGCTTTTCGAACAAGCGGGTGAGTCCGCCAGGAGATAGCGTTCGGATTGGCAGACAGGGAGGCCGAGGACTCTCGCCCCTCATCTGAATTTCCAACGGAGTTCCGCGAGTTGCCTTCAACAGCCACCTCTACCCGAACAGTCCGCCGGGTAAGCTCTGCCAAGATACCTTCGAGTTGAGGCGCGGCCCGCTGGGCGGTACCTTTTGCAATGTATTGGCCGGGCGGAAAAAGAACGAAAAGGCAGTTAGGGCTCTTCCATCGGACTTCCAAAGGATCTCGGATGAGGGTGGCTGTATAACCGCCCAGCCGTTCAACCGCACTCTGCCAGAGGCTGGCTGGCTCCCATTCCCGCTCGCACTCCCTCGGCTCGGCGAGCGGCGATGGACCCTCTTCCGCGGGCCCACTTGATCCCCCACGCCAGGATGTGTTCGAGTCACCAGGATAGGGCGGAGTGAGCTTGCTTGACTCGCGGGTTGTCGATTCTTGCGCGACCTTGCCCCCTGATACCTTTCTTCCGCGTCCGGATGGGCTCCGACTGCCGCCAGGCTCGACCTGAATTTTTGGAGAGCTTGTCCCCTCGGCAACGGTCTGCTGCGCACAACGATTTTCAATTTCTTGTCGTAGGCGGCCGGCCAGCTCCCGCGGCGACAAGGCTTCAGAACTCCATGAGGCTTCCACAGGGGGTGAGGCTTCAACCGAGACTTGGTCGCCGAGTTCGCCCGCATTGTTTACCGCAGGTTCCGCGGAGATGGGCGCACGGTTCGTTATTGCCTGGGATGGGGGAGCCAGCGTTCCCGAGTTCGCCACCGCGGTCGCACCGGGTGACCTGGTAGCGATGGTTCCGTGCGAAGGGCGATCCCCCACAGGGGTCAAAATCCCGTGAGTTTTCGCTACTTGCCCCCCTTCCAGCCGAGCAAGAATTTCTGGGATCGCCACTAAATAGTTCAACCGTGCCAGCCGGGTAAGTCCAAGTTCGGCCACAATTCGCGGCTGGAACGAGAATCGCATCCGCTGAAGGGTATGATCTAAGATCTGAAGGGCTGCCAAAATTGTTTCCAGACCGTATTGATGTGCTAAGCGTTGAAGACGCGGCAGTTCTTCCCGCGTAGTGAACTGCAACATCTCTGCCCCGCAGCCAGCGGCCACGACCATCAGATCCCGATAGTAGCCTGCCAGCTGCTCGATAATGATGGCCAAATCGGCCCCCTCGGCAATGGCGCGATCTAAGGTGCTCAAAGCTCCCGCTGCATCCCCCCGAGCTGCTAACTCGGCTAGGGTGCCGAGGATTTCTTCAGAGCTTAGTCCCAGCAGTTCTCGGACGGTTGCCGTGGTGACCGCACCCGATCCAAACGCCAGTACCTGCTCCAACATGGACTGGGCGTCGCGCATGGAGCCGCCGGCGCGTCGGGCCAAGATCTCCAACGCTTCTGGCTCCCCAGAAATTCCTTCTTTTTCGAGAATCTGCTCGAGCCGCCGGCAAATGGCGGCGGCAGAAATTCCCGCGAAATCAAAGCGTTGGCAGCGAGACAGAATTGTCGGAGGAATTTTGTTCGGTTCGGTGGTGCAAAAGATGAACTTTACGTGCGGCGGAGGCTCCTCTAATGTCTTAAGTAACGCGTTGAACGCTTCTCGGGTCAGCATGTGCACTTCGTCGATAATGTAAATTTTGTATCGTGCCCGACTTGGGCGAAGGGTGGCGTTTTGACGCAGGGCCCGAACCTCCTCAATTCCGCGGTTACTTGCGCCGTCGATCTCCAGAACATCGAGAGCACCTCCCACGGCAATTTCTTGGCATAGCGAACACTGATTGCAAGGAGTGGGCGTGGGACCTTTTTCGCAGTTTAGTGCTTTGGCCAAGATTCGCGCTGTCGAAGTCTTTCCCACTCCTCGTGCGCCCGCGAAAAGATAGGCATGGCCGACCCGGCCCGTTTGCACCGCGCTTTTTAATGCTTGGGCAATGTGTTCCTGACCCACAAGCTCATCGAATGTGTTGGGGCGATATCTTCGAGCTACAACTTGATAGTGGATCGGATCCCCCAATTCCGGTGAATCCGAGAACCCAGGTGCGTTCGCGTTAAGGCTGCTCATTGTGTTTAGCGTCTCCAGTAAGCATGGTTGCTGCCCACAAGCGTGCGAATCCCTGGAAGCCGTGTGTTCCATGCAATTCCCAAGGCCGGAAATCGGGCCGGATTGAAGTGGGAAAAGGCGCCGCTTCGATTATCAAATCGTACTAAAGAGACAAAAAACGAGTCGGCTCCCGGCGAGGAACCCGCCACACATGAGGATGACCACTTATGGCTGCTGGCTTTCGCCCCTGACCAGGTTCGTAGCTCCCCATTGTGGGGGCTCCTCGCCGGGAGCCGTTCGATTTCCCAATCGGACCGACCCCCCGCGAGAGGTCGATCAATTTGCATCTGTATCCTCATCATTTCTACGAAATTTGACTTCGAATGTCAAATACGGGCTATCACCCGGCGTGGGAAAGCCCATTGGCGCACAAGGCCTCCCAACGGATGGGAAACTTTGGTGATATCCATCGTAAACTGGTCGAGGGCCAACTTAAAGTCGATTGGGCTGGTGGGTCACGGGTGGCCCGCCAAACATGGCTACCCCCTTGTTCTACGGCTGACCGTGCCGTATCCTTCTTTTTTATCGGCGCTGCAATTCATTTTCGGATCGGCGATGGAGTTCGCCATTAACCGCAATTCGTTCGACGAACTGCTGATAACTCCTGCCGTAAGTGCGGTAGGAGTTTTTTGTTTGTAAAGCGGGTGGCACGTTGTTGTTCACACGGTGATTCATAGCGGAGCCTACCAGAACCCGCGAAAAGGTTTTTTTCAGGGAAATACCCTCCTCCCCGGAGCCTGCTAGACTCGCTACGCAGGCCTTGAGCCGATGGTGCACGAGGGAGCTGTTTTAGTGGGAAAGGCAAAAACCTTAGAGCAGGTGAAGTTTTACGATTTCGGAATTCTTTGAAAGAGAGTCGAGATACCAGAGGACATTTCGAGGAGCTTACCTGGTGGTTTAGTAAGGGTGCGTCACCGTGGAACAGTTGTTTGCTACTGGCGCGGTGTGGTTAGGTTTAGCCGTTATTTGCGCAATCCTCGTCTATCATCTGGGGACATCTATTGCCCCTGTGGAGATATGCATGGGAGTTGCGGTAGCGGGAGTTGCGAACTTATTTGGGCAATTCGACCGCTTAGGAACCAATGCGGAATGGCTCCGATTCCTTGCTAATTCGGGGGCTGTACTCCTCACATTTCTGGTTTCTGGCGGGAGCCGAGCTTGAGCCGGATACCTTCCGGCAAAAATTCAAGGAGGTCCTAGTAATTGGAGGCATCGGTTTTCTTGCACCCTTCATTGGATGTTCTGCCCTGGCGTATATGGTCCTCCCGTGGAATCTGAAAGCAAGTCTCCTCTGTGGGATCGCTTTGTCAACGACTTCCATGGCGGTGGTTTATATGGTCATGCTTGAAACGGGCTTGAACAGGAGCGCCTACGGTAAAGCTATTCTGGGCGCATGTTTCGTCAATGACTTAGGAACGGTTCTCGCTCTTGGTTTACTGTTTGCGCCTTTTACCTACAAAATGGTGGTCTTCGTAGCGACCTCTGCTTTTTTAGTGCTCTTTTGCCGACGGCAAGTCGGGTTTTAACTCGCATTTACGGCCATCGTACGGCCGCGATCCGAACGAAATGGGTGATCTTCATCCTATTCGGCTTGGCCACGCTCGCCCTATGGGCTGAGGTGGAAGCAGTGCTTCCGGCTTACATTGTGGGGATGGTTTTGGCGGAGTTTTGTGCCGAGGACCTAGGGTGGGTGCGTCGCCTACGAACGCTCACCATGGGTTTTCTAACTCCGTTCTATTTCCTTCGGGCGGGAACCCTTGAATCTTTGCCCGCGCTCATCACCGCACCTACGGTTGTCGTGATCCTCCTTGCAGGCAAAATCGCTTCGAAGATTTTTGGGCTGTATCCGGTTGTAGCCCTTTTTCGCAACCACCGCGAGGAACGATGGTTCTACACACTGCTCATGTCGACAGGGCTAACATTCGGCACAATTTCCGCTCTTTTTGAGTTAACCCACAACATCGTCACACAGGAACAGTACTCATTTCTTGTTGCAGCTGTGATCGCTAGTGCCGTGCTCCCGACTCTTATTGCCAACCGATTCTTCTTGCCTAAGCACCTCCTCCAAGGAGTCGGCGGTGAGCTTCCGCAAAACCGGTAGGGGATCATCCTCAACGTGCTCTTGCCTCCCGTTTGGGCCGACGGAGGTGCAAACTACTCGAGGGTGCAGGGTTTGTAGCTTAAAGGGTGTAGGGCTTGTAACACAAATCGGCGATGAGTCTGCCCCTTTTCTTCGGGAAGATGGTTCTAGGATCTGGTCGGGTGGGTCCTGCGGAGGGTTCACCCAAAGGGAAATTTGCCCAGCTAGTTACAAGGTCGTAGCTCGAGGGAAGGCAGAGGTGGCCGGTCCCGTTCCCCAAAGCACGAATCTTCTCTCACCCTGAAATATGGGGTTAGTTAGAGTTGGCCCGATTTCGGGCATTGGGCCGCCGGCTGGATCATGGCTCTCGTTGGTTTCGGGTATAATGTCCTTTCCGGCGGGATAGCACGGAGGCGGGGGGACTTCGAGGGAACAGCCACACATATCTCGAAACTTTCCCCGGCTTTGGGGAGGTTGGCATACTGCTTAAGGTGGCGTTGTAAACCCGGAGGCTACAGCCGTTGGGTCTGGTCAGTGGCCTCCCTCCAACCGCTTGATCATCGACTCCGGAGGGAGACACCTCAGAGTATCACGACGATACCCGCGTCAAAAGCACCAGAGAGCTTTACCTGCCACCCTTCCCGGAAGGACACAAATTGAGCCGATGGCACGTGTTCGATTTTCGGAGAGATTAATTTGATTTTTTTCAAAATTCGAACCAAGCATGATGGATGTGAGCGACCGCAGCGTCCCCACGGCCCCGTATGTGAGTTGTTCGTGTCGCTTGCTGTCGACCCATTGGCCAGCTGCTTATATTACTCTTAGACTATCACGATAATGTACTTAGCGGTGATTGTGATTGAGGTCTTTTAGGTTTGGCTGATAGCAATGAGTACCCAGCTGCAGCATGCGATCTGTCCCACGCGAGCAGAAGATTACCCTGAGTGGTACCAACAGGTGGTCCGCGCGGCGGATCTTGCTGAAAATTCGCCGGTGCGGGGATGTATGGTCATCAAGCCATGGGGCTACGCGATTTGGGAGAACATCCAGCGAACGTTGGACTCGAGATTTCGAGCATTAGGAGTGCGCAACGCTTACTTCCCGCTTTTCATTCCGCTAAGCTTTTTGGTGAAGGAAGCTAAGCACGTTGAGGGATTTGCTAAAGAATGTGCGGTAGTGACTCATCATCGATTAGAGTCTGACGGACAGGGGGGACTACGCCCCGCTGCGCCTCTGGAGGAGCCCTTAGTCGTTCGGCCCACTTCGGAAACGATCATAGGCGCCATGTTCGCCAAGTGGGTTCAGTCCTACCGTGATCTACCGCTGTTAATCAATCAGTGGGCCAACGTGGTGCGTTGGGAAATGCGGCCACGGCTTTTCTTGCGTACGGCCGAATTCTTGTGGCAGGAAGGTCACACCGTTCATGCCAACGCTGAGGAGGCGATGGCGTTTGCGCGACAAATGTTGGAGGTATACGCCGATTTTGTGGAAAACTATTTAGCAATTCCCGTCATAAAGGGCGAGAAGCCTGAGAGCGAAAGGTTCCCTGGCGCCGAGGCGACGTTCACCATCGAGGCTATGATGCAGGACCGCAAGGCGCTTCAGGCCGGAACCTCCCATTTTTTAGGCCAGAATTTTGCGAAGGCGTCTGACATCAAGTTCTTAGGACCGGCCGGTCGGGAAGAATATGCGTGGACAACCTCATGGGGGGTATCTACGCGACTTATCGGTGCGATTGTGATGACCCACGGCGATGACGACGGACTGGTTGTTCCGCCTCGGGTAGCACCGGCTCATGTGGCTATCCTGCCGGTGGTCCACAAGGAAGAACATCGGGGAGTTGTGCTCGAATTCTGTGAGCGAGTGAAGAAAGAGCTGGAATCTCGGCTTTTTGATGGACTGCCGGTGCGCGTCGAATTGGATCTCCGGGAGATGCGCGGGGGGGACAAAGTATGGGACTGGATCAAAAAGGGTGTGCCGCTACGTTTAGAAATCGGCCCTCGAGACGTGGCTCAGGATGCGGTTTTCGTGGGCCGACGCGATAACCCTCCTCGCGAGCGGCAAAGCCTGCCTCGAGCCGAGTTTGTCGCTCGCATCGCTGATCTTCTCGCGGACATTCAGTCCAATCTGTTGACAAAGGCACGTGCTTTTCGCGACCAGTACACGGTCCGGCTTGATAGTAAGGCAGACTTCTACGATTTCTTTACCCCAAAGGACCCGGAAAAGCCGGAAATTCACGGTGGGTTTGCCTTGTGTCATTGGGGTGAGGATCCCGAGGTGGAGAATAGATTGAAAGAAGACCTTCAAGTCTCCATTCGTTGTATTCCGCTGGACATTCCGGAGGAAAGCGGGAAATGCCCATTTACCGGTAAGAAGAGCTTGCGCCGAGTGGTCTTTGCAAAGGCGTATTAGCGGGTCCGGGGTTGAGCGCCGTAGTTCCTCTGCGGATACTGAGGAAGATGCCGTACGTTCCCGAATCTTTCGATGTAAGCGAAGCACGTCGCCCAGGTCGATCGCCTGTTAATATGCCGGAAGGTAGGTTTATCCTTCGGAATGACCATGCAGTTTCAGGAAGCCATTGATTTCCTTACCGGCCGGATTAATTACGAACGTTCCTCCGATCTTCCCTATCGGTCCCGATGCTTTAAGCTGCGGCGAATGGAGGATCTGCTAGAGCTTGTCGGTTCCCCTCATCGAGAAATTCGCGCTGTGCACATCACAGGCACGAAAGGCAAAGGCTCATGCGTGGCCATGGTAAGTTCGATCCTTCGCAAAGCGAACTTCAAGGTTGGATGTTTTACTTCTCCGCATTTAGAAAGTGTTCGGGAAAGGCTCGTAATCAACGGCACTATTTGCCCGGAAGAGCGCTTTGCCCAGTTGGTGGAGCGGCTTATCCCTGCAGTGGGAACGGTCGATAAATTAGCGGAAAACCGCGGCTACATCCACGGGCCTACGTATTTTGAGATCCTTACGGCCGCCGCCTTTCTGTATTTTGCCGAGGAAAATGTCGATCTGGCCATACTGGAAGTTGGCTTAGGAGGCCGGTTGGACGCGACCAACGTGTGCCAGCCCCTTGTAGCGGTAATCACCAACGTAAGCCTTGATCACACGGAGCAACTTGGGAGCACGCTCGAGTCGATCTGTCGGGAAAAGGCAGGGATAATTAAACCGGGCGTGCGCACCGTCTCTGGCGTGGTGGACAGCGGTCCCCGAAAAGTTGTGAAGGAGGTTGCCTCTCGGGTGGGCAGTCCAGTGTGGGAGCTGGGTCGGGACTTTCATTACCGGTATTATGGGGCAGAAAAAAGTCGGTCCGAAAGGATAAGTGCTTGCCGGTTTACCACCAGATTTGACTACCGTTTCTCCGCGGGAGAACCGCGGGGGGGTAAGCAATCGGACCCTTTTGGCTGGAGAACTCAAGAGGAGGGGCATTACTCCTTAGACCATTTGGAGGTGCCGCTTTTGGGGGAGCATCAAGCGGCCAATGCGGCGGTAGCCCTCAGTGTAATTTTGCAATTGCGAAAATTGGGCTGGAAAATAGATGACGCCGCGATCCGGGACGGTCTTGCCGGGACGTATTGGCCGGGAAGGATTGAGATCGTCTGTCTCGCCCCTTCCGTTGTGCTGGATGGTGCCCATAACGCAGCATCGATGGCTGCCCTGCTTCGCACGCTCCGCGAATATTTTCCCGACCGGCGGCTGTTGGTTCTTTTCGGCACCAATCGGGATAAAGATGTGGTGGGGATGCTCCGCCTGCTGATTCCCGTAATAACTCTTTTAGTGTTGACTCAATGTACTGACAATCCTCGAGCTATTCCCGCCGATGAGCTCCTTGCAATCGCTCGGCATGTTGGAGCAGCGGAGGATCGCCTGGTGGCGATTCCTGATCCTTTGGCCGCGTGGCAAGTACTGCGAAGTCAGGCCGACGGCCACGACCTATTGTGCGTGACGGGATCTCTTTTCCTGGTAGGTCAGCTGCGTCGACACATTTACCAGGAGTTGCGTGGGACGGTACCTACGACGTAGGAGAGGGACCTTAACCTACCGAAGAGCTTGCGGGAATACTCTTAACGCGGGCGTTACGTTGTTTGTTTGCCCGCTAAGGGCGGAACCGACGCTCTGCACGGTACCTGTCTTTGCCAAATTGTTTGAGGACAAGCGGAACTCCTTGGTGAATGATAAGTCAACTGAAAGCGCCGAAAGTTTTCAGGGGTGCGAAAGCTCCGTTAAACTGCCGGGTGGTTACGCAGCCGCTTTGGCATTGGAGGCTTCCGGGGTTGGCTTTTTTGCTCGGTGTGGAGGCTTTTCTTTCCAGCGTCGATGGATCCACCAATATTGTTCCGGCGCTGAGCGTATTCCCTCTTCAAGAAGCCGGGTATACCACTGGGTGATCGAAAAAACGTCGTGAGGGGGCCAAAGGTCTCGGGCAGGGTCGAAGAGTCCGACCACGCGTAATTCGAATTGGAATAATCCACCCCGTCGAATGGCGTAGCAGACTGCAACCGGCGCCTTGTGGGTCAGAGAGAGAATAGCCACGGCTTTAAAGGTTGAGGCCTTGCGGCCGAAGAAGTCAACAAAACACCCTTTTGGTCCCGCCGATTGATCTGCCAAAAAAGCAATAAGTTTTCCTTGGCGAGCAGCTTCGTCGACGGCTTCAGTGGCCCCAACCTTTGGGATAAGCATCTGCCCGGCACCGCTTCTTAATCGAGAAAGGAACCGGTCGAGAAAAGGATTGTCGATGGGTCGGGCTACACTGGACAGCGGGAGGCCTAAGAGGCTCAGCACATAACCGCCAATTTCGAAGTTGCCAAAATGGCCAGTGACAAGAATTATCGGCCGGCCACAAAGGATGTGCCGTAAGACCTCGTGATGCCCGCGAAGCTGCACATAATGACGCCAATTGGTTTCATGAATTTTTCGGCTGGTGAGTAGGATCTCGTAACCCAGCAGGAACACGTGCTCCCACATATCGCGGATTAGTTTGTGTCGCTCACGCGTGGTGGCCTCTGGGAAGGCAATCTGCAGGTTTTCCTCCAGCACGCGTCTTCGGATTTTGAGGAGGTCCGTACTGAGCCAAGAAAGGAACCGCACTATGCCTCGGACGTGCCGTGATGGCAGAACTTCGACCACAACAGCTACAGAGCGAATTATTAAGTAAGCAAAATAATCGACTAGGAGCTTCCAGGCGCGCTGAATTTTCGATTTGCTCGTGTACATAGCTGGAAGGTGTTTGAGGTTTGCCTTTTGCGGAGTTAATCATTGGCTGTTACCGTGCCCGAATTTAGACCAAGTTTTGATGGGCTGGGCTCCCTGCACGCGGAAAAGGCTTCTCCCGCTTAGCCGAAGTTGTGGTCAATTCGGTAGCCCCGGACATTCCTACTACGGTAGTATCCGTGCCAACGTTGTCCATCTTTAAAGGGGGTTGCTCCCGCATGAGAGTGTTGGGGGAGTGCTGCGAACGTCTTTATCCCCCTTTTTGGGGAGTCAATGCGTCTTTTTTTGTGGGCAGTCTTCTCCGAACGGAAGCATGGTCCGAACATCGGGTTGCAACTGGCTTCCACATTGGCGGGTGTTTAGGCGAAGTATCGGGAAAACCCTTGCCAGAAGGCTACGTCACTTTGACTGAGGCGGCTAAGGTGGTGGAAATTTTTTAGTCCTGCGGCTAAGCCGAAAGAGGAAAAAGAGGGCCTACGATTAGCTGAAATAATTGTTGGGGGTGAGTCCGAGGGAAAAAAGTGTTGGCTCGGCTACGTCCACAGGACATCACCCATCGTGTGGGTAGGGCATACAGCTCTTGAGGGGTACAAAATTCCCTGTGCGCTATTTAGGCGGCCGAAAATATCGCCCCGGACGTGGTGAAGTACGACAAAGCTGCAGCAAATTTGGCCTCAATAATTGTTTGTTTTTTGTGGGTCGGGGTGCTGACTTGCATGTGCCTCCTGTTACGGTTCAATCGCGTGAAGACTCCTGAACCTTTGATCCCGGACAAGCCGCAGTATTTTGCGCAGGCGCCACAACCAATTGTCAGGACGACGGTTGTGTTAGAGACTGGCATATGGATACCCTTTTCCTTACGGTCAAATTTTCCCCAGAAGGGGGATAGATTTATCACTTTCAATTGAAGTTTGTGCAGCCAGTGCTTCTCTGATATGTTTACTAAAATGGTAATAATAGTCGGGTACGCATACCGCTCTCGGAGCCGAGATAGGTTGCCTTTGCTAACTCCACTCTGCTATTGTGAGTGTTTTGGATAGCATCGCTGTTGGAAATACGGCGTTGAATTCGCAATTGAGGAAACTGGAAGCAACCCGAAAGTTCAATCTTCCCTGTGTTTCTGAGCTCTTTGAGCATTGTTTAGGTAGCCATAAAAGAAAGGCCGAACATGAGTGGGGGGGAATTTGATCCCAACGTGTGGCGGAACTTGTTAAAAAAGCCCAAACGCGGCGTGCCGGAGGGTTTGTGGGTCCGGTGCCCCTCGTGCCAGGCTACGGTGTTTCGGAAGGAGGTGGACAAACGGCTAGGGGTTTGTCCCGAATGCGACTACCATTGGTACGTGTCGGCTCGGGAGAGGATTCGGCAGCTATTGGATGAGGGGACATTCGAAGAGTGGGATGCCGACCTGCAGCCGGCCGATCCCATTGCGTTTGTAGACCGCCGGCCTTACTCGGAGCGGCTGCGCGAAGAGCAAGAGCGTACCGGATTAAAGGATGCCGCCATTGTTGGTACTGGAATGATTCGAGCCCGGCGGGTGGCCTTTGGAGTCACCGACTCGGCTTTCATCATGGGAAGTATGGGCTCTGTAGTGGGAGAAAAACTTACCCGGACCATCGAGCGCGCTACTGAACAGAATTTGCCGCTGATCTTCGTGTCGGGTTCCGGCGGGGGAGCTCGCATGCATGAAGGGGCTTTGTCGCTGATGCAAATGGCAAAGGTGACTGCCGCACTTGCCCGGTTTCACCAAGCAGGTGGACTCTACATTTCGGTCCTTACAAATCCCACAATGGGCGGGGTGGCGGCCAGCTTTGCCGCCCTGGGCGATGTTATTTTCGCCGAGCCAAAGGCTCTTATCGGGTTTGCCGGACCAAGAACCATCAAAGCGACCATTCGAATCGAGTTGCCGAAAGGCTTCCAAACAAGCGAATTTCTTTTGGAGCACGGCTTCATCGACCGTATCGTTCGCCGCCAGGATCTGAAAAGCGAAATTGCGCGGGCCATTGACTATTGCGGTAAGTAAGGCGAGTCGGCACCGCTAAGGTTGTTGACAAAGCGATGAGACATCCGCGGAAGGTTCCCTCCGGGGGCGGCAGGCGGGGTGACCAGGAGGTTTGGTTTTGGGTAACCTCTGCTTTTCGGTACAAACCCTTACAACCGTGTCGACTCCCAATAAGGGTGTAGATGTTCACTTCTTGGAAGATTCGCGGAGAACCGAGACATAAAAGGCGCCGCAAAGGTCTTCTCCCGCCGCGTTTTGAAACCATCCCTGGAGGATGGTTTTCCCCTTTGAAAGCGTGACCTGGAAAACGGCGCCCTTTGCTTCCGGTGAAACCTCCTGGCGGTAAGTTTCTTGTCCAATTTGAAGAATGGCAAATCGGGCGGGAATAATTCGCCGAGTGGAGATCGTACCGAGAGCCCCGGCATTTCTCGCGTTGGGGTCTGGCACTAACGACCGACCGAAATTGTGTGCGAGGGGCCAGGGGAAGCTATTGCCATGTCCGTATGAAACGGCCAGCGACGAAGCTCGATAACATAAGTGCCCGATTCCGTCACTTCGATATGCCATGGACCCCCACGTGGGCCTCCTGCAGCCTCGGAAACAACACGGTTATTGTCTACATCCACACCGGCCCAATAGTTGGATGAAAGGATTACGGGATTTTCGTAAGGCGTTCCCACAGGAATAGGCTGGTAATCGTACCAGCGAGGGAGTATGCCCTCCCACCACTTTTCGTAGAAGGCGCGTAATTTCGCCACCACTTCCGGATGTTGGTCCGCCAGATCTTGACTCTGAGAGCGGTCTTTGTCCACGTGATACAACTCGGAGCCGTTGACCAGTCGCCATGGCCCAGCGACCACACAACCGTCGAATTTCACTGCTGTCGTCCGCCGACCATATTGGATCACAAACATTCGTTCCGGCAAGGGGACCCGGTCTGGATCGCGAAGAGCGCACGCCAAGCTAATTCCGTCAAAACGAAGTTGCTGAGACGGTTCCAGTTCACACAGCTCAAGTAGAGTGGGAAATAAATCCTGAACCTGAGTGGGTGCCTGCAGCTTTTTGCCGCCTTGAAGGCCTCCACGAGGCCACCGGATCGCACAGGGGACACGGTGGCCTCCTTCATAGTAACTACCCTTTGACCCGCGGAGGCCGGCGTTGAACACCCGAACCCCAGCGGTTCCGCCGTTATCTGTGAGGAAAATCACGATTGTGTCGTCTTTTAGCTGGGAGGTGCTCAGGAAGTCATCTAGTCGCCCCATGTTTTCGTCGATATTGGCAATCATGCCGAAGAACTCGGCAGTTGCCGGCGGCACTTTCCCGCGGTAAGGAACTGCATCTTTATCCTGAGCCCAAAACGGGCTATGTGGGGCGTTTGTCGCAATGTAGCAAAAGAATGGCCGCTGCTGCTGCCGGCATTGTTCCATCCAGCTAATGGCTTCGTCGAACCACAGATCGGTACAATAGCGCGATGATTGTTTCACCGTAGTACCATCGAGGTAGCGAATCCCCATCGTGTCGTTGTCGAATTCCACGTCCGAAGATACACCCCAGCCGCCGTGCCAAATGGCCTTCTCGAAGCCTCGATCCAGTGGCCGATTCGGGTAGTGATCCCCAAGGTGCCATTTGCCAAAGAGCCCTGTGGCATAACCTGCCTGCCGAAACACCTGGGGGAGTGTGGGAATCTCAGGCCAAATCATGTTAGAGCCCGCGGGCACAGTTCGCGCCCCGTTGCGGAGGGCATCTTGCCCCGTCATGAGCTGTCCGCGCGTCGGTGTACACACGGGAGCCACATGAAAGTCCGTCAACAACACTCCCTCCCGGAAGAGCCGATCGAGATGGGGAGTCCGAAGTACGGGATTGCCGAAGTAAGAGAAGTCCCCCAACCCCTGGTCATCAGTCATGACGATTATCACACTCGGCCGGGGAGCGCGAGTTGCGTCCCGAATGGGGGCCTCTTTTCTGATAAGTTGGGAAACATCGGTCTCGGTAGGCCAAAGCCCTCTCGCCATGGGGTGCCCCGCGATTTTTGCCGGATCGAGCACGATGTGGGCGATCCTCTCGTGTCGCCACGTGTACGTGATATGCACGAGCCCATCGCTGGTCTGAATCACCGCCGGATAGCTGTATTCTCCCGGTTGATTTTCGAGGAGAACTGCTGCTTCCCAGAGCCAAAGATCTCGCGAGATGGCGACACCCAACACGGCGCGACCACGCGTCGTTGGGTTATAAACAATAAGATGACGCCCGTCGCGCAGTGTTATTCCATCAATACCGGCATTGGGGTTAGGCAAGAGCGATCGTTGCAGCGGCGCCCACGTTCGACCGCCGTCGGCGGAAAAGGTCCAGAAAAGCCGGCCCTCCCGCGTTCGTCCTAAACTCACAAGCGTATGTTCTTCAGCCACAAACACTGTAGGCTGAATGGCGTTGAGGGGCACAGCCCCTGAGGGGACTTCCACGCTCTCCCACGTCTTTCCGCCGTCGGATGTCCGCTCGAAAAACACCGACCATTGACTAGGACGGTTGGGGCTTTCTTTGCTCGAGGGGCATAGCCAGGTTCTGTCATCCAGCTGCACCAGTTTATTTTTGATCGGCCCGAGGATCCCATCTGGCAACTTCTCAGGGGTTGACCACGTAAGCCCCCCATCCTCACTCCGCATCACCATTCCCCACCATGAGCTGGGGCTCGGCCCCACTTTGTAAAATAAAAAGACTACGTTCTGATTTCGCGGGCGAAACAGCACGGGATTCCAGCAAGGTAGGCGCGTGCCGTCGGGTTGATGACCGGTGGCTATTTCGACCGGAGTGGACCAGCGACCGTTTTCGTACCGACTCAGCCAAATTCCTACGTCTCTGGCTCCTTCACGAGTACCTCCGAACCAGGCGCATAGCAGGCCTTTCGGGCCTTCCACGAGTGTGGAGGCATGGCAATTGGGGAAAGGTGCCTGCGTGAACACAAATTCGCGGACAAGCACACATTCGGAGTGTCCTTGCCAGAGCTTTTCATCTTGCGCCCAAACCGCGGCCATGAAGTTGCCAAAGGCTGGCGGCAGCATGCTTAGCAAAAAGCTAAAAACTAAAAGGATTAGGAAGTTGCTTCCGTGTTGCGCGGGTTTCGGCCACATGGTTTACCCTCCGCGTCGGTCATACTAAACGCAGAGAGCTGGGCGTTATCTTTGAAGGTACTGGGGGTCGAAGTAAGTCGAGTTTGCTTTTTTGCAGCGGAAGGGTTTGACCTAGTGAGGTGAAACCCGCCGAAAATTGGCCACGTGCGTTCTCTGGAAGAGCGAGCAGCCGACAGCGGTTTTCCCAACCCACGGCCTGCGTCAGAATAGGTCGCCCTATTCCTAAATTGGGGACACTCTGCACGGCCCATTATCCCTCGCCAAGATCTTTCCCGTCTGGCCTTCTTAAGTCGCGGAGCTCATTTTCCGTTAATAGCCCAAGAAGTCTGACCTTGGTTGACTTTTCAGATAGGAAGCCACATCGCGAATAATGTCGTCCAGGGAGTACCGGGGCTGATATCCGATCAACTGTTGGACTTTTCTCAAATCGGGCACGCGCCGCTGCATATCTTCGAAGTCTGGACCAAATGCTTGCTCGAAAGGAATGTAAACGATTGCGGATGAGCTTCCCACAATGGCAAGGACCCGTTCCGCAAGGTGCCGGATACTGACTTCCTCCTGGCTTCCTACGTTGAACACCTGCCCGCGGGCTGCCGGATGATCCATCAGTTTCACCAGGGCGCCAATTACATCCTTGACATGACAAAAGCACCTTGTTTGGGTACCATCGCCGTAAACGGTCAAAGGTTCGCCTGCTAAGGCCTGCCTCACAAATCGTGGGACAACCATGCCATACTGGCCCGTCTGACGGGGGCCAACAGTATTAAATAACCTAACAATAGTTACTGGCAAACGGGAGTGATGCCAGTAAGCCATCGCCAAAAATTCATCAAGTGCTTTCGAGCAGGCATAGGCCCATCGCCGGCGAAATGACGGCCCAATAACCAGGTCGTCATCTTCGCTGAAGGGTACCTTTGTCGATTTGCCGTAAACCTCGGAGGTGGAGGTAATTAACACGGGACGGCGATACCGGGCACATGCTTGAAGCACCACCGAGGTACCGTGGACGATGGTTTCGATGGTTCGCACAGGTTGTTCCACAATGAGTCTAACCCCAACCGCCGAGGCGAGGTGAAAAACCCGGTCCACTTGCGCCACGCATTCGCGGACGATTGGCTCGTCGGTGATGCTGGCGCATACGAGCGAAAACAGCGAGTGGTTTTCCAGGTGGGCGATATTCTCATGTCGGCCCGTACTAAAGTCATCGATGGCAAGCACGCGTTGACCTTGAGCTAAAAGCAACTCGCACAAATGCGAGCCGATGAATCCCGCACCTCCGGTTACAAGATTTCGCATAGCAGTTTACCGTTCAGCAAAAGTGGCCTAATCTGTGGATGAACCTGTCGGGGTCTATTTTCTTAACAAGCAAAATGTCTTGGAATTCTGTGGGCAAAGCTTTTTATAATGTTTCAACGTGAAGCCTTTAGTCGGCCTCTTTGAACTTATTTAAGTTTAACATTGCGCCGGAGAAATTCCGCGCGGCCTGCCTATACCGAGCAAAAAGCTTTCGTGAGCCCGCATTGGCGGGACCGCGGACGAGTCAATTCGTATAGCCATAAGCCCTCCGGGATCACTTGGCAAAATCCCTAAATTGGGTAAAAACCGAAAAATTTGTGAGCTGCCATGGCGAATAGGTGGGCAACAGGGGCCAGCTTGTGTAAATCGTGTCGGTGTTTTAAAGCAGGAGTTCTTGCCCCGAGCTGGTAGCGAAGTACGAAGTGACCGATAGGAAATCCCTTGCCTTGCCACCAAGTGAGCGATAATTAATCTCCTGACTGGCTACAGCGGTCCAGTCGGCCGAGCTGTCCAAGAGATTCCCTAATCGAGGATCGCTGAGATTTCTTAAAAAGGATCGCGGTCGGAAATTTCCCCGCTTGGCTTCCGCTCCGTTAAACATTACCAATGAGGGGCCTAATTGCTGGCAACATTGCTGCGGATATCCCGCCCTCATCTTGGGGATCAAAAGGCGGAAACCTGAGGTTTTGTATGCTTGTTCAAACGGTGAAACTCGGTTTTCCTGTAGCCCTTCGTCGCCGTCCGCCCAGTTACAAGCTGGGAAGACCGACACCCGGTACTTTTTCGATTAAGGGAAGGAGCAGAACTTTAGTTCAAGGCCCCCGAGGCTACTCCCAGGCCAAATCGCGGGGTCTTTGTCCGGCGCGGAACTTTCCAAATCCAAAGGGTGTGGGGTGATAAGGGGTTACAAAGTCCACTTTGGCCCGCTCAGGAATTTTATCTTCCAGTCCCACGCACCACAATGCGGCGTTGACAACCAGCCGGCGTAAGTCCTCGCAAGCAAAATCCTCTGCCGAACCCATGGTGGTGCAGAATACGCGTGCGATTTTTCCGCTGGCACTGGGGTAGAAGCGGATCCAGGCGATAGGCATCATCGGATCATTTTTTGGGCCAACAACAGGAGGGTCGGTCGGGGTCATTCCAGCAACGACTTGACCCAGAAGAAGCACCACGGCATCTGCGGGAAGGTCGCGAATGGTATAAACGTCTGTTGGTCCCCAGATGTCACGGACTCCGCGGAGGATGGGATGTCCTTCCATGCCTGGGGCAATCACCCCCCGAGTGCTTTCCCGGCCGTGAACACCGTGGTGGGCCACCCATGTCTCTCCTAAAACCTGGCGGCCAAATCCCCCTGGCCAAGATTTGCTTCGCCAATCGTAGTGGGCGAATTTGCTTTCGCGATTAGGCGTGTATGCAAAGGCGTGGGTCGCCGTGCGAATTCCGATTATCGGTTTGCCGGAATCCACGTACTCCGCCACGTACTGCATCTGTGGGTCCGGAAGCTCACGGAATCGCGTGCCAATGATCATGAGGTCGGCCTGGCGTAAGTGTTCCAGCCCGGGAATATTTGTTTGGCAATTTGGATCGATTTCGCCACTTTCGGGGTTAATGGAGAATAACACCGTGCACGTAAAACCATGCCACTTGGCCAGAATCTGCCCGAGCATCGGCATGTATTCTTCGGAGCGATATTCTTCATCACCAGCGATGAGCACGATGTGCTTACCGGCCCCGGCTCCCTCCGATCCTCTATACTGGACCCACAAAGGCTCGTCCGCTCCATAAACGACTCCGCTGTGACTTACCTTCAGAATTGCAACAATTAAAAGGAGGAGTCCTCCCGGGAGGCTTTGCCTGCTAGGCTTGGCGAAGTCAAAGGCCCTGCCCCCCTTCACGCTCCTGCATAACACGTTTGAGGTTCGAAGGAATTTGGTGTTTCTAAGGCCCGCACGGATCCAAAGGGAAGGAAAGCCATACCGCCAAAACAATTTTTTGTTCATGAGATACTCTCCCATTCAAGTGCGTCATGTACGCCAAGGAGTCAATCTTCAGAGGCCTGAAATTAGAGAGCCAGGGCTGCTGGCTTTTCCGCGAGTCTGGCCATGTTGGATTCACCGCTCGTGCATTCAAAGCGTGGCAGGTAGATCATACAAGGGGTGGGTAGATCATACGCTTTGCTACGAAAGTTCGCGTCCGCGGCGGTGGGTGCGGATCCGTCTTAACCCCGCGGTATTAATCCTGGTCTGCGGGCTGAACGTCGACGATTTCCAAACGGATGATTCCCTTGGGAGCCTGGAAACTCACCTGGTCACCTTTGCGTTTCCCGAGAATTGCCTGGGCTAGGGGGCTGGAGACAAGGATTTTCCCTTCCCGATAGTTTTCCTCTCCCAAACCCACCAAGATGTAAACGTCTAATTCATCCGTGTCCAAATCGCGTAGCACAACTTTTCGACCCATGGCCACAACGTCAGCCGGGGTTTCCTCGACCTCGACGATGTAAGCGCGGCGAAGCTTCTCATACAACTGGGCAAGTTTTTGCTGAATCAAAGCGAGCGATTCCCTCGCAGCATGATATTCCGCATTTTCGCGAAGATCGCCTTCGGCACGGGCTGCAGCAACACGCTTTTCCGCCTCGAGCATCACTTCGTTTCGCAAGTAGTCTATTTCCGCTTTAAGCTTTTCATAGCCCTGCCGGGTCATCGGGATCCGATCATCTATCACAGGCAAAGGACCTCCGTCTAACTGCACCTTTTATCGTGGACTCTCTTCGTGCCAGGGAAATTGAGGCATATAGACCCCAGTGAGGGAAAGACTCCGAGGTTTCTGGGCCACGGTCTAATCGGCCTGCATTTCCAGAGCAAAAAATGCAATCTGGTAGCGGCGGGGTTCGCCATGTTGTTCTGAGGTCGTCTCGAAGCATGGACCCCGTACTGTTGGCCTAAAATTTTAGCCTGTAATCGTAACTAGTGAATTTGGTCTGAGAGTGGCAACCGGGAGCTAGGATGTCCCAACCGGGAAAGGTGGCATGACAAAAGTTACCAAATTTTGAAATATTCGAAGGGCGCGGTGTTCTGGGACCTCGACTTTACGGCTTCAAGCTGATGCAGAATTCGTTGAAGTTTTTCCTTAGCGGATATTTCCCCGGGAATTTCCCGTCCGGGGGCATGCCCCCATAGGATGGCCCGACCATCGGCGTCGAAAATGGAGAAAACGATTTCCTCGGGCTCAAGTGGGTGGCTTTTCACCGTGGGCTGAATGAATCGAAAACCCCGCTGAGCTAAATCCGGTCCCAGGAAGGCAGCAAGCCGGGCAGCTTCGATCGCGACTCCATCTTGTATCCGTTCGCCTATCCGCAGGGTTTGGGGACACTTTTCCACCAGAACACGGTATAGGTAATCCCTCGCTTCAGGCCGGATATTCTCTGCCGGCAGAGCGATTCCGTCTTCCCCGAGAGCTACAAAGCCTGTTGCGGTTACCAGAAGACAAACCGGGCGTCTGTATTTTACTTCGATGATAATTGTGCTGGGGAATCTTATGCTTACGCGGTCTAGGCTTGCGACCCAGCAATTAGTGCGGACAATCTCCGCCACCTTTGCCGCTGCCTGGGTTTCGAGAATGGAGTTGATGGCCCGATGCCTTAACGCGGCTAGTATTTCTTCGGCCACATCGTCGCGAAGCCAAGAAGGACTCGCCGAAAGGACCAGCCCATTTCGGTCTATTTGATATCGAGGCTGCCCGAAAAGCTTAGTTTGATCGAGAGCATGCGTTGTCAAAAAGGTCATCGTGCTCGCAAGTGCGAGGATAATTACTCCCGTAGTGGCTCGAACTTCAGAAGCCACCTTGGCCAATATCACTATCCTGGCGTTTTTACTCACGTATCGCGCTTCGGCCTTGGCTTCGAGGGTAACGAAACTTCCATACTGCTTCCGTGTGCCGATACTTTTCCTTCTGTCCATCGGAATCGGTGCCTGATTCGCGCCAGCTTTTTGGTTCGGGTGGGTAAAATTAGACCTACTTTCGTCGAATGGGGCCGGAGTTTGCCGACCATGCTTGTGGGGGGTTCCACGCCGGCATCAGTTGGGTTGGAGGACAATTAGTAATGCAACAAGCCTAACTAGTGCAACAAGCTTGCATGTCAAAGGGTTTTGGAACGTAGGGGACTGGTTGCGGTAGGGTATCACGCAGGTCAGGTGCGGACAGGGACAATGACGGCGCCCAAAGAAGGCAGTAGTGTTAGCCGAACGTGGCTTCGGAGACGGTGGAGAGGCGCAAAGAGCCGAAAAGATGGAGGCTTCGGCACTGATCAGCCAACTAGTGCCGACTCCTTCTCACGCGTTAATTTTTACACTTACAACACTCCCGCGGGCGACCGCTATTAGAAGCAACAATTCCCCGGGGACGGAAAAGGATCACCCATCCGAGTGCCTGGCGGAGGGATGTGCGGGTTCTTTCTTCAAAGGCCTCACCCAGAGCAACTGTGGATGCCAGGAGGGCGGCTTATGCTGTGCCTCGCCACAGCGAGCCGATAGATTTGACAAAGGACGAGCAGCTTACAACTACGTAGAGAATCAGCCGGGACCAAGGAGATGTCAAACACCAATAATCAATTTCGGGAAAATGCTGACAAATGCCCTAGGCCGAATTTTCGAAAGAACAACGGTATTGTGCCGGTCATCGTTCAGGATGTGCACACTAACGAAGTGTTGATGCTGGGGTACATGAATGAGGAGAGCTTTTTGGAAACTTTGCGTACCGGTCAGGCAGTGTATTTTAGTCGCAGTCGAAATCGATTATGGCGGAAAGGGGAGGAAAGTGGGCATATACAGCTTGTCCGCGAAATCTATTTTGATTGCGACGAAGATACTATTCTGCTAAAGGTCGAGCAGGTAGGGGGGGCAGCGTGCCATACTGGCTACCGTTCGTGTTTCCATCGAAAGCTTACGCCTAACGGGCTGGAAGTGGTAGGGGAGCCCATCTTCGATCCAGAAGTTGTTTACAAGCGCAAAAGTTAGGGCATGTCCGCAATTTATTAACATGGTTCATCCGGAGTATCAAGGCTCGCAACAACTCGTCGTGGGATACTCGGAGAATTTAATACCCCCAGGTTTGACCTCCCTGGGGGCGTTGCTTTACGCTGCCTGCTTTTTCGAAACCACAGAACTTTTTGTAATTTGAATCGCAAGCACATTAGGCCGCGGGGAGCATAACGGTGCGGCTTTTGCGCTTCCGGTGGAAAGCTCGGGCGCCCTCGCAAGCTCTGCTAGCCGGCGAACCATGCCTAGGGAATGGTCTTTCGCGCCGGAAGCGCGGAGCTTAGGCAGCATGGTCGAGAGGGGTATTTACATCGCACTTCATGGTTGCTTGCTTGGGATGGACGCTAGGGATGGCTTTCCGTGAGATCCTGCGGGTGGGAGAAGCTTTGCTAGTGGAAGATGCGGTCGATCGCGTTGTGGGCTTTTGCCCAGGGACTTGATCGGGAGAAAACGCCATCGGATTTTGCGGCGCATCAAAGTTTACAAGTTTGCGGATGGCGAAATTCTTGCGATTAGGGATAGCATAATAAATTCGAATGCCCAATTCACCAAGCAGGCCGAGACTGAGGAACTGGATGGATACCATAGCAGAAAAAACGGCGAGCAGGAGCAGGGGATTACCCGTCATATCGACCGAGTGAAAGAGCTTCATGGCCAATGTAGCCATTGTAGCAAGGGCGCCGATTCCCATACAGAAGAAAGCCATTCGTCCGAAAAGCCGAATTGGGCTGGAGAAATAGTCCAAAATAAATTTCACAGTGAGGAGGTCAAGAAGAACCCCGAAGGTTCTCCCCAGCCCATATTTGCTTTGGCCGAACCGCCGGGGGTTATGATGGGTGACGATCTCTGTGCTTGCAGCTCCTCGCCAATGAGCGAGAATGGGAATAAAGCGGTGCATTTCGCCGTAAAGTTCCAGTTCGCCGGCTATTTCTCGCCGCATCACCCTAAGGGCACAACCGAGGTCGTGAACGGAAACCCCCGTAACCTTAGAAATCAACCAATTGGCGACTCGGGAGGGGAGCCTACGAAGGAGTAGGCGATCCTGCCGCTTACGCCGCCATCCGTGGACAACGTCAAGTCCGTCCCGTCCCAGGACCTCAATCATTCGGGGAATGTCCGCGGGATCATTCTGAAGGTCCCCGTCGAGGGTCACTACCAGATCCTTACTGGCTCGTTGGATCCCCGCGGCCAATGCCGCCGTTTGCCCATAATTCCGGCGAAGTTGAATCAGCTTTACTCGGGGCTCAACGTAGGCATACAGCTCGATCGCTATCCGCGTTTTGTCTGTGGAACCATCGTCGACGAAAATCACTTCCCAATCGTCGGTCAGGGAAGCCAGGACGAGAATCAGCCGCTCCATGAGGGGGCCGATGTTGTCCTCTTCGTTATAGACCGGGATAACAACTGAAATGCTAACTGGATTTGTTTCCACGTTGTCGCAGCTTTCGATTAGGCGGTTTGCCAAGATTGGTGTTCCCGTGCTGGTAGAGCTCCGGCTGGCGGATCAACCATCTTTGGGGCCGGAAACTGTGGGACACGCGCTCCCAGGGTTAGCACCCTCGCAATAGCAGGGCTTTGAGGCCCGCGACGATCCTGCTTCAAGCGGGTTCGCAAATATTACCGATTTGGTTGACTTCGCGTCTAATTCTTCGAGGTTAACTTGGCGAATGTTTACTGGAGGTTAACTTAGCGAATGGTGCCAAAAAAAGGTCGATAATTGCAAGCGTTCCCCAGTTTCCGATTTCCCATTATTGGTTACTTGGAATCAGCCCGAAAAGGTTATCTTGATACGGGTAGAGCTTTCACTCACGTGGGGTGAATAAGGGTTAAGAAGCTGCGATGTGATTAGAATTGTCGTAAAAACATAAGAGATTTTGTGACGTTTCTATGACTTCTCCCGACTAATTTTGTCTTTGCCAGTAAGGGGGAGGAATTCTTTGGAGCAGACTAGGGACGACAGATGTGCAAAAGGTCCGTTGTACAACATGCATGTCGGCCGGTCAGCACGGGGAGCTAGGATGGCCGGGAGGCGGATCTGGTCGGCCCATGAAAGTGTTTGCAGAGGATAGTGCGGCGGGATAGCTCGCAAGTAATCAGATTAAACGGGTCGATGGATATCGCCTTTTTTAACACAACTCGGTATTAAATTTTCTAATGATATGGGCCAATTTGTTAAGAAATTCGAATTCTGCTTTCCAACTCGAGTTCTCTTTGGCCGTGGTGCCGCACGACAGCTTCCAGGCTTACTGGCAACCTTAGGTAAGAGGGTCTTACTTGTTGGTTACAGCCAACCTTCCCCGCTCCATCCACTATACACCGAATTGTGCGAGCTCTTAACGGAGAAAGGTTTGTCGGTGACGGCTTACCTTGCCGTCGATCGTGAGCCCACGCTGGAGCTTGTCAGTCATGGGTATAGCACCGCGTGCCACTTCGCTCCGGATGTGGTGCTGGCAGTGGGCGGCGGAAGTGTGTTGGATACTGCCAAACTTATGGTAGCCGGCGACGCCTACCGTAAATATTTGGAGCAACGCGGGCGAGCAGGGCTGAGTACCACCTGTGACAAAGGGCACAGCGTGCTGGGGCAGTCCCAAGGCGGGCACGCTAAGCCTTCCTCCCTGGTGCTTGTGCCGACTACTTTTGGCACAGGGAGTGAGGTGACCGAAATTGCGGTGTTTACAGACGAGCTCCCCGGCCTGGATGGAAAATTTGTCCCGGTGAAGGTTGCCCTTAACGCACCTGAGCTTCGTGGCAATATTGCCGTTGTAGATCCGTCTTTGTGTGAAAGTTTGTCCTTGGACCTGCTTCAGGCTCAAGTGACCGATTTGCTGGGTCACATTGTCGAAAGTGTAATGAGCCGTGGGTGCACTCGGCTGAGTTTCCTTCTAGCGAGCGAGGCATTTCGCGTGGTCGTCGGTGCCTATCACCAGGTATCGATGGGGGATCGAACTCCGGATTTGATCGAAGAGCTTGCGTGGGCTGGGCTGTTGGGCGGTTTCGCCGTGCAAATCTCTGGGGTGACGGTCGGGCATGCCTTGGCTCATGCTATGGGAGCTGTGCTTGAAATTCCTCATGCGATTGGGGTGGGTTTGACGCTTCCGGCGGCCGTCGAATTCAACCGGTCAGTTGTCGCCGAGCGGTTACGGCACCTAGAACGAATTCTCCTTTCAGCGGGACACGGATTTGGGCCGGCAAGGGCTCCGACAATTGAATCGCTTGTTGATGAATGGACCGGTTGGACTGTAAAGCGAGCGTCGACACTCATGGCGGCAAAAAAGCTGGAGTCGATCGAATCGGCGGTTGTGGCCAGCGCGGAGTGCGGGTCTCGACTCATTCTTCGGCTTAATCCCCGACCCGTGGGACGCGATGACTTGTTACGATTGGTCAGACAGGTGTTGTGCAGAATATCGTGAAGGATATCTTACAACCTGCCCCAGCAGCAAGGCCGCTCAAGATGACTTCGTACCCGTTAATTGGACGCAGTAAAATAAGCCACCTTATTCCCTGCAATTTCGTCAACAATGCCGCACAAGCATTCTCCTTAGAATGACAAATCCTAGGCCGTATAATATCGATGCCAAGTAAGCGCCTTAGCAGGTTGAGCAGCTAAGCGTACGCAACCTTCAGTTGTTTACATGGCTCACCGGCGCATCGGAGGCACGCCTTGTCACTTCGCCGAAGTGAGCCAAAGGGCTTGTGGATCTGTGCCTTGCTAAAGGAGGTCTGACTGATGAGCGTGCACGGTTCTTTAAAGGCTTTTGCCAGGGTGATTCTTGTATTCGTGTTGGTTTTTGGAAGCACGGTTCGAGTATGCCCAGCAGGGGGGACTGGAACGAGCCGGCAAAGTGTAGCCAACATCTGGATCGACCCAGGAAAAGCCGAGGGCGAGATCGTGGGTAATGTGTTTAGCTTGAGGAATAACTGTCTGGAGGTTTCCTTTTTCGTCAACGAGCGAGGTATTTTTTTAGAACGGCTTGTCAATCGCGACAAAGGAATAGAACTGAAATTTCCCAGGGAGGTCCCGCTGGCAATCAAGGGGGCAGCCGAGGATACGGAAAAAACTTGGTTGAGACTGCTCCCGGCCGACGAGCCGCAGCTCAGTACAGTGTTGCCAGAACCTGAGGCTTTAGGGGTCTCGCGGCAGCTCCCGGGTAAGCGGGTTACACTTGCGGTAGTAGACGAAAATGGGCAATACCATGGGCATTTTAGCGTTGAGCTTGGGGATGGATCCCACTACGTTCGGTCAATTCTCGAACTGGATCCGGCCGTGGTTGGGGAAGTCCCGAGGGATCTTTTGTGGTTAACGCTTCCGGGTGATAAGGCCGAGGTCGTCGGCGAGGTACACGGTTCGCCAGTGGTTGTTGACGACTTCTTCTTTTTCTGTGAGCATCCGATGGCCCAAGGAGTACCTTATTGGGACGGGGAGCTGGTTCTGCAGGTGCCGCTCTTTGCCCCTCCAGAGGCAGGGGTGTCTATTCGGCGGGGCCTGGCGATTGGGGTTTTACCGCCGGCTCAACACCGCCGGGGCTTTCTTGCCTACATAGAGCGAGAGCGACTACGACCTTATAGCCCGTTTGTCAACTACAACTCATGGTGGGATATCGCATGGAGTGACCGCAAAATGAACGAGGCATTATGCGCGGCGGTCATTCGGGCCTTCGGTGAGGAGCTGATTAGCCGGCGAAAAGTGGAAGTCGACGCCTTTGTGTTTGACGACGGATGGGATGACAGCCGGACGTTGTGGCAATTTCACGCAGGATTCCCCCAAGGATTTTCGCCGCTGCAGAATCTCGCACAGCAGTATGGCTCGGCAATTGGAACGTGGCTTTCCCCCTTCGGCGGGTATCAGCAGGCCAGAAAAGAACGTTTAAAGTATGGGGCGAAGGAGGGATTTGAAACAAATGAACGCGGATTTTCGCTTGCCGGTCCTAAATATTATGCTCGCTTTCGTGATGTTTGCTTGCAAATGCTAAGGAACTACGAGATCCGGTATTTCAAATTTGATGGCATTGCGGAAGGAAGTCAAGTCCCTGGAGCGTCACGGCGGTTTGGCCCAGATATTGAGGCACTCCTGTACCTTGTGGCAAAGCTCAAGGAGGAATGTCCGGAGCTTTTCGTCAGTATCACGACAGGAACCTGGCCCTCCCCGGCATGGCTTCTGTTTGGCGACTCTGTGTGGCGGGGTGGACATGATTGGGCTGCCCACGGGGAGGGAAGCGTTCGTCAACAGTGGATTACCTACCGTGACATGGAGGTGTACCGCCGCGTGGTGCGGCGCGCATCTTTCTATCCGTTAAACTCCTTAATGACTGTTACCGTTTGCTTCGGTCAGTTGGGAACGGCTTTGAACATGGGACAAGAACCGGAGGATGTCATTGACGAAATGTGGATGGCTGCGGCAAGCGGCACTCAGAATTTTGAGCTCTACCTTAGCCCTAGTTTGATGAGCGATCTGACTTGGGATACCCTGGCCGAGACTATCCGATGGATCCGCGACAACCGAGAAGTTCTTGTGGACGTGCATTGGGTAGGGGGAGATCCGGGGCAGGGGGAGGTTTATGGCTACGCCGCATGGTCTGCGGAGAAAGCGATTCTGAGTTTGAGGAATCCGGCTTTGGAGCCGCAAAAGTTCTCCTTCACTGTGGCGGAAGCCTGCGAGTTTCCCCGGCTTGCGACGCCTCAGCTGTGGAAGTTAATGCCACGGTATAATCCCAAGCGAGTGGTTCTGCCCGATCGTCTTGGTGGCGAGGAGCCTTTTGTTGTCGAATTGCCTCCTCTGGCCATTCTGGTTTTGGAGGCCACACCGATTGAACGGGCGGTGGAGTAAACGTTGCGGCCAATCTGGACTGTGAGAGATGCTTCTGTCGGCGTCCCGAGTTAATCGATTGGTTCACCACCTTGGTCGACGTTTTCTGGGGTGAAAATCCTGGAGCCTAAAACGATCTTTTTAGGAACCGGTTCCCCCCGCAAGATTTTTATGGCCGTCTCGATGGCTTCGGCCCCCCCTGTGGGGTATAGAAAAGTGGCACTTAAAATGCCTCGGCGTACGTAGGCGATTCCTTCATGGGGGAGGGCGTCAATTCCGACAAAAAGCATTTCCTTATCGCGGCCAGCGGCCCGGGCAGCAAGGTAAGCGCCATGGGCGCCGGGGTCATTGTGGGCGTAAACGGCATCGATTTTGTCGAAACGGGCTAAGGCCGACTCCATCTCTCGGCGTGCATTGGGTTCTAACCATTTCATGTCTGCTTCGAATACGACCTTAATCTCAGTGCCCGCAATCGCATCTCGGAACCCAGTATGCCGGTCCTGACCGGGCGTTGAGGTCATTAGTCCCATCAATTCCACCACGTGCCCCTTGCCCCCCAATTTCTGGACAAGCCAGCGCCCGGCCGCATAGCCGATTTTTTTATTGTCGGCACCAATGAAGCATGTGTATTCATCTCCCAGGACTGCCCGGTCCAACACAATGACGGGAATACCCGCACGATAAGCTTTAGCCACGGGCTCGGTGAGAGGTTGGGCTTCCTTCGGGCTAACGATAATAAGATCGACTTTCGCACCGATGAATTCCTCCAAATGGGCCCGCTGCCGAAGCGTGTCATTCTGTGCATCTTTGAAGACCACACGGAGATTAGGGTACTTCTTTGCTGCAGTTGCGATGTCGGCGTTCATCTGCACACGCCAGGGTTCTCCGAGGTTGCACTGACTCATACCGATTACGTAAATCCGTTCCTGTGCCGCTCCCGGTTGCGTTTGGGGAGTTCCTACAGCGGATTGCGGCTGACCGAGGAGCTCAGCGGCGGGCTGGGAGGAATCCGTTTCCGGTCGGTAACATCCGGGTAAACCCGTCATTGCCAAAACAACAAGCAACACACCGAGACGAATAAGCCGCGGTTTTCCGGATGTTGTAAATAACAGCGTTGTGACTAAAGCGTTCATGGGCCAAGATCCCTCACATATACGAGCTGCAAGATGCTATTTGAAATTTGCTAGGTCAATTTTATCAGCTTCAAAACTTAGAGGACAATTTATGTGTTGACCACAAGGTGTCAATGCGGGCATTGAACAGTATCTCTAGCCGGTGAAAACTTTATAGCCAATCAAATGGTAGTATTCTCTCGCTTCAGCAGCTGGCATTTTGAGTGAGACCTCTTGCCCCTCCAAACGCAAATAATGACGTTGACGAAATTTGGCACCTCGCAGAGCTATAAATTCCCGCGCGGAGGGAGGTGTTTGACTTACCACACCCTCCGCCGTTGCATCAGAACGGCAATAACAATGATGACCCCTGTCAACATCAGCCGTTGGGCCTCTGGCACGGCGTTAATGCTAAGGATCTTCTCGAGATAACCGATGGTCAACGTCCCGATGAGTGTCAGACCGATCCCGCCGCGTCCGCCGGCCAAACTAGTGCCACCGATGACGACCATGGCAATAGCGGTCAGCTCGTATCCCGCGCCGGCTTCCGGATCACCCTGCTTTTCCTGGGCAGCATGGCAGATTCCGGCTACCGCTGCCAAAAGTCCACACGTCAAATACGCCAGAATTTTGGCCCTGGTCACCAAGATACCGGAAAGTCGGGCTGCTTCTTCGTTGCCCCCAATGGCGTAAAGTTCGCGTCCCCAACGGTGCCGCGTTAGAAAAAGTCCTGTTATCGCCGCGCACACCAGAAAGATGACAGTTACCATGCTGATATTGTCCCACAGAATTCGGGAGTCGATCGCTTCCAAGATGGAAGGAATGGGCACGTAACTGTACGTGCCATCAGGATTGCGCACCGCCGTGGAAATCTTCATGCCACCACTAATGGTTTTGGCCAACCCACGTGCAAAGACCATCATGGCCAGCGTAGCGACGAACGGCTGAATTCGCAACGAGGCAGTAAGTACTCCGGAGGTCAACCCGCACGTTCCCCCCACCGCAAGACAGAGGAAAATTGCCAAACCCGCGGGCCAGCCCCAGTGAATTGTCAACAAGGCAAAAAGTACTGCCGACAGCGCTAACACACTTCCCACAGACAGATCGATTCCTCCCGTGATGATCACTAGCGTCAGTCCACAGGCAAGGATCCCAAATTCCGAAGCTTGCCGCAGACCATCACGATGAGTCGCCACTTTGTAAAAAGCCCCATCGGCATCGAAAAGAACGCCGAGCAATAGTACGAGAAGCCACGCTACGATCGCCCGAGCAATAGGCGAGGTGACCACCGTTTGCCATCCGCGTCTTTCTGGCCTTTCCCCGGTCCGAACCAGCCAGAGGTAAACGCCGGAGAAGCCCACCGCATAAAAACATAGAAGGAGAAGGCGAAAGGCCACCACCGAAGTTACTGTCAATCCAAAACAGTTGAGTATGCCCTGGATTGCGTAAATAAGCGGAAGAGGGACTCCGGCAAATCGTGCGACCAGTGCCAACGCAAGTGCCGTCACTCCCACTATGCCGGCAATTCCGGTCGTAGTACCTCGAGTAGGCATCTTTCAGTTTATCCGCCAATTTTTCCTTAATCTTGCCATCAGCAATTTTTGGACGTCAGAGCCTTCCTGCTGCCAAACAGATCCTACCTGACGGTGAGCTAGCAACCAGCCAAGTCTGATGTGCTTACTTACCGTTCACAGGGCTTGGGCCAGTCTACAGATGGTGCAGCCAGGGTCGGTTTATGACTGCCGTTGTTACCCTCCACGGTAGACTTGGCCCGGTAGCGCCGATCGTTGCCCCATCGCCGCTTCAAGAATTTTCTCTGGAGTGGCCTCCTCCGCGGTTAGCTCGGCGACCGCTTCTCCCCGGTGGAGCACTAAGATGCGATGACTTAAGGCAAGGAGCTCGGGAAGCTCCGATGTAGTGAGAATAATTGTGATCCCTTCCTGAGTCCATTGATGGATAAGCTCATAGATGTCGTGTTTGGCGCCGACGTCAATTCCGCGCGTCGGTTCATCCAGCAAGAGAACCGTGGGCTGCATGTGGATGCCTTTGGCCAGTACTACTTTTTGCTGATTTCCGCCGGAAAGATGGCCAGCTTCTGCAAGGAGAGAGGGCGCCTTTAGCCGGAGTTTGTCCGCAAGAAGAGCGGCGCAGGCCATTTCACGATCGATTTTCCGCCATCCCCAGCATGTGAGGCGATGCCAATCGGTAATGGTGGCATTAGCGGCGACGGACATCGACATTATTAGGCCGGCAGATTTTCGATCGCTGGGTGCATACCCAATTCCGTGCCGGATTGCATCGGCGGGGAAGCGGAGATGGATTGGCTTTCCATCAAGCCACACCCGCCCCGTGGTGTGGCACGCCGTCGGGTCGAATAAACCCCTTAGCACCCAAGCCGTTCCTGATCCCTGAAGGCCCGCCAGGCCGAGCACCTCGCCGGCGCGAACGGAAAAGCTGAGGTTCCGAACAGCCGGGCGCCCGCCGATGCCACCTCGGCGAACTGTTAGCGACTCCACCCGAAGGCGTTCCGAGGGATGGGGAGTACTTCGGGGTGGGAAGTGTTGTTCCAAATGTCGGCCGACCATCCATTGGATAATTCGCTGTGCGTTAAAATGGCCCCGGATGGCGTGGCCGGCTACCCGTCCGTCCCGCAGCACCGTGATCCGGTCTCCTAAAGCCTCCATTTCTTCCAGTTTATGAGTAATAAACACAACCGCTAGCCCCGCCTTCTTTAATTTGTCTACTAAAGCAAAAAGTCGCTCACACTCCGGCTCGGATAAGGCGCTTGTCGGCTCGTCCATGATAATCACTAGTGCTTGGCGCGAAATGGCTTTGGCGATTTCTATCATCTGTTGGACCGCAATCGGGTACTCCCCAACGGGCCGAGTTGGTTCCACCGCCAGGCCGAAGTTCTCCAGCACGCGTTGCGTCGCAAGCATTTGTTGACGACGGTTGATCCAACCAAAATGACGACAAGGAAATTGCCCAAGGAATAAATTATCCTGGACACTCATTGAGGTCACGAGAGAAAGCTCCTGATAAATCATGGCAACGCCAAGTGCCGAGGCATCCCGAGGCGAGGTCAGCCGTACCGGCTGGCCCCCAAGTTCAATGTGCCCGGAATAATCAGGATAATTCCCTGCTAAAATGCGAACCAATGTGCTTTTGCCCGCACCATTTTCCCCCGCCAAGACGTGGATTTCGCCAGGGTAAAAGTCAATGTCCACATCGAAAAGCACTTGAACCGGCCCAAACCATTTACAAATCTTTCGGAGTCGTACTAGCGGCGGGATGGAAGAACTAGTAGTCATAGCCAACGTCCAGACGCTCCGTAAATCGGTTTTCACATCCGCTTGATTTCGCGCGTCCCGCAAGAAAACGATTCCGGGGAGGTGTCCCACTTGGTAAAGCGGTTGAATCCTGAGGGAAGCTTATACGAGGAAACCGATCGCTAAGTTGGCCTTTAGTATTCAAGCAACTTAGCTGTTTGGCCGAGCCTAAATCTGAGGCGTAATTCCTACTTGGGAGTGTTGCCTAATCTCGAGTGCTTCACGACGGCGCATGGGCTTTTAACGTGCCAAAGTCTCGTTGACTCCTAGTCGGCGCCATACGGGCGGAAGAGGCGCTCGTAGGAGGAGGGGGCTTTCTTCCTCAGGATGTTCCACCTCCAACTCGCGGGCATGAAGGGCAATTCCCACTGGAAATGGGATTCGCGAACCATATTTACGGTCGCCGACTATCGGTATCTCATGGGCAGCCAACTGCCATCGAAGCTGATGTTTGCGGCCGGTCACGGGTTCCAACTCCACGAGGAACCAATCACCTACTTGCTCCCGCACCCAGTACTTCGTCACAGCTTCCAGAGCTTTAGCATCTGCTGATGAACCCGCCACAACCTTCCGATGGCGTCTATCAATTCGCAACCAGTCGTGCCACTGCCCACATTTCCGAGGTGGTGCCTTCGCGACGAGAGCCCAGTATTTTTTCCGAATGCGTCGATTACGAAACTGTTCGCACAAGTGGGCTGCCGTCGATGGGTCTTTGGCCATGAGTAAGACCCCCGTAACAGGGGTGTCGAGGCGGCTTACCACCCCAAGAAAGAGGCCCGAATCTGATGGACCACGGGCTGCCAAGAACTGTCGCAAGAGTGCCACGACGCTTCGGCGGTCAGGAGCAACCCCCATGGTGGGGATCCCAGCCGGCTTGTTGACGGCCAATAGATACTGGTCTTCATAAATGATCTCAAAGGGGGCTATGGCCATTGAAAACGTTCTTTTGGCTCCGCACGATGATTAGGGCTTGATTCCCGATCTTAACTGGACAGTGGACGAACGTGTTCCGGCTTAGCGTTGTGACGCGTGTTTCTTTCACGAACGGAATTGAGAGTTTCGCCTTAACTTACCCGGCTTTGTGCCAATCGATATAATGATTGTATTGCGTTTCCTTGCATGGATTTCTGCCCCTCACCAATTTCGCCAACTAGCACGGAGGACGGCGTATCGGCACAAGGCAACCGCGGGGTGCGCAATGGCGGACACATCACGAACGAATCACAGGCAAAAGTGTAACCTTGATCCCAACTGTCTTGCCTGGCTTCCGGTACAAGGGCCAGGGAAACTTACTGATCTCACAACACGTGGATTGGCCGGGGAATTTGACTAAATATTATAACATCAAGAATCTTCGATGTCGGGCCGAACGACTTTTGCGCGAAAAAAAACGACTTTTGCGCGAAAAAATACGCGCTCCAACGGCAAAACTTTACCCACGCGGACGAGGTGAAGGGAGTGCACGATTTTGACCTCTCACCTGGGGTGTGTACTCCGCCCTCCGAAGATTAGCATTGAATTTGGGGATTTAAACTGAATTTGGATTAGCATGACGGAAGGTGACTCGCCCCATCTTCCACAAAACCTTATCCTGGCAAGCCGGTCACCCCGGCGAAGGGAGCTCCTTAAAGAACAGGGGTTTGAATTTGACGTATCTCCCCCTGATATCCTCGAACCGCCACCTCGTCCGGGCGAAAGTGCTGAAGTCTATGCCTTGCGTTTGGCCTTTGAGAAGGCCGCTAACGTGGCGGGACGATTTTCCGCCGGTCTTGTTCTGGCGTGCGATACGGTTGTGGAATGTGACGGGGAAATTTTTGGCACACCCACGGATCGTGAAGATGCGGAACGGATCCTCCGAGCTCTACGCGGAAGAATTCATCGGGTGATCACCGCAGTGTGTCTATGGGATGTATCGACGGGGCGGGCCCAACTGCGGGCAGCCACTACTGTGCTTCGCATGCATCCTCTAACCGATGAACAACTCCGCGACTACCTCGATTCTAACAAGTGGCAGGGAAAAGCTGGGGCCTTCGGCTATCAGGATCGGCTGGGTTGGGTCGAGATAGTGGAAGGGAGCGCTTCTAACGTGGTTGGGCTCCCGCTCGAATTACTGAGGGAGATGCTTCCATTCTTTTGTGAAACACCGCCATCGCCCGCGAGCTAAGTAGGCAGTGGTAAGTGAGGTTCGCATGGAATCAGCATGACTACTTTCAGGTGGACTTGACCGGCTTAGCTGCCGGAAGCCTGGGCGTTTGCCAAATGGTTCAGCCGGGTGTCAGAGTGGTCGCTAGGGCTCGTCCAGAAAATGGCGGGTCCCCCAACGATTGAGGACTTCTAGTCAAAATGACAGAGGACATCTTCTCGTCAGGCTTTCAGAGGAAATGTAGCTAAGATTTCTGGATGGAGGGTTGGGGATGCCACGCCAGGCTGGGTCGGGAAAGATTCCCAAAATCGTTATAAACTCGGATCGGAAACGTGGTGTCCGAATTGCTCACCGGTCTCCCGCAAAAAATTTTAGGTACTAAACCTCGGTATGGAGCTATCCGGAGGAACTTTCTCCGAACAGGGACAGGCCGGGAAATCTGCTGGGAAGGCCGAAATAGGCTAAGTCGCTTCCGGGGCCTTTTTTGCGCATATGCCGACCTTTGAAACCGGCTCGGGGAAGCTCGCCTAATGGCTGATAGCTTTATGGCTGATAGTCTAGCGGGGGGATTTGCCGGCGCGCTATCGCCCGAAACCCATACCCGGCCGAGATCCCGGCGGTTTACCCGGGCTAAGGTGGAAAGGAGTGGATCGCCGAAAACACATGATTGCGATTTCGGATGATGATTTCGGGTTGAGTGTGGCGAACGGCGTTCGATTGCGTGCCGGGCAGCCCGGTGCCTTGAGAAGCAACCATAGTCCTTGTTCAACTGTTTTAGGCGGACGTCGGGGAGTGTGAACGCGGCAGAAATATCCGACATGTTGCTCGGTGCTACGATGGAGAGGGACGTAACACCAAACTGGGCTTTGGGGTGTCCGAAAACTCCTTCCCGAAGGGATGGTTTTATCGCGAAGATTTATTGGTAGTTGGGTTGGGAGCGGATGCCGGGAAACGAGGCCTGCTGCTTTGCGGGAGTTTAAACGAGTTCGCTGGGATTCAGCTCAGCACTTCGGGGCTTGGATATTTCGAACTCCGCCCACCGGTATTTGTGGGAAAAGCTGAGACGTTTCCGGGTTGTTAGCTCATGCCCCCAGAGCGCGGGCTGACACCTGGGGAGGTCCTTCGGCCACTGGGGACTCATAGAGAAGTGCGGATTCCCCGCGAGAGTTTGCCGGGCTATTCCTGTGAAAATATGGCAACCTTTCGGAGTCGTAAAAAAACGGCGACGGATGACTTGGCGAAGGTCGTTAATCGTGGGAAAGTTTAAGACCCGGAGTTGGGGCCCAGGCCTGGGGGGTAAGGCGTATCTGGGCGGTCAGTGCATAATTTCTTAGGGTAAGCCAGCTGGGGAAATGGAAGGGGGTAGTAGACATTTGGTTGATTTGGTGGTAAGCTAGCGCCAAAAATGTTGGGAAAGTCATCTTAGTCGGCAACATGTTTGGGTGGCGGGAGCCAAGGTGAAGGTTGCGTCCGTAAAGTCATGCAAGCGCACGAGGCTTTCGAATTCGGCTGTCGGTTTTTAGAAAAACACGACCTTGAAAAGGCGGAGATGGCCTTTAATTTGGCCTTGAAAATCGATCCGAGCTTCGCGGAAGCTCATAACGGCCTGGGGGTTATCTACGCTTTGCGCGGAAAATGCCCTCAGGCACTGCTCCACTGTGCGAAGGCAATTGAGCTCGATCCAGACGAGCCGGAATTTTACCGGTCCCGGGCGTACATTTATCTTCGCATGGATGACTACCGCGCGGCTCAGATGGATCTTCTCAAGGCGAAAAAACTTGAAGGGGCTCGCCGAGCGGCCGAGCCGGCCGTGACCTAACCCCCCGAGTGCTGCTCACCTTTCCGTATGGTGCCTCTCTGCAGCTCAATAGCACGCAGTTTTCGGGAGAAGGCTTTCCCGTGGTTTAATCATACGGGGGATGCCATCTTGGAAAAAATCTTGTGGAAACCATTTTTCATTTTTGCTGCGGGTGAGGAACCTTCCGAGAACATCCGGGCGAGTGATGATCCACCGCGGGGCGATTGGCACCAAGGCATCGGTAAGGGATGAAGTTCGAAAATTTGCCGCTTGCAAATTACTGAGTTCTTGTCTAGGCTTGAAAACAGTTAGGAGACTACCCAGCCGCTAACGCGTATCCGTCAAAGGAAGTGAATTGGAGGCTTGGGTAATCACCAGCGCTGCGGGTACGTAGCGGTCTTGCTTGGCGTCAGCAGGTAGCTGACCCATGGCAGTGTCCCAGAGGGAGAAAATTTGTACGGGGCTGGGTATTCGAGAGTTGGCTACTTCGCACCGGAGCGGTCCGTGCCCTTACTGAATTTGGTTGCTGAAACCGGAGGAATACACGATGGGAGTCGGAATGCGCAAAAAGTCTGTTGCTCGAGTGTGGCTTAAGGCGTCTTTGATTACGGTGCTGGGTCTTTTGCTTGCATGTGGGGTTGGCATCGGGACATGGTATGTGCTCTCGGGTCCGCCGACATCTGTTGCGGCACCTCCTCGCAGTGTGCCCGATGTACCTTTCGTGCCTACTCCTCACGACATTGTAATGGAAATGCTCAAACTCGCTGAAGTCGGTCCGAATGACGTTGTGTACGACTTGGGTTGTGGTGATGGCCGGATCGTGGTGGCCGCTGCCAAACATTTTGGCGCAAGAGCCGTTGGCGTGGATAAAGATCCCAGGCGGGTTGCGGAAAGCCTAGAAAACGTAAAAACCAATGGCGTGGAAGACAAAGTCACCATTATTCAAGACGATTTGTTCAATGTCGATCTGGGCCCAGCCACGGTGATTACGATGTACCTGCTTCCTTCAGTCAACAATGCACTTTTGCCCCGGCTAGAGAAGCTGAAACCTGGGACCCGCATCGTCTCTCACGATTTTGACATTGATGGTGTGATCCCCAAGAAGGTGCTCCGTGTTCGCTCCAGTGAAAGTCATCGGGAACATACGATTTATTTCTGGGTGGTACCTTTTGAAAAGGAAGGAATCCGGTAGCCGGTATCCCGATTGAAATTTTTAGCGACGTGTCACTATTGGGTTGCCGAAGGTCTAATTCCGCATATTTCCCCACAGGCAGAGTGTGGTCGGAAATCGTTCTAAGTTTTTTGATCGTTTTATTCATTCGATCTCTTAGGTGCCATTCCGGGGGGCCGGTTTTGAGTACCTCGGGGAAACTCCAAACCGGCCCGGAGGGCACTAGCCATCATGCGTGTTAAGCTTTTCCTTTTGTTTGTTAGGGGACATCGCACAGGTTCGGGTCTCCCAGATATAGCCCCTTTCCGCCGATCTGTGAGCTGCGCCCTGAGGACCACGAACAGAAGCCCAGTTTGGATAGCGCGGGTGTTTTTTTTCGAGTTGCTTGATCTCTGGCATTAGGCCAGAGACGGGGAAGCGGTCTCGTCGCGAAGTGTCCGAGTTAAAGTGGGCCCAGATGCTTCTTAGCGGTTTGGCACGAATCTCGCGGGACTTGGGAGATTAATGTGCTCATTTCTGTGAGGCTGTGGGTAGGTGCGAGGGCGCCACTTCCTGGGAGCAATCATGCCGGCGGATGGGAACTTGTCGTGTGGTCGGGTTGCGGAACCAGAATTGCGCAGAGCTTGCCATGGGAAGGCAATATTTGCGCATCGCGGAGAGGAAGGTTTTTTCAGAAAAGGCCTGGTTCGCGGGGTGGTCGTGCCACCTAAATGGCCCACCGGTAGTTTGAGCTTACGGCACTCTTAACCTCAGGCTCGCTGGGATGGCTTCACGGTACGCCGTGCGGAGGTCATCTCCCCTGGAGTGAGCCATCTATGGAAGGCAGCTTTTTCACTGGCCTTACCGGACTCGGCAGTGGAAGCGGATCACACCGCCCTCGCCTGGTGCGAGCGGCTCCGTGAGATGCCATCGAAGGACCGAAGAGCCAGCCTGGTTTTCTTCTACTGAAAATTCGCTCGGGAGCGAGCAGTCGGCAGTTCCGTTGATGAACTCTAGTCGTGCAGTGAGGCTGTCAACCACGGTGACATTCTTCAAGGGTTCGGTTCCCACGTTATCGAAGCGAATCACGAACTGGATCAGTTCACCCGGTGCTGCGTGCCCGCGGGAGGCGAGCTTGATTACACGTAGCTTGGGGAAGGTTGGCGGTTCCTCTACCCCATAAAAAACATCGACGGCAGTCACACCCGGAAGAGCGACGGCTGCCTTGCTATCGATAAACACTTGCACAACCGCTGCATGAGACCATCCACGGGCTGCTTCGGCGGCTTGAGCCACGAGAACAAATTCGTGAGCTTCTAATTTTCCTGTCCGGAGCACAGAAAGGTTTTCATACGGTAAAAAGCCATCGTGGACGGCACGCAGTCCCATAGTCCCGGAAACTGTACCATCCCCTTGTTGAGAAGCAAGTTGGTTGACCCGGCGATCAGCTGTCTGCTCTTGCAATTGGTAATGCTGCTTGCTTGACAGAGGGGCAAAATGGCGCTGACTCTGTTGAATTGCGGTACTGCCGGCTGTGCCCGCCGCGAACTCAAACTGCTCCTCGCTGCTGAAGCTTAGTACCTGTCGCACGGCGCCGAACCGAGGGCTATAAACGTACACTGGGTTAGTGGGTTCAACGACTCGCCTACCGGACTGGGTCTCGTAATGAACCACCGTATCACCCGCATTCATCCCGGTGAGGCGCCAATCTTCTGTCACTAGCACCTTGGGCGGCTCGTCGGCTCCATCCCTTACGTATTCGTCGGTAGGCCAGGGGCGGCGGGCCCCGGGGGGCTGAAATGGGGAAACAAGACTCTCTCGCGGGATGTTGGGGGCCGGTTCAATCCGGAGGGTTGGTTCCCTTGGTTCGGATTCAACTAATGGAGCCTCAAAAGCGGCAGGAACAGCCTTGTGGGCCTCTTGCCTTGCCGATGATGCCCAAAGTGGTCCTTGATAGGGTATGTGTTCTTCGGGGGATGAAGGTTCGTCGGTTTTTTGCGACCGCAGCCAGCCGTCCCACACAGCCGCCGAAGATGTGCTGGATGAAGGGGGAGCTTTCTGCCTAGGTGCGGCTTCATGGTTCCACGCACTGCCTAGGGGAAGGGCAGGGGAGGGGGGGGGTCGCCGGACGGATAACTGTTGACACGAACATAAAATAATTACCGAGCCGGCCACTGTCAGCCGAAGCCACCATCGGAGGAGTCGGAAAGTGAGTGTCTTAGTCTGCATGATCTCCATCACGTACTGGGGCTTTAACTGGAGGGCTTGTGCTTAATCTTAATTTTCCTGCTCATCCGCACGGCCGTCTCTTTCCAAACTTCCCGAGGGTTTCCACGTGCTCCCAACCCCCGTTAGCAGCTTGTGCCTTTACGGCTCACCGGGCAATCTAGTTATGCTCGGGCGTGCGCCGGATTGACCAATCCCATTAGCGGGCCAAGACATTGCTGAGCGTTTCCCGTCCTCCAAGCGGCCTGCAGGTTGGGTTTCCACCGGGTGGGTGGGACGAAGTACCGGCGGTGAGCCGTACAGAAATTGCTGATCCGCGTAGGGAAACCACGTTGGCACTCGACCTCCCATGCGCACGATGGCAACGGGGCGTCCCAGCTGATCAGCTATGGTAAGGGGATCGGTTTTGGGTGGAGCCTCGAACCAATTCTGCTCAGCTTGATCGGTGGCTACGGGAAGGGCACGTTCCGGATCTTCAAGATAGATGACCCGCGTGACAAATCGACCCTCCACTGCAAGACGTAGGTCTTCCAAGGTTAACTCGATAGGAATGGGATATTTCCACTCGAGACCAAGCGGCGGATAAACTCGATCGATGACTTCAATGGTGGGGAAGACCTCCCGCCCGGGCAAAAGCGGAATATTTATTATGCGGAATCGGTAAACTGGTCCAATGAGCAGTCCCACCGTCAAGGGCGCCGGTTCCGGCTCGGAAAAACTGTTGCCTTGGGCAAAACCGATCCGCGCTCCTGGTGGTGCTATGATTTGAACAGGTTGGAAATAATTCGCCACCGGCCCGCCACTTTGAAGCCTAATGGCTCCAACCAGCCCGGGCTGAAGGTTCCCATGATGAAAGAAGTGCACAGGGGGAGAGACAAGCGGCTCGGCAGAGTGAGATATGTTGACAAATCCACACGTAAAAAGACTAACCAAGCCCAAAAACTTAAAAATCGCTTGGCGCCGAGGAGGTGCTGATAACCACTGGCTTGGTCGGTCAAAGTGAGTCATTCGGCGTACCCTGGTGCCTTTTCAATCGCTTAAGCTTCTCAATGGGGCAAATACTCGGGACACTTTTCTCGAACTCGACTAATGCCTAAACTCACTGCATTTTGTTGACCAAAAAAGCTCGCTCTTCGTCGATAGCGGTTTGAATGGATTAACCTAGCGGCATAGCGTGGCTATGTGTTTGAAATCACCGGACTCATAAAGGCACCGAGAAGTTAAGCCGGAGCCTTTCCGCGGCTTCACTCTCCCAACTGAGTTCTGCGATTTAATTCGCTGAATATGGGCCACAAGGAGGAAACGAAGTAGCATTACAGCCGTTTGGCCGAAGACTTACGGGTTGTTAGCCGCGAAATTTTTCCTCCGCGTTTCGGCTCGAAATGACAATTAGTGGAGCCTCCCCAGGCGTGTAATCGGCAAGCGCCGATTTATCGCTTCTAATACGGGTGAATCTGTTCAAAACGATTGCCGAGTGGTTGAAAGCCGCCGCCTACAAGGGGGCCAGTTTTTTCGACGATAAACGCTTTATTGGCTGGTCGCGGATACCAAAACCCCGGATCTTGCCGGACATGAATCTTCATGGCATGAGGTTGTCGAGGAATGAACATCGGCGTGTGGTTACGCATGATGTGCCTCTGGAGTGAGGCAGGGGCGCCATGGGGAACATGCGGTGGTCCGGGCAAACCAATAGGTGTTCCGGAAATCGGCATTCCGTACTCAGGTCCCGTCACACCGGAGATGTAATTGATCGGCACCGTTCCTGCTGAAATGGGCATGGGCATCGCTTGAGGAAAGCCAGGAATGTACTGCGCCGGCGCTACGTCACTGGAGTTAAAACCCGGCACCTGAAGATCTTTGTTCCCCAAGCGAATAATTGCGAGGATGGAACCTCGACGGTCTGCTTCCTGAATCGGGTCAACGCCGGGGTCAAGTCGCGTGCTGACAAGGGTCTCAACACCAGCCAAAGCCAGCTCTTGAAACTCCGGGTCCGGGAGATAGATCACTTTAGTGACAAAATTGCCGGACAACACTTGATCGAAATCTTCGGCGGTAAAAACAACCGGAATTGCGTTATGAGCCAAAAACGCTTCGGTCCTAGGTGTCGCAGGGGCGACTTCCAGGGTGGGGTAGAGCTCGATACCCGGTCGTCCGGGGATGTTGGTCAGCTTAAGCCGATATATAGCTCCCTGCGGAAAATCAAACCGACCCGGGCAAATCAACGGGTCCGAGTCAAAGGCCCCGGGAGCTGTCACATCCCAGTGGACGAACATCCCCTCTGGACCGACAAAGGCAATTTGCGAGGTGACTGTAGGAATAGGCGCGGCAGCGGGATATCCTATCACTCCCGGGCCGGGACCACCAACTCCTGGGCCTGGTTCTAGAATACGTTGAGCGGGAGGAACCTGGCACCCTGCAGCCGCCAAAATTAAGACCACCGCTGTTAAAGTTTGCCAGCATCCGTGCTTATGCAGTCTCATTCCTTTGACCCCTAAATTGCAAGCTCCCTTAGCTCTCTTGTGCGAAAAGGTCAAAAATTTGCAGAATCCGGGATAGCCCCTCCCTGGGTACATCCCGTTTAAACGAATGTGCGGTGCGTTTCGCCCTATCCTGACTTATCGTCTTATGGTTTTTATCGGCATGATCTTAATCGCCGGATTTGATTGTTCTTTTCGGAATATCGTCTTACGTGGTTGGCAGCGCACCATTCGCGGGCCTTTCCGTAGGGAACATCCGGGGCAGAAAAAATTTCCGGAAAAAGGATTTCTTGCGGGATTCGGTTGCTCAGGCTAATTCCTCGGCTCGATCGACAGGGAATGCTCAAGGATTGATGGGGGGTCCTGGTTCGGAACCCGGCTGCTCGCAGCCGTCGGTGTCAAAAAGACTCCTTTTTAGCTAAAAAAAGATAGGCGGAGGGACAAACGATGTTTATCGTTTGGATAAGCTTTGTATGAGTTGCCCAAGCGATTCCGCTCTTGGTACAGTTTACTCATGCCTGTGGTAGGGAGCCTCATAATGCCAGGATTCCCACCAGCCTTCCTCAAATTGCCGCTGGTTCAAGGAGTGATGAGGTAAATCGGGCGCATTTTAGCAGACACTGCCTGATTGAGAACCAGTTTTAACATAATAGCAGGGGGAGGAGGGGCTATCGAGGCTGGGCCCACTCCTTCCGTGGGAGGCTCATCACCAAACGGCGGTAGGTAAATTTCAAGGACTTTTACGCCAGGACAATAGACGATCGAGCGGGCAGAACTCTGTATCGGACACGCGGTTTCGCAGATCCACTCGATGTCGGATTCGACCGCGGGCGAGCTGGACAGCCAAACGGATGGCCTCGATGAGACTTTCCGGACTAGCCCGGCCTTGCCAGGCGATATCGAATGCCGTTCCGTGGGCGACACTTGTTCGAACAATTGGTAGCCCCACCGTGACATTTACTGCGCGGTGCATCCCTAGTAACTTGATGGGGATATGCCCTTGGTCATGGTACATGGCCACCACGCCGTCAAATTGTCCTTGAACCGCCTGGAGAAACAAAGTGTCCGCCGGCAGAGGCCCTTCCACATTGATCCCCTTTTGGCGCGCCTGAGCCACCGCGGGGCTAATCACTTCGTCCTCCTCCTTTCCAAAAATGCCATGTTCCCCCCCGTGAGGGTTTAGTGATGCCACTCCGAGACGATGACGGGAATGTTTCAAATTGCGGATAAAATCATCGAGGAGCTCAATTTTCTCTAAGATGGATTCTTTAGTAATTTTTGAAAAAATCTCCCGCAAAGGGGTGTGCAAAGTCACGTGTGCCACCGTGATCCCAGTCGCCTCTTCGCCTCCTTCGTGCAGTGCGAGATACAATAGCATGGCGAAGGCGCGAGCACCGCATAAATGAGCTAAAAGCTCGGTATGACCGGGATAGTGAAAACCGGCCAAATGCATAGCCTCTTTGTTTATTGGCGCTGTGACTACTGCGGCACATTCTGCTGCTAAAGTAGCCCGGGTGGCCGCCACGACTGATTCCACGGCCAGCCGTCCCGCCTCGGCCTGAACCGCGCCAGGTTTTATTTCCTCAGTCGCAGCGGTGCACGCGACGACGAAAATCCGCGACTTATCCGCCCTGGCCTCGGACGGCGAGGAGATACAACGTACCTCCACATGTTCCACCAAAAACTCGCGGGCCGCCTTTCGGACGATTTGCGGGTCGCCGAAGATGACGGGTTGGCACAGCTCCAACACTTTGGGTGAACTACAGGCTCGAACCGCGATTTCGGGGCCAATGCCCGCGGGATCCCCCATCGTTAAGGCAATAGTTAAATGCCGCGACACAATTTTTGGTCTCCGTGTACGTGCGATCGATTTGGGCTCGCACCGCGAGTGTCGGATCATACCTCCCAGGCGATGTCACCTGCTTTCGGACAGTGCGAATGTAATAAGAATTGTAATCAAGCAGAACTTGCAGATTCATAAGCCTACTTAAGCCTCAGTGGGATCCGCAGCTAAGGGAGGCTCAAAGGCGCCCGCGGCTAAGTGCGCGATGGAGGTCGCAAGGAAGTGTGCGAGTTGGTCACTGGCAATTAAGCGCCGTTCATAAAGTCGCCATATGGTCTTCCAAGCTGCAGGGTTGCGAAGAAGACTGCCCACAACGGCTCCCACCCGACCGGCCCAGGTGGGATGCTTGTCGATGGACAGGGCCTCTTTACTCGGGACCTCTCCGACAGATTCTGCAATAACGCGCACCACAAGCACGCGGGCGGCCTGAAACTCGGACAGCTCGATAAGGCTGGAGTCACCGCAATCGTAAAGGTCACCTCCAAAATCCTTGGACAAGCGATCCTTTTCCTCGGTGGCGCGAGGCGAATTCCTCAGCATAACAAGCCTGGCTGACAAGATGTTTGCTTGCCGCAAAAGGGGCAAAGGGCTGGGGACAAATGTCCCCACATCAAAACCCTCCCCGCGCGGAGAGATTCGAACCGCGCTGCTGACCAAAGCCACGGCACCCAGGTCGAGGTCGGGTGTTAATGCCCCGGCAAATCCCGCTGAGATGATCCAAAACGGACGATACGCCTGCCAGAGAGCGACGGCAGCATCTGAAATTGGGAGGGCGCCGGCATGCGGAAAAGCTATCGCTACCTGGCAATCGTTGACACGGCCGAGGTACACGCGGAAAGCAGGGCCGGCAAATCCCTGAGACAGGTCCATCAAATCTGTGAACCCGCCGGCTTCGTGCGCATAATTGAAGAGAATCCCTGCCGTCACCTCGGTGGGTGGCAGTCTTTCCGAGGTTTTGGTTTGCGAACTCGGAATCGGTAAGGACTCAGAGGCAGCTATCGCTTTGTCTACGCGTCGCGGGACCACCCTGGACTCCTCTTTACGCCTTGTGAGGGGTGTTTTCTAGACCGCGTCTTCTTGAGCTGTTTCCTCGCGCGCACGGCGCTAAACTTTAGATTGGCAAAAGACCTTACCTACTTACCGCCGATCCGGGAGGCGGAGGCCTCCCCAGCCTGCCTTGGATTACGGCGCAACTTAAGCTCCAAAGTTTGCCCGTTAATGCCTTTGCTCCCAGTGTCTGTGGCGTTTTACGATCGTCCCGGCCGCAGGCATATTCACCGACCTAAAACTCGTATCGTTTTTCTCAGAACCAGGGTCACCCATACGGATGGATAGTTGCGTTGGGACGAGGGTGATTCTAAACTGAAATTATTCCAATTCGCAACTTGCTGGCGGTACCGTGGTCTGCCCGTTGCGGCGCGGATAAACTGGTAGTTCTGCTTGAGAAGTTCGACAAGGCCTAGGATCGAATCGGAGTGTCTGATTCGGCACTTTCCCTCTAGCGGAGGAAAAGCCCATGTACCGAAAAGCATTGACGACTTGCGCGCTTCTGTCCGCCTTCCTGTTGAGTCTGTTTGATGGTACAGAAGCGAAAGCACGGTGGTGGTACTCTTGTGGTGGGTGTTATAGTGCCACTTTCTGGGGATGTGGCGGCTGGTATCTCGGTGTCCGACCCGGACCAATCCGGCGGCTTTTGTTTGGCCCTTATCGGTGGTACTGGATCCCAGGTGGGTGCTGCTATGTTGATTGTTGCGTCGGTGATTGGGGCAATATTTGCCACCTAGGTTGCCCAGAAGGTGTAGCTACACCCCTCTACCGTGGCGATGAAAAGTCTCGCGCTGCCAAGCCGGCTGAGCTCCCCAAGCGCGAGGCACCTACTGAAGCACCGCTAGTTCCAGATGGTGGTATTCCACCCTTTCCTGCTCCGGCTGGCTTGCAGGGTAACTTGAGATTGACGCCGGGATCCGAACTAATGCCCGAGGGTATGGTAGTCAGTTTGAAAGAGTGGGACGAGGTCCAATCGGCTGAGATCGTCATGGAGGTGCCGCCAGACGCAGTGGTGAAGGTGAACGGTTACCTCACGAAGAGTACAGGCCCTCAGCGTCGGTTTGTATCGTTAGGTTTGGTTCCAGGTCACTCTTATCGATTTCATATTGAGGTGGAGTTATCCGGGGATGGCAGGGTGTGGCGGCACTCGGAGGTAGTACTTCTCTCGGCCGGGCAACGGGTTGAGGTTGTCATGAATGTTGCAAGGGAGCAGGGTGGGTTTTTGGCGCTCCGCAAGTAGGTCCGGGTGATTCAAAGAGGTCCTGGCAGGGGGTATTGTTCAACGTTTATGGGGGAAACACTCGCAGGGAAAGAAGATTCATTAAAAGGCAAATATGTTCATCAGGGGAGATACTGACAGCTAGGTGGGTTTCTGGGTATCCCGGCCAAAACACGAGCATGGAGCCGCGGAACCCAAACGACCCGTGGAAAGCGGTGCTATCTGTGTGACCAATGTGGGCATTATATCGGCCAAACCCTGTTTGGATTGTTGCCCTATAATTTTGCCGAAAATTCTTAACTTGTCAGGCCTGCCACCCGTGGCTTCGTGGGTTGGATGGGGGAATAGGCTACCCATGTGGCGAGGAATTTGCTTTGCCGATGGCCAATCCACTAAACAGTTGATGTCGCGGGCAGTGGGAGGCCACGTTACTTTAGATAATTTTGGCAGTTTGCCTGAAGGCAGGCGGGCGGATATTTCGAAAATCTATACCTGATGTTAGACCGAGTGCGAGTGCCGTCTTTGTGAATCGAAAGAAGGGCAGGGGGCCACAAATTTAGTCCGCAGACGGCCCTTTGCCAAGTTCGCGCTGCAGGGTGCGAAGGGCAGTCTTGTTGGTACTACCGAATCTGTTTGTTGCGACCGGACAATACGGCCAGCAAACTCATATTCCTCAGATTCTGCTCACTTTCGAGCGTTAATTGGGATCGGGTGAAACTGTTGATGACCTGTTGATGATGGAGGAGAGGATTTGTTCGACCACATTGCCTTAGTGGGAGCCACGGGTGCTGTCGGCCGCCTAATGTGTAGGCTTTTGGAGGAGAAGAATCTTCCCTTCCGAACGATTCGGTTTTTCGCCTCTGCCCGTTCTGCGGGTAAGACGATCACCTTCAAAGGCAGAGAGTATCTCGTAGAGGAATTGCGGCCGGAGGCTTTCGACGGAATCCAGCTCGTCATCAGTAGTACTCCCGACGAAGTGGCGGGCTGGTTCATCCCGGAAGTGGTCAAACGTGGCTGCGTCGTGGTCGATGAGAGTGCGTATTGGCGATTGCATCCCGAAGTTCCGCTTGTAATCCCAGAGGTGAACCCTCAGGCGGTTCGATCCCACAAGGGGATTATTGCCAGCCCTAATTGCTCGACGACACAAATGGTCATGGCTCTCAAGCCTTTGCACGACGCGGCACGGGTGCGTCGGGTGATCGTGAGTACATATCAGGCTACCAGTGGGGCCGGTGTAGCCGGCACACGGGACCTTTTGGGTGGAACGAAAGCTTGGTTTGATGGACAGGCCTACCAATATGAATGTTTCGCACACCCAATTGCGTTTAACTGCATTCCTCAGATTGGTAGTCCTAAGCACAAAGGCTACACCTCCGAGGAAATGAAAATGGTTTGGGAGACATGGAAGATCCTCGGGGATGACTCAATTCAGATTTGCGCAACCTGTGTGCGCGTTCCGGTCCGTAATTGCCACAGCGAGAGTATTGTGGTTGAAACCGAGCGGAAGGTGACTGTGGAAGAAGCTCGGGAATTGTTCGCCAGAATGCCGGGCCTTGTGGTTGTGGATGACCTTGAAAACAAGGTCTATCCAATGCCGATCAATTGCGATGATCGAGATGAAGTTTTTATTGGCCGGATTCGCGAGGACCTTTCCCACCCCAATGGTTTGGCCTTTTGGTGCGTCAGCGACAACCTCCGAAAGGGAGCGGCGACGAACGCAGTCCAAATCGCGGAGCTTTTATTGAGGGAAATGACTTAGGGTTCCGGAGGTTATTGCTCCCTCGGCTCCAATTCGAATTGTAGATTCAGGTGACCCTGATCGGTGAGTGCGCAGTGCCGGCTTGAAGGATTGGCTCCGCGCATGGGGGCTTATCGGCTTGTTGTTGCTTACGACGGCAGCGGTTTTGCCGGGTGGCAGCACCAGCCGGAACAACGGACTGTGGAAGGGGTCCTTTCTGAAGTATTGGCGCGGATACTGAGGCAGCCGGTAGATTTGCACGTGGCCAGCCGCACTGACGCTGGTGTCCACGCGTTGGGACAGGTGGTGGCTTTTCACGTCGATTCGACTTTACCCCCGGAAATCATCGCTCGGGCGGCCAATGCCTACTTGCCACCCGATATCGCTGTATGTTGGGCGGAAAGGGTAGGGGTGGGGTACAATCTTCACCGAGATATCAAGGGCAAGCGGTATCGTTACTGGATTTCGGATGCTCCGTTTGGGAATCCATTCCTCCGGGCTTACCAATGGCACTGGCGCCGGGGGCGGCTGGATGTTGCCGCCATGGATCGGGCTGCCCAGCTCCTGGTGGGAACGCACGATTTCGCATCGTTCCAAAACTCGGGCTCCCCCCGGGTGTGTACAGTACGCACGTTGTTTCAGGTACGAGTGGAACGGCTTGAGCTTGGCTGGCCGAATTTCACCAGGACGGAGGTACGATGGGGGGAAGGAGAGTGTCGGCGACAACTCCTCCGCGACGGGCTATCACAGGCTACTTTTTTCGCCAGCCCGGTGGAGGAGTTCCTCCGGCAGGTATGGGGCGGCGGAGGGATTTTCGTTCAGGTGGAAGGCGATGGGTTTTTGTACAACATGGTTCGGACCATCGTTGGCTCTTTAGTGGAGGTGGGACGGGGCGCTCGCAAGCCGGAATGGATTAGGGAACTGCTAGAGGCCCGGGATCGTCGCTGTGCCGGACCAACAGCGCCGGCCTGTGGACTTTTTTTGGAAAAGGTGTATCTGCGTGAGTGCGAAGCGGACGACAGCGAGAATGTATCGGGGCGATTGCAACGTCATGCGGAGGGTGAGGGAGATGCCAATGCCGCGGGAGCGTAAGCGTGTTCCTTGCTAAAAGTAAAGTGGTTTGAGGTTGGCAACACAAGGCCCACCTCTTCCGCGGTTTGCTTTCATTCGGCGATGGCCATGCGTATTGCTCATGTCATAACGCGGCTTAGTCTCGGTGGTGCTCAAGAGAATACCCTTCTCACATGTGAAGATTTGATCCGTCTTTTCGGCGAAGAAGTCCTATTAATCACTGGCCCAGCGATTGGTCCTGAGGGAAGCCTCATGGAGCGTGCGCGGCGGAAGGAGGTGCCGCTTAAAGTGATCCGCTGGATGCGACGGGAGATCCACCCATGGCGTGATATTCGAAGCTTTTGGGTGCTGCGACAGGTTCTTCGCATATATAACCCCGATGTTGTACACACCCATAGCGCCAAAGCTGGCATTTTGGGACGAGTCGCCGCGCGGCAACTGGGGGTACCAGTGGTCGTGCACACGGTTCATGGGGCACCCTTCCATCCTTATCAACATGCTTTGTCTCGATGGTTTTGTCGAAGTGCGGAGGCCTGGGCCGCTTCCTATTGTGACATGTTTGTCACGGTGGCCGACGCAATGAAACAACTTCTTGTGCGCGAGGGAATTGCCCCACCTCAAAAATGCGTTACGATCTACAGCGGCATGGAGGTGGAACCGTTTTTAAAGGCTGATCTCCACCGTGAGGAAGCTCGGCGTCGACTAGGTTTCCGAGCAGAGCACGTTGTGGTCGGAAAGATCGCCCGGCTCTTCCCTTTGAAAGGTCACGACGATCTGATCGAAGCAGCAAGCCGGGCTATTCCGGTGAACCCTGGTCTTCGCTTTATGGTAGTTGGCGGAGGGATCCTTGAGGACACGTTAAAAAGGAAGATCCAGAAATGCGGCCTAAGCGAGTATTTCACATTTACTGGATTGGTCCCCCCGGAAGAGCTGCCTTTCTTTTTAAGCGCAATGGACATTGTTGTCCATGCAAGTCTGCGCGAGGGGTTAGCACGAGTCTTACCGCAAGCATTGCTCGCGGGAAAGGTGGTGGTCAGCTATGACGTCGATGGCGCGCGCGAGGTGGTCATCCCAGAGAAAACAGGTTTTCTGCTTCCGCCCCGAGATGTAGATGGATTGGTTCGGGCAATCCTTCGGCTGGCAGAAAGCCCTGAGCTCCGCGGAAGACTGGCTGCCGAAGGACGGAAGCTGTGCCAGGAGCTGTTTCCCCACGAGAAGATGACGCGGGATATTTACGAGCTTTATCAGCGGCTTCTGAGCGGTAAAGGTTTGTGGCGTGGACAATAAAGGGTAGGGTAGGGGAGGGGGAAAAGCTCGATCTTTGAGAGATCGCCGGCCGCTAATTTTCAAGCATGCTTTTCTCGGTGGCTCCGCTCATGAGCTCAATCGGGGCACTGGCCTGGGGGGTGTCCGAGGGGCATTGGCCGTCGGTGGGCATCATTCTGGGTGTGGCCCTGAATACTTCTGAGGTTTCCGTTGCGGGGGACGAACTCAGGGAATTAAACTAGGGTGTAATCGCAAAGCTCGGAACTCGGCCTTGCGAAAAAATTCGGATTTGGCGAGGACCTGTTTGTGAAGATTGGGTAGTAGTCAACAAAATTTGGAACAACGAAAAAGAGGTAAAATTTCGGGTGAGCCAGGCCCCCTCACGAGTGCTTGGACCGTATCGGCTTCTCAACCTCGTGTACACCGGAGCGACGACACAGCTCTGGCAGGCCATTCACGAGGGTGATCACCGGTACTATGCGGTGAAGCTCCTTCTCGAGCAGTTTCGTGGTAGCAGGGAGCATATCGGGTATTTGCGGCGCGAGTACGAGGTAGGGCGGCAATTGGATCATCCGCATATCATTCGCGTTTATCAATTGGAGTTGCGGGCTTCTTCGGCCTATTTGGCCCTGGAATGGTTTCCCGCCCCAAGTATGAGGTCCTGGATTCAGCGGGGTTTGGGCGATTTGACCTCGCAGTTGGACAAAATCATTCTTCAGGCCACGGAGGCGCTTGCCTATCTTCATGACCAGGGATGGATCCATCGCGATGTGAAGCCAGATAATTTTCTCGTCGCACCCTCTGGTGAGGTCAAGCTTATTGATTTCGCTCTGGCTCGGCGTCGTCCAGGGCTTGTGGAACGGCTCTTGCCGTGGGGGCGGAAGATTCAAGGGACTCAGAGCTACATGTCCCCGGAACAAATTCGAGGTCAGACGCTAGACACTGCTGCAGACGTGTACAGCCTTGGCTGCACATTTTTTCATCTCTTAGCCGGACAACCACCTTTCTCCGGAGCGACCACAGCCGAGCTTCTGCACAAACATTTGCGAGCGGTTCCACCGTCGGTGGAGCGGTTCAACTCGGCCGTCCATCCAAATTTTGCCAAATTACTTCGGCAGATGCTCGCCAAGGACCCTCGAGAACGGCCGGCCTCGGCTGCCGTAGTTTTAGAAGAATTACGTAGAACTCCCATCCTCCGCGCGTGATTCCCTTGCCGCGCGGGTCCTCGGCAACCCGGGTGCGGTTTCAGGGCTGAAATGGGTAGCCCCCAAGGAAAATTGGACAATCCGTCTCTCCACCGGACTAGGGCAACTTAAGTGCCCGCTCTGCCTGTGGTTCGTAGAGAATGCCGAGGGGCGAAATCGGATTTTGGTGAGATGGTGATCTTCGCGAAATATTGAATAAGTTGATAAAAATATGCTCCTTTGTGAGGTGAGGTTTTAAGGGGGAGCGGTAACCCGTAATGGTTGGGTAGAGACTCAAACTCAAAAAGTTTGCAGTCTCACGGCGTAGTTGACCGACCAGACCGGTTTTTTTCACAATGCGGATTTTCTTATTTGAACCAGGTGTTCGCCCGATAAAGTTCAAGCTAAGCCAAACGGAGTATGAGAATTGCCTAAAATTGGCTTTTGGGCTAAAAAGTGAGGCCTGGCGCGGTAGGTTTTAGACTCCGGTTCTTGGAGACAAATGGCTTTTCCCTGGAAAGAAATGGGTAGCTGGCGATCCGTTAATCCCCGGCCGAACTGGTAAGCGCTAGCCCCAAATCGGTGGGGGATTGCTGAGCGTGGACGGTGCCCAGGACGATCAGGCGAGCGGATTTTGTTGTGAGCGCTTTTTGACTCGTTTTTGGGCTGCAAGAAAAATTCTAAGGTTCGCAGTTTAGCGAAAAGAGAAAAGCTTGAGGATTGGCAAGTATGGCAGTTGGCGAACGGCGGCTGTCGTTCGAGCGTCCCATCGAAGAAATGCAGGCTCGCATCGCTAAGCTTGAGCGTCTTGCGCAAGACGATCCTGAGGTGCGACAGGAGCTTCAGCACCTACGCCGGGAGCTTGTGGACACAATCAAGCGAATCTATTCGGCGCTTACCCCGTGGGAAGTGGTCGAGGTAGCCCGTCATCCCGATCGCCCCATGACCAGTGATTACCTCGAACTAACTTTTGACGAATTTGTGGAACTGCACGGGGATAAGCTTTTCGGGGATGATCGGGCGATCCGCACAGGTTGGGCTAAACTGGACAGTTTCAAGGTCATGGTGGTGGGCCATCAGAAAGGCAAGACCACCCAGGAACGGATCCAATGCAACTATGGGTGTGCTCATCCTGAGGGCTATCGCAAGGCCATCGCCAAGATGCGGTTGGCGGCAAAGTTTCACTTACCCGTGATTTGCTTGATCGATACTCCCGGAGCTTATCCTGGCGTGGGAGCGGAGGAGCGCGGTCAACATCAGGCTATCGCCGAAGCCATGTTTGTGATGTCTCGTCTTCCTACACCAATTATCTGTGTGGTGATTGGAGAAGGTGGCTCTGGAGGTGCCTTAGGGATCGGAGTGGGAGACCGAGTTGCGATGCTTGAATACGCCTATTACTCGGTCATCAGTCCCGAGGGGTGTGCGGGAATTTTGTGGAAGAGTGAGGATTTCAAACAGCAGGCAGCTCACGCCCTTCGATTAACCTCCAAGGATCTGTTGCGACTGGGTGTCGTCGACGAGGTCCTGCCGGAGCCCCTTGGAGGTGCGCATCGCGACCCGCATCAAATGGCGACCACTTTGAAACTCTATCTTCGGGCGCAATTGCGGGAATTAACCGCAATTCCCATCCCCGAGCTTTTGGAACGCCGCTATCAAAGATTCCGCCGAATAGGGACCTTTTTCGAAAAAGGGGTACTCATCGGTCCCTGCCTGGAACCGCACCCAGTCCTCGATGAGCCTTCCGCTGCTTTGATTCCGTTTGGGGACAACCCGGCAAGTACCTAAACACTCCCGGAGTGAGCCAATATCCCAGTAGGTAAGAGTGGCCCGTGCGAATCAAAATCGAGGCTTTGGCGGCAATGCCTCTCTTCATATTGGACGGGTAGGGAATTTGGATCGGGTAGTTGGATCCGGAGGATCGCAAATTAGCCCTGCGTCGAACGTCCGATAATGTTTCTTATGTTCGGTCAGATGCCAGGTTTTTCGCGGCATTTTGGACTTTTTCCTCAATACGGCGGACGAGACTTTTTCGTACCTGTGAGGCTCGTAGCTGTGAGGACTGATTCGGGAGTTTGCCTTGCTTCTCCCCCTGCCCCATGGTGCATGGCCTCACTTGGACGTGTTCGAGAAGGATCGGGGAAGCCCGGGAGCTCCTCGTGCGGGATGCGGCAGTAGGGCTGGCCAGCCGGATGCGAACTCGGAAAGCTGTACGGGTTCCCGTGCGGGCAAAAAGCAAGTACGATCAACTGGGAAAAATCCCCACAGCCCCCTTCTCCTCCGAGTTAAAGCCCGGTTCCTGATGGGCATCTTCCGCTTTTGATGATTCAAGGTGGCGCTCGAATTCGTCCAGATACTCTTTCAAGGTCGCATGGATTTCGGAGGGTAATAAGGGCCTTGCCGACACAATGGTCCAGGTAAGAAGCCGACCTGCCTTGGAAGAAAGTACCCACTGGCGTGTGGTCTGTGAGAGTGTCACACCAAAAAAACTAATCACAAGGCAGAGGGCCCACGCCTTCAAGAGACCAAAAATTGCCCCAAGCTGTCGGTCGAAATCCCTGAGCTTAAGTCGATCAATAAATACGCTGAGCCACTGAAAGATCAGCCACACCACAAACGATGTGGCAACGAACAAAACGAACATGGCGATAAACAGGTTCCACGGAACGGCCGTCCCAAAGAGCGGAGCAACGACTTTGCCGAATTTCATGGCAACCAAGGTACTAGCCACAAGAGCGGTCAGCCACGCCAGCTGCCAAATAAGACCTCTGATGGCTCCGAAGAGGAGCCCACCGGAAAGAAACACAATGACCACAATATCGAAGACGGCCACTTGTTGATCCATTACGGAACTTGTCCTCGAATGTGGAAGTTCGACCGCGGGAACCTTCGCCGGGGTTTGCTTGGGAGGTTTGGCAATCCGCGGGGTCCTATCCAGCCTCGACGCACCTCTTTATAGTTCCCTGCTATCCAGCCAAATTGTCACTGGACCGTCATTTACAAGCTCCACAAGCATATGTTCACGGAATCGCCCTGTGGCCACGGGGACGCCTCTGTTTCTCAGGAAGTCGACGAAAAAGCTGTAAAGCTCCGCAGCTAACTCTGGCGGAGCGGCGCCAACGAAGCTCGGTCGGCGACCCTTTCGACAATCGGCAAAGAGCGTAAACTGGCTTACGACCAAAACGGATCCCCCCACATCCTGGAGGGCTAAGTTCATTTTACCTGCGCTGTCCTCGAAAATTCTCAGCCCAATCACTTTGTCGGCCAATTTAACGGCTTCTGCTTGATTGTCGTCTTGACCGATACCCAAAAGAACAACTAGACCCCTTCCGATCTGGCCTACCACTTCGCCATGGACGCTCACAGAAGCGCGACTGACTCGTTGGATACAGGCCCGCATATTATCTTTGTGGAAGTGATGAAATTTTTTGGGCTCTCTGTTAGCCTAGCACACCAATGCCTAACAACTTCTTTTGGAAGAGTGGCCCAGGCTCGCACACTGTCGGCTCAAAATTCTTAACAACGCTCCCCTTTAGGGTAATTGACCGCCGGGGACACCGCTTGTATCTTCGTACCAGTCGACTGGCTTGCAATTGGCTGCCGCGGGTTTCGCGAGTTAAGGTAAACCGAACATTCCCCACTGCGTGGTATGGCGTTGGGTGCTGTCCCGCGCACCCGATGGCGATGGTTCTGCTTATTATTTGTTTTTTGCTAAAGATCCCATTAAATCGGAAGGCTGGCGCCCGATGCAAGCGAAGAATATCTTGGAGCAAATTATCGATTGCGGCATTGTAGCTGTCATGAGGTCGCCGGAGGGTTCCTTCCTCACGGATGTGGTGAAGGCACTCATTGATGGCGGCGTAACGGTGGTGGAGATCACCTTCACGGTACCGGCAGCTCATCGGGTCCTTGAGGTAGTGCGAGCCTCTCTGCGAGACCGAGTGATTTTGGGAGCCGGCACAGTTTTGGACCCGGAAACGGCACGGATCGCCCTTCTGAGCGGGGCCGAATTCATCGTGGCTCCAACCCTTAATCTTAGTGTAATCGAGTTGTGCAAGCGTTACGGCAAGGTTGTTGTTCCCGGCGCCTATACTCCTACCGAGGTGCTTAGTGCGTGGCAAGCGGGCGCCGACATCGTGAAAATCTTTCCTGCGGACATTGGAGGTCCCGCTTATTTACGCGCACTTCTGGCTCCCTTGCCTCAGGTGCGCTTGCTGCCCACCGGGGGAGTGAATTTGGAGACGGCCGCAGAGTTCCTTCGCGCAGGGGCATGTGCTCTGGGGGTAGGGAGCTCACTTGTCGAACCCAAGGCCTTGGCTCAGCGCGACTTTGCACGAATCACATCCCTGGCAAGTCAATACGTACGGATTGTCCAAGACACACGGCGATCCTTGGCGGGGGCATAAGTTGTCCGTGCCAGTAGGAAGTTGTTAAGGACCCAGCCAATCCGGCGGGAGGGGCTTGGGGAATTTTTGCTTTATCAAACTTGCACATGGCCCGGCCGATCGGCGGGAATGCCAAACATGCCAAAAATACGTGCTTCGGATCTGTGGCGGCAAAAAACCAAGATTTCGTCAGAAGTTGTAATCTTGACCGGAGAGGACTCTTTTTGGAAAGCGGAAGCTCTTCGTGAGGTCCGACGCGCACAAGGGGAAGCTTCTCAAGGAGGCCCTCTGTCCCTGCGCCGATTTGACGGCGCGGCTTTGGGATGGCGTGATTTCATCGAGGAATTGGAAACTCCCTCGTTATTCTCTCAGAAACTTTTCGTCGTGGTCGAGGAGGCCGACGCTTTTGTTTCCGCCTATCAGAAAGAGCTATTGAAGATTTTGTCCTTGGGGAACCTTCCCGGGACTGTAGCTTTGTCGATGAAACGGCTGGCGGCCAATTCTAACTTAGCGCGTTACGTGGTCGAGCAGGGGCTGTGGATCGACTGTTCGCCGGCAGATCGTGGGGAGCTGCTGCGGTGGCTCCCTTGCTGGGCCGAGGTGCAGCACCAGCTTCGGCTTAAGCCCGAGGCGGCCCGAACTCTTGTGGATATAGTGGGGGAAGATCCAGGACTGTTGGCCCAGCAACTTGCGAAGCTTGCGCTTTTTGTGGGATCCAACCGGACCGTGTCGGCTGAGTTGATTACAGAACACTGTGCCACCTGGCGGGTGGAAACGATTTGGACCATTTTGGATCTCGCCATGGAAGGCAGACATTCGGCGGCCCTCGTGGAGCTTCATCGGCTGCTTTCAAGTGGTGTTCATCCTCTGGCTATCCTGGGTCAAATGGCTGGATCTCTGCGTCGGCTTGCTTTAGCCGCAGAACATCTGAGTTTGCGTCCTACCCAGGCCGGTGGCCCGACGCGTCGCCTCTTGCAAGACATGGGCATACCGCCGGGTGTCCAGGCCAAGATGGAAGTTCAGATTCGCCGGCTTGGGCTAGCTAATGCCAGGAAGTTGGCCTCGCTGCTTTTGGAGGTCGATTTTCAGCTGAAAGGCGGAAGTGCTTTTCCGGAGCAGGTTGTGCTCGAACGACTAATTTCTTGGCTTGCCGACGAGAGAGTGCGTCGCTGGTCGGCCAGCAGTCCGCAAGCGTGGGCCGCAAATATATCCCTCGCATAAAGATCACGCGACATCTTGCTAATATCACTTGTTTTATAAGTTTTGTCGTTTTGTCACTGTGCAGGTCGCCTTGGATTGTCTAACTGGTCCATTTCTCCGAATTTGTCTTCTTCGAGGGCAAAGCTGAGCCGACATTAGGCACCGCCATCCATACCGCCATTTTCCGGACTAGCGGGGATTCGCCTGACCAATACGGATTTAGAGGAACGCAGCCGATTGGAGTTTCAGTTCATTTTTGCCAGATTCGTGTTCCCCGTAAAAATTGTTGGTATCGGTATTTTGCGTGGGATAGGATAAATGACCTAAATAGATCATTTGTTTCAACGGCTTTTCTCTTGAGCACTCTGCGGGGAAAAATATAAAATCCGGTGTAATCGGCCTGGCCTTGTCCGATAGCAATACCTTCGTCGCGTGGGTTCGGCGTCCCCTATTGAGACTATTTCGCCCATTCTGATCAGCGGGATCGGTGTGACGGGACAAGCGGCGGGGGTCAGCCGCCAAAGCCGGCGATTTGGTTTACGCAGTGATTCGCAACCATTACATCCGAAGTTCCTTTTTTCTTCTCTTCCTAACTGTACCAAGTTCCGAAGTTCGGGAAACATTCTCGTCTGGATTCATGCCATGTAGGCCGAGAGGTGAGACTTTTCTGAGGTTCATGAGGCTTGCCGTCATCAAGATGACAACTGTACTGCGGAACCGGCTTCTACGAGGCACCATGTTCTTGCTTGCCGCTTGTCTGTTCCCGGCGGGTTGTGCCGTCGTGGCGGGCAAGGCTGGACAGAGCTATCCCCCGACCTCGGGGCAGCTGCGCACTTTGCAGGGTGGGCTACCAGAACCAACTTTCAGGGGCTCGACCCCTTTGGACCAGCTGGCGCTTCAACACGGTGACCCAGGGGGGGAAAAGCTCCATCACTCGGCTCTGCAGAATGGACAAAACTTGGTTAACTTAGCTGGCTCAAAGCCATCAGACACCTCGTTAACCACTGGCGTGGGCGAAGATCTGCGAAACGATTTTTCTAACCGGTTAAGGGAGGTTGAGCAGGAACTTCAGAATCTCCCTCTCCTGCCGGAGATCCGCGAAAAAGTGTTGGGACTTTTCTGCGAAACCGACCCGTCGGTGTGGCCCATTCTCTTGAGCCACGCTTATTTGTTGGCTCAGTTGTCCGCGCCCTCCCCTGCTCTACCCCGCTCGCCGGGGTCGAACTATGACGGTCTGGCAAGTGGCAAGGGTGGGACGAATTATCTTCATTATCTTCCTTTTGTGGGGGAATCACATTTCTTGACGGGGATGAGCTCGGGAGGATCTCCGGATGCTCCGATGGCTTCGTTCTCGGCTGAGGAACCTGATTCTCAGTCAGAGGGGATTCGATTCGCCAATTTTACGGCTTCCGCCCCCTCCATTTTAGGGAGCACCCTCCAGGAGCCCTCAAAGGGTGATGTATGGCTTTTAGGGGCGGGGGTCCTCACGAGCCAACCGGAGGATGCCGGCCAATTTATTCAGAAAAAGGGAACAATCACCTTAACTTCACAGGATGGAAGTTTCGTCGCGGCTGGCAGCCGGGCCGGTGGTTGTTCGGAGTCGGTCTTAGGGCGCGAAGGATTCGCATGCCAGAATGTGTTGCCCGGCAGTGAGGCTGGCCTGCACCCAAGCTCGGTTCTTGGCGGTGGTGCCCCTCCCCTGCCCTGCTATGGTTCCGCGGCATGGCGGGATTGTGTGCAGGCAGCCATTCTCCGCTTGGAAGATGAGCTGAGAAAAACCGCCGAACCGTCCGATGCTGAGGCCCTCCGCGCCCGGTTGCGTCTTTTAAAACTTTCGGCCGGGAATCGCGACGCGGCTATGCAGCTTGACTCCTCTACCGCCGGGGCCCTTGATGATTTTTGGGCAAACCAGCTTTTTGCTTTATGGCTTCTCACTGAGCCTCAAGTCGTGAGCAGTCCTGAAGCCCGCTTTTGCGAGATAGCCCGCCGGCTCGAGGATGCTTTGGCAGCCCTGCGAAAAGAATGCCCCTTGGTCGTACGAAATCTTGCTTTCGCTACGGAGATCCAAAGCTTTGGCGTGATCAAAACGTTTGACCGGTACGAATTCACTGTTGGACAGCGAGTTTTGTTGTATGCTGAGGTGGAAAACCTCAGAAGCAAGGTGACTTCTCAGGGTTATCACACAAAGACCCGTGGCCGTGTTGACATCTTCGATGCCGAGGGTAAACGCGTTGCGGAGCAGCAGTTTTCCCCTACCGAGGAATATTGCCGGAACCAGCGGCGCGATTTTTTTGTCGGTTTCGAATTCAATCTTCCTAGCCATATCTCCCCCGGCCGGTATTCCCTCGAGCTAACGATCCAGGATCTTCATTCAGGGAAGTTGGGCCGATCCGTAGTCGAGTTCTCGATCGTAGCTGACAGACGCTCTTCGGGACATTAAACCTTCCCCTTCCCGCTTTTTTACCTTTTCCGCTCCAAGGGTTGCCATTCCAATCTAGGAACTTCTCCACCTGCAAAAGTTGCGGCCATGGCCAAAAAGGCCATTAGGGAGGGGCGAACTCGTTAATTGGAAGGGTAATCCCCTGGCATTCCACAAAGAAATGAGGGGCGAGATGTCGGATTCTAAAAGTGGGAAGCCATCTATCTGGATTGGGAACCCACGTGGTGCCTCCTGCCACTTGAGGCGATACAATGCTTGGTAATGCCATCTCCGGTCCTTGCGTCGGCCCTTTTTGCCTATCGAACATATCTCGGGGTGCAACGGTTCGATTGGATACTGGGTGTGGTGGAAGTCATGTTTCTTGGAATCGAAATCGGGGGGACAAAGCTCCAACTGGGCGTAGGAGGCGCGGATAGCCCGAGGCTCGAGGCTTTAACAAGGCTGGACGTGCCGCCGGGAGCCGATGCCAGGTGGATTCGCGAGGCCATTGTACCACTCGCGAAAGAGCTCTGTATGGCATATGGTGTGGGAGTGGTTGGGGTAGGTTTCGGCGGTCCGGTAGAACCAAAGAGTGGGACTGTCGTTCGTAGTCATCAAATCCCCGGCTGGGAGGAGTTCCCATTGGCAAGTTGGCTCGCAGAGGAACTTGGGGTGCCTGTCCGCGTTGGAAATGATGCCGATTGTGCGGGCTTGGCCGAGGCTTTGCTGGGTGCGGGCAAAGGTTGGCGTTATGTTTTCTATACCAATATCGGCAGCGGAATTGGTGGGGCCATCATCCTTGTGGGACGTGTATACACGGGCGGGAAAGGAATTGCGGGCGAGATTGGACATCTGCAACCTTTTGGTTTAAGTGATGCTGCGCAGCTGGATGTGGAATCGCTGGCTAGTGGTTGGGCGATCTCCCAGACGGTGCGGCGAAAACTCGCGGATAAAGATCCGGCCGATCCGGGCGCGCGAATACTCTTTGAAGTCTGCAAAGGTGAGCCGGAACGCTTGTCCGTAAGGGAAATTGCAGAGGCAGCGCGAATGGGGGCTTCCTTGGCGAAAGCGGCGCTCGACGATGCTTGCCGGGTGTATGGCTGGGCGATTGCTCAGGTGGTCACCTTACTGGCTCCAGAAGTGGTCGTGGTGGGAGGTGGTGTTTCACTAATCGGGGAGGAATTATTTTTTCAGCCCCTTCGCCGTTATGTAAACCAATTTGTTTTTCCGCCGCTCCGGGGGACCTTTGATGTGGTGCCCGCTGCTTTGGGAGAAGAGGTTGTTGTACATGGGGCAATCCTACTTGCAAAGCAAGGAGACGGTATATTAGGCTTGTAGATGCTCATGGTGCCACCCTGAGCCTTGTAAGCTGTTTATTCGTGGGAAATTATAATAGGAACTGGTTGGGTCGAAATGCTTGGCTTATGTGCGGGAGCTTCAAAGTTAACAACTTGATCAGGGGGACTGAACGGGTCCCGTGAAACGCTGAGGACAACGCGGGAGTGTTTATGCCCTTTTTTTTATCAAGCAAGCGGGTCTCCGGATGTCGGTGGTATTGGTTGGCACGGAATCAGTAAGTTAATTGGGAAAATAGGCGTTTACTATGGACGTCGGCAACTTTGGGAAGTGGCTTTTCGGTTTCGGACTGTTGGTGGCGGTTGTGGGTTTACTTTTGTGGTTGGGTTCCCGAATTGGTTTGCCAATCGGACGTCTCCCGGGTGACATCCAAGTTTCAGGCGAACGCTGGTCGTTTTACTTTCCTTTGATGAGTTGCATCGTTTTAAGCGCGATTTTAACTGTGGCGCTTAATATTATCCTTCGCTTTTTTCGTTAAAGGTGGCATCTGGCCCTGAGGGTGTGGAAATCGCAAGGTGAATCAGCGGGGTGGCGGGGCTGGCTTCAGAGAGCCCCGTTTTTGATTGACGATTAGCCCTTTTCGTCTCCTTGGCCCAAAAAGACGTTTTCGTGTTTTTAAATCTCTTCTGCGCAGTGATTCTCAAACACCTCTGCTTAACCGATATGTGGGCCCTTTATCCGCAAAGAGGCAAGCTGCGATTGGTTGGAATCTCTGCTGGGCTTCGGAATACAGACGCAGAATTTCATCGACACAGCGGTCGAATCGATGAAGCAATGCGGTTTCCCGGGCTGCCTGGCCCATTTGGTCTCTGAGTCGTGGGTCAAGGAGGCGCTCCATTCTGTCGCATAAGTCAGAGATTAACCAGGGATCGTCGATGATGAAACCCTCCGTCCCATCGGTCATGAGCTCACTTGCTCCATTGTGCCTTGTTGTGATGACCGGTAACCCTGACGCAAGGGCCTCAAGCACGCTGAGACTACAGGAGTCGTAAAAGGTGGGGTGGACATAAACGTCAGCGGCGGCGTAAAAAGCTTGGGTGTCTTCTACGATGCCGGTGAAGGTTATCCAGTCACCAAGGGGTTCCCAAATCTTCCCCGCTTTGAAAACACTGCGGGGAGGACACCCAACAATTACCACGTGCAGGTCTTGGTATCGGGATCGCAGTTTTCGGGCTGCTTGGAGAAGCACGTGGCCCCCTTTGAGGTGAAAATTGTGGGCCACAAGGAGATACACCGTGGTCTTTGCGCCTACTCCGAGGTAAGCGCGAACCGCCTCGCGGTATCGTACACGGTTGGCGGGGCTGTAATGTACGGTGTCTATGCCATTGTATACGACTCTCAGTTGCCCTTCAGGGACCCGGTATAATTGCGACAGTAGCTGAGCTTGGTACCGGGATAGCGCGACGATCAGCCCTGGATTCCGACGTATCTGCTTTAGGGCAAACCGATGCTTTTTCTGGTACGAGGGAAGAAGCACCAAAAGTGCAGTTTTAAAAACTCTGAGGAGCGGCGGAAGCGAATCCCGCTTACGTTGGGACAGGAGACCGTAGGGTCCTCCGTGGTAATGCAGAAGATGCCCGCCCCAACCGTTGCCCATGTCGTGCACAATGTCAGGACGGATTCGAAGCAGCTCGCGGGCGGCTGCATCCGCGAAACAAAACGGATCGCGGCCACATTGATTAACTAAGTGTAAATGAATCCCCTCCATGGGTGTTTTGCCGCACAGCGTTCGCGCAATCACCAAGGGCTCATATCCCCGGGAGAGAAGCGTTTGTGCCAGTTGAAAGCACCAGCGTTCCTGGCCTCCTCCGAATGGACCAAATCCGGTTGTGACAAGCGCCACCCGCATTTGTTATTGATCCTTAACTTCTGAGCGGTATTGAACGGGGCGGATTCTTTCCTCGGGACCTTAGTTTTTCTATCAAGTGGAAAGATTAGTCGCGCACGGCATCGATCCCTTGAACTCCTAGTAAGTGTTGTTTTCCTGCCAAGTCTGACTCTGTTTGCCGAACTGGCGTTGATCCGGAGGCCCGGTTCGGGGCCGCAGGGGAGCTTATCTCCCTGTGGGTCGAGGTGCGATGCGTGCGAGGCAGAACTATCGATTTTGCTTTCCTTTCTCGGATATGACGATTAAGGTCTTTTTCCCAAAAAGACCGCTTCTTCCTGCAAAACGTTCTTCTCCCGCGAAAGGCAGAAGTTTTCGGCCCCTAGCCGTACCAGGTTTTTTTCAGGCTTGCTCGGCAAAGAGACGTGTTGGGGTAAAAGCCGACTGAGACGCCTCGTAATTTTCGATGACTTTACAAAAAGTGTCGAATACGAGCTGGGGGGTAAGCTCCTTCATACACCGGTGATGGTTGAGAGGGCATACCGGTTGGAGACATCCTCGGCACGGCAAGTCTACGAAAAGGTCCGCAGAGTTTATGGTGGGGTTGCTACCCCAAATAGGATCTGTAGGACCGAAGAGGGTTATCAGGGGCTTATTGAAGGCGGCGGCAATATAGCGGGGACCGCTATCCGGGGTAACCACCACGTCGGATGCTGCCAAACAGGCTTTGGCAGCGGAGAGTCCGAGGTGTGGTAATTCCGTCATCGTCTGCGCCCTGGCGTGGTTAATGCGGTCTCGGATGAGCTCAGCTACTTGGCGATCATCGGGGCCGGCTACCACAAGGATTTGCCAATGAGTCTCAGCCAGGATATATCGCGCAAGCTGCACATAATATTCGGCCGGCCAGCGACGTGCGGGGCCCTGAGCTCCTGCATAGACGAGCGCCACGGTCCGCTTAGTAAGTTGCAGTTTAAGCTTTGTGAAAATGAGTCGCGCAAGGTGTCTTTCCTCGGGTGTCAGGTGCAGTTCGAGGTGGGGGGATTCCGGGGGGCACCCTACGGCCTCGGCAAGGCTAAGATAGGTAGTAACCATCGGACGGGGGACAACTTTCCCCCCTGCTTTTTCTGGAAAAAGTTTCGTGGTGAGAAGCCAGCTTCGGCCGTCCCGCGCAAACCCTACGCGTTGTCGTGCTCCTCCGAGGAGAGCTAAAAGAGCTGTGCGGAGTGAGTTGGTAAATAATACGAGGATGTCAATAGGGCGCCGTCGCATTTGTACAATTAGGTGCCACTGGTTGGGACTGCCTCCCCGCCACTTTGGCTCCCATGGCCACAAGTCATCAAACCACTCTGTACCTGCTAGGAGTTCTTGCATCTTGGGCCGAATAATCCCTATGAGCCTGTGGGGACGAGGGTAGTGCCGGCGAATGGCCCGAATCGCAGGTGTGGCCATTACCGTATCACCTACCCAATTGGGAAGAAAAAGCGCAAGCGACAGAGGTTGAGCGTCACGGGGCAAAACCATTTTGTCAACCCGCCTTTCATTAACGCCTGTCGGTGGTGAAAGCTATGCTATGGATCTCGCCGCACCACGCCTACTAGCTTGAGCAAAGCCACTACCCCGGATAAAAGTGGCGGTCTCGAGCCCTGCAAATTGCGGCCCAAGACACACAGCTATTTCGCCGGCTGGGTCTTTCAGTTTAGGAAATTTGAAGATGTTATCATCGGGGCTTGCGGTCCCTTCCAGTTCCTTCACCCGAGGCGATACTCAGGCTGCCGACGGAAACCGAAGGATTGTAGGAGCTTCGTTATCGCAGTCCGGTTGTGTCCTGGGCTTGCAGGATGGTTCTTGTGTGCTTATGGCCAGGCGCTGGGCAAGGCGAGGAGCGACCAGGGGGGCAGTGACAATCCGGCCTCCATAAAGCTCAACAATTTGCCAGCCAATCGTGGTATCCCAAGGAAACTCCACGCCTTTTACCACCACCTGAGGGCGAAGGAGACCCAGCACATCACTAAATGTCGGATCATCGCTCACAATGACGAAATCCACCCAATCGAGCGACGCCACCATCCCAGCTCGTTCTGCTTGAGGAACATGCTCCCCTGCCCTGCCCCCATGGGCCTGCAGACAGCGATCGCTTCGAACTCCCACCACTAAGTATCGCCCAAGTGTCTTGGCCCACTGAAGGGCGGCCATGTGTCCTGGCCTCAGGACGTCGAAGTTCCCACCCGCAAAGACCACACTTTGTCGGGGAAACTCTTGGTTGGCGAGGTGCTCCTCCAGTTCGCGGATGGTCAACACCTTGCGATTAGGCGTGGCGCCGGCTTCCGTAAGAGCAGCAACTAGGTCCTTGCGCGTGAAAACGCGGGTGTGGCCTTCTGGGGTGGGAGACCACGGGGAAAATCCAATCGCGTCCATTAGCTGGAGCAACTCCCACGCCAAAGGCCAATCGCCGTCTAGCGAATAGATAAACGCGGCGACGGCTAATAGCGTATTGAGCCGATTGGGATAGATCTTCCCGGCCAACCTACCCCACTCTAAGATGCCCACTCCTCTTCCGCGTGCGAACCAAAGCAGGCCATGTTTCTCAGTGGGAACGACCACACATTCGAGCTCATTTTGGTCAACAATTTCCGCTACTAGTTGTTGTGCCCCAGGTGAAGAGAGATCCTTGCCTTCAATGAGACTGTGCAAATGGTCCTCCCCAATGATTAAGCAGCGAGTTCCGCGATAGGCACTGAGCGGGAGGGACTTGCAACCAGCGGCAATGATCGAGGCCTTGTGTTGCCGGCAGCTTTCCATGATTTCCGGTACCCAAGTGAGGGGCAACGTTGAGGTAAGCCCGGGCAGAAGTAGGAGGGTGGCCCGCTCTTCAAAAAGGGAGCGGATCTTCCGTAGGCAAACGGTTTGGACGGCACTTTGAACCGCATTCTGGCACCCCGGCCACTCAGCCCTTAGCAGCGGAAAAAAGAGCGGTGTGACAGACCGGCCCGCAAATCTCATTACCACGCGGGTCCGATAGTGAGGGATGCTGATCAACCCAGAGCTGTCAATGCTGCCGGAGTCCATGAGGCGACGGACAAGGCGGGCCTCTTCATCTTGGCCGATAAGCGAGATAGGTACCACTCTGGCCCCCAGTCCGGCCAATAACTGAGCCGCCTCCCCTGCTCCGCCCAACCGGACCTCTTCGCGAAGCACCCGAAGGCAAGGCACTGGGCCTTCAGGGGCAATTTCGCTGGCCTCTCCCAAAATGTCGTGCTCAAGCGAAAGTTCCCCAAAGACGAGAATTTTCGGCACGACATCTTGCTGAAGGATCTGGCGAAGAGCTTCACGATGCATCCATGCAACTCCGGCTTAGCGCTCCTAAAGCTTTGTAATGTGTTGATGCGTCACGAAGAGAAAGGAGGAAGATCATCCTTCCTGCGGGAGATAGACTTGATATCGACCTTGCCGATGGATTCTTGCAAACAGGTCATCTACCACCCAGTGAAGCACACAGCTATGTATCGCCTCGATCATCCCCATATCGTACACGGGCACGTGAAGCCCCAGTTGCTGAATTCGACGGAGTTCTCCGCCGTCGAAGCCGGTCAATCCGAAGGTAACAAGTCCGTTAGCATTTGCCCATCGTACGGCATTCACCACATTAGCACTATTTCCAGATCCGCTTATCGCAAGCGCTAGATCCCCTTCGCCCGCCAGGTTGACAAGCTGTTGTACAAATATCTGATCGTAGGCAAGATCATTGGCCAAAGCCGTGATCCATCCCACATTGTCGGCCAGACTTATCACGCGGATTCTCGGCCGACAACACTGACGCAGGTCGGAATCGCTTAAAGTTCCCTTGGCAAGGTCCTCAGCGAAGTGGCTAGCGGTTAACGCCGAACCACCGTTGCCGAAAACGAAGATCATCTTTTCTTGGCAGAACCGGTCGTAGATAAGCTCGGCCAGGCGCTCGACGTCTTCAAAATTAAGCGACCTGAGTGCCTCCGCTAGACGTAAAAGGTATGATTCAGCGTTGTGCGTAACGCCCAGCATAAGTTAGCCAAACCGGAATGATAAAACCGCTCTTCTTGACGATGGTTATAACCTTGCGAGAAAAAGGCCGCTTCCTAAGTTGACTCCGGAGTATCTATCAGCGCGATCCAACACTTAGATCACAACCCACCCGGCCAATACATTGAAAGCCCGAAGGAGCTAGAACTTCTTTGCTTGTTCACACCCGGATCGCTTTTAGTTGTTTACACCTGGGCGCTTTTACCTTAACGTCGGAATGTCTAGCGCTCCCCTGCCCTCTTCCTGCCGCCTGGGTGAACTCTTCGCCCCTGACCGGACGAATGCCACTGCAAGTGCCGCAACGTTCCTGTCCAGTATTTGCAGTGCAGTGTGCTTGCCCGTTCTCTCCCGTTACACAAGGGAGAGCGAAGAACGACTGCTTCGGCGTAGCGAATCGGTCGATTTCTACCTTCTTAACAACTGTGCTTGCGACTTTTTCGGAAAAAGTTGACTGGCAAATCCTTAGTAAATTATCTGGAACTTTTAGTGAATTATCTGGAACTTTTTAGGCAATGACGATTTCCGACTTTGAGCAAAAGGCAGTTTTGGAAAGCTATCGGGGTTGGCTTTAGACGTCAAGGCAGAACTCAACTTTTCTCCGGTTTCACTTCGCTCGGCGCACAGCATTCGTCACTTTGGCACCCGCCAGCCGCGGGCCCGCCGGGTGCTCCGGGGTCGAACGGTTTCCCAGAAGAGGTTGAGTTCTTCATACCGCCTACGCCGTTGTGACCAAATCACCAATTAACATCATTATCATGTTCGTGATAATAGATGTCATATGATTTACTGTCCACCCCTGGAAGCCCCAGTTAGCGATCAGCAAACATTGATTACTTTTATCGTTGATAATGTGGGGTATCTGCTGCGATAGTGTAATCCTTTTGAAAGAACTTTCAATCTCCACTGTTTTTCCAAAAGTGTTAATCTACGATGGTTATTATGGGGGATACCGAACTACAACTTCGGAGGAGTTCCACGTTGTGATAAGTTCCCCCGAGTTTTCTCGCTTAGACAAACTAATGAGCCACTAACAACTACCTTCTCTCCCCATCGTCGGTAGTTGCAATAAATGTGTTCTCGGAGGTTGACTTGGAAACCCGATGCGAACACGCCAGGTATCGGAAATCCCGTAGCTTCAAAGGCATTCCTCCAGCTGGTAAACCGCAGAATAGTTCCAAAACGTTCGACGGGCTGCCGAGAATCTTCCCACCCATAGACGCTCCGAGGGTTCCCTGGCCTAAAATCCCTGGGCGGATGAAAAGGCTTCCTTCACCAAGTCAACGGGGGATTTTGGGGGTTGAGTGCATTTCGCACATGCGACGCTTTTTGCCGGCTAGAGCATGTCGATCGGGTCGATGTCGTGCACTACCACTACCCCCTGAGGCGGCCGCACGGCAGCCTCCACATGTTTGACCATTTGGCGGCGCAGCTGCCAGTTGTCGGCGAGGATCAAAAGGTGGAAGCGATGCCGCCCATGCAGGCGATGAAGAAAACATGGGGCCGGTCCGAGAAGCCGATATTTGTGGAGCTGGGAAGGGAAAGCTTCCTTGATTACTTCCGCGATTCGTTCAGCGGTCATGCGAGCCGGCTCTAGTTTCTTGGCACGCACCACGAAACGAACTGCAGAGCTGAAAGGGGGATACCCATAGCGAGCCCGTATGTCAAGCTCCCTCGCGGCAAACTCCTCATATGCGTGTTTACTGGCGGCCAAGATTACGGGGTGACTGGGGCAATATGTTTGAATGAGGACCTTGCCCGGACGATCTCCTCGACCCGTTCGACCAGCTACCTGAGTTAACAACTGGAATGTGCGTTCGCCCGCTCGAAAATCGGGGAAGTGGATAGCCAAGTCGGCGTACACCACCCCGACGAGCGCCACGTTGGGAAAGTCGAGGCCTTTGGCAATAAGTTGAGTTCCGACAAGGACTTGCACATCGCCGTGCTGAAAGGCTTTTAGCGTTTTTTCATAAGTGCCTCGGGGACGCATGGCGTCGGCATCCATCCGGGCGACGCTGACCTTGGGAAAGCGTTTCTGCAGTTCGCTCTCCAGTCGCTGAGTTCCGAATCCCAGAAAGTGAAAACCCTGGCCCTGACACTGTGGACAGGAGGTGGGGATAGCCTGTTCGTGAGCGCAATAGTGGCAGGTGGCCGCCTGCGCTGTCCTGTGGTAGGTCAGCGCGATATCACATTCAGGGCAGCGCATCACGAATCCACATAATGGACACAGCACTGCGGCAGCAAAACCGCGGCGGTTATGAAGAAGAAGTACCTGACCTCCGTCGTTGAGAGTATCGTGAATTGCCTGATAAAGAGGTGCCGTGATGATAGAGCGCGAGCTTCGTCGATGCGTAGGATCCCGCAAATCAATAATGTCCACCTGGGGCAAAGGGCGACCGTGGACCCGCTTCCGTAGTTCTACCATTCGGTAGATGCCCTTCTTGGCAGCAACCAACGTTTCAAGAGATGGCGTTGCGGAACCTAGGATTACGGGAATCCCCGCAATCTGAGCCCGGGCAATGGCTACCTCCCGCGCGTGGTACCGGGGAGCCGCTTCCTGTTTGAAGGACCATTCGTGCTCTTCATCAATAATGATTAGGCCTAATTTGGGGGTAGGAGCGAAGACGGCACTGCGTGCCCCGAGGACTACTGAGATCTCCCCCCTTCTCACTTCTTGCCATGCTCGACGCCGCTCCCGCTGCGAGAGGTGACTGTGCAAAATTGCCACACGGTGGAACCGAGCCCGCAAGCGCTCCACGATTTGGGGCGTAAGACTGATTTCCGGTACTAAATAAATGACTTGAAAACCTCGGGAGACAATTTCCGCCGCTGCCCGGAGATAAAGTTCTGTTTTGCCGCTGCCTGTTATTCCGTGGACGAGGATGACCTGGTGAGAACCGGCAGTAAGCGACTGGTTGATTACGTGAAATGCTGCAGCCTGCTCGGCGGTAAGCTGTGGGACAGGTAAAGCCTCCGAGACATCGTGAGATTTACTGGGAAAGAGAAGTTCCCCTTTTTCGACAATAATCAGCCCCCTCTTCCGGAGGGTTGTTATTGGTACAGTACTGCACCCGACGCTTCTCGTCAGCGTCCTTACCAACGTGGGGCCCAGTCGAGAAAGGTGTTCAAGAATTCTCCATTGGGTGGGGGAAATGTCCGGTGGCCTCTGAGCCTCCTCGACAAGCCTCCGACCAACTTCGGAGAGCCGAGCGATAGGGCGTCCCCGGGACTTAGGACCCTCCCGGATGACCCCCGGCACAATCGCCTGAAGAACCTCGGCCCAGTCGCACACGTAATAATCGACCATCCAGCTGCCTAGTCGGATCAAATCTTCGGGAAGACTTGGCACCGATGAGGCCAGACCCTGGATACTTTTCAATTTTTTGCCGATTTCGATTGGTGAACATAAATCCACGCAATACCCGATGCGGATATGCCCTGATTTCCCCAACGGGACGCGGACGGGTAAACCCCGGCAAATCTCGTCCCGCAGGGCTTCCGGCACGAGGTATCCAAACAGCCCCCGAGGCCGGACAGGAAAGGCAACTCGTGCCGCTAGTCCCTCCTCTGTTCCGTTACAAGGCTTATGAGGTTCCTCAAAAAGCCAACCTGTTCTACCTTCTGTCACGGAAGGCTCCTACGACGTGTCGATCGCGTGCTTACTCCCGGGAGGGAGCGTTCCATGGCATTAGTCCCAGATGCCGCTAAAGTGGGACCGCTTGCGGCGGGAAATCGGGAGTTTACTCTTCCGCAAGTGGACATATCTCATTGGAACCTAAAGGTGTTAGGCTGCGAGCAATTTTCTGTTTTCCCTTTGTAGGTAGCGGAGAAGTGGTCCGCCAAAGCCACGCCGGTTCTTGCCGGCACTCAAACCCAGGTTGATGGCAAACCTCCTTCGGGACCGTTATTGCCGATCTGTGTTAATTTCTGCAAGCCACCCTGGTTCTCCCAATTGGTCATTTTCGCGCCACCAGTTTGGATCAATCCCGCGCTGCGTTGGCGATGACAGTTCCCTGCGGCCTGAAGTGCCAACCAAATTTTTTATGCCGTCCGAGGTCGATAAACGCGGATTTGCGCAGAAACCGCTTACCGCGCAATTTTCCGTTCATGCCAGTAAAGCCTAAAATTGATATTTCCGATGCTTTTTCCGCCCTTGCAAGGGTATCTTGCCCTGCGGAATTAGCGGGTTCATTTGTGAAGAAGCAGCCGACGATTCCGGCTTCCTCCGCCGGTCGAGGGCGTTAGATTTTGAATTTAACTGTCTGAACTTAATGGTTCGGTGAACTTTACGCACTGAGCTTAAGGCAATGCGAGTTGGCATTCTCGGAGGGACGTTCGACCCGGTACATTTCGGCCACTTACTTCTGGCAGAGTGCGCCCGGGAGCAAGCGCAATTGGAGGAAGTGTGGTTTGTGCCCGCCGCTACTCCTCCGCATAAGAAAGAAAGAATCGTCACAGAGGCTAAATATCGGGTGGAGATGCTTGAGCTTGCAATTGCGGGCCATCCTAATTTTCGGGTTTCACTTCTGGAAATTGAGCGGGGCGGGCTCAGTTATTCGGTGGAGACCCTCCGAGCGATCCACAATAACTACCCTGAGATGGAGTTATTTTTGATTTTAGGTGCCGATTCGCTCGAGGAATTACACACGTGGCGTGAGGCAGCCGAGATTTGCCGCTTGGCCCTTCCCTTGGTGGCCCGTCGGCCACATTATGAGCTTCGGCCACAAAAGGAGCTGCTCGAGATGGTTGGGCCGGCCCGATGGCAAAAAATCCTAGAACACGTGGTTGATATGCCTCTGGTCGAGCTTAGCAGCTCGGATATTCGTCGCCGCGTGGCCGAGGGCCGAAGTATCCGCTATCGCGTTCCTCGGGCCGTTGAAGAGTATGTCTTGTCCCACGGTCTGTACCGCCGCTGAACCGATCCTACTTCGAAGGCCCGTGCTCCTTCGCCGGGATTTCCGATTTGATGGACCCACCTTGCACGAGGCAAAATCACGCAGAGCAACCTCCGGCAACTAAAGCGTTCTCTTTCGGACGCCGCACTCCACTCAGAGTTTTAACCCCTTCTTTATGGTGCCTTCAATCACCATACCATAAATGGGGGTCCTGACGAGCATAGCACGAGCGATTCGATGTTCTGAACTAATGTTCTGAATTCTTGTGGCTATGCCAAATGATTCTAAATCCCGGCAGCCGCCTATTCTCGGCGTCTTTTGCCCCTAGGGCCAAACAAATTGAAACGGGAATTTTTAACCTTTGTGACTCTCCATCTGACGGGTCGCGATACTCCCCTCCACGACCTGGCGAAGGTACTCCATTCGTTCGGCTGGACTTGCCTGTGGATCAAGAAGGAGCAGACGTTTGCCCCGTAAGAAGCAGGTGCTTCCCACCTTCCCTCCCAGCCACATATAGCGGACCTCATAACCGAGATCTTTGGCTCGGGCGACAAGTGCGGCCTCGCGCGGGCCGTGAGCGGGGGATGCTTGCTGCCATCTAGGTTGGGATGCTGTGCGACCAGTCTCCGGCTTCATTCTAAAGTACTCCCTACCTTTGAAGAGCCTACGAAAGCTGTTTGAAGCGAAAAAGCGCGATAGATATTGAGAAGTGATGCCTTTGCGACGATACCAAATTTTGGCCCGGGAGAGGAGGTGTCTATTGCGGTGATAAGATAGAGAATTTCGGGGAGTTACGCAGAATGTGCCTGCAGCTGAAAGGGGATTAATCGACGTACTCCGCGCAAGTTTGTGCTAAACGAGCTCGCAATTTCATTTGAGTTAGCCAGTCTCCCTCAAAGTTGGGGTACAGCCCGGTTTTAATTGAAGGTCAGTCCACGTCCACTTAATTTCGGTCACGGGACGAGGAGTTTAGGGTTACCAAATGGAACAGCAAAACTTGGAGCGGGAAATCCGTGAACTTCGCGAGCGGCTCCTTCAGGCGCAAAAAATGGTTGCGCTGGGGGAACTCGTTAGCACGACAACGCACGAATTTAACAATATCCTGACTACGATTATCAACTATGCTAAATTGGGTCTTCGCCACACCGACTCGGAGACGCGGCAGAGGGCTTTCGAGAAAATTTTGGCTGCTGGTACTCGCGCGGCCAGGATGACTCAAGGAGTTCTGGCAATGGCCCGTAACCGGTCGGTAGCCAAGGAACCGACCAATTTGGCCGCGCTCATCGAAGATACCCTCCTTTTGCTGGAGCGGGAGCTCAATAAATACCGAATAGCTGTGGATCTCCAACTTAAGCCCGTCCCTGCGGTAATGTGTGTCCCAGGTCAAATTCAGCAATTACTTCTGAACTTAATCATTAATGCAAGGCAGGCCATGCCGCGGGGAGGGCGGCTCCTTATCAAGCTGAGCCATGACCCTCAAACAAACACAGTCGAGCTTGTAGTACGAGACTTTGGGTGCGGCATACCCCCCGAGTTGCTTCCCCGAATTTTCGAACCTTTCTTCACCACCAAAGATGGCTCGGATGGCTCGGGCAAGGGTGGTACCGGTCTAGGGCTGGCTCTGTGTCGAGAGATTGTGGAAAACCATGGAGGCAAAATTCGTGTGGAAAGCACCGTAGGAGTTGGGACCGCATTTATCATCCGTTTGCCTGCCGCCACAGAAGGTGCACCGAATCCAGCTGGCGTGCCGGCGGCCTTTTCTGCAAGGGTTGCTGGGACATTGGATGCCTCTCTGCCGGATTCTCAAAAGGAAACCGCATCCGAGGACTGGCAGTGAAGCGTTGCCTTCGCGCCCAAAGCTCAGGTAGTTTGCAAAGAGGCTTGGCATGCTGCCTCTTTTTCGTTCCGATGCTACAGAGCGGGATTGGGGCCAGGTTGCGGTTTTGCCCAACTCGATGGGTCTTTCGGCCTTTCCTTTTTTGTTAATCCGTTGCGAATCGAACGGGACTTTTCATAAGATTGGAAAACCGGCGCCGGTAAATCGCGTGTAACCAACGAATTCACGCTTTGGCACTCCTTTTCAATCCCGCTTAAGGATGACAGGTCTAAGTTGGGGAGCACTGGGGGACAATCCGCAGTCTTGATTGGGTGTGACCCCGTCATCAGAATGAAGCTCGACTGATCAACCTTTAGCCCGAGCAAAGAAGCGGGAAAAACGTTGGTGACCACGCTTTAACGTAAGTTTTCGGCTTGTGGAGCCTTCGTACCATGAATAGGGCATCTTCCAGTCGTGGCTTTTTTCCCCGAGGACCAGTGCTCGGTGTTCTTGGCTTTCTTCCCATTGTGTTTGTTGTTTTCGGCAATTTCCCAGGGGCCTTTGCTTTGGAGGGTAAAACTGGGAAAGCGTTTTACCCAGCGGTGGGTGTTGCCGCTGTAGAGCTTTTGGCGGATGACTCCATGGTCATTGCCGGAGGGATTCATCCGCGGTTTGTTCGGGGGCAAGAAGGCCAGCTCCGGGTAACGGCGTTTTTACTGGCAGGCTCGCCCACTAACAAGGTGGCTTTTGTAACGTGTGATGTGTTGATGATCACCAAAGAGGTTCTTAGGCCCGCGCTCGAACGGATCGAAAAAGAGGTGGGTATGCCGGCGGCAGCAGTACTGGTGGCACCTACACACACTCACCATGCGCCAAGCACAGTTCGAGTTCATGGCTACGGGCCGGAAGAGGCGTTTTGTCGGCAGCTTGAGGAAGCCATTGCGAAGGCGGTCGCCGAAGCGGCTCGGTCGCTGGAGCCGGCGACTGCCTTCTTTGCCATGGGTGAGGAAAAGACGGTGGGCCAAAATAGTCGCTTGCTCCTCTCGGACGGAAAAATCTACTGGATTGGTCCTCGGCATGACGCGGTGCGACCAACGGGGCCCGTTGATACCGACCTACCGGTGCTTTTTTTCCGGCGAGCCGATGGTTCGATGAAGGCTTTCTTCTTTGCCCATGCCGTTCATGCGATTGGGACAGTTTCCGGAAATGTTCGTTCTCCGACGTTTTATGGGCTGGCCGTCCAGCAGTTGGAAAAAGAATGGAACGCTATTGGTGGATATTTCCCCGGCCCTTGCGGCTCTACGCATCGTTTGGACATAACCCCGGTTGAGGCCCAAGAGCGGATTGTGTCAGCGGTTCGCCAGGCGGTAGCTGCTGGCCAGCCGTGGCGATTAGAACCGATGGTCGCTGTAAAGCGCCCATTTCATTACCAGATTCGTTACTTTGATGAGCAAGCCGAAGATCAAGCTGTCGATTCTTACTGCCGTTCCCGGGTAGGAGAGGGAGCGGAGGCAATTATCGCCGTTTTTCGGCGGATGCGACGTGAGCTTGCGCCGCTTCAAGGAGAGAACCGTAGCACAGAGATCCAAGCCATTCGTCTGGGAGACCTCTGTTTTGTAGGTGTGCCTGCTGAGTTCTTCCCTTCATTGGCACTTGAAATAAAGCGCCGTTCCCCCATTCCTATCACTTATGTGATCGAATTGGCTAATGACTGGATTGGTTATGTTCCTGATGCTGAGGCTTTCGATCTTGGTGGATATCAGGTATGGACGGGCTTCCACAGTTATGTGGCGCGCGGTACGGGGGAACGTCTTGTCGAGGAAGTGCTTCAGCTGCTGGCGGAGGTTGCCAACGTACCCAATTGAGGAAGTGCATTGAGGCCGCGGCAAGCAGCCAACGCATGGTAGTGGCATTCACATTCGTCGCCAAAATCGCACCGACAAAAGCACAAGGATTGGATACACCTCTAATCGACCTAAAAGCATAACGACAATGAGCACTATCTTGCTCATGGGCTGAAGATCGGCGAAGTTCCTGGCTGGTCCCACTAACCCTAGCCCCGGCCCAACGCAGTTAAGGCACGAGGCTACCGCCGAGGCACAGTCCAGCAGTTTGACGCGCGTTAAGCCAGGCCCGGCTCGTACTTCTTTTGCCCCGGAGCTCTCTGTGGTTTGTTCGCTGGCGTGCGGAGGCCGGAAAGTGGCGCCACTCCACTGGGAGTCCGGTTCCGCGGCCACTAGGATGAGCCAAGCACTCATGAAGATGACGCCCACGAGGGCAAAATAGACAAGTATCTGCAGCCGAATCTCAGGCTCCTGGATTACCCGCACGCCCAGCCGAATATGCCGGACTACATTCGGCCTAAAAGTTCGCTCGAGCTCGAGCCGAAGGATTTTCCACAGAAGCAAATGCCGAATAATCTTCAAGCTTCCCGAGGTACTGCACGCGCATCCGCCCACAAACATCAGGGTGAGAATGACGGCACGGGACAATGTACTCCATTGATCGTAATCGGCAATTGTAAATCCTGTTGTGGACACAATGGCCACGACCTGGAAACTACTTCGTCGTATGGCAGTGATCACGTCTGGAAAGTCCCCGGCGATCATTCCTGTCACAGCGACAGTGGAAACGGCTACGAGGATCACCCCCAAATAAGTGCGAAACTCAGGATCATAAAAAAGGCGGGAGGGTTGTGAATGAACGATCATGTACAACAACACGAAATTGGTCGACCCTAAGATCATAAACAAAATGGTGATCACTTCCACCGCCCAATTGTCGAAAGCCGCAATGCTTGCATTCCGTGTGCTAAATCCCCCTGTGGCCACCGTGGCAAAGGCGTGACAGAGCGCGTCAAACAGTCCGAGACCCGCAATCAGTAACAGGGAAATAAGGATCAGTGTGAGTCCCAAATAAATGCTCCCAAACGCCCAAGCAGAGTGCTGACTTAAAGCGTACGGGCGTGTTTGGGCCAGGGCAGGAACCTCCGTTTGCATTAAGGTTCGGCTGGCTGATCCAACTCCAAGAATTGCCACGAACAACACGATAATCCCCAGACCTCCAATGAAGTGGGTTTCCGCACGCCAGAAAAGCACACTTCGGGGAACAAGCTTCAAATCTTCCACATCTGTCAACACCGTGGCACCGGTATTGGTAAAGCCGGAAGTCGACTCGAAGATGGCATCTAAAATGGTGATGGGGATAGGGCGACCCTCACCATCTTTTTGTGTACAGGTCCCGCTTAACAGAAAAGGAAGTGCACCTAGCAAGCTTGCTAGAATCCAGCCGAGAGCAACCACAGCTAAAGCTTCTTTACGATAAAGTGGCTCGCTTCGATGCCTGCGGCCAGCCAGAGCAAGAAGAGCCCCGACCCCGGCGGTGATTACTGCCGCAGTGCCTACGCCCCAAAATCCACGGGCGTCGAACTGGTCGACCGCTCCGAGGACCGGCAAAGACCAGGGGAGGCTAAAAACCATGGCCCCCGCCAAAAGCCAGCAAATTTGCGCCAGAAGCCAGACGACTATTCCCAGTTTCATTGTTTACATGCTTTTGTTAAGACAGTAGCGCACCGCCCTAACCCCGGCCGGTTGGCAACGCATTTTGCAGCGCTTAGGTTTGCAGAGTTCGCAGCACGTCCATCACGGTCTCGCTCGGAACGTCCTCTACCACCTCCACCTGACCGATGCGACGAGGAAGGATAAAGCGCAATCGCCCGTGTTGGGCTTTCTTATCATGCTGCATCACCCGCAGCATATCAGAAATGTTTACGGCGGGAAGCCGAGTGGGAAGGCCCAACCCCTGCAGTAATCGCTCTTGGCGCAAGAGGACTTCCGGCGGCGTCAAGCCCAATCGTTCGCCAAGTCGTGCAGCACACACCATGCCCACAGCAACTGCCTCCCCGTGAAGCCATTCCTCGTATCCGGTTAATGACTCGATGGCATGGCCGAATGTATGACCATAATTGAGAATCGCCCTCAACCCGGTTTCCTCCCTTTCATCTTGCTCTACGACGTCGGCTTTAAGCCGACAACAGCGTTGGACAACCTCAGCCAGAAGCTCGAAATCGCGAGCTTGCAGTTCCGCCTGATGAGCTTCCAGAAATGTGAAAAGGTTTGCGTCGAGAATAATCCCGTATTTGACGACTTCTGCGAGCCCCGAGCGATATTCGCGATCAGGGAGCGTGGCCAGGGTGGCGATGTCAATTAACACCCCTCGGGGCTGATAGAATGCCCCCACCATGTTTTTTGCCTCCGGAAGATTGACTGCCACCTTACCACCTACCGAGCTATCGACCTGAGCCAGAAGACTTGTCGGGACTTGGAAAAAGGGAAGTCCGCGGGCATATGTGGCAGCTACAAAGCCGGCTAAATCTCCCACCATCCCGCCACCCACCGCCACGGCGAATGTTTTCCGATCGGCTCTGAGTTTCAAAAACTCCTGCCACAAAAAGGTGGCGGTAGTTACCGATTTTGTTGACTCTCCCGGTGGAACCACAATTATGTCGGTACGGAGACCAGCAGCCACAAGGCTAGAGCGGGCATTTTCGCCCTGGGGTTGAACCACATTGGCGTCGGTGACTACGATGGCCGATGTAACGTCGCCAAATTCCCGAAGCGTCGTCCCCAATTCGTGGAGAATGCCCACGCCGACGCGGATTCGGTAAGATCGTTCGCCCAGGTTTACGCTCACCTCGCGAATGCGGGATTCCTCTTCGTTCTTCATTGTTTGGTTCCTTCTCCCACCACGCTTTTCCGAGGGGCTTGTTGTTCCGCTCCCAAGAGGCTCAAAAGTCGCTCGATATCCTCCCGGGAGAGAATTATGCGGCGGCAAAAACCGGTGAAAAGTCGCACATAAACAAGCTGGGACGCAAGCTGAGGCTGGGAGTGTACCAACGCCTCTAGGGCTTTCCGTGTCCGTGGATCCAACTCTGGACCCTCTTTGGGCCAAACCGTTTCTCCCTCGATGACAAGTGCCTCTCGATAGGCGTCATATTGATCGCCCATAGCGGTTGCATTCACGCTGTTTGCGCAAAGAGGTCAAACCGGTTTTAGCTTTTTGTATGGGAGACCACTTCCGCTATTAATTAAAAGTTAGGATCTTTCCCTCACATGTGTTGTCGTAAACAACCTGCTTCGAAAAATTTTAAACTGCCTCCGTCTACTGGAAGGGGAGCCTGCTGTAAAGCTATGGCTCGTTGGCACCGTGCTAATTTGCCGTTTCCGTCAAGCTCGCTCAAATGGAAAGGCTATGACCTCCTCGATGGACTGGGCGCCCACAGCGATCATCACGAGTCGATCGAAACCGAGAGCACAACCACAACACTCTGGGAATGATACCTCTGTCAACGCGTCGATCAGCCGACTATCGACCGGCAGAGGTTGTTTCTTATCCCGCACTCTCCATGTGTTATTATGGCACGCGCGCCGCCGGATCTCATTTGGGTCGGTAACCTCGTGATAGCCGTTGGCCAACTCGATACCGCGAATGAAAAGTTCAAAGCGTTCTGCGAAAGGTGGTTCACCCTCAACCACGCAGGCCAAGCCCGCCTGTGAGGCCGGATAGTTGTAAACAATGACTGGGCGCGGCCACCCAAGATGGGGCTGAACTAATTCGCAGAACAAAAGATCACGCCATGAGTCTGCGTCATCGAAGGGAATTTCCGGTGCGGGAACGCCATGGAGGTCGGCCACGGTGGCAAGTTCGGGGGCCGAGGCATAGTGGGGGTCAAGACCCGTGTAGAACCGGAAAATTTCTTGATAAGTCACAAATTCTGGGTAGGGTAGTCCCGCCACTTGCTCCACAAGATCCCCCAGCAGTTTCATCCCCTTCTCCAAGTTGTCTCCCACTCGATACCACTCAAGAAGGGTAAACTCTGGGTTGTGAAGAGGGCCCCGTTCTTGGCGACGAAACGCTTTGCAAATCTGGAAGATGGCTTGCGCTCCCGCGGCCACCAGGCGTTTCATGGCAAACTCGGGAGAAGTTTGTAGCCACATACATGGCAGGTCATCCCTGTGGGGCATGTATCCCTCGGGTGAAAGCCTCGCGCCGGTATCCTTGAGTGGCTCTCCCCCGGAAACAACTGGGGCCCCCGTGGCGCGGGAGGTCCTCTCGGGCTGAAAAGGCACGGGGAGAGGATCGATGTGTCGGTCGACAATCGTGTCGGCCGAAAGGAGGGGTGTTTCTACCTCGAGAAATCCCCGCCCGATGAAAAAATCGCGGGCGGCTCGTAACAGCTCGGCCCGGCGCCGAAGCACCTCAAACCGCGCCGTCGGCCGCCAATCACCTTTGCAGCGCAGTTTCATTGTGTCAGCAATTGAAGCAGCGGGATGCTCTGCCAATGGAGTCATTCACCCTCTTTAACTCGTTCGACATACTCCCCGGTACGAGTATCTACTTTGATAAGGTCGTCGATCTCCACAAAAGCGGGCACCATCAATTCGGCCCCCGTCTCTACACGCGCAGGTTTCATGACGTTTGTGGCGGTATTTCCACGAGCTGCCGGTTCACAGTATTCCACTCGCAGGACGACGTGAAAGGGCGGTGTGACACCTATCGGCGATCCGTTGAAAAGAAGCATTCGACAGACCATGCCCTCTTTTAGGTACTTCCAGGCCTCGTCCACTTGGTCTGCGGTAAGATCATACTGCTCGTACGTCTCGGTATTCATAAAGACAAAATGATCGCCCTGCCGGTAGAGGAACTGGGCTTCGACCTCCTCTACGTCTGCAGCCTCGACCTGGTCACCCGTCTTCCAAGTGCGATCGATTACCGTGTTCTTGATTAAGTTTTTAAGCTTGCACTTGTAAAGTGCTTGGCCTTTCCCCGGTTTAACGAAAGTGAATTCGACAATGAGGTACGGTTCACCATCGATCTGGATTTTCAGACCTTTGCGAAGGTCGCCAACATTGTAGGTTGCCACGATTTGCTCCTCTCTCTAATTCCTAAGGCACACGTTGTCTTCCTGGACACCGCAAAATTTGCGTGACTTAACAGTCAGAAAATAGCCCCCTTCAACTTCCTTGCCCGAAGACCACCCTGAACTGCAGCCAAGGTCCCCTCAAGTACTCGAATGTTGCAGCCTAGCTGTGCCAGTACTGGGCAACATGTCTTGCCTGCCGAGTGCCGACGGAAACCAGGCACACCCCTCGAAGTCATTGACATCCTGGAGGTCCGCTGCACCGACCGGTATTCCCCACAATTGGGGGGAATTTCATGCCGAGGTCGGCCCTTCGGCCTTGGCTCGTCAGCCAACGGAAGCTACGCCCACAAATTTTCGGTGATTTGTGAATACCACGTATCGATTGCTGCGCGGCGCGAGCAGCCTCAACACCCCACGGTGCCCAATCACATCCATTTTGACGCAACAGAAATTACCGGTTCAATGGCTACCCCGCAAATATCTACCACTTATGGAGGGTATAAAATGTTCGTTACGTCGAAGTATTGCAGAAATTTGAGGAAGAGAGCGAATGCCAACTGTCCTGTTGATCGGGAACCGGCAGCCTGCCCTCCGGTCGGAAGCTCCTGGCGAGGCATTCAAGAACTTATCATTCGTTTTGCCTACGCTCCGCAGATTTTACCGGTCGTCACGAGAATTTCTGCGTCGGCGCGGTAGGATTCGTTTTCGGTGATCACCGATTGCTTTTCAGCGAATTTTCCTCGCGTGGAATTATTGCCATTCCAAGTGGGGCACGGCCGGTGGATCAGCCTGATTCAGCACTTGCGACCTCACAGAAAATACTCGAGGAGCGATCTCCGTTTTAGGAATTTTCGCAACGATTTTATCGTGAGTGTCATCTTGCTGTTTTACTTGCCGGGATTCTCGGAATATTTTTCAACTGGTTCCTCCAAAAAATTTTCCGCCTTGTGCGTACGACTGACTTCAAATCGTTGTACTCCCGACGTGGCGACCTCGGGAGCACACGTCTTAGGTCCAAATTGGTGCCCTAATATCTCCTTTAAGTGGCGAAATTACAGTAATTGTTAACCAACATGCTTAGTAATGAAAGGCTCCGAAAGGGATGGCTGACAGCTGTGGGGGTGGGAAGTCTGGCCCCACCTGCACTAAGTAGTATTCGTAAATTGCAGTATTGAAGACCCTGCTGGGAATAGATTGCCCCGGCTGGACTCCCTGCCATAGGGATAGGCTTGCAAAGGGCCATTTATCATTTATAGAGTTTGCGGTCAGACTAAATCTTTGGGGCACAGCAAAGGATAGCGGTGCAAAACCAAAAGTGCCGGTTACCGATCCGAGCCGAGGGTCCGCGACCGGAAAACTTGTACGCTGACTGTATTACCAACCCCTTCGCCGGACTTCGTGCAGTGGACTTTTTCTCGGCTCACATCCGGGTGAACTTGGAGAGCTGCGGGTCTTTTAACACTTTCGAGCCTTACAAAACCACACCCTTCTGAAATACCGAATATGTTACAACTTGGAAATAAAGAACTAGGCAATTTGCACCGCAAGAGCCGTGTTCACAGATCTGGGATGGAATACCCACCGACCGTAACTGACCAACCCTGTTGGCGTGCTATCCTTGAGCATGCGTATACATCTGTTGCCGCACTTTTAGATCGGTTGGGGCTAAAGGAATGGCCTGTCCAAGCTCCCTCCTCTCACCTATGTCCGCTGATAGAGGATGAGCTAGGATTCAAGCTTCTGGTACCCGAGCCGTTTGTGGAACGGATTCGGCCAGGAGATCCCTACGATCCTTTGCTTTGGCAAGTGCTTCCCAGCGCTGCGGAACATCTCCCCTGCCCCGGTTTTTCGGAAGATCCGCTGAAAGAGCGGAGCCAATCGGTGATGAGTCCAATAGTGCGAAAATACTCGGGCCGTTGCCTTGTGTTGGCAACATCGCGCTGTGCCGTTCATTGCCGCTTTTGCTTTCGACGATTCCGCTGCTTTCGCGGAGCGCTCGAGGAGGCCAACCTTTGGTCAAGCGCTGTGCAAACCATTCGTGCGGACCATTGTATACGAGAAGTTATCCTCAGTGGCGGGGATCCCTTGGTAATCGATGACGTTGTCCTTAGGGAGTTTTTGGAAGAGCTGTGCCGCTTTCCCCACGTGCGACGAATTCGCATTCATTCGCGGGTTCCGATAGTTTTGCCGCAGCGTATTGACGAGACATTTCTCCGCTTTATGACCGGGTTTAAAGTACCCGTGTATCTTGTTGTCCATGTTAATCATCCACGAGAAATCGATGGCAGTGTTGAAGCCGTCTTAAGGCGAGTTACCGGGGCGGGGATATCAATTCTCTCTCAAAGTGTTCTACTTCGCAGGGTGAACGATCAGGTGGAAGTTCTCGCGGAATTGTTCGAAAAATTGCTTGATCTGCGCGTGCTGCCTTATTACCTCCATCAGTTGGACCGTGTAAAAGGAGCGGCTCACTTCGAGGTGGGAATTGCTGAGGGTGCAAAACTAATTACCGAGCTTCGGGGAAAATTACCGGGATACGCAGTACCACGTTATGTCCGCGAGGTCCCCGGTAAACCCTCCAAGGAAATTTTGGCCTGATCGATTGTAGCTTGGGATCGAAAGTTTCCCTCTACCCCGCATCCAAAAGTTGTGACACCTCTGGTGGTCGTCTGGGGCTGGGGAGCAAGCCCCTCCCACGCGGTCAGGCTGTGAAGCGGTAAGAAAACGAATTGCCGCCTCCACTTCCGCAGTTAGAAGAACAGGAGATGCTGGGCCGTGGATGGCACACGCGAGTTGGCTCGCAAAAGCAGGGGAACACGATGCCGCTGTGCTCCTTGGGGCCCTCCCAATCCAACCCACCCTCGACCGGGGGCCCTAAAAGGATAAGCCTCCTCCTGCGGTATGTACAAAGATAAACACAGGGCGGCTAGGCGCCTTAATCGATGACTAGCAATAAAGAATGTAGAGAATAGGCGCCTAGCCGCCTTCACAGCCCAGGGAGAGCATCTATTTTCAATGCGAATGGATTAGAAGTTTCCCAACGGCTCTCCGCCTCGTGCTGTTCCCAGCGCACGCCAGACGGCCAAATCGATGGTATTTGAAATAAACCTCCCCGAACCGTCGCATAAAGCTACCTGAACGCCGCCAGGATGGCGACTTCGCGCGGCGAAGTTTGTAGGCTCCGTTGATGTGCTCACATCGCACGGGGGATTCGGTGGTCGATTTACACAATAGGTGGCCGTGTAAATGCGGTCAGGCAGCGGGCTGTTGGGGGCCAAATAAGTAGTAAATCCGGAGGCATCCCCCCACCAACTGAAACCCCGAAGGTCCGAGCCCTGACCGATTATTACTTCACCAATAAGCAGCGTATTGCTTAACCCATCCATGATAGCGCTAAAATTCCGCGAGCGAGTGGGGTGCACCTCTAACCAACTTCCGGAAGCCCGCACCCAATCGAAAGGCGCCCCACGATTCACCACGGTGGGATCGGCTGGATGTGCCGCGCCCTCTGTGTACCAAATGACCGTGTTTCCATAATTAGCGGCATAATTATGGGACTTAATTTGCCCAATTGGGTTGTTGGGCATGTCGCTTGGGCACAAGAAGGTAGGAATGACCGCCGTGGTTACCGGCAAGTTGACGGGGTGGGCATAGCGATTGCGCCACGGACGAGGATTGGGTGGGTCGGGGAAACCATCCGAGCCAGTGCCCTTAGGACCATGCTCGTACAGTTGGAAAAGGTTATTAAGCTCGATAAACGGAAGTAATGCTACCTTCCATGTTCCCCAACAACACGCGTAAGCCCCAACCATCAAGGCCTTGTGGACGTCATGGTAGTTGTGGATTCCCAATGCAATTTGCTTAAGATTATTTAAGCATTGACTCCTTCGAGCTGCTTCTCGGGCCGCTTGCACTGCAGGCAATAAAAGTGCGATGAGAATCCCAATGATCGCTATAACAACCAATAACTCAACTAATGTGAAACCTGATCTGCGCCTCGTCATGACGTGAACTCCTCGTACAATGGAAGCTCGACACCAACGGAAAAGTTTCCTCCCACAGCCTCAGTCAAAGCGTCCCATCCAAGACCTTTCTCAGTTCCCCCCAGTGGTACTTAGAGCTACGTGGGCACCAATCCTGGGCCCTTGACCCGCTTTCGATTAGTTCGCTACCGCTTAGAACTGGAAACCACCCTTCCGGGTCACCACGCCAATCGAGTAGAACTAGCGACTCCGCCAGTAGTCTTGCCGAGGCCAACCTCAAGTTACGGAACGGAGACCAACTTTTAGCTTCGAGTTCACGGAATGTTGAAGTCGAAACTTACAGTCCTTTGGCCCGGCTTGATTTCTACCTCCTGCTGGCTATTAACCCCCCATTCGGGTGGTATTCGCTCCTCGGCGAGAATATCGGATTCTCCTGGAGCTTCCCCGGGACTAACTTCTGTTCCGCCGACAGGCGAAGAAATGCGCACGCGATATCGACCGGCGGGCAGACCCTGGTTCGCAGGAATACGGTATTCGCCGTTTTGGATTTGACCTCCCGCCATTAGCGGTTTTGAAGGGTCAACGGACGTGAAGGTTATGGTTCCCCGATCCAAAGGCTGGCCCTTCAGTGTGACTTTGCCCGAGATGGCGGCCTTATCGTCTGCCGCTCCACCCCCGCAGCCACCGATGACCAAGCCGAGGAGAAGAAGAGTCGAGAGATACTTCGAACAGCTAAGCGGCATAAGAGCTCCTCCCGACCTTAGCTTACAGACTATCCATGGAACCAGTTCTTCTTCGCTGATGAGCATTGTAAGCGGTATTGATCCCGACGTCAAAGAGGCTGGGGGCTAAACTACACAAGCCTCCCGCCCTTAACTCACATGGTCTCCTTGGACCTACCTTCTTATTCACATTGTACCCTTTAGTAATCCCGACGTCAAGACCCTGGTAACATTGAGCCTGGAGAATCGTGTCCAATGTGAGGGAAGGTTGAATGCGAAACTTCACCGATGGTGCGAACCCCTCGATCTGCACAAAGTTGGTTTTCAACTCATGACCAATACTTTCAGGGCACACAAGACTTCCAGGCAGCGGGTTGTAGCTGAACTTACAAAATTCACAGCTTTTGGCTCCTAGAGACAATTCTTCGGAGGTTCGTACCACCGCAGATTCTTAAGACCTTTTTCGCTGGAGAGGGATAAATTGAATAAACAGTGGACTGAATGCGGATTTACAGATAAACTCGTGGTTGGTAAGGGGGTGGAATCCCCCAGACTTGGAGGAGCTGGCTGCTTTTGCGGGTGGGTTCCCGCGGGTGGCTTTGCGGAGGGATTTTTCAGTTGAGATCTTTTAGGTGGCAGGGCAATTTCCAGGAGGCTAAACCATGAACCGGCGTCGCATTTTGCGTGATGACTCGGATGCGTGCTCAACGAGTTTCGCGAGGATTTCCTCTTTGTTGCAAACATTTCTTGTTGGATTAACTTTTGTCCTTGGCGTAGTCTTTACGGCGGGGCATGGTTGGGCATCTTCGGCACAAATTCCGCACGGCCCGGGGATGGAGGCGCCGCGCCCCGGCGGCCCTGCGTGGGAGGGAGGACCCGGCAGGCCAGGTGGGTTCGGCCAGGAATTGCCCCAATTTGAGGGCACCGGTTTCATTCAGGGTGTAGCCCCGGGAATGATTAGGATGGTCAGTCCGGAAGGTCAGGCCTGGACGTTGCACCTTATGCCCACCACAAAGGTCGAAGTGTTAGGAGCGGCGACGAAAGAGTTCCTCCGTCCCGGCGAACTTGTCCGGTTTATAGCACGCGTTGAGCTACGAAAGTCGGTGGTTGAGGAACCTGTTCAGTCAATCTTGGTATTTACGGTCAACTACTCGAATGCTGACACGCAATTAGGCGTTTTTCCTGAGAGTTCTATCCAAGGAGGCGAGAGCGAACTGCGGCCAGATGCGCGGGAGGGAAGCCGGACTCCGCAAACGTCCGGTCAGCGAGGGCGCCAAGTGAAACCGCCCGTCTCGGGCCGGGGAGCGGAGCAAAATTTACCTCAGTCGATGGTGCTCGATATTCGGGGACGGCTTACCGGCTTTACTCGTCAAGGAAAAGCTGTGGTTGCTTTGCCGCCCAACATTTACGTGCGGGGGCCGATTGAGGTGGAACTGGCCGAAACAGTGGAGGTGCGCGTCGATATTACCGACCCTCGGGCTTATTTGATGGCCAGTGAGGGAGATCGGATCCGCGCCAAAGGGTTCCTGGTGGGACCGGGAATGGCACGACCGACCGAGGTAATTATTGAAAAGACGACGCCTCTTGGTGCGAAATCGCCGGGAACGTTCGAGGGCAAAAAGGAACTCCCGGAGCGGACGCGCAGCTTAGCTCGGGAGCCTTCACGGGCTGCAAAACCCGCGGTGACTCCGCACGCGGATGCTACGAAAGAAATCAGGGCACCGGCAGTATCACAAGAGGATGCCGCCGATCGCTCAGCCGAAGCTGAGGAGGAGGCCGAAGTGACCTCCTCCGCTTCGGATCACATGCTGGGACCGTTAGAAACAGATGCTGCAGAGGGCGAAAAGGAAAACTAGGCTTCGGTGGTGCAGCTTGTGGATGATAAACACGTCATGTTCGGGCAGTGGTTTTGGCGGATTGCCCTTCCCATCGGAACATGTTGGGTCTCGCGACGTAGAGGTGCTTCCCGCGCCGGTTCGGAATAATCTCGGGCGACGACCGGTGAGGATAAGGCCCAATCTGGGTTAAGGAATTTTTGACACCCAATGTGGCTCGAGGACAATGAGCGGAAGCGAGCTCAATTGACTGCGCCTAACTTTTCTGCTTTTCGGAAAGGGGCTTGCAAGTTTGTCTTCACGGGCCAATTCCGTTGGTCTTATCTCCGATAGGCGGTTGATGGGACTATTGTAGCCTCGAGACCTGCTTACCACTCAGCGTGGGAGAGCCCGATTTCGGCATGTCCGGACTTCCGTGCGATTTTTTTCGCTTATTGGCGCAATTCGCAGAGGGAGGCACCTTTCGGGCGGCGTATGACGCGTCGGATTGTAATCGGAGCGGGGCCCTAGCTGCGCCTCGTATGAGCAAGCCTTCCTAAAAAATTCGCAGGACACAAGCATAGAAAAGATCAGATGATAATGATCATCTAAGTAATGTTTCCCTTGCGATTAGCGGCAGTAGGATCCTCGATTAAAAGTGCCGACACGCCAGCGATTAGCCTTTTCACGTTTTATGGTGCGAGGTAGCGGCAAGTTATAGTCACGGTTAGCCATTCCAGAGTTGATGTCCGTCAATGGGGGAAAGCTTGAGAGATGCCTTCGGGGATAGGACCCGTCGGTCTGGGTTTTCCGAAGGTGATCTGAAGGCTCGCCCCACCGACTCACTGAGCTCTTGACGTTCTGAGCCCGAAAGTGTCCGGGGTTGGAGAAGTGGTCAATTCATCGGTTTAAGGGGTTTGCATCAGTTGGGCCTCATCTCCGAGGCCGTTGAATAAGGAAGCCACCGAGTTCCGCCAGCTTGAAGACATCAAGGTGGTTTTTGAAAGTTCTGTAAGTTGGTAATGATAGTACGTCTTACCCTAGCCTGTTATGGTCGCGCGTAAAATTCCCGCCGAGGATTTTCCCCCCGTCGAAGGTCGAAATTGATTGCGGTCGGAGCAGTTGAACCTGCAGCCTGGCAGGTTGGAAATATTTTCACCTTTTGGCAACAATTCGATGGTGAGTCTTGTGGTTTGGTTCATGCAGGCGCACTTAGTGACTACAACCTCCGCTGGAACCACAACTGGAAAATGGGTTTGGAGGGGTTTTTGCCGTCCGCTCATCCCCACCATATTTTTTTTGTCGATAGGTATGGCTAAACCAACGATTCCGCACAAATGGGTTCCGCAAGCTAAAAAGGTGCTGGCCTGGTAGTACTTGTGGAATATGCAACCTGGGCAATTTTGGACGACAAGGTTGATTGTGAAAATTTGGTCAGCCTGTATCAGATATCCAGTTCCGACAAACTTGGAAATGGAAGTAGTCCTGGATAGGATGTAGATTGCCCTGGCGCCGATATTGAATTCGTAGCCCGCCGTTTAACCGGTGTTGGGCTGGCCTGGGGATTTCCCTTTCCCCGACCCTTGGCAGGCCTCAGCAAGGGAGCTTCGACGGTCTTCCAAAAGTATTCCAAAAGTATTGTGAGATACCCGGTCAATGGTTTCCCGCCCTTATATTCGCCGAGCTACGATTGTTCTCGGGGTGTTAGCCCTATTGCTGCCTTTTATTGTGTGGGGAGCGGCGGGCAGTATGACCCGGGTGAAAAATGCTCCGGCGTTTTGGCTTCCGCCCTCATTTCAAGAGAGGCAAACGTTCGAAGATTTTTCTCGCCGCTTCAATATTTTGGACTCAATTCTCGTTAGCTGGGATGGATGCTCTGTCGACGACCAGCGTCTTGCAATCTTCGCTGAGATAGTCCGTCAGATACGCTGGGAGAAGGGGACAGAGGAGCGCCAGCTGTTTCCGGAGGTCCTCACCGGTTACGAGGTTCTACGTCAGCTCACGGGGGAGCCGATCAATCTTCCACGGTCGTTAGCCCTCGAGCGGCTTCGAGGTTTTCTTGTCGGCCCAGACAACTCTTCCAGTTGTGCTTACGTCATGCTTAGTCCTGAGGCAGGGCAGGACCGCGAAAAGACCATAGGGCTGTTGCGACAGGCCGCCTCCCAGGCAGCGGGGATACCGCCGGAGAAAGTTTATCTAGCCGGCTCCGTTGTCGACGGCGCCGTGGTGGACCGCGAAAGTGTTCGCGTGATGACTGTTTACGGGCTGCCGGCTGCGATCATTGCGTTTGGTGTCGCTTTTCTGGCTTTGAGGTCCTGGATCCAAACTTTGGCCGTGGTGGCGGTGGCGACAGTAGTCCAGGCGATTGTGCTGGCCATCGTGTGGTACTCCGGGTTAATGATGAACGCAGTGCTGGCTGTCATGGCCCCCCTGGTCTTTGTTGTTACGGTCTCCGGGGGGATTCACTTGTCCAATTACTTCAAGGAGCATTTGCGTGCTCAGGGGCCGCACCAGGCAGTTCGGGCAGCACTGCAGGTAGGGTGGTGGCCATGTGTGGTCGCCTCCGTGACAACCGCCATTGGGACTTTCTCCCTGGTAGCCAGCCAAATCACCCCGGTGAGACAATTCGGAGTAATTGCCAGCGTTGGCATTCTTATCTCGTTGGTGCTTTTGTTCACGGTTTTGCCGGGCGCGATGGAGCTTCGGCTTTTTTGGATCACTCAGCAGGCTGACCGACTTTCCGAAAAAAGCAGTACCTTAAACCGAGGCAAATTCTCTTCGGGTTTAAGGTTTTCCGTGTTTGTAACTTTTTTGCAAAGGTGGCAACACGGCTTTTGGAGCTTGTGGGGACTACTAATTGTCCGCCGGTGGGGACTCCTTCTGGTGGGTTGTACGGCAGCCTTGGCCGCGACCGCCGTGGGGCTTCCGCGTCTACAAACCTCGGTAAACGTGCGAAACCTGCTGGTTCCGGAAAGCCCGGTTTTAGCCCACTATCGTTGGCTGGAGGAACACATTGGGCCTCTTGTCCCCGTGGAACTGGTGATCTTGTTTGAGAAGCAGTGTGAGTTGGAGATTTTACAACGACTGGAGTTGATCCGGGCGATTGAGAAAGAGGTGCGGTCTGTGCCCGAAGTTGGGGGTGTTGCCTCTCCGGCATCTTTTTTGCCGAGTATTCCTGAAGGGGGTGGCGCGCGAGGTACCGTTCGGCGGGCTATCCTCCGCAGCCGTTTGGAATCTCGGCTAAAGGATTTGGCGCGCTCCCACTGGGTTGCCGAAGACGATTTAGGTCAGTGGTGGCGGATTAGTGCCCGTCTTCCGGCTTTTACCGAAACAGACTATGCAGTAGTCCTTCAACACATCGAAGAAAAGGTCGACCGCGTGCTTGCAACCTCAGGAGTAGTGGGGGTGCAGGTCATTCCTACGGGAATGACCGTCCTCGTCGAGAAAGCTCAATATGCCCTGCTGCGGGGGATGTTCCTTAGTTTCTTGGCCGCTTTTCTGGTTGTGGCCCTCGTCTTGGCGGTGGTTCTGGGAGGGATTGGCCTTGCGGCGGTGGCAATGATCCCCAACATTTTCCCCTCGGTGCTTGTTTTTGGGGTGCTGGGATTGCGGGACATAAAAGTAGATATTGGCACGGTGATGACAGCCAGTATTGCCTTAGGGATCGCGGTGGATGGCACGGTCCATTATCTGACGTGGTTTCGGCGGGAACTAGAGTCCGGCCGGAGCGTGCCCGATGCGGTCCGCAGGGCTTTCGACCACTGTGGAGGGGCTTTAGTCCAGGCAACCTTGATTTGTATTGCCGGGTTCTTGTTGTTTGTGGGGAGCAGCTTTCTCCCGATGCGGCGTTTTGCAACGATTTTGGCCCACCTGTTAATCGCGGCCCTGATAGGCGATCTGGTGTTGCTACCGGCACTCTTAATGAGCCCAGTGGGTGAATGGCTCTTTATGAGAAAACCGGTCCGTGTTTCCGCGCCCGTACCGCGATGTGCACCCATTCCTTTGGAGACCGTGGGTAAATGACGCTCGCGGCAGTCATTCTCGCACTAGCGTTGATTGCCGTTTTCGCAATCCAATTACCACCAATTGTTGCCTTCGTCCGAACTGTTCGGAAAGGTTCAGGGGCGAATGGCCGACAGGGCCACTTTGTTTTCTCTCCCAGCTGTTTAAGGGCCCAGCGTGTTAATTTGCAACTGGCAGTTTCAGGAGTGCGCGCAACGGCCAGCCACGTTGGGACGGTGGTGGTTGCAAACGAAGCGGCGGAGCCTCACACGGATCCCTTCGCTCCCCAAGCCGTATGCGTGCTGTGCTTACGCGGTCGAGATCCGTTTCTCTACGAGTGCTTAAGGGGTTTGCTCCTCCAGGATTATCCACATTACGACGTGCTGATTGTGGTAGATTCGGAAAGCGACCCATCGCTTCAAACGGTGGTAAAGGTGCTGCGGGAGCTGCCGGCGGGCTATCGCCGAGCCGATGAGGTACGGATTGAAGTTATCGAACGTGTTTATCCATATGGGGCGCTTAAAGGAAGTGCTCTTATTCACGCTGCTCGCGTCATCCGCGAGGCACCTTACGAAGTGGTGGCTCTTCTGGATGCCGATGTAATTCCCCACCCGAGCTGGCTTCGGGAATTGGTGGGCCCACTGCAAGATCCATCCGTGGGTGTAACTTTTGGCAATCGATGGTATATGCCCGAAAAGGCAGAATGGGGTAGCCTCATTCGGTACATCTGGAATGTCGGTGCTGTGGTACAAATGTTTTGGAACCGCTTCACCTGGGGTGGAAGTGTCGCGTTGCGGAAAGTGCTTTTTTGCCATCGAGAGCTTTCGGCGAGGTGGCGGCGCTCTCTGTCCACCGACACCGTAATTTACCAGGTGGCGCGTCATCACGGTTGGGAAGCTCGCTTTGTTCCGACCATTCTGATGGTGAATCGGGAAAGCTGTTCTGTGCGCAAACTTTTCCCGTGGATAACCCGACAGCTTCTGGTTGGCAAGCTGTACCACCCCGGTTGGCCATGGGTACTTGGTCACGGTTTGGGAACGTCGTTGGCTCTTGGTGTCGCGATGGCCTTTTGTTTCGTCGCCCTGCTTTTGGGCAGGTGGATTGCTTTCGCGATTGTCCTCGGAGTGCTGCTAGGCTATTGGGCGGGCAACGTGGTAATTGTTCATGCCGTGGAGAAAGCCGTTCAGAATGTGGTTCGTGGGCAAGGTCGGAAGGCCACTTGGCTTACCCCTCGTGTGTGGACAAAGCTCATCCTCGCAATGCCGGTGACTCAGTTTTTCAATGCCGCAGCAATCATTGCCACGTTCTTCGTAACCGGTGTGAGTTGGCGGGGCATTCGATATCGCTTGGAAGGTACCCGGGTAAAAATGGAGAAGTACTGCACCTTTGCGGATTCGGCCCAGGAAGGTGCCAGCGCTACTCAGTCCCTGTGAAAAAAGTTGAGCTTGCATGGAATCGAGGTGGGCAAGGCACCTTGGGAGCGGAAATTCCGCGTTTCAATCGTGGTTAAGCAGTTGCTCACCATGACCGATTTGCAAACTTGTAAGCGGAGCCTGTTTCTCACGTTAAGCCACGGCCACGAGGTTTCACCCTAGGCAAAAAAGTCACTCGAAGGCGCAAGGCAACCTCGTCTCCAAGCTTTTTTCCCAAATCCCTTAAGGATCCTCACTGCCAGGCATCCTTCTGTAGGCATCGCAGACGGATTCGACCCGCCAGCAGTCCGCGGCGTCGCACCGCGCTCCAATTTCTCACAGTCGGCGCTGTTTAAACTGCTGGTATTTTGGGCAGAGTCTGGGCCAAAACGATCGAGCCCTGAACTAGGCAGCCTCATGTGCTGCGTAGCGATGTAGCTCAGGTCCCTCAGAACTGGAAAACCTTTTTGCAGCAAACACTTTCCCCGAGGCCCGTTGCGATTTCGCGAAAAAACTTAAGGATCGCAACGCTTGCATCGGTCATGCGGGCGAAGCAAAATCTTGGGAAAGGAGCTTGCGTGCCTTATCAGTCGGCGCCGAGCGTGCTTCTAAAGTATAAGGGTTTGGATAGCCTGTATGGGTTTGGTTAGCCGGCTGTGACCGGGACGGATTTCTCCCCCCTCTCGTTTTCCCCACATTAAACGTAGGTGGCTTAGGTTTCCATAGATTGGTTGCCGAAGGGGCGGACAGATTCAGCCAATTCAGAGCAAGATACTCAGGTTGTTGTTGACGACTTGAATAGCTGCGGAGCGGTTTGGTTGTTACTATGAAGAAGAAAGGATAGGCTGGCTATGACCTTGCGAAGAATAAACGTCCAACATTGGGCCGTGCTAGCTATTTGTACCTTATCGAGTTATGGACTTCGGGCCGACAACGTTTACGGGCAGGGAGTTCGAGTGAAATTGGGGCGACCAGATTCGTTTGTGGGATGGGACCATGGTGTTTCCCTGGAAGGGTGGCGCCTGGAAGCCGGAAAGTTTGTAGCGGAAGCTCCGGCTCCAATGCTGGTTTCTGGATGGACGTTCGGTGATTTCGATCTGCAGCTGTTTTGGTCGGTCAAACCGGGAGGGGTGGCGGTTGTTGTAATGCCGGAAGCTCCCGGCGGAGCGGAGTTACGACTGTATCTTTCCCCTGATGAGGAATGTGGACGTCTCGTTTACGGGGATCAGGAGCTGGCTGCCGGCCGACAACTGGGGGTTCGACCACTTCGGACAAACCGTCTTCGAATTGTGCGAAAAGGGGAGAAGATTGAAGTAACTATTAACCAGCATCGCCTCTACGATGTGGAATTTTCCCCAGAAAAAAGGCTCGGGCTCGGGGTTGTGCCAGCACAAGGCGAGGCTAGCTTCTGGGGATTCGAGGTGGAAGAACCGCGGGGAAGTCCGATGTTCAATGGTCGGGATTTCTCGGGGTGGTACACGCGGGGGGACATCCGCCGGTGGCGATACGAAAAAGAGGAAGTAGTGCTTGCCGGTCGCGCGGGCGATTACCTGCGGACAGAAAAAACTTACGGCAATTTCGTGTGGTACATGGAGTTTAAGCTGCAAAAAGGAGGTAACTCGGGCCTTGGTTTACGAACGCCCCATGCCGGTTGGCCTACAGCAGACGGGATGGAGCTCCAGCTGTTGGACACCCCGTACGATGCTGTGATTCAAGATCAGCCCATGATGGCTGTTTACGGTCATGTGCCGCCGCTGGCTCGAGCTGATCGTTCGGAGCAGTGGAACCAGGTCGTCGTCAAGGCGGAAGGATACATGATCTCCGCTTGGATGAACGGTCAGCTGGTGCAACATGTCAACACATACCATCATCCCGAACTTCGGCATCGGCAGCTTTACGGATGGCTTGGTTTCCAAGACCACGGGGCGTGGATTCGCCTAAGAAAGGTAACGATTCTAGAACTCCCCGACGGTTTGGGGTTGGCCGCGTGGTATCAGCCGCGCTCATTGTCTCCTGTGGCCGAAGTATTCGATCGGGTAATTAATCCGGTGCGGTTGGCCCTTCCCACAACCTTGACATCGCAACGGCTTTTTGCCGCCGTAATTCCACGGGTCCAAGGCTCAGAGGCAGCTGCCACAGCACCGGGTGGAGATGGCGCAGGTGAGTCCCTCGCGGAGAGCGAGGCACGTCAAAAGTATGTAGTTCTGGCCGACTTAACTGGCCCTGGGGCAGTGACAGGAATCACACATTTCGGCAGCAGTTGTAAATTGCGCTTTTTCTTCGATGGCGACACAGAACCGCGGTTTGAGGTCACGCCCTCGAACTGGCATACGCATTTGCCGACTTTAGGGAAAGATCGGAACCCGTTGCTAACCTGTCTGCCCTTTGGTCGGCGGCTGCGAATCGAGGCCAGCGATACGTCAGCTTGCCGCTTCTACCTTGACGTGGTGCGTTTTCCCAACGGTAGTGAGGTCGAAAGCTTTCGGGATATCCCGAGCAGCTTTCCACGGGGCTGGTACGATGCTGCAAATGCCATTCTACGTTGGTTGGGCAGTGGTCGTTACCAAGAGTTCTCTCCCTATGAAAAGCTGGTATCGGAGCCTATGGAGATTGGCCCCGGGGATACCAAGAAAGTCTTAACAGTGGACGGAAGCGGTATCGTGCGATCGTGGAAACTTTCGGCACCCAGGCGTGTGTTGGAAAATAACGATCTATGGATTCAAATTTACACCGATGGACAAAAAACGCCCTCCCTGGAAGCACCTGTTCGTTTGGTGTTTCCCGCTTTATTGCGAAATTACGAGAATTATGTATTCGCTGATCAAAGGGGATTCACTCTTTTTCTGCCCATGCCTTTCGCGACATGCTGGGAGGCTTACTTGGTCAACCGAGGGGGACGGACGCTTCGGGAGGTAGAGTTGTCGGTGGCACTGGAGCGACGGGCGACGGAAGATTTAGCAGGGTTCTGGCGGCTGCGGGGACGCTACTTGCCGTCGGCTTCCAATGGGGAGCTGGTCCGGCTTTCCGGAGAAGGGAGGCTTGTCGGGTTGGTTTATGAAGTTCCCCCCCAAGGCGACAGTGGGGTTTTTTCCGTCATTGTGGACAATCGCCCCGTCGAAGGTTGGGGGTGCGACACGTTGGACGGTTGGGTGGGAAGATCAGGGAATTTCCGGGCCTTGCTCAGCGGACGCGAGGGAACCCTGTGCTGGAAATTTTTCCACCTCAACCCGATCGAATTTAAAGAATCCCTGTTGGTCACTGCCGGAAGCCAAGCCGTGGGAGCCCGGTTCGTGTTGTTCTACTCTTCGAAATAGTCCTTCTGCTGAGGCGTAACAGTCCTTCCCCTGAGGGGTGGTTGGCATACCTCTTAGCAAAACTTGGCGTCGGGGTTTCTGATCATGGGGGGCCGTGAACTTGGCCCCTTGATGGTCACAAAAACCCCTTCAGATTTTCTTGACTTAAGGTCTTTAAGGTGTTGAACTCTTGAAATTTCGAAACTCCCCATTAAGGGGGTTTTTCTATGACTATAATTTATACTCGAGTTCCGTACGATAAGACCCCTTCCCTGTGGTCAGGGGCATCTTACCACTTTCCTCCGGCTACGAAAGCTCAACTTTCGTGTGAGTCAGGCCGATAGTCTCGATACCTGCCGTCTCCACTCGCGAGCTCGACTCCCAAACTGGCCCTCCAGGCGGGAAATGCGCTCTGGTCGATACGAAAGGGCTTGAGCAAATAGACCCCACTTTAAAGGGGGTAATTTTCTATAATCGGGTGGCCATTCGAGTATGGAATTATCCCCCTCGATTCGGTAGAATGAAATAGATGTGGCTGCGGTTTGCGGCTTCTGAAGGATTACCGAGAGGCGTATGTCGGGGCTGTCCGGCGTGCCTAAGAGGTGTGGGATGAACACCGCAAGCTTCTGTTTCTCTGGAAGTGAATCGGCCTCCTCGGAAAAACAAGGTGCGGGGCATTTCACGGATCTTCGGTCGATTGCCTACGAACTTCACGATGGTCCGGTGCAATGGCTTGCGGCCGCCGTCGTTGACCTTGAAATTCTTCTTGCTTCCGGGAGCCTTTCGGACACTGTTGCAGAGAGGGCTCGGGCAGCCAGGGAGAAGATTCGGCGTGCCTTGCAGGAGCTAAGGGCCTATATCCGGAAGTGGGAAGGCGAAGAGTCGGCCCCGGAGCAATGTGTCGATCTGCGGTCGGAGATTGTGGAGCTATGCCGGCTTCTGGAGGTACCGGGAAGGACGGTTCGGGGGATATTTGGTGGGAATTTGGGTGTCATTTCCGCTTCGCTTTGCCGCGAAGTGGTACAGCTGGTTCATGAAGCCTTAAGCAACGCTCTTCGCCATAGCGACTCGCGCGAGGTGTGGCTGAGTTTGGCAGTGGTGGGAAGCATTCTTCAAATCTGTGTTCGCGATTTCGGCAAAGGTTTGTCCGCAAGTTCCTCCGGAGGTGAAGGCCTTGGTCTTCGGTCTCTTACCTCGAGAGTAAGGCGACTCGGGGGATGGATAACGATAGAGGGCGCGCCGCAACGGGGAACACGTGTTTTCGCATGTATTCCCGTGAGCGCACTGTCAGCTTCGACGGAAAATGGAACATTCGCCGATACCTGAAGGATGAAGTGTGCTAGCCCGGCTTGCTTGGGTGAAGTTTTTGAAAGGACGCTGAACATTTGGGTGTGGTGTCACCTTTCCTGGCTGGGCATTGCGTCGGAAAGCAACCAGGTGAAGCCAATTTTTTCCAAAGTTACGGAGATGGGTCGATTTCTGGATTCCATAAGTACTGTTGATCGCAGATAGGGAGCGCTGGCTGATGCACTCTGCTAAAACCAGTAAGATTCGACTTTTAATTGCTGACGATCACGAAATGGCTCGTGCAGGGCTGCGAACGTTGTTGGCGGATACCAATATCGATGTTGTAGCTGAGGTGACCACGGGTACGGCTGCTGTCAATTACGTAACGCAGCATCCGGTAGATGTGGTGCTTCTTGATGTGCGCATGCCCGACGGAGACGGAATCACCGCCTTGGCACTGATAAGGCTTTCCCATCCTGATTTGCCGGTGGTAATGCTTTCCAATTACGACAACCCCAGCTATGTGGCCCGCGCTGTGGCACTCGGGGCCAATGCCTTTTTGCTTAAGGATTGTAGCCGGGAAAAGCTAGTGGAAACAATTCAGCGGGCGGCCAATAAGGAATCCGTTTGGACGCGTGACGAATTGCGACGTGTCGCTGGGGCTCTGGCCACACCGCGTCTGCCCTCGGAGATCGATGTGCCTCTGACGCACCGCGAATATCAGGTCTTACGTCATGTGGCAAGTGGGCTCACCAACAAGGAAATTGCAGAGGCCATGAAAATCAGTTACGAGACGGTAAAAGAGCATGTCCAACATATTCTCCGTAAGCTGGGTGTGGCTGATCGCACGCAAGCTGCCGTTTGGGCTGTGCGTAAAAACTTAGTTTAGGTTCGTTTGGCAAATGCCTTCCGATTAGCCAGGGCGGGGCGGTGTCGGCGGTAGCTTTTGGGCAAAAGTCCTGGCGGATCGTGGGGATATTTGGTTCCGCAAACGGTGCGGCTTTCCCACGGACCGGTAGCTTTCGGATGAATGTCACGTTTTCGGAACTTTACGAGCGCAAACGGGGGAGGTTTGAGGCGCCAGCTTCTGCTCGGGATAGCTATTTGGGGCAGAGCTGTTAACAATTTTTTCCGTGCCGCAACATACGACAAAGGTACCGCTCATGAGTAAACCGACCGACATTCGTATTGTTGAAATTGGCGCGACCACGCAGCAATATGCCTATCGAGCACCGGTAAAATTCGGGGGACGTGTCGTTACAGACGCGGTCATTTTTGATGTCCAACTGGATGTGGAAACCCGCGCTGGAAAGCGTGGTCGTGGTTATGGGTCGATGCCCATGGGGAATATTTGGGCATGGCCCTCAGGTTGTGTCCCCGCCGATCTTACGCTGGAGGCAATGATCAAGCTCGCCCATCGTGTGGTAGAGGAAGCGAGGCAGTACCGTGGTGAAGGCCATCCCTTGGAGATTGCCAAGGAATTGGGAGAATCGTATGCACGTTTGGCCGAGGTAGTTGTCCAGGAGATGGGGCTTGCCGAGCCTATGCCTCGCTTAGCGCAGCTTGTGGCAGCAAGCCCTGTGGAGGCTGCTCTCTTCGATGCGTATGGCAAGGCCCTTGGAGAAAATTCTTATAACCTTCTTGGGCCGGAATTCGTCAACTACGATTTGTCGACATATCTGAATGAAGACTTTGTGGGCGAATATCTTGACCGGTACACACTTAGGGAACCTAAACCAAGGATGCCGCTGTACCACTTGATCGGGGCACTTGACCCGTTGACGCCAGCAGACGTCTCCCAACCTATTGGCGATGGTCTTCCCGAAACCTTAGGGGAATGGATTTTGTATAATGGGCTGACCCATTTGAAGGTCAAATTGGCAGGTGACGACCTCGCCTGGGACGTGGAACGAATGCTTTCCGTTGAGAGAGTAACCTCGGAAGTACAGCAACGCCGTGGATGCTCGCACTGGTGGTATTCGGCCGACTTTAACGAGCGGTGTTCTTCCGTGGAGTACGTGCTCGAGTTTTTGGCGAAGGTGAGGGAAAGTTCGCCGGAGGCATTTGATCGGCTGCAGTACTTGGAGCAGCCCACCCACCGCGATCTTGCGGCCCACCCGGAGAATCGAATGCACCAGGCAGCACAAATCAAACCTGTCGTCATTGATGAGTCGCTTGTGGACTTCGAAAGTCTCTTGCTTGCCCGCGAGCTTGGTTACTCCGGGGTAGCTCTCAAGGCTTGCAAAGGGCACAGCGAGGCCCTTCTGGCTGCCGCTGCAGCCCAAAAATATCGCATGTTCTTATGTGTCCAGGATTTGACGTGTCCGGGGGCGTCGTTTTTACATTCAGCGAGCTTGTCCGCACGGATTCCGGGCGTGGCCGCCATCGAAGGAAACGCCCGCCAGTATTGCCCCGCTGCCAATCGCGGTTGGGAAGACGCTTATCCTGGGATGTTTCGCATTACCGATGGCTCCGTGGGCACCGAAGTTCTTTGCGGACCGGGTTTAGGCTTTCGCCATTTGGCCGAGCTCGGCGGCTCGTGAGACGCCGCACTCCTGACAAAAGGCGCGCGGGAACAAAAGGTTCTTGTCCAAAACTTCAGTGGTCTTCGAGTTTAAAGTTCCATTTGGGCGGGGCTTTGCCACTTTGTGTTTGGACGCGGCCTTTGTCCGAAGAACTCGCAGCTCACGTCGCGGCGGTATACTTCCGGCTCATGCGATATTGTCTGTGTGCCTTGAACCGGATTTTATCACCCGAGGTTCACTGGCCGGTTGGTTCACCACGAGACCTCGTGCTCAATGCTTTGTAAACAGGAAAGTCAATTGTTTCGCTGACAAATCTCACCGAACCGTCTCCAAGAAGAAAGTTTGCCCCTCCTGGATGGAAGCTAGAGAAACCGTGGGCGTGGGGGCCACGATAGTTGAGCTTGATTTCGGTTGAGCCCAAAACCATACTTGGGAAACACTGATGACCGGGTGGTGTGCCAACCCATGTGGCGTATCCCCGGTCGGAAGCCCGCTCACCCACCAGGAAAGTTTGGCTGAGGCCATCGGTAATTTGCGCAAAACTGAGGAAACTGTTGTGGAAGAACGTACCCTCGGAGGCGCACTGTAACCCCGCAGAAAGATTCTCGCAGTCGTGGATATCGTTTGGACCGAAGTTACCCACATAATTAGATATTGCAAACTCCAAGTCCTCGTGCTGATCGTGCGAATGATCTGGGTCGTCTTCGTGAAGAAGATCCTCCAGTTCAAACGTCGGTTTTCCGATGTCCGATGGACATCGATAAATTGCAATCAAAAACGAACGAGCGGTCTCATGACGCACATCAGTAACCCATAGCCGATAGTCAATAAAATTTTTCTCGACATTGGCCTGCTCCAGGAAGGGTAAAATTACCGCTGCCCAGCCCCAACCGGTTGGGCCGGCCACCCATGGGCGCGACGGCCATTGTGGATCGACCCCGACCCAGCCGGCTGGCAAGCGATGGTACACATCATGATACATGTGAAGTGCCAAGCCGATCTGCTTGAGGTTATTTGTGCATTGGGTCCGTCGGGCTGCCTCGCGAGCTGCCTGGACCGCCGGCAAAAGTAGGGCGATCAGAATACCGATTATGGCGATTACCACCAGGAGTTCGACCAAGGTGAAGCCAGCACGTCGACGCAGTAAACCTTTCGTGGCCATAGTGGCAAGCTCCTACGATAAAAGCTGTTTATTTCTATTTCTAAAGTTGTCCGTGGCGTGAGATTAGGTGTGGAAAAAAGTTAGTCGCTTGCAGACCTAGAATGGAAGTGCACACAATTAAGTCGTGCGCCTATCTCGCCGTTTAACGCCCCGGCGTGGGATGATGGGGCACTTCGGCGCGAGGCCGTACGCATCCTGGCCGTCCCTTGTTGTTGCGGCGACTTAACAGCTCGGAAGGGATCTAAAAGACCTCTTTGCTAGCTGAGAAAGCACGGTCCATGCGGACAAGTGCGCGGCCTCGAAATTCGGAGCATCTCCTTCTGGGTGCGCTGACCGCTGCTTCAAGGGGATTTAGATTTCCGGAGGTACAGGAAATAAGTCGCTAGCCTCCTCCTGCATACAGCTGGTCAGCTCCCTGCGCCGAAGACTGTTTATGAGTTTCGATAAGGCGGTGCCCTTGGCAGAAAGGGTTTGGGATGGTTTGAAAAGACTAAAGCTGCTCGTTGGGTACTCGCGTAGAAGGCAATTAATTCGTGACTAATTGATGGGCAGAACCCCACTGAAACTGATTTTATACTCAAGAAACGGCAGCTGGGGCACGCGTCCGAGGAGCTTGATGAGGCTAGCTCCCACTGGCCATTCGTTTCGAAAGTGCTTGTGTTAGGTTGCTTACTTTCGGAAACATCTTTGGGTGCGGGATGTACTTCGCGCCGGATGGAAATTTTACACGAAGTGTTTACTCGCGCGCACGTATGGGATGTCCACAAAGCGGATGGACGTTCGCCTGCCCCACGTCTGGTACTCCTACCGACATCCCCATGGAAGTGGACAAAAGAACCAAAGGCGAAGGCGGCCAGGTAAGCCCCTAACGCAAAGATACGCACCACTTTTTCGCGTTGAAGCAGACTCACCTGTTGGTCCTCAATCTGAAAGAGAACCAGCGATCGAAGGAGCGAAGCCTATCGCCCGTTTCTCTTAATGGTAAAAACCAGCCGCCAATGCCCCCGAAGAATTCGAATCGGCTCAGACACTCGATTTTTTCAAGTATTTGCCAGTTCGAAATATTTTAAGGTTGGCTCGAAGGCTCGGTCAAGTTTGGCACGCTTGATGAATTCAATTTCTCGCGCCTGAGAATTACCGCGTTTACAATTCCGCCCCGACCCCAAAGGGAATGGTTTTCATAGAAGTGTGAGTTGCAAGGGGACCTTAATTGTCCCTTTGTTCTCTGCCGATTTGCCTTGCCCCGCTATGGCTTGGATTTATTTCTGTCTTTCGAAAGCCAGCACACCTTGCCGAAGGGACCGGGCCCAAAGCCTGAGACACTTTTGCGGGATACGGCCCGGCTTGCCAGAGGGGGCAGAAGAGCGGGCGTTTTTGAGGAGCGTGTTTTCGCTACCCATCGGGGTGCCATTCAGAAACGAGCCGAGTTCCTCTTTCCCGCGCTTGTAACTTTTGAAACGTTACCATTTGGTGGCGTGCACGGGTTTAATTCAGCGGTTTATGGGAAAGGCCACAGAGGGCTAAGCCTCATTTTCGCTCTCGGTGGTGCGATTAGGAGATGCGAGTCAGGCCAAGAATTGACGTCGGCGAGTGTTTGAATTGACTACCGCGTGAATTCAGTAAATCGCCAGCCTAGACCTGAAGAAAATGACCGGTTCAGCATTCCCCTCAGGTAGTGCTCCGGGTAATGGAAAAATCATCTTTCCTATAATTTGAGCAATATTTGTCTTTCCGAGAATTTAGGCGATATTCGGAAGGGTTAGACGATGTTTAGAAAAATTATAACAATTGTTCCGATGTGGCGTCCGGGGGTCGATTTTGGAATCCGAAGATTAAAGGACGCCGGTACCTGGCGGAGAGTCTCTTGCAATTGGGAGCTTAATACAAAAAAATTGAAAACTTGTATCTTGGCCGCATGCCAAGAGTGACGGTCCGACCGAATTGAGGGTCTAGAACGTGACCGCGTGTTGTCGCGTGGGTGGCGGCCCAAGCATAGCGTCATTAAACAAGCATAACGTGATTAGATAAGTAAATTTTTGTTTTTTTGGAGACCAAACGGCAAAATGATCGAACAGCTTCAAGTGCGACTTCGCACGGAATTTGGCACTCAGCGGTGCACCCGACTTCGCAAAGCCGGACTAGTGCCGGCTGTCCTCTATGGTCAGAAGAAGCCAAACGTCCACCTGCTCGTGCCGGCCCACGATATACAAGGTGTCATCCGGCACGGAACGCGGATCGTACGCCTTACTGGCGATGTCCAAGAAGAAGCTTTGATCCGGGAAGTCCAGTGGGACACTTGGGGGGTGGAAATTCTACACGTCGATTTTGCTCGGGTATCGGCTACCGATCGGATCCGGGTGACCGTTCCGATTCATCTTCGGGGAGAGGCTCGGGGCACCAAACAAGGCGGAGTGGTGGAGCAACTTCTTCATCAGATCGAATTAGAATGCGAGGCAGCGGAAATACCCGAGGAAATTCATGTCAATGTCAACGATCTTGACGTAGGGCAGAATATCACCGTAGGTCAGCTTCCGTTGCCCAAATCAGCGGCCCCTCTCACCGACACCGACACGATCGTGGTTCGCTGTGTGATCCCGGCGGAAATCCCCGAGGCCGAGGAGGCTCCCGCTACCCTTACGGAACGCGAGCCGGAGCTGATTCGAAGGCGGGAAAAGGAAGAAGAACCCGAGGAGGATTAGGGCTTCAACTGACTCTGATCTGGTGTTAGGACAGCCGGCTTGTGGGTGATAACTAATTGGTCACAAAAACTCTGGGAGCGATGTGGGCGACTTTTGGGCAGTCTCACGCGGGCCGATTACCCAGTGAGTGTTTACAAGTTGGTAGTGGGCTTAGGCAATCCCGGGAAAAAGTACGCCGGCACTCGGCATAACGTGGGATTTGAGGTGTTAGAGCGGATTGCACGGCGCATCGACGCTTCCGGGCCCCGGTCGCGGTTTAGTGGACTGCTTTACGAAGGACAATACGAGGGAACCAAGCTTCTCCTGCTGGCCCCTGGCACTTTCATGAACCTGAGCGGCCGGAGCGTGGAGGAAGCGGTGCGATATTTAAAGCTGCCTCTCGAAAACTTGTTGGTAATATGCGACGATTTTAATCTTCCTTTGGGGCGGGTTCGGTTTCGGCCGGAGGGCTCGGCAGGTGGTCAACGTGGTTTGGCGAATATCATTGAACAACTGGGTACGTCATCCGTCCCGCGCCTCCGCGTCGGCATCGGCCCCTTACCCTCAGACGGAAATCCTGTGGATTTCGTGCTAGGACAGTTCACCGGTGCAGAACGGGAAGTTTTGGAACCTGTTCTGGAGCATGCTTCCCGAGCGGTTTTGGACTGGGTCCAGCACGGAATTCGTTACTGCATGGACCGGTACAATGGACCTCGATGGTTAGAGCCGGGTCATCATGCTTCCGGGGGAACGGGATCGAACAACACGTTTTCCGGGCCACGGGGGGCCATTTCCGATTTCTTCAGTCAGGAGTAGGTTGTCACCCTGGAAGCGGCCCGAATTAGGGCTGGAAGCGAGGACGGTCGGCACGAAGAGCACCGCAAAATGGGCGGTGCTCACCTTGCCGCCCAACATTTATAAATGCTATTTAAAAAATGTGATGGGTTCGCTTGGATCGCTCGGTTTGGGGTGCTCATCGCAGCAAACCTGTTACGCTAAGGATTTGAGTTAAAGAAAACAGTTGGTGAAAAGTGCATATTCGATTTCCCCGAGCCGGGGGATCGCTTGGCCTGCTTTCGGAAAGTGGGAATCCAATACTCACGTTACAAAGTGGCCCGAATGTTTCGTGGGCGGCTCATGAGGGACGAAGATAACAAGCTATCTTCAAAGAATGCAGCGGAACACAGTTAAAGTTGAAGGCAGCAGTGTGAAACTCGAAGCGAAAATCGTCGGCTTCGATTGGTTCTCGCGGGTGAGTTGCGCCGGGGTTGGAAAGAGGTAAAGTCTAAAACAAAGGAGGCGTAAGTTGGCGCAAAGAATTTACGAAGCACTCTTTCTGCTGGATCCGGTTCGCTACGCTCACGATCCGGTGGGAGTGTCAGGCGTTGTCAACCAATTGATCGAGTCGGTGGGTGGCGAAATTTTAGTGAGCCGTCTGTGGGACGAAAGACGTTTAGCCTACCCCATCAAGGGACATCGGAAAGGCGTGTATTGGTTGACTTATTTTCGGTTAGATGGTTCCCGGCTAGCGGAACTTCGCCGACAGTGTTACTTGAACTCGAACATCTTACGAGTGATGATCCTCCGTATTGACGAGCGAATTGCCGATAAGCTGGTGGAGCATGCTCGAAGTGGTCAGGCGGCGTGGCGCGAAGTCGAGCCAGAGGCTGTGCCAGTCCCGATAGGAGAGGAGGGTTTTGACGAGGATTTGGTGGACGAAGATTCTGAAGAAATCCCCAGCTTGGAAGACGATATTGGCTAAGTTGGGGCGGGTGGAGGCAAGTGGGGTTGACTTCGGCGTTAATCTATGTAATTGACCTTGGGGACGAAATGGCTCGTTGCTGTAAACGCCGAGCGTGAGCAGGAGGGTCGGGTAGGGTTCTCCATCTGCCGGAGAAAGGTCCATGGCCAGCTTCAATCGAGTGATTCTTTTAGGTAATTTGACTCGAGATCCTGAACTGCGTTACACTCCCAGCGGTATACCTGTAATGGATATCGGGCTGGCTGTCAGCGAGCGGCGAAAAAACCCGAATGGGGAGTGGGTAGACGAGCCAGTGTTTGTGGAGGTCACTTTGTGGGGAAGGACGGCGGAGGTGGCCAGCGAGTATCTTAGTAAAGGCTCGCCAGTCCTCGTGGAAGGGCGATTACGGCTGGATACGTGGGAAACAAGCGATGGGCAACGCCGGTCGCGGCTCCGCGTGGTGGCGGAGCGGATGCGCATGCTTGGTCGAGGGCTGGTGTCTGACCAGGGTGCGCCAACCGCTCAGGCTGGTGAATCAGGGCCCACCTCGGGGCAGCCGCGCGAGTTTCCCGAGGAAACCTCACCTCTTGATGACCTCCCATTTTGATCCACACATCAGCGGTAAGAGGTTTACGGTGGTTTTGTGACCACCGCTATTTTGGTAAGGTTGCGTGTACACTAGAAACGCTCAAATTTGAATTTCAGCAGTGGGATGACGTTTATGGGGAAGAGGAAGTTGAAAGGTCGCCTCGCCCGTCCGTTGCCGGTTGGTCCAAACGGCGGAGTGCAAGTTCTCCTCGTTCACCCAGTAGAGAATCTGGGGGAGCCGGGGGATATCGTTGAGGTAAAACGGGGGTACGCGAACAATTTCCTGTTGCCGAGAGGGCTTGCAACTATTGCCACGGAATACCACCGAAAGATGGTAGAAAAATATAAGCTTCGGCTCTTGCAAGTGCAGGAGGCCAAGCTGTCCGTTCGTAAGGCTTTAGCTCAACAGCTCGCCCAGCAGAGCTTCACCATTGAAGTAAACGCGACTGAGGAGGGGCATCTTTACGGCTCTGTGGGACGAAACGAGATTGTAGCAGCACTTAAATCGGCCGGTGTTACCCAAATCACGGCCGAGCAGGTCCTCATGGAGGGAACCATCAAGGAGCTAGGCCTCTACACCATCAAGTTAGATCTCGGTATGGGAGTGGAAACGGAGATTAAGGTCTGGGTTGTGCCACGAACCCTCGCGGAAAGTGAGAAACCTAGCTCGAAGCGAAAAGACAGATAGCAGTTTGACTCAAATTTGTCGGGCTCTGAGTCAAATGGGTTGTGGCTCATCGCTTCGTTAAGGCCTGAATGGTGACGAATTGGCCCACAGAGAGGCCTCCCTTTAGCCTGAAACACGAAGGACGCTTTCCTCCGGTGCTGTCCGGGTGGTGTGCTATCTCCGCAGGGAATTGTTGATAGATTCCACAGTTGTTGACAGCCTTGCCTCTTTTCTCGGACAATTCGCGTAGAGCTGGCCTAGGTGGGGTGGCGAGGTAATTCAAAACGGTTGAAAGCATCTATTTTCACCTTTTGGAACCTTTGAGCCTCTGTTGATAATTTGATAGAACTCCTTGTCGATAATCTGTTATTTTTTGGAATAGGAGGAGCAGCGGACGCCCGAACCGATAAATCTCTGATTCCCAAAATTGTTTGCTCATCGACCGGGTGGGGGCCGCTCCGTCACAAACCGCGGGCGATGCAAAGTGTTGCCTCAGAAGAACTAACTTTCTGCGGAACTGTCACTCCGTCATCCTGAGATAATTTGCCCATCGCCAAGCATCGTTCTCGTGGACTGATGGGTTGCTCGGTCTCGGCTCTTTGGTAGTTTACTGTGAGAGAAGTATCTGAACTTCTGAAAGGGTTATGTGCTAGGGATCTACGAAGACCCCTGGAGGCGGCTCAGAAACCGATGATTGAGCTTGTGCCGAGCGGCCCATGCCGTTCGCAATTCAAGTTTTTCGTGTTGATCAGGTCCCCGCTGCCTTTCGGTGAGGCGCAGCACAGATGCCGGGTTTCTCAAAAGGCACCTTAAAAGCTTGCTGGCGGGGAAGGGCGTGGAGAGGTGCGGCTCTCCTAAGCCTCGCGGGTTGGCACACGGTAGAATCCCCGATTGAAAACAGCCGGATCGCCGGGGAGTTATCTCGCACCTTTTGTTGGGAGTCGAGGTCGTGAGAGCCCCCCGATTGTGAAACCTAAAGAGAACAGGCGAGGAAGCCACCGAAAGACTTGCAGTGGCAATTTTTTCGGTTAAAATTGTCGCTTAAACTGCGAGAGCGGTTGCTTTCGTAAGTGCCCTGGCTCCAGCTATACTCACCCCTCTTAAAGGAGGCCTTCCGAATGTCTGATGATGCTGCCCGGCTGTCGCGTCGCCAACTGTTAGGAACCGGAACTAGCGTGGGTTGTGCTTGGGTCCTTTCGTCACGGGTTCTGGAAGCGGGTTTGTTCGGGATGCAACAAAAGGGAGGTTCTCAAATGGCTTTCACTCAACCGCCGCTACCGTATGCTATGAATGCGTTGGTTCCGTATTTGTCGGAGGAGCAGATTCAGTTTCACTACGGACGGCACCATGCAGCTTACTTCCGTAATCTGAATGCCTTGGTGGAAGGCAAGCCAGAAGCAGAAATGTCGCTTCGCGAGGTTGTAAAGAAAAGTAGTGGGTCGGTCTTCAACAATGCAGGTCAGGCGTGGAACCACACGTTTTATTGGCATTGTATGTCCCCATCTGGAGGGGGAGAGCCCAAAGGAGAGTTGGCGGCCGCGATCGATCGGGATTTTGGGAGCTTTCAGCAATTTCGGAAGGCCTTTTCGGATGCCGCTGTCACCCTCTTCGGAAGTGGGTGGGCCTGGTTGGCATCAGATGCGGACGGCAAGCTGAGCATAATGGCTCTATCCAATGCCGACACACCCCTTCGGTATGAGAAAGAGCCCATTTTGACAATCGATGTGTGGGAGCACGCGTATTACATTGATTACCGCAATGAGCGAGCCCGATTTGTGGAAGGCTTTTGGTCGGTTGTCAATTGGGACTTTGCTCTGGCCCGTTTTAAAGGGCGCACCGGGCCAGAATGGTAGGTCTCCAAAAAGAACAGCCCTTTATTGAGGGTGGAGGACCCGGTGCACATTGGCGAGGCTGCTTTGTTTTCTTTGGAAAATTTGGCGGCAGATGGACTTCCCGTTTACCCTCGAAGGGGCTAAACTACTTTAGGGTTATGCCGCACGAGGTTACCCAAGGGGTCCACCGTTTTAGTACCGTCAGAATCCGACATCACCATACTGAATTCGCCGAGATTTCCAGATTTCAATGAGCTGTCCGTTGCTCGCACGACCCGCCGTTTCGTTCGGTCTGATTATCCGGTCCCCGTAGGGGGATCGGATGGAGAAAAATGTGGGAATGAATGGCGGGTCCTGGGGGCAAACGATTTAGCCTAGTGCCAATAAACAACAAAGAACCCCTCAGGGCCAGAATTTTCCTGAGGGGTTTTTATTTGGCGGGCGCCCAAGCTCCACACGTTGTGGTAAGTTCGATTGCTCGATTGACTCCTATGCATTTCCTCCCTTGCATATGCACAAGTCACATTTTTCGACTTAAATGACGAACATGGTGATATTTGTATTTTAATTGCCGGCGATATGTTGTTGGCACAGCGATGATTTCGGTAGTTAAGCTTGCTGCTGGTAACAAGTCGCAGATTTCGGTCCTACCAATTTGCGGATGTCCTCAAGAACCGTATTCTTCACAATTCGGAGATTTCCTGAAGCACCGTATTCTTCCGGCAGGCTGATAGGCTGGACCGGAGATGAGTGCCTGTAACGAAAAAAACACGTTGCCCGTTGACATTGGGTAGCAAAACACTGTCTCCATTCGATGCATTCGGCAAACGGGCCAAGGCGATTTGAGGTCCTTAAGGTTTCCTTGGCGGTGGAAGTAGACCAGACCATTTTGGGAGCTGCCACGTGGAGATGCAAAAGCTTAATCCCGACGGGAGTTCCGGGAAGAGTTGGGGGGAAATCGACTCCAAACCGCGCCGAATTTATGTTTACGATACCACTCTCCGCGACGGGGCGCAGGCGGAGGGGGTGAGTTTTTCTCTACGGGATAAGCTTCTTATCACGAAGAGGCTGATTGCCTTAGGATTCGACTACGTAGAGGGGGGATACCCAGCATCGAACGATAAAGATTATCAGTATTTTCACCATATTAGGGAATTACCGCATGGTGCTACTCAGATTGTCGCGTTCGGGATGACACGCCGGAAGAATGTGCACGTGGAAGACGATCCCGCGCTGCGGACGCTCTTGGCGTGTCAATTGGGACTTGTAACGATTGTGGGCAAAGCTTCGGCATTTCAGGTGGCCCGGGTCCTCCAGACTACGCTGGACGAAAATTTGAACATGGTGGGCGACACGATTTCTTATTTGCGCAAGCATGGATGCCGGGTATTCTTTGATGCGGAACACTTTTTCGATGGTTGGAAGGAGGATCCCGGTTACTCTTGGGAGGTGCTCCGTACCGCTGCAGAAGCGGGAGCGGAGACCGTGATTCTGTGCGACACAAACGGGGGGAGTCTTCCGGAGGAAGTCGCGCAAATTACAGCCGAGGTGGTAAGCCGGCTTCCCGTCCCAGTTGGAATTCATTGCCACAATGATGGTGACTTGGCCGTGGCCAACACTTTAGCCGCGGTCGATGCCGGGGCGGTCCAAGTACAAGGAACCATCAACGGAATCGGAGAGCGTTGTGGCAATGCTGATTTGATTTCCGTGGTGGCCAATCTGGCGTTCAAAAAGCGGAATCGGTACTCGGTTCTATCTTTCGAAGCAATTCGCCAGTTCACGGACTTGTCGCGGTTTGTTTATGAGGTCGGAAATTTAAACTTCCGGCCACAGCAGCCGTTTGTGGGTAAAAGTGCATTCGCCCATAAAGGAGGAATGCATGTTAGTGGGGTGAATCGGGATACTCGAGCCTACGAACACATCGATCCGGCTTGGGTGGGAAATGAGCGACGGATTTTGGTGAGCGAGCTGTCGGGCCGGTCAAACATAATAGCGCGGATACGTAAATATAACTTACAAAACGAAGACATACTGGCAGAAAAGATTCTGGCGGCCGTGGTGGCTAAGGAGGCCGAGGGGTACCAGTTTGAGGCTGCCGATGGATCTTTTGATCTTTTGGTTCGGCGCTGCGCGGGACTTTTTCGTCCTCACTTCCGCAGGCTTAATTATCATGTAGACATACGTCCAGATTTCGTGGAGGGATTGCGTACCGAAGCCACCGTGGAATTGGAGGTTGATGGCGAAGTGGAGCATGTGGTTGCCAAGGGTGACGGTCCCGTTGACGCCCTGGATCGAGCTTTTCGAAAAGCCCTTCTCAAAAAGTATCCAAATTTGGCCACCATGAATCTCGTGGATTACAAAGTGCGGGTGATTAACTTCGAAGCACATACTGCAGCTCGGGTACGCGTACTGATCGAGAGTCAAGATCAAGATGAGGTATGGGGCACGGTGGGAGTTAGTGAAAACATCATCGAAGCAAGCTTACTTGCGCTTATGGAGAGTTATGAATACAAGCTCTCCAAAGACGAAGATCGTACAAAAAATGGTGGTACCTCGGGCGGGGAATCTCAAGAGCTTGCCGAGACCGTAAGTCCCTCCTCGCCTGCGGAGACCGGTTAAGGTCGGGCCATGTGACTGGCGGCACTCAGGGAAGGTGATATGAGGTAATTCCGGATGCGGAAGCTTTTGGTTGCCGCTGTGCTTCCTGTGTCCAATCGCCCAAGTGGCATGGGCCAGTTCTATAAGTCCTCGGAAACTTACGCCAAAGCAGGCTCGAGGAGTGGCGGCGGGTTTGAACCCCGGTTTTTGGTTTCATCACGTGGATCACGGGGTGTTTCGCAACCAGCTTGCAGGTGAGGCGTGGAGCATTAGTTGAACTTGGATAATTGGGTGCGTCGATGGCACGGGAACTTCCCAAAGTTTACGAGCATAAATCGGTGGAGCTGCGCTGGTATCACTTCTGGGAGGAGCGCGGATATTTCCATAGCACACCCAACCCGCAAAAGAAGCCGTACACGATCGTCATTCCCCCACCGAATGTCACGGGTGCGCTTCACTTGGGACATGCTTTAAACAACACGCTCCAGGACATTTTGATCCGTCGCAAACGGATGGAAGGCTACGAGACATTGTGGGTTCCGGGTACAGACCATGCGGGGATTGCCACCCAGGCTGTGGTGGAGCGACGCATTTGGCAGGAGGAGCGCAAAACCCGTCATGACCTTGGCCGCCGCGAGCTGGTGCGGCGGATCTGGGCGTGGAAGGATGAATACGAAAATCGCATTCTCTCGCAACTGAAGCAGATGGGCTGCAGTTGCGACTGGGCTCGGACTCGATTTACGCTGGATCCTATTTGTACGCGAGCTGTTCGTCACACTTTTTTCCGACTATTCAAGGACGGGCTTATTTATCGCGGAAAGCGACTTGTTAATTGGGACACGACGCTGCAGACGGTGGTCAGCGACGATGAAGTGTTCCATGAGGCGGTTCCAGGTCACTTCTGGTATTTCCGCTATCCGGTCATTGATCCACGTCCGGGCGAGCCTGCCTATGTAGTGATTGCCACCACCCGGCCGGAGACGATGCTGGGAGACACCGCGGTGGCGGTTCATCCCTTTCCGGCGCGTGCGCTGGAGGAGGCGATCGCCGATCTGGAGAAACGCATGAATAAAGCGACTGGCAAGGAGCGGGCCGAGTTGGAAGCGGAGGTGGCGGAGTTAAAGCGGCGTCAACGTGAGCTATTGCCCGAACTTATCCGCTTGCGGGACATGGCGGCCGACGGCCGTCGGATACTATTACCTTTGGTCAACAGAGAAATTCCTCTGATTTTGGACGAGTGGGCTAAGCCCGAGCTGGGATCCGGATGCGTGAAAATTACCCCCGCCCATGATCCCAATGATTATGAGGTGGGTCGGCGGCACCAACTTCCCATGATCAATATCCTCAACCCAGACGGCACTTTAAATGAAAATGCCGGCCGCTATGCAGGTCAAAGCATTTTGGAGGCCCGGGAGAATGTCGTACGCGATATGGAGGCGCTGGGATTGCTTGAGCGGGTAGAGGATCGAATGATCGATTTGGCGCATTCCGACCGGTCCAAAACCCCCATCGAACCTATGCTCACCGACCAATGGTTTATCGCCATGAAAGATCTTGCGCAAATGGCGATGGATGCGGTAATAGATGGTCGGGTAAAAATCATCCCGGCACGTTATGCCAAAGGCTACCTTGACTGGTTGAGCGAAAAACGGGACTGGCCGATTAGTCGACAACTATGGTGGGGCCATCAGATTCCGATTTGGTACTGTCAAACCGCGACAGAGGCGGAAATTCGTAAGGCCCTCGCTGGGCGTGATGACGTCGTATGGAGGTGGGACACGGAGGGGCGTCAATGGTTAATTTGTGTTCGGGAAGGGGACTTAGCCGAAGACGCCATCCCCGGGCATACACTTCGACGTGAGGAAGATGTGCTCGATACGTGGTTTAGCTCCGCGTTGTGGCCTCATTCCACGCTGGGGTGGCCCGACGATACACCAGAAATGCGTTATTACTATCCCACAAGTACCTTGGTAACCAGCCGGGATATCATCACTTTGTGGGTTGCGCGAATGGTCCTCGCCAGCCTCTATAACCTAGGCGAGGTCCCCTTCCATGACGTATACATTCATCCCAAAATCCTCGATGCTTACGGCGAAGGGATGTCCAAATCAAAGGGCAATGGTGTTGACCCGGTGGATGTGATGGAGAAGTTCGGCGCCGATGCTCTGCGCTTTGCGTTGGCCTATTTGACCACGGAGACACAAGACATCCGGATGCCGGTTGATTTTGAGTGTCCGCATTGCCATCGCTTTCTGGAACAGACACGCGAAAATCGCGTCATGCCGCGGCTGCGATGCCCCCATTGCCACCGGGATTTTGCCACACAATGGGCGGAAAAACCCGAGGATAAAGCTTTGCCGCGGGCTTTGGTTGTGAGCGAGCGCTTCGAAGTGGCTCGCAACTTCTGCAATAAGTTATGGAACGCAGCACGCTTCACTCTGATGAACCTTAAAGATTATGTGCCGGCTCCAGTGAAAGAGATGGAGCTTTGCTTGGAAGATCGGTGGATTCTCAGCCGGTTGGCGACGGTGACTAACGAGGTCAGTAAAGCGCTGGATCAATATCGCTTCGGGGATGCTGCTCGAATCCTGTATGAGTTTTCTTGGGATGAATTTTGCAGCTTCTATTTGGAAATGGTGAAAACTCGTTTGCAGAACCCGGAGCGCCGTCCGGTGGCTCAGCGTGTGTTGGTGTGGGTGTTGGACAACCTTATGCGGTTGCTCCATCCTATGGTGCCTTTTGTCACGGAGGAAGTGTGGCAAAATCTAGGGGAGCTAGCCGCTGAGCGCGGGCTGGAGCGGCCGTTACGGGCGGCCGAAAGCGTGATGATTGCCCCTTGGCCGCAGGCAGATGGGCGATTCATAAACAAGGAGGTGGAATCCCAGTTTCGGGTTTTTCAGGAGGTATTGCGGGCGGTTCGCGAGATCCGCAGTCGGCACAATATCCCTCCGCGACAAGAGATTGCGTTTATAGTCCAGTGTGATGATCCTACAGCTGCGTTGCTCCGACCTATGGATGTTTATTTCGCCGCGATGGCTAAGGCTATTTTGGCAGCGGCCGGGCCGGATGTAAAAGCTCCCTCGGTGGCCGGCCATGTCGCTTTGCCGGGACTTGAGGTTTACGTCGATCTTGCCCAGGTTATCGATGTGGAGGCCGAAATTCGCCGCAAACGTCAGGAAATCGCGCGGCTGCAACAGATGATTGACAAAAAGAGGCAAAAGCTCGGCGATCCCCAGTTTTTGAACCGTGCCCCGGTTGCCGTGGTGGAGCGCGAGCAGGTAGGTCTTCGGCAGTTGGAAGAACAATACCAGCAAGCTCAGGCGGCCCTTGAGCGACTCCTTGTGCAGGTCCGGACCTCATAACACACAGGCTCGTGCGGGAGGCTGAAGAGACCGCTAGCATGTCACGTGGACGATGGCCGCCTTCCGGCGGTCGCATCCGTTAAAAGCCTCCGGCAATTGCGGCGTGAGGATAAGATGATAGGCAATCTCGTGCGTGCGAAGATACTCTTCGCAACCAGGCCCAAGAACAACCTGGCCGGAATGCCCTATTCCCACAAAAAGTACGTCAGGTTTGGGATCACACACAAAGTATAACTCCTCCACCGAGATTAGGTGATTGCTCACTCCCAGGCGCCGGAGGAGCTTCTTTTTTCGTTTACGAACTTTGCCATTTGCCAGGATATAAACGTCGCGCGTATAACTCTTGTTCCCGATACGTACCACGCCGAAAGTGGGCACCTCCAAGGAGGGGTATTGTGGCTTAAAGAATTGAACGGCGCGGAAAGGCTTCAAGCCGGCATGTTGGGCCGCGAGAGCTACCGCACCTAAGACGACAGCATCATCTCCCAACTGAGAGAGGACCACTTTGGTGTTGCCTCCGGCACCCGGTAATTTGTCCGCAGCTACAATTTCTTGAATTATAGGCATCATAAAGTCATGACACGCCTCAAGGACTCCGCCTCCCAAAATGATAACTTCTGGGTCCAGGAGATGACGGACCGTCAGACAAGCTGCCCCTAAGTATCGGGAAGCCTTTCGCACTACCTCCATGACCAGTGGATCGCCAGCGTCCAAGGCCGTCCTTAAGGTCTTCGACCGCAGCACTTCCTGCCCCTGAGCGATCATTTCCCCCAGCATAGATGGCTGTCCCTGGGATACTGCCTCGCGAATTTGCCTTTCCATGGCGGAACGACTGGCAATTGCTTCCAAGCATCCCCGATTCCCGCATCCGCATAAGGGGCCGTCCAGCTCCATAACGATATGTCCCACTTCGCCTGCGGCTTTGCGTGCCCCTCGCCAGATCGTCCGTTTGCGAACAAAGCCGCCACCAATTCCTGTGCCCACGAAGATCCCGAAGACGCTTTGAGCCCCCTGTCCTGCCCCTAACCAGCATTCTCCGAAGGTTCCGAGGTTGCAGTCGTTTTCGACAACTACGGGCACACCGAAATAACTTTCCAAGTACGGCCCAAGGGCGAATCGGCCCAAACCCATGTTCGGGGTAACCACCACCTCACCGCGCTTAAAATCGGTGACACCGGGGACACCGGCCCCAATTCCCACAATCTCGCGAAGAGAGACCCCGGCCTTTTTTAGCAGTTCGTCCACAACGCTGCGAATGGCTAGAAGGATGGGTTCTGGCCCACTCTCCCGGGGAGTAGGCGTGCGCTTGGATTCCCGGATTTCTCCTCCAGCGGTGGCCAGGGTTGCTTGGATCTTAGTGCCGCCGATGTCGATTCCCACGAAAAGGGCGTTTGATGTGCCACCTGACTTGGCCATAAAACCTTCTCCGTTAGCTCGAAACCTAAAGAAGACAAAGTTTCTTCCTCGACATGTGATCGAGCGATTCGCAATTGCGAGATCAATGAACTTGATCTTGTCAAATCGCTGCCGTTTTTGATGAATTGTCTACTCGAGGAATGGGAGTTAGACAAGCGGCCAAAGCGAAGGTGAGGCAGAATTTGTAGGCGCCGGTCAAGCACAGTTTGATATAAGCCGGAAAAGTGTGCCGAGTGTTTTACGGACAAGTAAGCTCGACCAGTAACCGCATACATAATCCGCCGAAACCGTAAACACTGCCACCGCCTCGGCCCGTAACGGCATCAGGGCGAGCGAGCCGCGCTCGACAAAGTTTGAACGTAAGCCTAGCTCGGAGGAATAGCTTCAGGAAGAACCTAGCTGGGAAACGTCGTCCCCCGAAGCCTGTCCTTACGTGCTAATGACGGCCTTCTCGGCGCAGACTGTCGGGGTGAGAGGTCACGGAGGCGGCAGCCTCGAAAGCCCCTGGCCAACGTCGGCGAAGTTTCATCGCAAAACTTTCGGAGGTTTTGTCCTCCGAAGTTGGCTGCTGGTATTTGAAGTCCTCAAGAAAGCCGCTGTGGAGGAAATTTTTAAACCTGATCCTCTTGTGAGGAATTGGGTCAGGGCAAGATGATTTGGGGCTTTTTACTCGGGCGGAAATTGGTCTGGTGCGATGTAATCACCAAATTTTGCGCGGGCTTCCAGCAACCGCTCCCGTTGTTGGGCCAAAATTTCAAACACTTGCGGTGGCGCATCGGGTACATTTTCCCGGTGAAATCGCTCCACCCGGTCCAACTTGGCGAGATTTTCAGGCACACGGAGGGTGAACTGCTTGCGGTAGGCCTCCACTGTGTACTCCTTTCCCCTCACCTCGCGGAAGAGAAGTCGTAGGTCTTCGTATGTAGGAAGCAGACCCGTGGGACAACGGATCGCGGACATTTCTTTATGCACCCGACGTTCCATCCATTTTACCCACACATGCTTGTCCCGCACCTCGTTGACATATCCATGCTCATCACATAGGAAGTAATTGACGCCAAAAACGGCAGGAGGATGGACAAGTTTTTTCGCAAAATTCAAGTTGTTAGCAATGTAACGGCCCAAAGGAATGGAAACAAAATCTTGGATGCTCATCAAGTTGATTTCCATTTTGCCTTCGGCCTCGAGGATCGCGAAGGTGGTTTCGGTCTCTAAAGCGGCACCGAACATAATAATCCCATGGTCCCAATCGAAAGCCTGTTGCACTGGCACGTAAGCGCGCCGGTCACGACCCCCGTACATAATTCCGGAAAGGACCACACCGTTGGGATTGTCCAGTTCAGGGTCGCAATTGTCCAAGGCGCGGAGAGCGACCGCGTAGCGGGCATTCTTGTGGGCCGGGAGAATTTCCTCCCCGTCTTCATCCCGTTTTCCTTTGAACCAATGTCCTGAGTAGTTGAGACCTTCGTCGGGGATTTCAACCCCCATGCCCAGCCAATAAGGTCTTCCATCCTTTACCAGCACGTTGGAAAAGATGACCTCACCCGGTGTGGTGAGAACTTTCCAAATGGTAGGGTCGGACTCTTCGCTGACGTTTTGAATAATGCCGAAGATTCCCGACTCGGCATTGGCAGCACGGCATTCTCCGTTTACGGCGCGGAAGTAAGCGATATCGTCGCCCAAAATGGTCTCGCCGGGAAGCATGGCCGTGCTTGTCTTTCCGCAGCCGCTAGGGAATGCTCCCGCGAAATAAGTTTTGCGGCCGTTGGGCCCGTGTACTCCCATTAGAAACATGTGTTCGGCAAGCCAGCCTTCGTGGTCCGCTTTCCGAATGGTCAACCGTAAGGCCAGCTTTTTTAATCCGACACTGTTGCCCGCATACTGTGTGTTGACAGAATAAACGGTCTCGGTCAGATAGTCGATGTAAATGCGCTTTTTCTCAGGTTCGGCGCTAACCATGTCCTCCGTGAGCTTTCCTGCGGAATGAAGGACCTTGAAGAAATTTTGGATGGCTCCCAAGCTCTTAAAAAACTCGTAGCCGGGCCGATATAGCAGGTCCAAACTGTGCGAAACATACCAAGAATCCGTGCATTCGACACACGGAATGCTGAAGATCGAATTTGCCGGGCCGAGGGACATAAACCGCACAATCATTACCCGGCCTTTCATCGAGCTATCGAGCAGGCCGCGAATCTCGGCTAAGCCTTCATCTCTGTCAATCTGTTTTAGGGCTTTCGACAAAGTATCGCCTTTGGGGACGAGATATTTCGTGACCTCTCGGTCCCGCCCTTGATCTTTAGGGCCGTCGAAGTGGTAGGTGTGACCCGGGATGGCCAGAGGTCGCTCCTCTCGCATTTCGATAGCCATTCGCCGTGAATATTCACGGTCTTCTGGGGAGTCATCCAAAACTTCCACGCGGTCCGGTTTGCACAGTTCGATGCAATCGGCCAGAAACGCTTCAAAGTAAGGGTTATTAATGGCCAGCACACGGGCCAAATGCTTTTCGGACATTTTTGCCGCAAAAAGCTCGTGCCAAGTACGACGATCGGATTCCGTCACTTTTACCGTCACTGCTTCTTCCACCTTCGCAAGGCTCCTCCTACTTTCACGATGGTCACCACGTACCAGCGGTTGTTTAACGATAGGTTCCTCTGCACTCGCGGCTTTCTCGAGCTGTACAATCTGGCCGCAGTCCTTGTTGAACTAAAGCGGAATGCATGCCAGTTCGCGTAAGCTCACCCTCATTGGGGCAGCATGGAAAGTTTCTGGTGCGGGGTGCAGGTTTAATTTTTCTGCACTTTAGAACTTTTCGGTCTGGTTGGTTGAAATCCGGGCCGAAAAAAGTACACCGCGGGGGATAAACCCCATCTCATCCAACTTTCCCTGCTCCGGCAAAGGGTGTACCCAGCCTACGTAGACAAAAATTCCGTCAGACGAAGGATCGGAAGGAAAAGGAGCCCCGGCAGGTTTCCTCGTGCCGAGCTCCCCCGTTCGCTTCCCTAACAAAAGGGCGTACCGGCCCTTGTTAGGGCTGCAAACCGAGGAGCGCAGAACGAATGGTAACAATTTCCCCCTAAGGTTTGTAACTCTAGTGTTTCGAATATTGACCTTTAAAATGCGGCAACATTGTCATACGGCATGTCGCCATTTGCCGCACACACTCTTCAAGGACCTTTCTTGCCGCCCTTCACGGGAATTAAATCATTGAAAGCGGAGATAGGTGGTTGTTCCCAAGAAGTACTTGCAACATCAATTGAGCTTTGGGTCTCCGGATCCTTTCATCAAATGACTTCGTAAGGTCGTAAATTGTCGCCGTCCAGGCTCTCTGGAAGCCCCTGATCTTAAAGCATAGCCTGCCTGTGGTCAAGGTACTGCCGACGCTACGGACCGGGGCTTATGGGGCGGAAAAATCTCTCGCGGGAGAAGTTATCCGCGTAGAAGCACCGCAAGTACGCCCCTCACGTAGCCAACAGATTCCGCCAAACCGGCGAGCGGTTGGTCAGGATCTTTTTCATGCTCGAACGCAACGACGCCAGAGTAATTCAGTTCGAGCAGCGTCTTCAGAAACTCCGGGATATCGATGACACCCCTCCCAATTTCCACGGTACGTCCTTTCGGTGCTGCCTCGCTTACGTCCTTAATGTGCACGTCAAGGAGCCTGTCGGCAATTTCACGAGCTGCTTTTGCTGGGTTCACGCCGGCCCGAATCGTGTGGCCAATGTCGATGCATAAACCAAATCTTTTGTCACGCTGCTGAACTCGCTCGTAAGCCTCGTAGGGCGTAGGATACAGTCGATCCTCAGGACCGTGGTTGTGAATGGCCACGCCCACCCCGGTTTCCTGAATTTTCTGCTCAACGAGGTCGAGCACGTCTGGGTGCGGGACACCGATGATCAACTTCATGCCCGACTTCTGAGCATAGGAGAAGGCTTGCTCCACCTGGTCCGGTTTAGCCATAGTGATTACACCACCGGCATAAAGTGTCAGACCGAACTTGGCAACATCCTCTTTGGCTTGGGCTATTTCCTCGTCGGAAGCATCCAGTCGGAGGTGGAAATCTTTGAGACAGATATATTCGAGCCCCACCTGGCGGGTCATCGCCAACGCTTCCAGTCGGGGAAACTTTCGCAACGTGTAAGAGGCAAGTCCCAGACGAAACGGCGGGGACTTCTTCCCCCCTTCCGGCTGATGACCAGCAACTACTTGCGGGAGCGGCGACGCCACAAAAGCACCCAACATGCCGCATCCGGCTGCCGCAAGCCAATCACGCCTTGCCAAGAAATTATCACGCATTGCTGCTACCCTCTGGTAAGTAAGTTTCCCAGTGCACATGATCCGAAAGGAAACATTTGGTCCCCCAACACGCCCCATGATCCCCTGAATCCATCAGTTCCGTCGGCGAGGAACCCAATCTCACTCTTCCTTCCGTGCGAACCCTGCAGTAGATCCAGGTGGATACCCTGTGCCAAAAGGGGGCCACGTCCGGTGTATTGTCACGGCCAGGGGTAATTGTTTATTGCAGAGACAAACAAAGGTCCTGACCCGACCAACCGTCCGTGAGGGTTCTGCCACGACAACATTATGTAAGCCCAACCGCGATAATACATGCCGGTGGCATCATTGGCGGCATTAATATGAGCACGCGGAACGCGGGATGCAAGGGCTTCGAGGGAAGAATTTTGGGACCGGTGCGGGTAGACTCCCCGAAAATGGGGTTGCCCCTCCAACATTTGGGGTGGCCAGATTTCGGATTGAACTCCTTAGACCCATCCAGAATTTTCAGCACCGTTGGGTGTTTCGGGAGAAACTAGTATCGCCGGCATCTGCGGGTTGCGGTAAGAGCGGTAGGGGTCAGCGGTACATGTCGTATAACGGTAGGCCACTCACCCGAGGCGTTCTGCCTTTCGTAGGGCTAATGTATTGAGGAGATCACCCCTGGTTAAGGTTCAAGGAAGGAGCCATCTCAATCGGCTCTTTCGCCAAAACGTGGGGTGCGCAGGATCGCTTCGGGAGTTGAAAGGGTCTGGATCACTGTCCCGGCGAATTACACCTGAGGCTAGTCGCACTAATACGAGGGGATGCTTTACGCGGACAGGTGGATTAGCCCAACCGGGGTGTTGAAAGTGTTTTTCTAGCGAAGATGCGAAGTTAAGTGTGGAGCATCTCCTGTTGGAGCAAATGGAATGACCGTCCCGGCGTGGGCTATTGAACGAGGCGGGGCGGTAATTTCGCTGGGGCCGCCACCCACCGAGGTACTCGCACGCACTGCGGCTATATCTGCCATCAGTCGGTCGTACGCGGGGTTTTTGGGATCACGTTTCTTTGCCGCGATCAGTACCTCCTCTGCTTCCTGGACCCGACCCATTTGTTGGTAGGTGACGGCAAGTTCCATAAGTAACTGCTGTGGGCTTTCGTTCGGTAGGTAAGTGTGGCCCAACGCTTGGAGAGTCACAAGTGCTTTGTATGGATCTCCGAGCTGCCGATAAATTTTGGCCAGCTCAATGTGCGCGTCGGGATCTTCGGGCGCAAGCGCAATAGCCCGCATGTATGCGGTAACCGCTTCTTCCCATCGCCGCGAGCTAGCCAAGACACGGGCGAAAAGCAGCCAAGCCTTCGGGAGCTGCGGTTGCAATTTGATAGCTTCGCCCACTAGCTGCTCTGCGAGTTGAAATTGGCCCTTCTGGTAAGCCACTTCGGCAGCTTTAAGTCGCGGATGGGGATCGTCTACCGCTAGTTGGGAGGCGGCCAGAAATTGCTCCAGCGCTTCCTGATCGCGCCCTTGCGTCCGCAAAAAGTCCCCGAACCGTTCTCTTATCTGAGGATCATGGGGGCAGCGCCTTACCGCTGCCTCAAAAGCTTTTGAGGCTTCCGATGCGCGCCCGGCGTAGAGGGCCCTTGTCGCCTGCTGCGAAATCTGCCTGGCAGCTACGAAATCGGAGGCTGTGAGTCCCCTCCACCGAGGTAGACTACATCCCAGTAAAAGACATAGGACCGACACCGGCACAATTACCCCAAATCTGCTCATCGGAAAGGCTCAAGCTGGACTGGGCCGATAACCCGAGATCATCATATCCGGTTGGTTTCTTCCAGTGTTGACGGTGAAATTGTTTGCCTAGATTATAACTGTGATAATAGTTTTAATCACAAATCTCTTGGAGGCGAGCTTAGGCGCCGAGTTAGCCAAGGATGTTTTAGGCTCGAATCTGCACATCCTGAACCGAACTTTGGAATCGCGCTCTTTCGAAAGCAGCCTGCCGTGCGCGCTGATCTCAAACAGCTAGCTGTAACATAAGCCTGGCCGGGCGACCCCCGCAACAGAAGAAAAACAGGGTGAAGCTCTACTGTGATTACAAAGATTGTCATTTATTCGTGGTTTTAACTAAGGCTTCTGGGATTCGGATCGCTTTAACCAAGGTTTTCGCTGTTCAGATGGTTCCGTGAGATGAAGGACGGGTTTTTAGTCCTCGATAAGCCGCGGGGTTGGACGTCCCGACAAGCTGTTGACCGGGTAATTGCCCTTACTGGAACTCGTCGGGTGGGACACACAGGCACTTTAGATCCAATCGCCACAGGTGTTCTTGTCCTGTGCGTGGGTAAGGCAACCCGCCTCACGAGATTTACGCAGGAGTGGGATAAAGAGTATCGGGCCCTCTTCCGCTTAGGGGTATCGAGCCCCACGCACGATGCGGATGGACCGATTTCTGAAATTTCGAATCCCCCGGTACCTACAGCCGCAGAGCTCAACCGATGCTTAAACGAATTCGTAGGGGTGATTGACCAGACTCCGCCTGCCTATTCTGCAGTAAAAATTGCCGGTCGCCGGGCCTATGAACTTGCCCGGCAAGGGATGGTTCCTCACCTTCGCGCCCGACGCGTCGTCATACACAAATTGTCGGTGATCCGCTACGAGTTCCCGTGGCTTGAGATCGCAGTGCACTGTGGGCCGGGCACCTACATTCGCGCAATCGCTCGAGACTTAGGGGCGAAACTGGGCTGTGGGGCTGTGATGTGTTCGCTGGTCCGACTGCGGGTGGGGCCCTTCGATCTGCAAGCGGCTTTGCGGCCGAACGAGCTAACTAGCGAAATAATAGCGCTGCACCTGCGTAGTATGAGGGAGGGATTAATTCAATACTCGGCAATTACTCTCGACGAAGCCGAACTTGCGCCTTTGCTTCGGGGGTTAAAAATTCGCTGTCCCGCAAGTTTCGGTCCCGTTCCAGCGGGGACGAGGTTACTCATTCTCGATCGTCACGGTGATCTTGCGTCAGTGACCGAGAAAACGCCTGGTGGTTATCTTCGGCCCTTGGTGAACCTTCGCAGTCCCAACGCGTCGTAAACGAACCGGGTTACCGACGGGAAGGAATATCAAAAAGGGTCTTTTTCGCAACTAAAAAAGGGGCGACGTGAGAGGGCCACTCAGATGACCGGATCAGTCATCTAGCATAATTTCGCAGCGGTTTCTGGACGGGATGGTTCCGGACGAAATTGTTCCGGGAGTTGTGGCAATCAGCCCTCTTGCACGTCGTATGCATACAGAATATCGCCATGGCGGATGTACAACGTTCCGCCGATGACCACTGGATGAGCCCAGGACGGACCGGTCCCGTCTGGAGGCAATCGGAACTGACTAATCACGCGATGGTCTCTCGGAGAGGCCTCCACCAAGCCGACCACACCACGTTCGCTGAGAACATACAGCATGCCGTCAGCGTAGGTCAACGACCCCTTTCCCACGCCACTATGCCGATACATAACTTCCCCGGTAGCAAAATTAAGACACATCCATTGGCCTCGGTGATTGGAGCCGTATAGGTATCCATCTAGGTAAATCACCCCCCCGTGATGGTTATCGAAGGTTCTCTCTGCCCACAGGACTTCCACATCAAATTTCTTGCCAGCGGGGATCAGCCGCAGCAGCTTGGCGCCGGTTCCGTATCCCGAGCAAATAAAAAGGTAACCGTCCCGAAAAATCGGTGTAAGGACGTTTACGTCCCAGGAGGTGATGTGTTCGTGACGGAAGAGAAGCTCGCCGGTGCTGGCGTCGACACCGATCACGGCTTTGGCATTCATGGTGAAAACAATACGGCGTCCGCCGAATGTTCCTATGCTTGGGGAGGCATAACCGGCCAGGTCGTTCGTGCTGGGAGCTGTCCACACGATTTTCCCGGTTAATTTGTCGAGTGCTACAACACTGACTTCGGGACCACCTGGACAGCAAATGACATGGTTTCCGTCCACGAGCACAGATTCGGCCAGCGCCCAGGTAGGATACTTGGAGCGAAACCGTTGGAGGATGTTTACTGTCCACAAAAGCTTACCTGTCGCTGACTGAAAGCAGCTCAGCTGTCCCAACGGGCTCAAGTGGTACAGCCGCGGGCCGTCGACCGTCGGTGTTCCCCGGGTTCCCGGGTAACTTTTCGTCCATGCTGGCCCGTTTTCTGCTTGCCACAAAATTTTGCCTGAAAGACTTAGGGCAGTGACAAAAGTTTTCTCGCCGATGTTGCCTGCGGTGAAGATCCGCCCGTCGGCCAATGTGACACTGGAGTACCCCTCACCGATGCCGGAAGCTTTCCAGCGCAAGGGGGGACCTTGAGGCGGCCAGCTCCGAAGGAGCCCCTTGTCCGGGGAAATATTATCGAAATTTGGCCCGTGGAAGCGGGGCCAATAAGGGGCAGCTGAGGTCTGTCGCTGGAGAGATGAAGATGTACGGCCTGCGCTTTCCGCAAGGAGATCCGGTTGCTCTTCTGCAGTTAAAGTCTCCAAATTTCCCTCCTCAAGTATTTGGCTATCACGGGGGGCGGCGGGAGATTCAAAGTAGGTAGACACAGGCTCGGATTCTGATTTTTCGGCCCAAAGTCCGCATCCCCAGATCAAGAAGCTCCCCCATAGTATGACCGACACTGGGTGGCGAAAAATGACCGAGCCGTGCATCTTCTCCCCACATGAACCGTAACATTTCATAGGCTAACCTTTCACCTTCTGAGAAGCACAAGCGTTTCAGTGTGTAAGCATTCCTTTCGGCTTTAGCGAACGATCGACACACGAACGGCTCGCCCTTCTGGGAGCGTCCCTTTTATCGATAGAACCCAAAGCCCTAGCCCAATTCACGAAAGGTGGCATCAGGCCCACCGAGGTCGAAACCGTGAGCTGATCCGATCCCGGCAAGCCCGCAGCACCACCGAATGTTACATCTTTTTTACTTTGAGCTATAAAGGCATCCCTGGCAACTCTTTTTTGCCGAAGAATCGGCTTTTTGTGCTTGGCCCGCGAAGGAAAGCCCCATTCCTTAAGGTTGGAAAGCCATTATCGAGTCTTTGGGCGAAATAGAAACTTAGAGGCAGCTCGGCACGCGGACCATGGAGGATCCATCGAAGCGTCACCGAGAGCGCCGTTTCATTTTCGGGTTCCACCACTCGGCATAGTTCAGAGCCAAACGAAATATGTGTGCCGTGTCAATGTAGGGAATCCGCTTTTGAACTGCAAGCAATTTCGCAAGATACGGCAGGTGTTACTTGGTGACCGAATATGGGGAGGCAGCCTCTATTGGCGAGGGTACTGTCGGTGGGTATGATCGTAGGCAAATGTCCAACAGTTTCGCTTAGGTGAGGATTTTTTCGGGAAATGCCAAGAGCGTGAAGACTTAAACCAAGATAACGTAGCTTGAAGACTTAAATCAGGATAACTTTGCGCCTTTATGCGAACAAAGGGAGTGTTTCGGTTCACAAGATGGTCTTGCTTGATCGAGGTATTTCCTATGGTAAACAGATCATCACATTTGTTGGAATTTTCCAAGGGGATCTTGCAAGCCGCCGTGCTAAGTGTCCTGGTGGTAACGACGGGATGTTCTCGGCCCACCCCGGAGGCCAAGAGAGAGGTACTCTCAACACGGGAGACAGCTGAAAGAGTTTCCGCAACTGCGATCTCAAGCTCCGACGACCCCCGGGCTGCCGAGGGTGTGACTAAACTTCGACCCGAGCAAGCGGAAGAGCTCCGCCAATCGCCTATGGAAACTATCGGCCCAGCGCTTAAAAAACCCCGGTTGTTGGTCACACTGCCGCAGGATCTTTGCAACACGCCGGATGCTATGTGCCTTTTGCCAGACGGGAGTGTGCTCCTTTCGGTGCCAAACTTTAATGATCCCTCTCAGCCGCCGCGAATTATGAGGATCACTCGCGACAATCAGGTGGAGTCCTTTCTCGAACTGCCCGATAATCCGCATACTGGCCAGCCATTCGGTCCTATGGGCATTTGCCTGGCACCCAACGGAGATTTGTTTATTGCTGACAATCAGCGCGACCACACGGGCAAGTCGCGGGTCTGTCGGATCCGGATGGATAACGGATTGCCGGTGGAAATCGGTCCTGCAGTGGAGGGTTTCAATATTGCCAACGCGGTGCTCTGTCACGATGGTTACCTTTATGTGAGTGATACAAAGATCGATGCGGGACGGTATCCGGCTTTAAGCGGCGTATTTCGGTTTCCCCTGAAAGAGTTGGAGCAGGCGGTGATCGTGTTGGCAGAGGACCTCCTGCATGATCCTCATCTCATTGCGGTGATCGAAACGTATGACAAAACCTCGCCCCTTGGGGCCGACGGGCTTTGCGTCGATGACCAGGGCAATTTGTACGTAGGCAACGTATTCGACGGAACAATCCACCGTATACGTTTTGATGAACAGGGCAAGGTAGTTGCCAACGAGCTTTTCGCAAAGGCAGAATTCATGAAAAGTGCCGATGGGCTCTTTTACGACTCGGTAAGAAAGGTCATTTATGTCGCAGATCCTCGGGCTAATGCTATCCACCGTGTGTCCCTCGACGGCCAAGTGGAACTTCTGGCCCAAAATGGTGATACCGACGGGCACGACGGGAGTTTAGATATGCCGGTAGAAGTGCTCGTACGGGGCAACGAACTCATTGTCTCCAATATGGATTGGCCAATGCCAGGATGTATTAACAGCACTTTTGACCCACCTGCCACGTTGTCCGTTATCGAGCTTGAGTAAGCCTGTCTACAAAGCTTGCCCATATTAATGACATTGAGTTTACGCTTGCCGACCATGGAGGTTTTAAACCGAAGCGGTTTACGCGGAATTGCCGAGTGTCTTGGATACCCGCGACTCGGTTCAACTGGGGGTCTTTCTGTCCCGCTTTTTCTTGTGGGACTGTGCCCTAAGCGGCAAAGCAAGGAGATGAGTTATGAAAAAAACGCATCTTAGCTCGATGGTCACCTCTTTTGTCTCCGCTTCGATGTTTGGGATGGTCATCATTGGCCTTGTGCTGACTGATGTTTTTACAGTGGCGGCACAAGGTCAGGAGGAAGCTCAGTTCTCCCTTCTCTGGGGCAAGGCGGGGGAGCTTTGGTCACCGCAGAGCAGGCTCCCAGATTTTTCTTTCGCTGGTTATCGCCGTGGCGAGGAGCTCTACCGAATTCCGAAGGAAACAATTTCCGTAAGGGATTTTGGGGCAAAAGGTGATGGTACGACCGATGACGCCGCGGCCTTTCGTCAAGCTTTGGAAGCGGGTGCTGGGAAAGTGATTGAAATTCCGCCAGGCCGGTACTTGCTCCGGGGGCTTTTTGCCATACGGCACTCGGGCACGGTCCTTCGCGGAGCCGGCCCAGAGCGGACCGTTGTTGTTTTTCAGTCACCGGGTGAACAACTTGACCCGCGGCCGGCTAAGACCGATGGCAATCAACCGACAACAGGCTGGTCGTGGTGGGGTGGACTTATTGCAATTGAGGGCAGGAGGCCAACCGCAACCGCGGGCACACCGGTAGTGCGACCACAAAAGCGTGGGGATAATCGGTTGCGGCTGGAAAAAAACGCGTTTTCTCCGGGTGATGAGATCCTACTCCGCTTGTTCGATGATCCCCAGAAGTCGCTTTTGGAGTACCTCTACCGGGGTCAGACCGGGAACATTTCCGGATTGAACAATTGGCAGGTTGTGCAGGTATTTCGTGTTCGCGAGATTTCTGCAAATGAATTGGTTCTTGACAGGCCCCTGCGTTTTGATGTCCGCTTAGAATGGCGTCCACAGGTGGAGCGGTTTCGGCCAAGCATCACAGACGTGGGGGTAGAAGGCATCTGCTTTGACTTTCCCCTAGAAAGATATCAAGGGCATTTTCGCGAGGTCGGTTGGAATCCCCTACAAATTGACCCCGGAGCCGCCCATTGTTGGCTCCGGAACCTCAAGGTTCGTAATGCCGATAATGGTCCGTTTGTCGCGGGCTTTTTCTGCACGGTGGAACAGATCATTTTTGAGGCTGATCCGCTTCGCCTAGCACCCGATGGTTATTGCGGCCACCACGGGATTACGATAAGCGGCCATGATTGCCTTGTGCGCGACTTTGAGTTTCGGTGTCGGTTCATCCACGATTTAACAGTCCAATCGGCAAGTGGCTGTGTATTTATGAGAGGAAAAGGTATCGACCTCAACTTTGATCATCACCGTTGGGCGCCGTATGAAAATTTGTTCACGGATATTGATGCGGGCAAGGGCTCACGGGTTTTTGCCTCCAGTGGCGGGGGGATGCGAGGCAACCACTCTGCCGCCGGGGCCACGTTTTGGGGCATCCGCACAGAGCGCGCCGTCCCATGGCCAAGACACTTTGGCGTCAACTGCATCAACATAGTCGGGATGAACATTATTTCGTCAGGCATGAGCATCGCGCAGCCGCCAGATCCGAGCGACTCTAGCCAACCGTGGCTGGAAGTGATCCCTTGGGAAAGACTGCATCCTCGTAATCTTTTTGAGGCTCAGCGTTCTTTCCGCAAGGCCTCGCTGAGCGGAAGTCGACCGCCAGCGACTAACTCGCCATGAGGTTCCGGTCACGAGGGTCGCTTTGCCCCACACGCACGTTTTGGCCTAAGCGCGGTGCAGCGTTTTTATCGCGCAGTGCAGTGCCTCAACCTTTAATTGACTAACTTACCTCCCACCAAACGATACCCCCAGGCAGCAGGCGTGGCGTCTCTGCGGTTACTCCTGAATGACAGCGGACGCCGGTTGTGAAGTCTTCCCGCAGGATGGAAAGTTCTGGCCACTCGGCTAAAAGATCTCGGACTATCTTCCGCCCTTTAAGCAATTGAGGAGGAATCGGTGAGACTTCGCTTCCAACGTTAAGAACCACCATGATCCGCTGCCTGCCGTCAAAACTTTCCCTTTCCAAGGCTATAAGATGACTTGGTGCATCTTGCACCGATATTTGACGTGACTCAGGATGAAATGCCGGTTGAGCGATGCGCACGGCAACCAACCGTTTCATGGCCTCCAAAGCACGGTGCTCAATGGACTCGGGGTTGGTTAGTCGCGCGCGGAGTTCTTTCGCGATGAATTTCGGTCTGTGGATGGCCCGGGGCTGGCCTGTGGCCTGGAATCGCCTCTCATCGTTCGGGGTTGCAAAGAGGCTTGGGAAATACACCGCCGGAAGCCCTCGCAGGGCTAACATAAATGCGTGAGCGCCGAGAAATCGGCGCAGCTGAAGGTTCGGATCCTGAGTCGTGGGCTCAGAAAGTGCAGAGTAATACGAAATATTTAGTTCGTAGGGCACTTCCGAGCCGTCATTTGCAAGACGATAGGTGACGTGTCCGCCTCGATCAATTATCGCTTGGATAAGTTTTGCGATTCGCCCTGGCGTAAGGAGCTTTTCCGCACCCCTCAGCCCAATCCCGTCATGAGTAGCAAGAACATTGACCACAGTTGTTCCCAGGGGGGTTTCACTAATCTGGGGTAACAACTCGGTGACGGCGGTGCCAGAGCCCGAGAAAAATGCATCCAAAAGCAAAGGTGGCAAGGAAAATTGATACACGAGGTGAGCTTCGTCCCCGTGTCCAAAATAACTAACATTTTCCACCGCGGGAACATTGGTTTGGGCAAGCAGAAGTGTCCCGGGAGCTACCGCATCCACGATTTCCCTGAAAAGCTTCACAACCTCATGAGTTTCCGGCAAGTGGATACAGGAGGTGCCAAGCCGTTTCCAGAGATAAGGGATGGCATCTAATCGGATGATCCGAGCCCCCTGTTGCAGATAAAACAACAGGATTTCCAGCATTTCGAGGAGTACAAGCGGCTCGGTGTAATTGAGGTCGATTTGATCGTTGCTAAAGGTCGTCCACACATAACGCCGGCCGGCTTTGGTATCCACCGGTGTCAAAAGCGGCGTATTCCGTGGCCGCACTACTTGCACCAGGGCTGGCTGGGGCGAAATTTCGATAAAGAAGCGAACATAAGGTTCCTCCCGCGCTAAGTACCCTTTGAAGTAGCGACTCTGGCGGGAAACGTGGTTAAGCACAAAGTCGATTGCCAGGTCGAAGTGCTGCCGCAGACTTTCCACATGGTGCCAACCACCCAGGCGAGGGTCGACCTGACGGTAGTCCACCACGGAAAAGCCGTCGTCTGATGATGAGGGGAAGAAAGGGAGAATGTGCAAGATGCGAAAGGTGTTCTTAAGCCCATTACTTACTAAGAATTCTTCGAGTACCTCCAGCGCTGGCCGTTGGGCTTCCACAACTTGATCCGGATAGGTAATCAAAATAACGTCTTGCTGGTCCCAATTTGTTTTGCTTTGTGGCTTGATTCGAGGAGCGTATTCTTCAATAAGGTGCACCACGCGGTCCGCCACCAAGCTTCCCTGGGGACCGTACAAAGTAGTTAGCCGACCTCGTAACTTGTCTGCTAGCCCGCCACCGGCCCGCATATTGTTGGCTCCTGATAAGGTCACCTCGGACTTTAGTTTAACCGCATTGTAGTCTCCTAAACTAGGGGGACCGCTGCTGGGGACCCCAGGGAACGTATCTCGTATGGACGGGTGATCTTGCTTCTTTGTCTACCCCCGAACCGGGAAGCTCCAAATGGCTAGTCTGAGTTGCCGACCTTTTTCTCCTTGGGGGCGATTCCCTCGATATTTTCAAGCCTTACTTACGGTTCGGCTGCCCCGGACCTGCCCGATAGTGTTTTGCAAACGGAGGGCCGGCTTAGCGGCTTCAGAGGAAAGAGCAAGTTGACGTCCTAGAAGGGAACTCGAAGAGCCGAGTTGTCCGAAGTCAGAAAGAGGTAGCTGCGCCGCAGGCTTTTTCCCCAGCTTGATCTGAATTCACGACTTGTGGCGCCGAAGCATTCCTTATCGCCAAATCGGGCTAAACATGCCTCTGAGTTGGCTCAGGTTTTGATGCCGAACTGGGTGGTTACGACAAAGCGGCAAATTTGGCAGCTTTAACCTGCCCCACCCCTGCTTACCGGAGAGCCAATCGAGATTCACAGGAGACCCTCAATAGGTGCGGGGAGTAGGAGCCTCGAAACTGACCGTCGTCTCGAAACCGTGGCTGGGTGGCGCCGCACAAGGCTGAGACCTTCGCGGCCGAGCCAGCTTCGAACGGCACGTCCGCACGCAATAGGATCGGCTACCGAGGAAAGGCCGTTGAGCAACCTTCGATGATTCAGCCAAACGATGTATTCCGCAGCAGCGAGGTTTCCCTCACGAGATTTTCATCCCAGAAAGACCATCCGGAGGAGGTGGCACTTTATTCTTAAGTTCCGGTCCCAACTGAGCGACAATGGCATCATGAATATTGACAAATGCCAGTCGAAGCTCGCTGAGCATTCCTTCGAGCATCTCCGTTTCTTCAGCAGTCCGATTGCCCTGCGTCTTTGTTTCCAAAACTTGCAGCAGGTCGATAAAGAGCTTGGCTTGGGCGAGATTTACTTCATGGCGATTGGTCAACGGATTGGGCAACACCCCAAGTGACAGTAGCGCCTGTGTTCCAAGCATGTTAAGGAGGTACTCAAAAGAAGCCTCAGGAAACGGGGCCTGAGAAGGCTCCTTGTCGGAGACGGGCTTCGATTTTTCGGCTTTCTGCCGACGGATTGCTTCCCGCTCTGCTTCAACTTTTTGCTTCCAATCTTCGTCGATAATAATCCGCCGTTCGGAGGAAGAGTCTGGCTGGCTCATTGATTACCTCTCCGGCCTTTAATGTAAATTAGTGTGAACGATAACCTCCTTGTCGTTTACGCTTTGCCAAACCCGGTGACGGGCTTGGCCCTATCTATCGTGCCTACCTTTTGCGCCTTAGGACCAGGCTTTTTTGAGCCATAAGCAAGCCAGCAAAGCTCACCTGATTTACCGAAGATTACGCACGATCTTAATCTTACCCGTTACGATGGCTTGCGATGTCGCAACGGATCCTATGTGTCAGCTTAGGTGATCCGAATAGATACTCCACTGCCGTTTTGTTCCGTTTGGGGACTCAGGCTCATCCGACACCTGGCGGCCTTGATGCAGGACCCACTCGAGAGCCGCAACTCTCACAGCCATCCCTCTTGAAGTCCCGGAAGCTTTTCATCTGTCAATGCCTGGGCGACAAATCCCGCGCTACCCGGGCACGCTCGCTACCCCGTTCGCTCAACTCGAATTCGAAACACCCTAACCGGAGAAACGGAACCGAGCAGCCGCAGTTCACGCTGCATTATCAAGGCCTACCAATTTCCCGCTTGCGCTCAATGGGATGCAGCAAGCGATTCTGCCGAGACCGGGCCCTTACCCGAAACGGCCTGCCGACGCGCCAGTGCGGCCCGAACGAAGCCCACAAAGAGCGGGTGGGGTGCGGTTGGCTTACTCTTAAATTCTGGGTGAAATTGTACCCCAACAAACCATGGATGGCTAGGAATCTCCACGATTTCTATCAATTTTCTATCTGGACTGGTGGCCGCCACCTGCAACCCTGCTCCTGCAAGTACCTCCTCAAACTGGGGGTTCACCTCGTACCGATGTCGATGCCGTTCCCAAACCACATCGGTCTGATAGCATTCCGCGGAACGGGTGCCAGGCACAAGGAGAGCTGGTTTTGCCCCCAAACGCATTGTCCCCCCTTTGTCGGTGATATTCCACTGTTCGTCCATAAGGCAGATGACTGGATATGGCGTCTCCTTATTGAATTCCGTGGAATTTGCTTCCTTCCAGCCTAAAACATGGCGCGCGAACTCAATCACGGCACACTGCATCCCCAGGCAAATCCCGAAAAACGGCACCCGTTTCTCCCGGGCGAAGCGAATGGCTTGGATTTTTCCTTCAATTCCCCGCTCCCCAAACCCGCCCGGCACAAGGATCCCGTCGAAACCAGTCAACACGCGCTCGGCGCCTTCCCGCTCGACGACCTGGGTTTGGATCCGCTGGATATGTACCTGAGTATGATTAGCAATGCCCCCGTGATCCAAGGCCTCGTAAATGGATTTGTATGCGTCCCGATGTTCCGCATATTTGCCAACGACTGCTATTGAGACCTCATACTTCGGATTTCTTATTTTTTGCAAGAGCTCAAGCCAATCATCCATCTGAGGCTTCGGCGTCCGTAATCCCAGGCGACGGACGATAAGCTCGTCGAGGCCCCGCTCCATGAGGCTGAGCGGCACCTCATAGATGGAAAACTCTTTATCGCGTTCCTCGATGACAGCTTCTATCGGCACATTGCAGAAAAGCGCGATTTTAGCTCTTTCCTCTGAGCCAAGTGCTTTTTCCGTTCGGCAAATAAGAATGTCCGGCTGAATCCCAATCTGGCGAAGTTGGCCCACGGAGTGCTGAGTGGGTTTTGTCTTTAGTTCGTCGGCAGCACGCAAATAAGGGATGAGTGTCAAATGGATGTACAAGCAATTTTCTTTGCCTACGTCCAAGGCAAACTGGCGGATGGCCTCCAAAAATGGTTGGCTTTCGATATCGCCCACAGTCCCGCCGATTTCCGTGATGACGACATCCACGTCTTCACCAGCTAGTTTTGCTATCGCGGCTTTTATCTCGTTTGTGATATGGGGAATGACCTGAACGGTTTGTCCAAGGAAAACCCCTTGCCTTTCTTTCCGAATTACCTGTTGATAAATTTGGCCGGTGGTCCAATTGGAATCTCGCGTGAGCGGGCTATTGGTGAAGCGTTCGTAATGGCCTAAATCCAAATCGGTTTCGCTGCCATCGTCTAAGACATAAACCTCGCCGTGCTGATAAGGGCTCATTGTGCCTGGATCCACGTTGATGTAGGGATCGAACTTTTGCATCCGAACAGATAGTCCTCGCCGCTCCAGTAATAGCCCAATGGAGGCACTCGTAAGCCCTTTACCCAAGGAGCTCACCACACCACCTGTGACGAAGATGTGTTTTGTGCGTCGCATCTGCTCATTCGTCCCTCTCAGCTTTGTGTATAAAAGGGTCCTGTGTAGGTCATGATTTGACCGGGTTCGCTCCAATTTTTTGGCAGGCTTTTTCTATTCAAAGATGATCTACAAGCCAGTAGTTTTTTTAATCCTTTTCAAATCTCCCCGCGGTAGGCCAACCGTAGCCGATACCCCCTTCCCAGTGGCAATGGCCTTCGGCACTTAAAATGTCCAATTTAGTCGTACTTCAACCCCGGATACAAAGCTGCGAAGAAGCAACCGAAAACCGTGAAGCCATTTGTCCTTAAACTGGATTATACGGCATCCAAGACCACTCTTGAGGAACCGTCTCAGAGCAGTTGGAAATTTTCGGTGAAATAAGCCTGGAAGTCGGTCTCATCCGTCAGAAAAGCTCTAAACACTTGGGTTCAACGAGGCCGTCGCCTACGGGTCGAGCCTTTCCCCCTCCTCTGGACGAGTTTAATTGACTTTGAAAAGCCGGTTGAAACACATTTTTCCGTCCAATCTCGGCATATGTGCAAAAATAACGAACTGGGTTGCAACCGAAGCCTAATGCTTTTTGATCTTTTGGCGGTGGGTGATCCTCACGAAAATTTAGCCAAGCTCCCGATGAAGGTGAAAAAACTTCTTCTATTACGGAGCTGGGGGGCTCGCAAGATACATTTCGGCGTCAACGGTCACGGGCCCTTTGTCCCTTGCAGTGGTGCGGGGAAGCCTCGGGACGAGGGCATCGCGGCCAGTCAAACGGAAAATCGCCGAGCTGCTTTTATCTGTTTGAGCCGCACCGCTTCCGGAGAACTCTTGTAAAAGTCGTCAAGCGGATAGCAACCGCTGGGCAGTCCGTGGCGGGGAGCTGTGGTACAGTCGCTGAAGGTACGGCAAATCCTCTTTTTATTCAACGGGCGTCCGGTCAAAACGTCTGCCGGCATGTCCCAATAACTCAGAACCATCCGCCCAAGGCCTACCGCGTCGACCCAGCCGGCCCCCACAGTTGCCTGAGCCACGTGGGGCAGGAAATCTTGGAAATAAGTGTAGGCCGAACCCACGCACACGATCTCCGGGACCGCTAACTTGATCTGTCGGACGGCATCGATCTGCCGCAAACAGCCGACCACCGGATCTTCAGGCGGTGCGTAACCGTCAGAAGGGGGGTAGTAGGCCGGCCGCTGGATATGAGGGTTGTAGTACGGCGAACCCGCCGTGAAGTTAAAGAGCCGCACCCGGTATTTTTCGTAAAGCCAACGAACTAGGTGGATCGGCTCAGTAAGGTCCAATTCGAGCGGGGCCTCCCGCTTGCACCCAAACGCTGGGTAAGGCACTGGAAATTCACACGGAATGCCTGGCCCCAATTGGCCATTTTTACTGCGTGCTGGGTCCGGTCGAAATGGCGGAAAATCGAATACGGAAAGTCTTACGCCCACCAATAACTTCGGGCATGTACTCCGAACCGCTTCAATCACTTGACAGAGCCACCGGATCCGGTTTTCGAAAGTGCCCCCGAACCGGCCTGGCCGGTCGAAAGCGGACAATGTTTCATGGCCTAAGTACCCGTGACATGCTTTAATATCAACGAAATCAAACCCTAATTCTTCGGCCATCTTGGCTGCCGAGACGTAATCGTCAATTAGTGCGCTAAGCTCCTCATCAGACATTAGGGCGCGTTCTGCGCCTGGTGTGATTCCCACCCGAGCATCGAGAATCGGGTGATGATAGATGATCCGAGGCTCCGGCAAGTCGTCACGGTTTGGTTTGCTATATCTCCCAGAATGGGTTAGTTGGATACCCACTAACAGGTCCTCGCGGGAATTTTTCCCGAATCGGTTGGCGTGAGCATCACGTAGAATCTTGAGGAGCGCTCGGAATCCTTCCAAATTTTCAGGCCGATAGTAAAGTTGGCGCGGATTGGCTCGGCCATCCCGGCGCACGGCGACTGCCTCCCCACCCCAGATCAGTTTTGCTCCTGATAAGCCAAAATGTTCCCAGCGGCGGATTGTCCGCTCCGTCGGAAGACCGTCCGCGGTCCCGTCCCACCCCTCCATGGGATGGATGCACCAACGGTTCCCGATCCTAAATTCTGGGGTTTCGATGGGATCGGCTAAGGGGGAACCATCCGCAGCACTTTTCACGGTTAGCTCTGGCCTAAGATTCATCGCGAAATTCTCTCGCGCTAGACGGATGACGTGCTCCCAGAACGCCTGGACAGACGCGAACTGACCGATTTTGGGATACCTGTGCATGGTTGCCTTTTTCCAAAAGCTAGCAGTGAGAAAAATTTTCAGCTTTGCAATAGATGTTTGCGACATGTACTACTTTGGACGGGTTTCTGTTTGCCCCAGGTGAGTGTCTGTTATGCCCGGTATGGGGTACCTTTTTGGTCAAGCACTGGTAAAACCGAGCAGTGTCGGGCCTCGGCTCCGCGACCAGTGCTGGGCTTTCACAAGTTACGTGAGGTTAAAAGCTTACGGAAGTGACAATCGACCGGCCAACATCCGAGCACCCCAGTTTGTCAACTTAGCCGGAGGCGAAATGTTTTTTAACCTTGTTAAGTAATGTATGGTGGAAAACAGGTGATTGGCCGTCTCCAAACCGGAAATTCACGAAGGCCTAACGGATGCGACGTAGGATATCATAGGGCGGGTAGTATTTAAGAGGACGTTCGAATTGCAATGTAATCGCTGGACGTAGGCGTAACGAGTGAGCAGTGAAGGAACTGATGGGGCGTTCAGGGAAAGATACGGATATTGACCTTGATGAAAATTTAGTCGCGCTTAGTCGGTTAAATAAAGTCCAAGAAAAATGCCAAAATAGTTCAAATGCGAAAGCTCGGCGGTGACCGGGCGGCCGCTGGTCGGTATTGACCCTTGGTTGACCGGTTCGTCCTTGGCCGGAATACTAAGGAGTCCGACCAGAGGAAAGTCCGGGCTCCAAAGGACGCGGTGATGGGTAACGCCCACCGGCCGAAAGGCTAGGGAAAGTGCCACAGAAACCAGACCGCCTTCAGAGCACCGGGTTGATTCACCCCTCTGGAGGTAAGGGTGAAAGGGTGAGGTAAGAGCTCACCAGCAGATCGGGTGACCGATCTGTGTTGGTAAACCCCACCGGGAGCAAGGTCAAGCAGGGGGGAGGGATGCCAGCAGAGCATCCGCGAGCTGGTCCGGCTCGCCAACACCCTCGGGTAGGCCGCTAGAGGTGCCAAGTAATTGGCATCCTAGATGAATGGTCGCCACCCCCTGTGGGGGGCAACAGAACCCGGCTTACAGGTCACCGCCGAGCTTTTCTTATTGACACATGCAGAATTGAGCTCCTCTCTTCTACCGAGGCGCTGTTATTCAGTCGCGCGTTTAACGCGCGCCCTACAACCTACCTTTTTGAGATGAGTAGTCCAGACCTAAGTTCGGAGAAAGCGGCACGGTGGCGAACTTCTCGGGGAGCTACCCATGCGTGAGATCCCATTTTTTCCTGTGGAAGCTTTTCAAAAATTCTTCGCGAGAGAGTATTTACTAAAGGTGTTGATTCGAGTATTCACTGAAGGTGTTGATTAGCGAGAAAGTATTCGCTAGTTGGCATTGATAAGAATGCTCGTAGGCTGCCTCGACGGACTCCAACCTGGTTTGCTTCCCCGGTCGTAGTGTTACGGAATATCCGTCCTGGTAGCTGAGGCGATTTACTGGAACTGGGTAAAGGCGATCGAGGTGTTGGGTAGACCGCGGCAAAGAACAAGAAATCCAACCTGTTTAGTTACTGGCTAACCGAATCAACCCCTTCCTGTTCAAATAGGACTGCCTCAGCTGTGAAACTCGGGTGGCATCGCCCCGAGCCACTGATTAATATGCAGAGGACGGTCCTCGGGCCGTCTGGCTCTTCTTAAAAAACTTGATGATGTGCCCTTTCCCGTGGGGGTGATGCCTGCCCCAACTGTGCGCTGGATGGGAGAGGTCCATGCCCCGTTTTTTTCCCAGTATGCTTGTTTATCGGCAGTTTCTACTCCTGGGCTGCTTGAGCATGACTGTGATCGTCCAGTCAGGGTGTGCCCAGCCGGGGCCTTTTGTGAAGATTCAAAAATTTTTTATTGGCAAAAAGTGGACGGATAACGTGCCCGGGGTCACTCCCCCCAGGCAAAAGGTCGACGAGATTCGGAGGCTTGGCCAGCGGATGGCGAGGGCGGGGCAACCCGAGCGGCAACAAATTGCTCGGGAACTTATAGAGGCCTATCAAAAGGAGGACGATCCTAACATTCGATGGGAGATCTTTCGTGTGTTTGGGGGCATGAAATCTCCGGAAGGTGAGGCCTTGCTGCAGCTTGCTTTGCAGGATTCCGACCCGGATCTACGATCGGCAGCCTGCGAACGATTGGGCTGGTGGCAAACGCCGGATGCTGCTGAGCGGCTGGGACACGTAATCCGCCAAGATGACTCTCCAGCTGTCCGACTAACTGCAATTCGGGCCCTGGGGCGATTAAAAGATCCCGGCGTACTTCCGATTTTGGCCGAGCTCCTCGAGCATCGCGATCCCAGTTTTCAATACCAGGCAATGTTAGCCTTAAAGCAAGTTACAGGTCAAAAGCTCGGTTGGGATGCCGCGAAGTGGCGAGAATACCTTATAACCCACTACCAGGTTTCTACCCCCTCGGAAATAGCGGCACGGACATTCCCCGCGGACGCTTCTAGTCAAGATCGATGACTTGCCCAGATGGGCGAGGACTCGCTCATCTAAACTACAAACTTCGGAGCCCGGGGAGGCACCGGTAATCGCCTCCGGTCATCCCCTCCGTGGTGTTAGGGGTGTCTTGCTGGATTATTTCCACTACCATCACCCTGCCCCGTTCGGAAATCGGGAAGGGTTAGGTGAGGCAATCTGCTCCTTTCCGGGAAAAGTTGGCCCACGCGGTTTCTTGGCTCCTCAACGCCCAGCCCTCTAAAAGTCGAGTTGCCTCCAAACCAGTTCCGTGCCGACTACTAGCCTGTGGTTAAACTACCCGGGACTTTCGATGGTCCGAGCTTTCTCCTGAGCTCAGTTTCTGTGTTTTAGAACAACTTTCAGAAAGGGTTTTACCGATCGCCCGCACACGTTAGGGCAAGTTGCCTGCGGCTGTAGCAAGAGCATGAACGGGGAACTTCGGGTGGGAGTCCATTGCAAGCGGGACACATTGATCCTAAACGTAGACGCGGAAATTTGTGGTTGCGATTTGGGCCGAAAACTCCTACGATACCCCATGGAAGGTTACAAAGGGATTTAAGGCCTAGGTCAACCGGGAAAGATAGCTAATGACCCCCTTTCGGCTCACCGAAAGCTTTCGCAATTTATTGTTGGCGGCGGGGATTTTGGCTGCAAAAGAGTCCGCCGACGCCCTCGTGATTGTGGCGGAGGGGAGCGCCGATTGGGGACGGCTTAAACAGGTGACGGAGGCTTGCCTTACGAAGGAAAGTGGCGACGACTCTTCGGCCCCACGCGTGATTGTGGCTGTCGCCAAGAAAGAACATCTTCGTGAGGCCCAAAATGCGGGATTTTTGGGTGTCGTAGTGCCGCTTGAGAATTTGCCCGTCCACGATCGCATCACCCAAGCTCTATTGGAGGCCGTGGCGGACGACCTTTTGCCGGCAAGTGGAGTTGTCGTCGTTGTTTATGCCGGCTTTGAAGCTGAGGAAATCGACTCGCTGACTATGGTGGACCTTGGGGAGAGGCTCCGTCGCTTTACTGGAAGAGACCTCCGCGAACTGGAGACAGTTGTCCGACTGGAAGTGTTAAAAGCCATTGTGGATTTGGCACTTGAAATCGGTCGTGAGGGTCGGGAAGGAAAACCGGTGGGCACGATGTTTGTCGTCGGTGATACCCGCCGGGTGCTGGCTCTTAGTCGTCCTTTGGGATTCGACCCTGTTCGGGGCTACGGCCGGCGGGAACGCAACCTCTTGGATCCGAAGGTTCGGGAGGCGGTGAAAGAAATCGCTCAATTGGACGGGGCCATCATCGTGGCATCCGACGGCACTGTGGAGGCTGCCTGTCGTTTAATAAACGCCCCGGCGGATAACATCACCTTGTCCAAAGGTTTGGGATCCCGCCATTGGGCTGCCGCCGCCATCACTCGGGCCACCAAAGCGGTAGCTATTACAGTTAGCGAATCCACTGGCACAGTACGAATTTTCCGCAACGGGGAAGTTTTGCGTCGAATCGAACCCTTCCATCGTAGGCCTCTGGTGTGGCGGGAGTACGAGTATGAGCCGCGTCCACCGACTTACCCCATAGCCGAACAACGCGGGGAAGCCAAAAGTGAAGCTCGCGGCGAAGGCAAGTCGGATACACCTTCCGCACCTGCCGCTCGAAGCATTTCCCGCGAAGAATCAGCGTCAGCTGGTCGTACCTAGTTGCCAGGAGTGTTAGCTCCATGCGCCGACTTCATTTTTTGAGTGCTTTAATGACTTTTGCCTCGGCCTGGTGGTCGGTGGGGATGGCGGACGATTCGCCTTTACCCTGCAAGTTGGGTTTGTCAGCGTTCCTGGGGCCGCCACGCGTTGAGTTGCAACAACTGTTTGTGGGAGAGCGATTCCCAAATGTGGTGGTCACCTCTGCGGGTACAGTGCTGGCCACCTGGGGAAGCCGCCGTTATCAGGTCCGCCGGAGCCAGGATGGGGGTGCAAGTTGGACTGAAAGCTTGGTCGTGGCTGAGCCGGGGTTCCACGGAGGTGGGGTGACGGTTGATGAAATTTCAGGGCGAATTCTGATTTTCGTGGAGCGGGAACACCCCCCTGCCCTGCTCACGGTCTTCCAGAGTTTAGACGATGGTCTCACTTGGGAACCATTTCCGGTGGTCATTCGCCCGGATGTCCGCGGAAATATCCCCTCCATGCATATGTGCGAAGCGGGGTTAACCCTGCTTCATGGGCCCAAAGTCGGGCGTTTGATCCGTCCCGCCCGCGTGTACCAAGGACCGAAAGGTTATAACACCGCGATTTTTAGCGATGACGGTGGCAAGACTTGGACACCTAGTGAGCCTTTCCCAGAGGAGGGCACTGGTGAGGGGGCCATTGTGGAGCTGTCCGACGGCCGCCTCTACTACAGTTCGCGGAAGCATTGGTTTCCGGAGCCACCGTATCGACACGAACGTCTTTTCGGCTGGAGCTTCGATGGTGGTGAGTCATGGAGAGAGCTGCAGTTTTCTCCGGTGTTGCCCGATGGTCCTCGTTATCGCGGTCTTGAAGCCCGCGGTGCGAACTATAACGGGCATTTCGGGATGATGGCGGGGCTGACACGTCTGCCTGTATCAGCCGAGGACATTTTGCTTTATAGTAACGCCGACTGGGATGGCCACGAACGCATCCGCTTGACCGTGTGGGTCAGTTTTGACGGCGGGCGCTCGTGGCCTATCAAGCGATTAGTGTTTAAAGGTCCAAGTGCTTATAGTTCTTTGGCTGCTGGCCGGCCAGGTACCCCGACCGACGGGTGGATCTACGTGCTTTTCGAAGGAGGAGAGAAAAGCCCTTATGAAGGTGGCTACCTCGCACGCTTTAACTTAAGTTGGGTGTTGCAGGGAGAACCTACCGGGGATGGCGGAATCCCAGGGTGGGTGAGCCCCCTCACGGAATAGCGATTTTTCTCGAGTCTGTGCCACCGGGATTTAATCAGATGCCTGGGGGGTCAATCTAGCGGTCCAGAACGCCCAAATGCGTACGGTTTTTTGGCTCGAGAACCTAAAAACACAGCTAGCAGCGACAATATCGCACCAGGAGAAAAAGCCTTAGTTTCCTTCTGATGTTTTGCTATTTTTGGGTGGCCTGCTTAATTGGGCTTTCTCAGCTCGACTTTGTGAGTTAGAGATCCGGGGCCAGGGGTGGTATTTCCCACTTTTTTCCAGTGCAACATACTCATTCAAGCCTTTTGTGAGCGGTTCGCGGCTCCGCCGGTTTCGGCAAAAACAAAGTTCGTTCGGGCCTTGGTTTGGCTGTCGCACTACTTGAAATTTTTGTTAACCAGGGTTGAGGGAGTTTGGCTCTTCCGTATTGTGGAAGAAGATCTCGATCGGCAACGTTCCGCGTTGGCTCGAAGCGTTTGGGACGTTGGTGGTAAAATAAACTCAATCTGCGACGGTTACCACCGGGTAAGGAGGGATAATAAAACCGGTCCGTGGATCACTTGCCGCCGCAGGACCCTGGCCCATGTTCGAACCACATGTGCCGTCGAGTTTCTAGGGACCTTAGTTAGTCCAAGGGATGGATGAAGTTCGTGGATGGATAAAGTCCATCTCGGGATTCTTAGATATCGCTCTTGCATCTGTTTTGGGGGAATAGCCCCACTGTGAAAACGAGCTGCTTGCGCCCGTAGCTCAAAGGACAGAGCATCGGATTTCTAATCCGACGGTTGCAGGTTCGAGTCCTGCCGGGCGCGTTCGCGTACGAAATGCGATCTCGGCCCAAGTCGTGCGATTACGAGGGATCACGGCACCCTCGCGATGCCCTGGGGCGGGTAACCGCACTCCCCCACACCATCTTGGGGCTTGCGCCCGTGGCGACCTTTAGCCAAGCCCTCGACGCTGCCGGCCGCCGAAGCCCCCGAAAATACCTCCGGAGCCGGAGCGGGATGATCCCTTCCTCTTCCAGGTTTTCGGTGGCCGACACTAGCCGCCCCGTCGCACTTAAAGGCAGGTCGGGTTCGCTTAGTGACGCAATCGGTTGGATATCCGATTTCCCCGGCGAAGCATTCGGGACGGTGAGGACTGGACCCTAACTATCGGGCCAGCGCGGCGGCCACTGGCGGAGATATCAGGCCGAGGGCTGGGCCGCGCGCAGGCCCCCCTTGGCCACTAAGAAGTCAAAGCCTCCATGGGCTCATGATTGACCTCCCACCCGTATCGTGCGCAGCGGCCGGCCGGGGCATCCCAATCATCCGGAAGTGATCCTTCAAACCATTCCGAAAATAGAATGGAGCCGTTCCGGTGAGATCTGGGACTTTCAGGTGACGTGCCCTCGGCCTTCACAGGATCTCACGGGCGGAAAGACAATGCTCCTGTACTTCCTCGTCGGCAAAAACAGGTGATCTCGTATTTGTGTCTTCTGGGGCCTGTGTGAAAAATTCGCGAAAACCAGGTCCCTTTGGGCAGTGCCGGCTGAGTAAAATTCGGGTATTGCTGACTGGGCAGGATGAATCTCAAGCCGGGCTCTATCCCTCCGCCCCACCCCAAGTACTTCCTCTCCTACCACCGCTCCGCCTAGGAGCGGACGCTTTTCCCTAACCGAAAACTTTGGTACGCTGCTAGAGTTTGCCGGACCAGAGTAACCGCTCCTTTCAGCACACCTGACATTTGACCTCGGTTGAATTCCGGAGCCGTAGCCATGCGTTCCACTGTATCCTTTGCCACGTTTGGGATACTGGGCTTCGCCCTCCTCATTGTGTCTTCGCCCAGCGGACTTCCAGAGGAAACCGGGGACTGGTGCGTCACAAAGCTACAAGACAACGGCGCCGTCCTGAACAATCCGGATATGGGCTGGGTTTTTCACTATTACGACAATGTCCCGGCCAACTATGGCTCGCGCCTGGAGCCGTCTGACACCCTCGATGATTTCCCCGGGTTAACCGTCGTTTACCTAAGGATCCCATGGTCCTATTTGGAGCCGGCCGAGGGCTACTTCTGTTGGTCCGTACTCGACACCCCGGCGCAGCGGTGGATCGCCAAGGGAAAGAAAATTGCCCTCCGCATTAGCTGTTCGGAATCCTGGATGCGCTACGCAACCCCCGAATGGGTGCATAGGGCTGGGGCCAAGGGCTACAACTTTCGTGTCAGGGAGGGTGTCGCGGAAGACGGCCCATTCTGGGAACCGGACTTTAACGACCCAATCTTCCTCGAAAAATTGGATCACTTTTTGGCGGTCCTCGCCCAACGCTACGATGGCAATCCCGAAGTCGCATTCATCGATGTCGGTTCGTTCGGGGTGTGGGGCGAGGGACACACATTCAGCAGTACGCGAATCAAATACCCGGCGGACACCGTCATCCGCCATATCGAACTATATCGCAAGCATTTTCGAAAGACGCTTCTCGTGGCCAATGATGATTTCGTCATGACCGAAAGTGGCGAAAAGGCCATCGAGTTTGCCGCCAAAGCAGGCTTAACACTCCGTGATGATAGCATTCTCGTCCAAAAAAGACCCAAGTCCTATTTCCATGCGGAAATGGCTCAAGCCTTCTGGCCGCGACTCCCCGTCATCCTCGAGTCCGAACACTATGGGCCCTCGCGCGATCGTGGGGCCTGGGAAGATGGAAGCCTGTACCTCCGGGCACTGCTAGAATACCGGGCCAGCTACGTTTCCATTCACTGGTGGCCCCGGGAATTCCTCCAGGAAAATCGAGCCTTAGTCGATCGCATGAATCGCTATCTGGGGTACCGGATTGTGCCTACCGAGATTCGCTGGCTGAAAACGGTTCAAATCGGCCGGACTTTACCTTGGTCGGTGACCTTGGAGAACCACGGAGTGGCACCGTGCTACCGAGGTGGTTTTCCGGCTCTTACCCTCAAAGACGACCGCAACGGCATTGTGGCGGTGCTGGTGAACACCCGCGCCAATGTCCGGGACTTAAAAGTCCGCGATGTCGCCCTGAAAGGTCCTCAGGAAGCCGGAGATCCAGAGGCCGCCGTCGGTCCACCAAAGCCCACGACCTGGCAAGTCGAAAGCTGTCTGCCGTTCCAGATCCGGCCGGGTCGCTACCGCGTATTCCTGTCGGTCGGCACCATCACCGGAACACCTGTTTTGGCCCTGCCACTGGACGGCGATGACGGCCAGCACCGCTATCTCGTTGGGGAAATTGAGATCACGCCCCCTCCAGAGGCTTCCTTAAAGCAGTAAGCTCAAAAAAAGAATCGCACGCCTGTGTGAAAATCCGCACAATGATCCCCGGCTTAAGGCCATGTCATTGGGTCGGCGGATTGCAAGTCTTTCCGAGCTTTACCGAATCTCGCATCTGGACATCGACGATGGACGAAGACAAATTGCGGGAACTGATCTGGGCTCCCTGGAGGATTAGCTATATCGAAGGATGTGATCAGCCGGCACCATCCCCGTTAAACCCGGAACTGTTTTTGCCCGGTGCCGACCCCGGGTGCTTCCTCTGCCAGGCCGTCGCTGATGCCCAGAACCCCGAACGCCTGGTCATCTTCCGGGATCAGCTCAGCGTCGTCGTCCTCAATCGTTACCCGTACAACAACGGCCATTTGCTCATAGCTCCTTTGCGCCACGTAGGTCACCCGGGCGACCTTTCTCCTGAAGAGCACACCGCTTTAATGCTCACCCTAACCCGAATGATCCGGTTGCTGGAGCAATCCCTCCAGCCCGACGGATTCAACGTGGGACTCAATTTGGGAAGAGTGGCGGGGGCTGGCCTGCCGGGCCATCTCCATTGGCATGTGGTCCCCCGTTGGAACGGAGACACCAACTTTATGCCCGTGTTGGCGGGGGCGAAAGTCATTCCCCAATCCCTTGCCGCACTCTGGCAATTGCTCCGTGAGAAAGTCCAACAGAAACCCACACCCGCGCAGTCCACTGGTGCGGTCACCAAAAACGATATTTCGCAGCCGAATACGAACCCACCGCAAGAATGAAAAGCCGAGCCTAGAGGCGCTTTGGGTTGCAACTCAACCCGAAGAGAAAAACCGACCCTGTTCTGCGGATCTTGCCCCCTGGAGAAGAAGCGCGAAGATGGTGTCGCGCTGTAAGTCAGTGATGTTCGTGCTTGGTGTTCCCGGCGCGCGGCCATTGCCTGTTGCGCCGATAGCGGTGAATATCATTTGGCCGGGGGAGTCCCCGTCGAGGAGACTCTCGCGAGTTCCTAATGCCGCTCTTTACCCATGTTGCTGGCATGCAAGCCACAATGGAATCGTCACGCCTTTTGTGGAATCGTAAGTGCAAGCCGCGCCAAGACCGTATCGAATATTTCGAGTGGCTCTATCTGGTCCCCCGAGAATGCACTGCTTAATTTGGAAGAGGCGGCAGAGATGGCGGGATCTGTGCACGTACGCATTCTAACCTCCGAGATCAATAATCGACTGCGCGGGAAGGGCCTATCCACTAGCGACGGGAATAAGGTGAGGACCAGGACATAGGACATCGGCAGTTCCCAGTACTGGGTTGACGAGGTGCGCAGCACGTCGGGGCGATTTTTGTTCATCGAGCGTTGTCGCCGTTTTTAGGGTCGTTATACCTCGAGGCTGTTCTATAGAAGTCCGAGCGAGCCACGCAATTGTGTTGGAATCACGGCGAAGGCAGGTACTCCTCAGGCGAAATGCTTGAGTTCCCTTCCAGCGGATTGGTGAGGCTAGCCAACAAGGAGACTGGGGCCCTGCGTCTGGACGGTGCGTTGCAACATTTCGGGCTATGCCGCGGCCGTGGACAGAATGGTGGAGTATCTTTACGACTCGCAGAACCTCTCAATCCACAAGCCGTTCCACAGCGACGGCGAGGGTCACCTGGACGGCCGGCGGATTTTCATCTATGCCGGCAACCCGAGGGTGATGGACTTCCGGCGGGGCAATTCGCAGGACATCGAGATCGGCCAGCTGCCCCGGCGCTATCTGTGGGGGCCCGGCCGTGGATCAGGTCTTAGCCGAGGAAGCCGTTGGCGTCGGCCGGCGGAAACTCTTAGCCAATTCACGCTAGGGGAACCATCAGGGGCCGATTTCGTTTCCGGTATACTCTGTACGGTAGACCGAGTGGAACTGAGGGAGCGGCGCGGTTAGTGGGCGTTTGTTTGACGATTTGATCCCAGGAATTTCGAAGGTCATTAGGCTAGCTGCCACCTTTCCAAACTCCCAACAAACCCCGCTATTGTAGACTTCCCGCAAGCCCCGATACCTGAGATTGCAAATCCTATCAGCCCGCTACTGTCGCGGATCGGCTCAGAGATGGTAATTCATCTCGAGCGAGCCAGCTATCGACCCGCGACCGCCAGCGAGCGGCCATCTTCGCCGCAACGTAACGCGCTTCCCGGCAGTGAATTACCACCGGCCGGCACTCTCGGTCCGCGTGTCGAGCTCCGTCTGCGCCACGGTCTCGCTGACGTCATTTTTCGCCCACGGCGTGCCGAGGGCGCTGCAGTCAACCGACGCACTCTTCAGACCAGTTTTGCTGCGTCCTGCCATCCCATGCGGGTGCAGCCGTGTGACCCGTTGAGGGCAACAAGATGCTTATTGCTTCAAGAAGAATTCGTGTAAGGGAGGATAACCGCGTTCCGCCATCAAGTGGTCCCAATTGGGCGGCAGCTTGATTTCAATTGTGACAAAGGGGCCTCCCGGTACGGTTTGTACTTTATTCCTGTCCGGGTCTCCCGCGACGAGGATGGCCGTCATACCCACCTTCATTACGGGCACCGTGTAAATTTCGTTGTGATCGATTACGCCAGCCAACCATGGTGGTGGGAAGGTAAGCTCGCCGCCTTCCTCGCGAATAATTTTTCGTAGGTGCATGTCGAAGGTATACCTGGTTGGAAAGGCGCTTCCAGGGTTGGCCCAGTAGTTCGCGAACGCCCGCTCATAGGCTGGCCGCCGCGCGGTGGCGACGAGAGCCTCTTCCAATGTTTCTTTAGAGGGATAACTCTGGGCGAGGTTCCGCGCGACATCCTTGGTTATCAGGATGGTCCGGTGCGGGAACCGCGGACCGCTCCCGGTAGCAAACTGCCCTTTCTCTACGACATCCCATGCCATCAGCTCCATAATCTTTTGTCCTTCGTGCGAAGCCGGGGTCAGATTGTTGCCCCACATTAGGGCTGACGCCGCCGTGAGCGCGTTTTGATTGAAGTCAAAGCCTTTTTGCACATGGTAGGGCTGCCACCCAATTTCCAGACAGGCTGCTTCGTCCTCAGCCATCACCCACGGAATGAGGTACCCAAAGGTCCCCATCCGGTTCTCTTTGATGTAATAACCGCCCAGGTTGATCATGGCCAGGTTGATGAAGCGACCAAGAGCCGCATTTCGTGGTGCGCTGATCATCCCCTGCTGCGCCTCGATGCCTAATTGTCTGGCTACAGGTCCGTTGACCCAGCAAAAAGGTGTCCATGCATGCGTACTAGCGAGCATGCGCCGATAATCGCCGTTAGCCAGAGCCTTGGTGAAGGCGATCAAAAGTGGCATGAACTCAGGCGGACATCCGGCCATTACCCCATTAACGGCAACGTGCCAGACCAAGATCTCACGATAGGCAATCGGAAGGATCCCAACAATCTTATCCCACGGTTCATCAGTGAACTTGAGGAACTCTTCCACGCGTTCGACTGTCGGGGGAATGATAGGCAGCCCATCGGTCCATCGCTGTTCGGTGAAAAACCTGTTCACTTCGTCGATTGTGCCCACAAAAACAGGCTCTTTGGGAGCCTCCCGTGCCACTTTGCGACGTTCGGCGATTTCTGCTTCAGTGATTGGCTTGGTCAAGGCCTGGAGAATTTGTGGCCAGACTACCTCCCGCGTGTTTCGAAGTAGCTCCTCAGGACTATGAGCTGCAAAGGCCCCCGGATACACCGCGACCCGCGGCGCTGGAACACCGTGGGCGATCGCCGTGGAGTACACCTGATTGACAAAGCTTGGCGCGGCTATGGTCACGGCGGGAATGCCCAGGTATTCCGCTGCGATGCTCGAACCGGTCTCCTTCAGCGTGCAGAGGCCGCAACCGGCATTTCCCGAAATAACCGCCTGCACGCCCATTTCCTTCAGTTTTCTTTGGAATTCATCCTTTGCTTTACTTTTCACGCTTGGGCCGGGATAAGGCCCAGCGGAACCAATTTCGTCCAGCAAGATCACCTCCGAAGTGGGAAAACTTGCCAGGATAAGCCGCTTAATTTCCGGATGCGTGATATGTGCCATGAAGCTTCCCCCCACAACTGCGATCGTCTTTCCTTCGAGAGTTTCTAAGCGGGGGGCTTGTTTGATCATTGAAACAGCTTGCCTCCCCACGGGCGAGATGACGGCATATTTGCCCGCCGGAACGGGACTGCCTGGAAGCGGACACGTATCGTCGCACTGATGCGAGAGGACAATGCCGGCTCCACCGTGGATTGGGGTTTGCGGCGCTGGCGCGACCTGGGCCTCCCCAGAGTTTCCTGCCATACCGGATTCTCCTCTTTCCACGCCGAACGCCGATGGCACACTCAGCAATTCAGCCAGTAAAAACAGCTCAAGCAAACAAAATCTCCACATGTTTAGCTCCTTTCGCCGGGGGGAAACCGACACCAATTGCTACTCATTTGCCCTGGGGTTCTTGGTTACAGAGCCGCTGCAGCCGCCGAGAAAATGCTCGCGGTCAAACCCTATTGGATTAAACCCCGCTTCTGACTATCGGTGCTGCTCCGATAGGTCCCCTTCTCCGTGTAAAATGCCAGAATGGAGTTCACCTTGACTCGGGTGTGTCGGCATCAACCCCCACTAGCAGGAACACTCACAATTCCGATCGTGATCCAAGCGAAGAAGCCATTTCGATTTCCAATTTGTGATGCTGGATTATTAGTTCGGCATGAATCTTGGGATCGTCTCTGGAGCCGACTTCCACGGCTTAAGCCGAGGGGCGAATTATTGCTCTCGGCGGAATCAACCTGCGAAAGGACTAGCGGACGCAGCGTTGAGGAACTCGTCCTTCACGGCAGAGTGTCTACCCCGTGGGCCCGCATGAACGTAGGAAAAGCAATCTCTAAGAGCCTGCGTGTCAGGCAGCCGGTAGATGGCAGCTTTCAACCCTGGGCCTGGGGGGAACGCCCCCTCCGGGAAGTTAAACTGCTGCTGCAACGGAATGCGGATTTGAACGACAGCCCGCAGCACCAATTTTGAAGAGCCCCGGCTCCCGCATCATCCACCGGAACTTAGCCACGAAGCAAACTCCTCGAAATCTTCTGGTGCCAGAAATTTTGGAAATTTCTACTAAGAAAACCGCGCGAGGCGATGCTTGTTACAGCTTTGATATGCTGAGGGAAACGGCCGAATCGCCGGACGAGGGTTTGATGTGCTGTGCGACAACCCGTTCTGGGCGATCCCGGCCAACTTTTATCGTGAACGGACCGTCTGAAAAGACTGGTGGTTGAAAGCGTTTGCCCACAATTCTTCTTGTGTACAAAATCTCACCATTTGACTCATCGATCACCTGGACGACGGGATCTACGACGTCTGTGAAATGCAGCTCAGGCAGATACCCGGTCGGTTTTCGTCCATCGTTGTCAAACATGTTGATCCGAATAGGCCAACCCGGATATTGGGCAGCGTCTCCTTTGGATAGATCGGCAAAACGAGGCCAACATTCAAAAATGATAGTCCGATCGGATTTTCGGAATCGGATGAGCGCATAGCCATCGCCACGGTTGACCGCGGGGTCGCGCTGGGCCTTCCGAAGTTCCTCACTTGTGTCCAGTTCCGGGTTAGCATATGCCCACATTGTGATGCGATTCCCCAGTCCGTCGAAGTAATCACCGGTCCACGGCAACGGGCTACCGGGGATGGGACGGCCACCTGGTTTCTCATCACGGGGCCACCACCAGCGGCCGTAAATGCTGTTGACAATCGCAGGATTGGTGAAACCAAAAGGCCCGTCACGAAACTCGTCAATCCCGTGTTGCACCACCACAGCTAAATGCTGATCACCGCAGAGGTGGCATGCTGCTGCTTGCCGAAGGATCGCAAGAACACGGTTTCGTTCCGATTGGGGCCAGCCGTTACAATCCAGATCAGCGATAAGCCGATAGTTCTTTGATCCGTGTAAATGCACCGCTCCGCAAAGAGCCGTTTGAGAGAGCATGACCTTCATTACCGCGCCTTCCCAGTCCTGCGTCCACTTTTCGAGAAAAACCATCTGACGGTCACCCAGAACCTGAAGGCCGGGAAGATCCAGGGATTTGGGATCAACATTTGGATCGGTGATATGGTCCGGCCGGGGCCCCATTTGCGGGATCTTCCCTTTAGGACCGGATTTGAACTGGCGATCGGCAATGATAGCAAAATCTATTCCCCCAACCCTTAATCGAGTGAAATATACCGAGATTCCTTGCCCCACGGGCCTTGGGTCTACAGGATCTGGCAAATGCCAAGTTTGGCAGCGGTGAACCATGTTGACATATTCTGGCGGATAATAGTAGCCACCGGAGTCGCCTGCGGGAGAGTCTGCCACGATCCCTCCTTCTCCCCAAAGGTTTGCCTGACCAATATCGTGATCATCGGGAATAGTGACGGTAGGTCGATCACGAATCACCTCGCGAAATTGCCAGCCCCATAAAAGCCAAGCGGCCGTGTGTTCCTGATGGTCATAACTCTGGTCGCCCGCGAAGAACAGCAGATCCGGATCTTGCTGGATGAGTTTCTCAACGATCTCCTGACGATCTCCTCGATCGGCCCGAGAGTTACAAGATAGGGAAGCTACGACGATCTCATCTTTGTTGCGGGGATCAGGACGAATCAGGCCTTCGAAGGTCGCCTTTTCACCATGGCAAACGCGGTAGCGAACACGGTGGCTGTTGTCCCATGGTGCGATGCGGAAATGGGCCGACCACCCCGGGTATATCACGCGGGCGCGAGCCACTTCACGCCACCCGCCATCCTGCCAAAATTCAAGTCGCACCTCGCGCGGTTCCTCGGGCCTCAATGGATACAGCTGCGCCGTTATTTTGAGAACTCCGTTCTCATGAGTGTACAAAGCAAACCCTATCACCTGGTCCCGGGGGACGCGCACGAATTTTTCCAAAAACGTTTTCGGCTCGCGATCCCAGATGTCCTCGCGACATGCCCAATCGAGTCGCTCTCCACGCTCTCCGGGAAAGGGCGAATTTTCACTGGCAGCCAGCTCTTCGGGCACGATTCCCAGTAGGAGCGCTACTAGCCCCAAGAGGCAAGACCAAGACCATCTCCCTTCTGATTGACCACATGTTAACAGCATAGTCGGTTCCTTTTGGACGATGCATAACTAGGTCGAAGGTTTGGGAGGATAACTAAGTTAACGGGTACTAAGTTATAGGATTTGGTAAAGGGGCTAGCCGACTTCCCGACACCTAGGCCCCTTGCGATAACAACTAGCATTGCTTTGGAATGTTCCACCGGGATGATCCGATAAAACAGGATTAAACCGGTGATGCCGAGGGATTCCCCAGCCAAATCTCAAAGCACCCAGCAGGCTGGCAATCTAACCACATTAATATGTTTCTCAATCTCCTATATCTCTCAATCTCCTCGCTTTTTAAGCGATTGTCACTTTTTTGCCTTTTTAAGTGACGACCGTCCCTGGCTGATCGGTAACCTTCTCCTGGAATTTGGAAAAACTCTCAGAGGGCGGTCCGTTGAACTTTCTTGCTCGCCTATTCTTTCTCGCTCGCCGAGAAGCAAGTGCATCCAACGTGGGCGCTTAAATGGACCTCCTGCAAAAGCGGGTAACAGGGGGCCGATGTCCCCGCTATCCACATTTTCGCCTTTAACCAGGCCCAGGTCAACAACCCAGACGCGCTTGAGCGTTTCGGATATAGATATGCGGGCGGACAGCTTCCGAGTATTACATCGTAGAACTACCTCGAAACGGATCGGGCCATAGCATCTAAAGGCTCTTCCATTTTAAACTTATCCCCAAGCCTTTGTTCCACCAGCTGGGCCAGCTCCGGCAGGTCGCAAACCTCCAGTGCCCCGTGGACCAAATTAACCAGCCGAATTTTGTTATACCCTAGCTCCACACCGCTGCTCCAGGAGACTAGTGGGCGAACCAGTTTCACTGCCGAGAACAGTTCCGGCTCCAAAGCGGCTGCATGAAGGGCACTTGTGCCGAGGTAGCCAATCGAGACCAATTCTACGCCTTGGGAAGCATCTTGCCCTGTGCGAGGAGCCGCCAGTTGGTCTCGGAGCCAGCGGGCGGTTATGAGGAGATCCTCGGTTCTCATTCCTACGTAGGAGCGGCCCAAGAGGTAGGCTAAGTAGAAGTCCTGCCCATCCGGCCCGTGGAGCTCAACGGAAAAGTATCGCTGGTTCGTGGCTTGAGTTTCACCGGTACCTCGCAGATCGACGGCCAACACTAGTTTGCCGGCTCGAACTAAATCTTCGATGGGACCGCCGGGTTGGGCGTCAGCCTGTTTGCCGTCCTCATGAATGTACAGCACGCCACTCGTGGGCGACTCTCCAGCTGGGACAAACAAGAGGGCAGGAAGAAAGATCCCCTTTTCCGGCCGGAAAACGAGTTTTTTGATTCGGTATCCCTCACGGTTGATCATCCCGCGCTCGTACACTTCGGGGGTGGGCAGTTCGGCCACGGGCCGAATGCCGGCAATTTGCCGGATCCGCTCGAACAATTCTGGTGTGGGCGCACGGGACCAGAGCTTCTTCCTTTGCTCGACCAGTTCCCGGCCGTAAGCCCGATTAAGGTCGTACACCGATCTTGCTCCCGGGAGCAGCATTACCTCGCCAACGGGAGTGCACTGAAGATCCACTTTGGCAGGAACATCCAAGTCTTTCGGTTCGAAGACAGGCTCCTCGCGGCCGGCCAGCCACCGAAGCATCCACCGCGCCGCGGCTTCCCGAAGTTGCACAGAAAAACCGTGTTTTTCATCGGTCTCAGTCAGCTCCATCCGCTCTGGATAACCCAAGCGGGCATAAAGGCGCTTAGCCATCCGGAAGCTCATCCAGGCATCTTCAATTGGGAAGTAGTCATGCGTGGCAGCGAGGATCAACGTGGGAAGCGGTGCCCGCATCATGCAATAGTCTGCGTGATCCATTCCCAATTCCAACTGGCCGACGATATTTTGCTCAGCATCTTGAGGACCGAGGGTATTAAGTAAACGCCCGTACAAGCTGCACAAGTAACAGCCGGGGGCCGCTGCGATAACCCGACTATCGAGTGCCATTAAGTAAGCCGTTTGCGTGCCGCCTCCACTTATACCAGTCGCCCCAATCCGCCCTGCGTCGACATCCGGGCGGGACTGCAAATAATCTACCGCCCGCATCGCATCCCAGATTTCAAAAAGGGCGGTGTTTCGGCCTAAAAGGATACTTCCTTTGCCAATCATGGTGTGCCCGGCGGTACCCCAAAGGGGAAATTTTCCTTCAGGATCCTGCCATTGGTGGCGCTCCCCTTGATCGATGGGGTCGAAGACCAGACAGGCAAGGCCATTTAACGCCATAAGAGATGCGGCCGCCGCATAAGGCGGATATGCCTTAGCATCGTTGGAGTGTCCACAGGCAAGGACCACCCCGGGATAAGGCGGCATAAAGCGGTGTGGATCCGGCAAAAACAAGGCAGCGGTGACAAAAACACCGGGCAGACTTTCAAAAATAATTTTTTCCACCCGATAGCCCCGTCGTTGCAGCTGGCCAACTACCCTCGCGTTTAGGGGCGTCCGCTCCGCCGGCAGGCCGCCAATGCGCCGAAGGAACTCCTTTTTCAGATGGTTCTGATAAGCGGCAATCTGATCTGGGGTTTTACGGGCTTCGTAATTTTCCACCCATCTGTTTCGCGCCTCACTAATTTGGTCCAACAAATACCGCCTCATCATTTCCTGAGGTTTTTCGAGCTCGGGATCTCCGGACAATACGTTTAGCTCGGTCGACCTTCCTTGTTGACTAGATTGTGCTTCCGCAGATGAGCATGCTGGGGCCAAACTCCCTCCGAGCTGTCCTATTGCAAAGACGCCTGCTAACCAGGCGGTCAACCGCTTGACAACTTTTCTGGCTTTAGAACTTTCCCAAGGCATCCGATCACCTCCTATGCGGGCATGAGAACCGATCTGACCGCGCAAAGCTTTTTCAACCCCGTGAGAAGCGATACATTTATCCTTGGCACGTGAAAGACCTCTCCGAGGTAATATCTCCTGTAGTATCTCCAAATGTAATATCTCCTAAAATATCTCCAAAAATGTCTGAAAAATCCCAGTGACCTAACCCTGACTTAAGCCCAGTGGCATTGTACCACGGGGATGCATACTGGGCTAAAGCTCACACGTTTGGAACTATCGCACCTGGAGAAGCCTCCCCTGTGGAACCGCGGACCACGATGCCTAGCTGCCATTCTTTTTGTTTGGTGACTTTCTTTTGATCGGCCACTTTGCTATTTTTTACGAAGGGCGCCCGGTTTAATTTAATTTCCGAGCATAGGGAATTCAGTGTGGTGTTCGACAAGGGAAGTGTGTCATGACATTTGTCATCAAGGATTGTGCTTTGATTTCGATGGCGACGGGGCTGCGGGCAGGGAATCTCAGCGAATTTAAAGCGACGCTTGCCCTAGCGCCGCTCGAGTGTGTTTATCATCATTTTTGGGGAGCTTTGTTACACACTCAATTTGACGATCCGGAATTTAAAAACGATTTTGCTGTGTGGGTTTATCGGGAGCTTCGGGATGATGTGTTAGCGGAAATGTTAGCAGTTCTTGATCCGGCGGATTACGCTGATTTGGGGGATCTGCGAAGCGATATCATCGAGCTGATCGAGCAACGGTTGGAACAGAAGGAGTGGTTGGCGTGGGTGCCGGCGGTGCGGCCCTTTTATTTTTTGCGCTCCCAAATAGTGGTGTTCGACACGGGTAAGCGGGCCGATAGTGTAGAGGAATTAGCGGAGCTGATGCCGGAGCTTTCCGCTGGGTCTGTGTTTTACCATGTGATTGACGCCAGGCGTAGATCGCCCGTAGGGTGTGACGATTTTTCTGCGTGGCTTGTTGGGCTTGGTGAAGAATATGCCCCGCTATGTCATTCGTTGGCGGAAATCGATCCTTACTTTGGCAGTCTCACTGACCTTCGTTGGCAACTGGTTGAGGCTTTTCGAACGTTCTTGGAGGGGAGAGGAAGGGCATGACGGGGCTTTTGGAGCGTTATGCGGAAGTGGCAGGCAGCGATGCCGTGATGCAGCTTCGTCAGTTGGCGGAGCCGCTTCAAGGAATGAAAGTGGTGCATGTCAACTCCACGAAAGTAGGAGGTGGAGTAGCAGAGATTCTCTCCCAGCTGATCCCTTTGTTGCGGGAGTTAGGGCTGGATGCCGAATGGCACGTCATCGAGGGAAGCCCGGCCTTTTTTGTGTGCACCAAGAAGTTTCATAATTCCCTGCAAGGGGCGCCCGACCTGCCTTTTGAGGAAGAACTTCAGATTTATGAGCGGGTCAATGCGGAAAATGCCGAGCGATTGGCGCCTGTGCTCAAGGAGGCTGAGGTTGTCTTCATTGATGACCCCCAGCCTGCGGCAATGATTCGCTATTTCCCACAGCGTAAGGGAAAGTGGATTTGGCGCTGCCACATTGATGCCAGCCATCCGGACCGGCGGGTGTGGAAGTACCTCCGGCAGTTTTTAAAAGATTACGACGCTAGTATTTTTTCTCTTCCGGACTTTGCGCGGATGTTGCCTCACCCGCAATACGTCATTCCCCCAGCAATCGATCCCTTCAGTGGAAAAAATTGTGAGCTATCCGAGGAGTTCATTCAGGGTGTGGTGAAAGATTTCAATTTGGACCCGAGCTGCCCGCTGCTCGTTCAAATCTCGCGTTTTGATCGATTTAAGGATCCGTTGGGAGTGATTAAAGCATTCCGGCTGGCTAAGTCGTTCTTCCCGTCTGCGCAGCTAGTGCTTGCGGGAGGCGGAGCCACCGACGATCCAGAGGGCGGAACCGTATTGGCAGAGGTGCACGCCGCTGCCCTGGGCGATCCTGCCATTCATGTCCTTGAGCTACCAAGTGATGCCCACCGTATCGTAAATGCTCTTCAGCGAGTAGCGTGGATCGTGCTGCAGAAGTCGCTCCGCGAAGGGTTTGGGCTAACCGTGACGGAAGCCCTGTGGAAAGGAAAGCCCGTCATCGGAGGTAATGCTGGTGGAATTCGTTTACAGGTCATTAATCATCACACCGGTTTTCTTGTCAGCTCTCCAGAGGGCGCAGCGATGAGGATCCGCTATTTGCTGCAAAGGCCGGAGAATGCGCGTCGGATGGGGGAAAAGGGTCGGAGATACGTTCGAGAGAACTTCCTAATGACTCGGCTGGCGCGTGATCACCTCACCCTCATGTTAGCTCTCCTCCACCGGGAAACGGAGAGGATTGATACCACGCAATGGAAATCCTGAAACATCCAGAAAAGCTGGTGAACACATTCCAAAAATTGCGGGCCGGGGCTAAAGGGATCTTGTTATGTGACTATGATGGGACCTTAGCTCCATTTCGGGAGGACCCATTGCAGGCAACACCTTATCCTTGGGTGCCTGATCTCCTTACGGACATGAGGGGGATGGGCGTCCGCGTCGTCCTCGTGACGGGGCGCAGGGCTGCAGATCTCCATGGCCTTCTGCCGCTTTCGGGTTTGGAAATCTGGGGAAGCCATGGCCGAGAACACATTGCCGAAGATGGGCGATACACTGCTTGGCAGTCGGAGCCCGCGGCAGAAGCCTTGCTTGATCATTGGCACCAGCAGCTCCGGGAGCTAATGCCGCATGTCCGAATGGAAAGAAAGGTGGGCTGCTTAGCAGTTCATTTTCGGGGACTTCCCTCCGCTGACAAGGTACTGCTCGAAGGGGAGATGGAGAAGCTTCGTCAACGTCTTGATGTGGCAGGTATCTTGAAAATAAAAGCCTTCCACCTTGGGTGCGAGCTGGTAGCGCCCGGGCCAAATAAAGGTGATGTGGTTCGGGAAATCCTTGCCCAAGAACGGGCTACTGAGGTGGCACCGGTCTATTTGGGAGATGACGTGACCGATGAAGACGCCTTCGCAGCTTTGGGGGACCAGGGCCTTCGAGTTCTCGTCAGTGTGAACCCGCGACCGACACATGCGGATATCCGTTTGGAGAGTCCGGCGGAGGTGTTAGAGTTCTTCCGGAATTTCCGAGAAGCAGCAAGGAGGGGGGGCCAATGACTGGCAAAAAGGCGCAGCGACTGCTAATCGTTTCCAATCGGCTGCCTTTGCGTCTGGTTCGAAAAGAAGGACAGTGGCAACTGGAGAGAGGCAGCGGCGGGTTGGTGACAGCGCTTGCCCCGGTTTTGCGAAACCGGGGTGGCGTGTGGACTGGTTGGCCTGGGGTTGCAGCCGAGGATTGTCCGGAAAACCTCTTAGAGTTATTAAACCAGGCAGGACAAAATTTGGGTTACCAAATTGTTCCCGTGGCGTTGAGCCGGAGGGAACAGCGGCTTTTTTATGATGGTTTCTCGAACGAAGTGATCTGGCCTTTGTTTCATGAATTTCCCACTCTAGCGCGGTTTAAGCCGGCTTATTGGGTTGCTTATCAACAGGTGAACCGCAAATATGCCGAAACTGTTGCTGCTCAAAGCGAGCCCACCCAGTTCATCTGGGTGCACGATTATCACCTCATGTTGGTGGCCGAAGAGCTACGGGCTCTCGGCGTCAACACTTATCTGGCTTTCTTCCTCCATATTCCCTTCCCACCTCTAGATATGTTTTTGAAAATTCCCTGGAGATTGGAAATTTTGCGGGGCCTTTTAGCATTTGACTTGTTGGGTTTTCAGACAGCCCGCGACCGAAGAAACTTTTTGGAGTGTTTACGTGCCCTAATGCCCAACGTCAAATGGCGAGGACGCGGGCGAGTTGTGGTGGGGAGGATTAACGGGCGGGAAGTGCGGATCGGTGATTTCCCCATCTCGATCGACTACCGATCGTTCGTGCGTCGGGCAAACTCCCCGGAGGTTTTAGCTGTTCTTGCCACCATCCGTCACCGATTGCCCGACCGTAAGATTCTCCTTGGGGTGGATCGTTTAGACTACACCAAGGGAATTCCGCACCGGTTGGAAGCGTTCCGCCAAGCGCTGCGGACCCACGCAGATTTACATCAAAAGGTCACCCTGGTCCAGATCGTAGTACCCAGTCGCACGGAAGTGCGACAATATCGGCGCCTGCGTGCAGAAATTGAGCGATTGGTGGGGGCTATCAACGGGGAATTCACTCGGCCAGGATGGGTGCCCATTCATTATGTTTTTCGCTCTCTTTCGCCTGAGGAATTGCTTGGTTTCTATCGCGCGGCGGACATCGCTTTGGTCACTCCCCTGAAAGATGGCATGAATTTGATCGCCAAAGAGTTTTGCGTGACTAATGTTGATAATAATGGTGTTCTCATCCTCAGCGAATTTGCGGGCGCGGCCTCACAACTGCAAAATGGGGCAATCCTCGTAAACCCGTTCCACATTCAAGAAGTTGCTGCGGCAATTTATCAGGCGTGCACAATGGCGATAACTGAGCGTAAGCGCCACATGAAAAGGCTCCGCCAGATCATTCGGAAGCAAGATATTTATTGGTGGGTTGATTCGTTCCTTCGAAGTGCTATTGCTAAGGATCTAAGCGAGTTCCCGCAGTTAGAGGAGTATTTGCCTCTAAGCGCTAATCCGGAGCCAGTTCGAAGCTCGCTTTAGCTGGAACTGCTTTTTTCAATCACCGCTGCCGCGGGAATGGCGAACTGACGTGGTCGACCAGCCGTCCGAGGGAGAGCTGTCTTATTTTCGAGGCCCGTCACGTGGCTGATGGTCGACCCGGTGACGTCGGACTCGCTTCCTGCAGTGGACCTTTTTCATTTCATCAATTAGAGACATGAATTAAGATACTTTGTTTACACCGTGTGTGTCGTGGACGAACGTGGCTGTGCCGATAGGCCAGCCGAAAGAATGGGAAGTCGCCGAAACATCCACGCCCCTGAAGAATCGTCGCCAATGAAGAAAGCTGGTGCAAGCCGCTCTCTCTTCCATTGGCTTGCGCCCCACATACGCAAGAATTTTTCAACCCACTCGCTAAGTTGCTCTTGCGAAAATTGGAGTAACCGCGGGGCCAGATGGGTGGCGACTTCGCCGATCGGTATCTCATCCCGGAGAATGGCTTCCTCAATGGCTTCAAGAACGATATAAGGCATGACCTCGCCTTCGTCAGTTTGCCCGCTCTCCGGCGGACGAAGCTCTGCACTTGGCGGCAGGCTGTTGACCAAGGAAAGAACCGGAAATGGCCCAATGCCAGTCGGGCCAACGCGCTCCAGCCACACCAGCCACTTCCGCAAAAATGCTTTGCTAACGCAGCCGAGAGGCGCAATCCCTCCGCAGGTATCGCCGTCCATGGTTGCGTAGCCAACCACTGCCTCGGACCGGTTCCCAGTGGCTACGAACAATTTTCCCTCCGCATTGGCCAATAACCACCCCAGAGGAGCTCGCACCCGGGACTGGATGTTTTGCAACGCCACATCGTCCGTTTCCCAACGGAGAGGGCGCCCGAGCACCTTCTCTGCAGCTTGAACATAAAGATGCACGATTGGGTCGATAGGCACGACCGCAAGTGGTACCGCAAGGGCGTCGGCCACAGCTTGAGCCGCACGCCGTGAGGCCTCGGAGCTATTACAACTTGGCTGGAAAACCAGGCGGAGAACACGACGAAGGACTCCTTCCACCGAGTGTTCCTCGGCCAATTCGGGAAAGTAGGCCAAGGTGCGAAGAAAGGTATCTCGTCCCAGTTCTTCGTACGCCCACCGAATGGCAAGAGCGATAAGAGTGGCGATGGCAGATGAATCGGCACCGCCGCTAAGATTTACTACGTAACCCCGGGCCCGGGTTTTCCTCATATAGTCAAAAAGCCCCAGGGCTTCCGCACGTGCAAACTCCTCTTCCCTCAAATACTCCGATTGCTCCCACCGAGCAGGGCTTGGCCCACATGTCAGTCTTTTTTCCGCACCGTAAGAAACCTTGGGGGACAGATCAAGCCGTAGCGCCGGAATGGCTACAGTCCCTTCTGCTTTTTCCTTTGTTGTGGCTGCGGCGGTTGCGCGAGGCGAAAAACGCACGGAACAAACAACGGTGTTTACCTGGCGAAAACTAAGCCGACTGGATGCCGTGTAACGCCCGTCCGGAGTTACAACAAGCACACTGCCGTCGTAAATTATTCGGCCGGCCTCATTGCCCAATAAGTTTGCGGAAAGATACGTCGCTCCGGTTTTCTGGGCGTGCTCTATGAGGAGCTGGCACCGCCGACTGAATCTACCTAAGCCGAAAGGGTCCGCTACCGGGTTAAGGATTAAATCAACATTTTCACCGGCTGGAGAGTCACTCACACAATCCTCGCCGATTCGTACTTGGAAGAGTAGGTCCTGCCACTTGAAAGTCAGATCACCTACGGGCACGCTGCGGCCGTCCACGGCTGCGACGGCCCTCTTTCCGGCAGGCCAACTCCGAAACCAACGATCTTCGTGACGAGGCGGGTCGGTGCTGATCCTCGTCTTGAAAGCTACAGCTTGTAATGATCCGTCCACAATAACGGCGCATGCATTGTAAAGTGCGCCCTCATACCACCAGGGAACGCCGACGGCTACGATGAGCTCGCGCGTATGTGGTACGAGATTCCGCAGTGCGTCAACACTAGCCTGCCGAAGGAGCGGCAGCCTCCAGGCGTCCTCACATCCATAGCCGGAAAGACACAGCTCGGGGAAGCACACAATGATCGCCCCGGTCGCACGGGCCTCTTCGATCCCCGCGACTAACCGGTGTAAATTCCCCTCCCAATCAAACGGCGTCTGATTAACTGCGATGCCAGCTAGCACCAAGGCGTCCATGGTCAAGCTCCCTGTGGAACCGTTCGCCACCAGACGTGGGGTGACTTTTCCTTACTTGGGCCCTAGTCCGTCCCTGGGGAACCCTCCAGCGAAGGCGAAGCGGGCTCCAAAAATTCACTCCTTTGTCGAAGGATGGCCTGAAACTTCCGCTCATGCAAGCTCAACTCTAAACCTGCCGGATACGTATGGGGGTTTACGAATCGTTTGATTCCCGGGTGGAAGAGTGTCAGCTGTTGTTGAAGCCGCTCGCGGGCTTGGTCCAGAGGCTCTGTCGGCCGCACGCGTTGGCCATTGCGAAGAATAGGTTGGAGAAGGTGATAGCAATCGGCATCCCCAGGGAGGCGTTTGCGCCGCGTGGGGTCCGCGGGATCGACGATCACGCATTCTCGCGCTGGTGGGTGCAGCTCGTCAAAAATGGCATCGCCAATGGCTTCCCCGTTTTTTACGTAGCGGCGGACCTGAAGAATACCAGGTGTGGATGACTTCACCGCCTGTTCCGAGACTTTCACTTTATCCACCCACTTGCCTTTATGGTCCTCAAGTGCTGTGAGCTTGTACACTCCCCCGAGCGCCGGCTCATCATATGCTGTGACCAGCTTAGTGCCTACGCCCCAAACGTCAATTTTGGCCCCTTGTTCGTTCAAAGAGGCGATGATCCTTTCATCCAAATCATTAGAGGCAGCAATGAGCACATGATGAAGACCTGCTTTGTCCAAGATTTTCCTGGCCTCCTGACTGAGGTAGGCCAGGTCGCCCGAGTCGAGACGAATACCGACCAGCTGGTGTCCCATCGCCGCAAGTTCCTGTGCTACTTGTACAGCATGTCGCACACCCTGGAGGGTGTGGTAGGTGTCCACAAGCAAAATACAGTTGCCCGGTATGGTGCGGGCAAAGGCACGGAAGGCCTCCAGTTCAGAGTCGAAGCACATCACCCAACTGTGCGCATGCGTGCCCCGAACAGGGATCCCCAGCAGTTTACCGGCCAAAGTGTTCGATGTTCCCACGCAGCCTCCGATATACGCCGCTCGCGTAGCAGAAATCGCTCCGTCAATCCCCTGAGCGCGCCGTAAGCCAAATTCCAGCACCGGCTTTCCCCGGGCTGCTAGAACCACTCTTGCAGCCTTTGTGGCAATAAGCGTTTGGAAGTTGACGATGTTAAGAAGCGCCGATTCTACGAGTTGACACTGCACAAGTGGGCCTATTACCCTCACAAGCGGCTCATGGGGAAACACCACCGTCCCTTCCGGAATTGCGTCCACATCGGCAGTAAACTTTAGGGAAGCCAAATAGGCGAGAAAGTCAGGCTCGAAAATCGGCTGACCGTCTCTGCCCGTTAAACGACCCAGCCACTCGATGTCCTCCTGCTCGAATCGGTAGGATTCTAAAAACTCAGCGGCCGGCTGGGTGCCACAAGCAACGGTGAATCCTCCCCCGAAAGGATTTTGGCGAAAAATCAGATGGAAAGCAGCCCGGCGCTCTGCGATTCCGGCCTTCCAATATCCGTAGGCCATGGTGATTTCGTAGAAGTCGGTCAACAAACCGAATCCAATTTTGTAAACTTGGTTCATTAAGCTGCTCATAATCCTAACTCAATTCACATTTGGATCATTCCCAGGTACCATCATTTAGTGGACGGTGCTAAACGTTTTCCACAAAGCTTCAAAAATCGAGGGGTTTTGGCGCCGAATGCGAAGGCAGCCACTAACCGTAGGATTCACACGCCGAGAACTTGGGTCCCCAGCGCAACGGTGTTCCAGATTTACTTTCTCCCGGATGCTGCTAGACGGGAGCTCAAACATGTGTTCCTCGCGAAAATGTGCTTAGCTCGCGCGATTGCCCCCAGCTTGGTACCTGCTTGTACGTGGTCTAGCTTCTAAGTTCTGGAGAATAACTATTTTACGTACCCTGTGTGGATTGTTACCTGTTCGGGATGGCAATGAAAATGAAGGTGCTAAGCTCGAAGGCTCGCCACTCGCCGAAAGTTTTATGAGCGAGGGAAACTATCAGAAATAGCTTATTTGCGAGGGAGGCTTTCAGAAACAAGCTTCTCCGAAAAAGCTGAGCAGGATGCAGAATGGGCCTTACGGTCGGCCCCGAAGTTGGAGAATCTTTTTCGCTTAGGAGGACTTTTGGGAGGCTCAGGGCTGATCTGCCGATTCTTTTCCGGCAAGGGGCGGAAGTACTTGAGGGCGAATTGCCTGGCAGCGGATTGCCGCCAAGGTCTGCTGAAGTTCCTCAAATTTTTCGTCCGGACATATACCCACAATGGCGCCGCCGGAACCGGCGAATTTCGCGGGTACTCCCACTTTTCTGGCCGCATAGACCATCTGTCGGTGGCGTTCGGCAATGCGACAAATCGATTGGCGGAGGTCAAAATTGGCGTTCATGAGTCGGCCTAGAGTCTCCCAGTCCTTTGCCTCAAGGGCCTGGCGAAACTGATCCGTCAGGCGAGCAAATTCTTGCATGGCCTCTAGCACGGCGGGGTCACCACGTCGCCATCTTTCACGCAGGTCGTTGTGCACGACCTCGGTAGGCTCGCCCGCATCTGTGGAGTAGGCCAAGTATAAGGGGGGCAATAGTGCGGGGTCTAATCGTTCGTAGACTCCACATTCGAACCCACAGACTTTTTCCATTCGATCCCGACTAAAATCCATATACACAAGTCCTTCATAAACCTGAATAACTCTGTCCTGAAGCCCCGCGGCAATGCCTAATTCGTCGCGTTCTACTGATAAAGCGAGCGAGGGTTGCACTCGTAAGGGAATGGGCACTTCGAAAAACTCCATCAACGCCCGGAGAGCTGCCACAATGATGGCACTTGAGCCCGCCAGACCCACGGCCCGAGGGATATTGCTTTCATACCGAATCGAGAAATTTTGGTCCCGTAAAGCATATCCCTGAGAAGCACAGAATTCGACAAATTTCTTAATCGTGGCCTTAATAAGGCGGATCCCTCCGTAGTAGCCATGAAGCTTCACATCCCGAACTAAATCGTAGACAGACCTAAACCGGTTGCGCTCCTCTTCACTCCACAGGATTTCCAGCTCGTCCCACTCGTAGAGAGTCACTTGGGCTCGGAAATTGCGGACAATCACGGAAATAGTCTTTCCGTAATATCCGTCTGAGGGATTCCCAATTAATCCTGCCCGTGCAAAAGCCTGCTTGCGGATAAGCCTCATGGCACATCCGATCCACCAAAAAGTGTTGTTGCTACGGCCCGATTGTTTCGTCTTTTCACGTGGCCTGGTGGCGCCAAATTTTTCCTCCTCCGAGTCTTAACATTGGCAGCGGGACATTGTGGGGTGCGAGCAGACTCCAGGTATAAATAAATAGCTCCGCCCTTTGGAGCGAGCGCGTCCGTCAAATGCTTGCCAACCTGCAGAAACCTGGTCACTTCGTACGGGTCCGCGTCAACCTCCTGTGAGCGCATTTCCCTAAATCTTCCTCTCCGGCCTTTTCCGAGGGGCTTCCGCCTACTGGGGCGACATGAACCTTCCTGGCCCTCGAAACTATTTTTGACACAGGGAGCCAGCTTATTTCATTGGGGTATTTGTGATCTCCACTCCGAAATACCGCCGCAGCCTGTGACCTAACTGTTCGTCGGCGAGGGCAAACTCAACCACCGCGCGGAAATAACTTTCGAAATGACCAATGTCATAACGTCTCTCGTTGGGGGGCATGCGGACCCCAATGACCTTGCGTCCCTCACGAATCAATTGCCGGATTGCGTCGGTTAATTGAATTTCGCCTCCCTTACCCAGGGGTGTCTCGGTTAAAGCGTCGAAAATAACTGGGCTGAAAACATATCGGCCGGCTACTGCTAGGTTGCTCGGTGCCCGCTCTGGATCTGGCTTTTCCACGATGTCCAATAACTCAAACACTTCCGCATTTTGCTGTTTGGGGAGCGCCACCCCGTATTCTCCGATTTCCTCGGTAGCTACCTCCTCGAAGTTTATGACCGCTGCTGCGGCGGTCGCATTGAACCGCTCAATCATCACCTCCACAATCCGAGATCGCTCGTGAAGTCCGAGAATGGAGTCGCCTAGCGCCACGACGAAGCACTGACCATTTACGAAGCGTCGGGCACAAAGCACGGCATGTCCCAGTCCCAATTGACGTCGCTGACGGACATAGAAATATTCAATGTCTTCTCGTTCAAAACTAAGGTGAGCAAGATACTCTTCTTTTCCCGACTCTCGCAGGTACGTGATCAGCTCCGCGTCAATATCGAAGTGGTTTTCGATCGCGGTCTTGCCAGGACCTGTCACGAACAAAATTCTTTTCATACCGCACCGAGCCAGCTCTTCCACCACGTACTGCACCACCGGTTTCCTGCCGACGGGGAGCATCTCTTTCGGCTGGCTTTTGGTGAGGGGCAGCAGGCGAGTTCCTCGACCCGCTACCGGTACTACGGCCAAGTCAATGTTCACTGCTCCGGCTCCATCTAAAAAAGTTTACTTATCAAATAAACTCTATTTGGAATTCGGCTGGGACAGATCTTTGTTGGGGCTGCGTCCCCTAGCCAAAGTACTTGTCCAGATGATATCCGGGGTAATTTCGGAGCCTTGCCACGGCATACTCTGGAGCGCAGGAGATACGAGGCGATTTGCGGTAAAGCGTCTGTCGTCTAACTACCCCTAACTACCGCTTTGCTCTTTGAGCCACATCGCAGCTGAAGCTCTCTCCCCTCTTCTGGAGGGTATAATCGTTTGTAGATTGGTCAGAATGTCGAACACAATATCAAACTGCCCAACGTGGAGTTCGTACCTATTAAGATCGACTTGATGCTTCCTTAATTTGTTCCGACAAGTTTAGCACTCACAGCTAGTCGGGAGGCACAATTCAGCGACGGACTTGCCTAAATCCCAAAAACCAAGTATAAAAAAGCGTAGAGAGAGGTGGTCGGATTGCCGACTCATGCGGGTGTAGCTCAGGTGGTAGAGCACGACGTTGCCAACGTCGTTGTCGTGGGTTCGAGTCCCATCACCCGCTCTTCTATCGAAATTCGGGTGCCTCTTCCGAATCGGACAACGTAGAAGTTCCGTGTTTCAGACGGTCCTCTCTTGAATTCGCTAAGGTTCTTCACTTTTCTCGCTGAGGGAAGTGGTCTTTTGGGGGCCTGTTGCAAATAAAATCCCGTGCGGGGACTCTCCGCGGTGGCTCAATTTGCTTTGGCTCAATCTATCTAGGAGCTGGGGTCCCGTATGTGTTTTTACGGGGCTCGGTCCATCCGATTTACGCTAAATAAATGGGCATAGCGGGTCGAATCGAGGTCGAAGAATCGTCCCCAGCGTGGATCTTATTCCGGTTTACCCAATCAGGAGAATTGGTCGCTAGAAGTTTCGAGCGAGGCCGAACTCGAGTCAGAAACCCTCGTTTCTTACCCTTCAAAAGGGATCGCTTGGCAGCTGCCGACAAGTAGACCTTCGTTTTAAATGTAGCTTGACGAATCAGCTGGCCACGGGCGGACGAGGTTACAAGGGATCAATATAAACCAAACCAAAACCATTTAAGAATGCCATATGTTGGCCTGGTTATCTCTGACCCGCGATTGCCCCGCTTGTTACACGATTTACTACTTGGTTTGTGTTACTGACTGCCTTGCGCGCGGTATGTTGGTAGCCCCACTTCCTCCTCCGGGACCTTGAAGTTTCAAGTCCTTCATCCCACGATTCTCAAGAATCGATGGGTTCTTCCGTTTTGAATGTCTTTAAACGGCTGCATTTTTTTGGGCTGCTCATATTTTCACAAGGAAGAGCCTGCCTGCCGCACGCGGAGCTAGACAGATACGAGATGATGAGAAGTACTAGAGATTCGCAGCCAAATCGACTGTGAGTCTGCTTAGTCGACTTCAACCTGCGTGTTCGAAGGGGTGTCGGGGGTAAGATCACCTATGAGTGCTAATTGGTAGAGTTCCGGCGATATTAGACGAAGGGCACTGGCCAAAGCGCAGCCCCCTGGAGGGCAGCCCCGCACTTCTGCTATAAAATACTTTCTTTAGGTTGCAACCGGGAGATGCTCGCACACTACAAATTCGGCTGTTGGGTAAAAGCGATTTCTAACTGAACTGTGCGGAAAACAGTCGGTCGGAAATTGGCCGGTGCCCGAACTGAGAATTGCCCAGATCAATCAGCGCATAGGTTAACTTTGCTGAATATGCAAGTTTCCTCTCCTCGAGGGAGCAAGCGTCGCCATCGAGAGGGGATTCTAGACTCAGGAGTCAAGTGATAAGGCGAGATCACCGATGGCCAAGTCGAAAAAAAAGCTGGCTGACACCCAAGTCGACCAAGCACGAGAAGCAAACGCTCCATTAATGCACGACCAGAGTGGGTTCCAAGCCTCGGGCGAAGGGGCCGGTTTGATGGGGACAGGCTCTGAAGAGGGAAAATCGGAAGTTCCGGAATCCGCGGCGCGTGCTGAAGATTCTTTGTCGGGGAGTGACGAAGTTAATGTTGCGATGGATTCGGGCCAGCAGCTCGAAAGCCAGGGTTTAGAGGCGGATTTGGCCGAGGTCGACGACATTGCCATTTCTGGTCAGGAAGAGGAGGCGGAACAGGAGCGCCAGGCTCTCAGGCTGGAAGTTCAGATCTCGGAGCCCAGTCAGTGCGAGCGGCATATCGTCGTCACTGTTCCTCGGGAAGACATCGAACGGTACTTTGAGCGTGAGTTTGACGAGCTTGTGGAAAGCGCGTCGGTGCCTGGTTTTAGGCCTGGCCGGGCCCCGCGGAGGCTAGTTGAGCGTCGGTACCGGAAAACGGTTGCCGAGAGTGTGAAGTTTGCCGTCATCTTCGATGCGATCGAGCAAGTTAACGAACAGTACAGCCTGGTTCCGATTAGCGAGCCAAAGTTTGATCTCGACGCCATCATCCTGCCGGACGAGGGACCACTGACGTTTGAGTATGACGTGGAGGTGCGACCTCAGTTTGAGGTGCCCGAGTGGCGGGGCATGCCTCTGGAATTATGGAAGGTTGATGTCACAGAGGAGGAGATCGACCGGGAAGTCCGCCGACGGTTGGAATCGCTAGGGACGTTGGAGCCTTTCCCCGGTCCGGCGGAGGTGGGGGACTACGTCGTTGTCGACATGAAGTTTCGCCATGGCGAGGAGGTCATTGCTGAAAGCACCGGCGAGCGGATTCGGATCAAGCGTGTGTTGAGCTTTCTGGATGCCGAAATTGCCAACTTTGATCAACTGATGGTGGGAGTTCGGCCGGGAGAGATTCGCGAGTGTTTGGTCCAGATATCCCCGTATGCTACCGATGTTTCCCTGCGTGGCTCAACCGTGCAGGCTCAATTCACGGTGCGGGAAGTGTATCGGCTTCGGATCCCAGAGCTTTCACCAGAAGTTTTCGGGCTTTTGGGGGTAAACTCGGAAGAGGAACTTCGTACCTGGGCCCGGGCGCACTTGCTGGCACAAAAAACCTATACTGCCCGCCGCCATCTTCGCCGCCAAATCACGAACAATCTTTTGAAAGATGCTCAATGGGAATTGCCGCCCGGGATGCTTGTGCGCCAGACACGACGGGAATTACGTCGAACGGTGCTTGAACTTCAAAGCTTGGGAATGAGTCGCGAGGCGATCAACCAGTTAGTACCCAGGCTCTATCGCCAGGCTTTGTGGGAGACGGCCGAGACATTGCGCGAACACTTTATCCTTGAGCGCATCGCAGAGGAGCTGGGGCTGCAAGTCGGCGAGTCCGAGGTCCAGGAGACAATCCGACAATTGGCCCAGCAGGAGGGTATCTCACCGCGGCGTCTTCGAGCACGCTTGGAACAGGCGGGCAGTATGGATGCTGTGGTAAACATGGTACTAGAGAGTAAGGTCCTCAACGCGATAATTCAGGAAGCAAACATCTCGGAAGTGCCGATGCCAGAGACGGTCGACGAAATAGAACGGGTACGTTGGTCTATTGGAGAGCTTCCGGAAGAGTTGGTCACAGAAGTCAACACCTCCGAAATTGAGTCTGCCGAGGGGGTGTAACTTCTTGTGCGAGAGTTGGTCCTTGGGGAGGGAAGTATAAAGCGAATTACCCCGGCCTTGTAGATTGCTCCAAGTGTACAGCTCCCAAAAGCTTGTGGATAAAAGAGCTCGGGTAACTGGTAGTCCCGAGGTCCGTTGGTCATGAAAGAGGCCAGGGACAGCTGCGGGACTACGGGAGAATTTTCCGGGCTTCGAATCCGGGGCTCAGCGTCTTTGCAACCAAGGTGTGAAGATTGCATGACTCAGAAGTAGTTTCCGCCCGATATTAAACCCGAAAGTAGTCGAAAGCGGTTTGCCCACAAATTTACGGGATAAGAGATGGATCGCTTCCCATTTTCGCCATTTTCGCCTTTCCCGGCTTTTTTACCGCCGCAACTTGTCGAGCCCATGCTCAACTATCGCGAGTACCAGCGGCGTCGGTACATGACGTTGGCCGACCTATTACTTGAAAATCGGATTGTGCTTTTGCAAGGGATTATCCACGATGCCTCGGCCAACGAGGTGATCATGAAGCTCCTTTATCTTCAGAGTGAGAACCGAAAGAAAGATATTCATTTCTACATCAACACGCCGGGTGGTAGCGTCACGGCAACCTTGGCCATCTACGACACGATGCAAATCCTCACGTGTCCCGTAGCGACCTATTGTGTGGGGTTGGCTGCAAGCGGTGGCGCCGTGCTTTTAGCTGGGGGAACAAAGAGCAAGCGCTATGCACTGCCTCATTCGAAGGTTATGTTGCATCAACCGTACGCTCAGGTGGGGGGGCAGGTTTCGGATATTGAGATCCAAGCTCAAGAGATCCTGCGCACGCGAGAAACGCTCAACAAAATTTTGGCTTTACACACAGGTCAACCCATCGAGCGAATTGCCAGAGATACGGACCGCGATTTCTACATGACCGCCGAGGAGGCCAAATCCTACGGTATTGTGGACGAAATTCTCACAAAGCAAAGACCGGCCGAGGAAACCGGCGAAGCGAGTTAATGGGAGATAATTTAGCTATTCGCTGCTTAACGAAAGAATTTTGTCAAGGACTGACAGGAGCGGCAGCGCGCGATTAGCGTGAAAGCTCTGAAAGTCTGCACTGCGAGGCGAGGTAAAAAGCTATGCCGTTAGTTCCGTTTGTGATTGAACGGACGGGCCGAGAAGAGCGGGCGATGGACATCTTTAGTCGCCTGCTTAAAGATCGTATCGTCTTCTTGGGGTCGCCCATCACGGATGAGGTGGCAAATGTAGTGGTCGCCCAGCTTTTGTTTCTTCAGTCGGAAGATCCTCGGGCTGATATTCACCTGTATATAAACTCACCCGGGGGAAGTGTCACCGCTGGGTTAGCAATTTATGATACTATGCAATTTGTCAGCTGTGACGTGGCAACCTATTGCCTGGGACAGTGTGCCTCGATGGGAGCAGTGCTCCTTGCGGCAGGTACTAAAGGAAAGCGATATGCCCTCCCGAATTCTCGAATCATGATCCATCAACCGCTCGCCGGCGTCGAAGGCACGGCAACTGACATCATGATCCACGCTAAGGAGTTCGCGAAGCTGCGGGAGCGGATCAATCTGATATTGCTAAAGCACACCGGGCATCCGTTGGAAAAGATCCAACAAGATACGGATCGGGACCGTTTCATGTCCGCGGAAGAGGCTTTGGAATATCGGTTAATAGATCAAATCATCGAGAAGTCACCTGCGTTTGCCACCGTGCATCCGGAGTAAGCCGGGGCAAGTCAAGCGGCCAGGGGAAACGGGTAAAGTGGAACGGTTACGGCCTTTGAAAAAAGGAGCTCAAAGGCGCCCACGTCCTGAACTGGGAATTCAAGCGACAGGAACTAGCGACAGGAACATTAGTGTCCGCTTACATCGGGGGTCAAACTCTCGAGCCAGATGCCGATCGAGGTATTGGAGTTAATGTTCACTTATACCCGGGGGCAAATCTTGGTGCTAGCAAGTCGCCCTTTCTTGTCGCGTCTAAGTTTCTAACGGTTTGCTGAGGACTAAATTCGTTTCATGCGACCCCGTGAGGTTGCGTTTTCAGTTTGCTGTCGCTCCAGTGTTGGAACGATAAGTTGTAATCTGCGCAATTTAAGGCCTATCGCGGAAACAGGGACTCTGAGCCATTAAAACTGGATTGAAAATTTGCAGTTAGTCCGTGCCTTAGCATCGAAAATTTGCAATGAGTCCCTAGCTTCAATTAGCTCGTCCGAGGAGAAGGTAGCTGCACCGCGTGCCAAATTTTACAGCGACTTCGCACGAATTAAGTTTTGCTATCCCAGGGATACTTACGGCGGGGATCATTTTTTTCTAGGGAGATAGTAATCTCTCTGGGCCACCAGAAAATTGCGATCTGACGGCAAAAATCCCCCTTCTTTGGTGGGATTAATTTCCTGCCAAGTTTTTCGTTGAGGCTAAGGTTTCCGGCCTTGAGCAAATAAATGCGGGTCGAATCCTGCGTAAAATTGTGGCTCCTCAGGTTTCGCATAGTTTTGGGACCCCTTAATACCCGCTGAGGGAATCTGCTCTTCAATACACCTTAACGGAATCTGCCCTATCCCATCCAACGGGGACTTCTTGCGAGCTGGATGCGATAAAAATTCGGTGGGATCGTTCGAGCGAACTGCTCTTTCCGGCGGAATCTCACTCCAAGTAACATCTGGTTGCGGGTGGATTCCAGCAGCGACCTTTCTTCCGATCCTCCCGATATTTGGAGTGACAGGGTAGCAGGAAGAACAAAGATTGCGAAGGATGATCCCGCTTCCGCTAGGCTATTAGGAAGCAACGGCAATTCACATCTTTTTGCCTGGGGCATCTAGTCTGTTAGTTGTTAATCCTAAGCTGGCCAGTACGGGTTTCCTTGCTCAGTTGGGTTTCCTGACCAGTCAACCTTGGGTTGGGTACAGCACGGGCACTACCGATTCTTGGTATCGCGAGTCCGATTCTTTACGAATATTGGAAAGTTTGTAGGGAAATTTCGTGACCTCATTCAACGATTTCTAGTTGCTGCCGATCGTGGATCGTTTACGGTCGTCCTTTTGTTCCCCAAAGAGGTATGCGGATTGGTAGTCTGATTTCGTCGCCTTCTGGCTTCGGTCAGAGGACGGGCCCTTGTCCAGAAATCCGGCTTCCCGCTGGTGGAAACAATGCTCTTTCCTCGAGCACATGGGAGCACTTTCGGTAATCGCCGGGGTAAGTCCAATGTGCCCTGCTCTATGGTTTTTTCGACCCTCACTTCGGTGGGGACTTGAGATCGGACGCACCAGAATCCGTGCGTGAAGCACGATGAGAAATCCGTGGACCTGGCGGATATCGCTTACTGTGATGGGAATGCTCGTGGGGGTTCTTGTCTCCTCCAGCGGCTGTCGTACCCCACGGAACGTCCTAGCCTTGCGAGAAGAAAACCGTCAGCTCGAAGAAAGGCTTTACCAGGTCGCTGCTTTGTTGGCCGACTGCCGGCGCGAGAATCGTCGACTTCGCGAAGAGCTTAAGGCCTGGGTAGAGTCTCCTGAGCCTGGTCTTTCTTTCCAAAAGCCAGAAGATCGGGTGCCCGGCGCGGAGCGGGGTGAACAACTGCTTCGGGAGCCCGGTCTTCCGAAAATCCACGTGGAGGGGGTTCCCCAGCCGGATCCAACTTCCGGCGGGTTATGGCCGTCGGAAAGTGGGGGAAGTGGCGGCCCGTATCTTCCCGAGCTTTCTGGACATCAAAAAGCCACCCACACGGTCGTGCGCCCAACAGGGGCTTACAGTGGCAGGAATCGAATGCCGGACCCGAAGGCGCTTCTCGCAAATAGTCGGAAGGTTGATCGCATTGAATTAAATGCGCAACTGACCGGTGGATGGGATGCAGACGCCGTTGCCGGTGACGAGGGGATTCGGGTAATGATTGAACCTCGAGGGCCGGACGGACAGTTATTGCCCGCCGCTGGGAGTATCTCCGTCGTGGTAATTGACCCCGCACTGGCTGGGGCAGAAGCGCGATTGGCTCGGTGGGACATTTCCCCTGAGGACTGCGCTGAGCGTTTTTATTCAGGGCCAGAAGGGGAAGGGATCTTGCTCCATCTTACCTGGCCGACTCGCGTGCCAGTCCATTCTCGGCTGCATCTTTTCGTTCGATTCACCACCGAGGATGGCCGAAAGATCGAGCGCGATACGCCCTTAACCGTGAAATTGCTTCCTGTTGTGGCCGGAGCTGAGTCGGGGTCTTTATTTGCACCTTTGCAAAACGGCGATGGGACCTCTTGGGTAGAGCTCCCTTCTGGTTCGTTTCCGCGCGACAAACCGCGTACGGCAAGGCAAAACCCAGTGTGGTCCCCCCTACGGTGAAGATGTATTGTGTGGTTGGCTTCTTAGACAATTGTTTCGCCTCAGGAAAGGTGAGGTGAGTGTCCTCAACCACATGAGGTTCAGCATCCAAACCTCGGCGCCCGGTTCATTTTCCCCTGGAAGATCGGGTCGGCCAAAATGTACTCGATGTCGCCACCAAATCTGGCAACCCCTCGAAGTTTCCAAGGTGGTCAACCGCGTGCAGCTACATGCTCTTAACTTGGCAAGATGAGACCCTCGCGCAGCTGGCGAAAAATTCGGCATTCCATACGAGTATTCTCGGTTTTCCCCGCTGAGAGGATTGCCACTTTATTCCTTGTGGCACTTGTGTCGATTGCTGGTTGCAGCACTACGCGACTGACGGAAACCCCCCGCAGTGGTATTGAACAATTGCTCCTGTCAACGGCGATCGAGCGCTCCCTTGACCAAGTGGATTTCTCTGCCCTTGCCGGCCGATCCATCTACGTGGATGACCGGTTTGTCGAGTGCGTTGACAAAAAGTATTTAGTGGCCAGCCTTCGCCGAAAGCTACTGGCGGCGGGGGTCCAGCTTGCAGAAAAACCGGAGGACGCCGATTGGGTTCTTGAAGTCTCTTCCGCATCCGTGGGTACCGACCGTTCGGAGGGGTTCGTGGGAATTCCTTCGGTCAACATTCCGGGGCCTTTGCCCGTTCATACGCCTGAGGTGAGATTAATTTCGCACACGACGCAATTTGGCACGGCGAAGATAGGCCTGGTTTTATATGACAGTAAACTTCGGGTGGGGCTCGGGCCAGGGGCTTTGGCGCATACACGCGTGACAAACACCAACTGGTTCGTCTTAGGACTGGGACCGATCAATTCTGGCTCCCTTCGCAGTGAGTTGATTCAAGCTCGGCAAAAGTCCGAGCAACCTCAGGATTACCGAGTGGCGCTGGTTGATCCGCACCAGGTGGCGCGTCTTGCACAGCGGAATGGAACAAGCGGTGCCCCCGCGTCTAAGTTTTCTCCTGAGGACCAAGTGCCGATGCCGGCGTCGACTCCTTGGCAACCTCCTGCGGGTCTCGGATTACCTCCAGACGAAAGTGGCGAAGAGCATCCACCTCGAGGGATCATTTGGCCACCTGATCCCAACATGCCAGCGCTTCCTTTGCCCAGTGGCGACGGAGTGCCACTTTTGAATTGGCAATTTCTGCCCTCAATACCCCTCCCATTTGTCCCATCGCGCGAAGGGGATTAGGCTGCTCGCCGCGGATCTTTGAGCCGTCAAACAACGATAAGCCTTAGCCTGGGGATACTTTTGGCTTAAGCCGCGGCTACGCCTAAGGGAGTCCGGCTTCGTCCGCACATGGGTTTGGCTTCGTGCGGCAATGGAGCGCCGGATTTAACTCATCGAGAAAATCTTGCACGGGCAACTTTATAACAAGCGGGGTCCTTTTTTCTCATAACAGCAGCTGGCAGAATGGTTTAAAGTCACCGGTCGTGTTATGGTGGCCCGCTTTTTCATAACGGATCGAAACGAGTATATGCTTCGGAGAAATTTGATGATCACGTGGAAGGGGTAAAAGTAAATATGGAGGGGCTTATTGCCGGGAAGACGGGAGGGGCTGGAGATCACCAAAAACTTGCCTCACGTATTCAGCACGCCTGAATTAAAAATCCGGCAGAACAGTAGAAGGCAGGACCAATGGGGAGAGCGAAAATTCAGGTGTCTCCAAGCGGAATCGAGAGCAGAGCAGACTTCCCAAACGATGCGGGGTGCGCTATGGGCCGGGACATGTAAACCAAGAGTCGATCGCGTAGCGTGAGAAGCTCGGGCAGATTCTTAAGTGGGCGCAGCTAAGAGGAGTGCGTTTTGGCGTGCGCCTGGAACCCGTTGGGTTTACCGGGGGTGGGATGCGCTCGGGAATGCCGTGAAAGTCGTGTTCTTTGATCGCTTCGCTTCACACCATCAGACAGATTGTAGCCTCGGCAATGATTACTCGCATCACCGGAGAATTGATCGCGTTGTCGGAGGAGGCTGCTATCCTTCGGCTCGGTGGATTTGATTACGAGGTATTGATTCCCGACTACACGCGGCGGCAGCTAGAGGACCGCCTCGGCAGGAGTGTAAGCTTGCACACCATCGCTTATATCGAAGGGACGCCGATGCAGGGGCGATTGATACCGCGACTCATTGGTTTCCTTGATCCGGAGGACCGGGACTTCTTCGAGCTTTTTTGCTCTGTGGACGGAGTTGGGGTGCGAAAGGCCTTGCGGGCAATGGTCCATCCTGTACCTGATCTGGCAGCTGCCATTGAGGAAAAAAATACGCAATTCCTCGCTACCTTGCCAGGAATAGGCAGAGCGACCGCCGACCGGATCGTAGCAAAATTACATCGTAAAGTTTCCGTGTTTGCTATCGGCGATAAGGTTACCGAAGGGACTTCCCCGGAAGTGCTTCGTGAAACGTTGGCGGTGCTTGTCAACTTAGGGCACAGCGAGGCCGAGGCTCGGCGTCTTATCGATCGGGCGTTGAATGTTCGCAAACAATTTTCCGATGTGCAAAGCCTCATAGAGACAATTTACACGACGGTTCAAAAACCGACTTAAGCCTAAAATTTTGGTGGTCTGTTTTAAGCAGGGTTAATCCATCTTGGCTGATGATGACAAACTGGTTGTCGGCACAGAGGGCAGGCTGGCGGGACCATGTTTACAGGCGGTGGAAAGACCGTCAATTCCGACTGGCCATGACTGTGTTGTGAGTCATGCTTGGGACTCCTTCGAATTGTGAGCAGAGAACTTCGTCGGAACCAGCTTGCGAGGACCGAGGCGAGCACGATTCGTGCCGGTGAGCCTTGTACGTTCTGCGGTTGGCCCGTGGACGTTGGGGATGCCTTTTGCTCGGTTTGCGGAGGGGCTCAATCCGGCGCACAATTAAAGCCGAGTCGGCCCTCATGGACAGAGTCGTTTTCGTGCCCTAACTGCGGCGCAGAGAGCAAGATTGATCCTAGTGAGCGAAGTTATACCTGTGCCTATTGTGGGTCAAGTTCTGTCCTCGACCGTCCTGGTTGGAGGGCATTCCAGCAGGAACCGGAATTCGTACTACCTTTTGCTGTTACCCCGGCGGAAGCAAAGAAACTTGTGGCAAACTTTTTGAAGGGGCGGTGGTTCGTCCCGGAGGCGGTTCGCAAAGCGATTGAAAATGGGGAGCTTGTTGGCAAGTACCTGCCCTTTTGGCATTTTGCGGTTTCGGCGAATAGTACGTGGTTCGCGGAGATTGGCGAGTATTGGTACCGGAGGGAGTCATATACAGTTGTTGTGGGCGGCCGCAAACAAGTTCGCACGCGGCAGGTGCGAAAAGTGGAGTGGTGGCCTTTACACGGAAAATTCCACCGTTTTTGGCGTGGATATCTCGTGCCCGCGAGCGAAAGCTTGACCCAAGCCGAAGTGGATCTTGCGGGACCTTTTTGGCTGGAGGGGCTAAAGCGATATCGCGCCGATTTCTTGGCTGGGTGGCAGGCTGAAAACGCAACCGTCGCTCGCGAGGACGCCTTGGCATTGGCCGAAGAGCTATTCCGACGGTGGCAGCGGGAGGCTATCCTCGACTTTTTGCCAGGGGATACATACCGGAATTTTAAAGTTGATACAGCCCTGGAACATCTTGAAACCGACCTGGTGCTTGTGCCGTTTTATATTTGCCCTTATCGTTGGGGCAAAAGACAGTTGCGCATTGTGATTAATGGTCAAACGGGGAAAGTCTCCGGAGCGATTCCGCGAGATTGGAAACAAATTGTTGCGACGGTCCTTGTGGTGATGGCGGTGCTGACGCTTCTTGCCCTCTTGATGAGATTTTTGTCATCAGCGCCTTTGTAAGTGGAGAGACTAACGGGGCACTTGAGAACCAGGGGTAGCACTGGCAAGGGTAATACCTAAAATGGAGGCGTCATTTTCTTGCGGGGTATGCGGCTCGATTGTATACGAAGGGGACCTCTTTTGCTCCAATTGCGGACGAGAGGTGCCCCAGGACCGCGGCTCGGTTCTGCGAGAAGAGGGTACCTCCGGGATATTAACCAAGCACCAATTTGTGTGCGCAGGCTGTGGGGCTTCCATGAGTTACGACCCCGCAGTTGGGGCCTTGCGGTGCCCCTATTGCGGCTCACTGCGAGTAGAGGCCACAGGGGAAAGCAAGCTCCTCCCGCCGGCACACGTTGTCCCCTTTCAGATTACGGGAGAAAGACTCGGTGAGCTTTTGCACCGATATTTTACGCGCCACTGGTTTGGGCCGAGCGGCTTGAAGCGGCAAGGGACGCTGGAAGGTTGCCAACCTGTTTTTGTGCCGTGCTGGGTATTTTCTGCCAAAACTAACACTTATTGGACGGCCGATGTGGGCGACGTCCCTTCATGGGCGCGAGGGCGATGGCGGCCGGTGTTCGGGGAACATCAAGGCGAGCAACAGGCTGTTGTAATCAATGCAAGCCGCGTACTAACCGAGAATGAGATTAGCGCTTTAGGAAACTTTGACATAAGCTCCGCTCGTGGGCCGGAAGTTCTCCACAACACAACTGGTTTTGTTGAGGTATTTGTTGTCCCTCGGAAGTACGCCCGAAGTATGGCCGAGGAGAAGATTAAAGCGCAGGAGTGGGAGGTTTGTCAACGGCTCTATCTGACCGGACGGTGGCGTCGCTTAAAGACTAATACCACATTGCGGGAAATTCGTGGACGCCCGTTTTATATGCCGGTGTGGATTCTGACCTACCGCTATCGTGGAAAGTTGTATCGCTTTTTAGTCAACGGGCAGACGGGTGTGCTGGTAGGGCGCGTACCCCTATGTTGGTGGAAAGTGACTCTGTGCATAGTAGTAGGCCTTCTATTGTGGCTCGTGTTCGCTTTGGTGGCGATGCATTCAGGTTGATCCAGCTGCCGGGCTGGCTTGGTGCTGGCTGCCTGATCGGGCTTTTCGTCGCGTTTTTTGGTGAAGCACTATGGCTAGGGACGGTTTTGGCTTTTCGAGACACCGCCCATTACTACTATCCGCTTGTTGATTTCGTGCTTGCTCAGTGGCGACAAGGTCGAATACCTCTTTGGAATCCGTACGATCACTTGGGTTCACCCCTGGCTGCCGACCCGACCGCTTTTGTCTTTTATCCGCTATCGGTGCTTTTTGCTGTAGGCCGAAGCACCGGGGAAGGCATCAATCTTTTCATTGTGGCCCACCTGTGGTTAGCGGCGTGGGGATCTTATCTCATGGCGCGGGCTTGGAGAGCCTCGGTGGCCGGTGGTATTTTGGCATCCATGGCCTACACTTTCGGGGGGATTGTCCTGTTCCAATGTCATAACCTTGTTTACCTCGTGGGAGCAAGTTGGTTACCGCTAGCAACGTGGGCTTGGGATCGGGCGTTAAGATATCCTCGACCAGCTCACACGGCTATCGCAGGCTTAACTTTGGCACTCCTGATATTGGGAGGCGATTTGCAAACAGCTTATCACGTGTGCCTTTTGTGGCTCGCCTACGGGCCGCTTGCGAGGGATGTAGGCGCGGTTGCGACAGGCACGCCGCCGCAATCTCAGCTTCAGTGCCTGATGCCCAATCCCCCGTCGCCGAGAACAACTCTCGTAGCCCGCCGGCGCCATTTGTCTGGTCCGACAGATATGACTGAGTGCGCATGGGCTGTGGCGCCAAAGACTCGTTTGAGACAGTCTAAAGGTTTCTTCCGGACATGGCTTGTCGCCGTTGTCATTGCCTTGGGCGTGAGTGCTTGTTTGTGGATACCTGCTTGGGAATTCGCCATCTTGAGTGATCGGCACGTTACGGCAGAACCCCGATCAGTTTATGAGTTTGCCACTTGGTGGGTTGCCGATGTAGGGAGGGGGGAAGCACGTCGGCCGCAAGTTCCGCCTGTCGGTTCGCTTCTTGGGCGAACTCAGCCCGGTACCCATCACGATGCTGTTTTTCAATTCAGTGTGGCCCCCACGCGATGGGGCGAGTTTTTCTGGCCCAACTTATCTGGTCGGCTTTTTCCGGAAAATCACCGTTGGTTAGCCGCCTTAGGGGCAGAGGACCGCATCTGGACACCATCGTTGTACATGGGTGTTATTCCCGCCCTCTTTGGCTTAGCGACATTTCGGCTAAGGCGTGCGGAATCCGCGTGGCAGCGATGGCTTTCGTGGGTTGCGATGGTTAGTCTTCTTGCCAGCTTAGGAAGATTCGGGCTGGGATTTGTTGGGGAATATGTCCTCGCACTAAGTCAACATGGTCGCGAAGAGTGGCAGCTGCCGGTGGGGCCCAGCTTTGGCGGTGTCTACTGGCTAGCGACTATCCTTTTACCCGGATACGTAAGCTTCCGATACCCGGCGAAGTGGTTGGTGGTGACGGGCTTTGCTCTAAGTCAGCTTGCTGCCCAGATTTTCCAGGGAAGTGACCTGCGGAATCGTCGCGCGATTGTGGCTCTAGCCCTGTTAGTAGGCTGTTCAAGCCTCGCAATGCTTGGGCTTACCTATCTCTGGTGGGAAATTATTCACGAGATATTCTCTCGGGGGCAGCCCGATCCGGCCTTTGGCCCAGTCATTCCGGCTGGCGCCGTGACCGATGTGACATGGGCCTTTATTCAAGCGGCGATCGTAGCTCTAACTCTGGCGGCAGTGGTGCTGTGGTTGCCCAAGTGGCTGCCGGTTGTTGCCCTCTTTGTAACTCCTGCGGACCTGACACTGGCAAATCGGTGGATGGCGGTCAGTATTCCGGAGCCTGAACTGGCCTCACCCCCCGCATTGGCGGAAGTTTTCCATAGTGCCACTCAACCGGTTCCAGAGGTTCCGCACCCCGAAGGCATTCCAATTCCTTTTCCTCGGTTTTATCGATCGGCTGAGGAGGTGGCACCTCAATGGCGAGAGTTTGCTTCCTCTCGTCGCTTGATCGAGATTTGTGCCTGGCAGCGGGATTCCCTTTTTTCCAAGTTCCACCTTCTTTTTCCGGTGGGATCACTCTCCCCAGGAGTAGCTTCTCGTGTTTCCGATTGGCAGTTTGCCTTGTGGGTAGCCCGGCGTCCACCTAAGTCGGCAAGTGCGGAAACAAAGCGGGAGGGTTCCCGCGCATTAGCGGCACAATTTACTGATCAATCTGGATGGTACCGCACGAACGAATTTCCGGGCCGACTGGTTCCGCCTGGAGCGTCGTTCGCACTTGTTCCGGAAAGAGATAGGGTGGAAAACATGGTGCTAGTGGTGGGTCCACTGACGTTCGCCGTGCCCACCGGTTTCAGCCTGTGGCGAAAATTGGAGCCGCCACCGTTCGCCTGGTTTCCCGAGAAGCTAAGAATCTTACCGGAAGTGGAAAATTCCGACCCTCGACTAGTCTGGGAACGTACCGCCGAAGTCCTCTATCCCGAAGGTCATCCCCGTGATTTGAAGGCACTTTCGGTGCTGGAATTCGATACTTCCTTCTGGACATCGCTGGCCAGCTTCGGGGAGTCAACGACAGGTAAGTTCTCCGATGAGAATCTACTGGCGAGTTGGCTTGTGGCAACGATTTTCGCTCCGGCCCAGCAGACGGATCTGGCGACTGGGCTATTTGAGGCGGTAGCCCACTGGCTCTACAACATGTTGGGGCGTTCGAGCGTTGAGAAAAGAACCGGAGAAAACCTGGGGGAGTTCGTTTTCAGTAATCCTGCGGCGACTGCGGCAGAGCTAAAGCTTTCGCGATTTGAACCGGGCCAAGTAATCATCGAAGTGACTTCCTCAAAGCCGGGAGTGTTGATCCTGGCACAGCAGTGGTTTCCGGGTTGGCGTGCCGTAATTAGGCCAGTTGGTGGGGATCGGCCTGATCTGATTTTCCCAGTGTGGCGTGCCAATCGCGCCATGCAGGCGGTCGCTATACCCCCAGGTAGTTGGGTGGTTCGAATGGAGTTTCGGCCTGTGTCGCTTCAGATCGGGCTGGCTCTGTCGGTGGGAACTATGTTTGTACTTACATTCTGGCTTGCAATAACTGGCTGGAGTTTGGCACAATTCAGGCCACCGCCGGAGGTGCTCTCCAGAGGCCTCACGCTTTCGGAGCTGGCACGACCTGATCGCACTAATGGAGAGGCATGAGCGCTTTTCTCGGTGTTTCTTGAGTTTCTAAACTTTTCTTTCTTATCTAGATCTCCTAAATCTCCTGTGTTGTGGGAATTTGCTACACAATCAGATGGGCTTATGGCCTAGGTGTCAAACTCTCCAAGTGTTACGCCTTGAGCCAAGCTTAGAAGGACGAGACCTTCTTGACCGAGTTATGTCGAGCTCAGTGCAAATATGGCACAAAATAGCGGAAGTGGGAGTGCAATACCCGCCTCAGGGCTGTTCCCGAGCAAACATGATGCCCTAAAATTTGCCTTTTCTGGGGCAGCGAAGATTTCGCAGGAAATTGAGTTCTTTGCATATCCCGTTGGCCGGAGGCGGCAAAAAAACCATTTCCCCGAATTTTTTTCTAATCGCTGCCGATTCTAACTACTCGACGAAAACTAGAACTGCTCACTCCGTTAAGGGAAAGTTTCTTTGAGTCCAGGCGGCGTCGTTGGGACACGCGAAAGTCTGAACCTCAGCAGACCGAAGGAAGGCAGCGTTACGGGAGGGACTCAGCGGGTGCAGCCATCCCTCGGGTTGAGCCGGTCTCGGGGAAGTTACGTTCAAAGTCTAGCCCGCGGGTGGGTCTAGTGGGCGGTGGGTTCCCGGATCCGCCATCAATTTGCACTGTGTTGCGGGAATTAAGTTGAGGGATGAATGATAGCAGAATCGGAGGCAGAGCGACTCCAGAAAAGGTTGACGTAAGCTTTTCACAAAAGGAGCACGCAGAATGAAAAGGCTTGTAATTTCCCTTCTTTTCACGGGGTTAGCGCTTGTTTCAGTCGGTTGTGTTATCCCGGCTTATTCGGCGGATCCCGCTCGCCGGGTGCAACAGCTCATTTTCACATCGGAGAATTTGCGATTGATACTCGACGAATGGGAAAGAATTTGGTTCCTGGATCAGCCTAATCATTGCACGCCGTACCGGACCCATGGGGGGCTAATCTAGATAATTTAGATGATATAGCATCTGTGATGGATCTAAGAACTTAAGGGTGACTTTCATCGCAGGACTGGGCCAAATTCCCCTACCCCTTTTTATAGCTGCAAAACTATGGAACCCGCTCCCAGTGCTCCATAGGTCAGCCCGCGGGTTACCGGAAGGAAAAGCAAGGGGTATGGTGCCTACAGGTTGCCGGAGTCTTAACCTAGTCGCCCTATTTTCCGGTGTGCACGCCGATCGAAGAATGCCCCTCGAATATTGGGCTTTTCGAACGGGTGGTCCGGCAAAAGCCTTATAGGATTAGATGCGAGCCATACCTCCTCAAGCGTTTGACTAATTGCCAACCGAAGTTTCTCCCCGCGAGGCCAAAGGTGAGAAACTCGGGTCGCCTCCATACCCACCTTTAGAGGAGGCTCGTGTTTAGGGCTGTACCTTTCAACTAAGTGCTTCCCCCGAGGTAGAGGAAAGAACCGATTCCACAGAAAAATCTAAAAACATCTAGGAGTATCAAGGGTATTGTTTGGGTGAAAACCGCCAGATCTTTGCTCTCGAAATAACGCGCCAAGTTGCCTTGACCAGATCGAAAGGTGAAAAGTTGTAGTCGAAAGCCAGAATCGTGCTATGGGCTTTTCGAGGGGGTCATGTTTTCCCTAATGGTGTTGAACTTTCTCTGCCATGGGTTTCAAGATAAAGCTTTAGGGCTGCTTCAGAAAGGAATGCTAGAAATCTGCTAAGAATCAGAAGGACTTAGGTAAGGTGAATAAGTGTGGGGCGGGATGTGCGATCTCTGATAACAAGTCAGATAACAAGGGTTCATCGTGAGCTGGCCTCAGGGTTATTGCGGCTTTTACCCCTCCTTCACAAGGGTAAGCTGCCAATCCGTCGATTTAAAAGCTGTTGGAAACCCCGCGAAAGACTGGGACCTTGGGAGTAATTTTGAGGCAGGCCCTGGGGTTCTCAAAGGTTGGGGTGAACCGCAGGAGAAAAAGATAGCGACCACACGAGAAAAAGTTAGCACTCGGGCGGTAGGTCTTTGTGTGAGCTTCTAGACGCAAGCTCTCTGGGTCCAAGAGTTAGCTTGGTTTGTTAGAGCAACAGTTTTGCATCCTACCAGGAGCGTTAACTCGAAAGGATGTCCCAGCTTTGCTTCCAAGGTTACCAATTATCTTTCCCACCCTGCTCAAGTAAAAACTTGGGAAACCGTACGAAAGCTATACTTAATGCCCCCTTAAAGAGGTATATCAGAAGAGCGAGCTGACGGCATTTCCAAAAAATTTGGTCCTCACCTAACTTTTAAAGGTTTCGGAGCCTTACGGCCGAAGGAAACCTCACCGCCTAAGTTCGCGATCTTTGCTAACCGTGCGTAGATAGGTAGTCACCTTCCACCGCGGTCCTCATTGCGGCTTCCGAGACGTTCAATATTGCTAGAGTTGGCTGATCTCCTCCGTGTCGGTCGCCGTTGTGGCGGTCAGAGGCCGATGGCCATGCCTTTTCGCGCCTTGACAGCGTGCTTTAAAGCCGGTATCGTAAATAGAACCAGCTTGGTTTAGATGATAGACCCGGCGGTATGCGCCCAAACTACCGGGTCTATTTTGTTATAGGTCGAAGAGTAACTGAATTTTTGGAAATTTGCGGGGCACGGGTGCGATACGGTAGGTCGGGCAGTTGGTTTTGGGCGGACGTTCCCTTATGGGGTCCTCTAAGGAAAGTGAGCTAGCAAGACGACTAAGCACGAAGGTTTCGGGGAACTCCGCGGTCCGGTTAGATTAAGGAGTAAGTTGCTTACCCGGGCGGTGTCGGGGGCGACCTTGGATCCACGCTCACGGGAATTTTGTGCGCTTATGGATGCCCAAGAAATTTTGCGGATGGTGGACGTTATTCATCGGGACAAAAATATCCCGAAGGAAACGGTCTTTTCGGCCATTGAGTCGGCGCTCTTGCTCGCCGCAAAAAAAAGTCTTGGTGATGACGCTCAGGTAACGGTGCGAGTTGATCGGCAGACCGGCGCCATTAGTGGGACTCACAACGGTGTCCCTTTTGACCCAGATGAATTCTGCTTTCGCATCGGAGCGCATGCAGCCAAGCAAGTCATTCTTCAAAAGATCAGGGAGGCTGAACGCGACGTCCTATACGAGGAGTTTCAAAAGCGCATTAATCAATTGGTAAGCGGGGTGGTGCAGCGCATTGAGTCGGGCACAGTTCTGATTTCGCTCGGTAATAACGTGGAAGCCGTTTTACCCCGTCAGGAACAAATCCGTGGGGAGTCGTATCATCCGAGCGATAGAATCCGAGCCGTTGTCTACGATGTTCGCAAAGAGGGAATGCGGGTTCGGGTGTATTTGAGCCGAACCCGGCGGCAATTTGTGGAACGGCTTTTTGAGCAAGAAATCCCGGAGGTGGCCGACGGAGTCATCGAAATTAAACGGATCGAGCGCGAGCCTGGAAGCCGTACGAAAGTGGCTGTGGCCAGTACGGATCCCCGCGTGGATTGTGTTGGAGCGTGTGTTGGTGTTCGCGGGACGCGAATTAAAAACATCACAGATGAATTGGGCGGCGAGCGCATCGAAATCGTCCGCTGGAGCGATGATCCTCAAGAATTAATCGCTAATGCGCTTCAACCCGCAGAGGTGGAAGAGGTTATTCTTTGCGGCATGCTAGGCCGGGCGATTGCCCTCGTGCGAGAGGACCAGCGCTCGCTCGCCATTGGACGCAACGGTCAGAATGTGCGGTTGGCGAGCAAATTATCCGGTTGGGACATCGAGATCATGACACGCGAGGAGCTGGATGCCCGGCTCGATTCAGCTATTGCTGCGTTTACTTCGCTTCCAGGGGTTTCCGAAGAACTGGCAGAGCGGCTGGTCGCGGAAGGCTATTTCACCTATGACGATATTTCAGTAATGGAGCCAAGCGATTTGGCCCAGCTAGCGGAACAGGGCGAGGAGGAGGTTCAAGCCATTATCGAGGAAGCAGAACGCCGGGCGGCCGAAGGGGGGATGTCCCCGTGGCGTGAAAGCGCGAGAAGGTCAGCTTCCTCCGCGGCTGAAGCTGAGGTCGAGACAGATCAGGCCCCGCTTGGAAAAGCCGAAGCCGAGCATTTGTTGGGGGAGGTAGGAGAATCGGGCTCCGAAGGAGCACCTGAAACGAGCGAAGGCTCGACGGTTGACGCCACCGCAGGAGGCACACTATAGTATGCGGGGTTGGGGAAAGGGATAGGATTCTAGTTATGGCTGCAGGAACGAGGCCAATTTAGCCGGAATATGAACATTTGACCATCCTTGGCGGTTCGCGGGTCGTGAAATGTTTTTAGTTCCGTGTCTCTGCCTGCATTACTACAGCTGAGGAACGCGGGAAACACTTTGGGAGGGCTGTGTGAACTTTCTTCCAAGCTCCCAACACATGGGGCCGTTTGCGGTTGACTTTCGACTTGTACCTGGGCCGAAAATGACTGGGTTCGATTACTAAGACCGGCAGTTTGTGAAGTTCTTTTATCATTTTGGGCTAAGCTGCCCGGACGGATTAGTAGAACCGGCGCCTGGCTGTTGAGTGTGACGGCACCCCGCGTGGTCCAGATAATTAAAGTTGCAGCCCGCCGTGAGGAATTGGCCGGCCAAATGGAGCCAAGACGCGCTTGCCTCGGTCGGTCAGGAACGAATGGGTCCCTTTCCTACTGAGCCCCAGAGAATAGGGGCGCAGTTGCGATGCACGTGAAAAGCCGGCCAGGTGGGAAAATTCTCACTGTGCGGTTTTTGGATTCTCTCTACGTGAGGTTTGGGAAAAACCTCACGCCGGAGATGTGTGCCAGGTTGCACCGGTCGCCGATCGAACGAAGACTTAGTCCGCTGAGAAGGAGGCGGCCGGCGCGGACTTATTTTGATTTGGAGATGGCGAGGCCTTGGGAATTCGGATTCATCAACTGGCCAAGCAGTTGGGTTTGGAAAGCCGAGCCGTTGTCGAACTGTGCGGGGAACTCGGGCTCGGCGGAAAGACGGCTTTGTCCAGTTTAACGGAGGAGGAAGTAGCGAAGGTTAAGGCTTATCTGAAAAGTCGGTCGGCTCGTCCCACCTCTCCGGTATCAGGTGGTTCCCAACTGACGCCTGCGGTGATGCAACCACCAAAATCAATAAAGGATCTTGGCCCGGTTCGTACCATTCCTTCTCTTCTCAAGAAGACTCCCACGGCGGATCGCATTAAGCCCTCTTCAGACCGACCGGAAGTTGTTACCAGCGAATCCATCGAAGTTTCCGAAGTTACTGGGGGTGCCCCGGTCACACCGACTGCCGCGGAAGAAGTACGACCTGCCACGAGTGAGCCTGTCCCACCCCCGTTTATGCCAGTTGGCGGAGTCCAGTTGTCCCATACACCTCCTATCGGAGCTGAGGTAGGTGTGCCGTCTGAATCGTCCGGCCCGCCGATACTGGTCCCTGCTGGTGAAGTGTCTCCTCTGGGGGCTCCGGCACCGCAGCTGCAGGTAGATGCGACAGAAGTTGGGGGCGGCGAGGGCATGGCACCCCCTGCGACGGTAACGCGATCGGCAACGGAGACGCCGTTAATTCCGCCGGTTGAGAGTGCCGAGCCAAGTTTGACGCCTGTTATCCCACCTCCAGGGGAATCTATAGACCGGGAGATGCCGGCACCGGAATCAAGCATGCCGGTGGTCCCCCCCGCCTCGACGTTTGACGCTCCCCCGGCGGAACCTCCCGGGATTGTTGCCGCAGTTCCGTCAGCCGCCGATTCTCCTTCGGGCATGGTGATCAGTCCCCCCGCCGCGGAAAAGCGAGCTCGCGGCGACCGAGCCGAGAAAGTCGATGGCGGTGATCGAGGCGCCACGGGCATTATCATTGCGCCGATTCCCCAGCTCCAGAAGGGACGACAACCCCCAAAATCGGACCAGCCCGTCCTTCGTCCGGAGATTCGCCTGACACCGGAGGCGTTTAAGGCCCTCAAAACCGCGCGGCGACCGCTGTCAGAGTACCTCAAAAAGCTGCACCCGCCGGAGAAGTTGGCAGAGCTTGAGAAAGCGGTCGAAAAGCTCGCTGCAAGCGAAGAACTTTTGCCGGCCGAGGAGACTCCCACGCGACCCAAGCCTAAAGAGCGGGTGAAAGAGCGAGTTGCCGAAAAAGAAAAACCTCGGGAAAAAGAACGTGAAAAAGAAAAACTGGCCCCGCGCCTTCCGCGAGAAGGGGCGAAGCCTAAACGTGGAGCGCGGGAAGATGCCGATGTCCCGGCTGTCAAAGAGCTCAAGCCGTCGAAAAGAAAGGCTCTCACACCCCGGGAGCCCTCGGCTCTCGAGGCCGAAGAAGAGGAAGAACCTGCCCCCACTGTTCCTATAACACTCCGTCGGCAGCGCAAGGGCAAAGGGGCAGTGACCACTGCCCCGCGAAAAACCAGCATCGTACTCGAATTGCCTTGTACTGTTCGGTCTTTCTCGGAGGCTGCCGGAGTTCCTGTTCATGTTGTTTTGGCAAAACTCCTGTCGTTGGGAATCATGGGTAACATCAACTCCTCGCTGGATGCTGATGTTGCCGAGCTTTTGGCGGCCGAGTTCGGCCTTACTCTTGAAATACGAGCCGAGGTAGATCCCGAAGAAAAACTCCGCGAACTTTACGATCGGCCGGACGATCCGGCCGAACTTATACCCCGCGCCCCTGTGGTCACCTTCCTTGGTCACGTGGACCACGGTAAGACATCCCTCCTGGATCGAATTTTGGGAACTGATGTAGTGTCACGCGAACGAGGGGGCATCACGCAACACATCCGAGCCTACCGAATCTTTAAGGACGGGCGCCCCATCACATTTGTGGACACACCGGGCCACGAAGCCTTTACGGCAATGCGGGCCCGAGGGGCCCAAGTGACCGACATTGCGGTGCTCGTAGTGGCGTGTGACGACGGCGTCATGCCCCAAACCGAGGAGGCTATCGCGCATATTCGGGCGGCCGGCGTACCGATGGTTGTAGCGTTGAACAAGATGGATTTGCCAGGCGTCAATCCGGATCGGGTGCTGCAGCAATTAGCGGGTTTGGGCGTCCTTCCCAGCCAGTGGGGTGGTGATGTTGAAGTAGTGAAAACAAGTGCTGTCACTGGGCAGGGAATTGACGAACTATTGGAAGTCTTGTTGACTGTGGCAGAGCTCCACGAGCTTAAGGCCAATCCAAATCGGCCGGCTGTGGGCGTGTGCCTAGAGGCTTCAATTCAAGCCGGTCGTGGCGTGGTTGCAAAGCTTTTGGTCAAAAAAGGGACTTTGCGTGTGGGGGATCTTGTGCTGTGTGGTACGGCTCATGGCCGGGTGAAGGCCATGTTTGACACTCTCGACCCCACGAAGCGTTACGAAGAGGCTGGCCCGGCGACTCCTGTGGACGTTGTAGGACTCGACTCGCCACCGGCAGCGGGCGAGCGGTTTTATGTCCTTGATGATATCGCCGAGGCACGAAAGATTGCCGAAGCCCGCGCCGAACGCGATCGCACCAAAGAACTCTTGGGGATTCGCTCGCACTTATCGTTGGAGGAATTGTCGGCACGGTTGGCTCAAAGGGAACAGGTGGGTGTTCTCCACCTGATCCTTCGAGCCGACGTGCGGGGATCGCTGGAAGCAATCCAAAAGGAGATGGCCAAGCTGCAACATCCAGAAGTCAAGATCGAGGTCCTTCAGGCGGCCTTGGGGGCGATTACCGAGGGGGATGTCGAGCTCGCCCATGCGTCAGATGCGATTATTTTTGGGTTCAATGTGGCGCCTACGGATCGAGCTTTAGCACTTGCCGAACAATACGGCGTCCAAATTCGCCGTTATGACATTATTTATGAACTCACTCAGGATATTAAAGCGGCACTGGAAGGCTTATTGAGACCGGAAATCCGGGAGGTGGAATTGGGCCGGGCGGTGGTCCTGAAACTCTTCCCCATTAGCCGGGTGGGAACAGTGGCCGGATGCCGCGTGGTCCATGGTGTTGTCACACGGGATGCAAGAATCCGGGTGGTGCGGGACGGTCGGGTGATTGGCAACTACGCCGTGCAATCGCTGCGGCGAGAGAAAGATGACGTGCGCGAGGTACGGGAAGGGTTCGAATGCGGAATCAAGCTTGCCAACTTCGACGACGTCAAGGAGGGCGATATTCTCGAGGCTTATCGACTTGAAGAGATCCAACGTCGGCTGGAAGTAGACTGAGTCCCACCGGAAAGCTATGGCCATGCCGGGCCTTAATTGTGCTGCTGGCAATTTGGGCGACGTAAACGATCCTGGGGCCGCAGCACGTCTGACCGGAATCCGTGGATCGCATCTAAATCGCACCGGCCCCTTACCCTTCCTGGCTATTTCATCGCTTCTAATGACTAGCACGTGCCTTGAATGAGTGGTTTTAGTGTGGGAGGGAGATATCCGCCATGGTGCATCTTTCCGGAGCCGGTTTGCCGGAGGAACCTCATGCTTCACTGCAAGCACGGCGGGCCCTTAAAGCGGCTGAAGCTATCCGTCAGGTCGTGAGCATGGCGATCCTACGAGAACTGAAGGATCCACGAATACGCGATGTCACGGTGACTTTTGTGGAGGTGTCTCCCGATCTTCGTCACGCGAAGGTCCATGTTTCTGTGATGGGGGATGAACCCAAACAGCGGCTAAGCTTGCGGGGGCTGCGTAGTGCTGCTGGTTATCTCCAGGCCAAGTGCGCCGAGCGGATCGACACCAGGTGGACACCTAAGCTTGAGTTCGTGCTTGATCAAGGTGTCAAGCGGTCTATCGAAATTGCTCGCATCTTGCAGGAGGTTTTTCCAGAAAAGTCACAACAGGAGTCTGCCGACTCTGAAGGCGAGTCGGATGAAGGAGAGAAGGGTGTTGAAATAGGTGATGAAGCTGATGCTGAAACGCGTATCACCCAAGAACCGGGCGAAGAATCCGCGCTTGAGGATGGAACCGGCTAACCTGTTTGGTTCGCGATTGGCCAAATCGGCAATCCGGTAGGAGGATTTGACGTCTGCGTCTCGCGAGGGCTAAACCGCGTTCCAACCTCGCCGGGCATGGCATTTTGGAGTTAGAACCTAGGAACGATTCCGGACTTTGCAGGTGCGGATTGGGTAGGTACACCTCAACTCCACAATTTTCAATAAATTCAGTCGCAGATGTTTTGTTGAGGTGGGAAACTGAGCCGAAGAGCGGACCACTGCGGGGAGATTCGGGCGGCAATAAAGGTTGGCTCATTGCTGTGTGAATTCGTCGACGTTGTTTCGGTTAGAGACCCCTTCCCGGTATTCGCCGAGGCAGAGTTTCCCCCGGAGCCACCCCCATGCTGGGTTGGCTTCATTTGGTTGCTGGCGGACCTCCTGCAACGACGATCGAGGGGCCAACCAGGCCTGAACTCCGTTCGGAAGGAAATCTCGCATATGACTAGCACGCATAGAACAGCTCGATTTGCCCAAGTTTACGAGATTCTGAAGCGGCATTTTCAGCCGGTGTTTCCTGATCCCAGTCGATCGGTTTTTGAGCTTCTTATATTTGGGTGCTGCTTAGAGGATGCTCCGTTTGCCCGGGCTGAGGACAGTTTCGCCCGACTGCAGCAGGATTTTTTCGATTGGAACGAGGTACGGGTTAGCACGGTTCGGGAACTTGCAGAGGTTTTTTGCGATCTGCCTGAACCAGTGGAGGCAGCCACGCGCGTAAAGAAGGTGCTCCAAAGCATCTTCGAAACGACGTACTCTTTCGAGCTTGATTCCCTTCGTCGGCAGTCTCTCTCCCAGGCTGAAGAAAGCCTCCGAAAGCTCGACGGAACTACATCATTCACGGTGGCCTACACGCTGCAATCAGCATTGGGAGGCCACGTGATCCCCCTTGATCGATCAACACTGGCTGTTTTGAAAGTTTTGGGCCTGGCCACCGAGGATGAAATTGCTCAAGGGACGATTGCGGGTTTGTACCGTGCTGTGCCTAAGGCCCAGGGGATTGAATTTGCCTCGCTTCTGCACCATCTAGGAGCGGCTTTTAAGGTAAATCCTTTTGCGCCTTTGGTTCATCAGATTCTTATGGAAATTGAGCCGGGCTGTGTAGGCCGGCTCCCCCGTCGGCGGAACTTCCTAGCAGAAAGCTTTCGGGGGTCGGACTCAGAGGAACAACAGCCCCCCCAGCAAGAGGCGGGCAAGAAGCGTCGGGGTCGACGGCGCGCTTCATCACCCGCTGCCTCGTCGCCGACCAGTGAGGAGGCGGCCACATCCGGAGGTGTTTCGAGCGGTACGAAGGGGGCAAGAAAACGGCGAAATGCGGATAAAGATTCCTAGGCTTTGCAGGCACGAAGTGCCGCTAGGTCGGGAGATTCCTTTAGATCGGGATGATTTTTTTGATGAAGTGTGTACGGCTGGTGCGAATGAAGCGGGATCACACGTCGGAACCGGGGTTGCGGGCAAGGCTGTGTTTATTGCTTCTCCTAGGGTGCCTGGGGACTATACCCGGGACGGGGAATCTTGGGAGGAGTACGCCGGTTGCCGCAATCGTGCGAAGTGAACAGGCTTGGAGTGAACCTGCCGCTGCAACTTGCCTTCCCGGATGCGGAAATGCTCACAATTGGTCTTCCAGGCGTACCGCGAATATCGCACCGGTGTTTGGCATGGCGGTAGCTGGCACCTGCTGTCTCGGGGGGTCTCCGGGAGGATATTTCAACGGGCTTTTTGTGAATCTTTCCGTAACCGAAGGTTACTCCCCGGAAGAACTTGCGGAAGCGGAATGGGACCGAATTGAGGGCTTGGCTCATTACTCTGCTGGGCGGACGTTCGAGGCGGAGGGCCGAACGGAGCTGGCATTGAGGCGGTATCAGAGGGCTCTCAGGTACAATCCGCAATTGCAGGAGGCACTTGAGTCGGCTCTTCGGCTGGCAGTGCGGTTAGGACGATTTGATGAAGCATGCCGCTTGTTGCGTGTTTACAGACACTCCCGAGTTGCGGAATTGGCCCAGGTACTCCCAATTGCCGTGTTTATGATTCAGCGAGGCAATTACGCCGATGCGGCCGACATTTTGGAGCTTGTGCTCGACTCGAAAACGCTTTCGGCCATGCCTCACGGGGAGCTTGTAATTCGCCTGGAGGTAGGACGTCTGCGGTCTTTGGCAGGTGATTTTCCGGCGGCAGCGGCTCACTTCCGCAAGGTTGTGGATGTCGTGCGCAAAAGTCCGTCAGCCTCGACCGGCCCTGAAGATCGTGGTGTCCTCCGCCATCAGCCTGTGACCATATGGCGACTTATGGGGGCGACTTTCCTGGAGGTGGAAGATTACGACTTAGCGGAATACTGCTTCCGGGAAGCCTTTAAAGTCGAAGGGCATCAGGCACTTCTCGAATTTGATTTGGCTCGCGTCCACAAGGCCCGGCAACAGTATTCTGCCGCTGAGGCAGCCCTCAACGATTATCTCAAAGCCCCGCGGGATGCAGAGGGCCTCGCACCCTATCGACTTCTAAGTGAAATTCTTCGCGCCCAAGGCAGGCAGGAGGAGCTGCTTTCCCGGCTTGTGGATTTAAATAGGGTGTTTCCGGACTTAGCTCCGCTAGCCTTTGCTTTGGCTGAGGAGTATTTCCGGCAGGGACTGGTGGAAGAGTCGATCCTTTTGGCAGAGAAATTGCTCGAAACTCGTCCCACCGTCGAAGTATGGCGACATTTGGTTGTTACTTACCGCCACACACGGCAGTGGGAAAAGCTTTTAGCCCTTTTGGGTAGGATGCAACGGGATCGTATCTCGCTTGAGTCTGTAGAACCATATCTCCGGGATGAATTGTCGGTTGAAGAAATTCGTGGGCCACTCCTGAAGGCACTGGAAACCACTCCCCTTACCATTCCGGGGACGGCCGAAGGAGCGACGGCTGCTTTGGCACTGGTGAGTATCACAGCCAAGGATTTTCCAACTGCCAAAAGGCTTGCAGAGCAGCTATGGCAGTCCTCCTCCCCGCAGGCTAGCGAAATATTTATTGAGCTGGCATTTGCTCTCGCGGAGGAGGATCAGCTTGAGGAAGCGTGCGAGTTGATGAGCAGAGCTCTGGAGCGCGCACGAGGTCCTGCCGAAAAGGCCATCCTCCAGTACTATTTGGCTGGGTTTCTGGAAGTTGCCGGTCGCACGGATGAGGCCCTCGTAGTGGCTCGCCAAGCAGCGGAGATTTCACGAGAAAGCCCGCGTTTCCACCTCCGGCTGGCGTGGATCCTCCTTCATAGTAAACGCTATGAAGAGGCGACCATAGAGTATCGGAAAATTGTCGAGCGATGGGAGACAGATCATTCATCCTCCGAAGTGAGAGCCGTTGTACGCGAGACCAAACTTGCCTTGTCCCATTTGGCGGACATGCGGAACTGTTTTGAGGAAGCCGAAGAATGGTTGCAGCAGGTGCTGGATGAATTTCCCGAGGATCCCACGGCCTTGAACGATCTTGGGTACATGTGGGCGGAGCGAAATATCCGACTTTATCGGGCTTTACGGATGATTCGTAAGGCGGTTGAAGCGGAGCCTGAAAATCCCGCCTTTCGGGATAGCCTGGGATGGGTGCTGTTCCGGCTAGGGCGTTTCGAGGAGGCAGTTCAGGAGTTGGAAAAGGCCGCCGCCGCGGAGGCCGACCCGGTGATATTTGACCATCTTGGCGAGGCCTATTTGGCTATAAACCGGCTGGCTCAGGCTCGCAAAGCTTGGGAGCAGTCGATCGAGCTGTTTCTCAGCGCGAAGGAGCCCGAAAAGGCGGAAAAAGTTCGCCAAAAAATGGCAAATTTGCCGTCCGACTGAGGGCCCTCTGGGCCTCCTGCGCAGTGCCCTATGACCAACTCCGCGTCATGCGTTTTGGAGGACCTGTCGCTTTTGAATACCTTTGCCCGGCAGGCGCTCGCCGAGAATTCCAAGCCGCTTTAAACTTAAATTGGAAAGTGTTTGGAAAGTTCATCCCCGACACACTGTAGCCGGGGGGCGATCGTTAGCTGCCCGAACGATTGGCCAGTTCGGGCACGAAATTAGGCCCGCGGGAACAATTCCAAGCAACGGTCGTGTGAACTACCCTGGGCGTTTACTTGCGAAAGTCGAAAAGAGAAATCAGCCGCCCCAAGGCGTCGATTTCTACTAAATTGATTGAAACGATGGTTTTTGTCGTTTTATGGTTTGTTCCCAGGTACACGTGTAAGAGTAAGAGAAGGAGATTTTCAATATGGCGGGTCATTCCCATTGGGCTGGAATTAAGCACAAAAAGGCGCTGGTAGATGCAAGACGGGGAAAGCTTTGGAGTAAGCTTTCACGAGCGATAATCGTTGCCGCGCGGGCTGGTGGAGGCGATCCCGCGTTCAACCCCCGGCTCCGCGCGGCTATTGAAGCAGCGAAGGCTGCCAGCATGCCGAAAGAAAATATCGAGCGAGCGATCAAACGGGGGACGGGTGAATTGGAGGGCAGCGTTTACGAAGAAGTAATTTACGAGGGTTACGGTCCTGGTGGAGTGGCCATCCTTTGTGAGGCCCTTACGGACAATCGAAATCGCACCACTTCGGAAATCCGAAAATGTTTCGAAATGCACCACGGTAAGCTCGGCTCGGCAAACTGTGTGGCCTGGATGTTCGAGCGGAAAGGATTATTACTTTTTGACGCGGCCTCGGTCAACGAAGATCTGGTCATGGAGGTGGCCATCGAGGCGGGCGCCGAGGATGTGCGACACTCCGGCAAAAAGATCGAAGTGATCACTGCCCTTGAGGACTTCGAGAAGGTCAAAGAAGCTTTTCACCGCGCAAACATTCAGCCGGAAATGGCCCAGGTCAGCCGAATCCCCAAAGAGACGGTGGAAGTAGATGCTGACACCGCCCGCAAGGTCCTCAAATTGATGGAACGACTAGACGAGCACGATGACGTCCAAAACGTATCCTCAAATTTTAATATCCCCGACGACGTAATGGCCGAGTTGGAAAAAGAGCCGTAAGTGTACTACTACTTTCTCCTGTTCCTCGAAAAATTCGCTGGTCACCATTGCCAGAGGCCCCTGCGGGCGAAAAGAAGCCGTATGGACAATCCAGGCCAAACGATGACTGCCCGGAAAAGCTTGGTAAGCAGGGAGGTGTAAAGCGTTTCGTTCAGTTTCATGGTGGGGGGTTAACCACATTGCCGGGAGGGCAAGTCCGAAGCTTGCGGGACGGGTTTCTCCTGCTATAGCGGGGGTCTCCCGCTCAGAAGGAGCGATAAGTCGTTCTCCCATTTGCGTCTGGTCAACACTTCTCTTTTCATCGAGCGTCCCCAGCCGATAGACAGCCTTCCTCGTGAAGCACTTCGAAAAAGCTTCATTGGGTGATCGTATAGCCACCGCTGGGTACAAAATGCTAGAATTATGAGAGATGTGGTAATGTTGGTCTCAATTCCAAATGATTGAGTCTCAATTCCAAGCGATAGTGCGAGGGTGGTTTCGTTGGGAGCCTCTTTCTGGGAAAGCCTACTTCAGCATCTTTGGGAACGGTGAGGGGTGCTCAGGCATTCAAAAATTGGGGTTTTGGCTTCAGAGTCCGCAAAGGCTAGGCAGCACGATGTTAGCCCATACCTTTACGAGGGTGTGCGAGCGAAAGAAGTGCGTCGTGCGGCTGATGTTTCCTTAGTCACGATGGATCCTTAACGTGTAAAGGGATTTATCGCAGCATGGCATATTCTGGCAAAAAAGATTCCATCATGCGGCTTAACAGGTTGACTGATGATCCGATGTTGAGAAGACGCCTGGGTGTTCGCGGGGTGAACAAGGAGGTAACGTTCGGGTTTTGCCGGAATGGGCAGGGGCTCGAAAAATGGAGTCGGGCACTGTTTATCATGTTGACTTATTACGGGGGAGCGGTCTTGGTTCTTGGCATTCTGACCGGGCCAACCCAAGCCCAAGTGCTCCCGCGAAGTATTCCTTCAGCCCGCTATTTCGCGGCATTTGATCCATTTCTGGATGGGGAGTATCGCACGGCCTTGCAAACTTTCGAGGAAGAAGGCCGCGGGGCCATTCGCACCCCGCAGGCCCGCTGGATTGATTCGATTTGTTACCACACAATGCAGGGGGAATGCTGGTATGCCATGGGTCGTCCCGATCAAGCCCTGCCACATTACACCGCTGCGATTCAGCTTTTTCTGAGCTATCCCGATTTTTTGATGCGGGTGCAGTTTCCTACTACGATCGGGGCTCTCCGTACCGGTCGAGTTTGTCCTTGGGGTTCCAGCCATCGGCGAAGTCAGCCGGGCCAATTTCCCGGAGAAATGCTTGTCGGTCAAGGTCAGTTGGATCATCGAGATGTCTTGCGACAAGGTGGTGTCGTTCAGTTTCCGCTTTTGATTCCGGTTCGCATACAGGAGGTGGTGCGAACACTGTGTTGGGCTATTTATCGGCGTACGGAACTTTTGGGGCCAATCACTCCTCATGATCCGTTGACCTCCGATCTTTTGGCAGCCTTGAGCCGAAGCCCGGCCCCACCGAACCATTGGTCCCAGGCGTGGATTGATATTCCTCATGCCTTGGCGTTGGTGGCTGCGGGTAAGGCTCCAGAGGCGATTCCGCTTTTGAATCGCTCTTTAGTAGTCGTGGGGCAGTATGATCATCCCTTGACTGGCCTTGCGCTGTTACAGCTGGGACGATTAGCGCTTGCGCGGGGGGATCTGGAGGGGGCAGCCACGTTATTTCATGATGCTACCGTTTCGGCCTTTCAGTTTGAGGACGGCCACTTGTTGGAAGAGGCTTTTCGCCATGCAGCACTAACGCATATCGTTGCTAAACGGCAAGGAGTGCTGTCCACTCTTGCCCCCGCGGCAGACTGGGCAAAGGTGCAAGATTTGCGGGCTTTGCGAGTCACCCTCCTGACGGCCATGGCTGAGCAACTCCTCGTAGCTGGCAAGACGGCAGAGGCTTTGGGGTTTCTAAAGGAGGTAGAACAGACCATCGGCCGACGGGAAATGGGCGAAGGCCGCCACGGCGCCGAGTGGCGATACCTTCTGGCTGTGGCTGAGTATCAGAGGAACAATCTGGCCAGAGGTGACGAGCTGGTGGTCAATGTCTCCAAATTTTTGGCGCAGGGCTCCCTTTGGCTCTTTCAAATCCGACATTTGGACACCCAATTTGTCACAGGCAAAGTCACCGCTCAAGGCCCGATCACGACCCGCACTGCCATGGAGATCTACGGGCAGCTTCTTCGGGATCCGGATCCAAGTGATTGGATCTTTCGCCCGATGGAGGCTCTCGCGGTCACCACCATTCCGCATGTTCATTCTTACGAGCATTGGTTTCTTGTGGCTCTTGATCGGAAGGAACTGGAGAGGGCAGTGGAAATTGCGGACTATGCCCGGCGCCACCGCTTTTGGAGCGTGCTCCCGTTGGGCGGTCGGCTGCTTGCCTTGCGGTGGGTCCTTGAGGGGCCGGAGGAAAGAATACCGCCCGACGGTGTCTTGGAGAAACGGCATTTACTTACTCAGTTTCCGCGTTATGCCGCAATTGCTCAACAGGCGCAAGGGTTGATGAAAAACCTTCGGGAAGGGCCGCTCCCTTTAAATGAAACAGGCATGGACCGATCGGTTCTTCAGCAGCTCCAAGAGCTAGGTAAGATAAGTCAACAGCAGGAGGTCGTCTTAAGGGAAATGGCCTTACGGCGATGCCCGGCCATGATGGCCTTTCCGCCCCAACGCAGCTTGCGCGAAATTCGGGAACAGCTGCCGCCAAAAACTATTATTCTTACTTTTTTTGCTGTCGGAAATGATTTATATGGTTTCCTCTTGGGCCGGGAAGAATATGACTTCTGGAAGGTAAGGCGTGCGGAGGAGGTGCAACGTCGCTTGGTGTCCCTTCTTCGCGCCTGGGGGATGTATGAGGCAAATCGCCAGTTGCCTATCAAGGAGCTTGCCTCTTCTGCTTGGCAGCAAGAGGCCGAGGGGCTTTTACGGGCGATTGTCGAAGGTTCGCGGGCGGACCTCCTCGGCGATTTTGATGAGCTTGTGATCGTTCCGGACGGCCTTGCTTGGTATATTCCGTTCGAAGCACTAGGACAAAGGAGGGGCACGGAGTTTGTGACTATTTTGTCCACCAAAGCAGTCCGTTACGTGCCGGTATTATCGCTTGCGGTTCCAAGTCAGGCCGGGCGTCGGGTTGCTACACGATCGCTGATGATTCTCGGACGATTACACCCCCAGGAGCCGGAAATTGCGGCTCTAAATGCCTACACTTTGCTCTCGCAGGGGCAGGCTGGCTACACCGGTTGGAAATCGCAGCTACCTGTGGCCTCTCCGTTGGTGAGGCCACTTATTGACCAGTTGATCGTATGGGATGACCTGCGTGTGGACTTCTTACAGCCTTTAAGCACAAACCTTTTGGGGCAAGTAGCTCGGGGCGCGGGGAACACATTGGCAGATTGGCTTGCACTTCCTTGGGGCGGACCGGATGTGGTCGTTTTACCCGGCTTTCACACGCCCATGGAAGCTAGTCTCAAAAGGGATGTCTCCAAGCCGCCCGGCTATGAGCTTTTCATAACAACGTGTGCCTTGATGGCCAATGGTTCACGGACAGTCATGATAAGCCGATGGCGAAACGGGGGAGACATCTGTGCCCAGCTCCTTCGCGAATTCCTTCAGGAATTGCCCTTCGAATCAGCCGGTAAAAGTTGGCGACGTGCTGCCAGTTTGTGTGCTCACTGGCCTGTTTATCCGGAAGCAGAGCCGCGCTTGGCTCGCACTAGTAGCCATACCAGTCTGATGGCCGAACACCCATTTTTCTGGGCGGCCTACATGCTTATGGACACAGGTGTGGTTCCGGCACCCCCTGAGCCCTCGCCCGAGCCACCGTCGGTGGAAATCGTCCCGACGAAAACCCCCGTGGGACCTCCTCCCCCTCCCCTACCCTCTCCAGAGATTGGGCCGAATGGGCGAAAGTGACTTCCCTTAACCACGCAAAAAGACGGGTCATGCTTCAGTTTTGTACTTATGAGCACCTACGGTCAAGCTCTAGAAACGACTATGCTTGTGGCCCTTTTCGCTACCGGAAGTCTAGGGGCAAACTTGAGCACGTTCTCCCGACGAAGCACGGTCGAACCCGGCAGACCGCGGCCTCGTACACCACGGCCCGGCTCGTTGACGTGGAACCCGCTGGTCGCCAGCTCGATTTCGCCCAAGGTCGTCAGTACGCCATTCCCTGAACGGTGTGGCTATACCAGGGTTGCAGACAGTTTGGCTTTTCCGCGGACGCTTGAGGGCTTGACGTGAATCGCTACTCTACTTTTTCGAAAGTTACATAGTCCAGGCCGAACATATAACCCGGAATGGCTCTCTCGTTTTTACCTACAATTTCCACCGTTAAGACATTCTCTCCGGCCGGCAGGTCAAAAACTCCTAGGGGGATTACCTCGGTGTTGGTGACAATGGGATTATAGAGGTCGATCGGATCGCCGGCTTTCACACCGTTGATGTAAAGCTGGACGATTCCATAGTCGCGAGCTTTTGTCAGCACAACTCCCACTTGGTGCCGCCCTGCTTTGTCAACGGGTACCAGGATTTGTAACTTATCGCCCGGTTTTGCATCCGTCCACCACAGCTGGTTATCATCCCGCCATCGCCCACCGGGAAAACTTTCCATGGCTTGCGTCCGCACCGTTCCGGGGGGATCGCCCAAAATGGCGAATCCTCCCGCGCGCCGCGGCGGAATGCGATAGTAATCGTGCCTCAGGGCAGCAGCCACAGGCCGATAATCATCGGTTCCTCCCGGCGTTTGGTACCAAACTACTGTACAAGCGTACTGGGTACCTCGTTCCTCCTCGTCGAAATACTTTTCGATGCAAGCCTCGAAAGACTGCCGGAAAGGCACGTTGTCAACCACATGCCAGCGGAATACTGACTGATGTCCCCGATTATTCTGCGTCATGGTTTGACCATGGTAGGCCCGCTGGAACAACCCCGGGTGACACCAAGCGTAACCAAAATAATCTTCTGAACCGGTGCCAAAGGTCGAGGGGAATTTCTCCCCGTCCACAAAAAATTTCTCATCGCCCTCACCCCACCAGTCGCCTAGGGGGTTCCATACGTGCAGCATAATCCCGCAGTAACGCCCTGTGCCTTCTGTGCGTAGCATCACCCAGTCGGGCCAGCGATCAGGGGGCAATTGATGAACTCCGCGATGCCACTTGCAATGGAAATACCCGAGCTGATCCAAAGGTTTTTCCATTGGCGCGTGGACGACCTCATAATCGATTTCTCGCGGGACCGAATCCTCGTTGATCAACTCCAGCACGGCCCGATCGCGGAAAGGCATGTACCAGTAGGCGTACCAAAATTCCGGTGTCATTCCGGTGACTAGGGAGCGGTAATAGTTTTCGCCTGGTGCCGTGCCAAAAAAGTCCCCTACCGGCGCCCAGACGGCCGGCTGCGGTTGATCGTCCCAGGTGATGCGGAGAATGACATTCCGCAGAGCGATCATTTGGTCCTGGCGATCCTTGGTATGAACCTTTCCCCGCAGGGCAGTAATCGCCCGCGGCCCATCAATCTCGAGCGCGGCTACCTGACCAGGTTCCAGACGTAACACCCCTTGTTCCACCTGTTGGCCCGCTCGCAACCCTTTGGGGTCTTCCCCTAGTCTGGAGGCGAAAAAGTCGTTCACTCTTTGCAATTCCGCACGATGAGCTTGTGCAAGTTCCGCGGAAAACGTTGGCACTTTGGTACCAGGTGGAAATACAGTGTACACGAAGTGATAGTAGCGTCCCCAACCTTCCTCGGCCACTATCTTGCATGACTTCTGATAAGGAATCGGGAAATACAAATTTTGACCACTCGACCCATGTTGATTAAGGTCATAGGAGAGTTGAGGAAAATCAAAGGGAGGAGTCTTTCCGTCAAAATAGTTGCCAAACGGAAGGTCCACGGCGGGTCTCGATTGGCCATCGAGGTAGATTTTGACACGGCCTTTTTCCGCACGAGCGGACCATATACGCCAAATGCAACCAGGGCCCTCCATCTCCGCTAGAACCACCAGACCATCTTCCCGACGGATAAAGTGGGGGCCGTCGTCATTAGCTCCCCAATTGATGTAACGGCCTGTGAGTTGGTCGAACCGACTGGAACGATCGTAACTTGACCACTGAGCGCAGCGCTCGCCCAGTTGTGGGAGGACAGCAAGCTGCTCAAGATCAAGCATTCGTCGGATCAAGTCGCTGTAGGTAAGCTCACCTTGAGCCAGCGCGGGTATGGAATTGACCCAGAGTGCCATGGTCAGCGTACAGGCCCCTATCGCGGTGCCAATAATTTTTTTCATTTCTTAATCTCCTAAAATTCTCATCCTCATAGACCTAGTCTTTCCAATAATTGTAAAGAAAATCTTTACTCCCTGCGGCACTGAATTCTTGGGAGTTTCCCACGTAAATCAAAACCATGCTCCGTAAAACCTGTTGCTCTCGCAGAGCCAAATTCTTGAGTCTCACGCGTATCGACCGGTATCGATCAGAAATCGCTTGGGGATTTCTCAAGTCTCCGCAAATGCAACTTCCACCTCAAGGTGTTTATTTTCGTCGATTACGATTTTCTCGGGGAGGCGCAACACGAGTCGCTCTCCGTCTTGAATAAACATCACAGGCGTGGCATTACCGTTGATGTTTACTGTGACCGAAGTGGCTTTGGCTTTGTGGGGAAGTTCCATGCCGAGTGATTTTAGTCTCACGCGTCCCCATTTAACGTGGAGTGCCAGCCGTTGACGTTGCTGCGAACGACCTTGTTCCACGGTGCCCCAACCTTCTGAGGCCGTGAATGCCGCGCGGAAATTCTCCGGTTGCAATCGCGGGGCGAAAGCCATGTGACCCTGCGGCCCATGGTATTCGTAACCACAAAGTGCGAGGAAGACGCCGTAGCTCGCCAAAGCCCGCGCGTAGTGATCGCCACATTCGACTTCGTTCCACGGGTTGTGGCTGGCGGGTTGATACCGCTCATGAATCGCCCGGCAAAGGGCCAAGGCCTCCAGGAGCATTCCCTCCCAAACCATATGGCTGGCGACCTGGTATTCTGTGCCCGTCCAAACTTCGTCGCGGTATAGCACGCTTTCGGGACCAAGGTGTTTGCTCTTGGGCCACGTGCACATAAACAGGCCAGCTTGACCCGGTCGTGCGAACCATCGTTGCGGTGGATGCGCCTTGTTTTGGGGACCTATGTCTGGTGCCCAATTGTATAGCCAGATGGCCTTTAAGGCCGAGCGCACCAGTTCCGCCGGGTAAAGATAACCTAAACCAAGTTGATGAGCCCAACTTTGGCCGAAAAGCTGGTCGGCCAAGCAGCCGTCGGCATATTGGTGACGGGGATGCTGAGTGAGATCGACCTTCTGCACAAAATATTCGCCGTTGAAAAGCTCGCGGACAGAAAAGTCCCGGCCTCGCTCAAAGAGGATGCGGCAGTGCTGGGCAAACAGCTCGTCACCCATTTCTCGCGCCATCTCTTCGCCGGCTCGCAAGGCCGCCAAATAGAGTGATCCAACCATTGTATTTGGGCCATAGAAGTCAATATCATATGTGTTATGTTGACGGCCCTCAAGGATTCCGTTTTTGTCACCGTCTTCCTGAATAAGAAATTGCAAAGCCTTTTTGATACGAGGCCAGTTACGGCGGAGAAATCCGTCGTCGGCAGATACCAGATGCTCCCGATAGACTTTAAGGATGGAACCCGCTTGGCCGTCGCCAGCCCAGTTTTGCCAGCCTTCGCCGCGAAAGCGGATCATTCCTGATTCTTCGACAAAACCGGCTTCGGGGTGGAAGTCCTGCATCTCGCGTACGGAGCGTTCAAGTCGCGGGAAAAGTCGGGCCATGGCCTGGGCATAGTTCCAAACATGGGTGCAAGTCCCGTGGCAGCACCCCACCCCCTCATAGGCCCAGAAGCGGCCATTCCCCCACCACTGGCATGTCCCTGTGGCCAAATTGCACACGGGAGCGAACAAACGGTCCAAAAGCCAATGTGGCAATGTGGAATCGTACCAGGTGGCATGCCATAGGCGTGTCTGCTCGGCCAAGCGCGCGTAATTACTGGCAAGATAGCTGCTTACAGCGATGGCATCGCTAAACCGGTTCGCATAATAATTTCCTCGGCGAGCTCCCCGTTCGTAAAGATTGGGAAAGCACCACGTGAGTGCAAAGCGAAGCTGCAACTGCTCTTCTGGGCCGAGCCGAAACTGCTTACCCAGGGCACCCACAAGGGGCTCGGAGGCCGGACGAGCTACCGATAGACTCCAGTTATCCACAGTTGTCAGCCGATCGAATAATTCAGCGGATGGCAATCCATCACGCCGCAAATCCACGGCGGCGACTATGCCCTCAGCCGGGGGCTCGAGCAATACTAAAGCCATCGAGCCAAAATCCCGCTGCAGACTCAATGGACCGGATAATTCCGGCCGAGGCGTATCCCGCATCTCAATCTGGTCAACGTTGATGTGGCCCCATGATCCTTGTTCTTCGTCAACTATCTCGATATATGCTTTTTGGCCCTCTAGCTCAGTCACATTCCAATTGACCCACTCTAATCTCTCACTATTTTTGCCGGTGGAGGAGCGCACCACTTTTCCATCGACAACAAGCTGAATACATGTCCTTCCTGGATGATTTCCACCGCCGATAAGAAAGCTAATGTATCGCCGCTCAATTGTAAACACCGGGGAAATTAGGCGACCTGTATGTCGGTCTGAGCCCCCATAGTAAGTATTGACAAGACCCCGACCAAGAAAGTTAGAAACCGTGTGTTGATTAGGGAAAGTCCCCTTTGCCGGTCCTGGACCGAAAGCCTCTCCTTCCACCTTCCATGGGCCATAGTCGTCGCCTTCAAAGTCCGCAAGCACGATTGGCGGTCTCGGCGCCGGCCCGGGCACCTCTTGACATTCCCCCACTAAGGCGACAAAGTTATTTCCCCGAGTCAGACGATTCACCCGCACCACCGAAAAATATTCGCCACTCTGATTGACCACAGCATTTTCCAGCCAGCCGCAAAAAGTGAACGTAAGCTCGTTTCCACTTTTATTGACCACGGTGTATTCCAATATTGTGGCCGGCAGCGCTGAGTCTTCCTCGTTAAGAGGGATGAATGGCGAAAAGGCCTCTAGCTTCACTTCCAGCGGAAGTTCGGAATCGCGGTACGTGACAAATGCTAGGGGATATTCCCCGCAGAAGGTGATCTCCCGAAATCCCGAGCGGTTAAGGGGGCGAAATTGTTTGGCGCCACCCACCTCCCAACTGATGGCGAACCCTTGCGATACGTCCAAAACTTTTCCCGGTGGTGCCTGGTAATTGGTGGCGCCATAACCCGAAAACCGATAGAAATTGAAAAGGTCCCAATAACCTAGTTGACCATCGCCGAGTAAATAAAGTTGTCCTGCGCAAATTCCTCCGATAGGCATGGCAATGTTGTGGAGATCTTCGCCGGTGTAAATCGTAGAGCTTCCCTTAGCAAACAGTTGGTTAACCCAATCCGGACTGAGCTTTTTGTCCACCGGCACATAATGGTCTGCTTCAGCGGCTGGCTCGAAAGGTCCGGCCACAATTTTCCCTGATACAGTTGCAACGGCTGCCCCAGCCACCACAGACTTAAAGAAGGACCGTCGCCCCATATTTTCCTGAGAGATTAACCGGACGGCAGTCGGGGATCCTTGTTCGATAAATTCCCCACCCTTGAAAGCGCACTTTCTCGAATCCATGGCCCAGTCCTTTCAGCGAAATATCCCGCCTGGTTCCGTTGTTAAATTCCATAAGTCGTTGGAAAGCTTTTGAAGTACTCGACACTCCAATTTCCGAGAAAAGCGGCAGGGCTACACTGGTCCACCAATTTGCAATAAGTATTTTAGGAACCACAATTGCAGTTGTTCAACTTTTTTTAAAAAAGCTAAGTTGGTGTGTACTCCCGAGTTTTGAAAGTTCCTCCGAAAGCTTGGCGGCAACCGACGGTGCGGAAACACTGCTCGGAGGAATAACTTTTCGCGCACTTTTCATAAACGGGCGCATGCGAGGTTGCCCGGGCCTGTTTTTCCCCTAGCTTGTGGGGAGATCTAACGAAGTTTACGGCGGTCGCAAGGTTTTACGGGTTGAATCGAGCATTTTCAACGGGAGCTAACGAATCATCTTTTCTGCTTTAGCATCCGCATTTGATGGCGACAAACCGCATGGCTTAAACAGGATTGGGATGATTGACCTCTACCATGATGACTCCCGAGCCGTTTTTTGTAGAAAGCTCAAAAATGAGTGAGTATACGAGGAAGGCAAGAGGGCCATTGCGACGTAAATTCGCCGGACCAGATATTACGAACAGAAGCGTTCCAAATACCCTACCACCCGCCACGAGCCAATCGGAGGCTTTGCCCGGCCCAGTCCCGGGAGCTAGACAAATTAAGCAAACGGCCTGACGCCCATGATGTGCTTAAGCCTGCTGGCTTTACTAACTAGGGAGTATTCTGGACTAACTAGGGAGTATTCTGGTTATTTGCACCCGCACGTATTCCCATCCGGTTGGGTGACTTTCCTTTGACGGCACTACGGCGAAATGGAGAGCCGAAAATAGGCCGCACATTACTCCTTCCAAGGAGTTCCTCGAGCTGAGCGAATAAATCTTTGTCGTAGTCAACACGTATCGAGTCGGAGACCATTGGCACCGTCACCCCGTTTTCAAGTTCTACGAGAATTTCAAGACGGTGTCGCCCGGGCCGGCTGCGAATGAGTCGTGCGGCCTCTTCAAGCGTAGCCTCCGTATGTTTAGTTGCATTAAACCGCAGTTCTAACCCCTCGAAGGCTCGGGCTGGAATTTCTTCAAGAGGGACAACGTCCGCCACGATTAGATGAGCGGCCTCCACATCTCCTCGGCGATCAATCGTGCCAAGAACAAGCAGCTTGGCCTCCGCGTTGAGATCGGAGGAGATCTGGACAAGCGTATCCGGCCAGACTATACAGCGGAGAGCCCCAACGCGGTCCTCCAATTCGAAAACTGCGTACCGGTTGGGGGTATCCTCGCGCTGGTTTTTCGTTCGTCCGAATTTAAGGTTGGCAACAATACCGGCTATAATTACCTGAGCACGATCTGCTGCGCGATTGTCGCACATCGTGTCGTGCGTAGCATATTGGGCGATTAGTCCTTCGTAAGGGGTCAGAGGGTGCCCCGAGATGTAGAAGCCAAGTACTTCCTTTTCGTAAGCTGCCTTTTCCTGGCCGGACCAATCGGGGACGGCAGGTAACTCGGGGTGGTCGTGTGCGACAGGATCCGCGGTCTCCGCGGTACCACCAAATAAGGCGAGTTGTCCTGCGCGTCGGTCTTTGGCTGCCGCTATCCCTGCTTGAATGGCTCGATCGAGGACCTCGAAACATTGAGCGCGATTGGCCCCCATGCTGTCGAAGGCGCCGGCTTTGATCAGCGCCTCGATCGCGCTGCGGGGCACCTCACCAGGATCAAGCCGTTGACAAAAATCGAACAAACTTCGATAAGGTCCACCGCGTTGGCGTTCGGCCACAATGGCGGCCGCTGCTCCTTGGCCGCAGCCTTTAATAGCGGAGAGTCCGAACGCAATTTTCCCTTCGACAACGGCAAAATCCACAAAGCACTTGTTGACATCCGGCCAAATGATCTCAATTCCCATACGTTGACAATCTTGTAGGTGCTCAACCAGAAGGTCCTTGTGGGTAAAGTTGCGCATTGGGATATCGCAGGACAGAAGCGCCGCCATAAACTGCAACGGGTAATGCGTCTTTAGATAAGCGGTAATGTAACTAATTAAAGCATAGGCCGTGGCATGGCTTTTGTTGAAACCGTATCCAGCGAATTTCTCGATGAGGTTAAAGATGGCTTCCGCTTCCGATTTTTTGAGGCCATGTTTCCCTGCTCCCACGATAAACTGTTCTCGGTATCGCGCAATAACAGGTAACTTCTTTTTACTGATCGCTTTGATGCAGGTATAAGCGTCCGCCAGGGGAATGCCACCCAATCTGTTGAGGATCCGCATTACCTGTTCTTGATAGACCATCACTCCGTGAGTTTCGGCAAGAATCTCTTCGAGGACGGGGTGGCGATACTCCGGCTTTTTTCGTCCAAGTTTAACGTCGATATAATCATCGACCATACCACCCTTGAGGGGGCCCGGTCGATAGAGGGCGTTTGTGGCCACAAGGTCACGGAAATGATCCGGCTTCATCCGCTGCAGGAGTTCGCGAATACCCGCTTTTTCCAATTGGAACACCCCTTTCGTTTCGCCCCGGCGTAAAGTTCCGAAGGTTTCAGGATCATCCAGCGGCAGTTTGAAAGGATCGATTAACTCGCCGGTAGTGTCTTTGATGAGTTCCACAACTTTCCACAGGAGGGTAAGATTCCGTAATCCCAGAAGGTCCATTTTGAGCAGACCGATGACCTCCACGTCTCCCATCGCCCACTGAGTGACAACCTCGTCCTTACCCTGGACTCGCTGCAACGGAAGGTATTCCGTCAGAGGTCGATCGGCGATTACCACTCCGGCGGCATGCGTGCTGGCATTGCGGGCAAGGCCTTCCACCTGACGTGCCAGATCCACAAGCTCTCGTACGACGGGGTCATTTTCGTACTGCCGCGTGAGTTCGTCGCTTTCCTCAAGCGCTTGACTGATAGTCATCCCTGGTCGATTGGGAACGAGGGCCACAATGCTATTGACACGGGCCAGCGGGAGCCCAAGAGCCCGGCCCACATCGCGAATAGCGGCTCGCGCAGCCAGCGTTCCGAAAGTGCCAATTTGTGCCACATTCTCTTCGCCGTATTTGCGTTTGACGTAGCTGATGACTTCGCCCCGGCGCTGTTGACAGAAGTCGATGTCGATGTCGGGCGCTTCCCTACGGCTTTCATCAAGAAAACGCTCGAAGAGAAGATCGTGCTCGATCGGGCACACACGGCTAAGATGCAGGGCGTAGGCAACCAGCGACCCAACTCCCGATCCCCGCGCATTGCACACGATACCGTTTTCTCGGGCAAAACGCACAAAGTCCCACACCACCAAGAAGTAATTGGCAAAGCCCAATTTGTTGATGACGCGAAGTTCAAAGTCCAGCCGCTCCAATACTTCCGGAGCAAGGTCACCATTTTTCCAACGTTTGGGATTGTCGGCGTATCGCTCTCTTAGGCCGGCCAGGCATAGTTCCCGTAGGTATTCTTCCGATGTTTTTCCATCTGGGGGGACAAACACGGGGAAATGACGAACGCCCAATTCGATTTCCACATCCACCCACGAGGCAATCTCCACCGTCCGCCGAACGGCCTCTTCCAGCCCCGAAAAGGCGGCATACATTTCCTTCGGGGATCTTAAGTAGAAAAGATTCGAACCCATGCGAAGCCGATCTTCGTCACTACGGACTTTTCCAGTGTTGACACAGAGGAGGATATCTTGGACAGCGGCATCTTCTGGATGCACGTAGTGCACATCGCTTGTGGCGACCAAAGGAATTCCCGTTTTGCGAGAAAGTTTGCAGGCCCGTTCGAGCAGCTGCCGTTGCACCTCAAGGCCGTTATCTTGGATTTCCAGGAAGTAACGATCCCCAAACAATTGGTGAAACCATTCAGCCGTCTCGCAGGCTTTATGAAGATCGTCGTCCTCTTCTAGGAGGAGTCGGCTAATTTCACTGGAAGCGCAACCGCTGAGACAGACAAGTCCCTCTTGGTAGCGGGTGAGCAATTCCTTATCTATGCGAGGGCGATAGTAGTACCCCTCTAGGAAGGCGGCCGACGCAAGCTTTATAAGATTCTTCAACCCTTGGGGGCTGATCGCAAGAAGAGTTAGGTGATCAGCGGCATCCTTGGCACTGGCAGCATCTTTGATAAATCGGCTTTCGGGAGCTACGTAGGCCTCATAGCCGATGATGGGTTTAATTCCTGCCGCCTTTGCTTTGCGGTAGAACTGGAGCGCTCCGTACAAGTTTCCGTGATCAGTGAGCGCAAGGGCCTTCATCCCGAGCGAAAGAGTTCGCTCCAAAAGGTTATCCAGGCGACTGGCTCCATCAAGAAGACTGTAATGGCTATGACAATGCAGATGGACAAATTCCAGGGCACTCATCTTTATCGCCTAAAATCCTTCTCATAGCAGGGAAGAACTAACCCGGCTATTGTTCAAAGGCTACGCGAGAGGTCCAGCTATCATGTACGGCAGATTCATTATTTGGGTGAAACTTACGCCTGCCAATAGTAGGCTCCTGAAGCAGGGCGGCAAAGGGGTGCAAGTGATCTACTTCTAACTCCCCTGTACGTAACTCCTTTGCCGTTTCCGCCCCATTGTGATGCGTTTTCCTAAAAGGAGTCGAAACTATCGACTTGTTGGGCATCGCGATCTTGAACAATCTCGCTCCTCTCGCGGCATAATGCCCAAACCCAAGAATTTTTTTCGGCGCAAGCGGCTTCGGGTGTGCCTTAATTCTTTGGCCGCTCCGAAAGTTAGGGAGCCAACGAAGGAAGTCGGGCTCCTTCAACTGGAACCGGCTAATGATCCTGCTAAATTGGACCCGACACGCTCCCCTTGCATTTGAAAGCTGGCTTTTGCCGATGTTTGATAGCGGAGTATTCTCGCAGCCAACCATTCAAGTCGTTTTTGTTTGAAACTGTAACGTCTGTGGAAAGCAACGGCCTTTGGCAAGCCTAGCGAAGAGTTGGGGTGTTGAACACCTCTTTCGCCAGCGTGGAGGTTTGCCAGGTTGGCGGCTTCCCTCCCGAGTCCCGAGGGGGTACTAGGGAGAAAGCTTATCACGGAGCAGCGTACCTGACATTAAACAGAAAGGTTTGGTTCGAATCGCCACCGGACGGTCTTGGTTACTACCCATCGAGCAAAAGGAAATAGGAGGTAAACTCAATTTGCCACTGCAGAGTGGGAGTTTGCCCAGTCGTTTCGGCTCTTTGACCGGCCTACGGGCATCAGTTGGTCGGTTGCTTCCGAAAGCCCGGCGGCTGAAACGAGAACTTTCCCCAAGCTTTCTTCCAGGCAGGGTTTAAGGCTAGGAAGCGTAAATAGCCAGGAAAAGTCCTCGGAAAGATTTGAAACTTTAATGTTGCAATGAAGCCAAAGATGTGGATCGATTCGGGTTCCGACAGCCAGGGAAAATCGCAACCAAATCTTGACTTAACAAGTGATCCCGAGTTGCCGAATGTGGAAGGCCGGTTGTCTGAGTACCCCCGGCGTCCAAGGCCCTTCGTGGGGATCATTTTCCGATGTTGTGGCGTCTATGCCCGGATTTATAAAAACTCCCAAGGCTCAGCTTATGAAGGCCATTGCCCACGATGCGGAAGGCCGGCACGGATTCGGATTGCCCCAGATGGTATCGATGCCCATTTTTTCGAAGCTTTATGAAGCCCAAGCCACGTGATATCCTCATCGGTAGGGTCATTATCCCTAGTTTGGGGAGGATGGTCCTCGTTTCGAAGCCGCTTCTTAACCAGCAGACTGTCGACTAGTCCATTGATCGGCGGGGACTTGAGTTTCCTGCGGCATCAAGAAGGTCGAAAATCCGGTTGGTGGGTTTCCCGGGTGCGAAGTTTTTTAGTAGGAGTGCCGAGCTTGCGAGACCTACGCCTCCGTCATGACTTAAGATAATTGGGAAGGGCACATCTGCCGCCGGCCGAGCGTTTCGTGCGACGTGCCGGGCGCGGTTTGGACGTTCCTCATCAAGAGGTTATCCGGCGACGTTCTAGCGGCGGCCTGAGGTCCCGGTACCGGAAGGACGAGAAGGACCGGCCCCCGCACCCATGGGGGCTCCCCCTTGAAAGCCGAACCCCCCGAAAAAGCCGGGCCTGAAGAACGGTGTTGTTCCGCCCGGGAAGCCCCCGCCGGTGGACCCACCCCGCTGCCAGAAACGGTTGCGATCGGAGCTGCTAGGTCCCGATGTTCCAGTACTCCCTGACACTGTTGCTCCGCTAGGGGTACTTCTCCCGATGCTAACCGAGTCGCCAAGCATTGCCCGCACCGCCTGTTGTACCGCTTCGGGATTAGTCTTGCGGACCACGACAACCTGAGTGGCCTGCGGAGGTTTGGCAGCTGCGGCATCTAGATCTTCAATTAATTGTTTGACTTCCTGAAACAGCGGTTCCGGGGCCGCGACGATTACCGAGTTCGTTCGCGTGTCTACCCCGAGAGACAGTCGCTGAGTCTGTTCTAGGGTACTTCGGCGGGTGGTTGGGCCACCGCGGCCACCCCGCAAAGCCTGCAGCATCTGAATAAATTCTTGCGGGTTAGGAGGTCCCCCCCGCCCCTGTTGCGCGGAACCCGCTGAGACTAGCCGGTCCTGATATACTTGGCGAACGATCTCGGCTACTTCCGAAGCCTGCATATTGCGTACCGGCACCACCCGGGGGCGGGGTTGGGCCAGCACTTCCTCCGGGCTCTCTTTTTGATCAAGAACTTCCAGAAGCTGCTCGATGATTTCCAAATCGACGGGCGAAGCCTGAACAATTAGGGCGTTCAACCGGGCATCAGGAGTTATCCGAAGTGTGCCACTCGGGGTCACCGTGCCCCCGCCACCGCCTAACAATGAACTGACGATTCCGCCCCCAATTTCTCCAAAAGCCGCACTGGCCAAATCCCTTACCATTCCCCCTGCTCCGCCGGCGCTTGATCCTGCTAAAGTGCCCCCTCCGAAAATCTGGTCGAGCACTTCGGCCAAGGCCTCCGCCCGCGCATGCTTCAGATAAAAGATGGTTAGCTGCGGGCCTGTGCCCACTTGACTAGAAATTAAGCGGACCAGTTCTTCGACAAGGTCCAAAGCTTCTTGGTCTTCTGAGGCAATAACCAAGCCATTTGGTCCCGGTACGATTACCACTGGGGGTGCCGGCTGACGGGATTCCCGTGCGCTATCTTTTTGGTCCACTTGCCCGCTGATTTGACCCTCGCTCGGGGGGGGCGGCGGTGCACCATCGTCCACTGCTCCGGAAAGCGGTGAAGCCAATTGCTGGAAACTCACGAAGATGGCTTCGGGGAGCTCCGTTTTATCAACTGGCCCCTCACGTCCCATGATCCCGGTTCGACTAACCCTTGCAAATTGGACACCATCCTTCCCCTGATTTCCGTTAAAGCGTGCCTCGTCGAATACTTCCTGGGGGGCCACGGGTATCGGAACCGGGGACACGGGCCACTCCTGCAGATCAATGGGCGGTCCTAAAGGCATCGGCGACCATGGCTGGGGCATTTCCACCGGGGGCTGCCCCCACGAATTGGGATCCCTCCACTGGCCACCTCCGTCTCTTGGGACCCACTGCTGCTCCGTTTGTACTCCGGGGGCTGGCCAGCCTCCTTCTGGCCACTCTCCTGGTTGTCCACCGGGATACATCTGGGAACCTGGAACCGGGGGATTGGGAGGGCCGCTGGGCATGAGCGTCCCGTACGGTAACCCCGGCGGTGGGACCGCTTGTGATCTGTCGGTCGGGGTGCGACTTTGAATGTAACTCGGAGTACCTATCACTCGCAGGGAGTTTCCCCGGAGGGAAGGCCAAATTTGTTGGAGCCGCTCAACAATTTCCCGAGCCTGTGTGCCATAAATGGGTAGAACGCGGGCGGTTCCCCCCTGACTTGCCATCTGGGCTGATCCCGAACCCTCCCCCATTTTTTCGAGAAGGGATTTTACCAACGTAAGCTCGCGCTCCGTGCCCCGCACCAGCAATTGCCGTGAAAGAGAGTCTACCTCGACCTTTACGGAAGCAGCTCCATCTTGGCCAGCCAAGAGCTTGGTAATAGCAGCGGCAGCCATTTGAGGATCAAGTCGGCGAAGGGGAATCACTTCCAGTCGTGTTCCCTGCTGGCGAAGTTGTTCCACTGTGGCGCGAATTGTGGCATGTTCGCTGGGTCGAGCCAAAGCTACTAAATTACCCGTTTTGCTATCGGTGGTTAGGCGTACACCTGGGGAGCCCACGAGCAGAGTTTGGAGCACCTGCAGGACAGTCTGAGGGTCGGCGGGAGCCACTTCATAAACTTCTAGTTGCAAGGCGCCTGCCACCCCTCGACCGGCAGCGGTGTCGCTATCGGGAATATCGATGGCCTGCAAGATGTCGGCCACCTGTCGGATTCGTGCCGCTCGCCCGGCCGCGAAAATCCTCATCCCCACCGTGTCCACTGCAAGGCGCAACGATCCGTCCGCAGCGACAAACTGATCCGCCGGAATTCCCAGGAGTTGGCGAAGTACCAACACGGCCTCATCAGGGGTGACATATTTCAAGGGAAATATTTGCATCGCCTCGATTACACCACCCTCCGGGCTGTCGGCTCGCGCAAGAACCTGCCGAATGAGCCGAAGCCGCCCTGCCGTGTCTGTTACCAATAGTTGCTGCGCCTTAGGAAGTGTCACCACAGATCCCTGAGGCCCAAGCAAGCTACGAATCTCTTGCTGGCCCTCCTCAACGGACAACCGACTTAAGCTGAAAATCGTGCTTACAAGCTCGTGCTCCGCATGTTTATCCAATTCATGTTCAGAAACGATAGGAACCAAATTCGGCGGCACCCCGTCAGCCAGATTTACCAAAATCAGCATCTGCCCGCGCCGCACCAATACATAGCCTTTTGTCAGCAACACACTATTTATAAGATCGAGCGCTTCGTTAATGGTGTACGCACGTCTATCAGAATAGTTGAACGTTCCATGGGGAGGTCCTTCCATCACCAAAGATAAACCGGCTTTTTCCGCTAACCACTCGAGGACCTGTCCCCACGGCTGAAACTTGAAATTAAAAACAAGCCGCGGTTCTTCGACGCTGGCAGATTCGGTTCCTGGGTCCCTATGTGTTGCAACTTCCAGATCTTTGGCCGGTGGCCCAGGGGTTTCCCTTTTCTCTGCTGGCGGGAGAGAGATTTGCGGAGGCGGCCCGACGCGTCCTTCCTCTCCTGCCGCGGCGGGAATTCGTTCGGAATCCGGCGTGGTCTTCCCAGGCGGAATACCACCAGCTTCCGGTGCAGAGGGAGGGACTTTCCCTTCCGCTGGTACCGGATCTTTTGGTAGTTGTTCCACCGGAGCCCCGGCTTGAGGCTGGGTGGACGGGGCGAGCTCGGTCCGTACCTCTGCCGGAGAAATTGCTTGTGGCTGAGAAACTTGCTCCTCGGAGGGACCTACCATCTCCTCGGAAGGGTTAGGAACAGATTCCGTTTCCATTCCGATTGGGCTCCCCTCCGAAGGAGTGGAGACACTGGGGCCTTCGCTGGGGCCTAGTGGGGCTGCTACCTCCACCTGCCCTGAAGATTCCTCTTCCTCCGCAGTGGGCCCCTGCTGAGGGGCTGGAAGCAAGACCTCACGCCCCATTACTTCCTTCTTTTCGGGGGTATCATTGGATACCATTGGCTGGATCTGGACGGATGGCTCACTCTGCGCGGGGGATATCTCGCTCCGAGAAGATTCCGTGCTGCCGCCGGTGGCTTGCGGCTCCTGCAAAACTTCTTCGCCGGCGATCGCGGGGACCAAAGGAGCAGGATTACTCCCCCCCGTTTCCGCTGAAGACCCAGTCGCGTTTATTTCGGCCCAAACTTGCCAGTCCAACTCAGGTATAGTTTCCCCTCCTGTGCTACCCCCGTTTTTCGGTGCCATGATGCCACTTTCTAAGTCAGCGGACGTGTCCCCAGCGAAATCTTGGAGTTGGTTCTGAACCACCCTTCCGGGCGGTGTATGGCCACCGGGCTTTGAAGAACCGTCGTAAAAAGCATGGAGCTGCAGGCTATCTCGACTCGATGCAAGCCGCAAGTCAGCGACTCCTACCCGAACCGAAGGTTGGGCCCTTGATCCAGAAACGCGTGGCACCGCGCTATCAGATCTACCGACCCCGGCGGGAGCAACCGCTTTAGCCGACCCTCCCGGAATTACGCAACAGAAAACGGGGGCCAGAATGAGGACGGGCCATAAAAGCGACCTCCGACGAGCCTGGTTCATCATCGAAAGGCACCCTTTCATTCAACCGGGAACCGATTCCGCTGTAATGATTGCTGCGCAAACAGCGCGATTTTGAATGCGGATCTCTTAAATCGAACGCTACTTTCGAGGGGATAGCGATACCTAATTTGTTAGATTTAGCCAGCTCAAAGCCGACAAATTTGAATGCCAGCCGAAATGTTTCTCAAGTTTCCGATTATTTTGCTTGGGGGCCAGTTAGGCATTTTAAGTTGGACAGCCACGAAGTCCGGGAGTAAGTTGCACCTTCATTCCGGGGCTTTTCACGGCAGGCAGCCCGACGCGAGCGCACTCTTTTCCCATCTTTCTAACCCATATCTTAGTCGGGAGTATCGGAAAGGGCTAATTCCTACTATCATAGGGGCCCCTCGGGCTTATGCCTTCTGTCCTTTCGGGTTGGCTCTTCACCCCCAAGGTCCGAAATTAATGTCGGTAATTTTCGTCTGCATTAAAAATCCACCCTTTCAACTCACGGATTGAAACTCCCTCGTCATAAGGCTCTATTTTGTCATACGGGCTTCCATCATAAGGATTCATTTTGTCATATGGGCTTCGCCAGGCGTGGAAAAACATACAGACAATAGTGGTAAAAGGCCACCATCGGCGGAAGCTAACTACCGTCCCGTGGTTCAGACTATCCGCGGACACCGCGGTATTTAAGTTAGGATTTCGCGTGGCACTGCCCGTTTGAGCTTGCTGCAGCGCTTGGTCCAGGAACCTGATCCGTAGCTCTCTAGCAGGTGCAACTCCTCCGCTTCTCGAGATTCTTATACGTCTACGTCTCAAACTCGGCTGCCGGCCCAAGGGCAACTCATTGGGGCTTAAGCCCGACCGGGACTGAGCTCGGAGCGTGTTAAGTGGAAATACCCGACAATTGGTCGTCGTTTTCGACGGGGCCGTTTCGACACCGAAATAAAAGCCTCCCTTAATCCCCCGGCACTACTTCCCCTTGAATTGCGAAGTGGGATGGGGCAGCCAAAGGTCCCTTGGTTCCTCCATCGAGGGTTACAGGAAGACCTTCGTCAACTTTCCAAGTTCGAGAACCTTGGTTCACCCGGTATGGGATTGGCAACGTTTCACCTCAAATGGAGAGAACTCTCTGGGAACTGGCGATAAAAGCTCATCCCAGAAGCGGCGGCGAGACACGAAAAAACTCAGATGACTTGGGGGTAGGTGATCATTGTTTCAGTATCCACATAAGAGAGTAGTCGCAGCAAAATTTACGACCTCTTGCTCAAGAGAAGGCCAAAACGGGAGGCTATTTGATCCAACGGATGCTGCGAACGACGATTGGCTCCACTGGGGTACATTGAAGCTGGTCAGTATCTTGAATCGGCACATTCGCGATTTTGTCCACCACCTCCATTCCCTGAACTACCTTCCCGAACACGCAGTAACCGTAGTCCTCTGCCTGCACTTGGGCCAGGTTGCCGGGGCTTGCGCCGCTTCGTTCCAACTGGGGATCAAAAGCTGGGTTGTCCTTAACATTGATAAAAAACACGCTCGTGGCGCTATGGGGGTCATTAGGATCACGATACATGGCGACCGTGCCGCGCGTGTTTTTTAGCCCATTGTGAGCCTCGTTGAAAATGGGTGGGCCTGGCTTGACAGGCTCTCCGTTGGTTCTGATAGCGCCTGCTACAATGACCGCTCGCGGGAAGACTTGATGCACAATCGTCTGATCGTAAGCGCCTCGTTCGACATAGCCGAGGAAGTTTTCTACGGTGATGGGCGCTTTCTGACGATCCAGTTCGATCCGGAAGGACCCGTAGTTGGTATCCACTTGAACAATAGGGTTCGGCACGGTGGATGACGGACGACCACTTTCCACCAACGTAGGAAAACCTAAGGCCGGCATTGAGGATGCCTCCTGTGGTCCAGTTGTTACGGCCGGCGGAGAACCCTCAATTCCAGGGGCGGCCAGTCTCGGTGGTGGGGCGGCTTTTTCGTCACCCGGGGTTGTTGCAGGATCGCCGGTCTCGTTGACACCGGACGGCGATGTTGATGAATCCGCCGCGGGCATCGGTTCTGGTTGTTTCCCGCATCCGATTACTGGGGGCAAGACGAGGGCTGCAAAGAGGTAAACAGTCCAAAGGCGCCACGTTACTGCCAAAATGCCGAGCCTTGCAAATCGGATTTTACCCCCCATGATTTGGTCCCCGCTCCTCGCGAGTCAATTCTGCTGGGATGTTAGGCACTAACTAGGACGATTGGGCTTTTGGCAAAAACGCAATTGAGCGATTTTTAGGTAGCAAAATATTCCGCTGCTTTGTAATGCAAACTCTCGTGATGCAAACTTTATGCATGCCTTTGGACTCGGGGCTCGAACTGTACTAAAGAATTCCCCCGGTGCAATTATTTGACCCTCCGGTTCACGTGCTTCGCCAGGGGGATTGGAATCCATCGTCTAGCCCTTTCCCCCGGAGTTCTCTCGCGTAAGTTTGCGCCGATTTTTTATCCACTCCTCCAATACGGCTAGCGCCACGAAGTTAGCGGGTGGAAACTTGAGCTCTCTTAGGCAGTGAATCGGCACCCATCGAAACGGTGAGGGACGGTCGACCGGTAAAGGGGTTTCCGGCGCGACGGTGCTGCCGTCCCACCCAAGAAAGTTTGGTAGGCTTTCGCGCGGGAGCTCGGCCAGCAAAAAGTGTATTCGCTGTGGACCACGCGTAGCCATTTGGTCGACTACGCATGCGACGGTGGCCGCGGTGACCTTTAAACCAGTTTCCTCTTCACACTCTCGAATAGCAGCTTCTTCTGGCGACTCTCCTGGCTGAATCTTGCCCCCGGGAAATTCCCAAAAGCCGCCCCACGCAGTCGTAGTAGGGCGGCGTCGTGCCAGAACGTTTCCTTCGCAATAAATGATCAATACCGCAATCTGCTCGGGCGTGCGTTGGTCCGACTCGTGTCCTTGGAGGGGATCTCCTTTCACAGGAATATCCTCCGTCTATAGAGGTAAAAAGGTAACGATACTGTCGGGGAAGGGCCAAGTTGAATTCCAATCCCCTGGCATTTGCAGTTCAACGGGCATGCCAGTTCTAGGAGTTTCGGGAGCAAACACTTCATAAGCTTTTCGCGCTCGACTTCGCAAGCCTTGTGCCCCACCTCCGACACCTGTCTGAATTTCCGATCAACTGATATATCGCTGTAGAACCGAGCTTTTTCATAGGGCAATTACTATTGGAGACCCTGGGTATGAAGATCTGAAGTGGGGAGGCCCCGCTTGGGGGGATCCGCTCTAAAGGGAAGCGCTCAGCCAGGGCAATTTCCAACAGCCTTAAAACTCTGGCAGATTTTCTCTGACCCCAATCTTTAAGAGTCTTGGTAAGATCGTACAAGGATGCTTCGCTATCCGCGAAGAGGGGTTAGCGGAATCCCAGGTTTAAGCGATCAGTTATGAATGCTTCGCTATCCGCGGAACGGGCTCCAACACGGTGGTCCGCTCAGGGGCAAGTTTTGTGTGTATTTTTTTCCGAAATATCCCCGCAAAAGCTCTGCATCAAGGAAGCAGAAGTGTGGCACGATCCGGACACAAACTTTTTTATTGGCTGGGGTTACGTTTTTCGGATTGAGGGATTACGTTTTGCGGATTGAGTTTTTTGGTGGCAAAGTAGCGATCGGCTCGCATCTCGTCCAAAAAGGCATTGAGTTCGGCCTTTGGGCACACGTTTGCAGATAAGCGTTAGGGAACATCGAGCTCAAACCTCCAGCTACCATTTCCATGCGCGATTCGGCCATGGGTGATCCAAGGGAAACCATCCTTTTTAGATTCGAGGTCCTGAGGTCAGATCCTCACACGCATGCCCGGGTGGGGCGGCTTACGACACCTCATGGGGATGTTGACACCCCTACATTTATGCCGGTGGGCAGTCGCGCCGCCATCAAAGGAGTTATGCCTGAGTTGGTGCGTCGCACCGGCACCCAAATGATTTTGTGCAACACCTACCATCTGATATTGCGACCTGGGGAGGAGGTGATAGCTCGCGTCGGGGGGCTCCACCGCTTTATGGGTTGGCATGGTCCGATCCTTACCGATAGCGGAGGCTTTCAGATCTATAGCCTAGGCCAGCTTGTTGCGATCGATGACCGCGGAGTACGTTTCAGGTCGCATATCGACGGACAGCTGGTTGATCTTACGCCGGAGCGGGCTGTGGAGGTCCAACAGGTGTTTGGAAGTGATATTGCCATGGTGCTGGATCACGTGGTTCCTCTCCCGGAGGAACCGCACCGGGTCGAAGAGGCGACGAAGCGCACGGTGGCTTGGGCGGCTCGGGCCCGGAAGGTGCAGTCTCCCGGTCAAACCCTTTTCGGCATCGTGCAAGGCGGGCTCGATCTCAAGCTTCGACACTGGTGCCTGGAGGAGCTGGTCCGCTTAGACTTTGCCGGGTACGCCCTAGGAGGGCTTAGTGTGGGAGAACCACCGCAGGAAATGTATCGGCTCGTTACGGAGCTTGGTCCGTGCATGCCAGAGCACAAGCCCCGCTATCTTATGGGGGTGGGTCTTCCCCAAGATATTGTTCGGGCCGTGGCCGCCGGTTTCGATATGTTCGATTGCGTGATTCCCACTCGAAATGGACGAAATGCCACCGCTTTTACTTCAAAGGGGCGGCTCCGACTGCGCAATAGGCGATACCGGTTGGATACCCGGCCAATTGAGCCGGGATGCCTCTGCCCCGCTTGCGCCGATGGCATGTTTAGCCGAGCGTATATCCGTCATTTGTTTTTGACGGGTGAACTCCTTGGGCCGGTGTTAGTTTCGCTTCATAATGTTTACTATTATCAGAAATTATTAGCTCAATGCCGGGCAGCAGTCGCGCGGGGTACCTTCCGTCAATTTGCGAAAGAGACAATCGAGCAATTGGCCGCAGAAACAGAAGAAATTTCGGACCCTGCCGATGCGGAGGGGCCAGCTCTTGGTCGGCGTAACGCGGCCGACGAAGACTCATGACTTTTTTGGTGACTGGCTCTGAGCCTAGAGCTCTTCGTCCCACAATCGCGGTTTCGGAGTGGCGGGGTCAGTCTTGTTCCCAATTTTCTGATACCGTACATTAGACAGTCACGGCGTCTCGCGTCCCGCAGGAGGTATCCGCCCGAGATTGAAGTGCCACTTCCCATTCAAGTGGGGGTGCAGTTACCGCCTTTTTTGGGGTTAAAGACTCGCTCTTTAGGGGCGGTTGGTGGGACGGACGGGACCCAGGCCCAGGCGGGAGTTTTTGCCAAGACCTTCGGACAATTTGGGATGCCCTCTACCAAGCATGTGGCAGCGTTTTACCAGGTCTCCGTTGTGCAGTGTCCGGGGAGTTCTTGACTCGGGCCGAAAGATGGATTGATTGCCTCCCAGTTCCGTACAAAACACCTTGCGAGTCGAAAAGCCCGTCGGGAGGCTCGGCTACCAAGCCCTCAAAAGTTACTTTCGGGATGCCAGAATAACAGAGAATTTGTGTCTCCTAGCTCGCCCCTGAGCAATCGGTTCATAAGTTTGGGCCGCGGTCGATTGTCGACGCTTGTTGGGGGTTAACCAAGCGCACAAAAAACCGGAAAGCGTCGAAAACCTCAAACTTTTTGCACAACAAGTGATTTCTATGCACGATTTCCAACCTCTGATCAAATCGTTCTCCGCTGTCAGCCCTTTTTTGGCTCAGCAGCAAGCTCAGGGGGGAGATTCTCCGGGCTTGTTCAGTTTGATATGGCCGATTCTGGCCATTGTCTTTTTGTTTTGGCTTCTACTGATTCGCCCCCAACAAAAAGAGCGCGCAAGAATGGCTCAAATGTTGGCCAATTTGAAGAAGAACGATCGAGTGCTGACTATCGGGGGCATTTACGGGGTGGTGGTCAACATACGTCGCGAAGCAGACGAGGTCACTCTCAAGGTGGATGACCATGCGAATGTAAAGATTAAAGTGAGTTTGGGGGCCATTGCCCGGGTACTCGGTGAAGAAGCGGAAGCGGGCGAGTCCCAAGAGAAAAAGGGGGCGTCTTCGTGAGGTTCAGTCCCGCTAAAGAAAGGATTCCTAAAAAATGCTATGGAGGAACATAAGCTTGGCGCCAATCCCCTCAGGAACGGGGTTTTCGATCTGATTCCTCTATCGGGTTTCGCGGCAGTTGGCACCGGGGAGTTCCTCAGGGCAAGAGAAAATCGACTGAAAAATCCGAGCAGGCCTTTTGAGCCGGCAGTAAGCGCTACCTCTTTCGAGTCAGCAATCAGCGGCTTGGGCGACGGGGTAGCTTCCAATACGGCAAACACAGTTAAAGTGACGTACGAATTTTGCGGGAAATTGAGAACTCTTTGTTAAGAGCGATCTGCGATGCCCGGCTGGCAAGCACGAATCGTTTGCCTCTGACAGATTAATGCTCTTGCGGCACGGAAGAGGGTAGTCTTTAGGCAACTCCGATTGTCCGTGGGATTATCAAGGTCTGGGTTACCGGGGAACAGCAAGCGCGAGTGCCCGGCGGCTAATGATGGGCAGGTAAGTAAGAAAGTTGAGGAATAAGTGAACGTTTGCCGAATTAGTTTGGGCATTTCCGGCAAAGTTAGGAAGAACCATTATTAGGCGATGATTGGAAAAATCACTCAGCCAGGACAAAGCGCCTGTTATCGTAAGAACGGAAATTTGGAGCAAGAAGACGGTAGCGGGGCTTGGCCCAACGAAACTATGAACGTGTGGAAAATGACAGGGTTACTTTATTCAGGAACATGCAATTCAGGAACACGCAGGTGCGTTTCGCTCGGGCTTTTGGCCTTAGCTTCGCTACTGGTGGGGGTGAGTTCCACATTCTGGAACGCACGTGCCGGTTGTCCACCCGAGATTACCCTATCAGCCCTGCCTTTTGATGTTTACGCATCTGGTCAGAACGTTCTCCCAGCTGGTGCGACGGGAATTCAGTCGGCCACCCAGGAGGTTGTTGCGAATTCTCCTTTAGGAGGTCCGCAGGAACAGAAGGAGACTTTCCCGGATGCGGTCTCCGAAGAGGCCCGGTCGCCCGTGCCGAAGCCGGAGGCCCCGAAAACTCCCTTTGCAGATCTCGGGGAAACATCCGGATCGGACGGGCCTATTTCGGAATCGACGCTGCCACTGGCGGTCACCGTCCCGGTTGTTTCGCAAGTGCCGACATCTTCCCCTAGTTCATCCGAAGGCAAGGAGGGAACGACCCAGCTTGAGGCGGAATCCTCGGCGCAGAATGCCTTAGCTTCCGGTTCTGAGGCCCTTGCGCCTCCTGCTCAAGGTGGCGCCACACAAGGGGTTGGGGGGGACTATCCGGCGGTGGCAACTCCTTTTGCTGGGGGGCGTCAACAAGCTGGTGATATTCGTCAATCGGTTTGGTTGCGGCTGTTAGTCGTCGTTTTGGTGCTGGTGCTGGGTTTGGGTCTTGCGCGCGTGCTAGCCGTGCAGTGGAGGCTTCCTGAATTCGAAAGCAGGTTGGCCATTGTCCTGTTAAGTTTTTTTGGGGCTGTGGCGATTGTGGTGATGGGTTGGCCCCCTCGTCAAGGCATTGACCTCCGAGGTGGAGTCATCCTTGTTTACGAAATTGAAGATCGGCCGGTGGAGACCTCTGCAGGTACGGAGGAAGTCGGACCGGCACAAGTTGATATGGATAAATTGGTTCAGGCAATTAGCCGGCGAGTCAACCCAGGAGGTGTGCTGGAGGTGACCATTCGGCCTTTGGGCGAGAACCAACTGGAGGTCATCATCCCAGAGGCAGACCGTGAGGAAGTGGAACGGATCAAGCGAAAAATCTCCTCGGCCGGAACGCTGGAATTCCGAATTTTGGCCAATAACCGTGACCATCAGGCGCTCATCGAACAAGCTTTAGCCCGCGAGGACAAGGTCCTTCGGGATGCTGAAGGAAATATTTTGGCCTGGTGGGTACCGATTGCACGGGGCCAGGAGGGCAACTTCCCCTATCCGGAGATCGCCACGCGGAAGCGGGTGGACCCAAAAACTAAATACGAGTTTACAGAGGTTTTGGTAGTTAAAGACCCCTTTGACGTGACGGGTGGTTACCTTGTGCATGCGGCTCCGGGGTTTGACCGCACCGGGTCCCCGGCCGTGTTCTTCACATTCAACTCCGAAGGGGGTATGAGATTTGGCGGCCTCACTGGCAACAATCTTCCCGAAGCCGGCCAAGTGGAATTCACGAGAAAGTTGGGGATCATCCTTGACGGATATCTTTACTCGGCCCCGGCCATTCGGGATACGATCTTCACTCACGGCGAAATTACCGGGCGATTTACTCGCGAAGAGGTGCAGGACCTTGTTGATGTCTTAAATGCCGGGAGCCTTCCCGCGCGACTTTCCGAACAACCGGTCAGCGAATTAGTGATCGGGCCCACGCTTGGTCGGGACACTGTTCGCCGCAGTATTTGGGCCATGTTGGTGTCGGCGGTGCTAGTGTGTGCCTTTATGATCACTTATTACCGTTTTGGCGGTCTCGTGGCTTGCTGGGGATTGCTCCAGACGGTGCTACTTATCCTTGCGTTGATGATATCCATCCGGGCGGCCTTCACGTTGCCAGGATTTGCCGGTTTGGTGTTAACTTTAGGTATGGCCGTTGACGCTAATGTGCTGATTTACGAACGAATTCGGGAAGAATTGGAGAAGGGGGCATCACTGCGAATGGCTATTCGCAACGGTTTCGACCGGGCAAGATCGGCGATTGTGGACGCTAATCTCACCACGCTGATTACAGCCACCGTACTGTACGTGATCGGCCGGGACCAGATCCGTGGGTTTGCCGTCACGTTGTGGCTGGGGGTGGTGGTGAGCATGTTTGCCATGCTTTACAGCTGCCGGGTGATCATTGAGTTGGCGGAAAGGCTACGATGGATCACGCGACTGAGTATGCTCAGGCTTATTGGCACTCCGAATATCTCCTTCATGCAGAAATCGCCGGTGGCGGTGGGCATCTCTCTTGCCCTCATTGTGCTCGGTCTTATTGCTGTCTTCGCGCGCGGGAAAGGATTGTTGGATATTGATTTCACTGGGGGAGTGTCGATCGAGGTGGAGTTTATTGAGCCGCAGGACATCGGGCAGCTTCGAGCTAAACTCAGCTCGCCCGAGGTAGGCTTGATGGACTTGGCGATTAGCGATGTTCGTCGACTTGACGATCCGGTGCCGGGCCGACATTTCATCATCAACACATCCGGGGTTCGGGGGATGGATCCAAACGCTCCCCCTTCGGAAGTTTTTGCTGAGGTTCAGCGGCGTTTGAAGGAGGTGTTCGGTAAGCAGCTAGCCCATTACTCGCTGAGTTACACAATTATTACTGAAGGGCAGGCCAGCTCGCGCAAAGTGCCGGGGGGTAAAGCCGAAAGTCCTAACGGCTCAGTGCCGAAAACCGGTCTCGCGGTTAAGCCTGGAGACTTTCGGTGGCATGGAATCTTGGCCCTTACCCTGCCCACTTTGGCCGCAGGGGGGGAAACTGGTACTTCAGCGAAAGATGGTATTGAGGTTGGGGAAAATTCTCAGGTAACTCCGGAGAAATCACACCAAGGCGTTCAGGCGGTTATCAATCCCCCTTCGTATGTGGCTAAGGAGGAATCCGCGGTTCTGGATGATTCCTCTCAGGAAGCCGGTTTTACAGCCAACGTGGGATCCACAGGAGGAGAGTTTGCAGGCAAGGCCCCTGGCGGTTCTGAGCCATCCTTGGATTCCACTGCCGGAGCAGAGATGCCGACAACTCTCGACTCTCCTGCCTCGCCCCCAGAGGCTTCATCCACCGTTGTACCTGTTTTACCCTCGAAGGAGGAAGAAAAGGATTCGGCGATTGAGCCGGCCGCATCGGAAAGTCCTGCGGTTGAGGCACGTCCCAGGGACGAAGGGTGGACACGAGCGCGGATAAGTTTCGATCAACCGGTGGTGTACGAAACGGTCGACCAGCTGATCAGTGCGGCCCTCGAGCAGGAGCGCCAACTGGGACGAATCGACCGGTTTATTCCTTATCGTATCTTTCGCGTGGGCCCGGAGATGGAGGCAGAAAGCGCTGGTACCGATTGGGAGATCGAGCTGGAACTGCCCGGCCCACTGGCTCGCGAAGTGTTAGACCTTATTGCGCAGCGTGTCAACGACACCCCCTATTTTCCTTCGATTAATACAGTAGGCGGTGCGGTGGCTGCCGGAACACGGATTGTTGGTATTGCCGCCGTCTTAAGCAGCCTTGTGTTTATCATTGCCTACATTTGGGCACGATTCCAACGAATAATCTTTGGAATCGCGGCGGTAGTTGCCCTTGTTCATGACGTACTTATCACGCTTGGGGCTATTGCCGGAAGTGCTTTTCTCGCCAATTGGTTAGGTTTCCTGTTGATTAGTGAGTTCAAGATTAGCCTGTCGGTGCTTGCGGCGTTTCTGACCATTATTGGGTATTCTTTGAATGATACGATTGTGGTGTTCGATCGGATCCGGGAGGTCAAAGGACGAGCGCCTCGCCTTACACCGGAAATGGTGGACCAAAGTATAAATCAGACGTTGAGCCGAAGCATCCTTACCTCGTTGACTACACTATTGGTAGTGATGGTGTTGTACGTGGGTGGTGGACAGGCCATTCACGCCTTTGCTTTTTCGATTATGGTGGGGGTACTTGTAGGAACTTACAGCTCGATATTCATTGCGTCGCCCCTTTTAGTTTGGGCTACCAAGTTGGAAGAACGTCGGAAAGCACGTGCACGAGTGTCAACGGCCAAGGCATGAACGATCTGGGGAGGCTAACCACCGAAACTCCCAACGAAGCGTCGGAGCGTCTCGATGAGCTCTCGCCGCTTGAAATCGTTCGTTTAATGAATGCCGAGGATGCGAAGGTGGCTCCCGCTGTAGCCCGGGAGGCGGAAAAAATCGCCCGGGCCATCGAGATGATTGCCGACCGCTTTCGCCGCGGCGGGCGGTTGATTTATCTTGGAGCCGGGACGTCGGGGAGGCTTGGGGTCATCGATGCCGCGGAGTGTCCTCCCACTTTCAGTACCCCACCGGATTTAGTTATCGGAGTGATCGCCGGGGGACCCGAGGCCATGTTTCGCGCCGTGGAAGGCGCAGAGGATATTGGCCCTGCCGCGGTTGAAGATCTACGCCGCATTGCATTAGGTCCAAAGGACGTGTTAGTAGGAATTGCCACCAGCGGCCGAACCCCTTACGTTTTGGCCGGCCTGCGGTATGCCCGCCAGGTAGGGGCTTTCACCATCGGGCTTACCTGCAACGAGGGATCAGAACTGGAGCAAGTGTGTGATCTTGTGATTGCGCCTGTGGTCGGACCTGAGGTACTGGCTGGCTCCACCCGCCTTAAGGCCGGAACGGCGACGAAAATGGTTCTTAACATGTTTACAACAGGAGCCATGGTGCAACTCGGTAAAACATATGGAAATTTGATGGTAGACCTTCGGGCAACCAATTCTAAGCTGTTGGATCGGGCTAAGCGTATCGTAGCTATGCTCACGGGGCTAACGCGGGATCAGGCGGAGGTCCTCCTCCGCAGCTGCGACGGAGAGGTCAAGACAGCGATTGTCGTCCATCAACTGGGCATGTCTCCTGCCGAAGCTCGCCGTCATTTAGCAGCTTGCCAGGGGCACCTTCGTCGGGCCCTTGAGCGAGCCTCGAGCTCTTCCGCTGAGGCTGAGGCCCGCCCGTAGGTCCCTCCCGGTGGCGTGGAAACTCTAAAGAGCATTAAGCCCCCTTATCGGGCCGATTCTTCCCGCCAGGCAAAAACCTTTGGCATGAGTCGCTAACGAGCTCGTCATCAGGGGGGCGTGTTTGGCAAGAAGTGTGATGATATCATAAGCAAGTTGATTCTAAATATAAAGGTTTGAATTTGGTGCTTCTTAGAGTTCGTTTGGGAGGGGTGATCGGAAAGCGTGCACACTGCCGATGGTGACACGGAAGTCGTTTGAGGCTTAAGTCGCTTTGGAGGGTGGTACCGTGAACCACGCCTTCGAGGGTTCGCTTAAATAACCAGGTAGTGGCCTTGGGAAGACTTGTTCGGAGTGGCATGGGAGCTAGTCTGCCGGAAATATCATCAGGCGCGGTGCTTTTGGTCGATGCCGGGGGGTCTAAGACCACTGCTGCTGTGGCCCGATGCAACACTGGGGAGGAGAGCGAAATTGTTGGAAGGTTCGTGGCCGGCCCGGGAAACCCAACTTCAGTTGGGTTCAAATCTGCGACAAAGGCGTGGTCGGACGCGGTTCAGGGAGCCGTGAAAACTGCTGGATTGGCTGATCAGTCGATATGTTATTTGCTTTGTGGAATTGCCGGGGCGGGGCGACCCGAGTTGGCAAACGAGGCCCGAAAGTGGTTTGCAACGCGTTTTCCCTGGGCCGTGGTGCAAGTTATCCCTGATGTTGCTTTGGCACTCGGTGCTTGTTCGTCAGACGGTGTTGGTATATCGCTTGTGGCAGGGACAGGTTCCATAGCCTTGGGTATCGACCGAGGTGGTCGGACAGCTCGGGCGGGCGGCTGGGGATTGGTTTTGGGAGACGAGGGAAGTGGAGCTTGGATAGGTTTGGAAGCACTTCGGGCCGTTACAAGAGAAGTTGATGGGCGTGGCGAAAGCACACGTTTGACGGCGCTAATTCTTTCGCAACGGAATTGTTCCAACCTCGCCGATCTGGTCGTGTGGGGTCGTAACGCCCTCGGCGATCCTAAAATGTTGGCCGATTTGGCCCCATTGGTGCTGCAAATGGCATATGAAGGAGACCACGTCGCGACGAAAATCCTGGACAAGGCCGCCTCACACTTGGCAGATTTAGTGTTAAGTGTAGTAAAAAAGCTGGGCTGGTCTGAAGGCAAGTTACCTTTAAGTTTAAGTGGTGGAGTTCTAGTTCACTTCGAACCGGTTCGCACTCGGGTGAGTGCCATAATTAAAGAAAAAGGGCTATCGCCCCAGGAGATTATCGTCCCCGATCCACTTTTAGCCGCATTGCGGATCGCAGAACGTTGGTTAATTTTAAAGAAGTGGAGGCATTGGGATCATCTGGTTTCACATAATGTAAGTGGGTGAACCAATGAGGTGAGCGAGCTTTGTACGACAAACCTGCATGACAAAATCGTGCCCCATGAGCCGGTCGTGAAATCTGGTGCGGGATGCCTCAATTTCTAAAATGTTGTTCCACTCGCCTTAGCTGAAAAACAGGATCGCCTTCCTAAAACAGGCGGAAAGGCTTAATACTCTTTTAGGTCGGGGCATGAGTGAGAGACAATCTCTCTGGGGGCGCGGGAGGCTTTCCTCGCAAGAGCGCTTTCAACCGGTGCTGGGCGCCAAGCTCCGAGAATCTGAGTGAATTAGCAAAGATTTTGCATTGATAAACGTAGCAAGCGACGGAGCACGCGAATTTCAGGCGTAAAAAAGTTTATTGGAATCACTTCAGGGAAAAGCCCATGGTTTTGCCGAAGATAGGGGCGGCAAGGTGCCAGGCGGTGGCAGGGAGTCTCACGGTGTGCATGCGAATTGTAGATCCCGTGTTTGTTCCCCTTCAAAAGAAAGGGCTCCGTTTAACCCTGGATTTTGGGGGACAACACTGACTTTGAGAAGGTGGGCTCGACCTTGGAAGTTTTTGGGATCCTGTGCGCCTCTGGCGGCGACTCACGATGTATCAGTAATTTTTTGGGAAGATCTGAGCGGAGGAAGGGGCCTAAACTTGAACACAGCCTTTTTCACCTGAGCGTGAGTCGACTGGAACTAGGGCAAAGATCATCCGACCGGAATCACGCGTAAATTGCAAGACGTCGGAGCTTTTGGACTGAAATGGAAACAGTTCTGTAACGTCAATGAGGGATTCTCAAATGCCGGCACCCTGGATTACCTACCGACCGGAGCTAAGAGTTTTGGATTGCACCGTCCGCGATGGGGGACTGGTAAATAACCACCATTTTGAGGAAGAGTTTGTGCGAGCCGTTTATCAAACGTGTGCGGCGGCTGGTATCGATTACATGGAAGTGGGATACCGAAATTCCAAGAGGCTTTTTGCTCCGGGAAAACATGGAAAATGGATGCACTGTGAAGAGGATGATATTCGGCGAATTATTGGGGACGAACCGCTGGGCGTTAAGATTTCTGTGATGGTCGATGCTGGGAAATCGGATTGGCGTACGGATATTCCCCCCAAATCTCAAAGCATTGTGGACATGGTTCGGGTAGCCTTTTACGCGCATCAGGTCTCTGAGGCGGTAGAGATGATTAAACACGCGGCCGACTGCGGATACGAAGTGTCGGCCAATCTTATGGCAGTCTCGAAGAATACAGAGACGGAAATCGATCAAGTACTCGAACTGTTGGCGGAAAGCCCAGCTCATGTACTTGTGGTGGTTGACAGCTTTGGTTCGCTTTATATGGAGCAAGTCGAATTACTTGTAAAAAAATACCTGAGCTTTGCAACCCCGCGGGGTAAGGAAGTCGGGATCCACACTCACAATAACCAACAACTTGCGTTCGCCAATACGATCGAGGCGATAATTCACGGGGCTAGCCGGCTTGATGCCTCCATGGGAGGTTTGGGCCGAGGGGCGGGCAATTGCCCCATGGAACTACTCTTGGGATTTTTGCGAAATCCGAAGTTTAAAGTTCGGTATGTGTACGAGTTTTTGGAGAAATATCTCGAACCGTTACGAGAAAAGTGGGAGTGGGGCCCGTATCCTCAGTATTACATTACTGGGCAATTGAACTTGCACCCGCGGGCAGCAATTGAGGCCCGGAGCTCTGATCGCAAAAATTGCTATGTTGAGTTCTTTGATCGGGTTTATGCCGACATCTAGGGGCCGGGGTTTCACTCGCAGTTTTCTCGGGACATTCTGCGGGGTGTCATGCTTGACGCCCCTTTGGATTTTTTGGCGCGCTCGATTAGCATATACGGACAACCAGGGATCGCCGGTCCGACCAGAAGTGAAGCTGCTTCGATCATTCAGGCGTGCTTGCGAAGGTGACATTTAGACCCGCAGAGTCGTGTCGTCGATTTTTCTGGAAGGTATCTTCGGGAACAGAGGCGGGCGATCGTCTTCCGGGGGGTGGAAGGGATTTCTTGCAACTTTTTGCTTGACTTGAAGGAAAGAGAAAAATCCACGTAATACCGAGGCGCTTGGTTCAGTCCGGGAAAAAAATGGCAAAAAGGAGGTTAGCTGGAGGTATGTGACCTATTTCGTGCCAGCGTAGCTCAACGGCAGAGCACAGCATTCGTAATGCTGGGGTTGTGGGTTCAAGTCCCACCGCTGGCTTTTTGGATGTGAGAATGAGCGGAAGCAAATACGTTTCAAAGGGGAAAGGGCGGGGGCTGTTTTGGGGGCCAAAGAGCTTTGTAGAAATACGCATCACCCTTAATATTCCTTTTTTCGAGGCTTGGTGAGGTATGGCGGTAACCACGCGCCTGGTTGATTTTCGACAACTGCTCATTTTCGGAGGTGTTTTCGGACCTCGAGAAATAACTCAAATCTGCGAGGCGATCGCTGCCGCACCGGAGAACCTCCGTCTTTTCCGCGAAGCTGTTCGGCATCTGGAGAGTAGCGAGGACGAAAGTCCCGCTCTGAACGTGCGGTTGGGGGTCTGCCTTTTCCTTTTAGGGGAGTACCGGCGGGCGGTAGACGTCTTGAAGAAGGGTGACAACGGGGCGCTAGCCTGGTTTTATCTTGGGGAGGCCCTTGTGGGATTGGGTCAGTTTGACGAGGCCATCCAGGCGTTTGAGACAGCCGCACGGGCTGGCTTCGATACAGATCGTTGCGCGCTGGCTGCTGTGGAAGCTCTTCGCCAGGCGGGTCGCCCCCAGGAGGCCTTAGCTCGGCTTGAGAGCGTCTCCCCACAAGGTCGAAAATCCGCGGAATTTATGTATCAGAAGGCATGTACGCTTCGCCAATTATCCGGAGATCCGACGGAAATCGTGGCTCTACTGGAAGAGGCGGTGGCTGCTGACCCTGGGCACCCGGGGGCACTTTTCGGCTTAGCGCTGGAATATGATCGCCGTGGGTGCGACGAGGAGGCTTTCGAGCTATACGAGCGGGCCGCTTCCCGATTCCCCCCCCATGTGGGAGCTCTGCTAAACTTAGGGCTCATGTACGAGGATCGAGGCGAATTCGATCGGGCAGCAGAATGTTACAGGCGAGTGCTCGACGCCCACCCCGACAACGAGCGGGCGCGGTTATTCCTCAAGGATGTGGAAGCTGTCCGGGATCAATATTACGACGAAGAGGTTCAGCGGCGCCGCGACAGATTGGCTCAGATCTTGAATATTCCCGTCAGCGATTTCGAGTTGTCCGTGCGTGCCCGAAATTGCCTCCAGCGTATGGGAATTGTCACGCTTGGAGACCTTTGCCGCTGTACGGAGCAGGAGTTGTTGGCCAGTAAGAACTTCGGCGAGACGAGCCTTCAAGAGATCAAAGAGATGCTCGCCTCCAAAGGGCTGCGGCTAGGGATGTTAGCTGGGGAAAAGAAACCCCCTGCTTGGCTTGACACCGCAAGCCTTACACCCGACCAACAAGCGCTTCTTAACCGGCCCGTGAGCGATCTGAACCTGTCAGTGCGGGCTCGCAAATGCATGGCTCGCTTAGGTATCAATACATTGGGCGATCTTATCCGATATAGTGCAGACGAACTGCTGGAATGCAAGAACTTTGGGGTCACCAGTCTCAACGAAGTTGTTAACAAGCTGGCGGCATTTGGACTCAAACTTCGAGGTGAGTAAGAGGCGGGCACGCTGGATCTGGCGACTCCTTTTTGTCCGCTTGGTCTTTCAGGTCCGGTGACCTTTTTGTTTCATTCCACGCAGATACTACCATAGGCTTACACCGCGCGCTTGCCAGGGTTGACCGGAAGCGATGGCAGAGGGAACCGGCGCTTTTCGTGATATCGTCTTTGTATTCAACTTTTCACAGCTTTTTATTTTTTCATCGGCGGTAGGTCTGTTCACTCAGAGCTTTGGGTTAGGGCGGATATTTGCGAGATCCCTAAGTCGAGCTCCGGAGTGGCCTTGAACCTCCGCGCCGGATCTCCAAACGATGCGGCAGACCCGAGCTTATTTTTCAAGGGTGAAGAAGCTAGTTTAGGGGTATCAAACCACCACTAAGGGTATTTCCAGACTATCAGTATTTCGCTCAACTTAGCTTTGAGACTTTGTTAGATGATAAAAATTTGGAGTCACATGATTTGCAAAAAAGCTGATCGCGGAAGAGACCGTCCTCGCAAGGGTGGGTGACGGGGCTCGAACCCGCAACCACCAGATCCACAGTCTGGTGCTCTTACCGATTGAGCTACACCCACCGTTCTGGGAAACTAACCCCTTCTTCGATTGAAGAGGGAGTTACTCTCGATCTCTGACAGAAGCTACTCTCAATTTGTCATTTTGTCATATTATTGCCACTGGTCATTTCAATGCCAAGCGGACTCGAAGCTCTCCGCGGCAAGCGGGCAGCAGAAATCACCTTTATATTTCAAGGGGAAGACAATCTTCTCCAGGTGGAGAGGTGGCCGATTCGGTTCGCCTTGGAAAGCTGAGAAAGTTCATGCGGATGCGGTCAGGCTTTCACGTTGTTCCGGTCGTGATCAAACTTTGAGAGCGTTTTCCCTCGCCGCGCTCAATCGGCGGGACATTTTTCGGATGTCCTCGAAGCTTGACCTGCCTGAGTTAACCGCGCATCCAAGCCGCCGCGGATCGAAGCTCGAGGCTTGGCAGGCTACCTCTCGGGTCAAGCGAAGTTCAGGGATTTGCACGGGGTGGCTGAAATGGTGGTAAGGGGACTCCGCCCTTCCTGGCCTATTTTCTCAAAGTTGGCAGGTGAAGGGGCTTGGCCGCGAGGCAGGGCTAACCCGAAAGAATTGAAATTAGTTGTAAGTTTTGAACATATCTGCCGGTTATAATAGGTACAACCACGCCGTGGCCGGAGCAGTTCTGCTTTTGTCCTGCATATATAAAGTTTGTGGGCACAGTGGTACGGCATCCGAAACTGCACTTCGAAGGAGATATCGATGAGTAGCACAGGCCATCGACGACACTTCTTGGCTGCCGGACTTCTTGGTGGTGCCGGACTTAGCTACTTGGGCGCGGAAGAGCGAATACTTCTTGCTGCTATGCAACAAGGAGCCGTGGCCGAGCCGGCGCTTCCGGGTACGGCGGCCCAAATGCCGAGGGGCAAAATTGGGAATATAGAAATCAGTCGCTTGTTTTTGGGCGGAAATCTCATCGGCGGCTGGGCTCATGCCCGCGACCTTATTTATGTATCGCGGCTTTTTAAAGCGTACAACACGGAGGACAAGGTTTTCGAGACTTTCGCCATTGCGGAGTCGTTTGGCATCAACACGGTCCTGCTGGATCCTCTCTGCCAGGACGTCTACGTTAAGTATCGTGAGAAGACAGGCAGCAACCTGCAGTCGATGGTGTGTATTCGCCCCCACCCTGACGAAAGCATTGTGAAGGAACAAATCAATACAGTTTTAAGCAAGGGAGCCACGCTTATTTACACTCATGGTGAGGTAACAGATCGCCACGTAATGGAAGGAAGGTTAGGAGTGGTTGCCCGAACCATTGAGCTGATCAAGGAGGCAGGGGTTCCGGCCGGTGTAGGATCCCATTCGCTGGAAACCCCAAAGGCTTGCGAAGAACATGGAGTGAATCCGGACTATTACGTTAAGACGTTTCATTCCGATCGCTATTGGTCTGCCACGCCGTTAGAATTGCGAGAGGAATGGTGCTGGTACAAGGGGCTTCGCTCGGAGCACGGGGGCTACCATGATAACATTTGGTGTTTAAATGCCGAGGAGACAGCGGCGTTTTTCCGCAACGTTTCCAAACCGTGGGTGGCATTTAAGGTAATGGCGGCCGGTGCGATCCATCCGCGCATGGCTTTTCCATTTGCTTATCGCAATGGAGCAGACTTTATTTGTGCCGGAATGTTTGATTTCCAAATTGCGGAGGATGTGCAGATCGCCGTCGACTCTTTACGGCGGCTCGAAAAGCGTGATCGTCCCTGGTGCGCTTAGTCGCTGTGCCGGTTTCGACGCAAGCAAGCCTATGGGGCCGAGGCGGCAGCGATTTTCATCGCTTTTGGATGGAGAAAAGGAACGTCAACCCTCCTGCCACAAGCCCCACCAGTATAGCAATTAAGGCGGTGACGCTAAATCGATATTGAGCTGCTGGACTGATGATCACTTGTGCCAACACGGCAACCACTACCGCCAGGTTGAACGCAATGATTGCGTACATGACACTTTGCCTAACTTTATCGGTTCCGAGGACACCGGTTTCGGACGCTGGTTCGGCGGACTTCCGCGGGGTGGTTTCGGCAGGTGTACTCATGGCGGCCGGTGCCGGTTTAGTTAGCGGTTGATACGGCACATCACGGGGGTAATATTTCGCGATGGCCTCGTTGAGGCTTGCTGGCCGACACAACACGGTACGAATTGGCTTTCCGATCCGTAACCGCAGTTCTTCTTCAACATCGGGAACGAGAGGACTGGCCGCCGCGACGATCAGGCGTTCTCCGTCCTCAAACAAAGGTAGAAACGAATACTGCCGAGCCAGCTTCGGTGGTATCAGAGGTATGAGAGACTCGTCAATTGTCACATCGGACAATTCCACGTACGGCAAGCCGTGGGCTTCTGCATATGCCAGCATTACCTGTTCCACCGGGGCTAATTTTTGCTGCACAATGGCATCGCGAAGCTCGATCCCAACCGTCTCAGCGAAACGCTTGGCTTTCTCGAGTTGTTCCACTGTCAACACTTTGTTGAAAAGAAGGATCTGGGCGAACTCGCGGGTAGGCGCTTGGACGACATCGGCCCGTCCCAAGGCAGCGTCGTACTCCTGTTTTCGCTGGCGGTCCGTCAAGCAGAACATCGCCCGGGCTAGCTCATCCAATAATTTTCGCGCTTCGGCCGCATGAGGCCCTTGAAGATATTCTTCGCGAACATGGTTGGCAAGCTTTTGATAATGGGCTCTAATCCGGTTCAGATCGTCCTCAAATAACCGGAGCCGCAAGAGCTGGTAATAATTCAGCGGCCGATTGTTGTCGGTGATTTTTAGCCAGTCGCGGTAGACATCAATCTGTTCCGGGGCCATGATGATGAGCCTCTTTCGCTAGGAACGCTAAAAAAGGCTTGCCTTGAAAGCCTGCTTTTTCAACACAAGCGCTTAGATGGTTCCTCTTTCCAGTTGCCTTTCCGACGAGAGCCGGCGGTCGTGAGCCCTCTCTGGGCCTTATAGTTTAACCCGATTCCTCCCATGGTCACGCAAAAATAATCGTGCCAATGGTGCAAACTTTCAGACTATAACGGAACCATCTGGTAATGCGGAGTCCGCAATGGTCCGAATTTAAGAGCCGTCTGGGAAATTTGCCACCTCTTGTGATCCGCCTGTAGTGTACCAACTCCTCCGAGAAGGGCAAGAGAGAGCGTTAAGAAGGGTCCTAGGGGGCCACTGGGAGCGCCGGAAGGAGACTCCGGACGGAGAAGCTCGTGGCAAAGAACCTGCCAACCTTTCTGATTTGTCGCCGATTCTTGTGTTTGCACTTCTTTCGCCGCTTTAGCGACCGGCAGTCTCTACGAGCAAATGGGCTGAACCAATTCGATTTAACCTCAAACTTGCAGCTATTTTTGAGAGCTCTGCAGGCACGAAAAACTTTGGGCCAAGGGCGCGTCAACAGAGCACCGGTCGCCGCGCCCACTGTCGTCTGCTGTGGAGGGAGTTTGTTTGATATTGCCTCCAAAACCTGAAAAGTTTCTGCACGTTCACAAACCCTCTGTTCGGCAAAAACTTTCTCGATCTCAGTTGGTCGTAATTTATCCCAAGGAATAAGAAAGCGACCAGGGCTGGGCTGAAATGGACGGTTCGAACATGATCCGCTACCATCAGCCTCCGACACATCCGAATTTTACTAAGTTGAGGAAACAAAGGGGGAAAGTAAGACGAGTGCACCTATCTTGAGCGAGAAAGTAACACAACATTGTCGATTTTCAACAAGTAACTGCGTTGCGGCTTGCCACCGGGCTTTGTTCATGCTTCCAAGCGTTTTGTAGCTCCCGCAAGTGCGAGGGAGAACAGCGGTTTATTCGCGGCGCGTTTCCCGAGGGCCCAAATGTCAGGATAGCACCGTCCTTTGCCTCACCGCAGGAGTTCTTCTAACGCCTCCAGGTCAAGCTCCGCGCCGGCGGGCTTGGGTTTTTCCGAATGGGCAGCCGGTTTTTCCGCGGGTTCCCGAAGTGAGGATTCTTGACCGGACACCGGCCTGGGAACTTCCGGGGAGGGCACCGTCTCTTTACCAGAACTTTTCGTGGGAGCGTGAGCTTTGGAGGCCGCGAGCTCCTTGGTGACACCGGCCTGAGGAACGTCGGCCAAAAGTTCGCCCTCGATGAGAAACTGCATACCCGCAGCTACGGCCCGAAGGTACGGTTCCCACTGGTCCAGTTCACTCGGGTCGCATACCAATCTTAAAATATAGCGTCGACCTCCAACCACCGTTTCGAACGCAAGAATGTCGTAAACGACCCCGACTCGACCCGGCTCGCGCCCGCGACGGCGGTAAGCAACCCAGGTTCTGCCACCGAGCTGTAACTGAACATAACTTTCTGGTTTCTTTTGATGCTCTTCGGCAAGCTGTTCAATGTAAGTTGATGCGGTATTGGGGGCTAAGGACGTTAGAAACATTGAATCTTCAGCTGTCAAAGCGATAAGCGGTGTGCCGCGATCTGCGCTTTTCTGTACACGAAACACGTACTTAGCACTCCGTGGAGGATAATACCAGCCTTTTGGACCGGCCACTACGATTCGCCCGCCATCCAAGGGTGGCAGAGGCTCGTCTAGGGGGGGCAGCGCCGCTTCGGTCTGGGCTTGACCACGGGGGGAAGCGCGGTCCGAAGGCTGAAATCCCTGCGAGCTACAACCGCCAAGAAACAAGCTCATTAGGACGAGCACTATCAGGCCAATAGGGAAAGCACAAGCCCGAGTACCTTGTTTCATTCTGCTTGGACCTCAACGTGTCAAACGCACCCCGTTTGTTGTGGTGGACACAGTTGGCCAGAATAAGCAACCGAAAAAACCAAACCTCGCTCGAAGTATTACTTACTCATTTCACGCTTTCGCAAAGTTCTCAACGACCAAGCTCTGCACCACGTCTCTGGAGCCCAACCCGGCCCGAAACCCTGCCCTTCACAAGCGGCAATGTTGCCTACCGCCGAATTCCAATGCATCTTTTGGTCGCGAAAGTTTGCTTCAGGACTCCTAGTCCCCGCTTCTCGCACGACCATTCGCGCAAGCGGTAATTTTTGACTCTTCATATCATAAACGAAGCTGGTTGCTCGGCTGCCGATGCATACCGCGAGGTTCTCCCGGGGCATCGAACGCATCGAGCTATGGCGAGTCCGTCAATCCTCCACAAATCGCTTAACCTTTTGCACGAAATGAGGCACCTGCAACGTGGCCGACAGGTAAGCTGCCTTTTTCACTGCCTTGGCATAATCGGCAAACGCGAAAAGGGCGACCGGTTCGAAAGAGTCGTTGAAAACTGCCCAAAAGATCTTCAGCTTCCCAGCGGGACTATGGCCGTTGACTTTCTCAACTTGGCGGCCAGTGCTGGACACCTTTCGGGAACAGCGAGCTTGAGAGGAAGTGGCCGCTGTCCGGGTTGAGGGCTCCTCGGCTTTTTTGCGCGGTGACATGATCCACCTCGCTATTTTGCCACAAGTGTCGATCAGAGCAATTCCGATCGTTTTTCTACGATAAAAATGCCTGTTTGGATGCCAACGCATCCGACATGTGTGGGATCGAGTCCGAAATTCGCTTTCCGGAATACAGCCGTTAAGCTGTAAGTCTAGGCTTGGCTCGACGCAAACTCAAGCAACCGGGGAGAGCAATTCCGGAGCCTGCAGGTGGGGTCGCCTTAAGTAACTACTTTCCAATCCCGACAGCTAAATTCCTATCCCGATAGCTAAGAACACTGGTAGACCATTTGAGCTTTATTTACCTCGCTTTTCCGAGGCATTTCCACTCAAGGGATGCTCTTTGCCGCCACGTCATAACGACTTTTAACCGTCGCTCAAAATCCGGCTAGCCTGTGGACAGCCCCAAAGTCCCTAACGTTATCCCTCGATGGTATGGTTTGATACTTCTCTCTCGGGGGTCTCCGTTGAGTGTTTTAGGGCTTGTCCCGGCATGAATGCAGGCTTTTGCTTCCTCACTTAACCATCTTAATGCGTCTCATTCTACAATCCACTCCTCGATCCTACCCAGAACGTCCAGTTTTAGCAATTGATTGCCTCACCGATCGAATCGCTGCGTCCACTTTGCCCCGCGGTCGGAGGGCCCCGTAACGCAATATCTGAAGCCCTTTAGGGTGCCAAGCCTAACTGGGGAGCACTGTGACGGGGTCTGTGATAGGCATCCGCTCGACGACAATTGGGGAGCGCCGGCAAGCAAGTCGAAGTGACGGGGGCAAACCGCTCACAATGCTGTTTTAGATTAGGGCGTAGAAACCAAAAAATGGGCTTCTTCCTAAGCCACAAGGTTATGAGGAGGTTTAAATGTGAACTGAGCGCCGCTTGGCCTCGACTGGACGCTGCTTAAGTCCGGTGAAATATTTCAGGGATAGACATTTCTAAGCCTTACTCTTTTGGATGAAAGGGCTAAACCCAAGTCACTCCGCAGAAGACCAGTACTCCGAGTTGCTCGCAAATTGTGGAGTTATACTATACCCCCATAAATGGTTATTACAGCTTGATAACAAAGGGTTTATTTGATTTCGCCGCCTTGATGTGCCCGGCGTTCATTTGAGAGGTCGTGACGAAGAATCTCACCCCAATGCCGCGACAGCGTGTTAATTTTCGAAACTTTGCATCTCTGAGCCTTGAATTTTTTAGGCCTTTATCTTTAAATGGGAACAATCCAGAGCTCCTGACGTTGACCACTCTCCCAGCTTTCCGAGATTTTCGTCTGCCTCCGCCATTTTCCCAGGACGGTGTCAAGGTGGAGGCAGGTTCATTTTGTAGGCCAACTTTTTTGCGAGGATCGGATGTTATTATTTGGTGCCCATGTGCATACTAGCCCTGTATTTCCAATCCACCAGCGATGCGCCGGTTCTGATCGCCCATAACCGGGAGGATCTTTACGACCGGTCCACAGCGCCCCCGCGGGTGCATTATGGCCGGCCTAAGGTCATTTGCCCGGTGAACCGAAAAGACGGGGGGACCTGGATCGGAGTTAACCAGTACGGCCTGGTGGTAGCGGTGATCAACAGGGTTAAGCCCAGTCCGGAGCCCTCTCGGACGCCTTCGGTCTACACCTTGTGCCGGGAGCTCTTGAATTGTAGCTCGGCGCAACACGCTCTAACTACTTGTTGTGAAAAGCTTCGAGCAGGGGATTACCCTCCGAGCCATTTCCTGTGTGTGGATCGACGCCAAGGAGCGCTAGTTCAGTACGGGGAAGATTTGGAAGTGGTTTTTCTTCACCCGGGCCTTCATCTGCTTACCGCTGGCAGCTTGAATGATCCGCGAGACCCGCGTCAGGATTTTGCCCGCCGGATGATGACTCTTCAGAGGCTGGACTCGGCGGTGGCGTTCTTGGCAGCAGCCAGTCGAGTTTTTTCCCGGAAGGCAGATCCAGAGGGCCGTCGAGGGTTGGTTATCACTGGGAATGAGTTTGGCACGGTGGCTTCGAGTCTACTGGCAATAACGCATCGACCATCGCATGCAGTGTTCCATTACGCTCCTGGGCCACCATCGGAAACCCCCTACGAAGACTATTCTGCCTTTTTGAGACAGGTTCTGTCTGCCGAGCGCAATGGCCGACCCGCTCAAAAGAGCGAATAGTGTCGGCTTATCCTGTAGGCTGCTAACCCCCCAATTTGTGGGCGAGTTGTCTTCATGGAGTTGCCCGTTCTCCGAAATTTAAAACTCTAAGGTGGACAGGGTGCGCAACGGCTGGGGGACGAAGGTTTTTACGGATTTTGGCGCGCATCCGGCACGGGTCACAGATGAGTCGTCCGGATAATCTTCCGCGCGGAGAATTTGCAGGGTCAGATGGAGCCGGCTCTGCCAGACAATCGGCCACCACCCCGTAGGATCCTTGTGGCCGGGTGAATTGCGCCACTTCATGGCCGATATGGTTTGGAAAACTTGACGTATATTTTGGTGGGCTAGTTAGGCTGGGGATGTCGAAAGCTTATCGTGGTTCCAAGTGGACGGTCAGCTTTTTGGCCAAAGCGAATTAGCCGGTGGTCCGGTAGCCTTGGGAGTTTTGGCGGGGCGGGAGGCTAGGAAACAGACTTTCACCTCTCGAAAGGGAATTTCACTCTCGCAGTTGGAAAATACAACTCTCGAAGTTGAAAAATGTATGAACTGGCATATGAGGTGTGTGATAGTAGCGGGACGCCATAGTTTCGCTCCCGAAAAACCCGCCCCCCTTAACGCACTTGAGAGACCTTAGGCGCGCGTGAGCCCAGACAACGATGCTTTCCGGGAGGCTTTCATACAGGATTGGTAAATTGTGTGGCATTTTCACCCCTGCAGGAGGAGTGGCGCTTTCCGAAAAGCCCGAGGCAAAAAGGCAAGCGCCCTGCCGCGGCACGTAGTGGCTTAGAATATAGAACCAGCATTTTTCTAATGGGAGCAGCGCTTGATTCTTAGCGGGAGTCACCCCGTCCCGCAGAGTCAGCGAAAAAGTTCATGTGCGCAAAAGAAGTCTGCCGCCACGTGTTTAGGGATTCATTCTTTCTTTCAGCGAGCTTAAACCTCTAGCAACAACTTTTTGTGACTCCTAAGGCCACGAGGCGAAGGAACAACCCCAAATGGGTATGGTGAAGCGGATTCTCGTCACAGGCGGAGCGGGCTTCCTCGGTTCTCACTTATGCGAGCGGTTGGTAGAAATGGGCCACGATGTTATTTGTTTAGACAATTTCTTTACGAGCCAAAAATCAAATGTGGCCCATCTACTGGGAAAGCCCAATTTCGAACTAATCCGGCATGATATCACGCTTCCCATTTATTTGGAGGTGGATGAGATTTACAATTTGGCCTGTCCGGCAGCCCCGGGGCACTATCAGTATAATCCAATTAAGACGATGAAAACCTCGGTGCTGGGAGCGATCAATGTACTTGGTATGGCGAAGCGGTGTCGTGCGCGAGTGCTCCAGGCATCTACAAGTGAGGTCTATGGGGATCCGGAGATCCATCCCCAGCCGGAAACCTATCGCGGCGCGGTTAACCCGATCGGTCCGCGTGCTTGTTATGATGAAGGGAAGCGAGCGTCGGAAACGCTCTTTATGGATTATCACCGCATGAACGGTGTTGACATTCGTATTGTACGGATTTTTAACACGTACGGCCCGCGTATGCATCCTTTCGATGGTCGGGTTATTTCCAATTTTATTCGCCAGGCGCTACGGGAAGAGCCGCTTACGGTTTACGGCGATGGGACGCAGACACGATCTTTCTGCTACAGGGATGATATCGTGGAAGGAATGATCCGCATGATGGAAAACGAAGAAGGTTTTATCGGACCGGTGAATTTGGGCAACCCCGAGGAATACACGATACATGAGCTTGCTCAGCTGGTGTTGGAGCTCACCGGTTCGCGTTCCCCAATCGTGTTTAAACCGCGTCCCGCTGACGATCCCTCGCGGCGCTGCCCTGATATCAGCTTGGCTAGGCGAAAGCTAGGATGGGAGCCGACAACACCCTTACGCGAGGGCTTGACACGCACCATCGAATGGTTCCGCAGCGTGGACATTACTCAGTTTCGTCCTCCTACACCAAATTATTAGAGCGTGACAGTGCAAGTAGCCGAAGGGCGCAAGCGGCTTGTGCCAGGAAAGAACAGGTTTAAACAGAAGCAAGTGAGGGACGAAGAGTGGCCGGCAAGATTCGTTCCCCAGCAGTAGCGGGGTTATTTTACCCGGCCGAACGCGAGGAACTTTTGGCGACGGTGGACGGGTTGCTAGCCGAGGCGCGACATTTTGGCTTGAAGGACATCCGCGCTTTAATTGTCCCACACGCAGGTTACAGCTATTCGGGAATAGTTGCCGCTGCGGCCTATGCTCAGATCCGTGGCTGCCTCTTTCGGCGAGTGATCATTCTCGGCCCTTCGCATCACGCTTACTTTCGGGGCGTAGCAGTGGTGATGGAGGGCGGATTTTCCACGCCTTTGGGGGTGGTAAACATAGACGATTCTGCGCCCGCGCTGGCCGCGTGTTCACCGTTTTTTGGGGAAAAACCGGTTCCCGTGGAAGTTCCCGGTTGGGCATTACCAGGAAATTCGCCCGCCTTACCCCTTGGTCTGCCGCACACTTGGGAGCACGCCATCGAAGTCCAACTGCCGTTTCTCCAACGAGTTTTAACGGACTTTGGCATTGTCCCGGCTCTATTTGGCGATGTGCGACCGGAAGAAGCAGCGCAGGCTCTTTTGCCTTTTGTTGACGAGGCGACCTTAATCCTGGTGTCTTCTGATCTCAGCCACTATCGTCCGCATGAAGAGGCCGTAAACGAGGATCAAAAGACTTTGGCTGCAATTAGCAGTCTGGATTTATCCGCAGCGGAGCGAATCGATGCTTGCGGTCGATTGCCGATCGCTACAGTAATTCGCTTGGCCAAAACCTTGGGATGGTCTGCCCGTATCCTGGATTACAGAACAAGCGGCGATACCTCTGGGGACTATTCGGCGGTGGTGGGATATGCGGCTGTAGCCTTTTGGGGTCCCTGCAAGCCGGCCTTTGAAGGAAGCGCGACTGGGGCCTCAGTTGTCTTGTCAACAACCGCGGGTGGCATCCCTGATGAGCATGGTGATAAGGACCCCAAGGTAGCCGAATCACCGGCAGCCCTGGGTCAACCGCCGTCGGGATTTACACGAGAAGAACGCCGATTTCTTCTTCAGCTTGCCCGAGACGCCGTGCGAGCGGCCGTGCAGTTGGGACCGCTTCCCTCCCCCTCCTTGGAGGAGGTGCCGGAGAGGCTTCGCCGGCCCGCTGCGTGCTTCGTGACACTCAAGAGTGGTGGCCAACTGCGAGGGTGCATCGGCACGCTTTCTCCAAAGGAGCCTCTCTATCTCGCGGTGGTCCGGCGGGCTCAAAATGCTGCTGTGGCGGATCCCCGCTTCCCTCCTGTTAGAGAGGAAGAGCTCCCGAGGCTACACATTGAAATCAGTGTTCTGAGGGAGCCGCGGGCCGTGGTGGGCTCCACTCCTGCGGAAATTCTCACCCATATTGAGCCGGGCCGGCACGGCGTCGTTTTGCGGGTGGGGGCGCAGCATGCCACATTCTTGCCGCAGGTGTGGGAGCATTTTCCAGACAAACAGCAATTTATGGAAAGGCTAGCCGTCAAAGCCGGGCTTCCTCCGCAGGCGTGGGCTTGGCCAGGTGCCGAAATTTCGGTGTACGAGGTCGAGGTCGTCACAGACGATGAGGATTTTTCCGCGGAAAGCCAGCCGCGTCAGTGCTCGGAATGATCCCTCCTTGTTTCTCAAAGCTCCCCGCCAAAGCTAATGAGGAAGTGAAGTCTTCCAGCTGTTTGAGAAAGCTACTCTCTGTCTTGTCACCGTGTCGTGGGTGACTTTGTGGCGGAAGAGAGCAGTTTCTCCGAGGCGACAAGATTTTCAAACTTGTACATCCCAAGGCATTACGCGGCAGCTCGGAAGAGTTTTCGCTGCCACACGCGCCTGCGGAGCTGCTCGATGATATAAGTCTGCTCTTCATGTGTCATGTCGGGAAACAATGGCAGGCTGACAACGCGTTCCCATTGTTGTGTGGCTTGAGGGAAATGCTCCGGCTGCCAACCTAAAGTATGGTGATAGTAAGGATGAAGGTGTAAGGGCCGCCAATGTACGGAACACCCGATCCCTACCGCGCGCAGGGCTGCTACCAGCTCATTTCGGCTTAGATCGACTTCAGGCAGGTTAAGGCGGATGATGAAAAGATGCCAGGCGTGGATGCGGTCCGCCGGTTGCGGTGGAAGCTCTATAGCACTTAAGTCACTAAGCTCTTCCCGGTAGCGATGGGCAAGCTGCTCACGGCGTTGACGCATCTCCTCGCAGCGCAATAGTTGATGAATCCCAATAGCAGCGGCGATGTCGGTCATATTGTACTTATACCCGGGTGCTAAGATTCGGTAATCCCAGGGGTTGTTTGCGTGATAGCGATCCCACGCATCCAGCGAAAGGCCATGAAGCGACATCTGACGGATGTGAGCGGCGAGGTCCGGCTCGTCGGTGACTGCCATCCCGCCCTCGCCGGTGGTGATTGTTTTATTTGCATAGAATGAAAAGCAGGTTACCGCGGCGGTTTGCTGGCCGGCTTTAATCCAACGTTTTGCCTCGTTACTCCAGTAGGCAGCCGGAAAGGCGTGCGCCGCATCCTCTACTACCCATATCCCATGCTGCCTTGCGAAGTTATTGACTTCGTCCATATCTACCATTAAACCAGCGACATGGACGGGAATGACTCCGACAACGTCGCTGTGGCGATCGAGAGGCAGCTTACCCTGCCGTAATTGACGGATTTTCGCCTCCGCGTCGTTAAGATCAACGTTGAGGGTTTTAGGATCACAGTCCACTAGGAGCGGTTGCGCGTCAAGGTAGCGAACGACCTCCGCCGTCGCTGCAAAGGTATATGTAGGGACAAGCACGGTCTGCCCAGGGCGAAGCCCCAAGGCCTCCACCGCAAGATGAAGAGCTGCTGTACACGAGCTAAGAGCCACGGCGCATCTGGCGCCCACCGCCTGGGCAAAGTTGGTCTCAAATTGACGAACTCGCGGACCAGTGGTCAGCCAACCTGAGCGCAGACACGCGATTACCTCATCGATCTCCGCCTGAGTGATCGACGGCCTGAAGAAGGGAACCTCCATGTTGAAGCCCTCATAAGGTCTCACCGTAGTGCAGCGACACAGCCGATGATTTTCTGTGGGCCCATCGGACTGAGCTACCGAAATTTGTCGACGATCGTCGCCCTACAGATTGCCACGCCCGAGAGAATGACTTCCGGGGGGTCGTGGACCTAGCTTTTAAATGTTGGCATCGCCTGATGTTGGATTGGGATTCTTCTGGCGTTTCGAGCGATGTTCCACCTGCGTTCTGCTGCAAACAGTTAGGCTCTAAAGACCAAGAAGGTGAATCCTTTGGTTCTAGCCCCGGTTATGAACATTTCCTCAAGTATTTTTGATGTACTTCCCCATTTTCGAAAATGGAATACGGTGACGGGAGGCTTTCCTTCCCCCTATCTCGAACTTGGTTTTGGAATAGCCGAGGCCTCCACGAGTGGAGGCACCCCCCATTTTTTCGTGTGGCGAAATTTGGAAACTCGAGTAGGCTAAGGAGCTTTAGCATGTTGCTCCTCTGCGGGTGGCCGAACCGGGGGTTCATCCTTCGCGACATTGCTCAATTTATTTGAGCCACAGGCAGCTTTTTCGCCCCCAAAGCCGCGAAAAAGTATTCCCCAACTTTTAAAAATAATGCAGTAAAACGTGCGGCATAGGATCCACAAATCAAGGGATAGCGACATTTTGTCGACATATTCCAAATCCTCCTTCAAGCGTTTCGGGAGAAGGATTTTCTCGTAATACTCTTGGGCATCAACCCCCTGGGGGATGAGATACTCTAGACCGGGGAAGTACTTCACCTGGACCGTGCCTGTTAACCCGGGACGCACGGAGAGGACACGGAGCTGCTCCGGTGAATAGCACCGGAGGACCACCGACAACTCCTCAGGTCGAGGGCCCACCCAGGACATCTCCCCTTTTAAGATGTTTACCAACTGGGGAAGCTCATCTATCCGGAGAAGGCGGAGGACCCGGCCCACGGGAGTCACCCGGACGTCCGTTGCCGAGGTGAACGGGCGACCCTCATGGCACACTGTCATGGTGCGGAATTTCAGTTGCCAGAACGGTCGACCTTTTAAGCCCGCCCGTAAACCACGATAAAATATCGGGCCAGGTGATGTGGTCCAAATCACCGCAGCCACCACGAGCATAACGGGAGCCAATAGAATTAGCCCCAAGCAAGCAAGAATTATGTCCAGCAGCCGCTTGCCTGGGTAGTCTCGCTCAGGATATGGAAATGCCGGGAATGCGGGATTCATTCCATCGCAGGGTATCCTGATAGAATTGTGGACCATTGGATCGTACCTAACGTGAAGGATCGTCCGATTTTCACCTTGTGGTCGAAGCAAGCTTGGCATTCGGTATTTGTACTGAAAATTTCGGCTCATGATGTCGAGTAGTTCTTAGTAAGTTGACAACGTCCTAACCCTTATGCTTAACTAACGCAGGATATCCCTGAGCTGGCCGGAGGTACCATCCTGCAACATTTTCTTCAGGTGGCAGAACCACGAATCGCTCTTTCGTCCCGAGCCGAACGGCTTGAACGCGATCAACATCCAACATCCTTGGTAATCTTGACTGAGGTCGCTAAGTTCGTCTTGCTGGCAGGGATCAGCTTTCCCGCTGAGAATAACCCGAAGAACCTTAGATCAGTTCTTAGTCCGGACATTAACGCACAACCGTCACATGTGGTAGAAGTTGAGGGTTCCTTATTTTTCCTGCGAATTCACAATGGCAAAATAGAGGCGTCATACGCGGGCGTAAGTTTTACGACCTTGAGCAGGGGCGTCGCCTCCTAAGATCATGTTGGTGAAGACAAGCTTCGTAAATGCCTAGCCAAACTTCCGCAATTCGATCAAGAGAGTATTTTGCACGAACATTTGCGGCAAGTTGGGTTCCTAGCTGTTGGCGAAGGCCCTCGTCGTGAAGGAGGGCAAGAATTGCCTCTGCCAGCATTGCCGGGTCTTGCGGCCGTACTAGTAACCCATTTTCGCCGTGGGTGATCACGTCTGTACATCCTGGCACTTGTGTGGTAACCACGGCCCGACCGCAGGCTCCTGCCTCAAGAAGCACTCGGGGAATTCCCTCGCCGTAGTAAGTGGGGAGCGCAAACACATCCGTCACAGAAAGAAGGGCGGGTACATCATCGCGAGCCCCAAGCCAGGAAACCTCTCGGTGATAGGCCTGGATCTCCTCTGGGGAAAGAGTCCCCTTCCCGCCCGGTTCGATGCCTCCCACGAGGAAAAAATTGGCCGCGGGAATTTGTTGCCGTACAAGCTTGGCAGCCTGAAGGTACTCCATTACCCCTTTTTCTCGGAGGAGTCGGGCGATCATCATGACGACCGGGCCACCGCTTCGGCTCAGCATTCGCCGCAAGCTTTCTTGCTTCTCGCGGGCAGGGATTTGAGCCAAAAAACCAGTCAAATCGATCCCGGAGCCCGGCACGACGAGCGCGCGTTCTTGGGGTACTCCCCAGTGGCGAACGCCAAGATCGCGGTCCGCCGAATTGTAGAAGGCGGTCAGATCCGCCATTTTCGAAGCACTGCGGTGCATTCGGGCCAGCAGGAAGGCCAGAGGACGCTTCGTCCATGAATTGCCCACAAAGACGCGTCCACGACCTGTGATTGTTCGTATTGCTATCGGCACGCGGGCGCGCTTCGCCGCCCAAACGGCGTAAATACTTGGTTTCGTGTCGAAGGCATGGACGATGGCCGGCTGTATCTGCCGAAAGAGTCGAGTCAACTTGTGGAGAGTGCGTAGGTCCGCTAGGAAACTGGCACCGGGGGTTGCAGGGTAGCTAGCATATGGTACCTCTTGCTGGTGAAACGGCTCCGGGCTGGCCGTCCCAACGGCAATCACTTGCAGCCCTACTCGTATGAGCCGGCGGAGGAAGGGGATCCGCAAATGAAGGTCATCGCCGCCGATAACTGCAATTTTCGCAGGCAAAAAGCACGGCCTTCCTACCGGCCCAAATTGGATCACTCGCGTGGGGTAGGTAACAGATGATTCGTTCAGCTCAGAAAGCTCCGCAGAGGTTGCCATCGGTTGTGTTTCGTGTTGAAAGGTCGTGTTTCGCGTTGAAACTGGTCCCGTAATGGACTGTCCCCCAAGAGGGGTGATGCCCAGCGAACAGCTCCCGTGCGACGATCCGCGGAATAGTAATAAAAGAGCGCGTACTCTAACAAGCCAATAAGCTTGATGGGAAAGACCGACACCACTAGCGATTCCAGCCCGGAGGGGACCAGTTTCTCATGTAACACCGGTAACTTAAGTGCGTACACATGTTTGTCAACGAAAGTTCAGTAAGTTTGGAAGTTCAGTAATGCGCCGCTCGATAACCACGGGACTCTTTTTTTCTTCGCTTAGGCTTGAAACTGGCGAGGCTTTTCAATCCAGCAAAGCCAATGTGTCCGGAGGAGCGGCACGGCCGCAAGAATGGCGTATGGAATAAAACCGAAGTGCGCTACTACCCGGCCGAGTGGTGGCGCAAGCGTCACCGCGTATTTGTAAATTCGGCCGTGAGGAAAAAGCCGGCGTATTTCGCTAATTGGAATCGCGCACACATCGGGGTTCCAAGGGTTAGGGTAACGTAGGTCGTACCATAGCACGGCCCCGCCCGGGGCAAGCCAATGCCACATCCGGTGGGCCAGGTGCTGACGAAACGGGGCATTAAGAATGGAGGAAAATACCGTACTTTGTAGGATGATGTCGAAACTTTCTGGGGGAAGCTCTAGTCCCGCAGCGTCCCCGGGAAGTATGTGCACGCCCTGCGGGAGCAAGGATTGGGCAATCTGCAGCCGATCTTCGAGCAATTCGTTAGCGAATAGGTTTTCCGGCCGGCAACCCCAGCGAATAAACTGCAAAATGTTGCCTCCGTAGCCACATCCGACTTCGAGGATTTTCAGCTCCCAGAGGGGCTTGGACGCCTTGCGTCGCAATAGGCGAAGGATCAGCCGTTCGCGCTGCTGGAAGCGAAAAAGTCGCTCCGGGGAAAGTAAGCTTCGTGCTTGGTGTGCGGGTCCATCCTGCCGGCGCAAATAGCGCTCTCTTACGGCGGCAAGTTCCTGCTCAAAGACTTCCCAAGTAGAATGAACGCAGGGCATGGTATCAGGCGCCTTGTTCTTCGGTTGTTTGGAATTTCCTGTGAGCTGGGACAAGTGATACTTGCTGCCACCTGAAGAATTTGCGATACGTTCCAAATGGATAACACTTGACGGGTTAGGATTTGTAAGAGGAAAAGCTCTATGCAGGGAATTCTCCTCTTTTAGCCGATGCACTTGGTCTGTTTGAGAAATTTCGTGCAGAAACATTAAGCAGCATTAAGGCCACAAATAACTCAGTTACAGCACCGGCGATCGTGGCCACTCCGGCTCCTAGTATACCAGCATATTGAATTCCCTTTGGCAGGGCCACCACGAGCACCACGTTTCCCGCTGCGTAACAGAAAAGCACATAGCGAAAATTTCCTAAGGCTTGCAGTCCAGCGACGACTACCCCCGCAACAAAATGGATAAGCGTCGCACCTGTTAGGATCAGCAAAAGCTGGTGGTGTTCGGCATACTCGGTTGTGTACACAAGTTCAAGAAGCAGTTGTCCACAAATGGCTAGCCCAATTAGCACGGCCAAGGATACGGCAAGGGCGACTGCCACCGATCCCACTACAAGTTTCCGAAATGCATGATGCTCGCCTCTCTCACGAAGCCAGGCTAGGCGCGGCATGACTGTATGAATGAGGGGGAGGTAAAATAGCCGGGCTCCTACACCTATGTACGCCAAGGCAGAAAAAATTCCCAAGTCCCGCGGACCTAAATGTGCATCGACAAAGTACCGCGGCATATTGGCAGAAAGGGTGTTAAGCCCCACGGCCAACCCCAGCGGGATGGTCGTCCAGCACAGAGTCAGGAGACGGCCAGGATCCATCTGAAGTTGCCCCTGGCTGGACGATATAATCCATGCCACCGGCAAATCGTGTATAAAATAGACGGCGGCCCAAACCATCGCCACGCCCGCCACGGCGAGGACCAAAGAATTTGTCAGAGAATAAACGCCACATAACGCAACCACTGCTAAAGGACCGCGGAGGAGCTGAGAACGCGCAACCCAGTCGAGCCTTTCCTCCCGCTGGAAACGACCGTAACAGATTAGCGACATGCCTTCGATCACCTTGGCAAGGCCCAAAGCAAGTGCGGTCACCACAAGCCAGGTGGGTCTTGTTGAGAGCAACACCACTGCCAAGATAATCCCGAGAGCAAGGACCCCGGTGGCTAGCCGCAGCAAAAGGTAATCCCCGAGTGCATATCGAGCTCGGGCATCCGTTGCCTGAACGACATGAAGTTGAAGCCCTGTCAGCTCTACCACCGGTGCGGTGAGGGCCACACAGAGTGCGAAATATCCGACCGCCTCCGCAGTTCCCAATTTGGCAAGACCTGCGATCATTGCCCATTGGCTCAGTGCATAAACACCGTGCCCTACCACCGCAAAAAGGAAGTTCCGGCGAAGTGGTCTGAAAGTCTGAAGGCCTTCTTCGGCAATTTGCCGCTCCACGGAGGGTTGCCTCCGATGTGTGGCGACAATCGGCTTTCGATTGTTAAGCAGATCGACTTTCATGGTTTGTGCGTGGCTTCAGACCCCCCATCAACAATTGGAGCGCGACTGCAGTTTCGCCCCGACTGGAGTGAGTGTTGCCCCGTCGAGAGAAACCTCTCCAATGGTCCGACCGGCAGCCGAGGCTTTAGCCTCCTCAAGTTTCAGGCAGACAAGAAGTGCCGCGATCATCCAAAACTCGCTTTGGCGGATTCCGTTATGCGTCAGTCCATACGCGAAGGCGGGTACATAGCTCAAAAATGCCAACCAACCGCCCATCCGGAAAACGCGGAAGAAAAATAACAAAAGTAAGCCCAGCCCCACTAGTCCATACGACATTAGTACGTTGCCGAAGGTCGAATGAAGTTCTTTTCCCCAAAGCACCTCAAACCGTTGATACGCTCCTTCGCCAGCACCCAAGAGCACGTATTTGGGGTTTTCCCAAATACGGGCATAGCCTCGGTAAGCGAGCTCCTCGTCCATCGTTTTTCGTTTTTGCTCGAGGCGTTGACCGACCATTTCCAAAAGCTGGGTTCCAAGTGGCGAACGAGCGGCAACAAAGAACATAGTACCTAGGGCGATTGCTGTGCCGAACCGACGGATACTGTAAAGAGCTGTAAGAAGCCCAATCCCGGCCAAGCCCGCGCGGGACTGGGTAAGGGCAGTGATATAAATTGACTGGGCAAGATAAATAGGCATCCACAAAGCTACAAAAGTTGGCAAAATCCTTGCCCGGGCGCAAATCACCAAGAGGCTTCCGGCAAGAACCATGTGGTAGGCCGTTTGATTGGGATTCTTAAATAAAAGGCTTGCCCGAATGCTTTTATTGAGCGTGGTGTCGACTACTTGCAGCGACACAAGCAGTTGGAAGCCAATTGAGATTACAAACGCCCAGCAGGTCAATTGCAGAAAGGAACGGCCCAGCCATTGATAGAGAGCGAGAAAGGTCGAAAACACTATGCAGATGTAAAAGTAGTACAAGCTCGGAACGAGGAGGTCCGCACTGCCTAATCGCAGGTACCACCAGCCATTTACAATTGCCGTATACCCAGCTAATGCCACCAACAGCCCGAGGAAAGGCAACCCTTTCCGAGGTATAGCAAACCCGCGAAACAACAAAAGAAGCAATGCAATAAAAGTCATTAGAAAATCTGCTGGTTGCGGTAATCCCGAGTCAAATACATAAAGGGGTGAAAGTAGAATGTGAAGTATCCAAAGTACGGCGATAAGCATTGCTTGGGGGCTGACGGACCGGGCCTTGGCTGGATTGGCGGCGTTCACCAAGAGCGCTCGGCCCCATACTTCTGGAGCATTCCGGGCAGGAGTAGCAAATCCAGCCTTCCCGTTATTGACGGCTAGTGCTCGCACTTCTCACACGCCACCCCAAGAAAGGTGCTATGAAATCAAAATTTGCGGTGTTCTTGCCACGACAACTTCCAACAAGCAAAGCCTTTTAGCGGAAAGCCGATCTACGATGTCGGAAAAGTGACTTCTCAAGAGATTTGGAAAGGCACGTTAAAATCCTAAACGCACGGGCAGAAAAGGTAGCATCCTTCGCACCGCAAGGGCAATCCCGGTTAGTTCAAAAGTGCCTGTCCAATCGTTGAAATAAAGCTTTTACCTGGTGCCCCCTGCAGTGGAAAAGCTTCCGTCTGTCGTAGGGGAGGCTGCCAACGGAATTCAAAATTGGCGCAAGCCTTTCGGACTTAACTCGGCTCGCTGAGGGAGCCACATATTCAGGGAGTTTGGCTCGCTACTGTCACAGGCGATTTTAGACATTTGACTTGAGACATTTAAGAGAAACTAATGGTGCATATAAGCGTAACCATGGTTGCATTCTCGACTGTCATTCCGCTCCAAAGCTACTGGCCTCGGAGGTCACCCGAAATTTTTTGTTAATGGGCTATCTTTCGGAAAAGTGTGCGGGCATTGCGAGAAAGTATCTCGCACAGGATGTCAAACTCGATCCTCCGAAGCCTGCTTATCGACCGCACGATCTCAGTCACTAAACCAGGATGATTCCGCTTAAGTTTGCCGCGGTGGGATTCCGGTACAAGGTAGGGACTGTCGGTCTCAACTAGAAGTTTGTCAAGCGGGACCATGTTGACAGCTTGCCGCAAGGCGTCAAACTTACGGTTGCGGTATGTCACAGAGCCAGCAAAGCTGATATTGAAGCCGAGGTCGAGGAATTCCCGGGCCCACTCGGGAGAGCTGCCAAAAGCATGGATCACCCCGGAAATCGGGGAGTGCGAGGTAGCTTCTTTAAGATGACGGTAGACGTCGGCCTCGGCGTCGCGGCAATGAACAATTACTGGCAAATCCATTTTTGCTGCCAGCCAGAGGTGGCGATCAAAATACTCTTCCTGAACACTCCACGAGGTAAAATTCCAATACCGATCAAGGCCGGTTTCGCCAATAGCTACCACGCGGTTGTGGGCGGCAAGCGACTCGATGATTGACCAATCCGCCGGTTGGGCTTGTCCTGCATAATTCGGGTGAATCCCGACAGATGCCATGATCCTTGGGTACTCTTCGGCCAATTGGATTACGCGACGACTGGAGCCTACGGTAATGCCTGGGCAGATGATAACGTCAACCCCAGCCCTCTGTGCCACATCAAGCACATCGGCCAAGTCTGTGTGAAATTCATCGCTGTCTAAATGGGCGTGCGTGTCGGGTACCATCACTTTCTAGGTTCACTGTAGAATTGTGCTTGACTGTGAGGGCGGTCTGAGTCCTCCCAGGGAGGAGCCCATCTGGCAGTAAGCAATCAATCTAATACACAAGAACTGACTGAGCTGCTTGCATACACCAATGGAATGGTTGTTGCCACCACACTCCGAGGAGGAGAAGCATTCCCGCCAAGCTTAGCAGGAAAATATTGATTGAGGGATCGGCCTGGTCGGACGTAACCTTGTCCGAAAAGTCTCCTTTCTCGAAGGCAAGAACTTTGACAATCCTCAAGTAGTAAAAGAGGCTTAGCACGGTGTTTATCACTCCGAGAACCACGAGCCACCATAGTCGTGCTTGGGCTAGTGCTGCGAAAAGGGCAAACTTAGCAATGAAGCCGGCAAACGGCGGAAGTCCCACCAGGCTGAATAGGAACACCGTTGCCGTGATCAAAAGTACCGGATCATGCCTCCCCCACCCGCGATATTTGTCGATTTCCTCGGTGCTCAACTTGTTACGCAGAAATGTGGCGACAGCAAAAATCCCGAGATTCATCAGAAGGTACACAATCGCATAAAAAAGAACACTGGCCAGGACCTGTTGACAAATTTCTCGGGGTGCTCCCAAAGCAGCGGTTACACCAGCAAGCCCCATGGTAATGTAGCCCCCGTGGGCAATTGTCGAGTATGCAAGCAGTCGCTTGATGTTGGTTTGACCAAAAGCGACCAAATTCCCAAATGTACAAGAAATCCCCCCAACAATCCCGAGAATCAAAGCAACCTTTTGCGACAGCACTCCGTTAGCGGCCATGTCGATCTCGCTGGCCGAAGTCACAAAACTTTGGATAAACGGGCCTGGGCTCTCCATGCCCAAATTTAGGGAGCCAACCGCTAGGGGGGCAACCCAAGCCGTCAGTAGCCGAATAAACAGGGCAAGAACTGCGAGTTTCGATGCTACTGAAAGAAAAGTGCCCACCTCTGCAGTGGCCCCCTCGAAGACATCTGGCGTCCAAAAATGGAAGGGGACGAGCGATAGCTTGAACGCTAGACCGGCACCTGCTAACACTAGTGCTGCCGCCAGAAAGGATAGTTCTGCCGGATGATTTCCCAACTGCCCTAAGCGTTCGGATAACTGTGCCGACATGCCCGCCAGGTGAAGAGATCCTGTAAGTGCGGAAAGAAGACTAAGCCCGAAGAACATCAAGCCGGAACTGACCGCCCCAAATACGGCAAACTTCAGAGCAGCCTCGGTACCTCGTGGCTCCAGTCTTCGGATCCCGGCGAGGGCATAGCTCGGGAGACTTGCCATTTCCATCGTTAGCACCACCAGAAGCAAATGGTTTGCTCTCGCCATGAGGCACATGCCCAGGATCCCGCTGAAAACGAAGAGGAAAAATTCGGTGGAAATAATAAACGGTGGAAAACGGGAGAGCATGGTGAAAATTACGAAAAGCACCAAGAAACCAAGGAGCAACACGCGAAAAAACTGACCAAAAGCATCGTGAATCAGCAGGCCACCAAAAGCTTCCCGGGCTTCGGGGAGGTTCCAGCCCATCGCAAGTCCGAAAGCCAACAGAGAACCCATAAAGGCTGCAAAGTACGCGCTTTGTCTCCATTTGGGGAAGGTCATTCGCAGGAGGAGAAAAAGGATGATGCTCCCGCCTAGGGCCAGCTCTGCTGCTACGCCCGGAAGATCGCGGTATAGATCAATGACACTCTCCAAACTAACTGCGACAACGGGATCGGTCATGGTCTCTGGGTGGGCCTACGATCATCGATCGGTGGCAGTTTCCCGACGCCACTTGCATTCATGTTTTCTTCTAACGGTGGCACCAAATTGATCAACCTTGTGCCGGGGTAGCATCTGCGAGGTGCGATTTTAATGCTCTAGTTTTCGAGCGTGGAATTGCTGCGGTCTAAGGTATTGTTCTCGGCAGCTCGCAGGCTAGTATCCGGCGACGACGTTTTCTCTCCCCTGCCCCCAGGTAAATCCCAGGAGTGCGGGCCAACGGCAGCGCTTTCGTTTGCCCTATCATGGTCAGTTCCAATAATTTTCGGACCCTCTCCGACCGAAGGCGTCTGGGATTCCTGCGGAATTGGTTGCCCGATGGGTGGCCTGGCCGACGTTTTTGGAGAGCAATTGCGTTCCGACAACTGGGGAAGTCGTTCACTCCACACAGCAAGTTGGTAAACGGTCCGACTGATACTTGGTTGGCAAAAACCGAGCAACAGCTTGGGGTAAATTCCCAGCACGACGGCCATCACGGCCAAAGGGATTGCCACCCAGCATTCGCGGGGATTCATGTCTGTCAGCTGCTCCGGATGGGGCCCGCGGTATGTGGGACCAAGAAGCACCCGGGCCAAAGTCCACAAAATATAGCCAGCAGTGAGAATGATCACGGAGGCAGCCAGGATTGCCGCTACTGGGTGGAATCGCCAAGCCGCCATGATTACCAAAAATTCACCTATGAAACCGCAAAGGCCCGGTAGTCCCATAGCCGCAAAAAAGATTACAAGGGAGACCGCCCCGTAGACAGGCATGCGATTAAAAAGCCCACCGAACTTACTTAGTTCCCGGTGGTGCACTCGGTCGTAAACGACCCCCACGAGGAAGAACATACCGGCCGAGGTGATCCCATGGGCCACCATTTGATACATCGCCCCACACATACCCATCGTCCAGTACTGACGCGATCCAGGATCACCCGGAACAATCGACCATGCAGCAAGCCCCAGCAGTACATATCCCATGTGACTGACAGAGCTATAGGCGACCAGCCGCTTGAAATCGCTTTGAGCCAATGCAGCGAATGCCCCGTATACAATACTTAAAAGCCCGATGGCTGCGATGACCCAAGCGAACTGATATGCATCTGCCGGGCAGACGGTGTAGCATAATCGCAAAATGCCGTAGCCGCCCATTTTGAGCAGCACCCCGGCCAAAAGCATGGAGATCGGTGTAGGGGCTTCCACGTGGGCATCGGGCAACCATGTGTGAAAAGGTACAGCTGGTAACTTGATTAAAAAACCAAACATCAGAAGCCAAAATACCCATGTGTGTACAGGAACACCCCAAAGCAATTGGTTGAATGGGGAGTGTGGCAGGCGTCCCAGCTCCGCAAGGGCTAACATGTTGAATGTGTGAATCGGCTGCCCCCGGCCATGAGAAAGGATTCCCGGATCTATGAAGCAGCTCTGAAGGACAATTTCGTTTAAGAGGCGCAGATCGCTATAGAAGTAGAGCATCAATATGGCCACGAGCATGGCCACACTGCCGGCCAGTGTAAACAAAAAGAATTTAATTGCCGCATATTCCTTTCGCGGGCCACCCCATATCCCAATCAGGAAGTACATCGGCAGGAGAACCACCTCCCAAAAGATATAAAAAAGGAACAAATCAAGCGCAAGAAACACCCCAAGTATTCCCCCGTGAAGAAGTAAGAACAGCGCGCAGTAAGCTCGCACCTGATCCCGAATCCCCCAGCTCGCCAGCATCGCCAAAGTGCCCAGAAGAGCCGCCAACAAAATGAGCGGAAAATTAATTCCGTCGATGCCGAAAAAGTAAAAAATGCCGAATCTCTCAATCCAAGGCACGGAAAAGCCATACTGAACTCGCCCCTGATCCCAACTGCGGGAGAGTATTCCCGGCCGACTTCCGCCGGCAATTGCCAGCCCAAGTACCGCAATCAACACAAGCAACGTAATCCAAAGGGAAAAAATTCGTGTCTCCTCCTGGGTTTGCCGGGACATGAAAGCCACTGTCAGGGCTGCGAGCACCGGAAGAAAAACTATCGCGCTAAGGATCGCAAACGGGCTGGTGAAACTCTCAAGGATCGCAAACATATTCGGTCCGTAGTGTTGCCAAATCCAAGCTTAAAGCCTTCTCGCATCTTCTCGTGGCTGCTAAAAAAGGTGGGCTAGTACAAAGATGATAATTGTTCCCACAAGGGCGAGCATTAGATACTGCCTCAGAAATCCTGTTTGAACTCTCCGCATAAGAAGCCCCAGTTGAAACAGGTGGTGTCCTAGCGTATTAAAGCCGGCGTCGACGACGCGCCGGTCGATGGCCTCTTCAGCCAACGCTGCCCTGTGGGTGAGTCGGGCCAGGGTGTGAGCACAACCATCAATTAGAACTTTGTCTGCAAAGGCCGCGCTTTTGGCAAGAAGAAGCGCAGCCCGCACGAAAACGCGCTCATAAAGTTCGTCGATGAAATAGCGTCGTTCCAGGACGTAGCAAATCCACCCACAGGCGGCCCTCAATCGGGCGGCGTCCAGGAGTCGTAACCCGTAGATCATGGTGGCCAGGAGAAATCCGGAAACGCCCGCGGCAAAGGCGACCCACGAGGCAACTTTATGCACATACGGTAAATGTGATTCTGCTTCGGGAGGAAGAACCCACCAGCGCCACATGATGCCAGAGAGTCCCACCCCCGGCCGAGCTTGTTCCAATATCTCCGGGATTCCCCAACCAACGCCAGGGATTTTCCAACCCACTGCCACAGCAAAGATGCTTAGGATCACAAGCGGGTATATCATTATCGCGGGAGATTCGTGGGCGTGCGCCAAGAGGTGGGACTGTCGCGACGGTCCAACGAATGTCAGGTACCAAAGCCGGAACATATAAAACGCTGTGAGAAAGGCCGCTACCGCAGCCAAGGCGAGGAATAGCCGCCCCACCGGAGAACCTTTCAACGCAAGCAGAGATGCCTGGGCGAAAATGGCATCTTTGGAATGGAAGCCGCTCAGCCCCACCACAAGGGGAATGCCTGCCCCTGCAATCGCGAGACATCCCACAAGCATGGTAACAGCTGTCCACGGCATCTTTCGGCAGAGTCCGCCCAGTCGAGAGATTTCTCCGGTGCCAGTCGCGTGAATTACCGATCCGGCGCCAAGGAACAGAAGCGCTTTGAAAAACGCATGTGTCAGTAAGTGGAAAATGCCGGCCACCCACCCGCCGATTCCAAGGGCAAACATCATAAATCCTAGCTGGCTAACGGTAGAAAAGGCGAGGACGCGTTTTATCTCGCCTGCCACAAGTGCCATGGTTGCAGCCATGACGGCGCTCGTTAGACCCACCATCGCCACAAAGAGGAGAACCTCTGGCATCAACACGGGATAGAATCTGGCGACAAGGTACACACCGGCGGCTACCATCGTCGCTGCGTGAATAAGGGCGCTAACCGGGGTGGGACCTTCCATCGCGTCGGGCAACCACACGTGCAAGGGAAACTGAGCGCTTTTCCCCACGCAACCGCAGAAAACTCCAAGGCCTCCCAGTACAAGGAGAGTATAACTTAAGCGATGGGGCAAACCCGGTGGCCCTGGTGGCGCCGATGGTTCTTGCACCTTCGCGGGCTTTTCCTGGGCCACAGCCGAGGATGTAACAGCTTGTTCATAAACCGTCCGAGCCCGGGAGAATAGGCCGGGGTCTTTGGATGACTCGGCGAAGGCCAGGGTGCCCCCTGCACCCCACAAAGCCGCAAGGCCAACCATCATTCCGAAGTCGCCCACTCTGTTCACCACGAAAGCCTTAGTGGCAGCTCGAACGGCCGAAGGTCTTTCCAAGTAAAAACCGATCAGCAAGAACGAACAAATGCCCACTAGCTCCCAGAAGACAAAAATCATAAACAAATTGTTGGCCAACACCAATCCCAACATGCTGAAGCAAAAAAGTGAAAGAAATTGATAGAACCTAGCAAATCTCCCGGGGCGCTGCAAAGGCTGAGCAGAGTTGTCCACTCGTGCTTCGGGATCCTCTACCACATCCTGTAATTCCTCACGCATATAGCCAAAGGAATATACATGGATACATGTGGCCACCAAAGTCACCATTAGCATCATGAGTATGGTTAAACTGTCGACGTAATAACCGAGCGTCATCCGGAGCGTGCCGAATTCCGCGACGGTATACCAATCCCCGACAATTGCCCCCGGTGGGGATTTTGCCGAGCGATCGTGGCTCTGGAGATTTAGACGATTAAGAGTCGAACTTGGTAAGCCGCCTGCCATGCGGCTGGTACCATAGGGAAGCTCGCCGCGTTGGGCAATGTTAAGCCTTCCGTCCGACTCTTTTAATGCGAAGTAACCTTCGCGGTTACCGAAGGAGTCAACTCCCGAAAGAACCCTCATGGATCCTGCCGACGGAATCTCGGCCGCCGCCGGGTGGGGGGACAGGTTATTGTGGGGCTTATTGAGAAGAGGTTCGTGGTGATCACTTTGGGCATGCATAAGAGGAGGGTTCTGCCAAAGCCACGTCGCTGCCGCAGCAAGAGAACACAAAAACGAGGCGGTGATACTTCCCGTGGCCAAGAGGCCTGCTACCCATCCTAACCGACTGAAACGGTGCCCGCCAAGAAGAATGGTCGCAAATGATGCGAGGGGCAAAAGCCAAGCTATTAGTAGCAGCCAAACCACCGAATTCACTGCTTTTCTCTACCCTTTTAGGTCTTGAGCCTCATCGAGATCTGGGGCGCGGTGCAAGGAATAAAAACATAATGCTATTCCCAGGGCGAGCGCTGCTTCCGTCGCCGCAAGTACGATGACAAACAGCGCAAGAACTTGACCTTCATGAGCTAATTGTGGTTGCCAACCCGGGAATCTGCCAAGGGCTACCAAATTGAGATTTGTTGCGTTGAGGACCAATTCGACGCCGAGGAGGACCGCAATGACGTTTCGTTTACTGAGGATGCAAAAAAGGCCCGTAACAAAAAGGAAGCAGGCCACAGCGAAATAGTGAAAAAATGTTATTGAACTCATCACAACTTAGATTTGTCGGTGTCAAAGTGTGCCTATGAGCCAGAGTTCCACATGCCGCGCTATTGGCTTACCTTTCGGGTGCTCCTCCCGAATGTTCATCTCCTTGCGTCACACAACACGCCCGAGGCGATCGCGTGGGCTACCCCGATTGATGGGTGAGAGCGTTGTTAGCTTTTGTGAAGCGAGTTTATTCCGCCAAGTGTCCCCTCCTTTAACATCGATTTATTCCGGTAACCGTGGCCTACGAGCTCGCGCAAAATAGGCGGCAGCCACCAACACTACCAACAGGTGGATCGAGACGACTTCAAAGGCTAAAAGACAATGGAAGCCAGGACTTGCCTTGCTTATGCGTGTTTCCTCGCTGGGAAGCACGCGGAGTCCCAAAAGGCTTGCTGCCACGGCTTCTGTTTCGGAGAGACCACCTGCCGGCGCCGAAATGACCTGGGAGCCACTTTCCGCGAGAGGGTGAGCAAAGATCCAATATCCGGTCCCCATGAGGATTCCGAAAAGGGCCATGCAGACGGTGGCCGCCAACACTTTCTCCTTCAAGCCGGTCTCTAGCTGAGGCTGAACGTGTGGCGATGTGAGCATTACGCCAAAAATTAGAACGACTACGGTTCCTCCCAGGTAAAGCAGAATTTGGATTACGCCCACGAGGGCTGCCCCCGCAGTAAAAAACAGCCCTCCTACAGCTCCCAGAGTCAACACCAGGCTAAGGAGGCATCGCACAATGTCCCGCCCGAGAGCTACACCAAGGGCGCCCCCGCAGGCGACGCCGGCAAAGAGATAAAAAAGTAGTACTTCGAGCAAGTTTTCCATCTTCCACCGCGTAAAGGGAACGAAATTGCTCTTCCGCACAGACCGGGGCTTTCCCCGAACTTCTCTGGCGAAAGCTCGTTCAGCCCCATATCCCGGATGTCACTTATTTATGGCGATACCACCACGTACATAGCTGGGGTGTCCTCGAGCTTCTTTGCGGGTTAAAGGAGGAACTGCGGCCCCGACTTTCAGTAAACAGGTAGCGGGCCAAAATTTCCCGACCTTTCGTCGCCCGTCTAACCCCAGTTTTTGCGTCGGGCGTAGTCCTCGGGCGGCCCAAACAGGTAAAGTCCGCAGAATCTGAACTAACCTCTTGACTCTTGGCGCCAAATTATAACGAAATCACTTTTTACCAATTCCCTGCCTTGTGGGCTAGAAGTTTATCACCGCCGAGAAAATCCCACCCGGGAATAGCGTCTGCCACAAGAGGCATCCGATGAAGGCCAGTGCTCCCAAGGGAAGGCAATATTTTAGACACACTATCATCACTTGGTCGATCCGCAGTCGAGGCAAACTCCAACGTGCCCACATGAGCACCATGGCCCCAAATAGTGCTTTTGTAGCCACGATGGCCGCCTCGAATATATGGCTCATCCAGTAGTGCAAGTAGCTGTTGCCGGATTTCCATCCGAACCATTCGAAAATGGGTAACGGCATGTGCCATGCGCCTAGAAACAGAACCGCCGTTAATAAACACATTGCGAATATGGCTATGTATTCGCTCAGCATAAATGCGGCCCAGCGAAATCCCGAGTATTCCGTCATGTACCCACTAACCAGTTCGCTCTCGGCTTCCGGCAGATCGAAAGGGGCGCGGTTTAGACTTGCCGCAGCAGCAGTCACAAACACCCAAAATCCAAGGAACGCAAAGGGATTATGAAAGATGTACCAATTCCAAAATCCACCTTTTTGAGCCTCCCCTACCGCAACAAGATCCATGCTGCCGGTGAGGACAACCGGGATGATCGCGCCTAGGGTCAGGGGAATCTCATAGCTGATCACTTGCACGGTTTCACGCATTCCTCCGATGAGGGACCACTTGCCGCCTGAGGCATAACCGCCCAGCAGGATGGCGTAAACCTCAAGTCCCGCCACCGCAACGACGAACAAGGCAGCAATGTCCGTGCGGGCGACCACAAGCCTATCGGAGAAAGGAAGAGCTATGTACCAGGAAAAGGCAGCCACGAAAGCAAGATACGGTGCCAAGCGAAACAGCAGGCGGTCTCCGCTAGCCGGAATGATGTCCTCCTTGCCCAAAATCTTAATACCATCGGCTACGGACTGCAGCCAGCCAAATCGTCCGCCCACACGCGTGGGGCCATAACGGTCTTGAATTCGGCCAGCTATTTTTCGCTCAGCCCAAATCAAAAACGCGGCTGCCGATCCCACTAATACCAAAAGACCTAGGCAGGAGAGTACGGCCATTTCCCATTAGGTTTACTTGGCTTTTTGAAAGGACCTCCCCAGCATTTCAAGTGTTCGATAACGACACACCGAAAACGGGTTAGAACGACCCTAAATAAGGGTAGCTCTGCTTATGGAAAGACTTAACGATTGGAAACTCAGCGAGTGAGGCCTCAAATCCTCCAGTTTTGGCTCGCCCCTTCCGATTCCGTGAAAATTACCGCGCTTGCCAAACGGCACACGCGTTTGACCAAGGCGATGGTGGCTACCGGTCGACTTCCCCCAGAACGATGTCAAGGGAGCCCAGGATCGCCGGGACATCGGCGATAAACGCGCCGCGGCACAGCTCGGGCAGAACGGATAAATTACAAAATGAGCTGCTGCGAGCCCGAACGCGCCACGGAACAGGCGAATCCCGCCCAACGACAAAAAACCCCATCTGCCCGCGGGGACACTCGGTCTCTAGGTAGGCCTCACCCTTGGGCAACTTGTGGGTGTGCTTGATGGGGCTACCGACCGGTCCCCCAGAATCCTCATATTTTTCTAGGGCTTGGCGTACCAGCTTGGCCGCTTGATGGATTTCATACATGCGGACGAAATATCGATGCCAGCAATCCCCCACAACCGCTTCAGGCGGCGGCAGGGGCAATTCCTCTGCCGGAGGATACCGCCCCGAGGGATTGGGGGCAGCAATTTCAAAATGGTAATCTTCATAAAGCGACGTGTAAATCGGTTCCCCATGTCGGCGAAGATCCCACTGTACCCCGCTTGCCCGAAGCACTGGGCCGCTGCAACCGTACCCGATCGCCAATTCCTTGGTGAGCACACCGATTCCCGCGGTTCTGCGGACGAAAATTGCATTGGTGCTCAACAAGTGGTGGACCTGGGACAGAGTTGTCGGAAGCTGATCCAAAAACTCTCTACAAGCTTCTACCCAGCCGGCAGGAGCATCAGCTCGAACGCCCCCTGCCACGATAAAGCTAAACGTGAGTCGTGCGCCACTTATTTGTTCGAAGAGGTTGAGAATCTTTTCCCGCTCACGAAAACAGTACATAAAGGGGGTGAAATTGCCCAAATCCAGGGCATAAGTACCCACGGCCACCAGATGACTTGCAATACGGTCAAGCTCAACAAGTGCTACTCGAAGGTGCCGGCCACGCTCAGGCACCGTCATACCTAAGAGTTTTTCTACGGTTAGCGCCCAACCCAAATTCATGTTCATCGCGGCCAGATAGTCCAAACGGTCGGTGTACGGAATCCACTGTTGGGCGGAGACATTTTCCCCGATTTTTTCCGCGCACCGATGCAGATAGCCGATGAATGGCGTGAGCTCGAGCACCGTCTCTCCACGTGTCCGCAAAACAAGCCGAAGCACCCCGTGAGTGCTCGGATGCTGCGGCCCCATGTTGACGAGCAGTTCCTCCGTTTGAATGTCGAAACTTTCCCATTGTTCCGCAGGCAGGATAGATTGCTGTTTGGCCATGGACGGGAAGACTCTCCGCTATCATCCACCATGATTACCGAAGCGAACCTCTCCCTTATTGTTGGCTTGCGGCTATATCTTGTGGGATTCTGGTTGATTTTGCTATCGTTGACCAATTGGTTGCTCTCAACAAGTGTCGGATCGCTTATGTGATCCTAGGGGGAACAGCTCATGTGTTTCGAACTACCGTTGCCGTTCACTTCAAGGGAATACCGTGGTACTCCCTAGGCATTTCGTAGTCCTTTCGTAACGGATGTCCTTCCCAATCTTCCGGGCAGAGGATGCGCCGTAAATCCGGATGGCCAACAAAATACACTCCCATAAGGTCGAAAATCTCCCGTTCATGCCAAGTCGCCGTGGGCCACACCGGACTGACCGTGGGGACCTCCGGCAGTCTCCCGGGAACGTTGTCTTTCCAGCGCGGGAGCACCACTTTGAGCACGAGACGACTGCCGTAATCCAGGCTTGTCAAATGATAGATGAGCTCCAATCTTCCCCAATCGTTCGTTTCGTCGGGAATTTTTGAAGGAGGATAATCAACGGCCGTAATGCAATTAAGCATTCGGAACAAAAGATCGGCCTCATCTCGCAAAAAAAAGCCGACCAGTGCGATCGACGTGGACTCTACCTCGATCCAGGGATCTACATTCTGGGTTTCTAACCGAACAATTTTTTCAGCAAATCGTTCACTTAGTTTGTGAAAAATCTGTGTGACATCTCGCATTCTTGCCTAACAATCTTCGTATCTGTCCTGAGTCATCCGTAATTTTTAGCCAAACCTTTTTGGTATTTGTGCCTTAATCCTTTATGAGCTACCCTTCCAGTATAAAGCCCCAGAAAATTTTCATTACTTTCTAAAAAGCAGATTCGCGAACCGCGATCAACTGCTTCTTCCGCTGACTCATTTGCCGGAGATGTTCGCGGCATTTGCACACCGGAAACTCTTTCCCAAATGCCTTCTTCCGCAACCAGTGAGGGGAGCTGTAAATGCCGGCGGCTGAGCACGGTTACTGGAGCTTTTACAAGAAAATTTCTCCGGAAGATACACCAACTCGCGTCCGTCACTCGCGGCAAAATGTTGCATCAAACTCAACCCCAGTTGATTCCGATCAAAAGTAGTATTTATTTGTCCATAGCGCCCCTATTACGGCTGATGAAGTCCCCGTTCCCAGATTCGGCGTCAACCCAACTCTTGGTTGTGGACGCGTGAAGATCCTGGCTTCTCGCATGGCAAGACTGTGCGAATGTTCATCCACCTGGAAATGTCTCATCTCTTACACACCGCAAGTTTATGTCCGTGCCAGAGGAAATCTGACCAATCCCGGGTCGGAACCATTCTAAATCGCCGCATCGCCAAAGATAGGCATAACCGAGTAATAGGAATGCAAAGAAAACAACAATCTCGCCAGTGATCATCCATGTCACTTTATGCAGAAGATCCTTTTGTTTGAGAGAATTCCCTACAACTACTTTGCTTTGCTCGGGTAGCATCATGCCCTCAACTTCCTTCTTGCGTGAGACATGCTCGTTTTGAAGCATTTGAGGATGAGCGATTCTCCTATCCGGCCATCTTACCCGAGTGGATCCACCCCCGGCAGAGGGGGCCAACCGGAGGGTCTCCAAAGTGTCCGCGGGTGAAGGTTGAGTTTTTGGATTTAAGAATTTATCCTCCACGCCATCCGAATCGGTAAGCGGGAAGCTAACAAGAGATGTGGTCGCACCCGCGCTGTCGAGCTTGTTTGGCCTAGGGACGCGGTCGGAAGCGTTTGCCACAGAATGACGCCAGCGGTTCAATTTCCCTAACATCATACCGGCAGGATAAAGAAGAGCGATCTCCACATCGAATATCAGAAACAGCAGAGCTGCGACGTATATTCGAAGGTCGTATTGAACGCGAGCCTCTCCGATGGGCTCCTCCCCGCACTCGTAAGGAAGCAGCTTTTCGCCTGAGGGATGGTGAGGCCGAATGAGCTTGCCCAAGACCAGGCCAAGCCAAATCGTGCCCGCCGCTCCGGCAATGAACACGACCCAAATAGCAATGAGTTCTTGGGGAGTGGTCACTGCTCGTTCCTCGCGACTCCTGGCCGATTTTTACTAGCTGCTCTCTTAGTTGATCCCACTGCCGGATGGGTGTAACTAATAATCCTAGCGGACAGATAATCCGCCCACCGAAGTGCCTCAGGAGACCATCAGGGTGCCCAACACGCAAACCTAGATTTATAAGATCGGGACCATCAAAAATCAGCGTCCTATTTGCGAACAAGTTAGGAGGGACGCCCGTGATGGCGATCACACGGTTCGCAAAAATGTATTCTAGTGGGGAAGGAGTTCTCTCACCAGCCTGTACTTACAACTTTCGACCGGCAAATGTCCCCGAGAAACCTTGACCGGGCATTTGAGGAGAGGTCACCTCACGCCGTGCTTCATCCCTCGGACACCCAAAAGGAACTCTCGCATGCTCCATCGCCAGGAGGATTCAAGAATTTTGCTCTCCCGGTATTGGGACGCAACCGACGCAGTAGCCGCGCGGGAACAACCGGTGGCATGGTGGCACCATTAATGCGACCGTGCAACGAAGGAGGTGCTGCCCGAAAATTCCCAAAGAGGAGATCCCAGGTCGTGGAGGAGCAACCTTTCCGAAAATCCTGCTCCAACCGGGTGCCAATATAGAATGGTGGGTTCATCCACCTGCCAACAGAGAAAGACCCTTCGATCATGGATCACGCAAGGAAAGTCGACGACGCCATCGACGATGCTCCGCGGTAAGACGCCGAGCTGCCGAACCGCCACCACTTCGGTCTTCAATAACTCCCACTGATGCTCTAAGTGTTTCACAGCAGCGGCCCACTCCTCCTGGTACATCCGCGGGGTGCAACCCGGCGTTGAGTTGGCTCGAGTTAAAAGATAATGCATTTCGCGCCTTCGTTCCCACAGTTGGCGGGCTAAATCTCTAAGCTTTCGCAGACGCATTCGAAGCTCCGGGATGAGCACCTGAGCTGACCGAAGAGTGAAATATGTGTCTGCAAACGGTTCATTTGGTGCTTGGGAACTTAGAAGAGATTCTGATCCGGTGCAAATCTGTTGTTTCACTGCTGCGGTCCTTCGTGAACCGGAAGGAGAACGTATTTCGAAAGGGCCACTGCTGATGGATTTAGCCGCCCATAACCCCACGCAATCTCTAGGGGGAGCTTGGCGAAGTCAACAACGCACCCGTCCCTACTCAGACAACTTAGGTCGTAAGTCTGACCCATGAAGATACAGTCCGTGGGGCAATTCTCCGTGCAGAACCCGCAAAACATGCATTTAGAGTAATCAATAATGAAGCTTTTAACACGAAAGCCCTTTCGGCCAGCTACCCGCTCTTTTTCAATGTAGATGCAGCTCACGGGACAATCGCGGGCGCACCGACCGCATGCAATGCAGCTTGTTAAATCATATCGGTGAAAACCGCGAAACCGAGGCAGAATAATCGCTGGACGCTCCGGAAACTCGTAGGCCCGGGTAAAAGTCCCCCGCGAAGGGCGGTAGGTCTGAAGCCATTGCTTCAGCGTAATCCAAAAAGCCTGGGCTACTGATAGAACCGCCGAAATAAGACTGCTTAACCATTCCCTCATTGATGGTCCGTCTCGAATTAGTCCCTCGTAATCCTATGCTAACCCCCACATGAATCAGGGCCACATAAAGTCCAGTAACTGCTGCCCCTGTAACCGCTTCCCACTCCCTATAGTTACTCGATACACCCCAATAGTGTTACTCGATAGACCCCAACAGTGTGTATTTTATGAGAAACCGGTAGCGCCCCAGATTGCATTGCCAAATTTCGTGGGCTGACATCGCAATTTTTCGCACGAAGGCAAGATGGGGAGAAGATCACTGCCTGACTAGACCCTTGGCGACGCCGGAAAATTAACTTCTAAAACCCCTGTGAATTTCTTTTGGGAATACTCATCAAGCCGAGGTTTAGATTGCGGAAGATGGGACCTTGGCGCCTTTGGCACGACTTCTCTAGCTGGATAAAAGCCACCTCGCTTTGAGCGGGTCCCCCAAACGACGGTACCTGGAACCCTAACCGCTGCAAAAATCCGTTTGACCGCAAGCTTAGAGCGGAAAGTGACCGGGAAGGAAAAGTTCGAGCACTCCACGACACATCTGTGGTGACGCCTCACGTAAGGCCAATTCCAACTTTGGTTTGGATTTCTTTTGCTGACGCGAGGATGACTAACTTTCCTGGCCGGGCGAGTAATTTCAATGAGGTTATTGAAGGCCGGGGGAGATCCCGCCGGGAGCTCTCCCAACCAGCGACTAGTATTGAGGGGGGGTCAAATAACACCACAATGGAAAGTCAATCAACTTGGTGAGCAATGATAAGATTTTGCACCGCCTGATGGATCCCAGTGCCGGAAATAACCACCACTCGATCCCCACTGGCGAGAAATCCCGCGTGTTTCCCCCAATTGACCACGAAACGGAGGAGTCCTTCCGGATCTGGCGCTTTCGGGCCGCCCAACGGGATGACACCCCAATACAGGCACATCCGTCGCAAAGCCGCTGGGTTGTCCGTAATCCCCACAACCGGCACTCCTAATCGGTGGCGGGAGATTTTAAGAACGGTGCGGCCGGTGGCGGTGCCGGCAGCGATCAACCGAGCGCCAATTCGGGCAGCTAGGTGCACAGCAGCCTCCACGGTGGCCGTCGTGATAGCCTCGCCCTCTCCTCCATCGTAGGAGCATGGCGCCGCTTCAAACTGCTGGGAAGTGAATTCCTCCGTAGCCAGGGCGATGCGGTGCATCATGGTCACGGCCTCGACAGGGTGTCGGCCCAAGGCCGTTTCGCCGGAAAGCATGCAGGCGTCGGCTCCGTCGATAATCGCGTTGGCGACATCGGCCACCTCCGCCCGCGTGGGCAGGACTTGCTGCTGCATGCTATCCAGCATCTGAGTGGCTACCACAACCGGCCGACAATGCTGACGACACAGACGGATAATTTTCTTTTGCACCACAGCCAACTGAGCTATGTCCGTCTCAACACCTAGATCCCCCCGGGCGATCATCACAGCATCGGCTGCTTGAATGATTTCGGGAAGGTTTTCCAGGGCTTCTGCCTTTTCTATCTTTGCGATGACTTGGGCATCGCTGCGTTTCGATTGGAGCAGGGCTTTCAGCTCTCGCACTTCCTCCGGGAAACGCACAAAGCTCAAGCCGAGGAAATCTATATCGTTTTCCGCACCCCAACTTGCGAACTCCCGGTCGGTCTCTGTTAGAGCCCGAACGCGAAACTTAATTCCCACGACATTTATTCCCTGGCGACTGCGCACCACGCCCGGTTGAATTACCCGACAATAAGCTGCCTCTTTGGAAACTTTCTCAACGAGCAGACTGACCGTTCCATCTGCCAACAGGATTCGGTCGTCTGGCCCTACTTCGTCAATAAAAGATGGATAGGAGCATACTAATTCGTCCGGGTTTTGAGCCGTTTCACCCCGAACAAAACGTATTATGGTGTCCTCTCGGCAATGGACGTGATCGTTTACCAACTGGCCGAGTCGCAGTTTGGGCCCCGCCAAGTCTAACAGAATCCCCACCGGTGTGCCTAACCCAGCCGACAGCTCCCGGACCCTGCTCACTAGGACATGGCAGTCCTCAATCGTAGCATGAGCCGAGTTTATTCGTACAATATCCACCCCTGCCTGAAGCATGCGCGTAAGCACTTCCGGATTCTCGCAGGCGGGACCCAGCGTCGCGATAATCTTTGTCTGACTTGGCCGGGACACCTGATGCCGTAAATTCACCTCCGGTCTCCTTCCGCTGAAAATAGTCTGAATTCTGCGGGGATTTCAGGTTTTTCTGGCTCGGCCAGCTCATAAAGCAGCAAAGTTTGTCTCCGGGGCGGTGTCACGGAGCCAACAGACGACCAATTCGTTGATGCTCGCCGCAAGACACTATGAGCCCATGCCCACTCGCAAGCTTAACTCAGGACCCCAAGAACGCAATCTAAAGAGCCAAAAGGCAGTAAGCTCCGATCCGATTTATTGCCGATCAAAACTATTTGCACGGCAAAACCTGCTGCGGGCTAGTACCGAGCGACCGCCGAACTGGCTGCTTTTCCGATTGTCAAAGCTGGGTCCTTTGATTACGCTCATTTTATTCCAGTCCGCGTGGTTTTCCCAACCGGGCGAAGTGCTTCCGAAAGAGACAGATTCTCTGGGGAAGGCTCGGCAGTCTGGCGAAAACCAGGGAAAAGACACTTAGCACGGGATGGATCCGGTGTGGTGGAAAGCGAGGTGTGCTTGTGTGCCACGAGAGAAAGGGGTGCCGGATAATTCGGCTGATCCTGGGCTTTGAAGCCAAAAAGCCTTTGATGGCCTGCCTTTTATAGCTGAAAAACAACGAGGCTAGTACAATCACCCTATTAGAACTCGGCGAGTGATGGTGGCACTGGGCGTTGACTGCTGACACGGAGGTCATCGCTAACTTTCGGTCGTAGTCGGCGCCACACGATTTTACGAAAGTCCGAAGTTGACGACCCCGTAAAAGGCTCGCTATGCCAAACTCGGATAGGCGGCTGGGTTTTTCTATTTCGTCCCAGTTAAAATTGATTTGTTTAAATCTCCGGGATCACGACAAAATTGCTTGGCCCCGGACTCGATCGACAGGTGCCGAAATTGGACGCCATGAGTGTAAGTACCGTTTCCAGTTAAGGAGCACCGAGATGCATCGAAACGGTTTGACAAGGCGACAGATTCTCAAGGGTACGACTTTAGGAGTCGGTGGCTTTTGTGTTCCCACACTTTGGCTGCGAAAGGCATGGGGAAAACAGTCGCCGAATGAGGGCTTCGGCATAGCAGCAATTGGGGTAGGCGGACGCGGGAGTGATATTGGTCGCCAAGCTGCCCAATTTGGGAAGGTGATTGCTTGCGCCGATCCCGATCGGTCTAACGCGGAGCGATTCGCGAAGTCGGTTGGTGGCGACTGCGAAATCTACAAAGATTATCGGGAGGTTCTTGATCGGGAAGACATCGATGTCATCACCTGTGGCACCCCTGACCATTGGCATACCAAAATTTGTATCGACGCGCTTAAAGCTGGCAAACATGTTTACTGCGAAAAACCGCTCACGCTGACCATGGAGGAGAGCCACATTATTTGCAAAGCGGTGGAACAAACTGGCAAAATCTTTCAGGTTGGCACTCAGCAACGCAGTGAATTTAATGCCATGTTCTTGAAGGCCGTGGTAATGGCTCGCAGCGGTAGGCTAGGTAACCCCTTGCATGCGCTGGCCTCCGTTGGGCAGGCGACCTCAGGAGGTCCGTTTCCCACTCAAGATCCACCGGAACATCTCGATTGGGACTTGTGGTTAGGGCAAGCCCCGTATGTCCCCTTCTGCCCGAACCGCATTGGGTGGAACTTCCGGTGGTGGTTTGAGTATTCCGGTGGACAGGTAACCGACTGGGGAGTGCATCACACCGACATTGCCATGTGGGCCTTGGGCGGTGAAGAGACCGGTGCCATCGAGGCAATTCCGCTTGAGTGGGATTTCCCTCTAGGCCGGGAATTGATGCGAGATACCCTCTTAGGTCGGAAACCCTTCGAGGAACTTCCCGTGGCGTACAATGTTGCCAAGACCTTCAAAGTGGATCTTAGGCTGCCAAACGGCAATGTTATTACGCTATTCAGTGGCCCCAACGAATTAATCATCACAGGCAGCGAGGGGCGGATCCGGGTCAACCGCGGAAGCCTCACTGGCAAGCCGATCGAGGAGCTCACCGATGCGGATCGGAAATGGCTCGATGAAGAGGTGATCAAGCTTTATAAAGGAAAGCGACCGGGTAGCCACATGCGGAACTTTTTCGAGTGTATCCGTGACAACACCCAGCCAATTGGCGACGTGTGGAGTCATTGCCACGCGGTTAATGCCTGTCATATGGCGAATATTGCTATGCTTTTGGCCCGCCCGGTGCGGTTCGACCCTAAGGCCTATAGCTTTGTGGATGATGAAGAAGCAAACATGTTGATGCGACGCAAACAGCGGGAGCCTTTCCAAATAGTGTTATAAGCTGCGTATGTAACCCCGTTCCTCCGGCTTCTTTACCGGCGATACTTTTACTCTTTAAGCGGGGCTGAAGCTTGTCGCCGGTCATTGGTGGCCGGTTATTATGAGAGGCTGGCTCGCATATCTCTCCAACTCCGCAGCTACAGGAGGGATGTGCGGGTTTTTGTTGCGCTTAAGAGGTGAACTGCCTTCGGTATCCGGCATCGTGTGTCCGGCCGGCCTTCCGAAAACTTTGCTGGGACCCTCGTGGGCAGATGTTCGCGCGGCGCCGAGAGAAAGAGTCAAAAAGTCAAGAAAAGGCATCAAGCTTGCAGACCATGTCGGCCGGTATCTTTTAGTCCGGGGGGATGCCCCTTGAGGGACTATTGGTCTACCGCCCTTAGTGCCTCAGCAATTTGCCTGCTAGCTTCATTCCATTCGATACGATCCGGTTGCTGACGCAAAAGTTCGGTCATCGTCTGTCTTGCTGCTTCGAGCAATTTGCGAACAGAGAGGGCATCCAGCTGGCCGTGAAGCCACGGGAGCAGATCCCGATAAAAAAAGCGACACAAGGCAGCGGCTTGATCGGGTTTCAAGGTAGGCTCCAAAAGAAGCGAGGCGAGCCAGCTGATCGCCGGATTAGGTGATTCCTCAGCTTTGGCGAGCACATATTGCTCAAGGGGAAGGAGGGAGGCAAGATTATCGGGCGCCGGAGGCAAAGCGCTTAAATGGGCTGCTGCTCGCGCTCGATCATCGGCTGCCATGATGTGGTAGATAAGTTCGTACCGTCGGAGCGGATCTTCCTCCGGAAGGGTCTGAAGATGGTAGCTCAAAAACAAGTGAAGCCGCTGCCTGAGCTGAACATCTCGGCAAAAGCGATTAAGTACGGCCTGTCTCAGCAACTTGTGGGCGAAGTCCCAGGTTTGCCACCCGCGCCGAAAAACAAACCAACCGGGTAGCAACTGCCGAAAAGTATCCCATGAGTCAGGCTCCCACGTTCGTCGAGCCGCCGTTGGTTCCAAGAGCCGGCTCGATTTGGGGACAAGGGCTGCCAAGTCCCTTTCTCGGAGCCCCCGGCGGCTGATGGCCACTAATCCCAAACAGGCTTGCGTCCACCCTCGGCCCAGGACAGCTTCGCACCCTTCTAAAATGTGATTGCATAACGGTTCAACGCCCGGGGGAAGGATTTTCGCTTCCTCTTGGAGGAGCTCGGTAGGTACCGGCTGGGCGACCTCTCCGGCAAAGGTCTTCGGCTGGGCGTGGTATCGGAGTCTGACAAGCGGTGAGGTAAGATACTGGCCGGCTATCTCCAGCCATAGAGGAAGCCGCCACGCTGGCTCGAAGATCGAGTCCCCCTTTTGCCAGAGGACTTCCTCAACCACGGTTAACTCAGGGTAGCCCCGCAGGTGCCACACCCATCGAAGGTGCTCCCGGGCCCCATCCAACTCATGAGGAGGCACCTCTAAAAGCCGGGCCCGCGGCAAATTCGCGATGGTGTCAGCCAGCGGCCCCGGTGTGCTGGTGAGGATAAGGAACGTCTCGCATTCCCGAAGATCGTTCAACCAAGCTAAATTGCGAACTGTTGCTGTGCCTTCAAATTCCTCCAGGCCGTCGATGGCCACTACTGCCGGCTTGACTTGCGGGCTTGCGCGAATTTTTCCCACCATTCCCGCCCACAGGGTGTCCATAGAACCCAACGGCTCAGCGAAATCGGTGGGAGAGCTTAGGGCCGAATCACAAAGGCACTGATCCAAAAGTCGCGACGTAAAATCGCGAAGAAATCCACTCGGAGGAGGGGGTTCGGTACCGTACGCCACAATAGGTCCGGTCATCCCGCTTAGCCACATTAAACAATGGCGAAGGAGCTCCGTTTTGCCCACTCCAGGAGGACCTACGAAGCAAACCGTCGTTGGGCTCTCCTCAGCACCGCCTCGGATCCATTTTTCTAGCTCCTCGAGGAAAGCCTGGCGCCTCGAGCTCAATGGCCGATCCTGAAACGGCGCTGCCATTTGCGCGGTCTCTCCCCCTTGATCGCACCAGAGGCGCGTTTCCCCGAAAACCGCAGGTACCCACCCAGGGATTAAGGAACCCCCAGCTGGTGTACCCGCTAGATTCTCGCCACGCATCTGACAACCCATGTCAGGATTATTATGATTTTAGTGACGATTGGAGAGAAACCGGACGGGCTTTACTTTCCGTTCTGGACCTGCCACGGCAATTCCTGCCCCAATAGCACCTTTAACGCCCTATCTCAAGCTGGGATATTTGAAACAATCCTCCCCCGCCGGTCGCCCCCAGTTGATACTTGTAGATTATTGTCGTAGCAAAATGGTGTTCTGTCTACGTCTTTATGAAAAAGTAAATGGGATTCACTCGGCGTGTATTGAGACTGTGCCAGCGAAAGAATTAAAGAGAAAAAGCTGGCCGGGACTATATCTTGCCATTGTCCAGGGATCTTCCCAGCAGAAGATGGGAAGCCCAGCTAATCGTGGATTGGCCACTGGCTTTGGAGGATCGTTCGCCGGGGGTGATCTTCAACTAAGAGCGTATAACGCCGGGCAGGTATTGCATTTACTATGCGTTCTCACGGGCTAATCTATTCGTTCTCACGAACTGATTTTAGAGGCGTTTTTGATGTCACACTTCCACGCCGAATCGCAGCTAGCTATCGAGGTCCACTGCGAATCGGCTATGATGGAATAGAGAGGGCTGGTGAGGGACTCTGAGAGATTTGGTCTTAATGATTTGTGGCAACTATCTGCTCAAAAGGGTTACCCCAACTTTACGGTAGTTAGGTCTTAACCACAGAACGTTATTTTTAGCAATAAATGCTGAAACGTAGCCGAGGGCGAATCCGATTGACCCAAGTTTCGCAACGCAGCTGGGCGCAGGGGGGCCAAGACGGGTGTCCAAATCGCTGTCATTATTGTTGAATGATCATAAGAATGACGTCGTGTATCTCTGAGAACCGGAAGACCGTTCTGTGACGGGGGCACGATTTTGCGAACTTCTAAGTCGCAGTGGTCTTGTTGCCGCTGGTGACATTGATCGCGCAGTGGCGGAGGTGAGAGCGACTTTGCCATCCGGCGCCGAGCCGGATGCCCAGCAGCTGGCCGACTACTTGGTCCGGACGGGGAAACTCACCTCCTGGCAGGCCGAACAGCTTCTCCAAGGCCGGTACAAGGGTTTTTTCCTCAAAAGTTACAAACTCTTGGCTCTTCTTGGCGCCGGCGGAATGAGTAATGTGTACGTGGCCGAACACCTGTTAATGAATCGCCGGGTGGCCATCAAAGTCTTGCCCCTGGGCCGGGTTAAGGATCGAGGCTATTTGGAGCGGTTCTATCAAGAGGCCCGCGCTGCGGCACGAGTGGACCATCCGCATATCGTCCGGGCGTACGACGTGGAAAACGAAGGCGATGTACATTTTCTGGTAATGGAGCATGTACCTGGGTGTGATTTGGCGACTTTGGTGAAGCGGGAAGGACCGCTAGCGTTTCGCCGCGCAGCGGAATACATCCGTCAGGCAGCCTTAGGGTTGGCAGCCGCTCACCGCGCGGGGCTTGTCCATCGTGATATTAAGCCCGGCAACCTCCTCGTGGATGATAACGGTGTAGTCAAGATCCTCGACCTTGGCCTTGCCCTGCTGACTTCCGCTGATGAAAGCCGGGCATCACTGACGCTAGAATCTGACGACAATGTTTTGGGCACAGCAGACTATATTGCCCCCGAACAGGCCTTGAACAGTCACCGTGTGGATGCTCGGGCGGATCTTTATAGCCTGGGTTGCACTCTTTATTATTTGCTTACGGGGCACCCGCCGTTCGACCGTGGGAGCGTTGCCTATCGTATTTTGGCCCATATCCGTCAACAGCCACCCAGTATCTTTCAGGATCGGCCGGATGCTCCTCCGCGGTTAGTAGAGATATGTATGCAAATGATGGCTAAAAACCCGGAGGATCGGCCGCAATCGGCAGAAGAAGTCGCTTTGCTTCTGGAAGCGTGGCTGCGTGAGGATAAGCTCTCGGCCCGTATGCCCCAGCTGACGGGTGGCTTAGACAATCCCCAAGATGGTGCCCCGGGGGTTACCGCAGTCCCGGCAAAGTCCGAACCGCCGGCGACTCGTCCCGCCGTGAGCCCGGGAGAGGATTCGTCCGACTTGGTGATCGCAGGCCAAGCACGTAGGTCGGGTGTGACATCCCCTTCGGAGACATCCGGTAGTTCAAGCATCCGGGTAGGAAGCAAATCATCGGGCATTTCTGGATTAAAAAAAGAACTGTCTGGCAGTGAGCCCAATCTTCCGCCAATCCAATCCTCGGTGGTAGGTGAATCGCAGCCGAGCTCCGTGAGGTCTGGGGGTTCTTCATCGCGAAGATTAACTGGTGGGGCAGGTGCCAGAGAGGCGGAGCCTCAGCGACAACCTGGGTACGCATCCCCTGGGAGTTCGGCACCCGAAGGAACAGGACGTGCACCACGCCGTGTGCTTGGGCAGACGCCTCTAGCCGGCGACCGCTCCCCTTCCCTTACCCCAGCGGAGCCATCGGCAGCCGATGCACCGCCCAAAGGCTCTGCGGCAAGTACAGATGCCGAACCGGTAGTGATCAGTCCTGTTTTTACCCCCCGAAGTCCTCGGGCCTGGTCCCGGCACCCGCCGGAGGCAAATCCCCTGGCCGATGTCCCCTTGTGGATATGGGGCATCATCGTTGGGGGCCTTTTACTTTCCGCAATTCTTCTTGTGATGGTTTTGCTTCGGGGCTAACTTTTAGCTCGACATGCTCTCGACTATCGTGGCTTAAGGTCGAGAGTTGTCCGCCAACAGAAAAAGTACACTAGTAATTCCACGGTATGTCATTTACCGCTTGCAGCGGGTCATGAGGGTTAGTCTCGGCAGTTTGATGGGGACCCGCCTGCGAGCTCGTTTTCCATTCCTTGGGCTGCAGGATTGCTCCAAAGCTTTTCAGACATGGATTCCAGGGAAAACTTCTCAGGAGTGCTCCGAGTTATCTCTCATCCTTCGCTTGCGGAATTAGCGTATTCATGCTTCCTGAGCGGAAACCTTCTAAATCGAGGGTAACAAACCGAAACCCAACCGCCTTAAATGCGGCGACAACCTCCTGCCGAAACTCTGGATCTAAAAAGCGATCCAGATGGTCCACCGGGACTTCGATTCGAGCGATTTCCCCTGGGTGGTAACGCACGCGAAGGAGGCCGAACCCATACTTCCGTAAAAATTGCTCTGCCCGATCGATCCTTTGGAGTCGTTCCGGGGTTACTTCCAAACCGTACGCTATCCGTGTGCTCAAACAGGTGGTGGGAGGTCGATTGGGATCAGGGATCCCCCAAGCGCGGGCCAATTCTCGCACTTCTTTTTTTACAAAGCCGCAATCGACAAGAGGACTGCGAATTCCGAGTTCCTCGGCTGCTTTACTCCCAGGTCGATAGTCTCCCAAGTCATCGGCGTTGGTTCCGTCAACAACGACGGAAAGCCCTCGGCTAGCTGCCACCCCTTTCAGTAGGCCGAAAAGAATGTGTTTGCAGTAATAACATCGCTCGGGATCATTACGGCGATAATTCGGGTCTTCCAGTTCGCGAATCTCCACAACCGTCCATGGGACACCGACGGCTTCGGCTGTGGCTCGGCACTGCTCGAGTCTCCCGGTAGCCATACTTTGCATCACGGCCGTGACAGCCAACATTTTGTCGCCTAATGTGGCATGAGCTGCTTTGGCCAGCACCGTGCTGTCAATCCCACCGGAAAAAGCAACCAAGCACGAGCCAAAAGAATTGAGCTGACGGAGCAATCGATCGGTTTTTTCGCGCAAAGGCTTTGTAAGGCCGACGAGCAGGTCTTCGCGGACGAAGGTCATGAAATGGCTCCACGAACAAGACTTAAATCTTAGTCATTAAAATTACCAAAAAACTATACTTCCCGTCCGCAGTATTTTCTCACCCGGCGAGGTATAGTGTCAAGGTTTTCCTCGACCGATTAGTCGGAAATTTAATAAATATTGTTCACTTATGCACGAACGTCTCACGAATGGTAGACACGGAAGCTCGCGGTTCACTCCGAACGGGGCAATGGCCGCTGCAAGGTGACAGGTTCATCTCCGCACCGCCTGGCTCAGACCGGAGCAGAAAAATCCTGGAAGGTGCAAAGATTCCTGTCCAAAAGGGTTTAATGGGCCGTTGCCTTCGTCAGAGTGATCCAAAAGCGGCGGAAACGAGGAGAAGAGGTGTCGAAAGGGTTGGGGTTACGGGTCTGAGCTTTTGCGGACGCGGCCACCCTTCTCGTGGTGCGACAACGATTTCAACCGCAGAGATTCCCTTCTGCCGCTTTCTAAGAGTGGCTTTGAGACGATTCGGATCATTAGGCACTTTTTATAAACGGACTTATGAAACGACTAATGGTGCGGTATGCAACTGGCGAGCCTGCGGCGTCAAGCCTACTGGCTCCGTCAGGCCAGACCCAGTCGGGCTCGTAACTCAGCAAGGCATTCCTCCTTCTTGACGCGCCACTGCCGGAGGCTATCGCGATCCCGGATCGTGACCGTGCCGTCTTGTAGCGTTTGGCCGTCAACGGTGATGCAGAAAGGTGTACCAATTTCATCTTGTCGGCGGTATCTCCGTCCAATAGCCCCCTTTTCGTCATAAAACACGTTGAAGTACCTTTTTAACTCCCCGTAAATTTCTCGGGCAATGTCTGGCATTCGGTCCTTTTTGACCAAGGGGAAGACGGCTGCCTTAATGGGGGCCAATCGGGGATGGAACCGTAACAAGCTGCGCTTAGTGGGCTGTCCTTTTTCATCCGGCACTTCGTCTTCCGCGAACGCCTCGCACAGGAAGGCCAAAAGCGCTCGGTCCGCCCCGGCTGAGGGTTCAATCACATGCGGGATGTACCGCTCTTGGGTCATATCGTCGTAATAGGTAAGGTCCTTCCCACTTCCGCGGTATTTCGCTTCCCCTTTTTCATTGAGCTCGAGCACGAAACAACCGTCTCGGCGAACCAATTTTCCTTCCATATGACTTCGTAAGTCAAAATCACCGCGATGAGCGACACCTTCAAGCTCTCCGAACTGGCCGGGAGGCAAAAACGGAAATGCGTATTCGATATCAGCAGTTCCGCAGGAATAGTGGCTCAATTCTTCTGCTGTGTGATCTCGCAGGCGAAGCCGCTCGCTGGCCAAACCCAAATCTACGTACCAACGGAAACGTCGATCTCGCCAATAACGATACCATTCCATGGAAGTCTTCGGATGGCAGAAGAACTCAATCTCCATCTGCTCGAACTCGCGGGAACGAAAGGTGAAATACCGGGGCGTGATCTCGTTGCGGAAACTTTTACCGATTTGCGCAATTCCAAAGGGGATCTTCACGCGCGTGCTATCAAGCACATTTTTGAAGTTGACAAAGATTCCCTGAGCAGTTTCCGGCCGTAGGAAGGCTTTATTCTGCTCCTCACGAACAGCCCCCACATAGGTTTCGAACATTAGATTAAATTCCCGGGGCTCAGTCAGATCGCCCCCACATTCGGGGCAAGGGTATGACTTTAGGCCTTGACGTTCACTGTTCCAGCCTAGCTCTGCTAACAGATCTAGAAGGGACCACGATTGTCCAGCGATGTGGCTCATGCGATCGCCAATGGGATTACCACCTTTCTCCACTTCTCGAAGGATCCCAAGCCCCGGGGCCACCTTCTTTGCCTTATTCTGAAGCCATCGCAGAAGCGAATCCTCCCGCACTAAAACTTGGCGATCGTCCACGGAAAAGCCCAGCGTTTGAGCTAGAGATTGGACCCATTCGGCCTCGCGAAGAAGCTCGGGCACCTGGTCGGCACGAAAGAGCTTCTTGCACTGTCGACACGACTGCATCAGATCATGGAACTGATCATAATGCCCAGAACATTTCCACACTTGTGGGTGCATAATGATGGCCGCATCGATGCCAACCATTTCATAAGGGGATGGGGCGCCTGGGGGACAAATCAGCTCATTGTGAGAAGAAACCATATCATGCCACCAGGCATCTTTGATATTTCGCTTGAGCTCCACCCCCAACGGTCCGTAGTCCCAAAAACCGTTAATCCCGCCGTAAATCTCGCTCGATTGAAAGAGAAAACCACGCCGTTTGCATAGTGCGACGATCTGGTCCATCACGAATCGTGCTTTGGTATCACTCATAGCGCACTGCCGATCGTGGAATTGTTTATGGGCTGTTGTAAGGAACTTTCATCTATGCAAGAGCGTGAGACGTGTTATCTCATTTTTTTCCAAACTAAAAGCGTGGCTTGTTGGCGGAAAATTTTCCTGCGCATGTGAGGTATCTAGCTCGCCAAGCGGATGATAAACTGCTTAGGATCTAGCTCGGGTACAATGTCGAAGCGATCGACTTGGGCTGCTTCCCACAGATCGCCCTCACATCCTACAGCAAGGAGGTTTTTTCCTCCGGGCGTATTACGCAAACACTCCACAAGGCGTTCGGGAGGAATGGGTTCGGCACCCACAGCGCAGGGTAAGGGAAATGCCTCCCGCCAATTTTCTCGCGCGGTTATTGCCTGAGCGTTCAACGCATAGGTCTCTCCGCTGCGGGCGGACAGTTTTTCCACCATCAGTCCCGCGAGGAGGATGTCGTCGCGGCTGAATTCGCCCTTGGTCCCAGCGCAGACAATGTGAATGCGATCTGCGGAAAGAAGGCGCTCGCATACTGCCGAGACATTGACGAACCCCGCCAAATAAACCCGTCGGGCCTTTCGGCAGCGCTCCATGGCTCGTGTGCCGTTGGTGGTTGTAAAAACGATCGTTTTGCCGGAAACCACTTCGGGGGTATACTCCCGAGGAGAATTGCCCAAGTCGAAGCCATTGATCATCACGCCTTGCCGCTCTCCTCCAAGAAGGACGGTTTCAAGCCCTAATTGTTCCGCTTTATGCAATGCCTCGTTCACCTCCAAACAAGGAACAATCTGTGTGGCGCCGGCAGCCAATGCGTGTACTATCGTCGTGCAGGCCCGGAGGACATCGATCACTACCGCAATATCACCCTCAAGCTCTGCCGGATCGACGATTTGCGGCAAGGCGTAAACGTTGACCATCCGCTTAGCGGCGTCGCGAGTCGTCATAGCCGATCGTCTCCGCCAATGACTTCTTTGCGTCGTCTTGGCTCGCCCCTCTGCTCACCTCCCCCAATGAGGGAGCCGAGGCATGGCTCTCGCGCGAACACTTTTTGCTTGCAAGGATTATCCCGCAACCCCGAAGTCATGGGTTTGATAGCGAACTTGTACTGCCAATACTTTTGGGCGGCGGGACCCGGTAGTAGATTGATTTCGAAACCGGGTCGCCCGCAGTTGCTTTTTGAGAGGCATACCTGTCCCTCGCGCCCTCCCAAAGCTGGCTTATGCTCACGGCGCAGCCTTTTTCGGCAGCAACCGGAAATCCCATTGGCGATCAGCGACTCAGACGATCCATCTTCAGCCGGGGGCAAGCAACGTTGGCAACCCCTCTTTAATGGCATACAAATGGCTGCTAAAGAGGGATATCCTGGCCTACCGATTTCATTGGGGCGCTCCCGCGCATCAGGTAGTGTGGTAAACTAGCTCAGCCATCTGAACAGGCGTCGTTTTGAAACTTCTACCATATTTTGCAGCTTTCTGAAAGCCCGGATGAAGCTCCGCCCTCGGGTCGGGTTTGTGGTCGACGGGCAAAGTTTTAACCTATCCGCCTTGTTATAGAGGAAAAGCGATGGTTCCCACCTCCCGGACAAAGACTGTGGCACTGCTTGGGGCTCTTGACACAAAGGGGCGAGAATACGGATTCCTCCGGCAATGCATTCAGGACCGCGGTTATGATACCTTGCTCATCGACGTTGGTGTACTCGGGCCGCCGACAGTTTGGCCAGACATCACTCGTCAACAAGTAGCGGAAGCGGCTGGCGTCGATATTCGCATCCTGGCCACCCAACGCGACCGCGGTCAGGCAATGGCGGCCATGGCTCGCGGGGCAGAGCTGCTGGTTTCCAGACTCTACGCTGAGGGTAAATTCCAGGGAATTATCGCCATGGGCGGTGGTGGTGGAACCTCGGTGGCGGCGGCTGCCATGCGGACCCTTCCCTACGGAGTTCCCAAAGTCATCATCTCCACAGTGGCCGGCGGTGATGTGTCGGGTTACGTGGGAATTAAAGACATCGTGATGATCCCGAGCGTGGTGGACATTGCGGGGCTAAATCGTTTCACTCGTCGGGTCATCGCTCAAGCTGCAGGTGCCATCTGCGGAATGCTCTCCGCCGAAGTGCCTCCTTGTGAGGACAAACCGCTTATCGCAGCTACCATGTTCGGCAATACGACCCCATGCATTGAGCAGGCCAAACGCATCCTCGAAGAAGCTGGCTATGAGGTGCTTGTCTTCCATGCCACCGGGACCGGGGGTAAGACCATGGAAAGTCTGGTGCGGGAAGGGCTCTTCGCCGGCGTATTAGACATTACCACCACGGAATGGGCCGACGAATTGGTGGGAGGGGTGCTTCCGGCCGGGCCTCACCGCTTGGAGGCCGCTGCTGACTCCGGTATTCCTGCTGTTGTGGCGCCTGGCTGTTTGGACATGGTCAATTTTTGGGCGCCGGAAACAATTCCAGCTGCCTTCAGAGGTCGGCGATTTTACCAGCATAATCCCAATATCACCTTAATGCGTACTACGCCGGAAGAGTGTGCACGCCTTGGCCAAATCATCGCCGAGAAGCTCAATCGAAGTAAAGGGGCGGTGACCGTTCTCATCCCTTTGCGGGGCTGGAGTATGATCGACTGTCCCGGTGGACCTTTCTGGTGGCCCGAAGCCGACGAGGCTTTTCGATTAAGTCTCCGGCAGCACCTCCGTCCGGACATTCCTGTGATCGAGCTGGATGCTAACATCAACGACGCTGCATTTGCAGAGGCTGCGGCCCGAGAACTCCTGAGGCTTTTATCACAAAGTGTGGAGTCAAAACCGGCAGCCGGCGGGGCCACGTGAAAAAGTTACCTTCACAATAATCTTCCAAACTATCTTCGATCACAGAGGACGCCTCCCAATCTGGCTTATTGGCGGTCAGCTCAAAAAGAGCTGGCGACCCATCTAGAAGCAGATTTGTCAAATGGCAGCTGCCAGGCTCTCTTGAGGTGGGTCCCCTTTCTAACGCATGTAGATGAGCCGTGGCTTGCCAAAAGAGCTCGGAGTCATTCTTACTAATTCGGGCGAAGCCGGAGGTAAGAGTGGTGCCGCGTGATTTTGTGCAAGCCCTTGGTCAATTGACACCACGGAAATAATTGATCAGGCTTTTTCTACACCCGGGATGAGGTGTGGGATCAACCGGGGACGGCATGGGTAGATTCCTTGATGGCCGGAGCTGATGTGGATCACTTCAGACCGATTTGGCCTGGAGCGTAGTTGGAGGGGTTCTAATCATGACAAAGCGGGAAACCATTCTGGCACGGCTTCGGGAAAAAGTAGCAAGCGGTCGACCTATCATCGGAGGGGGTGCGGGCACAGGTATTAGCGCCAAGTTCGAGGAGGCTGGGGGTATCGATCTTATTGTGATCTACAATTCTGGTCGGTTTCGGATGGCGGGCCATGGATCGTTGGCGGGGCTCCTCCCCTTTGGAGACGCCAATGCCATCGTTCTGGAGATGGCGCGGGAAGTGCTTCCCGTCGTGAAATCCACTCCGGTATTGGCCGGCGTTTGTGGCACAGATCCCATGCGGCTTATGACCCCTTTCCTGCGAACACTTAAAGAGCTCGGTTTTGCGGGAATCCAAAATTTCCCCACGGTGGGACTCATCGACGGCCTATTTCGTGTGAATTTGGAGGAAACCGGATTCGGCTACTATCGGGAAGTCGAGCTCATTCGATTGGCACATGAAATGGACTTCCTCACAACGCCCTATGTTTTCGATGGGGAGCAGGCTCGCGAAATGACGCGGGCTGGGGCTGATATCTTGGTAGCTCATATGGGATTGACAACAAAGGGGACGATTGGCGCGAAGACTGCCAAAACCCTTGATCAGTGCGTGGAGTCCATCCGACAGATCGCTCAAGCAGCACGAGAGATTCGGCCGGATGTCCTAGTACTGTGCCATGGAGGTCCGATCGCGGAACCGGAGGACGTGGATTTCATCTTCCAACGTTGTCCCGAAGTGGATGGTTTTTATGGGGCAAGCTCCATGGAACGACTCCCCACAGAGCGAGCTATTCGAGAGCAGACAGAACGGTTTGCGCGACTGTCGCTTCGCCGAGCGTGACCGACTGAGTGGTCCCTCCTGACTACCCTAGCATTTTTCAGGTCACAAGTTAGCCCAGCACTAAAGGAAACCCGCCCAACCATGTTGACTCTCGAACATATCTTTGGATCGCGAGGGCACGGGAAATCTCGGGTTGAGATGGCAGTTGCCAGAGGAATTCTGTAAGGCAATGTGAGTAAGCTCGGCTTGTATGCGGGGGATAGAGTCGCCCTGGCCGAGGAGAGGTAAAGATGCGTTCTACGCTGTTTTATATTCCCCACACTTTTCTCGGAATTCCAGTCCTTGGATTTGGTTGGCTCCTCTTTGGTTGGACGCTTTTGTCGGCGGCCATCATCCTTCATTCGATACGTCGCTTGGGGTGGACTAGGGAGCTTTTGGGCCACATACTCCTGGCTGTTTCGGTGGCGGGGTTTATTGCTTTTGTTCTCCCTAATTTGGCAGAGGCAAAGGGACTGCCTATCCGCGGTTACGGAACGATGCTACTTCTGGCGACAGTAGCAGGAGTGGCCTTGGCGCTGTGGCGGGCGCAACAACGCGGCTTCGATACCGATTTTGTGCTGTCGTTAACGGTGTGGATATTTATTGCCGGCATCACGGGAGCTCGACTATTTTATGTGGTGGAATACTGGGATCGGATTCGTGTGGCTGATGCTGCCGGGCGTGTTCTCCTTCTGCCGACGCTAGCCAATATTGTCAATTTGGCACAGGGGGGACTTGTCGTGTACGGCTCGATGCTCGGCGGAATTATCGCCGTAGTAATCTTTACCAGGGTTCGCGGAGTGCCCCTCCTCCGTGTCCTGGATTTTATTGCGCCAAGCTTCATGCTTGGGCTTGCGATTGGGCGGATAGGTTGTTTTCTCAATGGTTGTTGCTACGGCGCGATTTGCCATCTGCCGTGGGCTGTGCAGTTCCCAGCCGGAAGTCTTGCCCATGTACACCAGGTGGAAAAGGGATTGGTATTTTTGCAAGGCCTGAAACTTGCCCCGGGTACCCCCGCCCGCGTGCTAGAGGTGGAAGCTGGTTCAGCCGCAGAAAAGGCAGGCCTGCGCCCTGGGGATCGAATCTTAGCGGTAGGATCTCATCCGACGCCGACTCGTCTCGATGCAGAGGCCGTACTTTTAACCGCCGCAGTTCCCGGTGATCCGTTGTGCGTATCCGTGGAAGGCCGACCGGCGCCTGTGTGTTTCGCCGCGAGCCTGCCCCAAAGCCTGCCGGTTCATCCCACTCAGCTTTACAGTTCGTTTAACGCTTTCCTAATTTGCCTTTTTCTCTTAGCTTTCGAACGTGTTCGCACGCGTGATGGGCAGGTGGTTGGACTTATGTTCACAGTTTATCCTCTTACGCGATTTCTAATTGAGGTCTTGCGTGACGATGAGCCGTGGATTGTCGCAACCGCTGGGTTCGGACTAACTATAGCCCAAACAATTAGCCTAATCCTTTTAGGAATAGTCACCCTCTTCTGGATCTATCTTTTTACCTCGGGCCCCAGTGGCCGCCGAAAGACCTAAAGCTTGGGATAAGCCCTAGCCAGCTCGATCCGACGGACTCCCTTCCGGCGAAAATGCCAACTAGTTAGTCGGAGGGTTCTCCAGCGGCCGATTAACGGCGAGCTTAAATGAAGATTTCGGCCGAAAGAACCGTGCGGCTCCTTGACGGCACCGCCTTTTAAAAAAATTCCGGCTCCTGAAAGAATATTAGCCGAAGAAGCACTCAGAAAATTCCGCGAGCTCTAATGATCCTGCCATAAGACGCTACCCCGCGTAGCATTGTCCCATGTTCGCTGTTTCCCTGAAGGGCCGGCCTAACAGAGCTTGGAAGCAACAATCCTGGGGAATCCTGTGCGACATTAGAATGTTTTTTTCCGCTGTTAGGATAACTTTGAGTCTCTTCGCGCACTACCGGCCGGCCTTATCAAGCTGGTCCCAGCGGTTCCACCAAACCACAACGCGTTCCATTCGATCGTACGGCGGATATGTGTGAAGGCCGCCGGTGACAAGATCCATGGTTCCGTCATTGTTGAAATCGGCGGCAGCTAGCCCCTGAATATGCGTAGGACGATTGGCCAGAGGTCGCATCCGAAATCGCATATTTCCCAAGTTCTCCAGCCAGACGAGGCTCTGCGCCGCTGGATCTTCCCATGTGTTATACGCACTAGCAACGATAATATCTAAATGTTGATCGCCGTTGACATCGAACACAACAGCGTTGACAGCTCCAGGTATGTGCGCAATACGGTGAAAACGAAACTGCATGCCCCCGAGATTTTCCAGCCACTGAATTCCATGCCACGGTCTGGGACGGGGAGGTATATAGTCAAAAGCATCTCCATTGGTGTACAGGATGTCCGGGCGGCCATCTTGATTGAGGTCGACAATCCAAATGCCACTGGAACCGAAGTCCTCATTTTCACAGTCAAAAAGGAGAATCTTCTTAAACTTTCCCCTTCCCAGATTCTTATAAACCCACAGCTGCTCCCATTCCTGACTGACAATGACAACAATATCAAGAAGGTTATCAGCGTCCAAGTCGACAATGGGGCAATGAATGGGACCCGATAGTGTCTGAAGAACATGATCTCGGAACTGCCAGTTTCCCAGGTTTTCCAACCATCGGGTTTCGCCGTCGTCATAGCCAAAGTGGGCGACCGCCACGTCGAGAAGACCGTCTCCGTTCAAATCACCGGCACGAGCATCTGCCACACGCGGGACTTTATCGAGGATCACTCGGGGGCGAAATCGCTGCTGACCAACATTTTCCAAAACCACGACCGAGCCGATGGGATCGTTATTCGGAAAGAGCATGCCTAAGCATGCGACCAAGATGTCTGGTGCTCCATCTTGATTAAAGTCAACAACTTCGAGGTGTGCTGGTGCCCGCAGCCCTTCGCACAACACCGTCTCCGTGAAATTTCCAGTAGGATATTGACGAATCCAGCTTACCCAATCGTTGGCACAATCGGCTACTAGCACATCCATGAGCCCATCGGCATCCAGGTCAAAGGGGAGCACAAACGAAATCATCGGCGGTTGTTGAAAGGGTAACCCTATCGGTTGGGCAACCAAAAACTCGATTTTTTCCCTCTCTTCTTCGAGGCTGTCAGGATAGTTCTCTAGTCCCGTTCGAAACTGTAGTGCCCTGCCTCTGGCTTGCCGAAGGACTTGGTGAAACTCAGCACCAGTCCGCGAGGCCTGATACCAAAAAATGGCCACGGGCAATCCACCGAGGACAATGACTACAATCAGCCAACCGGCAAGATTCTTTAAGTTACTTTGTTCCATCGGTAAAGAACCAAATATTGAGTTATTTCGTCCGCAAATAGCCCCTACAATGGCAAGCCCTTTCTTAGTCGGCAAAAAACTTCACCATGGCAAGTGCCATTGCCCCTAAGGCTAACCACACAGGAAGTGTTCCTGCAATTCTTTCATAGGGTGATGGACACCTCTGGAACCATTCCCGGCCGGTCACTTTCAAAGCGTAATACCAGCCCATAAGCATAAACAGTACCTGGACGAAGGGAATGCCCTCAGGCCAGATTTGCCGCCACGGAACGTTTGCTGTTCCGAAGAGATTCCATCCCCAACCCAAAGGATCGGAAAGAACCTGGAGCACGAAGCTTCCATTGGCACACGTTATGTGCCACACGAAGGCTGCCCAAATCGCCAGTCCTAAAGGGAGAACACCTTTGGCCGCAATTTTCGCGGAGGTCGTGGCCGGGATTGCTTTGCGAGCCAAAAGGCTCCCCAAACTTGCCAGGAGAAACAAAGCACCCGGTGCTCCCACCACCGCTGTCAGCCATAAGCAGGCCGCGTAGGTCAAAAATAGCCGAGGATTGAATTCGTCCACCAAATTGACGCAATCACGGAGCTCAGGCCACGGACCCAGGTACACCAATGAGTACGCAATTGCGAGAACAGCCAACACGCACGCCTGCCAGGCCTGGATCCAATGGCGAAACCTTACAGCGCTTCCGAAGGCACGAAATCGCACACTGACATTGTCGAACGGACAACTTTTGAAACATTCCAGGCACCATCCACACTCTAAATCATCGCGGAGCTCACCCATTCGAAGCTTATAGGGGCAAGGCCAGCCGCGCTCGTTTCCATGTTGACAAGCATGGCTCCGACATTTTTGGCACTTTCCACGGTCAGCCGGGCGGACTCCTAACTTGGCAAGTTGCCCATAGGCTCCCAGAAAGCTTGCGACGGGGCACATCTTCAGACAAAAAGCCCGATAGCCAGCGATTACACCAAGTGAGGTAGCAAGCAGTAGCAAAGTGAGGAGGATCCAACCGGTCAGTCGGGGAATTGCGACAATGGCCGGTGAGAAAGTTCCGATTGCAAGGAGAATCAATGTCCGCGTGACGATGCCCCAGGCAGATCCCCGGTCGGCGAGCTCCTGGTGCATGAAGTCCGAAGAAAAGCTAGCAGAGTGCAAAGCAAGCGGTGATTGCTGCGGTGCCCGAGGCCGTAGTCGCCCTCCCCTACTTATGAATTCTCCTAAGGCGGGGATGGGGCAGATCAGGCACCATAAGCGACCTCCCCAGGGAACCACAATAACTACGAGTAGAAAAAGCCAAATTATCCATGTAAAAATCACCCCGAAATTGCGGCCAGCTACCTTTGTGCCCATCAATGCGGAAAGCACCACAAAGTAGAAAACCGCTCCCGAAGCGAGAAGTAAAACGTACTGAAGTGGCCCCCACGCAAGAATCGGTTTTACCCCCGGAATGTGAACGGCAACGTTTACTGCTTCGTTGTCGTCCGCTTGGTTGACACGGGAAAGTCCTAGCAGACCCGGCTCGAACCAAAGACTCCACAGAGCGAGACTGAAGATGCCCAGGACAAGGCCACTGCCGGCCCATAACAGCAAATTTGGCTCAAGGATCAAATTCCCATGCTCAAAGGCATGCATGGGACCGCACCATACGTGGCATCGATAATGCACTTTCGAGAAAAGCCACCCCAAGGCACCTGGGACGACTGCCTGAACCGTTACTTCACGTGTCCATTGCGGTGGAACTGTAGGATTTTTAACGCGATATACAGCTACCTCGTGCCGCCCCGGCGTGATTTTGGCATCGATGTCGAACTCCTCGACAAAAAACGAGTGTCCTGTATCAAGTGCGGAAAAGGTAAGGCGCAAAATGTCGCCGCGGGTACAACGGATCACTGCAGGACGTTTGCCGTATCGAAATGCCTCTATGTGAACAGATCGTTCTCCCGGCCGGGGTGCTAGGACCCAAGCTACACCTGGCGGGATCAAGGCAAACATTCCTAAAATTAGGACTTTTCGGGCCCAACGTCGTACCCAATGCTTTGCGGGCGGTGGATTTGATCCCTCAGTTGGCCACGTCATGGACGAACACCAGCGTAATTTGCTGGCACTTTTCGCTAGCATTATGACCCCGTGATTTGGACCAAGCATTTCCGGGCTTTAGATCTTAAACCCGAGATGAACCGTAATTCAATCGGCGGCTGAAAGCTCGGATGCGGAAGAAGGACGCTCACCAAAGAGAATCCGTCCAACGGCAGTTAACTCTCATACCCGTTCCGACCTTCCGCTTAAAAAAGGAGCTGAAGCCTCCCGGCTCACTGTGGGCCTTTTCAGGGAAAACAATTTCGGGGGGAATATCCCTCGCCGCGGCAGGTCGCATAATTAAAGATGGATCAGAGGAGAAATCGTGGAAAAATTTGAAGGGCGTCCCCAGGAACTCCGTATTGACAGGGGTTTAAAACCTCAGAAGCGATTAAGCGCTCCCTCCGCAGATACTTCCGGAATAATCGATGATTTCAGCGGCCAAACGGAAAGTGTTGATTGTGGCGATCGCTTTGACAGCTGTTGCCAGCGTGCTGGTGAGCGGCGTGTTTTTGCACTTCAAAGGACGCGCCCAGACGCAGCGATCGGCTGTCCAACGGGTACATCGCCTAGGAGGATGGGCGTTCTACGATTCCGTTTACGACGACGATGGGAACCTCATCGGCTCCTGGCCTCGTGCTCCTGTCTGGGCACTGCGCCTTTTCGGGGTTGACTTCCTAAGCATTGTGACCGGGGTGGTTTTAGGGCCCGGCAGAGCTGTAGAGGGTTTGCCCGACTTCGGTCTGGTAGATCACAACATCCCCGTCCGGGATGAACACCTTGAGATCCTTCAGAGCTTTCCCTACTTGGAGTGGCTTGTCCTAAGTGAAACGAAAATTACTGACAGAGGGCTGACGCATTTAACAAGCTTACAGCGCTTACGATGGTTGTGGCTTTCTGGGACGGCAATCACTGATGCTGGACTTGCCCCCCTTGCGCAGTTGCCTATGCTGGAAAAAGTTTGGCTAGATAGCACACGCATTCAAGGGCCAGGTCTATGCCATCTGAGTTCGCTTAAAAATCTTCGAGAAATCTCGATTCAAAATACAGCGGTTGACGATGCCGGGCTTGCCTGTCTGGCACCGCTCCGCCAGCTTCAAAAAGTTAGACTACGGGGCAGTCGGTGTAGCTTTCGAGGGATTATGGAAATTTTTGCCAGATTACAGAATCGCTCCCCGCTCGAGGCACTTATCGTCGCGGACCTAGTCCGCCTCGACCAAGCGGGGAAAGTGATCGTAGCAGATTTCAGCCACCTTGGAATTTTAGACGATGACTTGGGTGTTCTGCAGTGGCTCCCAGACATTCAGTGGCTGTATTTGCAAGGCAACCCGATCACAGATGCTGGGCTGGTCAACCTGACGTGGCTGCCCAATTTAACGTTACTGGATTTGTCTGATACTCGGATCACAAACGCGGGCGTGGAAAATCTCCTCGAGTTGCCAAATCTGGAAACGCTTCATTTGGGCGGTGTCAGCGTAGCCACAGAGACCCTCAAGCGGGCTTCGGAACGCAAACCGCGTCCCGTGCGAATCTACCTGACCAGCCAGTTGTGAAGCCTGTGGGTGTTGTTTCTAAATAACGTAACAACCACGGGACGGCAGCGCTTACTGGAGCTGTTGGCTTTCGCCTCCCATAATCGTGGAGGTAGCGATCCAAAGTGCCTTGTCGATGGTTTCGCTAACAAATCTTACGGACCCATCGGCTAAACACACGTTGACACCACCGGGATGGCGGCTTCGCGCGGCGAAGACGGAACGCGTGGATGAGTTCATACATTCGTGGTTTCGCGTAAGACGGTCATTCGGCGGGATTAATGAGCTGTAGGAGGATTCGTATGGCGCGTAACCCCGGAACCAACTGTATCCCCGATAGGCCTCTTCATTGTTGTTAAGGACTACTCCATCCGTGCCGGCTACGCAAGCAGGCATATTAGAAGAGCAGCTAGCCCGGCAAACCCATGGTTCATTAATCATACATTCCGAGACAGCCTGAGTATTGGAGGTGCCGTCAACAATGTCGGCAAAGGTTGGGCTCCAGTTTTCGCGGAACAGGCCTCGTGTGAGCGCGGTATTGGTACTAAATGTGCTGCTTGTGCACAGATCTGAGCAGTCGTCCGCGCCCTGGTTGGCCACATAATTGGTAGGAGCCCAACTCGTACTTGTTCCGGGAGGACGACCGCTGCGATCGCTGGGACAGCGAAAGATGGTCAAATCGATATTGCGAATCGTTAACCCGGGTTCCACGGTCCAGACTTGGAGGCCACTCCAATTTACTTGATCGTATATTCCCTTCTGCTCTAAATAAGGAAGGATGCGGGTCCGCCATGACAGATGCTGAGTCTGCCAGCTATTCACCCCCGGGATATTAAACCGTACCGAAAGAGGCGGCAGCCCCTTATTCACGTCAGCATAGCTGTGAAGAGCCAAACCGATTTGCTTCAAATTGTTGATGCACTGGCTTCGACGCGCTGCCTCCCGTGCTGCTTGAACAGCGGGGAGCAAAAGCGCGATGAGAATCCCGATAATCGCGATCACGACTAGTAATTCGACGAGCGTGAAACCGGACGGTCTGGGTTTCATAACATGATCCTCCCACTAAGCATCGGTTTTGAACAACGCCACAAAACTCGCCTGCCGAAATAAAGCACCGCGACAGCTACCCATGCATTAGGCGGCGGCTTTATGAACGTAGCCACCGCACCAACTTCGTACCACCGACGCAAGCCTCCATCGCAGCCCACCTGCCCACGTTAGATTGTGCTTTGGCGTTCTCCTCTCCATTTCCCCCAACTCAGAACTTTGAGTAACAGCAGCAGTGCCTGCGTGGCACCTCCCAACAAACCGCCTAATTTTTCATGCAGCTGCGCGTTGCCATTTGACGACGAAATCTGCCAAAAGGCGGGCCTGCGAAATACAGAAAATTACGGTTCAAGAGCGAAATTCTGAGTATTCGTTCCACCCGAAATACTGATTTGCAAAGTGGTTCGGGTGTTATACTTGTCCGGGATGTATTGTTCCGTCTGCTGGACCTTCTGACCGGTCTCGGGGTCCTCGGTTTCAGCCAAAACCCGTACCGCAGTGATTGATACCCGGTAGGAGCCAGCGACAAGTCCACTTCCCGGGGCAAAGGAATACTTACCGTCCGAGATTTGAGTGCTAACCGGAATTCCTTTGCCATTCACCGGGTCCAGCCGGATGCTCCCATTCCTAATCGGTTCACCAGCGAAGCTTACCTCCCCAGACAAAGTGGCAGAAGCCCCACCAGCTCCGCACCCTTCCCAACTCATAGCGAAGAGGATCAGTCCGCCGCAAAGCCCCACAAAACCGGCGAGATGCCACCCAGGTTGTCTTTTTTCGCCTGCCAGATTGAACATTTGTTCGTCCCTCCTCCGCGTCCGGTTGTCTACCTCATTCAGTTGTTTACCTCGGATTAAGCTTTAACCCTTCGCGGGGCCCAACTGCTCACAACTGGGAAAGACGGATAGCCCCAGCCCTTGGGATGGGATAGCTACTTTTCGTACGGGCGGCATATTTGCGCCGGCAACACCTTAGGATTCTTGAGATCAAGGTTCGTCGCTCCAAAAAAATGCCGCAAGGAACCACCGGTTCCCCCGGCACCGCTTTGTGGGCACTAAGCTGGCAGTCGAGCTAACTTTCTCTGATCGGATTTTTTGGCGGGCAATCGTCAGTTACGGCCTGAGGCACGGAAGGCGACTGCATGGTGGGCGTTGCCTGTGGACTTAATGGGCGCACGTGGATTCGAACCACGGACCTCGTCCTTATCAGGGACGCGCTCTAACCAACTGAGCTATGCGCCCGTATTTAAGAGATCACCTGCCGGCTCAAAGTTCTTCCTCAACCGAAAACGTGAGCCCGGCAAGATCCAACTCCAGAACTACCGCCTCCAACCTCCACTTCGTTGGCGACTACCATACTTATTCGTATTCAAGCCTTTAAAATTATCTTTTTTCGGGGCCCGATTTTCAGCTGATTGAAAGCTCTTTCAGCCGTCAAGTTCCGAAAGAATCCTCGCAAAAGGCCAAATCTCTCGGCTGCGACAGCTTCAAACGGGTTAAAGGCTTGGTGAATCGTTGCCACACCCCTTCGAAACTTTTTTCTTAGAAAGATCCCTGCGCCCAATGTTGCGCCATTGGCTCGACTTCTCTATGACTTGCAGCCAAGCAACATCTTATTTATGCAAATATGGACGGCAGAGCCTCCAATTTCAACTATTGCTGGAGGGTTTCTTGTGGGCCTAGGGTATGAAAGGGGCTGCCTCCGAAAACCCAACCTCAAGCTACGTTCGCCAGCAGCTTAATTTGGCCGAAAATCAATAAGCCGGAAAAATCCGGCTTTGATTTTGACACACCAATTTTTGGTGGCGCCCTGTTCCCTTAGCGACCTGCTACTTAACCGTACAAAACAGTGCGGGAAGTGGGACTTGAACCCACATGGGCAAAATGCCCACTAGGCCCTCAACCTAGCGCGTCTGCCAATTCCGCCATTCCCGCATCGCTAGTCGCAAAGCGGCTCGGTCGGGGTTTTCCCCAACTTCGCCCGATCTGTAATTGTGCAATTTGGTTGCCCCAACGTCAAGGGGTAGCGAAGGACCTCCATCGTGCCTCGAGGTCGTCTCGAGTTGGGATGCCAGCGTGCACCCAAAGTCGATAAAAAAAGTGAATTTTCTCCCCGTTCCTCAACACGATTGGGCTATTTAGAGTAACCGAAGGACACATCCAGCCGTCATTACGTACGTGGAATGGCGTGGGATAAGACGGGTTTGAGGGATGGTCCATAGGTGTGATGCCTCCGACCTTATCACGTGTCACCGCACCACTGTAGTCAACCCACCGTGCCGGTTTCTGGAAGCAACCAGCCTCATCGTGATCGCCCTCACTGTTGATAATTCGGCCTCCGCCATCGGCCACCGAAATCGTCTTTGCCACGCGAACCCCGAGAAGGCCAAAAGGCGTCTGACCCAAGATGACTGGCGAGTTCCCGGCTGGAGAGAGCTCAATCCGCAAGGTGAGCATCCAGTCCTCATCCTGAAGTGGCTCCACAGTCATTATGCGTGTGTCGAACATAAGGACTTCATCTTTTGGCGAATTTACCCACACATTGGTCACCGTCACCGTTGCCTGATCGCCATCTTCGATGCGCTCGACCCGCCGGTGGAGTATCCTTCCTGGGGAATCATCAGCCCAGAAACTGATACCGTTTACATCTGCGTGAGCGATCCAAACCGAATAGTGATGACGATGGCCGACCGGGTCATGCGGATGACCCATGCGGGTGTAGGATACGCCACCTGGCCCGATAAACGGAAACCAAAACGGGCGCCGGAGATTGGATCCGAAGTGATACCGGACAAGTTCTTGTCCGTCGTACTGAAAGCTCATTTGGTCGTAAGGCAGGGGGATCGCCTGCATGCGTGGAACCGCCTTGGGCCGGGGGATGACATCTCGGGTTGCTTCCTGTGCGCAAGCAGTTTGCGCTTGGGAACAATTGGCAACAAACACGACAAAAATCGTGAGTAAAGTCCGAATCAAACAGATTCTTGCTGTCCGACTTGCGGACCTTCTCCCCACCTTGTTAGCCCGATCGAGGGGTTTGATGACACCAGATAGTTCATTCTTGGTTCTTTCTGTTGGCCGGGCAAGTTTTTTCGCCTTTGAAACGGGGCTGGACATGTTCGGACCTTTCACAACAAGGGACGCGGCAATGGCTTCCTGAAGCTGCTTTGCGGCACCTCGCTAACCCTGGAAAGCAAGTCACTGCACTTAGCTAACCACCAGTAGCATAAGCCCGCCCGCGGGAAAAAAACGTCCCTGAAAAACAAACCGCTGCTAAAATAATGAGATATTTCGTTCTATTACGCGCACAACTCGCCCGAAAACTCAGGTGGCCGGTAGTGTCCCATGGGCTGCGCACATTCAAGGACCATTTGGCTGCTGCGAGACGAGGTCGAGTCGACCGATCCGCACTTATGCTTAGCGGCGTAAACCAGGTTAAACAGCTTTGAAAGTTTTTTATGGGCTCTTTTCCCACAGGGCACGACGATGGAGGGTGTGACTGTCTCGAGTCAACTGCAATGGTTTCTTGGGGCCAGCATTGTAATTTACGTCGTGGTCATATATGGGCTGAGTATCGTAGCGCGCCGCCAGATTCGCAATGCTGAAGACTATGTAGTAGCCGGCCGCCGGCTGCCTCTGTCGTTGGCCTGGGCGACGCTCCTGGCCACCTGGTTTGGTGCGGGCACGATGCTTGCTGCTGCTGACGAGGTGGCCCGCGGAGGCCTTCATCGTGCCGCGTTAGATCCTTTCGGTGCCGGAGTGTGCCTGCTCCTGGCCGGCGCCTTCTTTGCCCAGCCGTTATGGCGAATGAAACTCCTTACAATCTGCGATTTTTTCGGTCGCCGCTTTGGTCGGGCGGCTGAGTTCACCTCTGCCTGCATTCTTGTCCCAAGTTATTTTGGATGGGTGGCAGCACAATTGGTGGCTGTCGCGGCGATGTTACATCTTTTCTTTCAGATCCCAATGAGTGTGGGAATTTTTTTGGCAGCACTCGTGGGCACCGGATACACCCTGCTGGGCGGCATGTGGTCGGTAACATTGACGGATGCTCTTCAAATGGGGTTGGTTGCGGGGGGCCTCATCATCCTTTGCTTTCAGGGCCTGATGCAAGTAGGGCACGGTGATTTCATGGTGGGGTGGGCGCGTTTAGCGACCGCTTTGCCTCCAGAAGATCTGATGCCCATTGACGTTCAGACGTTGGCAGGCTTTTATGCATGGCTGACGGCCTTTCTCATTGGCGCCCTCGGAAATATCCCTGGGCAAGACTTAATGCAACGGGTGTTTGCGGCTCGCTCGGAGAAAGTTGCCAAGTATAGCTGCTACGTCGCTGGAGTCATGTACCTGGTTCTGGGTATGGCACCGATCCTTCTTGGACTGGTGGCCAAGTCGCTGTTTCCCGAGGACTTCAAGCGGGCTGTACTGCCAGCATTAGCCCATCTGTTTTTAAGTCCCCTGCCCTTGATTATTTTCATCGTGGCACTTTTGTCGGCAGTGCTTTCGACGATTGACAGCGCCATTCTGTCGCCGGCCGTAGTTCTAGCTCAAAACATTGTCCTTCGGGTATTTCCGCGACTACCGGCACTGCCTGTCAATTATGCGGCGGTATTACTGGTCTCAGCGGCGTCGGTGGCAATTGCCTTCAGTGGGGAGACCGCTTATCAACTCTTGGAAGATGCTTACGCGATAACATTGGTTGGGCTTTTCGTTCCCCTGACCATTGGACTTTACTCGAAGTGGGGAGGGCCGGCCTCGGCTTTGGCGGCCATGTTTGTCGGTGGTGGACTGTGGTTTCTGCACTATCTTCGTGGATGGGATTCTTTTCTGGAGCCCATGCTCCCACAGTGGCTTCATGTCCCGTTCCAGGTCCCAGTGACCCTGTGTGGGCTGGCGGGATATTGGCTTTTTGCGATGGTGGACCAGTGGGGTTGCCCGCCGAAAGTTATCCCCGAGCCCGAGCCTGCTTATTCGGAGGTGTGAATTCCCTAAGACCGCGAAACGCATGGATTTCCTAGGGGTTTAACGTAAGGGTATTCCCGTTTAAAACCGCGGAGCCTTGAAAGGGAAACTAGTGTCCGTTTTTTCCAAAGGGTTCAAAGTTTTTGGGGCTCGGAGGCTCAGGAAGCGATAAAACGTTTGCAGTCGGCCGGGATTTTACTGCAGTGCGTTGTGCTTTCGCCCCTGCCATTAGGCCGGGCTTTGGGAGCGGGGGCCGAGCTTACCCGGGAACTAGAACTCGTGATTTTTTTCCTCAAGGAGCGGCGCAATTCGTGGCCGTACCTGCCCTGGAAAGGAATAAAGGGCTCAGAACTTACCCCAATCTTATGCCGAGAATACGTTCGAGGTGTTGTTGGGTGGGCTTATTCCCCCATTTATGGTTCCCAAATCTCGCGGCTAGAAGAGCGGTGCGTGAAGCAGTTTTATGCACCCTGTAGGCTGGGTCAGAATTTACGACCTGTTAAGCCGAGGGAGGGGGCCACGAACTCAAACTGAGACCAGCTTTCGCGAAGACGGAGGTGACGATGATGATGTCATTCCCCGGATCGAGTCTTTGGCGACGCAACCGGAACACAGGCTCAGGTGGCTCGGAATTTTTTGGGAAACTCATCTTGCTGAAGGTAACCGCGGCAATTTGGGTTCTGGGAGCGATTTTCCTTTTCTTCGGACGCGCGCAGGAGACCTTCGGACAGGAACAGCGTGCCGATGCAATTCTTTTTCTTTGGGATAAGGACGGCGATAAGCGTCTTTCTTTAGAGGAACTGCCTCCTCTTTTTCGGGGTCGATTTACCGAATGGGACCGAAACACCGACGGGTTTCTCGACCTCGCCGAGATAGAAGCCGTCCTAGCCCAGAAAGAACCAGTTCGGCTGAGGCCGTGGATCCCCGGCAATGTGGAGGCCTTATGGGATGTTCCATACGCAGATTCTGCAGAATCTCGGCAACGATTGGATTTGTTTCTCCCCAAACGACGCGAGGGAAAGTTGCCGGTCATTGTGGCGATTCATGGTGGGGGATGGATTGGGGGTGACAAAAGGGCGGTTGTCGGGCGAATCATCCCGTTTGTGGCAAGCGGAAAATATGCCGCCGCTTCAGTGGGATATCGGCTGAGCTCTCAAGCGGTTTGGCCGGCCCAAATCCATGATTGCAAGGCTGCGATTCGTTGGATTCGCGGCAATGCCGAGAAGTACAACTTAGACCCTGATCGAATCGGGGTCATCGGGTGGTCGGCTGGGGGCCACTTGGCGGCGATGCTTGGAACCACCGGCGACATCCCAGATCTAGACGGACAGTTGGGGCAGTTTTCCGGGCAACCCGCCAATGTTCACTGCGTGGTAGATTTTTTCGGGCCGACTGACCTCCGCGTTATCGTTGAAGAGGTCGGTAATGAACCGTCTCGCCCGGGTGCTATGGTTGAGCGACTCCTGGGAGGACCGCCAAGCGAGCGCCAGGAACTGGCTCGCTCGGCCTCACCGATTTTGTTCGTTTCACGGGACGATCCTCCCTTTTTGATCGTCCACGGTACTGAGGATCCCTTGGTACCCTATAGGCAATCGGTTCGATTCAGGGACCGGCTTGGGGAGGTAGGGGTGACGGTAGCTCTCGTAACTGTGAAGGGTGGCGGCCACGGAAACTTTCGTAACCCAAAAGTTGAAGAACTTGTCGATCAATTTTTTGCAACCCATCTTCTAGGGGAAAAATATAGCTTTGCCGATGTGATTCTCCCAAATTCACCGAAGTAGTACCCCGATTTGGGGTCTGCCCTTTTTCATCCCATACCGCGAAAAATATTAACGACTGAAGAGCTGACAACTGCTGCCACCGGTGCACCCGCTTAGTATTGGTTCAGGTATCTCGCGGTTTAGTAACGCCATTCAGTAACACGCCCTCAAATAATTTGGAGGTTGGGCGGAAAAAGTTCATCAGGCGTACTGCTTCGTGGAACCCGCAAGCGACTGGTCATTCCGCACGTGCATGACGCGAGGGCAGAATCAATACGCCTGGCTGCTTTCGAAGGTACGATTCTATATTGCAATTTTGATACAGGGGATCCTGGTAAGGAGTCGAAGAAGAGGTGGCACGGGTCGTCGTAGCGATGTCCGGAGGGGTGGACAGCAGTGTGACCGCGTGGCTTCTCAAAGAGCAAGGTCACGAGGTCATCGGGCTCTTTATGCGCCACGGAATATTTACCGACACCGGCGAGCGCCAGAGCTCTTGCGGGGTGGGTCGCTGCTGTAGCGCCGCCGATGCTGCCGATGCTAGGCGTGTGGCTGATTTGCTCGATATTCGGTTTTTCGCCCTTGATTTCGCAGATAAATTTCACCAGCTTGTGGATTACTTCGTGGACGAGTACGCTCGCGGACGTACTCCGAATCCGTGTATTCGTTGCAATTCGTGGCTTAAATTCGGAGAATTATTCCGCTATGCCGACAGTGTGGGAGCGGACTTCGTGGCCACCGGGCACTATGCACGAATTCAGCGGCTGGACGGGGGACAGGAAGTTAGGCTCCTTCGCGCCATAGACCTTTCGAAGGACCAATCCTACGTGCTTTTCGAGGTGGACCGCTCACGGCTTGATCGCGTTCTGTTGCCCGTCGGGGAGTTGACAAAAGAGCAAGTTCGCAAGCTGGCAGCTGGATTGGGGCTCCCAGTAGCAGCTAAGCCGGACAGTCAGGAGGTATGCTTCGTACCCCCGGGGGGACATGCGGTCTTCGTTCGTCGCCTACGTCCAACTTGGGAATCTTCCGGTCCTATCGTCACCGTGGATGGGAGGTGCGTGGGATATCACTCCGGGATCGAGCAATTCACCGTCGGTCAGCGGAAGGGTCTCGGGGTGGCTTTGGGCGAAAGGTACTATGTGGTACGGATTGATCCCGCATCCCGAACGGTCGTCATCGGCCCGCGCGAATCGCTGGCCTCAGCGGGGCTTTTTGCTAGCGACGCTAATTGGCTCGTGGATCCACCCACAAGCTCGTTCCGCTGCCAGGTAAAAATTCGATATCGGTCTCCCGCCGTTGAGGCGGAAGTAATACCTGTGGATACGCGGTCCTTCCAGGTCTTATTCGATAGACCGTGTGATGCTGTAACACCTGGACAAGCAGTGGTATGTTATGACGGCGATCGCGTGCTTGGTGGGGGCTGGATTCTCCGCTCTTTGAGCCAGAATAAAACCGAATAGACGAGGTATGATATCAACACGAAATAAATCGCGCCTTCGTATTTTTTCGGGGGCAGAGAACATGTCCCTGCTTATTCCCCAATTTTCCATTATCCTGTTATCAAAGGACACCAGCCAATCGCATCAGAAGCCTGGAACCGAGGATGTTCCCTGACAATTTTCGACTTAAAGCCCGGGTCGCCCGATGACAACACTCATCTTTGGCGCGAGACAGAAGTCAGAAATCTTCTATCTGCAGGATCACGATGGCCCGCGGAGGGGGAGGTTTACCAGCATGTTTCCGATGACAGTGGATGTCTGGAAGGCTTGGTAGTTCTATGTATCAGCACACTCAATATGGTTACTGGCATCTTCTGTTAATCGCGGGCGGCGTACTGATGTTTATTGTTTCTCAAGACCTGCCGCCTGAAGAAAGAGTGGGCACTCCGTTTCTCATAGCCGGAGGCGTGATTCTCGTCGTTATCTCGCTTGCCTTTCAGCACTTGACGATCCGCGATGAGGGTGACGTTCTGGCCGTCCGATTCGGTCCGTTGCCCCTGTTTGGGATAACCATTCGGTATGCCGATATCGAGTCGTTTGAGCGCGGCAAGACAAGCATTCTCGAGGGCTGGGGCATGCATTGGGGGCCGCGGCACGGTTGGACGATTAACATTTGGGGATTCGACTGTGTGGTGATTCGACTTAAAGGGCGGAGCCCAATCCGATTGGGGACAGATGATCCGGAAGGCCTGTGTAACTTGCTTCAAATGAAACTCTTGCTCGTTCGACCGCACGAGCAGACACCCTTCCCGGCGTAAAGTACTTCCCAGGAGTCGAGCTCCCGGGAGAGACCTCCACCTTTCCGCGACTACTTTGGCTTGTGCCGTTACCCTCTGCAAAGAGCTGCAATGAGGTCCATGCGCGAACGACAGCCCCGGCTGTCAATTCTTCCAGATTGCAGTCGTAGGCAATGCGCCTGGCGAAGAGGTTTCTTCCCCGGTTCTAGATGGTTGAAAGTTATTGCTTTTAGAAGCGAGGCTTTTCATTTTTAGCGAACCAAGCCCGGAGAAGTTGGGCCCGGTCAGTAAGAAAGGGTACCGGAGCGGTCTGCTTGGGATCCGAACCGTGTTCCACGCTCCACCCGTGCCATTCGCGAAATGCGTGATAGGCCCAATCCCAGTCGTGCGCTTCGAATATCTCGATACAATCCCTCAGGTATTGGTACGCACTATCTCCCGGTGCCCAGCGTATGGCGCTAAACTCGCCAATATAGATGTGGGCGTTATAATCCCGCTGGAAGCGCACTACTGGCTCGAGGACCGCCTCTAACACCTTACGGTCATAATATCGCCCATCGATCTCACCCGGATAAATCACCCCAAGGGGATTACCGTGAATCCCCTGATGGGTAAAACGATGAGGTATGTACATATGAACGCTATAAACGACTCCGGGAACAGTAAGCGGCTCAAACCAATCAAGGGCATCGGGATTTCCCCAGGAGGGTGGTTCTACGATGATGGCATGGTGGGGATCAATGGCCCGAATGCGGTGGGCGACTTCCTGGGCAAGTTCTTGCCAATTCATCAGCCCATCAGGGACTACTCCCTCCACTGGTTCGTTGAGAAGATCGTAACCCCACACTGCCGGTTCGTGTCGAAAGCGGCCGGCCATTTCCTCCCAAATTTCAAGGAATGCCTGTTGAAAAATCTTATCGTGGAAGAGTCTGCACTCGGCTTCGGCATTCCGGCCGCCGGGAGGGGTGTGAAGGTCAATGGCCACCAGAAGACCCACTTCGCGACACACGGGCAAGGCTTCCTCCAATTTCCTTAGTGCGGACTCAAGCCACTGACGGTATTCCTCTACAGAAGCTTGGTCGGCGGGGCCGTGAGGAAAACCGCCCCAGATTAATTGCCAGCGAATGTGGTTGGCACCCCATACCGTTGCCAACTCGCGAAGATCCGCGTTTGTCACTTTGGGCCCAATCATCGTGCCCCGCAACCGCGGAAGTGCGTGCCCTTTATAGGGTGGCCCGACTTCGTGCACAGGCGGCGTTTGGCGGCGGGTGCCAATAACGTCGATCTGAATGTCGTCAAACCAAGCGGTACCGGTTACTTGTTCTAAACCAAGCACGAGAAACGCCTCGATACAATCCGGGGGGACTTCGCACGTGTACGCCACCTTTTGCCATTCCCAGCTTCCCCCCGGCAGGCGATTTTGAGGCCACCGCGTATCCGTTTGCCCAACGAGTTGCAGCATGCACTTGACGCCATTCCATGGTTGCGGCGGAGGACTCACATTTTCCGCCCGAACGGAAGCAAAGACGCGAAGCCGCTTGCCCGCGATCTCCTTTGCCGAAAGTGGGATGCGCAAGTACCGACCACTTTCCCTTGCTCCGACTGGGAGCTCCACTTTCAGAGATTGCCCAGTGGGTGACTCAACCAACGAAAACCCTTCCCCGGGCCAAAACCGCCACTCTTCAGGCCAGATGACTTTGTCTTCGCCCAAGGCTGGCAGATCATCAAAATTTAGACGCAAGACTATTTCCTGGCTCCAGCTTGCCCCGGTGCACCAGAGGTGGAGGACAATACTAGCCCCAAAAATTAATCCACAACGATGGGACATGCTCATACCTGAGCTCCCTTATTCTCCCGTGCTGCCATGCCCTTTGTTAAAAGCCCGAGCCTGAAGCAGTTCCAGGCAATTCCGGAACCTTGAATTCTGAAGCGTACGCTTGTAAGAAGGCGCGACCTACGGCGGGATCAATGCGGGCCCGAAGCCAGTCCAATGGAATTCGGGGCCCATTCGGACTGGTGAGTTGCCCTTGCCACACCCGCCTGTGAAGCTCCCAGAACCGTTTTGCCCATATTTTCGGTGTTCCATCCGCGCGAAACAGTCCGGTCAGCTGAGAAACATCGCGTGCTTCGGGGTGATCAAAGGCTCCCCAGTTGAGCCACCCGGACGCGAGCCCTGCCGTTGTCAAAACCAGCGTGGTGCACCAATTTGCCTGATCTTCTTCAGAGGCCGGGGGGTGATTTCCGAAGCTCAGTTTTCCGCCGCCATACCAACCAAACTCTCCGATTACAACCGGTTGGCCCATCTGCGCACACTCCTGAATTAAGGCGTGGGCATAGGCTGCGTTGATCCGCCAATCTTCCTGCCGAAGATAATCGAAAAATCCGCCTGCCAAAGGATAAAAATGGATTGATTGGAAGTCCACCCACCGGGCGATTCGCTCCGGTCGAAAACCTGAGTACTGTCGCGGACTGGGAAGCACCACGGGAACACTCCACTGAATGAGGCCGACAGTGACGAGAGCCTCGGGATCCGCTCGGCGAATGGCTTCTGTCTGACGGCGCACCCATTCGTCCGCTATTGATTCGCGGAAATTTTGATAGTCTAGAAGCAAGCCTTCGGGATTTTCCCTCCCATTCCGAGGGGGCTCCAGATTCCCCAACGAAATTTCGGATTCGGACACACCCCACGCGCGGGCGACAGCTCCGGCCGATCCATACTTTTCAGCCAGCCAACGATTCCACTTGGCCCGCATGGCTGGGCCAGTCCAGCCCACGGTGGGTTCATTTAGGAGGTCATAAGCCAAAACAACCGACTCACCTCGGTTAGCTCGCGCGAAAAGCTCCCAAAACTTTTCCTGAGCCTGAAGCATCTCCTCGTCCGCAAACCGATCCCGCCGCGCCCATTCGGGGATGCCCTCCCAGTGGTCTGGCCCGGTCGGGTGCACATAGATGCCATTCTCTTGTGCCAAGGCCAGAAACTTCTTCCACTTTTCCATACCCTCGGGATTAAGGCGGTCGGGTTGCTCGAAAAACGATCCGAACGTAAGGAATACCCGCACGCAGTTAACACCATATGATTTTAACAGTTGCAAGTCCCGCTCGGCCGTAGCGGGATCAAACCGGCGCCACAGCTGCGGAGGCCACCCAGTGCCCGGTCGAAAGTAGTTGACTCCCCAAATTACCAGTGGCCTTCCCTCTTCCGTGATCAGCTGTGCGCCCTTTACTTTCACCCGCGGCAAGGGCTCTGCGAAACTTCTAGATACTGGGGTGCCGGTTGCGGCCAAAAGTCCGCCGACACCTAACAAAATGAGGTAGGAGATGAATGTTTTTGCCCCTCCGTAAAGAGAAATCTTTGCTTTACTCATGTCAAAGCTATCTCCGATGATCGTACCCCTGAGTTCCTCTAAGTGAGCCCAAGCCGATCCTTTTTGACAAGGTAATGGGGCGATCACGGTTTGAGAATCTTGTCTGTTCTCCACCGCCGGATTGTCCCCTTTTGGTAAAGGTAAACCCTTGCTCAATATAATGAAGTGATGTGATAGTGTTAGTGCCCATGGGGGGATAGGACCCTAATAGACCCCCGCCTTTGCGGATGCGGTAGTGGGAGCGCCACGGGGTAGCGCTCGTGCGCCCCGGGGACCCTGTTAGCAAACTGCTTCCCTTTTTTAGCTACAGTGTACCCGCGGGAGTGCTAAATCCAAAATGCCTGTGGGTTGGCCGGCGCGAAGGCCCTCGCGAAAAGATTTTCCGCCTCCGGAGGTCCGGCCGAGTGTGAAAAGGCGTATGAGTGGGACGATCTTTAGCGATTTGCTGGGGTAAACCCGCAGTTTCATGGTTGCGACAGACTTAGGGCTGCTTCTACGATAAAAACGGTATATCGAGAAGTTGCCGTCCTATGGCTAAATACGATCGCCCTGGAGATCGCGAATTTGAATACGGTGTCCCGATTCCGGGGCGGATTCTGCCCCCGCACCTATGGACCAAAACGGGGTTGAAAAAGTTGCCGCCAGAAGGTCCGTTAGACTTTGTGGCCATTTTCGGCCGCCAGGCCCGGTTAGTGCTCGATATCGGCTGTGGAAACGGGCGATTTCTCTTGGCCAGTGCTTTGCGACGCCCGGAGGTGGACCATTTTGGTGTTGACGTCTTACCGGTGGTAATCCGTTATGCCACCCGGCGGGCAAACCAGCGGGGTTTGAAGAACATTCGGTTTGCGGTGTGCGGAGGGTACGAATTTTTGGAAAAGTATGTTAAACCTCACAGTATTGCCGAAATACACGTATATCATCCGCAACCTTACTCTGCCCCCAAGAAGAGATGCCGACGTCTCCTCACGCCGCAGTTTTTAGCCCTGGTTCACCGAAGTTTGGTGCCGAAGGGTCTTTTTGTTCTGCAAAGTGACAATCGCGAGTATTGGAACTACCTCCTCTCAACCGTACCTGTGTTTTTTGAATTCGAAGAGCAACTTGGCCCCTGGCCTGATATGCCGGAAGGCCGGACTCGGCGGGAAATTTATGCTCGTCGGAAAGGGTTGCCTATCTTCCGCGGCTATGGATACGCCCGTGAAACCCTGACGGGTGAAGAAGTATGGCGGATTTCGCAGACGATGCCGCCTCCGGTGTTTGAGACAAGACTCCAAGATTTTGAGGCTTGGGAGGAGTGAAACAAGTTCTCCGGTCGTCCTGCCGGCGGATTGATTCGTTTGAATCTAGGCCCTCAGAATGAGATATTCGAGAAATACCGGCATTCGCGGAACAGAATCTCCCAAGCTTGCGCCTGATAAAGTTATCTGCATTTTCAAAGAGTCGTATTCAAGATCCTACGTGTAATTGTTGGCAATGATTGTGAAGAGATACCCGAGCTTTTAAGTTGAGGCGGAAGCGGCGGAACACGCATGAGGCCTCACTCGTCAGCAGGGGACCTTCTGTGGCCGGAAAGATTCCCTCGGCCACTAATTGCCCGAGACTTCAGCGCCATCGGCTTGCAAACCGAAACCTTCTTCGGGCATACCCGCCTCTTGACTTATGACTCTTCGAGTTGTTGACAAACTAACGCACAGCTTCCATCCGCTGCGTAGACCTACCGACTCCTGATCTGGACGGAAGGGAAAAGTCGAGCCCGCATCAGTAAGAGCGATTCGAGGGCTAGGATGTCACCACCATTGCCACTTATATCGGGTAAATCGCGCTGTGAATCTTTCCAAGTCGGGCAAGGCATGAGGGAGATCGACCGGTCGTAAATCAGCAGCTCTGTTCCCGTGGAAAGGACAGCCATCCACAAAACCAATGACGGTTGCCCAAACTTTTTCGCAAGTTCCAATGACTTTGGTATGCGAAGATTTTGGGACTTTGCTTGGGGCAAAACGATCCTTTGCGAAAGGTTTTCCGTCAAGTGAAAAGTGGAAGGCCGAGAAATCTAGATTCATTATTCTGTCGGTACCAGTGCCTGACTCCTCTTGTCGGCGGTTCCGAGGCATTTTTCCTTTGACATGTCTAAAGTTTGGGGCATGAAAAAATTAGGGCAAGCAGCGGACTCGGAGCTGACAATGTGACCGCCGCCCTTGCCGCGTGCAGAGAGGCAATAGTAATCCCTCGAGAAATCGGCCAACAAGCTTGAATTGTCTCAAGGATCCGCAGGAGCTCAGTGAGCTTGCGGCTTAGCTCTCCAGGATATTGATCGACACATCGAGGAAGCGTTTATGAACGAAATTTCAGTAGTGCCTCGACCTTTTTGGGTGCGGTCTTATGCTCAACTTGCCCGAGAAATTCCCGCCTTTATTTACCGCGACAGCATGTGGGAAGCGGTGATTCGTCGACACAAATTGGGGGCACAGCAAGTGAGGCTTCAAGCTGGCATGAGGGATTATTTTGCGTGTCCGCCGTATCGTGCCCATGGTCGTCCTCCAAGCTAATCGTTGACGCGTTGGGGGCTCCGGTGTTCCCCAACGGGTTGTAAACACAGCGTGCTTCGGTAACTCGTCATAAGGTAACTGGCCTTAAGAATACGATAGTAATTACAGGAGTAACGGCACATTCGGTTGCAAAGGGAACACTCGGGGAATAAACTAGGGAAAATCCGGCTAGCCGGTCGTTCGGTGTGTGAATGGTCAGTAAAAGGGTTCCTAGAGAAAGGAGGTGAAGAAAGCTGGTCCGTCTCGACAATTGGCTTGGCGGCGCTTGCAGCCGAGAGCTGCACTTTAACTGGCGTGTGGTCAAGTATCTGCCTTTCATTCAGCGTGGGCGGTAACTAATCGATAGGACCAGGCCCCGGCTTTGGGCCGGCATGGTGTGGTCGGCAGCGCGAACGTAGCGATCTACGTTGCCCACGACGAAGGGCGGATGCTTGCCCTTCTTTTTGTTTGATAAGACAATCTTTTCTACGTTAAGCATAATAAGTTTGTGATCCTTTCTGGGCTGGAAATGGTGACGATGACGGCGTCGGCGCGGCCGCGTCCAAGCCGCGAAGTTTGGCCACTTAAAGTGCCCGCAAAAAGGCCGCTGATTTTGTGAGCTTAGATCGGTTGACCATGGACGTTAACCTCCTAAACCTGCTGGTTGGGAGATGGACGTCGGCATTATCGCCGCAGGATAGTTAAACCCGCTAAAACCTTACTTTGCCTCGCCTCCACAGCTCCCCTGATAAGATAATGCTCGGGAGCACCACCTTAGCCCAGCCGGTTGTGCTCTCCTAGAGTCGCACCCTAAGAAAGAGTTTGGCAGCGTGAAATGCGGTACAGGTTCTAAGGGCGATCCCGGGTTAGGCTCGGCGGCTCCCCGGTTTTCCGCCTCAAATCGTTTATATTGAGGCAACATCGGGAGGAGGGCTACGGTCTTTTTTTATTTAACCGTGCACGGCCTCCACAGGGGTTAGTCCCTCGGAACTTGCCAAACGGTTGTCACTGATAGGGAAAGGCAGTTTCCCAACGATCGTGCGAAAAAGTTCCCTAGGAAAAGCATGGGAGATCTTCCATCCCTCAGAGGGTTACCAGAGAAACTAGGGTAGGAACTTGGTCATCGGGAGGATCTCTGATGATTACTTTCGTTGTCATCCTGTTTGCGGTAGGGCTTGTCAATCTGCACGAGCAGATCCTTGATGCATTCGATTATCCGACTACCGAGGCAGCGCGTGCGGCATGGCGGGCGGTGTCCGGTACCCCTCCGGTAGAAGTAGAATTGGATGCCGACCGTCCCGTCCTACAATTGATTGTCCCTTTTGGAGACCTTCTCACGTTGGAACGAGTCATTCTCGACCGCGACGTCCGCCTAGATTTGTCCGACGCAGGACATCTTGCCCTCGAGATGCGTTTGCTCGACTGCGAAGAGCCGGCCCGCGTGACCCTATATTTTCGAAGTGGAGCCGGCTGGTTCGCAGCCGGTGGCATACTGCCCCCGAAACAATGGGTCCGCCTTGTTTTTACGAAGCATCAGTTCCGGACGGAGGGAACCCCAGCGGGTTGGGATCGCGTTGACGGAGTGCGTTTGTCCGTGTGGCGCGTTAAAAACGAGAATTTCCGTGTTCAGGTTCGAAGGCTTGTGGCAGAATGGTCCGATGTGGCTCTTTTGATCCCGCGCCGAATCGGCACCGCGGAAGCCCGCGCTGCAACCCAGTTCGCCGGTAGCATGGCGGAGATTCTTGAACACTTGGGCATTTCGTTCGATCGCTTTGACGAAGATAGTATAGCTGAGGGAGCTCTCGCAAAGCGGAAGATACTTATTGTGCCTTACCATCCGGCCCTGGACCAACGCACCGCCGCCGCAATCGAGGAGTTTATGGATCAGGGAGGAAAGCTTTTTGCTTTTTACACGCTGCCTGCATCCCTTCGGAAAAGGCTTGGTATTCGCGAATTACGTTACTGGCGACCCCAGGAAGGTGGACTTGCAGAAGTGCGATTTCAGTCCTTGGGGATCGCCGGGCTTCCACCTGCCATGCGGCAGGCTTCTTGGAATATCAACGAGCCGGTTGCAGACGAAACTGCAAGAGTGCTTGGCTTCTGGTTCGACAGGGCGGGCCAGCCGACCGGGCGAGTTGCCGGCACTTTAGCCGACGGCGGAGTGTTTTTCTCGCACGTGCTTCTTCCGGATGATCGCGAGAACAAAGCTGATTTTGTCAGGGCGGTCGTTGGGTACCTTCATCCGCCGTTGTGGGCCGTGTTGGCTCGCAGGGCGATACAACGGGCACAACTTATTGGGCATTGCACTTCGAGTGAGCAGCTTGAGGACTTTTTGAACTCCACCGAAGCCCGATACTGGCCCGAGTATTCGGAGTCCCGTGAGATTCTTCGCGAGGCTGAGGCGCTCTGGGAGCGTCAACAATTTCCTGTCGTTGTGGAAAAGGCCAAGACTGCCCGCGAAAAACTACTTCTCCTTTATGCCAAAGCGATGCCCAGTTTTGAGCGGGAGAGCCGGGCTTTTTGGAATCATTCGGGAACTGGTGCATACCCCGGAGACTGGGAACGCACTGCGAGGGAACTTGCCGAAGCCGGTTTTAACATGGTCCTACCGAATATGCTATGGGGCGGCTTGGCGCATTACCCCAGCGAACTTCTTCCCCACAGCGATGTCTATCGCAAATGGGGTGATCAGATTGCCCAGTGCCTTGCTGCTTGCCGACGACATGGGATCGAGGTTCACGTGTGGAAGGTCAACTGGAATCTCTCCACAGCGCCTCCGGAGTTCGTGGCCCAAATGCGCAGTGAGGGACGCCTTCAAAAGAGCTATCTCGGTGAAGAGCACACATGGCTCTGTCCTTCTCATCCAAAGAATTTCGCCTTAGAGAAGGCAACGATGTTGGAGGTCGTGCGCAACTACGATGTGGACGGCATCCACTTCGATTACATCCGCTATCCGAGCGAAGAATTTTGCTATTGCGAAGGATGCCGTCAACGGTTTGAACAGTTCATCAATCGGTTCGTGAGTAATTGGCCAGCGGAGGCGCGGACCGGTAACCTCCGCGAAGCATACCTGGAGTTCCGGGTGGCGCAAATCAACCGGCTTGTCGAGGAAGTAGCACGTGAAGCCCGCCAGTTGAAGCCCAACATCAAAATTTCCGCCGCAGTTTTCGGAGGATATCCTGAGTGCCGGCGCTCTGTGGGACAGGACTGGGTGCAGTGGGTCAAGGCCGGTCATCTCGACTTCGTATGCCCGATGAACTATACACAGGACGATACCACTTTCGAGCGGTTGGTGAGTAACCAGCTTCGCCTGGTAGAGGGAAAGGTGCCGGTCTATCCCGGAATTGGGGCCTGGAGGCTGTCGCCAGATCGCGTTATCGGTCAAGTCTTTTTAGCGAGGAGCCTGGGTGCCTCAGGATTTACGGTTTTCGATTTGTCGGAGGAGGCCGCTCGGTCTTTACTCCCGATTGTTAGGTTGGGCGTGGGTGCCAAGGAGGCAATTCCCCCCCATCGCGGCAATGAATAGTGCTTCAGTTCGGCAAAGAGCTCTCGCACGCGGTGGTTACAATGGCCTCAGCTGTTTGGTCCAGGCGAGAACGGAGTAAATGGTTAAGAGGCAAAAATGCTGCCCTATAGCTTCATTAACCCCTCTTATGGTGGGTGTTAATATTCGGTTATTAAAACCTCGAAGATTTTTTCTGGTACAACTTGCCGCATCCGAGGGAATGCTAAATATCGCCTCTTCAGAGGAATGAAGGCGGGGAGGTTGTGAATCCAAACAAATTTTCATGGCGGCTGGGGCGATTAGCCGATCACGGGCGTCCACCGTAAGCCAGCCACCTCAACTATTACCCCGGGGCCGCCAGTCTTCAGGTTAAGTCTCCCGAATCTTTTTGATTTTTCGCCAATTGCTCGTGATCCGAGGCCAGCAGTTCCAGAAAACAACCCCTCAGGGGCTGGTCACCCTCCTAAGGACGCACATTGGTCAGGCTCGGAGCGAATCGGGCAACGTCCGGTGTGGCTTATGGACGACAGCTTGCTCCTAGGGGAAGTTTTTCAGCAACACAACATATACGGAATGTGCTGCTTGACAGGGGTGGCGGCCGCAAATACCATCGAATTTTGGTGACGAAGCGGTATTTTTGCTGGGGCTTGATATCTCGCGGCCCTTGGAAACTCAATTGGGAGGGGTTTGGATGAAGTGTTCTCCGGTGGGAATTGGTCAGTAGGTACACTGTTTGCATCCTGGGGTTATCAAGCCCTTTTCGTTTATGGTCTGGGGGTGGCGACCGGCCGAGCTGAGAGAAGTTGGCTTAATGCAGTGCGGAAAAACAACTAGGACGTACTATTGCTAGTGGGCATGGCAGAGCGAACATGTATATCTGGAACCGGGTGCTTTTAGGCGTTATCGGTATTCTCTCGCTGGCCATGCTGGTTTTAGGGGCCAGAGCCCTTAAAACTCATCAGTACTGGCGGGAGATGGCACAACGCCTCGAGCAGGAGCTGAAGGAACAACAGCGATTGCGAAGAATCCTCCTAGGTGTTGCTTCGCCGGAGGAGATTGAACAAGCACGTGCGAAGGGTGAGATTACGTACACGCTTCCTGAAATCGAGGTGGCCGTGCACGAAGCCATGCTCCGTCGCGGGCCGGTGTGGTACGGATGCCAACCACGCGGGGTGGACCCTACCAGTGGGGCTGCCCGAGTATTTTTGCCGGTACCGAATCATCAGGTTCAACCGCGACAAGTATTCTGGATTTTTGACGAAAGGTGGACGCATCAGGGTGGTTCTTTTCTGGGCGGGTTCGAAGTTGTTGGCATAGGTGGGGAAGACAATCGGGAACTTCAGCTGACACCGCTTTTCTCCCTCGCACCCGAGGAAATTGGGCGTCTCGAGCAGAGCGTCGCCAGCCGGGCGACATGGATTTTGTACCAGCTGATGCCTGCCGATCGGCCGCTGGCGTTAGCCGGTTTAACCGTTGAGGAACTTGGGCGACTTTTCCCGCCGCAAGCTTTTGGCCGTCCCGAAGAACGCCAAAGAGTCATCGCGGAATACGCCCTTGATGGAAAGCCCGCCACAGTGGAGGAGGTGCGGCTGCAAGGGCTACGTGGAATCGTCGCCGAAACCGATGAGCTAGGAAATGTAGTGCTTCAGGACGGACTTCCTCGACCCTTAGACGCGGGAAAAGGTGTTTTCATTCGGCAGCTTAGGTCCTACGAGTCTTTGTTCCGGTGGTACCACCGCCAACGAGCCGAGTGGGCAGATCGGCTAGCTGTGGCTAATCGAACTCGAGTTTACTTGGAGCGGGTTATGGCCGATGCCGCTCTTCAGCAACAATTTCGGCAGCGGGATGTTGACTTGTTCCGTCAGGAAAAGGCTCGCGGGATCGCTGAGCGCGATCTTGTGGCTTCGTATCGCCAGAGATTGGAGGAAAAGTTAGAAGCCGATCGGGAGGAAATTCGGCGGATTCTGTCCGAAAATCGGTCGATGGCCAGGGAGATCGCTCGAATCCAGGTAGAGGCCATTCGAAGCATCGAATCGCGGATCCAGCGAATGGCACTAGCCCAACCATGAGGGGCTTTTAAGCAGGTAGGATAGTGGCGCTAGTTTCTTCTTGTGCGTTGAACCTTATACGCTTCAATTGGACTTGCTCCAAGTCTCGCTAAAGATACTCTTCAGTTTTCCGAACCACCGATTTGTCTTCTGAATCACCGATCCGCGTGCTCTTAGTGTGGCCAAGCCCTTCGAACGAGATTGGTGGAAGGACAGTTGGGTTCCTCTCCCATGCTGATAGATAGCTCGAAGGTAGTGGGACTATTTGTATGGCTACAAGCGAGTGGGTTGGGCTCCTAGCCTTTCGTGCCGGCAAAGGGGCCCGGTTCCTAGAGAGCTAAAAAAAAGCTTGGTGCCGGTGAGTTAGAAGGTCGTACCTAACCCCTGAAATAGGTGGCCCCTGTCTCTGTTGAAGGTGCTTTCATTGATTTTTAGCTGAAGGAGCTACCTCCGCTTCTAATTCCCACCGAAAAGGGGTACAATAGTCCTACTAGTCGAATGATGGATTTTTGCTACCCCACTTTATCCGATCCGCTGAAGGCGTGAATGCGTACTCAGAGGCTCACTTAACGCGGTTGCGCCCCCTTTGACCGGGTTATCTTTGGCGCAATTCGAGCCGCAACTTGCCTTACTTTTGGTTTCGATTCCAATGTTATGCCCTCTGTTCCGAACATCTTTTGAGAAGTACTACGCAAGGACCTTATTTATGAGTAACCTGCCAATTTTTGGCGTGTTTGTTTGACGAGTGACCCACGATCGAGAGCCACCGGGAAAGATTTGGAGGTGTTAACCTGGTCGATTGTCCTAAGCGAAATTAGGCCCATTACGCGGAACCCGGACTTATGCATCTGGGTTAACAAATTTGAGACCGCGAAGGCGGGTGGAAGTTGTAAGTGGTCACGCAGGCTTCCCCCGAAAAACCCGGGGTCAGGTGGCAGGGAAATCTGGTGACGAGGCCAACAAAGTAAACGCCACATTGAGACGAGAGGTACCCTTTTCAAGATTCGCATGAGAGAATGAGGCTTGCGGCGTCGACGGCCAGGAGGCCGGTAGGCTGCTAAAGCTCATTGGTTTCCCTCGGGAATATTTCGGGCATCGTGACAAGCTGGCTCGCTTCCTGCCTCGGTAAAATTGGGCGGAAGGAATCGCTTGAGAAAGCTAACGAATTTTCTGGTCGGTGGGTGTTCGCAAATATCGCGCCACTGCTGTCAGGGCACAGAAATGGTTGAGGAGTTTGGGTTTGGCCCATGGATGGTGTGGATTGATGGTTTCGGAGGTGTTTGGGTCTCCCCGTCTCCCAGGGTGTCGGTTGGGACCGCGTGGGCTGGGAAATCCCACCATCTTGCCATAGTGGGCGACCTTTTGCCTTACCATGCTTCTGTTCTTCGCGAGGGCGACTGGTATATTATGGCAGCAGAGGGGCCGGTTAGTGTTAACGGAAAGCCTGTCGACGGCTACCACATAATCAGCCCGGACGATGTTGCTGAACTGGGCGGTGGTGTGCGGATGCGTTTTAGCTGGCCGCAGCCTTTGAGCAACTCAGTCCGGGTGGAGGTACTAAGTGGTCATCCGACGCTGCCTCGGGCAGAGGTGGTAATCCTGATAGACAGCATGTGCCTTCTCGGGCCCACATCCGACTGCCACGTGGTTGTGCCGCATTGGTCCTCGCAAGTGGCGCTGTTAAACAGATCCGGGCAATTATGGATTCATTGCAAAGATAAGCTTTTGGTGGCTGGCCGGGAGGTCTCGGGGCGGAGTGTTATCCAACCTCCTTGCCGCGTGCGCGGGAGGGAGATTTCTTTCTTCATTGAGCCGTTGGGGCAGTAAATTCCCCCGCCGAGCCACTTAGTGACCGCACGAGGAGTGCTAGAATGGGCCAGCGGACAGCAATCCCCCCGGATCACCACGATGGGGCAAGTTCCCCCGGAGTGGTGCCGAGCCCTTCAAGCTCGGTACGGCGGACGGGTTTTCAATACGCGACTGGAGATCGCCCGCTTGAGGGCTTTACCATTAAGTTCGGAATCGATCATGGCGGGTTCGGGGAGGTTTATTATGCCGTTAGCGATGGCGGAAAAGAAGTGGCGCTGAAACTGCTCCGACGCAATTTGGATGTCGAGCTACGCGGTGTGAGCCAATGCCTTAACCTGAAACACCCCCATCTGTTGACGATCTTTGACCTCCGCCAGGATTCGCGAGGCGATTACTGGATTATCATGGAGTACGTAGCTGGGGAAAGTTTAGAGGATTGCCTTGCAGCCTCGCCGGCCGGACTCCCCGTGGATGAAATAGGCGGTTGGTTCCAAGGGATTGCCAGCGGGCTGGCCTACCTCCATGGTAGAGGTTTGGTGCACCGCGATCTAAAGCCGAGCAATGTGTTTCGCGAAGAGGGAATCGTCAAGATCGGCGACTACAGCCTTTGCAAATTTATTTCATCTACGCGGCGTAGCGGCCAGACGGAAAGTGTCGGAACAGTGCACTACATGGCCCCAGAGATCGCCAATGGCCGTTATGGGAAGGAAGTGGACATTTATGCCGCGGGCGTAATTCTTTATGAAATGCTTACGGGTCGGGTACCCTTTGAAGGCGAGAGTGTGGGTGAGATCCTAATGAAGCACATGGTGGCCCAGCCCGATCTTACACCGGTACACCCTGCTTTTCGACCAATTGTGGCCCGCGCACTGGAAAAAGATCCGGATAAACGATACCGGGACATCCGGGAAATGGCCGCCGATGTTGCTCGGAGTTGTCGCCAACTAGCCGCTGCGACAACCAAGGCTGCAGAGGCGGTGGCTCCTAATCAAACAGAAGCTTTAACAGGTTATGATTCTGTCCATCACGGGGGACTCAAGGAGCTATGGCGTAGACTTCGCCTGGCTTGGACGCAGTCTAACTTGGATACGCCTACTAAGTTTCTGCTTGTCAGCTTGGTGCTCATTTTTTTGTTCACTACTGCTGGCAGGTGGATTCCGCTCCTTACCCTTTTCGTTGTGATGTACGGAGGCTGGGTGCTTCTGCGGCGTATCCTTCGGGGGCTGGGGGTGAGGACATGTATACCGATTGCTGCTCGTGACCCTGCCGACAACCAGGAGAAAACCCAGAAGTTGGAGTCATGCCCGGAAGCTTCAACATTCAGGCCGCTGCCGAATGAGTTGCCCTCTGCCGGACAGCAAGGCCGCTTCGGGAAGGGGCTGCCCCAGTGGGCCCGCAGGCCATTACCCCGGGCTTACGCACCGCTTGACCTCCGCACAGAAGTCGAGGACTTGCTAGTTAGCCTATTGAAAGCGGCTTTCATAACCATTGTGATGAACTTAATTATGCTGCTTCCGCTGGGTTTCCGGCGGGGAGAGGTTTTCGCGCCAGAGCTTGTTGGGTGGCTTCTTGTGGTGAGCACCTCGACCGCCTGGATGGTCCTGGTTGCTTCCTTTGTGTGTCGGGCTACGAAGCTTGACCCGGTGCTGACTCGTTTTCTTTTCATGGTGGGAGGTTTGATGTTGGGGGCGGCCGCCTGTGCGGTGGCGCACTACTTGGATGTAAGGCTACCGCTTGATCCCGGCTTCGCGCAACTGCCGGATTACAAGTTACCGTCGACTTTTTACGATGGCGAGGGACGTCCCCAACTAGCTGCCTTTCTAGCGGTGTTCGGATCGTTGTTCCTCGTCCCAAGATGGTGGAAGTACATTCAGCCAGACAGGCCAAGCCGATTGAGCGTAGGTGTCACGGCATGGTGCGGCCTCGTGGGATGGTTAGTAGCCGTGGTCTGGGCCTTTCCTCACCCGTGGATATTGGTTGTCGCATGCGCCACGGCGGTCACGATTCAGCTCTCCAGTCGGTGGAATCCGCCGCCGTCCGCGGAGGGGTCTAACTCGTAAGGGAATTGATCATGCGGTTTGTCTTCGTCATTGCCTTCGGATTGCTTCTAAGTGCGGTAGTTGTTTACACCGTGCTGGGGCTTGTCCGACTGGCGAGGCTCCTGGTACGGAGCGACATTTTCGCTGTTACGGTGGCACTGGCCGTGGCCCTTGCGCTTGTTGCTACTCTGCCCCAATTTGTCCTAATACCGGAGCAGGAGGTTCCGCAAGGCTTGGTTGGAGTTGCTAATCTTTCGTCGGGCTCTCCCCTCAATTCGGGTTCGTCAGTGTCGCTTGAAGCGAGAGAGCCTTCCGTCAAGGAAGAGGACGAAGCCGCTTTTACCGCATCCGCCGAAGTTAGCTTGACGAAGTCGGCTGAAAGCGTCAGCTGGAACTCAACGGAAAGTGCGAACAGTGCGAGGAGCCGGCAACCGCTTGGAAACATGCAGCCCACATCCCCGGCAATTTCTCGAGGCTTGTCCCAGGAGGAATTGAGCCCCGAAAGCACGGTGTCTCTTGCTCCGAAGGACAGGGGCGAGAGAAGCGTTTCGGCGGAACTGGGCCACTGCCCATCTGCATCGGGGGAAAGTGTCCAGGACCGATCGTGGGAAGTCTCCTCTTACCGGTGGGCAAACATGCAGCCGAGCGATTGGGTGGGGCAACAACCTTTTTATTTGGACGACAGTCGCACCCTGGTTTGGCCCATCGCGCTAGGGCCCTATGTGGAACCTCTTGAGCCGATGGCTTTAGGGGAGTTACGTCGGAAGCTTTCCGCCCCATGGGTTTACTGGTTTGTAGAACAGGTTCCGCAGAGAAGCTCGCCGGAGCTTGCCAACCTGCTTTTTTCGTTCGAAGCCAGCACGGACCGGGAGCGTCCTTGGAACCGAAAGATTCGATGGTTACCCCCGGAATTATGGAACGACCTTCTGGCGGCAGCTTCCCAAGCCATTGCCTCTTATGCCCGCGAAGAGTTAGGGGTGGAACTCCCCAAGGATTTGGATTCCGATTGGATCGCGGAAAATTTTCTCCGCGATGTCTATTGGGAACTTGTCTGGCCAAGTGACTTATCTCGCCCTGTTCTCTTGGATGATTCCTCTACCTCAAATTCCTCATGGCGCGATTTTCTCCGTCCGGTAAAGTTCAGGGTTCATGTACTACTTGCTTTCGACGACCAATCTCGCGCGATCCTTATAGAGGAGTGTCGGCGGGCAGCGGTTTATCAACGAACTGTGCGACTTCTTGTGGCGATGGGGGCCTTTGTGGGAGCGGTGGCTATCGGCTACATCGGCCTCCGTGCGCAAAGGCGCGCCACAGGGCGACGGCAGCGCTTGTGGATGTGGGGCATGGCTGTCGGGATCGGCGCAATGGTGATGCTAGCCTTTCGGGCCCTTTCCCTCTAGGAACAAATGTCCCCAGGCGCTACGCCGGGTGGCTCTTGAACGAATCGATTTTGTGTGATCCAGACACATCAGCATCGGGATTAAATTGTTTACACGTGGTAGGCCGACTGGGCGATAAGCTGTGTTACCGGTTATGACTCTTTCAAGCAAGTTTTGAGCCTCCGAGGCTACCATTTCCCCAAGCCAAAATTGTGTGCAGTTACGGCTTCTTTTAACCCTCCACCGGGTGCAAAATAACCCAACCTGTGCGTAAGGACCCCTGAGCACAAAACCGCTTCATCAACAGGCCCCTCGGGGCGGAGCTCATCATGGCAGTGGAGCAAGCTCGATCGGTTCTCGTCCCGCGGACGACCTGAGCTCAACTGGCACCAACCATGTGGCGGACTCGATGCGGCAAAGCCCTTCTTGGCCTTCAGTACAAATGAAGTAGTTTACGGTAATCTCGAGAAGAAGCTCGCCGGTAGGCCTCTCCAGTGGTAAGTCCACTTCCAAAGGTATTTGCCGCTTTGGTATTGAGAACTCACGCCGGGCTCGCCCCTTCGATGCCTTTTCCCCGTTGTCCTTGGGGGCCAGTAGGTCCGCAAGCTCGCACGTAATTGGCGCCAGAGGATTAAGTTTCCAACCGGCAGGAATAGGTAGAAAGATCCTTGCGCTTAGCTTGCCGTTGGTGGCGGCTCGGAGGAATCGCTGCTCAAGTCGGTAAACTCTGCGGGCGGCAATTTCCTCGCTTTCTACGACTGGCCGAACCTGCACGGGGGATAAGCCGGTGAGGACCAAGGTTTCGACCTTTTTCGACCGCAAATCGACAATCCGTATCGCATGATTATTGGTGTCGGCGACAAATAGCTTTCCTTGCGCCACACTTAAGCCAGCAGGTTCAAAGAAAAGCGGTGGATCATCGGAGAATCCGGGACGAGGTCCCCCTACAAACGTTTCAGTAGCACCGGTTTTTGGATCAACCTTACGGATCTTGTTATTGTAGGTGTCAGCCACATAGAGAACTCCGTCCCAGAATGCTACGTCCAACGGATGTTGGAACCGTGCTGTCGTGGCTGAGCCGTCCACATCGCCAAAAGTAAAGAGCCGGCCATAAGGTAGATGAGCGGTCCCAACCACCGTCCGTACCTGACCCTTTCGGTCAAGAGGAACGGCGCGGATAGAGCTTCCTTCGCTATCAGCCACGTATAACCACATCCCATCGGTGGCCAACCCACTGGGCTGAGCAAACGAGCTATATCCTGGTTGGAACGGTCGCACCGGCCGCAAAGGCCCATCGACGATGTCTTCACGCCCATTGCCAGCAAATAAGTCGATTGAGGTTTCATCGAGGCTCATGCGCCAAATCTGGTGCGTCCCGGCCATAGCGATATAAAGGAAGTTTCCTACCACACAGAGATCCCAAGGACTTGCCAACCGTTGTTGCGAGGGACTAGTGGACCGGGTTGGTATCGGCTGGGTCAGCTGTTGCCCAGTTCCCGCTATCGTGATTACCCGTTTCGCCGACAGATCGATTTTGCGAATGGCGTGGTTCTTTGTGTCGGCTACGTAAAGATAGTTCCCGTAAACAGCCAGTCCTTGCGGATCATTAAACTGAGCCTCCTCATAAGCACCATCTCTCAGCCCGGGAGTGCCGCTGCCGATAGTCTCTATGACCCGACCGTCCAACCCGGCGACAACCACGCGGTGGTGGCCGCTGTCAGCTATGAAAAGCCGCCCAGAATGCTCATCAATCGTAAGCTTTCCAGGATAATACAAAGCTGAGCTCCGCTCCTCCCGGAGGGCCAGTCCAAAAGCCAGAGGGGTACGATCAAGTAGTCCTCGCCCTTCATAATATGGTATGGTGTCGCGCAGAAGTTTATCCAAGACCTCGAATGGCGTTTCCCCGCTGTTACCCCAAACGACGTACCCCTCCGGATCGATAAGGATCAACGTTGGCCACGCTCGCACTCCGAATAAGTTCCACAGAATTCTGTCTCGGTCATTGATGACCGGGTGCCTCACACCATAACGCCGAATGGCTTCCAGAATTCGCTCCGATTCTTTCTCAGCATCGAATTTTCCGGTGTGGACCCCTATAACGACTAACTCCCTCGCGTAAGTCCGCTCCAATTTATCAAGGTGAGGAAGCTGGTGCATGCAGTTAATGCAACAGTACGTCCAAAAATCAAGCAGTACAAACTTGCCCCGAAGTTGCTCCACTGACAGGGGACCTGCCGTGTTCAACCATTCAAGCTGACTCGGCAGACGAGGCATTCGTACACGCTCGCGAAATGGAACAGCTTGCGCCATGGTGGCAAACTCCGATAACGCCGCGCACACAAAGAGGACCCAGGTGAAGTGCTGTTTAGTCAAAAGCCTCATGGCTTGTTTCCCCCAATTGCCAGTCACGTGCTGGCCCCGTAATAGACCCGCCTGCAAACGAGGCGGATATTCAACTTTATCCCAAATTCCGAACCTTTAGACGCAAGGAAATTTTAAGCGGAGGAACTTGACCCTTCTCCCCAATTTCCACCAAAACTTTAGAGTTGCCATTGCTAATTGTATGCGCGCGGCACTTCGTTGACCGGGCAATGAGATTCAAGATCCGGATCCACATGCCATTTGAAGAAATTCCTTCTAGCGTTTCCACCTTGCGAAGCCCGAGCAATCTGTTCCTTGGATGCATTTCGGCTGATTCAATCAACCGATTTAATTGGTCGGAAAGCTTCCTCGCCTTCAGGGCCGGTTTCGGCGAAACGAGCGTTCGATGGCATAACTCTGTGCAGCTCACTCGCACCCAGGTGGTACAAAGGATTCGACTCACAAGTCGGGAGGCCTGTCCTGCATGGGGCCAAGGCGTCTTCCTCAAAAGTTCTCCTTGGGTCGGAGCGATTAGCTAAATCCGGCAGTTTTACCGGAAGCGATGCGGAGGAACTCCACATGAAGGAGGGTGAAGGCAATTCAAAACTGCACGCGGTGAGGGGAAAGTGATCGACTGCCGCATCTCCGGCGCGGCTTCTTAAATATGGGCATCTTGACCGTTGCGGCTAAGGCGACCTGCAATTTTTCCATCCGGCTTGCAATTTCGGCTTTTCCTGGCAAAATTGAAATGGTAACTTTAAGGGGTGGCTAAAATCGCAAGCTTTCCAGAGCCAACGAGGCGAAGCTGCCATGTTTGATGGTTTTCGTGCCGGGTGCGAGGGCGCTTGTGAGAAGGCTCGGGCCGATCCAGAAAAGATGTCCCAGGTAGCCATAGGTTCCCAAGTCCGCTTGGTGCCTCGAGGTTTGGTTTAAAGCAGCATGGCAATCTTTGGGGGAACATGACATGTGTCAAGTATTTTCAGCGAAGGATAGGCCGGGTGTAAATCAGTGCGTCTCTGGGGAGCAAAGTCGCCGAGGTTTTCTCAAGCAGGCAGGAGTGTCGGTTGGGGGCGCCTTAGCCGCCTGGAAATCGCCGTGGCTGGCTCGCGCCGCTCATGTTGGCGGGAGTGACATTCTTAAAGTTGGCTTAATCGGCTGCGGAGGCCGTGGAACCGGTGCCGTGGCCAACGCCTTGGCAGCCGATCCCAATATTCAGATCACGGCCTTGGCGGATCTGTTCGAGGATCATGTCCTCAATTGCTGGGAACGGGTGAAGAAGCTGGATCCCAAACGTGTGGTGGTGGATCGGGACCATTGCTTTTCGGGCTTCGATTGTTATCGGCAACTCATCGACAGCGGCGTGGACGTAGTGCTTTTGTGTGAAGTCCCGCATTTCCGGCCTCGACACCTCCGTGCTTGCATCGAGGCTGGTAAACATGTTTTTTGCGAAAAGCCGGTAGCAGTCGATGCTCCTGGCGTCCGTTCCGTAATCGAATCGGCGGAGCTTGCCAAGCAAAAAGGCCTCTCCATTGTTTCCGGCCTTTGTTGGCGGTATCACTTCGCCGTTCAGGAGACGATTCAACGCGTGCTTGATGGTGCCATCGGGAAGATTATTGCTATTCAGGAGACGTATAACACTGGCCCAACTGGCCGCTCTGTACCTCGTCAACCCGGTTGGTCCGAGATGGAATATCAGATCCGCAATTGGTACTTCTTCACTTGGTTATCCGGAGACCACAATGTTGAGCAGCACATCCACAGCCTTGACAAAGGGTCGTGGGTGATGGGGGATCGGCCCCCTGTTCGTGCCTGGGGCATGGGCGGCCGACAAGTTCGTACTGACCCCAAATTCGGCGATATTTATGATCATCATGCCGTGGTTTATGAATACGAGGACGGAACGCGGCTTTATTCGTATTGTCGACAAATGCCGGGCTGTTGGAATAGCACCGAGGATTGGTTTTTCGGTACCGAGGGAACGTGTAACGTGCTCAACGGTTTCCGTATTTCCGGCAAAGTTGAGTGGCGGTATCAAGGTCCCTCGTGCAATATGTACGAAGAGGAGCACAAAGTATTGTTTCAGTCGATTCGTAATGGGCAACCAAAAAATGACGGTTGGTTCATGGCCTTAAGTACGATGCTGGCCATTATGGGGCGTATGGCCACTTACACCGGGAAGCTCATTTCATGGGACGAGGCCTATAATTCTCAGCAGGCGTTGGTTCCGTCAGAGTACTCTTGGCAAGGGATTCCGCCGTCGGTACCCTTGCCCGACGGACGTTATCCCGTGGCGATGCCAGGTACCGCTTAGAAGCCTACAGGACATAAGCTTAATCTTCGCGTTTTGCCGCGGTAGACCCGTGTAAATAACGGGAAAGGGTCGCGGAAGTGGTGTGGCGGTGCTTGTCGTAAACAAGCTCGGGCAGGTTGGTGCGGATGGATGTGTGGCGGAATTGATTAACTACCTTCAACATGGTGGAGGTCGCGCTTATGTGTGAACATTGTAATCGTCGCGAGTTCCTTGAAGCCAGCGGCTTAGGTAGCCTCATTCTTACTTCCTTTACCGGGTCTTATGCTTGGGCTGAAGACATTCCTCCCCGGAAACGCCAGAAGGCTCGAATCTGCGTGATTTTCGCAGGAAACCCCGGGCCGGCCGACCGCGGCTGGAATATGGACGCAGAGCAGATGACCACTGCCCAGGCTCAACTGAAGAGCCTCGAAGAAAAGCTAGGAAATATTGAGCTTGTTATCGGCCAATCGCGGGGACCGGAAGAAACGGTGTCGCTTCTGGAAAAAACAGGCCCCGGCTGCCCAGTACTAATCCTCAACATGCATATCGGTGCCCTTTTGCGGATGGTTGACCCGGTGTTGAAAGGGGGCCATCCTACGGTGGTCTTCTCCCTTCCAGCAAGCGGACATGACTGGATGTATCCGCCCCGTTGGCAAAGCCAGGGTTATCCGGTCACTCTTCTGGCAAGCAGCGACTGGTCAGAGTTGGAGCGGGCCTTACGACTATTACGTGTAATTCCCTTAATGCAGCAGACTAGGATTTTGCTGTTTCCGCCTGCTCGCGGCACGCCACCCGCATGTTCACCCGAGCAGGTTAAAGCAAAGTTTGGGGCCGAAGTGGTCGCCGTCGCTCAGGAACGGTTCGACCAAATGTTAAGCGAGGTGGATGAGCGGCTTGTTCAGGCAGAGGCCGAAAAGTGGGCTCAAAACGCTAAGGGAATCATCGAGCCTACGGAAGAAGACATCTGGAAGGCTGCACGGGTCAGTATCGCCCTTCAAAAGCTCATGGAAGTTGAGCAGGCCGACGGCGTGGCGGTCGGCACCTGCATGGGTTGGCTTCCGCGCGGTTTTCCGTGCCTGGGATTCACCCGGCTTCGGGATCGGGGCTTACCGGCTTCTTGCGAGGGCGACATGGATTCGTTGCTTACAATGTTGATTATGGGATATGCCTTTGATTTGCCCGGCTTTCAGGGTAATGCCACCTTTGATACGGCTAAGAATGCGTTGTGGACTGCTCATTGCACCGCACCTTTGAAGATGTGGGGTGCCGATGGTCCGGAGGCACCCTATCTCTTGCGGGGGCACTCCGAGGTTGGCGGCAGCGGCTGTGTGCCGGAAGTTCAGTATCCCGTTGGTCAGCCCGTCACCCGCATGAAGTTGATCAATTTGGATACTGTCCTTTTGTCCACGGCCGAAATCATCGAGGTACCAGAAAAATCTTTCCGCGCTTGCCGAAGCCAGATTGTGACGCGGGTCAAGGATGCCGCAAAAATGATGTTCAATTGGGGCGGCGGGGTGCTCGAGGGGGATATGATGACCCTTCTCCACCGAGTGGTGTTCTTCGGCGATCATGCCCAAAGCGTTCGTCATTTGGCCCACCTCATGAAGCTTAAAGTGGTCGAGGAGGGTTGATCACAGAACGCGCCGCCTAGCCACAATCAGGCACCAGCTGGTGTAACGGTGACAATGCGCCGGCTACCCTCGCGCCCCTTTGGGCATGCAGGCGCGGGGAGCCGGCGTTTATTAGCGATCCTGCTCCACCCGCGATTATGCAAACGCCGTCTCGAAAAGATGACTGACGGATTCGTTCAGATGAATCCGTTTGATGGCTTCGGCTAGTAGCTGCGATACGCTGAGGATTTCCATGTTTGGTAACTGGCGATCCGGAGTGATAGGGATCGAATCGGTAATGATAACTTTTTGGGCAGGACAGGTGCGGAGTCTTTCCACAGCCCCTTTGCAAAGCACCCCATGAGTGGCAGCTAGATAGATTTCCCGGGCGCCGGCAGCGTGGACAACCTCGGCGGCCCCGCAGATGGACTGGGCCGTGCTAATCATATCGTCGAAAAGGAGAGCTACTTTGCCGGTAATTGGGCCGCCAATCAGGTGAGCCTGTGTCACATTGTCGCCTTGACGGCGTTTGTCGATAACGGCCAGGGGGGCACTGAGGTATCTGGCGTGCATTAAGGCGCGTTTAATGCTCCCCTCGTCGGGGCTTACCACCACCACTTCGCTCGGGCTCAGTCCCAAATCGCGAAAATAGCGGTGGAAAACCGGTGCTGCATATAAATGGTCGACGGGTATATCGAAGAAGCCCTGAATCTGTGGACTGTGAAGATCCATGGTGAGTACGCGGTTGGCACCTGCCTGGCTAATCAGGTTAGCCACCAGTTTGGCGGTGATCGGAACTCTTCCTGCTTCCTTCCGATCCTGCCGGGCGTAACCGAAGTAAGGAATAACCGCTGTGATCCGCCCGGCACTAGCCCGCCGAAATGAATCAATCATGATGAGAAGTTCCATCAAGTTCTGATTTACTGGCGGGCAAGTCGGCTGAATGATGAACACATCCCGACCGCGGACATTGTTTTCGATCTTACAGTGCACCTCTCCGTCCGGGAAGTCTGTGATCGTAACGCGGCCGACGCAGGTCTTGCGGTGAAGACATCCCCGATTCAACTCTTCATCGAGAAACTGACAAACTTTGCGCGCTAGAGGCTCGTTTGCTCGACCCCAAAAAACTTTGAGTTCGTCGCTCATCATGGAACCTTCCCCGCTCTACGGGCCGCCACTGGGCAGCCAAAGCGACCACCCACGTTTTTACGTGCCCGCCCACCCTCTGGGTGGAGAACCCATCTTGTCCCGTCTACATCTTGGCCAAGCGATTTCACCAAATTAAATTTAACGTGGCTGGTCTTCCCATGAATAGGGCTTGTCGTAACGGCTCGGAGTGAACCGCCCCCAATGACGAAAGCAACCGACGCATTAGGCAATGGCTTGTAGCGTCAACGGTTCCGATTCCAAAACCCTAACTGACTGGTAAAAGTTAGGTTTCCGACCTTGAAATGCTGGGCCGGACGGATTACCACGGAAAGGAATATCGAAGCTATGAAGCTATGAGGACTGGACACCACACCGGTTACCAACAGCTTTTTCTGCGAAGTCTCAAACCAAGAGATTGCATACTTCGGCCATAAGAGGCAAGATCATATTGCCGAGGGCCCACGCTCGCCTGTACGGATTCGAATACAATCTTCCAGCGGCAAAACGAAGATTTTCCCATTACCCGTCTGCCCGGGCACGGACGACTTACAGGCTCTCATAATGGCGTTAACCGTGGGCTCCACGAATTCGTCGTTGACACCGATCATAAGTTGCACTTTGCGGAAAAGCCCGGAAGCCACATCTCCAGTACGCGAACTCGCAGCCAGTTGATCGCGTCCGGAGCCTTGGACATCGATTACCGTTAGCCGAAACACTTCAGCCTCTGCCAATGCGGCCTTGACTGCTTCCAATCGATCTGGGGGAACTATTGCGATCACAAGCTTCACGGGTAGTCGAACCTCGCTTGCCGATCCGGTTACTTCTTCTGTCTTCTGATGTCTCGTCCTTGCAGGTCCCGGACCGAGGATCTTATAAAGCCCCTAATCGAGGACGCGAGGGTTTCGTCCCCGCAAGTCCCGAACCCAGGCCCGTGGCATGCCGGTACTGGCTAGGGCTAGAGACCTGCCTTACGGTCCCCCGAGTGGGGAGTCGTTTTGCCACCGCGTCAATGTCGGTACAAGCTAGTCGATCGGTTTTTGCCCGACCCCATTTACCTGAGGGGCTGAGAGCCACAATTTCACTTTTTCCTTGCTTAAAATCTTTACTTTGGGGCCGACTAATCTACGATAACGCCTGCAATTTTCTCAGCCGGCTTACCCCAAAACCTGATTTTTCATTTTCCGTTGGTGTTCGGTAAAATCCAAGAGCCTCACTACTAGTCTGGCAAGGTGGCGCGTTGTGTCCGGAACCAACAAGTTTTGCGTGACCTCATTATGCGCCATGAGAGAGACCTCAAGAAAGCGGATGCCGAAAGTGCCCTTTCCTCCGCGGATGGCCTTATCCGATTTGCGATACCGTTTCGGAGGGCGGCCCTCGCTTACCGATTACCTAAATTAAGCCGGTTTGTTTTTACTCTCCCGAACGTGAAGCTCCAACCTCCGTGCCATGTGACGTGGCCGGCCCAAAGCCGCCCGCATCGCCCTTTCGTTGTACCCCATTCCAAAGCGGGCAAAAAGCTCAGCAAGCTATGCCCCAGAGAATTTGCCCAGTCAATGCGAACATCCCACTTGCTGGTGACCGGGCGATCCCAAATCACGCCACAGGCTGGTGTCGTCGTAGCGCATCTCCAGCCCCTGGCTTGGGGCCTCGAGGCTTTCTTACGTTTTGAGGGAAGGCGCCGAGGTACTTACCTGAGTGTTTTCTTTAATAATCTAACGGTGAAGCTCGAAGGAGACGATAAGGTTAGATGGCAGGGTGATTTCCTGGTAACCCGAGTGGAGTTTTTTGAAACACACTTTAGGCAGAATAGTTGCAGAATTAAATTGACAAGGATGGGAAAAAATGAAAGCAGGAAGCCTCGTTAAACAAATCGTGGCTGTTGCTCTTGTGGTGAGTTTTTGCCTTCCGCGGGGGATCCTGTGGGCTGCCAGTTCTCCGCGGCCCACAACCTTCGATTTAGCCCTTCAGAGAGACGGTCTTTTGGTGGGGCAAGTTATCGATGCGAACGGTATGCCGCAGGCACACGTTCCGGTAACTTTGTATGCCGATAACCGTGAGCTGGGGAGTACCACCACCAACGACCAGGGAGTTTTCGCATTTGAGGGGGTGAGAAGCGGCGTGTACACGATAGCCGCAGCCGACGGCGTAGCTCAGTACCGGGTGTGGCAGCCACGCCTAGCTCCTCCCGGAGCAGCCCAGAATGCCGTTGTCGTGGCCCGGCAGGATCTCACCCGAGGGCAAGTTCCGGGTCGTCTTGGGATGTTCCTCTCGCGGCCACTGGTGATCGCCGGTGTAGTTGCCGCCGCCATTGCTATCCCACTGGCGATTGCTTTGAGCGATGATGAGGAAGCTCCGGCCACTCCGTAACTTCGCTCGCCGAAAGGTTGCAGGGCCCTGCAAGATATTTCTTCGCAACCTCAGCGTGCTTCAAGAAGCCCAGTCGTTATCACCAGAAGGAACTCCCATCGTTTGGGAGCGGTTAAGAGGTGGCGAGCGTGGCGGGGTCAAACGTTTGGATCGGCAAAACCTCATGGGGGAACGCTTAAGGAATTTAGGCTAACGTTTCCTGCAACCAATTTTGCCGGCCATCCCCTGTGGGGTTTTGCCGACTGAGAAAAATCAATTGGCCATCTTTGCCCCGGTGGCTCTCTACCACCGGCTTTTTTGTTTGACGGCCCAAATCATCGTCAAGGAAGACTCGCGATACTGCGGTCAATTCCCCGTGCGGCGCGCTGACGAAGTGCCTCATACATAAATAGAGCTGCGGCTACAGAAACGTTGAGACTGTCCGCTCTTCCGCACATCGGAATCCGTGCACGCTCGGTAGAAATTCTCCTCCACGCACTTGACAAACCTGAATGTTCTGCCCCTAAAACTATAGCAACCGGACGCGACAAATCGATTTCCCAAAGAGTTTTTGAACCGGAGGGGTCTGCAGCCACTATCGCAAGCCCAACCTTTTGGCACCACTGAACCGTCTCCTCCGTACAGGCGATATAAAAAGGCACGGTAAAGACCGTCCCCAAACTGGCGCGGATAACGTTGGGATTCCACGGATCACACGGTGCGCCGGCGATCACCACTGCGTCGATCCCCGCGGCCTCGGCCGAGCGGAATATCGCCCCGAGATTGCCCGGTTTTTCTATTCCTTCAACCACCACTAGGGACCCTCCTTGCCACTGTTCCGGCGAGGGTAACGGACGGCTGACTGTCTCGACAACCGCTAGGATCCCGTCGCGTCGATCCCCATAAGCCAGTTTTTCGTAAACATCTAATGTGACCTCGAATCTTCCCCCTGGCGGTACTTGCAGCCGGTCGGCTAATGCCTCAGCAATTGCCTTTTGGCACCCTTGAGGACAAAAAAACAGCTTGCGGGCTCTCCACCCTCCCATAGCAGCCTGTGTTAGCTCCCGGACGCCCTCGGCTATGGTGAGGTGGGAGAACTCCCTTCTGCTCCTGTCCCGGAGCCTGCGTACCGCTTTGATCCGCGGATTTTGCCCACTCGTGATACGCTCCCACACGGAGCACACTCCCTTATCCCAGGTTGGTCGATGATGCGTGTACCACACAAATCATTGTTGTCCAGGCGACTTTTTGTTGCTGGGGCGACCTTAAAGTCCCAAGGAATTCCGCAATATACGAGAAGGTTATCCGCCGGCTACATTTTAATGAGAATGTATCGAAATGAGGTTAGTCTTACCAATCGAGAGTGGTCCGTTCTAACGTGACCACGATCCGATTGCTCACAGTTTTGCTGAGCTTGGTTTACTTACCTATCTGCTTGGTTAGGTAGACCCAACGATTGCGTCATTTTAATCCTCTGATGAAATGGGAGGTAAAATGCCATTCTTAAGGCGGCTCCTGGATTACACTGGCGTTCGCGTTGGCCTTTGAGAAGACCAAAAGCCTGAAGTCCTGAAATTGCTTAAGTCCGGTGCAGCCGGACCTGCTACATCTCTATCCCGTCTGCAATCGGCAATTCGCCTCCCTCATTCTCTGGGCGGGTTCGGCCTACTTCCTGCAAAGATTCGTTTAGTGGTGCGCGGAACCGGCCCTCGCGAGCCTTTTTCGCATTCTTGAAGGCCACATTCCCGAGGTTGAAAGGCGCAGTGCTGGGGACCCGCCGGACGAAACCGTAAGCACATCGCTACCCAGTGGCACAATCTTAGGACCGGATCTGACCCAGGGGGCCAGGGTACGCCCCTTGCGAGGGAAAAAAGATAAAGAAACATAAAGTAGGTCTCGCGGGTCGTCGATATAGGAAACAAATCACCTCCCCTTAACCTCAGTTTTTGAATCGTTCCCGCGATATTTTTCCCGCCGGGCCGAGAATGTCCGTATTTTTATTTTCGAGAAAGGAGTCCGACCATGCCACGGAAAGTGCTCAAACTCACAATAATGCTCGTCTTCGTGACGTATGTCTCGCCCGTACTAGGGCGGGAGGTGTGGGGTGGGCTGAGCAGGTTACTCGATTCGCCTGGTGAGTGGTCTGATATTAACCTCTGCAGCTACACCACAGCCTACGGTAATGAAGCAGGCAACATTCTGGTCTCAGATAGCACCACTTTGAACCAGTCGGTTGGGGCGGGCTCACTGTGCGCGCCGTGTCGGCCGGGCCTTGGCTCAGGAGTGTTGGGGGGCGGTTTAGTTGGCCAGGGTGGACTATGGAGTACTCCTCCCTCCGGGGAAGCCGCCGAAGGGCAGGCCATTTCGGTGGGCCCTCGAGCCCTGCTCCCGGGCGCCTCGCCCTGGTATGACCCGAATGCTCGGGGGGGCACTTGGTTGTGGATCGCCCCTACTCACACAAGTGCCACTATGGGCGGGGTGGAAGAGTCTTATTTCGGTGTGGCGGAGGGAATCATCACCTCTTACCGGCTGACCCCTGGCCTTGGTCTTTATGCCTCGGTAGCCTTTATGCACAATGAGGACGCCACAGCATTTTTGTCAACACTCGGCGTGCAAAAATTCGGCAATCCTGCCGGGCCTAGCCTGACGGATCGCGCCACTGCGTGGATATTCTGGGATTCGTCCGTGGATACTTTAGACGGCGACAGGACGCATTTTCAACAACTTCGGTTTAATCTCGGTGTGGTAGGACCAGCGGGGGCAGAAGTGGGCGTGGCCTTCAGCATCTCATTGGATGAACCGGGCGAATACTTTCTTGTCCCAGTTGGAGGTGTGGGACTGCTGTCGTCAGGGGGATCGGTAGTTGGGCCCTACATTCGGTACCCGATCGGCATCTTCGATCTCACCGCGATGCTCGGATACTCCGGAGTTTCCGAGTCTGGCGTGTTGGGTCTGGGTGCTGAAGCTCGGCTTACCGAGAATTCGTCAGTGTTCCTCGACTGGAAAACTGGCGGGGCGGAAGCAGCAGAGGGGCCGTCCTCTCTCCTAGTGGGATATAAGCTCGGCTTCGGTCGCGCAGATACGACCCGATACTAAGCCTCACCGGTGCGGCTGAACTCTCCTAACGCTAGGTAAATCTGGAAACCGGGGTCTTACTCCAAGAGGCCTAAAGTTTTCGTTCCTTGAACAGCCTCCATGATCTGAAGGCAGCTTCTATCGGAGCTGCCTTTTTTGTTTTTCAAACAAAGCTCCATCCTCCAAAAATGAGTTAAACTCGCAGGCTAGGTGTGAGGCCGCGGTACCCCCGTGGGCAATTTTCGGTGGCATGCTGCCTCTCGGCAACTTTTCACCCCTACGTCTTCTCGACGGCGCCAAGCGCATTGCTTGCAAGTAGGTTTGGATGCCGAGGCTTCGGAGGTTCGGAGCTTGTTAGTGTCTCTCATCCAAAGACAAGTGGCCTGGGTCTGTTTCGAGGGAGCTTATGGGCTTGGGGTGTTCTGTCTAGCTCTTCTGCTTTCCAGGATCAGCGTGCCCGTGGTGGCGCCAAAAGTCGTCGACTTCCCGTGGCGGTGAACGGGCCTTGCGCCACCTTCTCCGACACTGGTTAGGGGAAGATCCGGTCGTTACTCTAAAAGTAGTGAGGCTTCATCGCCACTGGTCCACTGGGAATTTGCCCAATCGCCGTTGAGATTAGCGGAGGTGGGGGACAGAACCTTGAGTAGTGGCAAAGAAGATGCGATGACTGGGCGCGTTCTTGTCTGTAATGCTCCCCTAAGGTCGGGCGACAAGTGCCAGGAGGCGCCTTTCGGGCCGGCTCGATGGGGCGCTTTTTTGTGCTTAATCGTCAGTTGTTACCTTTCTGTACCTTTGAGTGAAAAGGGCTTTCCTTTGGCTATTGGCTGGCAGAGGGCTACTACCGATATGGAGCGTCGCCTTCGGGCCAAACTGGCGGAGGTCACACCCGGATCGTACGAAAAAGCATTAACTTACCGTTTTCTTGGCGATCATCTACAAAAGGAGGGCCGGCTTAAAGAAGCCCATGATGCCTACGAAATGGCAGTAGAAATCTGCCACAAGCTACCTGACAATCGAGCCCGAGTATTGGGCGCTACAACGCAAATTCTCCAGGGGCGAGTTAGCCGACAGCTCGGCCAGTTTGCGAGGGCTCGGCAAAACTATGCCGACCTTGTGGCTTGGTTAGAGCCGTTGATGAAGTCTTCGCTCGAGAAGCCGCAAAGCAAGTGGGCCGGCCCCGACTTGGAGCTTGCCCTGACATTTTGTCACGCCCTGTTGGAGGCGGTCGACTTTCATCGAGAACTAAGTCAACATGTCGAGGCCAATCGGTATCTGGTTAAACTCGATAGTTTCCTCGAGGACGTTGTTGACCGACGTTTTTCGCTGGGCAAGCCTCCGGATTTCTGGCCGATTCAGGTGGCGGTGGCCTATTTGCGCGCAGAGCTAATGCGAGAGTGTTTTCATCCGGAGTTGGCACGCGAGCTATTCGAGGAAGCTCTGTCGTTAGCTCGCAAGGCAAAAGCTGAGGCAAAAAAATTGCGTAATGCGCGAATTGAATCGGAAATTTCCGACCTTGAACTTCCGATCTCTTTTGGCCTTGCACTTTCGCATTACGACCTTGCTGAGATGAAGTTAAGCTCACCCCCTGAAAACTACGACCGAGCGTATCAGACTTTGCAGGGAATCTTGGAACGGTTGAAATCCATACGTCCTGTGGAAAGGGAGGCGTTTGAAGCCCGCTGCCGGATGAACTTAGGAATCCTCCTCCATGAGTTGGCCAACCTGAGTGAGCCTGCCGATCAAACTCTGCTTGCTCGCGCCGAGAAGGAATTGCAACAAGCACTAGCATATTTTTCCAGGAGCAAGCGGGGGGAACTTCCCAATTTTATTCACACCCTCAATTCCTTGGGGCTTTTGTTGCTAGAGCGACAAAAACCAGTCGAAGCGGCAGAGCTGGGGCAGGAAGCTCTTCGGGCCCTCCGCGAGCTCGATTCAATCACAGCAAATTTAGACCTTCGCCGGAATAGTTATATGCTTCTCGCCCGAAGCACTTGGGCCTCGGCTGGCCCAGACACTAGTCGGCGATATCAAGCTATCCGTTATGCGCAGGAAGCGGCACGATGCATCCAACGGCAGGCAGTCGAGCTCATCGGAGATCCATTTCTCCGGGGGGTTTCAAGGCAGCGTCTTTGGGGGAAGGTCGACGCGACCATCCTCGCGTGGTGGCGGGAGCTCGTGCAACAAGGGGAAGATGTGGACGTCTGCGAAATCCTCCAGGTATTTGAGCAAACGCGGGCAAGGTCACTCGTTGAAGAACTGGCCGCTGCCCACCGCGGTGGTCTTTCGCGAGGCTTTACTGCTGAGGAGGAACTAATCCTCTCGGAGGTGGGCCAATTGCAGATCCGGCTGGCAGAACTAGCTTTCCGGTTGAAGTTCGCTGAAGAAAAAGAGCAATCAGCGATCAAGCTTGAGATCAAGCAGGTGGAAGAAAACTACTTAAAACTGCTCCGCAAACTGTGGACATTTGACGCTGGGCCGATTTGGGCCGCGGATGCTGATGACCTATCCTTTTCGACTGAGCACCTGCGGAAATTAGTAGAGTGGATACAAGCTCGGCGACTGCTTGTGCTCTACTACCTCACAGATATGGGCCGAAGCTTTTTGTTAACGATTTATCCTACCTCCCACAAGCTGCGGTACTATCTCCACGAACTTAAAATTTCAGATGACGCGGCCGAGGTGCTTCGCAAACTCCTCGGCTGTTCACGACCGGAGGAACTCACTGCCGGTAGTCTAAACTCAGAAAAGCTAAGGCGCATCTTTGATCCTGCTCGTGGCATCCTGCGGCTACTTGCCTCTAAGGAGCACGAAGTGCCACAAAATCTGCTGCAGGTTTTAGGGAGTATCATTCTGCCGTCAGAAGTGCTTGATCGCATTGTAGACACGGCCAGCTATGAGATATTGGTTATTGTGGCTGACGGACTCCTGGGAGTCTTCCCTTTTCAGGTTCTCTCAATACCGTATGGGCCTGTGGAACGGTATCTTGTTGAAATTGCCAATCCGATTGTGTATACGCCTTCGCTCACCGTTTGCCACAGGTTGGACACACGATCGGAGGTGCCACTTCGCCAAGCACTGACTTTAGCCAAGGTATTTTTCCCGGAATATCAAGGACGCTTCGAGCCACTTTTTCACGTTGTGAGGGAGTCGCGTCAATTGGCTGATCTCTGCGGGAGCCGAAACATCCAAGTCCTAAGCCGCGTGGACGACTCACCAACATCGCGGGTAGCAACGAAGGCCGAATTGAGGGCACTGGCTCCGGATTCCCAACTGCTACATATAGCTACGCATGGGCTCGGAGGTGAGGAATTCGGTCAATGGGGTGGATGCCTGGTTTTGTCGGCGCCGGCAGGTCGTCCAATCGAAGAGGGGCTATTAACGCTCCCCGAAATTTACCGATTGCCTCTTCAATCCTGCCAGCTGGTTATCCTTTCGGCATGTCACACCCAGGCCGGCGCATCGGTGGAAGGCGAAGGTGTTTGGGGGGTAGCCCGGGGATTTCTCGTGGCCGGAGCACGTCAGGCGGTCGCCTCTGTGTGGTCCGTCGAAGAGAGGGCAACGTCAGAATTAATCACTCGATTAGTTCGCAATTTGCAAATTCAGGCCGAGTTGCCATCGGGCGGGGATCCGTCGATCCGGCGTGGCTTGAATACGGCTGCGGCACTACGGCAGGCACAGATTTCCTTGAGGCAGGATTTTCATGAGTGGGACCACCCCTGCTTTTGGGCACCGTTAGTGCTTATCGGGGCACCGCGCTGAGGACTGATGGGGTCAGGCTTAATGCGAGTCACTCTCCGCGGTGACTATCACCTAGTTTTCGCTGTGGTGTTTAATGCGGGCTGAGAAACCACGGCGGGCACTTTCCCATCCTGAGCCTTGGCAAGAAGGTCCGGGCAACGTAATTAAGATTCGCCTGAAGTTTTATCCTGTGAAGTTTTATCCTGAGAACAAAGGCCCTGGAGCCCGCCCAATTGTACCCGGTCAGACATCTACCCTCCAACTTTCGGGCTGTTCTTGCCATAAACGGAACCTGATCACATGCCAAGGTGTCGATGAGGCAACGGCAGCAAAGTACTCGGGCGCGGGTTGCCATTCCCAAACCCACCATGTTGAAGACCAACCTTCCTCCTCTCGCTGCGTGCGAAAAGATTCTCTCGGAATGTCAACGCGACGGAGCTCTGCAGCTCGTATTACAGCGATTCCTTGCTCGGTATTTTTCCCAAGCGATTCCTCTACAAAACATTGAGACGCGGGAGGGATGGCGGCTTGCTCAAGCCAGCAAATAGGAACCTGATCCAAGGGGAATGTCAACCCTGTGCCCACTCCTTTGAGCACGGCCTCTTTGCACGTCCACAAGCGGAAGAAAAGTTCCTCTCTTCGGTTCTCCGACTGCGAGCGAAGTGCGGCGGCTTCCGTGGCGGAGAAAAACCTCTCTCCCAACGGTAAAAGGTGAAAAATCCGGCGCACTTTTTCTAGGTCGACCCCTACTTCAAACCTCTCTCGCACGGCTAACACTGCTAATTCGCCTGAATGAGCAAGATTGAACTGAATGGCAGTGCCCTTTTCGCCAGCGAGGCGCGGTTTACCATTCGTGCCGACACGGAAGCATACCTCTTGTGGTGTACATCCCAAATACCAAGCCAAGACGTGCCGTAACCCCATGCGAGCACATAAAAAGCGAATCTGATGCTTCTGTTGACGAAGCCGCCGCGCCCGATCTTGCTCTTCTGTACTCAAAAGCTCCCAGGCTTCTTTGGCACGTTGGGGATTATCCGTCCTCCAAAGCCAAAGGTCGACTTGATCGGTCGATGGGAGGTAGTCTCTCGCCGGTACCATTTTCCTTCACAGAGCTTAAGCCTTAAACGTTTGGCCCGGAGAAGTCCTTCCCTAGAAGGTTGAGGCCATTGGTGTCAGTCCTCACGATCCACCTAAGCGATCCGCGCCGGCTGAAAGCACTGTGGTGCTCGACGGTCCTTGACCACGCGACCGAACTCACCCATCACTTGCCCCGTACCGGAAAGATTTGGGTCGCGCAAAAAACCCCGAAAAAGAGCCTGGCGAATTTTGCTCTCAGCAGCACATGTGGATCAAAGCCTTAGATTCTTCTCCCAACAATTCTTTTTCACTGCCCTCGTGTTTTCTTGTGAAGTGAAGCGGAAAAATTATCTTTCGACAGCAGGAAAGTAAACTTTGTGGTGGGAATGCGGCCATCTACCTGCCTACGGTCCCGATAGCTCATCCTAGTACCGCTTTTAGTGACGATCCGTAACGGGGGAGTGTGCGACGGCCTGGTGGCTTTCAAGCCATGGGTGGACGCTCTTCAGCCTGATCCAGCCCATCCGAGCAAACCGAATCGCTTGACAGCTCGGCACTCTTAGTCAAATGCTACCTTAAGGGCAAGTCGTCCAGCCAGGCCCACAACCTCATGATCTGAAGCATCACACATTACAAGAGTTTATTAAGTTTATAAGCTGGATTCTATTGGGCGGAGGCCCTCCTCAGATGGTGCTTGAGATGGTGCTTGAGCACGCCGAGAAACAGCTCCGACCTTTCCCGGAAAAAGAAGTGTCCTCCTGGGAATAGCTCCGCCGTAAAACGTCCTCGAGCGGTGCTCCGCCAAGCTAATAAATCCCCCACCGGGACAAAAGGGTCAGCCCGTCCACCGCAAACCAGTAAATCGTACGGAATGGTTTTCTCGGCAGGAGGCTGGTAAGTTTCCACAGCTTTCAAATCTGCTCGGAGGAGTTTTAGGTAAATTTGCAAAGTTTGGTGGTCTCGGCGAAGTGGGACGGGAATAGGGCCGAAACGACTTTCAACAGCCTTTTCGAATTGATCATCGGAAAGGTGATGTATTGGTTCCCAGGTTCGCGCAAGATTAGGGGCTCGACAGCCACTAATCACTACGAGGGCTGGGGGAGGTAATTGGTTTTTAAGAATTTGGTCGGCCAACTCAAATACGAGAAACCCCCCGAAACTATGGCCGAAAAGCATGTAACGGCCACTCCCCAAGAGTTGAACCATGTCCCGGCTGAGTTGGGCCGCAAGTTCAGGGATGCTTTCGCCAGGTGTTTCTCGACTTCGATGCTCGCGACCGGGAAGGACAACCGGTAAAACTACCGCCAAAGGGTCAAGTGCCCGAGGCCATCTGCTAAAGATCCAGCTTCCGCCCCCGGCATATGGGAAACAAAAGAGGAGATTTCGCTCAGTTAGAGGCAACTCTCTCGGCCAGGAGAGCCATCTTCGCCATGCGGCGTCCGGTTGAGATTTAGCGTAAGTTACCGTCTCCTCATCCACCGCCATTCCTTTCTTGAAATTCACTATTTTTGCCGCAGTACCATTCGCAGAACACCCGAGTGGATTCCTTTGAAGAACTACCGCTGGAGAGCTACCGCCTATTGGGGTGTTCCGCGTTTCGGGTGTCTAAACTTAAAGGGATTTTGGACTTGAGGAAAGGCCCGAACATCCCCAGCGCGAGGTTCGGGGGACTACGCCGCACGAGAGTATTTGCATCCGTCGTGCCGACACGTAGCGATGAGCAGCGTCCGTGCAGCCCCTAGAGGCCCTATGAGGATGAGCGCTAAGCCGCCTTAGAAAAGCATTTGGAACTCGTGGTTTCCTTGCTAGTGTTGCCGCGTTACGAGGGATGTCATCACGGTTTAGGAGTTACAAACCCCTTGGACAGCAAATATTTTTGCGGTTAGTACCTCAGGAAGATAAAATAGCTCTACGCGCAACCATGCAAGGTTGCCGTTTTTTCTTGATCACAATATTCATCCCACTTGCTTTATAATTTCCAAGTTCCCACGTTGCGGGGACTTCACCGTTAAACTCACGCGGCTACATTTGGGGGGATTTCAATCCAGGGGATAAAGTGCGTAGTATCAACCCTAAGTGGAGTTTTCAAAAACGGGGAGATTTTACTAAATAAGAGGGGTATGAAATAATACCAACTCGTGTAAAAGCTAGCAGGATGCATAAAAATTTTTTGGTTGAACATCGCCGGCAAAATACGGTGATGAGTGTGCCTTTCCGTTGATTGGATACGGTCGGTCGCGGCTTTAGCCTTCCGAATTACTCTTTATTCGAGAGGATGAGGACATTTAAACTGAGCTTCCTAATTTGCCGTAGCGCGGTCCGGGCGGATGCCGAGGAGAAGGCGGTTGCGATCCGCCTTGGGTTTGATGCTTATCCCCGTGGCCGGCCGGTGTAAATGGATCGGAGAGGGCCGTGCGGAAAAGCCAGAATTCAACGCGAGAAACCAACATGCCTCCGTAGCGGGGAATAAATCCCCGAAGAAAATCCCTCGTGGGATTGAGGACCGACATACGATGTCTGGGCACAATGTCTTTTTTGGTCGCCCCCCCCAATTCTCGACGCTGCTTGAGATTTTAGAGTGGCAGGCAGCGGTACGCTCGGATTTGCCGGTCTTTACCTTCGAAACGGAAGACGACGCGCGACAGTCGTTAAGTTTTGGCGAATTGGCAAGGAGAGCCAAGGCCATCGCGGCGCGTCTTCAAGCCGTCGTGGGACCAGAAGACCGGGTGCTCCTTGTTTTTCCGCCAGGGCTGGACTTTGTTACTGCATTTTTCGGTTGCGTGGCGGCCGGAGCTCTGGCCGTCCCGGCAACCTACCCTAAGCCGAAACGGCCTATGCCGAGACTCACCGCCATCGCGGAAGATTGCCAGGCGCAAATCGCGTTAACCACTTCTCAAACTCTGGCCACCTTGGACCTTCCGCGGGTAGCGCCGGAATTGGCGTCCCTCTCTTGGATCTGCGTAGACACAATCCGGGCGTCTGAAGCCGGCAGTTGGAGGCCCCCTCAGCTTTCTGCCGACCGCCCGGTATTCCTTCAGTACACGTCCGGGTCTACGAGCCAGCCTAAAGGGGTGGTGGTTACCCATCGGAATCTTCTCGTGAATTTGGAGATGATCCGGCAGGGATTCGGGCTCCCGTGGATTGAGCCTCCGACTCAGCCGGGGTCCGGCGTGTTCTGGCTGCCGGCCTATCATGACATGGGTTTAATCGGCGGGATTCTAAGCCCCCTGTACACCGGTGGGCACAGCGTGCTTATGGCTCCCACAAGTTTCTTGCAACGACCCATTCGTTGGTTGCGAGCCATTCACCGGTATCGCGCGCTGGTGAGCGGTGGTCCTAATTTTGGCTACGAGCTTTGTTGCCGAAAAATCACTCCTGAGGACTGCGAAGGTCTGGATTTGAGCTCGTGGCAGCTGGCTTTTTGTGGCGCGGAACCAATTCGAGCCGAAACTTTGGCTAAGTTTATTGAGGTTTTCGGGCCGTATGGTTTTCGGGAATCGGCCTTTTACCCGTGTTATGGGTTAGCGGAGGCGACCCTTTTGGCCACCGGTTCGATGGGACCCCGTCGCCCGAAGGTATTACGCGTCAGTAAAGAAAAGTTGGCCGAGCGTTTGGTGGTGCCGGTCATTGACGAAAACGATCCACACGGCCAGCCGCTTGTAGGATGCGGGCACGGACTTTTGGGTGAGGAGGTACGAATTGTCGAGCCTCAAACCTGCTGTGAGGTACCTCCGGGAGTAATCGGGGAGATTTGGATTAAAGGACCGAATGTCGCCGCTGGATACTGGAATAAGCCGGAGATTAATCGTAAGCTGTTTCAGGCCCGATTAGCCCCGCACGGAGACGGTCCATACCTACGAACTGGGGACCTTGGGTTTTTCTATGATGGAGAACTTTTTGTCACCGGTCGGTTAAAAGAGATGATCATCATTCGGGGTAGAAACTACTACCCGCAGGATATCGAACTGACTGCGCAGCATGCCCATCCTGTGCTCATACCGGCCGCTGCGGCTGCCTTCTCTGTGGAGGTGGACGGGGAAGAACGTTTGGTCGTTGTGCAGGAGGTGGACCGGTGCTATCGCAATGTGGATTTGCGTGAAGTCGTCCGGCAAATTCGCCGAGCGATTTCAGAGGAGCACGACTTGGATGTGTACGCGGTGGTTTTGATTCGTCAGGCAAGTTTGCCCCGCACAACAAGTGGCAAGATTCAACGGCTCCTATGTAAGGAAAAGTTTCTAAGTGGCCAACTCCGAGTCGTGCTGGAGTGGAGGCGAAAGGAGTTGTCGGCGCTGAGCCATTTGCGACTGCGGGGAGGAGTGCGGGCTGAATCAGCTTCTTCAAGCCCGCGTCATGATGGGGACCATTTGGCGGTACCCGGCGGCCATGATGGCAACACTCCCGCGGTGTTGCCTAGCGAAAGGTCTGGGTGGATGCGGCTAAGTGAAGGTGCTCCTGCGAGCGACAGTGACGGGAATGGAAGACCGCGGTTGGGTAGTCGAAGCAGGCGGCCGATGACCGATGTGGAGGTGCGACGACTTGCACGGCAGATTGAGGAGACCCTCCTCACCTGGCTTGTGGAAAAGGTGGGTGTCGACGCCTCCGATGTCGACCGCACGCGGCCCTTTGCTGATTACGGGCTCGACTCGTTGACGGCGGTCGAATTATCCGATCGTTTGGAGCAGATGCTAAATGTGCGACTGACTCCGACCATTGCTTGGAACTATCCGACGCCCGCCAGCTTGGCCGAACACTTGGCCAACGTAATTGCCGGCCGCGCCGATCATTCAGAGTCATTTGCTAAGGCGGTGGAAGAAGACTCGGCGGAAGACGAGCTCGAAAAGCTGCTCCAAGAGGTGGAACGCCTAGGGGAGGGTGAGGCCTCGGCTGCGCTGGAAGGCGCCTCTCAGGACGAGCGACGTGATGATTGAGGCAGTAGGGGAACGTATCTCGCATGCGGGATATTTCGGAACGATTGGCTAAGTTATCGCCGGGGCAACGGCGATTGCTCGAGGAGCGGTTGGCAAAATTAGCTGATTCTGCCGAACCGATCGCCATTGTCGGCATGGCCTGTCGCTTTCCCAAAGCGGCAACCCTGGACGACTATTGGCGTGTGATTATTGAGGGGATCGACGCTACCGGGGAAGTCCCTCCCGATCGGTGGAATGTTAATGCCTTTTATGACCCAGACCCCGACGCCCCGGGAAAGATGTACACTCGTTGGGGTGGGTTCCTCGATGGTGTGGATCAATTTGATCCTCTGTTTTTCGGGATCTCCCCGCGGGAAGCTTCCCGGATGGATCCCCAGCAACGAGTGCTTCTGGAAGTAGCCTGGGAAGCACTGGAAAACGCAGGGATCCCTGCCGATCGGCTTGCCGGAACTGCCACCGGTGTTTTTGTGGGCATTGGTGGCACCGATTATTCCAAAATCCCCACCCACTTTGAAAACCACTTCGAGTACATCGATGCCCATGTCGGGACTGGAAACGCTTTAAGTATTGCGGCGAATCGCATCTCTTATGTGCTAGATCTTCGCGGTCCTAGCTTTATTGTTGATACTGCATGCTCGTCGGCACTTCTGGCGGTTCATTTAGCAATTCAGAGTCTACGGCTGCGCGAATGTCATCTAGCCTTGGCCGGGGGAGTTAATTTAATCCTTTCTCCGGAAGTGATGATTGCCTTCTCTAAGGCGAGGATGCTTTCGCCATCGGGGAAATGTCGGCCTTTCGATGCGGAAGCCGACGGCTATGTGCGAGGTGAAGGTTGCGGGATTGTTGTGTTAAAACGGCTGAGCGATGCGCTCCGCGATGGCGACAACATTTGGGCCATTCTTCGAGGGAGTGCCACCAATCAAGATGGGCGAACCTCGGGCATTACCGCTCCCAATGCGCGGTCCCAGCAGGAGGTGATTCGTGCCGCGTTGACCAACGCCGGGATCAGTCCGCGGGAGGTTTCATATATCGAAGCTCATGGTACCGGCACGCCGCTTGGGGACCCTATTGAGATACAGGGGTTGCAGCCAATCTTCCGCCGCCAAAGCGACGCGGATGGGCCCCTGTTTCTTACTTCGGTGAAAGCCAATATTGGGCATACCGAGACGGCTTCGGGGATTGCGGGGATCATTAAGGTAGCGCTCATGATGCGTTACGGGCAGATCCCTGGGCAACTTCACCTTCGAGAACTGAATCCAAATATCCGCCTTACAGGGACCCGGTTGGTGATTCCTCGGGAACCGGTGGTATGGGAGGTTCCGCCAGGGAAGAGAATCGCTGGGGTCAGCTCGTACGGCTTCGGCGGGACCAACGTCCATGTGGTGATGCAAGATTATGTGACCTCAGTCCCGGCCCAAGCGGAGCGGGATCGGCCAGCTCATGTGTTTATCCTCTCTGCCAAGAGTAGCGCTAGTTTACAAAAATTGGCGGGACATTTTCGCGATTTCCTTTCAAAGGGCGAGGATGTCTCTCTGCCTGACATCTGCTACACGGTAAGTGCCGGCCGCTCTCACTTCAATCATCGGCTAGCCATCGTGGCCACCAATGTGGAGCAGCTGTCGCAGCGGCTGGAAGATTTCCTAGCAGGGCGGCGCAACCCCTCAATCCGCGCTGCGCAAGTGCGTCTTTTGGGCCAACCAAAAATCGTTTTTCTCTTTACGGGGCAAGGCTCACAATATGTGGGGATGGGAGCCACGCTGTACGAAAGTTCTCCCACCTTCCGAGAAGCCCTAAATCGCTGTGACGAGATCCTAAAAGAGCATTTACCCCGCCGATTATTGAGCGTCATTTATCCGGAGAAGTTCGACGGTGCCGCAGGGGCAGACGCTTCCCTTCTCGATGAGACGTTGTATACGCAGCCTGCTTTGTTTGCAATCGAGTATGCTCTGTCAGTGCTGTGGCGGTCATGGGGTATCGAACCGGATTACGTTCTGGGGCACAGCGTTGGCGAGTACGTAGCCGCATGTGTCGCGGGGGTCTTTTCCCTTGAGGATGGATTGAAGCTAATAGCGCACCGCGCGCGACTGATGGCCGAGCTCCCGCGCGACGGGATGATGGCCGTCATATTTGCCTCCGCGGAGAAGGTTCGGGAGACAATCCGCGGGTTGGAATCCGAGGTGGCGATTGCCGCGGCCAACGGTCCGGAAAACACCGTGCTCTCCGGGCGAGCTTGCGTTGTTGAGGAGCTCATCCGCAGATTTCAAACCGAGGGGATTGGGGTTCATCCTCTAACCGTCTCGCACGCATTCCATAGCCCGCTCATGGAGCCCATCCTCGAGCGGTTTGAGGCCGTGGCCCGTGAGATTACCTACCATCCCCCGACCGTTCCGATTGTCTCCAACGTTACCGGCGAGATTTTGACCAGCACGCCTGATGCCCGGTACTGGCGGGAACACATCCGCTTGCCGGTGCTATTCGCCCGGCAGGTTGCAACCGTGATGGAGGAGAAACCGGATATTTGGTTGGAGCTCGGACCGGCTCCGATTCTTCTGGGCATGGCACGGCGGTGTGTGTCCCATTGGAGGGGTGTATTTGGACCCTCTCTGCGGCGGGGGCACGATGATTGGGAGGTTCTCCTCGGCACAGTGGCGGAGCTTTATACGGCGGGGGCGCAGGTCGATTGGCAGGCATTTGATCGAGATTGGCGTCGGCGCCGCCTCCAGTTGCCGACCTACCCCTTCGATCGGAGCAGATTTTGGTTCGAAGCAAAGACCCCCACACGGATTTCCGGGGGTCGGATGGTTGGCCCGGTGGTCCATCCGTTACTCGGAAGTCGGATCCTCACCCCTTTACCGCAGGGGATATATGAAGCCCAGGTTTCCACTCGGCAGCCTGCTTTCGTTCGTGACCACAAGGTAGAAGGGGTGGTAGTGTTCCCCGCTGCCGCGTTTATCGAAATGGGGTTGGCCGTCGCGCGCGAGTTGTTCGGCCCCGGACGCCACAGGTTGGAGAACATCGCCATCCAGCAAGCGCTGGTACTCCCTGATGGGGTGAAGAGAACTGTTCAGGTCACCGTTTCCGCCCACAGCGGACCTGAGGCTTTCATCGAGATTTTCAGCGCTCCCAGTGACGGACCGCACGGAAAGCTCGACTGGGTTCTCCATGCCACTGCAAAAGTTGTCGCCGAAACCAAATCTGACAAATCCGCCCCTCCCTCGAAAATTGATCTGGCCCAATTAGAGCAAGGAGTAATTGATCGCAAAACTCAAGATGAATTCTACCGGCTAATTGCCGCCCGAAAGTTGGAGTATGGACCTTCCTTCCGCGGAATCGATCACCTACGGCGGCGGGCCTGCGACGCCGTGGCCAATCTCGCTCCCCCGGAGGAGGTGCGGAAAGAGGCGGGCGACTACGTCATTCATCCCGCTTGGCTGGACGCGTCCCTTCACATCGTGGCGGGGGTTGTTCCCCCGGAGGAGGATGGGGGGTATTCCCCCTATACATATCTCCCCACCTTTGTTAGGGCGATCCGTCTTTGGGGTGACTTATCGCAGGCAGCCTATACCTATGCCATCCGGCGATCCGATGATGAGCGACCTTCCCCAGCCTCAGTGGATGCTGATGTCCTATGGGTAGATCGCGAAGGGCAGGTGGTACTGGAAATCGAGGGGCTCAGGGTAGAGCGCCTTGGTCGACGCGAATCAGAATCGCCAGATAAAGATCCAACCAGGCTGATTTATCGGCTTGCGTGGGTGCCTTCTGGGGAATTGCCCCCTGAGGATATTGGAGCCGCCACCTCAGAGAAGCCCGGTCAGGCAGCAACGCCGTGGCTTGTGATTGGAGCCAGAAGCCAATGGTGCGAATCGTTCGCCGATTGGCTCACCTCGCGAAATTACCCTGTTTATGCTTTGCTATACGATAATGAGTTAACTTCGTCGCCAACTGGGGCTGGAGCTTGGGAGAGGCGAAATTTAACCGGTCTTGGTAAGCTTCACTTCATGGCCTGGACAGGGGCAAAGGAAGAGGTTCTCGAAGCTCTTTCCCAGGTAACGGCGGAGGCCCCGGGTAAACCCGTGCACGTGGTCTTCCTCAGTCCCAGTTTCATTCCTGAAAATCCGGGACATGGCGACCGATTCTCTCAAACGCGAAGAAGATTATTGAATAGTTTTCTGGCCGTTTTTCACGCGCTTGCGGATCGGCCCAACAGTGTGGATAAATTTACGGTACTCACTTGTGGTGTGCCTTGGATGGAAGGTGAGGGGGACGGCGGTGACGGGGGAGTTGGCTTGCGCTTGATAGGGGGAGGGAATCCTTCGTGTTCGGGCCTGATTGTCTCTCCCGCCAATGATGCCACACAGCAAACGCTTGAAAAAGAGGATTCGGCAACGATTGGCTGGCTGTTGCAAGCCACTCTATGGGGTTTCGTACGGAGCGCCGCGCTTGAGTATCCCACCCTTTCGTGTCAACTAGTCGATGTCGATCCGGTGTATTCGCCCGCGGAAATGGCTTCGGTTGTTGCTGGCGAGGCGTCGGCACGTGAGGAGCCCCAACTGGTCATTCGGAATAGGTCGCGCTTTGTTCCGCGAATTGTTCCGGCCCCAGAACTCGGGGAAAAGACGGACACAGAGGGGCTGCGACCACCCACGCAGGGGTCGTTTCGCATTCGTTTGGCAAAAACGGGAAGCTTCGACGGGTTACGGTGGGAATCTACACCCAGACGTGTTCCTGGACCAGGGCAAGTAGAGATTGAAGTTCATGCTGCGGGGCTGAATTTTAGCGATGTGTTAAAAGTTTTGGGGCTTTACCCGGGAATAACCGATCCGGTTGTTCCCTTGGGTATTGAATGTTCGGGCGTGGTCACGGCCGTGGGCGACGGCGTTACCGGATTCCGCGTTGGTGACGAGGTTTACGGCGTTGCGCCATTTAGCTTTGCGTCCCACGCGCTGTCTGCCGAGTATGCGTTAGTCCACAAGCCGCCGCACCTGACGCATGCGGAGGCAGCAACAATTCCCATCACTTTTCTTACCGCGTATTATGCACTGGTCCATCTTGCCCGCCTCCAACCGGGGGAACGAGTGCTCATTCATGCTGGCGCTGGCGGGGTAGGTCTTGCGGCGATCCAAATTGCCCAGTATATCGGCGCTGAAATTTTCGCTACCGCCGGAAGTGACCGGAAACGCGAGTTTCTTCGCAATCTAGGTGTGCCTCATGTGTTGGACTCGCGAAGTACGGCTTTTGCTGATGAGATTCGCCGGTTGACACGGTTTGAGGGCGTGGATGTTGTCCTCAACTCTTTACCCGGTGAAATGATCACGGCGAGCCTCGGTGTGCTGCGAGCTTATGGTCGATTTCTGGAAATTGGGAAAATCGATATCTACCAGAACCGAATGATCGGCCTGGCTCCCTTTAAGGACAATCTTTCCTACTTTGCCATCGATTTAGACCGGTTACTTCGTCAACGCCCTGAACTAGTTCGGAAGTTGCTGGGAGAAATTGCAGCCCATATCGAGGCAGGAGATTATCGGGCCCTGCCTTACACGGAATTTCCAGCTGCGGAGCTCCCGGCAGCCTTCCGCTTCATGGCGCAGCGGAAAAATATTGGTAAAATTGTGATTCGCATAAGAGGTCAACAACCTGCTCGTGACTTAGCCCAGTCACAAGCGGCGGCAGCTGCAACCGGTTGTTGGAAGCGTGGGATCCCTCAGCCCCCTCCATCCGGTGACGCGATACCCGATGCCGTCGTCGGCATGGAAAACTCGAACGGGGCGGAAGCTTCTGAACCCTCTTTGGGCGACTCCGGGATCACTTACTTGATTACTGGTGGGCTCGGAGCTTTGGGATTGCAAGTGGCACAATATTTGGTCGAGCACGGTGTGCGGTTTATCGCGCTTTTGGCTCGTCGGGCACCAAGCGACCATGTTCTTAAGCAAATCCGTGGCCTCGAATCGCGCGGTGCCCGCATTGCGGTTATCCGCGGTGACGTGAGCAGCCAACTATCCCTGCAACAAGCGATCCAGAGTTTACCGCAGGACTTCCCTCGAATTGGGGCCGTGATCCACGCGGCGGGGGTACTTGAAAACAGGTGGGTTAAGGACCTCGATGAGGCGACATTGGAAAAACCCATCCTGCCTAAGGTCGACGGCACATGGAATCTTTTCCGTTGCCTTCGTCAGGATGTGAGATTGTGGGTGTTGTTTTCTTCGGTTGCTGGGGCTTTGGGTTCACCGGGCCAAGCTAACTATGCTGCGGGAAATGCCTTCCTCGACGCCTTTGGCTTGTGGTGCCGATCCAAAGGAATACGAAGCTTGGTCGTCAATTGGGGTCCGTGGGCTGATGGCGGCATGGCTGCCGGCCAAGAAGTCGTCCGCGGTCTCGAAGCTCGAGGTTTCCGCCCTCTTGCTCCCTCAATAGCTCTTGAAGCTTTAGGCCGTTTGGTGGCTTCAGGTGTTCCGCAGGCGCTTGTGGTAGATGTTGTTTGGGAGCGACTGGCTCAGGCGCTGGGTAGTCGGAGGTTGCCTATTCTTGATCAGGTGGCGAAGCAATCGCCCCAAGGCGAAGCCTCCTCCAGCGCGGAGCTGGATCATCAGCTCCTTTCCCAACTCCGCGAAAGCCCGGCCGCGCAACGTCCCCAAATGTTGGAACAGTACTTCACACGCGAACTGGCGCGGATTATGGGCCTCGAACCGGGCAGTGTCGACGTAGAACTGCCACTAAGTGCCCTGGGGCTTGATTCCCTCATGGCGATGGAGCTAAAGAACAATTTGGAAGCGCGGTTGGGCCTCAGTCTGCCGATGGCCAGTTTTGTGGAAAACCCCAGCATTCGCTCTTTAGCTGCGGCTGCAGCGGCCAGTCTCGTCGAGCAAGAGGGCGACCAGCAGAAAAGCAAAAGCCAATCTGACACACGCTGGTCGCCGATTGTCGGTCTTGCTTCCGGACCAGAGCGACCGCCCCTTTTCTGCTTCCATCCGTTGGCGGGTGATTCTCGATGCTACCTCCGCCTTGCCCAGGTGCTTCAAGGGCGTTGGCCCACGTTTGCGGTGGAAGCTCGGGGAGCCGATGGTCGGCAAGAGCCGTACCGTGATGGGGTAGAAATGATCGCTGATTACATTCGCGCAATTACCGAGCGGCAACCGACAGGTCCCTACTTCTTGGCAGGATGGTCCGCCGGAGGCGTTATCGCGCTAGAAGTGGCACGCCAATTGCGCAATGCTGGTCGTTCGCTCGCTTTCCTCGCATTTATCGACACACCGCTTCCGTCTGTTTACGAAAATGTTGATCTCCAGGACGAGGCAAAATTTCTGTGCGATTTGGTGGAATTTACAAGTCACTTTAGCCCCTTACCGGTTCGGTTGTCCTACGAAAAGTTAAAAGAGGTCCCGGCAGATAGGGTTTTTGAAGTGGCGCTTGAGGAAGCAAAGCGACAGGGGGCATTGTCCCCGGAAACCTCGCCCCTGTTTATTCGCAGGCTTTGCGAGGTGGGGCGGACCAACGTGCGATTCATTAAGAATTACAATCTTCAACCCATTGACATCGAAATCGCAATGTTCCTCCCCTCGGAGCGAGGTCGCTTAATGGAGATGTCGGGTAAAGAACTACGGCCAGATTTGGGCTGGAGCTCCGTTGTCGGCCAGAAATTTCGCGTAATCGAAGTCCCCGGAGATCATTTCACAATGTTGGAGGTACCACATGTCGAATACCTAGCGGCCGAACTTTTAAAGGAACTGGAAGCGGCCTGGCGGTCGGCCTCGCGGTCCGACCAATGATTAACCGTATGTCAAATCCTCTTTTGAACCTAAACCAAGCTTGTAGACAAACAAGGTAAATTATCAACTGGTTCGAGCTATGCCCGTTTTAGCTTGGGCACAGAAGGATCTGAAAGCCGGGAAAAAAGTGCGCACAGTCAAGCGCCGCCGGAGACTGCTTTATTCAATGCCGACTGGTGGAATTCATTCCTCGGAGGTTAAGGGTTACTTCCAAAGCACCCCGTAAAATAGACTATGAGGGAGTGTCGATTTATTTCCGCTCGAGCCTTTGTCTGAGTCTGAAGCTCAACTTTCTGCGGCGGGTCATACCGGCGCCACACGGGTGAGGCCAGATGGGGACTACACCAACCGTTGCCGTTCTCGGCGCAGGAGCGATTGGCTCGTTCTTCGGCGGCTTATTGGCGGAAAGCTTGGGCCGTGACCGGGTAATCCTAATCGGTCGCGGTGCCCATGCGGAGGCGATCCGGAACACAGGACAAATTTCTATTGCTGGCGGGATTGTCCACAAGTCTGTCGCGGTCCGTTTGGAATCGGATCCGCGGGTACTGGAGCAAGCCGACTGGGTATTGCTGACCGTTAAATCGCACAGCACTCAAGAGGTTTTGCTCCAAGCTGGGCAATACCTGGGCAAGGCTACTGTAGTAGTAATTCAAAATGGGATATGTGATTCTTTACTAGAAGGCTGGCTTCCCCGCTCTCAGCTGGTGGCCGGAGTGACGGCGATCAACGTGAGGCTTGCTGCGCCCGGCCGTGTTGAACTTCAGTTGGGCGGGTTAACGCTGTTGGGCCCCATGTTTGCGGAGGCGACCGGTGCAGCCCGTGCCGCCACCGATCTTCTAAGCAGAAGCGGTATGCCGGTCAAGTTCAGGAGCGATATTCATGGTCACCGGTATGCCAAATTGGGAATGAACGCTGTCGGTTATGTTTCCTGCCTGTCCGCCTCCAACTTCATTGCCGATTGTTTGCTTCACCCCCAATGGCGAAAGCACGTCGCCATCCCTCTCCTGGAGGAAATAGATCGGACTTATCGGGCGGCCGGCATTCGGGCCCGAGCGATTCCAGGACGGCCAGGAATCCGCAGTTTCCAAACCCTTTGTCGCATTCTCGATTTTCCTGTCATTGGTAGGGCAACGGCCGTTGTGATGCAAAAGTCGTTTAATCGCCGGCCGATTGTATTCTCCCTTTACCAAGATCTTATTGCCGGCAAGAAGACAGAAGTTGATTTCATCAACGGAGAAATTGTTCGATTGGGAGAAAAGCACGGGGAGGATTGCCCCCTCAATCGCCTGGTTGTCCACATGGTTCGCGAACTAGAGTCTCGAGGACCGGGCATGTTTTTCAGTCTTGAGGAGGTTATCTGTCGCTTCGCCGGTCAACATGCTTGTTTCGAATCCCACAAGCCACCATTGGCTTTGTAAGGAGCACCGCCTATGGTGGAACGCTATGCTTACCTCTTGTACAAATACCAGGCGTTTCGGGCATTCATGGCCGGGACGCGGTACGGACGGCGCCGCCAGGAAGAAGTGCTTCTGGAAAAGATCCGACGCACGGCGGAAAGTGATTTCGGTCGGCAACACGGGTTTAATCTCATCCGGAGTGTGGCCGATTTCCGTCGTCAAGTTCCCGTTACCGACTATGAGTATTATCGACCTTGGATCGACGAGCTCAAAGCTGGGCGTTTGCAGGCGATGCTTGGTCCCGGCACCAAGTTGTTGATGTTTGCGCTGACTTCTGGCACGACCGGTCGGTCCAAATTCGTGCCGGTGACAGATCACTTTTTCCGCGAGTATCGCCGCGGGTGGCAACTTTGGGGGGCAAAGCTTTATTGGGACCATAAAGATCTGGTGCATAAGAAGACCCTCAAACTGGCCAGCGACTGGCGGCAGTTTTACACGCCCGGTGGAACCCCCTGCGGTGCCATCAGCGGCCTGGTTGGTCACACGGCCCCTTTTCTGGCACGAAGACGATTTGTTGTTCCTCAGTGTGTCACAGAGGTTCATGCAGCGGACGCAAAGCACTATATAGCCCTTCGGCTTGCCTTGGCTTGCCGCAATGTGGGACTTATCGGTACGGCCAACCCGAGCACTTTGGTAGAATTTGGCCGGCTGGCGGAAAGGGAAGCTGAGTCTCTGATCCGAGATATTCACGATGGAACGCTCCGGGCGGATCTCAACGTGCCCTGGGTGCTTCGCGAAAAATTGAGCCCGTACTATCGTCGAAAAAACCGCCAACGCGCTCAGGAATTGGAGCATATTGTGGAAGCAGAAGGCCGACTGAATTTAGCCGCAGCCTGGCCGGAACTTTCAGTCATTGCTGTTTGGACCGGCGGGCCGGTCCGAATCTTCCTTCCACTTGTGGACCGATATTACGGGCGGCACGTTGTTCGCGACCATGGTTTTTCCGCAAGCGAGGGACATCTGACAATCCCCTTCCAAGACTTCTCCAGCAGTGGCATCTTGGAGTATTGCCACCACTTCTTCGAGTTTATCCCGGTGGAAGAAAAGGATTCGACTCAGCCCACAGTGCTGCTGTCCCATGAGCTCGAGGAGGGACGCGAGTACTATATCCTGTTGACTACTTCTTCTGGCTTCTTCCGATACGATATTCGCGATATCGTCCGCTGTACGGGCTTCGTCAACGAAGTACCGCTCTTGGAATTCCTCAACAAAGGGGCTCATTTCGCCAACTTCACGGGGGAAAAGTTGAGCGAACATCAAGTGGTGGAGGCTGTCTCTACGGTTTTCCGATGTTGGCAGATCCCGTGGCAGGCCTTTACTCTGGCACCAGTAATGCAGGATCGGCCAAGATATGTGCTCCTTTTGGAGCCCGGTCCCATCGGTGGCAAAGAGCAACAATTAGCGGCAGCCGTAGATGCCGAGCTTGCCCGGCTGAATTGCGAATATGCCAATCGACGAGAAACGCACCGGCTGGACCCGATTGAAATTCGTTACGTCCCTGTTGGTACTTGGGATACGCTTCGCCGGGTTCGCACGAGTGAACGTGGTAATTTCGAGGAATATAAGCACCCCTGTTTGGTGAACGACCTTGCATTTGTCAACTACGTCTATTCCCTTACCGAATCCATAGAACCCGCCTCCGCCGGTCTTTCAGATTCCCACAAAGGGACCTTATCAGCACCGCCACATCTGACCTTTCAACCAAATGAAACTCGTGTCAACTTTAAATAGCGGAGCATTTAAATACGGGAGCCCAGGCGGTTTTCATTCCCACCATCCCTTCGCGATTTACTAATCCCGCCCGAATGACAAACCAAGCCCTAAGATACGTTCGCCTGCGGGGCCAAAGCGATTGATTGGTCTTCAAGCAACAATCAGGGCGGGCGGGCAAATTTGTGTGCAGCTACCGGCCCAGTCCACACCGTAGTTTTGTCCAGATGTTGCCGCCCACTGGCTGTCAACCTGCCCGGGCGAGACCTTGCCTCCTTGTGTCAGTGGTTGCGCCCGCGAGGAACGGAGGACTTTTGGCCGGTTTTTTGGTAAAGTAATAAGCTGGTCTGAGGAGGCGTGAATATAAGTTAAGGACCGAAGGTGCGTTTACAATGGGCTTAATTTGATCTTCTTCAGCAATAGCTGGGCTTTTTAATTTGGATTAACACTAGGCAAATGTGAAAGAGAAGGTTGCGTGATCAATAACAAACGGGAGCGCAAGCTGTGCGTGGGGAACTTCTTCTTGTAACAGGCGCAAGTGGCATGATCGGACTGCACACAGTGCGTCGGGCGGTTGCCGAGGGATATCGCGTGCGCGCTATGATTCGTCCCTCTAGCGATCGATCGGTTTTCTCAGGTCTTCCGGTGGAGCTGGTGACTGCCGACTTGGCTCATCCCGGGACCCTGGAATCGGCTGTGGCCGATGTGGAAGTGGTTGTCCATGCCGCAGCACACATCGGAGATTGGGGCCCTGTGGATGAATACCGGCGGATTAATGTTGTGGGTCTGGAACATCTCATCACTTGTTGCGCCCGGCAGAAAACGCTGCGACGCTTCATTCACATTAGTACTTTGGGAGTTTATCCTGGGCGTGATCATTACGGCACAGACGAGACGCTCCCACCTGACCTCAAGGGTTTGGACGGATACACTCGAACCAAGGCAGAGGCAGAAGTGCTCCTTCAGCACCATATCCGTCATTTCGGTTTTCCCGCAGTGATACTTCGCCCGGGTTTTGTTTACGGACCGGGCGAGCGTCACTCCATCCCCCGCGTTATCGAGAACCTGCTGGCAGGCCGGTTAAAATTTATTGGGGATGGTCTTAAGGTCCTCAACAACACTTATGTCGGAAATCTCGTGGATGCTATTTTCCTCGCCATTGACCATCCTCAAGCTGTGGGGGAAACATTCAACATCCGTGATGCCCGTTTGGTCACCCGCCAAGAATACATCAACACCATCGCGGATTATTTCGGCCAACCCCATCCGCCCAGGGTACCTTTGTGGCTGGCCAAGCTGGCAGTAGGCCCGATCGAGGGATGGGCGCGACTTATAGGGAGAAAATCGCCGCCAATTCTGACTCGCGCTCGACTGAAATTTATGGCGCTTAATCTCGACTTCTCCATCGAGAAGGCTAGACGAATTCTCGGCTATGAGCCGCGAGTAGATTTTCGCGACGGAATCAGGGAAACTTTGGATTGGGCAGCCAAGAATCTTCCAGTGGCTCAAATAGTCCGCGCTTTGCAGAAATAGCACCGCGAGCGGTCATGTTGGCGTGCGAATTTTTGTGATCAATCCACCTTGGCCCAGATGGGTCGACCTCCCCCCAAGATTCGAAGGTTAGGAGCAAGGGGAGTTGCCTCAAAGGGGAAATACCACAGACAGTGCACCATTCCGGCGGAACTCCCTTGAGCGCACTGCTTTCAAGCTCTGCCAAACTTTCGTGGGCGAGCTGATCTTAGAAATTCACCATCATCTCCAGCGGAATTGGTTTTGCTGCCATGACGATGCGAGTTGTCCAGCTGACAGTTATTTTAGCGCAGTTACCTCTTCGGCTCCGGATCAAACATGCCGGTGCCACGTATCGGTCGAGCGAAAACCTATTTGTGTGTTGTCAACTTTCCGACGGGACGGTGGGTTGGGGAGAAGGCATCCCCCGCGAAAAATTCCTTGGTTTTTCAGCGCGTCAACTGTGGGACTATTTCTGGAGGGATTTCGCGCCCGAGAGCCTAGCTGAACCCTGCCGGCGGTGGGGGGATGTTCTAAGTTTATGTGAATCTCTTTATTTTCGGGCTCCCTCCAGCGAATGCCGCTCCGGCTGGGAGCACCCGCTCCGCTGTGCCTTGGAACTGGCGATCCTGGATGCTTTCGGACGAGCTTGGGGCGAGCCCGTTTCAGCTGCTCTGCGTGAATTTCCTCCTGCGGCAACAATCTTTTCACCTCGGAAGTCCGTTCAATACTCGGCGACAATTCTCCGCGGCGACCCACTCTTTGAGGTTGCTTGTGCCTTGGCTATCCGCCTTTCGGGCTTTCGACACTGTAAAGTCAAAGTTGGAACGGAGTCAACACCAACTCGAGAGGTCCGGCGAGTGAAGCGGCTCCGCCGTTTCTTAGGGAGAGCGATGGATCTTCGTGTGGATGCCAATGGAGCTTGGACACTGCCTCAAGCCCGAGATATCCTCGCCAAACTGGCCGGCCTTTCGATAAGCTGTGTTGAGGATCCGGTTGCCGTGGCCGACCTTCCGGCGCTAAAACAACTTCGTGCTGAAATATCCATCCCCATCATGTTGGACGAGTATATCGTGAGTTGTCACGACCTTGAGCAAGCTGTACACGAAAGATGGTGTGATCTTATTAACATTAGGATTTCCAAATGTGGCGGTCTTTTAAGAAGCTCGAAAATGGCCGCTCTAGCCTCAAGGGGGGGGCTCGGTTTCCAGCTTGGTTGCCATCCTGGCGAATCTGGCATCCTCTCTGCAGCGGGCCGGCACTTTGCCACAACCTTCGCCGGGATGCGGTATGTAGAGGGCTCGTTTGACCGTTTCTTATTTCGGCGGCTTATCACTCAGGAAGATATTACTTTCTCCCGCGGGGGCTGGGCGCCTGCTCTGGAAAGGCCCGGACTGGGGATCACCGTGTTGCGATCGCGACTTGCTCCTTACATTCTTCGTCAACGCACAGTTAGGTTGCTATAACCGGGCGAGACACTCGCGGGGCATGTTTTTGATTGCTGGTGAGGCTTTTCGCGTGCACAGAGCTTCCGCCGGGCTTGCTTCGCTTTAGCTCAGCCCATAGTTTGCGCTGCGGTAACCTCCGGGCACCTGGCCTGCGATACAACATTTTTCCCTTATGACCCAGGGTAGTGCACAAGGAGTGCCAATCCTTTGACAAGCTTCCAAAGTGTGTGAAGCTTTGCTGTCGCGAGAGTCCCCCAGGCAACAATCGTCGGCAAGTCTCGACGATTGATAAAGTAATCCCTCAGCTCAGGACAGCATTCTGCCAAGTAAATCACGAGGCGAAACTTGTAAACAAGAATCCGATTCCGACCCGTCAGCCTCGAGGCAAGCTCGAGTGCTTCAAGATCTGGTCCCCGACTCAACACACGCCGGTAACTTTTCCACATCCCCGGAGTGAATGGAGGAAACACTGACTCCGGAACCTTTGTAAACCACTGGCAAAAAAGCAGAGGGGGCTCGGTACGGAAAATCGCCCGAAATAGCCGCCTCGCTTCTTCCTCCGTTGCTTCCAACGGGGATTCCTCAACGGGTGTGGTCGCCACTAGCTCTTCTTTTAATACTTGCGGTTTCATTGCTTCAGCCCCCGGCGGCCAAGCTTGCACCGCGAGCGTTCAGGGTACCGCTCGCGCGAAAGGCCCCCGTGGTTTATCGGGTTCATTCATTACATGGCCGAGAAAGCGCAGCACACCCAGACTAGCCTCGCCGCTGCCAAGGAAGCTAGCAGTTGTTAGTGCCCTTGCCCAGGTGGCAAACGTTTCCCCACCTTGCTTAATCTGGGTTGCGGCCTCCTGCTCCGCTAAAAACAATTTTGTGATCGCAACCTGGCGGAACGGCAATCGTGCCGTCCCGACCCAAGAAGGTAGCGTCAGCCTCCTTTCACACTAAAAAAGTGGCCTCGCTGGTATTTCAGCTTGCAAATAGGCATTCCCTGAGGCGAAATCTGTGTGCATTACGCGTCTAAGATTAAGCAGGCGGGCAACTGGTTTAGTATCAGTCTTGATTTTATCGGCTCCCTTGATTTGCGTCGAAGAGGGAAGAGTGACTAACCCAATGCTTTAACAGAGGGACTGGGCCCTTTGGTACTAATCGGTTGAGCGCACAAACCCTTTCCCTATTTAATTCCCTTAGACGCCATGGGAGCGGTATAATGACCATCAGAGTTATCCAGGGAAGGCAAGTATCACGAAAAATAAGGATTGGCTGTTTAAGCGAAATTAAATTTTAGAAATTTTGGCGGGCTTATCCGATGAGAAACCGCAAAACAGGTTTGGCAAGCTGGGTGGGGCCGAGTCGTCGTAGGCCAAGTAGCGTCTTTGAGGCAGCTCTCCTTTTAGGTGGGGTTTGGTACTTCTGTGTGGTTGGATCTTCGGGGTCGGTGCTTGCCCAGGAGCCGGACAGCCGACTACGGTTCCCTTTTGGGATAATGCCCGCCTTAAGCGCGGAGGCCCTCTTTGGTGACCGGCAGACCGGGGGAGCTCGCGGGCTAGGATTGAATCCCGAGGGAAGTCGCCCCGTTTTTGGTCCCGGAGGCGAAATTTGGCGCTATACTCCATCGTTAACGGGGGGATGGATTACGGACTCCTCTGGAAACTCGTACCGGGTCTATCGGGGGTTAAATGGCATGTGGGTCACCGGTCCTCGCTGGGAGACTTGGCGGATCTCGCCAAAGCTGGGAGGCGGGGCACGAATCTTTGGCCCGAGCGGTGAAAACTACACCTTTCAGCCGGGATCGAGCGGGGGAGGATGGATTATCGGGCCGCGCGGGGAGAGTTGGCGGGTCACTCCCCGTTGGTCGGGTTCCTTTTCAATCCAGTAGGTCTTCCAGTTTCAAATGTGCTCGGCAAGCTGCCAGACGGTCTGCCCCGAAATTTCGAGCTAATCAGGCCACGCGGGAAAGAAACCCAACAAATTTGGTAATTTTTCGGCATGACGACGAGGACCCCAGCATCTTTAAGATAGAGCCCTTACTTCATTTCTGTTTTGCGTACTTGGTCTATTTTCCCCTCGCTCTGATTCCTCTTTAAATTGAAAACTCGGCGCCAATCCTCATGATTGTCTAAGGCAAGTTTCTAGTGAGGTCAAAGCCAGCGTCGACGCCTCGTGATGTACTGAGATCAAAGCTGAGGGTCCACGCCCAAAGATGTAAATTTTTCGGCTAGTTGCTTTGAGCGAAGTATTCTCAAACTGGCAAGCTTTCCGGGAATGTGGGAGGAGCGGTCCGTTTTAACCTTCCCCTGGGCGGTACGATCCTCTTCGACGAGGAGCTCTCCAAATTTTCACTGACGAGGAGTTCTTTAATTTTCATTAGTTCCATCAACCATGCTACGGGTGCCGGGTGGCCCCGAAGGAAGTCCTACCTTTTCTATTTTCCAAATGTGGTTCCGTACAATAAGATCTGTCCGGAAAGGCCCGCCACCGGCTTATTCAGTCGTTTTGTTAAGCGCGGAGAAAGCGATTGTAATGGAAAACTCTCCCCTCAGCAGTGAAGTAAATGAGACCCACCTTCGGGAAGTTAGGTCCTGGCATGTTGGACCCGGAGCCGGTCTTTTCTCGTATTCCTATGTTTTGCGTTTCAGCCGATCGGTCATGGGTTCAAAATTTGAGGTAGTGCTCCCTGCTGGGAAGTACCCTCAAGCGTTTGAGGCAGCACTGGAGGCTCTTCAAGCTGTTGAAAAGCTTGAGTCTCAATTGACCATCTTTAAACCGGACAGCGAAATAAGCCTTGTAAATTCACAGGCCGGCTACTGCCCGGTGAGCGTCTCTGCCGATGTATTTCGAATCGTCGATGAGTCCATCCGGCTGGCAGAGGCTACAGGCGGGGCGTTCGATATCACGGCCGGGCCGCTGTGGAAGCTTTGGGGATTTGCGCGAAAACAGCGGGTTATCCCATCACGTACGGAGATCGAATCTGCTCTTCAAAGGGTCGGTTACCGCAAGATAGTTCTCGACCCTGCTGCGAGAACAGTCTTTTTGACCGAGCCGGGAATGGAGCTAAACTTGGGTGGCATTGGGAAGGGTTTCGCAGTCGACAAGGCCGCTGAGATCCTCCGCCGACATGGGGTGAAGTGTTTCCTTATAAGCGGGGGTTACAGTAGCATTTGGGCGGAGTGTCCGTCGGAAGATCAGGTCAATGGGCGAGCCTTCTCAGAAGAGTCAGCACTTAAGCAACCGGAGACGGATGTGGCGCAAGGTAGTGGGGGATTGCCCCATCCGATGGCGGAAGGCGCAAACCGCTGGGTTTGGGAAGTGGGAATCAGGGATCCGTTGCGCCCTGACCGCAGGGTGGGAATTCTGCGGCTGAATCGGGCTGCCGTGGGGACCTCGGGCTCGGTTTTTCAATTCTTTCGCCACGGGGATAAGAGATTAAGCCACATCTTTGATCCCCGAACCGGCTCTCCTTTGGGTCAAAGAATTCTTGCGATTACAGTCCTGGCTCCGACTGCGACCTGGGCTGATGCCTTATCTACGGCTTTTTTCGTTCAGGGACCAGAGTGGGCAGAAGAGTTTTGCCAAAGAGAACCCACAGTAGGAGCCCTTTTCGCCGAGGCTTGTTCCGAGCCGCTCGGCTACAGGTGGCTTCGCGTAGGTTCCTGGCCGGCTGGCGTTCTCCAGCTGGAAGATTAAATGCGCTCTCCGGTGTCACCGTTGACAAATTCCCCCTGGTAAGCCTCGTGGGGACGGCGCTTTATGACTCAAGCCAAGGAAAACCTACAGAGTGCCACAAACTTTTCGCAGGCCGAGGAGAAACTTTGGACGCGAAGCTTTTTGGCTCTTCTGGCTACGCAGTTTACGGTTGCCCTCAATGATAACATGTTTCGCTGGCTTATCGTCCCCATCGGGAAGGAGCTAATCGGTCAAGATATGGCCCTTTGGGTAGGGGCAATATGCTTCCTGGCCCCGTTCTTGCTTCTGGCAGGTTGGGCGGGTTTTTTCACCGACCGTTTTAGTAAGCGTCACGTCATTATTTCATGCAAGGCGGCTGAAATTGTGATTATGGCTCTTGGGGTCATCACCATCTGGCTTGGCCAGGTGTGGATGATGTTCGTGGTACTTTTCTTTATGGGGGTGCAAACGGCTTTTTTCAGTCCGTCCAAATACGGGAGTATTCCGGAAATCGTGCCGGCCCGGCACATTGCCGCGGCCAACGGTTGGATTGGGATGACAACAATGGTGGCCTGCATCCTTGGAGCCACCCTTGGGGGCTATCTCTATTCGGCAACGACCCCCCCTAGTGTTCTCTTGGTGGCCGACCACTCCGCTGTTGACACCCTAGCCCACCAATTGAATTCTCTCGCCCAGAGGATTAGAGAAAGTGGATTCCGTCTCAAGCGAGCGCACGACCGAGCTTCTGCTGTTAACCAACTGCGCCGGGGTGCCCCGCAGCTTATCGTTTGGGACGCGCGCGTGTCGGGATCATCACTTGCTCAGGATCTTTGGGAGCTTTATCGGACCGCAGGCGGGGTTCCAGTCTACGTAGTTCTGTCAAGAACTGAAGTGGTCAATGCCCAAACAGGTGCCTCCAGGCTCAAACCCCAAGAAGCCAGCGCTTCCGCCGTCAGCGACATTCACAGCCGGGACTTCCGCGAAGTCTTTCCTCCAATGGTCAAAGCTTTTTACCTTTGGCCCCACGCTCGGAATGGGCTAGAAGCCAAGATCCTGGCCGAGGGCCGACATCTGGCAAGACCCGGATGGGACAAGCTTTTGCCGGGACAACTTCGCCTGTGGATATCGGCAGTGGCATTACTGGGGGTGGCTGGTGTCGGGCTTATTACTGCTTTTTGGATTGGTCGGTTACCGGCAGCTAATCCGCAGGCGCGATTTCCCGTCAACGCGCTGGCTCAAGTAGGTAGAGATCTTCGGCTTTTGGTGCGTTACCGCCCTCTATTGTGGGCGGCGCTAGCCAGCGGGTTTTTCTGGGGGTTGGGGGCCATGGCCCAACCTGCTATCGATAAACTGGCTCGTCCGGAATTGGTCACGGAGCAGCATTACGTGGGTTATCTTCTGGCGGCACTGAATGTCGGAATTGCTTTAGGAGCACTTCTTGCAGGAATTTGGTCCGCCGGACGAATCGAGCTCGGCCTGGTGCCGTGGGGCGCCTTGGGAATAGTGGTGATGGCTTTGGCCGTGGCCGCCACACCGCAGGGTGTGGGAACACCTTGGTCCTTAGGCTATCTTTGGGCAGGTGCCGGCCTTTTTGCTTTGGGAATAACAGCCGCCCTGTACGACATCCCCCTGATGGCCTTCTTGCAAGCGCAAAGCCCGCGGGAATCTCGCGGGCGAGTTATGGCCGCCAACAACTTTATCTCGTACTCGTTTATGCTGACGATGTCGGCTTTATTCGGCCTGTTGACAGCTGGCTTGGGCTTCTCGGCCCGGCACGTTTTCGCTACGATGGCTTTGGCAACGCTACCTATTTTCTTGGCTCTGATTGTCGCCTTACCCATCGAATTTTTGCGTGTTCTTGTCCGGTTTCTCGTCTTGTTACGATATAGGCTGCGCGTTGAGGGAAAGGAATTCGTTCCTCGCGAAGGGGGCGTACTATTAACCCCAAATCATGTCACCTGGGTTGACTGGCTATTTTTAAGCCTTGCGTGTCCGCGGCCAGTCCGATTTGTGGCCGATCCACGATTCATACCCAAAGGGGTTTTTGCTTATTTAGCTGAAAGATTTGGTGTGATCGCCATGGAACCGGGCACCCATACGGTCTTTCGCGCCGTTCGGGCAGCGCAACAGGCTTTGCGTTCGGGAGAGGTGGTCTGCGTCTTTCCAGAGGGCGGCTTAAGCCGGACCGGTCAAATCCAGGGATTTCAGCGGGGCTACCAGGCGCTGGCCAAAGGAGGGGCGGCGCCCATTGTGCCGGTATTCCTTGGAGGCTTGTGGGGGAGTATCTTTAGTTATGCCGGGGGGCGTTTCTTCTGGAAATGGCCAGACCTTCGTCGTCGGCGACAGGTTGTTGTCCGCTTCGGCAAGCCTTTGCCTTACTCGGTGGAACCTTTGGTACTGCGTCGGGTAGTGGAAGAATTGGGATCTCCAACGATGATATACTCGGACTTACGTAAATTGATCCCTGCGCGTCAGATGTTACGGGCGCTTCGTAAGGTAGGCGCTGCTCCCAAGTGCGCTGATTCGCTCGGGCTCGAATTGACCGGCATCGGCGTGCTGCTGCGGGCGCTTCTTCTCCGTCGGATCCTGCGCCGCCTCATCGCGCGTGAGGAAAGAACCGTGGCGATCATGCTCCCTCCCTCCGTGGCGGCGGTGGTGGCCAATGCAGCCTTGGCCCTCGACCGTCGAATCGCTGTTAATCTCAACTATACGTTGTCTCCCTCAATCCTGAAGATCTGTCTCGAAAAAGGTAAGATAAGTCACGTCATTACGAGTCGGCGATTTCTCGAACGCTTCCCCCTGGAACTTGATGTACCTTACATTTTGCTTGAGGACCTGCCGGGACAAATATCGATGCTAGATAAGTTGGCCGCATTCGTTCAAGCTAGGCTCTGCCCGTTGTGGCTTTTGGAGCGGGTGCTCGGGCTGACTCACATTCGGCCGGATGACGTGTTGACGATCATTTTCACTTCGGGTTCCACTGGTCAGCCTAAAGGTGTGATGCTTTCCCACCGAAATATCGGGTCTAACGTGTTAAGCTTTTGTGACGTTTTGCAGATCCGCCGTTCTGACGTTATGTTGGGGGTTTTGCCGTTTTTCCATTCGTTTGGTTACACGGTGACAATGTGGACAGCGCTCATGCTTCTCCCGAAAGTGGTTTATCATCCAAATCCCCTCGAGCCTCGTTTGGTGGGGGAAATGAGTCGCAAACACCGAGCCACCATTTTCCTCAGCACCCCTACTTTTCTCCGGTCTTATCTTAGAAGATGCGACCCGGAGGACTTCGCCACAGTAGACGTATTGATAACCGGGGCAGAGAAGTTGCCAGCGGAAGTGGCGGAACAATTTGAGGCCAAATTCGGTGTTCGGCCCGTGGAAGGTTACGGTGCGACGGAACTTTCGCCGGTGGTTTGCACCAATATTCCGCCAAGTCGGCAGGTCAGCAAGTTTCAGCCCGGACTTCGGGAAGGCTCGGTAGGCCGGCCTCTGCCTGGCATTATCGCCAAGGTCGTTGATCCGGAAACTGGTGCCAACCTCGGGGCCAATGAAGTGGGCGAGCTTCACGTGAAAGGGCCCAATGTGATGCTGGGATACCTTAATGAGCCGGAGAAAACCGCCGCAGTCCTCCGCGATGGCTGGTATGCGACGGGGGATTTAGCAAAGATAGACGACGACGGGTTCATTTACATTGTGGGGCGGATCAGCCGATTCTCCAAAATTGCCGGCGAAATGGTACCTCACGAATATCTGGAAGAGCAACTTCGCCGGGTGCTGGCCCTTCAGGAAGATGAGCTCCCTCGCCTAGCCGTACTTGGCATTCCAGACCAGCGGAAGGGCGAACGCATCGTGGTGGCCCACACTGGCTTACCTCTGGCTCCGGAAGAGGTCTGCCGTAGGCTCGCTCAAGTGGGCGTACCGCCCTTGTGGATTCCTTCTCCGGAAAGCTTCTGCCAAGTGCGCGAGATTCCCGTCACGGGCAGCGGTAAAGTGGCTTTTGGGCAATTAAAGGACATGGTACGTCAGCAATTAGGCGAAGAGCTTCAAATCCATGCTCAAGAAGATGCACCGACAAATTTCTCCTAGGAGTTGCGCAAGCGGCAGGCGAGGACGTCGCTTCTACCCACTGCTGGATAAAGACGCGATTTGGTTTCAGTTCGCGCCTTGGGTGTGGCCCGACTGTTGCATGGGCTTGTAAGCTGTAATCTGTTTGAGCCAGTGTAAGATCCGGCGAGCCTAAGCAAAAACTTCTCCCTTTGAACTACTTTTTAGGCACCGAAAGCTTCAACGCGGGGATTCGCTCGCCAGTAACCAATTCAAGATCGAAAGTAAGATTTCCCAGGTGCCGATCGAATTTTCCCAAGGCGGTACCCACAGGTGCTTTGGCTTCAGATCCGCGATAAATCCGCGCGGAGAAATCGATCACTGTGGGGGCAGGTTGCCAGTAGCGTGCATTTTGAAATTCCACACTCCGCGCATTCATCTGGAATTTGCTTAAGTATTCATTAAGCGTTTGCAAGATTTCTGTTCGACTTCGCTCGATCACTCTTACATTGGCGTAGGCCAACCAGCCCCCATATCCGAAAGCACCAATCACCCCTAAAAGAATAAGTGCCCCAACCCAGTTCATCAATTTAGTTAGGTACTTCCTTAAAGCATTGATTAAGCCGATTCCGTGCCGACGGCGGTATTCAGCGTCAACGGCCTTAACCGTCTCCTGCCATCGGTTTTGCATCTGCCCGGAAACAGCCAAGCGTCCCTTGGAAGTCGCGGAAGGAAGTGGCGGCGCAGGTCTTGGATGCAGTCGGGCCGATGCCGTGCTCCCTACCCTTAGGTCCGACGGTCCCATACTAACCGTTGCTGCAAATCCTTTTGCTCCTGAAGGAGGTTCTGGGGCGCCGATGATTGTCTCCTCGTCCCCCAAAGCTGTGCCCTGCTTCGCGCGAGTGACCGGGGCTGTTGAAGGGCGAACTGAGGTGCCAGAGGCTAGCCGCTCCAGCTCCCGAATCACCTCCGCCATCGATTGATAACGGTTCTCAGGTCGCTTGGCCACCATTTTCTTGAAGATGGAATCCAGAGCCTGAGGCACGTCCGGTCGCTCCGCTTGAAGGGACGGCACCGGTTTTTGGCGATGTCCCAAAATTTTTTCTACTAGCGTTTCCCCGGGATAAACGGGCTTGCCCGTAAGCAAGAAGTAAAGGGTGCAACCCAAGCTGTAAACATCTGCCCGATGATCCACACGTTTGGCATCGATGGATTGCTCTGGCGCCATGAAATCTACCGTACCCATAATTTGCCCCGTTTTGGTGAGACCATCTGCGGGCGCAGTCTCGACGTCATCCGGCGCGCGCTCGAAGCGCACTAGACCGAGGTCGAGGATCTTTACCACCCCTTCCTGATTCAGCAGCAAGTTGGAGGGCTTAATATCCCGGTGCACAAGCCCCTGAGAGTGCGCGTACTCTAAACCGCGAGCCGCTTGAAGAACGTAATCCACAGCTCGCGCGACGGGCAACGGGCCTTCTCTCTCCACAAGCGACGCTAAATCAATCCCTTCGACAAATTCCATCACTAGGAAGTGGACGTTGTTGGCCTCATCGGCGTCGTAAGCGGTTACCACATTGGGGTGGACAAGTTTTGCTGCCGCCTCCACCTCGCGCTGGAACCGCTGGACAGCGGTGGGGCTGTCCGTGGCCCAAGGCGGCAACACTTTAATCGCCACCACTCTACCCATCCGCCGATGGCGGGCCTTGTACACTTGTCCCATCCCGCCTTCGCCAAGCTTGTCGAGGATCACGTAATTACCGAGGACCAGCGAGTCCAATTTCCCCTGTGAGATGGCTCGGACTTGAAAAGGCGTTAACTTCTTAGCCTCTTGTAATCGGGCTATCAGTGCCTCACTTGTCGGTGAGGAACCTTCTTGGGCTATTGTCGCAAGCGTGGCCTCAATCTCTTTCTGGGTGCACAGGCCCGCTTGAACAAGAGTGTTTGCCAATACCTCCACCTGCATCATAAAAGTCCCCCCTAAAAGGTGGCCCGATCACCTCATAGGACTGAAAAGATTACCGTGAACATCCGGGTTTCAAAGCTGGCTGGTCAATGTGAAGCCTGCCCAACCAAACCAGAGCACCAAATCTTGACTGGCGATAACATAGTTCCCCAGTTTCGCGAATCAGCCGTCCGGTCGGCTCAGCCCCCACAATGAGGTTTATGCTCCGGATTGATTCGAACCCTCTATTTGCGTGGAATTCATCCCCACAAACAACTGTATCTCCACCACCCCGATGCTGCTACTTGAAATTTTTCGTTGGCCTTTGCATTCTTGTCAACTTTTTTGCTCGACTCACTTGCATACCTTTCTCGTTTCAGTAACTTTTTGGGCTCCTTGCAATTCTTCGATGAATTGTTGAGGTAGCTTACCCTCTGCTATCGGCACAAATATCTCGGACTTTGGAACGACGAGCCGGTTTTTTAAACAACCGCTCAGAGGCTGCCGATTATAACGGTGCTGACATACGGCCGGAGAAACAGGGGCCAGTCTTAAATGGTTTTAAAAGGCTTCTCAAAGAAGAGGCTCCTTTTCGCGGATTTCCATACCGTAATTAAAACCTGGCTCGATTCGATTTCGCTTAAATTCGAATGCTCTTCGACAATAGCGCCAACTGTAGTGCAAGCAGTGGTCCGTGGGCTTAGCGACGCGGAAGTTGGGGGAGTGACGTTCCCCGCGATAACTGCGGCAGGGAAGCGGCGGACGTCACACGAAACCAGGGTCTTTTAATTTCAGGGTCCTTTAATTTACGGATCGACTTCAATCAAAACTGATAGGATAGGTCCTCTATTGGTCAAAGCCTGGCTGATTACACTAATAGCCGGGTTTTCCGAACTTTGCCTCGGGTCTCAATTACAAGTTTAGTGTCCCTTCCTCGCCATTGTTAGATCTTAGTTAAGTAAGCAATTGGTCGGCTTCACCAGCGTAAGCCGATTTATTACTAAAATGATTGAGTGCTATCCAGTTACTTTTGGCTTTTCATCTGAAAGAAGCTATGTTTATCGCCCGTACAAATCCTGCCCTCGAGGCTGAGGAGCGACACTCCAGATTTATGTTGGGAAGACGGGGGGAATAGTCGATTTGGGAATACTATTCAAATTCGATCGATTTCCCTGTTAGCAACCTTGGCGATGGCCTTCTACTGTAAAAAGGTGCCGAACCTCATGCAATCTTGCCGATGGCTTCTCGTTATGGCCGTGTGTGGGTTCCTGGCCAGCGAGGGCTTTTCCGAGGCTGGCAGGCGGGCTTTCGCGTTCCAACTTCGCCTGGGTAGTTCATCCACACGTCAAGAGGCATTGCAATCTATCCCGCTTGAGAAGCTTGATCCGGCGGGCAGGCAAAAAGTTCTGAATGTTGTCCAGGAAAGCTGCTTTTTCCGACGGTTACCAATTGCAGTTATTCGTTGCGACCCCGAGCTTTATCTTTTCGTCGTGCAACATCCTGACGTTATCGTGGGCATTTGGCAACAAATGGGCATCACGCAAATTGAGCTGGAACAGATCGGACCAAGCAGATTTCGATATGCCGATGTTGATGGCACGCGGGGAGTAATCGAATACTTGTACTCCTCTCATGACGTGCAGATCATCTTTTCCGAAGCTACGTACGAGGGTCCGCTTTTCAACCGGATTGTCCGTTCGCAGGCGGTAATTGTTCTCAAAAGTGGGTACGTGTTGGAGACGAATGGGCAGTACTATGTGACTTCCCGGCTCGACGCCTTCGTAAGCGTAGACAAAGCTGCTTGGGAAGCCCTTACTAAGACCTTTCATCCCTTGATTGGCCGGATCGCCGATGCGAATTTTATGCAAACAGTTCAGTTTGTCGGGCTTCTTCATGAGACGGCATGTCAAAACCCCGACGGCATGCAGCGACTTGCTGCCAAATTACAAACCGTTAAACCGCACGTTCGGGCAGAGTTTGCTGCAGTGTTAGCTAAAGTGGCAGAACGTTCTCGCCAGCTTGAAAGCTCGAATGGCCCCGTTGTGGCGGACCGTCCCGGTGTTACTCCCCGGAAGTAGCCGAGTTAATTCCCCCATCCGGGCTTTCCCTAGGCGCTGAAGTCTCGCTTAACGATCTGTTCATCAGCCGGAGAGGATCTATTTCGACCCGCCAGGAACCTGTTGTAACAAGTGGCGATACTCTGGGTTCAATCCTGCCCGAGCCATTATGGCCTCGACCTGAGGTGGTACCTCGGTAGGCAGTGTGTCGAAAAAAAAGTTATTTTCGACTGTACACGTCGCGATCCGGTCTTGGGCATGGTTGTTGAAAAAGACAGGTGAATGCACATCGTGGACGACATTCTCGCGGACCTCGATGTAGCCACTTCCCTCGTCTAAATAAATACCCCCGGGAGCACCCACCGCGTGATGAATATAATTGCCTTGAATTAAGGTGCCTGGCTGATTTCCTAGAGTATAAATCCCGCCTCCGTCTTCCATCGGTCGCATGATGTGGTGAATGTGGTTAAAGGCAATATAGTTCTCTCGGCATGGGGTGGGGGTTTGATAGCGAAAAGGTTGCCAGTAGTAGGGAGGCCCTCCACCTGCATCTTCCTCTCCCCATCCCCAGCCTACAGATATGCCCGTGTAAGGGAGACGGCATATTTCGTTGTGCACAATCCGGGTCCGCGTGGTGTAGCCCACGAAGATGCCCACGCCACCCATGTATTCCAGACCACAGTCGTGAATGAGGCAATTCTCTACTGAATTATCGGCCACAATCTTTCGAACATCGTCAGGGTGATGGTCATCCCGCTGCACGTCACCAATTTGCACAGCTGTGCCGGAAATATCAAAAAAGTGACACCCGACCAGCCTATTGCCTCGGCTACCTTGCTCAATATCCACTCCGGCGCTGCCAAGCTTAGTGAAAGAACAGTTTTCAAAACAAACGTTTTCGGCATAACGGAGTAAAATGGCCGCTGGGCTCTTTCGATACTCGTTATGCACCGCCAGGAACCCCGCGCGACGGAATATCACTTTGTCACTTGTGGAATCTAGCGTGAAATTCGCCTGGACATCAGCGTGACCGACCTCGCTGGGGTACCACCAGTTGGCGTGGGAAAAAACGATTCCCCGAAACACGAGGTTACGTACGCGGTTATCGAGGTCCCCTCGCACAATAAGAATTCGTTCCAGCTGAGGAACAATTACCTCATCCTGGCTCAACTCTTCCCCGGGGCGGGGTAAATAAAAAAGCTTCCCAGCGAGCCGATCCAGATACCACTCCCCGGGTTCGTCCAATAATTCGTAAGCATTTTCAATCCAGTCGGGTAACTGGACGGTTACACCCTCTTTAAATCGCCCGTGATAGAACTGGGGCTGTTTCATCAACACAAGCAGGATATCCCCTTCTCGGCGGAGTTCACGGACCAAATACCGCATCTGACTCCATGTCTTAACGAAAACAAGCTCCAGATCCTGCGGATTGCCCCACTCGGCCATTTCCACAGCGGAGGAGACATAGCCCTCACATGCGGCGAAGTCCGCATCGGGTAAATTTCCGCCGCGCGAAAATTCCTGCAAGGATTCCCACCGACTTGGATCGTAACCACTGCCTAAGGTACCGCTTCGGGCACGAACACCACGTTTGCCGTTTACATAGAGCTGTCGGAACGGTTTTTGCTTCCAAGGAGCCTCCCAGAGACCAACGTTAGTTTGCTGCCAGCCACCTACGCGCTTGCCGCCGCTAATTATTACTGAGCCAGGCTTCCATGCTTGGTAAACAATTGGCGCTTCATCTTCGCCGGAATCTTGCGGGCCAAATTCAAGCGGCTTGTCTAGGAAATAAGTCCCCGGCATAAGGATGACTGTCATTTGCGCCTTTGGGGCCATTGATTTCCGTAACTGCCGGAGAATTTCTTGCGCGCGAGCCACGGTCCGGAGCGGAGCATCCTGGCTACCGTTTGCGCTGTCGTCTCCGTCTGGTGAGACAAAAAGCTTTATAACCTTTGCGGGGCGGGGACGCGTTTCCTGCCCAAGGACGACCAAATTGATGGCACAAACCCCAACAACAAATGCCAAAGCAACCATAGTAGCACTCGCACTAGGTGAGTCAGCCCAAATCCGAGTGGTGCTCATCGCATTCGCTCCCAAGTTGTCGGAAATGGTCCCAGGCGCAACGGCGACGAATCGGCGAAATGTCGCACCAGGAAATTGCAGTGATCTTGCTGGAGGGCAGTATATTTTTTCTTAGCGCCCGTGTTAGCCAGTTCTGGTCGGCCAAATCTACCTTTTGAACATTAACAGCGTCAACCACTTACAAGTTTGGCTTGGGTAACCTCGGGCGGCTGAAGGTGCCATTCGAGGAACGCATAAATCAGCTGTCGCGATTCATACGGTGCGGAGTGTCCTTTCCCGTGAACAAAAAACGCAAAGTTTTGCGGAACCCCCAAGAGTTCATAGACTTCAGACACTTTGAGAAGCACTAAGACGCGTTGCCGCTGGACAAGTGGATTCCCGTCGTTAAGTCCGGAGACATCGAGAAATGCCCGAGGAGCGATCAACGCGATAATCTCGTGAAAGTCGATAGGCGGAAGCTCCCCGCGGAGCAGTTTTTCCCGGAGATGCTTGAAGTACACATACCACCGGTCCCGAGCCCACTCTAGGACCCGTGGCTCGTGGCGGAAGAACGATCCGCCACAATTACAGGCTGAAGCTACAACCCGAGAGTCATAAGCTGCCAAAAAAATCGTTCCGTGACCACCCAAGGAATGACCCATCGCGCCGATTCGTTGTGGATCCACCTCGGGCAGAGACTGCAAGACATCGATGGCGATGGCATGTTCATAGGTGAATTTTCCTACTGCCGTCCAATCGGGATGTTTTTGGTAAAACCTGGTGGTGACATAGGGCCCCTCAGGTGGGATTCTTTCGCCCGAGACGAAATGCTCAGGCGCAATGACTACGAACCCACGCCTAGCCAAATGATCTAGGTATGCTTTTTCGGGGTTGTCTACAAGCCCGGCGGCCTGCTTTGTCCCCTGAGCAAAAGTACCGTGAAGAGCCACCACGCCAGGCGCTCTTCCCTCCAGGTGGAGAGGGATGCCCAAGTACGCATGGGCGCGCTCGTCGGCTTCAACGTTGTACGATATATAAAGCCGCCGGTAGAGCTTATCGACGACGACGTCTTCGTGAATTTCAAGTTCAAGCGGTGGCTTTGGGGGTTTATATTGATCGCGGATCAAATCGAGGTATCGTTCCCACAGCGTCTGCCGGTGTTGCTCCCAGTCCTTCCGTGATGTGACGCCCTCCAGGAGGTCATCCCAAGAACTTTGGATTGGTGGCGGCTCCCTGTCAAATCTTCTTGGGGACTTTCCATTTTCCAGACCAAGTTCCACACAGTGGGCCAACTTTCCATGATCACCAAATGCTGCCATCGCAGTGCCATAAGTCCCAAGCCGCAAAGCCGTTCTTCTGTCCATTTGGACAAGTTCCTCTTCCTAATGAGACCTAAAGTCCGGTGCCGAACTCATCACGCCATCCCGATGGGTGAATAGTAACGGGCGCTTGGTATTCGTGAACAAAAAGATCGAAAATAAGGTAGAATATTGTGCCGGACATTTTCATGAGCCAGAAAAACACCCCATACCAGCTCCAATTACGAGGAAAACTTAATTAGGACTTGGGCCGTGCCGGCAATCCCTCGTTGCCGCGCAGGGCAAGGTGCCGACCGCATGTCGGCAGCTCGACATTCTCGTGTTTGGCTGGCGTTTTGCCAACTGATGTTCGCGTAGTTATGGCCGCGCTGGAGGCCCCCCGCGTATTTGGTTAAGAAGCGCCATCAATCTGCTCGCTATTTCTTGCTCTTGGGGATAAAGATTATACCTTTCGCCCACGTCCTCTGCAAGGTTATAGACTTGGAGAGGAGGGGCATCCTGTGGAACCTTCGCCTCTGGAAGAGACCATCCGCCGGATCCCCGACATTCGAGCAGTTTCCACTGGCCTTCCCGGATGGCAAAGAACCCAGCAGCGGAGTGCATTATGAAAGCCGGCCTTTGCCATTGGGAATTCGGTTGAAGCAAGAGCGGAGCGAAACTTACGGAATCTTCGGCCGCAGGCGGCGGTTGATGACCCAAAAGTTCACACAGGGTGGCGAATAGATCAACAAGAGAAATCGCCGTCTCACACCGGCTGGCCGGGGGGACCTTTCCCGGCCACGTAACTATGAACGGCACGCGATGGCCCCCTTCCCAGATATCGGACTTTTGTCCACGAAACACATAGTTCGTGGCATGACCGTATTTTTGAAAATCCGGCCGAATGGTCATCGTGGAGCCGTTATCGCTGGTAAAAACTAACAGCGTATTGTCCCACAGTTTCAGCTCGCGGAGCAAGTCGATAAGCCGCCCGACTATCGCATCCACTTGGACCACAAAGTCTCCGTAAATTCCCGCCTGACTTTTGCCCTGATATGGCGGCAAAGGCAATACGGGCGTGTGGGGAGCAGTTAAGGCGTAGTAAAGGAAAAAGGGTTTGTTGGGGTGGGTGGCCGAGTGCGCGCGAATCCACCGGTCGGCCGCGTCGGCGCATTTGTCCAAGACTTCTTCATGAAGAAAGTCCTTCGCTCGCTTTCCCGGGCGCCAATTGACCGGAAACGGTTTTCCCTCTGTCGGCTCAGTGGGAACTTGTGTCACGCGATCATTCTCAATGTAACAGTAGGGCGCCATGTCCAGTGAAGCTGCGATGCCAAAAAAGTAGTCGAAGCCTATCGTCAACGGACCTTCGCTCAAGGGGCGGGAGTAGTCCACGCCCGGGTCGTTGGTAGTCCCATCGCTATTGGTCACCGGTTTACCATCCGAAGTTTGCCACCCTAAACCTAGATGCCATTTCCCCACCACAGCTGTGGCGTAGCCCAGGCTTTTCAGGAAAGAAGCGATCGTGGGTCGTGTCGGTTCGATTAAAGGCCGATCAAATCCAAACAGAACTCCCGATTTGAGTCTTGTTCGCCAGCAATATCGGCCGGTTAATAGCCCATATCGCGTCGGCGTGCAAACGGAAGAGGGCGTATGGGCGTCGGTAAATACTACACCAGCCGCTGCTAGCTCGTCGATTCGCGGTGTTGGTATCTTCGAGTGGGGATTAAGGGCTGAAACGTCCCCGTATCCAAGATCGTCAGCGAGGATGATAACAATATTTGGACGAACCTCGCCGGCACATGCTGTGTGGGTTAGCTTTTGGCCGGAAAAACTGCTTAAACCGCTGCATACACCGATTAGAGCCGCCAACAAGTCGCGCAGTTTGCAATTTAACATTCTATTGGTCCTCCAAAAGTTTCCTGGCACCACGAAAGTGGCTTTTGTCCTCGATGCTTTAACCTAATCCTTGCCCGTGGACCCTCGCCAAGGGGTAACTTTTATTGTCTTTGCGTATCCGGTTTTCTGCAAATTACTCACGGGCACCCCATCAACGACCGTGAAAGTTTTGCACACCAGCTTCTCCTGCTTGAGCACCCGCAACCTCCTGTTTGAGCGTCGTGGTAGGTTTTGGCGGGAACTTGCAGAGCCTTAGTCCGTGAAACCTCCGCCCGGCACCGGAATTGCATATCATAAGAATCAACGATCTGCAATCAATCCACGGTTTGGAGGGGATCCGTGAGAGTAGACCAAGTTTTTGAGAGAGACCGCCCATGACCGCGTCCTCACAACCTTCACCTGAATCTGCCGGCTTTGCAGACCTCGTACCTGAGCCGGCGACGGGAAAAAAACACACTAACGCGTTTTCCCTTCGTGCGTGGACCTCGCTTACCCTACTTGGTCTAGGCTTAGTCGTTGTCATTAGCGGTGGAATACTTTTCTGTTCTCCCCGGGGCCAAGTCGCTCGTTGGACGGGATGGCGGGTGGCCGGACTTTCGCGCGAAGAATGGATTTCCCTTCACATCAATGCTGCTGGGGTCATGATGGTGCTTCTCATCCTTCATGTTTGGTACAATTGGTCAGTTCTTTGGAGTTATGTCCGCAAGAAAAGTGTGTGGGCCATTCATCGTAAATACGAACTTCTCTTAGCCATAGCAGGCACTGTCTGGGTGAGCATGGGTAGTGTTTCTGATTGGTTCCCGTGGACAGAACTTGCCCGATTGCGAAACGAAATTCGGGCGAGTTGGGAAACGACGCTTACTCCTCCGCCGGTGGCCCACTTTGAGGAACTTACGATCGCTCAGATTGCAGAAGCCGCATCTCTCGAACCTCAAAGGATCATCGAAGTGGCGAGTGAATTGACCGGGGACTCCGTTGACGCCACTGACACGCTTGCCTCGGTGGCTCAGAGGGCCGGCTATTCGCCACGACAGCTTTTTGAAAGACTCCGCCAGGTTGTACCCGAGCTGGAAAAGCTGGAAAAAGTATCAGTAGCCGGCCCAAGGGGTGGAAGGGGGACAGGTAGCGGTGATACGTCAGGTCAAAACTGGCGCGGGGGTGGCCGAGGACAAGGACTAGGCCGCAGACGGGGATTCGGAAGAATGCAGCATTTGCGGGATGAAAAAATACCGTCTGGGCCATGATGCCCATCTTAGCGGATCTTCTCACACAGTGTGCCCGGCTCAAAAAATGGATAGTTTTGGAAAACAAAGCTCCGGAGAATCCTTTTCCCGCCTGGCCGACTTTTGTAGGAAATCGTTTCTCGCTGAATCCGTTGGCAAACTTTGCTCACCACCTCCTTTCTAGAGCTATGGGAAGGGCGGCCAGTAGCACCGGCTCAACTAAAGAGCTTTTCCATATCGGTTGCAGTCGCCGCTGAATGAGGGAGTGGGAAAACATCACTTCACCTTGGGGCGGTGATTTTGGGAGTGGCAACTTTCCTCGCTTTGGGGGATGTCCGTAAGCGATAGCGATTAACTGTGTTGGGGAGTAAAATTTTTTAACCCGTGTAACTTCGTCCCAAATACTTGCAACATTCGAATCCGGCGGACGACGGACTTTTGCCATACGAAATGTGCCAGCGTTAAACGAATCGCGAGCAAACGTGGGTCCGGCTTCTCCCGAAGTTATTCCCTGCCAACCGGCTTGTCGTTAGACTTTGGATGTTTAAACCGGAGCTGTTACTGTCGTAAATTCCGGTTCCGAACTGCCCATGGTGTACCGTGGCTATAACCGAAAGGATCGAAAAACCACCCTGTTGTGGGGAAGCCCTTTCGGGACGTCTTGGTAATCATGCTGAGTACCCAAAAAAGGAGCGTTTTCACTATGAAAGTACTCGGTATTTCCGGAAGTCCCCGGGCTGGGGGAAATACGGAGCTTTTGGTTCAGCTTGCGCTTGACACCTTGGCCCAGGAGGGATTGGAAACAGAATTTCTGTCGCTAGCCGATCGCCCGATCAAACCTTGCCAAGCATGTGAACGCTGCCGAGGTACTAATCCCCCTCGGTGTATGCAAGAGGACCCGGCATTCGAGGGGATCATCGATAAATTTATTGATTCGCACGGAATTCTCATCGGTTCGCCTGTGTACTTTGGTTCGGCCACACCTCAAACCATGGCGCTTTTGGACCGCGTCGGCTATGTCAATCGTTTCGCGGGAAATTTTCTGCGACGAAAGGTGGGCGCGGCCATAGTCGTTGCTCGTCGAGCAGGCCACAATTTCACGTTCGCTCAAATAAATTACTTCTTCTTAATCAGCGAAATGATTGTTCCTGGCTCGACTTACTGGAATTTGGCTTTCGGCCGGGGAAAAGGGGAAGTTTTAAACGATCAGGAAGGGGTGGAAACTGTGAAAACTCTCGCGCGAAATATGGCATGGGTTTTAAAAAAGCTTCACGGATGACGCGAAACGGCTTTCGAGAGAAGGGGTTTAGCTTCTCTCGGTACGCTCCAGAGCATGTCCTCTTGCGAGGTACCGGCCGCGCGGGGGATTTCCAATGCGGTGAGGTCAGCCTTTCTATTCGCGTCGAAGCTCTCGGAGCATAGGGATTCGTATGAGGACAGCGGCTGCTCCGAGGCTGGCAACAATCCCCGCCGCTGCGGTCGCTCCAAGAACGACCAACAGCCATCGCCCAGGCCAAGACGCTTGGCCATACAAAAGATCAGGCAGTACGGCCACAATTGCCGGGATAAGTCCACAACCTGTTCCCACCAATGCAAGCATGGTGCTTTCGGCAAAAAGTAGAGAAAGAAGTTTCCTGCGCGGAAACCCTAGGGCCCGCAAGAGGGATAATTCTCGCCGTCGTTCGAGCACATTTCGCATCTGAACGGCCGCTAATCCTAAAGTTCCTAGCAACAATCCGATGCTACCTAGGCTTTGAAAAATCGCAAGATAAGTATTTTGCACCCGAGCAAATCGAGTGAGTCGCTCGGTGGTCGTCTCCACGAGAGCACCGTGGTCGGCAAAAATTTCCTCCAAGAGCTTTTGGATCTGTATTAGCCGCCTCCAATAAACATCGGGGCTTTCTTCGGGACCACGGGAACACTTTACCAGGAAGAATCGGTAACCGGGAGTGGCAGGAAAGAGCTGCAAAAAGTTCTTCTCATGGACAAGGACTTGACCTTGGAAGATGCTCTCCATCAAGACTCCCACCACCTTTAGCCTGGCCGGGCGCCCTGCAGCGTCGGTTACCGTCAGAACATCATTCTTCCCCTTGTTGAGCTTAAGGGCGTAGGTTGCCGTTGTCTGGTCGACAAAGGCGGGAATAAGGGGCAGATTGTCTTCTCCGGTCGGTAGCTCGCGCTGCAACAGGAGCCACGGGTTTTGAAATTCTTGCTCGGAGCACGGAACCCAGGAGCGGACTCGGAAACCTCCACGGGCAATGAAGCGCTCAGGAGTGCCAAGGACCGTTAATTCCCGAACTTGGTAGAGATTTAGGCAGCTTGCATCTTCACCGGGACGCATGCGGAATGGGACGAGGACGTCCCCCTCCGCGAACATCTCAGGCTCGATAATGCCGAGGCTCCCATGATTCTTTAGCCAGTTACTTAAGACTCCTTGGTCGGACAGATCCTCAAGTACCGGAACGCTTGTCTCGACTACGAAAGCAAAACCGCCGCTCCCCGGATGCTCCCCAGGGATGAATTGCCACGGGCTGAGGCGAAAGGCACTAACTGCTACAACTAGGAACACCGCGAGAGCAAAAATGACGCAGGTGGCCACGGTTCGCGAAGGATTCCGCCGGAGATTCAGGGTTGCAAAGGCGAGGGTGGGACACTTGGCAAAGCTTGCCAGCCGCCTCCTTCGCACGCGAAACAGCACCATTAAAAACGAAAAACCACCGATAAGAAAGCCTACTGCGGCTAAGAAAAACCAAAGCGCCCGGTCCCCGGCCGACGGATCACCGATGTTTCCCCAGAGCAAAAGGCCTAACCCGCCCACCGCAGCCCCCAACCCCAGAACACTAGCGACCCGGGTTGTAGTGCGGTGGAGGGATCGCGGCCAATTTTCCGGCGTAAATCCGGCCAGGAGTTTTGCGGGCTCTTGTTTTGCAAATCGGGCGAGTGATCCACACAGGGGGACCGCAGTGGCCAAAAATCCTATTAGTCCCACAGCGACTATCGTGTCGGGCCGCGTAACTGGTCGGATCAGTGGGCGGCCGAGAATGGGAAGCCACCATGAATGAAGCCCCGCAACAAGAACCAGGCAATACGCCCACCCGAGCATTAACCCCGCAGCTGTTGCCGTGAGAAGTGTGAGCCACAGCTCTATTAAGTAGATTTTACGAATTCTGGATGCAGGAAATCCCACGGCCAGTAGGATCCCAATTTCCCGCGAACGCTGAGCCATGGTGAGGGACAGAAATAGCACCGCCAGCAAGATACCGGCAGCAATGACAAAACTACTAAAGGCCACGAACAGCGAGGCAAATGGGGATACACCTCTGGCCGCCTTAAAGGCTTCTTCACGCACGGACTTGACGACGAAATCCACCTCGCTTAGCCGAAAGCGCAACAGATTTCGGAGATTTTCCAACGTGAGATCACCTGCGGGAGCCATCCGAAATCCAGTGGTCTGTCCAAACCGTCCTGCCCAGAGCTTCCGCGCCGTAGCCAGCGAGACGAACGCTTTTGGGGTTGTACCATAGCGTTGCCAGTAATCTTCGTCGTTGCCGGGTCCCGGAAAGTCTGTCAAACGCACCCATTCGGGGTGAAAAGGTTCAAAGGGAGCCTCCCAATCGCGAATTGTTGCCTTCTCAGTAACTCCCGGGATCTGAGGCGTCCACAAGGGGTCATTCGCTGCCTCAGCCAGCTGGATGACCTCGCTAACAGGCAGTTCGAGCTCTGTTTCGTGAAGGCTTGGGCCGCTGGCCTCAGGGAGGAAAAACCGTATTCGCACCGTGTCCCCGGGTCTAACGCGAAGGTCCTCGGCTGCCCAATCGTTTAGAACGATTGTGTCCAGCGGAATTTCCTTCAGCGGTGTTCCTTCGACAGTTAGCAGTGGGCCGAGGGGTGTATCCGCCACCGGGTCCACCCCGGTGACAAGGGAGTATGGGACAAAGCGGTCGCCCGAAATAATCTGGTTGGCTAAATAAGTAAGCACGGGCTGAACCGGCAAGCCGGCAAGTTTTCGTAAAATTTTTGCCTCTAAGTGAGAGGGAAACACATAGCCGTCGTAGCTCACCAGCAAATAACCGCGAGGGGTTTCCTCAACAATCACTCCTGCCGCCTCCGGCTCGACAGTGACATGTTGATTAAGCCATGCCAAACATTGTGACAGAGACCGACCCGGACGCTCGGCGAGCAGGACGGCATTGCATTTTCCTGCTTGATCAAGCCACTTCAAAGCTTCGAGCGAGATAAATACCCCCATAGGTGAAACCTGCTGGAAATTCAACGAGAATTCCCCCAGTCCTTTCGGGGGGAGAATATCCACGAGCGAAAAGCTTAGAGTGACGAAAGCCCGTCGTTTGTCCCCGAAAAGGCTCTCCGTCGGAATGCTAGCCGGTCTGACCAATCGAAGGATCACGCGGTCTCCAGGGGCTGGAACTCGGCCACCGCTGATCGAAGCAATTTTGTGGGCTAAGGCCTCAGTGAAGATGATCTGCTCGGGAGACAGCTGGCGTAAAAATTTCCCCTCCCCGAGTGCCCAAAATCTCGCATCGCATGCGATGACCTGAACTTGTCCTACAGAAGCTTGGTTCTGGCCATCCTGTGTCTGACAGCGTAAAGCGGCAGTCAAGATTGCAACGGGAGCGGCGATTCGAAAGTGTGCATCAAAACCCGGCGTGTGTTCTAGTCGATCGACCACCGAAGTGGGAAAAAATCGATCAGCTTGAACGACAAAGGCCACTCCCGCCAGACGTTGCAGGGCTAGATCCACAAGGCTGGCACGGAGACTGTCCCCCAGAATACAAGCCCCGGTGAGTACGCCCACAGCGACGGTCACCCCCATCCCTACTGCCAGATGTGCCGGCCACCAATAGCAGAACGATGCCCATGCAAGACCGGCTACCCCGCGCACTCGCAGCTTGCCTTGTCGATCAACTAGTTCCGCGTGGGTCATCGTTAGCTCGCCATCAGAGAAAGAACCGTGACGGCTAAAATTCCTTAACTCACGGTGCTGAAACGATTCCTAGAATTCTTGTGCTCAGTGCGCTCAGGCATGCTCCATTCTTATCCCAACGATAACGTAAGAATCCCTTTCCGAAGCTGCCGGGCGTGCAGAGTGAATGGGAAAGCGGACTACTTTGAGCCAGATTTAGGGACATCAACTCTGATTGAGATCCTGACTGACTTGGTTTTGAGACCTGGAAGCGGGTAAAACCATCAGTTCCTTTCCTAACCTTGAACAATTACCCCACTAATCTTTTGGCATCGCCTCGAGCACGAGGGAGCCGGTGGTTAATCGAAATATCCGCTCCATCCGCGCAGCAACACTTCCGCTGTGACTGACAACAACTAGGATATTGTTGACTTCCCGGTGAAGCTCAAGCATGAGGTCGATTATTTGACACGCGGTGGCCGCATCGAGGTTTCCTGTGGGCTCATCAGCCAAAAGAAGCCGTGGGCTGGAAATAAGCGCCCGAACAAGTGCTGTCCGCTGACGCTCGCCACCGGAAAGCTCACTCGGGAAATGGTTGAGTCGCTCGCCCAACCCCACGCGGGTCAAAAGCTCCGCTGCCCGGCAGATGTCCGCTCGGCAGGGACGCCCGAAGGCCAAAAGTGGCACAAGAACGTTTTCCAACGCTGTGCACTGTGGGAGTAGATGGTGCTCCTGAAACAAAAAGCCGATCTTGCGGTTCCGCAGTCGGGCAAGCTCTGGCTCCGCCAAAGTTGCGTAATCCACCTGGTCCAGGAGCACCCGGCCCGCTGTAGGGTGGTCTAAACCGCCGAGTATGTTCAAAAGGGTACTCTTTCCGGAGCCGCTTGGGCCCACAATTGCTACCGATTGACCGGGTTCCAGCGTGAGGCGAATTCCATCGAGGACCACTAGTGGCCCGTCCGGTGTGGGATACTCTTTGCGAATATTTTCCGCCACAAGCATGGGCCAGTCTCCCCGGTCGTTCTGAATTGGTGCTGTTGTTATGCCCAATTCGCTCATGAGCTATAAGATTTCGGGTAAGCCAAACACCGTCAAAGAGCGGCGCGCCGGTGTGAGAAAAAGCCGCAGTTGGCTTTACCTGCCGAATGTTGCTATGGATAATCAAAGTCACATGCAAAAACCCAAGTATTTTTACGGCTGGGTCCCATTTCCTGAAAGAGTGGGCACTTTTGTCACGGAGAATTCGGGGATGATTAAGTTCATTCGTCGCGATTTTTCTCCGCAACCTCAGGGCAAAGCCTTGGGAAAAAACGGGTGGATTCTAACGATTATGGTAACTGCCGCGCTTGTGGCCTGCGAATTTGCGGTGCTCCAAGCCGATGAGATACCTCGGCTTATACTCACGTTAAGCGAGAGAGTAGTTTCTCTCCAACAAACAAAAGTACCGGCCGAGATCATCTCCGAGTACCCCCTCCCCGCAGAGCTGTTGTGGGAATACCAGCGGGCGCCCAACCCGCGAAAATCGTATGTTCGGTTTTGGGCTTCACCGAGTGGGATAAATATTCTCCGTGATGCCCCGGCAGATCATTTGCATCATCACGGACTTATGTTTGCAGTGGGCGTGGACGAGGTTGACTTCTGGGCTGAGGACGCTAAGTCTGGTTGGCAAAAGGATCGCGGAATTACTTGCACAGGAACCCTCCCCAATGGAACCCACCTTTCGGCGGAGAACGGTGGCCGTACGGTCCGGTTGGCATGGCTGGTCCACAACCTGACTTGGACTAGTGCTGACGGAGTGTGCCCTCTGCTCGAAGAAGTCAGGCGGGTGGGGTGGGCTGAGTTGGGACAGGGGCGCACAACACAACCTGTCCGGCTCACCATTTGGCAATCGGAGCTTTCCCTTCCGCCTGGAAAGCAGTCCGCTCGGCTATGGGGGCGGCCGTATTTTGGCTTTGGCATTCGTTTGGCGGAAAGTATGGATAAGGTCGGCGAATTTCTTAACGCCGAAGGTCGAACAGGGCTGGAAGGAACCAACGACACTCCTTCCCCGTGGTGCGCTTACCGGTTAAAGGCCGGGGACTGGCCGATTACACTTGCGATTTTCGATCACCCGGCCAATCCTCGTCATCCTGCCACTTGGTTTACCATGCTTTCACCATTTACCTACATGTCGGCAACTCTAGCACTTCATCGCGAACCGATCGAACTTATAAGTGGAGCAAAGCTTCATGTTCGCTACGTCGTCGCCCTCTGGGAGGAAATTGTTCCCCGGGAGGTCCTCCAAGCATTTTACGAGAACGAAATTGTCTCGAGCGGAGGAATCGTTCAGAAATTTGTCGATTTAGTCAACATGCAAGACCGCTCAGATTGACTGGGCATTGGGAATCCCTGAAGGCCGAGCCGCAAAATCCGCAGCAAGGTCATGGCTTGGGAAGCCACCCATGGGCAACGGACTTGGGTGGTCTGGGGGAATTGATGAGGTATCCATCAAAAACCCGAGGCGAAAATTGACGCTGGAAGCAAGCCGGAATGGGGACCGTGGTGCCGGATTCATGGTGAGGAAGGAAATGCGTCCTCAACATTCCCAGAAGCGAAAAATGTCCTTTCGGTATCCCCCTGGCTACCAACATGTGCCATTTTATTAGACCACTGGTCGGCCCAGAGGCATGGGCTCTCTTTCTCGCCGATTTAATGGGCGTCCTTTCCTCCCTACCTCCTTTGGCCTGCTATGCATCTCAAGGCATACTGTCTCCACCAGAGAGCCCGGCCGAGCAGACAGACGCGTGCCACCACTGGAGTAAGTCCGCGACCGGATAAATCCCTCGTCCAACGGTAACGCTGAACGCACGGAAGCGGGAACAGCGGTAAGACTGCTCACAAAGCCCGGAAGCCAGGGACGTGCACGCCCTGATTACTCCTCTTGGACTTCCTTGCCTAAGGCTTCCGGATGGAAGATTGCGTGACAGTCGTCGCAGCTTTTTGCCAATGCTTTAAGGGCCTCCTCAGCTGCCTTTGAATCTTTCGCCCGCGCCGCCTGGTTCAATTTGGCAGCAGCGTCCCGCATGTCAGTGCAATACTGATACCACTTGGCGGCCTCTTCGGGTTTATTAGTCTCGTCGACGTTGTAAATGCTACCCTGACTGATGACAGCAATGGCGGCTGCATCGGCGGCAATAGCGGTTGCTTGTCTGTCGAAGCGGCGCATTGATCGTCTGATTCGGCTGTTAATGAGGGGAACCTGCTGCATCAAGGGTGGCAGATGGGCCAGTTTCTTCCACGCAAGGCTCTCGGGATCGCCAGATGGCTGATCCATCGCTGCTTTCAGCTCGGCCAAGGCCGCTTTGGCGGTTGCATAATCCTTAGCCGCAATTAGCTTTTCACACGCCGCCACCAAACCCAGGGCATGCTTCTGATATTTATTGGGAGTGTCATGAAGGCCCAAAGCCAAAGCGATAAGAACCAGTGTATTGGCATCTTTGTACACACGTTCAGCAGCGTCCTTGTAGTCCGCTTCCTGCGCCAAATCCGCCTCAAGTCGCTTCAGATAATATTCGAACTGGCTCACCAAATCTTCTGCAGGCGCAAATGCTGAGACTTTGGGCGCTGCCGGAGGTGCAGCGATTAACAACTGGTTACCCGCTCCATAGAACACTACGCCCATAACGACCACAAACCAGAACTTACCGCGGTGCGATACCATGAGCCTTCTCCTACGCTGAGACCGACCGAAAATCATTGTCAGAAACCCACTTCTCACCGACTTGGCGGAGAAAATCCCTCCTGCCGTACAATACCTTTCCCGAGTAACCGCCATATGCTACACCTTTTAATTTGAACGAACCCGATTGCGAAGTCAACTGGTTGACAAAGTTAACAAAGATAATTCACTTGTACGAATTTCGTTCGAGCGTGCCTCGGAAACGGGATCCAACTAGGTTCTCGGTTTTGGCCAAACGAGGTGGCGGCATACGCTTCTAAACCAGTTGAAGAGGCAAGAACTTTCAGTACATCACTTCCAGCTAGTTTTGGAAGCATGTAGGCCCCTCGGAGTGCTCCTCAAATCGAAGGCGGGAGTATTCGCCAGATGAAGAAACTAACTTACAAAGATGCGGGGGTGGATCTGGAACTTTACAACAAGGCTATGGAGAAAATCCCCGGGCTTTTGGCTCGGACGTTCACTCCACGAGTGATACCCCTTCCTGGGGGATTCGCCGGTCTTTTTCAACTTGACTTCGATTGCCCGATCTTCGCCAGACGATACCGGAACCCTGTGCTTGTAGCATGTTCCGACGGAGTTGGCACTAAGCTAAAAGTGGCTAGTATGCTCCGCCGTCACGATACCGTGGGTATTGATCTTGTTGCCATGAATGTCAACGATGCCCTTTGCTGCGGTGCCGAGCCACTCTTTTTTCTCGATTACATAGCTTTGCCCAAAGACGATCCGGAATGGCTCCACGCGATTCTCTCCGGCATTGTCAAAGGATGTCAAATGGCGCATTGTGCGCTTTTGGGGGGGGAAACGGCTATCCTACCGGATACCTACCAACCCGGAGACTACGACCTAGCCGGATTTTGCGTGGGAGTTGTTGAACGGGAAGATCTCATCACCGGGAGTTTAATCACCCCGGGAGATTTAGTTATTGGTCTTGCTTCCTCTGGGCTTCACTCCAACGGGTATAGTCTTGCGCGGAAGGTAGTCTTCGAGCATGCAGGGCTGTCGGTGTTTGACTTTGTGCCTGAACTTGGAGAGACGGTGGGAGAGGCACTTCTTCGCCCAACGACCATCTATGTTGCGGCGGTGCGTAGTGTCCTCCGCTATTACAGAGTAAAAACCGTTATTCATGGGATCGCACATGTCACAGGCGGAGGAATTTTCGACAATCTCCGCCGAATTTTGCCCACTAGTGTGGACATCGTCCTCAAGCGAAATAGCTGGCCAATACCCCCTGTTTTCACTTGGTTACAACGCTTGGGTGAAATCGACGAAGGAGAAATGTTCCGAGTTTTCAATATGGGCATTGGCTTGATCTTAGTTGCCAGTGCCTATTATGCAGACAGTATTCGTCACCAACTTGCCCAACGCGGTATCCAGAGCTGGATTATTGGCCAGGCGCACGCTGGCACCGGCCAAGTCCACTGGGGCCAGTAAAGGGGTATCAATTGTGGGAGAATTTCTCCGCAACGGCTCCCTCACCCAAAGCCTCTCTTACCTGATCGATTGGCTCTAACCTCCAGCCGGAATCATTCCAAGAAGGAAGACCATACCGAAAATTCCGACTGTTTCCACAATCCCCATGGCAATGATGATAAACGCTAACCCTTTGCCTTCACCCTCGCTCAGAGCTCGAATACCGGCGGCTCCAATAAGACCCTGCATCCAGGCGGAGAGCATCTCGGCAATACCCGTGGCAATTCCCACTCCGAAAAGAAGCCCGGCATCAAAAATACTGACATCAACATTGGCAAATACACTGCGCATATTGTTCATTACGATCATCGCGTAGAGCGTTTGGCTGATAGGCATGCCTACCAAGATGATGTATGTGAAGCTGAGGTTTCGGCCGGCCCGGGCCTCTTTTGCCCAGGCCCCCGCAGCCGCTTGGCCGGCAAACCCAATCCCTAACGAGCTTCCCAAGGCGGCAAGTCCTAAGCACAGGGCGCTAGCTCCTTCCCCTAAGAAACGCCAAAAGAGTTCACCCCTGCTCATTGGCTCTTCGATCATGCCCAGTACACTACCTAAGCCCAACGCGCACACGACTAATGACATCTTTGTCATTACTGACACTCCTTGCGTTTTTGTAAACTTGAGTATCTCGTTTTTGGTTTGTACTCTGGATGCCTTCCTCCACGTCCGCCGATGGGCGAGAGCCAATCCACGGTTGAGTTCTCGCCCAGGAGTCTTCTCAAAGTTAGGTGATCCTGCCAGCAGAGTAAATTTTCTTTGGACGGCTTACGGAATCCCGCCGTGTGACAACACTCGTCGAGCAAAGGGCCGATATGGATAGCCCGTCCACTGCATTCCGAGATTATTCGAAAATTCAAGCATATTCAAACGTACACCATGGGCGAACATCGCAATAAGACAAAGTCCCAAGTTAAGCCCGTGGGCCAAAACCAAAACGATCGCTGCTAACCAGATATTCCCAATTTCCATGGCCATCTGGTTAAAGCTTGCGCCGAGTACACTGCTGGCGAGTCCCACGGCCATTAATCGCACATAGCTGATCACGTCCGAAAAAGCAGACAACATCGAAAGCGGAAAGCTTGCAAACCCAAAAAGGAGCGCTTTGGCGGCATTATAGCTTGGGTGGGCAAATCCGATGGCCAGTGTTGCTCCCACTAGGAGCAAATAGGGCCACGGTGTTTCCCAGCCAAACGAGCCTTTGCAAACGAAGAAATTGACGACTCCGTACATGCCCCAAATGAAAATTCCCCACCCAAATTTAGCTAAGGCTCGCGGATCCGGCCAAAAGCGGATCGCCTGCCAAAACTGGGCTAAACTGAGGTGAACTGCCCCGATCGTAAAACTAAGACGCATCATGAAGAGCCGCGACTCCTCCGCCAAGCTGATCGTAATAAGCGGCTCGTAAAAGGGCAAAGAAGCACCAAAGAAGCTATTGGTCACTACACCCCACGCGGTAGCCACCGCTCCCACGATCATGAGAAGTTGTGTGAACGCCGCTCCGAGGGATTGGGCAATCTTTTTATACAATAACGCCGGAACAAGGAAGAGAATTGCTCCATAGCCTCCATCGCTAATTAAAATGGCCGTGAAAAGCGGGAGGGCAATCATGAACGGCACGGACACATCGTATTCCCGATAGCCCGGAGTGGTCCCCAGCATTTGAAAAAGGCCCTCAATCGCGCGGGCCCACCGTGGCGGTCGAACCAGGGTCGGAGGATTATCCTCTGGGCCGGGTTCAAGGATTTGAAAACCCACCGGATAGGGGCAGTCTGCCAGCCACTTCTCAAGCGGTGGAACTTTCTCCGCGGGAACCCACCCCTGAAGAGCAAAAAGCTCCTCGTCAGTCACAGATCCACGGATGGCCACGGTCTCGGCAATCTGTTCTTCCAACTCTGCTAACTCGCGTTGGAGCGCCGGCACCAGGTTTGCAAGCTCCGCCAACCGCCGCATATCCTGACGAAGTATTTCTTCGGTTTGCTTTGCCTCCCCCCGGATTGTAGCCGCATCGCGTGCCGGCAGTGGTATCGGTTGGGCGCCCTCAGGCACCCGAGGCTCTCCGTCGCGACAGACGACGGCTACAAGGAAGCGACCGCCGGGCAATTCCCCAGCTACCTGAAGATAATCCCCCTTGACTTCGCCCAGCAAGCGTTGGGGGACTTCGAAGAACTGCACAGAAACGCCCACCTGTGCTAGTTGTGCCACATCCGCTAAGGACAGTTCGCCCCAAATGCTGGTTACTTGTTCCAGCTGATGGTACAGCACTGCCAGCCGGTTGCGGCCTTCGGCGGCACGACGCTGAATATCCAGGACCTCTTGCGCTGCATCAGTGGGTGCAAGTTCGGGTGGCCGCCCTTCCGGTTTGACATGGGAGAGAATTTGGATCGCCTGTCGCACCATCTCTACGCGGCGGATCATGACTTCATCCGGCACAGCCTTTTGTGGATCTACCGGTACCAGGTGAATAACACCGAGCTCCGCCAGACGATCCAGAATAGCCTCGCGATCGGAAGTTCGGCCGGCTACGAACACCTTTCGCATCGGCACAATCATAGGGCCTCCTCCTGAGCAGGGGCCAGCCTGGGGTGGGCCAGTTCCTCAGCCAAAGCGGTCGCTAGTTTCTTCTTCGCGATTTTTGCCCGTCCCACGGCGTCCCGCATTTCGTCTCCCAACTTAATGCGAATGCGGCGAATCGCGTCTTTGGCGCGGGGGATCATTACTTTTTCGAACAAATTGACGCGCTGGATAATGCGCGAAAGCTCCTTTTGCAAAAGCCTTTCTTGCTCCCGAAGTACATCCACAAGGGCTTCACGGCGGCTTTTTTCTTGAAGATCGATTAGCGCTTGATCCACCCACGGAGGCGTAGCAAACAAGCTGTAACGAACCTCGGGAAAAAGCACTTGATGAAGCACCGGAATTTCCACCCCCGCGATGTTCTTTCTACCCAAAACCACACGCGACGGCTTCGCCCATCGATGAAGCGGAATGATCAACCGATCGCCAAAGACGGTGTGATAACGCTTGATCTGAGTCTCCGTCTCCTCAGCGGCTTGTTCTGCCGCGCGACGTTGCCGAACTACGTCGCGCACTGCAAGCTGAAGCCTTTGCTGCTTCAGCTTGAGCATTGGCAAATACCGCTGGTAGCGTGCCAGCGCGTCGCGATACCGCTTAAGTTCGGGTCGAGTTAGTTTAATTTTCTTTTCCGGCACATCCGCAATCCTGATGCATCAACCAGGACTCAATGTTCACCGTTTTATCTGTTAAGTACCTGCTGACTTTAGGCCAACAGCTCCTGCCCCACAAAGCTGAATTGTAAAGGGACGGCATCATGGCCGAATTGCGCCCCAACGATGCGTTCGTATCAACCAATCGAGCCACCCTCTGCCTCGTCCTCGGAGCATCCGTTCCTAGGATATTAAGTAGACCCCTCCTTAAACAGAAATCACAGTAGGTTTAGTTCTATACCTTCACCGAAAAAACTTGTCCTCGCACTCCACAGCTTCACTACACATGGTGAAAAGAGGCTTTTCTTTGCGGCAAAGCAGAAAACTGTCAGCTTCCAGCGGCGAGGGCTGGCTCCCTTACCTCTGTGGTGAGCCGAGGCTTTGGCCAATACTTGTCGATAAGGCTGCGGCGAATGCCTGTCTCGGCTGGTTCGAAACACTCCGCCAAAATCTTCCAGCAACGATCCAGGGCTTCGAACAAAGGAATGTTAACAGCCAGGTCCATAATCCGCTGTTCGAATAGTTCCCCATATTTAAGCAGCTTGCGGTCCCACTCCGACATTTCGAATCCCATGTCACGTTTTTCGCGGCTTTCCCGGCAGAGGGCATACAGCTGGATGCACCCATCCATGATGGCACGATGATCATCCCGCGTCTTACCGTTGACGCGCTGCTTGAGCCGAGACAACGATCCAAAAGGCTCAATCCGTCCATTGCGGAGGTAAAACTGACCCTCTGTGATATAACCGGTGTTATCTGGCACCGGGTGGGTAACGTCGTCACCTGGCATCGTCACCACCGCCAGCACTGTCAACGAACCAGCACCCTCGAGGTCTACAGCCTTCTCATATCGGCGCGCAAGCTGAGTGTACAAGTCGCCAGGATAACCCCGGTTAGAAGGGATTTGCTCCATGATGATTGAGATTTCTTTGAGGGCGTCGGAAAACGCGGTCATATCAGTCAACAGCACCAAGACACGTTTTCCTTGCAGAGCGAATTGCTCGCCCACCGCTAAACACAGGTCGGGCACCATGAGGCATTCCACCACCGGATCAGCCGCGGTGTGGATGAACATTATCGTTCGCCCTAGTACTCCCCCTTCCTCAAATGTGCGGCGGAACTTCAGATAATCATCGTGACGCAGGCCCATACCTCCCAAAATGATGATATCAGCATCCGCCTGAAGTCCGATCCGGGCCAACAGCTCGTTGTACGGCTCACCGGGGACGGAAAAGATCGGCAACTTTTGTGATTCCACAAGCGAGTTAAACACATCAATCATGGGAATGCCGGTGTGGATCATTTTGTCCGGCAATCGGCGCCGCACCGGGTTCACCGGAGGTGTCCCTATCGCAATCGGTTTGCCGCTCAGATCCACGCGGCCGTCGCGTGGCCGACCGGACCCGTCAAGCACCCGCCCAAGGAGCGCATCGGAAAAGGGAATCTGCATAGGACGGTGGAGAAACTCGATTCGATCCCGATTCGATACCCCCTGAGAACCGGCAAAAATCTGCAGACTTACCCGCGGTCCGTCCAACCGAATCACTTGCGCGTAGGAGGTTCCCTGCGCGGTATGAATCAGCGCTAACTCTCCATACCCCACGCCCGTGGCCCGAACGGTCACCACATTGCCCACGATCCGCTCAATCTCGTCAAAGTATTTCCGCATGGCTCATTAACCTCGGCCTTTTGTTGCAATGAAGTGGTCGATCTGCTTCAAGTAATCCTGAAACTCTTGCGAATCCCACGGGGCATAATTCCAGTTTCGGAATAAATCAGTTATTTCCACCATTTTTCGCCGCGCTTCGGATTTGTCGGCGAAATTAAAATCCGTGTCCACCACTTCCACAACCTTAGCAAAGACAAATTTTTGCCGCTCCGCCGGAGTGGCCGCGTCCACAGGGTCGAACGCGTTTTGCTGAAGGTAACAGTTGTCCACGAAGTCCGCTTTAAGCATCACTGTGAAATCTTGCACCGAGATGCCCTCTTCTCCTACCACGGTCATCATTTGCCGAACTTCGTGACCCTGCACCAGCAGCCGACGGATGCGCGCTATCACCTTGGGATCAATGATACCGTGATATTGGCTCCAAGAATCAAGCGGATCAATCGAGGGGAATCGGCGAGCTTCCGCGCGAGCCCGCGATAACCCGTGGAATGCCCCTACCACTTTCAGTGTGGCCTGTGTGACTGGCTCTTCAAAGTTTCCCCCGGCCGGACTGACCGTGCCGCCAATGGTGAGGGAGCCTTTTCGTCCATCTTTCAACTCGATCACCCCAGCCCGTTCGTAAAAGGCTGCAATTCGGCTTTCCAAGTACGCCGGGAAGGCTTCTTCCCCCGGGATCTCCTCCAACCGACCGGAGATCTCCCGCATGGCCTGCGCCCAGCGGGAAGTAGAGTCAACAAGGAGAAGCACATCGAGTCCCATCTGACGATAATATTCTCCAAGAGTCGCCGCCGTATACACGGATGCCTCACGGGCGGCTACAGGCATCGCCGATGTATTACAAATGATAATGGTTCGCTCCATCAGGCTTCGCCCAGTACGCGGGTCGATGAGTTCGGGAAACTCCCGAAGCGTTTCCACTACCTCACCAGCACGCTCCCCGCAGGCGGCAATGATCACAATGTCGATTTCCGCATATCGGGACGTGATCTGTTGTAAAACTGTTTTCCCCGCACCAAATGGTCCCGGGATGCAATATGTGCCCCCGCGCAAAATGGGGAACAGCGTATCGATGATTCGCACCCGCGTGACTAGGGGTTCGCTGGGAAGCAGCCGCCGCCGTGAAACATTCAAGGGACGTTTCACAGGCCAGCGCTGCTGCATGGTCACTGAACGTTCTACTCCGTCGGCACCAACGAGTACGGCGATCTCTTGATTGACCGTGTATTCGCCCGCCGGTGCTATTTTCTTCACCGTAAACGGTCCCTCCCAGGCAAAAGGAACCATGATGTGGTGGCTGAATATCCCCTCCGGCACCGTGCCGAGTGTCTCACCAGCCTCCACCACATCGCCAGCTTTTACCCGGGGCGTGAAAGCCCACGGTTGAGTCAGAGAAACAGCATGGAGATACACGCCCGGCCGCAAGAAATAACCGACAAGGTCCGCCAACTCCGGAAGGGGATTTTGGAGTCCGTCGTAAATTCGCCCCAAAAGCCCCGGGGCCAATACTGCCGAGAGCATCTCCGGCCGAAATTCCACCTCGTCTCCTACTCGCAGACCTCCCGTTTCCTCGAAAACTTGGAGGTCAACTTCATTTCCCCGAACTCGAATCACTTCGCTCATCATCCGCACCCCGTCGGAGCGGACGCAATAGCCAACCGAATTTTGCACCACGCGACCCGAGGTTTCGGCAGTCACCAAATTCCCAAAGACACCAATCACCTTTCCCCGAACGACGTTGTCACCGGCCGGAGTTACTTGTTCGGCAACTGTGCTAGCCATTTCTTTACCCGTCCTCAACCAAAGACACCTACATTTCCGTGGGCTTCGCCTCGCCTGAAGTCCGGCGCCATTGTTCCAAAAGCATGATTCTTAAAGCGTAGACGAGAAGTTCATCCTCCCCAAAGCTGAACCATTCCTCGTGTTGGTCACACCAGTCCCACCGCGCCCGAATGACAACCTGCAAGCCCGCCAAGGGGGTCTTGGCCACACTCCACTCGCTGACAACATTGGACAGATCCGCCTCACTATCGGCTAAATGAGGCACAACCAAAAACCCAGATTCATCCAGTCCCAGCTTCCGCGCCCGGGCAACAGCGAGTGCATTTCGCAGTGCCACTTCGAAGCCGACCCACTTCCTTAAGAATTCGTTGGCTAATTCCGTGCCCAGGTCATAAACGTACAGAAAATACGCCGCCCATAAGCGGTCTAACTCGATGGTGAGCGACTCGGCCACCTCCGAACCGAGCGTCAGATATGCTGGTAGGGCCGCTTCCCCTTTTGCTTGCTCCAGTGTGAGCACGACGGGCTCGACCTCTTTCGCTTCGCCCGCCAGGTAGGCTTCCCGCTGTTCGAGGTCATCAAGAAGTGCTATTGCCCTCACCAAGCGGAAGATGCGGCGGGAGTCCTCCAGAAGATTCAAAAGGTCCGCCAATCCAACGGGGGGGACTGTCCCCAGCGTTCCTAAACCGGGCAGCGCCGTAATGAAATAGCGCAACTGGCCCAACATCTTGCAAAACTTCTTTACCTTCTCGCTGAAACTTTTTGACTTGTTTCTATCTAGCCGACTACCGGGGCCTCCAGCTTGTCAACTCGCGGAGGACTCCGACTGGGTAGTTGCGACGGCCCGATCGATAATCGCTTGTATCTCAGGCGCTACGATCTGACTCAATAATTGAGTGACCGCTTCCGGAGTGACTTCCACCGTGCCAGAGCTTATTTTGTATTCAAATCCCGACTTATTGAGCACGGCCGAAATTTCGGGCACAAAATCCGACTCACCGTGGGATGCTGCAAGGAGGCGGCACTGGGCCAAAAGCCAATCGCGGAGTTCAGCCTGAGAATCTTCCGGAATGCGTATTACTAGGGGGGGCCGACCTCTCACCTCTGCGGCTGCATATTCCTGAAGGATTTGAGCAATTAATCGTTTTAAAAACTCCGGATCACTGAAGGTCGCCTCGACCGCCTTAGCAAGGACCGCCGTCAGTGCTCGAGTCAAAGTTACGCGAAGAAGTCCTACCACGTCGCGGGCTGCCAGCTCCAAATCGGTTCGCGTTCTTTCGAGAGTGATCGCCCTCTGGCGCTCCGCATCCTCGATAAGTCGCTGAGCTTCGGCTTTTGCCGCCTGAATGATCTGATCTGCTTCCTGCTGAGCTTGTCGCTTAACTTCCTCAGCCTCCTTTTTGGCCGCCTCGACGCCCTCTGCCCGGAGCCGGCTAATAAAAGCATCAATTGTTTGGGCCATTCGGAGCTCCTCTTTGTATTATCATTAAATTCACCGGAAAGGTAATTAATCGATATCGGGTAACTCCTACCATGAAAGTCCTATGGCTTTCCCATCAAAATCCCATAAGTTGTGGCGTATTCTGGCGCGCAATGACGAACACCCCATGTGTATTCAAGAAATTTTTTAATGGGATTATAGCCGAGGCCGACTGAGTGCGGAAACTGGAAGCCAACCAATTGCTCCGGGAATTGATGCCGTTCGCGCGGCGCTAAATTGAGCCGATCAGAAAAAGATTCGATATGCTCTGTTCATGACAGAATGATTAGTATCACTCCCAAAAAAGTTTATTATCAGGCAATTTCCGTTGTTCAGGGGGAATTTTCGCAGGCGAGGAGAGCCTTTTCCATGGGAAAAGTTACGAGATACCGGGCGATAGAGATAAGAGTTTTCGCACGCGCGAATTTTCTTTCGGGAAACCACTAAATCAGTTTCTTTACGTACAGACTGATTTCTTTAGAAACTTACGAACCGGGCCAGGCGATTTAAATTATTGAGGACTAGATCCGCGTTTCTCCCGAAACAGGTTTTTATGTTCTGGCCGCTTTGAGCGAGAAAACCGCTGGGACCACCCCTTTCCGGAGGAACTGGACCAACAACTTCCACTTTGACCGTCGCCCAAACGAGCGCCGTTCCAAGAAGGCGCTCTCACATATGCCAGAGAAGGTCGCTTACTGGGTGGAGTTTGCCGCGGTGCCTTCGTCCGGGAGCTCCCTGAAAGAAAACGTGAGGTAGTGAAGCCCGTGTTGATCGGTGATGAGTACGCTTCCTTGAGGAACCAGGAACTTTTCGACCAAGGTAAAGGCCGGCAAACCGCGGCGTTCCACCAGATTTCGGACGGCCTGCGCCAGCCGTTGCCGGCCTCTAGCTTCCTCCAGCAACCGCAAACCCTCCTCAGTCTGAGCTAATTCAAACAGGTATCGCACATTTTCCCGCGGGTTATCAAATGTTACCAGGGCCAGGCTTAGGGGGTCTACGCGCTCGTCGATTTTTGCGGCCAGTTGACGAAATGCCTCGGCTTGAAGCAACCGCCCTCCAGCACCATCAAAAGCGGCAAGTGCCTGCTGCAAAGCAGTCTTACGATTGGCTACGAGTACCCAGTTTCCTACCACACCGAAAAGTCCTTCTTCCGTTCGACGTTGTCCACCACGCGGTCCCCCGAGTCCCTCAACCCGATAAAACTGGTAGGAGCCGAAGACTTCCTCGGTGATTGTGGACTTAAACTGGGCTGCAATCTGCGACAGGAGCTTCTTCGCCACATTCGGATCCCGCACTTCTAAGCCTAGTAGCTCCGCACGACTGTCTGGCCGGGCCGGCCATTCCAAAAGAGAGGCCCCAACGAGCCGGCCCGTCAACACGGGGATGATCTCGTTCTCGATGTCAACACTTAGTCGGCGGGAGATGCGTCTCAAGTCCGCAGTCAGAGCTCCCGATCCCCTAAAGCCGTCCACAACTGTGCGAATAGCCTCCAATACTCCGGGAATACGCCAATTCACCGACCAGTAGAAAAAGGCTTCTTCCGGGACCCAGTGAGGTGGAGTGTAGTCGCCCGCGGCGAAATCAAATAACCCAAGGGCACCCATGCGATTGCCCGAGATAATTAAATGCGTTTGGGTAAACCAGTCCAGCGGACCGATTGCCGCCGACACAGCTCCACCGATAGCACTAATACTTTCCAAACCAAGGATGGGCACCATAATAAGCGCAAATTGAACATTGGGGTCCTCAGGTGCCACAGCTCGCAACAAGTTGATGGGATCAATGAACCAGAAAAGTAAAGGGCGCTCTTTCTGAAACTTCTGACATTCCGCCAGGACAGTTGTAAAGCCCGGGTGATCTTTAAGAGAGCTTCGTGGCAGCTCCGTAGCGAGGTTGCCGCGGCCCGGAGTCACTTCCCGTGTATTGAGAGCTTGACGATCGACCTTTCTATAAAGCCGAGCCCAAGCGGTCAACAAAACCTCCAGCACATCGGGATGGCTGGCGGCCACCAGCGTCCTCTCCATCACAACGTAGTACAGTCGCTCCGTCCGAGTTGCTTCTCGCTCCAAAAGGCGCACTGGAATACCCGCTACCTGCGCAGTTCCCAGCCTGGCACCCTGTGTCACAATTGTTTTCTCGAGGGTACTTAAAATCTCGTCAACACGAGCCCGATCTTCAGTGAAATCCACCAAGATGACAAGCGCCGGCTGTTCGGCTCGTTCAATCAACGCGAAGGTTACCTCTCCTTGGAAAAGCAGGCTAAACTCCCGGGCATCCACCCCGGTACGCTGTCCGACCGTCTCCAGAACTTGGCCAAACCACCCGTAGAGCTCTTGAGCCCACGGCTCCAGTTGCGGTTGCTGTACCATTTGGCCCAGATTGGTCTGCGCAAGCCGCGGTAAGAGCTGCTGCACCTCCGGTATGGTTACTAAAGCTACCGTGTTGTGCGGTAGCAACTGAGGTGTCTGAGGTCGGACTTGGGCAACAGCCTGCGGAATTAGCAGAAAGCTCGCTATTGCAACACAGATCAGACTCTTTGCCCTGAGCAACCGCATCTCAAAGCTCCTACATGTTCAGGAAGTAAGAATCTGCCGTTAAAAGTGCACCTTGCGATTTGTCTGCCTAAGCCGTCTAATTTTCTCATTTTTTGGAGAGACAGACTGGCTAATTCTTCTGTTAAAAAGGCCCAAATATTAATCGATACAATTAGAATAGGATCTTCATATCACCGCTTATATATTCCCCGGATCTTAAAGCACTTACCAACGAGTAGGGTTTAAGCTGGCGAGTAAGGTTTAAGCTGGCCTTGCTAATACCGCAGCCGAACGCAAACCCTCTCATCTCACCCGTTGCACATATTCTACGCTTCCCTGAGGGATTATTCGTCGCCACAACCCCCGGCTTACCCGGTGACCCAAAAATTCCAACATCTACTGTTTATTTGGTGCTTGTTCCCCCCTTCGAGGACTAAGTAAATCACGACCAGGCAGGACATTGTCTACGGTGAGATTCGGAGGTGTTGCAACCCGGTATCTAGGTCGGCTTGAGCCGCACTCTCCGGAAGGTGAAACCGCCGACAGACCTCCCGGCACCTTCATTGTACGGCTGTCAAAATAAGTTTCGGGCCATGGCCGCTGGATTTCCCGGCTCCAAAGTCATGTCATTGTTACCACCAAGTTACTGACCTTCCCGGTTCACGATTGGGAAAATTGTCCCTCGAGCTCATAGGGTACAATTGGAGCAAAGGCGTGCCAAATCGGATTCGAGCACCTCCTCCAAGCACGCCGAAAGTGACGGTGTCTCCGCGGAAGACTTTTCTAGGCTGCGTTTTTCCGGCATTTTTTTCTTTTCGAAGAATTCTCGAAGCAAAGCCTGATTCGGCCAGAACTTAGTTTCTGCCAATCCGCGACCATTCTATGGCCCTAAAAAAGATGACGTCGGCCGGACTTAAAGAACCCGCTGGCCCCCCTCCGGTCGTCGTGCATGCACCGGAATAGTCGCTAAGTTTTCGCAGAGTTGAGTTGCCGCGAATTTTAGGCCTTCGTACGGGAGAGGATGGTTTAGGGACAACCTCTGGCAAATAGACGAAACAACCTGATCGCCGAACGCGTCCGCTGGCAAATCGTCGTCGGTACGGGCTTTGCAGTGCTCGCAAAGGGAGGGAAGCCCCATTGTCAATGTTTAGTGCGCCTGTCAAGGAAAAGTTAGGGAACATATTGGTGACACGGATCATAGCGGGTCTTCGGGAGGTGCAACTTAGGGGGCACATAACTCGGCCGGGGGTGCCGTTAACCACGACCGGGATAAGGGTTTAGTTGCAAAGAAGGCATAGATGGTTAAATTGCAAAGAAGGGATACCCCTTAATTTAAGAGGAAAGCTTCCTCGATTCCTCTACGAAGGGGTTGGGCATTATGTGCCGGTAGGCGATAGAAAAGGTGGCCCACATGTCCTGAGTTTGGGGTTCGACTCGCATCGGCCCAAGATCAGCACTAATCGCCCGATATGGCCTGGAAAGGGCTCCGAATTCACACCTTTATGTAGCTTGCGTTGCAAGAATTTACTCGCATCGCTTGGAGTCAATGAAAGCGGATGACAGAATCGCAAGTTTTGATGAGTAAGCGGAGTGATCTAATGGCTATCGCGGGCAAGGGGCGAAATTCCATAGTTGGGCGGCTGTTTGGCCGACGATGGAGATCCTCAGAATCCTTTTGCCGACGAAGGTCGGGACCTGAGCGGAAAGTGTGTCGGGTAGTTTCCCGCAGGCGGTTGTTGCGGGGATTTCAACAACTGGAGGACCGCGAGCTTCTGGCCGCTCCGGAGCTGGCCCCCATTGCTCCGCAAACGATTTTTGCTGGCGCCCCCCTGTACGTTCCGCTAAACGGGTATGATCCGGATGGGGACGTCCTTAGCTTTTCGGCGGCTGTGGTGCAAAGCTCTCTTCATCATAGCTCGATAGCATCTCCGGTACTGACTCCGATTATCGATCATGACAATCGGAATCTTCGGTTAACGGTGCGCGATTTTGGCGATATGGTGTTTGAACTTTTCGAAAGATGGGCTCCTCGCACCACAGGCCGGATCATCGAACTTGTTCAGCAAGGTTTTTACACCAATGTTCCATTTCACCGCATTATTCAGCATTTCGTCATTCAAGGTGGGGATCCGACCAGCACGGGGGCCGGTGGCTCGGGAACCATGTTTGACGATGAATTCCACCCGTACTTAATGCACACTGGTAAAGGTGTGCTTTCGATGGCCAAAAGTACGGATGACACAAATGACTCCCAGTTCTTTATCACCGCTACCGATACACGGCATTTAGATTTCAATCACAGTGTGTTTGGATTTTTGGTTCGGGGCGAAGAGGTGCGGCAGCAAATTGCGGCTGTGCCCGTTGACATTAATAATCGACCGGTGTCACCTGTGGTCATCGAGTCGGCCGAGATAATTTACGACGGCCAAAATCGTGTGCTGGTGCTTATAGCGCCACTCGGGACAACAGGTTGGGCGGAAGTCAAAGTGACAGTCTCAGATCCTGAGGGGAACACCGCCGAGCAAACTTTTCAGGTAAGTGTTCAAACTGATCCGTACAATTCCAACGCTTACCTCCTGTCTATTGCTCCTATTTGGACTCGGGCAGAACTCCCCGTTACTGTGGCGATTGCCGCCTTTGATCGAGAAGAGAACCCGCTGGTTTTCGCGGCCACTCCTGGCCCGGGAGTTACTGACCTAAGCGTCAGCATTGACCCGACAACGGGGGTTTTAACGGTCACTCCGCGGAGTGGGGCTGTGGGGGTTCGCAGCGTTATTGTGGGCGTTTCTGATCCCTCTAGTTATACCGCCGATTTGTGGGATACCCAGGTAGTTCCGGTTTACATCCGGCCGCCGACACCCACAGTACAACTCTTGTCCGAATCCGATACCGGTCAAAGTCAGTTTGATCGGATTACCCGGCTCAACAATTCCCCAGGTGCGTCGCTGGGGTTTGAGGTTTTGGGTTTGGTCCCTGGGGCAGAGGTCTCGGTACTTATCGACGATGTCGTGGTGGGCATCGGGATCGCGCAAGGCACGTCTCTGATTGTTTACTCCACCAGTGAATTTACGTTAACCGACGGTCCGCATAAGGTCACCGCTGTGCAGGTGCTGCGAGATCAATCGGTGCTCGTCGGGAATTACCGCGGTAGCGTCACCTTGTGGAGCGAGGAATCGACGCCACTGTGGATTGTGATCGATACGGTCCCACCAGTGTTTGTCTCGCAAGCACCAACGCAAGCCGCTGAAGGGCGACTTTATGAGTACCAAGTTGTCACCCTTGAAGAAGTTGCAGGGCCGATATACTTCGAGCTTCTTCAGGCACCCGTGGGAATGAGGATCAACGCAAGCTCAGGCCTGCTCAGTTGGTTGCCAGAATACGGGCAAGCAGGAGCGCACGAGGTAGTCGTTCAGGCCATTGACGTGGCGGGCAATTTGTCACAGCAGCGATTCACGATTGTGGTGGCCAAAGCCCCGGAATTTCGTGTGCACCCGCTCCAGAGTTTGGTGGAAGAGCAGCCGTGGATGCTTCAGGTGGAGGTCGTGGCGGACAATCTCCCTGTGAGTTTGGGTATATTGGGCACGCTTCCGCAGGGGATGACGTTCGACCCTGTGACGCAAGTGCTTGCCTGGACTCCAACTGAGGAGCAAGGACCAGGGTTATATCAAGTGGTGCTTGAAGCAGAAGATAGTGCCGGACTTTCCCGAATTTTCACGCTCACATTGGTTGTTGCGGAAGATAATCGTCCGCCGCTTCTTCGCGCCGTGGACGAAGCTATCGCTCGGGAACACGAACTTTTCGAACTCCAATTGGTGGCCGAGGATCACGATCTCCCAGCCCAGGAGCTGATTTTCTCCCTGATTGGCGAAGTCCCCGATGCTCTGACCCTTGATCCCGTTACTGGAATTCTCCGTTGGCGGCCCACTGAGCTGCACGGTTCGGGCCAATACCCGGTAACCGTGCGAGTGACCGACTCGTTGGGCGCCTGGGATGAGAAGACCTTCCTTCTTTTAGTGGAAGAAACGTACGATCCACCCGTTTGGGAGACGACCGGCCCTTTCCAAGCTGTGGTGGGAAGTGTTTTACGAGCACAATTCCGAGCATTTGATCCCGACATACCACCCGCACCTCTCAGATATCGGCTCCTTAAACCGTTTGAAGGGATGACACTCGACGAAAACACTGGAGAACTCGAGTGGGAACTCACCCGCGAGAGGTGGCAAGCTCTCGGCATGCCAGACAAAGTCACCATTGCGATAGAGGCATACAAGCTTATGCCCAGGGAAGAGCCAAGGCTGTCATCGATTCGAAGATTTGATTTCAGCATCATTGATCCGTATTTAAAGGTAATGGCAGCGTGGGGACTTTGGCAAAATAACGCTGGCGAATCGGTGAGGCATGAACACCCGGTGACGGTCGCGTCGGTACAACCCACCGCCAATGCACCAGTTCCTCCTCGTCGGCTGTTCATTGAAGAGCGTTCGGACGAGGGTTCTGACGAGATTGGCCTAACGTTTGCCAATGTCACCGGTCGGCTCACTCGTCCCTCCGGAGCTTTAGGAATCACCAGTGAATTACTGGAAATGCTGGACAAAATCGAGGAGGACTTTTTAAGGCGGCAGGTGCCCCCGGAGCTTCTCGAAGACCTGTTGTCCTCGCCGAACAGCTTTCTTACTCCGGAGCGCTCACAGGAGGCAGATGGTCTATCGCGGGAGCTAACTTCTTCAATCTCCGGCAGTACGAGCTTAGCTGAAAGCGACCTACCAAGCACAACAGACACGGCTGAAGCAATTACTGTCGCAAAGCAGGAGGACCAGGCTCGGTCAGAGATTCCCCAGGCTGCCGAACCACTCCCACGTTTGTCGCAAACTTGACGGGGTCGCGGACGGCCGTCTTGAAAGTAAGTGCGGGGTGCGGTTATTGGAGGATCCCTGATCCCGCCTGACCACCCGAACCAATACCACGCGAGTCGTCAACAGGGGAGTGAATCCACTTATTGCCGGCATGCTGAAGCATACCTACTGGCTTAATCAATATTTAAGCTATGAATGAACTAATCTGTGGGGCCTCCGGCCCAAAATGGGTGGCCCGAGTTGATCCCCGAAGTCGGCTCATCGCCGTTTTCGTCTTTTGCGTTTTGGTGGGCATTCTTCGTGCCTGGGAGGCTTTGTGGGCAGCGATGATCGCATCCGTTATAAGTGCTCTCGCTGCAGGCCGGTCTCCGCGTAGTGTGGCCGGCCAAGTCCTTTCTGTCACGCTGGCCCTTACCCCCCTTCTTGCGACCGTGCCGTTTAGCACGCCGGGAGAAGTATGGAAAAAGTGGGGAAAGTTTTCCATTACAAGAGAAGGGCTTGTAGTCTCAGGGCAAATACTTCTTAAAGTCAATTGCCTTGTGGTGTTTACGACGAGTTTACTTCGTTCGGTGGATGAAATCCGTATGGGGCATGCCCTGGCGCATCTTCGTATACCCAAAAAGTTGGCGCTGCTGCTCACATTTGTTTACCGATACTTAACGGTCATTCTCTACGAGTACGAATCCCTCCGGAGATCCATGCGGGCAAGAGCCTTTCGAGCACGTCTAAATATGCATACACTAAGGACCTTCGGTTATCTTGTGGCTGTTCTTGTGGCGCGAAGTTACGACCGCTCCCAAAGAATTCTGGCAGCCATGAAATGTCGCGGTTTTACGGGCGAATTTCCGCTTCTTTTTCATTTTCGATATGGAATTCCTGACCTCGTCTTCTTGGCGGTTTTTGTGTTAATTTTGGTGATTTTTGCGTGGCTCGAATGGCGACCATGAATTAGTGCCCAACCAAGTGTTAGCTCTAGGGCGTAACTTAGTTGGGGAATTGTAAGTAGTGACTGGAATTTTAACGGTGATTATGATGGGATTCGTTGAACACCGAGCCCCTTCATAACTCCCATGGAATCTTTTTTGGCTTCATGATATTCTCGGCAAAATGTCGACTACAATTTTGCCAGGGGCAAAAAGCAGCTTTCCAGTTGGGATAGGAAAGCCAACGGTCGCGGCTTACTAAGCCAAGACGACAACCCAAAGCCAGTGAGGACCAACGAGGACGATCACCAGTGAACACTCCTCGAGAGCCGCTACTAGCTCTCCGCAATATTTATTTTGCTTACGAGTCCTCCCGGACGGTGCTCTGCGGCTGTTCCGGAGAAGTGTATCCTGGGGAGCGAGTGGGGCTGACAGGTGCAATTGGTAGTGGCAAAACAACCCTGCTTTGGATTATGGTTGGGCTGATCAAACCACAACACGGAAAGGTAATCGCCTTTGGTCAGGAGCGCCGCACCGAGGCAGACTTCCGAGAGGTTCGCCGCCGTGTGGGTTTACTCTTTCAGAACGCCGATGACCAGCTTTTTTGCCCGACCGTGATCGAGGACGTAGCCTTCGGACCACTTAACCTTGGCAAATCGAGGGTTGAGGCCCTTGCCGTCGCCCGCACAGCACTCGAGAAGCTTGGGCTGGCGGGGTATGAGGACCGCGTGCCTTATCACCTTTCAGGGGGGGAAAAACGTTTGGTGGCTCTGGCCGGCACACTGGCGATGAACCCTGATGTCTTACTTCTCGATGAACCAACCGCAGAGCTCGACGAAGAAGCCTATCGACGAGTGATAGCCGTCCTCGAAAATTTACCACAAGCAATGATTGTGGTCTCTCACGACAGGCAGCTTTTAAGTAAGCTGACGCATCGCCAGTTGACTCTCGTCGAAGGACAGCTCATTCCCTCACCACAGCCTTCCCAGGGGGCCTTGCCGGTAGCGGACGCCTCGGACACGGGTGGCTAAACCAGCAGTCGCCGCACGAATCCGAACAGGCGATTACTACTTCAGTCCACAGCTCTCCAGTCGTTTTGCATCTCTGCACATGCTGCCCGCAGCTGTACAACGTGCAGTCACTCTCCGATTGACAGATCGATTCGGAGATCAACTGGGCGACCCTTTTCAGCGCGAAATCGAATCGGCGAATTGGAAGGGTTCTCATAACGGCCCTGGAATTTATCCTCTCCACGGAAACTCATCGAGATCGAATCGAACTCGGCCCAACGAAAGGTGAGCACATATTCGTGGCCAGCAGGGACACCGTCACCTTGCTGGACGGTGGAGAGTCGAAAGCGGCCCATCTCGTCGGAGACAGCAGGTGGAATGGTAGAAATCTTCCCGTCAACTGCATGGCAAATCACCTGCACCATGGCTGCCGGCTGGCCGTCTACGTACACTTGACCGGAAACCGGGACTAAGGCCACCCCTGCTGGGCCTTTCCCCCCAAAACATCCCGCTAGCGACGTAAGTAAAAGCACTTCTACAAACCAAGGTCGATACCACTTCGCGATTGCCATAGCTCTTAATTGTCCCCTCTCGCAGTTAGATCCGTTGGCGCCTTCGCAATAAGAACGTTGACCTATTTTGGAATTTCACCAGCACGAAAGATCAATTAGCCCGTAGTGGGACTGAAAGGCAGCGGGCAAAGATCTTGCTTGCGATAGCCTCCGCGTCAAAAAATTTGATACCCACTCAAGTATTCTGTCCAAACAACAATCCACTTACGATGGTGCCAGCAGGCAGAAAGCAATTACCCGGGGAGTCCCAGGGCCATACCCACCGTGTTAGCACCGGCCGAACTTGGCGCCCTATTTTATCCTTACTTTTTGCATTACTTTTTGCACATTGTACGCCGACTTTTTGCCTAGGCCTGATTTTTTCTCCCTTCAATTTAACCTGCCAGGACTTCTAATGCCCTTCTTTTTTCGTGGACAAGCGGCCCTCAACTTTCAGTTATTTCTCCTTTCCGTTTTGCGCCCCCTCATTTTCTTTGCAATTGCCGGCAAAGGTAAGGAATTCCCCAACCCAAGCACCCAAGAGGCAAAACCAAATCCGCAAATCCAACGACTTCACTAAATGTTAGATGTGGTCATCAATCTCAACTCGGAGTTGGCCGACTGACGTCTAGACGAAGCATTGGTATGACCCAACCACCTAAAGGGGCTAAAGTTAGGTTCAACCCTCAGTTTGCGAACTTACGGTCGAAAATTAGGCGCCGAAGTGGCGCGATTGACTCGGCCTTGCTGTAGTAACATCAGGCGATTGATTGGTTTACGTTGCTCCGCGGAAACATGGTTGAATGCCTTATCTCCGCAGTGAAGGTTTGGCCTCTTATTTCCGGCGGTTGATCGCCCGGGAAGCAAGCGAAGGTATACAATCATCACCTTCCTAGTAAACGTGGATGCGGACCATTTCTCTGGTTCCTCGTCATTTTAAAGAGGGCGTCCTCGCGATTTACTCCACCCTGGTCAACTCGCACCGAGTCGATAGGATTTAGAAACAAATCGAGCTCTTGACGAGCTGATTAACAGCGTTGGGACCCATGGGTGAGCGAAATTTCCAGAATGTTGGTGCCTTGGGAAAACTGGGCCAACCAGGTAAGGTATCGAAACGGCTCCTCAGCCAACATGCCCGCGGGAATAGCGCCGGGCGACTGTCTAGCACAGAGCCAAGTCCTTGGAGGGGTCGCCGGTCGCTCCGACAGGTGACCCCAAAAACAACGGGCCTGTGTTTAGAGGCCCAGATAACTTGGAAACTTTTGTGGAGCTCAGTCCCCAGTCAACAAGGGTGCCATATTGGCCGTTTGCAGGCATCAATCGTTGATCCGGATCCGTTTATCAAAAGTTTACATTGCTGATGTGGACCGATGACCTCAAGCAAGCCCCCTAATGACCACCGGGACGATCCGCAGCTTACCAGCGAGGTGCCGGTGAAGACTACATCTTTGCCCAAAGATGACGCCTCCGACAGGCCGCGTTGGATCCGTCTTCAAATTGGTGGCATGAGTTGCGCCGGTTGTGCCACCCGGGTAGAGGGGATACTCCGGGAGCTGCCGGGGGTACGCCGGGCAGAGGTGGACTTGATGAGTCGGCAGGCACTAGTTGAACTTGCGGACCCAGTTCGTGTGGCTCCTGAAACGCTGTGTCAGGCGGTGAAATCAGCCGGCTACAGCGCACGGGTAGCAAAGGGTGAGGGTACCGCCCATGTGCTGGATGAGTTCTTAAGCTCGGTTGCGGAAGAGAAACGCACCTATTTGCTTCGCTCCGGCATTGCCGCTATTGCCTTGGTGCCGGTACTGTTCGCCAGCTTTGGCCTCTTCCCGCCAGCGATCGATCCCGGCTGGATCCACCTTGTGGTAGGGCTTCCCGCCATTGGATTGGCTGGGTGGCCCTATTTTGTAAACGCATGGCGACGGCTGCAGAGTTTGTCTGCGGACATGGACACCCTGATCACCTTGGGGACCGGTGCCGCTACTGTGGGGGGACTGCTTGAATTAGTCAGACCGCAGTGGGTGGGTAACTCCCAAATGTTGGTGGAGTTTCTTGGGCATCACCACTCATACTTCGCGGAAGCTTTAATCATTCTTGCCGTTGTAAGCTTTGGCAAATTTTTGGAAGCCGCCGCAAGGAGCCGAGCAGGAAACGCCATCCTCACCCTGTTGACTTTGGCACCCAAGACGGTGAAGGTTATTCGGGATGGTGACCTGGTGGAAGAGCCGGCAGAAAAGGTGGCCATGGGGGAACACATCCTGGTCCGCCCTGGTGAACGAGTGGCCCTCGACGGGAAGGTCCTCGGCGGTGCTAGTAGTGTCGACCAAAGCTGGCTCACTGGTGAGCCCATGCCCGTTGATGTGGAACCAGGCAGCCCGGTCTTTGCTGGTTCGGTGAATGTAGGAAGCGGCGCTCTCCAAATCGAAGTGCTGCGCGATGCAAGCTCCACCCTTTTGGCCCAAGTAATCGAGCTTGCTCAGGAAGCTCAGCGGCAAAAACCGCAACTGGCTCGTACTGCGGACGCCCTCATGCAATATCTCATTCCCGTCGTGGGGTTAGTGGGGGTAATTAGCTTTTTGGTCTGGTGGATTTTTTCCGGGTTGGGTACAGCTTTGGCCACAGCTATCGCCGTGTTAGTGGTCGCGTGTCCCTGTGCCATCGGCATCGCGGCTCCCATGGCGGTGATGGTGGGCATAGGCCGCGGTACCCGGGCAGGCATTGTGTTCAAAAATGGTGAAGTCATCGAACGAGCGGCTAAGGTGACCGCTGTGGTGCTTGACAAAACCGGGACCGTGACTTTGGGCAAACCCCAAGTGGTTGCTGTGGTACCGGCACCAGGGATTCAGGAAGAGGAGTTACTGCGTATCGCGGCTGCCGCCGAACGGTTCAGTACGCATCCTTTTGCCTCGGCTATCGTGGCTGCGGCGGCAAGCCGCGGTATCGAAGTTCCCCTTGTCGACGACTTCCAGATCGTCGAGGGGAAAGGCGTTCGTGCGTTGTGGAACAACTGCCCGATATTAGTGGGAAATGAGCGCCTCTTTGTGGGCACCTACATCGACCTCGATCCCCAAAGGGAACTGGTCCGGCAAATGCGTCAGCAGGGCCAGACTCCCCTATGGGTCGCCTACGATGGAAGGCGGTTGGGCGTGATCTCTCTTGCTGATCCTATTGCTCCCACAAGCCGGGAGGCGATCGCCGCGATGAAGAACCTCGGCTTGAAGGTCTACCTTTTGTCAGGCGATCAACTCTTGGCCGTCGAAGCCGTTGCCCGTGAGGTCGGCGTCGACGAAGTAAAGGCAGAAGCGCTTCCCACCCACAAGGTGGAGTTCGTTCGCCAGCTTCAACAACAAGGTCATGTGGTGGCCATGGTCGGGGATGGTATCAACGACGCACCGGCGCTGTCTGCCGCCGATGTGGGGATTGCGATCGGCTCTGGGGCCGATGTGGCTGTGGACTCCGCGGATATCATCTTGCTGCGCCCTGAACTTGCCCTGGCTGCGCAAGCCCTCCACTTGGCAAGGCTGACTCTACGAACCATTCGCGAAAACCTTTTTTGGGCTATTGTCTACAATGCGTGCCTCATTCCTATGGCTGCAGGTCTTATGCGCCCTGTGTGGGGGATATGGGTACCCCCGGCCTTAGCCGCCGGTGCCATGGCCGCAAGTGACGTCTGCGTGGTGGGGAATAGCCTCAGGCTGCGATGGCGAAAAGCGTAAATTCCGTGGGGATTTCGCTACTTTTGCCTTGTCCCTGCCTTGATGCCCGGGCGGAGCCATCGGCTGATTCTAGAAGCAATCCGCTTTACTTTACCAACGGCTGTAAGAATTCAATACTCCGGCGAATGTTTTCCTCGGTGCCGTAACATTCGATTGAGATTACCCCAGACCAATCCGTTTCTCGCAGAAAATCAAGGCATCGGCGAATATTCTCTGCGTTGACACCACCACCCACCGGAACTTCGCTGCACGCGATGCCCGTTTCCTCGCCTCGAGCTCGGGCCGCAAGCTGTGGACTCACGTCTTTGATGTGGGCATGCGATAAATACGGCCGAAAACGCTTGAGGTATTCCTCAGGATCAAGTCCGGCGATAAAGGTATTCCCCGTGTCCATATTGAATCGAAGATACTCTGAATCAAAATACCGAAACAACCTTTCCATAAAATCGCCATCGGTAGTGTAAGGTCCGTGGGGTTCTACGTTAATGACAATGCGATAATCTTCTGCCCACTCAAGGCATTGGCGGTAGTTAAGACAGGTGATCTGGAAGATCTCCTCCCGAGTATAGCCTTCGATCTCCAGACCACCATCGACCGTATCTACCATTGGGCACCCAAGCTCCGCAGCAAAGCGAATTGCCTGCTGCACATACTGCACCCCGAAGACGCTTCCCTCCGGTCCCATCATTGGAAACGACGCATCAATCTGCGACACTTCAAGCCCCAGCTGATCAAGGTACCGGCGCAGTCGCCGCGGATTGCTCTGCAGCGATATGCTGGGCTCATATCCCATGGCTTGAATGAAGTACTGCCCATGGATCACCGCGAATTCGATGTGCCGTAAACCAAGTCGCGAAGCTGTCTCGGCAGCCTGTTGGAAGCTGCCACTTAGGGTACGCCAATTATCGGTATGAAGTCCCAGTTCGATCATGGGTCGCCCTCCCAACACTTAAGGTTTAGTTATCGGTTAACCCCAAAGCGCCAGCATCCCAAAATGTTCACAATGCGGGAGCTGATAAACGGATAAACCACGTCTTGGCAGAAATCTGTTTGGTTAGAACCTCCTGCCTGTCGCCTCCTCGATGCCTGATTTGACGGCATCAACGATCCTATCAATTTGATCGAAGGTGATGGCCAGGGGCGGCATAATTACGATGACATTACCAAGCGGACGAAGCCAAACCCCATGTTTACGAGCTACCTCGCACACGCGAATGCCCCGTTTTTCTTCCCAGGGAAATGGGCATTTTGTCGACTTATCTCGCACGAGCTCGACTGCTGCAATCAGCCCCAGCTGCCGGACATCACCCACATGAGGATGGTCTCTCAAGGCTTCCAGGCGGTGAGCGAGGTGGTGAGCTTTCGCAGGAATTTGAGCCAGCGTCTGTTCCTCTTCAAAAATGTCGAGTGTGGCCAGTGCCGCTGCCGCCCCAAGCGGGTTGCCCGTGTACGTGTGACCATGAAAAAAGGTTTTGGACTCCTCGTAACGCCCCAGAAAGGCTTCCCAAACGCGATCGGAGGTCAACGTAGCCGCCAAGGGAAGATAACCACCGGTTAAACCTTTGGCCAAACATAGAAAATCGGGGCTTACGTCTTCATGCTCGCAGGCGAACATGCGACCGGTCCGGCCCATTCCCACAGCTACTTCGTCAGCTATCAAAAACACGTCATACTTCTGGGTTAGTTCCCGAACACCGCGGAGATATCCTCGGGGATGAAAAATCATTCCCGCAGCTGCTTGGATGAGCGGCTCGAGAACTACCGCGACGATCTCGTGGTGGCGGTCGCGGAGGACCTGTTCAAGAAGCCCCAGGTGATACTCCGCAAGCTTCTCAGTGGGTACACCCGCCGGCGTGCGATAAGTATCCGGGGCTGGCAAACGCACACATGGAAAAAGCAGGGGACGAAACATAGCATGAAATCGCTCCACTCCGCCCACGCTTACTGCTCCCAGAGTGTCGCCATGGTAGGCTCCCTCTAAGGCAACGTAAAGGTTCTTCTCCGACCGTGGTCGCCGACACTGCCGCCAATACTGAAATGCCATCTTGAGGGCTACTTCCACAGCCGTGGCACCATTATCGGAAAAAAACACCCGGGTCAGTCCCGGAGGTGCGATATCCACTAATCGCTTGGCAAGCAGGATGCTTGTGGGATTGGAACACCCTAGGGCTGTTACGTGCGCCACGCGGTCCAATTGATCACGAATTGCTTTATCAATCTTTGGATGGCGATGGCCGTGGATATTGCACCATAGGCTGCTCACCCCATCAATGTAGCGATTGCCGTCAATATCAACGAGCTCACAACGTTCGCCCCGCTCGAAGATGAGTGGCTCATACTCCGCCATTTGCGTAAAGGGATGCCAGAAAATGGATTTATCCCAAGCGAACAATTGCTCGCGGGAGATCGTCTCTGGTGCCATATTGACTTTCTCTACGAATTTAGCTGCGTACCTCCTGAAAGTCTGGGCCGCTTGATGCCCTTGAATTTTTCATTTTAATGGTTGATCTCCAAGCTTTTGAGGCAGCCGACCCCTTTCAACCAAAGGATTTTGAGCTACCGGTAAGTGTCTCTGGATGGCGGCCTGCGACAACAAAAAAGGCGGTTTCATCGCTTGATAGAACCGCCTTCACCATGGCACCGTCGATACGTATCAAATAGAATAAAATTCTCCCGGTTTTAACAAAAAAGCGCCGTTTTAGCGGCGCAGAACCGCATAAACTGCAAAATGGTCCGAGGGTGTTCTTCCTGCGCGAGCCGTACGGTCGATTCCTGCCGCGAGCACTTTCCAATCTCGGGAGCAGGCAATCCAGTCAATGCGGGGGCCACTGACGTTGTCCACTCTGAATCCGGAAAACGTACCCTCGTCCTGTTTCCGCTCGGGGTGAACCACCCGGTAACAATCCACAATTGGTGCAATTTGCCCGTTCCAAATTCCGAATAGGATTTGATAAGGTTCGCTTCCCTCTGCCGCATTAAAATCACCCGTGATCACAAGAGAACACCCCTGTCCCGATTTTTCCAAATGGATACGCAGAAGCTTGGCGGATTCTTCCCGCGCGGTACGTCCACGGTGGTCCAGATGTGTGTTCATCCACAGAATAGGCGGAGCTTCTGGCTGGAGTCGGTCCTGGAGCTTCACCCAAGTGACCATCCGGGGTAGTGCGGCATCCCAGCCCCTGCTTCCCGGCACCTCAGGGTTTGGGCTGAGCCAAAAGTGTCCATTTTCCAGCGGCTCGAATCGCTCCCGTCGCCAAAATATCGCTACCATCTCCCCCTGCTCTTTCCCATCGTCCCTCCCCACACCTAAGACTTCATAATCGTGCAACTTCTCAGCCAGAAAGTCGCGCTGGAAGGCCAACGTTTCCTGAGTGCCGAGAAGATCGGGGTCGAATTGGCGGATAGTGTGTACGAGAAAGTCTTTGCGGAAATCCCAATGGTTTTCCCCATCAGGTGCTGTGCCATAACGGATGTTGTAGCTCATTACGCGAAGCTCCTCGGCTTTGCCCACGGTCATTTGCCCCGCTAAAACCACCGGGAGCCAAATAGCAACCACCACTCGGCGTCGACATGTTGGCAGAATCATGTCCGTACATTCCTCAAAATTTTTTCTAAAGTAAGTAGAACGCCTGCGAAGCCATACAAGTATTAGCACACTTGCTATTCCACCGATCCAAAAAGCACCCAAACCGTAACGGATCCAATAGTAAAGCAGCTTCAAATATTCGCCCGCAATTGTAGTGGCTACAAATCGGTTCTGCCACCAGGAAAGCCCATCGTACCCCTCAAGCGGCGCTGCGACGAATGAAACCCGGTCGGCCTGCCGACCAAGTTGTTGCCTCAGTATCCACCGGCATCGGCGGGTATGGAAGCTATTGGTCACAAGGAGTACTGTTGCCTTAGGGTGTTGCTGCAAGAATCGAGCAAGAATCGCAAGATCATCCCACGAGTTACTGCTGGTGCCACCGAGCAAAATAATATCTTCCTGAGGCACCCCACGCTGCCGGAGTATTGCCACAATCACCTGTCCCGTGGAAGGCAAGAGTCCTTTAAGCTGTGCTGAGACCAACTCGTTCTCGGGCACAAGAATCTTCGGTACCAGCCCCTGGCGATAAAGCAGTGCCGCCACGAATGGGCGGCTATTCTCTTCCCCTGGAAGAACATATGCGTAATCGGCCCGGGAAGGTGAAGAGCTTACGTCGAGCCACTGTCCTGCATGCAGGCCCAGCAAGCAGATTACTACCGCCACAAATACGAACGCCAAAACCCGCCACTTCCAAATCCTTCGTCGGCTATTGCGGTTGTCGGCTGAGAGGGCTCTCACGTCGTTCCTCAGGGATCTATACTCGAGCTGGATCGGATCTTCTCCACACCAAAATTCATCATCCCGTCATTAACTTTCTGCCCAAAAAGAAGCTCGATTGCCCAGCTTTCGTATTCGTCGACCGACAAAGGCCTAAACTTCTCCGGTTCCCCGAACAGCCAGAGTTGGAAAAGGCTAAGATAATTCCAAAAAAGAGCCTTCCACCCCGCGCGATTCTTCCACCAATTTTTCTCATCGTAACGGGGATCTGGAATACCTCGAATGCGCACTGCTCCACGTGCTTGCTCATGGAACAGCCAGTCGCGCACCAGAGAGGCCGCACGGCTGCCAAAACGTCCCACGCACACCACAAAGGAGACCTTTGGCTCATTGACCATTTTTTTCAGCAGCCGTGCTTCATCCCAAAAGTTGAAAACAGATACCGGATAAATCCATATGCTCTCGGAACTTAAACCCCGTTTTTCTAACTCGCTCTTCGCAAGCTCTGATGCCGGCGGCACTATCCCGAGAAGCTCCACGCGAGTGGGAACCCGCGAAAAGATGACCACCCTCTGGGCTCCCGCGGAACGGGCGATTTCCGCAACAGCATCGTAGGTCTCCGGTTGCCGGCGATGGTCTCCGGGGAGAACAATCCACAATGATTCACGTTTTTCGCCCAGGGGTTCGTCGGCCACCAGCACCCGTCCTAATCCCTCAAGAACCCAGGGCAAGCCCCGAACAAACCCGGCGATGCCCGCCAACAACAGGAAAAGCGAAATTATGGAGGAGAACCATGAAATTCTCCGAAGCTTGGGCGGGACCACAGACGCTTCACTCGACTGGTTTTCCCCCGATACCGGGACAACCCCGTCCGTAGTTCGTGCACAATATCGGAGCAGCCAGCGATTCGCCCAAAGTAAAGGCACGCGAAGGATCCTCAGCTTATAGCCTTTTTCGAACTAACCTTACTTAACGCTTTCCACCAAAATTTTGGCTATTCGCCTAGCTGCCTGACCATCCCAAAGCTCAGGACACTTACCGGTCTTGTAACGATTTTGCAGAACCTCGCAAAGCTTTTCCCGCAATAAGCCTGGGTCATTTCCAACCAAGGTACTTGTTCCCTGTTCGACGGTAATGGGACGTTCCGTATTCCATCGGGTCGTCAGGCAGGGTATTCCCAAGGCTGTCGCCTCTTCCTGTACACCACCGGAATCGGTGACAATCACGCGTGCTTGAGACACCAGCGACAAAAAATCGAGGTACCCAAGCGGCGGAAGAGGAATCAAACCCCTCAGCCTATCTCCGTCCAGCTTATTTTCTAAACCAAATTCCTCGATTCGCTTTCGTGTTCGGGGATGAATGGGGAAAACCATGGGCAACTGTTTTCCGGTCTCGGCCAAAACCTCAAGCAAGGAACGGAGGATATTAGGCTCATCCACATTGCTCGGCCGATGTAAAGTTACTACACCGTATGTGCGGGGGGCCAGGCCTAGACGCTCTGGCATTCGCTGGTCATAAGCCCGCGGCAAGAGGTGATAAAGGGTGTCAATCATGACATTTCCCACAAGATAAATTTGTTCTGGTGGTTTTCCTTCCCGGAGCAGGTTATCCACGCCGGCTGGCTCTGAGACGAAAAGCAGATCCGAGACCGCATCAGTTACCAAGCGGTTGATCTCTTCAGGCATCGAGCAATCGAAGCTTCGTAAGCCTGCCTCGACATGAGCAACTGGGATCTGCAGCTTCACTGCCGCCAGCGCTGCGCCAAGCGTGGAGTTGACATCGCCAACCACTATGACGCGATGCACCGCACGACCCTGCTCGACTAACCGGAGGAGGATCTCTTCCAGTCGCTCCATGACACGGGCGGTTTGCTGCCCGTGCGTGGCCGAACCAACCTCTAAGTGGAAATCCGGTCGACGAATTCCTAGGTCCGCAAAAAACACATCACTGAGTTGTGGATCATAGTGTTGTCCAGTGTGAACGAGGCTTACCTCCACCTCTGCGTAGGCTGAGAGTGCACGCAGTAAAGGGGCGATTTTCATGAAGTTTGGGCGCGCCCCCGCCACACAAGCGAAATGTAATCGGCGGTTTTCAGGTGTATTCATAGCTTCCAGCTTTTATCGGGAAAACCCAACGGTTCTGTCCGTCCGAAACCACAAGCCGTCCTTCTTCCAACAAATGGGTCACTGGCGTTATTTCACTACTATTCACGTACCAACCTATAAATGCCGGTAAATTTTTTTCATGTTTCTGGACTACTTCCACAATTTCTTCGCGCCGGCCGAACTGCGGGAAGTAGGCGCTTGGTTTCAAGCGGAGCTCTGCTTCTGGGGTAATTGGCTGGATGAGTAAACGACAATTCTTGAAGGAGACTTCGACAGTTCTTCCTTCCACAAGCCTTGCTTGCCAACCGGGACCAATCCGAAGGCGACTAACCATCTGGTGGCACGCAACTCCGCATGCCCAGTCCACTACGAGCCACCCGTGGAGCGCAGAACACGCAACTAACCGTGCTACCGTGGGCACCTTGCAAAAGCGATAAGCATTATGCGTGCAATAGGCCCAGAGGAAAGGTCCTTGTCGGCCGTGCGCCAACACGCCGGGCCACCCGCGGTGCCCCATCCGGAACCGGCTCCAGACGTCACATTGGTTTTGGCCGTCTAGCTCAAGCGTGTTGTGAGCCGCCGTACTTCGACAGAAGAGCCGGTCCTGAGACTCCTCGTAGTCGAAAACGCCTGAGTCTACAAACAGCCGCTTGCCTGCCCATGAGGCTTCCAAGGTCAACAGGTCCGCATGGGCATGAGCCGGAAGATGATCAGGTCCCACGGGGCCCGCATCAAAGATGAGGTACCTGTCCTTAAACCGATAAAGCCAGTACTGCCCGACAACTTGAGCTCGCTCCTCAGTGGAGGCAAAACTCGGAAAGGACCTTCCCAAACGCTGGAAAACCTCGGCCGGCTTCGGGGCTAGCCCAAAGGCACTGTCCCCGAATAGAGGAATTTCACCATCCGGATGAAGAATGTTTTCCAGAAAGTCAGCCATGGTGTCAACAGCCGAAAAAACCCTCCGTTCCCCATCAAGTCCTACCTGTCGGAGGGTTTCGGCAATGTCCAGAAGCGCTACCATCATGTCTACATGGTAGGAAGGCGATCGCTCGAAATGCTCGCCATGAGGGAGAATCTGCCTAGCCAGCTCTTTACGAAGTAGCCGTTCTCCCAAGCGCAACCACTGGTCGGCTTCTTTCCCCGCGAAGAGGCCCCCCGCGACGATAAGAGCCCGCAAGTTTTGAAGGAGATGATTGCCGCCCAAATCGAATTCCAAATTTTCCCTTAGCCAACGTGCTTGGGCTACTAATGACTCTAGGATGCGATCGGCTTCCCCCTCTTTGAGTTCACGCCTGGCAAGCAACCCAACCCAAACCGGAATCCTCCTCGAAACCACGTATGGATGCCAGGCATCCTTCGCGCGCCCATTGGTTGGAGAGGGATACGCTTCGATCCACCGCTGGATGGCTTCCCAGACAAAACGCGGGCCAAGGCTCGCCGGCTCTTGTTCGGAATCTGATAACAAAGATCGAAGCAAGTATTCGTGATAATGGTAGCAGAACCTGCCCAGCCGAGTCGTGATGGCTTTTTCCGTCTCCAGCCAATCAAGAGGGTACGGTAGCTCCAAACATTCTCCCGGCAGTTGGAGTATCCACCGTCCATTGATTAAATTGACGCCTGACAACCGAGATACGGGAGAACCTACCAAGAGGTGGCTCCCGCGAAGCTCCCGGGGAATCTTGCGCATCAGCCGCGCTGCCATCCTCCGTTGGACAGGCTCCGTAAGTTTTTTCCAAAGGCGCCACCAAATCTGGCGCGGACGGTAATAGGAAACTGTCCTTAAAAGCCGCATCCAGTTCTTCGGAAAAAACATACTCCAGCGGTGACTGGCTTAAGCGAGGGGTGCTTCTAGCTTATTTTGCAGGCTCGAACCCTTCGCGCTTCGGTTACCGTTGGCCACGACGGCTTCAAGAATTTTCAACATCTTTGCCGCCAGCGTATCGCGGGAAAAATTTAGAGCGACACATTGGCGAACTTTTTCTCGCCACAGGCTATCCTGCCAAGGCAAAGATCGCACGCGATCGATCGCTTCAAGGAGAGACAGCGGCGATTCTGGCTCCATGGGTACGCCCGCTTGACAATTCGCAACAATACGCATAGCTTCCCCTCGAACCCCCATAATGATCGGCTTGGCCATGGCCATGATCTCGAACATTTTAGAGGGTATCACCGTCTCAAAGAGCTCTGTCTTTTTCAAATGGACGAGACAGGCATCGGCACTGGCTAGAATCCGTGGAATCTCTTCCTTTGGTACCCGACCTGTAAACACGACCTGGCCGTTCAAGCCTCGCCGCTCAGCCTCTGCTTGGAGCTCGGTTTTTCGTGCCCCTTCGCCAACTAGCCAAAAGACGATATCATCCCGACCGTGGCTCTTAAGAATTTGTGCCGCTTCCAGCACCACATCCAATCCGTGGGCCATGCCTATCGTACCCACATAAGCGCACACGAATTTTCCTACTCCCTGCCACTTTTGCCGAAGTGCCAAGTCGGGCATTCCCGGTGTAAATCTATTTAGGTCAACACCATTCATTACAACGGAGATCCGTTCCGGGATCTTCGCTCTTTCTAGGATCTTCTGCCGGTAACCTTCGCCAACGGTGACAATGTGGTTGGCTGACAGATACATCCACCGCTCTAAACGCTGGAGAAGTCGGAGCACACCACGCGAGCGTATTGCCCCTACCGTCTCAATTGACTCTGGCCAAATATCGCGTACCTCAAGGACGAATGGTACCCGCCGCAGTCGCGATACGATAACTCCTGCCCACCCACAAAAGAATTGTGGACTAGTCGCTACTACCACGTCCGGGCGGGGGACAAAAAGTCCCGCGAGCACAGCTGACCCCATGTACGACAAGTAGTTCAACGTCCTTTTTAATGTGCCCGCATTGGGCGCAAGGTAAGTCCACACGCGGATAACTTCAATACCGTCGACAACCTCCCGTTGCGGCCACACAAGATTTCGGTATCCAGGAAAGAGAATACCTGTGGGACAATTGGGATTGCAGGTGATCACCGTCACGTGGTGCCCCGCCTGCTTCCATCTTACGGTATGATCATAAGTTCGACTGGCCGGCGCGTTGACCTCGGGCGGAAAGTAGTGACTAAGAAACAGAATACGCATCGCTCTACGCCGAAATAAACCTCTTACTCCCTTCTCCGCACCTTCTTGACCGGGATAAACCCTCCGAATAAGCAGTCGCTAAGCACTGCCTTAACAGGTAAAAGCGCAGTATAAGCTTGCCCTAGGCTGGGGCGAGGATCATTTAAAGTTGAACTCTCACAAAAACCCTTAAGCCACTGCCTCTTGGTCATAGGCCTGTCGGGTGGCCATGGAGCATGGTACAAGGCGACAAAATACCATTTTTAGGATACACAAACGTTTCAGGAAGTCTTGAGAAACTAAGCGACATCAATCCTTAACCCATTAGCAAGTCGGCACTGATAAGAGAGACCATCTTAGCAGACAGAGGCCTGATTTGTGGGCAAGAGGTTCTTTGAGCACAGCCGCTTTGCCATACGGCCGTGATAAACCTTAGACATTCTCCATTTCCGCGCCTGTTTACGATAGGAACTCCCGTTCGCCTACCCGCCCCTCTACGCATTCGTGGGCCATCGCTGTGTTGAGTGGATGTCTCCTCCGCGGATTTGACTGAACAGCCAAGCACAACTCAAGACGATCGCTGTTCATAACTCTTGTCCACCGGTTTTGCGAACAAACTCGACCGATCGGAGTGCCCTGTTTTCGCATCTCATCTTTTCAGCTACGGCTCGCCACAAACTCACAAAGTCACACGGCGGGCGCGGGTGGACCGAAGAAGGCCTTATGGCCCGAGCCGAGGCCTCGACGTCGTTTCTGGCAACGATCGTGCCCATTCCCAGGAAATAAGCTACATCGCGCCCGAACCCCCTAAATTTTTTGCACTTAAGAACCCCTCGTATTGGTCACCGCTCAATGTCGAGGGTTCCGCCAAGTGATCGTCGTTTTTCTACGGCGTGTCACCTGCGTCGGCACACAACCTCACCTTATAACGCACTAAGATAAAGCGACAGGTTCACCAAATTCTGAGCACTGGTAGTGCATTTTCCTCCACCGCAACCGTGATCCTGACACAGCCTTGGAAGCTATTCCGTCAATCAATTGATCGTGGTTTTACGGGCTATGCAAAGCCTCTCCGCAAGTCGGTACCTGGATTTACAGGAAGAGAAAAGTTAGGGTCAGAGGTTGAAGCTTTAGGTCATGAGATTTTCAGCCTAACGAGGCTCGCGCGGCAGTTAGCGTAAGTTGTGACACCGAAATTAGTTGATGTAACGGGATTGGCACTTCGCCGCATGGGTGCAAAAGGCTTGCCAAGAATTTCTGTATCATCCTTTTGTGCCCTTTATCCGCCATCCACAATGTTCGCGACTTGCATTTTCGGCCATCATCGAGCTGAAGATGCCTAAAATCGCTTAATACGGCGGAGAGCCCCCCGGTATGAACTTCGATTCGTTCCTTGCTGAAGCCTGCTGAGCCGGCCGTCGTATACATGAGGTGACAAACGGAGCCATCTTGAAAACGGACCAAAAATTGCCCATCGTCAGCGGAAGTGGTGCCCGATGGCGTCAGGCACTCCAACTCCGTGGGTTCGGATTCCGTAAGGTACATAAAAAAATCAAAAAAGTGGCATGCCTCCCCGATGATGCGCCCCCCTTCGGCTGGGTCGGCTAGCCAATGGTCAGTGGGAATTGGCCCTGCATTGACGCGATAGGTGACGCAGAGCGGACCTCTTCCGCGAACAACGTTTTTGAGCTCTTCAGCAAGGGGTGCAAACCGGCGGTTGAAGCCCACTAGCAGTTGGCCGCGCGTTTCCTCCAAAGTTCGCCGCACTTCTTCCAATTGCTCGTAATTAATGGCCAACGGTTTTTCGCAAAAAACCGCTTTGCCGGCCTTTAGCGCGTGACAGACCATCGGAGCATGTTGGGAATGCCGCGTAACGATAAAAACCACATCCGTCTCACGATCATCGAGGACTTCTTGGAGATCGGAGCCACAGAAGGCAAAGCCGAATTTCCGTCCTACACTTCGGGCGGTAACTCCGGAGGCGGAGATTATGCCCCGAAGTCGTACCTCACGATGTTTTTTCACCACTGGGAGGAGGACCCCCTGGGCAAAATGTCCTGCACCGATGAAAGAGATGCCAATGGTCGATCTGTCAACACGTCTGACAATGGTTGGCAAATCAATGCGACGAACAATAGGTGGATCGTTTTGGGGATAGGTAATGACGACCCCAAGATACGATTCCCGACCGGAGAGAATTAGCTCAAAGGCTTCCTCTGCTCGATCAATAGGAAAGCGATGGGTGGTGAGCACACGTGGCCGCACGGCTCCTTGAGCTACCAGTTCGAGAAAAGCCTGGAGATTTCGCTGTTCCGTCCATCGGACATAACCAGGGGGGTAGTCATGGCCGTGCTCTTCGTAACTCAAATCGTAACGCCCAGGACCGTAAGAGCGGGAGATGAGGAATGTCAGTTCCTTTTCGTAGTAAGCTTTTCGCGGGATCTGCATTCCTGTAACACCAACCATCACCACACGCGCCCGGTCCCGTGCGATCGCCGCGGCAAGCTCTATCGGAGCGTTGCTCGTGGTGGCAGCGGTGATCAGTACAGCATCAACGCCCAATCCACCGGACCAACGCCGAATGGCGGCTACGCATGCCTCATTGGGTGGAACAACAAAGTTAACGCCGCAGCTCGCTGCAAGGTCGCGGCGCTCAGCGACGGGATCGAGCCCGACCACGCGGCATCCGGCCGCCCGGAGAATTTGGACCGACAGCTGACCTAAAAGCCCTAGGCCGATTACCGCCACATTTTCGCACAGCTGCACTTGGGCATTGCGAATTGCGTGAATAGCGATCGCTCCCACAGTTGCATAGGCGGCATCTTCCGCGGGGACATCTTCCGGCACAGTGGCAGCAAGGAGTTCGGGGACCGAGTTGTACTCAGCGTGATTGGCTATCCCAGCCCCAGCACAGGCCACGCGGGTTCCCACTCGAAACGTCCTGACCTCCGGGCCCACGGCGACAATCCGCCCACTAGCGCTATATCCAAGTGGTACCCACCGATCAAGCTGTTGCGTTACCGCGCGAAGTGTCGCCCAAAAGCCATCCCGCCGTAATTTCGTCAGGACTTTTTGCACCAGGTCCGGCCGAGCTCTTGCTTTGCCCAAAAGTCCCTTCCGCGCAAGCTCAGCTAAGGCTCGTTCCGTTCCCGTAGAGATCAGCGAGGCTTCCGTGCGTACCAGGACTCGATTGCCTTCCACGCAGGGGACAGGTACTTCGGCCAACTCGAGCCGACCTGTTCGCAGGTTTTGCAGGAGCTGTCTCATGAGAGAAGTTCGGATGGGTTATGATTTTACGCCAAGTATGGGCGATCTGAACGGCAATCCGCTAAGCACCCGCCGACGGCCTGGAAAACGTTAATCCTGTAGAACGAATTTTCGTCAGCAACGACGCGGAAAAATGCACCCCTGGGCTAAAGAGATGTTAAACCCGAAAACTGTGGACCAAATGCCGCCGCCGAAAATGTGAAGACCTGATGCCGGTTGCCGACGCGGCCGACTCAACCGTCCGTGGGTTATTGCTCGGAGCTTCGGGTTCCCCGGCGCTCTGACGCTGCCTTACGCAGTTGTTCCACCTTGGCTTTCTGTTCTTCTGTCAACACCGCCTCGATTTCAGCATCTCGCTGGGCAACAAGGGCTTCTAGTTGTTTACGAAGCGTCTCAATCTTTGGGAAATACTTTCGTTGAATGTCGTAGATTTTCTGCCGTTGCTCTTCCGTTACCACTTGGGCATAAAAATTCGGCAACCGCGGCCGAAAAGTCCGCTCCTGGCTGCTGCCCCCGACTTCGGTCTTTGCCGCCTGAGCTTGTGGCTGTGGGCCAGCGGCATCCTCCGTTTGTGCTGCTGCGGGTTGAGCATCTCCTTGGGCAGCCTGAGCTCCCCCAGCTTCTTGCTCCTGATGAGCCGTCACCTGGGCTGCCAAACTAGGCGGGACTTGCCCCGGAGCTTCGAAAACACACATGCTAAAAACGAGAAAAATGACGATCGTCACTCCGCCAAAGGAGCATAGATCGGACCTCAATGACATCCGCGAAAATCCGGCTTCTGGTCGCGTCATCACTTTTTCCTCCCAAAAAAGTTCATAACAAAGTGCGCGAGACCCGTTTCGCCTCTTTTATCCGAAGTCCGATTTTTATTTTCGTCCTTCCAGATTCGGCCGCTACCCGCCTTTTTTGACCCGTGGCCACCCCCAAAAAATGAAGACGATGAATTTCGATCGCCCACAGGATGCCCATTATTTCGGCCAGCTGGGCCATATGATCCGAGTTAACCAAAGAATCTTCCCAGCCAGCATAACCGGACTTTTCAGCAAACCCCCTTGCCCTAGGTGGCGCCCCTTGGCGACCGCCGCTTGCTATTTTTGCTTTAGGATAGCATAGCTTGAAACACCGGACAATAACTACGTAAGAATCGCCTCTTGCAACCTGTATGCCGGCGATGCTTGTTGCCGTGGACAACCAGGGCATTGCTTGCCCCATTCCTCACGTGTTACCAACGCCGGATTCAGGACCTGAGCTTAAGTGTAAGCCAGATAATCGGCGTCCCCGGCAGTTACTTTTTCTCCGAATCTGGATTATTCGACAACTTCTTGAACTATGGCAAATTGTGCTTATCGCCCAGTACACCGCATAAGAGACGTCGAAGATGTTGACGGAAGGCATAAACGCTAAATCGCCTTAAAGCATGCAGCCTCCCGCTGTTGGCCAGTCGTGTCCGCAGTTTCTCTTGAGTCAAAAGAAGAGCGATTCCCCGGGCAAACATGCGAAAACGAAGACTGGGCACTGCCAATCCGTTAATGCCGTGCTTGATCACCTCGCGCAGAGCAGCAAGCTTTCGCACGATTACGGGTGTCCCCACCGCTGTGGCCGCAAGAGCTGACAAACCTGAAGCAGAACTCTCCTCGAGAACCGCAATTACGTCACAGGCACGATAAAAGGCTGCCGCATCGGTGATGGCAGGGAGAAAGTGTAACCGGCCTGGATCCACAAGCTTCAAAAATTGCGATCGAAAAGTTGGAGCCAAAGTATCCTGCATCGGCCCCGGGAAGACAAGAGAAACGTCCGGAAAAAATGCGAGGAGGTGCCGGACTGTTTTAATGAGGAAACGACATGCGTTTCCTTCGTTAGGGGACAGGATGAAGCCAACGAGCAGGCCATTTTCAGGAAGGGCACAGCGGCGCCGGGCCTCCCGTCTGGGAACTAAAGCGTAACGAAAAAAGTGAGGATGGACCGGTTCGCGTAAGATTGGATAACGGGGCAATACTTCCCGATTCAAGCGATCGAGAATTACCGTGCGTGAAGAGGCCACGAATTGGGTCTGATAGCGATCTTTACCCCGAAGCGTCAAGTCGCCCCACAAGGACTCAGGAAACACTTGACTTACACGCACCGGATAGTAAGGGGATAACTCCCGAAGGTACCACAGGCAGGGGAAACGAAGGGCGCCGGCGGCCCGCACAGCAGGCCAACCTTTGTCGCCCGTTACAAATACAAGCCGCGGTTGACATCTCCAGAATAGTTTGCTGAAACGTCGGCCGGCCAAATAGTTCCGAACTGTTCCGGACATCAGCCGTTTCCACCAAGGGTCTGGCGCTTCCCGCCTGTGGCCGATCACTTCCACAGGAGCACCACATCCCCGATAAGCCTCGACCAAAGAAGCCTGAGAGGGCACGATCAGACGCGGTTGAAGCCCCAACGTGCGGAGCACCGTGACAATGGTGTTAATAACTAAAACGTCCTGAGGCGTGCCTCGGGTAGAATCGACTAAAACTGCTTGCCCTTCCTCCATCAGCGCACTCTATTGCCGTACTTACCATACTTTCACTTGCAAGTACCAGATGTTCAGAGCTTCCCGAGAATTGGTCTCGTCGCTCCGTCCAAGGTAAACGATATGGACGTCACTATGTCTTACACAAGGGCGACCCGTCAAATGACATCAGCAATAAGTGTCTCCATGCGGCGAAAATAGAACATGCCACCTACGAGGATCAGTATCGTAGCCACAGCGGAGACCCCTAATTCCAAGCTCGGTGGCGGTGCAGCTCCGAGCAGCGCCCAACGGAAGCCCTCTATCACCCCCACCATGGGGTTAAGCGAATAAATCATCAAAGCTAACGGCGACAGCTTGTCGCGGATGGCCTCTGTACTGTAGACCACCGGACTTACGAACATTCCTAGTTGAATGATAAACGGTATAACATAACGGAAATCACGATAAATGGCATTTAACGCAGCAAGCCATAGTCCCACCGCCAAAGCGGCAGCGACGGCCAATAGGACAAATCCGGGCAAAAAGATCACCGCCCAAGTTGGGACGACTCCGTAAAGCGTCATCACCACAAAAAGGGCAAGTAAGGCGATGCTAAAATCTACCAAGGTCGACAAAACCGCCGCTGCCGGCAGGATCAAACGCGGAAAATAAATTTTCGTAATCATCGACCTGTACTGAAGGAGAATGTTCCCGGACTGATTTAAAGAGGTGGCAAAAAGTTGCCATGGGAGCATCGCACAAAAAGTAGAAACAACATAAGGGATTCCCTGGGGCGCAGGTTCGTTTCCTCGACCCATCAGCAAAGCAAATAGCACGGAGAAAATGCCAGTCGTCATCAAAGGTTGAATCACTGCCCAGGCAGCGCCGAGAAAAGTTTGCTTGTAACGGATTGTGATTTCCCGCCAGGCGAGCGTCACCATTAACTCCCGATATCGCCAGACTTCTCTCAAATCCAGAGCTCGCCATCCCCCGGTCGGACGGATGATGATAACCGGGACGTCATAGGGTACTGCATGAGAAGAAGGCTGAAGTGAGTCGGTGTGAACTATCGGATTCCAGTCGCGACCAAAGTTGTTTTCAAGCCTTTCTGGGGTCAGATCTCCGTCAGCGGATAGGTCAGGAGTTTCCGACTCCGATTCGCCATTGGTGCCGAGTGAGCGCAAGCTTTCTTCGCCCCTTTCACATTCGTCCCCGGGTAGCTGATTGGCTGCCTCTAAACCTCTCTTCTCGGATGGGTCGTGACCCCTAATCTGCAGCGGCTCCGCCGACGCAGAAGGGTGTACTTCCGCGGGGATTGGGGTATCTATTTCGCTCCGGGTGGGTTCCATTTGCCAATTCCTTAAAAAACCCTCCGATAACCTATCTCAACTAAGTTATTCGATTCATGCAACCAAACTATTAATCTCCTTGATACCTGGATTTTAAAGATTGAAAATTGGGTAAGATTTTCCGAAATCGCCGTAAAAGCATTATTACGGGTGTTACTCGTGCCGATCCTTATTACAACCTGAAACGCGATAATCCCGCTGGTCAGTCCGTGGTCCTGGGCTGTTTCAAAATTTTAGCTCGCCCACAATTCGGCTGCCAAAAACGAGAGACTCCAGCAAGTAAGGCGCACCATTTTTTCCGTTCAGCAAATTTTTTCCGTATACCGAGCCCACAGGCTCAAGGACGAGATCATGGGCAAGGTGAATCCCCTCGCCAAGTTGAGAGTACTCATTGGATTTGTCGTTTTGGGCGTGTGTGCCGGCTGTAGCAGCGTGCCTAAACACAGGCCGTTGGTCACGGCTCCCGCCGACCCGCAAATTGTGGCTTCGGGCATTGGAGACATGCCTCGAGAGCTTTATAAGACCACAATGCCCGCCTACCGAATAGAACCGCCGGATATCTTGACAATTGAGGCCATTCACGTTATTCCAAAACCTCCTTATCGTCTCCGGACGCTTGATGTGCTCAACATCCAGGTACTAGGCACTTTACCGGAAGCGCCCATTTCCGGCCTTTATACGGTGGAGCCAGGGGGAATGGTATCTCTCGGCCCGCCGTATGGCAGCATCAACGTGTTGGGTATGACCGTGGAGGAAGCGCGCGATGCCCTCACGCAGCACCTCAATAAGTTCCTCCTTGAACCCCAGGTGTCTATAAGCCTAGCGGAGATTTCGGCAAGGCAGCAAATAAGCGGCGAGCACCTGGTTGCCCCCGATGGCACGGTCACACTTGGCACATACGGGCGTGTGTACGTCGCGGGGATGACCTTGGAGGAAGCCAAGCGAGCCATCGAAGCCCACCTCGCGCAATTCTTAGATAATCCAGAAGTTGCAGTCACTGTGTACGCCTACAACAGCAAGGTCTATTACGTAATTACTGAGGGAGCGGGTCTTGGGGACCGCGTATACCGCTTCCCCATCACCGGCAATGAGACTGTGCTGGACGCCATAGCCCAAGTGGGTGGACTTGAACAAATTTCATCGCTGAACATTTGGATAGCCCGCCCAACCGACCAGCCGGGCCAGGCGGTGCTTCTTCCTGTCGATTGGCGAGCAATTACCGCTGCAGGTTACGCGGGAACCAACTACCAACTCCTACCCGGCGATCGAATCTTTATCGCAGAAAATCGCTTGGTAGCATTGGATACCGGTCTTGCCAAATTGCTTGCACCAGTGGAGAGAGTGATGGGATTCTCTCTCCTAGGAGTTGGCACTGTTACGCGCTTCTCTGGACCAGTGCTTCGCGGAGGCGGAAATCCAAGGGGATACTTTTAAATCCGCGGAGGGATATTGGCCACTTGACAAACATCTTGCCTAGGCACGGATTTGCGCAAGGCAAGGAGTTATTATTGCACCGCTTAGGTTAACCGGAACGACAACCAATGTGGCTTAAAAACCGCATGTCGGTAGCAATTCTAGCGATGTTGACGGTGGGGATCGTGGCACCCAGTGGTTGCAGCACGCTGTCGCCATCGTCACCGCCACAAGCTTTTTTTGTAGAAACGGGGCCTCACTGCTGTGGCAACGGCCTCACTCTCGCGTGCCGGGATTCGCTCCACTGCTATGGCTTCACACCAACCCGTTGGCGGCGCTGGCCCACCGAATGTGAGCCACCCACTGCCGAGGTGTGTCCAGTCTCGGTACCTCCGTGCGTAACGATGCCAACTGAAGGAGCCGGTCAGCCGACGCCTGTACCTCCCGTCCCACAGCCCTATACCCAGCCCATACCAAACAGTCGGCTGTCCTCACCGGTCACTCCTCCCGACATGCAGCCTGCCGAGCCGCAAGAAACTCCCCCGGCAGTCCTTCCGGAAGCCCCCAAATTGCCGCTACCAGGACAACAACTGGAAGAACCAGGACAACACTCTGGGGAAGAGGAAAAGCCGCACGAAGCTAACCCTGACGTACGGGCATATATGCCGCCTGAGCCCTCGAAACCGCCCCTACCTCCGCCACCATTAACATTGCCCACTATTCCACCGCGGCAAGCTGCCGGTAACCAAACGAGGAGCACCGTTCCAAGCTCTCCCCAATTCAAAACTGAATTACCGCCTGAAAGAGAACCAGCTAGCCCACCTCGAGAAGCCGCGCAAAAGCTGCAGCTTCTGTCCTTTGCTGAGCAGGACGAACATCTACCGCTAGCTCCCCTCCCAGGGGACTATTTACCGCCTGCACCGTTACCCCAATAGCTTTGAAAGCTAGATTTTCCGTTCGAAAGTTTGTGTTTGGAGCGGCAAACTAAACAAATTTTGTCAACCCGCAGGACTAGATGTATAATTCGGCATAGAGTGATAAACAGAAAAAGTCGAGCCGCTAAACTGCGAATATACTTAGGGGTAAAGCGGTGGAAATCACCCAACGCCAATTTCTTCTGGTTTGTGCGTTTCTGGTTGCCGTTACCGTCACGGACGTCGTGCGGGCTCAGGGGAGGTATTACCCGTCCCGACCTACCTTTAGTCCGTGGCTGTACCTTTACCGCGGGGAATCCGGGCCACTGGATCCTTACAACGCTTGGGTTCGTCCACAGTTTGAATACCAGGATACTTTACGGGCAATTGAAAATCGTTTTCGACAACAAGAGCGCAGCGTAAACCAGCTCCGGCGCGAAAATACTTTGCTGAGAGAATCGTTGCTCTCGCCCACGGGTGTGCCGTCCCGATTTATGGATTACTCCCATTTTTATGGTGGCGCAGGAGGATCAACCACGCGACGACCCACTTCCACCCGGCTGGAGATCGGAACTCGTTTTCGCGCCCCTAGCGTAGCGGACCACTACAAACGGGCATGGTAAAAAACGCTCATTGGTTTCCGGGAAGTTTACTACCCCGTCTGAATCAGCATCGCAGTGACCACGTTTTCGGCAGATTGTAAACCTCAACCTGCATTAACTGCTATCTTTTTCAAATTTTCCGGACCGCATACGTGACGAACATGCGCGTAAATCTCCTCTGCAAGTTCAAGCATAGCGCTCCGAGCTGCCTCTTCATCTGGTCCAGAAGCTTGCATTAAAACCTTAACCTGCGGAGGCAGGGGTCGTTGGCCCCGTACCCGCCACCATAACGTCCTTACCCCGTCCGGTCGTACCGAGGTATCCGTGCCAACCTGATACCAGTACAAGACGTAAATCTGATCTGTACGATTGGCAAATGTTAAAAGCTCGCAGATCTGAGACCGCTCGCCGGAACCGCTCCCTGGAATCTCGAGCATTTGCGACCCGACCACTTGCCAACCCGCCCCACCATAGCACACCCGAGGATGATGGTGGGCAATCTGTCTAAAATGGTCAAATGCAGCAAGATGAACATAAACAAACTGCCCGTTTGAACCGAGGTAAACCCGATCCAGGGCCACTTTGGCATCCAACGTAATGTTAAGTACGTCTGCCACCTCCGAAGGCTCTCCGCGCCACGAGCCCAACTGCATAGGAAGTGCCGCAAGACTTTCCACGGGGACAAACGCCGGCTGGTCAATTCCGGGTCTCTCCGAGACTTTTGCTAGCACGGTTATCCCAGAAAGAATTGCTGCCGCAAAGTAAATCCTTATCGTGATATCCGCTCTGGCAAGTCGAGCGATAAGTCTCTCTAACATGCGGAGCTATGCTCCTTTGAGCACCTGACGCAGGCCATCGACCTGTTGGTCTTCCCCGATGTTCTTTTCCGAGCTGCCACCTAAGCTTTTGTCACTAGTTCCGCCATTCTCGCATAAAGAGGATGGCGACGATGATATCCAACTAGACCTCAGAAGAGTGATCCGTGGATTCCATCTCCTTATCTAACGCAGCGGCCACTACATAGTAACGTTCATAACGCCGATAGTAGTAGCGGTCCTCTGTGCTTCCCAAAAATACCGCTCCGATCACCCGAACGCGAAGCGAACGTAAAACCTCCCAAGCGTTTAGCACCGAACTTAGACGTGAAACATCCCGTCGCGTCGTTAACACAACCCCGTCTGCAAACATACTGATAAATCGACCATCGGCTACGGGTAGAAGCGGCGAACAATCGATTATCACGTATTCAAAATCGTTGCGGAGGCGAGCAAAAAACTCTTGCCCCACACCATCGAACAAACGGTGCAGCGCAATGCCTTTCTTAGCTCCACCAGGCAACACATGGAGTAAGGGCTCCTCTGTTCGCTGAATTGCAGCCTCGAACTCAACTTCACCTTGCAGCAGCTCCACGACGCCGGGTCCCGAGGCGAGCCCTAACAGCCTGCCGATCGCCGGCCGATGCAGGTCGAAATCCACAAGGAGCGTACTATGCCCTAAGCGTGCTAGCCCCAAAGCTAGCTGGCAGGCGACGGTAGTCTTGCCTTCCGCGGGCTCTGCGCTGGTCACCACAATCATTCGTAAACATTGCGTTTGATTTTCCCGGATCAAGCGAGCGATAAGGCTTTTTGTGGACTCAGCCAAAACCCCGCGCCAGAGTTGGTATTTGGGATGTCCGGTGCGTCCATTTGCCAAAGCTTTGGCCGGGATTTGGGGGACCCTAGCCAGCACCTCGAGGCCTACATTCTGGACAAGCTCATCACTCGTGCTCACGCGTCGCCGGCGAACATCCATCCACAACAATCCGAAGACCGGAATGGCCATACCGAAGACTGCTGCGAAAATGGCTAATTGCAACCGTCGCTCTTGATCAGGAAGCACCGGCGCGAAAGCCCGTTGAAGCAAGGTGACGCGAGGACGCGAGCGAAGTTCGATAGCTAGCTTCTGCCGTTCGTCTCCAATCCGTTGAACGAGATTTTCCAGAATACGGGTTTCCGCCCACATCATCTCCACATCCAGGGATCGCCCTCCAAACTTCTCAGCTTCCTGGCGGGCAGCCTCCACCTCCTTTTCTAGTTCCTGCTGCTGTTGCATCAAAACGGAAAGCCGAAACTTATGTTCAGCCAACTCGTCCTCCACAGCTTGCCTTCGGCGACGGCGCAGTTCCTCCAATAACTCCGTGCGACGCTTCTCGAGCGATTCTGTCGCTTTCGTCAATTCCTGTTGATATCGAACCGCAAATTGTTGAGCAATCTCCGGCCGAGCCGTGCGTCCCAGCTCATTAAGTCGCATGTGGATTGCTTCGATCTGATTCTGAAGCCGAGCATACGTGGGATCATTGCGGGCGAAGAGCTCCAAGTCCTGTTCGCTTACCGGAATTTGCAAAGCTTCATTGGCCCAGGCTTCCCGGATTTTCATCTCCGCCTGCGCCCGCAAGATGCTCATCTGGATATTCGCCAGTTCTTGACGGAAAGCGCTGAAACGTTGGAGAGCACTTCGTTCTCGTAAACTCAGTGATTCGGCGTCGCTAGTCTGAAGTTGCTCGGCCAGTTGCATTAAATCGTTCCGGCGTTTTCGCAACTCTGCCTCTTTTTCACTGTAAAGTTGATCCAAATCGTCTAGTCGCTGACGGCGGTCTGCCAGCTCGACGCTCACCACCTCCTGAAGATAAGCATCAACGACGGCGTTGACAACCGCCGCAGCTTCCTCCGGCCGTTGAGCAGTGAAACTAACTTCCATCAATTCGCTGTTGCCGGGAAAACGGACGCGCACCCCCCGCTGGATCCACGCTACTGGGTCAGGCTCTTCTCGGACCGTAGCCAACTCTGCCACCTGAGGCTGCCGAAGCGCAGCCAAAAGTACATAGCGGCTTGTGAGATACTGTTGCTGTGTGCTTCGATAAATTTCATATGAGGCGGATTGAAACGCATTATTGAAAAGAATGGGCTCGGGATTGGCGGCAATTCGCAACAGCGCTGAAGCCGTGAACTTTTGGGGCAACAAGTACCAAGTAGCCAATCCTGCGCTTGAACCGCACAAAATCGCTAAAACCGTCGCTGCTGCCCAATAACGCCGGAAAGCGTGCCAATAGGCCGTCAAGGGACTTCTCGATTTCTCCTCCGCACTCCAGGCCGCGGCATACTGGGCATCCCATACTCCCCCATAGTGGATATCTGCGTATTGCCGACTTGCGGGGCCCGATGGGTTACGCGTGACGGGCAACTGATCGGACATTAATTAACCCTCTTCGAAAGTGTCTTCGTTTCTTCCAACTCTTGATTGATTTACCCAGTTAGAATGCGAGTTTGTGCAAAAGTTGTTCCAAAGCTGATCGATCCGGCGGTTGGACCTTACATTTCAACCCGATCCCAGCTGGCTTTTGAGCGACGTCCAGAAGTTGTTTGCCGGCTGCGGGTCTCGTAGATTCTTTTCCATTTTAACCGCCTCCCCTAGTCCAAACCAAAAGGTGGGCTCTAATGCCTTAACGGGAAACCCACCCGCTACTAATCCCGCGGCATTTTTGGCCGTCCCGAATGCCTCCGGTGGCGCCTAGCCTGGACCCGAGGGTTAGCATTGCTTGACCGTGGCCGGTCATCCCCCGGAACTTCTTTTGGGTTTGTCGTCCGTCGAGACCCTTCTACCACCAGCACCGAAGCCCCAGACGGAACCGGAACCAGCACCTTGTCCAGCCACCAGAGCTCGGCCGAAAGCAACCCCAAGGCCACCGGAGCCATTAGCCAGCCGGCCAAATCGTGGAAGACAAAATCTGCAAGCTCTGCAGATGTAAACTCATGAAGGATTCCCGTTAAAGTGATGCGGAAGATATTGGCCCCCACAGCAATTAGGGGAGCGCTAATGACCATCAGGATCTTGTCCAAAAGTGGCCGGCGCACAAGAAAAGCTGCGCCCACGCATACCGCAAAAAACAGAACCATCATCCTAAGGCCCGAGCATGCTTCCACTACCCCCAGTTCTCCCTCCGTAAGAACGATGACATTTCCCCTTGCGATTGCCGGCACACCGATCAGTTGCAGCAAGTATGTACTTGCGACCGTCCCCATGCGTTGCAGAGGGTGCCGAAGAAGATCCGCGAGTGCCCCCGGCAGCGGAATCATAAAAATCAAAAAAGCGATTGCCGGCCATGACCATCCCAAACCATTCCAACCTCCGATGAGAAGGGCCATCCCAGCTAACGCGGGAAGAAGCGAAGCAGGCTCCAACAATCGCACATAGTATTCGTAGGAGATGTACCGGCAAAGCCATGCTACGCCTATGAGCGCTAATCCCATCAAAAAAGCCGAGTTCGTGACCTCAAAAGAGCGTTTGCGATAGTCTTTCCACCGAATTACAAGAAGTACGGCGGAAAACACCGGTACGAAAAATCCGTGGCCGTAATCGGCTTCTTTCCACCATCTCAGTGCCAAACCCCAAAAGGGATAAGCGTAGCCCCAAACGATCGCTCCGGCCAACACTGCCCAAGCAACTGCGAACTTCCCGTTTTGCACCACTTGAGACCAACTCATAAGGGTTGGTTTTTCCACCTGAAAAGGTAAGGAATGCCAATTCGTACGAGAGTTCTCATCCAACATTTGCAAGGTGCCTTTACACACATCTTTGTGGCCCCATTGCTCGTTCCGTTACTCCCCAAAATTTCCGGTAAAATAAAACCCCCACTGATTCTGCCTAGGCTCCACACGTCCGCTGGGGGCCATCAAAAGGTTGCTCTGCAAGACTGCACAACATGCGCTGTCAGGTTCCGTGCCTAGACCAGCAAGAGGGAATCCCTTGAGGCTAGGTTACTTTTGGGCCACGAGGTAGCAGGCTCCAAAAACATCCCGGGACCACGCAAAGTTGTCGACAAAGGAGCTACTTGCTTCGGATCTTTAAGGGAAGGAATGTGTGCATCGCGTTTAACCTCGAGCTCGCCTTTCAATTTACGGTAAAGATCCCGATCCGAGGGGGCCAGCGTTTGCACGTTGAGGCCCAATTTTTCTGCTTCTAACAAGGCGCGTTCCGCAGCCGCCAACTGAGCAGAACGATGAAAGATCTGTGCCTGCCGCAAGTAAAGGACGGGCAAGGGACTATCCGCGATTGCTTCCCCTAATACCTTAAGCGCCTCATCAAGTCGTCCCCTTGCCATAAGCACCTGAGCATATGTGTCTAAAATCTCGGTTCGTGGTCCTGCGATTGACAACGCCTCCCTGACCACGCGTTCTGCTTCTTCCAAATCTTTCTCTAAAACGGCCAACGTGACGGCCAAATTGTTCATAGCTACAAAATTCTTCGGGTCTTGTCGAAGAACTTCGCGGTATGCAGCTTCGGACCCGGGATAATCGCGCGTAAGGATTGCAAGCTCTGCCTCCACCATCAGGAGGGCCAACGACGAAGGATCTCGGTCACGTTTTCTGGCCACGATTTGGCGAAGTACCTGCCACTCTTGAGCTCCTTCGGGGAGAGCTCCCACGAAAGCGGCCATTGCCATGCGGAGAAACTCAGGATCGGCCTGCTCGGCCCACTTTTCCAAAATGGTCAGCGCCTCCGACAAGCGACCTCTCCGGGCTATATAAGAAGCCAAAGCCAGTTGAGCATCTGCCCGGCGTTCGCCTGGGACTTCGGTTGCGAACTTTTTGAAAAGCTCCTCACCTCTTTGGCCTAAAGTTTCTGCGGTAGCAACATCGTTCTTATGTTGTAACAAGAGGCTCAGTCGCATAAGTGAGGCAGCCACTAACCCTGTGCGGATATGAAGCCCAGACTCTTCCTCACGGCCATCACTATCTCCGCCCTGCTCCTGAGTGGATTGATGCAAAAACGATTCCAACACCGCAATTGCTTCCCCGGTTCGTCCACGCCGGGCATGAACCTCGGCACGGATGTCGGCCGTTTCATAGGCCTTGGGCGCTAGAGCCTCCAAGCGACGACTCCAAATCTCTGCCTCAACAACATCATCCCTTGCCAGGAGCAATCGCACATAAAACGCCAAAAATTCCGGGTTGTCCCCTTTCGTCGCCAGAACGGTTCGCATCTGTTGGACGGCCTTATGGATTTCTCCTGCGGCCAGGTAGAGCCGGGCCAAGACGTAACGGTCACCAACATCCGCAACCTCCTTTTTTTCCGCGAGTTCCTCCAAGATGCGCTGCGCGTGTTGACGCATCTTTCTTTGTGGATGCTGGGCCAAAAGTAGTGCCTGAACCCGACGGTCTGCCGCAGTCACCACCGACTCCCGCAGATTAGGCTCGAGGACGGCTAAGCCTCGAGCTATGCTCGGATAATCTCCCCGGCGGGAAAGGACAAACGCCAAAGTTCGTCTGGCCCACTGAAGCTGCGATTCCTCCGCCGAAGATTTGGCGCCGACTAGTTTTTCGAGCTGTTGGGCAGCCAAATCATCCTTGCCCACGAGGAGGTAAAATTCCCCAGCGGCACGGATGATTTCCGGGTTGGCTGGATCAGCCGCCAGAGCCTCTTGATAAACTCTTTCCGCATCCTCGTACCGCCCCAGCAGTGTATAACAGTAAGCCAAAGCTAAAGGCCCAAGTCCCTGGGACAGTGTGGCTTGGGCTTCCTGAAGCGCCGCCTCTGCCTCCTCGTTTTGGCCAATAGCACCGTAGAATCGAATTATCGCCACCCAAGCCTCAATGGCTTGCGGATTGAGGGAAAGGGCGGCACGGTATTCCCGCTCAGCGTCGGCGACCATTTGATCAAACTGTGCAAAGCGTCCTTCAGCACGGGCACGAATGGCAAGAATCGTCAACACTTGGGCCAACCATACTCGGTCTCGATAATCGTTGGAGACGGCCGCGCTTTGCCGGGCCAGCTCCAAAGCACGGTCGAACTCCTGAAGTCGCAAGGATATCTCCGATGCCAGCCGAACCAAGTCTCCTGTAAAGGGGGCACGTAATTCTTCAAGCCGACGAAGTACACGGTCCGCTTCGCCGTACCGCTGCCTTTCGTATAAAAGCTGAAGCAAGCGGCGGATCACCCGGGGATTATCCTCGCCCAGGTCAAAGGCCCGTTGGTAATAGGCTAGTGCCTGTTGGCTATCTCCTTGTCGCTCGGCAATTTCTGCCAAAAGCAGGGGAATACGGGACCACGCTGGCCGAAGGGCCGCTGCCTGCATCAACAGATTTCGGGCTTTGCTCCAGTGGTTTTCCTTGGAGACTATCGACCGCAACACCAGCTCGAGCGCCCGGCCGTAATGCCACAAAGCCCCTTGTCCCTCAATCTGTTCGATTTCGGCCACAACTTCCCCCAACGCTTCCGGATCTGCTGCACGGAGGGCAAGATCGAAAAGGAGGATTCGCGCACGGAGATTATGCGGCAGAAGCTTGGCCGCCTCTGAGCAGTACTGGCGGGCTACCTCGAAGTCATTAAGTTGGAGCAAAAATGCCCCCAAACCCACTAAAAGCTGGGCCCGTTCTTCACGGCTCCACTCGGAGACGCGCTCACCCAGTTGACGAATGCGCTCCGTAGCGTTTTCGCCGAATTGTTCCAACCATGCATGGGCCCGCGCAAGGCGCAGGCGAGGGTTATCTCCCAACTCCCTCTCAGCTTCCTGCAGAATTGTGTCCACTCGGTCAAACTGTCGCTGCCGGCGCTCCAAAGCCACCTCCGCGAGCCACACTTCGACTTCCTTGGGCCATTTATTCCGAGCCTCGCGGAGAATGTGTCGCGCCTGTTCTACTTGTTTTTGAGCGACGAGGATCTCCGCCCGGAGCAGCACAGGCCGCCAATCATCCGGAGCTGCTTTCTCCAAAGCCTCCACAAGCTGCTCTGCCTCCGTCCAGGAGACCTCGCTCTTCGGTGCTACTAAGTTTGTAAGGATAAGTAAGCTCAAAAGCTGGATGCCCGCATCAACTCGATTCCCTCCTAACGCAAATGCTTGGCGAGATTCCTGAACAGCCGCGTACGTTTGGCCCAAGGCGGCCAAGGCCGTTGCCGCCCCCAAACGCGCCGGCACCCAAAACGGATCGGCACTTATGGCGCGGCGGAACGCCAAAAGTTGCTCATCGCGATTCCCCAAGTGCCCCTCGACAACTCCAAGCCAAAAGTCCACATACTTGACATGCTCGGACTCTGCCGCTAAGGCGGCCCGCGCGCGCCTCAACAGTTGCCGGGCAAGACGCCACTCTCCCTTTTCCATGGCGATCCGACCCCACAGATATTGAACCAAGCCCGGCGAAAAGTTTTCTTTTTCCAGCCGGCCGGCAATCTCCTCGGCCTGCGGTAGTTTCTTCGCTTCCACATACAAATTTGCCAAATGCCACCGGAGCTGTTGGTTCCGTGGATCGTGCTCTACCGCCAACTCCACGGTGGCGACTGCTTCTTCAGTCCGGCCGATAGCCACGAGAATATTGGCCTTTACCTGGTAAGCTTGAACAAGCCTTGGAGCCAGCTGGGTCGCCTGATCGGCATAATTTACGGCTTCCTCGAAACGCTCGAGTTCTCGGGCACATTCTGCCGCAAGAAGTAATGCCACCACATTTTTCGGATCGAGTGCCAGCGCCCGCTGTGCCGACTCCAGCGCCTCGGCAAACCGGCGACGGCCACGCAAGAAATCCGCTCGAAGCACCCACGCCCTGCAAACCTTAGAAGCATTGTCCACAAGCTCCTGAATAACCGCTTCGGCTTGCTCCGGCTGTCCCAACCGCTTATCTAGCAGATCGGCCAAATGGAGATACGACTCGAGCCGATCAGGAGCTTTGGCAATTACGTGCCGATAAAGCTGAGCCGCCTCATGATAGTTGCCAAGCCCCTCTTCGCACCGGGCTCGTTTTTCCAAAAGTTCGACATCTAACTCCTGCCGTTCCTTTTGCAGGAAGCTGAGGTGCTCTTTGGCATCGCGAAAACGCCCCAGCCGAATGGCCACATCCACTAGCCGCCGGCGGACCTCTTCCTGCCGGGCATCAAGACGTAACACCCGCTCTAGTACCCCATAAGCTGCACCCGACTGACCCAAATCACAAAGCAGAAGCCCATACTCCGCCAACACGGGCACATCGTGGGGCCGAACATCTAAGTACATCCGGTAATAACGCACAGCCGTACCAGCCTCCTTCGCCTGGCGAGCGGCACGAGCCTCCCGCAAAAAAAGAACGGCATTGCGGCGCATCTGGAACCCGTGAAGGAGGTGCACGCCAACTCCCAGTAGCACCACTGCGATGAGGAAAATAGCAAGGAACCGATAATTAATTTGCCTTTTCACACCCCGGCCCTTTATCATGGATATCTCCCGTCCCTTCGGGCCACCCCCTTGGGAAGATGTCCCTGCCGCACACGTTTGGGAACCACCACCGCGTGATTCCGGCGAATAATGCCCCGAGCTTTGCCAAAATGCGCGCTGACGAAATGCTGGAGATGTCAACGCGGAAATTTTCGCACAAGTTGAGGATACTTACCTCTGGATGCACCTCTTTCAGCAGAACCGACTCTAACCAAACTTGTTAAGGTTCTCGCCGCCTGAACCGATTCGATCATCTCCCCGATGCGTTGCTCTACAACCCGGGCATAATCAAAAAGCTGGGCGGCCAGGAGCTTATCACTTTCTCCGTTGCGATGACCCTCGCAGCTCAATTGACCGACTTTTTGCTTGTGCACACAAAGGGGCACAGTAACCAAGTAACGTTTGGAATCTGATTCCGGTAATTCCTCGGATGCCCCCGGCCAAAGCCCATGGAACGACTCCCCAAGCCAAGGGATATTGACGTCAAGCCGCACTCGGGCAAGACCGAAAGGCTGGAGGTCCCGCCGCATCTCGTCCCAGAGCCCTTGCCAATCCAGAGAGCCCTGAATATGAACGGCGAGCTCGTCTTCGCCGAGCAAAAAACGGTCCCTCGGACCGAAAATTGGCCGAACTGCCCGTCGCAAGGCTCGCAAAAGAAGGTACAGTTCCCCTCGACCAAAAAGATCGCCGATGACCAGGATACACAAAACGCACCCAACGGCCAGCACGGCCATCCAGTCGCTTTTCCACACAATGCTACCCAACGCCCCTCCCGCACACACCAGGGATATGGCTCCGATGACGAAAAGCAGCAAATGATTGGAGCCTAACTTTTCGAGGAGGCGGTGATGGATATGGGCTCGGTCCGTGCTGTAAATGCTTCGACCGGTTAGTGACCGTCGAATGATGGCGGCAAGGACATCGATGATAGGGATGGCCCACAAAGCTAAGGGGGCTGCCAACAAAAGTGTGCCTACCCCTCGCAGCGATGCTTTAATAGAAATGGCTCCGATCACCAGTCCGATGAGCATGCTTCCCGCATCACCGAGGAATATCTTCGCGGGGGGAAGGTTGAAGACCAAAAACCCCAACAAGGCTCCGGCAAAAACGAAAGCCATTAACGCCGCCTCGAGTCGGCCACTGGCCAACGCGATCCAGCCCAAGCCCAAACTCATAATCAGCCCCACCGTGCCTGCAAATCCGTCAGCCCCATCTAGAAGGTTGACCGCATTCATCGCCCCCACAAACCAAAAGACCACAAAAGGCAGGGCAAAAATTCCCAGGTCAAACGTCCACCCGAAAAGTCCCACCCGCTGGAAATAAAACCCCGTAGCTACTAAAAAGAGCGCCACCGCGATTTGTGCCGCAAGCTTATGCCGCCCGCGAAGTCCCCACCGATCGTCCACAAGACCGACCAGTACAATGGCCAAGCTGGCCACCGCTAACGGGCCAAGCGAAAGCTGTTCCTCCAATTCATAAACAAGCTGCCTATCAAGTAACCCGAACCCCACCAAAAGGCTGACCACTGTACCGATAAAGACGGCCAACCCCCCACCTAGGGGTGTTGCCCTCGCATGGGTTTTGCGGTGCCCGTCCGGTTTGTCCACTAGGCCCCACCGAGCTGCGTGAAGGCACAGGAGCGATGTGGTGCCCACCGCCGACACAAACGCCACCACGCCTAAGATGAGAATTTGCCACAGCATTGGGTCACGTTGGAAGAAGCTCACCCCAAGGTCCCCCTCCCATAAGAAATTGGTAACTGCCAAGGCCCCATATTCGGATCACCATAATACCACTAAAGAACCCACAGGATCGGCAATGCCTTGGATGTGCGCGGACTCCGTTCTTGTCGGTAGTCATTGGACCATGCGAATAGGAGGCAAGCCCACAAGATATTCCGTTTCCCCGGCTGCAGTCAGGCGGCCTCGCCCGAGCGATGTCCCCGCCTACAGAGACAAAAAGAGAGCCATCTGGCCCGGCCCGCTTGTGCGGCTAGAAATCTCCTTTTAGGGTAGTCAGGTCAAGGAAAACCGTCAACCAAATGGACCGAGAATTTTTTATCATCTTCCCGCGTAGTTTTTCTTACAGGTGATTGTTTCACCTCCGAGGCTCCCGTGTGCCGAATTAGCTTGATGCTTTGTTCACGAATGGGAGCGGCCTCGAATTATCCGCTTTTTCAAAAACGGTTTGCTTGCCTGAAGCCGCCTCGAGGTTTATCATCCCGGCGGTAAGGTTTCATTCCGCCGAGTACAACGTTCCATAGCAAATTTCAGGCCAATAAGCATGCAGCCTCCCGGCGATAGCGGAGTCGATGCGTGTCCGCGGTTGCGCCCGCCCATTTGGGACTGAATGTTTGAGCTCAGAAGATAGCTGCGGCTTAGGGGACACCTTCTCGGTGGGGATGTTTGCCGCCGCGGAAAGGCTACTTGGCGGTATTACGCCGGCAACCTTATGGCCGACGAAGTGTTGAAAACCTGCAACACCTCCGCCCGAAAGTCTGAGAGTCACACTTCCCACGGGAAAAGTCAGTTGGGAGGATTAACAACGAAGTTCCGTTCTCCCGACAGGCTGGTTTGACCACAAGATACCACAAGATAATTTTTCCGCGCTGCTTTTGCCATACTCCCACCTCCGCCAAAACCCTCCCAAGCGCGCTGGTGGCTTATACACGCCCGGGGATTTGCTGAACTTCCTACCAGGAGGGAACGGTGGACCCCAAATAACTCCGTCTTGCCGAAGCGTTCGGGGGAGTACGTCATGTTGTCAGGCCCCGGGTGTTGAGTGTTCGAGTTTGCCGTGCATGTCGCGGTGGGAGGCGGTTCCGCCTCATCAGAGCCTATACACAGGGATGAGGCGGGAATATCTTTGCGGACGTGCCAGCTTCGCCGCAGAGGCATATGACTTGGCGAGGCTGCACCACGGGACCCTGCTTGGAGCCACCAGTGGCACACAGATAAAGATCCTCACGTCTCTCGCGGCAGATCGTTTGCAAGCTCTGGAAGTCTCAGGGCCGGGTGCATGCAGTTTTGCCACGAAAACTGCGGAGCTCACTCAGCCCCATGAACTTCCCCGGCCCGGTGGATCGCCCCCGAGCGCGTTTGGCCGGATCCTGCCCAGGCCACAACCGGACGCGATAGCTTAAAGTCGCTTTGCAAAGCGAGGTAAGACGCTTTCTGCCCAAAGGCCGATGAACTAACATTGAGGTCTGCCGCGGAGGTTGCAGAGGCACAAAAAACGGGCGCCTGGCGGCGCCCGTCGGAGGTCTGAATGTGGCACAGTTAAACAGCTGCTCGTCAATGAGCGGAAACAAAACGCCTTAAGACCGCCACTAAAATTGGCGGGGGAACTATGCCCTTTTCCGCCGGAATGCAAAGCCAACCAAACCACTAAGCCCGAGGCCAATAAGTCCGGCCATTGTCCCCGGCTCCGGCGTCAGCCGGAAACTTTCCTTGTCGCTAAGCGACAAGCTCCACACCCCCCCCGCTGTCGGTGTCGCAAAAGATAACAACGCGTCCTCGATAACGAGGTTAGACTCGAGTTGCCCCATTCCGGGAACTTTAGTCGTGGTTACCTTCAGCCAGTTCCAGCCTCCGGTATCAGATACGTTAACGGCGGCCCCCAATCCGCCCGCAATCGGAGTATAAACCTGTAACGCAGCTGCGGTTCCTGAATCTCCCAGCTTAAACGAAGCAAAGAGGGTACCGTCTGTCGCGGACGCAACCGAAGCAGATCTACTACCCAAAATCGTGAAGTTCTTCGTCGAGTCAAGATATACCCGGAGAACCTCATCTGCGGCTAGTACGCCGAAGGGGTCCGGCCTTCCTGAACTTCGACCACCAAATTTAACAATATTATTTCCGGAGATCTCTTTCACTTCGAGAACCAAGTATTTTGTGAGTTCCCCGGAGAACTGTGTCTGATTATTGACAGTGTGAGCATTGAAGACTCCAACCAAAATGTCCCCCACGCTCAACTGGGTTCCTAAATTTTGGACACTTTTCGGCTGATACCCTTGGCTTGACCACTCATAAAAGCCCCCATAACCGTAAGCTCCGACCGTATTTTCCGAGCCGTCGTAGTTCAATAGGCCGCCGACATACGTAGCATTTGCCGGTAGGCTTACAGCGAGCACTAAACCCAAACTTAGAAGGAACCAAGTAGCTTTTTTCATCTCGTTTGCCTCCTAGGGATTTGAATATTTGCCAACTCTTGAATTTCGCTTTTCCAAGAAG